>NZ_CP150193.1:725000-4515000 GCF_037966225.1 Bacillus sp. FSL E2-8900
GGCGCCCAAAGGTTCCCTCAGAATGGTTGGAAATCATTCGTAGAGTGCAAAGGCATAAGGGAGCTTGACTGCGAGACCTACAAGTCGAGCAGGGACGAAAGTCGGGCTTAGTGATCCGGTGGTTCCGCATGGAAGGGCCATCGCTCAACGGATAAAAGCTACCCCGGGGATAACAGGCTTATCTCCCCCAAGAGTCCACATCGACGGGGAGGTTTGGCACCTCGATGTCGGCTCATCGCATCCTGGGGCTGTAGTCGGTCCCAAGGGTTGGGCTGTTCGCCCATTAAAGCGGTACGCGAGCTGGGTTCAGAACGTCGTGAGACAGTTCGGTCCCTATCCGTCGTGGGCGTAGGAAATTTGAGAGGAGCTGTCCTTAGTACGAGAGGACCGGGATGGACGCACCGCTGGTGTACCAGTTGTTCTGCCAAGGGCATAGCTGGGTAGCTATGTGCGGAAGGGATAAGTGCTGAAAGCATCTAAGCATGAAGCCCCCCTCAAGATGAGATTTCCCATAGCGTAAGCTAGTAAGATCCCTGAAAGATGATCAGGTTGATAGGTTCGAGGTGGAAGCATGGTGACATGTGGAGCTGACGAATACTAATAGATCGAGGACTTAACCATATAATATGTAGCAAATGTTATCTAGTTTTGAAAGAATATAAAAAACTTATTGACTTTCGAGGTCAAATGAGTTAAAATGATTCTTGTCTTAAATGAATATAGTCTGGTAATGATGGCAGAGAGGTCACACCCGTTCCCATACCGAACACGGAAGTTAAGCTCTCTAGCGCCGATGGTAGTTGGGACCTTGTCCCTGTGAGAGTAGGACGTTGCCAGGCAAAATGGAGGATTAGCTCAGCTGGGAGAGCACCTGCCTTACAAGCAGGGGGTCGGCGGTTCGATCCCGTCATCCTCCACCATATATGTCGGAGGGGTAGCGAAGTGGCTAAACGCGGCGGACTGTAAATCCGCTCCTTCGGGTTCGGCAGTTCGAATCTGCCCCCCTCCACCATTCTTAATTAATGGGCTATAGCCAAGCGGTAAGGCAACGGACTTTGACTCCGTCATGCGCTGGTTCGAATCCAGCTAGCCCAGCCATTAAGAGCCATTAGCTCAGTTGGTAGAGCATCTGACTTTTAATCAGAGGGTCGAAGGTTCGAGTCCTTCATGGCTCACCATTTTAATGAAATATGCGGGTGTGGCGGAATTGGCAGACGCACTAGACTTAGGATCTAGCGCCTTTGGCGTGGGGGTTCGACTCCCTTCACCCGCACTTTTAATAAAATAACTCATACATGTCTTGCGGAAGTAGTTCAGTGGTAGAATACAACCTTGCCAAGGTTGGGGTCGCGGGTTCGAATCCCGTCTTCCGCTCCAATTTTCAATATGACATGCCGGGGTGGCGGAACAGGCAGACGCACAGGACTTAAAATCCTGCGGTGGGTGACCACCGTGCGGGTTCGACCCCCGCCCTCGGCACCATATGCGCCCGTAGCTCAATTGGATAGAGCGTTTGACTACGGATCAAGAGGTTAGGGGTTCGACTCCTCTCGGGCGCGCTTTTATTAACGGGAAGTGGCTCAGCTTGGTAGAGCACCTGGTTTGGGACCAGGGGGTCGCAGGTTCAAATCCTGTCTTCCCGATATTCCCAAAAAACATGGGGCCTTAGCTCAGCTGGGAGAGCGCCTGCCTTGCACGCAGGAGGTCAGCGGTTCGATCCCGCTAGGCTCCACTTTATTTAATATATGTCTCGGAGGTATACCCAAGTTCGGCTGAAGGGATCGGTCTTGAAAACCGACAGGCGGTGAGAATCGCGCGGGGGTTCGAATCCCTCTACCTCCTCCATTTTTTCTTTAATGGTTTAGACATATAATAATAAAATATTTATTTTTTTCCTTCATGGAGGTATACCCAAGTTCGGCTGAAGGGATCGGTCTTGAAAACCGACAGGCGGCGAGAGTCGCGCGGGGGTTCGAATCCCTCTACCTCCTCCATTTTTTAAAACTTTATATTGTCGCGGGGTGGAGCAGCACGGTAGCTCGTCGGGCTCATAACCCGAAGGTCGCAGGTTCAAATCCTGTCCCCGCAACCAAATGGTCCCGTGGTGTAGTGGTTAACATGCCTGCCTGTCACGCAGGAGATCGCCGGTTCGACCCCGGTCGGGACCGCCATTTATGTTGGCTCGGTAGCTCAGTCGGTAGAGCAGAGGACTGAAAATCCTCGTGTCGGCGGTTCGATTCCGTCCCGAGCCACCATTTTTTTATGCCGGCTTAGCTCAATTGGTAGAGCAACTGACTTGTAATCAGTAGGTTGGGGGTTCAAGTCCTCTAGCCGGCATCATTTAGGGGCATAGTTTAAAGGTAGAACTGAGGTCTCCAAAACCTCCAGTGTGGGTTCGATTCCTACTGCCCCTGTAAAGTATATGGGCCTATAGCTCAGCTGGTTAGAGCGCACGCCTGATAAGCGTGAGGTCGATGGTTCGAGTCCATTTAGGCCCACCATATATTATTCCGCAGTAGCTCAGTGGTAGAGCTATCGGCTGTTAACCGATCGGTCGTAGGTTCGAGTCCTACCTGCGGAGCCATGGCCCGTTGGTCAAGTGGTTAAGACACCGCCCTTTCACGGCGGTAACACGGGTTCGAATCCCGTACGGGTCATACAAAAAGAGTCAGCATTATGCTGGCTCTTTTTTATTTTGTTAATCCTTTTTATTACGTTACTTTCCAGAAATAAATAAAGGAATTTTGGAAAAGCTATGGTATGTATAAAAAGGAGGAAATCATAATGACACGAGTGAGAGACTTAATGAGTACCCATATTGTACATTGTACACCGCTAGACAATGTATATGAGGCAGCTGTAAAAATGAAGGAAGAATCGGTTGGATTAATTCCTGTTGTTGAAAATGAGCAAGTTGTTGGGCTTGTTACTGATCGTGATTTAGTCGTTCGAGGGATTGCTGAAAAACATCCTGGATCTAATAAGATTACAAATGTAATGACAACAAATATTATCTCAGTTTCTCCAAATGATTCTATTGAAAAAGCTACAGAGCTAATGGCACAGCATCAAATTAGACGATTACCAGTAGTTGATAGTGGTCAACTTATTGGCATGTTAGCACTAGGAGATTTAGCTATAAGGGAATCAGCAGATGATCAAGCTGGATTTGCCTTGAGCGAAATCTCAGAGCGTACAGAGTAAATTGAAACTTTCATTAACCGAGAGTTTAATGGTCACTCATAAAGAGCTAAATTATATATAAATTTCAGATACATTATTCTAGTATATATGGATTAAACTAATATGTTAGCGTGATGTATCTGAGACATTATATAATAAGTATGTGGTTAATAATTTCGACATTTTTTTAAAATTTGTTATTCTTAATTTTTAATAAGAGAAAAGATGATATACTGATAGATATAAGTATTATGAGAGATTTTGAATATAACAATATTAATTTTTAGTGGTGCGATAATAAATTAATATTTCCTACATAGATGAAAAGGGAAGGGGAATTATATGAAGGCTGTACAGGGCGATCCAAATTGGAATTTGGTTACAGATACATATATAGAACCAAATAATTTCGCTGAATTATTTTCTTTGCTTGTACCTTGTCACCCAAAAGGTGAGGGGAAAGAACGAACTATATTAGTATGGAAAGAGAAAGAATTTTATAAAGAAGAAAATTTAGCGGCATTTATCGTATATGGCATGAATAAAGCAAAGAAATTACCGCAGTTTCATAAAGATGAAATTCCAACTTTAGTGCGTATTCTTCGCTTATGCCAAGAGATTGGTTGGTATGAAGAGGCAAATGATTTTATGATAGCGCAAGGATTAGCTGAGTTTGTTCATACTTCATTGCAATATGAAACATGGGATCTTTTGACGCAATCAGTTGCTTTAAATTATTTAATTATTAAATATCGTATAGATGAATTGACAGATAGGGATATTGAAATTTGGGATAGAGTTAAATTTAATGAGAAGTGTATAACCGATTGTAAACATTTATTATCTCATAAAGAAGTATTGGAATTTACATTCTTTTATATGTGCAAGAGAGCGAAATCATTATCAAAAGAGCAATTAAATAGTGATATGATGAGTTTAGCAATGTATTGTAATACTTTTGTATATGATTTGTATACACATGATTTATTACGGAAATATCGTAAGTGTACAGATTTCCTATCATATTATGGACCTAGTCAGGCAGTTTTAGCATGTCAAAGAGCTGTATTATCTCAAATTTCCGATCGCTTATACCCATTAAAGACAACGCATGTAGATGATTATTTATATGTGATGAAAGAAATGATGGAGCATATGACGATAGGAGTAATGGATCGATATGGTCATTTTATTGGAAAGCTACTATCTTATGTGCCATTTTTCGAAATGATACAAGTTCCACAGCATGCATATTATTGTGAAGAATTACTGTATATTTGTAAGGGCATTGAATATAAAGAAGAAACACTACGCAATTATATATTTATACAATTACATGATTGTTTACCATCATTCTTTAGGCTATTTCTTAAAAATAAGCGTTACGCAACGATTCATGATATTCTTTTCTATTGGTGCGATGACGAACAACGAATGAGCTTAGAGAAAAAATATAATTTGAGCTTTATTTATGAAAAATATGCTTGTGGATAAACAATATTTTCGATATGAAAAATTAATATAAATTAAAAAGGATCTCCAGTTTATGTGAGATCCTTTTTGTTAGTAAAACAAGGAGAAAGTGATTAAGACAAGAAACAACATTCCATATAGGAGAAGTTGTGCAGTATAACTTCCTTGTATACCAAAAAAAGTATTGGCTTTCTTATACAAATTCAATATGTATTTTATTGGAGTATCTTTGAAAGATTGGTACACAGTGTCTCCTCTTTCTAAGCTTCTTGTTTTTGTTTTTGGTTATAAGGGACATTAATATATCTAGCTACAAATAATAAAACAGCCATAAAGAATACTGGAAATACAGTAGATAAATAAAAGCCATTACTAATTATATTTGTTATGAGAGCACTCAAAAGAAAAATAGCATTATAAATATGGGCAATTTTTTGTTTTAGTTGCACTTGAAATGATTCCATCATAATTTCTAATGCAACAAAAGCAATAATAATAGATAAAAATACAATATTTGTATTGTAAATGATTAAACAACAGATTAAACCTAAAAAGGCTACGTATTCAATTATAAGAGGTATATTGCGTGGCATACAATTTACCTAACTAAATATGGCAGTGGATTTACTGCATTTGTTTTTTCAAAATTCCATTCTCCATTATGTAATTCAAAATGAAGATGTTGCCCGTATGAATGACCTGTGTTTCCCATATGACCTATTAATTGTCCAGTTTGTACTTGATCACCAGCTTGTACAGTGCGATCCTTCATATGAGCATAAACAGTTGTATATAATTTCCCATTGATTTGATGCGCAATGAAAACAACATTGCCATAGCTAGCTGAATAATAAGATTTCACAACTTTACCTGCAGCAGCAGCTTGGATAGAGACGTTTCCTGGAGCGGCAATATCTATACCATAATGCATTTGTTCCCAGCGTATATCAAAGGTTGAGCTAATTCTTCCTTGAGCGGGGAATTTGAAAGCAGCTGGAATTGATGAAGGCTGATCTGTTTTAGCTTGTGGTTGATTTTGTACTACATAGTGTTTTGCTACATATCCGTATCCTGTGCCAAAACGAATTTTATACCAAGTACCTACAGTTTCTACTACTTGTACTTGTGTACCGTTTTGTAATGAACCGAGTAGAGCGCTACTTGTACTAGCGGTGCTACGTACATTTAGATTAGGTGTTGCAACAGTATATTTTGTATTATTTTGAACGGTGATTCCTTTTACTAAGGGTTGTGAACCATTAGATATGAATGCTTTTTGTACGTAACCTGTTTGGCCATTATGTGATATTTTATACCATTCGCCTTGATCTTCTTGAACGGTAATAAACTTACCATTTGGTAATACATCTAAAATGGAAGATTCTAAATTAGGTTCAGAGCGAACGTTTAATGCATTAGCATTAACGATGTATTGATCATTAGATTGAAGTTTGTTTTTTAGTAAAATAGCATCTTTTTGTACATAACCTACTTTATTATGAACAGATACTTTATACCAACCATTAGTTGTTTCAAGGATGTTCACTTTTGTATTAAAGCGAATTGTATCAATTGATGTGCTTTTTACGTTATCTTCTGTATGTAATGCTACTTGATCGACTTTGACATACCCAGTTTTAATATTAGATAATTGTTCAGCGTTTGCTTTTTGTACATTTGTTTCACCCATAGAAGGAAGTAAAGAAGCAATCGCTACAGTAGTTGCTGTTAAAGCAGTAGCTTTCATATTCATGGAATAGAGACCTCCTCTAGTTGTATAGTTGTAATTTTATTATAGTATAAAGATATAATATAGTGGGGGTATTCACATAAATGTAATATGAAATCAATATAAAAATAAATTTTTTGAAGATAATGATTCCTTTTTATACAATTAATCAGGGTTTTATTTTCTAAAATAGAATGTATGTATTGTATAATTTTGATATTATGTTGATAATTAAGAAAATTAAAAAAGTTGATGATGTCTTATTAGGGTGTTATACTGACAGTGATAATTTTATAGTTTGCTAGGAGAGCTGGTGTTGCCAGCTGAGAGTAGGCCGTAAGCCTTTGATCCTTTTTATTACCTGATCTAGATTATGCTAGCGTAGGGAAGCAATTCGGACACTAACAATGAGTCCCCGTTTCTTTGCGTATAGAAACGGGGCTTTTTTATTTGAAAATTTCATATTGAAACCACTAGGGGTGCTTGACTTGCTGAGAGAGGAATAATCCTTAACCCTTACAACACCTGATCTAGGTAATACTAGCGAAGGGAAGTGGAACATCGAATAAATGTATAACTTTATTTGCTGTAACCACTTCTTATATATAGAAGTGGTTTTTTATTTAGATACATATATTGAAAGGGGATAGAGAAATGAAATTTTGCAATAGATTATTAGAAACTGTGCAACCGGTATGGGAGATGAGTCATAATCATCCGTTTGTAGTGGGTATGGGAGATGGCACGTTAGAAAAAGATAAATTCCAGTATTATATTATTCAAGATTATTTATATCTGCTAGATTATGCAAAGTTATATGCGATTGGTGTTGTAAAAGCAACGAATCCACAAGTAATGGGAAAGTTCGCTGAACAAATTGATGGAATATTAAATGGCGAAATGACAATCCATAAACAATATGCAAAAAGACTTGGAATTTCTATAGAGGAGATAGAGTCTGCGAAACCATCTGCTAAAAATTTAGCTTATACAAATTACATGATGTCTGTATCTCAAAATGGCACACTTGCGGAATTAATAGCAGCGCTTCTTCCATGTATGTGGAGCTATTGGGAAATTGGAAAGCGTTTAAATGATATTCCTGGAGCAAGAGATCATGAGTTTTTTGGTGAGTGGATTCAAGGATATAGTTCGGAAGAATACGGTAATCTTTGTATTTGGTTAATAGATTTATTAAATGAAATGGCAGTTGGAAAGTCTGAGAAAGAACTAGAAAGATTAGAGGAGATTTTCTTAAATTCCAGTCGATTTGAATATTTATTCTGGGATATGTCCTATCGTAAGGAGATGTGGGGATTTGAGGAGCAAGAACATACTACAGTTTCATAATGTTTCTTTTCATTACGATGAGAAACCAATCACCCATGAATTAAATGCTTCTATACATGAGAAAGAGTTTGTCAGTATTATCGGACCGAGTGGATGTGGGAAAAGTACTTTATTTCGCCTTATTACAGGTCTAGAAAAGGTAAGTACTGGACAGATAGAACTGACAGAAACAAAGCACCATCCTGTAGGATATATGCCGCAAAAAGATATGCTTTTGCCGTGGAGAACAATTATTGAGAATGCTGCCCTGCCGCTAGAGTGCCAAGGTGTACAGAAGAAAGAAGCAGAAGTAAAGGCAAAGGAACTGTTACATAAATTTGGTTTGCAAGGGTATGAGAAAAAATATCCGAAAGATTTATCTGGTGGTATGAGACAACGTGTATCTTTTATTCGAACTTTATTAACAGGCGGGGAGATATTGCTGTTAGATGAACCATTTAGTGCGTTGGATGCTTTAACGAAGACCTCTTTGCAAGAATGGTTGTTTGAACAATGGCAAGAGTGGGAAAAAACAATTTTATTCATTACTCATGATGTTGAAGAAGCGTTATTTCTTTCAAACCGAGTTTTAGTAGTGGAACAGCAGCCGATAACGACTTTGACTGAACGGACTGTACCGCTTGATCATAACAGAACACGAAAAGATTTATATAAACCGGAAGTATTAGCGCTGAAAGATGAGCTTCTTAGTATGTTACAAAGGCAGGTACTTGTGTGATGAACCGATTGAAAGAATTAGTTCCTGCTATTACACTTTCTAGTATTTTACTAGCTGTGTGGGAAATAGGAGCAAGAATTGTAGATGAGATGTACATTTTACCGTCACCTTCTGCGATTTTAATGAAGATATGGAAACTAAAAGACATATTATTTACAGTTCATTTACCTGCAACGTTATACGTCGTTTTAATAGGTGTTGTTATCTCTATCGTATTAGGTGTAGGGCTAGCGATGTTAATGAATGCGAGTACATGGATGGAGAGAGCATTTTATCCATTATTAGTTGCTTCACAAACGATTCCGATTACTGCGCTTGCTCCGCTATTTGTTTTATGGTTTGGATATACAATTTGGAGTAAGGTTGTTGTCACAGTTTTAATTACGTTTTTCCCAATTGCGGTCAATACGTATGATGGACTGCGTAGTACGAAAAAAGAATGGGAGGAGCTCTTAGTTACATATGGAGCAACAAAAAGAGATATTTTTCTTAAATTAAAGTTGCCGTCTGCTCTTCCTTATTTTTTCTCAGCTTTAAAAATTGCAGTTCCGCTTAGTGTTATCGGAGCAGCAATTGGAGAATGGCTCGGTGCACAAGCTGGGCTTGGATATTTCAGTAAGAGAATGATGACGCAGTTAGATGGAGCTGGCGTATTTGCACCTATTGTATTGTTATCATTATTAGCTATTTTCTTCGTCGTAATTATTTCCATATTAGAAAAGAAATTCATTAGTTGGAGGAAGCATTCATGAAATTTTTAAAGCGCATCTTTGTGTTTACATTATTAATTGCAATAATTGCAGGATGTTCGAGTAATTCAGCATCAGACAAAAGTAAAAAAGAGAAAGAAATAACAGTCATGTTAGATTGGTATCCAAATGCGGTACATAGCTTTATCTATGCAGCAATTGAAAAAGGATACTTTAAAGAAGAAGGTGTAAAGGTAAATATTAAATTCCCTTCTAATCCGACTGATCCATTAACGCTGGCAGCAGCAGGGAAGGTGACAGTGGGCTTGTATTATCAGCCAGATGTTGTTATGGCGAGAGCGAATGAGCAAATTCCAGTGAAATCAATTGGGGCTGTCGTACGTTCACCATTAAATCATGTTGTATCACTGAAATCAGCGGGCATTCAATCACCGAAAGATTTAGAAGGAAAAACAGTAGGATACTCTGGAACACCATTAAGTGAGATGTATTTAAAAACGATGGTAAAAGAAGCTGGTGGTAATCCTGATACAGTGAAAGTAGTAGATGTTGGCTTTGATTTAGTACCAGCATTAATTACGAAGAAAGTAGATGCGGTAACAGGGGCATACATTAACCATGAAGTACCTGTTATGCGTCATGAAGGCCATGAACCAGCGTACTTTAATCCAGCTGATTACGGAGTACCAAACTATCATGAGCTTGTGTTTGTAACAGGTGATAAAACGTTGAAAAAAGATAAAGAGGCGTTGCAAGCTTTCTTACGTGGTACGAAAAAAGGCTATGATTTCATGAAGAAAAACCCAGATGAAGCATTGAATATTTTATTAAATCATCAAGAAAAAGAAAACTTCCCACTTGTGCCAGAAGTTGAAAAGGAAAGTATGAAAATTTTATTAGAGAAGATGGAAACGAAAGATGAGCCATTCTTATCAGATTCAAAAGAATCTTGGGAGAAACAAAATAAGTGGCTGAAGGACAAAGGAATGACGAAAGAAACCGTCCCAGCCGATGAATTATTCGAAAATATTTTAAAGTAGGCGAATGAATATGAAAAATGAGCTCCACGTAATCTCAAATGGCCATATGCCATTCGAAGAGTTAGTGAATGTAGCGATGCAAATTGAGAGTGAGATTGATTATCTGCATATTCGTGAGCGTGAGAAGAGTACGAAGGAATTATATGAAGGTGTGGAAAGTCTATTAATGGAGGGCTTTCCGGCTTCTAAAATTGTCATAAACGATCGAATTGATATTGCAATTTTATTAAATATTCCTCGTGTTCAACTAGGATATCGAAGTACAGATGTAAAGTCAGTGAAAGAAAAGTTTTCGTATTTGCATGTCGGTTATTCTGTGCATTCGCTAGATGAAGCAATAGTAGCTTTTAAAAATGGAGCGGATTCACTCGTTTATGGCCATGTATTTCCGACAGATTGTAAAAAAGGTGTGCCAGCGAGAGGGCTTGAAGAAATTTCAGACATTGCAAGGTGTTTATCTATACCGATTACAGCAATTGGAGGAATTACCCCAGAAAACACAGTGGATGTTCTTACTAACGGTGTAAGCGGTATAGCAGTTATGTCTGGAATTGTAAGTAGTAGTAACCCGTATAGCAAAGCGAAATCTTATAAGGAATCAATAAGAAAGTGGGCGGAAAAACATGTGTGAGAAGTATGATGTAGCGATTATTGGTGGTGGTGTAATTGGTAGTTCAGTTGCACATTTTCTAGCAGAAAGAGGACATAAAGTAGCGATTGTGGAGAAGCAAAGTATTGCATCGGAAGCTTCAAAAGCAGCTGCTGGTTTACTTGGTGTTCAGGCAGAATGGGATGCGTATGATCCGCTATTTGAACTTGCTAGAGAAAGCCGAGCTATATTTCCACAACTTGCAGCAGTTTTACGTGAAAAGACGGGTGTTGATATTGGATATGAAGAAAAAGGAATTTATCGTATTGCTCAAAATGAAGATGAGAAGGAAAGAATTCTTCACATTATGGATTGGCAGCAGAAAACAGGTGAAGATTCTTATTTTCTAACGGGAGACCATGTGCGGGAAAAAGAGCCATATCTATCCGAATCTATTATAGGAGCAGTATATTATCCGAAAGACGGTCATGTTATTGCACCAGAGCTTACGAAAGCATTCGCACATTCTGCAGCGATTTCCGGTGCTGATATATATGAACAGACAGAAGTATTTGATATCCGTATTGAAAATAATAAAGTGACTGGAGTTATTACAAGTGAAGGTATTGTCACATGTGAGAAAGTCGTTATTGCAGGAGGTTCATGGAGCACGAAGTTACTCAGTTATTTTCACCGCGATTGGGGTACATATCCAGTTAAAGGAGAAGTGGTTGCGGTAAGAAGTAGAAAACAACTTTTAAAAGCACCTATTTTTCAAGAAAGATTTTACATTACTCCAAAGCGCGGTGGACGTTACGTAATTGGGGCAACAATGAAGCCACATACGTTCAATAAAACTGTGCAGCCAGAAAGTATAACTTCTATATTAGAGCGTGCTTATACAATATTGCCAGCTTTAAAAGAAGCAGAATGGGAAAGCACGTGGGCAGGATTAAGACCACAATCGAATCATGAAGCTCCCTATATGGGAGAGCATGAAGAAATAAAAGGTTTATATGCTTGCACGGGCCATTATCGAAACGGTATTTTATTAAGTCCTATTTCTGGCCAATATATGGCTGATTTAATAGAAGGAAAGCAAGAGAATCATTTGCTAGATTCATTGCTTTCTAGAAGAGTTTAGAAAGGGGATGGAAGTTTGAATTTAAAAATTAATGGTAACCAAATTGAAGTGCCAGCGAGTGTAAAAACAGTAGCTGAGCTACTTACACATTTAGAGCTAGATAACAGAATTGTTGTAGTAGAGCGTAATAAAGATATTTTACAAAAAGATGATCATACAGATACATCTGTTTTTGATGGAGACCAAATTGAGATTGTAACTTTCGTAGGAGGCGGTTGATTATGTTAAACATTGGACCATTTTCATTTCATTCTAGACTTTTATTAGGAACAGGTAAATTCCCTGATTTTGACGTACAGCAAAAGGCAATTGACGTTTCTGAAGCTGAAATTTTAACGTTTGCAGTACGTCGTATGGATATCTTTGATGCAAAGCAACCTAATTTATTAGAGAAACTTGATGTGAAAAAATATACGTTATTACCAAATACAGCAGGAGCAAAAAACGCTGAAGAGGCTGTTCGTATTGCAAAATTAGCAAAAGCTTCTGGGCTTTGTGACATGATAAAGGTAGAAGTTATTGGTGATGATAGAACGTTATTACCTGATCCGGTAGAAACATTAAAGGCATCTGAAATGTTACTGGAAGAAGGATTTATCGTACTTCCGTATACATCTGATGATGTTGTATTAGCACGTAAATTACAAGAGCTTGGCGTGCATGCGATTATGCCAGGAGCATCTCCAATCGGATCAGGACTTGGTATTGTAAATCCATTAAATTTGAGCTTCATTATTGAACAAGCGACAGTACCAGTTATCGTTGATGCCGGTATTGGTAGCCCAGCTGATGCGGCATTTGCAATGGAATTAGGAGCAGATGGCGTGTTATTAAATACAGCTGTATCAGGAGCAAAAGATCCTATTAAAATGGCACAAGCAATGAAATTAAGTATTGAAGCAGGCCGTTTAGGATTTGAAGCAGGTCGCATTGCACGTAAGCGTTGTGCAACTGCAAGTAGTCCTTTAGAAGGAATGAGCGTAGTTGAATAATCGATATTCTCGCCAAGAACTATTTTCTCCAATTGGAGAAGAAGGACAGCAAAAGATAAGAGAAAAGCATGTGCTTATTATCGGTGCAGGTGCATTAGGTAGTGCAAATGCAGAGATGTTTGTAAGAGCAGGTGTTGGCAAGATAACAATTGTTGACCGTGATTATGTAGATTGGAGTAATTTACAAAGACAACAATTGTATGCAGAGAGCGACGTAAAGAATAATCTTCCAAAAGCTATAGCGGCTAAAAAACGTTTAGAAGAGATTAATAGTGATGTAACAATAGAAGCTCTCGTTCAAGATGTAACAGCTGAAGAGCTAGAAGAACTTGTTATAAATGTTGATGTAATTATTGATGCGACTGATAATTTCGAAACGCGCTTTATTGTAAATGATATATCACAAAAATATTCTATTCCATGGATTTACGGTGCATGTGTAGGTAGTTACGGTCTTTCTTACACAATCCTTCCTAGTAAAACACCATGTTTATCATGTTTATTACAGTCGATTCCGCTTGGCGGGGCAACATGTGATACAGCGGGTATTATATCACCTGCTGTATCTCTTGTCGTTTCTCATCAAGTAACAGAAGCTCTTAAACTGTTAGTAGAAGATTACGAATCACTTCGAGATGGGCTTGTATCGTTTGATATGTGGAAGAATGAGTATTCATGTATGAATGTGCAAAAACTTCGCCAGCATAATTGTCCTTCATGCGGAGAGAATGCATTATATCCGTATTTAAATAAAGAAAACACATCAAAAACAGCAGTTTTATGCGGGCGAAATACAGTTCAAATTAGACCACCTCATAAAGATGAAATGAATTTTGAACAATATAAAGAGTTGTTGGAAGGTCGTGTAAATGATTTAAATATAAATCCATATTTACTATCATTTTCTGTTGAAGACAAGAGGTTAGTAGCCTTTAAAGATGGCCGTGTGCTCGTACATGGAACGAAAGATATAAGCGAAGCAAAAACGATTTATCATCGCTATTTTGGATAGAAAAGGATGAGTGGGATGAAAGTGAATAAAGCTTTAACAATTGCAGGGTCTGATAGCGGCGGCGGTGCTGGAATTCAGGCAGATTTAAAAACATTCCAAGAGCTTGGTGTATACGGAATGACGGCTATTACGGCAATTACTGCTCAAAACACGCTTGGCGTTCAAGGGGTATATCCTGTTCCATTAGAAGGTATTACAGAACAGCTGAATTCAATTGGTACGGATGTAACACCAGATGCAGTGAAACTAGGAATGTTATTTAGTAGTGAAATAATTCAAATTGTTGCAGAACAAATTAAAAAGTTTGGCTGGAATAATATTGTGCTAGATCCCGTTATGATTGCAAAAGGCGGTGCATCATTATTACAGCAAGAAGCAGTTCAAGCATTAAAAGAATATTTATTACCAGTAGCAACTGTTATAACACCGAATGTCCCAGAAGCAGAAGTGTTAACTGGGATGGAGATTCATAATGTTGAAGATAGTAAGGAAGCTGCAAAAATATTGCATGAATTAGGTGCTAAATATGTGCTTATGAAGGGCGGACATGCAGAATATCAAGGGAATGAAGTAATTGATTTCCTCTTTGATGGAGAAAAATTTATTGAGTTTAGAAGCGAGCGAATTCCTTCAAAGCAAACGCATGGAAGTGGGTGTACATTTGCTTCAGCGGTTACAGCAGGACTTGCGAAAGGATACTCAATTGAAGATGCTGTTCAAGAAGCAAAACGATTTATTAGTATAGCAATTGAAGAGCCATTGAATATTGGTAGTGGTCATGGACCGACGAATCATTTTGCGTATAAAGTGAATAGAACGCGTGTATAGATAAGTGAAAAGCCAGTTTTATAACTGGCTTTTTTTCTGTTTACTTTTTCAAAATACAGGAGTAATATATCAGCCAGAATACATTTTTTTGTAAACGCTGAGTCCAATTATATGGAGCGGAGGAACCAATTTGTGCAGTGTCACTAGGGGTGAATCTTTCAAGTTTGAAAGTAGGGCTACTCTCAAAGTCCGAATCCGACAGCTAACTTCGTAAGCGTCTTGAGAGAGGACGGTGCCATGATGGATACATCACTTCATCGATCTGATTAGTATAGGGGAATATCAATCTATGTTTGATTTCTTTTATACTAAGGAGGATGAGGTACATGGAACTAACACTTATTTGTGTTGGAGAAGAAAGTAAGGTAAATAGTTTAAGAGATTTAGTATCATTTCAACATGAGTTAATTATTTTTACAGCAAATGAAGAGATAGCGGCTGAAGTTAGGAATTGTGGGTTTGATTGGACTTATAGCTGCAGTAAGGAGCAGGACTTTACTAGTATTTGTGAGTGTATTAAGAAGGTGATTTTACTAGGGGATGAGCTTCCAATCGTTAGTTTTTTCACAGAACACATTCGCTTTTCTTTTCAAGCACCTATTACTGTTGTTACAAGGAATAAACGATATCCAGCGAGGCTCTATGAAACAATTGGAGCTAAGTTTGTCGTGTTTACAAATTGTGATAATATTTCTTTTTTATTTTTTGAATAGGGCGGGGGAAGAAATGATGAAGGTACTATTACTTGGAGATATAGCAAATCGTTGGGCAGTATCGGTAGAGCGAGTTCAAGAATTGGTTCAGATCGATCCCCTTTTTCCAGGGCCGTATATTATATTACCATCAAAAGATGCTTTGTATTTAGAGGTAGATATTACCGAGTATGAGCAGCTACATGCAGAATTGACACAAGTTTATATTCGCGGGAGAAATTTACGTGCATTTTTACGAGGAGAATAAAGGTTGAATAAAAAAGAGCGAATGCTGAGTGCAACAAGCTATGCACTTCATGTCATTCGCTCTTTTTATTTCATATTTAAAAGGTCATTTTTAAGAAAAGAGAAGAGAAATAAAGAAAATAGATGAAATAATAGTAATAATCTTCAATGTAAGCGTTTAAATGAATGTAAATATTATTATTTTCAGTAATTTACTCCTTTACAAGTGAAATATAGAGGAGTATATTTACTCTCATAAATCATTCATAAAATTTCCAAAAAAACCTAAAATCGCTGAGTTCCAGAAATGGAGCGGGGGAACCAATTTTGTGCATCGTCACTTGGGGTGAATCTTTCAGTTTTGAAAGTAGGGCTACTCTTTAGGCCCGAATCCGACAGCTAACCTCGTAAGCGTTTAGAGAGGAGGTTTACTTTTTGTTGTTCATTTTTTGAACACTGAGTAGAGCTCAGTGTTCTTTTTTAATATTTAAATGGTAAATTTTAACAAAAATCAAAGCGAGGGATAGCTATGTTAGATGTTGTAATGGTCGGGATTTTTATTTTATTAGTTGCATCAATGGCAAGTCTTGCAAGTTGGTCAGATAAAGTTGTGAAAGAAGGAAAGCAATCATGATGATTGTCTTATCGGTTATTGTCGCAGCAATTACAGTGTATTTAGTGTATGCATTATTAAATCCAGAGAAGTTTTAATTAGGGGGAATCATTCATTATGATTTGGGTTGCAGTCATTATTACAATGCTCTTGTTTATTTTAGTAGCAAAGCCAACGGGGGTTTATTTAGAAAAAGCTTTTCAAGGTAGCAAAACGCTAGATAAAGTATTTGGGCCTTTTGAAAAACTTATTTTTAAAATTACGGGTGTAAAAGAATACAATCAAACGTGGAAACAGTACGCATTATCATTAGTTTTACTCAACGGATTTATGATTGTTGTTGTATATTTCATTTTCAGATTACAAGGTGTGCTGCCGTTAAATCCAGCGCATATTGAAGGGATGGAGCCTACGCTCGCTTTTAATACAGCGATTAGTTTTATGGCTGATACAAATTTACAGCATTATAGCGGTGAAAATGGTTTATCCTATTTATCACAATTAATCGGGATTACATTTTTAATGTTTGCGGCACCAGCAACGACATTAGCGCTCGTTATGGCTTTTATAAGAGGACTTGCTGGAAAAGAACTTGGTAACTTTTTCGTTGATTTTACGAGAGCGTTAACGAGAGTGTTTCTTCCTATTGCATTTATTGCGGCACTAGTTTTTGTCGCACTTGGCGTACCGCAAACGTTAGATGGGGCGGTTACAGCACAAACGATTGATGGGGCAAAGCAAAGTATATTACGTGGACCTGTTGCATCATTCGTTTCCATAAAGGAACTTGGAAATAACGGCGGTGGATTTTTCGGAGCGAACTCTACGCATCCTTTTGAAAATCCAGGACAAATGAGTAATATTTTGCAAATGATGCTTATGATGTTATTACCAACAGCACTTCCATTTACGTACGGACGAATGGTAGGAAATAAAAAACAAGGTCGCATCCTTTTCGTATCACTTTTTATGGTGTTTTTACTAGGATTTATAACGATTACGACATCTGAACTAAATGGGAATCCGGCATTAAATGGAATGGGTATCGAACATGTACAAGGAAGTACAGAAGGGAAAGAAGTACGATTTGGAACAGTATTTTCTTCACTATACGCAACGGTAACGACAGCTGCTGAAACAGGCGCTGTTAATACGATGCATGATACGTTAACACCAATTGGCGGTTTAGTTCCGCTTGTAAATATGATGTTAAATACTGTGTATGGCGGCGTTGGAGCAGGTTTTGTAAACATTATTATGTATGCAATTATCGCGGTGTTTATATCTGGGTTAATGGTTGGACGGACACCAGAGTTTTTAGGTAAAAAGATTGAAGGTAAGGAAATGAAATTAATCGCGGTCACGATTTTATTTCATCCATTGCTCATTTTAGGATTTTCGGCATTAGCTCTTTCAACAAATTTAGGGACGGATGCTATTTCTCATTCCGGTTTCCACGGTTTGACGCAAGTGGTATATGAATATACATCGTCAGCTGCGAATAACGGATCTGGATTTGAAGGATTAGGAGATAATACACCGTTTTGGAATATTACGACTGGTTTAGTTATGTTTTTAGGACGTTACTTCAGTTTAATTACGATGCTAGCTGTGGCAGCTTCATTGAAAGAAAAAACGGTAGTGCCAGAAACAGTCGGAACGTTCCGTACAGATAATAGTTTATTTGGTGGCATCTTCATCGGAACAATTGTAATTGTCGGTGCATTAACATTCTTCCCAATGTTAGTACTCGGTCCAATTGCAGAATTTCTTACATTGAAGTAATGGAGGGTAAATGATGAGACCGGTAGTAGTAAAAGAAAAACAATTAAATGAGTCCCAAATACATGCTGTAGAAGATGAAGTTAGACAAGCGAAAACGATGGATCGTGATATCGTAACACATGCGATGAAGCAATCCGTTGCGAAATTGAATCCGAAGGTCATGATAAAGAATCCGATTATGTTCGTTGTGGAAATTGGATTTATCATTACGTTCATGTTATCTTTTCTTCCAAGCAGTTCTAGTAGTATACCAGGATGGTTTAATATAACAGTTTCTCTCATTCTATTATTTACAGTTTTATTTGCGAATTTTGCAGAAGCATTAGCAGAAGGTCGTGGTAAAGCGCAAGCCGATTCTTTAAAGCAGTCGAAGAAAGATGTGTTTGCAAATGTAGTAAAAGAAAATGGAGACATTGTCCAAGTTTCAGCAACTGATCTTAGAAAAGGTGACGTTGTTATCGTAAAACAAGGAGAAATGATTCCAAGTGATGGCGAAGTAATCAAAGGATTAGCATCTGTAGATGAATCTGCAATTACAGGTGAATCAGCTCCTGTTATAAAAGAAGCAGGCGGTGATTTTTGTTCCGTAACAGGTGGAACGATGGTCGTAAGTGATGAAATTACAATTGTCATTACGAGTAATCCTGGTGAATCATTTATCGATAAAATGATTTCTTTAGTAGAAGGAGCTGCTCGTCAAAAAACGCCGAATGAGATTGCTTTAAATACAGTATTAACGAGCTTAACTCTTATTTTCTTGATCGTCGTTGTGACGTTGCCGATTTTTACAAATTATTTAGGTTTTCAAATTGATACTGCTGTACTTGTAGCGTTGTTAGTATGTTTAATTCCAACGACAATTGGTGGTTTGCTATCAGCGATTGGTATTGCTGGGATGGACCGGGTAACAAAATTTAACGTGTTAGCGATGTCAGGGAAAGCAGTAGAAGCTGCTGGCGATATTAATACAATTATTTTAGATAAAACAGGTACAATTACTTTTGGGAACCGAATGGCTCATACATTATTACCTGTAGGAAATGAAACGATTGAGCAAGTTGGAAAGTGGGCCGCTATTAGTTCTGTTTTAGATGAAACACCAGAAGGTCGATCTGTTATCGAGTATGTGCAGGGAAAATCTATATCATATAATAGAGAACTTGCAGAACAAGGTGAGTTTGTTCCGTTTAAAGCAGAAACGAGAATGAGTGGTGTTGATTTACAAGACGGAACGAAAGTGAGAAAAGGTGCTGTAGGTGCCGTTATTGAATGGGTTGAGTCACAAGGCGGAACAATTCCGAAAGATGTAAATCAAAAAGCAGACTTAATTTCAAAAGAGGGCGGAACACCACTTGTAGTTGCAGTAGATAATCGTATTTATGGCTTAATTTATTTAAAGGATACAGTAAAACCGGGTATGCGTGATCGTTTTGAACAGTTGCGCCAAATGGGGATTAAAACGGTTATGTGTACAGGTGATAATCCGTTAACAGCAGCAACGATTGCAAAAGAAGCTGGAGTAGATGAATTCGTTGCCGAGTGTAAACCGGAAGATAAAATTGCTGTTATTAAAGCAGAGCAAGATAAAGGGAAACTTGTAGCGATGACAGGTGATGGTACAAATGATGCTCCAGCATTAGCACAGGCGGACGTTGGATTAGCGATGAACAGTGGTACGACAGCAGCGAAAGAAGCGGCGAACATGATTGATCTAGACTCAAATCCAACGAAAATTATTGAGGTTGTAGGAATCGGTAAGCAATTGTTAATGACGCGAGGTGCTTTAACGACGTTTAGTATTGCGAATGATATAGCGAAATATTTTGCAATCATTCCAGCAATGTTTACACTTGCGATTCCGCAAATGGAAGCATTAAACATTATGAAACTAACATCACCACTGTCAGCAATTTTATCAGCATTAATATTTAACGCTGTTATTATTCCATTACTCATTCCGTTAGCGATGAAAGGTATTGCATATAAACCGATGAGTTCTAATGCATTGCTTAGCCGAAACTTACTTATTTATGGGCTTGGCGGAGTTATCGTTCCGTTCATTGGAATTAAGGTAATTGATATGATTGTCGGCTTGTTTATATAAGGAAGAGGGGAAAAAGATGGAGAAGAAACAAAGTATACTATCACCAATTATCCGTATTACTTTTACATTTCTAGTGTTGTGTGGACTTGTATACCCACTTATTGTTACTGGTATTGCACAAGCAGTAATGAAGGATAACGCGGATGGAAGTCTAATATATAATGATAAAAATGAAGTGATTGGTTCTAAATTAATTGGTCAAAACTTCACGGATCCACGTTATTTTCAAGGGCGTGTTTCTAGTATTGAATATAAGGCTGAAGCATCTGGTTCAAATAACTATGCACCATCTAATCCAGATTTAGCAAAGCGAGTAGAGAAAAGTATTGCGGACTGGAAGGAAAAAAATCCAGCTGTTCCGGTTACAGAAATACCAATAGATTTAGTGACAAATTCAGGTTCAGGGCTTGATCCTGATATTAGTCCAAAGGCGGCCTCGGTGCAGGTGGATCGCATCTCGAAATTAACGAATATTCCGAAAGAAAAACTTAATCAATTGATTAAAGATCAAACAGAAGGTGCTGCGCTTGGTTTATTTGGAGAGACCCGCGTAAACGTCTTAAAGCTAAATTTGGCATTACAGAAATTAATGAAATAGTAACAGTGCTACCTCAATCTAATGGATTGAGGTAGCGTTGTTTCGAATGAAAGGTAGTGTTTATTTTGTATGCAGATGATTATGAACCGAAGTTTCAAAGGCGAACGCCAGAGGAATATTTAGAATATATTCGTCAGCAAAATCGCGGAAAGTTAAAGCTATATGTAGGAGCAGCTCCAGGCGTAGGAAAAAGTTATAAAATGCTCTTTGATGCAAGGGAAATGAAAAAAGATGGAATTGATATTGTAATTGGTTTAATTGAAACGCATGGAAGAAAAGAGACGGAAGAAGCAATTGCTGATTTAGAAAAAGTTCCTTTGAAAGAAATACAGTATAAAGGAAAGGTATTTTATGAGCTTGATGTGGAAGGAATAAAAAAACGCGCGCCGCAAGTAGTTGTAGTGGATGAACTTGCGCATAGTAATGTTCCTGGTTCTAAACATAAGAAACGTTATATGGATGTGCAGGAATTGTTAGAGGCTGGTATATCGGTATTATCAGCTTTTAATATTCAACATTTAGAAAGTGTTCATGATATTGTAGCTCAAATTACGAATGTAAAAGTAAGAGAACGAATTCCAGATTTTATTTTACAAAAAGCAAATGAAATTCAGCTCGTTGATGCAACGCCCGAGGTATTAAGGAAGAGACTAATAGACGGAAAGATATATAAAGAAGAAAAAATTCAGCAAAGCTTACAAAACTTCTTTACACTTAATAATTTAGGAGCACTTAGGGAATTATCACTTCGAGAAGTTGCGGATGATATGGACGAGAAAATTAGCCAAACAGTAATAGAACCGATTGGCGTAAAAGAAAAAATTCTCGTTTGTGTACAATACAGTTCAACAGCGGAGAAATTAATACGACGGGGATGGCGCATGGCTGATCGGTTAAATGCTGAATTGTACGTATTAAACGTTGAGAGGGAAAATATAGATTCTATTTCAGCTGGAAAAAAGCAGACGATCGAAGAGTGGAAGGCGCTCACGAATCAATTTGATGCAAGTTTTGTATTAGAAGAAGCAAAGGGAAGAAAGCCAGCGGATGTTATTATTGAAGTCGCGAAAAGATTGCAAGTAACACAAATTTTACTTGGACAATCGGCTAGAACAAGGTGGGAAGAAATACGAAAAGGCTCTATTGTAAATGAAATTATGAGACAAACAAAGTATATTGATATTCATATTGTTGCGGATCAAAGAGGATAAATAGAGCCGACCTTTTTGGGGGCTCTATTTTGCTTTTTGTACAGAATGAAAACTTAGCATTTTCATTGTATATAAGATTACAAGTAAAAACATAATTGCGCCTAGGAAGAAAATCCAAAAGTAATTTTGGTTAAATAAAAGAAATCCACCTATAAGTGGCCCTGTGCCCATACCAAGATAGCGGATGAAGTTGTACATACCAATAGCTGTTGCGCGTTCTTGTACGAATTCTTCTGTTAATAAAGTAGTGTGAGTTGGCATAGAAAGTCCCATACTAAAACCGTACAAAGATGTAACGATAATGATGAATGGGATATTGATGTTATATGTGAAAGAGAATAAAACGACACATATAATATTGAAGAAACTCGTAATAAATAAAGCTTGCTTTGTTGTGAGGCGTTTTTGCAAAAATTTGTAGCAAAAACTTCCTAGCATGATAGAAAGAGACATTGGTACAAACATAAGACCAATTTTATTTACAGTTAAATGAAATGAATTTGTTAAAATACTCGGTAAAAAAACGAGAAAGCAAAAGTAAATACAAAATTGAATGAAGCCAATAAGAGTAATAGAAAATCCAGTTTTATTTTTTAAGATAAGAGAGTAATTCTTTTGTGCTTTAGATTGTTTAATTATATTTGGCTTTGTTTCTGGGAGTAGTGAAATGTTTATAATTAATAAGATAATGCCAAGTGTAGATAAAAAGAGAAATACAGATAAGTGACCATTTATACTGCCAAGATAACCACCTATGAGAGGAGCCATTGCAGGTGCGAGGGCAAGTAACATTTGGTATAGGCTCATCGCTTCTCCGCGTTCTTTTCCTTCAAATAAATCGCCGATAATCGTTGCTGAAACTACAGGTATAGCCGCTATTCCTATAGCTTGAACAGCTCTAAAAAAGAGAAATAAATAAATGTTTGCCGAAAAGGCACATCCGATTGAACCAATTGTACTAATGACCAAACTAGGGATAAGGACAGATTTTCTCCCTTTTGTATCAATTAAAGGTCCATATACGAGCTGCATAATTGCAAGAACGAATGTGAAAAGTGAAACTGTTACATTTACAAGATAAAGAGAAGTGTGAAAAGAATTTTGAATCATCGGTAAGATAGGTGTGTAAATATTTTGAGCGAAGGAACCGAGTAAGGCACTAATACAGACAACATATAAAATAAAAGTTAGTTTAGAGTTTTTCATCATGTTAACCTCCTTGTGATTTAGTTTCCTCGGAAACTAAATTTATTTTAACATGATTTTCTTACTTGTAAAGATGAAAAAATGGTTTTAAAATGGTATATAGTTAAATTGTTTCTTTGGAAACTTAGGAGGCGAACGGATTGAAGCATGCAACGAAGCAAATGGAAATACTTTCGGACATTCGTACACTTTTGCATAAAAAAGAAGAACATTTAAAACGACAAAATGAGAAGTTTCTTCGTGAGACAGGCGTAAGTAGTATGTCTTTATCTGAGTTACATGTAATCGAATGTATCGGAAAAAATGGTTTGATGAATGTAACGGCAATTACGACAGAAATGGGCCTGACGAAGGGAGCAATCTCTAAAATTTGTACAAAGTTGTTTCAAAAGCAATTCGTTGAGAAGATGCAAATGTTAGATAATCAAAAAGAAATCTTCTTCAGCTTAACGGAGAGTGGGAATGAAATATATAAAGCTCATGAAAAATTGCATAAGCAAGCTGAAGAAAAGTGGTTGTTACTTTTAGATGGATATACGAAAGAAGAGCAAGACTTTATTCAAAGGTTTATAAAGGATGTCTCCGGTCATTTGGAAATATAATTGGAAGAAAAAACTCCTTTTTCTCAAGGCTTTTAAATATAATTTCTGAAAGAACTCATATATAATAGAAAAAGATACTTAACATGGTGAATAATTAAAGAGTCAATATATATAGAGGAGAGAGTAACATGCTTGAAAATACGGGGTTAGTATTAGAAGGCGGCGGTATGCGTGGTGTATACACGGGCGGGATATTAGAATACTTTATGGAACAAGATTTATATTTTCCATATGTAATCGGTGTATCAGCTGGTGCTTGTCATGCAGCGTCGTATCTTTCCAGACAAAGAAATAGAAATAAAACGGTCAATATTGATTATGCATCACATCCGAAATATTTATCGTATAAAAATTTATGGAGAAAACGTCAGCTATTTGATATGGATTTCATTTTTCATGAAATTCCAGAAAAGCATGTGCCGTTTGATTTTGAAACATACTTTAATAGTCCAGAACGTTTCCTTGTAGGAACGACGGATTGTGAAACAGGACAGTCTGTTTATTTTGAAAAAGAAGGAACGAATGATGATGCACTAAATTTATTACAAGCGTCTAGTTCATTGCCTTTCATTGCACCAGTCGTAAATTATCGTGGTAAGCAACTGTTAGATGGCGGGATTTCTGATCCAATTCCAGTTCGTAAAGCACAGGAAGATGGATTTAAAAAATCAGTCGTAATTTTAACGAGAAATCATGGTTACGCAAAGAAAAAATCAAGATTTGGGTGGATTGCTGCGAAAGCTTATAAAAAATATCCGAACCTTGTGAACACGATGCTAAATCGTTATGAAGTGTATAATGAAACACTTCACTATATTGAAAAAGAAGAACAAGCTGGGAATTTATTTGTTATTCGTCCAGAAGTACCGCTTCAAGTAGATCGTATGGAAAAAGATACAGCAAAACTACAAAATCTATACGAGCAAGGCTATGAAGATGCAAAGAGACAGTTTGCAGATTTGCAGGCGTTCTTGCAAAAATAAATATTAGGCTGCGGAGAAGAATTTCTCTGTAGCCTTTTTATATTGCTTTTAAAAAAGGAAAATAGAGCATCGAATTTCGATGCTCTACTTTTTATGTATAAAAAAATCCCTCTTTATGAGGGATTTTAATGTGGTAAGAATATCAATTGATAAGCAAACAAAATTCCAAATACATATACAAGTGGGTGAACAGCACGGAATTTACCTTTTGCCACTTTCATAAGTGGATATGAAATAAATCCAAGTGCGATACCTGTTGCGATACTTGATGTAAGTGGCATGCTTAAGATTACTAAAAATGCTGGGAATGCTTCATCAAATGCGTCCCAATCGATGTGGCGAACTGAACCCATCATAAGACTACCAACGATAATTAATGATGGAGCAGTAATAGCTGATACACCAGAAACAGCACTTACTAATGGTCCGAAGAATGCTGCTAATGCGAATAGAACAGCTACTGTAACAGTTGTTAAACCAGTACGACCACCAGCTGCAACACCAGCAGATGATTCAATGTAAGCTGTTGATGGTGTCGTTCCGAACATAGAACCAATAGTTGCTGAGAATGAGTCAGATAGAAGAGCTCGTCCTGCTTTTGGAAGCTTTCCGTCCTTCATAAATCCACCTTGTTGTGCAACGCCAAGTAATGTACCTGTTGTATCGAATAGTGTAACAAGGAAGAATGAGAATACAACGCCGTATAATCCGTAGTTAATTACGTCAGATACAGCAGTAATTGGATTTGAAACGATAATTCCTTCTGGTAATCCAGGCATTGATGTAACACCGTTTGAGAATGTTAATTGTCCTGTGAAGAAAGCGATAATACCAGTTAATAACATCCCGATAAATAGTGCGCCATTTACATTTAAAGACATAAGGACAATTGTAATTCCAAGTCCAGCTAATGCTAGTAGTACTGGAGCAGAGTGAAGATCACCAAGTCCAACTAAGTTTGCATCATTTTTTGTAACGATACCTGTTAAACGTAAACCGATAAAGGCGATAAATAGCCCGATACCAGCAGTAATTGCATGTTTTAAGTTTTCAGGAATTGCTTCCATTAATTTTGTACGGAAAGATGTAAATGATAGCAAAATTAAAATCATACCTGCTACGAATACAGCAGAGAATGCAATTGCGAAAGTCATGCCTTCATGCGCTTTTACAACAGAGTAAGAGAAGTAAGCATTTAATCCCATACCTGGCGCGATTGCGATTGGTAAGTTTGTAAAGATTGCCATAAATAATGTTCCGACAACAGCAGCAATAATTGTTGCTGTAAATGCTTGTTCAAATGGAACACCTGCATCTCCAAGGATAACAGGGTTTACGACAATGATATATGCCATTGTTAAGAAGGTAATAATACCTGCCATAATTTCAGTTTTAATAGAAGTTTTATGTTTTGAAAGGTTAAACATATAAACATCCTTTCTGTTTACGAATAATTTTCACAACAGTTATATATAATATTCGTTTTTTATCTATTTTGCAATAGTTTTGCATAAAAAGTTTATAACAATTCATATTTTGTGTCTTAAATTCGAATATTAATCGTAAAACGATGTGTGAATTTCAGCTTTTTATTGTGCACATGCTAAGGAAAAGGAGTTGAAAGAAGCTATGCCACAGCAAAAAAACTTTATAACAATGCCTGCGCAACATCAAAATAAGCAGCCAGGTATTGAATCATTAATGAGCCCCCTTCCGCAGTTTGAAGATGCAAACTATAAAGGAAGTGAAAAGTTAAAAGGGAAGAATGTGTTAATTACGGGAGGAGATAGCGGAATTGGACGAGCAGTTTCCATCGCTTTTGCAAAAGAGGGAGCAAATGTTGCGATTGCTTATTTAGATGAGGAAGAAGATGCAAATGAGACGAAACAACGTGTTGAAAAAGAAGGTGTAAAGTGTGTATTGTTGCCGGGGGATTTGAGTAATGAACAGCATTGTAAAGATATTGTGGAAGAGACCGCCCGGCAGTTAGGTAGTTTAAATATTTTAGTGAATAACGTTGCACAGCAATATCCGCAGCAAGGGCTAGAGTATATTACAGCAGAACAGCTAGAAAAAACATTTCGTATTAATATTTTTTCTTATTTTCACGTTACGAAAGCAGCTCTTTCTCATTTGAAGAAAGGGGATGTCATTATAAATACGGCATCTATCGTTGCATATGAAGGAAATGAAACGTTAATTGATTATTCCGCAACGAAAGGAGCAATCGTAGCTTTTACAAGATCACTTTCTCAATCGTTAGTGCAAAAAGGGATTCGGGTAAATGGTGTTGCACCAGGCCCGATTTGGACACCGCTTATTCCATCGAGCTTTGATGAGAAGAAAGTCTCTCAGTTTGGGAGCAATGTTCCGATGCAAAGACCTGGTCAACCATATGAATTAGCGCCGGCATATGTATACTTGGCATCTGGTGATTCATCCTATGTTACTGGGCAAATGATACATGTAAATGGGGGCGTTATTGTAAATGGATAGTTTTCATTTATAAGAGCAAAGTAATGTTAATTCCAATTATTATAGGGAGCGCTAGGGGGGATATAGCTGAAAAAGTTATGTTTCATCATACTATTATTTTTCATCCTACCGGTTAGTGCTTTTGCTAATACAGATCATTTAATATTAGTAAATCTTACGACGAACCAGTTGTCTTTTTTTGAAAATGGAAATTACACAAAAACATTTCCAGTAACGACTGGAAGAGATCGTACACCTACGCCTGAAGGTAATTTTTGTATTATAACTAAATTTAAAAATAAAGAATACCATCGAAAAAAAATACCTGGGGGTGCACCGAATAACCCTCTTGGTACGAGGTGGCTTGGACTAGATAAGAATGAATATGCAATTCACGGGACGAACCGGGAATGGACGATTGGAAGTAGGGAATCAAATGGCTGCATTCGTATGCATGACAGGGATATACAATGGTTATATGACCGAGTACAATTACAAACAAAAGTAATCATTTCTCGTTTTCATACGAGCCCCGAATATGAAGCGAATAAGCTTGGTTATCGCGTTGTGAGCTGGAATGGTCGAAAAATAGAAGAAGAACAAATTGGAGTACTTACGCTAGTAGACCGCGCGGATATATATTGGCAAGAACCAAATGGACAGTTAACGAAAGTGAAAACGGTATTGCCAAATGAAAGATATCCAGTGTACTCAAAACGAAAAGATGGAATATATTATATAGGAAACAATTCGTATATTATAGATGAAACAGGAGAGAAAGTTCGTTACGAGCAAATTCCTTCTTCGATTTTAAGTAATATATATAAACGGAAATACAATGTTCCGTAATGGCTACCGTATTATAGACGGTAGCTTATTTATACTTGGAGTTTAACTGCAACTATTGTATTTTGCTGAATATAATACAGTACAGATAGGGGGCGGTTATATTATGAAAAGTGAATTTGCGTTTAAAGTTTTCTTAGTAACGACCTGTTTATTTATCGTGTATTTATATGCGTTTCTCGTCTTTTCTTTTTATGTTCCATATGTTGATTTAATATTGTTCTTCGGATTTATTTGGGCGTTTGTGAAAGCGAGGGAAGGAGAGAAGAGTATATATCGGCGCATTACCTTATGCGGGACGGCCGTTCTCGTTATTTTGTACTTTTTTATTATGCATGATTTTTGGAGAGGGATGTAAAAAAGCATACGATTAATCGTATGCTTTTATATCTGTTAATGATGGAAGAGAGGCAATTGCACCGTAATTTGTACATGTGATAGCGCCTACTTTATTTGCAAAGGAGATAAACGCTGTTAAGTCTTTGAAATGATACGAAAGTGTATGTTCACTTTGGGCAATCTGATATAACATTGCTCCAACGAAAGCATCACCAGCACCAGTTGTATCGACTTGTTGAATGGAAATAGAAGAGACAATAGTTTGACCTTCATTTGTCGCAAGAAGGGTACCGTCTTTTCCAAGTGTAATAGCTACTACTTTTGCGCCATAATTTAATAATTTGAGTGCAGCTTGTTGTAAATCACTCTCTTTAGAGAGCATAGTAGCTTCCTCTTGACTTACTTTTACGAAGTGTGCATGTTTTATAAAGGTTAGACAATCTTGAGAGAATTGTTCTGTATTTGTAATGAGTGCACTTCGATAATTTGGATCAAAAGAAATAAAATGGCCTTTATCTTTCGCATATTGTAACAACTGAAAATACGTTTCTTTTAATGGGCTTGATAGTAAAGCTGTCGCTGAACCGAAATGTATTAAATCATTCGTTTGTATTTTTGATAAATCAATGCTATTGAATTGATATTCACCATCTGCACCACGCATAAAAGTAAAATCACGTTCGCCATCTTGATCGATGGATACGAATGCAAGTGTTGTTTGTTTATCTTTTATGAGCATGGATGTATCGACTTGCGCACGCTGTAAAGTTTGTTCAAGAAACTCACCAAATGGGTCGTTTCCTACTTGCCCCATAAATGTAGCGTGTCCACCTAATTTTGTAATCGCAGCAGCAACGTTAGCGGGTGCTCCACCAGCTTTTTTTTCGAAATCTGAACCGTTTACTAAAGAAACGTTAGTATTTCGGCACACAAAATCAATTAATAGTTCACCTATACAAAAGACATTTCTCATACAATCCCTCTTTTCAGCTTATATTGTGTGATGGTAAAGCTTAGTTTTGCATCTGAAAAGATTGCGATATGATGTTTCATGTCTTTTCGGGGAAAAACTCGGGACGTAAAGACTGTTGAACCATCGTATAAGAAAATTTCCACGATGCTTTTATCTACAAATATTTGTAGTTCTATCGTATCTTGAATATTGATTTTTTTACAGCGTTCAAATCCATATTCTCCGCCAAATTGATGGTAGAAGTTGCCTCTGTCTATAGAAATAGTACCTTGTTCCCGATTAAATGTAATGGGGAAACATTCCTCCTCATTGTGGAAGAGAGAAAGACCAAAACGCTTTGCATCTTCTGTTTTAAGTGTAACAATTAATTCATAGGAGTCTTCATCATCAAGCGTTGATAATACATTTAATCCAGCTGTTATATCTCCTGAAATGTCTTTTTTTGTTGTTCGTAGTTTTGTTAATTCTGAAACTGGTTTTTGTTTTAAGATGTTATCTTCTAATGTTAATTCACGTGGAAGTGTTAGGCAATGAGCCCACATATAATCATCAGAAGGATATGTGATTTCACTTGATCCTGCCCAAGCAAACAATAGGCGACGACTAGTAGAGTCTTCTAAAGTTTGAGGGGCATAAAAATCGAATCCTTTATCAGCTTCGTAATAGGAATCAACATGGAAATATAAATTTTTAATATCGAAATGGCCTATAGCATAAACGACATTGTATACATTGTGAAAGTTTTCTCCGTCTTTTTCAATTCCTTGCGGTGAAAAGAGAAGTATATCTTTCCCTGATAATTGGAAGTAATCGGGGCATTCCCACATAAATCCGAATTCTTTTAAGTTTGTTGTAATTTCGCCTTGGAAATGCCAATTGTATAGGTCTTGTGATTTGTATAGTAATAGAGTTCCTGTTTTATTTTCACGTTGGGCACCGAGTAACATATAGTACATATCATTATGTTTCCAGACTTTTGGATCACGTACATGTTTTGTATATCCGTCAGGAATTATATCAATAACAGGATTATTACTATATTTCGTCATCGTATATTGTGAATCCATTGTTGCCATACATTGTTTTGTATCACGGGAATCATCAGGCTTTTTTATATTCCCTGTATAAAGTAGATGAAGAAGGCCATCTTTTACGATAGCACTACCAGAATATGCACCGTGTGATTCATAGCTTTCAGTAGGGATGATGGCTACAGGCATACGCTCCCAGTTAATAAGGTCTTTTGACCTCACATGCCCCCAATGCTTCATTCCATGAATGGGACCAAATGGATACCACTGATAAAAAACGTGATATTCATCATTGTAGTATGATACACCGTTAGGATCATTCATTAATCCAAATGGTGGGTGGATATGATAAATTGGTTTCCATGAATCTTGGTTTGCAATTTCATATAAAGAATGTAATTCGTCTTTATTAGATTGCAGTATTGTTTTATATTTTGACATAGGTTTTCACCCCGTTATTATTTACTTTCTTTATATAAAATGAATGTGGCAACAAAAGCAGTGATAACTGCAATAGCGAAACCAATTATATAGTGAATCATGTTCATCATGCCAAGAGGTGCAACAATTGTAAGCATCGGAATACCTGTTAAACCGTATGCATTAGCCGCTACTTGCATCCAAACAACGTAAGCGCCTCCAATTGCGCCGCCAATAGCTGCTGCAATAAATGGTTTACCAAGTTTTAAATTGACACCAAAGATAGCTGGTTCTGTAATTCCTAAAAATGCTGAAGCTGCTGCTGGAATTGCAATTTCTTTCGTTTTTTTGTTTTTTGTTTTGAAATAGACAGCTAAAGTAGCACCGCCCTGTGCAACGTTCGCCATTGACCAAATAGGGAGTAAGAAATTGACACCGATATCTTTATTTGCGAGTAAGCCCGCTTCAATAGCGTGGAAGCTATGATGTAAGCCAGTAAGAACGATTGTTGAATACAATCCACCGAATATAAGTCCAGCTACTGGTCCTGCAAATTGATAAATTGTATTTAAAAGGTACGTAATGCCGTCACCGATTTTATATCCAATTGGTCCGATAATAATAAGTGATAAAAAGCCAGTTATAATAATTGTTAAGAATGGTGTAACTAATAAATCTAAAGAGTTCGGAACACGTTTTCGAAGTTCTTTTTCAATTGTACTCATAACATATACACATAATAAAATAGGTAAAACAGTACCTTGATAGCCAATCATATCAATATCCATACCAAGGAAATGTAAAACAGTGGGTTTTGCATTTGAAAGAGTCCAAGGATTTGTTAAGTTTGGGTGAGTTAATATACCACCAACAACTGCACCTAAGAAAATGTTTCCACCAAATTCTTTAGCGGCACTAACTCCAATTAAAATAGGTAAAATGATGAAAGCTGCACTTGAGAACATATCAAGTAATTGGATAAGTGAGTGATCTCCAGGAACTAATTTAAACGCTTTCAACATTCCGAGTAGACCCATAAGTAAACCGCTTGCGACGATAGCTGGAATAATTGGAACAAAAATATTAGATAGTGTCTTTGCTAGGCGGGCGATAGGATTCATTTTTTTCTTAGGTATATCGTTTGATGTTGTAGAATCTAGTTCGGCTATTCCAATTAGTTTTGAGAATTCATCATATACTTTGTTTACTATGCCAGTTCCAAAAATAATTTGATATTGCTCGGTCGTTGCAAAAGCACCTTTTACTCCATCGATGTTTTCGATTTCTGCAGCGTTTATTTTCGTATCATCCTTTAATATAAGACGAAGGCGAGTCGCGCAATGTGTGGCACGAACAATGTTTTCCTTTCCACCAATATTCTGTATTACTTGAGTTGCAATTTGTTTCATATCCATAAAAATTCCCCCTTACTATAAATTTTCTTTTGTGGAACCGGTTCCGTAAAAAGTTAAAATAAAAAACAGGGAAATGATGTTGAAAATCCTGTTTTTAAAATGTGGAACCGGTTTTAATTTTATTATAGAGCGCCTTTATATTTTGTCAACGCTTTCTTGGATTTTTAATGTATAACGAGAGTGTAATATTTTTGGTATAGTTTTGTTTTCAACAAGCTGTGAAAGAGAAGTGGCAGCAAGCTTTCCAGCATACTCATAGTCAAACGCAATTGTCGTTAAACTAGGGTGTACCATTTCTGAAATATCATATCCACCGAATCCTGTTACAGAAATATCACCTGGTACAGAAAGAGAGTGGGAGTGAATGACTTTCATTGCGCCAAGAGCGATGTTATCTGTAGCACATACGATAAGAGTTGGGCGATTATTATCTAAAATATGTTGTACTTGTTTCATGGCATCTTCTATGCGGAAAGTTGTTTCGTAATATGAAACGTTGCAAGTCGGTTCTAAATTTTCAATTGCTTTTTGAAAACCATTTTTTCGATTTATTCCAACAGAAATATCATCTTTTTCTATCCCTAAATAGGCAATATGTCGATGGCCTTGCGATAAAACGTATGCCCCTAACTCATAAGCTGCATCATAATCATCGTGAACGAGGCAATATTGATCTTTATATTCTTGCCCGACGAATAAAATAGGGATGTTTGAATTAGCCATAATTTTTTGATGTTCATTCGTTAATGTTTTTGTTAATAAAATAATGCCAGCTACCTTTTGTTTTATAAAGTTTTCAATTGCTTGTATTTCAGTTCCGGTTGTTTGATTTGCATTTGCTACAAGCATTTGATAGTTATTTTCCTGTAATGTTTTATCGATCCCGATAAGTGTTTTCATTGTAGCAAAGGAGTCTAATCGGGGGATGATGACACCAATTAAATTTGTTGTTTTTGCTTTTAAACTTTGAGCAAATGTATTGGGAGAGAAATTTGTTTCCTGAATAATACCTTCGATTTTAAGTTTTGTTTTATCACTTACATATCCGCCGTTTAAGTAACGAGAGACTGTGCTTTTTGCAACTCCAGCCAATTTGGCGATATCTGCAATTGTTTTAGCCATAGTATTCCACCTTCGTATTCATAAAAATGTTAACTTTATTATAGGGAGAATTAGAGATGACGTAAACAAGAAGAGAGAAAGAAAAAACCACCTCACGTATATGAGGTGGAATAATTGTTAATATCTAGGCTTAAATGTATGACAACAAGTCTCTACACTCGTTGCTACAGAACTTTCTAGCGTTTCGTTTGTTAAAACAGCAGCTGTATATGAATCATTTTCAGTTTGACCAGTTTCATCTGCATCAGGCTGAACGATGATCGCACTTGCTTGACAAAAGTTACCTTGTCCCCAAAAAGAACAGTTGGAAACAGAACATCTTACTTCTGGCATAAAACCCCCTCCTTATACATTAGTGTGGGATTTTACGCCCATTTCATGTGTAGAAGGAGTTTCCTTTTCTCGTTACTTTTTCGTTTGCTCAAGCCATTCTTTTAATTTGTCTTTCGGCTGTTCACCGCTAATACGGCTCACTTCTTTGCCATCTTTAAAATGAATGATTGTTGGTGTACCTTTAATTTTATATTCATCCCAAGGAACATCTAATTTTTCAATATCCATAACTTTCATATCAACGTTCAAGTCTTTAGCCATTGGCACTACGACAGGAGATAATTTTTGGCAATGAACGCAAGATGTTTGATAAAAGTATACTGTTTCTTCTTTTTTCTCTTTTAAGTTCTTTTGAAGATCTGAAAGAGAAATTTTATTTGTGTAGTAGTCAGGGCCATCTGTTTGACTACCAGTAGCATTATCAATTTTTTGGCTAGTTGAAGCGTTTTTTTCTTCCATTTGTGTTACAGCGAAAATTGCCGCAAACAAGGCGATAATAATACCACCAAATATAAGCATTTTTTTCATTCTTTCATCTCCTTATTTGTTTTTGATGACAATAAAGCTACAAACAGCGATTGTAATAAAGCCGATAAGTGCTAAAAACGGGATTGTCACAAAGCCGAACCAGTTTATGTATTCTCCCGTACATGGTACACGTCCACAAGCTGCCCCAGCAGCTGAAAATGCTGCGACTTTTTGAATTGCATAGTGATATAAAGAAATACAAGCACCAATACTTGCAATTGGTAAAGAATAACTTGCAATGCGATAATCTTTCTTTGCTACAGCGATACCAAGCCATAAAACGAATGGATACATAAAAATACGTTGATACCAACAAAGAACACAAGGCTCAAATTTCATGATTTCGGAAAAGTACAGACTTCCTAGTGTAGCGATAAAAGAAGCTCCCCATGCGGTAAGTAAAGCATATTCTTGCTTTTTTTCTCGTCCCATATTTTATACCTCTCTTATAATAGTTACATACTAAATTATAGTATGAAGTGGTATGGAAAAGAAAGAAAAAATATGTTTATCAATAAAAGTTTTATAAGGAGAAACTTTTATTGATATAAACATTTTAAAAAAGCGCCATTCTCCGGAAGAGAATAGCGCTATATTTTACATTTGAATTTGTTCTACTTCTTCTACATGCGACTTTTGGGATGCATGGTCAATATATTGAAATAGGAGCTGCAATTGTTTATCAACTTCTGGTAGTTCCTTGCTGTATTGATAAGCGTGTAAAAAATGCTCAATACGCTTAGAAAATAATTGATCGTTCGTTTGAACCATGAGAACGAGTAATTTATCCCAATTACAGCAATACGTGTAATAGAGAGCTTTATCATAGTCGTTATATGTTTGCACTGTGTACCCTCCTTACCGAGAGTTATATATAGTGTGTGATAAGTAAGGAGAAATACACTTGAAAGAATTTGTTAAGAAAAAAAGTGAATGAAAAGAAAAAACGAGGAGTTTCCTCGTTTTTTAAGCTTTTGGCATTGGCGTAGGTGTTGGTTTGCCATAGCCTTCTTTATATTTATTATCGATATAGTTACGAATTTCTAGCGTTGATTTTCCTTTTTGTTTCATGGAAGCAGATTCAACTGCGATTTCTAGGCAATTGACGCAAGTCGTTGCGTGGGAATCCCAAACAACTTCACCATTCTTTTTAATTTCACGGATAAAGCAGTTTTTATTATTTTTATGTCCTACACTTTCGCCGCAACCACAATAGCATGGAATCCAATCTAATAGCTCTACATTTTGTCCAGCCACGGTGTAGATATCTTTCATTTGTGGATCAAGCTTATCTAGGAAGGTCGGGAGTGTGTCGACTCCTTTTGTTTTCTCTTGAATGTCAGCTTGCTGAGTGTGCGATGCGTGGTCATGTTCTTCTTTTTTTGATTCAGAAGATTTTTGGTCATTTGTACCAGTACTTCCGCATCCAGCAAGAATTAAGCTTAGTACTGCAAGTAAAGAAAATACATACTTTTTCATTCGCTTGTCCCCTTTACAAATGTATTAATCAAATTGTATCAGAGATTACGGTGTATCGGTTGAAGATTTTTTTGACTGATTTTTGAAGCGCCACCTTAGCGAATGAACTAGAAATAAAATTGGGATATAAGCGTATACAATATACAATCCCGCTTGAGATAGTACAGTATTTAATGCGTTGATACTTTCCCGATTTTTAAAAAATAAAGAAGCTGTAAAAACGATGAAAATAAAAAATGGTAGTGTAAATTTAAATGAAATATGAAAGGAACGCTTCATCGTTTGACATGATGACCAAATAGTTAAACAAAGATTCGGCAAAATTATTAAAAACCAAACAAAAATAATAATATATTCGAACCGTTGAATAAAAGGAACTTTAATTATTTTTAACATCGTTAAAGTAGGCCAAATAGTGTGATTCAATTGTCCTTCACTATAATACATAAATGATACAATAGCTAAAACTACATAAATTAGAGTGCTAAAAACAATCCCTGCGTGAGCCCATCTTTTTAAAGATTTTCCTTTTTCAATAAAGGGATAGAAGATAAGAATTGTTTCAAATCCGAGAAATTCTAATGCAGATTGTTTTGCTGACACAAGTATGTCGAAAGGGGAATGCGTAAAAATAGGTAAAATATTACGAAAATGTGCATACTTCATCGGATAGACTAAAAAGAATACAACGAACATAGGAAGAACAATACCCCAAAAACATATCCCTGTCACAGAACGGAAGCCACCTTTTATAATGTAGTAAGTGACTAATAAAAACATAAGCGTAAGTTTCCATAACTTAATGGTAGGAAAGATCCAAACTTGTATTACTTCCATATATGTACGAAGAACAGTAAGGCAAAATAATAAGCAATAGAGAGTGAAAATTACAGAAAATATAGAGCCAATCCATTTTCCAAAGGTTGTTGTATGAATGCTAATTAAATCTCCGTCTTTTTCAAGCATTTTTAACATACAAAACAGTACAATATGAGTTGCAATACCTGCAATAATAAGAGAAATCCAAGCATCATAACCTGCATTTTTCAAAATTACACGTTGATATCCGAGAATTCCTATTCCGATTTGGAGAGAATGCAATAAAATAAATGCAAAATATGGAGAGACAGTTTTTGTTTTATTCATTGTATTCATTGCTCATTTCACCTCACTATTCCCCGATTCCAGATTGTACAATATTAAGATCTAAATTTATATCCACCGCTACATTTTGATACATATTTCGAATTTGTTTTATATTCCATTTTCTCGTATGGCTTCTAATTTCATCTCGTATTCCTAAAGGATCAATTTTCTTTTCTTGAAATTGTTTTATTAAATCTTCACAGTCTTTTTCAACATTTCTTTCAATTTGTTTTTTTATATAGTTGATATTTGTTTTTTTTCTTAGATCAATCCAATTTGGAGAGTTTTTAATTAATCCATTTAATTTTAAATGGATTTTTACTTTTGGTATGTCGCCAGTTTGATCTATATCATACTTATTTTCCCCAGCTAAGTTTTGTATAACAACCATACCTTTATGTTTATCCTTTGTTATCGCTGCTTCGTAACGTCCATTTTTCGTAGGGTTAATAAGTAATTTTGCTAAAACAGAATGTCTTTTATCCGTATACATAACGACTTTATCGCCTTTTAAAAAAGCAAGTCCTTTGACAGCGATGGAATGATTATCGTCCATTTTAAGATAAGGGACATAGGCATCACATACAGAAGAGTAGTAATTATATAAAAAAATGTCTAATGCGGTTTGTGGAATGTTCTCATTTCGGATATTTTGTTCAAGTAAATCAGCAATGTATAAAGATCCATTTTTTTTTCCGTAATTTAAAAGTTCCTCAGCTGATCCATCTACAATTGCTAGTTGTACATCGCGCCCGATATTTGGGTCACGTTGTAAGTTAGTAATAATCTCTCCCATTCCGCGTTCTCCTAGAGCCTTTCCAAATAGGACGACACGCATTTGACCTACAACGACATTGTGAGGTGATTTTGCATTTAATCGTGAAGCGATTGTCTCAAGTGAACGGGCAGATGTTGATTGAGTTTCTGGTTTAGACTTTACACCATGTGTGTACTCTGGGAAGAGAATAGTTCCTTGGAATCTTTTGTTTTTTGTGATGTCAAATCCAGCGACATGAATAATACGCTGCGTATCCACTATATACGTTTGTGTACAGCCAGTTTGTAAAATGAAGAAGATAATGATAATAAGGTGCAATAAAATTTTCTTCATTCATTCTCACCATCACGTTTTTGCTTCGATTTGTTTGGATTGTAGCGCCATTTTGATTTTGGTCTAAGAAAAGAAGGTCTTTGTGCCGTTTGACTAAATGGTAATCGAAGAAAACCTTCTGCTGTACCTAAACCACGAAATGGATATAAAGGTAACAAATAAGGTGATCCAAGCGATTTTAATTTAATTAAATGAGCTAAAATAAATACAAATCCGACAGCGAGGCCTAATCCTCCGAATGCACCGGCTAAAAGAATAAGCGGAAAGCGTAACAACCGGATAGTAGAAGACATCTTTACTGTTGGTGTTGTGAAAGATGCAAGAGCGGATAAAGCAACTGCAATTAATAAAATTGTACTTGTCAAAGCTGCCTCCACGGATGCTTGGCCAATTACAATCCCCCCAACAATCCCGATTGTTTGTCCGACTTTTGTCGGTAAACGCGCTCCAGCTTCACGGAGCAATTCAATTGTAATTTCTAAAAAGAGTGCTTCTAGAATAGGAGGAAAAGGTACGTTAGCTCTCGAGAAAATAATAGGACCTAGTAAATCGGCAGGGATCATTTGATAATGATATGTTAAAGCCGCTGTATAAATAGCGGAGGAAAAAAGAGAAAATATAGCTCCGAAAAAACGAATAATACGAAAGAACGATCCAATCATCCACGGTAAATAATAATCTTCTGGTGAAATGAAAAAATCCAGTAACGTTGTTGGTCCTGATAAAGCATATGGAGAGCCATCTGTTAAGATTAAAACTTCCCCATTAATTAATGCAAATACAGCTCGATCTAATCGTTCTGTAGGTAATAGAACAGGAAAAGGTGAATTGCTATTATCACTAATAAATTGCTCAATCATAGTTGAATCAAATGGGACATCAAAGTCAATGTCTTCTAGCCGTTGAATTGCGGTGTTGACAAATTGTTCATTTGTAATTCCTTCTATATAAGCAACTGCTACTTTCGTTTTTGATATAGATCCGACGGTAACTTCTTTAAAAATGAGTTGCTCCGTTACGATATTTCGGCGCAATAAGTGGATATTTGTATCAAGATTTTCAACGAAACCGATTTTAGGCCCGATTACACTATACTCATTTTCTGTATCGTTATATAATCGTTTTCCTAAAACAGTACTTTCGGCACGAATTAAAGCATATTGATCAGGATTCGAATTGTTTTTTAAGCGTATTAAAATATATCCACCTAATAATTTTTCACGAATATCATCAATAGAAGGGGAGGTAATAATGTCTTCAATAGAGATGATATTACATAAATCAGAGATGTTTTGGATTTGTTCCGATTCTTTTTTTATAGGAGTTAAAATAAATTGTTTAATAATAAGTGCTTCCACGACAGATTTATAATAAAACAAGCACAACGTTTCATCTTTAAGTATGTTATAAGAGACAAAATCGCTTGATTCTTTCATGGTTTGTATAAATTCTGGGATAGAACAAAGTGTTTTTGTATTAGTCTTTTTTGATTTTTTAGATGATAAACCGAACATTTTCTCACCCCTAACATATATCATTTACTTGTGTTAGTTTTTGGGAAATACGGGAATTTATACTTAAAAATTGAAAGTTCATAAAGAAAAGGAAGAGTGGTGAATGGCTCTTCCTTTTTAGCATTTTAATTTGTTTTTTGTTCTTTAATAAACTTCACTAATTTCATCATTTCCGCTCGTATATCTTCTCTTTTTACATTTAATTTTTCGGCAATTTGTTTAATGTCCATTCCATCTTTTTTCATCTTTAATACATCATCAAGAGGAGTATTGCTTTTTTGAGAGATGATTGTTAACACAGTAAGATGACGCAATTTGATGTTATATTCTTTCATTTTTTGCTTTAGCTGATCCGGTGTGGATTTTTGCATAGTTGCTAACTGTTGTAGCAGTGCTTGCTTTGTTTCTTTATTCATATGATGCTTTTTCAGCTTACTTGGATCTATACCGAAATGCTCGGCTGTTTTCTCCCAAGATTTATTTTGCTTATAGTAAGCTAAAACATCTTTTATTTCTTTATTACTAATTCTTGCAATATGAGCAGCTTTCCAAATTTCATGTTTGTTATAGCCGAGTTTTTCTAGCGATTGCATTTCTTCTTCTGAAATTGGGTTATGGTGATGCAGTGTTACTTCTTTTGGCGTGGCAGCGGATATAGGGAAGGTGGATATCCCGCATAATAATGCTGCCATAGTCATACAAACAGCGATTTTTTTGTACATGTAAACTCCTCCTAGATGGATAATGTAGAAAACTGTACACATATCATTTCCATAAAATGTGAAATACTTGTGAACAAGCTAAGTTTTTTTATTCACAGCATGAAATGACGTTTTTAGAAGTTTTCCAACATAAAACATTGATTAATAGTAAAAAACTAAGGTATAATCGAAATTGAAAATCAATATCAATACTAACGATAAACTTATACATATAGATAAAAATAAGGGAGAGATAAATATGACTACATATACTTCCATCGCAAATGTGATTAAAGAAAGACGTTCTGTACGTACATTTACAGATAAAGCAGTAGAAAAAGATTTATTAATTGAACTATTAAACGACGCAACATGGGCACCTAATCATAAGCACCGTGAACCATGGAATTGTAAACTATACATCGGAGAAGGCCGCAAGAAATTAGTAGACGCAGTATTAAACTCTTTCACAGAAGAAGAAAGAGCGAAACGCGGTAAAATTTTATCAGATCGTTTTTTAAGCACACCTGCACAAATCGTTGTATATATGAATGAAGATCCACGTCAAATTCAGCGTGACGAAGATTACGCTGCAACATGTGCATTTATGCAAAACTTCCAACTTCTTGCTTGGGAACGTGGATTAGGTTGTGTTTGGAAATCAGGCGGATTAAACTACAATCCATTATTTATAGAAGGAATCGGTTTAACAAGAGGCCAACGTATCGTTGGAATTCTTCATATCGGCTATTTCGATAAAGCACCAGAAGGAAAAGCTCGTACTCCGATTACGGAGAAGATGGAGATTATTGAAGGTTAATAGATGAGACATTCTCGTTTTTGCGGGGGTGTCTTTTTATTATGCAATCAATCCTCATGAAAGCTTGTTCTTCATCATACACTTTCTTAAGGGAAAGTGTAAGGAGGGAAAATAATGAGAGCAAGTGACGATAAAGCACTGCAATATGCGATTGCAGAAATTACGGAAATTGCGACTGGATTTGGGCTTGATTTTTATCCGATGCGTTATGAAATATGTCCAGCAGAAATTATTTATACATTTGGTGCATATGGGATGCCGACGAGGTTTTCACATTGGAGTTTTGGAAAACAATTTTTCAGAATGAAATTACAATACGATTTGGGGCTTAGTAAAATATACGAACTCGTTATTAACTCTGATCCATGTTACGCCTTTTTATTAGATACGAACTCGTTAATTCAAAACAAATTAATTGTAGCGCACGTTTTAGCACACTGTGATTTCTTCAAAAATAATATTCGTTTTTCAAATACGAAGCGAGATATGGTAGAGAGTATGGCGGCAACAGCAGACCGTGTGAAAGCGTATGAGCATAAGTACGGAAAGGCAGAGGTAGAAACATTTTTAGATGCCGTACTTGCCATTCAAGAGCATATTGATCCGTCGCTTATGCGTCCGAAGCTCGCATGGAGTATTGATGATTTAGAAGATGAAGAAGTAGAAAAGAAAAAGGTGTCGCAATACGATGATTTATGGAATTTAGATAATCGCAATAAAAAGCAGGAACGTTCTAATGTGCGTAAAAAGAAGAAAATTCCACCACAACCAGAGAAAGATTTACTGCTCTTTATTGAAGAATATAGCCGTGAGTTAGAAGATTGGCAGCGTGATATATTAACGATGATGCGCGAAGAAATGTTATATTTTTGGCCACAGCTTGAAACGAAAATCATGAACGAAGGCTGGGCGTCCTACTGGCATCAACGCATACTTCGTGAAATGGACTTAACATCTGATGAAGCAATCGAATTTGCGAAATTAAATGCGGGTGTTGTACAGCCATCAAAAACAAGCATTAATCCATACTACCTCGGTATTAAAATGTTTGAAGATATTGAAGAACGGTACAACAATCCAACAGAAGAAATGAAACGACGAGGTGTAAAACCAGGATCTGGCCGTGATAAAATGTTTGAAGTACGCGAAATTGAATGGGACGTATCGTTCCTAAGAAACTACTTAAATAAAGATCTTGTTATGCGAGAAGATATGTACTTATTCCAGCGCCAAGGAAAAGAATATAAAGTAATAGATAAAGAATGGGAGAATGTGCGTGATCAACTCGTAAATATGCGGACAAATGGTGGGTTCCCGTACTTGGTAGTAGAAGATGGAGATTACTTAAAGAACGGAGAATTATACATTAAACATAGTTATGAAGGAATTGAGCTCGATTTAAAATACTTAGAAAAGGTATTACCATATCTTCATCAGCTATGGGGAAGAACGGTGCATATGGAGTCCATTGTGGAGAGTAAGGGTGTTGTGTTTTCTTATGATGGAAAGATGGTGCATCGGAAGTATGTGTGAAGGAAGAACGGACATAGAATGCTATGTCCGTTCTTTTTATTAAATATGCTATTGTTGAAAAAAGGGAGTTACATAGAGAAATGGAGAGGTTCAAATGGGCAAAGTAGGGGTAGGTAAGGTGGATATTACGCCGCCTATAGGTATTGATTTTGTCGGATACCATAGAGAGACAGGAATAAATAATATTGAAGAACGTATTTATGGAACGGTTTTTGTATTTGAAAAAGATGAAATGAAAACTGTGTTTATAAGCATTGATAATATTGGAATGTTAATAGAAGATACGAATATGATTCGTGAGCGAGTAGCAAGAGAACTTCATGTTCCATTTGAGCAAATAACAGTTGTTTATACACATACCCACTCTGGTCCAGAAACGGTCGGTGATAATCCGCTCGTACAGTCGTATAAAACGATTTTAGTAAATAATGTAGTGCGCGGTGCGGTTACTGCGAGTAACGACTTGAAGCGATGCGAAGTAGGCTGGGGTGTTACGACAGGTGATATTGGGGTCAACCGAAGAGAGCGAACATCTGATGGAAGAGCAAAGATGGGCACAAATATAGATGGTGTTGTAGATAAACGAATTGGCATGTTAGCAATAAGAGATGCTGAAACGAAGGAGTTATCTGGGATTGTAGTATTTTGTACGGCGCATCCGAATGTTTTAAAAGGTGATAGTGATGTATTATCAGCAGACTATCCGGGGATGACAAGAGAGATTCTTGAGAAGACCGTAAATTGTCCTGTTATGATTGTTCAAGGAGCTGCTGGAAATGTAAATGCGAAGTATCGCGGTTCAAGAGAAGCATTAAAGCAAATGGCTTACACGCTTAGTGGACATGTATTAACGATGTTGCCAACAGTTACATATAGCCCAATTGTAAATGTAAGAACAGTTTCGAGTACGATGCAAATGAAGTTGAAGGATATTCCTGAAATTGATGAGATACGAAGCATGGCCCAGTTAGCTGAAGAGCAGTGGGGTGTGAATACGGATGAATGGCTTACTATCGTTTTAGAGAAATATAAGCAAGGTATTCGGCAGTTAAGTATCAATTTAGAAGTGCAACTGTTTCAAGTTAATGATGGCATGTTTTTTGGTGTACCGATGGAACCTTTTTCGGAAACGGCATTAGAAGTGAAAGAGAATCTTCAAAATGAATTAGCTTTCTTTGGTGGATATACGAATGGATATATTGGTTACTTACCAACGAAGGAAGAATTCTCATATGGTGGGTATGAAGTGGAATTAAACCCTGTTGTGTATGGACCGGTTACGAATTTATTGATGACACCGGAGGAGAATACTGCGGAGTTGGTTGTGGAGAAGGTTACGGGTTTATGTAATAAAGTGAACCTTTAATGAGACAGATTTTTGAACGCAGAGTAAAGAATATAATAATTGTGTGATTTTGTTAAGTCAATGTAATTAATAATGATTATCATTATTAATTACATTGACTTCTGAAAAAAGAAAACCTAGAATTTATAAAGGGATCTTCAATTGTTCGCTATCATTTGTATAGGAGGTAAGTTATGTTGGATAGCTTTATTTCTATAAGATGTAGGTTGGCTCTTTATAGTTTTGGTGTTCTTTTTATCTTTTTTTGTACAGTATTTTTGGTGAATCAGAAGGTGTATGCAGAAGATGTACCGTGGACATCAGTTTCAAATGAGGGAGAACGTGTACTTTTTCAAGAACAATCTTTGTATAGTAATAATCGAAGGGGAGAAGATCTTGTTTCACCTTCATTTGAAGGGCGTAAACATGGTGGGGAAGATTGGGGATACTTATTAAGAGACAGTAATTTTAATTATCCATCTAATATTCTTACACATTCTATAATAGGAAGAGATGATCGAATTAGAGTTACTGATACAACTTTGTATCCTTATAGGGCTATAGTACACTTAGTAATTCAATTTAATGGACAAGAAGTTTATGGATGTACAGGAGCGCTAATTAGTAAAGATACAGTATTTACAGCTGGGCACTGTGTTTATAATAAAAAGCTTGGTGGATGGGCAAAAAATGTTATTGTGACTCCTGGTAGAAATGGAAACCAAGCACCGTATTTGCCTTATAGTTGGACAAAGCTTTATTCAGTAAGTGGATGGACTGATGATGGAGATTCGGAATTTGATTATGGAGCCATTAAATTAAATGGATCTCCTGGAGATTATACAGGTTGGTTAGGATATAGAACTACTAACGTAGAGTCTCCAAAGGGGTTACTCGCAGTAGTTCCAGGGTATCCGTGTGATAAAGTAGGAAATGAAAAATATACTATGTGGACAGATTATGGACCAATTGAAGGCACTAGTCCTAGAATGTTAACATATAGGATGGACACTTATGGATGTCAAAGTGGAGCACCTGTATATCATGACTATTCTCGTACGGGTGTAACAATAATAGCTACCCATACAGTAGGAAGTAGTTCTTGGAATTCTGGAAACCGGGTGACAGACGATGTTTTTAATAATCTTAAAAAATGGTCTGAATAAATATAATAACCTTATATGGATTTTATGTTGTATATTGGTCATTATCATAATGTCTAGTTCTATAGCAAATAATGAAAAGAAGTTTAGTAAGGTTGTTAATTATGTAACTTTTCACGTGAAAAATAAAGAAAAACAGCCAATAAAAGGTTTTGAAATTATACTTATGAAAGACGAATCACCTGAGCCGAGTAAAGAAATTGGGATTTCAATAGGGAAAACGGATGAAGAAGGGAAAGTTATTTGGAAGAATGTGAGGAAGGGAAATTATATCATATTTTTACCAAATAGTGAGACGCAAATAGTTAGGGTTAATGATAGAGATGAAACGAGAGTAATAAATATATTATTGTAGAAAAACGAATCCATTTTGAAGAAGATGAATTAAAATGGATTCGTTTTTGTTTACCAGACAGGTCGTATATTTGATGATAATTTCTCTGTATTTTCTTTAGTAACGAATGTTGTTAAATCTTCTTTTAGCATTTGCATTCGTTCTGTACCTATGTTTTCAATCCAGCGCTGCTCTATTTCAGCTACTATTTCTTCTTTTGCTTTCATTACTGCTAAACCACGTTCGGTTAAAACAATGATTTTACCCCTTTTATCAGTAGGGTGTGTTTTACGTGTAACGTAGCCACTATTCTCAAGAGAATCCACCATTTTACTTATAGCTTGTTTGGAAATCCCTAAATACTCAGCTAGCTCTATACCAGTTGCCCCATTAGGAAGGATGCGTTTGAACATAAAACCATGTGCTGGCCTAATATCCTCAAATCCTAATTCACTTAATTTGTCATGTAGCTCAGTAATTAATGTGCTAAATGATAATGATAAAAGCGATGTAAGATCTAACTCGTTAAATGTTTGATCCATATATATAACCTCCGCACTTGTAGTCAATTAAGTTGACTATATGTAATACCTATTGTTCTACCGACATAATATAGTCAATCAAATTGACTATATTATGTCGGTAGAACAAATAATGATTTATATAATATAGAATCAATGGAGGTTTCACATGGTTAATATCGTGAAAATTAGAGGGAGTGTATTTGCACCATATGCATTGCTGGAACCTATTAAGGACCCTGCAACAGGAAGAGTGTTTGAATATGCTGGAGATGCACGTGAGTTTACACCACAAGCAGTGAACACAAAGCGTTCAAGGTTAGAACAAGAAGTGAATATTGATTTTTATAAAAGAGAAATTTTCACATATGCAGATGCTTGTATCGTCACCGTGAAGATTACAAATTCAGATGGCTCAATTGAGTATCAAAAGGGAGAAACAAGTACAGAAAACATTGTATGTACAAATATTGTATGGAGTGAAGATGAAGTTTCATTTGAAATGAGAGCAAGTGCAAGTAATCCTTTAAACGCAGCAGCACCTGCAGCTGATTATTTTTTGACTATACGAGCTAATGAAAGTGGTACTGTGAATATTGAAGGTGTACATGATGGTTTCCCTTGCTATGAATTTTATAAACAAGTAGATTTTGGTTCGTTTGAATTGATATACACACATGATTTCAGAAAAACGGATGATACCCCAGCAGCACTAGCTGGAGAGATGGAATATAGCTTTAAAACGACAGTCTAAACATAAATATAGCGTTATTTTTTAGAAGGAAATAGAAAAGTAAAAGAGAAATCTATTGGTTTTAGGATTGAAATTATGGTCTGTTTTATTTAATAAGCATTCAGCATCTAAAATAAAATTATAGAGGTGTTTCTTATGACTAATATCGTGAAAATTAGAGCCAGTGTATTTATTCCAATGTCTTGGACTGAGGCTAAGAAGGATATGGAAACAGGAAAAGTAATTCAATTCGAAGGTGATTCACGTGAATTCACACCGTATGCGGTAAATGCGATGCGCTCTAGAGTTGAGCAAGAGGTAGTAGTTGATTTCTATAAAGAAGAAGTGTTTTCATATGCGAACACGGGTATTACGACCGAGAAGATTACAAGTCCAGATGGTTCTGTGAGTAAAAGAACAGGGAAAGCAAGTACAGAAAATATTGTGTGCACTGATATCACATGGAATTCTGAAGGTGTGCAATTCAAAATGAGTGCGAGTGCAAGTAATCCATTAAATGTATATGCACCTCCTGTGGATTATGTATTAAATGTATGTGTGAAACAGGATGGTAGTATTGATATTCAAGGGGAGCATGATGGATTCCCTTGTTTTGAATTTTATAAGCAAGTAGATTTCGGTTCATTTGAAAAAATATATACACATGATTTTAGAGAAACTGGTGATACAGCGGCAGCCCTAGGCGGGAACATGGAGTATAGTTTTACAAAGAGATTATAGGAAGTATGACAATAGAACGATGGATTGATTCATTCGTAAAGAACTTAGAAATATCTAAGTTCTTTTTTTGTTTCAAATTTGTGAAAGAAAGACATATTGATTGAAATTAAATTTTTTATACTCTATCATATACCCATACAGGTATAGGTTTTTCTGTGTGATGCATGAGAAAATTAAATAATATGGAGGTTCGAAATATGTCTAGAAAAATTGTTGTAGTAGGCGGAGTTGCTGGCGGGGCATCAGTAGCTGCAAGGCTTCGTCGTTTAAGTGAGGAAGATGAAATTATTATGGTTGAACGCGGTGAATACATTTCGTTCGCAAACTGTGGATTGCCATATTATATTGGCGGTGTCATTACAGAAAGACAAAAGTTATTAGTACAAACTGTTGAAAGGATGTCAAAACGTTTTAATTTAGATATACGTGTATTGAGTGAAGTTGTAAAGATTAATAAAGAAGAGAAAACAATTACGATAAAGAATGTAACTACAGATGAAACATATAACGAGGAATATGATGTTTTGATTCTTTCACCAGGGGCGAAACCAATTGTTCCGCCTATTCCGGGCATTGAAGAAGCGAAGGCGTTGTTTACGTTACGAAATGTACCTGATACAGATCGTATAAAAGCGTATATTGATGAGAAGAAACCACGTCATGTGACGGTTATTGGTGGAGGATTTATTGGAGTGGAAATGGTTGAGAATTTAAGAGAACGCGGGATTGAGGTTACTCTTGTAGAGATGGCAAATCAAGTGATGCCACCAATTGATTACGAAATGGCGGCATATGTACATGAGCATATGAAGGTGCACAATGTTGAGCTTGTTTTTGAAGATGGTGTAGATGCGTTAGAAGAGAATGGGACTGTTGTACGTTTAAAAAGTGGCTCAGTTATAAAAACAGATATGATTATTTTAGCAATTGGTGTACAACCAGAGAGTAGTTTAGCGAAAGATGCAGGATTAGCATTAGGAGTTAGAGGAACGATAAAGGTAAATGAGAAATTTCAAACATCTGACCCATATGTATATGCAATTGGTGATGCGATTGAAGTGAAAGATTTTGTTACAGAAACAGAAACGATGATTCCTTTAGCGTGGCCCGCTAATCGTCAAGGTCGTATGTTAGCAGATATTATTCATGGCCATACGGAGTCTTTATATAAAGGTACGATGGGAACTTCTGTGGCTAAAGTTTTTGATTTAACAGTTGCTTCGACTGGAGTAAATGAGAAAATATTAAAACGATTAAATATACCCTATGAGGTAGTACATGTACAGGCAAATTCTCATGCAGGATACTATCCGAATGCTACGCCAGTGCTAATAAAATTAATTTTTAATAAAGATAGCGGAAAGATTTACGGAGCACAGGCTTTAGGGCGTGACGGGGTAGATAAGCGTATAGATGTTATCGCGACGGCAATGAAGGCAAACTTAGCTGTAATCGATTTACCAGATTTAGAATTATCATATGCCCCGCCGTATTCTTCTGCAAAAGATCCAGTAAACATGGTGGGGTATGCCGCAAGTAATATAGTAGATGGTTTTGTGGAAACGGTACAATGGCATGAAATAGATCGTATTGTTGACAATGGTGGATATCTTATAGATGTTCGGGAGCCCAATGAACTAAAACAAGGAATGATTAAAGGCTCTATTAATATTCCGTTAGATGAATTACGTGATCGATTGGATGAAGTGCCAATGGACAAAGAAATATATATCACTTGTCAACTTGGTATGAGAGGGTATGTTGCAGCGCGCATGTTAATGGAAAAAGGATATAAGGTAAAGAATGTAGATGGTGGTTTTAAATTGTATGGGACAGTACTGCCAGAACGTGTTGTATATTGATATTTTTCATCTTCTACTTCAAGATTTAGTGGAAGATAAAAACTTATAGATTAAGGTTTTATTTTTTGTTTTGCGAACATATAAGGTGAAAATTTAAAATAGGGGTTTACAAAATACCCTATAGGGTATAATATATTGTCATAGGTTATAAATAGTGACATAATGGTAATGAGGTGATTATAGGATGGAATATAATCAAGATATGAAAAATAGATTGAAACGTATTGAAGGTCAAGTTCGTGGTGTGCTTCGTATGATGGAAGAAGGAAAGGATTGCCGAGAAGTTATTACACAGTTAACGGCATCTCGTTCTGCCCTTGATCGTACAATTGGGCTCGTTGTTGGAACGAATTTAGAGCAATGTTTGCGTGAACAGTTTGAAAGTGGTAATGGTTCAAATGAAGAGTTAATTAAAGAAGCTGTTCAATTACTTGTAAAAAGCCGATAATCTGTCAAACGTAAGTATTGACAGATTTTCAAAAACATTTTAACATACCCCTACAGGTATGTGTATATAAATTATGGAGGAATCGACTATGAGTATAAAAGTGGATATGAGTTTAGATTGTAAAGGGGTAGCTTGTCCGATGCCGATTGTGAAAACGAAGAAGGCGATAGAAGGATTGGCATCAGGACAAGTGATTGAAATTAAGGCAACAGATAAAGGATCTACAGTAGATATACAAAGCTGGGCAAATAAAGTAGGGCATCAATATATCGGGACGAAACAAGAGGGCGATGTTTTGATGCATTACATTAGGAAAGCGCATGAGCATGAAGTGAATGAAGTAGCAAAGTATCCTCATACAATTACGAATGCAGAGTTGGAAGAGATATTATTAAGTGAGGAAGAGTGTATTGTATTAGATGTTCGAGAAGCAGCGGAATTCGCTTTTGGTCATATTCCATCGGCCATTTCGATGCCGTTAGGAGAGTTAGACAGTGCAGCGTTAGATCAGACGAAACAAATTTATGTTGTTTGCCGAACTGGTAACCGTAGTGATGTAGCTTGCCACATGTTGAAAGAGCAAGGTTATGCAAATGTGAAAAATGTCATTCCAGGTATGTTAGAGTGGCAAGGGAATGTGAAAAAATAAAATTTTTTAAATGAAAATATACCTATGGGGGTAATTAAATGAGTGTTAAATCGTTAAAAGCGAAAGATGTTGCAGAGAAAGTTTTATTCGGAGAGTTGTTTATTTTAGATGTTCGTAATGAGAAGGATTATGAAGATTGGAAAATTGAAGGAAAACAAGTTTCTTCTATTAATAAACCTTATTTTGATTTGTTAGATGGTGTAGAACATATTGTAAGTGAATTACCTAAGGATAAAGATGTTTTAGTAGTATGTGCAAAAGAAGGGTCTTCTATATTTGTGGCAGAGCAGTTAACAGAGGCTGGATTAGAAAATATTTATTATTTAGCTGGTGGTATGAAGGCATGGAGTGAACATGTAAAGCCTGTAAAAGTTGGAGATTTAAAAAATGGCGGAAGTATGTATCAGTTTAACCGTCTTGGAAAAGGCTGTTTATCTTATATGGTCATTTCAAACGGTGAAGCAGCAGTTATTGATGCAGTAAGAACAGTTGAAGCGTATGAAGAATTTGCGAAAGAGCATGGCGTTACGATTACGAATGTAATGGATACACATTTACATGCAGACCATATTTCTGGAGGACGTAAGTTAGCGGAAAAGGTAGGTGGTACGTATTGGTTACCACCAAAAGATGCAGAGGAAGTTGTTTTCTCATACGAACCGCTTGTTGAAGGATCTGTTATTACGGTGGGGGGTACTAAAATTGTAATTGACGCATTATACTCACCAGGACATACGATTGGAAGTACGTCATTCATTGTAGATGATTCTTATTTATTATCAGGCGATATTTTATTTGTAGATTCAATTGGGCGTCCTGATCTTGCTGGTAAGGCTGAAGATTGGGTGAGTGATTTACGTAATACTTTGTATAGCCGATATAAAGAGCTATCTCAAAATTTAGTTGTGTTACCGGCTCATTATTCAAAAATAAGTGAAATGAACGAAAGTGGTATTGTTAGTGCAAAATTAAAAGATTTATTTGAGCATAATGCAGGATTAAATATTGAGGATGAGGGAGAGTTCCGTAAAGTTGTAACAGAAAACTTACCACCTCAGCCAAATGCATATGAAGAAATTCGTCAAACCAATATGGGTAAAATTCACCCAAGTGTGGATAAAGAGCGTGAAATGGAGATTGGTCCAAATCGTTGTGCAGTGCACGAATAATGAAATAAATAAAAAATGGAGGAATTGATGATGAATATAAAACAAGTGTTAGATGCGAAAGGTTTAGCATGTCCAATGCCGATTGTAAGAACAAAGAGAGCAATGGATGCTCTACAAACTGGAGAAGTGTTAGAAATACATGTAACGGATAAAGGGTCAGTTAAGGATATTCCAGCGTGGGCAAATAAATGTGGCCATGACATCGTAAAGCTTGAAGAAGAAGGCGATGTGCTGAAGTTTTGGATTAGGAAGGCGTAGTGAAGCAATAGTTTTGTAAATATAGAGAGGTTGGTTATATGAACACAATATTAAGTACGCTTTTCATTGTACTTGCTGCATGGTTTGTTATTTCACGATTTTTACCAGTGAAAGGTGTTCAAAATATAAATGGCAAAGAATTGAAAAGTATAGTGGGGAAAAAGGGGAAGTATTTTATTGATGTCCGTACAGTAGGTGAATATAGAGGGAATCATATGAAAGGCTTTCAAAATATCCCCCTAAATGATCTAGCAAGTAAGGCGAATCAATTAGATAAGAATAAGGAAGTAATCGTTATTTGCCAAAGTGGAATGAGAAGTAAGCAAGCAGCAAAGGTATTGAAAAAACTAGGGTTTCAGCAAGTAATAAACGTTTCAGGTGGTATGAATGGTTTGTGAGGAGGAAATTTAAAATGAAAGAAATGACTACAAAAGAATTAGAAGAAAAATTGTTGCGTAAAGAAGCGGTAAATATTGTGGATGTACGTGAAGTAGAAGAAGTAGCTGAAGGGAAAATTCCAGAAGCATGTAATATTCCACTAGGACTATTAGAGTTTCGTATGCATGAATTAAATAAAAATCAGGAATATATTATCGTTTGTCGTTCAGGCGGGAGAAGTGCAAGAGCTGTTCAATTTTTAGAAAGTTACGGTTTTCAAGTAATCAATGTGGTAGGTGGTATGTTAGCTTGGGAAGGAAAAGTAGAATAGGGAGAAACAATTTTTATAAATAAAAATACCCCTATAGGTAATTGGAGGGAGAACAATATGGAACAACAGAAGAAAACAACAATCGTTTTATTTAGCGGAGATTACGATAAAGCAATGGCTGCTTATATTATTGCAAATGGTGCAGCGGCGTATGATCAAGAGGTTACTATTTTTCATACTTTCTGGGGATTAAATGCTTTAAGGAAAGATGAACATGTGAATGTAAAGAAAACATTTATAGAAAAAGTATTTGGAAGAATGATGCCACGCGGTGCTGATAAGATGGGGTTATCCAAAATGAATTTTGCTGGTATGGGACCAAAGATGATTAAAGGCATTATGAAAAAACATAATGCAATGCCTTTGCCAGATTTAATTGATTTGGCAAAAGAACAGGGGATTAAACTTGTAGCTTGTCAAATGACAGTAGATTTATTAGGGTTAAAAGAGGAAGAGATTATGGAAGGCGTAGAGTTTGCAGGTGTAGGGGCATATTTAGCAGATGCTTCGGATGGGAATGTAAACTTATTCATTTAATCACCTTCTTTTTAGAAGGAGGGGGATGTAAGGTGAGTGAAGTATTATTACTTTTTATAATTGGGTTTATAGGATCGTTTATATCAGGAATGGTTGGAATTGGCGGTGCAATTATTAATTATCCGATGATCTTATATATTCCAGTATTGTTAGGATTTACTGGCTATACGTCACATGAAGTGAGCGGTATTACAGCAGTACAAGTATTCTTTGCAACTTTTGCAGGTGCCTGGGCATATCGGAAAAGTACTGATATGAATAAAATGTTAGTTGTGTATATGGGAGCTAGTATATTAATAGGAAGTTTTATAGGAAGTTTTAGTGCAAATCTATTAGATGAACACGCTGTAAATGTTGTTTATACAGTATTGGCGACCATTGCAGCTATGATGATGTTTGTACCGAAGAAAAATAATAGTGGAGCAGTTAAGTATAATAAATGGTTAGCAAGTGTGTTAGCGTTTATTGTAGGAGGTGTTTCGGGCATTATTGGAGCTGGAGGTGCGTTTCTTTTAGTTCCTATTATGCTAGTTATTTTAAAATTACCATTGCGCATGACGATAGCGACATCTATCGCTATTACGTTTATTTCCTCAGTAGGGATTACGACTGGAAAAGTGATTACTGGACAAGTAGTTATCATTCCAGCTCTAATTATTGCGGTTGCAAGTATATTTGCTGCGCCAGTTGGAGCGCGAGTCGGGAAGAGGATAAATCAAAAAGTACTACAATATATGTTATCGATTTTAATTGTCGGCACTGCTGTTAAGATGTGGATTGATATGATATCGAAATAAAAGGATGGCGCTGCTTGCAGCCCATCCTTTTATTTATGCCCAAATAACTTTCATTAAGTTTTTATATTCGTCATTCGCTAATTTATATAGCATTCTCGTATGTTCAAAGACAAGTGCTGGATTAAAGTTTGGTTCTGAGAATGCAAGAGATGTTGAAATATCAATTGCATTTTGCTTATTTAATGTGAATTTTGCAAAGCGATAAGATGTATTTAATTCATTGATGACATGTAAAATATCATTTGTTGATGTTGCATCAGGTACGTGAGCAACATTGAAGCAGTATATATCCACCGTAGGATGTTCGTTTTGGAAAGCAGCGATAAGTTGAATCTTTGCGCCAGCTTCAGTCTCTAATCCTACTGAAAAATGAACAGAGCCATCATTTTCATCTATATTTTCTTCCATGTATATATCGTTGGATTTTAAGTAGTCTTTAAAATCTGAGATGTTATGTTTTACTGCAGCTTTCATATGTATAAGCCCCCTGATAATTGGAATAGATTGCTACTATTTATTATAATTTAAAAATATTAAAAAAGATAGTTAGAAAGTTCTGATTTTTAATTCTGAAGAAATAAAAAGAAGCCGTACTCTACCTCCATAGAGTACGGCTTCTTTACTATTCATTGTCGTTAGACGATGTTTCTGTATCTTCACTGCTATTTTTGTTCTTATTTTTCACTTCATTGTTACTTGATTCGCGTTCACTTGAATTTTCAGACTTAGATTCTTTTGTCTTTTTCGAATCAGAGTCTGAGTCAGACTTTGTATATGCAGGTAGCCCAAGATGAGTACGAAGTTCATTTGTAACATTAGCTAATTCTTTTTTATCTGGATTGTAGTAGTAAGTTCGACCACCACCAGCAGATTTGCTACAAGTATCGTCACCTTTTGCCATATAGCAATCATCACCTTGGATTTGTAATTTCTCAATTTCCGAATCCGATCCATATTTATAGAATGAAAGCATATCATCAAATGTTAAGTTTGTAACGAATTGTCCGTTAATATCATCAATGATGTTGCCAACTTTTGTTACAGAACCAACACTTGTTAGCTTCTTTAAAATAGCCTCGATAACGAGTTGTTGACGTTGTCCACGCATTGCATCACTATCGATGTGTCTTGTTCTAGCAAGAGCAAGAGCTTCTTCGCCATTTAGCTTTTGAACACCTTTTTCTAGGTGAATAGCCTCAGCATTATCATTGCTATCTTGCTCAGTAAATTCAACTGGTACATCAACTTCAACACCGCCCAAGTCATCGACGATTTTTATAAATGATTTAAAGTTGAATTTTACAAAATAATCGACAGGAACATTCATTAATTTTTCAACTGCATCAATGCTTGCTTGTGGTCCACCATTTTTTCCGTTTTTAGCAGAACCGAATGCATGAGCGTGTGTAATTTTATCTTTTTTCTTTTCTATTGGAATATAAGTATATGTGTCACGTGGGATACTTAATAGTTTAACAGTTTTGCTATCTTTATTAAATGTTGCAAGTAAAAGCGCGTCTGTTCTTATAGCTTCACCATATTCTTTTCCACGGACATCGCTTTCATCAACACCCATTATTAAAACAGAGACATTGTTTGTAATAGGTTTTACAGCCTTATCACGTAAATCAGATTTATCACCGCGTGCTAAATCGTGTGCGGCATTTCGAACAGCAGAAGATGCTTTATTTACTAAAAACCAAGTATAACCGCCGCCTATTAATAAAACGAATAGTATAGCGCTTATAATAATTTTTATTTTTTTCTTATTTTTTTTCGGTTTATTGCGTGTATTTTCTTGCAAAGATGGGTTTTGCTCCATTTCCTGTACTCCTTCATTTGGATTGAAATACGACACTCATATCCACTTATTATAATGAAATTTAGCGAAAAAAAACATTACAAAACATTTACATTTCGTAAAAATTCAATATATTTATAAAAAGTCAGATTTTCTATATATTATTTGTCAGATGTAGAATAAGTATAAGGGCTTTTAGTAGAAATGAAAATATATATTATGAGAAAGTGATAGGGAAGTAAGATTTGTTGAAATATAGCCAAGAAGAAATGAGTAAGCTTACTTATTTCTTCTATATAATAAAGAAGAATTTGACGGATAAAGGAGAGAGCATAATGAATCATACATCATTCCGAGCAATCGTTGTGAACGAAAAGGAAAATCATCAGTTTGTAAGAAAAGTTGTTGAGAGAGAAGTAAGTAGTTTACCTGAGGGAGACGTATTCATACAAGTTCATTATTCTTCATTAAATTATAAAGATGCTCTTTCAGCTACTGGTAATAAAGGTGTTACGAGAACATATCCTCATACGCCAGGAATTGATGCTGCAGGAGTAGTTGTGAGTAGTGAAGATGCTACCATTAAAGCAGGAGATCAAGTTATTGTAACGGGATATGACTTAGGTATGAATACCTCTGGTGGTTTCGGAGAATATATTCGCGTGCCATCATCTTGGGTCGTGCCTTTACCAGAAGGAATGTCATTAAAGGAAAGTATGATGTATGGGACAGCAGGTTTTACTGCGGCGTTGTCGGTATATAAGCTTATTGGGGCAGGAATCAAGCCTAATATGGGAGATGTTTTAGTAACGGGTGCTACAGGCGGCGTAGGGAGTGTAGCTGTTAGTATATTAAGTAAGTTAGGGTTTAACGTAGTAGGAGCGACAGGAAAAATGGAAGAGAAAGATATGCTACTACGTCTAGGAGCAAAAAAAGTAATTCATCGCGCGGAATTGAATGATGAATCAGGAAGACCAATGTTAAAAGGGATATACGCCGGAGTTATTGATACTGTAGGTGGACGTATGTTAGAAACAGCTTTAAAAACAGTAAAGTATGGTGGTTGTGTAACGACATGCGGTAATGTGGCAGGTCAGGAACTACAAACAACGGTATATCCGTTTATTTTACGGGGCATAAGCCTTTTAGGAGTAGATTCCGTGCAATGTCCAGTAGATGTGAGAAGAGATGTTTGGACGCTTTTAGCGAATGAATGGGGAAATAAAGAGTTACTGTCTTATACAGAAGAATGTACATTAGAAGAATTAGAGAAGAAGTTTACACTTATATTGCAAGGAAAGTTAAAAGGAAGAACAGTTGTTAAAATATAATAAGAAAGAGACGCTTACGTTAGCGTCTCTTTCTTATTATAATGATTGTTTTAAATTGATTTTTCCTTGTTCGCCTAAAACACCGTCAGCGATATTTACAGCGTGATCGCCAATGCGCTCTAAGTTACTTACCATATCGACGAAGATGATACTTGCATCACCTGAACAGCTGCGTTCGTTTAGACGTAATACGTGACGTTTACGAAGAACACGTTCCATTTGGTCGATTTTGCGTTCTTTTGCAATAACAGTTTGAGCTAGTTCAGTATCGAAGTTTGTTAAAGCTTCAACTGAGTCTTGCAGTGTTGAAATTGTTAACTCAAGCATTTCGTTTAATTCAGCTAATGCTTCATCGGATAGTGAAACACGGTTTGAAATTTGGAAATCTACAAGTTCTACAAGGTTTTCTACATGATCACCGACACGTTCAATATCTCCAACAACACCTGCTAAAACAGAATGTTTTTCAGAATCCGTAGGTGAAAGTGGCTTTTCTGATAGTAAAACTAAATACTCGGTAATTTTTTTATCTAAATTGTTAATAGCTCCTTCTAATTGAGTAGCCATGTTTGCGTGTTTTTTGTCTTGTGTATTTAAAAATTGATTTGCTTCTTTTAATCCATGTAATGAGAACTCAGCCATACGGATAATCTCTTTTTGAGCTTCAGTTAAAGCGATGGCTGGAGATTGTTCAATAAAGATTGGATTTAAATGTTGTGGTTTGAAGTCAATCGCTGCATCTTCACCACGAATAATTTTTGTTACGATCCATGCTAACACTGCAATGAACGGGAATTGAATGATTGTATTTGTTACGTTAAATGTTCCGTGTGCAAATGCAATAGTCATTTCTGGATTCAAGTTTAATGATGTTTGGAAATATTGAATTAAACTTGTAAATGGTACTAATAAAATTGTAAAGATAATTGTACCGATAATATTAAAGATAACGTGAACTAATGCTGCACGTCTTGCGGCAATAGAAGTACCGATTGCTGCTAATACAGCTGTAATTGTCGTACCGATGTTATCACCGAATAATACAGGAAGAGCTGCTTGTAAATCGATTGCACCTTGACCGAATAGTTCTTGTAAAATACCAATAGTTGCACTTGAACTTTGTACAATTAAAGTAAAGACTGTACCAACAACAATTCCTAAAATTGGATTATCACTCATGCTAACTGTTAATTCTTGGAATGATTCTAAAGAACGAAGAGGTTTCATACCTGCGCTCATTAATTCTAAACCGAAGAATAACATACCAAAACCGAATACAACTTGACCTACAGAATGTACTTTTTTATTTTTAAAGAAGAATAGTAAGATTGCTCCAATTGCCATAACTGGGAGAGCATATTCTCCGATTTTAATTCCGATAATAAATGCAGTAACTGTCGTACCGATGTTTGCACCCATAATAACACCGATTGCTTGTCTTAATGTCATAAATCCGGCACTTACAAGTCCGACTGTTAAAGCAGTTGTTCCTGAACTGGATTGGATTAATACAGTAACTAACATACCTGCTAGTACACCCATAAGTGGGTTTGTTGTAAAACGATCTAGAATATCGCGAAGACGATCTCCAGCTGCTTGTTGCAGTCCATCGCCCATGTATTTAATCCCGAATAAGAAAATACCTAATCCACCAATGAACTGGAAGATCATATCTTGAACATTATATTCCACGCATTCCACTCCTTAAATTTCATGTACGATGTAATTATTAACTGAACCTTGAGGCACTGTAAACGGTTTGCTAGTAAAATTTACACTAAATTTACAAAGAGAAGAAAAGTTTACAATCCCTTAAAGAAACAGCTGTGTTCTATTGGTTTTCAACTTGTATAAATCTTAATTTTGTAAAGAAATCACACTTTTTAGAATAATGTTGTTCAGTCGAATATTAAGGAAAGCGTCTGCGAGTTCATCGTATATTTTTTGATGAAAGTTAAAAAAATATGTAGGAAAATGCATGTAGTTTTATAACAGCAAAACGAGGGGAAATAATTCTTTTAACACGATAAAAAAAGCCACTGAATTATCCAGCAGCTTTTTCCGTGTTTTTATCGCCATGCTTTTGTTTTCTTATGCTTGTAATGTAAATGAAGAGAAAAGCAATAAGTAATAGAGAGGAATAACGATATACAGTTGCATAGTTTGTAAAATGAGCAATAAATCCAAATATAATCGCTCCAGCGCCGATTCCAAGGTCAAATGCGGAGAAGAATGTAGCCGTTGCTACGCCGCGTCGATGCGGTGCTACGCGGTCAATCATCCATGCTTGTAGTGCAGGTTGAATCGCTCCAAAACCACTTCCGTAACATGCTGCAGCAATAATTAAGCTCGGAATTGTCGTCGTATACGACAATAAAATAATACCTGTAAATGTTATAATAACTCCCGGAATGATGACGAATGTATGGCCTTTCGCATCATATAGCTTTCCAGAGAATGGACGAGTCACAGCGATTGCTAGTGCGTTACATAAAAAGAAGAGACTAATATCAGCTATGCCGACTTCTGTAGCAAATAGTGTGATAAAACTTCCGATTCCTCCGTACATTAATGTAATACATAATATTAATAATGAAGGAAGTAAAGCTTTACGCTCAATAAATCCATCGAGAAAAGTACTAGATGATTGTTGTGGAGGCTGTTTCGTTTTTTGGATTTGAAGTAGTTTCGTTAATATTAATGAAACAATTGTGCACGATAATGCACATAAAAAAAGAATTGTGAAGTTATATGTTTGCATAAGCCATAGTCCGATAAGTGGACCGAGGGCCATTGCAATTGTTCCAGAAAGGCCAAAATATCCCATGCCTTCTCCGCGGCGAGCTGAGGGAATTAAATCAGAAACGACAGTTCCATATGTAGTCGTTGTAATACCGAAACCAGCTCCGTGCAAAATACGAACAGCAAGCAAGAGAAAGATAGTTGAGGCGAAAAGATAACTGCCCATAGCGAGTAAACAGATAGCAGTACCGATCATTAAAATGATTTTTTTATTGAATTTTTGCAAGGCGTTCCCAGTTAGCGGTCTAACAAAAAGTGCCGCAACGGTAAACATGCCGACAACAAATCCGATATTGGAACTTGTGCCACCAATTTCTTTCACATAAACAGGTAAGGTTGGAATTAACATTTGAAACCCTAAAAACATACATAAGTTTGCAAAAATTAAAGCAACAAACTCTTTTGTCCATAACGGTTCTCGTTTTACGAGTATTGCTTCTCCCATATATTCATCCCCTATATAAAATTTTCTCTTTTCTTTCGAGTATATGTATTGGCCAATGCAACAGTCAAGGAAGGTGTCTTGAAAACGGATAACAATTTTTAAGGTGAAAAACTGACAAATTTGTGTAAAAGCTACACAACTATGAAAAAAAGATGTAAAGTATAGATGTATAGACTTGTAGGTGTTAAGAATGATAGAAATTGTTTTTTCTTTAAAGAAAGCGGATTCAAAAGAGTAGTGAACAAGAAGGGGATATATACTTTTCACTACATATATTTGAAAAGGTTTACAATATGATGAAGAAAGAGGCGTGTACATATGAGACGATTAGGTATTTCTATTTATCCAGAACATTCAACAGTAGAGAAAGATAAGGAGTATTTAACATTAGCAAGTAAATATGGATTTACACGTGTGTTCACATGTTTATTATCTGTGGATGGAGAAAAAGAGAAAATTATAGAAGAATTTAAAGAAACGATCTCTCATGCGAATGCATTAGGGTTCCAAGTATTAGTTGATATTAGTCCATCTGTTTTTGAACAATTAGGTATTTCGTATAATGATTTATCATTCTTCCATGAATTAGGTGCGTACGGTATTCGTTTAGATGTCGGTTTCTCAGGATTAGAAGAATCAATTATGACTTATAATCCGTATGGTTTGAAAATTGAGATTAATATGAGCAATGGTACGAAGTATGTAGATAACATTATGAGTCACAGACCAAATCGTGAAAATTTAATTGGTTGTCATAATTTTTATCCGCATCGTTATTCAGGGTTATCATACGATCATTTCATTAAATGCTCGAAACAATTTAAAGATTACGGTATGAGAACGGCTGCTTTTATTTCATCATTTGATGCAACATACGGACCTTGGCCAGTAACAGAAGGGTTATGTACATTAGAGCAGCATCGTGAATTATCGATGACAACACAGGCGAAACATTTATTCGCGACGGAATTAATTGATGATGTTATTATTGCAAACGCATATGCGTCAGAAGAAGAATTACAAGCACTAGGTGCATTAAATAAAGAGAAACAAACATTTGATATAGAAATATATGATACAACGACAGAACTAGAAAGAATTATCGTATTAGACGAACCACATTTTTATCGCGGAGATGTATCTGAATATATGATTCGTTCTACACAAAGTCGTGTGAAATATAAAAAAGAAGAGTTTAAACCTCATAATACGCGTGAAATTAAGCGTGGAGATTTATTAATTGATAATGAACAATATGGTCAGTATAAAGGCGAATTACAAATTGCATTAAAAGATATGGTGAATACAGGAAAAACAAATGTAGTTGGTCGAATTGTAGAAGAAGAGATTTTCTTACTAGACTATTTATAAGCATGGGATAAATTCGGATTTACATTAAAGAAATAGAGAGAATATAAAGGGGAAAAACTACTGATTTCAGCAGCTTTTCCCCCTTTATATATAAAGAGCGAGAGGAAGAGCTATGACAAAGGTGCATCAGCGATTAATTTCTATTTTAGAGGAATTTTTAGAAGAGAAATCGATGTTAAATCGAGCTTTTTTAGCAGGCCGTTTACATGTATCAACGAAGACGATTCAAAAGGATATAAAATTATTAAATGATATATTGGAAGAAAACGGAGCGAAAATCGAATCGCAAAGAGGGAATGGGTACGAATTAGAAATTATAAAAAAGAAGAAATTTGAAGACTTTTGTGTGAGTCTATTTCAAAAACAGACGGAAAAGATCCCAACTTCTTATGAAGAAAGAATAGCGTACATTCTGCAGCGTGTTTTAATGACAGAGGGATATGTGAAGCTTTCAGAATTAGCGGAAGAGATGTATGTGAGCAAATCAACGGTCAATTTAATTATGAAAGATGTTACAGATATATGTGGTCGCTATAAATTACAAATTGAGAAGAGACCGTATTATGGTATACGTATTGTTGGAGAGGAATTTAATATTCGTTCTTGTTTATCACAATATGGTTTACCGCGTTATGATCATACTCCGTTTCATGAGCAATTTGAGCAGACGGAGACATATTTATCGCTACCGCATATATCACTCATTCGTTCAATTATATTAAAGTATATTGAAGGCGGAACAATATATTTATCTGATATAGAAATTGATAATTTAGTCATTCATATTGCAATCGCATTAAAGCGTTGTCAAAGTCAACATTATATGAAAGGACTGCATGTGGAGCAATCAGAACTTATAATAAAGAAAGAATATACAATTGCGAAGCAAATTTTAGGAGATTTAGAGAAAGAGTTAAAATTTTCATTTCCAGAAGAAGAAGTATTATATGTGACGATGCATTTATTAAGTACTGCTGTTACAACGAGAAATCGCTATGAAAATGTAGAAGAGCTATTAGGAAAAGATATATATGCATTTATGCAACATATTCTTTTTAAAGTAGCGGAAGAACGGAATCTTATTTTTTATTATGATGAGGAATTATTATTTGGATTTGGTATTCATTTAAAAACGTTATTAAATCGTTTGAAGTATAAGTTAAATACGAGAAATCCTCTTTTGGCAGAAGTGAAAAAGAATTATCCGTATGCTTTTGAAATTGCGGTTCTCGTTGGAGATATCATTGGTGAATATACGGGTGAATCGATCCCTGAAAGTGAAATTGGTTATATTGCAATTCACTTCGGCGGAGCTATGAGCCGTTTGCAGGAGCAAAATCAAAAGAAAAGATGCTTATTAGTTTGTGCGACTGGTCAAGGAAGTGCACAACTATTAAAATATAAAATTTTATCACAGTTCCGAGATAAATTAGAGATTGTAGGTATTACAGGCTATTATCAATTGAAAGTAGAAGATCTTTATAAAGAAAAAATAGATTGTATTATTAGTACGATTCATATACCGAGTGGCTTGCCTGTTCCAGTTATAAAAGTGAATTCAATATTTGATGATAAAGAGATTAAATCGATTGGTCAGCGGTTGTTTACGCATGTGAATACTAGTGTGCAGCCTTATATTAAGGAAGATTTAATCTTTTTAAATCATAGTGCTTCTACGAAAGAGGATGTTATTCAGTTTTTATGTGAGAAAGCTGCTGAGAAACGCTATGTACCAGAAAACTTTTATGCTTCTGTTATGGAAAGAGAAAATACGTCTCCGACAGCGGTTGGGAATTCAGTTGCAATCCCGCATCCGATGCAGTTATTAAGTGAGGAAACTTTTTTGATGTTTTGCACACTTGAAAAGGCTGTTGATTGGGGAGATAAAAAAGTACAAGTAATTATTTTATTTAGTGTAAAGCGCAATAATAATGAAGATTTGCAAAGGCTTTATGATTTTTTATATGATATTATGTCTAGTCAAACTACGATAGAGAAACTTACTCAGACCGAGGTAATTGAAGATTTTCAAGAGATTTTATTATCATTTTGAAAAAGTATATAAAAACTTCCGTTACATAACGGAAGTTTTTTATGTTTAATTGTATGCGTTTTCATAATAAGATGAAAATATAGAAAACATATAGCTTGGGGGAATTTAAAATGTCTGATATGCAAACTCCATTTGCGTTAATTTTACATGGTGGCAATGCGAGAAGTGCGGCGCTTGAAGCAATTGCTTTTGCAAGACAAGGAGATTTCGGGAATGCCGGTGAAAAGATGAAACTTGCTAGTGAGGAAATTTCAGCAGCGCATCGTATTCAAACGGATTTAATTCAAGAAGAGGCAAGAGGAAATCATGCAGAAATCAGTTTACTGTTAGTGCACGCACAAGATCATTTAATGAATGCAATTACAGTGAAAGAACTGGCTGAAGAATTTATTGCTCTTCATAAACGAGTAGAAGAGAAAGTGACCGTATAAGATGTACATTTTATTATGTTGTGCAGCAGGTATGTCAACGAGTATGGTCGTAAGAAAAATGCAAGAAGAGGCAAAAAAACAGGGGAAGAATTATAAAATTAAGGCGGTTGATTCAGAACTAGTGAAGCTTGAAATTAAGGAAGCCGATGTCGTTTTAATTGGCCCACAGGTGAAATACTTATTTCCAGCTGTAGAGTTTCTTGCAAATTCATACAATATACCAGTTGCGATTATAGACCAACGAGATTATGGCATGTGTGATGGTTTGAAGGTGCTTAAGCAAGCAGAACAATTAGTTTTAGCATAATTATATCTTTTTAAATATAAACATTATAATGTTATAAAGTTTATTTCATTCTTTTATAGTAGAGAGAAAGAGGAGGGCTATTGATGAATGGGTTTATGAGTTTTATGGAACAAAAGATTATGCCAACAACGCAAAAGATTGCAGGACAACGACATTTATTAGCAATTCGAAACGGGGTTATTTCTACATTGCCGTTAACGATCGTCGGATCATTTTTCGTTATCTTTTTAAATTTACCAATTGATGCATATATGGAATGGATTGCACCGTTTCGCCATATTTTAGATATTCCATTCCGATTTACAGTAGGACTAATGGCATTATACGCGGCGTTTGGTGTAGGGGCTTCGCTCGCGAACTTTTATCAGCTCAATCAGTTAAGTGCAGGGTTATTATCTGTACTCGCCTTTTTACTAGCATCAGTGGAACCAATTCAAATTACGAAAGCGGTACCAGGTGTTATTGATGCAGGTAGATATATTTCAGTAGGAACATTAAGTGCAACGTCTTTATTTGGCGCAATTGTTACAGCATTAATTGCAGTAGAAATTTATCATTTTATGATTAAGCATAATATCTCGATTAAATTACCAGATAGTGTACCACCCGCAGTTTCAAATTCGTTTGCAGCATTAATTCCAACGCTAGCAGTTATTCTTTTATTCTGGGGTATTCGCTACGGTTTGAAATTTGATGTGAATACAACGATCACATATTTAATCGCACCATTAAAATCAGTATTAGTAGGAAATAATTTATTCGGTGGTTTATTAACAGTATTCTTAATCGTGTTTTTCTGGTCATTCGGTATACATGGACCAGCGATTTTAGGACCAATTATTCGTCCGATGTGGGATTCGGCAATTCTTGAAAATATGGAAGTATTCACGGCTACAGGAAATGCACATCAGTTACCAAACTTATTTACAGAGCAATTCATTCAATGGTTCGTATGGATTGGCGGATCAGGTTCAACGTTAGCTTTAGTAATTATGTTTATGTTCTCTAAATCTAAGTTCCTAAAAGAGTTAGGTAGATTATCATTCGTACCAGGTTTATTCAATATTAACGAACCAATTATTTTCGGTGCACCAATTGTAATGAACCCAATCTTAATTATTCCGTTCGTTATTACACCGTTAGTGACAACGACAGTATCATATTTCGCAGTTGTTTCAGGTATGATTCCACTTATGATGGCGAAACTGCCATTTACGATGTTAGCACCAATTGCAGCGGTGATTAGTACGGACTGGACAATTATGGCTGGTGTACTTGTACTTGTTAACTTTGTTATCTCGTTCGTTATTTACTATCCATTCTTCAAAATGTATGAGAAACAACAATTAGCAGGAGAGGAGAAAACAGAATGCTCGGAGCAATTATCATCTTAATTACATTCGTGGTCGGACAGTGTATTGCCCATTATTCGAAATGGGTACAAAGTAAATCTTTATTAGTGTTACTACTAGTATCAGTTTTATTTATCGGTTGTTCAATGGGTGCATATGTAATGTTAGGATTGCAATCACCGTACGTAATTATTGTACCGACAATTTTATGTGCAACGTGTTTATCTGCAAAATATAGATTTACGAGCATGGCATTAATACAACGTGTGAAGGAGATGCAAAAGCATGGAGCGTAAATTAGGAATTTCACTTTATCCAGAACATTCAACGAAAGAAAAAGATATGGCTTATATTTCCGCAGCGGCACGACACGGTTTTTCAAGAATATTTACTTGTTTGTTATCTGTGAATCGTCCGAAAGAAGAAATTGTAGCTGAATTTAAAGAGATTATCAATCACGCAAAAGATAACAATATGGAAGTTATTTTAGATGTAGCTCCGGCTGTTTTTGATCAGCTTGGTATTAGTTATAGCGATTTATCATTCTTCGCGGAGTTAGGTGCAGACGGTATTCGTTTAGATGTAGGCTTCGACGGGTTAACTGAAGCGAAAATGACGAATAATCCGTACGGTTTAAAAATTGAGTTAAATGTAAGTAACGATATTGCGTACTTAGAAAATATTCTTTCGCATCAAGCGAATAAATCAGCTTTAATTGGTTGCCATAATTTTTATCCGCAAAAATTCACTGGTCTTCCGTACGATTATTTCATTCGCTGCAGTGAACGCTTTAAAAAGCATGGTATTCGCAGTGCAGCCTTTATTACATCACATGTCGCAAACATCGGTCCATGGGATATTAACGATGGATTATGTACATTAGAAGAGCATCGTAATTTACCAATTGAAGTACAAGCGAAGCATTTATGGGCAACAGGGTTAATTGATGATGTCATTATCGGAAATGCTTATGCGAGTGAGGAAGAGTTAGAGAAACTAGGAAACTTAAATCGCTACATGTTACAGCTAAAAGTGCACTTTGTAGACGAAGCGACTGAAGTAGAGAAGAGAGCTACGCTGCAAGAATTACACGTAAGACGCGGCGACATAACAGAGTATATGGTACGTTCTACAGAAGTACGTAAAAAGTACAAAGACTATGACTTCCCAGTGCGTGAAAGCGTGCTACAGGAAAGAGGGCAAGTTGTAATTGGTAATAACTCATTCGGAAAGTATAAAGGTGAACTGCAAATCATCTTGAAAGAAATGCCGATAGATGAACGGAAAAATATCGTCGGTACAATTGCGGAAGAGGAGTTATTCTTACTAGATTATGTAGGAGCTTGGACGCAGTTTACTTGTGTGGAATAGGGAAGAGAAAGAGAGGATGCTGTGGCATCCTCTTTTTTCTGTTGAAATAGTAATCTATCGTATATAGAATGCAAAGAGATAGACTTAATTTGGACGGGGAGAGAAGGAGATGGAAGAGTATATAGATGATTTATTAAGGCGGATGGATGATGAGGAAACAAAGATTTGGCATCGTGCGTATGATGAAGCAAAAGCGTTAAATGACTTATTAACTTTTCCTTATTTACAGCAGAAGGTAATCAAAGCAAAAAAGGTATCTATGAAGAAAGACATTTATTATTTAATGACGAAACTCGCTATTAATACGAAAGAGATCAGTATTGCTGATTATCTTATAGATTGTTTGGAATGTGAACAAAACCCGACTTTGTTAAGTGAACTGCTTAGTAATATTTATACATTGCCAGAAGTAAGTGATACAAATAAAATTATTCCGTATATTTACCATAAAAACGATAGTGTTCGTTTTTGGGCAGTTTCTTCCTTAAAGTTATGTAAATCATTAGAAGCGGAGAGTGCTTTACTAAAGTTGCTGGATACTCAAGAAAATAAAGATGAGATTACAAATATTTGTTATACATTGTTTGAGATTGGAACAAATCAATCGATTCTGCCGTTAACAAAGCTTTTATATAGTAATAGTGCCTATGTTCGTTCAACTGTTATTGAGGTGTTAGCAAAAATAGGGGGATCGGACTTACAAATAGTTTATATTGAAGCTTTACAGGATAGAAATGTGATGGTGAAATATGAAGCTGTTCGAGCTATTTATACGTATGGCGACGAAATGGCAATGAGACCAATTTGCGAACGTGTGAATAAAATTGTTGCTAGAAGACGTAAAAATGAAGTAGAGCCTACGGATGAAGCAGAGATTATCATTGCTCTTCGTTTCTTACATAAGTTTGCTAATCATGAAGAAGTTTTAAGGATATTTGATAAAGTATATAAAAAACGAGGGAACTTATTTATATCAGAGAGGGAATGGCTTCGAGACAATATTGCTTACTTTCAAGAGAAAGAAAGAATGTAATAATTATAGAAAAGGAGTCAGTCTCAACGATAAGACTGACTCCTTTTTTTACTAACTAGTTTAATACTTTAACTGTAACTGTTTTACGTCCCCAGCTACTTGATGAACCTTTATCTGGCATTAAAACGTCGATTTTATTACCTTTAATAGCTCCACCAGTATCACCAGCGATTGCTACTCCGTAACCTTCAACCCATACTTTTGAACCTAATGGAATGACACTTGGATCAACTGCAATTAGTTTCATGTTTGGATTAGCTGTTAAGTTGTGGCCTAAAGCTGATTTTACTTGGTCGCCTGCTTTATAACCATTTTCAAGTGGATCTGCTGTGTAAGCTGTTGCTACAACACGTAACTCACGAGAAGATGATGGTGCACTTGTTTCAGTTTCTTTTGCAACAGGTTGTTGTGTAGCTGGTTTTTGAGCTTTAGCCGCTTCTTGAGCCTTAGCCGCTTCACGAGCTTCAGCTGCTTCTTGAGCCTTAGCTGCTTCACGAGCTTCAGCTGCCTCTTGAGCTTTAGCCGCTTCACGAGCTTTAGCTGCTTCTTGAGCCTTAGCCGCTGCTTGAGCTTCAGCATCTGCTTGAGCTTTAGCCGCTTCACGAGCTTTAGCAGCCTCTTGAGCTTTAACTTCTGCTTGAGCTTCAGCATCTGCCTGAGCTTTAGCCGCTTCACGAGCTTTAGCCGCTTCTTGAGCTTTAACTTCTGCTTGGGCTTCAGCTGCTTCGCGAGCTTTAGTTGCTTCCACTGCTTTAGCTTTTGCTTGAGTTTCAGCTACTTCCTGAGCTTTAGCCGCTTCACGAACTTTAGCTGTATCTTGAACTGTAGTCGTTTTTTCAACTTTAGCTACTGGTTGAACTTTAACTGGTGCTTTACCTGTTAAGTAAGGAACATGAACATAAGCTGTTTTTCCGTTATATTCAAATTGAATCCAATCATTTTGTACTTGGTGTGTTGTTTCAATTACATCATCTTTTTTCAACTTACCAAGAATCTCTGAGTCTGTGTTTGCCCCAGCACGTACGTTTAATACGTTTGCTGTTACGTAGTAAGTGTCTTTTGTATAGTCAGCGCTTATGAAAGCTTCTTTACCGCTATTCAATTGAACTTTTGACCAACCATTTTCTGTATGTAAAACATTTACTTTATATCCATCTAATAATTTTCCTACAACTTTTGATTCAGTAGTTGGGTTTTCTCGTACGTTTAGTACGTCAGTCGTTACGATTGTTTCTGCTTTAGCAGATGTTGTGAAAATCCCAAGACCAAAAACCGCTGCTGTTGCTATACCCATAAATTTTTTCATAATAGCCTCCATTGCATTTGTTTTCGTTGACCTCATTATAGCAACCATTATTTTCTTATTTGAGAAAAACATAAAATTACAAAGCTTTCGTAATGGGGCATTAATATTCTGTAACAATTCCATGAATTTCCTAATAGCGCTTCCTTGTTGTTTTTTGGCGTATTAGGGCATATGAAACACAAAATGAGTAGTATTTCAATTACTGTAACGTTAATAATGTTACAGTAATATTTCTTGATGATATCTATAGTGTTACAAAAATAGCTTATTTTACTGTTTGAATGGAAATTTAGTTATGAAACGATAATCTTTTTAGGCGTGAAAATATATAAATGAGGTGAAATTTAATAAAATATCGATATAATTGTTACAAAATCAGTCGAAGTATGGAAAAAATTACGCCTTGATTTTCGTCTGTTACATAGTATTTTTGCAATAATAGAATTAGATAATAGCCTTAGTATCTATAAATAATGAAGAGCATTTGAATGATAGTTGTAACGTGAAACATATATAATAGAAGAAACTCAATTTAGTAGATAAATAAAAAACGCAGGAGTGTAAACTCCTACGTTTTTGTTTATTCATATCGTAAACATTCAATTGGATCCAGTTTGGCAGCTTTGTTAGCTGGCAGTAAACCGAATATAATACCGATTAACATTGAGATACCTACTGCAAGAAGTCCAAGTTCTTTTGAGACAACGAGTGGCCATCCAGCAAAGATTGAGACGATCCAAGCGAAGAAAATACCGAGCATGAATCCGATGAAACCACCAAGTCCTGTTAATATACAAGATTCGATTAAGAATTGTGTTAATACTTTACCACGTGTTGCACCAAGTGCTTTACGAATACCAATCTCACGTGTACGTTCTGTTACAGATACGAGCATGATGTTCATTACACCGATACCACCAACAAGTAAGGAGATAGCGGCAATACCACCGAATACCATTTTCATCATACCGATTGATTCGTCTAGTTGTTTCGTAAATTCACCTAAATCTTGTGCTTCGAATTTGTGCTCAAATTTAGGAGCTTTCATTTCGTTTAAAACAGAAACAGCTTGTTTTTCTACACTTTTACGTTCTGTCGGAGAGGTCATTGTTAATCTTACAGAGTCATACTCATTTACTCCTGAAATGACAGGCGCATTTTCAAGTGATGTATAACCTTCAGGCATAGGCATTCCAAAGTCATTTTTCGTTTCGTATACACCAACTATTTTATACGGCTTTCCTTTTATATCTGTGTATTGATTTGATTCCCAACCACTACTAAATAATTTGTTGAAAGCTTCTTCATTTAATATAACAGCAGGGATTGCTTGATTTAGTTCACTGTCATTTAATTCACGACCGTGAACTAATTTTATTTTCGAATCTGTCATAAAGGCGCCTGTTCCACCTTTTAAATCAAGATTTACATCTTTTGAACCAGCAGATGCTTTTACTTTCATACTTACGTCTGGATACACATCTTTAACGCCTGGTACAGTTTGCAGACGGTTTAGCATATCAGGTGTGATTTTGGCACTATCTGTTCCGTAATCAGGATTGTTGTAGTAAATCGTTACTTCGTTATCTTTTCCTTGGCCTAATTCTTTTTTAAACTTTGCGTTTGTACCATCACCCATTGAAATGATAGTAATAATGGCACTAATACCGATAATAATACCTAACATCGTTAAAATAGAACGCATTTTATGAGCAAAGATAGAGGAAAGGGCCATGCGTATATTTTCACTCGTATTCAAAATTAACCTCTCCAATCTTGGACGATATTTCCGTCACGAATTACAATTTGACGTGCTGCAGCTTCCCCGATTTCACGGTCATGGGTAATCATAATAATTGTTGAGCCTTGTTTATTTAATTCGTAAAAGAGGTCCATAATTTGTGTACTCGTTTTCGTATCAAGTGCCCCCGTCGGTTCATCGGCTAAAATGAACTTTGGGTTATTTACGATTGCACGTGCAACAGCGACACGCTGCTTTTGTCCACCTGATAATTCGTTCGGTAAGTGAGTAGCGCGATCAGCTAAACCGACTTTTGTTAAAGCAGCTAATGAGCGCTCGCGTCTTTCTTTTTTATCGACTCCAGCGTAAATAAGAGGTAGTTCTACATTTTGAAGCGCTGTAAGTCTCGGTAATAACATGAAGTTTTGGAATACGAATCCGATCTCTTTATTACGTACGTGTGCAAGTTCTGTTTCAGTCATGTTTGAAATATTTTGACCGGCTAGTTCGTACGTACCTGTCGTCGGTTTATCTAAGCAACCGATAATGTTCATTAATGTTGATTTACCAGAACCAGAAGGTCCCATAATAGAAGTGAATTCTCCTTGGTTCAGTGTTACGTCAATTCCGTGTAATATTTGAACGGATTCTGCACCATTTTGGAAGGATTTCGTGATGCCTTTTAAGTTAATCACTGGGCGACAACCTCCATACCATCTTTTAAGTCTTTTTCAGGTTTAGAGATAATTTCCTCTCCTTTTTTCACTCCAGAAACTTTTGCTTCGCTATCAGTCTCAAATTCAACAGTAACTGCTTGTTCTTTCGCCTTACCGTCTTTTACAACGAAGACAACATTTTTGTCACCTTTTTTCACGATACTGCTTTTCGGAACAATTGTACCAGTTGCTTCGCCAGATTTACTTGTTACGTAAACGTGGAAGCCGTTTTGTAATTCGTCACTATTATCTAATGTGACAGTGAATTGATAGTTAGAAACAGTTTTATTTTCATCCATGCTCTTTAATGGTGTAGAACCGATTTCTGTTACTTTTCCTGTCCAAGTCTTACCAGCGACAGTTTTTGATGAAACAGTTACTTCTTGCCCAACTTTCATACTAGCAAGCTCATATTCAGAAAGTTGACCTTTTACTTTAAATTGACCAGCGTGACGAAGAGTAACCCCGCTCATACCTGTTTTTTCGTCAGCAGTTTTCACGATATCATCAATTACGCCATCAGCAGGACTTGTTACAGAAAGAGTGTTTACTTTCTCTTTTGCTGCTTTAATCATTTCATCAGCTTTTTCAACTTCAAACTTTTTCATTTCAAGTTGTGATTCTAATTGCCCAACTTCAGCTTCTGATGCTTTTAATGCTTCAGCAGGAAGGCCTGCATTTTTATCTTTTTGTAATTTTTGTTTCGCCGCATCAATTTGTTTTTGGAACAACGTTACTTCTTTTTGGGCGATTTTCTTTTGCATTTCTGCTTCTGTTACACCTTGTTTAGCAGTCGGGTCATTGTATTTAAATAGAAGCTGACCTTTTTTCACTTCATCGCCTTTTTTTACAGCTAATTCATATGTTCCTTTTGTTGGATCGAATGAAATAGTTTCAATTCCATTTGGAATAACTTCGCCACCAAATTTTTGCGCGTTTTGGATTTGTTTTTCAGTTACTTTGTATCCGCTATATGCCATTGCTACTTCGGAACCGCCCCCAGCAAATGCAAAGTATGATCCAGCTGCAATTCCGATTGCTACTACACTAGTAATTAACACTTTATTTTTCTTCTTCATCTATTTATCACCTTTTCGTTCGTTTTAGTATCTACATTAAGTATAGAAGAGGTGAAGAATCTGACAAATCGTTTTAGCTTACAATAACCTTACAGTTTTGTAAGGTATGAATATGTAAATGTAAGGTGGAGGTTGTCCTATTGTAAGCAAATGAATTGACTCGTTGTTTCTTTCTTACAATAATATTGTATGAAGGAGAGGAGGAAGGAAGATGGAAGCTTATTTTAGTGCGCATCCATTAAAACCGTTTATTCCATACTCAAGGCAACATGCCATTATATTATTTATTATGTTGGTGGGGATATTTTTTCTGTATCAATACCAAGATTTATTACGTCAAAATGAGTGGAATATAACGGTTCGATATGCGATTGCATTTTTATTTATAGGTAGTGAAATTGGGCTTCATATGTGGGAGTGGAAAGCGGGGATTTTTGAGCTAGCTACTTCATTACCGTTTGAGTTATGTACAATTAGTTTGTTGTTAGCGTCGATTATGATTGTAACGAAAAGTTATCGAATATATGAGATTGTATTTTTTACGGGAGTTATTGGTGCATCACAAGCCATTTTAACACCAAATTTGCAATATGCTTTTCCGCATTTTCGTTTCATTGAATATTTTATCGCGCATGTATTGCTTATTTGGGCACCACTCTTTATGACTTGGGTGGAAGGCTATAGACCGACCTTGCAATCTATTAAGCGTACGATGATATTTTTAAACATATTGATTCCGCTTGTTTCGTTTGTGAATTACAAAACAGGTGGTAATTATATGTTTTTAGCTCATAAGCCAGAAACAGCTTCATTACTCGATATGTTAGGGCCGCATCCTTACTATATTATTTCATTAGAAATAGCTGCGCTTATTGGATGTTTCATTTTGTATATGCCGTTTGCGAAAAGAGAAAGGCATGCGCATAAAGAATCACTAGGATCATAGCCTAGTGATTTTTTGCCTTTAAAATATTTACAATTCAGAAAATTAAGAATAAAATTAAGAGGTAAATTATAGAGAGAGAAGGGCGAAAATGGTCAAAAAGGTATTTTTGAATGGGATGGAAGTGACGATTCAATTTCTTATTTCGATTTTGGGGATTATTTGTTTAGGAGCACTGCCGAAATTATTTTATGGATTTGAGCTGCATGCATCAGAGTACATACAGAGTTTAAAAGAAGTGTTTGTGAACTTAATGGATATTTCCAATTTGCAATATGTGAAAGGTAAATTTTTATTTCCGCAGCTGTTCGTCCATTATAAAGAAACGATTATTATTTTTTTGGCTGCTTTTTTTATTTCATTATTTGTAGCATTTTGTATCGTTTATGTAATTATGAGTAGTTCACCGCGTATACAACATCGAATTAAATCATTTCTTATCTTCCTAGAATCCATTCCAGATATTCTTCTTATTTTAGTATCACAAATTTTAGTTGTATGGTTTTTTAAACAAACAGGTTTTTTACCTTTTCAAATTGCTTCAATTGGAGGCGAGTCGATTAGGGGGTTGCCAATATTGTGTTTGAGCATCCCGACTACGATTATGTTTGTAAAAATGGTCGTGCTTCGTTTTGAAAATGAACTAGAAAAAGATTATGTACTATTTGCTAAGGCGAAAGGGCTGGGGCGCTTTCATATTTTAAATCGTCATATTTTACGAAATGTGTTGCTTAGTACATTATTCTTTGCAAAAACGAATATCTTTTTTATGTTATCTAATTTATATATTATAGAATGGATTTTTAATACGGGTGGTATTTTTATGTTTTTGAAATCGTATTTTGGTATTAGAGTTGAGGTTTTCATCGTTAGTGTGCTTCTTATATATATTCCGATTTTTATTTTATTTAAATTGTTTCATTATCTCATTCCGGCTGCGATGAAGGAGAGATTATAATATGTGGACGTATATAAAACGTGATAAAAGATTTTGGATAAGCATTGGGTTTCTTCTCCTATTAGTTCTTTTGAGCATCGGAAATACGTTATGGAATGATGGACATATTAGACAAGTTACATTGCAATATGATGCGGATGAAAATCCACAAGTGCCACCGTTTCCACCTTCATTCCAATTTTTACTCGGGACAGACCGGAAAGGGTATGACCTGTTACATTTAGTCATTGAGGGCGCGAAGTGGACGATTGGTATATCTATTTTAATTGCGGCACTTAGAATGGTAATAGGTGTGTTTTTCGGTGTCGTACTCGGAACGTATATAAAAAGAGGATTTTCAAAAATTGAGGCTTTCTTTGATAGTTTTACAGTTATTCCGACAGTTATGATTGCGTATTTTTTTCTTCAATCTGCAAATGCATTTGGAAGCGGAGAGGAGACAACAACCTTTTTTGAAAGGGCTTCGTTTCAAGTGGTATTACTTGTACTGCTTGTAATGCCAGTTATTGCACTGTATGTTGCGAAGGAAGTTCGTAAATTGCGAACGGAAGAATTTGTTGATGCCGCGCGCATATTAGGCGGATCGAGAAGACGTATTGTTATAAAACATCTTTTTCCGCATCTCTATATGACTTTTATACTCGTATTTCTTCAACAGTTTACGCAGAGCCTTACTATTTTACTGCACTTAGGATTACTTGAAGTGTTCTTTGGTGGGACTGTTACGTTTGGTGGACCTATAAAAGAGGTGGAATCTTATACGCATGAATGGTCAGGTTTAATTGGAGTATACTTTAGATCATTAACAGTGCATCCATGGATTCCTCTCGTCCCAATTACATTTTTTGGGCTTACTATTTTTTCAGGAAATATGATTGTGAAAAGTATAGAAGAGGCGATGTTGAAAGTAAGGTTAGGCGGAGAGCTAAAGAAGGATGTTGTAGAAGAGGAACAATCTGTTGTGCAGTCAAAAGAAGAGTTATTTACTTTTAAGCATACGATGTGAAGAGAAAGAAGAAGCAAGCATGGATTTCATGCTTGCTTCTTTTCTTTATTTTGTAGAAACTTCACCTGCAGCTTCTGTTTGCGGAATAAAGTATCCAATTATACCACCGATTATTGCTGGAATGATCCAGCCAATTCCTAAGTTATAAAAAGGAATGGTGTGTACGATATTAGCGATAAAATCTGGTATCATTTCCACATTATCAAGTGCGTGAATACAGCTAATAATAAATGCTGCGATCATCGCTCCGATGTAGACAGAAGGTTTACGTTTCGTATATTTATCGATAAATGATACGAAAATTAAAATGATTGTAATTGGGTACAAAATAATTAATACAGGTAGTGTGATTTTAATTAATAAGCTTAATCCTAAGTTTGAAATAACGAAACTAAAGATACAAACGTATAGCACAAGCTTTTTGTATGAAACATTTGTTAGCACTGTTGTGAAGTAATTTGCAAATGCACTTACAACGCCAATTGCCGTTGTTAAACAAGCGAAGATAATGGCGATACTTAATAAAATATTACCGCTTGTCCCAAAGAATTGATACATAACAGTAGCTAATAGTTGACCACCGTTTTCGAATTGCCCTAAGTTTCCGTTTGAAGCTCCGATATAACCGAGTAAGAAGTAAACAATTGTTAAGAATAGAGCAGCGATACTTCCGCAAATGATTGTATATTTCGCGATAGATTTCTTCTCTTGTATACCGTTTTGACGAATTGCATTTACAACAATTGTTGATAGTACGAGAGCGCCAATTGCATCTAACGTTAAAAATCCTTCAAGAAATCCTTTGAAAAACGGGATGTCTTTATAGTCACCGATAGGTTCTGCAAACGTCCCTGGTGAAAGAATCGCTTTTGTTGCCATAATTGCAATAATTACAAGTAAAATTGGCGTTAATATTTTACCGATATGATCTACTAGCTTGGATGGATTTAATGATAAGAAGTAAACGACTGTAAAGAAAATCGCACTAAAAACTAACATAGAATACCATTGATCTGGGAAAAGTGGTGCAATCCCGATTTCATAAGATACAGATCCAGTTCGTGGAATAACAAATAGTGGGCCGATTGAAAGATAAATAATGATAGCGAATACTGCTGCGAATTTTGGATGAACACGGCTCGCTAAAGTGTTAAAACTACCACCAGCAAGGGCAACAGCAACGATAGCAAGTAAAGATAAACCGACGTCTGTAATAATAAACCCTGTAATGGAAACCCACATATTTTCTCCGGAAGAAAGACCGAGAAGGGGCGGGAAAATCATATTACCAGCACCGAAGAAAACTGCGAATAGTAATAAACTAATCGAAAGTATTTGCGCTGGTTTTAAAGTTGTATGCATATAAAGAAAATCCTCCTAATGAGTGTTTTTGTCGAAAATTCAAATAATTTGTCGAGTAACTGTTATTATTTTAAAGGTCTGATGACTAGAAAGCAATAGGGAATTTTGAAAATATTAAAAAATAATGCATTAAATCGAATAAATATACTATTTATATGTTTAATAGGAAGGATTTAACTTTTAACATAAAAAAACACATATCGCTAGGATACGTGTTTTAAAAAAATATTTTTTTATCGCGTTCTTCTTTTAAAATTTCAACTGCTTCTCGGAAACGTTGTGAATGGACAATTTCTCGTTCACGTAAGAAGCGTAGGCTGTCATTTATATCTGGATCATCTGATAAGTTAATGAGCCATTGATATGTTGCGCGTGCTTTTTCTTCAGCTGCAATATCCTCGTATAGATCGGCAATTGGATCACCTTTAGCCTGTATATAGGTTGCAGTAAATGGAACACCAGCAGCGTTATGGTAATGAAGAGCACTGTCATGATCAGCGTAATGAGGGTCAAGACCAGCAGCTTTCATTTGTTCAGGGGTCGCATCTTTCGTCAGCTTATAAACCATCGTAGCAATCATTTCAAGGTGAGCAAATTCTTCTGTACCAATATCAGTAAGTAGGCCAATGACTTTATCAGGAATTGTATAACGTTGATTTAAGTAACGTAGTGCAGCAGCTAATTCTCCATCTGCACCACCGTATTGCTCGATTAATAATTTTGCAAGTGCGGGATTGCAAGTTCCCACTTTAACTGGGTATTGTAATTTCTTTTCATAAATCCACATAGTTTCTCTCCTTTATATTTGCCATGGCCAAGGACCTTTGCTCCATTCCCAAGGGGCATTAGAATAGCTATTTCCAAACTGTTGGAGTGGTCCGTATTTTTCTTCCATCTTTTGTTTTAATACTCTCCGTTTATAGGAAAAATCATTAAATTGATTAATCGCAGCGGTGTCATCTGGATGTGTATCTAAATAAAGAGTGAGTTCAACTAGTACAAAGTCTAATTCTTGAAGCTCCAGTAAAAGCTGATAGTATTCTTCTGGTAGCGATTGATTCACGTCAGTAGTCACCGCCCTTTTTTATAAGGATTTTCATAATAGTCATAAAAAACAGGCCATAAAGTCCCTTTTTGTAGTGCTTCTTTTGGTGTGAATTGCGGCAAGTTTGGCGGTTGAAAGCCTAAAAATAAATTAGGAGGAGTAGAATAATATTTTTTTCCGATAGGAGGACAAGGATCGAGAGGGCTATGATAGGGCACGAATGATCTCATATATTTATTCACGAATAAACCTCCTTACATGTTCATTACTACGTATTGTATTCAGACATAATGAGCATTTATGACACATATAAAAAAGTAATAGGTACGGGGGGAATGAATGTGGAGACTGTGAAACAATTCATTGTATTGGAAGTAAAGAACTTAAAGGAAACTCTGTATTTTTATGAAGGGATTTTAGGGATAACACCTAGTTCAGAAAGGCCGCAATTAGATATTACAGGGGTTTGGTATGATACTGATTCAACGAGAATTAGTTTTGTGATGAATCGCAGTTTGGGCGGGCGTGAGAAGAGTGTTACGGACTCAGTTGATGTTCTAACCTTTTCAATTTCTAACATAGGGAATGTAAAGAAGAGGTTAGTATTTTATAAAATCGCATATACAGAAAACAAAAGTGAGAAGAGTATTGTGGTACAAGACCCGGATGGATATAAACTTCAAGTGATAGAGAAGGATGAATAGACGGAGGGGATTTAGTGGAGAGAAATTATGAAGAAAGTGCGTTGTTTGAGCATCAATTTTGGTTAAAGGTACTTACTGATCATGCACAATTTTTACTGGATGCATTAGCTCCGAAGGAAAAAGAGGATATAAAAAAAGCTACTTACTTTGTTGAAACATTTACGAATTTGTTAAATAAAGTTCGGAATGTGAATCTGATGGCATTTTCAAAAGAGGCAGAACAAGCCGCTAAGGAGATTCGGGCGTTTAAATTAAATATTATACAGAAACAGCTGGAAGGGAAAATTACGATTCATTTTACGCCAACTTTTATTAATCATATGGTAAACGAAGTGGAAGAGTATATAACAGTTTTAGAGTTTTTGAAGAAAGGGGAAGTTCCGCCTGTTTTTCATGAATTACATTATCATCTCGTTTGGTTAACGGATGCGGCTGGTCATGCAGGCTCTATTTCTGGTGGATTAGATCTTGTTGAAAAAAGATTGAAAGAGAAAAGCGAAGAATTTACGAAGCATTTTGAACAATTTTACTTAAAGGCAGTTGAAATGACAGGGTATTTACGGACAGAGCTGCATCATTTTCCTGCATTAAAGAAGTTTACGAAAGATGTTTCACTTGAATTGAAATTATTTTCGCATTTTTTACATGAAGTGGAAGAGCTCGAGTTATCTCATGAAGTATTAAGTGCATTATCAGCTAGAATGGCAGATCATATGGCAAGAGAAGAATGTTACTACTTATTAAAACTAGCTCAATCGTCTGGACTTGAAATGCCGAAATGTAATCCGCTTTAAAGAAAAAGAGGTCAATTTTATTTGGCCTCTTTTTCTGTTTTATTGTCTCTTTTTATTTTTGCTTGTTCAATGCTTGCCTGTAATGTCTCCATAATATTAATGATGTTCGGAGCTGGAGAGATTGTTTCGGTTTTTTCCTGCTGTTCAATTTTGTTTTCGATTAGTTCGGTAAGGGCTTCTTTATACTCATCTGTATACATCTCTTGTTCAAAAGGATTTGTAAGATGGTGGATTAAATTGATTGCTGCTGTGAGTTCTTGTTTTTGAATCGGATAATTTTCGTTACTTGGTAAGTTAGGTGTATTTGTTATAGCGCGAATTTCATTAGGGTAGTGAATAGTTTGCAACATAAGACCATCCTCAAAGTTACGGATAATAGCTAAATGTTGTTTTTTTCTAATAGAAATATGAATAAGCCCAAGTTTATTTGTACGTTCAAGAGCTTCTTTTAATAATAAATACGATTTTTCATGTCCTGGGGTAGGACCTATAAAATAAGAGCGATCATAAAGAACAGAATCGATTTCGTTATTTTGGACAAAAGATATAATACGAATGGATCGTGGTTCATGAGCTTGTTGTAATTCAGCTAATTCTTTTTCATTCATAATAATATATTTATGAGGTGCGTATTCATAGGCTTTTACAATATCGTTATCATCAATTTCTTCATCCGTACAATCAGGAGCAAATTTTTTATATTTAATAGGTGTTAAACATTCTTTATGGAGGCTTAAAAATTTTATATCGTTTTCTTCTACGGCACTGTATAGTTTAATTCCTATATTTAATAGTCCAAGTGAAAGTGCACCTTTCCAGACGGTATGCAAATGAAACATCTCCTTTCGTTCAAAAATGATTATGTATATTATGAGATAGTAAGAAATTTCCTATACGTTTTTTGTTTTTTACGAAAGGGATTGGGATATAAAATATATTGACAAGCCCTCTGAAATATTTTAATGTGAGTGTATAAAATTGTGTATAAAGGGGAGTAACTTATTACAGTAAAGTCGTCATTACAGGGAGAAACCCTCGGCTTTATTGGCAACGTTTCGTTGTTAGTGAGACCTTTACCAGCAATGGTAAAGGCCCCTTTCTGTCTTTTTGAGGACCCTTACCATATTTGGTAGGGTCCTTTTCGTATACAAAGAGAGGAGATATAAAAATGAAAAAACTTATTAGTAGATTAAGAGTTGTATTTCATGTTCGCCGATTTGTTCCATTCCTATTTGACTTTTTTACTTCAAAAGAGGTTTCAATAAAGAAGAAAATTTTATCTGTTGCTTTTTTAGTTGGTTATGTTGCGATGCCGCTTGATTTAATTCCAGACTTCCTACCGTTTATCGGTATTTTAGATGATATTGGAATTGTGTTATTTATTTTGAACCGAATTGTAAAAATGGCGCCAGTTCAATTACAAGAAAAGCATAACGTAAACGTAGGATAGGAGTTAAAATATGGAGCAAATGATTTTAGATATAATCGAGTTTTTAAAGCAGTTTTCTTATTTTGGAGTTGTATTGGCTTTAACGTTCGAATTTATTCCGGCAGAAGTTGTTTTGCCTATGGTTGGGTATTGGGTATACGAGGGAGATATGAATTTTTGGCTAGCTGTATTAGCTGGAACACTTGGCGGAACGACAGGACCGTTAACGTTATACGCACTTGGTTATTATGGTGGTCGTCCGCTATTAATAAAATACGGAAAATACTTCTTTATTAAAGAAGAACAAATTCAAAAAGCAGATGATTTCTTTGAGAAATATGGACCAGTTGTAGCATTTGTTGGACGCTTTGTACCAGGGGTTCGAACGCTTATTTCTGTTCCGTGTGGTATGGCGAAAATGAACATATGGAAATTTAGCATATATACATTTGTAGCAATGTTCCCGTTAACGACTTTGTATGTTTATTTTGGAATGAAATTAGGTCCGCATTGGGAAAAAGCAGCGGATGTTGTTGGACAATATATGCTACCGATATTAGGAGGCGTTATTCTTATTGTTGCTAGTATCTTTGTCTATAAATATATGAAGAAAAGAAACAAAACGGAATCTATCTAGTCATTTGAATATTTTTTGAAAATAGATGAATAGTACAGGCAAAAGACTCTGAGGGACATACACATATAGGGAATATAAAAGAGAGAGGGGAAACAACTATGTCTTGTGAGTGCTTAGGGTCAGCATTAACTTGTTGTCCAGATAAAAATTATGTGCAAGATAAAGTGTGTAGTCCGTGGTCTGCTACTGTAGTTGCAACAGCAATTGATAATGTTCTCTATACAAATAATATTAACCAAAACGTAGTTGGTACTGGTTTTGTTAAATATGATGTTGGACCAGGCCCAATTACTGTAGAAGCGCTTGATTCTGCTGGGGGTACAATTGATACACAAACATTAAACCCAGGAACGAGTATTGCTTTTACGTATCGTCGCTTTGATAGTATACAAGTTGTGTTACCTGCAACACCTGCTGGAACGTATCAGGGAGAATTTTGTATTACAACACGTTATCCACTTTCATAGCAGAATAGGAGAGGATCGAAATGGGAATGAGAAGTTCCAGTTTGTCTTGTTGTTCTAATAAAACACTTGTGCAAGACCAAGTATGTACAGACTGGTCTATTACAGGTGCTGGTACTCAAATTGTATATACAAATAATATCACGCAAGAAGTATATGGTTCAGGTTACGTGAAATATGATGTAGGTGCGAACCCGATTACAGTTGATTTTTTAGTTGGAGCTACAGTAATTGATACAATTACTGTACAACCGCAAAGTAGTGGTACTTTCACTGTCCGATATTTTACGACTGTTCGAATTACTACGACAGGAACAACTGTTAATCAAGGAGAGTTTTGTATTACTGTACGTTATCCGATTTCATAAAAAAGCATACCGTAAATGGTATGCTTTTTTATTGAGAAAGCAATGAAATTGGTATTCTATAAGCAACATGTAAATTCGCAACAGTACTTACCTTCTAAATATAGTGAAGGGTTACTTTGTATATTGATAATACTGACTGACTCTAAGTCTTTTCCTGTGTAAGATATTGTATTACCAGGAAACACAGTGAAAACATTAGTTACTGCTCCAACAATTTGAATCATAATTGCTTCCGTGCTGCTAGTACTATTGTAAACCGAGACAGTACCTGATATAAGTAGTATCCCATCACTTTGCCACAGTATCATTAATTGTGATCCATCTTTGACAGAGGGGATGGTGTTATTCGTTATGAGGAAATTTCCTGCAAATTCATTTGTTACTCGTTCACAATTTGGATTTGGAGGAGGGGGCGGTGGACAAGGGTCTGGATAAATGATAGATAAAGGAGCGAAACAGCCAATATTTTTTTTGTTCTTCAATACAACCCCTCCTTTTAAGTTGTCTTTTATTACTATTAAATGTAAAAGCATGGCCGATGTGTTAAAAAAAGAAGGAAATATTAAAAATTAAGATTGTCTAATAGGCTTAAACCTTAACTTATCATTAGTGTTATAGAAAAGATTATATGTAAATGGTCATAGGAAAAGAATGATTAGACTCTTTTAGACAAAAGGTGGTTGTATACCATAGTACGAGGAATGTTGGACTTAATTTCTAATTAACTGTATATTTACAAAAATCTAATAAAGTTCATTTGTTATTTAAACGACATTAACATGTATTAGATAAAATAGCCCTTGTAATGAATCAATTATTATGAGGAGGATTCAAGTGGACAGAAATGCTTTAAGAAAAGTAAAAGGCCTTATTGGATTATTAATGGTTTTTGTATTAGCATTCGTATCATTTCCGTGGAGTACATCAGTCAAGGCGGAAGAGAAAAAGCAAGAAAGGGCATCAAGTGAGAAGAAGATAGTTTTTCCAGTTGTAAGTGATGTGCATATTAAAAACAGTGGAACAGATGATACATTTCGCTGGAAAAGAGCGATTGAACAATTTAATACACTAGCACCAAAGCAAGATGCATTTGTTATTGTAGGTGATTTCACGGATACAGGGTCAGTGCAGCAATATGATCGTTTCATGCAAGTGTATAATGAAAATGCAAATAAAGATGCCGTGAGAATGAATTCTCTTGGTAACCATGATTATTGGAACGGTTTATCTGTAGAGGGCGCACAGAAGCGTTTCTTAGAAAAAACAGGTATGGAATCAATTTATTATCATAAAGTGGTAAAAGGTTATCACTTCCTTGTTATGTCTCCCGAGAATGGAACAACTCATGGCTATTATTCGGACAAGCAAATTAATTGGTTAAAAGAAGAAATGGTAAAAGCACAAAAAGATGATCCAGAAAAACCGATTTTTGTATTTTTACATCAGCACATTAAAGATACAGTATACGGTAGCCAAGAATGGGGAACGCAAGATAGCGCAAAAATTAATGCAGTATTAAAAGAATATCCACAAGTTATTACGTTTTCAGGTCATTCACATTATCCGTTAGATGATCCGAGATCGATACATCAAAAAGACTTTACATCAGTTGGTACATCTTCAGTAAGTTATATGGAAGTTGAAGGTGGTAAAGTACAAGGGAATATCCCGCCAGGAGCTAGTACGTTAAGCCAAGGTTTATTAGTAGAAGTAGATGAAGAAGAAGTGACGATTAATCGCCGTGATTTCCATACAAATTCTTGGACAGGCGAGCCTTGGAAAATTAAATTACCAGCAAAGAAAGAAACATTTACACATGTAGAAGATCGTGATAAAGAAAAGCCTTACTTTGCTAAGGATGCAAAGCTTGCTGTATCAAATGTAACAGCAAATGCAGCAACAGTAACATTCCCACAAGCGTTGGACAACCTTCTTGTTCATTCTTACCGTGTACAAGCTAGAGATAAGCAAACGGGAGAAATAAAGAATAAATTGTTAGCATTCTCAGAGTTTTATCGTGATCCAGTGCCGAAAGATCTTACGTTTACGCTTGCAGGGTTAGATGGCGGGAAAACATATACACTTGAAGTCGTTGCAATTGATTCGTTTGGTAATGAAAGTGCGCAACCGTTAACGGCAGAAATTACTACGAAAAAAGATGATATTGATCCGAATGTAAAAGTGCCAAAGGCTGATGTTTTTGATGTGAATTTTGCAGATGGTACATTTAAAGACAATTCACCATTTGGAACAAAAGGTGATGTGAAGGGCAATGTGACTATTGAATATGATAAAGCATTGAAAAAGAATGTTATGAAGTTAAACGGACAATCTAATACATTTGGATACCTTCCATTTTCAGCAGCACAAAAAGAGAAAGTAGCAAATACATTTACGTTAGAAACGGTATTTTCAATGAATCAAATCCGTGGACAAGGTATTTTGCAAAATACAGAGAGCGGTGGAATTGGATTTGAGTCTACAGGAAGCGGCTATGTTGAATTATGGGCTCACATTGGCGGCAGTTATAAACGTGTTGGAGTTCAATTAGAAGCAAACAAAACATATCACTTAACAGGAACGTATAACGGAAGTGAAGTAGCTATTTATGTCGATGGTAAAAAAGTAAATAGCCAACCAGCTACAGGAAAAGTGTATCATCCAAATGTACCATTTGCACTTGGAGCTGATCCTGATAGTAACGGCAATGGTGGTATTCCGTTAAACGGTAAAATCGCGCTTGCGAAATTATATAGTAAAGCGTTAAGTTCTTCAGAAGTATTAGCAGCGTACAATGAGTTTTCTAACCGTACGAAGTTAGAGCAAGTAAATGCGTTATTTGAAGAACTTGGAAAAGTAAAAGAAGTGTTAGCTGGTACGTATGAATTTGGTGATAAGCCAGGTCAATATTCAAAGGAAGCATTTCAAGAACTAGAGAAAAGCTATAATAATGCAAAACAAGTGTTTGAAAATGTAGCAAGTAATGGAGAGCAAATTATTCAAGCGTATAATGAATTAAAAACTGCAAATCAAACATTTATACAATCTAAAGTAGTAGAACAACCGAAAACATTGAAAGAAAAATTACAAGTTCATATTGAATCTGCAAAAGTAGTAGTGAAAAAGGCGCAAGCTGCAAACGTAACGGACGGTTCAGTGAAAGCACTGAGTCAAAAAATTACAGTGGCAGAAGCTGTAGTGAAAGATGTAAAAGTAAAAGATACACAGGTAGAAACAATGAATCGTACGATGGAATATGCAATTTCACTCGTTGAAAAAAGCATAAACAAGTAAGAGAGAAGAAAAGAAGCTTATCATGATAGGCTTCTTTTTTGTTATACTAAAAATAGCATAGAAAAAAGGAGCGAATAATTTGGAACAGAAAAAGCTAAAAAGAATTCTTGAATATGTATGGATCGCGGTTGTGCTCCTTGTAGGATATTATCTCTTAAAAGAGAAAAGTATTTGGGTTTTATTTTTAATGACTTTCTTATTAGCAGGACTAGGAACGTTATTTATTAACTTTTTCTTTGATAGTTTGAATGCCTGGAAGAATAAAAAGAAGGGAACGAAGTAAAGGAGGGAATATATGCAAAAGTGGAAGCTCATATATCAGGTGATTATTTTTCTATTGCTTGTAGGTATTGGAATGGTTAAATACTCGACATCAATAGGAAATTGGGCATGGTTTACAGCTTGCATCGGCATATTTTTCATTTTACAATCGTTGACGAAAAAATATAATAGTACAGAAAGATAGCTCGCCGCTAAAACGGCGAGCTATTTTGTTATGCTTTTTTCTTTTCATCATTTGTTTTTTCAATAGCTAAATGACTATGTTTCCTAGAGTAGAAGAAATAGAAGCATAAGCCGACTATAAGCCAAACTGCAAAGCTAATCCATGTTGTTTTAGACAAATTGATCATTAAATATAAGCAGCAAAGAATCGCGACAACTGGTAATACAGGTACGAAAGGTGTACGGAATCCACGTTTTAAATCAGGGTGTGTTTTTCGTAAAATAAGTACTGCGCAGCAAACGAATGTAAAGGCTGTTAACGTGCCGATGTTTACTAAATTCGCTAGCAAATGTAAGTCTAAAAGGCCTGCTAATAAAGCAGCAACAACGCCAGTAATCCACGTATTTAATAAAGGGATTTTTACTTTTTTATTTACACGTGCTAACGCTTTTGGAAGTAAACCGTCACGGCTCATCGCATACGAAACGCGAACTTGTCCATACATAACGACTAAGAGAACGGTTGTCATTCCAGTCATCGCTCCAACAGCGAGTAGTCCTGCAATTGTATCCTCACCAACGAAATGCAATGCAAATGCAACTGGATCAGAAACGTCTAATTGCGTATAAGGAACCATACCTGTTAAAACGAAAGATACGATCATATATAAAACAGTACAAATAAGAAGAGAACCGATAATACCAATTGGTAAGTCACGCTGCGGTTTTTTCGTTTCTTCTGCAGCTGTTGCGATTGCATCAAATCCTAAGAAGGCGAAGAACACAGTGGCAGCCCCAGTAATAATACCGTCGTATCCGAATGGGATGAACGGTGTCCAGTTTTCGGGTTTTACATATTTTGCACCTGCTACGATAAAGGCGATAATAACGGCTAACTTGATAAGAACCATAATATTATTAATGCGTGCGCTTTCGCGTATACCAAAACTTAAAAGGCCCGTAATAAGAAGTAAAATACAGACAGCAGGTAAATCGATGAGACCACCTTTTCCTACGCCGGGGGCCGAGGCGATTATGGCGGGCAGGTGTATATTGAACCCTTGTAGTAATGATTGCAAATAACCAGACCAACCGACAGCTACTGCTGCAACGGCAAGTAAATATTCGAGCATTAAACACCATCCGACGATGAAGGCGACGACTTCTCCGACTGTCATGTATGCGTAAGTATACACACTTCCTGAGACAGGAATAGAAGAAGCAAATTCAGCGTAACAAAAGGCTACACAAGCACAAGTAAATGCAGCAATAAGGAATGATAGCATAATACCAGGACCAGAATGTTTTGCTGCAACAATACCTGTTAATACAAAGATCCCTGTCCCAATTACGGCGCCGATTCCTAAAAATGTTAAATCGAGTGCAGTTAATGTTCTAGCTAGCTGCTTTGGTGATTCAGTACTAAGCGCTTTTTTTCGTAATAATGACTTCACTTTGGACTCTCCCCCCGTTTTTTCATTTCCATAACTGCGACTATAGTATGAGCCCATTAAAAAAGAGTAAGTAAGGAAGTGGAGGTGCAGTTATGGTATGTAGTTTTTTAAAATTGCTGGATTAATCTTAATATAATTCAGAATATTTTGTCAAATAAAAATATGACAAATAAAATGCGGATCAATAGGGGAAACTACTTGCAGAAATGGACGGGGGTTAACGACCCACTGATTAAAGTTAAAGTAGGAGCAGATGCTATGTTATTTTATTTTGAACTTGTCGTCATTTTACTTTGTACGAAATTAGCTGGTGACATTAGTGTAAGACTTGGTCAGCCTTCTGTACTTGGTAAGTTAATTGTCGGTATTATTATCGGTCCGGCTGTACTTGGTATTATTAATAGTTCTGAACTGATTGATGAATTGAGTGAGATTGGTGTTTTGTTACTTATGTTTATGGCGGGACTTGAAACAGATTTAGAAGAGTTAAATCGGAATTTGAAATCGTCGTTTGCAGTAGCGGCCGGTGGAATTATTTTTCCTTTCATCGGTGGTTATGTAACAGGATTGCTGTTTGGATTAATACAATCCCATGCCATTTTTTTAGGGTTATTACTTTGCGCAACATCGGTTAGTATTACGGTGCAGACGCTACGTGATCTAGGAAAAATGAATACGAGAGAAAGTACAACAATTTTAGGTGCTGCCGTATTTGATGATGTCATTGTCGTTATTTTATTAGCATTTGTAATGAGTTTTTTAGGAACACAAGATGTGAATATAACACTGGTCATTGTAAAGAAAATTATTTTCTTTGTAAGTATTGTTTTTATTGCTTGGAAAGTCGTTCCTTGGATTATGAAAATGCTTGTCCCGCTTCGTGTAACAGAAGCGTTAATTAGTGCAGCTCTTATTATTTGCTTCTCTTTTTCTTATTACAGTGAAATGATGGGAATTGCAGGCATTATTGGAGCATTCGCAGCAGGAATTGCTATTTCTCAAACAGAGTATAAGCATGAAGTGGAACATAAAATTGAACCGATCGCTTATGCAATATTTGTTCCAGTATTCTTCGTAAGTATCGGAATGGAAATTACATTTCAAGGCATTGGAAGCCAGCTTTGGTTCATTATTATTATGACTCTCATTGCGATTTTCACAAAGTTAATCGGATCAGGTTTAGGAGCAAGGCTGACAGGGTTTAATCTCCAATCTTCTATTAGTATTGGCGCGGGGATGGTATCACGTGGTGAAGTAGCGCTTATCATCGCTGCAAATGGACTTACGGCGAATTTATTAGCGAAAGAAAATTTCACAGCGATTGTTATTGTTGTTATATTGACGACGATTATTACACCGCCACTTTTGAAGAAATATTTTGTATAGACGGGAAGGGCTTATCTGATGTAGGTAAGCTCTTTTTTATTCCCAAAAGCAATAGTCATATAGCATGAAGGGTTTGTAATTATGGTAAAATCTATGTATGTGATATGACAAGGAGAGGGAAGTGTGAAGATTACGAAGGAGAAGGTTATCGGTGTAATCGTACTTATTGCAGTATGTATACCATTTACTGCATGGAAAGAATCAAAAGTGAAAGATTTTCCGGTTTCTATTTTTTCGGAAGAAGCAGATGGTGAGTACGGTCAGAAGCTGAAATATACTGCTTTTTTACCTGATGTTGCGATTTGGATGAACGGTTGGGAAAAGAAGTGGACAGAAGGGGAAAGAACTGTTTATCAAAAAGGGAATCGCATTGTAAATGTGTTTCATCCTCCTGGCGATGATGGTTATTACCTTCTTGAAGCAAGAGAAAATAAGTGAACGCAACCGTAAGAAGTGGAGGTTAAATAGTGAAAGCTTCAACATTACTATTTAAAATTGAAAGTAATATGGATCAATTTTCACCAGCTGAGAAGAAGGTTGCCATGTACATAATGGAGAATGCAGAGATTATACCGAATTTAACGACGAAAGAAGTGTCAACGAATGCAGGCGCAAGTGAAGCGAGTGTCGTTCGCTTTTGTAAATCGATTGGAATCGGAAGTTTTAAAGCATTTAAGATAGCACTCGTTCGTGAATTAACGATTGCTGATTATAATATTAACGATTTTTCAGTGATGAATACAGAAGATGGACCGTATGATTTATTTAATAAAGTTACTTATGTGAATAAAGCTGCAATTGAGGCGAGTGTTACTGCAATAGATAAGAGGGAACTTGAGAAAGCTGCAGATCTTATTGTAAATGCGAATAAAATTATATTTTACGGCGTAGGCGGATCAGCTACGCCAGCAATGGACGGGGCTTATAAATTTACGCGGCTTGGATTTACAGCGATGATGCTATCTGATTTTCATATGATGTTGCCGCTTGTGACAAATTTAAAAGAAGGCGATATATTTGTTGCGATTTCAACATCTGGTCGAACGAAAGATGTGCTTGAAATGGCGCAGTATGCAAAGAGACAAGGTGCAACTGTTATTGGAATTACGAAATTAGATCAATCATCACCCCTATATAAAGAAGCGGATATTCGCCTTTGTATGCCAGATGTAGAACAAGATCATCGTATTGCGAGTATTGCTTCGAGAATGACGCAACTGAATATGATTGATGCTTTATATGTTATTACTTTCAATCGAATTGGTAATAAAGTATTGGATCAATTTATGGAGACGCGAGAAGAAGCGCTGCGGTTACGGAAGTTAAAGTAGAAGAAAAGATGAGGAGACTCATCTTTTTTTTATCCCGTTAACGGGCAGTAAGCCCCCCACTTCAAAATTCAGCGGAAGCAAAGAAAGTTAGGTGGGGGATCAACTGCCCGTAAAAGCCCGATTGGTGCGGGCTAATAATCAGTGGGGATGAACAAAACCCCACTGATTAAAGTTTCACTTTATGATCTTTGACAAAAATATGTCATGTAGTGAAATTTTATTTCATAAAATAAGAAAGAGTTATTGATTTTTAGTTTCTTAAAGTTATAATAAAAGTGTGAAATATAATTTCAAAGAGGGTGGCAATATGTTAGAAAATTTATCGACAGAACATCGTAATGAGAAAACAATGAATCTGGATGAAATGAGCATAAAAGAAGTGTTGCAAAGTATGAATGAAGAAGATCGAACTGTTGCGTTAGCAGTTGAAAAAGAGATAGAACAAATTGAAAAGGTTGTACAGACTGTTATTAAATCTTTTGAAGAAGAGGGACGCTTAATTTACATTGGTGCTGGTACGAGTGGTCGTTTAGGTATTCTAGATGCAGTGGAATGTCCGCCGACATTTGGCACGGATGATAAAATGGTGCAAGGGTTTATAGCAGGTGGATTGAAAGCGTTTACTAAAGCGGTGGAAGGTGCCGAAGATCGCGAAGAGTTAGCGGAAGAAGATTTAAAAAGTATTGGATTAAATGAGAAAGATACAGTGATTGGAATTGCTGCAAGTGGCAGAACTCCTTACGTAATCGGCGGCTTGAAATACGCACAGAGCGTAGGAGCGAGTACAGCGAGTATTTCTTGTAATAAAAATGCTGAAATAAGTAAATATGCAAAGTTAAATGTGGAAGTAGAGACAGGTGCAGAAATATTAACAGGATCAACGCGTTTAAAAGCTGGTACAGCACAAAAATTAGTGCTGAATATGATTTCAACAGCTTCGATGATTGGTGTAGGAAAAGTATATAAAAACTTAATGGTAGATGTTCAATCCACAAATGAAAAGTTAGTAGAACGGTCAAAAAGAATTATTGTGGAAGCAACAGGCGCTAGTTATGAAGTAGCGACAGAGTATTATGAAAAGGCAGAACGTAACGTAAAAGCTGCAATTGTTATGGTGTTGTTGCAGTGCGAATATGGGGAAGCACTGGAGAAACTAAAATACGCTAAAGGGTTTGTGAAGAAAGCACTATAAAATAATAGGGAGGGGGATTCTATTATGAAGAAAGAAGAGAGAATGGCCAAGGAAATTTCGGAGCAACTTGGAGGAATAAAAAATATTCGTAGTATTGCTCATTGTATGACGAGACTACGATTAACGCTTCATGATGAAAGTAAAGTAAACATGGACCTTTTGAAAAAAGTTGAAGGCGTTATGGGTGTTATAGAAGATGAGACGCTTCAAGTTGTCGTTGGTCCAGGAACAGTAAATAAAGTAGCAGCTGAAATGGAAGGTTTGACAGGACTACGAATTGGTGAGGTAGCAGATCATCACCTTGAAGATATTGGGCAAGAGATGAAATCAGAGATTAAGAAGAAAAATAATACACCGGTGAAAAACTTTTTACGAAAAATAGGGAGTATTTTCATCCCATTAATTCCAGGTCTTGTTGCGTCAGGAATTATAAACGGGGTTGCTAACTTTGCGAAAAACGCTGGTGCTGATCCAAATGCAACGTGGTTACAAATGTTACTACTCATTGGCGGCGGTATCTTTACATTCTTAGGAATTTTAGTCGGCTGGAATACAGCGAAAGAATTTGGCGGGACACCGGTTCTTGGGGCAATTGCTGGTATTCTAATTTTCAATCCGGCGATGGCAAACGTAAAATTGTTTGGTGAAGCATTAGTGCCTGGAAGAGGCGGATTGTTTGCAGTTATTTTTGCAGCATGGCTTATGGTTGTAGTGGAAAGACAAGTTCGAAAAGCAGTGCCGAATGCAGTTGATATAATCGTGACGCCACTCATTACTGTATTAGTTGTAAGTATCGTAACGATGTTAGCCATTCAGCCATTAGCAGGTTTCTTATCAGATGGTATTACGAGCGGAATTAATGCTATTTTAAATATTGGCGGAGCATTTGCTGGCGCAGTACTTGCAGGAACATTTTTACCGCTCGTTATGGTCGGATTGCATCACGGTTTAACACCAATTCATATGGAATTTATTAATCAAACACAGGTAACACCTTTATTACCAGTACTCGCAATGGCTGGTGCTGGCCAAGTGGGCGCAGCGATTGCGATTTATGTGAAAACAAAAAACAAGCGACTTCGAAATGTAATTAAAGGTGGATTGCCAGTTGGCTTTTTAGGAATTGGTGAGCCGTTATTATACGGGGTGACATTACCACTTGGGAAACCGTTTATTACTGCTTGTTTAGGAGCGGCTGTCGGTGGTGCATTCCAAGCAGTTATGCAAACAGCTTCTCTTGGAATTGGCGTATCAGGGCTATCTTTAATTCCATTAATTGCTGACAATAAATATTTACTATATTTCTTAGGTCTAGTAATTGCATATGCTTTCGGATTTATCTTTACGTACTTCTTCGGATTTAAAGAAGAAATGGCAGAAAACATATAGAGAAAGGGATTCCTTTCTCTTTTTCTATTAATAGAAAGGGAGATTTATATGATCGGAGTTTCCATTTATCTTTCAAAAGAACGAGTAGAGAAACAAGAAGAGTGGCTAAAAGTAGCGAAGGAAAATGGGTTTACATCTATTTTTACATCACTGCACATTCCAGAAGATGATCCAAATACGTATAAAGAGTTAATTCAAATATTAGGGAAACAAGCTCTTGCACATGAAATGGAGTTAATGGTTGATGTTTCTCCAAAATCGTTACACCATTTAGGGCTAACATATGAAAATGTGGAAGAACTATTGGACTGGGGCATTACCGGTTTAAGAATGGATTACGGCATTGCGCCAAAAGAAATTGCAAGCGTATCTCATAAGATGAAAGTAGCTTTAAATGCGAGTACGATTACAAAGCCATTTTGGAAAGAATTACTTGCAGAACATATAAGAGTAGAGAATGTAGAAGCATGGCATAATTTTTACCCACGTCCAGAGACAGGACTAGCAAAGTCCTTCTTACAAAAGCAAAATCAATATTTACAGAAGTGTGGAATAAAGACGATGGCATTTATTCCAGGAGATGCGGAAAAACGAGGTCCGTTATATGAAGGGTTACCAACGTTAGAAAAACATCGCAATATGCGCCCGCTTGAAGCGTACTTAGAACTTGTTCAAGATTGTGGTGTTGATAAAGTATTGATTGGAGATATAAGCGCAAGTTTGGAAAGTATGCAAGAAGTAGCTAGTGCAAGTAGAGGGATTATTCCATTGCGTTACAAATCATTTATAACTGATAAAGAAGTATTAAAAGTGGTAGAGCAAGTGCATACAAATAGACTAGATCCAGCTCGTGATGTTATTCGATCTGTAGAATCAAGGGAAGGAAATAGAGTGGTGTTACAGCCGATGCATACAATTGTAAGAAAGAAAGGCAGTATTACAATTGATAATGAATTGTACGGTAGATATGCAGGGGAGATGCAAGTTGCCACACATGATTTACTTGTAGATAAGAAAGTGAATGTTGTTGGAATGGTTGTGGAAGAGGACGTTTCTTTGCTGCCCTATATTGGCGCTGGAAAAATGTTTCAACTTTTTTTATGCGATAGAATAAAAGCTTGAATTAGCGCTATTTTGTAAGAAAACATTATCCGTGAAAGGGATAATGTTTTTTGTTTTCTTTAAAAAAGTATTTGACGAATGAAATAAAATACCGTATTGTTTTGACTTGTGAATAAAAGTTCACCATAACAAAACAAAAAGGAGAGTTCAAAATGAATCAATATATTGGGAATTTAATTATTCGTATCGTGTTAGGAGTTACGTTCTTTGCACACGGTTTAGCAAAGTTTCAATCAGGTATCGATAATGTAGCAGGATGGTTTACAAGCATCGGTTTACCAGGTGGCCTTGCATACGGCGTAGCAACTGTAGAATTAGTTGGTGGTATATTATTAATTATCGGTTTAGGTGTACGATATGTAGGATTGTTATTCGCTCTTATTTTAGCTGGAGCTATCGTAAAGGTAAATGGAGCAGCAGGTTTATTAGGAGATGGAAAGAATCCAGGATATGAATTAGATCTTGCATTATTATCAATGGGTGCGTATTTATTCGTAGTAAAAGCAGAAGGATATGTAGATCGTTTCTTAAAAGAGAAAGTAATGAAAACGAAGTAAATTTTATTTATAATTGTTGACTTGAAGAAGTATTGTAACTATAATGATTACAACAAATAGATTAAGAGTAAAACAATTTAAATATTTTTTTACACAAGATGTAACTATGTCAGTTACGTCTTGTGTAAAAATAAATAAACGGGAGGAAGTAATATGCCTAAATCAAATTTAGAAATTATTCAAAGCACGTATGAAGGATCAGCGTCTTCGAATGCAAAGCATTTAGCAGAAGCCTTCTCTGAAAAAGTGGAATGGACAGAGGCAGAAGGTTTCCCGTACGGCGGAACATATAAAGGCGTAGAAGCTATAATGGAAAATGTATTTAGCCGTTTAGGATCAGACTGGGATGATTATAAAGCAAGTGTAAATACATATCATGAAGTAAACGGAAAAGATGTAATTATTGCTGAAGGTATGTATTCTGGAGTTTATAAAGAAACAGGAAAATCATTTGAAGCAGAATTTGTTCATGTATGGCAGCTTGAAAATGGAAAAATCGTGAAGTTTAAGCAATATGTAGATAGTCATATTGTTAGGGAAGCGATGAAGAGCTAATGCTTTTTAAATGGATTGTAGGTATATGTATTACCATTATGGTAATCATCTCTTCTATAGTTGGCGGAAAGAAATTGCTTGCATATGTGGAAAAAGAAAATAAAAATATTCAAACCGAGCGAGCGGCAAACGAAAAAGAGAAAAAAGCTGCAGAAGAAGCCCCGCAAATTAGTGAAGGTGAAATTATTTTTACTATGCATAAAATGGTGCACCAAAAGGTAAAATCCTCTGAAAAATGGGGATTTGTAGAAATGACAAAAAAGGAAATTTCTAATGTAAAAAGGGATATTAAAAATAGTACAGGTTTTCAATATAAAATGAAGTTACTTTCTATTATAAATAGATGGGAAAAAGGAGATTTTTCTCAAACTGTTGAGGAGCATAACTTTTTATGGAGCCTTCAAGGTGGAGATACTGGTAAGGCGACGGAACGTTTATCGCCAGAAGAGGAAAAGCAGTATATAAAAGAAATGAAGAATAAATAAAAACATCGCCAACCCAGATGACGATGTTTTTTCATTAAGAATGTTTTCGTATTAAAGGTCTAGTTGGCTGAACGGCAACAGTTTTGAAATGAGAAAATAAATAACATCCTGTTACAACGACAATTGTCCCTAAAATTTGTATCCACGTTAATTCTTCTCCGAGAAATATGAATGCTAAAATGGCTGTGAAAATTGGATTGAAGTTTAGAAAAATACCTGATGTAGTTGCGCCTAATTTTTGTACGCCAATATTCCAAAATACCATACAAAGAACTGTCGAAATAAGCCCAGTATATAAAAGTGATGTGATGAAAGAAGTATTTATATTTGAAACAGTGAAGCTACCTATGTTAAACGGTAGTAATAAAATAACGCCGAAAATACCAGAGTACAACGTTGCCATAAGTGGTGTAGTTGTTTTTGTTGCCCATTTACTACAAACAGAATAGATTCCCCAAATACAAACTGCTGCAATCATCCATAAATCACCGCTATTAAAATGTAGTGAAAATAAAAGCGAGAAATCACCTTTTAATAGGACGAGGATAACCCCGAAGAATGAAAGAATCATGGATAGGATTTGAAGTGTATTTACTTTTTCTTTTAGAAATAATACTGAAAATAATGCGATTGAAATTGCATTCAATGTAGAGATAAGACCTACATTCGTAGCGGATGTTTTTTCTAATGCTAAAAATTGAAAAATGTTAAAAAGAGCGACCCCTGAAATTCCCATCAATATTAAAGGAAGTATTGCGGTACGTGGTGGAAGGATTTTCTTTTCTTTAAACCATACCATTGGTAATAAACAAACAATCGCAATCATCCATCTTAAATTTGTCAGTGTCATCGGCGATGCATGATCGACGAGTGATTTTCCAACGACAAAATTTCCTCCCCATAATAAGCTCGTTAGTAATAGTAAAAAGACGTAAAAATAAGGCATGCTAAAATCCCCTTTTTTATAATCAATACGAATTGTAAATAATTTTAGCATTTTTCTTTATTATGTAATATATTCTTTTGTATAATGGTAAAAACTCGATAAAATTTTTATCTGTGAATGATATTTACAGAATGATATTCAGTTTTGGATAAATTATAAGGTGTTTTTTCGAATAATCATCGGTAAGAAAAAAGGGGGAATTGTAATGGAGTCGTCTGTTATTAAAGTGTTGGATGATTTGGATGTACAAATTTTAGATATATTGCAGAAGGAGTCACAAGTAAGTAATGCAGAGCTGGCACGTCGCGTTAATTTATCACCGGCTGCGATGCATGCAAGAATAAAAAGGTTAGATGGGGAAGGGTTCATCGATAAGCAAGTTGCAATTTTAAATCAAGAAAAGCTTGGGTTTGATTTATTATGCTTTATTTTTATGAGTACAAATATTCATCAATTTGACAAGCTGGAAGTGTTGGAGAAAGAATTAGAATCGATGCCGGAAGTATTAGAATGTCACTGTTTAACAGGGGAGTACGATTATTTATTAAAGGTTGCAAATCGTGATCGTAAAGAACTAGAGCAGTTTATTAGAAAGCTGAATAAGCTTGGTATTACACGTATACAGACGAGTTTGGCACTTCGTGAAATTAAATATTCAACAATATTGCCGATACGAGATGAGGAACCGAGCATCGATTAGATTGCTTGGTTTTTTGTTTGTATAAATTGATTGACGAGGAGAAAAGAGAGATGTATTATTATATAAAATTATGAATTAAAATTCATTTTAAGTTATAAATATTAATATTGAGGGGCAAGGGGATGTAATATGAAAATCTGTAATGCGGTGACGAGTGATGTGAAAGAAATTTATAGTCTTATTGAGGTTTATGCAAAAGAGGGAGTTGTTTTACCACGTTCTCTTTTGTCTCTTTATCAATATTTGCAATGTTTATATGTTATGAAAGAAGACGAGAGAATTGTTGGAGTTGCTGGTTTACATGTATTAGGGGAGGACCTAGCAGAAGTCCGGTCGTTAGTCGTTTCGCATACATATGCAGGAAAAGGGATTGGACGTATGTTAGTGAATCATGTCATGAATGAAGCTGCGAAAATAAAAGTGAGTAGAGTTATTTCTTTAACATATGAAACGGAATTTTTTCAAAAGTGCGGGTTTGATTTTGTGAATAGAGATGCATTGCCAGAGAAAGTATGGATTGATTGTAGGCATTGTCCAAAGGTTGATTATTGTGATGAGGTGGCGATGATTCGGTATGTTGGGTGAATTTTTCAGACAGAAAAAGTCCCACTATTATTTACGTAATAGTGGGCATCTATGTTTTAGGGGAAATTAAGAAATTGAATTCGTTTTTCTTACTGCAAACTTAAAAATGGGGTTTTTAAGTTCATAGTTATAAGTAGAACCATCGACAAGCCCTACAACTTTATCGCTATCATAAAGATCGAGCATAAATTGTGCCATTTGTTTTGCAGTGTGGAATTTCGGTACAACATTATCGTATTGGAATTCATCAATATCAAATGAACGCTTTGCAAATTCTGTTTCAGTTGCAGCTGGAGCTAAAACTTTTGCTTGCAGTTTTGCGCCTTGTTCCTTCAATTCGTGAGACAACCCTTCTGTAAATGCACTTACATAGAATTTTGTAGCGCAATACGTAACAGCATCAGCAACAATCGTGTATCCGCCGCCCGATGAAACGTTAATAAGCTGTGTTCCGTCAACCTTTGAATAATCTCGAACGAAAAGAGAAGAGAGTATTGTTAGTGCTTCTATATTGACATGCAACATCGTCTCGATTTTATTTAAATTTTGTTCAGCAATTGAGGCGAAATTACCAAAACCTGCGTTGTTAATCCACGTTTCAATTTGAAAAGATTGTAGGCTTTCATAAAGTTTATAAACATCTTCAGTAACAGATAAATCAGTTCTTCGAATGACAACATCCAATTCTGGATGCATTTCGTTAATTTTCAATTTTAATTCGTTTAATTCTTCTTGTCTTCGAGCTACAAGTACTAAATTTTTTCCGCGAGATGCAAATGCTAAAGCTGCTTCATAACCAATTCCGGAACTTGCGCCAGTAATAACAGTATATTTCATATAAAATCCCCCTAAATTCAAATTCATTTATGGTTAGATTGTATTTGTTAGAGTATACTCTAAGTCAAACGTTTTTTATAAATTTGATACGGTTATAAAATATATGAGGGTAAGCATGTGAAGGGAGTTTTAGTATGTACACAATTAGCGAGGTAGCAAAATTATTAGGCGTGAGCACACATACACTACGTTATTATGAAAAGGAAAATATATTAATTGCAAATCGTGATACAAATGGAAATCGACTTTACGAAGAGTCACATATAAAGTGGTTGCAGTTTGTAATGAAATTAAAACAAACGCAAATGCCAATAGCGAAAATAAGAGAATACGCTAGATTATATACAGAAGGGGAGCATACAACAGAAGCTCGTTTACAGCTCCTAGAAGATCATAGGAAATCTATTCAGATTCAAAGAGAAAACTTAGAAGTTACAGAGAAGATGCTCGAGAATAAAATTCGTGCTTACAAAAGCTCATTGGAAAATAAATAGATGTTGTTATGTGATGAAAAATGGATTTGATCTATGAGTATTTCATCATAGTGTGCGGATAAATAAAAAAGAGCAGCTAGCAAAAGCTAACTGCTCCATTCAAGGGATCTCTCCAAGGGGGAGTGGAGAAAATATTATGTTACTAGCAGTATTGACAGATTATTAAGAAATATACAAATCAGATGAAAGAAATTTTAAATAAACTTTCGCCATTGACAGTTTTTAAAATGTTCATGTACAATATACATGAATGACATTCAGTCATTTTCGTGTAAAAGGATGTAGTTAGTTTAAAAATGGAACAAATACAATGGTAAATGAGGATGATATTGGTTTATATAGTATTGATGAAAGAGTATATTTTTTTAAAATAAAAATGACTGAAAGTCAGTCATAAGAGGTGAGAGGTATGAAAAATAGAGCATGGTTATATGTCATATTAACATGTATCTTTGAAATTTTTTGGGTGTTTGGTTTTAATACGGCTAATACTTGGTGGCATTGGATTATTATTTTAGGAGTTATCGCTGTTGATTTTCACTTCCTTTCTAAAGCGTGTGAACATCTTGCAACCGGGACTGTATATGCTGTTTTCGCCGGAGCTGGTACGGTAGGTACTTTCTTGATGGATGTATTTCTTTTCGGCGGAAGTTTCAGTGTAGGGAAGTTATTCTTTATCGTGATGGTTGTAGCTGGCGTTATCGGTTTAAAGCTAGCTGATAATAAAGAAGAAACTGTGGAAGGAGCTGCTTAAAGATGGGTTGGTTTTTCGTATTTTGTGCTGCAATTAGTGAAATAGTCGGTGTGATAGGACTTAAAATGTATAGTAAAGATAAAACATTAGCCAATGGTGCGATTTATATAGGTGGGTTTGCTACATCCTTCGCATTCTTGTATACATCTTTCTTATTTTTACAAGTCAGTGTCGCGTATGCGGTTTGGATCGGTATTGGAACAGCAGGTGCAGTTTTGTTAAACATGTTCTTGTTTGGTGAGTCGAAAAGTAAAGCGCGTATTATTAGTGTGTTTCTTATTGTATGTGGAGTGACAGGATTAAAGGCACTTTCTTAAAGATATATTGTATTTTTATCTCCTAATTGTTTATTAGGAGATTTTATTATAAAAAAATGACGTCCTCTTAGAGTTCACTATTATTGACAGTACAATCAATTATCTTATAAAATGAGTGACAGTCATTCAATATGCGTGTGAAAGGGTTTAGATGATGAATAAAAAAGAGAAAATTGTCTATGCAGCTATTGAAGTGTTTCAGGAAAAGGGCGTCGAAAAAACGAAGATTTCTGATATCGTGAAATTAGCTGGCATTGCGCAAGGAACTTTCTATTTATATTTTCCTTCTAAGCTATCTGTTATGCCTGCAATAGCAGAAGTGATGGTTGAAAAGATGATACTTGCAGTGAAAGAGAAAGTACAAAAAGATGTACCTTTTTCAAATAAAGTGGCACAAGTAATCGATGCGGTGTTTCAATTTATAGAGGAATATCGTGAAATACAAGCTTTAATGTATGCAGGTCTTGCATCTACAGAACATATAAAAGAGTGGGAAGCTGTGTATGAGCCTCTTTATATGTGGTTAAGCGAATTTTTAAGTGAGGCGAAAGAAGCTGGTGAAATTCGTGATTCGGTTCACGCAGAGCGAACAGCGAAGTTATTTATCGCTCTAGTTGAATCAGCAGCGGAACAAGTTTATTTATATGATCATAAAGATGATGAGCAAGTGGATTTGCAAAAGGCAGAAGTACTAGATTTTTTAACACATGCACTACATATAAAGAAGTAGTAAGATGAACCTGTCTGAAAAGGTAGGTTCATTTTTGAGGAAAACTGAATGATAGTCATTCACCTAATGCTTATGTATGTGTGGAAGGATAGAGTGAAATTCTAATGAGTGGAGGCATCCTCACTCATTACTAGCCCGCAAAGAGCAGGATAAAGAAAAAGCTTCTTGGGCATTATTTTTTGAGAGGAACTTACGGGAAGAGGTGTTAGAAAGTGAAGAAACCGATAAAAGAACAAAAGATGGTATTGGTCATTCTTTTGAGTAATATATTTATCGCTTTTTTAGGGATTGGATTAATCATTCCGGTTATGCCGTCCTTTATGAATGATATGCATTTAACAGGGAAGACGATGGGATATCTCGTTGCAGTGTTTGCAATGGCACAGCTCATTACTTCACCTATTACAGGCCGGTGGGTTGATCTTTACGGTAGAAAGAAAATGATAATCATTGGATTATTTATTTTTGGTGTTTCAGAGCTTCTTTTTGGATTAGGAAAAGATGTATGGATGCTTTATGTAGCAAGGGTATTAGGCGGAATTAGTGCTGCTTTTATTATGCCTGGTGTTACGGCATATGTTGCGGATATTACATCTATTCAGGAACGTCCAAAGGCGATGGGATACTTATCTGCGGCTATTAGTACTGGATTCATTATAGGGCCTGGAATCGGCGGATTTATTGCAGAATACGGTATACGTGTGCCATTTTTCGTTGCAGCAGCAATTGCTTTTATAGCATGTGTGATTTCAATCTTTATTTTAAAAGAACCGTTAACGAAAGAAGAACTTGCAGAGATTTCTTCTAATACGAAAGAATCAAGTTTTATTGGTGATTTAAAGAAATCATTACATCCAATGTATGCAATTGCATTTATTATCGTATTTGTACTCGCATTCGGATTATCGGCGTATGAAACTGTGTTTAGCTTATTCTCAGATCATAAATTTGGTTTCTCGCCGAAAGATATTGCAGCAATTATTACAATCAGTTCAATCTTTGGGGTAGTTGTGCAAGTATTTATGTTTGGCAAATTGGTAGACATGTTCGGTGAGAAAGTATTAATCCAAATATGTTTAATTGTAGGTGCAGTATTAGCATTCGTCTCAACTGTAGTCTTTAATTATTGGATTGTACTTCTCGTTACTTGCTTCATTTTCTTAGCATTTGATTTACTTCGTCCAGCTTTAACGACGTTTTTATCAAAAGCAGCTGGAAAAGAGCAAGGATTCGTTGCTGGGATGAACTCGACTTATACGAGTTTAGGAAATATCGCAGGACCAGCGATGGGCGGAATATTATTTGATATGAACATTCATTACCCATATGCATTTTCAGGAGTTGTTTTAATAGTTGGTCTCGCTATTACATTTATGTGGAGAGAGAAACAGTTGGCTGAAAGTTTTGCGAAGTAATGAAGCCCCTTACGACTGTAAGGGGTTTTTGTTTTATAAACTTAACCCAAACCGTTTTAATTCAATAAAAATCCCCTCTAATTGCTTTCCTTTATCCGTTAATGTGTACTCTACACGAGGCGGAACTTCTGGATATACTTTTCTCGTTATAATGCCTTGAGACTCTAATTCTTTTAGTCGAAGCGATAATGTTTTTGGACTAATCCCATTCATTGATTTTTGTAAATCACTAAAGCGTAATGTTCCTTCGATAAGAAGATCACGAATGATTAAAAACGTCCATTTTGTACGAATTACATCAAGCGTTTTAGCGATAGGACAAGGTATGCCAGGTAAACCTTTCGTTAATTCAACTGGATCTATATTGTTCATGGAACTAGCCTCCATAAAATTTTTTTTGATGAATTTGCTTTATAGTATCACAAAACTATACTTTTGGTAACTATATGAAAAAAATATCACTACTTCCATAAAGGAAGTTAGTGCATATACAATAGCAATACGGAACAAAAAGGATTTATATAAGGAGGTGGTGATTTCCATGGGGATAAAAAAGTTACTTGGATTTCTTAGTTTGTTTGTTATTTGTATTGTGCTTGTAGCATGCGGCGCGGAACAAAAAGGTGAAGTTCAGTTATTAAAAGAAATGCCAAGGCCAAAAGCAATGACAATTGATCCCTCACTAAGTAAAAAAGAAGCGACAGAAATGGTTCATGCCGCGCAGCGTTTTTATGCATTTTGGGATACAGGTAAGGAGGAACTTATTCCGCAGACTGTTACTGAAAATTTTTTCGATAATACATTGCCGAAAGGGCGACCACAAGGCATTGAAGGATTAAAGTTTGCAGCGCAAAATTTTCGTAAAGTTGTGCCTGATATACATTGTGAGATTGAAGACTTATTAGTTGTTGGTGATAAAGTAACAGCCCGTCTTTCTTTTACAGGAAAGCATAATGGTAAGAAAATTAATTTTTTTGCAATTGATATTTTACATGTGAAAGACGGAAAGATAACGGAAGATTGGCATTTAGAAGATAATCTTACACTACAGCAGCAACTCGGCTTAATAGCCGAAGAGTAGATCATATAGGGGAGAGAAAAACGATGAAAAATATATTTATTATAAATGGACATGAAAAATACGGTACAAAGGAAGGACGATTAAATAGAACGTTAGTAGATTATATGGTTACTGTATTAGGCGAGAATCATCATGTGAAAACAACAACGATTCAAGATGGTTACAATATTAAAGAAGAACAAGATAAGTTTTTATGGGCCGATGTTGTTATTTATCAAACACCGATTTATTGGTTTAGTGTACCGGGCTTATTTAAAACGTATATGGATGAAGTATATGAATACGGTTTGTTCTTTAAAGGTGCAGATGAATATGGAACAGGTGGTTTATTAAAAGAGAAAGAGTATATGTTCTCTACAACTTGGAATGCACCTGAAAAAGCATTTGGAGATAAGACGAAGTTCTTTGAAGGAGAAAGTTTAGAATCAGCGCTTAGTCATTTACATCGCGTGCAAAAGTTTCTCGGTATGAGTCCGTTAAAGAGTTTTGCTTGTTATGATGTGGTGAAGAATCCGGATATAGAGAAGTTTTTAGTGAACTTGAAAGATCATTTAGATGGAGTAATTAAATAATAGTATGTGAAGAAGGTACTACTAAGGATGTAGTACCTTCTCCTTTTATAAAAACTCACACTTTAATACGTGGATGGCTGTATCCATAACTTCGCAAAATTTGCCCAACCAAATGAATCAATTGTTACGTTTTTTAAAGAAGAAGGGTATGTTTTTCTTTTTAAAACGTGATAGTTAAATAAAATGATGTGTTCTGCTTGTAAAAACTCTTCAATCTCATACATGAGTTCATAACGCTTTTCTTTATTTTCTTCTAGTAAAAATGTATCTAGTAAACAGTTAATTTGTTTTTCGTAGTGCGGGTCCATGAACCGATTTACGAAGCAACTTTTATTTTTAAATACATTTAAGAATGCAATTTCATGATTGGCAGCAAAGACTTCTCCCATGAAAATAATATCAGCATGTTTATCAATAGAGCGATCTATATAATCTGAAACGGGAAATGGGTGAAGCTCTACTTGTATACCTAAACTTTCACATCGTTCTTTTAAGAAATATGCATCATTTGCACTATCTTTAAATGCGAAGAAGTAAATATGTATCGTTTCTCCATTATATGTACTCTTTTTCAAATACTCTTTTGCTTTTTCTAAAGAGTAGGATCTTCTTGTTGCAAGGCGGCTTCTATCAGGGAAGAAGCTTGATGCAGCAATTGTTCGTCTACCCTCTATGCTACGAAGTATCGTTTCAACATCATATAGTTCTCTCCAAGCCTTTCGAAAGTAAATATCGTGATGAGGACCAGGTTTTGTAAAGTTGAAGCTAGCATAAATACAACCTATTTCTTCTATTTGTATATCATGCCTTTCATTTTCCTCTTCGTTTGGTAGTTCATAATCAGCATCTATTTGCACATGGTCAGGAATACCCCAAAATTCAATACGGTCTAATAATGCGCGCTCTTTAAAATAATGAGTGAACGCTTCGAGTACGATATTATCTTCAGAGTAATGAGCAAGTTTGAAAGGTCCAGTACCTATATAATGATGATTTTGAATACTCGTATCACGCGGTAAAATTGCGAGCTGCATGGAACTTACATAGTGTAAGAAAAATAAATTTGGTTTTGCTAAATGAAATCGAATTTGCAGTGGTGATGGCGTTTCAATTTGAACAATTTCTTCTGTTAACCATTCGAAAGGAGAGTGAACTTCTTTTAGTCTTTCAAATGAAAATTGTACATCTTTAGAAGTTAAAACTGTTTCGTTATGAAAATATACATCCTTTCGTAAATAAAAAGTCCACGTAAGCCCGTCTTCACTTAATTCCCACGTATGCGCAATGTGTGGTTCCATTTTTTCAGTAACATCGTTATAGACGACTAACGTATCAAAAATTTGACTCGTAAGATGGCTCTCTGTAGTTACAGCCACAAAAGCCGGATCTAATGGGAATATCTTTCTTGATATAGGAATCTTTAATACGTCGTACATATCATTTGAAGGTTCGTATCCAAAATGATGATGTAGTTTATTTTCTATCTTTTTTTGAAGTGCGAGGGGGAGGGGTTCTTTTAAAAGAAGAAAGATATCTTTTAATTTTTCTTGCGCTAACAGTTCATCTGTATAGGACTCAATCGCTTCTACGAAATTATGTATAAATAGAATTTCCGTTTTATTTCCGCGGCCTCGTCCTGGAGTCCAGCGAATTAATTGTTCCTCACTCATTTTCTTTAATAAAATCTTTACGTTTTTCGTACTGCAATATAAAACATCAGCTAATTCTTGTAAGCTATTTCGCATATGTTGTTGATCTTGTGCATGTAGTCTTAGTCTAATGTAATAGTCCATAATTTTCATATATACACTTCCTTCTATCATAAAAGGGGAAACTCTTTAGAATATTCTAACCTTTTTCTTCCTTTTTTTCAAAGTAAAATAAGTAAGCATAAGGAGGGGGAAACAATGGGATTTTGGAGTATGCATCGAAATATAAAAATTAGAATTATAACTTCGTTTTTAACACGTACTGTGTCCACGATGATTTTTCCATTTATGGCGATTTATTTTTCAATAAAGTTAGGTAGTGCGGTTGCTGGTGCGTTACTACTCATTAATGTCATAGCTTCATTAGTAATTGGTTTATACGGTGGATATGTTGGAGACCGGCTTGGGCGTAAAAAGGTTATGATTATCGGTCAAAGTATACAAGTCATTTCTATTGCTTGTATGGGAGTTGCGAATTCGGATTATGTAGATTCACCGTGGTTAACATTTATCTTTATGCTAGTGAATAGTTTAGGATCTGGACTTATGAATCCTGCGACAGAGGCGATGTTAATTGATGTGAGTACACCTGAAAATCGAAAAGTAATGTACAGCATTAATTATTGGGCTATTAATTTATCCATTGCGATTGGAGCAATATTTGGTGGGTTACTATTTGAAAACTATAGATTGCAATTGTTTATCGTATTAACGCTTGTTGCAATTATTACTTTATATGTGATGGCTGTGTATATGGAAGAAGTGTATGTAGCACGAAAAACGGTGGAGAAGAAAAATGTATTAAAAGATATGGCAGATAGTTATAAAGTCGTGATGAAAGATAAAGCATTTTTAATTTTTTGTGCAGCGAGTATATGTACATTGTCTTTAGAGTTTCAAATTAATAATTATTTAGGTGTTCGCTTGCAGAAGGAATTTGAAACGGTGCACTTTTTATTCGGGAATGGTGTTACGTTTGATTTAACAGGGATTCGCATGCTGAGCTGGATTTCTGCAGAGAATACAATTTTAGTTGTGTTATGTTCAGCACTTCTTATTAAAATGCTGAAAAGCTTCAACGATTTGAAAATCTTATATGTAGGTTTATTCATTTATACAATTGGATTTACAATACTCGGAACGAGCAATAGCTTATGGATTTTATTAATTGCAGGGCTTTTCCAAACGGTAGGTGAGATGATGTATGTGCCAGTGCGTCAATCTATTATGGCAGATATGGTGCCAAATGAGGCAAGAGGTTCTTATATGGCGATTAACGGAATGGTCTTTCAAGTGGCAAAAATGAACGGGGCATTAGGTGTTATGCTAGGTTCATTTATTGCATCTTGGGGCATGAGTGCTCTGTACTTTATCGTTGGTATGAGCAGTATTTTACTATTTATGAAAGCGATAGGGAAAGAGAAGTATGAGGATGAGAGAAATGTTTCTCAAATTGGATGAAACTATATAAAAGCGAACCAGTTATACTGGGATTCGCTTTTTATATAATTTTTAGAACGGATCAACTTCAGCTAAATTTGGAGTAGTACTAGGCTGTAGCAAAAGATTTTTTAATGTGCCTACTTCAGAAAGCGTTACTAATATGTAGCCACTAATCAGTACAATTAGCCCAATAACGCGTAACGTTTGTAAGCTCACTTCATTATTATTCGTTTCCGTTGGATTTGGGGGCGTTGAAGGTGGATTGTTATTCATAAATAAGGCTCCCATCTTTTGTATTTATATATGTGCGAAATCATTATTTAACTTATGGATAGGAATTATATAGTCATTTTCACTATATGAGAACTGCCTATGAAAAGTGATAAGGAATTTTTGGGCGAGAAAAGGGGGAATCCAAAAGATTATTAAAACTGAACTTTTGGATTCCCCTCTTTTTATTTATCTTGCTATTTGTGGTGGTCGGATTGCCTGTAAACGACCAGTTGGTGAGGGCTAATTAATCAGTAGGGGATGAATAAAACCCCAATGATTAACTATTTTCATGTAAATAAAAGGAGGGTAGTTATCCTAATATACGCAACGATTCTTCAATAAACGCTGGGATGTCCTCTGGCTGTCTACTTGTTACTAGCTGATTTTGACATACGACAACCTCTTTGTCATGAAAGTTCCCGCCGGCATTTTTCAAATCGACTTCAATAGATTTATATCCAGTGACATCACGTCCTTCAAGTGTTTGTGCAGTGATGAGTAGCTGAGGTCCGTGACAAATAGCGAAAACAGGTTTTTCCGCATCCATAAATGCTTTACTAAAGCGAACAAAACGTTCATCTGCACGAAGTATATCTGGAGAAAATCCACCCGGTATGAAGAGGGCATCAAAGTTTTCTGGAGAAACATCATCAATACTTTTATCAATCACGACTTCACTTTTTCCTTGCTTACCGTGTACCGTTTTACCTTTTTCTGCTTCAATAGTTGTTAATTCATATCCCTTTTGTTTAAAAGCTTCTGCTGGCTCTGTGTATTCTGTGTCCTCGAAATAATCCGTTATTAAAATAGCAATTTTTTTACTCATTCTAATCCGCTCCTTATATTATATTATCGGCTCCAGAATCTTCCTTGGGCAATGCCTTCTATAAATGATTCAATTGAAGTGTTTGTTAAGTTATAAACTCCTGCTCCATCCAGTTTAATCTTACTATGGTCCAAAGCATGAGGATTACTAAGGACATGAGCTATCGGTTTAAAATGTTTAAAAGTAGTTTCTGCAAATTCTAAAACAGGGGGGTGAATGACAGACTCACTACTAAACACTAATACTGCATCAAAAAGGGAGGAGTCTGTTGTTGTATAAGTATCAGTTACTTTAATGGAAGCATTGAACTGATAAATTTTATTATCTATGATGCTATAGTTAATACGATGCTGTGCAAAAGCTTGAATCCATTCGGACAGAAGGGAGACGCTTGGGTCGCCATTTAATAGAATTGCAACATTTTTGGAATCAGATTTAAAAATAGTATTGGACATACTTAGTGCAGGTGATTTTGCATCTGAATTTACTTCGTGATTTTCCTTAGGTAAAGGAGCTCCAATAATGTTAGCGACTTCTTGTGCTAATTGACGATCGACGTGGTTTAGGAGAGCAATTACATTTGCCTTCACTATGTCTGATTTACACTTCCCAACTTCAAAGCAAAAAGCTTCTTTTATGTGCTGCTTTTCAATAGGGCTCATACTATTGTAGAAAAGTTTAGCCTGAGAATAAAAGTTAAGAAAGCTTTTACTGCGACCTCTAATTTTATGCCCATCAATCTTTTCTTGATAATGTTCATATCCTCCTTGTTCGGCTTGGACGGTTGCAGGTTGATTGTTATTTAATCCATTAGGATGATAGCTTGTTTGACCGCGATGAATCTGCATTTGATGCATACCATCACGTTGATTATTATGAAAAGGACATACGGGCTGATTGATAGGGATTTGATGGAAATTAGGGCCCCCTAAACGAGATAATTGTGTATCTGTATAGGAGAATAATCTTCCTTGCAGAAGAGGGTCATTTGAAAAATCAATACCTGGTACGACATGACCAGGGTGAAAAGCTACCTGCTCTGTTTCAGCAAAGAAGTTATCAACATTTTTGTTCAATGTCATTTTACCAACTAATTTTACGGGAACTTCTTCTTCTGGCCATAATTTCGTTGGATCTAAAATATCAAAATCAAATTTATGTTCATCTTCTTCTGGAATTAATTGTAATCCAAGCTCCCATTCAGGATAATCCCCTTTTTCAATTGCTTCGTATAAATCTTGACGATGAAAATCAGGATTTTTCCCAGCAATCCTTTGAGCTTCATCCCATACTAATGAATGAACCCCGAGGGTAGGTTTCCAGTGAAACTTTACGAAATGGGCTTTTCTTGCTGCGTTAATGAGTCGAAATGTGTGAACTCCAAAACCTTCCATCATTCGTAAACTACGCGGAATAGCTCGGTCGCTCATTTGCCACATGACCATATGAGTGGACTCAGGATTATGCGCAACAAAGTCCCAAAAGGTATCATGAGCGCTAGCTCCTTGAGGAATATCATTATGTGGTTCTGGTTTAACTGCATGGACAAAATCAGGAAATTTAATAGCATCTTGGATAAAGAATACTGGCATATTATTACCCACTAAATCATAGTTTCCTTCATCTGTATAAAATTTTGTGGCGAATCCACGTACATCTCTTACTGTGTCGTTGGATCCTTTAGAACCTTGAACGGTTGAGAACCGTACAAATACAGGTGTTTTCTTTGAAGGATTAGTAAGGAAATCTGCTTTTGTATAGGCTTCTAACGATTCATAAAGCTGAAAATAACCATGTACGCCAACCCCGCGTGCATGAACAATCCTTTCGGGAATTCGTTCGTGATCAAAATGGGTCATTTTCTCGCGAAAGTGGAAATCCTCCATTAAGGTTGGGCCTCTTAAGCCCATCTTTAAAGAAAATTCATCTTCAGCTATTTTTACCCCTTGATTTGTTGTTAAAGCATGTTTGCGTTGATTATCCGTAACATGGTGCTTCAATTGCTCCATTTTTTTATTCACAATATAGGCCCCTCCTTTACTCTGTTAATTTAATAGATACCCTTTTTATTAGTATGTAAACATGTATTATGATTTTTGTATGTAAAAATCATAATTAAACCCTAAAACATCAAGGGGAAGAAAGGGAGTTTGTATAGCACCCTATGCTTAAGAAAAACAGGAGTAACATACCTAAAGTTTTTAATTAAGTATGAACGATAGGTTTAACATTAAAAAATAAAAAAGCCAAGGAGAAAATTTATTTTCTCCTTGGCTTTTTAGATAATTCTTTTCGTTAAAATGCGGAAATTCTTTGCTTCGTTTTTGGTACAATAATAAATTTGATCCAGATTAATCCGATAATCATAATGATAAGACTATGTAAAAATTGTCCTGTAGCAATGAGTATAACAATTGAAAATACAATGAGTTGAATACTTAGCGATATAAAGATTAAGCTAAGAAATTGCTTCATCCTTTCTTCAGTATGGGTTGGATATAATGCTACAATAATATTTCCCGAAAAATATTTCCATAGTGAACGAAGCTGCATAGAGATCATATATAAAACGATGTAAGCGATAGCGCCTTTTACGTATATATTTGGTATGAAATATAAGGCGAAAGCACCGATCAATCCTAAGCGAATATATATACCGAAATAATCATTTCCACGTAAAAATGCTAGTGTATGTAAGTAGAAGAAAGTTGCTCGTTTTTTATGTAATAAAGGTTCAATCCAATTTGTAAGCCATTTTCTTTTATTTACTTGTTTATTCAGTTGCGGAACATCTGTGAAAATGTTAGCAAATTGATAAAAACGAACGTTCATTTTTTCTTCTTGCTCGATTATGTAATCCCACGGTATTCGTTTTGTAGGCTGTTTTTTCGTATATAGAAGTAGGAAAGCAAGTAGTAAGAGTAGTCCGCCCAATATGAGAACATTTGCGGAATAAAACAGCATGTAAATGATTAGGGCGTTACAAGTAATACAAATGATTAGCCATATATTTTTTTCGTGACTATCACGCCACATCCAATGTATGTACATGTTCCAGGCTTTCGTAATCATTAACACGATAAAGATTGTACATAAAAAAGGTACCGTTAATTGTAATGATTGCATAGCAAGTGGAACGAGAATAAGGAACGTAAATAACAATGGGAAAAGCTGAATGATGTAATTGTATAGAAGAGATTTTTTGAAATAAGATGTTAATTTCTCTTCTAGTGCTAGTAAATAGACAGCATCAGGTTTTTGAATAAATGTACGGATAGGGCATCTCGTTATAATGAATGTAAGTACAATCGTTATAATTATTAAAGATATTCCTTTAGAAGGAGATGCTTTTAGAAACTGAGCATAATAATATGCACCAACGCATGAAATAAAGATAAAGCTATATAGTAAACCGTTAATCATACGTGCAAAGTATGTAATGATATTTTGAATATGTTGTTGGAAGCGACTGCTCCATAGCGATTCGATTGACATGTTTTTCACCTCTTTGTTCTATTATATATGTTTTACAAAAGAAAAAACGAGCAAATTGCGTTATGCAACTTGCCCGTTTTTCTTTTCGTTATTTTTTTTCTGATCACGATTCATTAATGGATAGAAAGCAAATCCAATTACGAATAAACCAATTCCGAGAAGGAACGTTTTTATATCGGATGCGCCGGTTTTAATAACCCATAGTGCGTAGCAAAGTGCGATAACTGCGACTATGCCATCTGTAATTCTTGCCCGCATTTCATTTTTATATGTTTCACCAGTTGCGACTAGTTTTAACTGGAAGATTGGTGAAACGAGATATGGAATGAGGTAGGCCAGTGTTGATACGGTAATAACGAATGTATAAGCTTCCGCAATGGTTCCTGATAATGTTGAGAATAGGAATACTTGCGACATAATGTTTGTTAATCGTAATGAGTAAATTGGACTTCCTTTTTTATTTGTTTTCGTGAAGAAGGAAGGGAAGAAACCTTCTTTTGCTGCTTGATAAGGTACTTCTGAGCTTAATAAAATCCAGCCTAAGATAGAACCGAACAGGGAAGTAAGAGCAAGTAATGCCATCAGTTTCCCGCCGCCGTGACCCATTGCAGCGTTTAGTGCATCTGCTAATGGACGTTCAGAAGCTTGTAATTTATCAACGTGAAGTACACCCATTGTTAAAATTGTGATTCCTAAGTAGATGGCAACTGTAATAAGTAATCCCGCAACTGTTGCGCGTTTTACCGTTTTTGGAGAAACAGCACGGTTTGATAAAAGAACGGCTGATTCAATTCCGATAAACGCCCAAAGTGTTGTAAGAGCAGCTAAATTCACTTGTGAAAGAAGACCGTGTGATGCACCTGATTTATCAATCATCGGTGTGTACCATTGTCCAAACTTAGAAGCTTCGAATGCAAATAACGTAACGACGATGAATAAAAGGAATCCAGTTACTTTCGTTGTTGTTGCTAAGAAGTTTAGTTTTCCAGCTCCGCTTACACCGTTTGTTAATATAATATGAGTTCCCCAAAGTAAGATGGAACAAATCGTAAATGTAATTAGTTTTCCGACTTCTACGTTAAACGAGCCGATTGAAAATAGTAGTCGCGTATCTTTCATAATTGGGAAGAAGAGTGATAAATATCCCGCAAATGATGTAATGATGGCAACGTTACTTGCCCAGTTTGCAACCCAATATCCCCATACCATACTGAAGCCAGCCATTTTTTTCTTTTTTGGTGTTGAGAATAAAGCATATGCATGACTTTGTGGCCCTGTCGTTAAATCAGGACGACGAATTGCTAAATTACCGAAAACAAGAGCTAGCATTAAAACACCAAACCCTGTAGTTAACCAAGCTAAAGTGACACCGAGTGGGCTTGCTGTTTGTGCCAACGTACTTGGCACCATGAAAATACCAGCGCCAACCATGTTACCGACAACGAAAGCTGTTAGTACCCAAAAGCCCCATTTTTTTTGTTGCATAGAAAATACCTCCAAAGTTAGTATAACCAAGTCAAGCGAGGAGATATGTATGTCTTCCTGAGTCAGGAAGAGAAGTCCCAAACAAAACAAAAAAAGCACGTAATTTGCCGCTACATGCTTTCTATCTTATAAGAAACCCACGACATACCTCTCGATAGCTCTCCACAAACGAAACGTTTGTGACAGTTCTGCACTTATTAAATGCAGACCCAGCAAGCGTGCATGGTGGACACGACTTACTTCGGCAACCATTCCTTTCTCATTCCTTCATCAATGCCACTACATCTCCTGAAATGATACTCTTAATGATTGCAACCTCTACCTCACCGAGATACGAATGAGGATTTAAATATTAAATTAACGTCTTTAAGAGTAACAAATGAATTTTTATACGTCAATGGATATAGTAATAATCAGATTATAGAGAAGAGTTTGTGATTAAAAGTAAGAGGGATTGTTATGTGATATTTGAATTTTCGTAATATAATACATGTTATTAGCGCTAGATGATTGAAAAGGGGATGAAGTAAATGTCTGTATGTCATAAACATTCAGTAATAGGTGTGCTAGATTCGGGAGTTGGAGGATTAACAGTTGCGAGCGAAATTATAAGACAATTGCCTAAAGAAAGCATTTATTATATTGGTGATAATAAGCGTTGTCCGTATGGGCCAAGAAGTGTAGAGGAGGTGCAATCTTTCGTATTTGAAATGGTTGAGTTCCTCAAACAGTTTCCATTAAAAGCGCTAGTCGTAGCATGTAATACTGCTGCAGCTGCTGCATTGAATGCGCTGCAAGAAGCACTTTCCATTCCAGTTATTGGCGTTATACATCCAGGAGCAAGAGCGGCAATTAAAGTTACAAAGAAAGGGGAAATCGGGGTAATTGGAACTGTAGGTACGATAAAATCTAATATGTATGAAAAAGCATTACACGAGCTGGATACATATTTGGAAGTGCATAGCTATGCTTGCCCGACTTTAGCCACAGTTGTAGAAAATCAATTAGAAGATACAGCATATGTCACGCAGCAAGTGAAACAAGCTTTACTTCCATTAACGAAAGAAGATATAGATACGTTAATTCTTGGATGTACGCATTATCCACTTTTAGAGTCCTATATAAAAAAGGAACTAGGAGAAGACATAACGATTATTAGTTCTGCAGAAGAAACAGCGATAGAGTTAAGTACCATTTTACAGCACAAAGGAATTTTGTCTGACAATCTGAATCCGAAGCATCGCTTTTTTACAACGGGATCTGTTTTATCATTTGAACATATCGCTGAGCGATGGCTAGGGTATCAAATTTCTGTAGAATGTGTACATTTGCCTATGAAAAATGCGTGTATACATAATTAAGATTTAGTAAATTACTTTTTTAATAAATGAGGTTCGTTTCATAAGAAGGAAAGAATAAGCTTTTAATTGAAGTGTTTAAGGGCAGTTCAATTAAAGGGGAGATTGGATTATGGAATTATTAAGATCTCAATTATTTGCTTTAGAGTATATTTCAAAATATGCAGAGAACGAAAAACGTGGGGCTAAAGCAACGATTAATCATATACTTAAAATGTCTAATATTACAGATGAAATATTTGAAGAAGCTGTCGCTAATTTAAAATCTCATGCAAGGATTGCTTTACACTTTCATCCAGACAGACTAGATTCGAATATGAAAAGTGTTGCTGAAGCACTGTTTGAGCAAGGAGTATATAAAAGTCAGTTTGAAACATTGCTATCTAATGGAAGCGTATCTGCTTACCCTGGTGGTGAACGTGACCTTTGGGAAAAAAGAATATTTGGAGGAGCATATCAATTAGAAGGCGTAACAAATAATCAACGGCCAAAATATGGAGCGCTAAATTTAATGTTACATCCAGATGGGCCGGCTCCGCGTTTTGGTTCCTGTTATTTTCTCTTATCTCCAAAAGTTTCTTCGCGCTCTACATATACGTATTTAGATTCGCATCAAGATCCGAAAGAAAAGGGGACTTATGAGGAGTTTGATATGATTTTAGCTGCTCTTTTGGAAGAGACATTTGTAAGAGATTTTGCAATTGGTGAAGGAAATTTGACTCCAACAATATTAATTAATCATTTACTGGCTAACCTGAAAAGGCCGTTTATAGATGTAGTAAGCAAAGAGCCAGCCCGTAATCTTAATCATTATATTGAAGCGCAGATTCATGGAGAGATTTCTCTTAAAGAAGACGTGGAGGCGCTTGTTGCAGATCCTTCATTTAAGGGTACGGATGTAGGAAGAGTTTTAGAAGAAATTTGCCTGAAGTATGCGATTGATTTGTATTGGCACATCGGTTTTGTACTTGCGGTAGACGAAGTTCCGATGGATTTTAGAGGTTCAAAAATGCCATCTTTAGCAAGACGTATTGCACGGAATCATTGCATCGATGCAAATATAATTGGCTCTGCTGTAGTGGATTTGAAACGCAATCCATTATCTTGGAGTGATCGTGGAACTTATGAAGAAGTGCTTCAGGAATTAAAATTATTATGGCATGTTTTAGTTCGATTTGGAAAACCAAATCGGAAGTAGAACGAAATACTCCGTTTTTCGGAAGTATTTATATAGAAAAGAAGCTGATCTAAAAATAGATCAGCTTCTTTTTATAAGATTAAACTAAGTTTAATACAGTTACTTTTTCACGTGTCATAGACTCAAGGCTCTTACGAATACCTTGTGCGCCCATACCTGAACCTTTTACACCGATGAATGGGAAGTGGTCAGGGCCGCGCTCTGTGCGTCCGTTAATTTGTACAGAACCAGTTTCGATTTTGTTAGCAATTGCAAATGCTTTGTTAATGTCTTTAGTGAAGACACTTGCTTGCAGACCGAACTCTGATTTGTTAGCAATTTCAATTGCTTGTTCATCTGAAGAAACACGGATGATTGGAAGGATTGGGCCGAATGGCTCTTCCCAAGCAACTTTCATCTCTTCTGTTACGTGATCGATTAATGTTGGGTAAATTAAGTTACGCTCACGTTTGTTACCGATAACGATTGTAGCACCTTTTTCTACAGCGTCGTCAACTAAACCTTGAACGAAGTCAGCAGACTTGTCGTCGATTAATGGAACGATTGTGCTGTCTTGTTCTGGAGATCCAACTGATAGTTCAGCTACTTGCGCTTTTAATAAGCTAACAAGCTCGTCCGCTACGTTTTCGTGTACAAGTACACGTTTAATAGCTGTACAACGTTGACCAGAGTAAGAGAATGCACCGCTTACGATATGGTTTGCAGCATCTTGTAAGTCAGCATCTTCACGAACGATACCAGGATCTTTACCACCAAGTTCTAATACAAGTGGAATCATTGAAGCTTTTTTCGCTAAATGTTTACCTGTGTTTGTACCGCCTGTGAACGATACCATATTGATGCCTTCGTGCTCTACTAAGTAGTCACCAATTACAGAACCGCGTCCTGTAGCTACGTTTACAAGACCTTTTGGAAGGCCAGCTTTATGAAGTGCTTCAACCATTTTAATACCACTAATTGCACCTTGAGTTGCTGGTTTGAAAATAACAGCGTTACCCATAATTAATGCTGGTGCAAGTTTTGCAGCAGATAAGTTTACTGGGTAGTTAAATGGTGCGATTGCTAATACAACACCAAGTGGTGCGCGTTGGATAATCGCAAGCTTAGATTTTGTACCGCCCGGGAAGCTATCGCCCATCATGCTTTCTCCGTGCATATGTAAAGCTTCTTCGATCGTGTAACGAATGAAGTCAGCTGTACGAACAACTTCTTTCTTCGCATCTTTATATCCTTTACCGACTTCTTTCATAATGATATCGGCAATTTCATCCTGCATATTTACGAGCTCATCAGCCCATTTATATAAGTATTTTGCGCGATCTTGTAGAGAAGCTTCGGCCCATGATTTTTGAGCTTCTTTTGCAGATGCAATTGCTTCATCTACTTCTCCGCGAGTAATTGCTTGTACTTGTCCAATTACTTCGTGTAAGTATGGAGATGGAATTTCGATTGTTTCTCCTGAAGAGCTTTCTCTCCATTCTCCGTTTAAATAAAATTTGTACGTATTGCTAGTTGTCATGATTAGTCCTCCTAAAATAGCAACTTGTAAGAGTGAGTATAAGGTGATTGTAGGGGGTTTGATAACATTTTTCAAATGAAATGTTTGTGAAAACGATTTCTTATTCTTTTTTTATTTTGTATGCCCTTTCTTACAGAACATTCCCTTATTTCAAAATGGTGTATCATATATTTTTATTTAAAGTGTGAAAAAATAATTGACAGAATACTCAATAAAGTTGTAAGATTATAAATGGAAAATAAATGAAAGGGGTGTGCGTAATGATTGTAATCGTAAATGTAATGGGCTTAGCTCTGTTAAATGGCAGAAAACATTCATATCATTACGCAACCCGTACGGATATATAGGGCATCTTTGTCTTATAAGAAGCGTACGTTGCGTATATCGTAACGTACGCTTTTATGCATTCCTGTGCATATCGTCAAGCGGCGGTATGCTTTTTTTTGTTTATTTTCCCTTGTTTAGTTCCGATAAAAAACTTTGGAAGGTGGAAAAATGTGATGAGATTGTATGGGTTACGAAATGTAAATGTGATAGGTCTGGATAGTGGATAAAGAAATGAGAGGTAAACGAGAACGAGAAGGGAGAGGTTACATTGTTATCAGTATTACTAAAGCTAAAATGGTTTTTTAGGGAGCACTGGAAGAGATATAGTATTGCCATTGGAGCTCTTTTAATTGTGAATATAGTTGAAGTGATTCCCCCGAAAGTGTTAGGGGTTACGATAGATAATATAAAAACAGGAACGTTATCGAACGAAGCTATTATACAGTCTATTCTTATTTTAATAGGGGTCACGATCGTTGGATATGGCCTCACTTTCGTATGGCAACATCAATTGTTTGGCGGTGCATTCGTACTTGAGAAAACGATGCGCTCTAAATTTATGGGGCATTTACTTAAGATGACGCCGACTTTTTATCAAAAAAATCGTACTGGTGATTTAATGGCGAGAGCGACAAATGATTTGAAAGCAATCGCTATGACAGCTGGTTTTGGTATATTAACGCTTGTGGATTCTAGTTTATATATGCTTACGATTGTCTTTATGATGGGGTTTACAATTAGTTGGGAGCTTACATTTGCAGCGCTTATTCCGCTTCCAATTATGGCGTATGCGATGAATATATATGGAAAGAAATTGCATGAAAGATTTACCGTTGCGCAAGATGCGTTTGGTGATATGAACGATAAAGTGCTTGAATCAATCGCTGGTGTGCGTGTTATTCGTGCATATGTACAAGAGAATGCAGACGAGGAAAGATTTCATCATTTAGGAGATGACGTCTACGAAAAAAATATGAAGGTAGCAAAGATTGATGCATTATTCCAACCAACTGTGAAAATGCTTGTCGGTCTTAGTTATTTAATCGGCTTAGTGTACGGTGCATACCTTGTGTTCCAGTCAAAGGTGACGCTTGGTGAACTCGTTTCTTTTAACGTGTATTTAGGGATGATGATTTGGCCGATGTTTGCAATTGGGGAACTAATTAATGTTATGCAAAGAGGAAATGCTTCGCTTGACCGTGTGAATGAAACGTTAGCGTATGAGCCAGATGTAAAGAATCCGAAACATCCAAAGCTTGTGCAAGAGCCGGATTATATTCAGTTTGATGATGTGTCTTTCTCATATCCTTCATCAACTGAAGAAAATTTAAAAAAGGTTTCTTTCACATTAAAGCAAGGAGAAACGCTAGGGGTTGTCGGAAAAACAGGAAGCGGGAAAACGACGCTTGTACGTCAGCTTCTTCGCCAATATCCGCTTGGAGATGGAGATATTGCAGTTTCTGATGTGACATTAGATAAAATGACGAATGAAAATGTACTCGGCTGGATTGGTTATGTACCGCAGGAGCATATTTTGTTCTCAAAAACAGCGCGAGAAAATATTTTATTCGGAAATAGGGAAGCGACTGAAGAAGAACTAGAGAAAGCAATTGAAATTGCTGCGTTTAAAAAGGATTTAGAGTTTTTACCAGAAGGGTTAGAAACGCTCGTTGGAGAGAAAGGTGTTTCTTTATCAGGAGGGCAAAAACAAAGGATCTCGATTGCACGAGCTGTTATTCAAAATCCAGAAATTTTAATTTTGGATGATTCTTTATCAGCTGTAGATGCTCGTACGGAAGCAGCGATCATTGAAAATATAAGAACGGAAAGAACTGGAAAGACGACGATTATTACGACGCATCGTTTATCTGCAGTGCAACATGCGGATTGGATTCTCGTTATGGATGAAGGCGCAGTTATAGAAGAAGGTACGCATGCTCAGCTTATCCAGAGCGGAGGTTGGTATGCTGAACAGTTTGAAAGACAACAAGGTGAAAGTGAAAGTGCGGATAGTGGGGTGAAAATATGAGCGTTTCAAAACGATTGTTTCAATACGCGATGAAAGTGAAAGGGACGATTTTTGCTGCGATGTTAATGTTATTTATTTTCGTCATCGCAGAGCTTGCTGGTCCTTTCGTTGCTAAAACGATGATTGATGATCATATCGTCGGGATAGAGAAACCTTGGTATGAAACAGAACAGAGTGAAGAAGCTGTTTCGTATAATGGCGCTTTTTATAAGCGAAGTGATCGCTTTGAACAAGGCGAGACAAAAGGTAAAGAAGTACGTGTGATGCAAGTCGGTTTTCAATATTATTTTGTACCGAATAAAGTAAATGCGGAAGGGTCACGGACTGTAAAAGGGGATATGATTACCGTTCAAAATGGTAAGGCGGTGCAAGTTTATAAAGCGAAAGCATTAACAAAGGAAGAAGTATTTGCATTTTATAAGCCAGAAATAAACCGTCTATTATTACTTGGTGGTGGCTATTTCACTTTATTAGTAGTCGTGTCATTATTTGCATACGGAAAGCAGTTCTTCTTGCAAAAGGCAGCGAACAAAATTATTCAAATTATGAGGGAAGATGTTTTTTCTCATATTCAAACGTTGCCAATTCGGTACTTTGATCATTTACCGGCGGGGAAAATTGTTTCGCGTGTGACGAATGATACAGAGGCCATTCGTGATTTATATGTAACGGTGCTGGCAACATTCGTTTCTAGTATCATCTATATTATTGGGATATTCGCTGCGTTATTTTTATTAGATGTGAAGCTCGCTTCATTATGTTTATTAATTATCCCAATTTTAATTGTTTGGGCGATTCTTTATAGAAAATACGCGTCTGTATACAATCATAAAATGCGCTCTCGTTTATCTGATATTAACGGAACAGTGAATGAATCCATTCAAGGGATGCCAATTATTCAAGCGTTCCGTCAAGAGCGTGAAACGAAAAAAGAATTTGAAGAATTAAATGGCGATTATTTTAAGTATCAAAATAAAATTTTAAATTTAAATGCAGCAACTTCGCATAACTTAGTAGCCGTATTAAGAAATATCGCTTTCACAGGAGTAATTTGGTATTTCGGCGGTGCGTCATTAAGTGCTACAGGTATTATTTCACTTGGGGTACTGTATGCGTTCGTCGATTATTTAACACGATTATTCTCGCCAATTACGAATATGGTGAACCAGCTTGCAAACTTAGAGCAAGCGCGCGTTGCATCAGAACGTGTCTTTGAATTGTTAGAGGAAAAAGGGGAACCGGTAGAAGAAGAACGTATGCCTCGTTTAAAAGGAAATGTAAAATTTGATAATGTATCATTTTCTTATAATGGAAAAGATGAAGTGTTAAAAAATATTTCTTTTGAAGCGAAACAAGGCGAGACAGTGGCACTTGTCGGTCATACTGGATCAGGAAAAAGTTCTATCATGAATGTACTCTTTCAATTTTATGAGTTTGAAAAAGGAAAGCTTACGATTGATGGTCACGATGTAAAAGAGATGCCGAAACAAGCAACCCGTGAACATATGGGAATCGTACTGCAAGACCCGTTTCTTTTTAGTGGGACGGTCGCTTCCAATGTAAGCTTAGAAAATGAAAAAATTTCAAAAGAGCGCATTGTAAAGGCGTTACGTGATGTTGGTGCTGAAAGATTTGCGAACAATATAAATGAAGAAATTACAGAAAAGGGAAGTACGCTTTCCACTGGAGAACGTCAGCTTATTTCGTTTGCTAGGGCGCTCGCTTTTGATCCGGCTATTTTAATTTTAGATGAAGCAACGTCTAGTATTGATACAGAAACAGAGGCGATGATTCAACAAGCACTAGAAGTTGTAAAAAAAGGAAGAACGACATTTATTATCGCTCACCGCCTTTCAACGATTAAAAGTGCAGATCAAATTATTGTGCTCGATAGAGGAACCATTTTAGAAAAAGGCTCTCATGATGAACTCATGAAAAAGCGCGGGCGTTATTACGATATGTATAAAACGCAAATGGAAGGCAATCAGAGTGCTTAATATGCATGGAGGAGAACTTGTGATTTTCACAAGTTCTTTTTTATTGATGAACATGTCGACTCTTTAGCGAATTACGACAGTTAAATAAGAAGTATTGTTTTACCTTTTTCTCCATAAATGCTATATTAAAAAATGTTACTTATTTTTTGTATGTAGCATTATTTTTCCCTTTTGTTTGATTATGAAGAAAAAGGATAAACTAAATAAGAACATTTTCATTGAAAAATTGTTCAAGATTGCATACAATCAATATAGTTTTTAAATTCCTATCAGAATACTTGGAGGATTACTATCATGAAGAAATTATTTTCAGTGCTTGCAGTAACTACATTAGCGATCGGGATTGTAGCCGGCTGCGGTAAAGAAGAGAAAAAAGATACAGCTAGTCAAGACGCGTTACAAAAGATAAAACAAAGCGGTGAACTTGTAATTGGAACAGAAGGTACATACGCACCGTTCACATTCCATGATTCAAGCAATAAATTAACTGGATTTGACGTTGAACTATCAGAAGAAGTTGCAAAACGTTTAGGTGTAAAACCTGTATTTAAAGAAACACAATGGGATAGCTTACTTGCTGGTTTAGATGCAAAACGTTTCGATATGGTTGCAAACGAAGTTGGTATTCGTGAAGACCGTCAAAAGAAATATGATTTCTCTAAACCGTACGTTTCATCTTCAGCGGCATTAGTTATTGCAAAAGATAAAGATAAGCCTGCTACATTTGCTGATGTAAAAGGTTTAAAAGGAGCACAATCTTTAACGAGTAACTATGCAGATATTGCTAAGAAAAACGGTGCGGAAATTATTGGTGTAGAAGGATTTAGCCAAGCGGCAGAATTATTAGCTTCAGGACGCGTTGATTTTACAATTAATGATAAGTTATCAGTATTAAATTATTTAGAAACGAAAAAAGATGCAAAAATTAAAATTGTAGATACTGAAAAAGAAGCTTCAGAAAGTGGATTCTTATTCCGTAAAGGTAGCACTAAGCTTGTACAAGAAGTAGATAAAGCGTTAGAAGATATGAAAAAAGACGGTACGTATGACAAAATAACGAAAAAATGGTTCGGTGAAAATGTATCTAAGTAGTGCATTAGTTTCAGATCGATTGTCTACTTGGATAGATATTATGCAGACTTCCTTCATGCCTATGCTGAAGGAAGCTGTTTTTACAACAATTCCATTAACGCTTATTACATTTATTATCGGGATTATACTGGCAACGTTAACAGCGCTCGCACGTATTTCTGGTAGTCGTATTTTACAATGGATTGCTCGTATCTATGTATCTATCATTCGCGGAACGCCACTTCTTGTACAATTATTTATTATTTTCTATGGACTTCCAACTCTTAATATTGAAGTTGAGCCATATACAGCAGCAGTTGTTGGATTTTCATTAAATGTCGGTGCATATGCATCTGAAATTATTCGTGCTTCTATCCTTTCCATTCCGAAAGGGCAGTGGGAAGCAGCTTATACAATTGGGATGACATATCCACAAGCATTAAAACGTGTTATTTTACCACAAGCAACGCGCGTATCAATCCCGCCGCTTTCGAATACATTTATTAGCTTAGTGAAAGATACTTCGTTAGCATCGTTAATTTTAGTAACAGAAATGTTCCGAAAAGCGCAGGAAATTGCGGCGATGAACTACGAGTTTTTAATTGTTTATTTTGAAGCAGGTCTTATTTATTGGGTTATTTGTTTCTTATTATCAATCGTACAACAGATGTTAGAAAAGCGTTCAGAACGCTACACATTAAAATAATCCTTTTACAAAAGGAGTTTTTGTTTTTATGATTTCAATTCAGCACTTACAAAAAAGTTTCGGAGATAATACCGTACTAAAGCATATAGATTTAACAGTTGAGAAGGGCGAGGTTGTTGTTATTATTGGGCCGTCTGGATCTGGTAAAACGACATTCTTACGTTGTCTCAATGTATTAGAAACGCCAAACGCTGGTAATATTCGTATCGGTAATAAAGAGCTTAACTTCTCTCAAAAAGTAACGAAGAAAGATATTGTTAATCTTCGTACGCAAACAGGTATGGTATTCCAGCACCATAATTTATTCCCGCATTTAACAGCACTTCAAAATGTAATGGAAGGGCTCGTTACAGTGAAAAAGATGGGGAAAGAAGAAGCGAAGAAAAAAGCAAACTATTTCCTTGAAAAAGTTGGTTTAGCAGATAAAGTGGATTTATATCCGTTCCAATTATCAGGCGGACAACAACAGCGCGTTGGAATTGCGCGCGCGCTTGCGATGGAGCCGGAAGTGTTACTATTTGATGAGCCGACGTCAGCGCTTGATCCTGAACTCGTTCAAGAAGTTCTGAAAGTAATGAAAGAACTTGCTAAAGAAGGCATGACGATGGTTATTGTAACGCACGAAATGCGTTTTGCACATCAAATTGCGAACCGTGTTATTTTCATGGATGGTGGTGTCGTTGTCGAACAAGGTACACCAGAAGAAGTATTTACAAATCCAAAAGAAGAACGTACGAAGAAGTTTTTACAAATGTTGCAATAAATTAAGGAAGGTCTCAAGGCATATGCCTTGAGACCTTTTTGCCATATATATTTATTTGTGGAATCCGCCAAGGCTTTGCTCAGCCATTGCAACTAGACGTTTTGTGATTTCTCCACCAACTGAACCGTTAGCGCGAGCCGTAGAATCTGCTCCTAATTGTACACCAAATTCTTGAGCGATTTCGTACTTCATTTGATCGATTGCAGCTGTTGCACCTGGTACTACTAATTGATTTGAAGAATTTTGGTTTGCCATAGGAATATATCCTCCTTAGAGTTATAAAAGTTTTTTTGGTTGGACTAGCTGGAGTTGAACCAGATTATCGCCCCGGTTGGCGCTAATCCATCGGTAATTAAGTTTGTACTCATAGTATGGATGTTACCTAGAAAGATATACAAAATAACAATTTGTAAATTTTGTCAAAAAAACTTATTGATTTCGTAAATTATGAAATAAGAGTAATCGTTGTATTTTTAAGAAAACAGGCCAAACTAAGGAGGATATTAAATATAATTTTCTCATTGTAGCCTGCTACTTGTAGGCTAATTATTAGCTTCTTATATAGGATTTATTGAAATAAAAATGAAATCGGTAGCAACTTTATAGTTCTATTTTTAAGTAGGGATGGAGTGGGCACTCCTATGTCTGGATAGGTTGCTCTCTTCACTCTAAAAAAGAGAGGCTTTAAACGATAAAGTATGGAGGAATCATGATGGGGATTTGCCCGCTTTGCAACGCATTAGAATCACAAACATATTCTTGTCAAAATTGCCAAAGTATACTCCAAGATTATGGGAAGTCTGTAGATTACATAGACGATTATAGTGCCTATATGGATCAAGAATTATTAAGTGCAGTAGATGGTTTAACGCATAATAATTCAAATGAATATTGCAATCATATTTTTTATTGCGGAGTATGTAATGTGGAAACTGAGGTTGTAGTAAAACTTGTGTAAATAGAAAACTTCCACCTTATTATCTAGGTGGAAGTTTTTGTTTTTGCATTTGTGAGTGAATCATAGGAGAAGGGATACATTCGGTGTTTGATGAAGTCCCGGATTTTATTTGGGACATTTTTTCCTTTGCATCACGTAAAGAATGTTCAGTTAAGTAGATGGCATATTCGTAAAATAACTGGCGTGTCAGTTCACTTTGTTCTTTTAATTTGGCATCTTGGAATACAGTTCGCCCAGGTTTAGAGTTGGCTTCAAATAACCACGGATTTTCCTTTGTGTCTAAACCGATATCAAAACCGATTTCTCCAATATTTCCGGTTACTTGTTCATCGAGCGCGTAACTTATTTGTAAGGCAGTATGTTTTAATTTATTTTCAATTTGAACTTGTTTCGTTGAATCTGGAAAAAGTTCTTGTAGCAATTTTGTATCACCGCCGCTATTTACGTGCGTTGTTAAACTGCCTTTGCCGGCAATTTTGGCGACGATTGCACTAACTATCCAATTACCGAAATGATTTTTATTTGTATGAATGCGGAAATCAACAGGTTGCCCATCAAAGCGAAGTAACGAAATACCTTGCTGTACGATAAACTTTTTTAAATCATGTCCTTTTAATACGTGGTTTAGAAGAGTTTCTAATGATTGATACTTTCTCAGTTTATTTTCTTCATTTTCGCGATAACGACAGTAGTAGCAATTCTCTGTTTGAGAATAAAATATTTGATGAATATTTCTACCAAAGCTCCCGTGTATTGGTTTCATGTACACAGATTTATACGTGCCAAGAAACCGTTCTACTTGTTCAAAATGCTGAAATGCTTCTGTGTTTGGTAATAAGGGTCTAATTGATTCGTCTTTCATAAGAAGTTGATGAACTTCCCATTTATTAAAAAAACCTGGGTTAAACCATGGGATAGAGTAGTCATGTTCTAACTTTCTTTTTGCTCTGACGATCGGTTTATAATTTTCTGCTTGTCGATTCGGTAATCGATCGTAAATAACATTTGGTAAAGGGACCTTTTTCTTTATCCATTGTTTCTCTTGAAAGAAATATCCTTCAATCGTTTCTTCTTCCCAGTTTATATGCTGAACGCCAAAGACGAATACGAACGGTCGTAATGAGAATGGTGGTGTTAACAACTCACTGAGAGCAATTGAACGATTTCCTAAAGGGTTAGAAGAATCATCGTTAAAGCCAGTTGTAAAAATGCCGATTAATGGTCCGAAAATAATTGTTTGGTTTTGTGTGAATGCATGAATAGTAGTGGATTGAGGTAGTAAAAGTTTTTCGGCAATATGTTTTCCGATAATAATTTCGCGAGTAAAGGAATAATGAATTTTCACCTCTTCACTTGCAATGTGACGTATACCGAAGGAGAGGGATGTAATAGGTGGCGTAATAGAAAAAACGTAAGGTAAAGTAATACTATTTGGATGTTCATCTGAAATGTTTAATGTATATATATGTTCTTTCAAAATAGGTTTACCTCCTTTCATTATGGTGTAAAGCTACTGAATTTAAGTGGTCCGTGAAATATCTTTTCAGCTAATGAATCACTATGACGAATGTATTGTTCGTAAGGGGGAATCGTGTTGACATACATAAGCCAAATTGCGCCTTTTTGATCCATAATTGTGGAAAGTTCTAGTTCAAATAACGAAGAATAAGACTGATCTAGTGTTTGGAATACTTCATTTACAATGTCGTGTAAAGCATCTTGCAATAGTTGCACACCGGTACTAGATAGTACGTATTTAATTTTTGAAAATGAATGTAATGAATCATCGGCCGTTGCTGAGGGTAAAAGTTGATTAGGAAATGAGCTTTTTTGTATAAATTGACCGATAACAGTCCAAGTTTGTTCTTTGTTTTTTTGCAAAATGGTTCGAATGTGGAGTGGATATGTTAATTGGTTTGGTGGTTGTAGCATAGTGTGTGCTATGTAACGTGATGAAGGTATGTTAGATTTACACCAAGATATAAATTCGTCTGTCCGTTTTAATGGAAGAGAAGTATGGTATTTTTCATTTACTGTATCGATATGAAACGTTTTCTTTTTGTAAGCAATTCGATATAAGTTATCCTTTGAATGTGTATTAGTGGGGCGTATAATAATATCTTTAGTTTTTAACAACAGTTTAAAAATGTTTTGTATCGTTGCCACTTCAAATTTTGGTATATAAGGAGACAGTTTTTTATTAGTGAGAAATAAATCATGTAGTTCACTTAAATTGATAAGTGTGTTATTTAAAAAGGTAGTGGAAGGACGATTGTGCAAAGAGTGAATAATTGATTTTGCTTTTTCAAAGTCTGTTTCCTCGTGAAAAGAATAACGATCATATATATAAGAAGGAATAGGGAATGTTTGCTCTTTCCATTTTCCTGTATCTGTATCGTAAATAAGACCAGAAATAAGGTCTGTTTTAGGATCAATACAAAATGGCGTAAACTGGGCAACGACATTATGATAAAGCCGAGCGCGTTTAGCGATTTCGGTGTAATACGTTTGTTCGTAATGAAGTTTAGAAGCTAAAAGACCGAGAACCAACGAAATCACTCCTTTACTACTATTTGCATAATAGGCGAAGCTATATATTGCAAATACGTTTTTATACCATTATACTTTTGTCCGTATGATGATATGCTATAGTTTTGGAGAAGTGAAAGGTTGATTGTAATGAATATATGGTTAAATATGTTAACGACGACAGGACTCGGAGCAATTATTGGGGGATATACGAATCATTTAGCGATAAAAATGTTATTTCGTCCTCATCGTCCTATTTATATCGGAAAGTTTCAAGTTCCATTTACACCAGGGTTAATTCCGAAGCGTCGTGATGAACTTGCTGTTCAATTAGGAAATATGGTTGTAGAACATTTGTTAACACCAGAAGGAATTGGAAAAAAGCTAACAAATGAAGAGTTTCAAAAAGGTTTAATTCACTGGGCGCAAGTGGAAGTGGATAAAGTAATTACGAATGAACAATCACTGCGACATATGTTAGAAAAATGGAATGTAGCGCATGTAGAAGAAGAAGCGACTCGAAAAATCGAACATGTTATTACAGAAAAAATTCATGCATTTTTAGCAGAGTATTATACATATACATGGGAACAGGCTTTACCTCATTCTGTAAATGAAAAAGTAGAGAATGCGATTCCGAATGTCTCGGCGTTTATTTTAGAGCGAGGAATTAGCTTTTTTGAAAGTGAAGAAGGGAAAGCACGTCTTTCAAAAATGATTGATGATTTCTTTGCTTCTCGCGGAACGCTACTTAACTTAGTCGGAATGTTTTTAGGAAATGTAAGTGTAGTGGATCGTGTGCAGCCAGAAGTTATTAAGTTTTTAGGTCAAGATGGTACAAAGCAGCTTTTAACTGACGTACTGCAAAAAGAGTGGGAAAAGTTAAAAGGAAGAGATGTAAAAGAATTAGAAGCATTTGTAGAGAAAGAAATGATTGTAAGCTCCGTGCTGTCAGCAGTTAAAGTAGAGGAAACAGTGAGTAAGTTTTTAAATCAATCTGTTCAGCAAGTATGTGAACCAGTTCGAGAAACAATTATTGAAAAAGTGGTTCCAAGTGCAGTAGCGAAAGGCTTAAAGTGGGGAACAGAAAATGTAGAGAGTATACTAAATAATCTACACCTTGCGGAAATTGTCCAGCAAGAAGTGTCTACATTCTCAACAGAAAGATTAGAAGACTTAGTTCTGTCTATTACGAAAAACGAATTGAAAATGATTACGTATTTAGGAGCGTTATTAGGCGGAATGATCGGGCTCGTACAAGGATTGTTACTATTGTTTCTTAGATAATAAGGTGAGTACATAGAAATAAAAGTGAAATTTCTTCACATCTCTTGCATAGTTTGATATGGTAAGAAGAGGTGCGTATGTAAATGCACGTAAAAGGCAGTGCGAGTGAAAAGCGCTAGCCTTCTAAAGGAGGAAAAATAAAATGACAAAGAACATTCATGATGTTGCATATGAATTACAAAAAGCAATCGCTGAAAACGAAGACTTCAAAACTTTAAAAGAGAGCTACGCAGCAGTTCAAGCTGACACAGCTTCAAAGAACTTATTCGATGAGTTCCGTACAATGCAACTTAGCCTACAACAGAAAATGATGCAAGGCCAAGAAATCACTGAAGAAGACAACCAACAAGCACAAGAAGTTGTAGCTCGTATTCAACAAGATGCTAAAATTACAAAATTAATGGAAACTGAGCAACGCCTAAACGTTGTAATCGGTGACGTTAACAAAATTATCATGAAGCCACTTGAAGAATTATATAGCGCGCAACAACAAGCGTAATGAGAGAAGACGCTCCTAGTATAGGGGCGTCTTTTTCAGTGACAATAAAGGTGTTTAATTTTAGTATAAGAAATGTAATAGCCACCTATTAAAATTAACTTGTAGGTGGTTTTAAATTTATTTAAAACTAAATTTAATTGTTGTAGCCTTTAATTTATAAAAATAATAAAGTTGGTTAATTTTTCTTCAACTAATGCCGCTTATTGAAAAAAAGTAGCTTGCTCCATTTACTAAATTTTTATCCTGTTTTACATAGCTTAATCTGCCTCAACATCTTTTTCAACTAAATTTTGAACAAATCTTAATAGATAACCATCAGGATCCATAATTAAAAATTCTTTTTGTCCCTTTAATTTAGTATCAGCTCTATACCAATTCTCTTGAATATCAAATTTAATTGGATACTCGTTCTTTTTCAAACTATCATATAGTGAATCAATATCATTTATGATAATTTGAAAATTGATTCCTCTTCCGTAGGGATAAGATAACTCCCCAGTACTCCAATGACCATTTACTTCTTCAATCATAATCTGGCAGTCATTTAAAGACAGTAAAGCAAACTTATCCTCTGGTCTTTGATATTCAATTTTAAACAGGAGAATTTCCGAATAGAAATTTAAACTTTCCTCCATATCTGAAACTGATAGCTCTGGTATTAATGCATTGAGTTTGTGCAAAAATGCTGCCCCCTTTGCTTAAGTTATTGATTATTATAACACTCACTATAAATTCTTCTTCCATTAAACTACTTCGTTAGCCCTATAAGAAGTAAACAAGTTTATTATCTCTACACACGTCTTTTTTGTTTGTTATTTTTTGAAATACTCCGTTTTAATGTTTTTCTCCTTCAAAAACTCTTCAATTTCTTTTTGCTTCCTACCATTAACTTTCTCAAAGCGCTTTGTAAAAGAGAAATCAGTTTTGAATAAGTTACCATCTTGAGCGAATTTTTCTATTTCCTGATCTAATTCTACTGAAAGTGCTGTAGATGCTGAAATATAATTATGAATTTCCTTCGAAGGCTGTTTGTAATCAGCAGGAATCGTATTGTTACTAATAAAATGATGGAAGTTCGCATCGTTTTGTTGAGCTAAATCTATTAGTTTTTGTAATTTATCCCGGTCGGACTCAGTAACCTTCTCGTCAGACATGGCTGACGAAAGTGGAACGATGTTTTCGTATAACTCTCCGCTATAATCTAAATAAGTTTTTATATTTTGCTTCATTTCGTCTTCATTAATAGTTTCATTTTTCTTTGAGGAACTAAATATATTTTCTGGAACTTTAATAGCAACATCTTTAATAGATTGTACATCGTTTTCTTCCTTAGGTTGTGCACTGTTTGAACAAGCTGATAGAAATAAAATTGTAAGTAACATGAGTGGATATAAAATATATTTTTTCATAGTAATCTCCTTTTACATTCATTAGTATCTTTGTAAAATAGCTAAATTCCATTTTAAATACTTAACTAAAAGTGAGTATATATGTTTTATCATTTGATAACATATGACGGATATTAGTAAGCCGATGCAAAAGGCTATGAATACATTGTAAACATCGGAATAACTGATTTGATGAAACCCTTTAAAGAATCCTAATCCTATTAATAAGATAGGTGAAATAATTAATAACGGAGTGGCAATTATAAGTGTTAGAAGAAGCGGTAATAGAAAGAGTAATACGAAAAAGGCGATAATGATAAATATAAAGTTTAAAACACTTAAGCTCATAACAGAAAACAGTGCTGTCATAATATTTTTTAGGCTGCGTTTCTTGTCAGCTTTACTTATTACATATGAAATATTAAGTTCTTTAGCAATGGTTTTAGGGTTTCCTAGCTTTTTAGAAATTTCCTCTTCAGATATTCCATCTTGTTTACCACTAATAAAATGAGTTTCGTACTCCGAGATAATATCCTCCTTTTCTAAATTAGGCATATTCCGTAGGGAAGAACTAAGTTGCTCTAAAAATTCACTTTTGTTCATAACAATCACTTTCCTTTATAAAATGATGAATTATGGCTGAAAATCCTATCTTTTTTCTAAACAGCACACACAATCTATATCTACTTTTTGAAAGGAGATATACTAATCGTGAATAACATTCCAAATAATGGGTATTCCATTATTTACAAATATATCACTTACTATTGTTCTTTGCAAGGTACTATAAATTTGTTAATAATGTGAATAGGTGGAAGTATTTTTGTACATTTTTAGCAGAGATATAAAAATGTTATTTTAAGATAAACAAAAGGTTGTAAGCGCATTCTTTAAATCTTGTCAAAATAATGTCGAATTCATATTGTTGGAAAAATAATGAATTTGTAATATAATGATAAATGATACTTCACCACGTTAATTAACTAGGTGAAATTAAAAATCTTTATTACACAAATTATGAAACAAAGGAATGATTAGTTTGAGTACAGGTGTAAAAGCAAACGACGTGAAGACAAAAACAAAAGGAGCAGATCTTGTTGTTGATTGTTTAATTAAACAAGGTGTTACACATGTTTTCGGTATTCCAGGAGCAAAGATTGACTCTGTATTTGATGTACTGCAAGAAAGAGGACCAGAGTTAATTGTTTGTCGTCATGAACAAAATGCAGCATTTATGGCAGCTGCTATTGGTAGATTAACAGGAAAACCGGGCGTATGTCTTGTAACTTCAGGACCAGGGACATCAAATTTAGCGACAGGTCTTGTTACTGCGAATGCGGAGAGTGATCCCGTTGTTGCTTTAGCTGGTGCAGTTCCGCGTACGGATCGATTAAAACGTACACATCAATCTATGGATAATGCTGCACTATTCGAACCAATCACAAAATATAGCGTAGAAGTAGAGCATCCTGATAATGTGCCAGAAGCATTATCAAATGCATTCCGAAGTGCGACTTCTACAAATCCAGGAGCAACTTTAGTAAGTTTGCCGCAAGACGTTATGACTGCGGAAACGACTGTAGAGTCTATCGGTGCGCTTTCTAAGCCACAGCTTGGAATCGCTCCCACACATGATATTACATACGTAGTAGAAAAAATAAAAGCAGCGAAATTACCAGTTATTTTACTCGGTATGAGAGCAAGTACAAATGAAGTGACGAAAGCTGTTCGTGCATTAATTGCGGATACAGAGCTTCCTGTTGTTGAAACATATCAAGCAGCTGGTGCGATTTCACGTGAGTTAGAAGATCATTTCTTCGGCCGCGTTGGATTATTCCGTAATCAACCAGGTGATATTTTACTAGAAGAAGCAGACCTTGTTATTTCTATCGGTTATGATCCAATTGAGTATGATCCAAAGTTCTGGAATAAACTTGGCGACAGAACGATTATTCATCTTGATGACCATCAAGCAGATATCGACCATGATTACCAACCAGAGCGTGAATTAATTGGTGATATTGCCTTAACGGTAAATAGCATCGCGGAGAAATTACCGAAACTTGTATTAAGTACGAAATCAGAAGCGGTATTAGAACGATTACGCGCAAAATTATCAGAACAAGCAGAAGTTCCAAATCGTCCTTCAGAAGGTGTTACGCATCCACTTCAAGTGATTCGTACACTTCGTTCTTTAATTAGTGACGATACAACTGTTACATGTGACATCGGTTCCCATTCTATTTGGATGGCGAGATGTTTCCGTTCTTATGAACCACGTAGATTATTATTTAGTAACGGTATGCAAACGCTAGGTGTTGCACTTCCTTGGGCAATCGCAGCTACTTTAGTAGAACCAGGTAAAAAAGTAGTTTCCGTATCAGGTGACGGTGGTTTCTTATTCTCTGCGATGGAGTTAGAAACGGCGGTACGTTTAAATTCTCCAATCGTCCATCTTGTTTGGAGAGACGGCACATATGATATGGTTGCATTCCAACAAATGATGAAATACGGCAGAACATCCGCTACAGAGTTTGGCGATGTTGATCTTGTGAAATATGCGGAAAGTTTCGGGGCGTTAGGTCTTCGTGTTAACACGCCTGATGAATTAGAAGGTGTGTTAAAATCCGCGCTAGCAGCAGATGGTCCTGTCATTATTGATATTCCAATTGACTATCGTGACAACATTAAATTAAGCGAAAAATTATTACCAAACCAATTAAACTAATGGAGGCAGATTTGAGATGACTGTTGCGCAATTAATTGATATTGATGCGAAAAAAACGAAAACGAGTAATGAAGTATATCAAACATCTACAATGCTTGCGCTATTAGATGGTATATATGATGGTGTAATTAGCTTTGAAGATTTGAAAAAACATGGTGATTTCGGCATCGGCACATTTGATCAATTAGATGGTGAAATGATTGCATTTGATAATGAATTTTATCATTTACGTTCAGACGGTTCAGCAGAAAAAGTAGAGCCAGAAGAAACAACGCCATTTGCGACTGTAACGTTTTTTGAAAAAGAAATGAGTTATACGGTAGAGCGTCCGATGAATCGTGAAGAAGTTGAAGCGTTATTACATGAATTAATGCCAAGTAAAAACTTGTTTTACGGTATTCGAATGGACGGTACGTTCCGTGAAGTAAGGACGAGAACTGTTCCAAGACAAGAAAAACCGTATACACCGCTCGTTGAAGTGACGAAATCACAACCAATCTTTTCATTTGAAAATACAGAAGGTACGCTTGCTGGATTTTGGACACCAGATTACGCACAAGGTATTGGGGTAGCTGGATTCCACTTACATTACATTGATGATGAAAGAAGCGGGGGCGGACATGTTTTCGACTATGTTATAGAAAACTGTACGATCCAAATTTGTCAAAAAGCTCATATGCATTTAGCACTTCCAGAAACAGCTGATTTTATGGCGGCTGAATTATCAAGAGAAAATTTAGAGGATAATATTGCAACTGCGGAAGGTGCAGAGTAAGAGGGAAAGACTGTTCCATTTTGGAACAGTCTTCTTTTATTCGTAATGTTATTATTTGTCGATAAATCGATATTTCTTGTCGAACCGTTGATATATTGTAAGTTACGATAGATATATTCGAAAAATCGTTGATATCGCTTATTTCTTTGAAACAAACGGATGCCCCTCATAATAAAAACGCCACGGATAATGTACAGCTTCTTCTGCATAGTCGATATTAATACGAGGTCCTGCTGTTATTTTATATTGTGATGATATGTGTTCTTCTTTTGGAACTAATTCAATATGTAACGTATCATTTTGTAACGATACGCCGCGTTCTTTTAAAGTAATTCCGAGTGCACGGCATAGTTTGCCAGGACCATTTGTTAAATTTTTGTACTGCGCTTTTGTAATTTCGGTCTTATTGTAGCGCGCTAGTTTTATTTCTGCTATTCCATCTACTGGCTCAAGGGCTCGAATGAGAACACCTTGCGGGGTGCCCACTGGCGCTGTAATAACGTTAAAGCAATGATACATACCGTAAATTAAATATACGTAAGCATGCCCTGGTGCACCAAACATAACTTCTGTGCGATCTGTCCGTCTGCCTCCGTAACTATGTGCGGCCTTATCATCTGGGCCTTTATATGCTTCTACTTCTACAATGATTCCGCTTCGCTTTATTCCGTCTACAATATGAACAAGTTTTTGCCCGAGTAATTTTTTTGCGACTTCTAACGTATCGCCTTCATAAAAAGAAGGAGGTGCCTGCATTGTACTATCTCCTTTGCTAAGTGTATATGTATATAGTAAACCAAATTTTCAGTAGTAATTCTAACTCGTTCTATTTGCTACATTTATTTCATAAATTATGGATAGAGTACAACAGCGAAGAGGGGGAGTGCGACATGATTTATCGCTTACTAGCTCTTAATATAGATGGGACACTACTATACAACAATGGAAAAATTGCAAAAGGATTAAGAGAAACAATTGAATTTGTGAAAAGAAAAGATGTATACGTTACGTTATTTACGAGTCGTAATTTTCAATCCGCTCATAAAGTAGCAAAGGCGTTAAAATTAGATTCTATATTAGTGACACATGGTGGTGCTTTCGTTTCAGCAACGTTAGATAAGCCGTACGTTCAAAGAAGATTATCTGAAGAGAAGACTTTTAACATTGTGCAAGTGTTAGAGCACTTTGATTGTAACGTACGCATTTCTCATGAACGGTTTTCGATAGGAAATCGTGAGAGAAATACACCAAACTTAATTGCGCGCACTGTATTATCAAGCGCAGATCCGTTATTTTATCCAGTTCAATTTGTAGATTCGTTAGGTGACGCGCTTCGTGACCATCCGGTAGCAGCGCCAAAAATTGATGTTATTTTCCAAAGTAAAGGTGAAAAAGAAAGAGGACTGAACACATTAAGAAAAGCGTTCCAAGATGTAGAGTATGTTGAATGTGATTCAAAACGAATAGAAATTTTACCGCAAAATGTATCAAAATTACGTGGATTACAATTGCTTGGAGAGCATTTAAATATTTCGCTAAATGAAATGGTTGCGATTGGAGATAGTATGGAAGATTTAGAGGTTATTGAAAACGTGGGACTTGGGGTAGCGATGGGGAACTCGCCTGTAGAATTAAAGCAAGTAGCAGATTGGATTACACGTTCAAATAGCGAAAACGGTGTAGAGTATATGATTAAAGAGCATTTCCGTAAGCAATTCCCGCTTCCGTTTTTGAAGAATCATAAAAATACACCGAAACGATGAAAGAAAAACGTAGCTTTTTGGCTACGTTTTTTTGTTGAGCTTATTAAAAGGAATGGAAACGTTTTAAATTGTGAATTGTGTATGGGATTCATACAATTCACTTGAATCCTTCAGAAAACTAATGTAAAGTGGATGATGTTGTCAAAATAGTTACACCACATGAAATATTCTTCAGATTAATTTTATTGGGCTCCCATACGTAAAAGTATTTCCGCATGACAGTTTAGTTCACGTATTATTTCAAAAATGAATTGTAGTAATTTTATTAAGTAGTTGTAGCGTTCCTTTGTTGTATTTAAATGGATTATTTTAAGTTAATGTGAGTAAGACCTGGTACATATGAAATGTACTTCTTTTTGTGGTTTTAGGAAGTTTAAAAGGGGGAATGAATTTCTTGAGGAAATCATTTAATCAAAAAATTAAAAAGTTAAGTAGTAGTTTAATAGTTGTATTACTAATATGTATGAATTTTTTAATCCATTTACCATTTAAAGCAGAGGCAGCTACAACAGAATTAAAAGGTTTAGGTGATGTATCTTATTACAACGCCATCATTTTTGGAGATCATAGTGCAACGAGTGCGGATATTGAAGGTGCGATGGCTGTTCAGAAAAATATGAACGCATCAAGTTATACAGTCGTAGCGGCTGCAACTGGAGCAAATAACTTAGCTGGAGCAACTTGGGTAGATGAAGGATATCCATCATTATTACTAGGCGGTCAATTTACGAAAGCTGGAGCAGGACAGGTAATTATTCAAGATGGAACAGTGGCGATGACAAAAGACGGTGACCCAGATGGCGCAATGAAAACATCGTATGACCGTATCTCTTATAAAGAGCAAGCGGAGATTGATGCTAAGTTTAAAGAATTTAGAAAAGACGTTGATGGTGTAATTGGGGATGCAAGTAAACTACACACTGATAAGCCAAAACCTAATATGAGCTTTGGAATCGGTGAAGATGCAAACAACCCTAATATTTATGTCTCTTCAGGTCAGACGGGAAAGAAAGCATTCGATGTAAAAGACGTTTTTCTTCCGAATGTAGAGAATAAAGATTTTATTGTTATTTATTCAGATGCAGAAGAAGTGAGTTTTGGTGGCGGTGCAATTTTGTATGATACAAGAAATACTGGGATGGCGACGGATTTAATTAATACATCTCAAGCATATGACCCTAATTCATCTTTTACTGAGTTAGCTAGTAAGGTAATTTGGGTATTTCCTAATGCTACAAAGATAACAACTAAAGGTTATGGTGTAGTAGGTAGTGTGTTTGCACCTAATGCAGTTGTAGAAACAAAAGGTGGTTCTATTAATGGACAAGCCTATGTTGGAGGATTACACCAAAGAGATGGTTTTGAGGTTCATAACTTTAAATTTAACTGGCCAAAATGGAATAAACCAGCAGCTGAAAAAGGACATTTACAAATTAAAAAAGTTGATGAAAACGATGAAAACATTGTTTTAAAAGACGCAAAATTTGATGTTATAGACAAAGATAATAACGTTGTGGCTACTGTTACAACAAACGAAAAGGGTATTGCGGAAGTTAAAGATTTACCACTTGGTGACTATTTTGTAAAAGAAATAAATGCACCAGAAGGATATATAAAAGTTGATACACCAGTCAAAGTAACAATTGATAATACAAACGTAATTGAACTTGTTATGAAGAATACGAAAAAAGTAGAGAATGGCCAATTTAAATTATTGAAAAAAGATAGTGAATCTGGTCAACTTCTGCCAGGTGCAAAATTTGATGTTATCGATAAAGATGGTAATGTTGTGGAAACAATTGTTACAGGTGATAAAGGCGAAGCCTTATCGAAACAACTTCCAGTTGGAAGCTATACATTAAAAGAAGTAGAAGCACCGAAAGGATATGAATTATCATCTAGTTCAGTTTCTGTTGATGTAAAGGCTAATAAAGTAGTGACTGTAGATGTGGTGAATAAAAAGATCCCCGAAAAAGTAACAGGTCAATTCGAAATTGTGAAAGTAGATGCGGAAGATAAAACGAAAGTATTATCAGACGCAGAATTCGAAGTGTATAAAGACAGCAAGAAAGTAGATACGTTACGAACAGATAAAACTGGTAAAGTAATTTCTCAGAAATTAGAACCAGGAACATACACATTAAAAGAAACGAAAGCACCACAAGGATATAAATTGCTAAAAGAAGAAATTGAAGTCGTTGTGGAAGCAAACAAAGTAGTAGAAGTACAAGTAGAAAACGCAAAAGAACTAGGAAGCTTACAAGTAATCAAAAAGGATTCGGAGAGTGGAAAAGTTCTAGCAGGTGCAGAATTTAAACTGAAAAATGAAGCTGGTCAAGTAGTTGGAGAAGCGAAAACAACGAATAAAGACGGTGTTGTGAAATTCGAAAGCTTAGTGCCAGGAAAGTACACGTTAGAGGAAACGAAAGCGCCGGAAGGTTATAAAGCGCTAGAAGTGACAGTAGAAGTGAACGTTGTAGCGAACGAAGTAGTAAAACAAGAAGTCATGAATGAAAAAGTAATGGGTCAATTCGAAATCGTGAAAGTAGATGCGAATGATAAAACGAAATTGTTATCAGGTGCAGAATTCGAAGTGTATAAAGATGGTAAAAAGGTAGCGGAACTGAAAACAGATGAGAGTGGAAAAGTGATGTCACCGAAATTACCGCTAGGTGAATACACAGTGAAAGAAACGAAAGCACCAGCGGGCTACAAACTTTCAAATAAAGAATGGAAAGTAACAATTCAAAATGAGAAAGAAGTAGTAAAAGTAGAGGCAGAAAACGAAAAAATCTTAGGTTCTCTACAAATTATTAAAATGGATGATAAAGATAAAACGAAACGCTTAGTAGGCGCAGAATTTACATTGAAAGATGCGAAAGGAAATGTTGTAAAAGAAGGAATTACAACAGATAAGTCTGGAACGGTTAAAGTAGACGGACTTGTGCCAGGTGAATATACGTTAGAAGAAACAAAAGCACCAGAAGGTTATGAGTTAACAAAACAAATAATTCATGTAACAGTTGACGGTGAAAAAGCTATTGATGTAAAAGTAACGAACGGTAAGAGCCTTGGTCAATTCGAAATTGTAAAAGTAGATGCGAATGATAAAACGAAATTGTTATCAGGTGCAGAATTCGAAGTGTATAAAGATGGTAAGAAAGTAGATACATTACGAACAGATAAAACTGGTAAAGTAATTTCTCAGAAATTAGAACCAGGAAAGTACACATTAAAAGAAATGAAAGCACCACAAGGATATAAACTACTAAAAGAAGAAATTGAAGTCGTTGTGGAAGCAAATAAAGTAGTAGAAGTACAAATAGAAAACGCAAAAGAACTAGGAAGCTTACAAGTAATCAAAAAGGATGCAGAGAGTGGAAAAGTTCTAGAAGGTGCGGAATTTAAATTAAAGAACGAAGCTGGTCAAGTAGTTGGAGAAGCGAAAACAACGAGTAAAGACGGTGTTGTGAAATTCGAAAGCTTAGTGCCAGGAAAGTATACGTTAGAAGAAACGAAAGCACCAGAAGGTTATAGAGCGTTAGAAGTAACAGTAGAAGTAAATGTTGTAGCAAATGAAGTAGTAAAACAAGAAGTTATGAATGAAAAAGTGAAAGAAGAAATTACAGGTCAATTAGAAATTACAAAGGTAGACGCTAATAATACAAATAAAATATTAGCAGGCGCAGTGTTTGAAATTTGGAAAGACGAAACAAAAATTGACACATTAACAACAAATAAGAGCGGTAAAGCAATTTCTCAGAAGTTAGAACCAGGAGATTATATTTTAAAAGAAATCCAAGCGCCAGAAGGATATACTTTATCCGATAAGGAAATGAAATTTACGATTTCTAATGAAAAAATTGAATTTGTAAAACTTCAAATTACAAATAAAAAAGATACAGAAAAAGGTCCGGAAAAACCAGGTGAAGGAACAGAGAAGCCAGGTGAAGGAACAGAAAAACCAGGTGAAGGAACAGAAAAACCAGGTGAAGGAACAGAAAAACCAGGTGAAGGAACAGAAAAACCAGGTGAAGGAACAGAAAAACCAGGTGAAGGAACAGAAAAACCAGGTGAAGGAACAGAAAAACCAGGTGAAGGAACAGAAAAGCCAGGTGAAGGAACAGAAAAACCAGGTGAAGGAACAGAAAAGCCAGGTGAAGGAACAGAAAAACCAGGTGAAGGAACAGAGAAGCCAGGTGAGGGAGTAGAAAAACCTAATTTACCAGAAAAAGGACAAGGTTCTTCTAATAATCAACAACTTCCAGCTACAGGACACAATACGAATTACGTTCCATTCATCGGTTTTATGCTTCTGTTACTAGGAATACGTTTAAGATTCATGGCTAAAAATAGTTAACGGATGTATAAAAGGCATCAGAGATATATAATCTCTGATGCCTTTTAAGTGAATACAGATAAAATGAAAATATCTATATGGAATGATAAATATGTTAAGCTTCAATTACGCTAAGCATTCTGTTTATAAATGCAGCTGCGTGAGCACGTTGTGATGGTCCTTTTGGTACGAATTGATTAAATTCATTACCTTTTACAATTCCATATCCATACACTCTTTGTACTTCTTCTTTAGCGTAAATTAAGTTTTGGTCTACGAATGGTAGTTCAACTTGTTTTGCAAAAATACCAGCGTGTTTTAGAGAACGATCGATCATAATAACAGCTTCTTCGCGTGTAATTGTAGTATTTGGATCAAATGTATTATCACCACGTCCGCGGATTATGCCTGCGCTTGCTGCACGATTAATACCGTCTCTTAAAGATGGGTGTACTTGTTCTAAGTCTGTGAAATTAGCATTTCCACTTGGTAATTGTAAAGCACGAGTAATTAATGTAGCAAATTCAGCACGCGTTACAAGACGTTCTGGGAAGTACTTGCCGTTCCCTTCTCCTTGCATAATGCCTCTAGCTGCTAATTGACGAATGTCTTGTTCATACCATCCACCTGTAATGTCATCAGTTACGGGATTTTTTTGGTTTTCCTTATAGTATGTTTCAGTTCCTTTTAAGAAAGCATCCCATTGTCCGCGTTGAATCATAAACGCAGGGCAGTTTTTTCCTGACCAAAATTGGTGTTTTTGGACCTTATCTAGAGAAATATTTAAGTCGTTCATTAAATAAGCTGCCAATTTACGTGCATTTTCTACCGCTTTTTCATAGTTTCCATCTTGATTAACGGCAATTTCAATTCCGATAGATTCATAGTTTCCAGTTTTATTTCCAGCATGCCATCCAACTTCATTTACTGGAAGATGTTGATAAATTTCTTTATCATCTACTGTGAAATGCCAAGATGCAGCGCGATCAGCTGTTCCGCGTGCTTGATTATCTAAGAATTTTGCATGATTCAGAGCATTAGCACCTTTCGCTGTATTAGCCGTTTCGTGAATCGTAATATATTTAGGCACCATCGGGTAGCCAGGGCGAATATCGTCATTTCCTTTTGGGACAATCATTTCTTTAAATGTAACGCCATAAATATTGTTTGTTTGTAGAGCTTCTGGCGATCTCAATAAACTATTTTTAGCAGTACGACTGTTTTTTAATAATGAAGCTTTTGTACCTTCAAATGTAGCAGAAGGTGCATAAATCCATTTTGCTGTTTCATTTATTTGAACTTTAAACCAATTTCCAGCTTGTTCAGTAGGAGTTATGACTTGTGGCTCTAGTTTTCCTTCTTCTTTAAATGATTGGAACGGAAGTGCATGTATGGAAGCTTCTTCTTTTACGATTAATTTTTGGTTAGATAGTTTATGAATCTCTTGAACTTCTAAGCTATTATCATTGTTATCTATCCATCCAGCGCCAGTTGACGTCGTTATGTAATAAGCATTTCCTTTTTTCTTTGTCGCCGTTACGACTTGTTCTGTAATCTCGATATTCGATTTGTTTTTTAAATCATTCGCGGTATATAATGAATGTTTTTTTGAAGTGTATAGTAGGAATTGGCCAGTAACCTCGATATCTTCTTCATGAGTACTATGCTCATTAACATGTTCTTTAATACTTTTAAAAACTTGATCCTCCGTATATACTTCGGCAGATTTTTCAGCACTCTCTGCAAATGAATAAGTAGGCGCAAGAACAGTTTGTAATGCAAGAGAGAGAGTTAAAACACTATAAAATTTCTTTTTCATATTTGTTTTTAACACATTAGATTGTGGAATCTAGTGTTAACAGTCCTCCTTTTTATATTGTATTTTCACTATGTATCGATTTTAACACTAATAAATTTTAACAAGAGAAAATCATGATGTCTATATACATGAGCAATATTCATAAAAAGAATTATTTGAAAAAATGTAAGAGAAACAGGTAAAACCTTCTGTATTGACCTGTAAACGCCCTTCAAGTAAACTAAAGAGAGTTTGCAAATGAAAAGGTGATAATGTTGTTAATTTCAATTAAAACGTTACAAGATGATCGTTTTTTACGTCCGCTACAAAATATTGGCGGCTTATTTTTTGAAGATAGTACGATTGGATTTGAACAAGAGGAAGCAAATCTGATCGTTGATATACACATTGAGGATAATGTGAAAGCATCTGCTCAATTGACGGATGTTAGCACAGGAAATGTGTATGAAGAAACATTCTCGAAAGATTTATCTGCTTTCACAGATGAAAAAGAGCGTATGAAGCAAGTGAAGCACGTTGTTTCTTATGTATATCTTTCTGTTCTTCAGCAGTTAACTGGTATTGAACAAAGCTGGGGTATTTTAACGGGAGTACGTCCGACGAAACTTCTTCACAAAATGCTTCAAAATGGTATGTCAAAAGAAGAAGCGCATCAAGAACTTCGTGAAAGTTATTTAATTCATGAAGAGAAAATTGAACTTCTTCAGCGCATTGTTGATTGCCAATTAGCAGTTGTTCCGGATTTATACCGTTTGAAAGAAGAAGTAAGTATTTATATCGGTATTCCGTTCTGCCCAACGAAATGTGCATACTGTACATTCCCAGCTTATGCAATTAATGGACGCCAAGGATCTGTTGATTCGTTCTTAGGTGGTTTACATTATGAAGTTCGTGAAATTGGTAAGTTTTTAAAAGAAAAAGGTGTAAAAGTTACGACGATTTATTACGGCGGCGGTACACCTACAAGTATTACAGCAGAAGAGATGGATATGCTGTATGAAGAAATGTATGAAGCGTTCCCAGATGTGAAAAATGTGCGTGAAGTAACAGTTGAGGCAGGTCGCCCAGATACGATTACTCCAGCAAAGCTAGAAGTGTTAAATAAATGGAACATTGACCGTATTAGTATTAATCCACAGTCATACCATCAAGAGACACTAAAAGCAATTGGACGTCATCATACTGTAGAAGAAACAATTGAGAAATACCATTTAGCTCGTGAAATGGGAATGAACAATATTAATATGGACTTAATTATTGGTCTTCCTGGTGAAGGGTTAGATATCTTCAAGCATACGTTAGATGAAACAGAAAAGTTAATGCCAGAATCATTAACAGTTCATACGTTATCATTTAAACGTGCTTCTGAAATGACGCAAAACAAACGTAAATATAAAGTAGCAGGTCGCGAAGAAATTACAGCGATGATGCACGAAGCAGAAGAGTGGACGCAAAAGCATAATTACGTACCATATTACCTATATCGTCAAAAGAATATTTTAGGTAACTTAGAGAATGTTGGTTATGCAATGCCGACGCAAGAAAGTATTTACAACATTGTCATTATGGAAGAAGTACAATCAATTATCGGACTTGGTTGTGGTGCATCAAGTAAATTTGTTCATCCGAAGACGGGAGCAATTACGCACTTTGCGAATCCGAAAGATCCAAAATCATATAATGATGGCTTTGTGAAATATACAGAAGATAAACTGAAAATTTTAGAAGAGCTATTTGCATAAGAAGAAAGAGGTTGTTCCGAGTCGGAACAACCTCTTTTTTATCCTGCAGTAACGGGCGGTCCGATTATATCTTGTCAGTTTTTGTCGGTAAGTCGATATATTCGAAAAATCGCTGATATAAATTGAGTTGTGGTTGATATATTTTGAAAATCGCCGATATAATTTCATTTAGCGTCTAGCGGTACCGTATGTAAAACTATGTCGATAATAATCAGAAAAATTAGTCAAATCATTAGAGGACAATGTCTACTTATGGACGAAATGATAGATTTATGAAAGAGAAAAGGGGGAAATTGTTGGCATGTATATGACGATAGGGAGAATTTTTGATTTATCAGTTGGTAAGTATCCAAATAAAGAGGCGTTAGTGGAACCTGAAAAAAATATTCGCTGGACGTATAAACAGTGGGATGAACAAATAAATAAAACAGCGCACGCTCTATTAGAAGAAGGGGTAAGAAAGGGAGATACGGTATCTGTTTACTTATATAATTGCCATGAATTTGTAAACGTTTACTTAGCCTGTGCGAAAATTGGTGCGATTTTTAACCCGATTAACTTCCGCTTAAAGGCGAAAGAAGTATCTTATATTCTTCAGGACGCATCCTCGAAAGTCGTTGTCTTTGAAAAAGCAGTTGAGTCAACTGTTGCTATAATTGAAAGAGATTTTCCAAATACATCTTTTTGGTCTATAGAAAACGATAAACCTTCCTATGCAAGTTCCTACCATGAAAAAGTGAATGAAGCATCTTCTGAGAAAGTAAATATCGAAATTGATGAAATGGATTATTGTTCAATGCTTTATACGAGCGGTACGACTGGGCATCCGAAAGGCGTATTACATCGTCATCGCGAAATGACTGAGCATAGTATGATTTGTACGTATTTCCTTAAATATAATAGAGATAGTGTTGGGCTTGTTGTTGCGCCTTTATATCACTGTGGTGAATTAAATGCCGGAATCATACCACGCATTCAAGTTGGCGGAAAGAATGTTATTTTGCATCATTTTGATACAGAAACAGTATTACATACGATTCAAGAAGAAAAGATTACGACGTTCTTTGCAGCGCCGACGATGTGGAATATGTTGTTGCAAAAAGATTTAGCTCAGTATGATTTAACGTCAATGAAAATCGGTATATATGGCGGAGCAGCAATGGCACCGGCGTTAGTGAAGGAATGTAAAGAACGTCTTTATATTGATCTTGTTCAAATATACGGAATGACAGAAATGGGGCCAGTTGTTGCGTTTCTCGTAGAGGAGGATCAAATTACGAAAGCTGGTTCAGCAGGCACGCCATGTTTTAGCCATGAAGTTCGTATTGTGAAACCGAACGAGGATGCACCGGCAGAACCAGATGATGTATTACCTCCTTATGAAGTGGGAGAAATTATTTTACGCGGCCCAACTATGATGGCTGGCTATCATAATCGTGAAGAAGCGAATAAAAAATCGATGTATAAAGGATGGTATCATTCTGGTGATCTAGGCTATTTTGATAAAGACGGTTATTTATTCGTTGCTGATCGCGTTGATGATATGGTAATTAGCGGTGGCGTAAACATTTATCCTCGTGAAATTGAAGATTTCCTTCATAGTCATCCAGGTATATTAGATGTGGCGGTACTTGGTGAGCCAGATGAATTATGGGGAGAGCGTGTTGTGGCAGTTATTGTGAAGAAAGATGAAACAATAACAGAAGCTGATTTAGAAACGTATTGCAAAGAAAGTGATGAACTAGCAGATTATAAACGTCCGCGTCATTATTTATTTGTAGATGAACTCCCTCGTAATGCGAGCGGGAAGTTGCAGAAGTTTGTACTGAGGGAGTCGTTGAAAGGTGCGAAAAAATAGAAAATGCAGGATGCCCCATATCTATGGGGTATCCTGCATTTTTCTGTATTAAACAGAAGAAACAATATCTTTGTTAATTCTCATTTCTTCTTGGTGAAGGTTAATTAGCGCATTTGAAATAAGGTGGAAAAACAAAAGGGATGTAATGCACAAAAAGAAAAGACACCCTAAGGTGCCTCTCTCCGACTTGAACCATTTCATTTCATACGAATCGGAATCTATCCGTATTACCATTACCCCTTTGTTATGAGTGTAAACACACACTATAAAGCAGAATCGTCTATATACACTAGATTGTTAGTTCACAAAAGACAAGAGATTTGAAATCAATATCGAAGTGACGCCACATCCCCTATAATAATTGATATGTTACGCCTTTTAAAAGAATCTGCTTTATAGAACGTGCCCACAAGTTATATTTTACTACATGTAATATTCATTTAGTGTATTTTTTGATGAATATGTATAATTACATAAACTGTATGAAAAAAAAGAGAGTATACTCTAATATTGTGTAATAAAGATGAAGCCCGCCTACGAATAGGGGGCTTTTCTTACTTTTTATAAATATTTATTCCAATTATATTATCAGATGAGTCTAAACGAATATAAACGTCAGCTGATAAAAGGTGTGCATTATATATTCGTTGTTTATATGTTGATATCTCGAAGCGTTTTCCATTTAATTCACATTCTAGAATAATCATATCGCCATGTTCTTTCCAAGTTATTAATTTAGCAGTTGTATTCATATAAACCTCCTCTGAATCATTTTATGAAAATTAATAGAGATAGTGTGAGAAAGGAGTTTATATAACAAAAAAAGACACCTTAAGTGTCTTCTTTGATTACTATAAAAGTCGTTGAATAAAATAGGTTTCTATTTTTATTTGCGTGAAAAGCCTTCTTCATCAAGGTATTCCGCAGCTTCTGGATAAGAGTTGAATGTACCGTCTAAGTTTACACCAGCGTACACGTTCCACATGTCATCCTCTGAAATAAGAGTAAGAATATGACCATCTTCGTTCTGCCATTCTTCTTCTTTCGCAGGTTCTACAGGTGCTACTACTTCTTCTTGTGATAGAAGGTCAATTGATTTCTCAATTACTGAACGTAACTCCTCTGCTGAAAACTCACGGATGTTAACCATGCCTTTATCATCTGTTTTATAACCTTTAATACCGCTTGCATATACAAATCCATTTCCATTTGGGTGTAAATGAAATACAACGTTCTTTTTATCTAAACGACTTTCTTCAAAGTGGAAGTTTACACGTTTTAATGATACGTTCTTTCTTTCTAGTTCTGGGAAAGATTCAATAATCGATAATTTTTCTTCAAAAGTTAGCATAGTGCCTCCAAGTATATAGTAAAAGATTTAATTTGTTCATTATAGCATAGTTGCAATTGTTTCCAAAGATAAGGGGAAAACTTTTCGTTGAATACGTTTACGTCACGAGAATGTAAAAAGTGAGCTAACGAATGTATCTTTTTAGGTGTACAATGGAACATGGACTTTATACAAAGGTGGTTTTTTTATGTTTCAAAAAATAGCAAAGGAATGTTTAGCAGGATTTACTGTTGCGATTGTTGCGTTACCACTTGCGATTGCATTTGGTATTGCCGCGACAGGAACGTCTGAGGGAGCGCTTGTTGGATTGTATGGTGCGATTTTTGCAGGTTTATTCGCAGCGTTATTTGGCGGGACACCTGGGCAAGTAACAGGGCCAACTGGACCAATTACCGTTATTGCAACAGGAGTTATTGCGACGCACGGGTTAGAGGCAAGTTTTATTGCCTTTATGATGGCAGGGTTATTTCAAATTTTATTCGGTGTATGTAAGCTCGGTTCTTACGTTCGATATATTCCGTATCCTGTCGTTTCGGGGTTTATGAATGGTATTGCATTAATCATTATTTTAGGCGAAATAAAGCACGTACAAAATAGTTTTTTACTTGTTGTGTTAACGATTATTGTAATGATTGTTTCTGGTAAATGGATTAAGGCGATTCCGTCTAGTTTAGTAGCACTAGTCGGTGTGACAGCTTTGCTTCCTTTATTTTCTTCCTTACTCGAAGGACTTACAGTAAAGTTACCGATTATCGGAAATCTTTCACTAAATAAAGTAATTGAAAAGATTGGAACCATTCCAGAAGCGATGCCTACGCTTCATATTCCATCTTTAAGTGGAACAGGAATAGCAGCACTTATTTTGCCAGCGCTTAGTATTGCTTTATTAGGATCGATTGACTCGTTGTTAACATCGGTCGTAATGGACAATGTGACAGCTACACGTCATAAAAGTAATAAAGAACTGGTCGGACAAGGTATCGGTAATATGATGAGCGGATTGTTTGGCGGATTAGCAGGTGCAGGTGCGACTGTAAGGTCTATCGTGAATATAAGAAGTGGCGGTAAAACGGCACTTTCGGCATGTATGCATAGTGTTATCTTATTTATTTTTATTATGGGTCTTGGTTCGGTCGTACAATATATTCCACTTGCTGTATTATCAGGTATTTTAATTTTAACTGGTATTGGAATGTTCGATTGGGGAAGCATGAAAAAGATGCATGTCGCTCCTAAAGGTGATGTCGTTGTTATGCTCGTAACGATGATTGTAACGGTGAAGTTCGATTTAATGATTGCTGTTGCATTCGGTATTATTCTTTCGTTCATCATATATATGGTGAAATGTAAAGAACGCAAAACTTCTATCGTAAAAGAAAAAGAAGAAACGTACACAATTCAAGGACCGCTCTCTTTCCTATCAGTAGATCGTATTTTCTCTACTTTACAAGATGTGAAGTCACCGGTTGTTTTACGTATGAAAGATGTGCGTTATATGGATGTATCAGGAGCTATGGCATTATTAAATTTTGTTGAGCAATCAAATAAAGTAGGAGCAAGTGTAAAGCTTGAGCAAGTACATCCGAGTATTGAAAAAACAATCGCAGTAATGGCAAGCGATGAACAGAAAGAGCAATTGAAAATTTTAAGTGTTTAGATGGTAATTAGAATATCTCACAATCTTACATAAATTATAATGTAGAGTTGTGGGATATTTTTATAATGTTTTTAGTAATATGTATCGCAGTGATAGAGAGGAAGGGCTCTTTTTGCGTAACAGAAACGGTTATAGTGTGTACATATATAATGGAAGGAATTAGAAAAAATATTGTGAAGAGACAGGCTTAAATGGGTTCTCTTTTCTATTTTGAAAAAAAAACCAAGTATTCAACCTATAATAAATTTGTTATGATAACCAATGGGATAAAGTGAATTCCTATCGTTTAAAACAATATGTTTGAGAGTATATGTATAAAAGAAAAGAGAAAAAATATGAATAAAACATTTGTAAAAGGAGCAGCAATTTTAACCATTACAACTTTTTTGTCGAAATTGCTGGGTAGTTTTTTTCAAATTCCATTACAAAATATTGCAGGAGATGAAGTGCTCGGTATTTTCCGCCTTGTTTTTCCTGTATATATGATTGCTCTTACATTATCGGTAGCCGGAGTTCCACTTGCAATTTCGAAACTAATTGCAGAGTTGAACGAAAAAAATAAGCAAAAGGAAATTGCGAAATTATTTAAATCAGCTTCAATTATTGGGATAGCATTTGGCGTTTTCGGCTGTTTAGTCATTGTATTATTTTCTATTGAAATTGCAAATATGCTTGGTGGACAAGAAACTAGAATGCCGTTGCTTATTACTTCATTAGCGTTACTCATTGCGCCATACATGGCGGTGTATAGAGGGTATTTTCAAGGTTTCGGTGATATGAAACCAACAGGGGTATCACAGGTCATTGAGCAATTTGTACGTGTGTTTTTTATGTTAATAATTGCTTACATACTAGTATCATGGGATAAGAGTAATACTGTTATTACTAGTGGTGCGATGGTTGGCTCTTTTCTTGGAGTCATTAGTTCGCTTATATATTTGCGTATAAAATATAATAGAAGTCCATACTACAATAAAAGCAATTCCTATTCGCTCCGAGATTTAAGAGAAAACGGCAAAAAGATATTGCGGGTATCGATCCCAATCGCTATTGGAGCTTTATCAATGCCACTTTTAAATTTAGTAGACTCGCTTACAATACCGCATGTATTACAAGGATCATCAACAGAAATTCAAGAACAATTTGGAATATACAGTCGCGGTTTTGCATTCACGCAAATAATTGTTATTTTTGCAAGCGCAATTGTATTTCCGTTAATACCACTCTTAACTTCCGCATTGGCCAAAAGAGATATAAATTTGGCGAAAATAACAATTCAAAATACAAATCGACTAGCGCATGTTTTGACAGCACCGTTAACAATATGGTTGATGGCATTAACAGTACCGTTAAATGTCGGATTGTTCACAGACGTAAAAGGCAGTAGTATGTTAACAGTGATGATTGGCAGTTCGTATTTTACTGCGGTTATGGTATTATCAATAGGTGTTTTACAGGGCATTAACCGTTCTGCACAAGCTGCATGGATTGTTATTGGTGCGAGTTGTGTGAAAGTCGTGTTAAACATAATGTTCGTGCAGAAGTTTGGCATAGATGGAGCGGCGTATAGTACATTAATTACTTACGTATTGATTTGTATTGTAAATCATTTGTATATTCGAAGCTATATTGCCTATTCTATTCATTTAAAAAGCTTTTTTGGTGTGCTAGCAATAGCATGTATTTTGGGACTAGGATTGTATGAATTATGTAATGTGATAAATATTACATCTTCAAGAATTATGACGTTATTATTCAGTGGTATAGCATTAAGTATTACAACCATTTTGTATGGTGTATGTGCTTTGAAATTAAAATGGATATCAATAAACAAAATACCATTTTTAAAAAGATAAATATAGAAATTTAATTTTTTATTATAATTCATATGAACTGATAAAGAGGAAACTATGTAGGGTATCAAGTGTTTAGGTAAGGAATGGGTACTAGTTTATGTTAGATGAAATAAATGGTTACCTAGTTTTGGAGGAGATTTAGGGTGCGTTTAGTCTTATCAGGATATTATGGTTTTTATAATGTTGGAGACGAGGCGATTCTACAATCAATTATTGAATCGTTAAGTAAAGAGAACCCGGATATAGAACTAGTAGTACTATCAAATGATTCTAAATATACAAAGGAAATGTATGGTGTAGAATCGGTAGATCGCTGGGATATAAAAGCTGTTTATCATGCGATAAAAAACAGTGATGGAGTTATTAGCGGTGGCGGGAGCCTTCTTCAAGATCAGACAAGTACGAAGAGTATTCTATATTATACGGGTATTATGGGACTCGCTCGATTATTAAAAAAGCCGTATTATATTTATTCACAAGGAATAGGTCCAATTACAAAAGGATATAATCGTCTATTAGTAAAATGGAACTTGTCAAAAGCTTCCTATGTATCAGTTCGAGATGAGGATTCGTTTTTATATTTAAAAGAACTTGGCATAAAAAACGATATTGAAATTGTTCCAGACCCTGTTTTAACATGGAAACGGACAAAACAATCGGATTGGTTGCAAAAGCATTCGATACATGGAAAAGTAATTGCGGTTAGTGTGCGTTATTGGAATGCAAAAGAAGATTATATAAAAAAATTAGCTGCGGCATTAAAAAAATTAAAGCAAGAAGGATACCAAATTCTATTTGTTCCAATGCATGAGCCATTTGATCAAAAAGCTTCGCGTGAAGTAGTAGACTTAATGGGAGAAGAGACGTATATGCTTCCATATAAAATGGATATCGACGAGAAAATATTCATTTTATCACAATGTTCATTACTAATTGGTATGCGTCTTCATGCACTAGTTTTTTCTGCTGTAGCCAAAACTCCAATGGTCGGGATTTCATACGATCCAAAAATTGATTCGTTTTTAAGTCAAGTGAATCAGCCAGTTATAGGAAGTGTGGATGGCGAATGGAGTGCTGAATATTTATATGAAATTGCGAAAAAGCAATTAATGCAACAAGGAACTGTGCAGCAAGAGTTACAATTGACAATAGATGAGCTTCGGTTGCAAGGCAAACAGGCAACAAAGAAACTCATTGATCATATGGAAAAAGGCACTTTATTAAAAAAGTAAAGTGTCTTTTATTTTGTTTTGAATGTAATGAAAATTCAAATTAAAAAACGTTTTATTTTAATTCCTATTTATTATGCTAAAATGATTGTGATTATTATATAATCAAATTTGTGATAATAAATTCGTAGATTACGAGGAGGATAACCTTGAAGACTTTTTCAAAAGGTATAACAGCAGTGGCATTAACGGGATCATTACTTTTAACTCCTATTTCAAGTTATGCGGCAAATGATGATATTACAGGACATATGTTTGAGACGAATATGCGCTCACTTATTACTAAAGGAGTTTTAATGGGGTATGGAGACAATGTATATGCGCCTGATAAATTAGTAACAAGAGCAGAGTTTGCTACATTCATAGCGAGGGCTTTAAATTTACCGAAAGCTGATTCGAATTTCGAGGATGTGCCGAAGACTTACGGTTTATATGATGGTGTAAGTAGAGCATATGGAGCGAAAATTATTAATGGTCGTACGAACGAGACGTTCTCACCAAATGATGTGATTACACGTGAAGAAATGTCGATAATGGTAAAGCGAGCGTTAGACTATAAAAATATTAAAGTAGCTGTAAGTCCGCTTACCTTTACTGATAAAGATAGTATTAACTATAAAGAGCATGTGCAAGTTATGGTGGCTACTCAAATTATTAAAGGGTATCCAGAAGATAATACATTTAGACCACATTTATCAGCTACAAGAGGGATGGCTTCAGCTATGTTGGATCGCATGCTTCAGACGATTGAAAAAAACGGAAATAGCAATCCTGTAGAAACTAAGAAATATGTCGTGACAAATGTAAGAGAAAACGGAACAGAGCAAGAAGTAGAGCGCTATAATACGTATAAAGAAGCGGTTACCGCTGCTCAAAATAAAGGTATGAATGCGGTAAAATACGAGAACGAATTTTTATGGATTAAAGATGGTTTTGCAAGTGCGAAAAGAATAACTGGGCAAAACATCATTAATATTTATGATGAGAATTTATCAACAGTATATACGTATATTCAGTATGGAACAGAATTGAAAGTGTTAGAAGTTGGCGAAGATCGTGTGAAAGTTCAACTTTCTGGTTTGACAGGTTATGTGAAGAAGAATGAAATCACTTTAATTCCTACCAATGAAATGAAACAGTCGTCTTATTATGTGAAATCAGATGGATATTTATACCATAAATATTATACATATAATACAAGTTCACCTGGATATACAGAATTTAGATATGGTGTGGCACCTTCTTTCATGAAGCAAGGACAGCAAATGTATAGTGTAGATGGAAAGACATTTGGAGACGAAACTTTCTATCAATATTTCAATTATTTATCATTACGTTCGAAAACAGATTATACAGCTGAACAACTAGATAGTTATGTGAAATCGATTAAGCCAGACTCTCCATTAATTGGTTTAGGAAAGAAATTTAAAGAAGTAGAAAGCAAGTATAATGTAAATGCATTATTCTTATATTCATTAGCAATTCATGAAAGTTATTATGGAACAAGCGCTCTTGCAAAAGACAAAAATAATTTATTTGGTTTAAAAGCAACAGACGATAGTCCATATGGTAACGGAGAAGCATTCAATTCAAAAGAAGATTGTATTGAACATGCAGCAAAATTATACATGAATGAAGGATATTTAAATCCAGGACATTGGCGTTATACAGCAACATATACAGGTGATAAAGCTGCTGGTTTAAATGCGAAATATGCATCTGATGCGAACTGGGGTAAAAAAGTAGCGGGGCATATGAACCGTTTTGATTCTTATTTAGGTAAAAAAGAATACAACAAGTACAAACTTGCACGTGTGATGAATAACGTGGAAGTGAAAAAGAATCCTAGTATATCAAATGAGCGACTGTATCGTTTAAATACAAATGTAGTTGTCACAGTTACTGGTGAAGAGATAATAAATGGAAAAGCGTGGGTTAAAGTTATTTCAGATAATCCTACTGTAACAGAAGCGTATATTGCAAAAGAAAGCTTAGAGTACGTAAAACATTAATTAAATAAAAAAGAAGGTGCTACTAATATTTCGTAGCACCTTCTTTTTATTCAATTTCAAAATCAACAATGATATAAGCGAGTATAACAACGAAGAAAATGCTAACGGCTGGCGCTGTTAATACGTGGCCAGACATAAAGCCAATGCCAAGTGATAGAATGAGTGTGCTCGCTAATAGCATATACTTTACGCTCATGATTTTCTTAAAGTTTGTGATCATGCGGATGAATAATGTAATACCAAAGTATAGAAGTGGTATTAAGTAAATAAGGAAACCGATAATTCCAAATGCGAAAAATAGGTCATGGAAGTCCATTTCAATTAATTTAATTTTATCTGTGTAGTTACCAGCATAACCCATTCCGAATAGTTTTTGTGAAAGCGGTGCGTCTTTATAGTACTGTTTGTATGTTTTTAAGAATTTGTCGCGATCGCTGTAAATTAAACTTTTTACTTCAGAATCTGTAAGTTCACCTTTTGCATGTTTTTTTGCATCTTCTGGATCTGCTTTAATTACTTTTCCTTCTTTTCGATCTTTCTCTTCTTGTACTGATTTTTTGTATTCGTATATTTGCATGTGAATGCCCATATTTTTTGCGATAGGAGTATGCGGTGTAAGAGCAATTAAACCTCCTAGTATAACTGCGACAACAACGGTATTTACAATATGTGTGAATCCTTTTCCTTCTTTTTTACGATTTATCATATATTCAATGAATGAGAAGAAAAGTGCTACGCCTAATGTAATAACAATTGCGCCATATCCGACTTTCGTTCCGACCATAATACTTGCATACATCGCAAGTATTGTTGGAATCCAGTAATATATTTTCGAGAAAGAAGTTGTTTTATGAATCGAATATAAGACAATGATTGGGAACATAATGGCGAAAAGAGAACTTAAATCATTTCCAGCGAAGAACCAACCTCTTGAACCGATTTTTGAGTGAGGATAGCTTGGGAAATCCGTTCCAGTTTGCATTGCGACAATCATTGTAATGCTTAAAATTAAAGTTGCATATAAGAAATATGTAATGATTTTATGGAATACATACTCTTTATTTTTTAGCTCTTTAAAGGCGATAATATATCCAAACAGTAGCACAATTGGATATATGCTCTTTAAGATGAATTTAACTTCTTCTCCAAATGAAACTGGAGATTTAACCATCATATTATTTACAAGGCCGATTGCGAGTGCGATTCCAAGTAAACATAAATAGAGGATGTACTTTTTCGCATCTTGTTGTTTGTGATGAAGAAGTAGGTATCCTAATGCAAGAAGCATAAAGGCGAAACGGACTACAACTCCAACTGTTGCGCTCATGTGTAGTATATAGATTGAAAAAGATGTTAATAAATCTAAAATTGGTTGAAACACAATGAATAGCAATAGGAAATGTGGGAAGTAGTTATCCGTTTGTTTCAACTTATTAACCATATGTTCCTCCAGTTCTTCATTCCTTTATTACAACACCCAAAAGATGGGTATAAAGCCTTTTTTACATAGTAAGGCGAATGAATTTCAATATTTGTTTTTTTATCAAACTTAAGAATACACCATTTCATTGTAATGGTAAATAGATGAAAAGCATGGATAAACCGACTTTAATTTCTATATTTTTCAACGGAATTGTATGTTTTATACGGTAAATGTACAAATTGCGAGATTATTAGACAGAAAATTGAGAAAAAAGAAGGATTTTTCAGTGGTTTTCTATAATTATATAAGTATAATCTTTATGGAGAAAAGAGGGGTATATATAATGGAAATAACAAGTAAAACAGAATCTGTCGTTGTGAAATATGAAGGCCACGTTGCAACGGTTATGGTCAACCGCCCAGAGGTGTTAAATGCGTTAGATGAGCCGACCTTAAAAGAGTTATTACAAAAGTTGAAAGAAGTAGCGGAAAGTTCTGCACATATCGTTGTGTTATGCGGGAACGGTCGTGGTTTTTCTGCGGGTGGGGATATTAAATCGATGCTTTCAAGTAATGATGAAAGTAAGTTTGATGGTATTATGAATACCATTTCTGAAGTTGTCGTGACATTATATACGATGCCAAAGCTTGTTATTAGTGCAATTCATGGACCAACTGCAGGTCTTGGGTTAAGTATTGCGTTAACAGCTGATTATGTAATGGCGGATATATCATCTGTTATTGCGATGAACTTTATTGGAATCGCTTTAATTCCAGATGGAGGCGGTCATTTCTTCCTTCAAAAGCGCGTCGGTGAAAATATGACGAAGCAAATTATTTGGGAAGGCAAGAAATTATCGGCGAGCGAAGCACTTGATATCGGCTTAATTGATGAAGTAATCGGCGAAGATTTCCAAACGGCTGTGAAGAAAAAAATTAATGAATGGTCACAAAAACCGATTAAAGCAATGATTCAAACGAAGCAAATTTTATGTGAAGTAAATCGCTCTAATTTAGAGCAAACATTGCAATTAGAAAAGCGTGGTCAATATGCAATGAGACAAACAGCGGATCATAAAGAAGGTATTGCTGCGTTTTTAGAGAAACGTTTACCAGCATTTAAAGGGGAATAAAGTTTGTCCATTCCTCACTGATTATTAGCTCGTTAATTCGGGATAAAGGGGAGAAAGTGCTAACACATTTTAGTATAATTGTGTTAGCACTTTTTTTTAGGAGTAATACATGAAGAGAATGATTGGTGTTATCACTATTATTTTGCTTACATATTCTGCTTTGCATAGTACACCATCTTTGGCAGTTCGGACTGCGTTATTTTTTGAGGGACATCCAAGTGTTGCATTTTCTGACGGGGTGACGAAAGAAAAAGATGTGAAAAAAGAAGCGATTCCAGATGAGTATCAAACTCTATATGGTAAGGACGAAGACTTAGAGCACTATTTCTTTCCACATGTAAGAGCACATGGATCAGGAATTGATATGTTAAGTGCATGCGTGAAGAAAAAATGGTTTTTCTATAAAGCAGAGCTCGGATGTTATTAAATATAGGAGGATGAATGATGTCAGCATATAACAAGTTAGTCAGAGATCGTGTTCCAGAGAAGATTTTAATGTCTGGAAAAACATATACAGCACAAAAATTAACAGGTCAAGCCTACATACAAGCTTTAGCGAAAATTGGAACGGAAGAAATTCGTGAATTTGCTTCTATGAAAGAACGCGAACATGCACTAGATTCTCTTGCAGATGCGCTAGAGGTTATCATTTCATTAGCACGTGCAGAAGGTGCATCGATTGAAGATGTGGAACGCCTTCGTAAGCAAAAAGAGATAGAGCGCGGTGGATTTGAAAGAGGTATTTATTTATTAGATGTTTCAGAAGAATAGTTTTATAGGAAAAGCATAGCGTTACTGAGTAACGCTATGCTTTCTTGTTGCAATGAAGCTAATAATGAAGAAGATAGCTGTTAATATCCAGCCGATTGTAATAGAAGTAGTAGTATGAATGGCATAAGAGATTTGTAAACAAAATAATGATGCTAAAAACCAAATGAGTGCAATGTGTATATATTTTTTTGATATATTCATATTTCAGGACTCCTTTTGTATACTAAAAAGAATTTTACTACAATTTAGAAAATTTAGCTATATAAGTAGAGGTTTTCTGGCGAATTTTGTATACTGAATAGTAGAGAAAATGAGGAGGAAACGACAATGGCACACCATACGAAAGAAACGATGGAACTGATTAAGGAGCTTGTCTCTATTCCGAGTCCATCTGGAAATACAGCAAAAATTATTAATTTCATTGAAAACTATGTCAGTGAGTGGAACGTAGAAACGAAACGTAATAATAAGGGAGCTCTTATTTTAACGGTAAAAGGGAAGAATGATGCGCAGCACCGCTTATTAACGGCACACGTTGATACGTTAGGTGCGATGGTGAAAGAAATTAAGCCTGACGGTCGCCTGAGTCTTTCTATGATTGGTGGATTTCGCTGGAACTCTGTAGAAGGAGAATATTGCGAAATTGAAACATCAAGTGGCAAGACATATACAGGAACGATTTTAATGCATCAAACATCTGTACATGTATATAAAGATGCAGGTGAAGCAAAACGCGATGAGAAAAATATTGAAGTTCGTATTGATGAGCGCGTATTTTCAGCTGATGAAGTACGCGAATTAGGAATTGAAGTAGGAGACTTCGTTTCATTTGATCCGCGTGTTCAAATTACAGAGAGTGGATACATAAAATCCCGTCATTTAGATGACAAAGTAAGTGTTGCGATTTTATTAAAATTAATTAAAAGATTACAAGATGAAAACGTAACATTACCATATACGACGCATTTCTTAATTTCTAATAATGAAGAGATTGGATACGGTGGTAATTCTAACATTCCTGAAGAAACTGTTGAATACTTAGCAGTTGATATGGGAGCGTTAGGTGATGGACAAGCATCTGATGAATATACAGTATCTATTTGTGCAAAAGACTCTAGCGGCCCGTATCATTACGCACTGCGTAAACATTTAGTAGAGCTTGCGAAAACGAATCATATTGAATATAAAGTAGATATTTATCCATACTACGGATCTGATGCATCAGCTGCGATTCGCGCGGGATTTGATGTGAAACATGCTTTAATTGGAGCGGGTATTGATTCTTCTCACGCATTTGAACGTACACATGAAAGTTCTATTGCGCATACAGAAGCATTAGTGTATGCATATGTAATGTCTAATTTAATTGAAGAATAATTTCATAGATAATAGAGAGCTGATTAAAGATATTATTTTTAATCAGCTTTTTATTTGGCAAAGCGATTAGGAGACATGTTCTAATCGCTTTTTTATCCCGCTATTTGCCGAGTAGTAAGACCCCTACCTCAAAATTCAGCGAAAGCAAAAAAGTTAGATGGGGACCGGGCTGCCTGTAAAAGCCCGATTGGTGAGGGCTGATTAAAGTTTTTTATATACATTCATTATAACTTATATATATGCGATTTTTGTTATACGGCCGGAAACGTATTTACTATAGATATATAATGTTATACACTATGAAAGGAATTAATTAATAGTTAATATTTTTTAGTTAGCTTGAATAAAAAAATTGTATGAATATGAAGTTTTGAGAGGAGATTTATTTTTCATGAAGTACAAAGCAATAGCCGCAGGTTTATTAGCAGCAAATTTACTAGCACATCCAATTAGTAGTTTAGCAGAAACGAAGAAATTTCCTGATGTTTCAGATAGTGCGTGGTCGAAAGACGCAATTTATTATTTAGTAGAGAGAAATGTAATTAACGGTATGCCAGATGGTAACTTTATGCCATACGGAAATTTAACACGTGCCCAGGCAGCAAAGATTATCGCAACAGCAATTGGTGCTAAAGTAGATCCGAATGCAAAGCCGTCTTATAATGATGCAAAAAATAATTGGGCAGCTTCATTTATTGCAGCCATGGAAAAAGAGAATATTATTAAAGGGCGAGAACCAGGAGTATTTGATCCTGAAGGAAAAGTAACTCGTGCTGAAATGGCAGCTATGCTTGTAAGAGCATATAATCTGAAAAGCAAAGTAACAGGACCAGTTCCTACAAAATTCGCTGATTTAGAGAATCATTGGGGTAAAGAAGAAGTTAATATTTTAGTAGAATTAAAACTTTCTTTAGGTACAGAGAATGGCTGGAAACCGAATGATTCTATTACGCGTGAACAAGCAGCTCAGCTTACTGCGCAAACAGATAAATTTAGCAAGAATAGTGATCGTCCAGTAGAAACAAAGAAAATGTACATAGATAGAAAATTCATTACATATCACGCACCATCATTAAGTTCTGGGATTAGTGCGAATCAGCATAATCCACAAACGGTAGAAATTAAAGAAGAACGAGATGGATGGATCAAAATTGCAACAAGTAACGGTGATAAATGGACACCTTTAGTAGAGAAAACGGAAGTTATTAATGAAGGATTCACTACTTATGCAGAAGCTTCTTCTTCGTCAAAAGTAATGGGAACACATAACGCACAGCAAGTAACTGTTATTGAAGAGAACGGCAGCTGGATTCGTATCCGCATGGGCGCTGGTTTCCAATGGGTTAATAAAAATCAATTAAATCCAGTGAAGCAAGGGAATTTCTTAGAAGGAAAAGCGATTATTATTGATCCAGGTCATGGTGGAGCAGATTCAGGTAATCCAGGTTATTATGAGAAAGAAAGTGAAACTGTATTAGATGTATCATTACGATTACAGAAAATATTTGAGAAAAAGACACCATTTACTGTGTTATTCACTCGTACAGATGATACACGTCCAGGAACAAGTGCTTCTGATTCTTTAAAGAAACGTGTAGAATTTGCTCAAAAAAATAATGGGGATATTTTTGTAAGTATTCATGGTAATGGCACGGAAGAGAAAAATGGACAAGGTACAGAAACATTCTACTATGAATCAGCGACAGCAAGAGGAACAAATCCTAACGTATCAGAAAGTCGTTTATTAGCAGAAAAAATTCAAGAGCGTCTTGTAGATGCACTGGGAACAAAAGATCGTGGTGTGAAAAAAGGCGATTTATACGTAATTAGAGAAAATACAATGCCAGCTGTATTAGCAGAATTAGCATTTGTAGATAATAAAAGTGATGCAGATAAAATAGCTACACCAGCGCAGAGACAAAGTGCAGCGGAAGCTATTTATCAAGGTATTTTAGATTACTATGAGGAAATGGGTAACAACGTGTCTTCTTTCCGTTAATAAATAATAAGAGATTGCCATTGGCAGTCTCTTTTATTTATTAACGTTTCTCTTTATTTCCGGCATATGATATCATTTAATTTTATATACAAAAGAAAAGTATTTGAGTAATTGTAATCATAACAATTTTAAACGATAGAGGATGATAATAGATTGAATAATCATAGTAAAACACCTGCCTGTATATATACGTATGCATTTCGTGAGGAGGAGCGTGCTTTATGTTACTTGGAAATGCGCTCGTTCTTTGGAATGGAGTCGCACGTTAATATTTTAAAAAGTGATGTAAAAATTGACCCGAGTAGAAGTGCGTTTATGAAAGAACGCGTTGAGGTTATGTATGAAGGGGACGACTTAGAAAGCATTTTAAAACAAGTGGAACAAATTGATTTAGCGGGGGCGTCGTTTAAAGTTATCTTCGTTAAAATCAATGACCTCGTTGGAGAAAATAAAATTGAATATGGAGAAAGACGTCTTATTGAACGAGACCTTGGCATGCATATTGAAGGAGAAGCGGATGTTCGTAATCCAGAGCGTGTATTCGGGATTGTTCCTCTTGGAGGACGCTGGTACTTCGGGCACTATGTAGAAAGCGAACCAGTTTGGTATCATCACATAAAAAAACCGCATAGTTATTCGACATCACTTAGCACACGTGTTGCGAGATCAGTTGCAAATATCGCTGTACCAAATCCAGAGGGAGTACGAGCAATTGACCCGTGCTGCGGTATTGGAACAGTAGTAGTAGAAGCACTTTCTATGGGGATTAACATCGTTGGTAGAGATATAAATCCACTTGTAGTTCTTGGAACGAGAAAAAACATCGCACATTTCGGATTTGAAGGAACAGTAACAAAAGGTCCAATCGAGGAAATTACTGAGAACTATGACGTTGCCATTATCGATATGCCTTATGACTTATTTACGCATGCCACACCAGAAGACCAGCTCTCCATTCTTTCAAGTGCACGCCGCATCGCGAAAAAAGTAGTCGTTGTCACGATGGAAACAATGGATGACATGATCCATGAAGCAGGATTTGAAATTACAGATCGCTGTATTACAAGAAAAGGGTCATTTACTAGACAAATTCTTGTTTGTGAATAAGAAAGGAAGGTCACCCGTTTGGGTGACCTTTTTAGTGTAGTTTGATGTGTGATTGATTGGCAGTTTGTAGGCGGCGATAAGTTGATATTGTGATAGGAGAATCTATTACTGTTCTTTTAATTTCTCTTGTTGTGCGATTAATAAATTGCGTAATATGTGCCCGCGGTAACTTTCTAGTTTTCGTCCTTCATGATAACGCACACCTAATTTTTTTAGTTCAGCTACGTACCAGCCCTTTGTTCCGTAGTACATTGGATCACTTCCTTTTTGCTTTTGAACAGTATATGTTGGGGAGCGAAGTAACTTTACATTGAAAATAATAAGACTGGTTGTATCAAGGGGGCCCCTATAACATAGCCTCTGGACAGTGTATAAAAAAATAGACAGTAGTGTATGTTTTTCTAAACAATGCATACAAATTTATACCCTATGCGTTGGCATGATATTTGCAATGAAAAGAGTATCAACGTATAGGGGAGAGATCGAAATGAAGGTTAGTAAAATATATACAACGATTGATGCACACGTAGCTGGGGAGCCGCTTCGAATTATTACGGGTGGTGTGCCAGAAATAAAAGGAGAAACGCAGCTGGAAAGACGCGCCTACTGTATGGAACATTTGGATTACCTTCGTGAAGTTCTTATGTATGAACCGAGGGGGCATCACGGGATGTATGGTTGTATTATTACCCCGCCTGCAAGTGCCCACGCTGATTTTGGTGTTTTATTTATGCACAATGAAGGATGGAGTACGATGTGTGGTCATGGCATTATTGCTGTCATTACAGTTGGAATTGAAACAGGCATGTTTGAAGTGAAGGGGGAAAAACAAAAGTTCATTATTGATAGCCCGGCTGGGGAAGTCATTGCGTATGCAAAATATAACGGGAGTGAAGTAGAATCTGTATCATTTGAAAATGTCCCTTCATTTGTATACAAAAAAGACGTTCCTATTAAAATAGATAACTATGAATTTCAAGTAGATATCGCGTTTGGAGGAGCATTTTACGCTGTTGTAGACTGTAAAGAATTTGGTTTGAAAGTTGATTTTAAAGACTTGCCTGCTATTCAAACGTGGGGCGGTAAAATTAAACATTATATAGAGAGCAAAATGGAAGTGAAGCATCCACTTGAAGAAGGTTTAAAAGGAATATACGGCGTTATTTTTTCAGATGAACCGAAAGACAAAGGTGCTACGCTACGAAATGTAACGATTTTTGCTGATGGGCAAGTAGATCGTTCTCCTTGCGGTACAGGAACTTCCGCAAGAATCGCAACTCTTTTTGGAAAAGATGCTTTACAAAAGGGAGAAATTTTCGTCCATGAATGCATTACTGACGGGAAATTCGAGGGGGAAGTATTGTCGGTAACCGCAGTAGATACATATGAAGCTGTCGTTCCAAAAGTAACGGGGAATGCCTTTATTACAGGATTTCATCAGTTCGTTGTAGACCCGAGAGATGATTTGAATCGAGGATTTTTGTTAGGATAAGAGGAGGGGGTGGAAAGATATGCTAGTCATAAGCGCGAACGAACAAAGAAACTTAGTAAATATGAATGAAGTTATTGAATACGCGGCGCTTGCTTTAAAAGAATTTTCCGCAGAAAGAACAATTACACCAATAAGAGGCTCATTACCATTTGCGAACGAGCAAAATACGGCATTAATTATGCCTTCAGTAGCGGAAGGACTTGAAGCACTTGGAGTAAAAATAGTAACGGTAGTCCCGCAAAATAAACAGGTAGGAAAGAAAACGATAAACGGGATTGTGATGCTATCAGACTTTCAAACGGGAGAACCGCTCGCACTTTTAGAAGGATCGTACTTAACGATGATCCGAACAGGCGCCTTATCAGGAGTAGCGACAAAATATTTAGCTCGTCATAACGCAAAAACTTTATGCATAATCGGGACAGGAGAACAGGCGAAGGGGATTGCTGAAGCTGTATTTGCGGTAAGAGCTATTGAAAAAGTCATTTTATACAATCGAACAGAAGAAAAAGCGTATGCATTTGCGCAATATATACAAGAGAAATTAGGCAAACCAGCTTACGTTTACAAGGATCCAAATGAAGCGATATGTGAAGCAGACATCATCGTCACAACTACGAATGCATCCACACCAGTCTTCTCAGAAAAACTACAAAAAGGCGTCCACATAAACGCCGTCGGCTCATTCAGACCGAGCATGCAAGAACTACCCTCACACGCCATCACAAGCGCAAACAAAGTAGTAGTCGAATCAAAAGAAGCAGCACTAGACGAAACAGGAGATCTTCAAGTTCCGATAAAAGAAGGTCTATTCAAAGCAAACGCCATTCACGCTGAACTTGGTCAAATTATAAGCAAAGAAAAAGCTGGACGCGAAAATGATGAAGAGATTACTATTTTCAAATCAGTTGGTTTGGCGGTAGTAGATATTATCGTTGCGAAGTATTTGTATGAGAAAGCGGTGGAGCAAGGGATGGGGAATAAGATTGAGTTTTGAGACTGCCTTTTGGTGGTCTTTTTTTCAATTCATCAAATGTCATGATAACCGCCTAAATGTGTTTTTTGTCTTTAATCCCATTCTACATTTTCGATCATATAAAACAATCATTTTAGAGGGGGTTTCTGTAAGCTGCTAGTTTTTTAAATCATTTTATGAGGCTACTTATTCGTGGTCTTTTTATTCTCTCCTCCGCATAAATATAGTTTATCGCAAGAATGCATTAATAGATTACAAACTTTCTACCTTTGCGAAAAAGTTTGACAATACATACCGGTAGTGGTAATTTAAAACCTATAAGAAAACTCGGTATTAATTCCGAGTTTTCTTATAGGTGTAAATAGTCGAGAGGGGTCGAAATATGAAGAAGAAGTTGTTTGTATTACCATTTGTCCTACTATTATTTATTGCATTAGCTGCTTGTTCAGGGGAAAAAGATTCGAAGCAAGCGGGCACTAGTAAATCAGGGACTCCGAAAGATGGAGGGGCGTTAACGATTGGTGTTAGCGATAATCCAGATACGATGAATCCGCTTTATGCGAATGATCGTGTGTCATTAACTGTGCAGCAAGCTTTATATGCGCCGCTATATCATATGGAAGACGGTAAGAAAAAGTTTGTTCTTGCTGAGAGCTTTACGCCTTCAGAAGATCAATTAACGTGGACATTGAAACTAAAAGATAATTTGAAATGGCATGATGGTAAGAAAATTACATCAGACGATATAGCATTTACATTCCAATCTATTTTAGATGAGAAGCAAAATAGCTCAAGTCGTGAAAACTTTATTTTTAAAGGAAAGCCGCTTGAGGTGAAAAAGGTAGATGAGTTAACTACTCAATTCGTTTTACCACAAGTAAGCGCATCTTTCGAAGGTGTGATGAATGATTTCTTCCCAATTCCGAAACATGTATTTGAAGGGGAAGCAGATTTAGCGAAGAGTAAGAAAAACTTACAGCCTGTAGGATCAGGGCCATTTAAGTTTAAAGAGTATAAATCAGATGAGTACGTTGCATTAGATCGATTTGATGATTATGTAGGTGGGAAAGCTAAATTAGACTCTATCGTATACCGCGTTGTAAAAGACCGTAATACAGCAAATGTTTCACTGCAAAATGGTCAAATCAACATGAAAATGATTGAGCCGCAAGACTTTAAGAAACTAGATAGCACTGGGAACTTCTCAATGGTGACATTCCCTGAAGGTAGATTATTCTACTTATCTTATAACATGAATACTGATCTTATGAAGAAAAAAGAAGTGCGCCAAGCAATTGCGCATGCGTTAGATAAAAAAGAAATGATTAACTCAGCATTCGTTTCGGGTGAATTTGCAGAACCAGCAAATTCAATCTTAACGCCGGACGCTATGTATTATGCGAAAGATATTAAAGACTATAAGTATGATAAAAAAGAAGCGAAAGATTTATTAGCAAAAGCTGGCGTGAAAGATAAAGAAAAAGTACGTGTGATGTATGTAACGAATAACAAAATCATGGAAAGCTTAGCGCTTTATACACAACAAAAATTAAAAGAAGTTGGCTTAGAAGTTGAACTAAATGCATTAGATGCTAGTGCAGCAAGTGAAAAAGGCTTAGATAAAGAGAATAAAGAATATGACATTACATTTGGTGGTTACATAATGGGACCTGAGCCAGATTCATATAAGAGCTTATTCTTAAGTAATGCTGAATACAATTATGCACGATATAAAAACGCTGATTTCGATAAGTTATGGGAAGAAGCTGCAGTTGAAACAGATAAAACAAAACGCGCAGAGCTATACCATAAAATTCAAGAGACAGCTAGAGAAGACGTACCTTATCTACCAATCGCGTATCCGAAAGCAGTTATTGCAGTAGATAAAAAGTTTGATGGATTAAAAGAAGCGAAAGCAATTCCTGTCACAATGTTTGAAGATCTATCTAAGATTTATGAAGTGAAATAAGAAACAATAAAGAAGCTGGTGGAAATCAGCTTCTTTAGCTTGAGGGGGGAAGTTTGTGTATAAAGTAATTGCGAAGAGGCTTTTAAATGCAATTCCGCTTTTATTTGTTATTTCTATTATTTCTTTTCTATTAATAAAGCTAGCGCCGGGGGATCCCGTTCGAAACTTTGTAACGCCAAACATGAGTCCAATTGATGTGGAGCGTATTCGCAAAAGTTTAGGACTAGATCAACCAATTTACGTGCAGTATTTTTTATGGTTAAAAAACATTTTAACAGGAAATTTTGGTTACTCACTTCAAAATCATCGTCCTGTTTTGGAACTTATCACAGAAAGATTACCTGCAACAATTGGGTTAATGGGATCATCTTTACTCGTCTCATTCGTAATCGCAATACCACTTGGACTATTTACAGGTGTGAAAAAGAATTCATTCTTTGACCGCATTGTAAACTTTATTTCATACGTTGGTATTTCTATGCCGGTTTTCTGGTTTGCACTACTATTAGTCTACTTATTCTCTTTAAAATTGAACCTACTTCCGAGTATGGGTATGCGCACCGTAGGTAAAGATTCTGTCTGGGATATTGTGCAACACGGCATTTTACCTTGTATGGTGTTAGCATTCCAAAACGTATCTGTTTATATGAGATATATTCGTTCAAGTACGATTCAGCAATTAGAAGAAGAATATGTACAAATTCAATATGCGTACGGCGCTTCAAAGAAAACGGTGTTATTTAATCACGTACTTCGAAATGTATTAATACCGATCATTACAATTTTCGGATTATCGATTCCAAGTTTAGTAGGCGGAGCGTTCATTACGGAAACAGTATTCTCATGGCCGGGTCTTGGTTCACTTGGGGTAAATGCTATTTTTAGATTTGATTATCCGATTATCATGGCAATTACATTACTATCATCATTCATGTTAATTCTCGGTAACTTAATTGCTGATATTTTATATGGCGTAGTAGATCCGCGCATTCGAATGAGGGGGTGATTTGGAATGAATAATAGGAGATTTCAAACGATAAAACATAGCTTTACAAAAAATAAGTTTGTTGCAATGGGAGTTATTATACTTGCGATTTTAACGGTCGCATCAATTTTCGCATTCGTGTCGCCGTACGATCCTAGCAAAATGTCGATTCCAGATCGCTTACAAGAACCGAGTATGAGTCATCCTTTCGGAACGGATGATTACGGAAGGGATTACTTAACGAGAGCGTTATATGGCGGACGAGTTTCACTTGCGGTCGGTTTCCTTGCGATGGTTGTTTCTATTACAATCGGAACAGCAGTTGGAACAATTAGCGGATATTTTGGCGGAAAGTTAGACAACTTTTTAATGAGAGTTGTTGAAGTGCTTATGTCAATTCCATCATTCTTTTTAATGCTACTATTAAATGCGTATTTAAAACCAGGAATTACGACGCTAGTTCTTATTATCGGATTACTAACATGGATGGACACGGCCCGTATTGTAAGGGCAGAAACGTTATCTGTAAAAGAGCGTGAGTACGTTTTATACGCAAAAGTATCAGGACAAAAATCACTTATGATTATTGTAAGACATATCATTCCTAACATTTTATCAACCATTATTATCGCCGCGACATTAACGATTGCGACATCGATTTTAATGGAATCATCACTTAGCTTCTTAGGTTTAGGTATTAGGGAACCAGATTCTTCTTGGGGCAGCATGCTAAACAATGCGCAAGGATATATTGGTGAAGCTTGGTATTTAACACTCTTCCCAGGATTCCTTATCCTTTTAACGGTACTTAGTTTTAACGTAATTGGTGAAGCATTGAAGAAAGCTTTCGCACCAAAAGGAGCCGGACATGAAAACTAAAGTGTTAAGTGAAAGGAGTGAGAAGCGTGTCTGAAAAACTACTAGAAGTGAAAAATTTAAAGACTTCTTTTTTCATAGAAAGTGGCGAAGTTGAAGCGGTTCGCGGCGTTACATTTCGCTTAAATAAAGGAGAAGTAGTCGGTATCGTTGGGGAATCTGGAAGCGGGAAGAGTGTAATGGCGAAGTCTGTTATGTCTCTCGTTACGTCACCAGGAAAAGTGAAAGAAGGGGAAATCCTTTTTCATAATGAAAACATACTTTCTAAATCTGAAAAAGAATTGCGTTCTATTAGAGGAAATCAAATTTCACTTATCTCTCAAGACCCAATGTCAGCGCTAAATCCGGTCGTGAAAATTGGAAAACAAATGACGGAAGTAATTATAAGGCATCAAAAAGTGAAAAAGAAAGAAGCAGAGCAGATCGCGATCAACTTGTTAAAACAAGTTGGCCTTTCGTCACCAGAAGAAAGGGTAAAACAATATCCGCATGAACTAAGCGGTGGTATGAAGCAGCGGGTTATGATCGCAATGGCGATGTCTTGTAATCCGGACCTTCTTATTGCTGACGAACCGACGACGGCACTTGATGTAACGATACAGGCGCAAATACTAGATTTAATGAAAAACTTAAAGAACGAAACAAATATGGCGTTACTTCTTATTACGCATGACTTAGGAATCGTCGCGCAAAACTGTACGCGCGTTATCGTTATGTACGGCGGGCTTATTATGGAAGAAGGACCTGTACTTGATATTTTCCAATCGCCGAATCATCCATATACGAAAGGGTTATTAAACTCTCTGCCAAAAATAGCGAACGGCGTAAAAGAAAGGCTCGCTCCTATTCAAGGTGTAACGCCAAACTTATTAAACCCGCCACAAGGTTGCCCATTCGCAGAGCGTTGCCCGCATGCGATGGACATTTGTGAAAAAGAACGTCCGCCATATTTTGAAATCGGAAACGAAAGACGTTCCATGTGCTGGTTAAACGATAAGACAGTAGGTGATTCACATGCATGAAGAAAACTTAATTGAAGTTCGGAACTTAAAAAAGTATTTTCCTATTAAAAAAGGACTATTTGGCAGGAAAACAGAGCAATTAAAAGCAGTCGATGACTTAAGCTTTACAATTAAAAAAGGTGAAACATTCGGGTTAGTAGGAGAATCTGGCTGCGGAAAATCAACGACAGGAAGAAGCATCATTCGTTTACACGACGTCACTTCAGGTAACGTTTTATTCGACGGAAAAGATATCGCAAGTTTAAAGGAAAGTGAACTAAAAGAATATCGAAAAAGAATGCAAATCATTTTCCAAGATCCATACGCATCATTAAACCCGGCAATGAACGTATTCCAAATTATTAGTGAGCCAATGAACATTCATGGATCTTATGAAAAAGAAGAACAAAAAGAAATCATATTAGACCTGCTTAAAAAGGTAGGCTTAAAAGAAGAACATTTATATCGCTACCCGCACGAATTTAGCGGGGGCCAGCGCCAGCGCATTAGCATCGCGCGCGCACTATCTGTAAAACCAGACTTTATCCTATGTGACGAACCAATCTCAGCACTAGATGTCTCAGTCCAAGCGCAAGTCGTAAACATGCTGCAAGACATTCAAGAAGAAACAGGCGTCACATATTTATTCATCGCACATGACCTATCCATGGTAAGACACATATCAGACCGAATCGGAGTCATGTACTTAGGAAACATAGTAGAAATTGCCGATAGTGAAGACCTATACGCAAAACCGGCACATCCATACACACAAGCACTACTCTCATCTATGCCAGAACCAGATCCAACAAACACTGGTAAAGACCGGATCATCCTAGAGGGTGAAGTTCCAAGCCCGCTCAACTCACCGTCCGGCTGCAAATTTAGAACGCGCTGCAAATTCGCCACTAAAAAATGCGCACAGGAAGTACCGAAGATGGTTGAGATTGCGAAGGGGCATGAGGTGGCTTGTCATTTGTTTTAGAGGGAGAGCACTAGGGGGGACCTGGTGCTTTTTTCTTTTGTGTTGGGGTGTGGGATTGGTTGTAGACTAATGGTCAGTGATTGTTTATAGTTGCATTTCCTGTTATATAATTTTCCTTATTTTTCAACTATAATTGTAATGATATGTTAGATTGTATATTTTATCCTTAATATATTTAATGGAAGGGGGACTCTCTATGAAATTGCTTCGTTCATTTCTCATTTTGACTCTTGTTGTATTATTAAGCGCATGTAATACAGCAACAAAAGTCACAAAGGTTCAAAAAAATGGCGAAACGACTTTAACAATTGGTTCTTTGCAGGGGTATTACGATGTACAAACGCTTAAAGCTGAAAAAGGAAATGTGGAAATTCCTTATGAGGCAGCAGTTGAAGAAGGTACGATTTTATTGCAAGTCACAAAAGATGATAAGGTCATTTATGAAGAAGAAGTCACTTCTCAAAAAGAAGGTTTGCTTTCTTTTGAAGCGCCAAAACCTGGGTCATATGATTTAATTGTACGCGTGAAGGGTGAAGAAGAGAAAGCGAAAGGGATTCAAATACATACGAAGCTATGAAAAAACGGCAAGCGGAGTATACTCGCTTGCCGTTTCCATTTCCAGTTGGTTCTGGCATAACAAATGCTCATCAATTTTAAAAAGTAAACGTAAAGTAATTCTAAAATATACAATATTTCACTTTCGGCGATGTAATCTCTAATAAAAGATTCAATAAATTTCATAATATAAATAATTAATTCTAATCATTAAAAATCCTACTTTTTCTTACTTTAATTGTTTCTAAAATATAAAGAAGAATACCTAAACCAAATATTTTTTCAGCATTAGAAATATTATTACCTAATTTAATAATCGGTACATTTAAGCCAAATCTTTCACTCCATTCTAAAGGCATATATCCCCTCTTGCAGTTTATTAATATACGATCATCCAATGTACGAAAAGACGTTTCGAAAAAATCAAATTCCACTTCTATCTCAGAAATTTTTATCTCTTTTTCATTCATCAAAGAACCACGTACCATTCCAAATCCTTGTATCATATTTTCTTTAAACATACCTACACAATTATAATTCGAATCATAAATAGCCCAATCATAATTTTCAACTTCACTATGAAAATATGCAAGAATTTCTCCATCACTTGCTTCTAATCCAAAAACTTTTTTGTTTTTTACAATAGGTAATGTTGAAGAAATCATCTTTGTTCCTGCTACATATCTTCCATCAGGAGTATATAAACCTAAATGTTTATTATTGCTGGGTAATTCTAACAAAACATAAGTACCAATATCCCAAAATGTTAAATCATTTTTAACTATATTTTTTTCTAGTAAATTTCCTTTTCTTAATTGCCAAAATCCAATACTAAAAAATACAAGAGAAGCTATAATAATTAAGATTACTGGTCCCCAATTAATATTACCCCAAGTATTATACATACCAATTAATCCATAAAGAAAAAGCCCAGTTCCAATTAAACAATTCAACTTCCCCTTTTTTTATAATACTCAAATAATTCCACGCAAACACCTCTATCAGTTGGTCTTAATATTTCAATTATCCTTCAAATGGGGGGCACATTACCGAAAGTAAAAAATTGTATGCTAAGGGTGTAAAAACCTATTATAGCAGGTTTTATAGACGTTATATTTACCTTTATAATAAAAGAAGATGTGGAGTAACTTGATTATTCTTAATCATTCGACAAGATGCAACAATTTAAGATCGTGTTTTTTGCTATGATAAGTAAGAAATTTATATATCGTGTTATTGGGGGATAAAAGAGATGTTGAAAAAATTTACTACATGTATTTTAGGTGGCGCTTTAGTATTCAATTTATCTGGTTGTGGCAATACATCCGACAAAACTTCTTCAGAATCTAAAGAAACCAATTCTAAACAAGAAGAAAAGAAAGTGCAAACGACTGATGAGACGAAAACGAAAGAGAATACAAAGCAGAAAAATACAGAACAAACAAAAGAGAAATCAAAAATAAAAGAAAAAGAGTATGCTGTAAACAAGGATTTTCATACACCTAAATTTGATGTAACTGTAAAAAGAGTTGTAGAAAGAGATAAGGTTGGTAAAGAGAGTATAGGATTCCAAAAACCTGAAGATGGACATGTCTTTATTGTTGTAGAAGCAGAAGGGAAAAATATCACAAACGAACCGATGAAATTAGCCGTTTTACCATCAGTGGATTTAGTGGATGAAAATGATAATGCTTACCAAAGTGATGTGTTGGCAGCTAGTAGTTATGCGGTTGAAAAAGGCGAGACCTCTACTATTACTAAGGGATTAAAACCAGGGGAGGTAATGAGAGAAAGTAAAGTTTACGTGATTAATAAAGAAAAATTTGATACAGGAAAGTGGTATGTAGTTGTTAACCATGAGTATAAGGAACAAATTAAATAGTGTTTATTTATGAAGAGGAGATGGCTCCTCTTTTTTTTTACAAGTTAACACAGAATTTCGTTATAATGTAGAAATTTAATGTTTTCGAAAAAAAGAATTGACTTCTATATTAGTTGTAACTAAAATAGTTACATAAAGATGTAATCAATTTAGTTACAACTAATATCTGCTAAAAATATGATTTATATATTTAATTAAGGATGGTGGTCCATACGTTGCCACCCGGTGTAGAAAGTTACTAACACATTCAAATCGATGCATATTCTAAGCTTTAGTATTTTCTGTTACGGGGCAATAAGGTGCAACGTTATCTTTTGTTAAAAACCTTGGTGGATCTTTCTTTGGAAATATTAGTTTTGGGGAAATATAGTAAGGTATCTAAAAAAGAACAAGGTATAAAAAGATGTACTTATATAAATCAAAAATTTAGTTGAGCTGGATAATAAAAAAAAGGTAGGAGATTTAAATGGAGACGAAACAAGATAACCTTATTTACGTATGGGATGCATATTGTGGATGGTGCTATGGTTTTTCAGAAAGTATTAAAGGATTTTACAAAAACCACACTGAAGTGCCATTAACGGTTTTATGTGGAGGGTTATTTTTGGATAATTTACCAATGAAAAACTTCTCATATATAGAAGAAGGAAATAAAAGAATTAATCAACTTACAGGTGCTGAATTTGGTCCTTCCTATCAAAAATTGGTGGAGGAAGGGACTTTTAAAATGAATTCGAAAGATGCTGCAATTGGCTTTTCAGCTTTACGCTCATTAGCGCCAGACCGTTTATTAGAATTCACTTCGGCTATGCAAAAAGCGTTTTATTATGAGGGCCAAAGTCTGAGTGATCCTGAAACATATCGTAAAATTGCAATCGAGCATGGTTTGGACCCTGAACAAGTATTAGAACGTTTAAACGCTCAAGAAACAATAATAGATGTCCAAAATGATTTTAATAAAGTTCGACAGCTTGGTGTTAATAGCTATCCTTCCTTACTTTTACAAAAGGATAATCAAATTATTCCTATTGGTGGTGGCGTAATGACACCGGATAAAATTGAAGCGCGTTTTAAAAATTTATATTAAGAAAATTTAGGATATAGTAGCAAACACGTTATCTTAGGCCACCTGACATTGATCTCCGGAATATTCGCTAGTACTATTACACTTTCAGATAAATGGGAGTGGGAGATTTTATCCCGCTTTAACGGGCAGTAAGACCCCCACCTCAAAATTCAGTGGAAGCAAAGAAGTTAGGTGGGGGATCAACTGTCCGTAAAAGTCCGATTGGTTCAACTAATAATCAGTGGGGGATGAACAAAACCCCCACTGATTAAAGTTTCACTTTATCGGAACAAGATAAAAATATGATAATTAGTTAATAACTTTAACAAAAGGAGAATAACATACTATGTTTACAACAATCGATACAAATCAAAAAGATGTGAAATTAACGGTGTTTAGTTCGGACGAAAAAAGCTTTATGGTCACAGCAACATTAGTTGAGAAAGCAGGACATGCATTTTTAATAAACTCAAAATTTACTCAATCTGATTCGAAAGAAATTGTTGAGTATCTGAAAAAAAACGACTTATCTTTAGATAAAATCTTTATTATTCATGGGGATCCAGACTACTACTTTGGATTAGAGAGCATTAAAGCTGTTTACCCAGAAGCTATAGCGTATGCAACAGAGTCTACTGTTGAACATATCGTTCATTCTGTCTTAGGGAAATTAAAAGTTTGGAAAGACGCCCTTGGAGAAAATGCACCAAGTAACGTGGTATTACCTCAAGTGTTTAAAGAAAAAGCGATTGATTTTCAGGGGTTAACATTTGAACTAGTAGGCTTAGATCATTACAGAACTAGCCTATTTAATAAAGAACTAAAAGTATTAATTGGTGGTATTGATGTTTTTAACGAAATACATGTATTCTTAGCGGATACTAGCTCAAAAGCGGCTATGGAGGCGTGGATTGAGAACTTGAAAGTATTACAAGCATTACATGCTGACATAATTGTACCTAGCCATGGATCAATCGAAAAATCCCTAAATAATCAAGCACTTACTGCGACAATGGATTATCTAAGAACTGCGGTTCAAGCTTCTGAGGAAAGTGGAACTTCAAAAGATTTTGTGGCAAAACTTGAAGCAGCATATCCAGGCTATGCAAATAAAGGTGTATTAGAATTAAGTGCAAAAGTTGTAACAAAAGAAATGCCTTGGGGTTAATGATATGAATAAATATCAAAAGCTATTACATGAAACGTATGGGTTAACTGGCGAAGGGAAATTGGATGCGTTCAAAACGTATTTAAGTGAAAATGTATCTTGGACAGAAGCTGCTGGGTTTCCATATGCAGGTACTTATATAGGTCCAGATGAAGTAGTGAAAAACGTACATGAACGTCTTGGCACAGAATGGGATGACTATAGCGCTAAAGATGAAATCTATGCTTTTAATAACAATACTGTTATCGTGTATGGAAAATATAGTGGGACATATAAAGCTACAGGGAAATCGTTCATAGCAGATTTTTGTCACCTTTATAAGTTTGATGAGAACGATAAGGTTAAGAAGTTTATTCAAATTGTGGACAGTGCAACTGTTAATGAGGTATTAAGTTAGAATGAATCGTTTCTAATATGCGTTGTATAGGGGGAGGTTAGGATAAATGAAATTCCTAACATTACCCCTGACATTACATTTTGGGGAAGGTTTCTCCTTCTTCAAGCTTTTTATAGAAGAGAACTTATTTAAGTAGAAGAGGTAGGTATATATGAAATTAGAGAAAAGTTTAATAGTAATAATTATTTCTGTGTTTATTTTAGGAATTGTATCGACTTTGATATTTCAAGCTTCCACCGGTAATAACAAAGGTAACTCAATAAAGAGCGAAAATGTTGCTTCTGTATCAAAAGAAGTGAAAGAAAATGAAAAGAATAAAAAGATGGTAGTTGATTTCTATAATGAAGTTTTTAACAAACATAATATCGATATTATCCCTAAATATGTTAGCGAAGATTATAAGCAACATAATCCTTTTGTTGCTGATGGACGAAAAGCCTTCATGGATTTCTTTAAGGAGGATTTTGTTAAAAATCCTAATTCCTCTGCAGAGATTAAACGTGTAGTAGCTGAAGGGGATACAGTTGCTCTTCATGTACATTCTCGTACTAATTCTCAAGATAAGGGAGTTGCTATAGTGGATATATTTCGTATCAAGGATGGAAAGATTGTCGAACACTGGGATGTAATTCAAGAGATTCCAAGTGAAGCAGTTAATGATAATACGATGTTTTAGATAGAAGATATATTTAATAATTGTTTAATTGATAGTGCTGTATAGAGTTTAGAAATTTAGATAATTAGTCATCAAATTTGGAAATCATTTAAAAATAGCATATTAAATGATGGCACAAATTAATACGAAATAGCTCTTTAATAAAAAATCCTACTCATTAAAAAATGAGTAGGATTTTTTATTAAAGAATAGTGCTAATTTTGTGGTTCGGCACCATCTAAATTTGGAAACCATGAAAGTATAGGTACTCTATATCCACGTAAAGTAAAATCGTAATTTTTTCCTTCTTTTATGTTTGCTTGCAGATCCACTGAATGAAACTTCATCATAAGAAGGCTATCCTCATTAGAAATAACTTTTTCGGTTCCATTTTTTTGCTCAACCTAGTACAATCTTACCAATTTAAAAAAGACCACCATTACTGAAGTGCACCCCAATTGTTAGACACATAACTAACAATTGGAGGTGCATTTTTTATGGCTAAATTTTCTTCAAAAGATAAAATACAAGCAGTAAAACGATATCTAGAAGGTACGGAAGGCGGAAAAACCATTGCTAATTCTATAGGGGTTCATCCTAGAGAACTTTATCAATGGATTAAACGGTTTGAATTTTCAGGGGAAAAGGCGTTTGAAAAACGCTATACAACTTACCCTCTCGAGTATAAACTAGATGTAATTCATTATATGAATGAAAATGGGACATCTCTGAGAGAAACAGCTGCTTTTTTTAATATTCCTTCTTGCGAAACACTCCGAAAATGGAAAGTAGCTTATGAAACAGAAGGATTAGATGCCCTAAAATCAAAGAAAAAGGGGCGTCTAACCATGGCCAAAGAAAAAGCTAAGCTACAACATTTAAAACAAAACGAAGTATTTCTTGAAGGTTCTATAGAAGCGCTACAAGCAGAGAATGAACGTCTGCGTATGGAAAATGACTATTTAAAAAAGTTGAATGCCTTAGTTCAAAAGAAGAAAACATCACAGACCAAGACAAAGCGCAATTGATTTATGAATTAAGGCATAAATATAAGGTCGTTGACCTTGTGAAAGTCGCTAATATCGCTCGTAGTACGTATTATTACTGGATGAAACAAGCGAAACGTCCAGATAAATATAAGAAAGTTAAAGAATTAATTAAAGAGATTTTTAGTGAGAATTTTGGGAGGTATGGTTATCGTCGTATTACATTGGAATTACGTAATCGAGGCCATGCATTAAATCATAAAACCGTTCGACGTTTAATGAATATCCTGGGATTAAAATGTCTTGTTCGATTAAAAAAATATCGTTCATATAAAGGGACTGTCGGGAAATTCGCTCCTAATATTTTAAAACGTAATTTTCACGCATCAAAACCAAACGAGAAATGGGTAACAGATGTGACGGAGTTCCACTTACATGGTAAAAAACTATATCTATCACCCATTTTAGACTTATATAACGGAGAAATTATAGCTTACAATATAGAACATAGACCTGCCTATTCCCTTGTTTCTAAAATGTTAAATAAGGCGTTTCAATGTTTGAATGATAAGGAAACTCCTATTTTACACTCGGATCAAGGTTGGCATTATCAAATGCGACAATATCATCAGTCGCTTAAAAAACATAACGTTATCCAAAGTATGTCCCGTAAGGGAAATTGCTTAGATAATGCAGTCATGGAAAATTTCTTTGGCTTATTAAAGTCTGAATTACTTTATCTTAAAGAGTTTGAAAGTATGGAACAATTTAAGCAAGAACTAGAAACTTATATTCATTACTACAATCACAAAAGAATTAAAACAAAACTAAAAGGATTGTCCCCTGTGCAATACAGAGTTCAATCCTTAGTAGCTGCTTAATATATTTGTCTAATTTTTTGGATTCAGTTCATTACTGGCAGTCCTTTTTTGGTAGTTTTAGAAATTAAATTATAACATATTAATATACAAATTATAAATATACTTTTACAAAAGATACTATAAGTTTTTTATAATTCTTGATTTCTCAATTTTCATTGCATAATGAATTTTTCTATGAATATTAACAACTAACATTAAAATTATCAATTCACTAGATTTTTAGAAAAAACTGGTTATCTATATAAATATTTGGTAAAATATAGATATAATTTAAGGGGGTAAAGTTAATATAGATCAACTAAGTAATGCTAAGAAAATGTTTTATTGCATAAAAAAAAGGCTCCATTGCTGGAGCACTCAAAATAAACAAACGAATTAAAACAAGAAACAGACAATTTAACTATATAGATAAAACATAAATAAATCTATATATATGTAAAAATGCATATAAAAACTCTATTTATTGATGCTATAATAGGTTTACTCGATGATTGTTATATTTTTTTATGGTTTTTAAGCAATAAATACCTTCTTAACACCAAGTGTACAAGGAAAAGAAGACATCTTAAGCGATGTCTTCTTTTCTTATATAATAACTACACAATAAAATTAAGATGGTTCAAGTCGGAAGAAGGCACCTTTGGGTGTCTTTTCTTTTTCGAATTTGCCTAATAGGGGCAGCACCACATTGCTATCAAGTTAAAAATTTTTTCACCCAAAACAAAAAAACGAGCTGAATTCACATAAATAACTATGGAAGAAAACAAAAACTTAGGATTAAAGAACTTGTGATGTATGACTATATTGGCTGTTTTTATTCAGAAGGATATATTAATCCTGAGTATACATTTGTATTTAATCATGAGGATATCGAAGAAATTATATTTGTAGGTTTTATAGATGAGGAAGAAGAGGCATTTGTAGGATTGCTTAATTGAATAGAATCTAGAAACAGGTAATTTTCAAATTTCGATAAAACTAGCAATCTCCACGCCGAACTTGGACAAATCCTAAGCGGGGGAAAAACGGACGCGAAAATGATGAAGAGATTACTATTTTTAAATCAGTTGGTTTGGCTGTAGTAGATATTATCGTTGCGAATTATTTGTATGAGAAAGTAGTGGAGCGCGGGATGGGATTGAGTTTTGAGGGACTGCCTTTTGGTGGTCTTTTTTGCATAAAATCTTGTAAAGTAAGAAAAAGTTGAATATTAATATTCTAATATTCAATAGAAAGATAAAATGTTTTAAAGTTCAAAATAATACATTATAATATATTTAGTAAAATTAACCAATTTATATTTTGCTCATTATGTATTAAAGGGGAAATGAAAATGGCTGGACAAATTCGTATGTCACCAGAGGAGCTTAAATCGAAAGCGGCTCGATATGGACAAGGTGCAAATCAAATTGAGGACATTTTAAGTCAACTACAAAACTTACAAAATGAATTAAGAGGAGAATGGGAAGGTCGTGCTTTCGAAGGTTTTGATCAACAGTTCAATCAATTAAAGCCAAAAGTACAAAACTTTGCACAGCTATTACAAGAAATTAATATGCAGCTTAATAAAACTGCAGAAGCTGTTGCTTCTCATGATGAAGAATTATCACGTAATTTCGGTTTGAAATAAAAATTGTCATACTCTATATAACAGGCATTTCAAATGAGCCATACAGCTTATAGTGTATGGCTCATTTGATTGCATGCCCAACTTAGCTGGACACACGTTTAAAAAGAGTGATATTAATAGGGAATTTTCATATATTTATTGGGGTTTCTTTGGCATCTTCTGAAAATTAGAGAAAGGATTTGAGTGATGGGACAATTTCAAAGTAATTTTCAAACGGCACAACAAATTGCTACGCAGATGAGAACAGCTTCGAATATAATCCAAAGTGCAACAAATCGTTCTATAACAAAGGCGACGCGTACAACATTATCTGTTAATTTCAAAGCACAAGAAGCGAATCAACAAATGTTAGACTTGACGAAACAATTTTCCGCTGCCTTTCAACAAGCGGTTGATAATATTCATTCAGTAGCCCAAGAGTTTGAGAGAATGGATAACGAACTTCACAACACTTTTCGCTAATGTGACAACCTACGTAAAGGTAAAATGGCAGGAGGAATATAATGAGTCAAGATATTGAAAAACAAATCAATCAAGTAAATCAAAAGTTAAGAAGTGTATTTGAAGAACAAGACCGAAATCAATCCGCGATTCACATTCAGGAGCAAGCGGAAGCAGATTTTTATGAATGGAGAGGTCGAAACCATCGTTTGTTTGATCGAATTTTAGGAACTTGGCATGGTGATAGAGAAATGTCTCAGTTTTTTATGAATACATATCAAGAGGCACAACATATTGAACGAAAAGTCACATTTGAATTAGAAAACCAAAAAGAAACGTTGCTTAAAGAAAGACGAAACCTTAGTGATTTAGAAAACGATCTTTCCTATCAACAACAACAATTAGCGAGGGAGGTCAATGCATGAGCTTAAATATGTATTTAGGAGAAGTACAAGGCCAAACTCAAAGTATGAATGCTGTATGTAACGCTACTATTCAAGGTATGGAACAAGTCATTCAGTCAATTGATGCCTTTGCAATTGATACTGTTCTACAAGGACAAACTTATAGCAGTGCAAAATCATTTTTTGTACAAACCTTTCGTCCTTTAGCGCAAGGAATCATTTATCTGTGTGAAGAGTTAATTCGCCAGAACGATGCTTTTCCAAGTCAATTTCAATCACAAGTCGCTTCCACAGATGTAATTGAACAAGAAATATTAGAACAAATTCGAGAAATTGACCGAATGAAAGCAAGTATGGAAGCCATCAGTCAAGCTATGCCAATCCCAGGTATGGAAGCTATGGTAAATCTTTTTACTGTGATGAGGCAAAAACTGCAAGAAAAACTAGAACATCTATATGAATTTAATTATACTTCTAGTAGTAATTATGATACTGCTCTCCAACTAGCTGTTAGCATTGCGACAGGTTTGGCGGAAGTTCAAAGTGGAAAAGGCTTTAGTCCTGCAAGTGGTACATTTAGTACGCAAGGGTTGAATATGGATTGGATAGCGCCTATTCAGAAAATTACAGAAAAGAAAATTACAGAAAAGAAAACTCTTGAAGCAGATAAGAAAAAGTCACGAGACGAAGATGCTAAGTTCATGGAGGGATCAGTAAAGGGTAAAGAAGGAAAGCGAATTGGATTTGAGGCTGAAGGGTCTATAATGGGAAAAAAGAGCAGCTTCTCTAATGGTGATAAGCTTACTAAGGAACGATATATTGATGAGCTTTCAACAAAGGCTATAGCTGGGCAATTGGATGTGAATATACCCTATGATTGGAAGAGTTTAAAAGAAGATGTATTTGCTAGTAAAGTTATTGGTTTAAAAGGGGAAGCAGGTATTTTAGATAACTCATATAAATTTAAATCCACAATTCCTTTCATGACACCTTTAGGTATTATACAATTAAAAGATAGAGAGGTTACAGTTACTCAAAAAATTTTTTCAGGAGAAGTTGTAGCAGGTATTGACGATTACTCCTTAAAAGCAGCATCGGAAGCTTCTACACTTAAGTATGAAGTAGAAGTAAGTATGCTACATTTTCCAGATTGGTTGCCAATTATTGGAGATACAGATCTAAAAATTAAAGGTGATTTGGGATTGGGCGCAATAGGTTTGAAAGGTAGCGTTGGAAAAGAAACTGGTATAACAGTTCCTGTTTTAGAGGGGTTTACTGTGGGAAGTAGTTTTAAATTTGAAAAATCTGAGGAGAAAAAATGATATGAAAACACCATCGTATAAACCATTATATATTTTAGTTTATGTCGTAATATCCGTATCTATTATAGGGTTAATGATTACTCCATCCAACAATTGGTGGGAAAAGTTGTTAGGAACTATCGTTCTCATTCTTTTGGGAGCAGGTTTAATATGTTTTTTAAAATTTGGACGGTGGGCGCAAGAGAAATTTTATGATAAATTTACAAAAAAACGGGATTAATATAAGACTGGAGTAATTAAGATATGCGTACAATAAATAGAATTCTGACTTTTACTGTATGTATTATGTTTATGTTGTTAATTGGGGCTTCTTCTACTATACGGTTAGAAGATAAAATTTTACTTATAGGTTTGCTGCTAATTTGCAATGTTATTGCATACTTTACAGTAGAGTATATCTATAAACGTATAGACAATAAGAAAAAATAGTAGATTTATAATTCTCGGAATTTATTCAATATTTAGGAGGCAAAAGTATCAATGAAACTATTACCAATTGGAACAGTAGTTAAGCTAGAAGATATGGAACAAAGCGTTATGATTATTGGAAGAATGGCTATTTCAGAAGATAAACGTGAATTTGATTATGTAGGTGTTCTTTACCCTATTGGATTTATAGGTAATGAGAATGTGTTGTGTTTTAACTACGATAAAATCACAGAAGAAATGCATAAAGGATACATGACAGATGAAGAATTAGTTTTACGTGAAAAGTTATTAGAAATGTAAATAAAGCTTTTGTTTATAAATATCCTTTTAGTAAGAATACTTTAAACGTTTTGGTAGAAATCTTTAAAAGATGACATGCTATAATTTAGCATGTCTTTTTTATGAAAAAAATTCTTCCTATCTAAATATCTTCCTTTCTGCCAATTTCATATGCTGCTCTAGATGCTTCGAATAACTTTTGATTACGTTGGTATTTAACTTGTTTTATGATAATTGTGGCATACTGATTTAAGGTGGTTTTGGTGCGAAGTTCTTGCAAGTAATCTACTAAACTTGGACATACCAGCAAAATCTCCGGCTTTTTGAAATTTTTGATAAGCCTAGATTTTATTAATGGGTTGATCTTCTTTTCGAGAAGGGAATAATATTTCACAGAAGGTGTGAAATGGGATGTTGATTTAGATGATGATGGTGAAGATGATAGTATTAAAGATATGGTGAAAACGGGTGTGAAAAAAACTTAGTCAACAGTAGCGGGGTGGTTTAATTCACATGAAAAAAAATACAGATTTTAATAAAAAAGCTTTTGAATATTATATGGCTCTTTATGCTGTAAATGATATAAGATCGACTATAATTACTCTTGTGATTGGGATAGCAGATATATTTGTGCTTTTACCTGCTTTTGCGAATCCTGTTCAACCGATATATATGTACATAATAGTTCCACCAGTTGCTTTTTTAAATGTATGGGCAATATGGATTGTTATAAATCCTAGGAAGCGGCAATTACAATACACTCTATTTCGTGGGGTATTTGGCATCGTATGTTCAGTAGGATTATTAATTATAACCCAAAAGTTTGCATATGGAATGTTAGGATTACAAACTCCTATCTATTTTATTTTTTCGGTTGGTTTGTATATTTTTGCTTTGCATTATTATTATAAAAATCATATTAAAAAACTTCAGGAATCAATCAAAAAATCAAAATCATCGAAAAAAAACTCTAGTTTTGGAGTAGTGGCTTTTGTAGGATTGGGTCAACTCATTGCTAATATCAGTCTTGGTTTTGCAACACAAAAGATGGTAGCAATTGTATTAATGTGTGTATACTCCATGCTTTCGTTTATGTTGTTTCATTTCATTATGGAACTCCATAGGTACTATTATTTAAGGAAGCATATAGAAGATGGGGGTAGAACACATGAAACCTTTTAAAGAGGTTTATTGAATTTTAAGTATTGTGATTTATGGAAGGAAACAAAAACTTATGGTTAAAGAACCTGTGATGTATGACTATATTGGCTGTTTTTATCCAGAAGGAGGAAAGCTGATATGCAAGCATTTAAAGTTGGGAAATTAGTCACATTCGTTGCAATTATAATACTTCTTGTAGTTGCTATTTTATCTCCTTACAACTTATTTAAAAAGATTTATTTTATTATTGGTGTTCTTATTATTGGCGCAATTTCACTTGGTACAAATAAATTCTTTGAACTGATACACAGTAAATTTAATAAGAAATGATTTTACTGGATTACGTGGAACTAAATTAGTCCATCACCATATTGGTGGTGGTCAAGCTGTTGGTGTTCCGCTGCCACTACATCCTGGTTTTGGAGGGATTCATAACGCAGAAAAATCGATTGGAGCATGGGGGAAAAGATGCAGGATATGTAGAAATGCTTCAGAAATTTATTGAACATCATACATTAGGCGGTAAATAAAAAAATGAAAAATGAAATGAAAAATTGTTTTGATAAAATAATTAGAGAGTGGCAAGATTGTAATAATTCATTGCCAAAATCTTTATGGATAGAAGAAGCAGAGACTTTTATCTATGAAGGAGAACCTGATACAGAGGGGTACGTATTTTGGAAACCTTTAGAGAAAAATATAATTCATGATTTTTCTGATATAGAAAAAGATTTGGGGATAGAATTACATAATTCAATTAAAGAATATTATAATTCTTATTGGTTTTTAGACTTAGGGGGTAATTATTTAGGTTATGATTTTGAATTAAATCCTGTTATACCAGGAATTGAACTACATGATTTTTATGTATCTTTACAAGGATACCGAGGCGCACATGATAATCAACTGAATAATATTCCTATTGGTATGGAATTTAATGGTCTCTTGGTAGTTGTAGATAATGAAAATGGACAAGTAAAATTAGAAGATTATGAAAGCAGAAGCTTCGAAGTTATTTGTGATAGTTTAGCAGAATTAATTTTAAATCTTTCATAAGATATATTAAAAAAAGTAAAAGTTGGCTCTTATGAGTCCGCTTTTACTTTTTTTAATATATAGTTTGAATTTCCTGTTATATTTTTCAAGAAAGTTACTTTTAAAAATTAGATAAGGAGTGTATCAAGGACATTATCCTTTTCTTCCTTATTGATACCAATATATTTAAGTGTAATTTGTAGTGTGCTGTGATTTGAAATTTCTTGTAACATAGCAACATCTTTTGTTTATAGAACCAATAGCCAAAGCTTTTGCGCATGGTGTGAGTCCTAATAGATTCGATATCGGCAAAATCTTTGGCTTTTTGAAATTTTTGATAAGCCTCTAGATCGTATTAATGGGTTGATCTTCTTTTCGAGAAGGGAATAATATTTCACAGAAGGTGTAAAATGGGATGTTGATTTAGATGGTGATGGTGAAGATAATAGTATTAAGGATAGGGTGAAAACGGGTTCGAAAAAAGCTTGGTCAACAGTTGCGGGGTGGTTTAATTAACATGAAAAAAATACAGATTTTAACAAAAAAGCTTTTGAATATTATATGGCTCTTTATGCTGTAAATGATATAAGATCGACTATAATTACTCTTGTGATTGGGATAGCAGATATATTTGTGCTTTTACCTGCTTTTGCGAATCCTGTTCAACCGATATATATGTACATAATAGTTCCACCAGTTGCTTTTTTAAATGTATGGGCAATATGGATTGTTATAAATCCTAGGAAGCGACAATTACAATACACTCTATTTCGTGGGGTATTTGGCATCGTATGTTCAGTAGGATTATTAGTTATAACCCAAAAGTTTGCATATGGAATGTTAGGATTACAAACTCCTATCTATTTTATTTTTTCGGTTGGTTTGTATATTTTTGCTTTGCATTATTATTATAAAAATCATATTAAAAAACTTCAGGAATCAATCAAAAAATCAAAATCATCGAAAAAAAACTCTAGTTTTGGAGTAGTGGCTTTTGTAGGATTGGGTCAACTCATTGCTAATATCAGTCTTGGTTTTGCAACACAAAAGATGGTAGCAATTGTATTAATGTGTGTATACTCCATGCTTTCGTTTATGTTGTTTCATTTCATTATGGAACTCCATAGGTACTATTATTTAAGGAAGCATATAGAAGATGGGGGTAGAACACATGAAACCATTTAAAGAGTCTGTATTGAATTTTAAGTATATAATCGTGGTTCTCCTATAGTCAGTAAAGAATGCGGAAAAGAAAAGGGAGAAGCAACATCATGAATATAGAATTACATTTAGATAAAGCAAGGATAGGGAATTATGCAATTTTTTAAAGAAAAGTTTTTACCAAATGGCTCTATTGTTCTCTTAAAAGGAGGGACAAAAAAGGTTGTAATTTACGGAAGAAAACAACTACTTATGGTTGAAGAACCTGTATAACTACATAGGCTGTTTTTATTCAGAAGGATTATAAAACTAATCCACTTAACGAGGGTAGAACAGCTCCTAAGATTGTTGACAAGGGTACTTTTGATAAAAATGAATTTGAAGGTATTGCATACGAATTACCTGACCCCACTAGTCGGTGGTTAGTAGAATATGGACGAAATGCTAAACTTATTAAGTAAGAGAGGAGAACGAGTTAAATGATTAAGCCTTTATACGCCGAAAATATTATAGTGGGTGTAAAATATAAAAATAAGCTCAATTGGTATATAACTGAATCAGATTTATGGTGTTTAGATTATAATCAAGCTGGTTATCCTCCTAGTGAATATCCAGAAGAAAGAAAAGGCATTAGTATTTTAAATGAGACTACAATAGCTAACTTTTTAGAAAGAATAGAAAAATATAAAAGATTTACAGAAGATATTAGGTTAGAATTTTTAAGAGAACTAAGAACTAATAGAGAAGAAGCCTATTATGATTATAATCCATGTTTCCTAATAGATTTTGAGCGTTTAACTTTTTATTCTAATTATCCGGAATCAATATCTTTTGAAGAATATATTCCGAATAACTGGAGAGGTTATTTACAGCGATTTGATGAACAAGTACCCTATGAATATAGATACTGGGAAGATAAGAATAAAAGCTATTTAGTTAGAGAGGATTAGGTCATTGAAGAAAATAAATTAATTATGATAAAAGAAACATTTAAGAATGAAGAAATTGGTGGTGTAAAAGTAGCAGCTATTGCAGCTGGATCGGGGCAGTTAATTGCTAATATAATTCTTAGCATTGCAACACAACAGATGGGTGCGATTGTATTTATGTGTGCATGCACAGTGTTTTCGTTTGGTTTGTTTTATATGATTATAGAACTCCATAAGTATTATTATTTACGGAAGCATATAGAAGATGGAGGGAAAATACGTATAGGCTTTTAAAGAGAATTTGTTGCATTTCAAGTATATAATCGCATTCTTCTTATGGAAGCCATTCACGAGGCTTATAGCAATAAAAGATGTATAAGTGGAAGATTATATTGTGGTAAAACATCTGAAGGAATGGAAATTAGGTTTGTTCTTATTAATGATAAGATTATAGCTGTTTATCCCGTGTATTAAAGAATGTGAGGTACTCAAAAATGAAAGTAACTAATCAGCCCATAGTTAAAAATGTAAGAAAATATAGAGGTAATTGCTAAGAAGCACTCCCCCTAAGTTTCAGATGAAATTAAATGATTGAATATTTACATTTAAATAATCGACTATTTATGCTTTAATATTTATATGTACATAATTGGGATAATTAGGGATTTAAATTTAATATGTTTTAAGAAAGGGGAATGTTTTTTATATGGAAACTCCAGAAAATCAATTTAAACGTGCACTTAATCCTTGGTTCTCCATTTGGACAAAACCACGTGATACAATGAAAGAAATTTTTATATCCAAACCTAAGAATGTGTTTTTACTCATTTTATTAGGCTCATTCGTACAGACTTTAGATCGAGCATCTTCTAAAAATATGGCGGATTCAATAAGTAGTCCAGTTTCATTAATCTCAATGGTTATATTCGGTACCTTCGTTGCCTTCTTAATTTATTATTTTTTGCTACCAGCGTTATTTAATTGGGTGGCAAAAAAACTTGGTGGACAAGGTACCTTTGAAAAAACACGTTACTCAGTTGCCTATTCTTATATCCCTTACGTTTACTCTCTTATATTAGTTTGGGTGCCTTCATTTTTCTTGTTTGGGATAGAAAACTTTACGAGTGAGACACCGAAAATGGAGAGTAGCATAACTTTAACGATTTTGTTTCTTATTTTTGCCATAATTGATATAGTTATTGGAATTTGGACAATCATTATTTCCTTAAAATGTTTAGGAGAAGCACACCAATTTTCAGCATGGAAAGCATTATTAACAATAATAATATCCTTTATGATTATCATTCTTCCTTTGGTAATAATAGTATTTCTTATAGTAGGGGTTACAACTTTTTAATCATTTATTTGCCTCTTATTTATCCAAATGTTTTCTACGCGCTGTTAGTAATTGTTACAGGGTGAACAACCACATGATTCGGATGTTCTACTTGGCGAAGCGTATGACCTATATGATCAAATTGATCGCCCGTTTTACGGCCTGTTCTTCTTATTATTAGTGTTAACAGGAATTTGTGAAGGCAAACTTGAAAATCAAATATTAAACTATTAAAACCTTAAGGGAGCTGAGTAGATTGTCTTTGTTCGTCTCTTATTTTCCAATCGGAGGCTAATTATTACCAATTGGTTCTGTAGCTCTTATAGAAGAAATTAATCAACCTCTTATGATTTATGGAAGAAAGCAACAACAAGCTGATAATAAATTATGCGATTATGTTTCTTGTCCATATCCTCATGGTAATTTATCAAAAGAATATAATGTGTTTTTTAATCATAATCAAATAATTCATTTATTATTTAAGGGTTTCGAAACAGAGGATGAATTAGAATTAAGAAGTAAATTATCTGAGTTTTAGTGAAAATGGAGAAAATATAATATGGTTTTAGGAATTTCATATTCTGATATTTTTCATATCATAATTATTGTTTTGGTTTTTTTCATTTTTTGGAGATTGAATACTTGGTATAATAAAAAATATAATGTTCCTAAGGTTTTTCAATGGTTTCCTAGAAGATGGGGAAAAAGAAAAGTTTCAGAGCATTTGTCTCAACTAGATAAAAAGTTAGAAGCTGAAGGTAAAGGTATCTGTGTTACAATCTATGCTATTGATTTGTACATTGTAACTATTCCTTGTACAGTAAAAAAATATAAATCTTAATACATATATGTTTATAAAAAAGACCTTTTATTTTAAAATAAAAGGTCTTTTTTATGATGATTGAAATAGTAATTTTAAGTGAATTAAATTTGAAATGTATCAAGAATATTATCTTTTTCTTCTTTATTAATTCCAATATATTTCAGGGGGATGTGCTATGGTTAAGAATTTCTTGTAACATAGCAACATCTTTTGTTTGTTTATAGAACCAATAGCCGAAGGTTTTTCGCATGGTGTGAGTACCGATAAATTCTATACCAGCAAAGTCTCCAGCTTTTTGCAATTGTCGATAATACGTGTTTTTTCGTCATACAAAAACCCCTACATATAAGTAGAGGTTTTTAAATTATATCTTAATGAATTATGCCTTCTTAGATAAATTAAATCGAGTTCAGATAAACGAAGATTATAGAATACATAATTTTAACTAGACTTATTATTAACTAATGTATCCCCACCACCAAGCTCTGCCTCAATCTGCGAAGTCTTCGATGACTCATCCATACGCCAATACGTAATAAAGCTGATCGCGATACATCCAGCTACGTAGAAGTAGAATAGTGATTCCATTCCGATACTTTTTAGCCATAATGCGATGAACTCAGCTGTTCCGCCAAATATCGCAACTGTTAGTGCATATGGTAAACCTACGCCTAGTGCGCGAATTTCGGTCGGGAAGAGTTCTGCTTTTACAATTGCGTTAATAGAAGTGTAACCAGTAACGATGATGAGACCGACCATCATGAGTAAGAATGCTACGATTGGTTCTGTCGTTTTTTCCATGAAGAAGAAGATCGGTGCTGTTAGTAATGTTCCAAGAATACCGAATGCCATTAATAATGGGCGGCGTCCGATTTTATCTGATAGTAGTCCTGCAATTGGTTGAAGTACGACGAAAATAAGTAGTGCGACAAAGTTAATCCAGCTTACAACTTCTTTCGGAAGACCGACTGTGTTTACCATGAACTTTTGTAAATATGTTGTGTACGTATAGAATGCGACAGTGCCTCCTAATGTTAGGCCGACTACTGCTAATACTGCTTTCGGGTGTTTCATAAGAGCGCGAACGGTTCCTGCGCTTTCGCGTTTTTGTGATTTTATGTTTGCGAACTGCTCCGATTCATCCATCGTGCGGCGAAGCCATAATACAGCTACTGCACCCATCGCTCCAATAATGAATGGAATGCGCCAGCCCCAAGCCTTCATATCTGGTTCGCTTAGCAATTGCTGAAGAACAATTTGAACGCCTAACGCAACCATTTGCCCAGCAACGAGCGTTACATATTGGAAGCTTGAATAAAAGCCACGGCGACCACTACTAGCCATTTCAGATAAATACGTTGCGGAAGTTCCATACTCTCCGCCGAGTGATAATCCTTGTAGTAAACGAGCAAGAACTAAAATAATTGGTGCCATAATACCGATGCTTTCGTAACTAGGTGTACAGGCGATAATTAAAGAACCACCGGCCATAACTGTAATCGAAAGCGTTAATGCTGCCCGGCGTCCGTGCCGATCCGCATAGCGTCCCATTAATAAACTTCCGATAGGGCGCATTAAGAATCCAACTGCAAAAATAGCTGCTGTGTTCAGTAACTGGCTCGTTGGATCTCCTTTAGGAAAGAACTCTGCTGAAAAGTAAACAGCGAAAGCAGAGTAAACGTACCAATCGTACCATTCAATTAAATTGCCGACAGACCCTTTAAAAATATTGCCGGCGACTCGATTAGATTTTACTTGAGCCATAATCTTTCCTCCTCTTGCTTATAAATAAAATGATAATTATGAAAGCGTGTTCATTATAGTTGAATTGTACTGTCTGTAGAATAAAATCTCAATATTATGACAATTTTATTCTTTTTGTACTTTATGTACATGGAGAGTTTTAATAGTTGCTTCCTTATTCGTTTTGTCATAATAATAGAAAAAGGAGATTGATAGTTTAGAATATTTTATCAAAGGATATGAAGAATGAAGAAATCACGCAAAGTGTCATTGCAAACGAAAATAGTAAGCTTAATTATTACGTTAATTTTATTTGTTGTTCTCCTATTAGCAGGAATATTTGTTTACATTCAGTCCGTTGATACGAAGCGCCAAGTGGAACAATTAGCACTGCAAACAGCCAAGTCGCTTTCTTTTATGCCAGCTATAAAAGATGCCTTTCAAAATAACGAGCATAAAAGTAACATTCAATCTATTGCGGAACAAGTTCGCGAGCAATCTGGTGCCGATACTGTCATTATAGAAGATCGCTTTGGGGTGATGTATTCCCATTCTAATTCGGAGTTAATTGGCACAAAGAGTAACAACCCGTATAACTATGAAGCACTCACTTTTGGTGGCTATTATACGCTCGAAGGAAATGGTGAAAGTGGTCCGGCTTTAATGGCAAAGGCACCCATTATTGTTCATAACGGAGACTACGATCAAGTCGTAGGTGTTGTGACAGTAGAGTTTTTAATAAAAGGTATTGAATCTAACATACTGAGCAGAACGAAAGAAATTATACTCTTTTCCTTAGCTGTATTAGTAGTCGGAATTATTGGCGGCATTCTTTTAGCACGTAGCATTCGTAAAGATACACTCGGTTTAGAGCCGAATGAAATTGCGGCGTTATACCGGGAACGAAGCGCGATACTACTATCTATAAAAGAAGGAATTATCGCTATTGATCAAAACGGTTTTATTACGATGATGAACACTTCGGCAGAAGAGATGCTTCATGTAAATGGTGATTATATGCAGCAGCACATTTCAAAAGTTTTACCGGAATTTAATATGGAAAGAGTGCTAGAAAGCGATCAAGAAATCGCGTTTCAAGATAAAGTGTTTATTTTAAACATGACACCGATACTCGAAAATAATAGTACGGTAGGCGTTGTATGCAGTTTTAGAGATAAAACAGAACTGCAAAACCTTGTGAACACAATATCTGAGGTAAGAAAGTATTCCGAGGATTTACGCGCTCAAACGCATGAATTTACAAATAAACTTTTCGTCTTATCAGGATTACTTCAATTAGGACATTACAAAGAAGCGATTGAATTTATTCAACAAGAATCTAATATTCATCAAAGTCAAAACCATATTTTATTCCATCAAATTCATGATGCGAAAGTACAAGCTATTTTATTAGGAAAAATCGGAACAGCATCTGAGAAGAAAATTGATTTTCATATTGAAGGAGATAGTGCGCTTCATCCGTTACCAGACCATATAAAAGTTTCGCACCTTATTACGATTCTTGGAAACATAATCGACAATGCATTTGATGCGGTGAGTACACAAGAGGAAAAGAATGTGTCCTTCTTTGTTACGGATATTGGGCACGATATTGTGTTTGAAGTGATAGATAGTGGGATAGGGATACCGGCAGAAAAAATCACGACTATTTTTCAAAAAGGATTTTCAACGAAAGGAAATGATCGTGGTTACGGACTAGCAAACGTGAAAGAAATGGTAGATCTACTAGGGGGAACAATTGAAATTCAAAACGAGAAAAATGGGGGAGCTATTTTTACAATTTACCTTCCGAAAACATTGAAAGAAAGTACATAACAAACAGGGGGATGGACATATGTTGAAGGTTGCAATTGCAGAAGATGATTTCCGCGTCGCGCAAATTCAGGAAGAGTTTTTATCAAAAATAAAGGACGTAAAAGTGATCGGAAAAGCATTGAACGCGAAAGAAACGATGGAATTACTACAAAAGGAAGAAGTCGATTTGCTTCTATTAGATAATTATTTACCAGATGGAATCGGAACGGACTTATTACCAAAAATCCATGCTGACTTTCCAAACGTTGACGTCATTATGGTTACAGCGGCAAATGAAAATCATATGTTAGAAAAAGCAATTCGAAATGGCGTAAGCAACTACCTTATAAAACCGGTTACGTTAGAAAAATTCGTTCGCACAATTGAAGACTATAAAAGAAAGAAGCAATTATTACATAGTAACAATGAAGTGAATCAAGCACTCATCGATAACTTCTTCGGCATCTCGCAAACACAAGACATAAAAAACTTACCGACAGGTGTGGACCCGTTAACACTGCAAAAAGTGAAAGGGATTATAAAAGGATTCGAAGAGGGCATTACAATAGAAGAAATGGGAGAACAAATGGGGGCCTCCCGAACAACCGCAAGAAGATATTTAGAATACTTAGTAGCGACAAACGAATGCACAGTAGAGTACACATACGGCATTATCGGACGACCAGAACGAAAATATCGCATAGGACGAGGACTATGAAAAAACGATTATTACTATGTATATGGATCATGACAGGAGTAATAGCTGGTTGTTCTTCGGAAAAATCCCATACGAATAAAGTAAACATAGACAAAGTAGAAATCGTTGCGCCAAACGTTCAAGGAGCAGGATGGGACTTAACGGCACGAGCGATGCAAAAAACACTGACAGAAGAAAAAATCTTCACAAAACCAATCACAGTCACAAACAAAGTAGGTGGCAGCGGTGACGTCGGATGGAAATATACGAAACAAAAAGGTGGTCACGTACTAGCGATCAACTCAAGCTTACTCATAACGAACAACCTACTAGGCCACAGTAAACTAACATATAAAGACTTCACGCCGCTCGCGACACTAGCATCGGACTGGGAAGTCGTTGTCGTATCAAAAGAATCAAACATAGAAAACGCAAAACAACTCATGGAACAACTAAAACAAGACAAGAAAAACTTCAAAATCGGCGTTGCCCCAGGCCTAGGAAACGACGATCACCTATCATTCGTACAAGTAAGCAAAGCATTCGGCATAAATCCAGCCGAACTACAATTCTTCGTCTACGAAAACAAAGAAAAAATCATAAACGCCCTAACGAACAAACAAATCAGCGCCGCAACCATGACTCTATCCGAAGCCGAAAAACAATACAAAGCCGGCAAAATAAAAATACTAGCCGTATCCGCACCAAAACGCCTAGACCGACTACCAGAAATCCCAACCTGGAAAGAACAAGGCATCAACGTCATCTTCCAGCACTGGAAAGGTATTATGGGACCAAAAGATATGACGGAGGAAGAGGTTGCTTATTGGGATGGTGTTATTAAGAGGATGGTGGAGAGTGATAGTTGGAAGGGGATTTTGAGGGAGCGGGGTTGGGAGAGTTTTTATAAGGGGAGTGGGGAGACTAGGGGGTTTTTGGAGGAATGTGATTTTAGGTATGAGGAAATGGCAGAATTTAGTGATTAAGTAAAAGAAGATGGAGTACTAGGCGACAAGAATGAGTTATTTAGTGATGAAGAGAATCAAAATATTAACGGATATTGCTGAAAAAGGGTTTATATTTTAAATAGATTGCCAGGTATGAAAGGTGGTACTTGGCAATCTATTTATGGCAAAATGTTATAAATAAGATATGGAAGAAATCTTGTAACAATCCAAGCTCTATCAATCTATAATATTTAAAAATTTTTTATGCAAATCCTTAGATAACATTATGTAAAAAAGGATGGTGAAATTAAAATCTTTATTAAATGATTTATAGTCGCTCAAATAAATACTAAATTTATTTATTGATTAAATAAAATCGATATTTTTAAGCATAGAAACAATAACATCTCCACGAAGCCATAGTTGTTGTTGATACATGCTGATACCGTTAATGACAAGTGGTTTCTTTGATGCGTCACTGCCTGTTCCACGAATGAAAAATGAATTATCTGTTGACTTAGGGAAATTAATCGATGTTCTAACAGTATTGGAACGTTTGTTGATAATAGGTTTATAGTTTTTATCTAAGTCAATTGTTTCTTCTAGTTTGTCATTATTAATTAAATAACGAACTGTTTCCCATACAGGTTTGATATCATTTTCTATAGTTTTATCATTCATAGAAAGGCGCTTAAATCCAAGGAATTTATTATCCAGTAATGGAGCATTCATAGAAGGCTCTTCGAAAATAATAAATAAAAACTGTTTTTCATGAAAGTAGTTATAGACAAAGGATTCATCAAATTGTATTTTTGGATCAGTCCATTCTTCAAAATCAATTTGGCAAAATTTCATATCTTCTGTACGGCGACTTTCGGTAGTTTGCACGATAGATTTTGGAACAATTCCAATCTTACTAAATAACTCAATTTTACTTAGTTTTTTCACTGTTCCCCCAAACATTTTTACAATAATTTGTTCCGAGATAGATTTTGGTGCGGATCCGTTTGTAGTTGGTAGAATGTCAAATTCTTTCATGAGCTCTCCTACCGTTTTATTTTTATATTTTTGAGTAAGATTATGTAATTTATTATCAAGTTCTTTAAAGTTTAAATATGTATCATCCAGCTTTTCAAATTTATCTCCAAAATGTTTTTGTACTAGAGTTGATACGGTAGTCCGTTTTAGACGGAAACGAGGGCGGTTAGGCCACTTAGGTGCTGTGTCTATCAGCATTAAACTTTTTCGTAGTTCAGAAGAAATTCGAGGATATTCAGCTTTAGGGTCCTCGTATGTATCTTTTAAATGCTGAATAAAATCACGCACAATGAGCCAATCGTTTTTTAGAATTTCTTTATCTTCATCTGAAAACGTGTGAAAATGGTAACCTTCAATGAAAAATTTAGCATATTCAGCAGCTGTTACAGTTTCTGGAGAGTTGTAGTGATAATATACTAATAATAGATGCTTTAGTTTATGCCAGAAGCTAGAGGTTTCAAATTCTTCATCAGTGATTGATTCAGGTGAAACAGCTGTAATTGACATAGGCTCTTTTGCTTCATAAATAGTGTTAGACATTTTTTTGGTTCTACTATTCTTCTTAGGCCTACGAATACCAGTTGTTTTTAATTCTGTTTCAATACCGTCCACAATTAAATCAGGTTTTTTATCTGTATCAGGGGGATAACCTAAGATAGATTGTTCTACAACGTCTCCAGCGATGCCGGTAATTTTAGGTGATTTAATAGTCTTTGCAAATACATTGTTAACATCACAGTCTCCAAGTGTATTACCTACAGCATCTTTAAAAATTTTATCTAATTCTTTTCGGGTAAATTTATGTAAGGCCATGGGAGAATACTCCTTCTTATATTTTATGTATATATAATACAATATTTCATCTTATTGGTAATCTGATATTCTGAAAAAATTTAAATTTCTTCCTCCTAAAGGAATGTGATAGTTTATTTAATATTCTTTACAAAAGGGATATTATGTATTTAGATAAAAAGAGGAAATAATTATACAGAACATTGAGTGTGAGAAAGCAAATGAAAAAATTAGACACTAAATTGGTTGTTCAAAATTATTTGGTAGAATTTGATTGAGTAATTTTTATATACCTTTATTTAGATACACGGTTTAAGTGGAGTATAAAATATGAAAATAAATTTTATACGTCTAAAAATAAGAGAAATAAGATGTATCTTAGGAAAGAAATGTATAGGGGAATTATTAATTTAATAGTATTTAGAAAGATTTATATTGAATTAGCTCCATATTGTAAATACTAGTTATTATAGGAAAAGGAGATGAAAGGTTGAAAAAATTAGAGTTACTTAATCAATATACCCGTGAAGATATATATAATATTTTTGATGGTGTTACACCATTTACACCTGGTGCTGGTACATGGGGAATTCATGGTATTGTGAAAATTCCAGGCCGTCCACGTGAGTATGTTTTCTTCGTAACTTTTGGCCAGGATAAATTAGGCCAAGAATTCAAAGAAAGTATCACAGAAAAGGGAGTTCTTACATGGCAATCGCAAAAGAAACAAGGGTTAAAACATCCCCAAATCTTAGATTTTATTAGCCATGATTATCAAAAACATAATATTTACTTGTTTTTACGAACTCGAAAAATCAATCCAAAAACAAATAAAACAGAACCATTTACTTATATGGGGAGACTTGCTTATCTAGCTCATGATTTAGAAAAAGAACATCCAGTTTTGTTTAAGTGGCAGCTTTTAGACTTTGAATTTACCACTAATGAATATTGCACTACATCAGATTTAACTTTAGTAAAAGAATTATCTACGTCTTATGATGTAAAAGAAAATAGTTTACTTGAAACAAGTGAACCGGAAAAAAGGGGGCGCCAAGGACAGAAAAATGATTTTAACGCCAAAAAGAATGATTTTGAAGTTAGTAATAAAAAAAATAAAAAAATTGGCTTGCTAGGAGAATTACTTGTTTTCGATTATATACATACACAATTTATCAATGCTGGACGTCATGATTTAGCAGAAAAGATTATACATACATCAGTTGTAGAAGGTGATGGTGCAGGATATGATATCCGATCCTTTAAAGAAGATGGCTCACCGCTGTATCTTGAAGTTAAAACTACAAAGGGTGGTATCAATTCGGATTTCTTCATTTCTCCCAATGAACTTGCTTTTTCGGAAGAACATTCTAGTTCTTATCAATTAATCAGAGTATACGAATACAACAGTTCAACTAACAGCGGTAAATTTTATAAAGTAGAGGGTAATTTAAATAAGAAGCTTAATTTGAAACCAGTACAGTATTCAGCGAGGTTTTAAATAATTTAATATCTTGGATTATACATTTTCTGTTAATATTAAAATGTATAATAAAGTTGAACTTATTGTAATTAATATCTGTCATGTAAGTAAAACAATATTGTATGAACATCAATAAAATATATATCTGAACAAGTATTTTTACTAGAATAAGTAGCAAGGAGCATGTAATATTATGAAATTTCATCCAACAGATAAGAAGATAAGAGATGTTTTTGGGGCGCGTAATATTTATAAAATCCCTAATTTTCAAAGAGATTACTCTTGGGAAAAAGAAAATTTTGAGGATTTTTTGAATGATTTATTAGTAGTTAGTAAAGCAACATACGATAATGGTTCTCATATATTAAAAATAAATAATGATGGGCACTTAGAAAATTACTTTTTTGGAACTTTCTTAGTCGTAGGTGATTATTCTGATGATAAAAAGGAAAAAATTGTAGTAGATGGCCAACAGCGTTTGACAACTATGACTTTGTTTTTAGCTGCTATAAGGGATATTATTGAAGAAACAAAAAAAGAAGAAGGTATTGACTACGATCATCAATATGATGATGCACTTGTTGTTAAGGAAATACGACAGGGTACGTCATCCTCACGAGCTCGAGTTATTAATAGAAAATTAGAACCCATTTTACCAGTGAATATTTTAAATATTAATGGGCATAAAACAAATGGAGCAGTACATAATCCAGAAAATGAAGGGCAACAATTACTTTTAGAGACTTATGAATGGTTTAAAATTCAACTTTCGCGTTTGGAACTAGCAAAGAGATTAAGTGGTTCTAAATTCAATAAAGCTGATTCGGAAAAAATTGAAGATATTCCTACTAGGGATTATTTGGATTTTCTTGATACTTTAGGAGCTCATTTATTGAATTCGACTGTAATTATTATCTATTCCGAGGATCAACAATCTGCCAACATCATATATCGTAATTTTAACTATCGAGGAATGCCGCTAAGTGGACCAGACTTAATAAAAAATGAAATCTTTGAACTTTTAGATGATGATACAGGTTCAGCAAATAAACACTGGAAAACAATTGAGGATAATGTTTCAATTAATGAAACGAGTAGTATGTCAACGTTCTTTATACATTATCTTTCTTCTAAATATAGACCGGCTGCAAAAAAGGATGTATTTCCTATATTTCTAGAAAAATATGAAGCTACAACCTCAAGCTATCAAACGGTTTTAAATGAGCTAGTTCAAGAATCAGCACATTATAAAACAATAATTAGCCCCCAAGATAATGATAAATTATTTGGAGAGCAAAGGTATTTTTTGTTTAATGATCACTCTATTATTAAACGGCATCTACAGAACTTAAATGAATTAGATGTGACCCAGGTTAGAACGTTATTGTTAGGCTTGTTTTTTGCAAGAGACAACAATCGTATTACATCTAAACAATTTAAAAAAGTGCTAAATAAAGTGCTATTATTTCAATCATTGTTTGTAATAACGTCGTCACCAAGTAACCAAATTAGAAATATATATTCTAAGTATGGTCGAGAATTTAGAGATAAAGATAAAAGTCAAATGCCAGATGTAATTAATAGATTATTTGCTGCGCTATCAGAGAAGACACCTTCAAAACAAGCGGTATTAGATGCAAATGAGTTAACTTATGATCATAATACGAAGCATAAAGACATGAATAAAACAGAGAAAAAAAATAAGATTCTGATAAAACTTATTTTGACAGTTTTATCAGAAAAACAACAAATAGAAAATGGACAAAAGAATAGCAACGATTCTTTTAAGTTTATTTCTGAAGCTAGCTTAGAACATATTATTGATCAATCTACTACTCTAGATAAAAGATTTTCTTTAGGGAATTTAATTTTGTTAGAACAACGCAAACATGAAGATAAAGTCGATAAAGAAGATATGTATAACAAATCAGAAATTATAATGACCAAGTCTTTTAGCGGTCAAGTGGTTGCTTTTCAAACGGATCAACAAATAAAAGAAAGATACCAGGGGATTTTATCTGATTACTACGATTATGTTGCTGAACAGTTCTAGAATGAAGTATAAAGCTATATGAAAATTATCTCACCAGCATTGGTTTTAACAGCTGATACATAGTTATGTATGGACAAAAGAGCACAATTTCTAATGCTTATAAATAATTACTTATTAGCTCGGCACAATAATTTTGTATTATTCTTTAGAAGTACTATTTGCAAAATGGTGACAAATGGATAAAAGGAAGGTATCTTTAGAGAAAAGTGATATCTTCCTTTTTAATATGGAGGGTGCATTTCTCAAAAAGAAAATTAACTCTTTATTAATTTTTATCAGTAATAACATCAGCTATGTACGAATTATTCAACCAATAACACTGCTTTGTAATATGCTGACCATTAGGTAAAGTTACTTTATCAGCACCGTTACGAGCTTTTGGTCTAATATGCGCAACACCATTGAAATTTATTTTTGGTAGGTTATTTGCTTCGATGACTTTGTCACCACGTTTTTTAAATTCGATTTGAATACCATCATGTATTACTTTATTAACTTCTTCCCATAGTTCACGAATTTCTTTTTCTATTGTAGGGGCGGGCATGTTCCAAAGTTTAATACCCTTAAAGTAGAGTTTACGGTTTGGATTTTCTTTTTTTGTTTGGTTAAATTCAAAAATTATGAATAAAAACTTGGTTTGATAGAAGCGTTCTCTAATTTCGCTTTCTTCCCATGATTCGTTTGTCCATCGATGAAAATCGATTGTTTCAAATGACATGCTTTGTTCGGGTTTACCGTTGGGCTCTAAACGAACTGTTTTAAATTCTATATTAGCTTTCGCAAATTCTTCAATTTTATCGAGTCGAGTTCCTTTAATACCCAGTAAAGAGCTTACTAATAGTGGAACAAAGCTTTTGGTTGTAGGTTTGTAATCAATAGATAATTTTTGAGCGATTTCTTGATCAGTTAAGCCTATGTAATTTTCAAATTTTGAATAAAGGATTTCTTCTAAAGATTTTCCTTTTAGTTCATTTGTTGTTGTAAAACTTACTAGTTCTTCGTTTAAATGATACCTGCGAACTAGTGCTGTCATATAAGAAGGCTTTAACGAAAAAGCTCTTTGCATTGCTGGAATTTCAGAATGCGGTTGTGAGCGAAGTGAATTTTTATTGGAACCCTTAGTGCAAGCTCCTAAATAGTTTGTATCACCTTCAGATAATTCATGTGCTTTGCCGGCACGAATTTTATTTACGATGGTTTCCCAGTCTTGTCTAATTATTTCTAAATCAGCTTCAGGATAGGTGAATAAAAGGCTTTTTGTAATGTGAAAATCTTTACGGTCTACACCAGGTACCCATTCATAGAACATTAATAGTAGTTTTTCGTTTTTCTTCCAAAAGCTTGAGGTTTCAAAGTGTGTATGAACTTCTTCCATATAGTTGATAATATTTAAGACTAGCCGTTCTTTGGCTGATAATGAACCGTTTTTATTTTGTTTAAATGGAGTTACTTTGAGTTCAATACCAAGGTGTTTAAAGTCAGCTTCTGCGCTTGAATTTATTTCATATCCAAAAAAGCTTTCCTCGATTACTTGTCCTAGTCCACCTTTTGACTTTGCATTTGCAAGTCGGTCAGTTGTATCGATTTCACCAAATGTTTTTCCTTCAGCTTCATGTGCTTTTTTCATTAGTTCTCCTATTGTAGTGTAGTCCATAATAATCTCCTTTCTGTATACAGTGCTGCGTTGATGATTTTAAACAATACATATTAAAGTTATGCTATAATTAAAAGCTGTTTCAATTTTATATAAGTAAAAATTTATAAGAAGGAAAAGACGATTTGTTTTATTAGATAAGGGCTATATTGGATCTGTTCAAGGGAAGTTTATTCCTTTATACTATTGATATAGTAGCGAACTGTTTTCTTAATTGTTACAAGCCAAAATAAGAAATTATAAAAAAGTATGGTTCTTGAAATGTTATAGTTGATCTTTTCCTCACTTTTTATTATAATGAAGCATAGATAAATAAAATACCGAAAGGATGTTCGTGTATTTATGGTGAAAGTAGTAGAACTTTTCGCGGGAGTAGGAGGTTTTAGATTAGGACTAGAAGCAAACGAAAACTTTGAAGTTCTTTGGGGAAACCAGTGGGAGCCCTCAACTAAAGCACAACATGCATTTAATTGTTATGCAACTCGCTTTAAAAATAAAGGAATACATGTAAATAAAGATATAGCAGAAGCTTGGCCGGAAATACCTGAGCATGATTTATTAGTAGGTGGATTCCCTTGTCAAGACTATTCTGTAGCACGTACTTTATCAAATGAAAAAGGAATACAAGGAAAAAAAGGTGTTCTTTTTTGGGAGATAATGAACATAGTTAATTCTCGCAAGCCAAGATTTGTTTTGTTAGAGAATGTAGATAGATTGTTGAAATCACCAGCAAAACAAAGAGGTCGTGATTTTTCTATTATGCTGGCGAGCTTTAGAGACGCAGGATATGTAGTGGAATGGAGAGTTATTAACGCTGCGGATTATGGAAATTCTCAAAGAAGACGAAGAGTATTTATTTTTGCGTATTTAAAAGAATCTCATTTCACGTCTGTTCAAAGTAAAATGAAGCCTTTAGAGATATTGTGTGGAAATGGATTCTTCGCTCCAATTTTTAATGTGCATGAAGCACCTGAAGAAAACAAAAAAAGAGGGCAATTTGAGTTGCCAGTCGATATTATTGAGGTTTCTGATACATTTAAAGCTGAATACTATAATTCTGGCGTAATGATGGATGGACAAGTATATACGGAAGAATTAGTTCCAGTAACTGAAAATGCAGAGACTTTAGGTGAAGTTGTTCAAAAGGTATATGATAAATTTGGCCCTGCAGATGAATCGTATTATTTGAAAATGGATAAGGTTAACAAAAAGGGAAGAACGGAATTTGAGGAACTGAAGTATCTTAAAGGTCCTAAAAAAGAAGAAAGAGTATCAAAGGCGACGGGTCATAAATATTTCTACTCTGAGGGAGGAATGGCTTTCCCTGATGATTTAGAAAAGCCTGGACGTACAATGTTAACAAGTGAAGGGACATGTAATAGAAGTTCACATGTAATAGAAGATCCTTATACAAAAAGACTAAGATATTTAACACCAGTTGAATGTGAATTGTTAAATGGTTTCCCGATGGACTGGACAAATACTGGTATGCCACAAAGAAATAGGTACTTTTGTATGGGAAATGCTTTAGTGGTTGATTTGGTGGAGCGAATGGGAAAAAGGATTTTGGAGATTAATACAGAGGAAAAGCTGAAGAATTTTGTCCAACTGAGCCTGGGTCTTTAAAAAGTAGGCATAGTTGTATAAAAAGAACTATGGCCGATGCTAAATAACCTGACTACTATTTTATATAGAGGTCAGGTTATTTATTTTGTATAGAAGAGAGTATAAAATGATTTATAGTGAAGGAGGGGATTGTGAGGGATAACTAAAGCCCTAATGATAGGATTCACCATCTTTTAAAAATAAAGAGAATAAAATTATTAAAATAATAAAGGATTTAAAACAGTGGTAGTTTTATAAATTTATTAAATTAACACCACTGTTATAGAAAGTAGGGGTAGGAAAATGAATCTAGAGCAATTTAATCAAAAGCTTGAAAAAGAATGGCAAGCATATTATGGGAAAACAATAGAGAAAATAGCTGAAGATTTAGGTATGAATTTTGATTTGTTAAAAGGAAAGTTATCGGTTGTAATGGTGGTAAATCAATTTTTAAAGAAAAGTAAAATAAATCAAAAAGATAAAGTTGATGGGCGTACCTTAGCAATTAAAACTGTAAGACTACAGGGAAATGGAGTACCTAAGGAATCTATGTCATTTGAACAAATAGATTTTATAGGAGTACATTCAGAGAAATGGGAAAATAGCTTTATTTATAATAAATTTAGAAATACTTTATTTTGTTTTATTGTATTCCAGAGTATTGGGAAGGATGTATATTTTAAAGGGTTTAAACTGTGGCAGATGCCTATAGAAATATTGGAAAAAGATGTTTTTGATTTTTGGGAATGCTTAAGAAAGATTTTAAATGAGGGGGTGAAAATTGAGTTAAAAAAACACGGGGCTACATATATAAAAACAAATAACTTACCAGGATCTAAAATGAATAAGGTTGTACATGTACGTCCTAAAGCAAAAGATAGTAATGATATTGTTGAGTTACCAGATGGTCAAATGATTACGAAACAAGCCTATTGGATAAATGCATCGTATATAGGTGGGATTTTAAAAGATATAAAGGAAGTTACACCTACAAGAACTGAGAGTAGAAAAAAATTTGATATTAATCAACATATTGAATGGCAAGAAATTTTGTCTAAAGAGGTTTATACTATTGATGAAATAATAAATCTGGGTAAGCAAGAAAAAAGTAATTTTACTGCAAGTGATATAAAAGAAAAAAATTTAAAACAACATGGTTATCATATTCAAAATACGTTTGTAGTAAAAAATCAGATTTTGGATATTAGTGAGTATCTAGAAGGGAAGATTTTAAAAAGTAACTATTTTGATAGTAGAGTAGATACAATATTTCAAACATCACTGGCGAAACGAAAAATCGAAAACCTTGAAAATGCATATAAACTATTACGAGTTGAAGATACAATCTATTTAACTGAGAAAGGAATGCGAAAAGCCAAAGTATCGAGAGAAGACATAGTCTCTTATAAAACGGCTATTGAAAAATACGTTGGGGAAGAGCTATTTACATTGGCTTCTATAAAAGGTGAAGGTTTTTATCATGAAGTAGATGACTATGGTTTTGATAATGTATTTTATGAAAATATTATAAAACGTCCTGGGCGGATTCATTCATATAGATTTGCAGGTATTACTTTTTTTGCTAAAACAAAGTACAAAATTTCATCTGAAATTATTATGAAAGATATTTTAAAAGGAAAAGATTCCATTTCTTTATTTGAAATGACGCAAGAAATTATCAGTAAGTATAAATGTCGTGTTCCAGAGGATCGTTTAGAAAATGCAATTTTAAATACAAAAATGAATCTTTATTATTCAATCGAACTCCATCGATTATTTGGTACAAAAAAAATGTATTTAGATTATATAAATCGATAATTATAAAGGGATAATAGAGTGCTAAATTTGCATTCTATTATCCCTTTATAATTATTAATAATATTTCTATCGATAGATTTCCTTTTTTTTCTTGAAATTTCCTTTTTTTTCTTGAGTTTTAAGTGATAAAGTAGTATTCTCTTTTTAGATCTAAATAATAGTTAATTAATGAATACACATTTAATCAGAGCTCTCATAGAGAAATGGAGTGAAATAGTTCATAATGCCGGAAATTGACACAATGTTAGACTTATATGCCTTATGTAATTTCGGTTTTAACATTCGAAGTGTTGAAAAACTAAGGGAGGAGTATGGACTATCTTGGAGTGATATTAAATATCAGACATCAAATCTAGAAAATCTAAAGTTCCATAAGCCAGCAACCGTTACGAAGTTACTAGCAGTGTTTTCTGAGGTAGCAGATGCTTACCGTGTAAATAATCTATTTCAATTAGCATATGAGGGCATTAGTGAAAGAAATATTAAGTTACTAATTGAAAAAGGCATTACTTATACTGATTTATATAGTATTTCATTAGAAGAATTTAATGAAATACTGGAAGGTAGTAAAAAGTCTTTTTATCAAAAATTGCTTAATGCTTTTGATAAAATTGAAATATTAAAAGGAAGAATAGCTCCTTCGACTATTGAAAATGTAATAATTGATGAATTTAGTAAGCTACAACCAAATCAATATATAAAAAAAGAAGAAATTTGTAATATATTAAACTCTAAGTTTAAAACTGAGACTAATGATACTCAAATGAAAATTTTAGAAAAAATGATTAAAAAAGAATTGATTTTTGAGCGTGATTTAAGGTTCTTTAAAAAATATAAGTTTTTGGACGAGTATTTAAAAGAAGAATTTCTTAATAAAGATGTTCTCTTGATGAGATTAGAAGGATATTCTTTACAAGAAATTGCTAATCTCAAAAATGTTAGTAGGCAGGCTATTTCTCAGAAGGAACAAAAATTATTGAATAAAATTGATGATGATTTAGCCGAATTTAAAATTTATAAAGAATTATTCGAAAAGTACAATTGGAATCAAGAAGTTTTTTGTAAAGTTTATAAAGAAAATACTTCGGTATTTAATGCACTAAATCTCAAATTTAAAAAAGGGTACGAAAAAATTACAAATATTTTATTAGATTCAAATTATAAACTCGATGATCGACAAAAGAATGTGATTTTACAATATTCGAACATGATGATGAACCATATGAAACAGGTTGTACCATTAACTAAATCAAGCATATTTGATGAGGTTATCATTACCACATGCCAAGAGTCTTCTGTAGATGAATTAGTTGCTAAAAGATGTAATCAATTTATAAATAAAAATAGTCTAGATGAAAAATTTCTTTTTGATGAAGTGTCTATACGAGGATTTAGTGAGCGTAGTGACATTCTTATTAGAAGTAAAGGCAATGTTTATAGATATTTTGATTTCAGCCGTATTGATGATATCACTAAAGAAAAATTATTTTTCTTAATAAATCAACTGGATCCTGGAGTGTATAACATAGCAAAAATATTCCGTGAAAACAAAGAACTAATGGGGAAAATAGATATCAGGGATGAATATGAATTGCACAATTTTTATAAACAAGAAATCAAGTCATCAAATATAATTTATAATCGGATGCCTGAATTTGCTGTTGGCGGGGTAGAAAAAAACAATTTCTTAATCAGTTTATTTTATGAGTATGCACCTATACAAATTGATCAATTGCTAAGTAAAATTGAATCCGTATATTATCTAAGACAAGATTCTTTAAAAAGTCATATTTCTATGTTTTTACCAGAATACTTACATGGTGATACGATTAAAGTAGCTAGAGAAACTTTTACTTCTGAACAGATACTAAATTTGAAAAATATATTAGATAAAGCAATCTATCTTGTTAATGAAGTAGCACAGATTGGTGAAGCTATAATACCCAATTTTAGTGAGAAATTCCTTAATAAATCTGCCATGAAAGATTTAGGATTTAATTTGAAGAGTGAATATGTATTTAGTTATGAGTATGAAACTGTTGAAGATTGTTTTATAAAGTACATTTTAGAAAAAAACTATTTCTCTAAAAATGATAAAGCGATTTATAATACAAATATTTTTAGAAATTTATTGTATTCACTTGAAAAGTCACTTGATGTAATTAAGTTGGAAAAGGATATCTATATCACTTCTACAAACCTTGAAAATGCTGGTATACCTAAAAATCAATTAATTGATTTTCAACAAAAAGCTTTAGAACATGTGAATGGCAATGAGTACTTTACGTTGAAACTACTACATAGTCGAGGGTTTACGCATGAGCTTGAAAAGTTTGGTTTTGAGAGATTTTTTTATGATCGGGTACTTTGGGCTGCTAATATAAGAACTATTACACTATCTACAGGGTATATATTTACAGTTCAGGAAACAGACGTTGCATTAATTGATTTCATACAATGGGTTATTCAAAAATGCGGTGTGATATCTATTGATGATTTAGATGCTTATGTAAAAGAGTATTTGGGAATTGTATTGGATTTTTCACGAGTTATATCACTTATTAAGTCAACAGATATCTATTATTCAGAAGAGCTTAATAAATTATATAAAAATAAAAATATGTATTTTGAGGAGATTTATGATGACAATGACTACTAAATTAACCAGTGTTACAGGTATCGAAAAAACTGATGGTACAAGAAAGTTAACAATTAAAGGGAAAACAAATAATTACACAGTTTATCGTATTCCCTTAGAGAAGCTATTCTATAATGACAGAAATGGTCGAATTGCTACTTACATTTCAAAATATATCGCAGAAGGAAATTATATCGACAGAACAATTATAGATGAATACAACGATGTATTACATGGGTTTATTCGTGAATCTAATTCAACTGCTTTAGATGCTACAAAAGATAATATTAGTAGATTTGGTCAACGTCTTCCAGGTGTTGTACTTCAAGATGGCCGTGTTATTGATGGAAATCGCCGTTTTACATGTTTAAGAGAATTAAGAAAAGAAGGAAATGACGTCTTTTTTGAGGCCGTTATTTTAGACACAGAGAATGGTATTGATGAGAGAGATATAAAACGTTTAGAATTAAATCTACAGCACGGTGAAGAACGCCCAGTAGATTATAATGCCATTGATTATTTAGTAGATATGTATAATGACATTGTGAAAAATAAAATGTTTTCCATCAAAGAGTATGGGGATTCTACAAATAAAAATAAAAAAGATATAGAAATGGGAGTTAAAAAGGCCATTTTAATGGTTCAATTTTTAGAATTTATTAATGCAAAAGAACAATATTTTATCGCGCGTGACATGGAATTAGATGGGCCATTACAAGAATGTGTTACTATCTTAAACAAGGAATTTAAAAAATGGAGTTTTGAAGAATTAGATAATCCAAGCTTTGAAGAGAAAGATATTCAAGCAGAATACCTTCGTATTCGTAATGCCTTATTTACAGCTATCTTTACGAGTCGTAGCGATGAACGAGGTGATTTAACTCGTTATATTCGTCAAATAGGGAAATCCGTTATTCATAGTGATAATCGAGAAGATTTCTTAGAAGAGTATGAAGAAATTGTTGAAGAAGTATACGAAACATTGCAAGAAGATATTGTTACATCTCAAACAGTAAAAGAAATTGGAAAAAAATTAGGAGATGCACGAAAAGAAAGCTCAGTAATTATTGATAAGGTAATTGAAGATACACAGATTACAGAAGCCCGTAAAAAGCCTGTTGAATTATTAAATCAAGCTTTAACATATTTAAATAAAATTGACAGCGATCAGGTGAAACGTCTCAAAGTTGAGGATGCTAAAGAATTTAATTTAGTTCTTGAAGAAATTAACGGTGTACTAGCAGAATTTGGTGAAGCTCTTGAAATTTAATGAACTTACATTACAACCGTCATATTACACTACTACATCAGATATAGCGAAAGAGTTTTATAATCCAGTATTGTCTAGAGCAGTTTCGTATGACAGAGTTAGTGCTTATTTCAGTTCTCAAGCCCTTGCAGCTTATGCAAAGGGCTTGGAGGGCTTAATTTATAATGGTGGTCATATGAGGTTGATTATTTCTATTGATATAAGTGAAACAGACTTTAATCTAATTAGACAAGGCTATGCATTAAGAAAAGAATTACAAGAAGGGTTAATAAAAAAAATAGATAATCCGTTATCGTTGCAAGAACAAGTAAATTTTTTGAATTTAGCTAATTTAATTGCAAATGGTTATGTAGACATAAAAATAGGATTTACTAAAACAGGTATATTCCATTCTAAATTTGGGTTATGTCAAGATATCGATAATAATGTAATATATTTCACTGGATCAAATAATGAGACAGAAGCCGCTATAAAGAAAAATTTTGAGTCATTCGATATTACGGCTACATGGCTTGCATCACCGTTCGATCAACAAAAAATCTTAAAAGCACGAGATGAATTTGAAAAACTGTGGGATGATAGGCAAAATAATAACATTATTTATGTTAAAGAAGTTAACGAAGTGATTAAAAAGGAAATTATTAAGTATGATAAGGGGCGAATTATTCTGGATACGGAAATATTAACTGAAGATGCGTTAATCCTAACCATAGAAGAGGAAAGGTTAGTTCTCTATGATAACCTTGAATCCTATACTATCAAAACTTCAGATTTTGTAATAACTCAGAAATTGACACCATATTATGATCAAAAATATCCTAAGTTTTCAGGGGATTTAACTTACATTGAAATGAAAAAGGTAATTGATATATTAAAAAAATATGCAAAACGAAAAAAATTCAACTTCATTGTGAGTGACAAATTAGAAAAATATCTCGAAGAAAAAGCATATTTTATAGAGGAACGTTCAAAATATGGAGTTCTTCTAAAAAATCAAGATGAGAAAATTCTTAATCGTTTTGAAAAATTCAAGACGATTGTTACTAAGGAGCTATCTCGTACATTAAGAGATAAACAAATGTGGAGTGCGTTTTATATGCAACAAATGATAAATGCATCAAACTTTTCTGTTCCGGGTGCAGGTAAAACATCTATGATTTACGGTGTTTTTGCCTATTTGAATTCACCAGAAATAGATAAAGTTGATAAGATAGTAATGATTGGTCCGAAAAACTCTTTTTTATCTTGGAAGCAGGAGTTTAAGGAAAATTTTGGGGGTAAGAAGGAATTAAATATTTTAAATATCCATGAAAATCAAAGTAATGAATTTCAACTTAGATTAGACAGTGGTGAAAAGAATCTGATTCTCATTAACTATGAATCTTTGCAGAAATATGAATCGGTACTATTAGACATAATTGATCAACGTACAATGCTTGTTTTTGATGAGGGGCATAAAATAAAAGGTATTACTAGCAAACGTGCACAGTCTGCCAAACGTGTGTCTGTGAATGCTGGATATAAATATGTGCTAACAGGTACGCCTATTCCAAATTCATATCAAGATGTATTTAATTTTTTGAATATACTATATGCAGACGAATATAAAATGTTCTTTAATTTTAAACCAAACGATTTAGTGAAACCAAGTCCGGCTAAGGTAGATGAAATTAACGATAAAATGTATCCATTTTTTTGGCGTACAACAAAAAAAGAGCTAGATGTCCCCCCCGCTAATGATGATGAAATCATTCAAATTGTAGCAAATACAGAAGAACAAGAAATTATTGATTTACTGTATCGTAAATATGGGGACATTCCGTTTAACTTATACATTAGATTAATGCAAGCGACGGCAAATCCTGAACTACTATTAAAGTCAATTGATGCTATTGAAATGTATGGAGAAGAAGAATCTCAAAAATGGTTATCATACATGGATGATAAAACAGTAGTCTTTACTGAAGAAGAAGTAAGTTTAATTAAAAATGTCCCAGTTACATCAAAATATAGAGAAGCTATTAATTTAGCTAGTAATCTGTATGAAGAAGGAAAGCAAAGTATTATATGGTGTACGTTCGTGAGTACAATCGATAAGGTATGTAGAGATTTAAGATTAAGAGGATTGAATCCAGCTGTTATTTATGGTAGTACACTTCAAGAAGAACGAGAAGCTATTATAGAAAAGTTTAAGGCGAGAAAGATAGATGTATTAATTACCAATCCACATACTTTAGCTGAATCTGTTTCTTTGCATAAAACATGTCATGATGCAATATATCTAGAGTACTCATTTAATTTAACTCATATGTTGCAATCGAGGGATAGAATTCATCGTCTGGGGCTTCCTGAGAATCAATATACTCAATATTATTATTTAATGTTGAATGGACAAGAAGATAGACGAAATACAATCGACGAAAGAATATATCATCGATTAAAAGAAAAAGAAGAAAGAATGATTACAGCGATTGAAGATAAGAAGTTAGTTCCAGATCCTACAGAAGATTATCAAGAGATTTTGGATTTGTTTAAAATGTAGGTACTATAAAATTGAGCTGTTAAAGTGTTAATAACGATGGATGATAATGGTTTATTTGTATAAGGATTCTATCGTTAATAGTAGTTCTTTGGTGTAGAATTTGACGGATTAATTATTATTTGGGAAATAGGTTGTATTTTATTTAGTTTAATTATTCAAGATATAATTTATAAATAACCATTTCGAGTCAATATTAGTTGAATCGAAATGGTTATTTTTTAGAGTTTAAATATTTTATGTATTGAAGAAACGATGGAATAACTTGATAGGACTCAAAGCAATGTAGAGAATGTAATGAAGCAATGCAGCAGTTTAACCCCTAGTTAAACTGCTTTTCCATTATAATAGAAGAAAAACCAAACGGAGGGAAATCCCATGCCAACCTACAACAAACTAATCCGAAACAAAATCCCACAAATAATAAAAGCTAACGGAAAAACACCCACAACAAGAATCCTACCCCAAGACGAATACATAAAAGAACTCTGCAAGAAAACACAAGAAGAACTAACAGAATATATCGAAGCAAAAACAAAAACCGATAAACTCGAAGAACTTTCCGACCTCCTAGAACTAATTAACGCCCTAGCCGAACACGAAGGCACAACACTAGAAGAAATCAACAACATCCGTAAAAAGAAATCAGAAGAACGAGGTAGTTTCTCAGATCGAGTCTTCCTAATCGAAGTAACTGATAACTAACCCCTCCTAAGCCCCTTACAAGCCCCTACCAAGTAATAAATCACTGAGAAAAAACATAACAAAACAAAAACAACAACAAACACCGTAGTAGTAGTCAAAAAAATTTTGAAATAACACGCCAAAAACCCAGCCAGTCTCCCATATATATATATGAAGAGGCTTTTACTTTTGAACGGAGACGGGAGGAATTAGGATGGCGGTGTATCGTACTGTGCAGGTGAATTTTTGGCAGGATGATTTTGTTTTGGATTTGACGCCGGAGGAGCGGTATTTTTATGTTTATTTGTTAACTTGTTCGAAGACGACGCAGTGTGGGATTTTTCCTTTTCCAAAGCGGTTAGCTGAGATGGAGACGGGTTATAATCGGGAGACTGTTGATAAGCTTGTGCAGCGCTTCATTGATTATGGGAAGATTCTTTATGATGCGGATACTCGTGAGTTATTCGTTTTGAATTGGCTTCGTTATAATCCGGTGACGAATATGAATGTGGAGAAGTGTGTGCTTCGTGAGCTGAAGGGTGTGAAGAATAAGGAGTTTGTACATATATTTCTTCAGAAGTGCGTAGAGGAGGAGCTGAATGTTCCGATGCTTTTAGCGCATTTCGGTATGCCGAGTGATTTGGCTGTGGATGATGTTGAGCCAGTTTGTGAGGAGACAGAGGCGGAAGAAGAGGTTATAGAAGAAGAGACGGGAAGTCGCGTGTTTTCTTTTTATGAGCAACATTTCGGAAGTTTGTCTCCGCATACTGTGGAGGAACTGAGTGCGTGGATGGAAGATTTGTCAGAGGAGCTTGTGCTGAAGGCTCTTCAAATTGCGTTTGAGAATAATAAGCGGACGGTTGCTTATGTGAAGGGCATTTTGAGAGGGTGGCACGGGAAAGGATTTACGAAAGTTTCTGAGGTTGAGGCGGATACGGCGAGCTTTCGGAAGAAGGAGTCGTCTGTTAGTACGGGGGAGACGGAGGAGTTTTTGGCGAGGTGTGAGGAGTGGGAGAAGAATGCGCCGTCAGAGGAAGAGTTGCAGCGCTTTTTAGCGGAGCGCGGGTGGCGGCCATGAGTATTCAAAATGTGGAGGCGGAAAAGACGGTGTTAGGTTCTCTATTGCTTGATGGAGAGCTTATTAAGGAGTGCCGTTTGACGGAGCAGTATTTTTCGATGCCGGTGCATAAGTCTATATTTCAGTTAATGCGAAAGATGGAAGGAGAGGGGCAACCGATTGATCTTGTGACTTTCACTTCTAGGTTGGACCCGAATTTTTTGAAGGGCATCGGGGGAATGGAGTATTTTATAGGGTTAATGGATGGTGTGCCTACTACTAGCAACTTCTCATATTATGAGGGGCTTGTTCGAGGTGCGTGGAAAATGTATCAGGCTGGTGTTCTCGGGCACAAGATGGGAGAGCGTCTTATTGCGGAGAAGAGTGAGAAAGTTATCGGTGAGACGATTACGGCACTTTGTGAGTTAGAGGAGAAAGACTCTGTATGTGAGTTTGATTTGAAGGATGCGTTAGTTGATTTGTATGAGGAGCTTCATCAAGATGTGAAAGAGATTACTGGTATTGAGACTGGTTATACATCGTTAAATAAAATGACGTGTGGACTTCAGGAAGGTGATTTTGTCGTCCTTGGTGCGCGTCCTTCTATGGGGAAGACTGCGTTTGCGCTAAATGTTGGACTACATGCGGCGAAGTCTGGAGCGGCGGTGGGATTGTTTTCGTTAGAGATGAGTAGTAAGCAATTATTGAAAAGGATGGCTTCTTGCGTAGGCGAAGTGTCAGGAGGTAGGCTGAAAAATCCGAAGCATCGTTTTGCGATGGAAGATTGGGAGAAGGTAAGTAAGGCGTTTGCGGAGATTGGTGAGTTGCCATTTGAGATTTATGACAATGCAGGCGTTACGGTGCAAGATATTTGGATGCAAACTCGTAAGTTAAAGAGGAAGCACGGTGATAAAAAGATTTTAATTATTGTAGATTATTTGCAGCTTATTACGGGTGATCCGAAGCATAAGGGCAATCGATTTCAAGAAATTAGTGAGATTTCTCGTAAGCTTAAGTTATTAGCGCGTGAATTAAATGTTTGTGTAGTAGCGTTATCACAGTTATCTCGTTCTGTAGAGTCACGACAAGATAAGCGTCCGCTATTATCTGATTTAAGAGAGACCGGACAAATTGAGCAAGATGCGGATGTCATTATGCTTATGTACCGCGAAGATTATTACGATAAGGAAACGAAGCAGAAAGAGATGACGGAGATTCATGTGGCGAAGCATCGGAATGGGCCTGTGGGGAGTTTTAAGCTGAGGTTTATGAAGGAGTTTGGTCGGTTTGTGGAGGGAAAATAGTGAAAAGACTGGAGTATCACTTTGCAAATAAAATAAAGCATAAGTGTTCTATTTCATTCACTTATGCTTTATTTTTTGATTCTTTCAATATGCTTCTCATTTCCCCATAAAGAAAGACTTTCTCTCTGCAGTAATCCATTGCTGCAAATCATCTTGGCTACGTCGGACAAGTCGATTTACTAAAACATCATGCCATACGTAATCCTCTAATAAGTATATATGAACGGGGTCATCTGTATAAAAAGCAATATTACGCTCTTCAAGTGATGGTCCATAAATCATCTCTTTAGAATCTATTGATACAATAAACCAATGTTCTGTAGACAAGGTCTCTGTATAAGGTGTTATACGGTGAGCTTCTAGATTTTTAATGGGATTTTCAACATGCAGGGTAATACCTTGTATTGTAACTTTATCAGCTACTTCAGATAGATCTTCTTTTAACGCTTCATACATCTCATCCCACATTGAAATGACAATACGCCGTTCTGCTTTTTTTATTAATGTCTGACAGTAGCTAATGATTGTTTGATTGTCTTTTAAAGTAATTACTCGATTATCCGTTTTTTCCTCGGAAGTTTCTAGTTTTTTTAATGAATCACTTATTCCTTCGTAAGTAGATTGCCATTCTGTTTGCGCCTTCTGTAAAAAGATTTCAACAGGTAGAGGTGAATAGCGAGTGGTGTCATTTATTTCTTCCTTCATGACAATTCCTTTTTCTACAAGGTTACCCAAAATCTCATAAATTCGCGCTCTTGGGACACCCGAATCTTTACTCACTTGGTAGGCTGTGACAGGCCCTTGTTTAACAAGAGATACATAAGATTTAGCTTCATATTCATTAAAACCAATTTTTTTAAGCTGTTGCACTATGTAGTCCACTTTTTTTCCTCCGATGTTTGCTTTTATATTTTAACGTTACAATAACTCTTTACATTTAGCAAATTGGTAGTTACTATTACAATAGTGACTAAAGGGGAGGCTACTAATATGGATTTTTATTTAGACCCATCCGTATTAATGATTTTGATTGTTTTTGGATTTGTAGCTGCATTTATTGATTCAGTTGTAGGTGGTGGTGGATTGATCGCCTTACCAGCTTTATTATTTACAGGACTGAATCCAGCAAGTGCAGTAGCTACGAATAAACTAGCATCGACAATGGGAAGTGCAACTAGTAATATTGTGTTTTATCGTTCTGGTAATCTTGATTTGAAATCGGCGTTTAAATTAGTTCCGCTCACTTTCATAGGTTCCATAATAGGGGCATGGACTGTTCATTTAATGAATCCAGAAGTACTGAAGCCGTTGATGCTGATTATGCTTGGTGCGGTCGCTATTTATACGATATTCAAAAAGGATTGGGGTAGTATTTCCACTCATAAGAAATTGTCTGGTCGACACGTCATTATTTTTACTTTCTTTGTTTTTGCTATTGGTTTTTATGATGGATTTCTAGGTCCTGGAACAGGTTCGTTTTTAATGTTTTCTCTTTTATTTATTGGGTATGACTTTTTAAAAGCAGCAGGTAATGCGAAGCTTCTTAATTTAGGAAGTAATGTTGGTGCATTATTGATGTTTATGTATGTAGGGCAAGTCAACTATGCGTATGGTTTTATAATGGGGATTGCTCAAATTGCTGGAGGGATTGTTGGCTCCAAATTCGCTATAAAAAAAGGGAGCGGGTATGTTCGTGCCCTTTTCATTACAGTAACTTGTTTATTGTTAGCGAAAAATCTGTATGACTATATTCAGTAAGTAATTAAAGAACGTAGAAAAGGTCAAAGATGCAGATTACATAAAATATAAGAAGACACTAGGGAGAAAATTCCTTTTAATATTTTTTAGATGCTACCTTATTTGAAGATAGCATCTAAAAAAGTCTCATTAAAAAGGAGAATCTAAGTGAAGAGAATGAAAATAATATAAACTCATATTTTTCTGGGGTATGTTTATTGATTCTATTGAAATGTTTACTCTATATTCTTCTTATAATTAGGCCTCAACAAACCCTTAAAATCTAACTCAGCAATTAGCACACTCAACAATATAAGCGTAGCCCCTAAGTATCCTTTTCCTGTCAGCGTTTCACCTGTGAAAACGAAAGCAAAGCCTGCGGAAAAGACAGGTTCTAATGAAAAAATAAGACCTGTATGGGTAGGTGTAGTGTATTGCTGGGCGATAACTTGCACGATGAATGCGACTGCGGTGCAAAATATACTTAAGGCTAGGATGATTAGCCATGAGTTGGTTGTGCTAGGCAGTTTTGGCGTTTCGATAATGAATGAAAAAATAAGACTAAATAGGCCGACGAAGCCGAGTTGTATGACTCCAAGTGCAATGGAATTCACATGTTTCGTTACACTTCCAGTAATGATGACGTGGATCGCATAAAACAGGGCAGACAGTATGCAAAATATATCGCCGTTACCGATTTTGAATTCGCTCGTTAATGTTAATAAGCCGATTCCTATTATCGTTAAAATGATCCCTACTATAACTTTCTTTTCCGGAATGTGTTTTAAAAATATAGCTGATAATATTGGAATGAAAATGACTGTGAGACATAGTAGGAAACCAGCATTAGAAACACTCGTATACTTTGTACCGAAAGTCGCGAAAATGTAAACGATAAATAAGACAGAAGCGAGTATAAATGCATATTTTACAGTTTTAAAATCGATCTTAAATAAATGTTTGTAAAATATTAAACCTGATAAAAGAAAAGCGATAATAAATCGTAATGCGATTAAATTATATTCTTCTATGCCATCAAGTCCAAGCTTTGTAAGTAGGATGGATGCACCCCAAAAAAATGTAACTAGTAGTAACATTAAATCCGCTTTTAATTGTAGTTTCATTTCTATTCCCTCGTTATGTATAAATTTTATAAGCCCATACCCCTATCCCCATTATTCATTTTAATATTAATTCTGAATATTTGTAACTTAAATTTATCGACGTTTTATTCCATAAAAAAAAGAGGCTGTTTATAAAACAGCCTCTATGTATCTGAAAATCCGAACCTTGACTAAAGACTACGTAGAATCTCCAACCCTTTTCTTGTTAAATGAATCCCTGCTCTACCTTTTTTTATTTCCACATAACCTTTCATCTTCAGGAAGTTCAATCGGTGTCTAACCTGTGCCTCAGTTAATTTCATTTCGACTTCTTGGCTCTTTTCAGAAATAATTCTTCGTCCGATTGCCTTTCCATTTTCTTCATAATTCATGATAAGGGTAAGGATGAAAAGTGATTCTTGATCAAGAGCGTTTGAACTTGAAGAAAAGGGTTTAATATTTTCTGCCTGATCACTATTTGTTTTCTTATGTGGAGGCTTTTGAAAATAATGTTGATTAGGCAAATCATTTTTTGTTATTTGGTTTCCGGTACGGACAGCAAGCATATAATCTATCGTATTTTTAAGTTCTCGTACATTTCCGTACCATGGATATCCTTGAAGTTCTTCAATTAGTTCTTGTTCAATTTTGACTTTAGGGTCCGATAGTGCGACAAAATGTTTAGCTAATAATTCAATGTCATTTCGGCGTGCCCTTAATTCGGGGAGGTGTATAAAGAGTACTTTAAGCCGATGGTATAAATCTTCTCTAAACATATTTTCTTGAATCATTTTCAGTAGATCTTTATTGGTCGCTGCAATAATCCGGACGTCTATCGGGATTATTTGGCTTCCGCCAACACGCATAATCTCTTTTTCCTGCAATACTCGAAGTAGTCGTGCTTGAAGTTTCAGGCTAATATCTCCAATCTCATCTAAAAAAATAGTGCCACCATTTGCTTGTTCAAATAAACCCATTTTCCCGCCCTTTTTTGCCCCGGTAAACGCTCCGTCTTCATAACCAAATAATTCACTCTCGACTAAATCATCCGATAAAGCACTAAAGTTAACGGCAAGAAAAGGGCCGCTATTTCGCTGGGAAGCATTATGAATAGCACTTGCAAACAACTCTTTTCCGGTACCACTCTCACCCTCAATTAATACAGTTAAATCAGTCTTAGCTAACCTTTTGGCAATTTGTTTCGTGTCTTGGATCGTAGAGCTAATCCCAACGATGTTATGAAAATTGTATTTTGCTACATAACCTTTTTTGACAAATTCTTTTCTCAATTTCCGTTCAAATCCGATGGTCTTAAGGGCATTTCTGAAAGTAACAATAATCGATTGATCATTTATATGTAGGCGTTCCACTATTACATCCAAGCCGTTTACAACAAATATTCCGCTTTCTTGTTGCTTATCTGAAAGGATGAAGTTCACTAAATCGATATTATCAATAATGGCATCAATCGGATGACCAATAGCGTTTTTACTTTTTATTTTCAGCATGCTTTCTAAGAATTCATTAAAGACAATAATTCTTCCTTCATAATCAATAGCTAGTATGCCATCACCAACACCATCAATAACTTGATGAAGTTGTCGATGAGCTTTAGCTAAATTCTTTGTTAAATCTACTATTTTTCGATAGTATCTCTCAGAAACGTGGTTACCTGATTCCTCCATTAAATGAAATCGATCTAGAATGGACATGATTGTCGTAATATCTATTAATCTATGACCGATATTAATTACTTTTTCTACAAAGTCAGGGATAATTTCAAGTTCGCCAGGTGTGATTGCGAGCTTAATCATTTGTATATTCGTTTTTCCAGGATAGTATGGGACATATTCAATGTGGTTCAGCCCCAATTGACGCATCGTTTCAATGGATTCGTATACTGTTTCATGATTATCATTCACATATAGGGCTTGTGTTCCTTCTGGTAAAAATAAAAGCTGGTCCACGTTTTCGTAATTTAATGTTCGTTTTGCTATTATTACTTCGCAGTTTTCCCCAATAAAGTCTTTCACCGTTTCTATCGTAAATGTATTAGGTAACAAGATTAATGTAGAATGAAATACTTTTGGAATGCTTTCTTCTACAGAAAAACTTTCAATATCTATGAGGTCACCTATCATCTCCGTTAGTTGTTGATGTAGGGCTTTTCGTGTTTCTTTTAAAACGGTGATCAATACAATGTGGTTAGTTTCAAATTTGTTCATAGAGCACCTCTTTAGTTGAATGGAATTGGTCTAAAGTTGGTTATTAAATGGTTATTATGTAACCATTTAATAACCAATTATAATACATTTCAACATAGTAAACACCGATAAAGTGACAAAATATTTAAATATGTGTAAATAATCGTTTAAATTTTAATGTTGGCACGATATTTGCTTATATCAATGGTGTGTAAAGAAATAATGAAATGAGTAGAGTCATAATTTATATATTTAATTCTTTACCACTTGCTAGAAAAGGGAGGTTAAGAGTATACAATTTCAGCAGAGAAAGACAACGAAACCATTTAAATTATGAGGTGAGAGAAAATGAAACCACTAATTGGTGTTACGGGGTATTATATTGATTATAGTGAAATAGGGAAGGAGGGCTTACGAGGGCTGCCAGGTCAAGATATGGCTATCTTTTCTTATGACTACATTCGTTCAATTCAACGAGCAGGTGCAACGGTTGTTCTACTTCCAATTGAGGAAGTTGATCAAATTGAGTCCACACTTAATCAATTAGATGGATTGTTATTGGCTGGTGGCGCGGACATCAATCCAATTTATTACGGTGATACTCCAAAATCATATATAGGTACTGTAGAGGAAGAACGAGATAATTTTGAATTAAATTTGGCAAAGCAGGCTTTAGAAAAAGATATTCCTATTCTAGGAATTTGCCGAGGATTACAGGTGTTAAATGTTGCAGCTGGTGGATCTCTTTATCAAGACTTAGAGCACGAGATGGGGCCAGAATATTTCCATGTTCGAGAACAGTTCCGTAAATGGCAAGGCTCTCATTCTGTAGATCTTCTGGAAGAGGGGAAAATTTATGAGGCCATTGGCCAAAAATCTTTAATGGTTAATTCTTTTCACCATCAAGCAGTGAAAACATTAGGAAAAGATTTCGAGGCGAGCGCATGGTCCTTTGATGGTGTAATAGAGGCTATTGAATCGAAAGCTCATCGTTATGTAGCAGCCGTTCAATGGCATCCAGAAATGATGTCGGAAAAGGATGTCTTGCAGCAACGTTTATTTAACCAATTTGTAAATGAAATTAGTAAAAAGGTAGTTAAATCCTAGCGTGTTATAAATAAAAGAATTGGTGGATAGCTTGGTACGTCATGGTAGTGGGGAAACCAGACTGCCGGCTGCTTGTAAAAGTAATAATCATTGGGGGATGAACAAATCCCCCAATGATTAAAGTTTCACTCTATTGCAAAGGGGATTGGTATATGAGTCAAGTATCAGAGAAGGCAGTTTCATTCGAGCCAGAAGAAAAAAAGGAAAGAAAAGAATGGAAAATAAACGTATTTGCAATGTTACTTGTCTTGTTAGTTATTGCGGCTGTTATTACACATATATTGCCAGCAGGAAAATATGAACAGATTGAAAAAAATGGGTATACAACAGTAGATCCAAATTCATTTAAATGGATTGAATCAACGCCACTTGGATTTTTTGATACGGTAAAATCTATTCCTACAGGGATGGTAGAAGCTGCTAATATTATCTTTTTTATTCTGATTATTGGAGGTTTTTTTGGTGTATTAAAGGCATCCGGTACAGTTGAGGCTCTTGTTTCAACGATGGCAAAAAAACTTGCTAACCGTGAAAAGTTAATGATTCCTATTATCATGCTGTTCTTTGCGCTTGGCGGGTCATTAATGGGAATGGCGGAGGAAGCTTTAGTGTATGTACCTCTATTTATTCCGCTAGCTCTTGCGGTTGGATTTGATACGATAACAGGAACTGCGATGGTACTAGTAGGAGCGTCCGTCGGATTTACAACGGCAATTATGAATCCGTTTACAGTTGGGCTGGCTCAAGGGATAGCGGGTCTTCCTATGTATTCGGGGATGGGGTTCCGCCTCGTTTTATTCGTAGTCATATATGTAATTGCTGTTACATTCGTTTATCGTCATGCGATGAAAGTAAAGAGGGATCCTGCAAGCGGAATTTACGGAAAATTCGATACAAACAAGCAAGACAGCCTACTAACAGCGAAAGTAGAGTTAACAAAAAGACATAAATGGATATTAACGGCCTTTTTAATCAATTATATTATTCTTGTATTTGGTGTTATTAAGTACGAGTGGTATATAAAAGAAATTGCAGCCTTATTTATTATTTTAACTATAATCATTGCAATTCTCGGCAAGATATCTCTTGATGATACTGTAGAATCTTTTACACAAGGATCGGCATCTTTAATCGGGGGAGCTTTAATCATTGGTGTATCACGCGCTATTTTAGTTGTCTTGAATCAAGGGCATATTATAGACCCACTACTGTATCAAGTGTCGGAAGGAATGGAACATATTTCTCCTTTTTTAAGTGTTGTTGGAATGTACAACTTCCAAGTAGCGATTCATTTTATTTTAGCATCAGGTAGTGGTCATACAATGTTGACAATGCCTATCATGGCGCCACTTGCAGATTTATTGGACATTACACGCCAAACAGCTGTATTATCCTTTTCATTCGCGGATGGTATTGGAAACATTATTTTTCCCACAGGTGGTACGCTAATGGCTGGATTAGCAATTGCAGGAATTTCATGGACAAGGTGGGCAAGGTGGATTCTTCCTTTAATTCTAATTGAATACTCAATCGGTTTAATAGCAGTTATAATTGCTCATCTTATTGGTTATGGTCCGTCTTAATAAAAGGTGGATATGCTTTCAATTATAGAAAGTTCGGATTTGAAGAAGATCGCTAAATAATGATGATAGAAAAGCCCGGTTTAGAAGGGCTTTTTTTCTATGTAAAATTTCATTTGTTTTGTTTACATAATATCTTTACAATCATTTGATAAAATATATGTAACTGCATATTGTGAGGGTGGGTGGTTATCCCTTCTTTCCATTTGGAAGGAAAGGGGGTGATAATATGGAGTTTTTGTTTGACCTTGTAAAAGAATTTGTAAAAGCGACTGTACGTGAAGTTTCAGCGTATTTTTTGCGGAAGCAACTTCTGGGTAAGGACAACAAAAAACCCACTCCGCGCCGTAGGAAGCAAAAGGGTGGGTTTCGTAAAAAATAGTAACGTGTAATAACCACCACCCTATACGGTAGCAGTTAAGGAAGAGATGTTAGCGCATCTCTTCTTTTTATTATATGCCATTTTATTTGATGTCATACTTATATAGTATTCTACGGAAAATATATCATATTCCTATTTTGTGGTCAATTTGATCCCGCTTTAACGGGCAGTAAGACCCCCACCTCAAAATTCAGTGGAAGCAAAGAAGTTAGGTGGGGGATCAACTGTCCGTAAAAGTCCGATTGGTTCAACTAATAATCAGTGGGGGATGAACAAAACCCCCCACTGATTAAAGTTTCACTTTATTGCATGATTGAAAAGGTGTAGTCTTATTCCTCTTCAAACTGAAAAATATCCCTGTTAATAAGTTGGTGGAGATACCTATCCATTTCAGCAGCAGAAACTTTTCTTTCATTTTTAAACCACCATGCGCTTAATGAGGTGATTGCCCCTGAATAAAATTCAATGATTAGATCATTTGGCATCGTATGATTTTTGCGCAGTTGATGTAACGCTTCTATTTCTTGTTTTCTCGTTTCGTGACTTAAATACTGTGTCCGGTTAATAAATTGTTCATCAGACATTTGCGTTTCTAATATTTTACCGATTTCTTCATGGTGTAGAAATTGTTCCATTACTTGAAATGGTTTACTTAATCGATCTGAAACGGGTATTTCAGCAATCATCTTGCTGTATCGTTTAAATCCAAATGCTAATAAAGCATCTTTATCTTCAAAGTGTTTATAAAAGGTTGTTCGGTGTACCATCGCGCGGTCACATATTTGGTTAATTGTGATCGTACTATATTTCTGCTTTGATTGTGTCATTAATTCAAATAAGGAATCCCATAGTAATTTATGTGTACGTCTAATACGTAAATCAATTTGTTTTTCATTATCGTTCATCTACAATTCTCCTTTTTTGTAGATTAAATATACAGTGGCTGAAAATTGATTCTCCCTTTTTAATCTACATATGTATATTATATTACATGTGTTTAGGTATATTTATCGTTTTTTTAGCAAGAAACAGGAGGAGAATTTGTAAATGAATATGACAACTAAGAGCCCTGCAAGTGGCAAAGTTGATACTTCTAATTTGAAACATACCCCCATTTTAATTGCATTACTTCTAGGGGCAATGGTTGCATTATTAAACGAAACGTTACTTGGTAATGCGTTAACCGTATTAATGAAAGAATTTGGCGTAACAGCTTCAACGATTCAATGGCTTTCTACAGCTTACATGTTAGTAGTTGGGGTTTTAGTCCCAATTACAGCGTTACTTCAGCAATGGCTCACAACGAGACAAATGTTTTTGATCGCTATGGTAACGTTTTTAGCTGGTACATTAATTGCGGGATCCGCACCGACATTTTCTGTTTTATTAGTCGGCCGTATCGTCCAAGCTGTAGCGACGGGATTAATTACACCGTTATTAATGAATACGATTTTAATCATTTGTCCACCTGAAAAACGTGGTGCCACAATGGGATTAATCGCACTTGTGATGATGGCAGCTCCGGCAATTGGTCCTACATTATCTGGAGTAATCGTAGACTCACTAAATTGGCGCTGGTTATTCTATATTGTTATTCCTGTCGTGATCATTTCCATTATGATTGGAATGAAGTACATTCAAAATGTTTCAGAGTTAACAAGGCCAAAAGTAGATTACCCATCTATCCTTTTATCGACATTAGGATTTGGCGGATTTGTGTATAGCTTTAGTGCATCAGGTGATTTAGGATGGTCCGATGCGAAAGTATATGGCGCTTTAATTGTTGGGCTTATCTCATTATGTATTTTTGTCGTTCGACAATTAAAAATTGAGAATCCAATTTTAGAATTACGCGCATTTAAAGTTCCGATGTTTACATTATCAGTCGGATTAATTGTCATTGTGATGATGTCGTTATTTTCAACGATGACTTTATTACCGATGTTCCTGCAAACAGTTTTACTCGTTACAGCTTTTAAGTCAGGGATCATCATGCTTCCGGGAAGTGTTATTAGCGCTATAATGGGACCAATTGCAGGTAAACTATTTGATAAATTTAGTCCGAAAGTTATTATCGTTCCCGGCATTGTGTTAGTAGGGATTGCAATGTTCTTATTTAAAGGCATTACTCCTGATACATCAATGTTACAAATTATTATTATGCATAGCGTATTAATGGTTGGACTTATGTTTGTCATGACAGCACAAACATACGGTTTAAATCAATTAACACCAGATTTATATCCGCATGGAACAGCACTGTTTAATACGTTGCAACAAGTAGCTGGTGCAATTGGTACAGCTATCTTTATTTCGAAAATGTCTTCAGGAACAACTAAGTATATGGAAAGCTCCGCAAATCCACTGGATCCGGTAGAGAAGTTAAACGGTTTAACTTCAGGATTCCAAGGTGCATTTGCACTTGGGTTAATCTTTATTATTGTTGCATTTATCGTATCGTTATTCTTAAAAGAAGAGAAAGAAGGAGTAAAGAAAGCGAGAGTTTTACAGAACGAACATTAAGGTTTATATAAAAAAGACATCTTTCCCTAGCAAAGATGTCTTTTTCATATTTTTTTCGTAACACTTGTTTTGGTTGTCTTCATACATAAGAATTGGTATGTACAATATTTATCCTTTTTGAGAATAACGATGCAAAGCTGTGCTAATAACTAAAAGTCCAATAATGAGAGAGTGTGTTCTTATAATAAGTTCTGCCGCTAATAGTTCACCAGATGATTTAGTGACATCGTATATAGATTCTGTTATGAGAATAGGCATAGTCATGATTATGAAGTTATTATATTTGCATTAAACGATTTGCGCGTTTTTTTATAGTGAAAATTAGAGACTCTTCAATAAAAAGGAATTAAATATGGTATTCTTTAGTTAAGATATTTAAACGAAGACAGGGGAAATGAAGATGGACAAGAAGCTAACGTATTGGCTAGCATCTATTATAGGGGGAGTAGTACTTGCAACTGGTATGACTTATGGAATGTTACAGTTTGCTGAAGTCCCGCTTAAGAGTGAGGACCATGTTTTTGCAGAGGTTAATAAAGAAGACATACTATCGAATGAAGCAGAAGTGAAAGGCTCAAATGCACAACTTCACATTACAGTAACTTCTACTGAAGAAGAAGTGATTTCAGCTATGCATAGCATGACTCATCAAAAAGTAAAAGCGTGTGAAGGAAAGGGAGCAACCCCTATGTCCAAAAAGAATGCAGAGAAAGTAAGAAACATTCTAAACGGAAACAATTTCAAGAATAAAGAAGAGCTATTAGCAATTACTGAAAGATGGGCAAATAGAGATTTTAGTGAAATTTTAGAAGAACATAACTATTTTATTAAACTTCAAGGTGGCAAGATAGGTGAAGCTACAGTAATGGATACGGTAGACGAGCAAGTATTCTGTTTCAATACTTTCGGTGATGATGTAACGGCCGCATTATTTAAATCAGGAGATCTTCAAGCGCTGTAAGGTGTTTTTTTTAATATAAAGAAAGCCTCAAGTATTCATATACTTGAGGCTTTTCCAATGGAAAGATAGGAATGATCCGAATTCCTTACATTAAGAACAAAGTGGAATTACTCCTAAACCAATTAATAAAGCTGCAGCAACTGCTGGAATTGGTACAGGAATTTGAATACCTTCTACAAACAAGAAATACTGACCACTTACTATTTTAAAACAAACTAATTGCATGGCTATTCCTCCCTTCTTTTAGAATTAATACATTATATTAATTAATCTATTTATTGATATAGTTAAATTATACATTTTTAAAAATATAGTTAATATGTGAATAGTTTTCGAAAGGACCTGCTCAATCAATGCGGAAAAACATAAGATGAAACGAATCCATTAAAATACATGAGTGAACCTTAGTTTTCCCCTCTTATCTAAAGGAGGAACTATTATGGGTTATGGTGGTAGTTGTGGCGGTTGTGGCTTCTCGGGAGGCTTTGCTTTATTAGTTGTGTTATTCATTTTATTAATCATCGTTGGAGCTTCTTGCTTCTGCTAAAAACTATTGGAAAAGACACTCATATGGAGTGTCTTTTCTTTCGTGCAAAATGATTCCTGATAATATCCAACTGTATATAGTATACGGTATATTTTTTCCTCATTAGACATATAAAAATGTTGGAGGGATGTTATGAAACTAGTAGGGAAGCACATTTATATTCGGCTTTATAAAACTGCTGATGCTAACGAGTTAGCTAACTTACATATTAGAAATCGCGAATTTTTTCAACGAGTTTGCCCGTTGCTCCCAGAAGTTTTTTATACAGAAGAACATCAAAAAATACGTCTTGAACAAGCTCTAAAAAAGACAGCTGAAGGGCAAGTATACCCTTTTGGAATCTTTTTAAGAGAAAATGATAAACTGATTGGAGACATTTCATTAACTCAAATTGTTAGGGGAGACCTCCAAAGCTGTTATACGGGTTTTACTTTGGATAAGGAGCATAATGCAAAGGGCTATACAACAGAGGCTCTTCAACTTGTTGTAGATTTTGCTTTTAGGGAATTAAAGCTACATAGAATTGAAGCAGGAGCGATGCTTGATAATATAGCATCTATTCGTGTATTAGAAAAAGTGGGGTTTAAAAAAGAAGGTATAGCGAAAGAAAATATAAGGATTAATGGCAAATGGACAGATCATCAAATATTAGCTATCATCAACAGTTTGGATGTGTAAGTAAGCACATTTCAATTCCAATAATAGGACGTTATGTCAAACTCACATGTATGCTCCATTTATTTCACAGTTTATCTATCTTATATAATGATACAATGAAGATAATATTAGGAAATTATGGGGATGATTACGTTGCTTACTTTGATAAAATTTGTAGTTAGTTATGCTGCAAGTCTATTTGCTTTTATTTTTGGATGGTTCTTAATTTCATATATTTTTAATCCTAGCTTTATTCACCCGGACGTTTTACAGGGATTCATAAAAACTATCGTCACTTATGGTAGTATACCAGCTCTTATAGCTTGTTTACTTGGGGAAGTCTTATATAGGAAAATTAAACGATGTAGAGAGTTTCAATTTGGAATTCTTTTATTTATAGGACTAGCATTTATCTATACACTTATACCATTTCTTTTTCTTTTTACTTTTTCTTTTTCACATTTCTTTTATTTCGTTGCACCTGTTATGATGGGGTCCTTAGTTTTTTATGTAGTGCGTAGAAAAATATAATTATAATAGATATGTCTGAATCACCAGTTTCAAAAAGCCTTCACGCAATGATGATTGCATGAAGGCTTTTGATGTTTTCTTATTTTTTTGTCTCGTTAACCCATGTAATAATGTCCTGGATGACGTATTCGGGAACGTTAGCAGGGATTTCATATTCACTAGGGAGGCTTAATTCCCCGTCACCCTCCGTGAAGAAATGATTCAATTTCGGGTATTTTTTGAACTGAACATTCCCGCGGTTTGAAAGTCCTTTCTGCCATTTTGTATATTCATCTTTTACTGTTACTTGATAATCACGTGCTCCTTGCAGAATGAGTAAAGGCTCTTTTCGTGATTTTGCCTCTTCAACTGGACGCCACCTAGAAACATCATACATAAAATGAGGTGACCCCAAATTGTAGCCAGCTGGAGGATGGTCAGGATTGAAAGCAGGATCCTGGATAAAAGCGACCTGTCTTTTTAATTCATCGATTACTTCCTTTGACTCCCCAAGGTATTGATACTGATCAATGGCAATGTCAGTCAAAGGGCGTGCAGGTGGTGCGAGTAAGATACTTCCTCGAACAAGTGAGGAAGGCGCTTTGCTCAGTATACGCGGCATTGTGCCAGCTCCTTGGCTATGTCCGAGAATGAAAATATTATTTGGATCAATGCCTTCCTGCTGCGCTGCTGACTTTGCTGCATATATGGCATCATCTGTAGTATCACGGTCTAATGTAACAGGTTCTGCACTCATCTTTAATGCATGTTCTAAGGTACGTTTTTCATAGCGCAACACTGCAATTCCGTTGGATGAAAGGCCCACCGCAATGTCTCGTAAGATTTTTGTTCCCAAATAGGTAGCATCGCGATCATGGATGCCAGCACCATGCACAAGAACAACGACGGGTACCTTTTCACCACGCTGATGCTTCGGAACTGTTAATGTCGCTGGTAACGGATAGGTAGAATTTCCAATGACGATTTCACGTTCTTGATAGGAGTTAGGTTGATCATAGCTAGGATGGGGGATGGTAAAAGATTCCTCGGGTGGCCTTTCTCCAATTTCATCTACTTTCCCGCCAGGTGTGAATTTAAGGAGTAGTGGTATGGTAGTTCCTTCGGTAGCTGCTGGAATTTCTACCGTCTGATGGACCAAGTTTCGTTCTTTTATCACAGGGGTTCCCATGCTTTTTATCCCGCTCCAGCCACTTTGTGTCCACCAGTTTTGTAATGTGGTTGCTGTAAACTTGGATTGAAAAGCAGTAGACGTCAACTGTAGTGCCTCTGCATATTTACCTTGCTGGAGATATTCAAAAAATAATGATGTAAGCTCCGTTAAAGAGACTAGTTTCTTTTCAGCAGATTGTTCCTCGTGTGTATCTGCGTGAATAGTTGTGGTAAGCGGGAAAGATGAAACGCCTAAAGAAAAGAGTAGGGGAAAGGTAAGTATTGATCTTTGTATTTTCTTTTTTTTATTCATGTTTTAACCTCCAATATGTGATGGTAAAAAACAGGTATGGTAATTAGAATTCTGGTGCGAAAACTTCAAAATATTTGCAAGCAATCTCTAAAACTTAGACATACTCATATTATTATTCTAAAAAAACGTAGCTTTCTTCTCTTGTCACATGCATATTAATCCCAAAAATAATCTTTCTTCCTTCACTTTATATTTTGATTATACGAAGCAAAGCTCTCGTTTTTCTTACTTGATACTTACAAATTCCTTAAGTAGGGGATATTTTAAAAATGGATTTGTGGCGGTACTCCTATGTTAAGAGATAGCTTAAGGACCGAGGATTATATTGTTTTTATAAAGAGTTGATGTTATGTTTGTTTTGTAACATATGGTGTTTTATGCATGTAGGAGGATTTATTGAAGAAATTATTAATATTGTTTTTATTAGCTACATTTTGTCTACAGATTACAGGATGTTCTAATAATATGGGTACACTAAGGGAGAAGTCTAAAACTTCAACAACTTCAACAACTGTGAAGTCTAAACGCATCAATAAAGGGTGGTACAAACATATGTAATAGTTTGTATCACCCTTTGTTGATGTTAGAAGTCATAAAGAAAAGGTTGATAGTTAGATATTTTTCATAAAGAAAAGACACCCTAAGGTGCCTTCCTTCGACTTGAACCATCTTAATTTTAATAATATATTGGACTCCCATCCAACTATTATTTTACCATGTTAAGTTGTTTTATTCATTGAGAAATATAGTTTTAACCTATATTTAAAAGAATTATATCGATTTGAACCAACTATTAATTAGGGGGATGCTGTATACTATCCCCAGAACGGAAATTATGAGCAATATGTATATGAGTCACATATCAAAAAAAAGACACTCTCAAGAGTGCCTCTCCTTAGCAGCCGAATCCGCCGCCCCAACAGCTAGCGCCAACGATGATTAATAAGATGAAGAGCACAACAAGTAAGGCAAATCCGCCGCCGAAACCACAGCCTCCACCACAACTACCTCCATAGCCCATATTAACTCCTCCTTCCATAAAGACCATTTATTAATGGATTTAATTTAATTTATGTTTTTAAGGGTGAATGGAGCAGGTCCTTAAAAAAATAAAAGGATTTTGGAAGTTAAAAAGAGTTGACGATCTTATTTTTGTCACCGGAATTTTGTCTTCTACATATTGTATTTTATTCTGTGTATTGGGGGAAGGAGGATCTTATGGCTAATTCTGAGATGATTTTACGTTTACTTACGGATTTAAAGATTGAACAACAATTGTTGAAAGAACAGTTAGAGAAAATGCAAACAACTGTGACTATTCTTGAAGAAAAATCAGTGACGCTTAAAGAAAAACCAGCGACTCTTAAAGAAAAAACAATGACTCCTGAAGAAAAACCATCTGTTACAAAGCAAAGAGCTTTTTCTGGACGCCCAACATCTTTTCGTGATTGGAGAGCAGCTAGTCAAAAAAATTAGGGAATGTTATGTGAAATGATAAAAAAAGTACAGTCTGCTGTAGAAAAGACTGTACTTTTTTATGTCAGTAGAGAATGTTAAGGGAGACGTATTTATTGGCCTATTCCACTTTTAATTGGAGTTCTTTATCTAACTTATCATTATTAATTTTTAAAGTTAATCCTTGCGTGTTTTTCGGTACATCAAATACAATGTTTCCTTCCGAACTTTCATTAGGATTAACAATATTAAATTTGAATGTGGAGATATTTGCAGCTTTAAGTATTGACTGATATTCATTGGAAATGTGATATTCTCTTCCAAATCCATCAATTAATTTAAAGTTGTTAATATCTAGTGTAATGGGTTCTTCTTTACGATTATAAACGGCGATGTCTAATACTTTAAAGACACCTTGTGCTTTAACTTCTCCAGTCCCTAGAACATCTAATGACTCGGCAGATCCCATTGACATGTATACATCAGAGGAATCTACATTGGTAGGAAGTTCTTTTTGCGAATCCTTGTTGCTAAGTTTGTCATTCTCTGTTTTTTTAGAAGTCTTTTGCTCGTTTTTCGCAGATGTATCATGTGAACCGCAAGCTGATACTCCAAACAAGAATGTGCTACATAATAATGATGTTAATAACTTTTTGTTCATCGTTTGTTTCTTCCTTCCAAAATAGAAGCACTTTTAATGAGTGCTATATATAGTTGTATATGTATTACATTTTATATCTTATTATATTAATTTTGGAAGGAAAAGGGAAAAATGAGCATTTCTCTGATTCGAATTATTTATCTGTCTAAAATTTGAAATTAAAATGAGCCCCATAAATGATAAACCATTCCACTGACAAAAAATGCTAGTCCTACAAATAAAACAATTAAAGCAAGTATTCCATTTTTATTATGTTCCATAAAATTAGCTCCTTTTTCATTTACTTACATACAAAAAGCCTTTAGTCGTAATTATGGCTAAAGGCTTTGATCTTCATACTTTTTAGTTTATAAAAAAGTTGCACTGCTGTATTAATTTGGAATATGATTATTTAAAGAGAAGGTGATGAGTACATGCAGGACAAAAAACAATTCCCGCTTATATCTGGAAATCTCTCATTAGATTTAGTAAATACAGAGCTAGTTAGGCGTGGACAACGTTATGATTTATTAATAACAGATGAAGATGTATTAGAATGGTTACATGTAATAAAGGTTAATCTTCCTTTTTGGAATGAAAAAACACTTATAGGAATTCAGAAGCGAATGAATCAAGTTACATCTAGTATATTAGAAATAAGAGAAGTACTGAGAAAACAGTTTGAGGCAATTGCTGATCAGCAAAAAATTTCTAATGATTTTATTACGTATTTAGAAAAACAAATTGAGAAGGCACCATTTACATATAAAATCATTGAACAACAGCTAGTATCTATCCCGGTTGGAGAAATCGAGGATGTAATCGCATCGTTAATTGCATTTGATGCTTTAACCTTAATAGCAGAAAATAAGCTGATTTTCCTTAAAAGGTGTTCAAATCCTGAATGTGTTTTATTATTTATAGATAAGAGTGGGAAACGAAAATGGTGTTCTATGAAAATATGTGGGAACCGGAAAAAGGTAGCAAAATTTCAGGATCGAAAATTTGAGGAAGTTTAGAGAATCAACTTATAATAGTTGATTCTTTTTTTGTATTCTATAACTAACCTCTAAAATTAATATTTACAGGTTAGTTATTGCCAAGTTATAATGGTTGGTAAATAAAGGAGGAGAACGATGAATAATATAACAGCAACTAAGCAAAAAGATCCTCAACCAATAAGTGTACGATATTTTACAAAAATGAAAGGGAAAGGAAGAAGCCCATTACAAGTAAATGTAAAGGACTCTTTAACGGGACTACTAGGGGGATTTTTAACAATTCTTACCTTAACATATTTAACGAGCATAACCTCTACAGAATTATTAATGGCTCCATTTGGTGCGAGTTGTGTATTAGCGTTTGGAGTTTGGAATGCGCCATTATCTCAGCCGCGTAATATTATTGGAGGACATTTGATTTCAACTTTCATTGGTCTATCAATATATCATTTGTTTGGGAATGAATATTGGACAATTGCTTTAGCGGTGGGGATGGCAATAGCCGTTATGATGTTAACGAGAACGACGCACCCTCCGGCAGGCGCCGATCCGATTATCGTAATTTTAGGGGCAAATAGTTGGAGTTATTTAGTAACACCAGTTTTAATTGGCTCCGTTGTTATTGTAGTTATTGCTTTATTCATTAATAATATGAGTAGTAAAAGAAGTTATCCAACTTTTTGGATGTAGTTTGTGAAGTGAAAAATAATTTAAGTGAGTATTCTATTCTTACTATGTTTTATTTTTTATATAGTAAAAGCCTTAGTCGTAATTGCAGCTAATGACTTGGGGCCTCATACTTTGTAGTTCATAAAGAAAAGACACTTTAAAGTGTCTTCTACAGATTTGAATTATTTAATTCATGTAATTAATATTCGTTAGCATAAAACTCTTTTATTAATTTTATTTCATTTGTATCTGGATTAAACTTAAATATTTTAATTTGATTCGATTCGTCTTTGTATGCAAATGTATTCTCACCAACTTGGGTCATATTGCTGGTGTTTAAGATAGGATCGCTACCGTGATCAGTAATTTCCACAGTTTTCTCACGATCCTAGAATGCAATGACAATAATCAAAATGATAAGACATACCCGTATAAAACGTAATTCTCTTGCAACAGGATGTTCCATCTGTTAGTCTCCTTTACTGTTTGATAGAGTTTGTTTATAAAAGAGATAATTGCAATGAATATAAATAAAAAAGACACCGTAAAGTGTCTTTTTTATTTTAGTTATGCGCATTACTTAATAAGACGCTAGTTCCTCAGTCTGGCTATGAGTAACTATGTAGGGTGATTCCATTATAACATTTTAACCAGTAATGGGTCTATATGGAATTTAATTGATTTTCTTTTTGATTATTCAGAACGATTAATTGGGTATTTGGATGAAGGAAGCAGTGAGGAAGAAGGGACTTAACTTGTTTTAGAAGAGTGTCTTCTTTTTTGTATCACTGTGAGTAAAGTGTAGCGTTATATTTCCCTTTACACGAACATAACGGTATACTATAGTTAAGTTAAGTGAACTTAACTATTAAACAAAACGAAATAAAAGCATGGAGGAATAACGCTATGACTAGAACGTATAAAGAAGTAATTAATGAAATGAACCGAGCTTATAATGAATTCTACATTTTACTATTCCAGGAGTTAAAAGATGAGTTCGGTCTTACAGGACAGCAAGAGAGCATGCTATTTCATATTAATTTAAATGAAAACACGACAGCAAATCACATTGCGACTACCTTTAATGTATCCAAAAGTGCCGTTAGCCAAGTTTTATCTAAATTGGAGAAACAGAAGATGATTTCAAAACAAGTAAACCCTAATAATAAACGGGAGTATTTTCTTACACTTGGTCCAAACGGTAGTAAGTATATAGAGCGGTTGTCTGAGTTAGATGATGTATTAATTGAGAAATATTTTTCTAAAATCGATATAAATGCCCTTGAGCAAATGACCGAGACGTTAACGAGAATAAATAAAGTGATATTGGAAGAAAAACAGAAGGATCTTAATTGTAATGAGTAAGAACGTAGATGAAGCAATTAGTAGAAAGGAGGAGAAGCGTGTTATGAGTTACATACCAAATATGATTACGATAGCAAATTTTGTATGTGGACTTTTAGCTATTTACGCTGTTTTCGTTCACGATATTTATTTGGGAGCAGTTTTTATTATTACGGGTATGTTGTTTGACTTTTTAGATGGTATGGTCGCTCGGAAACTTGATTCTGTTTCGGAAATTGGTGGAGAGTTGGACTCATTTGCGGATTTAGTTACTTTTGGTGTGGCACCGTCTATTCTTGCATATAGTGTCGCGTTAAAAGATTTGCAGTCTATCGGGATGATATGTGCGCTTGCTTATAGTATTTGCGGAATGCTTCGGCTTGCGAGATTTAACACGCAGCAAAGCAAACTCCCAACCTTTATCGGCATGCCTATTCCATTCGCGGCAATGTGTCTCCTCATTTTATGTTTTTTAAAGAATCCAGTTTCTGTGGCGTTTGGTACATGCGTACTCGCTTATTTAATGGTGAGCAAAATCAAATTCCCTCATTTTAAAAAAGATATAGCTGAAAGCTTGAAGCCTGGAAGATTGGATTGATGATACGGAATTACAATGAGAAAGATAAAGGAGAATAACATGATTCGTATGGCACTAAAATCGTTTAACATACAAATGTATTGTTTGCTAGGCGTAATGTTATTGGGATGGCTTGTGACACCTTTTTCAGCACAGTTCGTAGGGATAAGCATTGGCCTTTTAGTAAGTATGTACTGCGCCTGGATTTTAGGAAGACGTATTGAAAAGTTCGGAGATAGCATTGTAAAAAAAGAAAAAGCACCGATGCTCGGAATGATGAACCGGTTCGCAGCCGCAATTCTCGGCGCAATTATTATGTATGAAATTGAACACCATGAATTCATGTGGACATTTGCTGCTGGAATTATGAGTGGGTATTTCTTGGTTATTATTAATTTGGGGTATTACAGTATGAGGGATGAGAAGGAGTAAAGTGAAAACTAAGTTTAAGCATACTGTTGCCTAACAACGAATAGCGGATTAGTAATAATAAAACCCAACATAAGATTTAAGAAAAATTTTATATTTACCCTACTCTTTATTTTAAAAGTTTCTCCTATCCTATAAACAAGTTACATCAAGGAGGAGACTGAAAATGAAGAAGTGGGGATTTTTTATTTTTAATATATTCCCTATGTTCGAAGACAAAGTAGAAGATTAAATATATGAACAAAGTACCGATTCTTAAACTATGTTCTAAATAATAGGTGAAAATGTAAAGTTAGGGGATTCCACATGCATAGAGGAGTTTTGATGAGTTATTTGTATACTTATTTTTTTACTATTATGTTTTGTGTTGTGTTTCAAATTGAATTTTATTTTAAAGCGAAAAGAACTATATCTATTCTGCATTTTTTGTGGGTGTATGTTTTTCTGTTCTATCTTTCGCTAGTGTATAAGGTGACGCAAATCGCGACTGTATGGGATATAAGTAGATATGAAACGTGGATTCGTGTAAATCAAATCAACTTGACTCTATTTGATACGGCAGGTAGTACGACGTATCTTTTAAATATTGTACTGTTTATGCCATTAGGTTTTTTATTACCGACTATTTGGCCGCAGTTTAGAAAAATGAAAAACACCGTATGTGCAGGATTCTTTTTTTCACTGGCAATTGAGTTAAATCAATTACTAAATAATAGAATTACAGATATTGATGATGTATTTACGAACACCCTCGGGGCGATTATTGGGTATGTATTATATAAAGCATTATTTAAAATGATATATAAAAGAGAGGAAAAAAAGCTGGATACAAACTCTTCTCTAGTTATAAAATACGAGGCTATTTTTTGTTTAGTGTGTTCATTTGTAGGGGCGATGTTAATTTATCATCCAGCTTTATTTGGAAGACCTGTAATCATTCAGTGAGGTAATTACGAATTTCTTTTGAACGCTCGAGCGATATTTCAATTTGCAAAAAGCCTTTAACTTGTTATAGTTAAAGGCTTTTATCATCATAATTTTTACTTACCAATTACCCACTCTAACATCCGCCTTCAACCACTTCACCCAATCCAAATCCTCTACCTTAAGCAAACTAAGCGAAACACCCTTCATATCTAAAGAAGTTAACAGTGTACCAACCTTTACGAATGCCACTTGCAATCCTTCAAGTTCACACAAACGGCGAATGTCGTTTGCGAAAATGTATTGTTCCATTAATGGAGTTGCGCCGAGTCCATTAATGAGGATAGCGAAGTTGTCTCCTTTTCTCCAGCGATAAATGCTTTTTAGTTTGTTCATTAGTTCGATCGCTAATATTTCAGAAGAGGATAGTGCTTCTTTACGGTAACCTTTTTCGCCATGGATGCCGACGCCATAAAACACTTCATCGTCATTTAATGTGAATGAAGCTTTTCCTTTTACTGGATCGTTGACAGGGGAAAGGGCAACTCCTAATGTGTGTAAGTTTTCAGTGATAGAGCGGCCAAGTGTTGTTAGTTCTTCTAGAGAATGGCCTTCAAGAGCGGCCACACCAAGTATTTTTTGAACGAAAACAGTACCAGCTACGCCGCGTCTTCTTTTATTAAAAGAAGCATCATCTTCAATTGAAACGTCGTCATTTACGATAATATGGTCAATTTTTCTTCCTTCTTCTTTAGCGATCTGCTCAGCCGCAAGAAAGTTCTCAACGTCATCTTTAAAGTTTTTAATGATGAATAGTATACTTTTATCTTTTGGCATAAGGCGAGTTGCCGCTACAATTTGTTCCACTGTAGGCGGAGTGAAAATATTGCCGTTTACTGCCGCTGTAAGCATACCTTTTCCTACATAACCAATATCAGCAGGTTCATGTCCGCTACCACCGCCGCTTATAATAGCGACGTCTTGCTCCAGTTTTTCGATATTTTTTACATAAATGATGTTATTTGTTTCGTCGTAATTTACTTTGTCGTTATGTTCAAAATAAAAGCCGTGCAGCATATCTTGAACGATATTTTGTACATCATTCATAATCTTTTTCATTGCTTTTGCCACCCTTTAATTACTTTGCTGATTGCTCAAGTAATAGTAGTAATTGATTGTTTATCATATTTTTCATAAGAGAAGACATAACGGATGGATCTACTTCGCACTTACTTTCAATCCAATCTTTTATCGTTCCAACGAAGCCGTGACTATAAAAGGAGGCAATCGTATTTTTTGTCTCATCAGAAAGGCTGAATCCACAGCTCACAGATAATTCATCAATAATCTTCATATATAAGTTTTTCGTATGCTCAAATAAATAGTGATTAAACGAGTTTTGCTCAATGACTTTAAAAGCATTTCGGTAAAATTTTTGATTTTCATAAAAGTAATCAAATAATAAATCGAAAATGTTTTCCCATTTTTCATAATCGAGAAAGTCTATAATATTTTCTTTCGTTTCTTCTCTATAAATCCAGCTTAATAGTTCAAATTTATCTTTAAAATGATAATAAAAAGTTTGCCTACGCATTTGACAGTGTAACATAATATCGCTCACTGATATTTTATGAAACGACTCTGTTTCCATTAAATACTTCAATGAGTTTGCGATTATCTTTTTAGAAATTATAGAAGAGGTCATCTGAATCATCCCTAGAATGTTAGTAATATAAAAATCCTATCTATAAATGAGAGCGGTGTCTTTAGACAGATTGTCCATTTTGTCCGTTTACTATAAAACGCTTTCATTTTAACATGGTTAGTAAGAAGAAGATTTCAAATATATCACAATATATTAAAGGAATTGAGGGAGAACTACAATGAAAAAGATTATAAACAAACCAGAAACATTAGTAATGGAAATGTGCAACGGAATGGTTATGGCTCATCCAGAGCTTGAGCTTTTGAAAAAATATAAAGTCATCAAGAAGAAAGAAATGAACGAAAACAAAGTAACGTTAATTAGTGGCGGCGGTAGTGGTCATGAGCCGGCACATGCAGGATTAGTCGGAAAAGGAATGTTAGATGCGGCAGTGTGCGGAGATGTGTTTGCGTCACCTTCACAAATTCAGGTATACCAAGCGATTAAAGAGACAGCTAGTAAAAAAGGTACGTTATTAATTATTAAAAATTATAGCGGCGATATTATGAATTTCAAAAACGGTGCGCATTTAGCGACGGAAGATGGAATTGAAGTCGACTACGTAAAGGTGGACGATGATATTGCGGTAGAAGATAGCCTATATACAGTAGGACGCCGCGGCGTTGCGGGAGTTATTTTAGTTCATAAAATTGCCGGCGCAGCAGCGGAAGAAGGTATGGATTTAGGAGCGGTGAAAGCTGTAGCAGAAAAAGCAGCGGCTAACGTGCGCACAATCGGTTTAGCGTTAACGTCTTGTACAGTTCCAGCGAGCGGATCACCTACTTTCACACTTGCGGAAGATGAAATGGAATACGGCGTAGGTATTCACGGCGAACCAGGAATTAAGCGTGAAAAAATGCTGTCAGCAGATGAACTAGCTAACCGTATGACAAATGATTTAATGAAAGATTTAGGAGTAAAAGATGGCGAGGAAATCGCACTTCTAGTTAACGGTTTTGGCGGAACACCACTGCAGGAACTTTACTTATTTAACAATGCAGTGACGCGAGAATTAGCTGCTAGAAACATTAAAATTAATAGAGTATTCGTCGGCAACTATATGACGAGTATCGATATGGCTGGTATGTCTTTAACGGTAATGAAGTTAGATGAAGAGCTAAAAACATTACTATCAAAAGAATGTAATACACCAGCGTTTAAAGTAGACGGTCCAGTTGAAAGTGTAGAGTACGTAAATGTACTTGAAGAGACAGAAGAGAAGGAAGTTTCATTTGAACTAGAAACGGCGGAAGAACACGCTGTGATAAAAAATAATGTTATCACATTAAACAACATGATTTATCTCGTTGATAAAATGAGCGATATTATTATTAAAAATGAAGTACCGTTCTGTGAGCTAGATACGCATGCTGGTGACGGCGACTTCGGAATGAGTGTAGCAAAAGGATTTAAGCAATTAAAACGTGAGTGGCATTCGATTGTAGATCAAGAGAACGTAACGATCGGATCATTCCTTGACGGTTGTTCGATGATTATTATGGAACATTGCGGCGGCGCTTCTGGTCCAATTTGGGGCGGAGCATTCCGCGCAGCTAGTAAAGCAGCAGGCGAGAAGCGTGAGTTAACAGTGAAAGAATTCGCTGAAATGCTGCAAGCAGCATTGCAAGGCATCCAATCGATCGGTGAAAGATCATTCGGCAGAGGAGCAGTAGTTGGTGACAAAACACTTGTTGACGCACTTGCTCCATGTGTAGATTCTTGGTTAGATAGCGCCTCAAACGAAGTAGACGTAAAAACTGCCTTTGAAAAAGGAGCAGAAGCAGCGGTCAAAGGAGCAGAGTACACGAAAGAAATCGTAGCTCGCATGGGCCGCGCTGGTACAGTTGGCGAAAGAAGCTTAGGATATCCAGATGCAGGTGCACATGCACTTGGGGTTATCTTTACGGAGATTGCGGGTAGTTTGAAATAGGAATTGGAAAGTCCCTCTGCCTTAAGGTGGAGGGATTTTTATATAGTTGATATGTAGAAGACTTCTTTCGGTTCTTTCTCAGTAAAATATGAGTTTGTTACTATTTTTGATAAAATCTTATTTCAAAAATACAACTAATATTTCTCAACATTAATATATTGAAAATAGTTAGAATATTTAAGATAATCATTTGTGAAGAAGTAAATTATAAAAAAAGGGGGAATTTATTTTGTTACGTCGTTTATCTATTTGTACAGTACTAACAGCTTTTATATTTACTTTATTTACATTTAACGGCTCTGCTTTCGCGGCTACGAATGCTACTGAAAATCAAAATGTAGTAGCAGCTTGTGCAAAGGGAGGTACGGTAGGTGTATATGGTGCAAAGATGCGCAGTGGTTATACTGTCGATTCACCTGTCTTACATACATTTAATGATGGTACGAAAATTACTGGAACATGGGTAACTGGTGAATATGTTCAAGGTCATTACAGTAATTCTAAACAGTGGTTAAAAGTTACATATAAAGGGATGACAGGTTATGTATCCCATACAACATTATATAACGTTTGCTCATAAAACTATGTACCATAATAGCTTTGGATATATTGAGCTAATCTCTTCTCGAGATTAGTTCTTTTTTATTTCTTAGTTTTTAATGGGGCATTTTTTGAAAAAGACCAACGATTCATTAAATCGATGGTCTTACGTTTATATAGTATTCATTTGTATATATATTAAATTTTTCATTGTTTTTTGCTTATTTTAGACTTAGTTTGTTTGTGATTGCAGCTTATCAATTTTCCAGTATGTTTGTAGAGGGTCTAAAGAGCTTTCAATATAAAACATATATTCATCTGCGGTACGTGGTACTTCAAAAGCTATTTTCAATTCTACCGTTTCATTTGGTTTAACTTGTATATCAGAAGGGTTTTGATCAAGCACCTTTCCTTTATAAATCTTTCCATCTTTTTCATCTTTTAAGTTATATTTTAATTCTGATAGTCCAATCGTTTGACCTCGTACATTTTTTACAGAGACATTAACAATGACGGAATCGTTGCTAGCATTTAAATAGGCACTTTGAACAGCGGTCAAGTAATAGCCTCCCTTAACACTCTCACCAACTAATAAAATACCTTGTTCCAAGCGGCTCATATCTTCTTTTTCTTCAAAATTTATTAATTCTTCATTTTCATTTTTTGCGGTTGGTTCTTCTATTGGACCATTTTCAACGGCACTATCTGTTTTATCTTGTGTGCAAGCAGCCGTAACACTGACTAATACTAGAATGAAAGTAAGTAATATAGATAATTTTCTCATAAAATTTATCTGTCTCCTTAAGTTTCTCAATTTTGTGCAGCTATACATATAAGATTAACATAATGTCTCATTATTGGCTCAAAATAGGGGGTCTTTTAGACAACTTATTCTTTTTACTTTTAATATACATTTGATTGGTTCTCGCGATATTTGTTAATCTTTTAAAACATTGGCTTAGTAATACCGAGGGTTATTATAGATATATTAATCATGTAATTTGTCCATATCAAAATGAACGTTTTTTGCATCTAATATATTGTAAATATATTTTATTTTGAAAGGATGTGATTATATGGCTCATAAATCTACTGGAGTGTTTCGAGTTCCAGTCTCTGAAAATGGGATTATTCCAACTGCTCTCAACATTATGTTAAACAATGATTCACGTTGCCATACTAGTAATGTAACGGTAACTGTTAAGAGAAGTCGAAACACTTTTTTCCCAACTCAAAATGAATTAGTTGAAATCTCTCGTACTTTTGTTTCTTTAGAACCAAATAGAACAACTAAGATTGTGTTGTTTACTCCAGAATTTCAAGTAGAAGATTTCCTTGATGTCATCATTAGTGGAAATAGAGAGGATGTTAAGGATGTTCTTGTATATTCTTTCTTAGCAGATTCAGTAGGTCATAATCTGCCATCTACTGTTTTCAGAAATGCAGAATACACTTTTTCTTGCTGACACTGTAATGATGTATTCTTTACTGTCGTATATCTGAATTGAAATGTTACAAGTAGCACTTCACGGCATACAATCTATCGGTGAAAGATTGTTCGGTAGAGGAGCGGTAGTTGGCGAAAGAAGTTTAGGATATCCAGATGCAGGTGCACATACGCTTTGGGTTATCTTTACGGAAATTTGAAGATCCCTTCTACCTTAAGGTGAAGGGTTTTTTTTTATGTTTTTTTGATATATATTGCTAAGTATGTTCCAATAATTCATTCTATTGTATTGAGAATAATGTCATCTACATCAAAAAAACGGCTTATAAAAGGAACTAGTATTTGAGGTGGGTTTATTAACGAATTTTATATATAGCATGAATGAAAATGAGATAAATAAAACAATATTCCCTATTATGTTTTTAAGAATTAATTGAGCAGGTCCTTGTAAAAATAAAAAAAAGACACCTAAAGGTGCCTTCCGCCGGCTTAAATTATTTTAATATTATCGATCTAAGTTTAAAAGCTATAAGGATTTTTTCTATAGGATTTGTAAGTAGTTTTTATGAAATTATGAGTGTTTTTTATTTTGTAATTCAATAAGTTCATCTGGTATCACTTTTGTATAATATTCTTTTTCTGTTAGTTCAAATATAAATAATGCTTTTTTCCAGTTATAAATAACATCTTCTACATTATGTTGTTTCATTTTTAATAAACACTGACCTTTTAAATAGAATAGTTCACCTAGTAGGTATAAAGTATGTAGATTAATTGCTAATTTGATACCCTTATCAATGTACTTTATTGCCTCTTCATATTGATATGTGAAGTCGAAACATTTTGCTAAATTTAACATGAGTTTTAATTTAATTTCTTTATCTCTAGGAAAATCTAATTTATTAAAATTAGTTAAACATCTTTTGAATATATTAATACTTTTTTCATATTCTTTATTTTCTGCATAAAATATAGCCATTGTTTGCATAATATCTATTTCTCTTTCTGATAAAAAATCAGAATTAGTTAAAGTCAGTTTTAATGCATGATTTAAAAAATCTAAAGCAGTTTTTATTGATTTATCCACCATAAATACAGCAATTGCTTCATGCCACATTAGAAATTGTTTCTCATCTTTTGTTTGAAAATTATTTAAGTTTTTCTCTTTTTTTACTATTTCATAAAGTTCTTTATATTGTTTTTGCTTTAAGCAATCTTTTATTACGTATTTTACATTTTCTACATATTTTAATCTTTTGTTTTGAGTTAGTGCAAATATATTATTTGGGTCAATACCAAGTCTTTCTGATAATTGATATAACAATATACTAGATGGATAAATCATACCTTTTTCAATCTTGCTAATTTGACTTTGTGAACATATTCCATGACATAATTCGGATTGTGATATATTTTTTTTGATTCTAAGTTCTTTAATGGTAATACCCAAATCGTTAAATTCCATTTTTCCACCTACTATTTAGCACTTTATTAAAATAAGAACATTCTCTAACCTTAATGTAATGTAAAATTAATATAGTTGCAATTATTGTTTTAAAGGGCTTATCGTTTCTATAAGATGGTGAGATTTTTTTATGTACAAAAAAGACACCCTAAGGTGCCTTCCGCCGACTTGAACCACTTTCATTTAATATAAACCTAGCTGTATTTTCACATGCCTTTCCAATTCCTCTATTTTCCATTTGATAAAATGAAATTCCAATATTACCAATAATTAAATAAATATTTCTACATATTCAAGATATTTACATAAATTATAAAAGTGATACATTTAAGTTGTAATCTATAAAAACTATTAAAGGGGGATTTATTATGTTCAAGAAATTAGTAGTAGGAGCGTTAGCAACAGGTATTGCATTAACAGGAGGAATTGGTGCAGCTTCAGCTGATACACAAAAAGCTGTGAGCTCTCCGAAGCAAGCCACATGCTCAATTCCTTATGAGTATTCTAATGGTAAATTCAAAAGAACTCTTTATTACTCAAATGGAGTATATGCTAATAGTTTTAATGAAAATGTTTGTGGCGGGACGATTACGTGGTACTTAAAACATGTTCAAAATGGAGTTGCTTTTTACGAAGGTAATTTAAAATAGTAGATTTTTTGAACCTCATTTATTGAGGTTCTTTTATTTGTAGTTTTTAAACCGATTCTCTATAAAAAAGACACCCTAAGGTGCCTTCTTGCGATTTGCTCCATTGTAATATGGTATTGGATGCCAGTCCAATTATTATTTTACCACCTTAAGTAGTTTCGGTTATTGAGAAAAAATACAACTCATTGTTTGAATGCAAAAAGCCCTAGGGGGACTAGGACTTTTTGCTAGAATGAATAAGATTTAAAAAAGGACTTATATAACGTAACATATGAATGTTTCGTAAATGTATCAAAAAAGTGAACAAAATAGTTATTTTAAATAAAAAAAGCTCCGCGATAAAAGCTGCGGAACTTCATAAGGTCGAGTTATGTCGTACTCACAAGGGATTTTAACATGGATGTTGTGGTAAAAATACTGGTAAATTTGTCCTATAACCCCGCTGATTAGAGTTTCACTTCATTCGAAGGAATTCATGTTTTATAAATTAGATTATGATAGTTGATATTCTCCATATTGACCAGAAAAGAACTAAAAATTCTAGTGAAATTCCAAGTGTTCGTTTCCTAGTTTTTTGAAATTCTTTTATTAAATAGCCAACAGCACTAATTGCTATAAGAATGAAAAGAATAAGTTCGAGTGTAACTGGCATTTTATCTACCCCTAATACATTAATTTATTATATAAAGATTATAAGATATTTTTGTGGCTAGTAGTGAAAAATTTAATAAAACTATCTCTAAATAGTTATTTTAAAAAGAAGAGAAACTAGCAAAAATTAGATACTTTTGTATAAGAAAGGAATAGATTAATAATTTAATATAAAAAATACAAGATATGCAATATTGCATATCTTGTATTTCATATTACATTGAACCCAATTATGCCTTGAATAGAGAGGGTTTAAAAGAAATATAATAATCTAAATTGTTTACCAATTAATATGGTAAATTATAGATAAATAAAGAAATTTATGTTAATGTACTTATGGTAATATACTGTTAAAAAAAGGAAGAGGTGAAAAGTTTATATGTTTAAAAAAGGCGTATCATTGCTATTAATTTTCATTTTATCTATTTCTACATTTAGTATAGTAACTCACGCTGCTAGTAGTTCAGAATATGTGAATCAATCATTCTATGGGTATAAGGAGCCATCTTTTAATTCAGTTAAAACAAATGGCGGATCAGAGTATGGTGCTCAAAATGTAGGAGTCGTGGAAAAAAGAGATAATGGTTGGTGGAAGATTGAAACATGGGAAGGTCCAGTTTGGATTAACTTAAATGGGGAAGAACGTGTCATGGGAGATTTCTATGCATATGATGAACCTTCTTTCTCATCAAAGGTTGCGAATGCTGGAGCGAAGTACGGGCGACAAACATTTAGAATAGTAGATGGAACAACAGATGGTTGGCTAAAATTTAAGACGTGGGAAGGCGACAAGTGGATGAATCCTACGGCTGAACAAATTATTGTCAACAAAACAATCTATGCGTATAATGAACCTTCATTTAATGCACAGAAAGCAAATTATGAAGCACCATTTAACCCGCAAAATTGGGGAGTAGTAGAAAAAAAAGAAAATGGCTGGATGAAAGTAAGTACTTATGAAGGTTATAAGTGGATCAATCCAGATGGAGAAGAAAGGTTCATAAACAAATCATTCTATGCGTATAACGAAGCTTCATTTAATGCAGGAAAAGCAAACGCTGGAGCATTATATAGTCCACAAAATTTTAGAGTTGTGGATGGAACACCTAGTGGATGGTTGAAGGTTAAAACATGGGAAGGCGAGAAATGGCTGAATCTAGATGGAGAAGAAAGATTCATAAACAAATCATTCTATGCGTATAACGAGCCTTCATTTAGCTCAGGCAAAGCAAACGCTGGAGCATTATATAGTCCGCAGAATTTTAGAGTTGTAGATGGGACAACTAGTGGGTGGTTGAAGATTAAAACATGGGAAGGCGACAAGTGGATGAATTTAAATGCGGAAGATACAGGCGTAGAATTCTACGTGGAAGCTACTGCATATAGTGTAGAAGGTAGTCCACCAAATGAAAGGATTACGGCGTCTGGAATAGACATAGGAAAAAATCCTAACATCAAGTTAATTGCAGTTGATCCTAAAGTTATTAAACTAGGAACGAAAGTTTGGGTTGAAGGATACGGTGATGCAATTGCTGGAGATACAGGTGGGGCTATTAAAGGCAATAAAATTGATGTTCTGTTTCCTACAGAAAAGCAAGCACGTGAATGGGGACGTAAAAAAGTGAGAATTAAAATAATGAAATAGGATATATCTATTCTTTGCTTCGAAAATTATATATTAGACAAAATAAAAGGGAGGATATTTTTATGTTTAAGAAAAGTATAGGAATCTTATTGTTTTTTATTCTATCTATCTCGACATTCAGTATGGTAACTCACGCTGCTAATAGTTCAGAATACGTGAATCAATCATTCTATGGGTATAAAGAACCATCTTTTAATTCAGCTAAAACAAATGGCGGATCAGAGTATGGTGCTCAAAATGTAGGAGTCATGGAAAAAAGAGATAATGGCTGGTGGAAGATTGAAACATGGGAAGGTCCAGTTTGGATTAACTTGAATGGGGAAGAACGTGTCATGGGAGATTTCTATGCATATGATGAACCTTCTCTCTCATCAAAGGTTGCGAATGCTGGAGCGAAGTACGGGCGACAAACATTTAGAATAGTAGATGGAACAACAGATGGTTGGCTTAAATTTAAGACGTGGGAAGGCGAAAAATGGATGAATCCTGCGGCTGAACAAATTACCGTCAACAAAACGATTTATGCATATAATGAGCCTTCATTTAATGCACAGAAAGCAAATTATGGAGCACCATTTAACCCACAAAATTGGGGAGTAGTAGAAAAAAAAGAAAATGGCTGGATGAAGGTAAGTACTTATGAAGGTTATAAGTGGATCAATCCAGATGGAGAAGAAAGATTCATAAACAAAGCATTCTATGCGTATAACGAAGCTTCATTTAATGCAGGAAAAGCAAACGCTGGAGCATTATATAATCCGCAGAATTTTAGAGTTGTGGATGGGACACCTAATGGATGGTTAAAGGTTAAAACATGGGAAGGCGAGAAATGGCTGAATCTAGATGGAGAAGAAAGGTTCATAGAAAAATCATTCTATGCGTATAACGAGCCTTCATTTAGTTCAGGCAAAGCAAACGCTGGAGCATTATATAGTCCGCAGAATTTTAGAGTAATAGATGGGACAACTAGTGGATGGTTGAAGATTAAAACATGGGAAGGCGACAAGTGGATGAACCTAAACCAAACAGATTCTGGTTCTTCTGGAGTAATTGATTTAGCTTTAAAACAACTTGGAAAGCCGTATGTTGAAGCTGGGACAGGACCAAATGGATTTGATTGTAGTGGCTTTATTTATTACGTATTTAAAAATAATGGATATAACATTGTGAGAACAAGTGTTGCAGGATACTGGGGAATGGTTACAAAAATAAGTGATCCTCAACCAGGGGATTTAGTATTCTTACAGAATACATATAAGCAAGGTCCTTCTCATTTAGGAATATATTTAGGAAATGGCGAATATATCCATGCAGCGGATACGACAACAGGTGTAATTAAAAGTAAGATAAACAGTCCATACACTCAGAAGCATTTCTTGGGGTATGCTAGATTTTCAAAATAATTAAATTGGATTCAATAAAAAGACAGCTATCTATGGATAGCTGTCTTTTTATTATTTGTGTTGACTTGACTACTTATATATATTCACAAGCAAAACAACATAATATTAATACGGAAAAATATATTAATATGAATTTTTGCATATTTTAAAATTCAATATATCCCTCAAAAACTTTTAATTGTATAATATATTTTGTCATATTTTTAGATTTTTCGACATAAACCAACAAAAATAGAGAGCGTATTGGGAGAAGACATTATGTATACAAAACTATTAAAATCAATTACATCATTATCACTGATTGGTGGTGCGTTGTTATATACAAATGGCAGCGATGTAAAAGCTGCTGAAGTGGGTGTTTTTTCTGATGTGCCGACATCACATTGGTCATATCCTGCGATTAAAGATTTAGCGAGTAAGAATATTATTTCCGGTTATGGAAATGGGATATTTGGTTTTGGAGATGTTGCGACAAGGGAGCAAGTTGCGGCTTTAATTTATCGAGTGTTAGTACCAAATAAACAAGGCGGTTCGTTTAGTAATGGTGGAACTCGTTACGTATTAAAGGATGGATCTACGTTTAAAAATCCTTACGGTGATATTAATCAAAGTTCTACAATGTTCCCAGAAGAGGTATTAACTTTAACAAATTTAGGAGTTTTTAAAGGTGATGAAAATGGCCAATTTAGACCGAAAGCTTCTGTGAGTCGTGCGGAAATGGCACAAATTCTTACAAATGCTTTCCATCTTGCGGCAAAACAAAAACATACCTTTAAGGATGTTCCAAATCCATTTTGGGCAGAAAATGCAATTAGTGCGGTGCAGTCAAATGGAATCGCAGATGGCACAGGGAACGGGAATTTTGAACCGTATGGCACAGTAACACGTGAACAGTATGCGCAGTTTTTATATAAAACTTTGAAATATAAAAATGCCGATGTGAAAGACACAGGAGATGAGGCATTATTAACAGCTTTTAAAGAGGAAGTACAAAAGCGTATTAATACATACGAGACAAATATTACACTTCCATATAAAACGAAAAATAATAATACAGAAGAAGTGATGAATACACTTTTTAACGCATATAAAGAAGTTGCAAGTAAAAATGAGTATACAAATAATAATAGATCGAATGTTTCATATGGACTTTCTGGATCACCTGGAAATTATACGTTTACGCTTAAGATTACATATCGTGAAACGAAAGAACAGACGGAATATGTCATGAAACAAGCGAAAGCAATCGTTTCTTCTATTACTCAAGTTGGAATGGATGATCACGAAAAAGTGAAGGCGATTCATGATTACGTAGTAAAGCATGTTTCTTATGATACGTCTTATAAAGCTTACACAGCATATGAAGCACTTGTAAATCGTTCTGCGGTTTGCCAAGGTTACGCACTATTAACTTATCAATTATTAAAAGAAGCAGGAATTGAAAATCATTTTGTGACAGGAACTGGGGACGGACAACCTCATGCTTGGAATTTAGTGAAAATCGAAAACAAATGGTATCACCTTGATACAACATTCGATGATCCAGTGCCAGATGAGCAGGGCCGCGTCACGTATTCGTATTTCAATTTATCAGATGAACAAATCGCAAGAAATCATGAGTGGAACCGCGGAGACTACCCGCAAGCTACAACGAATTATTATAGTACACTGACAAACAAAATTGCGGCAGGTAGTACGAAAACGCCTGCATATCAACAAATATTAAAAGATACAAAGTTAAACTATTTAGGAAATGAATATATCGCAAATAACTATACCGAATTAAAAAATAAAATGCAGCAACGCTATAGTGCAAAACCAGAGAAAATTGAAGTGCTATACAAGCAATCAATGAATGGTGCACTGCAAGATGTGAAAAAGGCAATTGGCGAAATCGATTATCCGCAAGGGGCAAATCGAGTTTCTTATAAAGCGGAGCCTTATAATGCGAAAGAAGGGTATTCTTTAGTGACGATTACGTTTACGTATTAAAAGCAACCTAGATCCTATAGGATCTAGGTTGTTTTTTTATTATTCTTCGACAAAACATGACAATATATAGATACATTCTTTGCTACTATGAGATGAGAAATCTTACATTAAAAAACTGTTTAAAATAACTAATGCAGATAGGCGGAAAAAAATGAACCGAAAGTTACTAATGGCTTTAACATGCGGTACATTGCTTATGGGAATGGCTGCTTGTAGCTCAAATGAGAAGACTACAACTGAATCAAAACCTAAACAAGAAGAAAAGGTTCAGGAAAAACCGAAAGTTCAAACCATTCAAAAGCAGCAAAAAGATAGTTATATAGTAAGTGAAGATGAACTCTCTAAAGCGGCACAGTCGATTGGTGAAATTCAAAACGAGCAAACTATAAATGATATGATGATACATATGTCTTTACAAAAACTCAAATTCAATGGGAATAATCTTCATGTTTCCGGTACCCGTGATGTAGGGCGATTTCAAATGACGAAAGAAAACATTCAATACTTAAAAAACAACTTAAATGTTATTAATAATGATGAAAGACCAAAATATGAATCTATTCTGAACAAATGGTATGATGGAGAGTTCGAATCTGTAGTTAAAGACTTTGAAGAAATTCATTATTTACGTTCAGGAAAAAAGCAAAGTATGGAGGGATCTAAACTAGCTAAAAAAATTGATAGTGATGAAAAAGAATTTATTCTCCATTTCTTTGGTCAAGAAGGATTAGATATCCATAATAAAGAGTGGAAACAGGGCGAGTTATAGAAGTAAAACTGAATTTCTCTTCACTAGGAAGTACAATGTTTTACGGAACAAAAAAATAATGAAATTTCCTTAAATATAGTCCCATCGGGAGGTTGTCTATACTGAGATTCAATAGATACACAGTAATGCTTATTTTTCTAGCCATTGGCACAAATGCTGCATTATCTATGTGGATTAAGCAGGGACTTTTAGGTGTCATCAATGCTATTATTTTCTTGTTAACCGCTGCACGGACTACAAAATGAACTAATACAGAAGATTAGCATAAATAAAACATTGTATTTCTCAATAAACAAAACAACTTAACGTGGTAAAATAATAGTTGGACGGGAGTCCAATACATATTATTAAAATTAAGATGGTTCAAGTCGGAGGAAGGCACCTTAGGGTGTCTATTCTTTTTTCTAAATGAGAGTCTTGTCTTAAAGAAGATAAAAATTCAATGGATAATTACCATGAATATATAGATAAAGTTCATCCATATAGTTGTAGAAAGGAGGCATTCAAATGAAGAGACATGATAATAAGGTTGGTCACTTTACATCTGAAAAAGGAAAGGAAGACTTTCAAATTGCCTACGATGAATCAATGGCACTCCTTCCAAAACCTAACGATACGAAAAATATAAAAACGAAATATGGCACAATTCGTGCTTATTATTTTACTAAAGAGGAAAACAAACATAAGGAACCAATACTCTTACTCCCTGGACGTGGTGCATCTACTCCAATGTGGGTACCTAATTTAGAAGGTCTAAGAGAAAAAAGGCCTGTTTATACGATAGATTTACTAGGTGAACCTGGGATGAGTGTGCAAACGAAGGTGATTGAAAACCAAAAACAACAAGCAGAATGGTTAAATGAAGTAATTGAAGGATTAGGTTTAGAAAGAGTGCATATCGTAGGTGTCTCCATTGGAGGGTGGACAACAATGAACTTGGCCAGATATAATCCTGAGCATATTGCTACGGCTAGTTTATTAGATCCAGTCTTTGTATTTGCGCAAATATCCATAAAAATGATTCTGGCATCTATTCCAGCTTCCGTTCCTATTGTCCCTAAGTTTTTAAGAGAAAAGATGTTAAGCTATGTTGCTGGAGGAGCAGAAGCAAGTGACGATGAGCCTATCGCTAAGTTAATCGAGTCGGGTATGCGTAACTATAAACTGAAAACGCCAGCGCCTGATTTATTTAGTAAAGAAGACTTAAAAAATATTGATATTCCAGTGCTTGCACTTATAGCTGAAAAAAGTACAATGCACAATTCGGTAAAAGCAGTTGAAACTGGAAAAAAATACGTTAAAGATATTGATATAGTTAATTGGAAAAATGCATCTCACGCAATCAATGGTGAGTTCTCTAACGAAGTTAATGCTAGGATCCTTGATTTTGTAGAAAAACATTCTAATGATAACTAAGTTGAAAGTGGAAAATATGTTGTCATAACAACTTCATCTCTATATAGCTATTTAGGGGATTTAGCTCATTTTTTATTTTGGCATATTTTAATTCTGCTATTTTCATGAATATGTATAATTACATGAAATTTCAGTGAAAAAGAGAGTATACTTTCGTATTGTGTAATAAAGATAAAGCCCGCCTACGGAAATAGGCGGGCTTTTTTTACTTATAAAGAAAAGACAACCTTTAAGGTGTCTTCCTTCGATTTGAAACATTTTACTAGGTTAAGTTTTTGTGATAATAAACTCTTTTAATTGGAATGAACCTACGCAGTACATCACTTTATTCTTAAGCATCATTCTCAACAAAAGTGAAGATTTTCATTATCTTTTTAACTACAAAGGGTAATAATTTAGAAGCTAAAAATGCAAGTACGAAAGCAATTCCCCATGTTTTCATCCATGATTTGAGAAATAAAGCTGTATATCCAACATTCATTGAAACCATGACGAAAGAGATAATACTAGATATACCTAAAATCATAAAGATATTAAAAATTATTGGTTCGAATTTTTTATTGATTTTCAAAATTAACACCTATTTCCTATATATGCTTTGCTGCCCAATTTCACCAACATCTAATCTTACAGTTTGAAATCTAGGTTGTCCAGTTTGTTTTACTTTTCTGCAATAGCAATATTATATGGAATAGAGTTTCACCATATTGCTATTAAACTAAAATTTTAAGATTGCACCTAAACGAAATTTATAGTATCGAAGTTCATTTTGGAGAGGGATGTAATACTACATCTTACACTTAAACTGCACATTGCGTATTTTTTATGAAGAAAAGACACTCATATAAAAGTGTCTTTTCCGATAGTTTTTTAGCAGAAGCAAGCAGCTCCAACGATGATTAATAAAATAAACAATACAACTAACAAAGCAAATCCTCCAGCGAAGCCACAGCCACCACAACTACCACCAAAGCCCATAACAGTTCCTCCTTTTAACAGGAAGGGAAAACCAAGGGGGCACTCATGTGTTTTAACGGATTCCATTTACTTTATGCTTTTACGAATGAATGGAGCAGGTCCTTTTCAAAATAGATTTATCCCGCTATTTGCCGGGGAGTAAGACCTCGATTGATGAGGGCAGAATAAAGTTGCACTTTATTCTTAGAAGGAATTCAAAGGCAAAATAGGAGAGTCTATATCATTCTTTAAAAGCGAATAAATAAAAAACAAAATATCCAAAAATATAGATAGAAATCCGCTTTTATACCTTTCAATAAAAGAATACTAGCATTATATATTATAAGGAATACTTGTCCTTAATTGTAAATGAAAGGGGGTAATTGGTATGAGTTATGGCTATGGTCACCCTCCAAAAAAATGCTTTGAACATCATAATGAAACTTTATCAACGGGTGTATTACGTAGACATTCCGCTACGTTATTTCTTACTGTTGAAGCTATGAATGTTGATCCAGATGATACTCGTAGAGTAACAGTTGAAATGTTTGATTGGTCATCAGGTTCTCCGGTATTATTACCATTAATAGACCCTTCAACACAAACATTGCCACCTAATCGATATGTTACTTTTCGTTCAGCAGCTCTTCCTCCAGCACTTTTTGCTTATGAAGTAAGAATCATTCGTCCGAAAGATAGAGATGTTGTTACGAATGTTTTTGGTCTTAGTGCAATCGTATTTAACCCACAAGAAGGAAATAATGTTTTACAACATGATTTAGCAAAATTAGACCTTAAATAGATTTTATAAAGGTCTATTTATTGAGCATGATTAAAAAAAGAGTAGGATGTAATCCTACTTTTTTTTAACGTTAATTAGAATTTTAAAAGAAATCCTTCATTATTTTAGCATCTTTAATATTCACTATCACACCTTCTACCTTATCTTTCTTCTCATCTTTAGCAATCGAAATTTGCTCCTTATTATCAGCCCACACAAGAAATTCTTCTTTTGAGTCATCTTTATATGTAACAGTAATAGTAGAATGTGCAGATTCTCTCTTTTTTTGATCTAGTGTGATTTGTTTAGGAGTGCCTTTTTGGACTGCTGAAACGATAGATTGTATCATTTTTTCGTTGTCTGTTTGAGATTTGGAAGTAGTATGATTTGTTGTTTTCAGTATTTCAATGTCTGTAATATTAGCAGAATTTAATTGAAAGGTATTTTGTTTATGTTCTTGCTTAACTTGTGAAGCTTTATCTGTAGCCGAGGTGCTTGTACAACCTATTAAATTGAAAGATAGAGCGGTTAGAGCGCATATAGATATGATTTTTTTCATAGTATCCCTCCTCAAGTTTAATTATAACAATTTTCTGTTAATTTAGGTAGTTATTGTAAGGAGAAGATGTTTTAAAGTGGTAAATGATGATGTTCATTCTCTATTAAAATCAAAATTCACATAACTTTTTTCATATTTTATGTTTAACATTTCGAAAATGGGTGTACTACATATAATATAACAAATAATTCATTTTAAAGGAGGAAGTTAAAGATGGAAACGAAGTATAGTAAACCTTTTGTATATGAATTTATTACGGAGAAAGAGGTCATGAATGCGGCGAATGATCTCGTGAAAAAAGGAATAGACCAAAAAGATATTTACGTATTAACGCATGAGAAAGATAGGACAGATAGAATTGCGGACAATGCAGACGTGAATACAATTGGGATAAAAGAGGAGGGACTTGGGACAAGCATTATTAACGTCTTTCAAAAAACAGGAGATCAGTTAAGAAATAAAATGCAAGAGTTAGGGCTTAATGAGGAAGAAGCGAACTTTTATGAAGAAAAACTGGATGAAGGGAAAATCTTGTTATTCGTTAAGGATTTAGAAAGAGTCGGTGAATGGTTACAAGAAAGAAGATGCATGTATTCTATTTAAATTTGTATCCTTTAAATCTATAAATCTATTACGAAAAGGAGATTGTAAATATGAGTGAGAACGGACTAAAAGAACAAGTTAAAGGTAAAGTTGAAAAGAAAAAAGGACAAGTAAAAGAAGGAATTGGTGAAGTTACAGAAGATAGAGAGTTGAAAAATGAAGGTAAGTGGGAAAAAACGAAGGGAACGATAAAAGAAAAAGTCGGAAAAGTGAAACAAAAGATAAGTGATGAATTGGATAATAAAGAATAATATATGTTCATCAAGCTTTAGTTACATACTAAAGCTTGATGAATTCAATATAAAACGAATATAGGAGGTTTAATTGTGGGACTTATTATTACGTGTATTGTAGGTGGACTTATTGGTGCGTTAGCTGGAATGATTACAGGAAAAGACTTTCCGTTAGGTATAGTTGGAAACGTGATTGCCGGATTAATCGGATCTTGGGTAGGTAGTGCGTTATTTGGTCATTGGGGTCCTGAATGGGGAGGCATTTTTGTTCTTCCAGCGTTATTAGGTGCAATCGTCTTTATTTTAATCGTTACATTCTTCTCTAGAATGCTGCGGAAAGCGTAAGTATGATAATAAATAGTAATCTTAAGTTTATTATATATAGTTATAAAGTTAATGAACTGATAAAAATACATAAAAAAGCATCCAATTAAACTAATTTGGATGCTTTTTTATGTATTTTACATAGGAATGAGTGGAGGATGAAGAACCCCCCACTCATTAACATTACACTTTCTATTATGTATTAAGCCATCGTTACCTTTTTACAATTATTTATTCTTACGACTTGCCTTGATTCTATATGAGCTAAGTCCTCGCTATTACTTATATCAACTACAATTGTATTCGTTAGTATATTAATAATGGAACCAACTAATTTTGTAGCATGATCGTGTCGATAAGAAAATTGAACAAAATCTCCCTTTTTAAAGTTGTGCTCTTCCATAGATAGATCCCCCTAAAAATAATGTTTATACATTATACATACACAAATTTATAAGTTTTAAACATTTGGTAGTATTTTTTACGTGTTAAGCCGAGAAAGGTGTAGAAAATTTATTTATAATGAAAATAAAAAAATATGTTTAAAACTAATTTTTATGGGTAATTAAATAGTAAAAGTTCGAGATAAGGGGGCGGAAATGATGAATTTAGGAATAAATATTTTGCAAAATGATGTAGGTTATACGGTACAATTTAATGGTGAAATTGATGCGTATACGGCATCAGATTTAAAAAATAAGATTATGCCTATTGCAAGCGAAAAAGAGGTTCAGATTGTAGTAGATTTTCATAACGTAGATTATATGGATAGTACTGGTTTAGGTGTTTTTATAGCTCTATTAAAAGCGGTTAAGAAAAATGATGGAAAACTAGAGTTTATCGGTGTATCTAAAAGATTAAAAAGATTATTCGATATTACAGGATTAACGGAAATATTAAATTTGAATTCTGATTTTGAAAAAGTAGAAAGAAGGTGACTAGGGATGATGGAGAGATTTGAAAAGATAGAAATGAAAATTCCTGCAAAGGCAGAATATGTGGCTATTATTCGTTTAACAATGGCTGGTGTTGCGAATCGAATAGGCTTTGCTTATGACGATATAGAAGATATGAAAATTGCTATTAGTGAGGCGTGTACAAACATTGTACAACATGCATACAAAGAAGACGTTGGAGAAATTACAATTGTCTTTGGGCTATATGAAGATCGATTAGAAATTATGGTTGCGGATAATGGGGTTAGCTTTGATTTTAATAACTTAAAAAGAAAAGTTGGTCCGTATGATATTAGTAAACCAGTAGAACATTTGCCGGAAAATGGTTTAGGTTTATATTTAATCAATACGTTAATGGATGATATACAAATCATGCATGATGAGGGCATGACGGTTTTAATGACAAAATATATACAAAGAGAGCAGGTGGAGAATGATGGAAATCCAATCTCAACCTACGAATCTTACTAAAGAAGACGTTATTAAACTAATTGCAGACTTCCAACAAAACCAATGTAATGAAGCGCAGGAAAGGTTAGTTGATCATTATAAAAATCTCGTATATTCCATTGCATATCGCTATTCAAAAGGCGGGCCGATGCATGAGGATATTATACAAGTAGGCATGTTAGGGCTCTTAGGTGCAATAAGAAGGTATGATTATTCGATAGGGAATGCTTTTGAGCCTTTTGCAATACCTACGATAGTAGGGGAAATAAAGAAGTATTTACGCGATAAAACTTGGGGCATTCACGTTCCAAGGCGAATTAAAGATTTAGGCGGAAAAATTAAACTTGCGATAGAGGAGTTAACAGATCACCTGCAACGTTCGCCGAAGATTATAGAAATCGCAAATCATTTAGGACTATCGGAAGAGGAAGTTCTAGAGATTATGGATGCTAAAAATAATTATCGAGTATCTTCCTTAGATGATGTAGTTGAAAATGCATCTGATGGTAGTTCGGTAGCGAGAATTGAATCTGTAGGTGAAGTAGAGCAAGGATATGAAGAGACAGAAAGGCGTCTCGTTTTAAAGGATATTTTTAACGTATTAAATGACACGGAAAAGAGTGTTATTCATTATATATTTGGAGAAAATTTAAATCAAAAAGATACAGGGGAACGGTTAGGTATTTCACAAATGCACGTTTCTCGTATTAAAAGACAAGCGATAAGTAAATTGAAGCAAGCCGCATTTTTAGATACATAAAAATTTAAAATAATGATGTTTAAAACATGAGAAAAGGGGTACTTATTAAGTATAGGAGGAGATATGAAAATGTCACACGATGTGAAAGAACTAATCGAAGGATTGAATGAAGATTTAGCAGGAGAATACGCAGCAATCATTATGTATAACCATAATGCAGCTACAGTTTCTGGTATATATAGACAAGTGTTAAAGCCTTTCTTTGAATCTGAAATTAGTGATGAACAAGGACATGCCCTATATTTAGCGGAGAAAATTAAGACGCTAGGTGGTACACCTACTACGATCCCTTTATCAGTGAAACAAGTAGAAGATGTTAGAGAAATGTTAGAATACGCTAGACAATCAGAATATGAAACAATTAAGCGTTATGAAACGAGAAAAGAACAGGCAGCGAAATTAAATATGACAGAGTTAGTTGTAAAGCTAGAAGATATGATTGCAGATGAAACTAATCATATGGAAGAATTAGATCGTCTTTTAAATGATAAAGCAATGGTGTTAAATTAAAAGTAGAAATTTATAGAGTGAAAGAACAAATTCCTATTTCTGGGGGTTTGTTCTTTTGTTGTATAAATATGTTTGAGTAAGAAATTTTCATTTTGTAACTGAGTATGTAATACTAGAAAAATAGAAAATAATAATAGATTTACATTTTAAATAAGAAAAGGGGAAATAACTTGTGTCCATTTTAATTGTTGATGATAATCCGGTTAACATATTTGTAATTGAGAAGATTTTAAAACAAGCTGGATATCATGATCTTGTATCGCTCAATTCTGCACAAGAGCTCTTCGAATACATACAGTTTGGAAAAGATTCTTCCAGGCATAATGAAATTGATTTAATATTATTAGATATTATGATGCCTGAAATTGATGGACTTGAAGTTTGTAGGCGATTACAAAAAGAGGAGAAGTTTAAAGATATCCCTATTATTTTTGTTACAGCTTTAGAGGATGCAAATAAATTGGCCGAAGCTCTTGATATGGGGGCAATGGATTATATTACGAAACCTATAAATAAAGTTGAACTATTAGCACGTATGCGTGTAGCGTTACGCTTGAAATCGGAATTAAATTGGCATAAAGAACAAGAAGAAAATCTTCGGAATGAACTAGATTTAGCTACGCAAGTACAAAGAAACTTATTAAGTAGCCCATTACGAGAAGATCATATAAAAATTGAAGCAAGTTACTTACCTTCATTTAAACTAGCTGGAGATATGTATTATTGGTATAAAATCGATGAAAATCGCTACGGTATTATATTATTAGATGTGATGGGACATGGTGTATCTGCTTCATTAGTTTGCATGTTTATTTCGTCTGTATTACGTGAAACGATTAAATGTTTAATTGATCCAGAACTTGTTATTAAAGAATTAAATAAATATATGACCCTTTTACATAATGAAAATGATAATATTCCCTATTATTTTACGGCCATATACTTAGTTGTTAATACAGAAGATAGAACAGTTGAATATGTAAATGCAGGGCATCCTTCTGGATATGTTTTAGTTGATGAAACAAATGTAGTTGAACTAGATCGCGGGAGTTGTGCGGTAGGATTTTTTGATGAAATAAAAGTTAAAAAGACAGTTATACCTTTTGAGAAGAACGCTCAAATACTATTGTTTACAGATGGTGTTCTTGAAGCAATTGCAAATGATGAATTTGAGGCTGAAGAGAAATTACGTACTTTTACAGAAAGAAAATGGGGAGATTTAGAAGGCGAGATAGAAGGGTTTTACAAGGAAGAACAAAAGAAAGCGCAATCAGATGATATGTGTCTCATTATGATACAAACGAATGCGAAATAAAAAGCGTATGAAATCCAAACAGAGGATTTCATACGCTTTTTATTGTATTTTTTGATAAATTTGTTCGCTAGGATTAAATTGAGTATAATGCGGCATTATATTTGAAAAACGAAGAGTTTCTTTATTCCCTAAACATAGAAAACCATTGTGACCTAAGCTTTCATAAAATAGTTGCTGCACTTGATTTTGAAGTTTACTTGTAAAGTAAATTAAAACGTTACGACAAAGTATAATATGAAACTCGTTAAAAGATTGATCGGTTACTAAATTATGCTGTGCAAAAATAATGTTTTGTAAAAGTGATGGATTAAAATAAGCAAAACGATTATCTGTTGAATAATAGTTAGAAAACGCTTGTGTACCGCCAGCTTGTAAATAGTTTTTCGTATAAGTTTGCATTTTATTTAACGGGAGGATACCTTGTTTTGCTTTTTCTAACACATTTGTATTCATATCTGTTGCGTAAATAACCGACTTTTCACTTAATCCTTCTTCGTGAAGTAAGATGGACATTGATAATACTTCTTCACCAGTTGCGCATCCAGCATGCCAAATTCTAATTTCGGGATGCTTTTTTAATTCAGGAATAACATGCTCTCTAAGCGCTTTAAAAAAGGCAGGGTTACGGAACATCTCAGTTACATTAATTGAGAAATCATTTAATAACTGTTCTAAAACCGCTTCCTCGTGAATTACTTTTTCAATTAATTTTGAAATGGTTGGGATATTAGAGAGCTGCATTCGATTACAAATCCTTCTATAAATAGATGTGCGAGCATATTGGCGAAAATCAAATCCTGATAGTTTAAATACCGCTTCCAATAGTAATTCAATTTCTAAGTTCGTGCGCTCATCCGTATCTACTGATGGATCAAAATTATAATACTTATTTTCCACTCCAACTAAACCTCACTTATTTTATTAACCATACACTCATTACCGAATAGAGTTGATGTAGATTTAATGGTTTACTTATATAATCTGAAGCGCCAGCAGATAAACATTTTTCCTTATCATTTGGCATTGCTTTAGCAGTTAATGCGATAATAGGTATTTCATTTAACCCTAAGTTCATTCGGATATTTTCCATCGTTTCATAACCGTCCATATTAGGCATCATAATATCCATTAAAATAAGGTCAATATTTGTATTGCTTTGTAGTATTTCTAAACACTCTATGCCGTTTTGGGCAGTAATAATGTTGGCATTTTGTTTTTTTAATGCATTTTGTAACGCAAATATATTTCGATGATCATCATCGACAATTAAAATGGTTTTCTCTTGGAAGACGTTATTTGTTTCTGGAGTAACGATAGTTTCTTCAACAACTTCAGCAGGAATAACATCTTCTATCGTTGCTGCGACTTCTAAATTGGATAACTGTATATCATGTAATCCATTTGGAAGGTTAGGAATATATACCGTGAAAGTACTACCTTCTCCTACATTACTCTCTAACGTAATCCAACCACCTAATAATCTCGCAAACTCTTTACAAATAGATAAACCTAATCCTGTACCACCATACTTTCGAATCGTTGCTCCATCTGCCTGTTGAAAGGCTTCGAAAATAAGTTGATGCTGTTCTTTAGCGATACCAATACCAGTATCTTTTACTGAAATTGTAATCCAATCTTTACTTATAGACTGCATATCATGACTCAAATTGGTTGTTTCTATCGAATCAAAATGTAAAGAAACGGATCCTTTTTCTGTGAATTTAAATGCATTGGATAATAAGTTTTTAATAATTTGCTCAATCCGTTTTGCATCTGTATAAAACAGATCAGGAATCGTATCACTGTCCTCAATAGTAAATTCGACATTTTTTTGTGCAGCTATATGTAAAAAGTTTTGATGCATATTGGCTGCCATGTCACTTATGTTCGTTGCCTCAAAAATGATGTCTAGTTTGCCTGCTTCTACTTTAGATAAATCTAGTATGTCATTAATTAAAGTAAGTAAGTCTTTCCCTGATGAATGAATGACAGTTGCTAATTCAATTTCATCGTCGGATAAATTGTTATCATGATTTTCTCTTAACATTTCAGATAATAGTAAAATACTATTTAACGGTGTGCGTAATTCATGTGACATATTTGCTAGGAACTCAGATTTGTATTTTGAGCTGCGTAACAACTCGCTTGCTTTTTCTTCTAATTCTGATTTGGTAATTTGTAAGTCAGCTGTCTTCTGCTCAGCCTCTTCAGTTCTAGACTCTAATTGTTCATTCGTTGTTCGTAATTCTTCTGCTTGCATTTGTAGTTCTTCCGCTTGCGTTTGCAATTCTTCTGATTGAACTTGTAACTCTTCTGTCATTGCTTGTGATTCATGTAAAAGAGTTTGAATTCGCATACGTCCCATAATGCTATGGATTGTTAAACCTAGATTATCAACGGTTTGTTGAATTAAATCTTGATGTAAATCTGAAATCTCAGTTACACTTACTAACTCCATTACTGCGATCACTTCATCCTCAAATAAGATAGGGATGACTAGTAAATTTTTAGGACGTATTTCTAATACTCCGCTAGTGACATAACGAAACTCTTCGGGTATATCCCTGAGAATAAAACTTTTCTTTTCTAAGGCAGACTGTCCAATGAAACCTTCACCCATTTGAATGGATTGTTTCCCAATATCAGCACCTTGATCGGCGAAAGAAGCTTTTTTCACATAGTAGACAGTTTCTTCATATTCTTCACGTACATAAAATGCACCGCAAGAAGTTTGCGTTTTTTGTATAATTCCACTAAGAATTTTTTTACCTAACATCTCAATAGAAGATACACCTTGATACATTAAAATTAATTCTGCAAGCTCCGTTTGTAACCACTCTCTTTTCGATATTTCGTCTAGTAGGTGATTCGTTGTATGAGCAAGATCTTTTATTTCATCACGTGTGTTTACATGAATTCTTTCCGTGATTTTTTCTTTAGAAGAAATGGATTTAATAACTTGAATTACATTTTTAATCGTTTTTGTAATGGAATTCGAAATATAGAGTGAAATGATAATAGAAATACAAGAAAGTAAGAACAATAAACTGTATAACCAAATCTCTAATTTATTATTTTCAGTATCTAATTGTGCTGCTCTTTTTTTCGTTAATTGCTCCTCAGTGCTACGGAAGTTAGTTACCTGTGACTGTAATGACTGAATTTGAGTCGTGTCGATTGTTTGTACATTATTACTATTATTATTTGCAATGAGTGGGTGAATCTCTTTATTTATCCAACTAATAATATTTTCGTTAATCTGTTTTAATTTTTCTTGCTGAGATGGGTTATCCTCTAATAATGAGAAAAGATCTTGATAATGCTTTTCGTAATCCTTTTCCGCAGAATTAAGAGATTGTACGTAATTTGGATTATTAGAAATGATAAACCCTTTCGCTTTATTTTCAATTGTTAGTAAATCTTTCTCCACTTGATTTGTTAAATTGAGAACTTTAAAATCGTGATCAATAATAAAATTACGAGATTTTTGTAAATTAGAAATCTCATTGTTCAACATAATGAAAGAAACAAGTAAGAACAAAATGATAACTAAATAACCAGCCATAATTTTGTAGCGAATACTAAATTTTGCTTTCGAGTTCATTAAAAATTCCTACCTTCAAGGTTATTAAAACTTTTCTATTTTAAAGAATGAAAAACGTAATATATATTATATCAGTTTTCATAAGGCTAAACTAGAAATCCCCCTATTGTATTAGGGGGTTCTTTTTTAATAGAGGAAATCATTTTGAAATATAAAACTATATATGAAAAGTAACAATCGAGGGAATAGGGGATAACAAAACTTTTAAGAAGGGAAGAGTGTTCTTAAAGCTCTTTTTGCATCTATTCCTTCAAAAATAAATAATACAAGATCTCTCTTTTTTACAGTAAGGAAAAAGGATACTAGAGTGCTTAAGTTTTTAATAGAAGTAAGTGTTCCGTGTTTACTTATAAATACATTCGTTTGAAATGTTGTCATTAAAGCATAAAAATGATGAATTTGAGTTATTGTAGGTGTTTCATTATAAGAAATAGTAGTAGAGTGAATGGCGTTCATCGTAATATTCCTTTCCATATAGTAAGCATAACAATATAAACATACCCGTTTTAAAAAATGTTAAACATATAAATAAGAAAAAATATAATTATAGTTTTTTACGTTTAGAAAAGGTTAGGAAGGGTATACATATACTACAAAGAGATTGACTGAAGATGAATTGTAAGATGTCTATGTTTAGTAGATTAGTCTATCAAAATATACTTTTACTTTAAATAAAAAGGAGCCTGGTATACATGAATGAAATGATGATTAATATTACATTTGATTTAATTTACTTGTTAAGTAGTTCACTTGTAGTGCTTTTACTATTCTCTTTTTTCATAAATGGTTATGTTAATAAGAAAATTAGTGTATACAGAAATGAAGAAAAATAAAAATATATTATATAAAACTTTAGGAGGTTAATAGTTATGAATGTAGATAGAAAAATAGTAGGTGTTTTTAGAACAATTGATGATGCGGCACTCGTTATTAATGAATTAAATGATAAAGGATACTCAGCAGATAACATTTCAGCTATTGCAAAAGATCAGAAGGAAATTGAACACCTTGAAGAAAAATCGGGTGAAAAAGTAAATCATGAAACTGCACATAAAGCAGATATCTTTTCAGCAACAGGGCTTGTGGCAGGAGGAGTAGCAGGCGGACTCGGTGGTTTATTAACAGGTCTTGGTATACTTGCCGTTTCTGGAATGGGTCCAATCGTAGCAGCAGGACCGATCGCAGCAGCTATTGGAGGAGCCGGTATTGGCGGAGGAGCTGGAAGTTTAATAGGAGCATTTATAGGGTTAGGAATTCCAGAAGAACATGCTAAAAAGTATGAAGAATATATTTACGATGGCAATATATTAATTTTAGTAGATGCAAAATTAGATGATAAGTTAGAAATCTATAAAATATTTGATAAGCATAATGCCTATAACTCTGATTTCTTTAAATAAAATGTAAACAAAGTGAATATCATTTTTTGATCTTACAACTTTGGCGCGGCCGAGGAGTCGTATGACTATAAGAGAGGAAGGGCTTATAGTAAAAGATCAAGTTCTATTCTGTTATTTAAAAGGGAAGAGGTGCCTTTTCGTGATTGTAAAAATATTAAAGGATAGCAGTAATAGTTTCCTTTGTACAGTTCAAAATAAAAATGGAGACCAGTATGTGAAGAAATGGTTTCGTAAACATGAAAACAATGAAAAATTAGGACGACCAACTTTCAAAGAAGTAGAAAAGGACTGGAAAGAAAATAAAGAGTCGTTTATGTATCCTAATGTTAAAGCGCTTTATTAGAATGAAACATAATGCGCGTTTCATTCTTACAAAACTGTCACATTCCTGTAAGGTAATTCAATAGATTAGATATTTTTTCTGTGTCATAATAAAGACATAAGAAAGCGAATTAAAAAACTACAACTTATTAGGAGAGTGTCAGTCATGATTGTAACAACAACGTCTGGAATTCAAGGTAAAGAAATTATTGAGTATATCGATATTGTAAATGGTGAAGCTATTATGGGTGCAAATATTGTCCGCGATTTATTCGCTTCTGTTCGTGATGTTGTCGGTGGTCGTGCTGGTTCTTATGAAAGTAAGCTAAAAGAAGCTCGTGATATCGCAATGGACGAAATGAAAGAACTTGCAAAACAAAAAGGTGCGAACGCTATCGTTGGTGTTGACGTAGATTACGAAGTAGTTCGTGATGGAATGTTAATGGTTGCTGTAAGTGGTACAGCTGTACGTATATAAGTAAATAAAAAACAGGCTCACCCCTTGAAGTTTATGCTTTGAGGGGGTTTTTTATTTTTCTTTTGTTCATGACTAAAGTTAAAATAGAGAAGAGCCGACGTACTCGCTCGCTTATTTCAAATGTAGTATATTATTTCTTGAGAAAAAGCAAGTAAATGGAATTTTTTGTATTTGAAGAAGGTGTTAACTTTATGACAAATAATAAAATTGCTATTTGAGGTACGAAGAGAATTAGTGGTATGAATAATTTTAGAAAGTGTATAGTTAATAGAAATAAACGATGGAGTATGTAAAGAGTTATATTACATAAAATTTATTATGAATGGAGGCGGTTACACTATGTTTTGGTTAGGATGTTTTTTAGGATACATTGTAGGTTCTATTATTACATGTGCGCTACTTTACTTTGGATATAGATCCAATGAAAATAAAAAAGCGGATATGCAAAAAGGGGAGGAGAGAAAAATCAATAAAAGAGGTGTATAGTAGGCGAAAGGTAAGGTGATAACATTGATGCAAAAATAAAGGACAGTTACATATTTCATATGATTACTATGTACTGTCCCGCTTATTCCTTTTGGATTAGGAAAAATTGTTTCCTGTCTTGCTGTAAAATTCATAGGCGAAATATCCAAATAAATAGCCTATTCCAGCTCCTAAACTAACTAAAAGCAGGGCGAAGTTCGGGAAAAATATACCGAAAATCAAACCGATCATACAGCCAACAAGCATTCCTATAGGTATTAAACTGTCTAATAACAGTTGAGCCTCTTTTGATTTTTTCTTACCTAATGTGCCGTTGTCATATTTATGTTTAAGCCTTCCAATTACATAGACTACAATTCCCCCGACTATTAAAACAGGCGCAATTGCTTTGAGTAACCACATGTTAGAATCTCCTTTCGCTTTTTTAATTAAATTACATAAGCTACTTAAAATTCTATGCTACTAAATGGATTGATAGTTGAATGTACTCAATTTAATAATTCGTTAAAAAAACTTTCCCTTTCGTTTTCTCAGCGGACTGTACAACATCAACTGCCGCTTTCACATCCGCTAATCCATACGTAGAATGGACTTTCATAAAACGTAATTGCTCATTTTCTACTAAGCGAATTAAATGACGAAACGTTTCTTGCCATTTATAAGGTGACACTTCTTTATTCCAATGTCGTAAATGAAATATGTTCGCGTGCACTTTTGCTTTCGTGACAATCTCTGCCCAGTTTACTTGTATTCCTGACAGAAGTCCTATAGTTAAAAAGTGCCCATTGGGACGTAAGGAGAAAGCTAATTCATTTCCATCCGGTCCCCCGATAGAATCAATTGCAGCATCCGCGCCGAGCCCGTTCGTTAATTCCATAACGGTTTCATAAAGCGGGGCAGTCGAAGTATCAATTACATGATGAGCGCCAAGCTGAAGTAATTCGTCTGTATGTTTACTATTTCTTGTCACGGCAATGAGTTGGAAATTTAAAATTTGCGATAACTGCGCAAAAAGATGCCCGATAGCGGATCCACAAGCATTCACTAACAAAACATCATTCCGTTGTAAGTTTAGCGTTTCCGTACATGTAACCCAAGCCGTAAGGGGATTAATATACATTTGTGCCGCGGTAAAATCATCAATAGAATCGGGAATAGGGACTACAAAATCAGCTGATGTCTTCACATATTCTTGCCAAGTACCTTCCCCGCGTAACGGTAACACACGTTTACCGATAAGGTCTCTAGAAACAAAAGCTCCTACATCTTCTACAATACCAACACCTTCATAACCAGGTATGTTAGGTAAAGGGATTCTATGTGCGTACGCTCCGGTTATTGGAATTAAGTCAGATGGATTAATCGGTCTAACTAGCATACGAACGAAAACTTCATTATCTTTCAGTGGTTCTATATTTTTATATTCAACTTGTAATACGTCTTTTGGATTGCCAAACTTATGAAATTGAATGCATGTTCCAAGCAAAGTAATTTGCCCCCTTAGTTTCATTGGGTTTATTATAGCATTTTTAGTTTGGGTGGTTATTTTGTTAATGATAAATAGGGTTTTTAATTTACGTATTTATCAGAATTTTATAAAATGTGTATATAACTATGAAATGGGGGGGATTTCTTCATGTGTACTAGTTTGACGTTACAAACAAAAAATTTCCAGCATCTTTTTGGGAGAACAATGGATTTCACATTAGATATGAATCAAGAAGTAATAATCATTCCTCGGCGTTATCAGTGGAACAATATAACTGGTGAAACGATCCGAGCGAAAAAGGCTGTTGTCGGAATGGGAATTAATTTTGGAGGAAGGGTCATGATGGCGGAAGGAGTAAATGAAACTGGTATGACATGTGCAACTCTCTATTTCCCAGGATTCGCTACTTATAGTAATCATATAGATAGCAATAAAACGAATGTAGCGCCATTTGATTTTGTGACTTGGAGCCTCACGCAGTTCAATTCTGTTGAAGAGGTAAGAAAATCTATTGATAACATTGCCTTTATAGATGTGCCATTACCAGTTTTAGGAATTACGCCACCGCTACATTGGATTTTAGCAGATAAATCGGGAGCGTGTATTGTACTTGAGCCGACAGCTGATGGAATAAAAGTGTATGACAATCCAATAGGAGTGATGACTAATAGTCCCGAGTTTAATTGGCATTTACAAAATTTAAGACAATATATTGGTCTTAAATCGCAGCCATTTGCGCCAACGGAGTGGGGAGATGTACCATTAAGTGCTTTTGGCCAAGGTTCAGGAACGATGGGGCTTCCTGGAGATTTCACTCCGCCATCAAGATTTGTACGGGCAGCATATGGCAAACAAAACATTCAAAGTATAGAGAACGAAGAAGAGGGGATATCGGCTATTTTTCATATTTTATCAAACTGTGAGGTTCCTAAGGGGGCAGTAATAACAGAAGGCGGTATATTAGATAATACGATCTATACAAGTGCAATGTGTATGGAGTCTGGAACATATTATTACCATACTTACGATTGTAGACAAATTATAGCTATTCATTTATTCCATGAAAATTTAGATGCAACTGAGATTAAAACTTATCCGTTTCAGCGGAAACAAAAAATATTTTATGAAAACTGAAGCGCCCCTGAAAAAGTGAGACTAATAAAAACACCTCCATTTAATTTGCATACTTAGTATGCGAATTTAGGAGGTGTTTTTTATCATTTACCAATATTCAGGCTTACTTCTTGCTATTCTATTAAGCCGAAGCTCTCTTCATTCTCTCAAGTAAACTAGATAACACATGCGTACGATAAGATTCTAGTTTTTTACCTTCATAAGTACGGATACCTAATTTTTTAAGTTCTTTTACATACCAACCTTTGCTTCCGAAATACATGTGATCGCTCCCCTTCAACTTTGTTTTTATTTATTCTGATTGCATATGGAGGTACAGGAATTATTAATGAAGGAAATGAATTTCGCGCGAAAATGGTTAACTTTGTTGCAAAAGACATATATACTAAAGATAGTATACAACGAGGTGGACAAGACGTGATTATAGAGAAGCACGAAATTCAAATTGACCAAATTACTAGCGGTAAAGTGAATATCTTTACTTTCTATCGAAATAGAAAGCAAATTGATGATCATTTTTTACGATTGCAAGAACCATCGCTTACAGCAAACTACTTCTTCCATTTTCATTTTGATGCAGAGAGCTTGCATCTACTGCAGAAAGAGTTTCCGAGCGTATATCCGTACGACGGTAGTGAAACGATTCACGACTGGACGGAAAAGATGAAAGCTGAATTGCAACATCAGATCCAAACAGGTAAATGGAATAAACGCGTACGTATCGGTAATCGCATTCTAGATGTGGTGTTTACGTGGTGTGACGAAGATATAGTAGAGTGAAAAAGAAGCGGATGACGCTTCTTTTTTTAGCGCTGGAATAAAACGAGCTTACCTGCAGTAGATGTACAGCGATGTGTTTTTTCATACAATCCTTTTTCTTGTAAGATAGATTCACCTTTTGCTTTTGCTTCTTTTTCAGTTGCCGCCTCGAATGATTCGTCTAATGCTTTTGAACCATCTTTTTCAAAGACTGTTAGAACGTATACTCCCATGAAAATTCCCTCCAATAATTAAAATCAGAATCTTATAATTATTTTGACATAAAACGCTGCAATATGCAAAGAAATATATGACATTGCGTGGTAAAATAGAATGAAACTTTAATCATCGAGAATATTTTTATTCTCGATGATTATTAGTTTTCAGCGATTTTAATTTTGATAAAATGAAACTTTTGAAAGATAGGAAGGATCGTTATTTGTGAAACAAGTAAAGTTTATACATGCGGCTGATTTGCATTTGGATAGTCCGTTTAAAGGGATGGAGATGAATGTTGCGCAGTCTGTTTGGGAGAGAATGAAGCAAAGTACGTTTGAATCATTTGAGTGTATTGTTGATAAAGCAATTCAAGAGCGCGTTGATTTCGTATTACTAGCTGGGGATTTGTATGATGCGGAGACGAGAAGTTTGAGGGCGCAAGTGTTTGTGCGTGAGCAAATGAAGAGACTTTCGCAGTACGATATCCCTGTTTTTATTATTCACGGTAACCATGATCATTTAGGAGGAAGCTGGGCAGCAATTGAGTTTCCGGAAAATGTTCATGTATTTACTGAGCCTTATGTAGAAGAGAAATCATTTTATAAAAATGGTGAGCTATTAGCTTCTATTTATGGTTTTAGTTATTTGCAGCAAGCGGTAACGGATAATATGACAGCGCAGTATACGAAAATGAGTGATGCGCCTTTTCATATTGGCATGCTTCACGGAAGTGTGGAAGGAGATGCAGAGCATAATCGCTATGCACCGTTTCAAATTCGTGAGTTGAAAGAAAAACAGTTTGATTATTGGGCTCTTGGCCATATACATAAACGTGAAATTTTATCAGAAGAACCATGCATTATTTATCCAGGGAACATACAAGGTCGTCATCGTAAGGAAACAGGCGAGAAGGGTGCGTACCTTATTGAACTTACGAAACAAGGAACGCAGTGTTCATTTTTCCATACGGCAGATGTTGTATGGGATGAAATCGAAGTTTGTATTGATAGACTTGAAACTGTTGATGAACTTATGACGAGCCTATCTACTGCGATGAATGAATGCCGAAGAGAAGAGGAAGGTACGCTATTAACTGTCGTATTCACAGGACAAGGTCCACTTTCACCTTATTTGCGTGACGAAAAGCGCGTGGAAGAGATTTTTCACATTTTAGCATCTGGCGAAGAGCGAAAAGATTTTGTATATGCGATGAAGTGGAAAAATGAGACGGTTTCTTTTGCGGAAATCGAACGTTTGAAAGCGGAAAATCATTTCGTAGGTAGTGTGCTAAAGGAGTTAGAAGCTTTCAGCAATATGGACGGAGTATTGCGCACTATTTGGACATCTCCTGTAGCGCGTAATAGTATTGAATCTTTTACAGAAGAAGAGAAGAAAGAGATTCAAAAGGAAGCAGAAAATATTATTTTAGAGCAATTATTCCAGCAAGAGAGGGATAAAAAATGAGAATTGAAAAACTCCATATTTATGGGTACGGAAAATTAGAAAATGTGGAAATGGATTTTTCCTTGCTGACGGTGTTATATGGTGAAAATGAAGCGGGGAAATCGACAATTCGCTCATTTATGAAAAGTATTTTATTCGGTTTTCCGACGAGAGGACAGCGCCGTTATGAGCCGAAAGAAGGCGGGAAGTATGGCGGCGCGATGACTGTGCAAACAGGGCAGTACGGTCGTTTGAAAATTGAGCGATTGCCAAAGACGGCAGCTGGCGAGGTGACCGTTTATTTTGAAGACGGGAAAACGGGCGGAGAAGAAATTTTAAACGATATATTAAGCGGGATGAATGAAAGTTTATTTGAATCTGTCTTTTCATTTGATATGCATGGTCTTCAAAATATTCATCAGCTAGGCGAAGCGGATATTGGCAATTATTTATTTTCGGCAAGTGCAGTCGGAAGTGATGCGCTATTGCAGTTAGATAAAAAGCTAGAAAAAGAAATGGACCAGCGCTTCAAGCCGAGTGGTCGTAAACCAGAAATTAACGTGTCATTGCAAGAGATGAAGAAACTTGAAGAGAAGATGAAAGAGTGGCAAGGAAAAATTGGCACGTATGAAAAACAAGTAGAGCAGTTAAAAGAAAGTGAAGAGAAGCTTGCTTCTGTTCGCGGGGAAAAAGAGAGTGCAGAAAAGCGAAAGCAAGATTATGAAATATTAGCAGCGCTTGAGCCACTCGTTATTGAAAAACGTGCGCATGAGAAAGTGTTAGAGAACGAGAGCGGGCAGTTTCCTGTAAACGGAATGGCGCGTTATGAAGCAATTAAGGCGAAAATGGAGCCGCTTCAATTACAAGTTGATTCGCTCCACAAGAAAATTGAGACAGTGCAATCGGAAATTGCTTCGATTCAAATAGATGAAGAGTTTTTACAAAAAGAAAGTTATGTAGAAGAACTTCGTATGCAGCATATGTCTTACGAAAATGCACGCCAAGAAATGCGTGATATGAGCGGGAATATTACGAATATAAAAGAAGAAATCGCAGAACTAGAACAACAAATTGGTACTACTTTTGAAAAGGAAACAGTTCTTTCATTTGATATGAGTTTGGCAACGAAAGAGTTAATTACGCAAACAGTGCAAAAGGCGCGCGAATTAGAAACGCAAAAAGCAAAGCTCGATGATCGTTTTAAAGTAGCGCAAGAGCAATTAGAAGAACAAGAAGAAAATATAAGACAGATTAAGAAACAAATGTTAGTGGATGAAGAGAGAAATGTGTTAGTTGAGAAAGAGAAATCGTTCCAAGATGCGGCGTTTATCGGTATGGGCGCAGAGAGAATGAAGCGCAAGTATGAAGAGAAAACAGGAGCAGCTAAGCAAAAGAAAAAGCAGTGGCAAAGAGTTTGTCTTCTGTTACTCCTTATTAATACAGGCATTTTATTCACAAGCTTATTGATAGACAATCGCCCGCTCTTATTTATTAGTGTCATCGTATTTGTAGGGATTGTTCTCGCCCTTGTTTTATATAAAGATCCATCAAGTGGATTACAAGAAGAGCTCCTTACACTTCAGCAAAGTGCCGGCGGGAGACAAAGTGAAGAAGCGATGTCTGTACGCTATCAGTTAGAAAAAGATGAAGAGATACGTAAATTATTTGAGCGTGAGTCTTATAAGTTACAGCAGTTGGAGCGAGCGTATGATAAAGTCGTTTCATCGTATGAGGAATGGGAGAGAGAAACGTTCCAGGCGGGAGAACAAGTCGATGCATATAAAACGCGCTATATGTTTCCTGAATTTTATACGTATGCACACATATTGCCGGCGTTTGAGCGTATTGAAAAAATGCAGCAATTATATCGGGAGTTAGAGAAGCAAGGTACGCGAAAATCTTCATTATATGAAATGATTTCGCAATTTGAACATAAACTAGAAACTGTTATCGGTAGTGCGGAGTATAGTAAGCTACACGAGGCACAAAGCCGTATGCAAAATGAGAAAGAGAAGCGCCAAACTTGTAAGCAGTTAAAAGAAAAACTGGCGGAATGGCAAGAAGAATATGAGTTTATGCAAGAACAATTAAAGCAATTACTAATAGAACGAGATGGTTTATGGCATATTGCAGCGTCTACAGATGAAGAGATGTTTTTAGAAGCAGGTAAACTGGCGGAAAAACGTGAAGATGCAGAGAAACAAGTGGGGCGTTTATTGCCGCAAATTGATCTGTTAGAACAGCGTTTAACGAGTTTATCATTAGCTGAACATTATGAAGCTGACGGTTATGAAGAGAAATTAAAGAGAGAAATGACAGTCGTGCAAAACTGTCTGGCGCAAGAGAAAGAACTGACAGAGCGTATTGCGAAACATCGTATGGAAATTGCGAATTTAGAAGAAGGTAGTACGTACGGTGATTTAATGCATGAATGGGAAATGAAAAAAGCGCAAGTGCGTGAACAAGTGAAGAAGTGGGCTGCTTATGCGGCCGCAAAGACAGTGTTAACGAAAACGAAGCAATATTATCATGAAGTACATCTTCCTCGTATTTTACAAAAGTCAGAAGAGTATTTCGTCTATTTAACAGGCGGACGATATAGTAAAATCTTTTCACCGTCAGAGTCAGAGCCGTTTATTGTAGAGCGTAACGATGGTATGCGTTTTTACAGTCATGAACTAAGCCAAGCGACAGCGGAGCAGTTATATTTATCGCTGAGATTTGCACTAGCAAAAACATTTGAGCATGATTACCCATTTATTATTGATGATAGTTTCGTGCACTTTGATGCGGTAAGGACGAATCGAACGATTGAACTTATAAAGGAAATTGCAAAGGATAGACAAGTCATATTCTTTACATGTCATGCGCATTTACTCGCGTATTTTACAGAAAAACAGATTATAAAATTAACACATATGCGTAAAGAAAATGAGTTGTAGTGTGCTATACTAAAAGTAACTGATTTGGTGGAGGAATTCGAATGAAAAAGAAAATTGCAGAGTATGAAGTTGGTGAACAAGTCGATATTTTCTTGTTAATTAAAACAGCGACAAAAGGTATCGCAAGCAATGGAAAGCCATTTTTAACAGTAATCTTACAAGATCCAAGTGGAGATATTGAAGCAAAATTATGGGACGTATCACCAGAAGTTGAGAAACAATATGTAGCGGAAACAATCGTGAAAGTAGCTGGAGATATTTTAAACTACAAAGGACGTATTCAATTACGTGTGAAACAAATCCGTGTTGCGAATGAAAATGAAGTAACAGACATCTCAGACTTCGTAGAAAAAGCACCAGTGAAAAAAGAAGATATGGTTGAGAAAATTACGCAATACATATTTGAAATGAGAAACCCGAACATTCAGCGTCTAACAAGACATTTATTAAATAAGCATCAAAATGAGTTTTTAGACTATCCAGCAGCGACAAAGAACCATCACGAGTTCGTATCTGGACTAGCTTATCACGTCGTATCAATGCTTGATTTAGCGAAAGCTATTTCAAATCTATACCCATCTTTAGATAAAGACTTACTATATGCAGGCGTTATTTTACATGACCTTGGTAAAGTAATCGAACTATCTGGCCCAATTTCTACAACGTATACGTTAGAAGGAAATTTACTAGGCCACATTTCTATTATGGTGAACGAAATTGGTAAAGCAGCAGACGAATTGCAAATCGATGCAGAAGAAGTATTAATTCTTCAACACATCGTCCTTTCGCACCACGGAAAAGCGGAATGGGGTAGCCCAAAACCACCATTAGTAAAAGAAGCAGAAATTCTGCACTACATTGATAACTTAGATGCAAAAATGAACATGATGGACCGCGCATTAGGACGCACAAAACCAGGCGAATACACAGAGCGTGTCTTCGCACTTGATAATCGTTCGTTCTATAAGCCGACGTTCCATAATTAATAATGTGAATCAAATGGCCTCATTAAGTGGTAATAAGCTTAGTGGGGCTGTTGTATAATGATAATAAAGTTATTGAATTTTGATTATTAAAAAGCTAAGAGCCTTACTACATTCTACGTAGCAAGGCTCTTTAAAGTTGTTTCAAATTACATCCATCTGTTCGTTCAAGTGTAACTATTCGCAATTATTTGATATTATATAGGTGAATAGAAAGATACATTAAAAATTAGTTTCGTAGTTGTAAAAGGAGGTTATTTATATTATTCTTTTATAATTTTCCAAAAGGGAGAGTTTATGAAAAAGATTATTGTTTTTGTATTAACGATATTTATATTATTCTCAGGATTCGCAACACAAAGTTATGCGTTGTCAGATTCGCAATCTGCGGCAATACAAGCGTTGCTAGATGATGCCTGTCGTATATCAGGTGTGCCGGGAATGTCAATCTCAATACTTGCTGATGATGAAGTGTTCTACTTTTCTTCAGGGTATGCAGACCGTGAAAAGGGGTTGTCTGCAAGTGAAAATACACTCTATGAGTTAGCCTCGGTCAGTAAAGCTTTTACCGGTATGGGTATTATGCTATTGGAAGAGCAAGGGCTGCTCTCAATGACTGACCCTGTCCAAAAATATTTACCTTGGTTTACATTAAAGTATCAAGGGAAACCTGTTGATATGCAAAGTCTTACACTAAATAACTTTCTTCACCATACCAGTGGTCTAATAAATATTAGGCATACTCAAAATATTCCACAAGGCAATACACCGGATATGTTGCAAAAGACTGTGGAAATGCTCGTTGATGCTGAATTGGCGTTCCCTCCCGGTGAACAGTATAACTATGGAACCGTTAATTATGACGTATTGGGTTTGGTTATTGAGATTGTGTCGCGACAAAGCTATGAAGACTTTATGAAGGAACAGGTATTTCAGCCGCTAGGTCTTCACCAGACGTATGTTTATAAAGAAGATGCTCAAGCTACTGGACAGTTGGCACAGGGCTACCGTTCTTCCTTTTTTATGACAACTCCATTTAAAGCTCCGGATTATGCTGGGAATAAACCCGCAGGCTACATCATTTCTAATACAAAAGATATGGCTCGTTGGCTGGGCATACAGATGGGTATCGTGCAGGACATACCCGAAATATTTCACACGGTTATCGAAAAATCACATAGGGGTGATATGTCTGTTTCGGCTGTCAACGGTATGTATTATGCGGCAGGTTGGTCCGTAAATGCCGAACAAACGATTATAGAACACACTGGGGGCAATCCAAATTTCAGAACCGAAGTAGTCATACTGCCAAATGAACGAACAGCCGTCTCCTTGCTGAGCAACGGCACAAATACCAATACAAACATGGTACTAAAAGTTAAAGATATATTAGAAGGCAATCTAACTCAGTCATATGAAATAAGCGGCACACAGCTTTTGGATATCATTTTGTCGTCTATCACAATTATTTTTTGCCTATTGGCCATTTTGCTATTTCTCTTAGGATTACGCAGAAGGAGAACGAATGAGCGACAGCCAATGACAAAAAAGAGAATAACCGTAACAGTTATTTTCCTGATCGCTACGATTGCTCTGGGTATACTGTGCTGCGCTTTCGATTGGTCAACAATACTTATGTGGCAAACATATAGTGTTCTTACAGCTTTGATTTCGTCAGCATTATTAACAGCAAGCATTACATGGTTTGTATACACTCACCGATAAAATACCTTGCTCCTAAGATAAGCATAATGTTAAGTCATTAAAGTCCGATTGGTGAGGGTTGATAATCAGTGGGGGGTGAAGAAAACCCCCACTGATTAAAGTTTCACTTTATTAAAAATGAAATAAAATAGTTAAGAAGTACGCATGGGTGTAACGAAGAACTAATAAAACATATCTTGCCACTAGAATGGGGGCATATCAACTTTTAAATTGAGTACCGCCAGCATTTCAGAAAAAATATGTTAAGCAAAAAATACAATAAGCTGTCCATATGGGCAGCTTATTTACATAATTCTCGATATTGGAAGTTGATTAATATCAGTTCATTTGTTTTTCGAAAGGAGTTATTTTGTTCGTTCAAAGATAATATCAAAGTAATTCGCGTACCCCATAGTTGGTGGCGCAAATAGTTGATTTTATAGGGGGAAAACCTGTAACTAAAGCCTAACATAGGTGTTTTTGTTTAAATTTTGCTTAATTCTCACTAGTAATTAACTAAAAATTCAGAAATCGTTATATAATGAATTTAATTTAAAATTAGGAGTGATTAAATTGCCAGATATGATAAACCTCGTTCTTTTCATCATTATAGCGAGGTGTTAAAACTTCTAATAGAAAGCATATTCGATTAAGAAAGAAGGGGTAGTTATGAAAACTAGTGAAGAAACGCATTGGCAAAGGTTTAAACGTAAGAGTAAATCCCCGAAAGAGTGGTTAAAGAAAGTATACGAATTTTTTATTAATGAACACGTATGGGATGCTATCTTTAAAGTGTTCCTTAAACTAGTATGGGCAGTAAAAGGTATGGGGAAAAGCTTGAAACGGGTAATAGAAAACATATTCAATTAAATTCTATTCTTTCATAATTTCCTCATACGATCGATAATTTCCAATAAATTTGTTTTATATAATGGAGTGTGAATACGACAGTTGATACAGCAATGGCTATAATACCTATATGTGCGTAAAAATTGAAGTAATCATATTTCTGGAAGAAAAATTCAAGGACAGGAAATAAAAGAGTAAGACTAGCAATTAATATTAATTGTTCTTTTTTCATTATCATGCCTCCTTCTTTGTATAATTCAGCATTGATAGAAACAATTCCTATATGAATATCCTATACATGATCAGTTAACATAACGTCCTATTATCGGTAGCAAGGAAAAAGGAGGAACCCTACTCTCACAAGGGAACCTCCTTTTTTTGTTCTATCAATCTATGCAATTTTTTATACATTCCTATTCTGGTGCGGTTTTAGGGTTCTTGTCTGTTATTGGATTAACGAAAAAACTGTATAAAATCTCGCATACTCTTAGCGTGTTTTTTTCAAAAATGCTGGCGATATCTCACATCCATCAACTTATGAATTTTATAATGTCCTCAAACCAAGAATTTCTCGTGTTTTTAGTCCAAAATGTTATTTAATAAAAAAATATCTCGAATTTGAGATAAATTACTTGCTTTTTAATCACTTGAGTTGTAAAGTGATAGTAACGAAAGCGATTGAGTCATATGAAAAACATACACTCAGTTGTTTTCGAGTTAAAAACGAAAATAACTTATGCAGTAAAAACCAAGATGAATTTACAAAAACATAATGAGAATAAATTGAACAGCTAAAAAACATATTATTTTTTTATCGTCACTTGACTAGTAAAACGAAGTGGAGGAATTACAAATGTATAAAATTAAAGGGCATCATCACATTTCAATGGTTACGAAAAATGCAAATGAAAATAATCACTTTTATAAAAATGTGCTTGGCTTACGTCGTGTGAAAATGACAGTAAATCAAGATGATCCGTCAATGTACCACTTATTTTATGGAGATAAAACAGGAAGTCCAGGTACGGAATTATCATTTTTTGAAATTCCTTTAGTAGGAAGAACATATCGCGGTACAAATGCAATTACTCGAATTGGATTGCTCGTTCCTTCAGAGGATAGCTTACATTACTGGAAAGAACGATTTGAGAAATTTGATGTGAAACATAGTGAAATAACAACATATGCAAATCGTCCTGCTTTGCAATTTGAGGATGCTGAAGGTCTTCGCTTAGTATTACTCGTTTCAAACGGAGAAAAAGTAGAGCACTGGGAAACTTGGGAGAAATCAGAAGTTCCTACAAAGCATCAAATTCAAGGAATGGGTTCTGTAGAAATGACAGTTCGTAGACTTGATAAAATGGCGAGTACACTTACAGAGATGTTCGGTTATACAGAGGTTAGCCGAAATGATCAAGAAGCAATTTTCCAGTCCATTAAAGGAGAGGCTTTTGGAGAAATCGTTGTGAAATATTTAGATGGTCCTACTGAAAAACCGGGCCGCGGTAGCATTCACCATTTAGCAATTCGCGTGAAAAACGATGCAGAGCTTGCTTATTGGGAAGAACAGGTGAAACAAAGAGGCTTCCATTCTTCAGGAATCATCGACCGTTTCTACTTTAAAAGCTTATATTTCCGTGAATCAAACGGAATCCTTTTTGAAATTGCGACAGATGGACCAGGATTTACAGTTGATGGAGATGTGGAACATTTAGGAGAAAAACTTGATTTACCACCGTTCTTAGAAGATCAGCGTGCAGAGATTGAAGCGAATTTAGCACCTATTGAAGAGAAGTAATAGGAGAGAAAATATAAATTAAAAAACATTGGAGGAATATAAAATGAACCAATTAAAAGGAATTCACCACGTTACAGCGATTACAAGTAGTGCAGAAAAGAACTATGAGTTTTTCACTCACGTTTTAGGAATGCGTTTAGTTAAGAAAACAGTAAACCAAGATGATATTCAAACGTATCATTTATTCTTTGCAGATGATAAAGGTAGTGCAGGAACAGATATGACATTCTTTGATTTCCCAGGTGTTCCGAAAGGTGTACACGGTACAAATGAAATTTCAAAAACTTCATTCCGTGTTCCGACTGATGCAGCACTAGCGTATTGGGTGAAACGCTTTGACCGTTTGGAAGTAGAACATACAGGAATTAAAGAGCAATTTGGTAAGAAAATTCTTTCTTTCGTTGACTTTGATGACCAACACTATCAATTAATCTCAGATGAACTTGATAAAGGGATTGAATCAGGTACACCATGGCAAAACGGACCAGTTCCATTAGAATATGCAATTACTGGTTTAGGGCCTGTATTCATCCGTATTGCAAACTTTAGTTTCTTCAAAGAAGTGTTAGAAAAAGTTTTATTATTTAAAGAGGTTGCGCAAGAAGGAGAGTTCTATTTATTTGAAGTGAATAAAGGGGGAAACGGTGCTTCTGTCATTGTAGAACATAATACAGTTCTTCCTGAAGCACAACAAGGTTTTGGTACAGTGCACCATGCGGCATTCCGCGTAGAAGATCGCGCTGTATTAGAAGAATGGATTGAGAGAATCAGTAGCGTAGGGCTTCCTTCATCTGGTTATGTAGATCGTCACTTCTTCGAGTCATTATACGCAAGAGTTGCACCACAAATCTTATTTGAATTTGCAACAGACGGCCCAGGATTTATGGGAGATGAGCCATACGAAACACTTGGCGAAAAATTATCTTTACCTCCATTCCTAGAGCCAAAACGTGAAGAAATTGAAAAATTAGTTCGTCCAATTGATACAGTGAGAAGTACGAAGGAATTTATTAAAGAGTAAAAATAGAGATAGTAAGTAGGAGAGCAAGTAGTTTTAGCGGAGTGCTGGAACTACTTGCTTTTTTATTTATCCTAGTAAGTTTTCTGACAATTATTTCTCAAGTTATTAAAAAGGAAAACTTTGGTATAATTAATTAAAATATTAAATTTTCTGATAATTATTTTTCAATGCATAGAAAAGGAGTGGTAATATACAATTTTAATAATTGTATAAAAATCCTAATTTTGTAATTTTGGAGAAAAGGGGATGCGAGTGTATGGGAGCAGATGTAGTAACGCGGGAGCAAATGAAACATTCTTTAGATGATTGGTATCGTGTAATGTTGCAGCAAAATATAGAGAAGGCCACGGAAATGAAAGAGGAGATTGAAAGTAAGATTAGTGGGTTGGACGTGGATCAGGATGTATTGCTTTATCATGCGTTGTTGAATTTTAGATATGGTGCATTAGTTGATTGGATTGGGATTAGAGAAGATAGTTTTGATAAAGTAGAATCTTTTGAAATCCCGGCAGAAGGTGTTCTAGCTTATTACTATCACTTTTTTAAAGGGTTTCATTGCACATTAATTTCAAATTATAATGAAGCGAAAGAACAGTATGAGCAAGCTGAGAAGTTATTGAAATATATTGCCGATCCGATAGAACATGCGGAGTTTCATTATCGTTATGGATATCTTTATAACCAATCATATCAACAAATGTTAGCGATTGATCAAATAAAAACAGCAAAAGAGTTTTTTTTAAAACAACCAGGTTATGAGATTAATCTTGCGTTGTGCGAGAATATGTTAGGGTTGTGTTATATTGATTTACAACAATTCGAGTTCGCTGAAGAAACATTTAATACAGCATTGAATGTTTTCCAACAAGTTAATCATGAAAAATATATATTAATGGTTAGAAATAATTTAGGTTTATTGTACGCGAATCAAAATTTATCTGAGTTAGCTATCCGTCACTTATCAGAAGTAACAAAGAAATCTCCTAATCATTTTCGAGCACTATACTTGGAATCAGACGAATACCTAAAACTAAATGAATTAGAAAAAGCAGAGTCGTTAATAAATAAAGGGTTACGTATTTGTAATCAGTTAAAAAATCAAGAGTATCAATACCGATTCATGATTTTAAATAAAATGAATGCGACTACTGGTGAGTTTGAAAATGTTATTTTAGATGCGATTTCTTATTTTGAAAAAGAAGAATTATTTGATTGTATTCAAGAGTATACGGAACGCTTAGCAGATAAATTTTATTATGAAAACAATCATGAAAAATCTAGCGAATATTATCATATGAGTAAAGAAGCAAGAAAAAAACAAATGATAAAAGGAGCGTTAAAATAATGAGAAAAATTGTATTAACGGTAATAGGGTTCGCATTTACTTTATCTCTAGGATTTCATGATTTTAATTCAGTTGCACTTAATAAAGGAGATGGTGGCGGAGCACCAGCAAGACCAGACTACGTTAACATTGGTGACACAGGCGGAGCACCAGCAGATAATAAAGGCGACGGCGGAGTAAGCCAACTATAATAACAAAGAAAGGGACTTCAACATGAAGTCCCTTTTTCTATTTTTAGGCCATGTAGAGAAAAGAATTGACTTACTTTAAATGTGTAACTATAATAGTTACAGAATAACCATTAGTAATAGAAATGAGTTATATTTTTTTAATATAATTGTAACTGTTTTAGTTACAATTAAAAAGAGAACATAAAACAACCAAAAAATGTAAAAACTTTAAATAGCAACTCAAGAAAGGAGACGGGAACTTTGAAACGGTTTAAGTTTTATTTGATTAGCGGTATTGTGCTTGTTTTGCTTATCGTATGTAACTTCGTTGATAAGCCGATTGCGAAGGTTGAAGAAGTGAAAGATACTGTTATGATGAAGCTGAATACGAAAGAGAGTATGGCGCAAATTGATGGGCAGACGATTTATTTTAAGCAAATTGGTGAGGGGAAACCTCCGTTACTCATGTTGCATGGGTTTGGTGGTTCTTCTGATGGGTTTAGTGATATTTATCCGGAACTAGTGCGAGATCATACGATTATTGCGGTTGATATTTTAGGGTTTGGGCGTTCTTCTAAGCCGGTTGATTTTCAGTATTCGTTTCCTGCGCAAGTGAATTTATATTATAAGTTAATGAAGAAGCTTGGATACGATCAGTTTGCGGTGCTCGGCCATTCAATGGGCGGAGAGATGTCCCTTAATTTAGCGTATTTATATCCGGATGCAGTGACGCATCTCATCTTGGCGGATGCTACAGGGATAGAGTCTTTCCAGCAAAAAGAAAGTTATGAAGTACCACCGCTATCGACGGACTTACAAACTGTAACTGAGATTACGAAGTATAATAAAAATGAAGTAAAAAATAGTCGTGATGATAAAGAGCATTATGATCAGCTTACGAAAATGCGAGAGCGCCGCATTGCGATGGAAGCTGATAAAATTAAGGTACCGACTTTAATTATATGGGGACGACATGATAAGAGTGTTTCGTGGAAAAATGGTGAACTGTATCATGGGCTATTTGCGAATAGTACGTTTCATATTATTGAAAAAGGATACCACGCACCGTTTCGTCAGGAACCAATTGAGTTTATGGAATATGTACAAGCATTTTTCGTGAAGCATCCACAATAAAAATTTTAAGCATAAATCCACTTCTTTCCTCATAGAGTGAAACTAATAAGGCTTGTCTAAGGAAAGGAATGAAGTAGAGTGGAAACTTTACCATGGTGGGTTTATCTTGTAATTGTTGGGATTGTATTAAGTGGCTACATGGTTTTATATACTTCGAAAAAAGAGCAAGATATGGATAATGAGTTTATCGAAAAAGAAGGCGAAGTATATATGAAGCGTTTAGAAGAAGAGCGTGAGAAACGTAATCAGGATAGTGATAAAGATTCGGTATTGCTTTAATAGAAATTTTGAAAGGCTACCACCTAGTAGGATTTTACATCTAGGTGGTAGCTTTTTTCTTCTGGGGGAGCAGTATATGTTCATCAAGCTAAGGTTATATTAGTTTAATTTTACATGTATAAGAGAGTCATCATAAACTTTTATTGATGGCATTTATATATATTTTTCCTCATAAGAATGGAACTAGCGGGGATTTTACTGGGGGGGATTAACAATGCATAGGGATGAAACTTCATTACATCCTGATACAGGCGTTACGTCTGTAATGTTTGTTGAGCGTTCATTAAATGAAATTCGTTTTTGGTCTAGAATCATGAAGGAGCATTCTTTTTTTCTTCGATTGGGATTTAGATGTGAGGATACTCAATTAATTGAAGAGGCGAATCAATTTTATCGGTTGTTTGAACATATTGAACAAATAGCGCATTCCTATACAAATGAAACAGATCCTGAGCAAATCAAAAGGTTTAATGCAGAAGTACAACAAGCCGCAACTAATATTTGGGGATTTAAACGAAAAATTTTAGGATTAATTCTCACATGTAAATTGCCAGGACAAAATAACTTTCCACTTTTAGTTGACCATACAAGTAGGGAAGCTGATTATTTTAGAAAACGTTTAATACAATTAAATGAAGGTAAATTAGATGCTCTTCCTGATGCTATTATTAAAGAAAATGTTTTCTTTTTAAGGATTATGGCAGACCATGCTAAATTTATTGGCCATCTTCTTGATCCATCAGAAAGAAAGCTTGTAGATACAGCACGGAATTTTAGCAATGATTTTGATGAATTGATGTATCAAGCAATTGACTTAGAATCTATGAAACCACAATCCCAAACAGCTCCTCTTTTAGATCAATTTTTAGATCAAAATCGCGTGTCAGTTGCATCTCTTCGGGATTTTAAGAAAACAGCACGTGATTTAATTGAGCAATGTAAAATAAAGAGCATCATTCATCCATTATTGGCAGACCATGTTTTCCGTGAAGCTGATAGATTTCTTGAAATCATTGATATGTACGATGTTCATCTTACAAATATTCAATCACAACCTAGATATTAGAAGATAAGGAAAGATACTATTTTTTCCTTAAGCTGAGAAGTTAACAATTTATTGTTAGCTTCTTTTCTTTGCGATTAAAATTTCCTTTTAAGAACTACATAAATCCCTTTGACCAAATATGTAATTCTTTGTAAAATGATATATATGGAAAGATTATGAATATACAGGAAATCTATGGATAGTAGATTTTAATAAATTACTCGGGGGAAATTTATTAGTTAAGTATATTAACTTGTTTGCACTACATTTTACAAATAAAGGGGTATTAGTAATCATGAAAGCAAAGAAATTAGTAAGTTTGGCGTTACCAGTTATGTTATTGAGTGGTTGTATTACAATTGAAACTGATGGTAAGAAAGCTGAACCAAAGAAAGAAGAAACGCAAAAGGTAGAGAAAGAGAGTAAGGCTACTGAAAAAGAGAGTAAGTCAACTGATAGCAAGAAAGAGGATAGCTTATCTGTAGCGAAAGGTGAAGGTACAAATAGTAGTTCATCAAGTAGTCAACAAAGTTCCTCTTCAAATAATTCAACTTCTTCTAGTTCTTCAACTGGCAAGGTAACTGGTTCAGATGTTGAAAGGTATAAGGCAGAAATCATAAATAGTGCTACTCAAATTGAAAATACAATGAAATTAATTGAAGGAATAGCAGATTCAGACGTAAAATCATACAAACAAAAGAAAAGTGAAGTACAACTGAGTTTAGGTGGAGCAAAGGCAACTGCAACGAAACTGAAGAATCTACAAGCACCTCCTGAATTACAGGGAGAACAAGTGAAGATAAAGCAATCGATGGAACTGTATGCGGATTGTTTCCAACTTCTCTTTGATGCATTAGACCAAGAAGACGAGAGTAAAATGCATCAATCATTAAGTAAAGCACAAGAAGGTTCAAAATTGTTTGAAGAAGCAGCGAAGAGTATCGGTAGTAAAACCAACTAAGAATAAAGTATTTAAAGGGGTATTTGTAAGTGCAGTTGGTGCAAGTGAAGAGTTAGGAATTAGTTATGGAAACACATTACAAATTTATCAAATGGACGATAATGTTCGTATTCGATATGTAAAACAATAAATAATTGGTGAAAAACTCTGTAATAAATTTTACAGGGTTTTTTGTTAGTTCTAGTTTATTTTTTTGTCTTCCTAAGCGCTAAGCATACTAGTATAAGTTGAGAAATGAACAAAACGATAATGATAGGCAGATGATGTAACTCCATAGTAACTGTAACCATTTAAAGCCCAATTCATACACTATGATGGAGGCTTTTTACTTCATAACCGGATGAAAAAGGAGTGTAATCATGAAGAAACGTACTGTTAATGAAGCAGGAAGGAATGTGCCACAACCAATCCGCAGCGACGGAGCAGGTGCGATTGATTCTGGACCTCGTAATGTTATGCGGGATATTCAAAATCCGAATATGCTTGTTCCGCCTATAACGGATGCAGGGTTAGTTCCTAACTTGAAGTTTTCATTCTCGGACACTTCTATGATTTTGAAACAAGGCGGGTGGTCTCGGGAGATTACTGTTCGAGAACTACCGGTTTCGACGACGATTGCAGGAGTAAATATGAGTTTAACGGCCGGTGGAGTACGAGAACTACATTGGCATAAAGAAGCGGAATGGGCGTATATGCTTTTAGGACGGGCACGCATAACGGCTGTTGATCAAAATGGACGGAATTTTATTGCTGATGTTGGACCAGGTGATCTTTGGTATTTTCCGCCTGGTATTCCGCATTCCATTCAAGGATTGGAACATTGTGAATTTCTACTCGTTTTCGATGATGGACATTTTTCTGATTTATCTACTTTAGCTATTTCAGATTGGTTTGCGCATACGCCAAAAGAGGTGTTGTCGGCTAATTTTGGAGTACCTGAGAGTGCTTTTCGTTCTATCCCTTCAGATCAAGTTTATATTTATCAAGGAGAGGTGCCAGGTTCCCTTGAAAGTCAGGAAGTTCAATCACCGAAAGGAGAAGTTCCTTTAACATTTAAACATGAATTGTTAAAACAAAAGCCGATTAAGACGCCTGGTGGTAGCGTTCGAATTGTAGATTCCACAAATTTCCCTATTTCCAAAACAATCGCAGCAGCGCTCGTTGAGGTTGAGCCTGGCGGAATGAGAGAACTTCATTGGCACCCGAATAATGATGAATGGCAATATTATTTGACGGGGGAAGCGAGAATGACTGTGTTTCTTGGAAATGGTACCGCTCGTACATTTGATTATAGAGCTGGCGATGTCGGATATGTACCGTTTGCGACGGGGCATTATATTCAAAATACAGGTACCGAAACATTATGGTTTTTAGAGATGTTCAGAAGCAATCGTTTTGAAGATGTATCGTTAAATCAATGGATGGCACTGACTCCTAAAGAAATAGTGGAGAGTAATATACATGTTGGCCCGCAAGTAATGGATGCTCTGCGTAAGGAGAAGTGGCCTGTTGTGAAATATCCGGGGTTTTCATATAGTCCGAAAAGTGATGAGTAAAAATGAAAAATTGCGTTATTCTTTCTGGAGACTGATAAGAAGGGATGGCGTATTTTTTATGCCTAATCTAGTCTTTATCCCGCTATTTGCCGGGTAGTAAGACCCCCACCTCAAAATTCAGCTGAAGTAAAGAAGTTAGGTGGGGGGGCGGGCTGTCCGTAAAAGTCCGATTGGTGAGGGCTGATTAAAGTTTCACTTTATTAGTATCCGTCCCTTGTATTATTGTTCGGGAAATTATTATTGGAGCATAGTATAGGGAAGATACATATAAAATAGCGCCATTATAAGCTGTAACGCATAAGTTGCGCAGGAAATGCAACGATAACTAGCTTTACTCTTCATCATTTATTTGAACATAATGGGCATAGAGAGGTGATAAACACAGTATGATTTTTAGTGAGCGTTTAAAAGAAGAAAGGGAAAAAAGAAATTGGTCGCAAAATGATTTGGCTGAAAAACTTCATGTGAGTAGGCAATCTGTTTCGAAATGGGAGACGGGAAAGAACTATCCGAGCATTGAAATTATTATTCATTTAAGTGATCTGTTCGGTATTACAATTGATGAACTGCTAAGGAGTGATGAAGAATTGACGCAGAAAGTAATTGAAGATAGTAAGCAATTGGCGTATCCAAAATGGAAGGTGTTTTTGGATAGTCTATTTATAATAGGAGTATTTTTATTTATTGCAAAAATCGTTGTATGGATGCTAAATAAGTTTGCTGGAGCAAGTATTACAATTGTAGCAGATGCGCCATATGTAATGAATCTTTTGCCTCTTGTATTCATGATTATAGGTGGTATAGGTTCTGATAAGTTGAAGAAAATATATAGATAAGAGAAAGATTTGAAAGAAATCCCCGACACTAGCTGTTCTTTTCACTTAAATTGTGTACTATAAAGGATAGGATGACATAAAGAAGGGGACGTATAGAATGGAATTTCATGAACAGAAAATTTTGCCGGCAGTGAGGCAAATTAAAGATTTGGAAAAGCTATTACATAGTTCGTATGAATATATCGTTATTTTAGATATTCATGTCGGCCAATTGAAGAGTGTTATATCGCTTGCGAAGCAATATTGTAAAAAGGTGTTTTTACATGTGGATCTAATTCATGGTTTGCAGAGTGATGGGCATGCGACGGAATATTTATGTCAGGAGTTTAGACCGTACGGGTTACTTTCAACAAAGGCGAGCGTTATTATGAAGGCGAAGCAAAAAGGTGTTGTGGCAATACAACGCATCTTTTTAATCGATTCGAGTGCGATGGAGAAGAGCTGCAATCTTTTAGATAAGACGAAACCGGATTATATTGAGGTACTTCCTGGAGCATTAACGGATGTTATCGCTGAAGTGAAAGAGCGTACTGGTGTACCGATTTTAGCAGGTGGTTTTATTCGTACTGTAGAAGATGTGGAAAGAGCTTTAAACGCTGGTGCGACAGCAATTACGACATCAAAACGCGAATTATGGAAACATTACCAAAAAAAGTGACGAAAATGTGAATTTTTTCGTTGACACCGCTTTCATTTACGGTTAACATTATAGACAAGTTAATAAACGTGACGGAGAAAAGTAGAGATCCACATTTCATTGTTTCTATATAAATTTATATAGAAGCGTGCAAGCTGTGGGTCTTTTTCTTTTGACAAAAACGAATGGCCATTCATTTTACCTCTATCACATTTGAAAGCGTTTAAATTGATTGTGGAGGGATACTATGTCAGCATTTTTAGGAGAGTTAATAGGGACTGCGTTGTTAATCGTACTTGGTGGCGGCGTTTGTGCTGGTGTAAGTTTAAAGAAATCGTTTGCGAAAGATTCAGGTTGGATTGTTATTACAATGGGCTGGGGCTTAGCAGTAGCGGTTGCAGCGTATGCGGTTGGATCAATTAGTGGGGCACATTTGAATCCAGCTTTAACGATAGGATTAGCATTTAAGGGAGCGTTCCCATGGAGTGACGTACCAGGTTATATCGTAGCACAAATGATTGGGGCAATTATCGGGGCAGTTATCGTATATTTACATTACTTACCACACTGGAAAGAAACAGAAGATCCAGGAACAAAGTTAGGTGTATTTGCAACAGGTCCAGCAATTCCGAACACATTTGCAAACCTTTTAAGTGAAATGATTGGAACATTCGTTTTAGTATTTGGTATATTAGCAATTGGTGCAAATAAATTTGCAGATGGATTAAATCCATTTATCGTAGGTTTCTTAATCGTAAGTATTGGTTTATCATTAGGTGGAACAACAGGATACGCAATTAACCCGGCTCGTGATTTAGGTCCGCGTATCGCACACTTCTTCCTTCCGATTGCAGGAAAAGGCGGTTCAAACTGGAAGTATGCATGGATTCCAGTAGTTGGTCCAATTTTAGGTGGATCACTTGCAGGTTTATTCCATCAAGTTGTATTTGAGGGAAAACAAAATTCAGCACTTATTTATGTGATTATCGCAACTGTGATTGTACTAGCAATCTCTTATATGACAAGTAAAAAAAGCGGAAGCAATACAAATAGTAGAAAAGTAGCATAAGGGGGAAACCGATATGAAAAAATATATTCTTTCATTAGACCAAGGAACAACAAGCTCACGCGCAATTCTTTTCAATAAAAAAGGTGAAATTGTTCATTCAGCTCAAAAAGAGTTTACACAACATTTTCCAAAGCCGGGCTGGGTAGAGCATAATGCACAAGAAATTTGGGGATCTATTTTAGCAGTTATCGCAACTTGCTTAAGCGAAGCGGATGTAAAACCAGAACAAATCGCTGGTATCGGTATTACGAACCAACGTGAAACAACGGTTGTATGGGATAAAACAACTAGTAAACCAATTTACAACGCAATCGTATGGCAATCTCGCCAAACAGCTGAAATTTGTGATGAGTTAAAAGAAAAAGGTTATAGCGAAATGGTTCGCGAAAAAACAGGTCTTTTAATTGATGCATACTTCTCTGGTACGAAAGTAAAATGGATTTTAGATAACGTTGAAGGTGCAAGAGAGAAAGCAGAAAACGGCGATCTATTATTCGGAACAATTGATTCGTGGCTTGTATGGAAACTATCTGGTGGTAAAGCACACGTAACAGATTACTCAAACGCATCACGTACGTTAATGTTTAACATTCACGACTTACAGTGGGATGATGAGCTTCTAGAAATGTTAACAGTACCAAAGAGCATGCTTCCAGAAGTGCGTCCATCATCTGAAATTTACGGAGAAACAATTGATTATCACTTCTTCGGCCAAAATGTACCGATTGCAGGTGTAGCTGGTGACCAACAAGCAGCATTATTTGGACAAGCTTGTTTCGGTGAAGGTATGGCGAAAAATACTTACGGAACTGGTTGTTTCATGTTAATGAACACTGGTGAAAAAGCAGTAGCTTCTGAGCACGGCCTATTAACAACAATTGCATGGGGAATAGATGGTAAAGTAAACTACGCATTAGAAGGAAGTATTTTCGTAGCAGGTTCTGCAATTCAATGGTTACGTGACGGAATGCGCATGTTTAAAGATGCAAGTGAGAGTGAAGTGTACGCAAATCGCGTTGAATCAACTGACGGTGTATACGTTGTACCAGCATTCGTTGGACTAGGAACACCTTATTGGGATAGTGAAGTACGCGGCGCTATGTTTGGTGTAACACGCGGTACGACGAAAGAGCACTTCATTCGTGCAACGCTAGAATCTTTAGCTTACCAAACGAAAGATGTATTATGCGCAATGGAAGCAGATTCAGGTATTGAACTGAAAACATTACGCGTTGATGGCGGAGCAGTTAAAAATAACTTCTTAATGAAGTTCCAAAGTGATATTTTAGATGTTCCTGTAGAGCGTCCGGTGATCAATGAAACAACAGCTTTAGGTGCAGCATACTTAGCTGGTCTTGCGGTTGGATATTGGAAAAACCAAGATGAAATTAAAGAACAGTGGCATATGGACAAACGCTTTGAGCCAACGATGGAAGCGAAAACAAGCGAAGAGCTATATGCTGGATGGAAAAAAGCAATTGAAGCAACAAAAGCTTTCAAATAATCATAAACAGTGTTATAATGGTGACAAGTTAATAATTCGGTAGGAGATTTGGAGAGACCACAACGCGCTATAGAGGCGAAATCTATAGCGGAGTTTGTGGTCTCTTTTTTCGTTATCAAAGGGAGGAATTACCATGAAATTTTCAAGTAAACAACGTAAAGACGTATTAAACGGAGTAAATAAACAAGAGTTAGATGTGATCGTAATTGGTGGAGGTATTACTGGTTCTGGTATTGCATTAGATGGAGCAACACGCGGGTTATCAACAATTGTGTTTGAAATGCAGGACTTTGCAGCAGGTACATCAAGTCGTTCAACGAAGCTTGTACACGGTGGTCTACGTTATTTAAAACAACTTGAAGTGAAAATGGTAGCAGAGGTGGGTAAAGAGCGTGCGATCGTATATGAGAACGGTCCCCATGTAACAACACCAGAGTGGATGTTACTTCCGTTCCATACAGGCGGTACGTTCGGATCATTTAGTACATCAATTGGTCTTCGTGTATACGACTTCTTAGCAGGTGTAAAACGAAGCGAGCGCAGAAAGATGTTTAACCGTGAAGAAACGCTAAACAAAGAGCCTCTTGTAAAAAAAGAAGGATTAAAAGGCGGCGGTTACTACGTAGAATATCGTACAGACGATGCGCGTCTTACAATTGAAGTAATGAAAGAAGCAATTGAGCACGGCGCAAAAGCTGTTAACTACGCAAAAGTAGACAGTTTCTTATATAAAGATGGAAAAGTATGCGGTGTACGTGTAATCGATTTACTAGACGGTGAAGTATACGAAGTTTACGGTAAGAAAATTGTAAACGCAGCTGGTCCTTGGGTAGATACACTTCGTGAAAAAGATAACTCGAAAAAAGGAAAAGTACTTCAGTTATCAAAAGGTGTTCACTTAGTAATTGATCAAAAACGTTTCCCGTTAGGTCAAGCGATTTACTTCGATACACCAGATAAACGTATGGTGTTCGCGATTCCTCGCGGCGGAAAAACATACGTAGGTACAACAGATACGTTCTATGATAAAGACGCAGCTGTACCACAAATGACAACAGAAGATCGCACATACATCATTAATGCGATTAACTATATGTTCCCAAGCGTAAAAATTACGGAAAAAGACATCGAATCAAGCTGGGCTGGTGTTCGTCCGTTAATTTATGAAGAAGGTAAGAGTGCATCTGAAATTTCTCGTAAAGATGAAATTTGGACTTCTGAATCTGGTTTAATTACAATCGCAGGTGGTAAATTAACTGGATACCGCAAAATGGCTGAAATGGTAGTAGACTACGTAACGAACTTACTACAAAAAGAAGGCCATAGTGCATATCCGAAGAGTACAACGAAACATATGCCAATCTCTGGTGGACATGTAGATGGTTCACACGGATTCCCAGCATTCGTTGCGAAAAAAGCTGGCGAAGGTACGAAATATGGTTTAACGACAGCGCAAGCAGAAGAATTCGCAAAATTCTACGGCTCTAACGTTGATGTACTATTCGACTTAGCGAAAAAACATAAAGACGAAGCGAAAGAATATAACATGCCGCTAGACGTTCTAATCCCGCTTGTATACGCAATGGATTACGAAATGACAGCAAAACCAGTCGACTTCTTCGTACGCCGCAGAGGCGCTGTATTCTTCAACATCCACTGGGTATACGAGTGGAAAGAAGCAGTAATCAACTACATGGCTGCGAAACTAGGCTGGAGCAAAGAAGAGCAAATGAAATACACAGCTGAATTAGAAAAAGCATTAACAGACGCTGTCATTCCTGTAGATCAACAAGAACAGGCAGCTGCGTTAGCGTAAAATAGAGAACCACCTGAAGGGGAGCCTTTAGGTGGTTCTTTTTTTTTATGGAATATTCTTCTAACTATATTGCATAACGACATATGTTGTTATACGATGTATATAAGGTGGTGGTATTGTTGGACAAAGAAATCTTAAAGGGAAGTATAGATATTTTATTACTTTCTATCATTGCAAAACGTGATACATATGGATATGAAATAGCTCAAAGTTTAAAGGATGCAAGTGAAGATTTGTATAGTATGGGGCAGGGAACTTTGTATCCTGCTTTAAAGAGATTAGAGAAAAAGGAGTTTCTTGAATCTTATTGGAATGAATCTGAGAATGGGATGAAAAGGAAATTCTATACTATTACAGATAAAGGGAAAAAAGAATTGCAGAAGAAAGTGAATTCTTGGGAGAGTGTAACAGCATTAATTCAAGCTTGTCAGAAAGGAGTTATTTATGAGTGAATTTGACGAGTATATTAAGTCTATTTTAGCCTATTCAGAACTTAGTGATATTGAACAGGATGAGTTATTTCTAGAAATGTATGATCACTTGAATAGTTTGAAAGAAGAATATATGGAACAAGGTATGAATGAAAAAGAAGCGATTTATAAAGCGATTCAAAGTTTTGGAGAATCAAAAGTTATTGGCGTAGAGATTAATAAATCGGTATACGAAGTTCCTAGGCCATTAAAGGTATTATCAAAAATTTTATGTATTCCTTATATAATCATTTGTTTTATTGTCTTTTTAGGAACATTTATTTCAACTTCTACATTTGACTCTGTTCGCAGTTTGACAGGTGGGACTGTCTATCATCCCATTGAATTTTGGCAGCAATTTTTACATATATCTGATTTAGAAACGTTATTACAACTTTTTGGAATAACACTTTGGCAAGTTAAAGATTTTATTGCACATCCAGGTCCTTGGGGAAACTCAACTTATTGGTTAAGCGTTTTACAACATATAATATTAGTAGTTCCATTCGGATTTTTCGTTCCAGTGCTCATTAATAAAGTGACTAACTATAAGAAAGCTCGTAAGTGGTATGTTATGACCTTTCTTGTTTGGGAGATATTACATTTACTAACTTTGTCTGATGTTTTTGATGTGTGGCGGATTGCTATAAATATGCTCGGTGCGTCGGTAGGATATCTTTTATTTATAAGCATGATACAAATAGATAATAAATTTAGGATAATGCGCAAGAACATATTTGAAAATTAACTTGCTATTCTGTAGTTTAAATTATACAAATTTAGTTTGATGGTAATAGAGTATTGCTGAAAACATAGGTGCTATGTAGTGAGGGGATTTTTTATATTCGTAATAGGTGTTGTTCCTTGTTTATTCATCCTGTTATGAAGCGGGTCCATAATCCGTCTTTATTGGTGCTATAAATGATGAGAGCGGCACAGCTGAACTAGAAAAAGTCTAGAACAACAAGAACAGGCAACTGCGTTAGCGTAAAATAGAGAACCACCTGAAGGGGAACCCTTTAGGTGGTTTTTTCTCTTGACTAAAAATAAATAAAATGTGTTACAATGATGATAGAGTATGTAGTGTGAATTTTGCATAAAATAAAAAAGACAGAAGCCTGAGAAACTTCTGCCTTGTGTAACCTAACTTGCTATTGTGGTGGTAGTAGGTGCGGTTATAAGACAATTACATTAACGTTTTAGCCGAGAACCGCCCTTACCTTTTCCACGAAGCAGGGTGGTTCTCGCTTTTTTGTATACAGAAATTAGCCACGGACCGACGTATCTTCTACCGATGACAACGCCAGCTCCGGTTAGGATACCATACACTAATTTAATTACAAACATCGCGATTATATTATCACCTCCCCCTTTTTTCAAAATGGAAGAGATGATTGCCACACCTACTAGTTATAGCTTATTAAGTTACGTATTCATTGTATTATGTTTTAAAATAGGGAACAAGATATATGGATGAAAATTCCTGTTTTTAAGCAGAACATTAGTGTCAGGGGACAAGAAGTAAATAAATATTCATAAAAAAACGGTATGGACATTACCATCCGTATTTTTTTATGTATTTATAAAACTTTTCCATACAGTGCGTCGTCTAATATATGGGAAGGAGGAAATGATGTGGATGAATTAACGATAGAAGCGTTTGAAATAGAAGATAAGGAGGACCTTATCGACGAAATAATGAACAAGTATGGACAAGAAGTCCTGCAGCTTGTGTATTCGTATGTGAATAATAAAGAGGTTGCGGAGGATGTAACGCAAGATATATTTGTGAAATGCTATAAATCTCTTCATACATATAAAGGGAAATCGAATGTGAAAACGTGGTTATGGAGAATTGCGATCAATCAATGTAAGGACTATATAAAAAGTTGGTATAACAAAAAAGTTATCGTTACAGAGGGTGACTTTACGTATATGGAGAGTCAAAAAGAAAGTGTGGAACAAACTGTCATTCAAAATGCGGAGGATCGTGAACTGGCTTCTGCGGTAATGAATTTACCGATAAAATATCGAGAAGTCATTTATCTATTTTATTATGAGGAATTATCAATTAAAGAGATTGCTACAGTAATAGATGTGAAAGAAAACACGATAAAGACAAGACTAAAAAAAGCGAAGGAACTTTTGAAGGAAGGATTGGAGGAATAATCAAATGGAAGATCGATTAAAAGGCTTGCGAAAATCAATGGAGAACACAACGTTTAAACATTTGAGTTTTTCTGATCAACACCAGAAGCAGGTGCGCGAAAAAATTAAGCAATCGTCCGAAAAGGAAGAAGATATCCTTTTAGCAGTGTTACAACTTCTTATGAATGAAAAAACAGGTTATGAATTGATGCAGTTGCTAAGAGGGAGAGGGATTCAAAAATTCGAAGGTGATGAAGGGTCTCTATACACTTTATTACATCGTTTAGAACGGAATCGCTTTATCCAATCTAGCTGGGATCACGCAGGAGCTAAATATTATCAATTAAATGATAAAGGAAACAAGATGCTGCGAAAGGCAGAGAAGAATGCTACGAAGGCACGATTTATATTAAAAGGCTTAGTACAGGAGTGAGAAAAAATTGAACAAAAAAGGGGAGCGTTTTTTAAAAGAAGTTACGAACCATATTAAATCAAAAGAAGCGAAGGACTTAGTAGCAGCTGAACTAAATTTTCACTTGAAACAGGCGAAGAATATGTGGATGGATAAAGGATTAAGTGAGGAAGTTGCTGAAGATAAGGCTGTTGAACAAATGGGGAGTCCGATTAAACTTGGCCGGGAACTTAACAAACTTCATAAGCCAAAGGTGGATTGGTTCTTACTTATTTTATTAGTAGCTGCTATGGGGTTAGGGTTTTTACCAATAATCGCTCTTGGGCATACGAACGATTTACTAATGAACAAAGTAATTTTTGTAATTCTCGGCATTGCAACAGCTGTTGGGATGATGCTGCTTGATTACCGGAAGCTAGAAAGACTCGGGTGGCTGTTTTATACAATTGGAATACTTATCTTGTTAGCTATAAAATGTTTTCCGACTGGTTACGTGATTGGGGAAGCGATAATAAAAATTGGCCCCATCAAAATTGACTGTTTAATGACGATACCATTCTTCTTTTTAGCTTGGGCTTCGTTTTTCAATAATAGTAGGTTAAAGTTTATACATCTTCTCATGTTGTACGTATTTTCTTTATATTTATTTTCAACTATATCAATTCTTTTACCCATTTTCATCTACATTACGATGGTATTTGTTATGCTTTGGTGGAGTAAGTTAGGAAAGAAAACGGCATGGCTCATTACGATTTTACCTATTGTACCATTGATTATTAGGGATCTACTTTCCTGGTCTGCTGTAAAAGAATACCGTATGGCCAGAGTTTTAGGAATGTTAAACCCAGAGCATGATCTATGGTATTTACGTTTAAAAGAGGCGATGTCTTCAGCAGGTTGGTTTGGTACATATGAAAATATAAAGTCTATCCGTGCTGCCCATACTGATTTTGTATTTGCAAGTTTGACTTACTATTATGGATATGTACTTGCGCTAGTTCTTGTCGTGATTCTTTCTCTTTTTGCAGTAAGAATAATGAACATAGCTTATAAAATAAATGATGGTTATGGTAAATTGCTTCTCGTTGGCGGAGTGACTCTTTTTGTAATCCATTTTATTTGTAACGTTGGCATGACCCTCGGGATATTACCACGTGTTTCTATATCATTACCTTTTATTAGCTACGGATTGATACCAACTCTGTTTCATGCATTTATAATGGGAATTGTGTTAAGTGTATATCGACGTAAAGATATTCCTTTTAGAATGAGAAAAACACCTTGATGATTATCAAGGTGTTTTCGTTATAAGCTCAAAACTCTCCGAATCAGCCCCAAGCACAAAAGGACTAACCTCGCCAACGCTATAAAGGTGCAATTCATGCATTGCGCGCGTACAAGCAGTGTAGAACAATCTACGAACGCTCTCATCGCTGTACACATCTTTAGAAGCATCGTAAATAATAACAGCATCAAATTCGATACCTTTCGCTAAGTAAGCGGGGATCACGACAATGCCTTGCTCATACTCGGCTGAGTTACTTTTCACAAGTTTAATATTCTCGATATGATTAAGTGCTTCGTAGGCAGCGGCGCTTTCAGCTGCGGATTTACAGATGATTGCGATCGTATTGTGCTGCTCTGTTTGTAGTTCAGCAACTTTTGCAGTAATATGTTCGTGCAGTTCGTTGTGATTAGCTACTTTCGTCACTGTAGGTTTCGCGCCGTCACGTTCAAATGCATGAATGTTGTTGCCTTCTGGTACGAGAGCACGTGTAAATTCAATGATCGGTTTTGTTGAGCGGTAGCTACGAGTTAAGTTAATACCGTTCGTTTCATCTGGTCCGTATAAGCTAGTAAGTGTATTGAAATTCACTGTTTCACTCGCATGGGCAAATATCGCTTGGTTAAAGTCCCCGAGTACCGTCATTCTTGTAGCAGGGAAGAGACGTTTTAAAAACTCGAACTGAAACGGCGAGTAATCCTGTGCTTCGTCTACGAGTACGTGTTTAATCGATCTGTTCGTTTGGAAGCCTTCAATTAATTCTTTTAAAAGTAAAAATGGAGTCGCATCCTCGTAATATAGCTTTCCTTCATCAAGCATATTTACTGTTAATGAGCAAATATCATCCCACTCTTTCGGTTTTTCTCCAGTAACCCATGATGCATCTGTGAAAAGTTGTTTATATATACCTGTAAAATTGATAAAGCGCAATGTTTGAACGCCTTTACGAAGAGGCTTCAATTTTTTACGGACAATCATACGTCCAAGTACTTTCGCTTCTTTCTCAAAATCGTTAAAGGAGTTGTCGTCAAACTCGCCCTTTTTCTGTAAATATTTATAAGCCTTTTGATATTCATCTTTACTAAGTAGTTCAATTTCTTCTTCTACCCAAGGCTTTTTCAATTCTGCTTTTTCAAGTGCATCTATTTGTTTATTTAGCCAATCCGTTAACTTTTCAATTCTATTATTGAAACGAAGGGAGGAGTCTGTATTGTAAAATTGCTCTGTAATTTCTTTAGCTGAGGCGATTAGTTTCCCTCTAAATTTCATTCCTCTAAATAGCATACCTGAAGATTCAAGAGATTGTCTGTACGCTCTAATCATCTCGAAAAATTGAGTGGATGCTTTAAATCGGATGCTCGCATTTCTCGTTTTATAGGTAGGGCTATTTGTTTCAGTTAGCATATATTCTAATTGCTCATAAGGGTCTTCAACGTCAAATGACTTACTTAGTCTATGATTTAAATATTCTTGGAATGTCACTTGCTGCATATTTTCTTCACCGAGTTCAGGTAGTACGTTAGAAACGTAGCTATTGAACATAGAGTTAGGGGAGAAGAGAATAATTTGATCCGCTTTTAGCCATTCGCGATATTTATATAGTAAGTAGGCGATTCGCTGCAGGGCAGCTGATGTTTTACCACTACCAGCGGCTCCTTGCACGATAAGGAGTCGGCCTTCATCGTGACGGATAATTTCATTTTGCTCGCGCTGAATCGTAGCAACGATGCTTTGCATATGTTTGTTCGTGCCTTTTCCAAGCGCTTGTTGCAAGATTTCATCACCAATTGTAAGGCTCGTATCGAACATAGAATCAATCTCGCCATTTTGAATAATGTATTGTAATTTTTTCTCCACATTACCGTGGATTACGCCGCCTGGTGTACTGTATTCAGCAGGTCCTGGTGGATAATCATAGTACACACTCGAAATAGGTGCGCGCCAGTCATATATAAGGAAGTTTTCTCCGCTTGCATCAGTAAGTGTAGCGACGCCGATATAAATTTGATCCGCGGCAGATTCTCCTTCTTCTTTGAAATCAATTCGTCCGAAATAAGGTGCTTTATGCATACGTCTTAATGCGGCAAGTCGATTAAAGGTGTGCTTATGGGTAATTTGTGTGACAGCTAGTGACTGAGCTTGTTGTCTTAAGTTGATAACTGTTTCAAGATAATCATCGAAAGTATCAGTATTCACTTTCACGTCATCCCAAAAGTGTTTACGAATATTGATTACTTCTGCCCGGCGTCTGCCAGTTTCGTTTTCCAGTTTATCAATTTGCTCCGTAATTGTTTCAATTACGGTATCCAATCGTTTTTGCTCTAAATCAAGTTTTTTGTTCATACGGTAGCACTCCTTTAAAAGTGAAAAATAGAGGTTGACTGAAGATGTGTTTTGGTGTACAATTAAGATACGGATAAATACGTTCATTTCGTTTTAGGAAACGTGTTTCTGTTCTAATTTAACATAGTTTTTTCATTTAATCAATGATAATAAGATAAACCTTGGTTCTGCGTGGCGTGGATCAAGGTTTTTTTGTGTTTTTTTAAGGAAGAATTGCAATTTTATTGAGGAGAATGTAAGTAAAGCAAAAAAGAAAATCAGGAATAGAGGGATACTGATGCAAAAATATTTTGAGGAAGCGCATCGTTTTTGTTCTCGTAATAGAAAGCACTTAGAAAAGGATGTTATATGTGGTTGTTTCTATTGTTTAGAAATTTTTCATCCAGAAAAAATTACAGAGTGGTGGGATGATGATAACACAGCAGTTTGTCCGCATTGCGGGATTGACTCTATTATAGGAGAAAATTCTGGATTTAAAATTACAGAAATGTTTTTAAGTGAAATGCATAAAAGATGGTTTTAGTTAAACGAATGAAAAAATAAACTTTCATTAACGAAGAGGATACATAAAAAAGCTCGGGCCGAAGCCCAAGCTTTTTTTTACTTCATTATTTCTTTTCTTCTTTTTTATCGTCAGCTTTTTTCTCTTCGAAAAGATCTTTTAAATCTTTATCGTCAACTTTTACGTCAGCTTTTTTGATTTCTTTCATCATAAGATCGTTCATAAATTGAGCATCTTGTGTTTTTTCTTGAACTAGTGATTTTTTAATATCAGCTTTTGCTTTATCGAAATTTGCATCTGCGTGATTATCAGTTACTTTGATGATATGGTAACCGAATTGTGTTTTTACAGGTTCGCTTACTTCACCTTTTTTCAACTTTTGAGCTGCTTCTTCAAATTCTTTTACCATTTTCCCTGGTCCGAAGAATCCTAAGTCGCCACCTTTTTCTTTTGAGCCTGTATCTTCAGAGTATTGTTTTGCTAATTCTTCGAAAGATTTACCTTGAGCAAGTTCATCTTTCACCTTTTTAGCAGTTTCTTCATCTTTTACAAGGATATGACTTGCTTTAATTTCTTTTTTATAATCCTCGAATTTTGCTTTTACATCTTTATCAGTAATCGATTGTTCAACCGCTTTTTCTTGAGCTAATTGAGCACGCACACCAGTTTTTATCGTTTCTTCTTTAATACCTTGTTGTTTTAATAGTGTATCGAATTGATCACCGTATTGTTTTTTCATTTCATCGAACTTTTTGTCTACATCTTTGTCTTCAACTTTGTAGTTTTTAATAAGTACTTTTTCCATAACCATGTTGTTTAGTACTTGTTTACCAGCTTGTGTCTTCATTTGATCGTAGAATTCTTCTTTTGTAATGTCACCAGCTTTAGATGTAACAATTTTGTCTGATGATGATGTTCCACATGCTGATAATGCGATTACACTTGTTGCGGCTAAGGCAAGCATAGCTTTCTTCATTCGATAAACACTCCTACTATTATGTATTTTTAATTTATCCTACACCAATGAATTTTGATTCATAAGAGCCCGATTAAGTCTCACTGATACTTTTGCTTTTTTATATTGGTAAAGCGCGCTTAACAGGGCTTACCGTGGCTGAGGATAAAGTTTTGATGAATGTTTTGTTCTATAGTATAAGCAATATGTACAAAATTTAATATATCATATTTCGAACCGTTTTCATATTGATAAAGAAAAAATAACCAGCACGTGTCAGATTTTGAAAGTGTGCCATATTGGGCGCATGCCGCATATACAGAATAGAGGAGGGGATGGGGATGAATTCTCAACTTATTTTATTACTTGTACTGTTTATTTTATTGGTTATTGTAGGTATAATTTGCTTATAGAGGAAAAAAGTGAGGAAGGGGCTTTCCTTCCTCACTTTCCATGAAATATAATTTCTATATAACTAGAAATTAATAAAATTGTTATACATACATTAATAACCCGAAAGACACCGGGCTGGCGGCTCGCAGCTATTTGTTTTCGTTCACACAGTGTATGTGTCATGAAATTCGTGTAAAATATAACAAGAAGTGCGAATGCGACAAAAACAACTGTTATAAGTGTCATGAGGCGAGACCTCCTTTTGGCTAAAATACATATACATATATTGTATCACACGATATTTTGTTCGTGTTACAAAATTCAGAAATAGAAGACTTTGTGTTAGAAAGTGAGGGAGAAAATGGACGTTGTTAGAAGATTAGAACAAGCTGAATACTATGTAGACCTACTATTTAAAATGATTGATGAAGAGAAGTGTCCATTTTATTCTTTGATCATAAAGAAAAAAGCTCGTAAAAAAGATATTGAACGTATACTAAATCTTTGTGAAAAACTGAACGAGCAATATGTAGCGGAGAAAGCAGAAGGGCTTCTTCTGTTCGATGCGCTGTTAGATCAATTTGAAAAAGCGCTTCCACATCAGCTCGAAGTACACGAAACTGCGGAAGCGCTAGCAAAACAAGGTTTATTTAAGCCGCTTATGAATGAATTCTTAAGCATGATTGCGAAAAAATAAATAGATTATTTCTTAACTAACTTTTGATCGGATTCTGTAAAGTTCTCTTCAATATCTTCTAATGATTTCTCAAAAATATCGATAAAGTCTTGTCCGTAAATATTACGCAGGATTGCAATCAGTTCGATATTTTCTGGGAACTTCCCATAAAAATTACGAAGTGCAAGAGCCCCATTAAACACTGAATTATTTTCAGGATCATACTCCTCCATTAAGCGAAGTAGTAATTCTTCCCCTTTGTCTGTAATTTCAATGTACGTATTTCGTTTATCATCTTCCTTTTTTGAGAATACAAGATAGCCACGTTCTTCTAGCTTTTTAGAGAAGTTAAACGCCGTTGATACGTGCATAACTCCAAACTTAGCAATCTCAGAAATAGAAGCCCCTTTTAAATGATAAGCGATTGTTAAAATATGATGTTCATTAATATTTAAATCGTAAGGTTTAATCCACTGCTGCCAATCTTTCTCTACACATTTCCATAACGCTTTCGATAATTGAGCAATGCGTTGGCTGAAAATCATCGCTTCTTTTACCGAGTAATCTTTTTCTCCACTTTTCATTTACTCACCCACTTTAACATTCTTTTTTCATTACTATCTATTATGCCAGTAAAATAAAAATTAATAAAGTCTTTTTGTGAGAATTGTGAAAATTTTTCGGAAAAATGACATTCTATACAAATCATGCATAACTATGGAAGCGTTTTATGAGTCGTGAATACATACGTTGTCCTTACATGTTAAGTGATAACATATATTGTAAATGCATAAAAACACGGCATATCTATACGACATGCCGTGTCAAGGTCAATTTATATAAAAAATATTTGTTATATGCAAAAAACTAAGCAGGAATTTGTTTACGCTTTTTCTGGAACAGCTTCTTGTAGTTTCTCAATTGACTTTTGGATGTCCAAAATTTCTTTCTCAATATGGCGCTTGTTTTGAGAAATATCTTGCTTCCAGTTAGAAAGTGTATCGTGCATATCGTCTTTTAATTCTTGGAACACTTCTTTACCTTCTGAAGCAGTTTCAACGATTTGACGTTTTAATAATTTCGTATCAGCTGTAATATCAGCTAAAGTCTTTTTAATATCATTTCCTTTTTCTTTTAACTTGCCGCGCATGTCTTTACCAGAAGAAGGAGTTGAGAAAAGAACAGCTAGTCCAGCAACTGCTCCGCCGCAAATAACACCTGTAATAAAGGATTTAGCTTTTGACATAAAAGGAGACCTCCTTATTTTTTGTTCGTATTCATGATGGGAAAATATGCATATCTTTCTTATATGTGCTATGCACAAACAATCATCCCTGAGCATTTTAAGTAAAGAAACAAGCCATGCGGAATTTGATGACTTCAGGGAAGTGGCTTGTTATGTATTACGCCTTCTTATAGTGTCATTATTTCACACTATTTGCAATTGTACTTGCGATGTTTTGTAAATTTTCCATAGTGTATTCATTTTGGTGTGATTTCCAAACAGCACCGAAACCATCTTTTTCACCGTAGCGTGGAATTAAATGAAGGTGGAAGTGGAACACAGTTTGTCCAGCTTTTTCACCGTTATTGTTAAGTAGGTTAAAGCCAACTGGATTAAACTCTGCTTTAATCGCATTTGCGATTTTTGGAACGACAGAAAAAATGTGTGATGCGATTTCTGGCGTTAACGCAAAAATGTCTTGTTTGTGAACTTTCGGAATAACAAGAGTATGTCCTTTTGTTACTTGACTAATATCTAAAAATGCAAGCACATATTCATCTTCGTATACTTTTGAGCAAGGGATTTGCCCGTCAATGATTTTACAAAAAATACAATTGTCTGCTGTATGATTCATTGATCTCATCCTTTCAAATATCCTTAGCCGTATTTTACCATAATTACATAAGAGAACAAACACGAAAAACAGGAAGCTGACTCAGCTTCCTGTTTTCTGAAGAGGGATTGAAAAAGCATTATCGTAATTTACGTTTCGCAGACACCTCATTTATTTAAGAAATGCACGGTAAATCGGCTAAAGTTTCTGCCGCAGACACCCCATTTTCAAGTGAAATGAATTGCAATCTTTTTTAAAATGAAATTGTTTATTTTTTAAAACAGTATATGCTCTTTCAGAGACACCCCGTTTCGAAAATGAAACAAATGATCTGGTTATGTGTAAATTTCATTGTCCAACTTGGACACCCCATTTCATGATGACTTCACTATGTTGTTGTACTCATCAATTGGTGGTTGCTTTTTCAATGTGTTCCTTCTTCAATAATTATGATGTCCGCTTTCGGGAAATTATATGCTAATAAATTTAAAAATTTTTTTTGAGTACATGGATACTATGTAGTACAGCATAATTTTTGGTAAGATGAATATAGAATGAATACTAATGAAGAAAGTGGTGTCGTATGAGCGAGTTATTGCGTGTGGAAAATGTTACAGGAGGATATACGAAACGACCTGTATTAAAAGACGTTTCGTTCTCTGTTAATAAAGGCGAACTTGTCGGCTTAATCGGTTTAAATGGAGCTGGTAAAAGTACGACGATTAAACATATTATCGGTTTAATGGAACCGAAAAAAGGAACTGTCACAATTAATGGGAAAACAATTCGTGATGATATGACAGCGTACCGTTCTAGCTTTTCATTTATTCCGGAAACGCCGGTATTATATGATGAATTAACGTTAGAAGAGCATTTGAAATTAACAGCTATGGCGTACGGCGTGGATGAAAAACAATATGAAGAACGTGTAGGACAACTACTACAAGAGTTTCGTATGAAAAATCGTTTAAAATGGTTTCCATCTCATTTCTCAAAAGGGATGAAACAAAAAGTAATGATTATGAGCGCATTTTTAGTGGAGCCATCTCTTTACATAGTAGATGAACCTTTCGTTGGATTAGATCCGTTAGCGATTCAATCCCTTCTTCAAATGATGGACCAAATGAAAAAGAGTGGTGCCGGTATTTTAATGAGCACACATATTTTAGCGACGGCAGAGCGTTATTGTGATTCGTTCATTATTTTACATCAAGGTGAAGTAAGAGCGAAGGGAACGCTATCTGAACTGCAATCACAGTTTAATATGCCAGGTGCAACGTTAGATGATATTTACATCGCGCTAACAAAGGAAGAAGATTATGAATAGCACAGCGTTATGGAAAGAACGATTTCGTCACTTTCTAAAAGAAGTTCGTACATATAGTAAATACGTATTTAATGATCATTTGAAATTTATTTTCGTGTTCATCATCGGTGCGGGAGCGTATTATTACCAGCAATGGTTACAAACGTTAACAACTTCGTTTCCAACTGCGCTCGTAATGGCAGTATTAATTGGACTCGTGTTAACGGCTGGATCCATTCAAACATTATTAAAAGAAGCGGATCTCGTTTACTTACTGCCAGTTGAAGAAAAGTTAAAACCTTACTTCACAAAGGCATTTCTTTTTACATTTATGATTCAGTTATACATAATCGCAATCGTAGCAGCCGCGCTTGCTCCGTTATACTTCCAACAAATGAAGCAAACAGGAGCTGGCTACATATGGATCGTACTCGCATTTGTCATTGTAAAAGCGTGGAATTTATTTGTAGCGTGGGAAAAGTCATTTTTAACAGATCAAAATATACAAAGGGCTGATTGGTTTATTCGTTTTATCCTAAACGGTTTATTTGTATATTTCCTTGTAGAACGTACTTCAGTTCTTTTCATTGGTGGAATCGTCCTTCTCATGGTGTTATACCTTGCTATCATGCATCAAATGGTCAAAGGAAAGCCACTAAACTGGGAGTATTTAATTTCCGAAGAAGGTAAGAAGATGATGCTACTGTACCGCATTGCGAACATGTTCGTTGATGTACCAGCATTAAAAGAAAGAGTAGCCCGCAGAAAATGGCTAGATTTCATTCTGTCGATGATAGGCGAAAAGCGTACATATTTATACTTATATACGAGAACATTTTTAAGATCTGGTAATTATTTTGGATTATATGTGCGTCTGCTCGCTCTTGGCGGAGTAATTCTTTACTTCATTCCATTTTTATATGGACGATTTATTGTAAGCCTTATCTTCCTATACTTAATCGGTTATCAGCTATTAACTTTATGGAAACATCATCGCATGAAAATTTGGCTTGATTTGTATCCAGTAGGGGGAGAAGAGAAGAAGAAAGATTTTCTTGCTTTATTAAACGCGATTCTAATCATCGGAAGCGTAATCTTTACAGTTATATTTGCACTAGCAACGAAAGATTTCATGATGACAGGAATTTTACTTATCGTAAGCATATTATTTAGTATCGGTTTCGTTTACCAATACGGGGCGAAGCGCATTGAGCGTTTAAATTGAAAGGAATGAACCTATGATTACATACGAAGAGAAGGTTATAAAAGAATTGGAGCAGTGGAAAGCTACATTCATGAAAGATTCTTCTATGATGACACGGTTCTCCAAAAAAGTGCAGACGAAGGTGCAACAGCTCATTCCGGCGAAAGTACAAAAGGTACTAACAGAGACGATTCGTATGATGGTGCAAACGATTAGCGCCGGGTCAAACTTTATAAAGCCGAAGCTAAAAGAGACGACATGGTCACTGCAAAGACGTGACGATGAAGTTCGTAAAAAAATGGATGAGTACAAAAAAATAGCAGCGGCAGAAGGAGCAGGGACTGGAGCTGGTGGTATTCTCCTCGGTCTTGCTGACTTTCCGCTTTTACTTACAATTAAAATTAAATTTTTATTCGATGCAGCGACATTGTACGGATTTGATACGAGTAAACAAGAAGAGCGTCTTTTTATCCTTCACGTTTTCCAACTTGCCTTTTCAAGTGACGATCACCGAAAAGAAATATGGAAAGCAATCGAAACGTGGGATACAGAAAAAGAAAATCATATGGACTGGGAAAAGTTCCAAACAGAGTACCGAGACTATATTGATTTAGCGAAAATGCTTCAGCTCGTACCAGTAATCGGTGCCCCAGTCGGCGCATATGCGAACTATCAATTACTGCAAAGGCTTGGAGAAGTGACGATGAATTGTTATCGTATGCGATTGCTGAATAGAGATTAAAAACAAGGCGTCCTACATATGTAATGTAGGACGCCTTTTCTTAGAAGCTAAGTCCGATATAGCTAATTCCAGCTATAATCAATACGATAAAAAGTACAATGATTAATGAAAATCCGCTCTTACCAGCTTGTCCCGCTTCACCGCCGCCATTACCACCACTACCACCAAGTCCCATATGATATCCTCCTTATTCTTATATGTTGCTTTTACTTTATAACTTTCTGTATTTTCCAATAAATACCTTCTGTAGTGCTAACTAAATTGAAAATCATTTCGTTTTGTTTTATAATTTACTTACCGAACGGTAAGTAAAAACAAGTGAGGTATAGTATGACGAAGAATTTACAAACATCGCAGAACATTGTAGAGGCATCATTTAAACTTATGGCAGAACACGGCATTGAGAAGATGAGTCTTTCCATGATTGCGAAAGAGGTAGGTATTTCAAAACCGGCTATTTACTATCATTTTTCTTCTAAAGAAGCGTTAGTTGATTTTTTATTTGAAGAGATTTTTTCTGATTATCATTTTACAAAATACTTTAATGAAGAGCGGTATACGAAAGAAAACTTTGCAGAAAAGCTAATCGCAGATGGTTTACATATGCTCTCTGAGTATGAAGGGCAAGAAGGAATACTACGCGTTATCAATGAATTTATCGTAACTGCATCGCGAAATGAAAAGTATCAGAAACGTTTATTTGAAATACAAGAGGATTTTTTGCATGGTTTCCATGATTTATTGAAGAAAGGCGCGAGACTGGGCGTTGTGTCACAACATGAAACGGAAGAAAATGCTCATACGCTAGCGCTCGTGATCGATAATATGAGCAACTATATGCTCATGGGATTCCAGTTAAAGTATAAAGAAATTTGGATTCGAAATGTGAAAAACGTAATGAAGGAGGAGTAAAAATGAAAATGCAAAAAAACTGGTGGCTCGGTTTTCTTGGATTTATTGGGGTTTATAAAATACCAGGTATGATTGAAGCTTTTCAAGCGGATGGAAATTGGATGAAGTTAATCGGTTTCATTTGGCTACTTTGGTTCGGATATTTTATTCCTGAGAAGAAAGAAGATTAAATTCCAATTTTCTGTAAAGTTACGTAAAATATAGATTGAGAGTATTCATATATTAGATTACTAGATTTGGAGTGGTTACATGGATCCATTGAAAAATGAAATTCACCCTGACATGGTCAAGGTGTGGAAAGCGCGTTCTTTAATTGAGCTAGGAATCAGTATTATAGTCATTTTTGCATATCTTTTCTTTATGATTAAGTTTAATTGGTGGGCTTGGATTTTCTATGTGCTCATCGGATTAACAATCGTATATACACCGTTTGATTACTTTACGTTTCCGAAACTACGTCAACGTTATTACAGCTACCAACTAAATGAAGAAGAACTTGAAATTCAGCATGGCCTTTTCGTTGTTAAGCGCGTATTAGTGCCGATGATTCGTGTACAGCACGTAACGATTGAACAAGGGCCAATTATGAGAAAATACGGATTAGCAGAATTACACATTTCAACAGCAGCAACTTCTCATAGCATCCCAGGTTTAACGATGTATGAAGCTGAAATGTTGAAAACGAAAATCGCAGAATTAGCGAAAGTGAGTGATGAGGATGTATAAAAGGCAGCATCCAATCACGATGTTATTAGAGTTAAAAATAACAGACTTTATACCACTCATTATTTTCATGTTTAGCTTAAACGGAAAGTTCCCGTTTTGGTATTTAATTCCCACTGCATTCGGTTTACTCACCGTCTTTTCAGCGTTTGAAAAATGGTATTACACAACATACTGGGTTGAAAATAACGTATTACATGTGAAACAAGGTCTCTTTGTGAAAAAGGAGAGCTACTTAAATAAAGAACGTGTTCAAACGATTAATACAAGTTCTAACGTACTATATCAAATGCTCGGTTTGAAAAAAATTCAGATTGAAACAGCTGGCGGAGGCGATGAAGCAGAAGTTAGCTTAGCTGGAATTACGGTAGAAGAAGCGACAGAGCTTATCGCAATGTTAAATGAGTCGGCTTCAGAATTGAAAGTAGAAAAAACATTAGAAGAAGTAGAAGTAAAAGAAATTATTACAGAGGAAAAACAAGCGAGAGAATACAAATTAACGTGGAAAGAGATTTTAATAGCCTCTGTTACATCTGGTCAATTTGGATTATTATTCTCATTAATCTTTTTTGTGTATCACCAAGTAGATGAGTACATTCCGAAATGGATAGAGAATAGCGTAAAGTCGTATGTAATGGAACATGATATATATGGCTGGATTTTGATGATAGCTATTTTGCTCGTCCTTTCGTGGATTATATCGACAATTGGTTATGCGCTAAAACATGGAGATTTCACAGTGAATCGAAGAAATGACGAAGTCCGTATTTCGCAAGGATTACTGGAGAAAAAAGAACTCGTACTAAAATTGCACCGTATTCAAGGGATTACGATAAAAGAAGGTATTTTACGCCAACCGTTCGGTTATTGTGCTGTGCAAGTAGAAGTCATTCAAAGTAAGGGAACGGGTGACGAAAAAGAAAAAGTTACACTGCATCCTATCATTCGAAAAGATCGAGTGCAACAGTTACTCGCGCATTTACAATTACCATACGAACTGAATGCAAATATTACTTCGTTACCAAAAGCAGCATTGCGCCGCTATCTCATTGATAGTTTCATCTTTTTCGCTATGCTCGCAATCCCGCTTACTGGAATAGGCATATACTTTGAAAAGTATTACATCATGTGGGCATTACTACCGCTCGCAATCTTTATCTTTACACTTGGATACGCAACATTTAAAACAAATGGTTACAGTGTTAACGGAGAACAAATTACACTTGTCTATCGTAGCGTCGGAAAATATACAGGACTTATTAGAAGAAGACACGTCCAATCAATGGAGAAGACACAATCATATTTCCAGCGCCGTGCGGATTTATGTACGTATAAGTTTTCGAGTGCATCATCTAGTTACAAAATAGAGCATACGAGAGTAGAAGATGCGGAGAGAATGCAGGATTGGTATAAGAAGAAGTTAAGTGAGAATTAAGTGGAACGGCTCGCCTTTCGCGGAAGACGGGCTATTTTTTTATGCGAAAATAATGAATAATATATGTAAAGAAACAAGCGAGGTGAATGAGAGTGAGCAAATTTTTAATACCGTATTCATTTTCTATATTAAGTTTCTTTATTTCAGCAACAGCACTTGAATTATATGATAGGATGGGAAACAATAGTGAGCTGGTTTCGCCGAACATAATTGGAAAGATAATTCAATCTACTGCGCAAATGGGAGTCCTTACATTGTATTTCGGAGTACCTATTATTTTAGGTGGCTGTCTACTTGGTGAGCTATTGTTTAGAGGTATCATTTTACGATTTAAACTCAGCTATATTATATCTTTATTATTATATCTACTTTTAGCTTTTAGTATTGTTTCTGTAACGGTTGGAATTCCAACTACATATGAGGATTCTAATACTACTTTCATGGTAATAACTATGATTTGCGCTGTTACATTCTTTATGGGCCGGAATATATGGGAGAAAAAAGAAATGAATAATGGAGTAACAGAATGAAATATACATGTCCGTGCTGCGGGTATAGAACAATAGAAGAAGAACCACCAGGTACATATGAAATTTGTAATATATGTTACTGGGAAGATGATGAGGTACAGTTTAACGATCCTGACTTTGAAGGCGGTGCAAATGAAGTCTCGTTAAGACAAGCACAGAAAAATTTTATTGCATTTGGTGCTTGCGAGGAATGTTTTATTGGATTAGTTAGAAAACCGACTAGTGAAGATGTGAAGGATGCTAGTTGGCAGCGAATTTGTTAAGTGAAATGTTATTACTCAATTCAATGGGAGTAATAACATTTTTTATTTAGTGCTGAAAGAATTACTGCCGTCTTATAAGGTAATAAGAAGGACTAAATTGGTAAATTTTATTAATGGATATATTTTCAATAAATACAAAAGTATAGATGTATAGTCAGCTTTGTGTGTTTAATGTTATCATATTGAATGATATGGAAATTTTTAATAGAATAAGTAACTAAAAATTCAAAGGTAATGAAGCTTTTGTTGTATAAAGAAAATACTTAGTAGTAATCAACAATATTAAAAATAAGATTCGTATTTATATAAATTTAGTAGAAATGGGGTTTTAAAAAGGAATGAGTATAAGCATAACGCGGCAAAAGATTTTGGCGGCCGCTTCTCAAATTGTGCAATGTAAAGGGGTTGCTAAATTAACATTAGAAGCAGTGGCAAAAGAGGCGGGTGTAAGTAAAGGTGGATTATTGTATCACTTTTCAAATAAAGAAGCTTTAATAGAAGGTATGATAGTCAGAGGGGTAGAGGATTATGAGGGAGCCATTTACAATAAAGTAGCGGAAGACGCAGAGAAGAAAGGGAGATGGGTTCGCTCTTTTGTAGAGGAAAGATTAAATAATGAGAGAAGAACAGAAGAGTTATCTAGTAGTATGATGGCAGCATTCATGTTAAAACCTGAATTACTTGAGCCATTACAACAATCATTTCAGCAACTGCAAAAGAATATAGAAAACGATGAGATAGATGCAGTTTGTGCAACAATTATTAGATTAGCAGCAGATGGATTATGGTATTCGGAATATTTAGGGGTTGGAAGACTAAGCCCTGAGTTAAGAGAAAAAGTGATTCAAGCTCTTATTAGGAATTCATATAAATAGAATATACGAACTATATAATGTAAAAATAATTCACCGTTGCTTCTTTAATGTAGTGGTGAATTATTTTTTTTATTAGAAAAATAGAACAATTTTATAGAGTATTGAATTATAACCGTCCAGACGGTATAGTAATATTTGGTTTAAGAGGAAAATGAAACAAAAAAAGAATAAAAGATATTTTTAGCACACTATTCGAAAGGATAGGCCGCAAAGCTTAGAGTCTACGGTAATACATATTGGTTACTAAGATCGTCTGGTTGCACATTTTTGATGCAACCGGACGGTCTTTTTTTGTTATATAAATATAAAAAATAGGAGGGAACTATGCAAATGAAAAGTACTAAAAGACATATTTCAATGGTTTCATTAGTTTTTCTAGTATTATTTTCAGTGCTGAATGTGTGGGCTCCAGTTATTCAAGCTGCTGTGATGAAAAGTCCAGTGGACGAAATTAATATTTCCCGTACTGATGGCACGACATCTGAACCGTATCAAGCCTCAGATGGTATGAAAGTAGAAGTGAAGTGGTCAGCTAAAGAAAAAATAAAAAGTGGAGATCAATTCACAATTGATATGCCAAAAGAGTTTCGAAAAGACCTTATGAATATGAGTTTTCCTTTAAAAGATGCTGAAGGAAAAATAGTTGGTACATGTGAGATGAAAAAGGGTCTATTAACGTGTACTATGGGGGATTACGTAGAAGGAAAGAATAACATTAAAGGTTCTTTATTCGTAGAATTCTACTTTGGTCTAGAAGCATATGATGGTGTTAAAGAAATTCCATTAGAATTTAACGTTGATGGTCAAATCGTCAATAAAGAAGTAAATGTAAGTAATACGACAGAGAGACCGAAGCCACAGCCCAATACAGATAATCTATTGAAATGGGGTTCTTATAATCAAGAAGATCCTTCGATTGCTGATTGGCTTGTATATGTAAATGCAACTGGAACAGAAATGCAAGATCTTAAATTAACAGATACATTAGGACCTGGGCATGAGTTAATTACAGACAGCGTAGTATTAGAAGAGGCTGTATTTGAAGATGGTTATGCACCAACAAATATTAAGCCAGCAGATTTATCTAACATTAAAATTAATGCAACAAAGGCTGGATTTACAATTGAGTTTCCAGACAGTTCAAAAGGTTATATTTTAAGATATAAAACAAAGATTACTAATCCTTCTGCAAAGCCTCATAAAAATACTGTGAAATTAGAAGGTAAAAATATTAAAACTGAAGAAAAAGTAGGACAAGTATTCGTAAGTGGTGGAGGGGGAACCGGTTCAGGTGACGATAATCCACCTAGTATTGAAAAAAATATAGTTGATGAGAATGGCAAGCTTGTAGAGAATGAGCAGCTAACACAAATGGATCAAGTGATTCAATACCAAGTTGGTACACATATACCAAACGATCCTCCTAAATACACATCAATGGTAATTCGTGATGATTTAGAAGATGTTTTAGAAGTATTAGAGGCAAAAGTGTATGATCAAAATGGCCAAGATATTACTTCTAAAGGGACGTTAAAGATAGATAAGCAAAGAAGTGAAGTAACATTTACGTTTGGTGAGAATTTTGACTATAAGTCATATGAAGACCAGATAATTAATCTTAGTATTAAGGCGAAAATTAAAAATGATGCAGACTTATCTTCTTACGTAGATAAGAAGATTCCTAATAAAGCGGAATTACATTTTGATGATAAAACATTAACATCAAAAGAAGTAACTATTACGCCGCCTGAAGCTCCAAAAGATGGTACAGTATCGCTTCATAAAATAGATTCTGAGAATCCGAACAAAGGGTTAAAAGGTGCCGAATTTGAAGTCCGAAATAGTGCAAATGAAGTTGTTGCAAAACTGAAAACGGACGAAAAAGGTTTTTCAGTACCTCAACCTTTAGCTCCTGGGACGTATAAAGTATATGAAACAGTAGCACCAGAAGGATATCAAAAATTAAAAGAACCAGTAGAGGTTACACTTCAAGCTGGAGAAACAAAAACAATTGAAATTAAAAATACTATGCAAAAGGGTCAAATTGAAGTAAAGAAAATTGATTCGGAAAATGGTGAAAAACCATTAGCAAATGCAGAGTTTGATATAGTAAAAGACGGTGTAGTAGTCGAACATATTATTACAGATAAAGATGGTAAGGCAATCTCTAAACCGTTAGCACCAGGGAAATATATTTTAAAAGAAACGAAAGCGCCTGAAGGCTACCAATTAAAAGAAGCAGAGTTCGAAGTAAATGTAACAGGGGACGGCATATTCCCAATACAAGTGGAAAATGCAATGGTTGACAAAGGTAATATAGAAATCACAAAAGTGGACAAAGAGAACGGGGCAGTATTAGCGGGTGTCGAATTTGAAGTCCAAGATGAGAAAGATGGAGTAGTAAGAAAAGTAGTAACAGATAAAGATGGAAAAGCAAACGTTTCAGATCTATCAGTAGGAAAGTACAAATTAGTAGAGACGAAAAGCTTACCAGGTTATAAAAAGCTAACAGAACCAGTACCATTTGAAATAAAAAAAGGTATGACAAAATCTTTAGCAATAAAAGTAGAAAATGAGCAGTTAGACAAAGGCTCAGTAGAAATTATAAAAATAGATAAAGATAGCCAAAAAGTACTAGAAGGCGTAGTCTTCGAAGTGCAAGATGAGCAAGGCAAAGTAGTAACAGAAGTAAAAACAGATAAAGATGGTAAAGCAAAAATCTCTGATTTATCAGTAGGGAAGTACAAATTAGTAGAGACGAAAAGTTTACCAGGCTACAAAAAGCTAACAGATTCAGTATCATTCGAAATTACAAAAGGTATGACAACAGTCCTATCGTTGAAAGTAGAAAATGAACAGTTAGATAAAGGTTCAGTAGAAATTACAAAAATAGATAAAGACAGCAAAAAAGCATTAAAAGGCGTAGTCTTTGAAGTGCAAGATGAAGCTGGAACAGTAGTAAAGGAAGTAAAAACAGATAAAGATGGTAAAGCAAAAATCTCAGATCTATCAGTAGGAAAGTACAAATTAGTAGAGAAAGAAAGTTTACCAGGCTATAAGAAATTAACAGAGCCAGTATCGTTTGAAATTACAAAAGGTATGACCGAGATCTTATCATTAAAAATAGAAAATGAAATGGTAGATACGGGAAATATAGAGATAACAAAGATAGATAAAGATAATAAAGCACCGTTAGCGGGAGTAACATTCATCGTACAAGATGAAAAGGGTAAGGAAGTTACGAAAGTAACGACAGATAAAGAAGGAAAAGCAAATGTTTCAGATTTACCTGTAGGAAAGTATGAATTAGTAGAGGTAGAAAGTTTACCTGGTTATAAAAAGTTAGAAAAACCAGTATCATTTGAAATTAAAAAAGGCATGACCGAGGTCCTATCATTGAAAGTAGAAAATGAAATGGTGGATACAGGGAATATAGAGATAACAAAAATAGATAAAGATAGTAAAGCTCCATTAGAAAATGTTGTATTTGAAGTACGTGATTCAAAAGGAAAAGTAGTTGCGAAAGTAAAAACGGATAAAGAAGGAAAAGCAAACGTTTCAGATTTATCTATTGGAAAGTATGAGTTGGTAGAAGTAGAAACACCGGCAGGATACAAACCACTAGAAAAGCCAATTTCATTCGAAATTGAAAAGGGTAGAGTAACAGCATTACAATTGACTGTAGAAAATGAATTAGTGGATACAGGAAATGTAGAAATTACAAAAGTAGATAAAGAAAATAAAGATGCTTTAGCTGATGCAGTCTTTGAAATTCAAGATGAAGCAGGACAAGTAGTCGCTAAAATAACGACAGATAAAAAAGGACAAGCACAAGTTACTAATTTATCAGTCGGCACATACAAGGTAGTAGAAGTAAAAGCACCAAAAGGATATAAACAATTAGTAGATCCGATTACTTTCCAAATTGAAAAAGGTATGACAAAATCTCTTGCTTTAACAGTAGAAAACGAAATGTTAGACAAGGGAAATGTGGAAGTAACAAAAGTAGATAAAGATAGTCAAAAAGTATTAGAAGGCGTAGTCTTCGAAGTTCAAGATGAGCAAGGCAAAGTAGTAACAGAAGTAACGACAGATAAAGATGGAAAAGCAAACGTTTCAGATCTATCAGTAGGAAAATACAAATTAGTAGAGACGAAGAGTTTACCAGGTTACAAAAAATTAACGGAACCAGTATCATTCGAAATCAAAAAAGGTATGACGAAAGTTTTATCATTGAAAGTAGAGAACGAACTGTTAGATAAAGGTTCAGTAGAAATTACAAAAGTAGACAAAGAAAGTGGCGCAGTATTAGCGGGCGTAACATTCGAAGTGCAAGATGAAAAAGGCAAAGTAGTAACAAAAGTAACGACAGATAAAGAAGGAAAAGCAACAATTTCAGATTTACCAGTAGGAAAATATAAGCTAGTAGAGGTAGAAAGCTTACCAGGATATAAAAAACTAGCGAAACCAGTATCATTCGAAATCAAAAAAGGTATGACAGAAGTTTTATCACTAAAAGTAGAGAATGAGCTAGTAGATAAAGGTTCAGTAGAAATTACAAAAGTAGATAAAGATGGTCAAAAAGCATTAGAAGGCGTAGTCTTTGAAATCCAAGATGAAGCGGGAAAAGTAGTAACAGAAGTAAAAACAGATAAAAATGGTAAAGCAAAAATCTCAGACTTATCTGTAGGAAAGTACAAATTAGTAGAGAAAGAAAGCTTACCAGGCTACAAACAATTAACAGAACCAGTATCATTCGAAATCAAAAAAGGTATGACAGAAGTCTTATCATTAAAAGTAGAGAATGAACTAGTAGATAAAGGTTCAGTAGAAATTACAAAAGTAGATAAAGATAGTCAAAAAGTATTAGAAGGCGTAGTCTTCGAAGTACAAGACGACAAAGGCAAAGTAGTAGCAGAAGTAACGACAGATAAAGAAGGAAAAGCAAACGTTTCAGATCTATCAGTAGGAAAATATAAATTAGTAGAGACGAAGAGCTTACCAGGTTACAAAAAGTTAACGGAACCAGTATCATTCGAAATTACAAAAGGTATGACGAAAGTTTTATCATTGAAAGTAGAGAACGAACTGTTAGATAAAGGTTCAGTAGAGATTACAAAAGTGGACAAAGAAAGTGGCGCAGTATTAGCGGGCGTAACATTCGAAGTGCAAGATGAAAAAGATAAAGTAGTAACAAAAATAACGACAGATAAAGAAGGAAAAGCAACAATTTCAGATTTATCAGTAGGAAAATATAAGCTAGTAGAGGTAGAAAGCTTACCAGGATATAAAAAACTAGCAAAACCAGTATCGTTTGAAATTAAAAAAGGCATGACAGAAGTTTTATCACTAAAAGTAGAGAACGAATTAGTAGATAAAGGCTCAGTAGAAATTACAAAAGTGGACAAAGAAAGTGGCGCGTTATTAAAAGGCGTAACATTCGAAGTGCAAGATGAGCAAGGCAAAGTAGTAACAAAAGTAACAACAGATAAAGAAGGAAAAGCGAAAATTTCAGATCTATCTGTAGGAAATTACAAACTAGTAGAAGTAGAAAGCTTACCAGGCTACAAAAAGCTAACAGAGCCAGTATCATTCGAAATTAAAAAGGGTATGACAGAATTCTTATCATTAAAAGTAGAGAATGAACAGTTAGACAAGGGTTCAGTAGAAATCACAAAAGTAGATAAAGATAGTCAAAAAGTATTAGAAGGCGTAGTCTTCGAAGTACAAGACGACAAAGGAAAAGTAGTAACAGAAGTAAAAACAGATAAAAATGGTAAAGCAAAAATCTCAGACTTATCTGTAGGAAAGTACAAATTAGTAGAGAAAGAAAGTTTACCAGGTTACAAACAATTAACAGAACCAGTATCGTTTGAAATTACAAAAGGTATGACAGAAGTTCTATCATTAAAAATAGAAAATGAAATGGTAGATACGGGAAATGTAGAAATTACAAAAATAGATAAAGATAATAAGGCACCGTTAGCAGGTGTAGTCTTTGAAGTACAAGACGACAAAGGCAAGGTAGTAACGAAAGTAACGACAGATAAAGCTGGAAAAGCAACAGTTTCAGATTTATCAGTAGGAAAGTACAAGCTAGTAGAAGTAGAGAGTTTACCAGGCTACAAAAAATTAGAAAAGCCTGTACCATTTGAAATTACAAAAGGTATGACAAAATCTTTAGCGTTCACTGTAGAAAATGAAATGGTAGATACGGGGAATATAGAAATCACAAAAATAGATAAAGACAGTAAAGCACCATTAGAAAATGTTGTATTTGAAGTACGTGACTCAAAAGGCAAAGTAGTTGCGAAAGTAACGACGGATAAAGAAGGAAAAGCAAACGTTTCAGATCTATCAGTAGGAAAATACAAATTAGTAGAGACGAAGAGCTTACCAGGTTACAAAAAGTTAACGGAACCAGTATCATTCGAAATTACAAAAGGTATGACAAAAGTCTTATCATTGAAAGTAGAGAACGAACAGTTAGACAAAGGTGCAGTGGAGATTACAAAAATGGCCGCTGAAAGCAAGGAAGTCTTATCAGGAGCTGTGTTTGAAGTTCATGATGAAAAGGGAAAAGTAGTAGTGAAAGTAACAACAGATAAAGATGGAAAGGCAAAAATCACAGATCTATCTGTAGGTAACTACACACTAGTAGAAGTAGAAGCACCAAAAGGATATGAAAAATTAACTAATCCAATTCCATTTGAAATTACAAATGGAATGATAAATGCAGTTCAATTAGAAGTATTAAACAAATTGAATCATTTAGCACCACCAGGTCCAGAAACACCAGATCCAGAAAAGCCTGGAACACCGGATCCGGAGAAGCCTGGAACACCAGATCCGGAGAAACCTGGAACACCGAATCCAGAAAAGCCTGGAACACCAGATCCGGAGAAACCTGGAACACCGAATCCAGAAAAGCCTGGAACACCAGATCCAGAAAAACCTGGAACACCGGATCCGGAGAAGCCTGGAACACCAGATCCAGAAAAACCTGGAACACCGGATCCGGAGAAGCCTGGAACACCAGATCCAGAAAAACCTGGAACACCGAATCCAGAGAAACCTGAAAAAGAATTACCGAAGACAGGGCAGAAAATGCCTGTGGAACCATATATGGGAGCACTTCTTGTAATGATGAGTTTTGGGTTACTCGTATTAGGTAGAAAACAGCAGAGATAATAAAGGTGAAAAGGTATCCTCAAAGTATTTGAGGATACTTTTTTTAGCATAAAAAAAAGCATCTAGCAAAAGTACTAGATGCAAATAAAAACACAAGGGAAGACAAAATTCTTCCCTTTTCCCGTATGTAATTATATCAAAAAAATTATAAAAAACTAGCTATATTTAAAATATAATTTTTAAAATATAATTTTTAAAAAAGTTATATACATAAATAATTGCAATACGCGCAGTTTTATCTTTCTGAAAAATCCATTTCTTTAATTTCGAATATTAAGACTAATGTTGATAAATCTTCAGATAATTAGAAAAAATAACCAAAAGGATATATAATATTGCTTAATAAATAATTTTAATGAATTACATATATTTCATTTGGTGTATTAATTGAATATCATAATTTAAAATTTTATTAAGCAAGAATCTCGGTTACTTATTGCATTTCTAACATAGGGTGAGATAGAAAAATACAATAGTGTGGAGGTTTTTATAATGACGTTTGTTCTTAGTAAAATGAATGGGTTTAGCATAGAAGAAAAGGTACATGAATTTGAATCTAAAGGATTCCTTGAAATCTCAAATGAAATCTTTTTACAAGAGGAAGAGAATCATCGTTTATTAACACAAGCACAGTTAGATTATTATAATTTGGAAGATGATGCGTACGGTGAATGCCGTGCTAGATCTTATTCAAGGTATATAAAGTATGTTGATTCACCAGATTATATTTTAGATAATAGTAATGATTACTTCCAATCTAAAGAATATAACTATGACGATGGCGGGAAAGTTAGACAGTTCAATAGCATAAATGATAGCTTTTTATGTAATCCTTTAATTCAAAATATCGTGCGTTTCGATACTGAATTTGCATTTAAAACAAATATAATAGATACAAGTAAAGACTTAATTATAGGTTTACATCAAGTAAGATATAAAGCTACTAAAGAAAGACCATCTTTTAGTTCACCTATTTGGTTACATAAAGATGATGAACCAGTAGTATTTTTACACCTTATGAATTTAAGTAATACAGCTATTGGTGGAGATAATTTAATAGCTAATTCTCCTCGGGAAATTAATCAGTTTATAAGTTTGAAGGAGCCTTTAGAAACTTTAGTATTTGGACAAAAGGTCTTCCATGCCGTAACGCCACTTGGAACAGAATGTAGTACGGAGGCTTTTCGTGATATTTTATTAGTAACATTTTCTTATAAGGAGACAAAATGAGAGAGAATAAAATAATTATGATTTCTGGAGCCAATAGCGGTATAGGTCATGCTTGTATAAAATACTTTTTAGAAAAATCATTTTATGTAATAGCGCTTGATATTAATAATAATAATTTAATAGATTATATGAAAACAGATATGCCTTTGAAAGTAGTGCAAATTGATTTAAGTAATAGCGAAGCGATTCATAATCTTTTTACTCAATTAGATTTAGAAAAGCTTTCTCCTGATATATTAATAAATGCAGCTGGTATTCGAGAGATAACACCTGTTTTACATTTATCCGATGATATGTTTAAAAAAGTAATTGATGTAAATTTAGTAGCCCCATTTATCCTTTCTAGGGAAGTAGCTAAGCGATGGTGTGAATCGAAAATAAAAGGTTGTATTGTGAATATAGCATCGGTTTCTGGATTAATGGCTGAACCAGAGCGAGCTGCTTATGTTGCATCAAAGCATGCTTTAATCGGATTGACTAAACAGATGGCTATGGAATTTGGTAAGCAAAATATAAGGGTAAATAGTATTTCTCCCGGTGTTATTAGAACTGAACTTACAGAAGAATACTTTAGTAATAAAGCCTTGATGTCTATGATAAAAAGTAATCAATCTTTAGATACTTGGGGGTTGCCGCAGGATATTGTTTCATGTATTGAGTACTTGATTTCTGATCAGGCCCGCTTTATTACTGGTTCTAATTTTGTAATTGATGGTGGTTGGACTGCTGGGAAAAATTTATAATTGAGTGTTTTTGAGGAAAAGCACCTGTCCTTTTTTTAGGCTGGTGTTTTTCTCACTATAAACCGAGTTTTTATTGGAGGGGGATTAATTTGCTTCAAAAGAGTTTTAAGCAAGAGAAAACGGTACCGGCCTTAAAGATGATAGCATCAATGGTTATCTTTGGATCAGTTGGCTTTTTTTCGGTTCAAACAAACTTACCTTCGTTTGAATTAGTGTTTGTAAGGTGTATTTTTGCGACAATATTTTTAAGTGTATGCTGGTTGCTTACAGGGCAATATAAACAAGATAAATGGGAACGAAAAGAAGTTATTCAAGTTTTAATATGTGGCTTTTTCTTAGTATTTAATTGGGTTTTCTTATTTAAAGCCTTTGAAAATATGTCAGTTACAATTGCTATCTCAGTTTATCATCTTGCACCAGTAATTGTACTGTTAATTGGAAGTATCGTCTTTAAAGAAAAATTAACATTCATATCTATCATTTCAATAATTGTGTGTTTTGCAGGAGCTTTATTAATTGCTGGTATCGATGGAAGCTTCTCTTTCGGTTCATTAATGTCTTCAGGTATGATATGGGGATTTCTTGCAGCTCTCTTTTATGCATTTACAACTTTATTTGGTAAAGGGATTAACAAAATGAGTGCGTATGCAATGACATTTTTACAAACATTCTTGGGGATATTTCTTTTAATACCATTTATAGATTTAGATGCTTTTAGTGGCCTCACTCAAAGTAATTGGACATATATTATAGCTACTGGTTTTATTCACACAGGGATAGTATATTATCTGTTTTTTGATAGTTTACGCTATTTATCTACAAAAACAATCTCAATATTAGTTTTTTTAGATCCGGCAGTGGCAATATTATTAGATACTGTACTTACTGGATTCCGTCCAACTTTAATGCAAATAACAGGAATTCTTTTTATTTTTATTGGCATGACTTTAACATTAAAAAAATCTAAAGATAAAAAACTGAGCCAAAAAGAAAAGCGAATTGAAAGCGATGCTAGTATATCTCAACAATAATGAAATATATTGTGTATAAAACGATAAACCTTACATGAATCATGTAAGGTTTATTTTAGTTCAATATAATTCATATTTATAATACATAATTTTCAAAACTGAGGTGTGTGTTTCTTTAATATGCTTTTGATTCAACTATTTTTATTTGACTATAAATTTACAAAAATGTATATGAAATCTTATTTTTTGATAATATATAAGTAATAAATTCATAGAATTGGAGTGATGAGATGCAGCCGTTAGAAAGGGAGATTCATTCTAATATGCTGAAAGTGTGGCGAATTCACGCTTTAATTGGGACGGCAGTTATACTAACAGTCGTAATTGCGTATTTCTTTTTTATGATTAACTTTAACTGGTGGGGCTGGTTGTTTGGACTATTAGTAACAGGAGCTATTACATTTATTCCACTTGATTATTTTGTGTTTCCAAATTTACGTCAGCGCTATTATAGTTACAGATTAAATGAAGAAGAGATTGAGATTCAAAAGGGAATGTTCGTTGTAAAACGCGTACTTATTCCGATGATCCGTGTGCAGCACGTAACGATTGAGCAAGGGCCGATCATGAGAAAGTATAATTTAGCAGAATTACATATTTCAACAGCCGCAACTTCTCATAGTATTCCAGGTTTAACGAAAGAAGAAGCAGAACAGCTGAAAAGACAAATTGGAGAACTTGCGAAAGTGAGTGATAAGGATGTATAAGAGGCAACATCCGATTACGATATTGTTAGGTATTAGGATTGCGAGTTTGTTGCCACTTATTATTCTTGTTTTATTTAAACCTGATGAACAAGTGGAACCTTGGTATTTATTTTATCTTTTTCTTCTGGTTGTTTTATTCATCATGGCTATTTTTTCAGTAATTAAATGGTATTTTAAAGTGTACTGGATTGAGAATAATATTTTACATATAAAGCACGGTGTTTTTGTAAAGAAGGAAAGCTATTTAAATAAAGAGCGTGTACAAAATATTAGTACGTCTTCTAACATCATTTATCAAATGCTCGGACTTATGAAGTTAAATATAGAAGTAGCCGGTGGTGGTAATGAACCAGAAGTGATGTTGGCTGGTATTAAAGAAGACGAGGCAAAACATTTAATTTCTTTATTACATAAGAAAGAAACTACTGTAAAAGAAGAAATAGAAGAGGAAGAAAGCAAGACGGTTTATCAGTTAACAGCGAAAGAGGTTTTAGCCGCAGCGATTACATCTGGTCGGTTCGGACTAGTGTTCTCTGGACTAGTACTTCTTTACACAAAGTTTGATTTTGTTCTTCCTGAAGGATTCACAAGTAAAGTAGAAGCGTATGTGATGGGAAACGGTGTTTATAAACTAATTGTAATTGCATTAATTTTAATGGCAATTTCGTGGATTATTTCCACAGCTGGATATGTGTTGAAATATGCAAACTTTAAAATTGAGCGAAAAGGGGAAGAGATTCGTATCGTTCAAGGATTATTTGAAAAGAAAGAGTTTGTCTTAAAATTGCACCGCATTCAAGCGATTACTGTAAAAGAAGGTATGCTTCGCCAGCCGTTTGGCTATTGTGCTGTTGAAGTGGAAGCAATTCAAAGTATTGGAGCAGCAAGTAACGAAGTAATGTTGCATCCATTTATGAAGAAAAAAGATGTACAGCACCTGATCACATATTTAGAGTTACCATATGAAATCGAAGCGGAGATCGTTCACTTACCAAAAACAGCGTTGCGTCGTTATTTCATTATGGGCTGGTTAATAAGTATCATACTCACAGTTCTAATTGCCAGCGTGAGTATATATTTTGAACAATATATTGCGTTGTTTGTTATTTTACCGTTATTTATCGTGTTTTCGTTACTTGCGTATGCTAGATATAAAAGTGGCGGTTATGAATTAAGAGAAAATCAACTAACGGTTGTATATCGTAATTTTTCGAAATATACAGGAATAATGCGAAGAAGACATGTTCAAGCAGTAGGTTATAATCAATCGTATTTTCAAAGAAAAGATGAATTATGTACAACTCTTGTAGCGGTAGCTGGGCGCGGTTATGAAGTAAAGCATATGAGAAAAAAAGATTCACTTCGTATATACAATTGGTACAAAGAAAAAGGAAACACCGGTGTGTAATGGTGTTTCCTTTTTGTCATTAAATTGATATCTTTAGTCGAATCGTTGATATATTTCAAGATATGATAGATATATTCGGAAAATCGTTGATATATTTCAAGATATGATAGATATATTCGGAAAATCGTTGATATAATTTCACGTACTGTTAGTGTTGTATTATGTTTTAATTAAACTAACACATCAAAAGTAGTCACAAAAGATGGACGAGAGAAAATACTCTTTTGCTGTTCCGCATGTGGATGCGCTTGAGCTTGTCCTTCTGCTTGCGTGGGACGTTTTTTATGAGCGTTTTCGAATGAACGTGATTCTGTCCAGTCTTTAAAGTTTTGCTCTGTTTCCCACATCGTTAAGATGACGTATGTATCGTTACTTAATGGGCGTAGAACACGGATCGCTTGGAATCCTGGTTCGTTTTCAATAAGGCCTGCGCGGTTTTTAAAACGGTTTTCAAATACAGGGCGACCTTCGTCTGTGACAGAAATGTTGTTACAAACGATATAGCCAGGTTGTCCTTTAAATTCACCGACAGCATCTAGTACGTCATACTTAAGTGAGCCTTCTACAGATTCTTCTGTATTTTCTTTATAAAACATATTTTTTTCATCATTTTTTGCAGTGAAATGTGCTTGTTCTAGAGGTGTTTCGTATGAAATAATAGCCTTCATTTTAATGCCCCCTTAATAGTTTGTTTCTATTATATCAACTCTCTTAAAAAACTTCGAAGATTATATACATAAAGATACTTCTTTTTCAAATAATAAATGTACCATCATTTGGAAAGAAGGACGATGTATGAAGAAAGTAAAGTGGACTTTATTAGGCGGCGTCGCAACGTTCGTAGTAGCGATTGTAATCTATAAACTTATCGTGTTAGCTGGTGGCTATATGATGGATGAAAAGCAGCTCGTTTTCCACTCTTCATCACGTATCGTTGACCAGAAAGGGAAAGAAATTACGAAATTATACGTAGAAAATAGAGAGCTCGTACCGATCGAGCAAATTCCGAAGTATGTGCAGCAGGCGTTTGTTGCGGTGGAAGATTCTCGTTTTTATGAGCATCAAGGGATTGATTATCCGTCTATATTCCGTGCTCTTTATAAAGATACGTTAGCTAGAGAGAAGGTAGAGGGCGGTAGTACCATTACGCAGCAACTCGCTAAAAACGTCTTTTTAACTCGTGAAAAAACATTTACGCGCAAATTGAAGGAAGTCGCAATTTCTCTTCAATTAGAGCAAAAATATACGAAGCAACAAATTCTTGAAATGTATATGAATCATATTTATTTTGGTCATGGGGCTTACGGCATTCAAGCGGCAGCAAAGTTGTATTTTAATAAAAATGTTGAGGATTTAACAGTAGAGGAAGGGGCAATGCTTGCAGGCCTTCCGAAGTCACCAAACGGATATTCACCGTACTATTCTGCAGAGAAGAGTAAGGAACGCCGTGATCTAGTGTTGTCACTTATGCATAAACAAGGCTATTTGACTGCAGAAGAAAGCGTTCGTTATCAAGGGAAGACAATTGCTCTATATAAAAATTTAGATGAGAATGAGCTTGCATATATGCCGTATATTGATATGGTCATAGATGAAGCCGCTCGTTTATACGGGTTGTCTCATCAAGAAGTACTTCGCGGAGGATATACGTTTGTCGTACCTATGGATGAAAAGATTCAAAAGGTAGCATATAACCAGTTTCAAGATGCAAGGAATTTCCCTGGGAAAGAAGAGGGGGCGCAAGGTGCTTTCTTATTAATGGATAATCGTACGGGAGGGATTAAAGCGGCGATTGGGGGAAGAAAGTACGTCCCGAGAGGATTTAATCGTGTTTTTGCCAAAAGGCAGCCTGGATCTGTTTTAAAACCACTTATCGTTTATGCACCAGCACTAGAAACGAAAAAGTATAATCCGTATTCTTTATTAACGAATGAAAGAAATTCTTTTGAAGGGTATGAACCTCGAAATTATAATCATGAGTATTCAAAAGAAATGACGATGTATGATGCGATTTTAGAGTCGGCAAATGTACCGGCAGTTTCTTTATTAAATGAGTTAGGGGTAGAAGAAGGAAAGCAATATTTAGAAAAAGGAAATGTTCATATTGCAGATGCTGGTTTAAGTACAGCGCTTGGCGGATTGAAAAATGGCGTTTCAACATTTGATCTTGTAAAAATGTACCGTTCATTTTTAGCAAATGGAAATATTATCGAGCCGCACGTTATTGATAAAGTATTAAACAGACACGGTGCAGTCATTGGGGAATCTCCAAAAGTAGAGACAAAAATCTTCTCGAAGCAGACAGCATGGTATATGACGAAAATGCTAGAAGGAGTTGTGAAGGAAGGGACAGCAAGAGTTGGTGTATATAACGGTGCGTTAGCTGGAAAAACGGGTACAACTTCATTGCCAAATGACGATAAGGGAGCAAGAGATATGTGGTTCGTTGGTTATACACCGAACTTAGTAGGCGCTGTTTGGATTGGTTATGACCGTACGGATAAGGAGCATCAGTTGCAAGGAGAAAGTGCATCTGCGACAAAATTGTTTAAGAAAATTTTAACGAAGTCTAATGTAGAACATAAAGAGAAGTTTATGAAGCCTGAAGGTGTGGAAACAATCAGCGCTCCGATTCGGCTGCGCAAAATTGAAGATGTAAAAATGAAATTATCATTTAGCCCTTTCGGTTTATTTAAAGCAAAATTAAGCTGGACGCCACTTCCAGATAACAGAATTATGTACCGAATCTATAGAGTGGAGAACGGAATTCATACGCATGTTAGCACTGTAAATGGTGCTGGGGAATATGAGGAAAAGTTCGTTAACATATTTTCAAAACCGAGCTTTTACGTTGTACCATATAATACACAAACGAATCGTGAAGGAGAAAAGTCAAAAGTAGCTAAACCATAGTTTTTCTCTGTGTTATAATAAGAATGTTGTGAAAATAGTAAGCGTTTTTAAGAATGTTTGTGTCAATTTAATGAACAACGTACATAATATTATGCATTTTGTTTTTACAAGCTGTATAGTAAAAAAAGATAAATATCGAACGTATTCGAAGCATTGGTAAGGAAGGGAGCAAGGGTCTTGGTAAGAACTATAAATGAGACATTTTTAAAAGCATGTAGGGGGGAACGTACCGATTATGTACCAGCATGGTATATGCGTCAAGCAGGTCGTTCACAACCGGAATATAGAAAGATTAAAGAAAAGTATTCTTTATTTGAAATTACACACAATCCAGAGTTATGTGCTTACGTTACAAAATTGCCGGTTGATCAGTATAACGTAGACGCAGCAATTCTTTATAAAGATATTATGTCACCACTACCTGCAATTGGTGTGGATGTAGAAATTAAATCAGGTATTGGCCCAGTTATCGATAACCCAATCCGTTCTTTACAAGACGTAGAAAAACTAGGGGAAATCAATCCAGAAGATGACGTACCGTACATACTAGATACAATTCGTTTATTAACGACAGAAATGTTAGACGTACCGTTAATCGGTTTTTCAGGAGCTCCATTTACATTAGCGAGCTATATGATTGAAGGCGGTCCATCTCGTAACTACCATAATACGAAAGCGTTCATGTATGCAGAGCCGAAAGCTTGGTTCGCTTTAATGGATAAACTAGCAGATATGGTTATTACATATTTAAAAGCGCAAATTAACGCAGGAGCAAAAGCAGTTCAAATTTTCGATTCTTGGGTTGGAACAGTAAATGTAGCGGATTATCGCGTATTTATTAAACCAGCAATGGAGCGTATTTTTGCAGAAGTTCGTAAGATGGGTGTTCCAATGATTATGCACGGCGTAGGAGCTGCACACTTAGTGAATGAGTGGCACGACTTACCGCTTGATGTAGTCGGCTTAGATTGGCGCTTACCGATTGAAGAAGCACGTGCACGGGGCGTTCATAAGGCGGTACAAGGCAATATGGACCCTTCATTCTTACTTGCACCATGGTCTGTTATTGAAGAACATGTAAAAGGTATTTTAGATCAAGGGATGAAACAGCCGGGTTATATCTTTAACCTAGGTCACGGTGTATTCCCAGAAGTAAATCCAGATACATTAAAACGTTTAACTACATTTATTCATGAATACTCTAAAGGGCAGTTAGCGAAGTAAAGGAGCATTGCTGTATGAAAAAGAAAATTGGTTTGCTTGTAATGGCATACGGAACGCCATATAAAGAAGAAGATATTGAACGTTACTATACACATATTCGCAGAGGAAGAAAGCCAAGTCCTGAAATGCTGGAAGATTTAACAGAGCGTTACCGTGCAATTGGTGGTATTTCTCCTTTAGCTACTATTACATTAGAGCAAGCTAAGAAGTTAGAGAAGCGTTTAAATGAAGTACAAGATGAAGTAGAGTACCATATGTATCTTGGCTTAAAACATATTGAACCGTTTATTGAAGATGCGGTGAAAGATATGCATAACGACGGAATACAAGATGCAATCGCACTTGTTCTTGCACCTCACTATTCTACGTTTAGCGTGAAATCGTACGTTGGACGAGCACAAGAAGAAGCTGAGAAACTTGGAAACTTAACAATTCACGGCATTGATAGCTGGTATAAAGAGCCGAAATTCATCCAGTACTGGGTTGATGCAGTGAAAGGTATATATAACGGTATGTCAGATGCAGAGCGTGAAAAAGCAGTATTAATCGTATCTGCACATAGCTTACCAGAGAAAATTATTGCAATGGGCGATCCATATCCAGATCAATTAAATGAAACAGCGGATTATATCGCGCGCGGAGCTGAAGTAGCAAACTATGCAGTAGGCTGGCAAAGTGCAGGAAACACACCAGATCCTTGGATTGGTCCAGATGTACAAGATTTAACGAGAGAACTAAATGAAAAGCACGGTTATACTTCATTCGTATATGCACCAGTTGGATTTGTTGCGGAACATTTAGAAGTTTTATATGACAACGACTTTGAGTGTAAAGTTGTAACGGATGAAATTGGTGCAAAATATTATCGTCCAGAAATGCCAAATGCATCGGAGGCATTTATTGATTGTTTAACAGATGTTGTATTAAAGAAAAAAGAATCTGTACTGTAAGAAGAAAGGAGGAGCCTGCTTGAGGAAAAAAGTTGTGATCGTCGGCGGAGGCATCACTGGATTAACAGCAATGTATAACTTACAAAAAAATATTCATGAAAAAAACTTGCCGATTGATACATTACTTATAGAAGCATCGGGTAAACTTGGCGGAAAAATTCAAACCGTTCGAAAAGATGGATTTACAATTGAGCGCGGACCAGATTCTTTCTTAGCACGAAAAGAAAGTGCAGCTAGATTAGTGAAAGAATTAGGTCTTGGCGATGAACTTGTAAATAATCAAGCCGGTCAATCATTTATCCTTGTAAACAATCGGTTACATAAAATGCCGAATGGATCAATGATGGGAATTCCAACGCAAATTACGCCGTTTCTATTTTCCGGGCTGTTCTCCCCAATTGGTAAACTAAGAGCTGGCTTTGATCTATTAATGCCGAGGTCAAAGCCAGTATCTGACCAATCACTCGGACAATTTTTCAGACATCGTCTTGGAAACGAAGTGGTTGAAAACTTAATAGAGCCGTTACTATCGGGTATTTATGCAGGGGATATTGATGAAATGAGCTTAATGTCAACATTCCCGCAAATGTATCAAATTGAGCAGAAACATCGCAGTATTTCACTCGGTATGCGTACGCTCGCTCCGAAAGAAGAGAAAGCTGAACCGAAAAAGGGAATGTTCCAAACAGTGAAAACAGGTTTAGAATCTATCGTAAAATCTCTCGAAGCAAAGATGCATGAAGGTACGATAATAAAGGGAACTCGCATTGAAAAAGTTGCGAAACAGGGTGATGGTTATACGATTACTCTTAGTAACGGAAAAGAAATAGAAGCGGACGCCATCGTAGTGGCAACTTCGCATAAAGTATTGCCGTCCATGTTTGCTCAGTACAAGCAGTTTCGTTTCTTCCGTAATATTCCATCCACATCCGTTGCGAATGTGGCACTTGCTTTCCAAAAGTCTGCAATCCAGCGCGATATTAATGGTACAGGATTTGTCGTATCACGAAATAGCGATTACACCATTACAGCATGTACGTGGACGCATAAAAAATGGCCACATACAACGCCAGAAGGAAAAACACTCCTTCGCTGTTACGTTGGACGTGCTGGTGATGAAGCGGTTGTAGAACAAACTGAAGAAGAACTCGTTCAGCTCGTACTAGAAGATTTAAGGAAGACGATGGATATTACAGAGGATCCAGAGTTTACAATCGTAAGTCGCTGGAAAGAAGCGATGCCTCAATATACAGTGGGCCATAACGAGCGAATGAAAAAGCTCACAACATTTATGGAGAAAGAGTTGCCAGGTATATACTTGGCAGGTAGCTCCTATGCTGGTGCTGGACTTCCAGACTGTATGAATCAAGGTGAGGAAGCTGCAAAGCGTGTATTATCTCATTTGGAGAAAGTAATAGATGCTGAATTAATCGCACAATAAATTATAAGAAACGCCTTCAATCATATTGAAGGCGTTTCGTTTATTATATAAAATACTTATTCGCCAATAAACATATATAAGTTATTTGGCTTTATAACAGCATCTCCTGCATAAATAACCCAATCTGTTAAGTTATCAAAATCTAAATGATAACTATTTCCTTCACTCATATCTTCTATAAAATATGGTTCATTGATGAGTATTCCTTGAATCAGGTCTTCTGTAATATGTTGCATTTCAAACCACATATGTTCGCTTTTACCCTCTTCATAGGAAACACCAAACTTAGCGAGAAAACGAAACTCTTCATTTGATTTTTCAATTTGAAAAATGTTGCTGAAATACCCGAAAGTATTTTTCGCATTATAAGCCATACGATCGGTTTCACTATTTGTTTTATAGAACATGAGCCCTGTAGCTTCCTCGTTTTCTTTGAAAAAACTTTCAATATATTCTTCTGAAGTATTAAATTTGAATAAGAGAACGGATGGAGATTGATGGTATTCATCTCGGGCATCCATTCCGCCTAAGAATGTATTTTGTGCATCTATTGGCTGTAATTTCACTTCTTCATCCTCGATTGAAGATAATTGGTCCATACTCGTTTTATGCCCTATATAAGATAATCCTTTCTCCCACGGAACAGCGACTGTATGTATAGAACCTTGCTGACTATGCGCGATAACGATAGGCTCATTCATAGGGACTTGTCCATTCTCAACGGCATTATTAGCAAATGTTTGAAAGAGATCGCCAATGCCGTAGTAGGAAGAAATGCGATTTGGAATAATTAACTCTATTTCAGTTACGCCCGCTCTTAAAAGGCCGTGTGTATGAAACCAATATTGCGTAGGCTCACCTTCTTTATCGTCTTCATAAACGGAATGAATAACGTATAAGTCAGGAATGTCAGGTAATAATTCATTTTCAACGTGATATTCAATATAGTTTCTAGATATCACTTTCATTGCTGCACTTGAATCGATTACAAATAACAAATCTGGGGCGAGGTTCCATAAAAATTGTATTTGCTGGAAAAAGCAGTCGAGTACATCGCCTACAAATAGCGTACGAGTGAAAATTTCAGTACCGAAAGCCGCATCTTCAAAATTACGATCTACAATTGTAGAATCTTGTCTATTGTACATTTTATATTCTTCTGGGTCATTCGCCTCATCAATATGCAGTTCATACGGTATGATTGTTTCATCCATATGTAACTCAACAATAAGGCTTGTCTCATCACTATAAACAATTTTTAACTCATCAACTTTAGTAGCGATATTTTCTAGCCGTTGTTTTAACTGCTCAATTGTAATTCTAGTTGGTATAACAGCAATCATATCTGAAAAATGACGTTCTAATGTTCCATTCATAGCTGCGCGGTATGTTTCTGTTTGCACTTCCATCCAATCACTCCTATTCAAATGAATCCATTTTACATGCCAATCAAATGTCGATATTTTCTGTTTTCTCTCTCTAACATTATAGAGTGCATTTGTAGAAGGTGTAAAATTATTATTTTGTATTATAGTTTGAAAGCTTGTAAATTAAATAAATCTTTTGTAAAATTTGTCGAAAAATAGTTCTATATAACGAATCATTTGTTATGATAGAAATGCTGAGAAAATATGAAATAGGGAGAGGAAAATGGCTGTGAAGAAATTGTTAAGTGTCTTTTTATCATTCTTGCTATTGCTTTCATTTACTGGAACTTTAGCGCAAGCAGAAGAAACTGCTTCTATGTCAGTAGAAAAAGCAATTCAAGTATTTAAGCAGCAAGGGAAAACGAAGGGGATTGTGGAAGGATATATTGTCGGATATACGCAAAGTTCTTCTAAATATACGAAGGATCCAGCTAAGTTTGATGATACAAACGTAGCAATTGCAGATTCGCCAAACGAAACGAATCCAGACAAAATCATGCCCGTTCAGTTGCCAAAAGGTGATGTGAGAACGGCAGTGAATGTAAAAGATCACCCTGAAAATATCGGGAAGAAAGTTAGTTTGACTGGGACTCTTGAATTATATTTTAGTAACCCAGGTTTAAAATCAGTAACAGCTTATAAGTTTCAAGGTGAAGGACAAAACCGTGTTAGCGATGTAGTAGCTTCACCGAACGGTGGAGAAGTTGCTAAAGGAACAGCGGTAACATTAACGACGAATACAGAAGGTGCAACGATTTACTATACGTTAGATGGCTCTAATCCTACTAATAAAAGTGTTCTTTATAATGGACAAATTATAGTGAATGAAAATAGTGTAGTGAAAGCAATCGCAGAAAAAGAAGGACTTACTTCTTCAGCAATTTCGACATTTTCATTTATTATCGTAAATAATGAACCAGTTCGTATTCATGACATTCAAGGAAAATCACATATGTCTCCTTACAACGGGAAGAAAGTAAACAATGTGGAAGGCGTTGTCACAGCGCTTGATAAAAACGGCTTTTATATAGAAGACAATCAGCCAGATAATGATCCAGCTACTTCAGAAGGTATGTACGTATATAAAAAAGATGCGAATGTAGCAGTAGGAGATCTTATTCAAGTTGATGGAGTAGTAGAAGAATATGTTGGACCAGGATATGCAGAGCGATTTGAAACAGACTTAACGACGACAGAAATTAAGGCGAGTCGCGTTGCTGTAATCGCAAAAGATCAATCTTTGCCAGCACCGATTGTACTTGGGGAAAACGGTGTGAAAATCCCGGACCAGATTATTGATAATGATGCATTCGGTTTATTTGATCCAAATGAAGATGCAATCGACTTTTATGAAAGTATAGAAGGCATGCGTGTTACGATGCCAACACCAAAAATTATTGCACCTCAGAAAAATGGAAATTTATATGTAACAGTAAAAAATGGTGGAGATAAAATAGTAACACAATATGGCACACCTCTATTAGATGAAAACCAATTAAACCCAGAGCGTCTTTCTGTAAAAGTACCTCGCGATTATGTAGCAAAAGTAGGAGATACTTTCACTGGAGATATAACAGGGGTAGTAGGATATGATTACGGTTCTTTCCGTATTTCGCCAATAACAGAACTGCCAGCTGTAGTGGATGGTGGATTTAAGCAAGTAGGCGCAAATATTCAGCCACGTCTTGATAAGTTAACGGTTGCTACATATAACATTGAAAACTTCTCAGCGAATAAAAAAGAAACAACAGATGAAAAGGTAAAAGCGTTAGCGTATTCTATTAAATACAACTTAAAAATGCCAGATATTATCGGTGTAGAGGAAATGCAAGATAATAACGGATCAATTAATGACGGTACAACAGATGCGTCATTAAGCGCAAAACGTATCATTGATGCAGTGCTAGAAATTCGTGGACCGAAGTATGAGTATGTAGAAATCGCTCCAAACAATAATCAAGACGGAGGAGCACCAGGAGCGAATATTCGCGTCGGCTTCTTCTACAATCCATCACGCGTGAAATTAGCGACGGTACCAAAGTTACTTGATAAAAATGTTGTTCGTATTGGAGACGAAAATCCATTATTTGAAAGTACACGTAAACCGTTAGCGGCAGAATTTACGTTCCAAGGACAAAACATTGTTGTCGTTGCAAATCACTTAAACTCAAAACTAGGAGATGCAACGCCATTTGGAAAAGTGCAGCCGCTCGTATTAAAAAGTGAAGACAAACGAATTCAGTTAGCACAAGAAGTAAATCATTTCGTGCAAGGAATTCAGAAAAAGAATACGAATGCACCAGTTGTCGTGTTAGGTGATATGAACGATTTCGAATTCTCTAAACCACTAAAAACACTAGAGGGAACAATCTTAAAAGATATGTTAAACACAGTGCCAAAAGAGAATCGTTACACGTACATTCACGAAGGAAATGCACAAGTGTTAGATCATATTTTAGTAACAAATAATATCGCACCACACACAATTGTAGATCCAGTGCACTTAAACTCAAATATAATGAAAGAGCACGGACGTGTAAGCGACCATGACCCAGTACTTGCTCAAATTGATTTGAAGAAAGCTTCTTAAAGAAAGGAACGCTTAGGTAACTAAGCGTTTTTTTTTTGCATCGTTATAGAATAGTATAAAGAGATGATTCCTTTTTTTGTAATCTAATGATAAAATTGATTGAATATTTAGTTTTTAAAAAGGAGGACAACAATGCAGTTACAAATAAATGGAAAGGTAATGAATCAGTTTGCAATTTTTTTAGTACGATCGTCATGCTTCAGTTTGTAGCTGATATAACAGGACTTATAAGCAATCTAGATATTACGTATAACTTAATACATACAGCAGCTTCTTATATAACATTTAGTTTGGCGGTTATTTTCACTTTAATAGGTGCAAGAAGAGAATTAAGTAAATATGCAATTGTTTCATTATGTTTAGTAGTAGCGATTAAAGCGATTTATTTTGTAGCGGTTGTTATTTTATGGGGATTGGCAGGTACACCGTAAGTGAATAGTAAATAAAACCCTAATTTCCAATATAGTAAGGAAATTAGGGTTTTATTATACTTGAAACGCCTTTCTACACCGCTCTCTTTTTTGCAACCTTCTTCTATATTTTTTTCTATCACGTTTTACTCCTTGTATATACATGATTAAGCTAACGAGGAGGAAGAAGGCACATTGTATATTGTCAAAATATATGGTGACATGCCATGCAGCGGCTGCCTTGGATCATATAAATGAATAGGCGCTCCACCTATTGTAGGGAGTACCGTATTTAGCAGGACGTAAGGAATAGAGGTAGTTGCAAATGGAAATAGAAGCGCCATATAGTCCTTTTGGGACCATGCAGATGCAGCAAGTCTTAAAAGAGCCATCAGACCTGCAAATAAAAAATTAATTCCGATATATACAGCAATGTAAGTGATGGGAGAAGTTTCATATAAGTTTGCAAACATCCCGTTATCATTTATAATGCCTGAACCAGCCGTTGGTACTCCGTCTGGAATGGTTAATTTGCAAAATAATAACGATAAGATGAATGGAAATGTATAAAGAAGTCCGCCGCAAAAAAATGTAACGATATATTTCGTTACTGAATAAGAAAATAAAGAAATTTCTTTACTGACAAACGGTTTAAAACCATCGGACTTATCCGAGTTATAACTTGTACTAAAGGGAAGACTTGCAATAACTGGCATTAATAATAAATAAACATCCATTTCATTTCCACGAAATCCAATCCATTTAATATCCGTCGATATAGGTCCATTCGCAGCGTCTCCTAAATAACGAATTACATAATAATAATGATAAATACAAATAAGAACAAATCCACTAAACATAATAATTAAAGAAACACGATTACAAAAAGCTTGCTTTATATTTAAACGAAGTGCACGCATCATGACTGAAAAAGCCTCCACTGTTTTGATAAACTTGTCTATTTTCTATATTACTATTAATTGTAAAGATTTTCTTGTTTTTTTATTTGATTATTTGAAAAAGAGGAAATTTGTTGTTGGTAAGTAAGGTTTAGCTGAAATTAATTTTTCTAAAATATGGTTGACAATTAAGTATTACATTTGTAATCTTAATTATAGATTACAAATGTAATACTTAGGAGTGAAACATACGATGACAAATCAATTACCTAAAATATCTGAAGCGGAATTAGAAATTATGAAAGTACTTTGGTCGAGTTCTCCGCAAACAGCGAATGAAATTATAGAAGAACTGGAAGATGCAATGGACTGGAAACCGAAAACAATCCGCACATTAATTAATCGATTAGTGCAAAAGGAAGCCGTTTCTTACCATCAAGATAAAGGGCGTATGTACGCTTATTACCCGTTAGTATCACAACATAATTATTTGCAAGTGGAAACGAAATCTTTACTAAAACGTTTTTGCGGTGCAGCGTTTAAGCCATTACTTGTTAATTTCTTAAAAGAGGAGAAATTATCTTCAGAAGATATTAATGAATTAAAACGCATTTTAGATGAGAAGACAGAGGAGAATAAGAGGAAGGATCGATAAAAATGATAAACACGCTTATAAATGTATACCTTCCTCATTTTTTTGATTGGCTTATAGAAACGTCACTTATGGCTAGCATATTAGTCGGATTTATTTTATGTATAAAAGTTCTATTTAGAAATAAATTATCCCCCCGGTGGCAATATATGCTGTGGATCGTATTAATGATAAGACTCCTTTTACCGTGGTCGCCAGATAGCTCTTATAGTATTTACTCATTACTTTCTTATAGTTCTAGCGTATCGGAAGTTATTCCAAAAAATATGCCGGCTACTGAGAATATAGTGAACATAGAAAGTGACCGAAAAGTGGAATTGGAATCAAATTCTAAAATGGTGACAAAAACTAGCGAACCGGAAGTAAAAGTCAGTTCGGAAAAACAGACTACATTTTCTTTATACAAACTTGCTTTGTATGTGTGGCTAGCTGGGGTAATCATATTAGCAGCCATCACGTTTCTTACAAATAGACGTTTATATTCTTACATAAAGAAACAACCGGATATTACGGACGAACAGGTCACTACAGTGTTTAATCGCTGTAAGCAGTCTATGAAAATGAAGAAGGCAGTTTCGTTACGTCTAGCGGGAAAGATTGCGAGCCCAACTGTGTTTAGTTTCTTTCGTCCGAAAGTATTACTATCAAAAAAACATATGAAAGTATTAAATAAACAACAATTACAATATGTCTTTTACCATGAGTTAGCTCATATTAAGAGAAACGATGTAGCTGTAAATTGGATTATGTACAGTTTAATCCTATTAAATTGGTTCAATCCAATTCTTTGGTACGCCTATTTTTGTATGCGAGAAGATCAAGAATTAGCCTGTGATGCATATGCACTTACTTTTATAGATAAAGAGGAACAAATTGCATACGGTCATACAATTATTACCCTTTTAGAACACTATTCCTATCAAGTACCAAGCCTAGCAAATTTAAGTAGAAATAAACGAACACTAAAAAGGAGAATCATTATGATTAAAAAATTCCAAAAGAAATCGTATCGTCTTTCTTTACTCGGAGTTATTGTCATAGTTGCTATAGCATCCCTTTCTTTATTCAACGCACGTACAACGGAAGGAAAAGAAAAGCAAGAGGATAAAGTAGAGCAGTCAAAGGATGCTTTCCAAAATGCTGTAGATACATTATTTGGTACAGAGGAAAAGGCGAGAAAAGAGTGGGGGATGTCAAAATGGCAATATGAAAACCGAACAGCCTTTTTATATCATGCTGAAAAAGCTTTAACAAAGGAAGAGTTTGAGAATTATGTGCAGTTATATAAAGAGGTATTGCAGATCGAGAAAAAAGGATTAGTTAGATTAAACTTACCCGAAAATTTCCAAGGGGATATAAAAGAGGTGAAAGAAGAGCGCTTAAGTACAGAAAATCGTGAAAAATTAAAAGAAATTCATAATAAAACAACTCCTTATGAGGATAAGGTAGGGAAATATTTAACATATACAGTTGAAGAAGTGCAGCAACATGTTGATTTCCAAATCAAGAGGCCAACTTATACAATTAAAGGATATACCCAAAAAGACGAAAGAGTGAATTATTATCTTAAGATAAAACCGGAATTCACTATTGAATTAGAATATACGAACGGAAAAGGAAATTATACAATTTCTCAATCGCAAGTTTTTGGGGAAAGCAAAGACCCATTTAGCCACCAGTTTATAGTGCCTGAAAATATAGAAAAGTACGAACTAGAAGGTAATCAAATATTCTACGCTACTCATCACTCGGATAGTAATTTACAAGGTATGAAGATGATTGTTCCAGCAAAAGGGAAAAATAGTGCATACCAAATCGTTATTATTAATCATAGTTTAGAGAACCCAGGAGAAGCAGTATTCGATAAGAATGTAAATAAAGAAGAATTAGAGAAAATTATGCTTTCTATGTTGAAATAGCAAAAAGGTGTTCTTAAGATGTATATCTCTAGAACATCTTTTCCTTTTCTCTTTTCTTCTGATAAACTATGGAAAGTATGATATACACTGACTGAAATTTTTTTATACTGGAAATAATAAAAAGAGAACTTGTATAGAATGTAAGCGTGTGGTAATATCAAAGATGTACTGATTGACTATATTATCCAATTGGTCATTTTTGGAGGTGATGATGTGGCAATAGATCGAAAACGTTCTATTATTGAGGCTGCAACAAAGTCTTTTTCAGCGTTCGGCTATAAAGCAACAACGATGGATCAAGTAGCGAAGTTAGCGAATGTAGGGAAAGGAACGATTTATACTTTTTTCAAAAATAAAGAAGAGTTATTTGGTGAAATTATTTCTAATTTAATTACAGAAATGAAGCAAGTTGCAGAAAGTGCAATTCGTTCAGATGTTTCATTTTTTGAAAATGTACATAGAGCATTATATAGCATCTTGGAATTTAGAAAAGAACATCAGCTCATGATTAAATTAATTCAAGAAGAGCGCGATATGGGAACGAAAGAAGTACAAGAAGTGATGCAACAAGTTGATGTGGAAATCGTTTCTGTTATTCAATCGTATTTAAAAATTGCGATTGAAAAAGGTGAAATTAGCAAATGTGATCCAGAAATTACAGCATTTATTATGCTTCGTCTATATGTATCGCTTATTTTTGATTGGGAAAAAAATCATGAACCGCTAGAAAAAGAAAAAATTGCAGAGTTATTTGAACTTTATTTACTAAAAGGATTGTCAAACTAAGATAATCCTTTTAATTTTATAAAAAAAATGACCGAATGAACAATGTGGTCATATATTTAAGTTAAGGGGGGATATAGAAAAAATATAATCATAATGAGAAAAAGTTGCATAGTAATAAATTCGGGGATAAGGCATATGTATGAACAAGTATAGCCTTTTTGTTTGGGTAAAAATGACTATATGAACATTTTGGTCATTTTATAAAAGGGGGAGAAATTATGAAAGGTAATCAGTTACTTCGGAAAGAGTTCACGGAAATTATAAAAAGTAAAAAAATATTAATTCCAATTATTGCGGTCTTATTCGTACCGATTTTATATGCAGGGATGTTTTTGTGGGCCTTTTGGGATCCGTATAAACAGTTAGATGACTTACCAGTTGCAGTAGTCAATTTAGATAAAGGCGCAGTATTTGATGGGAAACCAATTGAGGTCGGAAAAGGGCTCGTTGATAATTTAAAAGATAATAAAAGTTTTAAATGGGAGTTCGTAAGTGAAAAAGAAGCAAAGAAAGGAATGGAAGGTAGAAAGTATTACATGTTAGTGCGCATTCCAGATGACTTCTCAAGTAACGCTACAACGTTACTAAAAGACAATCCAAAGCCATTAAACTTAGAGTACATTCCAAACGAAAGTTTAAACTTCTTATCTTCACAAATTGGAGGAACAGCCATTGAAAAGATTAAAACTGAAGTATCAAGCACGTTAACGAAAACATATGCAGAGAAAATGTTCGATTCTATTAAAGATGTCTCAAAAGGATTAGCGGATGGATCAGAAGGGGCAAGTAAACTACACGACGGATCAAGTGAATTGCATGATGGTTCAAGTAAAGTGACGGATGGCCTTCATACACTTCAAGGGAAATCTGGGGAGATGAAGGATGGAGTTGGTAGGTTAATAGATGGCTCTGGAAAAGTGACAGATGGCCTTTATACGTTGCAAGGAAAATCAGGGGAAATGACAATTGGTATTAATAAACTGTTAGATGGCTCAGGTCAGGTAACATCTGGTTTGTATACGTTGCAAGGGAAGTCAGGGGAGATGGCAACAGGTATTAATAAATTGTTAGATGGCTCAGGTCAGGTAACAGATGGCTCAAGTAAAGTAACCAATGGTTTAAATGTATTAAACGGTAAAACAGGAGAAATGAAGAGTGGAATTACTGAACTAGTAAATGGAGCAGGGCAGCTTTACGATGGTTCTAGTCAAGTTAATAGTGGTTTAAATTTACTTGTTAATAAATCGGGTGAGTTACAAAAAGGGATAGGAAATCTTTCTGATGGCTCAGGGCAATTGTATGGTGGTTTAAAAGAATTAGAGGATAAATCTATTGAATTAAATAATGGCTTGAAAAGTGTGTCTGCAGGCTCTAACAAATTAGAAAAAGGTACAGGCGAACTTTCAAGTGGTTTAGAGAAACTAGATGGTACAAAAAATCAATTAGAAGAAGGCGCACAAAAAATTCAGCAAGGTTTGCAAGATTTAAATAATCAAGTACACAGTGTTGTAACGAATCAATCAAATGAACAGAAATCATCCAATACAGTACAACAAGTAAATGCAGAGATAAATAAAACAGTGGAAAGCGTTGGGCAACTAAAAGAAGATTCGCTATCTAATGTAGAGAATGCAAATCAAATGACAAAAGATGTTGCAGCTTTGAAAGAACAAATCGCAAGTCTCCCACAAGAATATCAAGATAAGTTAGAACCATTTATAGCAAATGTTAAGAAAAGCACAGAGGCAGTTCAAAAGAAATCAACAGAACTTGTAGGGACAACAAATACAGCAAATAAAAATGTATTAGAGTTAAAAAGTGTAATGAGTGAGGAGAGAGAGGGAGCACAAATAAGGGTATCAAGTCCAGAAAATCTAAATGGTTTAGTAGCTGGTATCGAAAAATTAGCAAAAGAGCAAAATAAATTTCTTGCTAATTTCCAAGGATTTGGTCAAGGATTAGGGGTAGCAAAACTTGGAGCAAGTAATGTAACAGAGGGAAGTAAAGAATTAAATTTTGGTGTTAGCAAATTGGCTGAAAATGGGCCGAAGCTTGTAAGTGGAGTTAATGAATTGAAAAATGGTGCAGGTAAGCTAAGTGGTGGCTTAGGTGAATTATCTACAGGATCCAATCAATTAATTACAGGTGTAAATCAATTAGCGGATGGCTCTGGAAAAGTGACAAATGGTTTAGAAAAACTAAATGGTGGTTTAGGTGAATTATCTATCGGCGCCAATCAAATGGCAGTGGGGATAAATCAGTTAGCAGGGGGAGCTAGTCAAGTCACAGAAGGCTCCGGCCAAGTAACAACAGGCTTAGGCACATTATCAGTGGGAACCGGTCAACTAGTTGATGGAGTAAACAAGTTAGCAAACGGTTCCAGTCAAGTAACAACAGGCTTAGGCACATTATCAGGAGGAACCGGTCAATTAGTTGATGGAGTAAACAAGTTAGCAAACGGTTCCGGTCAAGTAACAACAGGCTTAGGTACATTATCAAATGGCTCAACCCAGCTAATCGACGGAGTAAATAAACTAGCAGACGGATCAGGAAAAGTAACTGATGGACTAGTGAAAGTAAACGATGGTTCAGGTGAACTTGCAGAGAAACTTGGCGAAGGAGCAGAAAAAACTGGTGAAGTAAAAGGGACGGATAAAACGTATGATATGTTTGCAAGTCCTGTAAAAGTGAAGACGGAGAAAATGGCGGAAGTTCCAAACTACGGAACTGGATTTACGCCGTACTTCTTATCACTCGGTTTATTCGTTGGGGCATTACTATTATCAATCGTATATCCATTACGTGATACAGTCGGCGTTCCGAAATCAGGGTTTAGTTGGTTTATTAGTAAGTTTGGCGTACTACTATCAGTTGGTATTATTCAAGCGATAGTAGCAGATGTTATATTACTGTTCGGATTGGGTGTAGAAGTACAAAGCATTCCATACTTCATACTCTTTAGTATCATTACAAGTTTAGCATTTATCGCATTAATTCAATGTTTAGTAACAGCATTCGGTGATGCAGGCCGTTTTATCGCCATCATCACATTAATTATGCAGCTTACAACAAGTGCTGGAACATTCCCGTTAGAGTTGATTCCGAAGTTTTTACAACCATTCAATGCTTGGTTACCGATGACATATTCTGTATCAGGACTGAAAGCAGTCGTATCAAGCGGAGACTTTGACTTCATGTGGCAAAACGTAGGGGTGCTCATGATTTTCATTGTTGTATTATCACTTGGAACAATTGCATCCTTAACTTGGATGCACAAACGACAATTTAGAAATATTGCGGAAAATCAATCGATTGAAGCTTAGAAAAAAGCACCTTTTTGGTGCTTTTTTATTTTAATAGAGGGCATCTTTTCCTTAGTTCATCTATAAATCTTTCTAAAAGCTATAGAAACGAAAGAAAAGGAATTACAACAATTTACAGAGAAACATAGGGTAGAGGAGTTGATATGATGAAAGGCAATCTTACTTATTATTTTATCGTAAATCCGCTAATAATCTTTCTTGTTTATGCCCTTTCACCTATATTGTTTGATAAAGAAGTATATACAAGTATGAAAGATGCATTTGGAATACTTACGTTCTATTATGTGTTAATGAGTGGATATTACTTTATTGATATTTTAAGTGAAAAGATAAAGAAAAAAAGTGATGGAGGATAACAAAATGACTGAAAGTGAAATGAAATTCCGGGATACGACCATTCGTAACTTTTTCGATAAAGAGGATCGTTTAAAATCGATTCCAGGTCAAAAGAAGAAAAAACTAGTATTGTTAGAGCATTTAATTAGCAAGTTAAATGCTGAAAATCAATATACAGAAAAAGAAATTAATACATTTATAAAACAATATCATGATGATTTTTGTACAATTAGACGTGAATTTATTGTACAGGGGTTTATGAATAGAGAGGATAATATGTACTGTATAAACGGGAGAGAAGTTTGGAAGAAGTGGGAGGAGTTAAAATAATGAATCAGCGAGGGGATCCCCGCTGATTATAAGCCTGTGCTAGTCTTGCTGTTTCTTTGTAGTAAGTCTATGAACGCTTCAACATTCGAACTTGTAATGTACCCAAGCGTTATATATTCATCTTCATAGTAAAATATTATTTTTTTGTCAAAGATTCTTCTCTTCGTTTCTATGGATAGAATTTCTTCATAATCAAATTCGGCAATGAATGTATTTTTATATTGGCTAAAAAAGAGAAGTCTTTGATTAGTAGCAAGTAACATGCCAGGATACGGGACTTTATGCGTAATCGTATAGCCAGTAAGTGAACATTTTAAAGTAGATAAAATTTTTTCTTCTTTATGTAATAGTTGTTTTGCAGCTGTTAAGATTGGATTCATTGTATACATTCCTTTTATTTTGATATATGAATATTTTATCAAGAGTAAAAAGATTCTCAATATGTAATATTGCATATTGGCCGTTTTATAGTTGTAATATTATTTTTAAAAAGAAAAAGTACGAGGTGATTCAATGATACGGTTAGTAAAAGAGACTGATGCAGAAGCAATTATGAATATTAGAAAAGAAATTATATTATCGGAAACTACTACAAAATTTTTCATAGTATCCCCAAAGAAGTTACCGAATGATATGAATGCAGAAAGAGAAAAGATACGGAAAAGTAATGAGAAAGGTAATCTTTATATCGTGTATGAAGTAGATGGGAAGGTAGTTGGCTTTTTACTTTTCAACCGATATGAACTAGAACGGTTACAACACGCAGGCACAATGGGAATGGGGATTAAAGAGGCGTATTGTAATCAAGGCATAGGCACGAAATTAATTGAATTTCTTATTAGATGGGCGAAAGGGCAGAAAGGTTTAGAAAAAATTTGTTTAGGTGTAGTTTCTGTTAATGATCGGGCAATTAAAGTGTACAAACGTATGGGCTTTGTAGAAGAAGGTAGACAACGAAAGCAAATTAAATATGAAGATGGATCATATGGAGATGACGTATTGATGGGGTTTTATATTGAATAAAGGATATATGGTATTAAGAAAAGGAATGTACATAACGTAAATTTCTAAAAGTAGTATATTGCCCCTGCATTAACAGACTTTTCCCTATGTATAATATTAATATAGTAAAATCATAACAACCGATATTGCAGTTTCCAATAATATACTATATAATCAATTTAAGAAAACGTTTTCATGCAAAGGGGGAGAATTTCGTGTCGACTATAGAGGACGTGGCGAAATTAGCGGGGTTATCAAGGACAACGGTTTCTAGGGTGATTAATAATCATCCATATGTTTCAGATGAGAAGAAAAAAAGGGTTCAATTAGCAATGAAGCATTTAGGCTTCGTTCCTAATTCTGCGGCGAGAAGGCTTCGTAAACAAAAAACGGAAACAATTGCGGTGCTCGTTCCAAGGATTACAAATCCTTTCTTCAGTAGATTTATCGAAGCAATCGAGATTGCTGCTTCTGAACATAAATATAAACTGATTATTTGTCAAACAAGATATTTACCGGAAAAAGAGATGGAGTATTTACAATTATTATCTACGAAACAAGTAGATGGGATTATTCTATGTTCACTAGAAAATCCGTGGGAAGATGTAGAGCCATACTTACAGCACGGTCCAATCGTGTTGTGTAATGAATATATTGAGGAAGCAAATATTCCAACAGTGAAATTTGATCATGCGCAAGGAGCATACATAGCTGCGAAGCATGTGTTAGATCAAGGATATCGTAATCTTATTTTTTGCCGTGGTAACGAAACCAAAGTCGTTAGCCAGCAGCGAAAAATGGGCTTTTTACGTGCAATAACTGAGAAGAGCCGCCAAGTAGAAGCGATTGACTTTCTTGAAAACGCTTTCTCTTGGGAAGATGGAAAACGAATATTCCATGAAGTATTAAAGGACAAAAAAAATCCTACCGCGATTTTGGCAGGAGGCGATGAGGTAGCAGCTGGAATTATCTCAGAGGCGAAACGCCATAACTGGAGCATTCCAGATGATCTCGCTGTTATCGGTTTTGATAATCAAATATTATCGCAGATTACAGAACCAGGTATTACGACAATTGAACAGCCAATTGATGAAATGGCCCGAAAAGTTGTCGACCTAATGATGGATAAAATTCATACGAAAAATTATCGAAAAAAAGAATTGTATGAGTTTGAACTGGAGCTCTTGGTGAAAGGTTCAACGATGAAGGATAAGATGTTATTAGCCTAGTAGACTATGTCTGCTAGGTTTTTTTCTGTTCACAAACTACTATTCTTCGTGAACGCAATCATCACATTTGTTATGGTATGCTTCGTGCTGCTCATCAATTTCTTTCCCGCAGTGTGCACAAGTTTTCGTCGGTAAATTTCTGAAAAACTCCATTGGTTGATCGATCATGTCAATCCCTCCATTTCCATTTCTTACTATCATTGTATTAGTACAAAAAATAAAAGTCAACAACTGTTTTATAACAAAATTGAAAATTAATGAAAAAGTTTAGGAAATGGATTATAGTTAACAATGTAGGATGTAAGCAAAACATGCATTTCTACTCGGTTTTAGAAAGGATGGATACATATGAAAATGACTGTTGTCGGCTTTTGGGGCGGCTTTCCAGAAGCGGGAGAAGCAACGTCGGGGTATTTGTTTGAACACGATGGTTTTCGTTTACTTGTAGACTGTGGTAGTGGTGTACTAGCACAGCTTCAAAAATATATAACACCGTCTGATATAGATGCAGTTGTACTGTCGCACTATCATCACGATCATGTTGCAGACATTGGGGTATTGCAATATGCGAGACTAATTACGAGTGCGACAACAAGGCAACTACCAGAACTACCAATATACGGTCATACATTTGATGAGAATGGATTCCATTCTTTAACGCATGAACCGCATACGAAAGGAATCCCGTACAATCCAGAAGAAACACTTCAAATTGGACCGTTCTCGATTTCATTCTTAAAAACTGTTCATCCTGTTACATGCTTTGCGATGCGTATTACAGCTGGAGATGATGCTGTAGTATACAGCGCTGATTCAAGTTATATTCCTGAATTCATTCCATTCACAAAAGATGCTGATCTTTTCATTTGTGAGTGTAATATGTATGCACATCAAGAGGCTGCAAAAGCAGGGCATATGAATAGTACAGAAGTAGCAAGTATTGCAAAAGATGCGAATGTAAAAGAACTTTTATTAACGCACTTACCGCATACAGGCAACCCATCTGATTTAGTAACAGAAGCAAAACAAATTTTCAGTGGTCACATTACGCTAGCGCATAGTGGCTACGTATGGAATTCATGAGGTGATACGATGTTATTTATTGATAATAAAGGAATTACAGACCCTAGAATAAACTTAGCGATTGAAGAATATTGTGTGAAAAATTTAGATATTAACGAAACATATTTACTGTTTTACATTAATGAGCCTTCGATTATCATTGGTAAAAACCAAAACACAGTAGAAGAAATTAATGCAGATTACGTAAAAGAAAAAGGTATTCATGTCGTTCGTCGTCTATCAGGCGGAGGCGCAGTATATCATGATTTAGGAAACTTAAACTTCAGTTTTATTACGAAAGATGATGGAGACAGTTTCAGCAACTTCAAAAAATTCACAGAGCCTGTAACGAAAGCGCTTAGTAAATTAGGCGTAAATGCAGAACTAAGTGGTCGTAACGACATTTTAGCTGAAGGTAGAAAAATTTCAGGTAACGCACAGTTCGCAACGAAAGGTCGTATGTTCAGCCACGGTACGTTACTATTTGACTCTGAAATCGATCACGTCGTATCAGCGTTAAAAGTAAAAATGGATAAGATTCAATCAAAAGGAATTAAGTCAATCCGTAGCCGCGTTGCGAACATTACAGAGTTCCTAAACGAAGAAATGACGACAGAGGAGTTTAGACAACTTCTTCTAGAAACAATTTTCGAAGGAGAAACAGAAATCCCAACGTATGAATTAACAGAAAATGATTGGAAAGAGATCCACAAACTTTCTGAAGAACGTTACCAAAATTGGGATTGGAACTACGGAAAATCACCGAAGTTCAACTTACAACATTCACACCGCTTCCCAGTTGGACAAGTTGATGTTCGTCTTGAAGTGAAAAAAGGAACAGTAACAGAATGTAAAATTTACGGCGACTTCTTCGGTTCATTAGATGTTCATGATATCGAAGAGCGTCTAACAGGCGTTCAGTTCGATAAAGATGCATTCACTGCAGCTTTAGAAGGCGTAGATATTGCACGCTACTTCGGTAACATTACAACAGAAGATTTCTTACATTTATTCTTCTAAAAATGAGGGAGGCTTCCATAACGGGCAGCCTCTTTCTTTTTGCGTAGATTGTCAGGTTTTGTCGGTAAGTCGATATATTTGAAAAATCGCCGATATAAACCGAGTTGCGCTGATATATTTGGAAAATCGCCGATATAAATTGAGTTGCGCTGATATAACTGAAAAATCGCTCATATAATTTCATTTACCAAAAAACATAAAATCACAGGACATTTGCCCCTCGTAAAGGAATATATATATTCAAAAGGAGGCGAATCGAAATGAAAAGGGTAATGTACGTTGTATTATTACTCAGCTTCGTCGTCGGAATGACAGCGTGTAGCAGTGGATCGCCCTCAAGTCGTACAATTTTGTCTATCGGAAAACCAGCGGAGGATAATGTTATATATTTTACGCATACAGATAACAAACGAAAGATACATGATATACAAGACATGTTTCAAAATAAGAAGTGGAAAAGAAATGAAACATTCAGCACTGTTAATAAAACACCAGATGTCATCTTATCAATAGATGAAGACAATACAGGGTTACCGACGTTATATGTTACGGTGTATTTTCATGAAGATGGAGCGGACGCTCTTAACTTGCACGGCGAGCATACGACGTTAAATAAAGAGGAACTTAATAAACTTAGAGAAAAGATGAATGCATATTATCCTAAAATGATTTCTGGTCTAGTTTCATAAATTACTTACAAATAAAATCCCCTTATTTTTCCAAAGTAAACTAAGAGAAGGTGGTCTGTCTATATGCAGTTAATAGAATATCACTTGCCACTTTAATTTTCTTTTAATATAATTAATTTAGAATTTTTAAATATTCTAAATTTTATAAAGGTGGGGTTTTTGTGAATCTCGTTCAATCTTTGGCTGAAACGGCAAAAAAGAAGGGGGATAAACCGGCTTATATATTTATGGATCAGTCGGTCTCATATGACCAATTAAACAAAATGGTCACAAGGTTTTCTGGCAATTTAGCAGAAATGGGCATTGGAAAAGGGGACAATGTCGCATTAGTTGTTGGGAACTCACCACATTTTTTGGTCGGTTTATACGGAACAATGAAAGCCGGAGCAACTGTTATTCCAGTTAATCCAATTTATACAGCAGACGAAATGCATTATATTTTACAAAATGGAGATGTAAAAACAATCATCGTACTCGACGTCCTTCTACCTGTTATACAATCTCTTACAACAAGACTTCCTTCATTAGAAAACATCATCATATGCGAAACCTCATCAGATTTTAACCATACAGAAACCGAAAAAATGAAAACGTTTACTAGTTTTGTGGGGACTGGAGATACAACTTACGAAGGTCCTGAACTAGATGAAGAAGATGTAGCGGTTATCCTATACACTTCGGGCACAACTGGAAAACCGAAAGGCGCTATGCTTACACATAAAAATTTATATAGTAATGCGAGCGATGTGGCTTCGTATTTACAATATACGGCTGATGACCGTGTTGTTGCGGCACTGCCTATGTTCCATGTATTCTGTTTAACAGTTGCGGTAAATGCACCGATTGTGAACGGGGCAACGATTTTAATGTTACCGAAATTTAGTCCGAAAGAAGTATTCCGTATTTGTCGTACGTACGAACCAACGATCTTTGCTGGCGTACCGACGATGTACAATTATTTATATTTATTTGAAGAAGCAAGTGCAGAAGATGTGAAGACGCTTCGTCTTTGTATTTCCGGTGGCGCATCGATGCCTGTTGCTCTTCTACAAAACTTTGAAAAACGTTTTAACGTTATTGTTTCAGAAGGATACGGTTTATCAGAAGCATCACCAGTTACTTGTTTCAATCCGCTAGATCGTCCTCGTAAACCAGGGTCGATTGGCACAAATATTTGGCATGTAGAAAATAAAATTGTAAATGAACTTGGGGAAGAAGTACCTGTCGGCGCAGTCGGCGAATTAATCGTTCGCGGACCTAACGTTATGAAAGGATACTATAATGCACCAGAAGATACAGCTGCGACATTGAAAGACGGCTGGCTATATACAGGTGACTTGGCGAAAATGGATGAAGAAGGTTACTTCTATATCGTTGATCGTAAAAAAGATATCGTCTTAGTTGGCGGTTATAACGTATACCCTCGTGAAGTAGAAGAAGTATTATATACGCACGAATCAGTAGCGGAAGTTGTTGTAATCGGTGTTCCTGATGAAAACTTAGGAGAAGCAGTGCGAGCTTACGTCGTTCTGAAACAAACGAACGTAACAGAAGAAGAACTAATGCATTACTGTACGTTACATTTAGCGAAATATAAAGTGCCGAAAAGTATTGAGTTTTTAATAGAATTACCGAAGAATACGACTGGTAAGTTGTTAAGAAGAGCATTGAGAGAGAAAGCGATGCAAGTGTAAAAATGAGGCAACCATCTTTGAAGGTGGTTGCCTCATTTTTATGTATTGATTAAGCGGTGGTGCCATATATTTAAACCTTCATATGACCAACAAGGAGGAGATATACGTAGAACAGAAGGAATTAACGCTTACGGCGAGTGCAATATCTTATTTGTGATATTATGGATGAAATGAACTCTGAAAATGATAAGAACGGTAATTTTAATCAAAATGGAGTAATGAACCGTGAATCAATGGCTACGGTGTTAGTAAATGCATATAAATTAGAATGGAATGAAAATAGTAAGTTACCAAAAGAATTTGCTGATTTGAAAAATCATTGGGCTCGAAGTATGCCAATATTTTAGTTTAGTAAGAAAATTCAAACTCCAAGTTGACACATATGAATTACAGAATTAAAATGAAAAGAAATCGAATACAATACATTAGAAGCTAATCAGATAAACTGAAGGCGCACAATGTTCACATTTGTGAATATATTGTGTGCCTTTTTCTATTGTATAAACTAAGGGGGCTTAACGATGAAAAAGTGGGGTAAGACAGCGTTTATGAAAAGTACAGGTGTTGTATTATCAGCAGTTGTACTTTTATCAGGGTGTGGTTCGGCAACATCCACTAGTAATTCTGAAGGAAGTGGAGATAAAAAAACAGTTGAGCTTTTAAATGTTTCTTATGATCCAACTAGGGAGTTATATCAAGATTTTAATAAAGATTTTGCGAAGTATTGGAAAGAGAAGCATGGGCAAACAGTAAATGTAAAACAATCACATGGGGGATCTGGAAGTCAAGCACGCTCTGTTATTGATGGCTTAGAAGCAGACGTTGTTACACTAGCACTTGCTTATGATATTGATGCCATTAGCAAGAAAAAACAACTAGCAGAAGATTGGCAGAAGCGACTTGCGAATAATTCCACTCCATACACGTCAACGATTGTATTTCTTGTTCGAAAAGGAAACCCGAAAGGAATTAAAGACTGGGATGATTTAACGAAAAAAGGTGTGTCTGTCATTACACCAAATCCAAAAACATCAGGCGGAGCACGTTGGAACTATTTAGCGGCGTGGGGATACGCATTGAAAAAATATAATAATAGTGAAGATAAGGCGAAAGAGTTTGTTAGCCAAATTTATAAAAACGTAGAAGTATTAGATTCAGGAGCGCGCGGAGCAACGACAACATTTGTTGAAAAAGGAATTGGTGACGTATTAATCGCATGGGAAAATGAAGCGCTATTATCCCAAAAAGAGCTTGGAAAAGATAAATTTGAAATTGTAACTCCTTCTATTAGTGTACTTGCAGAACCACCAGTAGCAGTTGTAGATAAAGTCGTTGATAAAAAAGGAACGAAAAAAGTAGCAGAAGGGTATCTTGAATATTTGTACTCAGAAAAAGGACAGGAAATTGCGGCAAAAAACTTTTATCGTCCGCGTAATGAAAAAGTAGCAGAAAAATATACATCCCAATTTCCGAAAGTTCAATTATTTACGGTAGATGAACTATTTGGTGGCTGGAAAAAAGCACAAGAGAAACACTTTAATGACGGCGGCGTGTTCGATAAAATTTATCAAAAATAATGCGTACTGCTAAAGGGGGATGAGGTGAAAGAGGATGAGGAAGAAACGTGTTTTACCAGGGTTTGGATTATCGCTTGGATTTACAATGTTGTACATGAGTTTATTCGTACTTATACCACTTTCTATCGTATTCATTCAAACTTCACAGTTAGGTTGGAAGAAGTTCGCTGGGGTTATAACGAACGAGCGTGTGTTGCATTCCTATCAAGTTAGTTTTACAACTTCATTTGCAGCTGCTATTGTAAATGCCATTTTTGGTTTATTAATAGCATGGGTGCTCGTACGCTACAAATTTCCAGGGAAACGACTATTAGATGGACTCATTGATTTACCGTTTGCACTTCCGACAGCTGTAGCTGGTATTACACTTACAACGCTTTATGCGGAAAATGGATGGATTGGGAAAATATTTAGTCTGTTTCATATAAAAGTAGCTTTTACACCACTCGGAATTATCGTTGCGCTTACTTTTATCGGTTTACCATTTGTCGTTCGAATGGTGCAACCAGTGCTGCAAAATATTGATAAAGAAGTAGAAGAGGCGGCTTCGAGTTTAGGTGCATCCCGCTTGCAAATATTTGTGAAAATCATTTTACCAGAGATCTTTCCCGCTCTTCTTGCCGGTTTTTCACTTGCATTTGCAAGAGCATTAGGAGAATACGGATCTGTCGTTTTCATCGCAGGTAATATGCCGATGAAAACAGAAATTGCACCACTGATGATTATGACGAAACTAGAACAATATGATTACGCGGGGGCAACAGCTGTAGCGACCGTGATGCTTATTATTTCTCTCCTTTTCCTTCTTCTTATTAATATGATTCAAAGCTGGAGTAGAAGGCATGAACTAAAAAGTGAATAGGGGGAGAGAAAATGGAACCAACAGTATTAGAAAAGAAAATAGTAAAAAGCGTATCAGCTAAAAAAGAATCTAAGCTTGTACCAGGCGTATTAATTACGATTACAGTTTTATTTTTATCTCTCTTTCTATTACTGCCACTCATAACTATTTTTCTAAAAGCCTTTGAAAGAGGGATGGATGTATACTTTGCCGCTATCACTGATCAAGAAGCATTTTCAGCAATTAGGTTAACGCTTCTCGTTGCGTTAATCGTTGTGCCGCTTAATACGATATTTGGGATAGCGGCCGCGTGGCTTATTACAAAGTTTCAGTTTAAAGGAAAACAAGTATTACTCTCTCTTATTGAACTGCCGTTTGCTGTGTCGCCAGTTATCGCAGGATTAGTATTCGTTTTACTTTTCACACCGAGGGGTGCTCTTGGCGAATGGTTACTTGAACATGGAGTGAAACTCATTTTCTCTGTACCAGGCATTATTATCGCAACAATCTTTGTAACCTTCCCGTTCGTTGCACGTGAATTAATTCCGATTATGCAGGCGCAAGGGAAAAGTGAAGAAGAGGCAGCTTTATCACTTGGCGCAAGTGGCTGGAAAATGTTTTGGCGCGTTACGCTTCCGAATATCAAATGGGGTCTTTTATACGGCATGATTCTATGTAATGCCCGTGCTATCGGTGAGTTTGGAGCCGTTTCTGTCGTATCAGGTCACGTGCGTGGCATTACGAACACGATGCCGCTCCATATTGAAATTTTGTACAATGAATATCAATTTTCAGCAGCATTTGCAGTAGCGACGTTAATGTCATTAATTGCAGTGTTTACACTCGTTATAAAAAACTGGATTGAATGGCGAATGGAAAAACGACAATAAGAGGGGGATTACGGTGAGTATTCAAATTCAAGGTGTATCAAAGCAATATGGTACATTTCAAGCACTAACAGACATTCATTTGGATATTCCAAAAGGCGAACTTGTTGCCTTATTAGGCCCGTCAGGTTCTGGGAAAACGACGTTATTACGCATTATTGCAGGATTAGAAGAAGCGGATGGAGGCTCTATTTCATTTGATGGAGAAGATTTAACAGACATTCACGTGAAAAACAGGCAAGTCGGTTTCGTCTTTCAGCACTATGCGCTCTTTAAGCATATGAATGTATTTGAGAATGTCGCTTTCGGTTTAAAAGTAAGAAAGAAAAGCTTAAGACCGTCAGCAGAAGCGATAGAAGAAAAGGTAACAGAATTATTAAAGCTCGTAAAAATGGATGGCTTTGCTAAACGTTATCCAGCGCAATTATCTGGTGGACAACGTCAACGTATTGCACTAGCCCGAGCACTTGCAGTCGAACCGAAAATTTTATTACTCGATGAACCGTTCGGTGCACTCGATGCGAAGGTGAGAAAAGAATTACGCAGATGGCTCCGAAAATTACATGACGAATTTCAAATTACGAGCGTATTCGTAACACATGATCAAGAAGAGGCGTTAGACGTTGCAGACCGCATCGTTGTAATGAATGAAGGCTGCATTGAACAAATGGGAACACCGGAAGAAGTATATGAAAACCCAGCAAGTCCGTTTGTATATGACTTTTTAGGAAATGTAAATTTATTTCACGGCCGCGTTCATAAAGGAAAGCTAAATGTAGGATCGGTCGAACTAGAAGCACCAGAGCATAAGCACGTTTCCAACGTAGACGGAATAGCCTACGTAAGGCCGCATGACTTATCAATCTCTCGTACGAAACAAAGCATAGATGCAATCCCGGCAAAAGTATCCTATTCTCACGCAGTCGGAAATATCGTATATGTAGAATTAAAACGAGACGGAACAGATGAATATTTAGAAGCAGAAATTACGAAAGAACAGTTCAAGCAGTTGAACATTCAAGCGGGTGATTTCGTATACGTACAGCCGAAAGAAGTGAAAGTGTTTATTCCGGAGGATTTTGTAATTTAAATAAAAACCGAACCACCATCTAAATGGAGGTTCGGTTTTCTTTATTTTTTCTCTACTAACTTTTTATTCTTCCAATCTAGTGTAAATGATTTATTAAATGTTTTTTGATCAACGTCTTTTACGTTGTTTCCAACCCAGTTTGCAGTTCCGAATGTGAAGCCTGGACGAAGTTGGTAGTCATCGGCGTGTTTTGTATAAGCGACTTGTAAGTTAGATTGATCTGTATTTTTTTCAGAGATAACAACAGCAATCATACCAGGAGAGAAACCGCTATTTGTTAATGCTGGAAGTTGATCCATCGGTATTAAATTACCTTTTGCATCAGATTCATATAGGTATGTGCGAGAGTACATGAACAGTTGGTTTCCATATAAAGAATGATAGGAGTCACGTGTGTAAATACCCCAGTTTTGATTGTTATATCCGTTAAAGAATACGTTCCACTTTACGTTTTTGTTCGTTTGGTCAATTAAATTTGTTTTATAACTAGTTTGTTTATAGCTTACAGAGTCAGACCAAGTGACTTGACCAGTTGCACCAACTTCACCGCTAGGGCCATTAGGCGTTACAGAAGCTTTAACAGAGCCACCAAGTTGATAAGATACGCTAGATGTTACAGTCGTTTCTTCTACAGCATTTGTAGGTGCTACGTTAAAGAAACGAGCGCTGTTATCTTGAAGGTTAAATGCAACATCATATTGTGAAGGATAACGTAATGTTGCACTAGCACCAGGGATTGGGTAGTTATCAATAGGTGCATCACTTATAGTAGGATTTGCTTTTAGAAAACTACCAGTTGTATTAATAACGGCAATCTGTTTATCAGCGCTTGGGTCATCGATAAAAGTTACCTTTAAAGACATTGTCATATTATCAGTTTGATCATTATTAAATGTATTATAGCTCGTATGTGTTTTTGCATTTTGTCCGATATCTGTTACAACTTGCGATGTTGTTTGAGCATAAGCAGCAGGTGTTGAAAGAGTTACAGCGCTACTAGCAAAAACAGCAGATAATGCTAAACATTTTAAGTATGTTTTAGAACGTTTCATCCAATCACTTCCTTTTATCTTTGTCGATATATGTCGTATTACATTTATATCGTAACATGAAAATAAAACGGAATGGATGGTTATGCATAATTGCATAGGTGAGTTTTGAACGATAAAGATAATAGAATTTCATCCAACACTTAAGACTCAAAAATGTCCATTACAGCCGTTCTTAAAAATTTTAAGATAATATGTTTATCAATGTTCTTATTATGAAGATTGAAGCGCTTAATATTTACGTTATAAGTGCATAACAAGTTATAATAAAAGAAATCAATAAGGAGGCTGGCTGTGAAGAATCTTCGTTATCTCAATATATTTACCATATTAATTATATACACACTACTTATGTTTTACATCGGCTGGAACGGATGGGTTTGGCTTCATGCGGTATTTGGCTGGGAATCTTGGGGATATTATGCTTTTATAGTCGCATTTATTTCATATGCGTACATTCTCGTGCAAGTGTTTAAGTTTTTGCCATTTCTGCGAACGATAGGTTCGATTTGGTTTGCGGTTATACAATATGCGCTTATGCTGTTGCCATTAGCTAATATTATGGTCTTTCTTTTACAGTTTTCAGTAGAGAAAGAAGCGGCAATTATTTGGACAGGAACGGCCGTGTTACTTGCGTTTATCTTTATTTTTGCATACGGAGTATTCAACGCATATAGCCCAGTAGTTAGAAAGTACGAGGTGCACATACCGAAAAAAGTAGAGGGACGTAAAAGTTTACGCATTGCGATGGCTTCTGATATGCATTTCGGTAAACTGTCTGGCTTTTCGCATTTAAAAAGGCTTGTTCGTCATGTAAATGAGATGGAACCTGATATTATTTTACTGCCAGGTGATATTATCGATGATCATCCAGGTGTGTTCATTCAAAAGAATATGGGACCAATCATGAAACAAATGAAAGCACCATTAGGCGTATATGGTGTTTTAGGGAACCATGAATACTATGGTAGAGCGGTTCCAGAGTTTTTACAAGAGATGGATAAGATTGATATTCGTATTCTTTTAGATGAAGTAATTACAATTGAAGATGACTTTTATCTCGTTGGAAGAAGAGATAAAACAGAGCGAGATCGTCAAAGCTTTGAACAATTAATGAGTACGGTAGATAAATCGATGCCTGTTATCGCAATGGATCACCAGCCATTTGAGTTGAAACAAGCAGCAGCGGCAGGTGTAGATTTATTATTATCCGGTCATACGCACCGCGGACAAATGGCGCCCAATCATATTGTAACGAGAAGAATGTACGAGCTAGACTGGGGATACGCACAAAAAGGCGCGTTCCACGCAATTGTTTCTTCTGGATTTGGGTTTTGGGGACCACCGCTTAGACTTGGTAGTAGGTCGGAGATTGTGCAGGTAGAAGTTACATTTGAATAGGGGTTATGAAATAGAGAGCTGATGGCTCTCTATTTTTTTTAATAAAAACAAATAACAATAAATATTTATGTTGGTGCTAATTTCATAAAAGAGATAAGATTATAAGACTCGATTAAAATAAAGGGGGATTGTAAGTGATCATATCAGATGTACTATACGGAGAATTTGAAGTGGATCAAGTAGTAGAAGAATTAATTTCAAGTAAGTCTATGCAAAGGCTAAAAGGTATTCATCAAAATGGCGCAAGTTACTTAATGAACGAGAAATGGAATGTAACGCGCTTTGATCATTCAGTTGGTGTTATGTTATTAGTTAAAAAATTAGGTGGTTCAGTAAAAGAACAGATTGCTAGTTTACTGCATGACGTATCGCATACTGCTTTTTCCCATGTGATTGATTACGTTTTTGATAATGAAGATGAAAGTTATCATGAAGAGATATTTAGTTCTGTTGTGAAAAACTCAGAAATTCCAGCGATTCTTGCGAAGTATGGTTATAACTATGAAGATATTTTGTTAGATGATTCGAAATGGACGTTACTCGAAAGGTCAGCACCAGAATTATGCGCAGACAGAGTGGATTATACATTACGAGATATGTATACATACGGATATATTTCTTTAGAAGAGGTTCATAGATTTTTAGAGGATATTATCGCAGTAGAGGGGAAAATGGTTGTTCAAAGTGTCGAAATGGCAGAATGGTTTACAGAAACGTATTACAAAGAAGTAATTGATTTCTTTATGAAACCAATGAATATTTACGGAAACGATATGTTAGCGAAAACGTTAAAGTTATCTCTTCATAAAAAGGTTATTCATGCAGATGATTTTCTTCTTGAAGATGAGGAGCTTATTTCGAAATTGCAGCAATGTAATGACCCCGAAGTAGAAGCTTTATTAAGCAAAGTTCATCCAAATGTAAAGGTAAAAGAAGATAGAAACGATTATGATTTACATCAGAAAAATAAAGTGCGTCTTATTGATCCGCCGTTACTTCGTGAAGATGAAGTTATTCCAGCATCTGTTGTGTCAGAAAACATAAGACAGATGAGTGATATTGCTTATGAAAAAGCGGTGAGAGGGATGTATGTGAAAGTGATTTCGAATTAAAAAGGAAGTAGCGCATCGTTTTTAGAGCGCTACTTCTTTTTTATTAATGATCAAACCAATTCCAAATCTCAATATCTCCAAGAGTCGCATAACGTACGTGCGGGGAGTTTTGTAATTTTAATAACTCTTTCGATGGGCCAGTAATAACAATTCCGTATACTTTTACACCGTTGTCCTTTACATATTGATAACGTTTATCTAAGTTTAGTTCTTTCTCAGAAAGCGCTGCTATTTTGCTTACCGTTTTTTTATGGATAGAAAGGATGCGCATCATTTCGGTTACTTTGTCTTCTTGCGTTTTCTGCCCGTCAGTTTCATTAGCGAGGAATCTTACATGTTCTGGAAACCCTATAGCTTCTCCGCCATGTAGGATATAGTCATCTACATTTTTTCTTTCTTGTCCTGTATCTAAAGCGTACCATAAAGGAGTTGGAGGGAGTTCTTGTGCCTCGAATATGCTATATAGAAGCGGTTCTAATTCTTTTAAAGTGTAAGCTTTATCAAAAGAAATTGCTACTTCTGCAACGGTCCCATCATGTACTTTTGCAAGTGTATCCCATACTTTTTTTGATGAATCTTTTAAATAATCACCCTGCTCTGTTTTTGGATGAACAAAGAAGAGTTTTGGTTGATAGAACGGATTCATCCAAGTTTGCTTCGTGATATCTACAGATGATAAGAAGCTTTTTGTTTCTATTGTACCGAGGGGCATTTCTTTTTTACCGATGGTTCTTACTAAATCAAATTGGCTATTCGTACGGAAAAAAGCTTCTACACTTGTTCCGCCTCCCATAACGCGGCTATTTGGGATAGTTGCTTCAAGTGCAAGCGAAGGAACCTCTCTAATTTCTTTTAGCCTTTTATCATTATTAGATTGAAAATAAAAGGCTGATAATACCCCGCCGATTATATAGATAACGATGCAAATTGATAATATAAAACCAAACGTTTGTAAACGATGTTTCCACTTAATTCTCCAAAAAGGAATTTTAAGATCTTTTGGAGGTAACTTTTTCTTAATTGGTTCTGTTTTTGTTAACAGCTCATCTAAGTAAGCTTCACACTCTTCACATGACTCAATATGACTTTCTAACAGTTCTTGTTCATCATGCGTGAGCGTTCCATTTTCATACTTCTTCCATAGTTTTTTAAATTCTGCACAGCCCATCTGTATCACTCCTTTATGCTTTTTATTTCTTTTCGTCCCCTGTGTAATTCAATTTTCACTTTCGCTAATGAGAGACCAGTCATTTCTGCTATTTCCTTATAGGAGAATCCATAGTAATCTCGTAGTAGCAGGGCATTTCGTCTTTCGAGCGGAAGAGAAGATAAACTGTCTAACCAACTAGCAATCTCATGTTTTACGAAATATTCATGTTCTGTACTTGGCACGTTTGGTAAATGGAATTCTTCCACTGTAGTTGTGTTATACTTTTTTTCTTTTCGATACCAATCGATAAAGGCGTTGTAGGCTATTGTAAATAACCACGGCCTAATTTCTTCTCCTTTATAATAATCAATATGGACGAGCATTCGGTAAAAGGTTTCTTGCATGAGATCTTCCGCATAGTGGGAATCTCCGGTTAGGGAGAGAAGATAGTGAAATAAATCTTGCATATGCTCGGAGTAAATGTCTTCTAATGATTGTTTGCGTTTCACTACATTTCCCTCCCTTCATACATAACAACTAAATACATATAAAAAAGTTACAATTTTTTATGGAATTATAGTAAAAAACGTCAAGAATTGGATTGTGTTCTCTTTTATCATAATACATATAAGGCGGGTGAACAGAGATGGAAAGCTATGAAACACAAATTCAAAGGTCAATTGATTATATTGAGGAAGATGTAATGGAAAAACAAACGCTGCGTAATTTAGCGCGGGTTGCAGGTTTTTCTGAGTCGCATTTTCATCGTGTATTTCAGGCGTTAGTAGGTGATACAGTAATGGAGTATGTTCGAAAGAGGAGGTTAGCCCGGGCAGCTTATCAACTTTCTCATACGGATGAAAAAGTTATTGATATCGCATTTGAGCATGGCTTTCAATCTCACGAAACGTTCACGAGAGCCTTTAAAAAATTATTTCAAATGACACCGAGTGAATATCGAAAACAAGAAATCGAAACACCGATGTATTACAGAGTGAATGTAAAGCAAAGAAAATTAAATCCGTATTTAGGAGGCATACAAATGGAATATCGTATTGTAAATAAACCAGAATTTTTAATGGCAGGTTATGAACTGAAGACGACAAGTAAAGAGGGGAAGAACCATCAAGACATCCCAGCATTTTGGCAAGAATATTTACAAAAAGATCTTGGAACAACGATTCCGAATCGTAAAGATACGAGCCAATGGGTAGAGCTTGGATTATGTACTGATTTTAATTTAGAAACAGGGGACTTCACTTATATTATTGGAATGGAAGTTACAGACTTTGAAAATGTACCAAATGAAATTGCAAAGCGTACTTTCCCTGCAGCAACATATGCAGTATTTACAACGCCGAAAGTTCCTCATAAAGAAATGGTATCGTCTATCCACCAAACTTGGAATGCAGTATTCTCAGAATGGTTTCCGCATTCAGGCTATGAACATTGCGGCGTTACAGAGTTTGAATTATACGATGAGCGTTGCCACGAAGATAAGAGTGAGTTTGCACAAGTAGAGCTTTGGATACCGGTGAAGAAAAAATAATAGGGTAAGAGCGAATCATTGGGAGATGGTTCGCTTTTTTTATAAGTGGATTGTTAAATTTGTATTGTTTTATCTGTAATACATATGAAAATGGTAAAATAAAATAGCAATTAAATATTGCGGGTGGAAGGTTATGCCCTTTCTTCATTTTGTGAAGAAAGGAGGTGTAATCGTATGGAATTTCTTTTGCAAATTTTGTTGGAAATTACAAAAACTATAGCTAGAGAAGGTATAGTTTTTGGATTTAAGAAATTAACGGCAAAAAAAGCGCAAAAAGAAGACCACCCGTCTGCCTGCGAAGCGTGGGAAGTCTTCTAAGCGCAAATAAGCTTTAGTTGCAACCTTCCACCTTGCGGTAATTAGTTGCAGTGACGGGGTGTTGGAAGCACCTCGTCTACTTCATTTTATGCAAAACTTAGTTAGTTTATACTTCTATTTATAGTATAACAGTTTAGAAATGTATTTGTTAATAGTTTTATTTTTACTTTGTATAGTAGGGAAGCAGGTTAGTATTGTCGGTTTTTGTCGGTAAGTCGATATATCTAGAAAATCGCTGATATATTCAAAAAATCGCCGGTATAATTTCATATACCGTTAAAACACCTCAAAAAAAACGATCCACATAATTTCAATTACAGTAAAATTATTCCAGGGAAGAAAAAAGACGCCACATAGCGTCTTTCCTACGAACGAAACGGAAATACAAGAATAATCGTCGTTCCTTTTCCGAGTGCACTATCAACGGAAATTGTTCCGTTATGAGCATGAACGAGCTGTTTTGTAATGGCTAGGCCAAGTCCAGTTCCGATGTTGCTTTCTTCTGTGTTTGTTCCGCGGTAATATCGTTCAAATAGAAGTTCTTTCGTTTTTTCATCCATTCCTTTTCCATCATCTGAAATGGAGAGTGTAAAGGAATTAGCGTTTTGTGATAATTTTACGATGACAGTAGTTGTTTCGTTATTATGTTTTACAGCATTTACTAGTAAGTTTTCGATAATACGCTGGAACCATTTTTCTTCAATGAAATATTGAATTTTATTTGAGCTCGGTACGAATTCAATATTTTGATTTTGAAGTGTTGGATTATTAATAAATTGCAATAATACTTTTTGGACGAACTGATTGATTTCAACGTTTACGTGTTGGGCAGGAAGGCTGTTATTTTTTAATTGATACGTTAAGCTTAAATCATCAATTAATGTTGTCATATATTGAGATTTCTCTTTCATAACACTACCAAATTGCTGAATATCACGATCAGTCCAGTTATATTGATTCGATTCGAGTAATAATGCGTAGCCATATATAGAGCTAAGTGGTGTTTTTAAGTCGTGTGTTAGACCGGTAATCCATTCTTCTCGTGTTTGCTGGAGGACTTGCCTCATCGCATCATTTTTTTTGAGTGTAATAGAAAGGTGTTCTAGTGAACTTGTTACATCTCTAAACAAACGGAATGACCATTTTTCTTTACCAGATCGCCGGAACCTGACGGGTTTTCCTTTTTTACTAATAGGTTCTTCATACTTTCCACCAGCGATATTTTTAAGCCAGCGCATCGCATGTAATAACGGTTTCCCGAATTTATTACCGTACCAAATAGAAAGAATGACTAAATAAACAAATACGATAAGAAGGATTAATCCGCATCCGATGAGAAACTTCTTAGTAAATACATCTTCAATTTCGTCACCTGGATAGTAGTGCTCATTTTTTGAAGTTACAACGAGAAGGTTGCCACTATTTGCATCGTAAAAGCTAGACGTATTTTCTTTATGATTCCACGGTTCTTTTTCATTAAGGGCGATTTGTATTGCTGAAAATGTTTTTTTCTTTCCAGCTGGATAGGCAAAAACCTCTTCGCCATTTTGATTAAATATTTGAAGTGCTGCTTTTTCTTTAGACAGTAACTGTTTTTCTTGATCTGTTAATGTGAACGAATCCATCGTTAAAGAGGAGTGATCCTTTTGAATTGCTGTCAGTAACGCATTGCTTTTTAACATACCACCATAAATAACAAGTACTTTCTTTTCTTCTAATTCAATTTCCCAATATGTAAATTTATAATTACTTTCGATATGATGTTGTATATATGCGACTAAAGATGTCTTCGTATAAGCATTCGGAACATCATTTGGTGTATTAAAGTGGTAGAGGATTTTTCCGTTTTCATCTACAATTTGGAGCCAATCATTTTTCTCCTTTATTAAATCTTGCACTTCAGATTGTAACGAAATATGCCCATCTTCTGAAGAGATGTATCTTGAAATTGTAAAACTATCAGAATCTGGAATATTAGGTTCGTATAAAGTACTAGTAAGAAGAAAAATTAAATAAGTAAAAGCAGCAACTACAGCGATAAGTAATGTAACTAAAACAAAAACGTGTTGCATGATAAATTGAATAATAAGTCGTTTATTAAAATTCATATCGTCACCCTACTTTGTAACGAACTTATAACCAAGCCCGCGAACGGTTTTTATATATTCTGGTTTACTTGGATCATGTTCAATTTTTTCACGTAGTTTTCGAATGTGGACCATAACAGTGTTGTCATCGCCATTATAGGCAGGTGCTCCCCAAACTTTTTCGTATATTTCCTCTTTCGAAAATACGTAGTTCGGATTCTCGCAAAAGAAGAGTAGTAGTTGAAAGAGTTGAGCGGAGCATTCGACAATGTGCCCATCTACTGTTAGTTCTGCAGAGTGCTGATCAATTTCAAATCTTCCAAATGAAATCGAGTGTGATTTTTGTTCGTGTGGTACGGTTTGTTTCATATGTCTCCGAAGCTGTGCTTTCATACGTGCTACTACTTCTAATGGATTAAATGGTTTCGTAATATAATCATCTGCACCGTATGAAAATCCGGATATTTTATCTAAATCAGATGCTTTTGCTGATAGGAAGAAAATTGGACAATCTGTTTGTTGGCGAATGATTGGACAAATATCAAAACCAGATTGTCCAGGAAGCATTACATCTAAAATAATTAAATCGTAATTGTTTTGCTTAGTTAGAGATAAAGCTATTTCAGCTGATGTTGCAGTTGTAATATGAGAAAAGCCTTCTTTTTCAAGAATGGTAGTTAGTAATTGTAAAATTGCTGTTTCATCATCAACGAGTAAAATATTTGCTTGGTACATAAACATCCCTCCTAATTTTCTCGAATATCATATCATCATTTTGTAACTTATGGAATTTTTAAGGAAATTTTAAGGTTTTCTTTCGCAAAAAATTAAGAATCAAATGATATGATAAAAGTAACATAGGGGAGGAGATGAGTGTGAACCCGTTTCAAGTGATGCGAGCTAGATATTTTTTAATTGTATTTGCACTATTAATTTTAATAGCGAGAAGTAGTGGCGATTTGCTAACAAGTATATTTCATATACAAAATTCTTCTTTTATAAATATCCTTATATTCTATATCCTTCCGATGGTATGGATTTCTTATGAGTATAGAAAGCACCACATTTCATTTTCATTATTTGTTAATAAAAATGAAACATTTAACTTGGTACAAGTTTTATACATTACGGTTATGTTATGCATGTTTAGTTACGGGTATCTTATTTTGTATATGTATAGTTTTGCATGGATTACACCGGACTTTATTATGAACGCCCTGCATGAACCAATTGTAGATAGTACTGGGGGATATGTATCTCAAGTCATTAGGGTCGTATTCATCGCACCAATTATCGGGGAATTTGTTTTTCGCGGATTTTTACTTCAACGTTTTGCAACAAAATGGGGAACGAGCATAGCGACCATCGTTGTAGCAATATTGTTTGCGTTGTTACATGTTGATTTCCTCGGTGCAGCCATATTCAGCATCGTATTGTCAATCGTATATATTCGTACGAAAAGTTTACTCATGCCAATTGCAATACATATGTTAAACAATGCATTTGTAATAGGTGCGTCTTTTCTAATAAGTAGAGAAAAAATTATGAGTTTTGCCGATTTCTCAAATTATACGACATTCTTTCCTGGACTTATTATTTTTATAACAGGATTAAACTTAGTACTTATCTTTTTATTTGTTAATCGCAAATATTGGAGTAAAGAAGTGCCAGTTATATATGCAGAGCAGAAAAAGAGCTTTTCAGATGTAGTCGGGAGTAAATAAGATGAAGAAGACGGTTGAAAAAATATTAAAAGACATTATAGATTCTACGTCTATTACAGATATGTGTGATAGAAGTGTTTGTCATTGGCTTCAACCTGTAGTAGATACGATTGTGTTTCCAGAGTATTACGTATTTTCTAGTACTCATTTAAAAGAAAATATTATTTCTCTTCTTATTGTGTTCGGGGGTTTACTAATATTTGGTCTAATTGTAGAAGAAATGATGAAGCGCATCTTCAGAAAGAATGAAGAGAAGTATATGTGGATTCATAAAGTATTCGAGAAAGTAATGGTGGCTTTCCTTTTGTTTTATGGTATGAAAACAATCATTTACTTTATAGCTTTGAAACATCATTAATTCGAAATTTGAAAGGGATGTATAAAATTATATGAATGAAACGATATCATCAAATAAGTTTTTTTATTTGATTTTACTTAGTCTAGTGTTAATAACGACAGTGAATGTTATTTTGCGCTGGGAGGAAGCTTATTTTTTCATGTATTTAGCGCTCCATTTGCTAGGGATTTTATGTATAAGTGGTGGAGTGGTTACTGAAAAAAAGAATGAAGAAAGCGTTAACTATATGTGTGTGATCGGTCTTGTTTTACTTTTAGCTGTACAGGGTATTATGAAATATAGTTCTTTCTCTTTACAAGATTTTAGTTTATTAATAGATGTACTTCCTTAAAGAGGCTTTTTATTTTATCTAAAAAGCAAGTAGGGTACGTGTTGGTTTGTAAGTGTACGGATTGTGAACCGAAGAAAGTGTTTAAAGATAGGTAAAACTCTTCTTATGTAGAAGAGTTTTTTTATGTAAATAAAAAGATTCAGAGCAATTCACATAATAAGCTTGTTCTAATTTAGCGTGTACGAACTTACAATAATAATAGACAGGCAGCATAGAGGAGGGAATAGCGTGAGGAAGGTTATCGGTTGGTCGCTTTTTTTGTACGTTGGATTTGCGTTACTTATATATTGGTATTTATTTGGATGGAATCATGAACTTATTCCGGACATGTATAAGGGAACGAGTGCAGATCCAGAAACGTTTATGAGTGCTAGAGAGCTTACGCTAAGCCAAGATTATTCGCGCGTGAAAAATTTACTATACTTTTTAGCGACGCCTCTTGAATGGATTATTTTATTATTTGTACTTGTGCTAGGTATTTCAAGAAAGTTTGAGAAATGGTCGAAGGAAACGACTAAAATAAGTGTTTTGCAAGTTGCGATTTATTTCTTTTATTTATCATTATTGACAACAGTGCTTGCCTTACCGATGCAATGGATTGGCCGGAAAGTGTCCGTTGATTACGACATTTCAACACAAAGTACACAAAGCTGGATAAAAGATCATGTTATCGGTTTTTGGGAAAGTTATGCGACTATGTTAATCGTAGTTACCGTTCTATTATGGCTTATCCGTAAATTTCCGAAGAGATGGTGGCTAGCAGGATGGGCGCTCTCTGTTCCATTTACAATCTTTTTAACATTCATACAGCCTGTCGTTATTGATCCGCTGTATAACGACTTCTCGACGCTGAAAAATAAAGAATTAGAAACGAAAATTTTAGCGATAGCAGACAAAGCGGACATTCCTGCTAAACACGTATATGAAGTAAACATGTCAGAAAAAACGAATGCATTAAATGCTTACGTAACGGGAATTGGTCCTAACGCCCGTATTGTAATGTGGGATACAACGCTTAAGCAGTTAAAAGATAAAGAGATTTTATTTATAATGGCTCATGAAATGGGGCATTATGTTATGAAACATATATATTTTGGCGTTGCAAGTTATGTATTGCTATCGTTTATAGGTATGTTTTTAATTAGTCGTATTATAAATATGTGTATTCGCAAATGGGGAGATACATTGCAAATTTCAAAAGTAGCATGTTTCTCCATTTTACCTTTATTTTTCTTAATTTCTTCTGTCCTCTCTTTTGCAGCACAACCAGCAACAAACTACGTTTCACGTATAGAAGAAAGAGCGGCAGATCAATATGCTTTAAATATGACGAAGGATGGGAAATCTGGTGTGAAAACTTTTCAATATTTATCAAAAACAAGTTTAAGCCAAGTAAATCCGCCTGCGTTAGTAAAATTTTTCTTATACACGCACCCACCAATTTTTGAAAGAATTCATACGTTTGAACAATATGAGAAACAAAGCAAAAAGGAGTAGCATGATAGCTACTTCTTTTTTTATAGAGATATAAGTTTCATATTGGGAATATTTATCATTGCTTTTTATTGTGATTTTGTAAATAATAAGCTATAAAATTCTAAAAATCTATATATAAAGGAATAAAGGTGGAAAAATGTATTTTTTACAAAATTTAAAAGTGAAATATAAATTATTGTCGCTTATTTCATTAGCAGTTTTAGGTATGGTAATTATAAGCAGTGTAGCAATTAGTTCTATTAATAAGATTAAGCATGATACAGAGGTTGTAGTAGATGATTATCAATATTCTGCAATTTTATTAGAAGGAATGCTTCGCACACAAAATTCACTAGAATATAACCTACTAGAATTAATTACGGTATCACAAAATGAAGTGGCAAATAAAGAGGGAATAATTGATAATATTGAAAAGGATCTTAAAAAATATGATTCTTTATTAAAAGAATATGATGATGGTTTTAATTTAAGTAAGCAAGAGGATGAACTGTTTCAGAAGATGAAGAAATCTTTGCCAAGTTATAAAGATACATATAAAAAATTATTTGAAAAGGCAAAGGCAACAAACGAGCCACAAATGGTAAATGAATTTCAGAAGGAATTAAAACCGAAGGGAATAGAGTTAGCCGGTTATGCAGTGGATCTAGAATCGTATGTTTCAAATTTAGCTGACCAAGTATTTAAAGATTCTCAAAAAATGATTGATCGTTCCGTTATTACCTTTATCATTCTTGTAGTAGTTACTACAATCGTTATATGTATAGTAAGTTATATTATTAGCAAGCTTATAGTTGCTCCTTTACAAACGGTTAGTCGTATGATGGAAAGAGCGAAAGAAGGAGATTTAACCGTACATGGTGATTATAATGCTAAAGATGAATTAGGTGTATTAGTAAGTAATTTTAACGAGATGATTGCAGGGCTAAGAACAAATATGCAAGAAGTAGAGAATAATATTCAGCTTTTATTTCAACATGCAGACGGAGTAGTATCTGCATCAGAAGTATCTAGTAGTGCAGCAAAGAAAATCACTATGGATATTGAAGAAGTTGCAAATGGTGCAGAGAGTCAAATGCAAGCAATGGAACAAACTGCGGGTGCGATGGAAGAGTTGACACAAGGAATGCAGAGTATAGTCAATACATCGTCCTCTGTAAATGAATTATCTGCTCAATCAGCATTAGATGCAGAGAATGGTAACAAATTAATGAAACAAATGATTCAACAGATGGATACAATCCAAAATTCGGTACATAGTGGTGTGAAACAAGTAGAGACTATGAAAGAACAATCAGAAGAAATTGTTAAAATCATTGATGTTATGCAAGGTATTACCTCCCAGATTAACTTATTAGCATTAAACGCCGCAATTGAGGCTGCACGTGCTGGTGAAAGTGGTAGAGGATTTGCAATTGTGGCAGATGAAGTGCGGAAATTAGCAGAACAATCTAGTGATTCTGCAAAACAAATTGAGAATCTTATTACTCAAGTTATGGGAACAACGAACCATACGGTACATATGATGGGGAAAGTAGATAATGAGGTACAGGCAGGTACACAAGTAGTAATGCATACAGAAAAAGTATTTGGAACAATTACAGAAAAAGTACAGCAAGTATCTGAGCAAATTCAAACGGTATCTATGTCTACAGATGAAATTGCAGCGAGTAGTGAGGAAATCTCGGCTTCTGCAGAAGACATGGCTCAAATTTCCCAAAGATCATCTGACCGAACTGATAGGGTAAAAGAGTCTATTCAACAGCAAGAAAAATCTGTTCAAGAGATTTCGGTTTCAATTGAACATATGCATAACGCAGCAGGAAAATTAAAACAAATAGTTGCCCAATTTACTCTTCAAAAGTAGTAGCATATTTGAGTGTTAATAAATATAAAAAAATCATCCTCTTTTAAGAAAAAAGGATGATTTTTTTATCCCGTTATTTGCTGGGCAGTAAGACCCCCACCTCAAAATTCAGCGAAAGCGAGTTATCAGTGAAGGGGGATGCTACCTCTGAAATATAAACCATGAATATAGTAATCTCCATTAGGCATCTCCTTTAGGTGCCAATAAAGGGAAGTTATAAAGTGAAAAGGAGTTTATAAAGAGATTGTAGAATGTTTTAGTATATAACACCTTAGATGTGACAACTTCCTTTTTGAAAAAGAAAGAAGGGGGTATAAAGCAGAAAGGTAGTGGAAATATTTCTTCTAGAAGATTTGCATTTTATCTTACATTCACAAAAAAAATAGTACTCCTGAAACAATGAAGTTCATTTTATTTGAATGAAATAGGGAGAGAGGATAATGAAGAAAAAAATATTGGGTGTAATGATGATTGCGACAATGGCAGGAGGTATATTTGCAGGGGCGAATGTGACACCTGTAAAAGCGGAAGAGTATCCACAAATGATTGTGTTTGAAGATGTTCCATACGGATTTTGGGCATATGATGCTATTATGGATTTAGCGTATCATAAAATTATATTAGGGTATGGAAACGGGAAGTATGGTGTTGGCGATCTTATAACACGTGAACAAGTAGCTGGGACTATTTACAGAACACTTGAGATAAAAGAAGAAGGGCCAGTAGCGAATCCATATAAAGATGTTTCTGATAGTACAACCACTTTTAAAAAGGAAATTTTAGCGTTAACAAAACGTGGTGTTTTTACAGGGGATGGCCAAGGGGATTTTAGGCCGAAAGCACCAATCTCTAGAGCGGAAATGGCTGTCATTTTAAAACGAGCATTTAATTTTGAAACGAAACAAAAACATACATTTAAAGATATTCCAAAAGGTCACTGGGCAGAAGATGCAATTAGTGCGTTACAATCTAATAATGTTGTGAGAGGAACTGGGAATGGCATGTATGAATTAAATCGCCCTGTACCTAGAGAACAATATGCTCAGTTTATTAATAATGCGATTATTAATTATCATTTGAAAGAGGATTGGAAGTAGAGTGAAATATGAAAGCACAAATAGAAAAATTTGTGCTTTTTTGTTTGTTTAAAAAAGAATTATTATTCGTATTTATGTATTTTTATGGTTATAAACAAGCTTTATAATCAACCCGATGAAAAAGACATGATGTGTAATATGATTCACAAAACCGTCACGAAATGTGTCGGAAAATATATTGTCACTATACCATTTATTCTGTATATTTTTAAAAAAACATATACATATTGGGGAGATAATTTGATGAGCAAAAAATTATTAAAAACAGCTACAGCATTAACAATTATGGGTGGGGTGTTATTCTCAGCAGAGAGTAATAGTGTAAAAGCGGAAAGTGCACCGTTGCAAAAAGCAAATACAATTGTATTTAAAGATGTACCAAAAGGACATTGGGCATATGAGGCAATTCATGAATTAGCGGAACAAGAAATTATTTTGGGATATGGCGATGGAATATTCGGTTTTGGGGATAATGTAACACGTGAGCAAGTTGCAGCTTTAATTTACCGTGTGTTTGATATGGAAGAACAAGATGAATATGAAAACCCATATGGAGATATCGATGAAAATTCAACAAGCTTTATCGAGGAGATATTGGCTCTAACGGAAATCGGAATTTTCCAGGGAGACGAGAATGGAAACTTTAGACCGAAGGCGACGTTAACGCGTGCGGAAATGGCACAAGTTCTTACGAATGCTTTTGACCTACAGGCAAAGGGATCTCATAACTTTAATGATGTTTCAGCAAATTCATGGGCAACGAATGCAATTAGTGCAGTACAAACAAATGGTATTACACTGGGAATCGGAGAAGGTAAATTCGGTCCGTCTATGAAGGTAACGAGAGAACAATACGCACAGTTTTTACATAGAGCAATATTGCATGATATGGAACAAGGGCAGTAATAAAGTTTAACTAGTCAAAGTGAAATTCAAAAATAATACAAAAAGGTCGTTGTTGTATAACAGCGGCCTTTTTTGTATGAAATAAAGCGCGAAAGAATGGCGTTTTGAAAAAAAGCGAAATGAATTTTCAAAAAAAACTTCCTTTTCTGAAGATTTGTTATATAATATAAAACATGAAATCAAATCTGTTATAAAACAGTTTAAGAAGGGGATGCTAATATGTCGACGCAAACTTCACGGGTTACACTCGTTGGAGAAATGTTACCAGCGTACAGCGAAATATTGACACTTGAGGTGCTTAGTTTTTTGAAGGAACTACATGAGAATTTTAATGAGCGCCGCATAGAACTTTTACAAAAACGTGTAGAAAAACAAAAGAGAATTGATGCAGGGGAGTTTCCGAAGTTTCTAGAAGAAACAAAACACATACGTGAAGCGGATTGGACAATTGCCAAGCTGCCAAAAGACTTAGAGGATCGCCGTGTAGAGATTACTGGACCGGTAGATAGAAAGATGGTCATTAACGCTTTAAATTCAGGAGCGCATCTTTTTATGGCGGATTTTGAAGATTCGAATTCACCAACTTGGGAAAATGCAGTGGAAGGTCAAATCAATTTACGAGATGCAGTAAAGGGAACGATTTCACATGAAAATGATAAAGGGAAAGAATATAGATTAAATGAGAAAACAGCTGTACTCATTGTACGTCCAAGAGGATGGCATTTAGAGGAAAAGCATATGCAAGTTGATGGGAAAAATATGTCGGGTAGTTTAGTAGATTTCGGTTTGTATTTTTTCCATAATGCGAAAGCTCTTTTAGCAAAAGGGAGCGGCCCATACTTTTACTTACCGAAAATGGAAAGTTATTTAGAAGCGAGATTATGGAATGATGTATTCGTATTTGCTCAAAAATATATCGGCATTCCAAATGGAACGATTAAAGCAACTGTGTTACTAGAAACGATTCACGCTTCGTTTGAAATGGATGAAATTTTATATGAGCTAAAAGATCATTCTGCTGGCTTAAATTGCGGAAGATGGGATTATATTTTTAGCTTTTTAAAGAGTTTCCGTAATCATAATAAATTCTTACTACCAGATAGAGCACAAGTCACGATGACGGCGCCATTTATGCGTTCGTATTCTTTGAAAGTAATTCAAACATGTCACCGCCGTAATGCACCAGCAATTGGAGGAATGGCGGCACAAATTCCGATTAAAAATAATCCAGAAGCAAATGAAGCAGCTTTTGAAAAAGTGCGTGCTGATAAGGAACGCGAAGCTTTAGACGGTCATGACGGGACTTGGGTCGCCCACCCTGGACTTGTACCGGTTGCAATGGAAGTGTTTAATCACATTATGAAAACACCAAATCAAATTTTTAGAAAACGTGAAGAAATATGTGTAACAGAAAACGATTTACTAGAGGTACCGGTGGGAACGATTACAGAAGAGGGCCTTCGCATGAATATTAGCGTAGGTATTCAATATATTGCATCTTGGTTAAGCGGACGGGGAGCAGCACCCATTTATAACTTAATGGAAGATGCGGCAACAGCTGAAATTTCAAGAGCACAAGTATGGCAATGGATTCGTCATGAAGGTGGAAAACTAAATGATGGTCGTAATATTACGCTTGAATTAATGGAAGAGCTAAAAGAAGAAGAATTAGCAAAAATAGAAAGAGAGATTGGTAAGGAAGCCTTTAAGAAAGGGAGATTCCAAGAGGCGACAACGTTGTTTACAAATCTCGTTCGAAATGATGAATTCGTACCATTTTTAACATTACCGGGTTATGAAATTTTATAAAAAACGAAAAGGGGATGGAACAAATGAAAAACGAAAGAATCGAGAAGTTGCAAGAAAGCTGGGAATTAGATGAGCGTTGGAAAGGGATCACACGTCCATATTCGGCAGAAGATGTAATTCGCCTGCGCGGGTCAATTGACATTGAACATACGTTAGCGCGTCGCGGTGCTGAGAAGCTTTGGACATCGCTTCATACAGAAGACTATATTAACGCACTTGGCGCATTAACAGGAAACCAAGCGATGCAACAAGTAAAAGCTGGGTTAAAAGCGATTTACTTAAGTGGTTGGCAAGTAGCAGCTGATGCAAACCTTTCTGGACATATGTATCCAGACCAAAGTTTATATCCAGCGAACAGCGTACCTGCTGTAGTAAAACGAATTAATCAAACGCTTCAACGTGCGGACCAAATTCAGCATATGGAAGGAAGCGATGATACAGACTATTTCGTACCGATTGTAGCAGATGCAGAAGCTGGATTTGGTGGGCAATTAAATGTATTCGAACTGATGAAAGGTATGATTGAAGCAGGTGCATCAGGTGTGCATTTTGAAGATCAATTATCTTCAGAGAAAAAATGTGGCCATTTAGGTGGAAAAGTACTACTACCAACGCAAACAGCAGTACGCAATTTAATTTCTGCACGCCTTGCAGCAGATGTAATGGGAGTGCCGACAATTATCGTTGCAAGAACAGATGCGGATGCAGCTGATTTAATTACGAGCGATATCGATCCTGTTGATAAAGCATTTATTACAGGAGAAAGAACACCAGAAGGATTTTACCGTACGAATGCAGGTCTTGATCAAGCAATTGCGCGCGGTTTAGCGTATGCACCGTACGCAGACCTCGTTTGGTGTGAAACGTCAGAACCAAATTTAGAAGATGCAAAACGATTTGCGGACGCAATTCATAAGGAGCATCCAGGGAAGCTACTTGCATATAACTGCTCACCTTCATTCAACTGGAAACAAAAACTAGATGAAAAAACAATTGCAAGCTTCCAAAAGGAAATCGCATCTTACGGTTACAAGTTCCAATTCGTAACACTTGCTGGATTCCATTCATTAAATTACGGTATGTTTGAACTAGCACGTGGCTATAAAGAGCGCGGCATGGCAGCATACTCTGAACTACAACAAGCAGAATTCGCAGCTGAAAAACATGGCTACTCTGCAACACGTCATCAACGCGAAGTAGGAACAGGTTACTTTGATGAAGTAGCACAAGTGATTACAGGCGGAACTTCATCAACGACAGCGTTAAAAGGATCTACGGAAGAAGCACAGTTTACGAAATAAAAGGAAGGGGCACCTTTTTTGAAAGGTGCCCCTTGTTATTTTCTAAACGATTCGAAAAGAGAGATGGAGTTGTCGGCAAAAAACGATACTCCCTTTTCTTTATTACTAAATCAACTCCACTCAGCCCTATGATCACGAATAAACTTTATATCTTTCTCATAATGCTCTAGATGTCCTTCATCGATCATTCTTTGGAAATTCAAGTCGCCTTCTTGCGCTTTTCGTTTCATATATGTACATAATCCTTCTAATCGAAGTAACACCATTCCTAAGTAATCTTCATTCATATTTTTATCATAGGACTGAACGAACAAATTCATTCTCTCTTTAATACGATCTGCATGTTGCGATGAGTCATAATGAACGGCTTCACCGGATTCTGTATAATATACTCTACTTAAAGGCACACAAGTATAAAGTGTATAAGCGATATCCCATAGTCTTGGACCAGGAGCAGCAACATCGAAATCAATAATCCCTACTGGCTTCTCATTATTAAAAATAATGTTATATATGGCAAAATCATTGTGACATAAAACCTCAATGTTATTTGGAGTATGATCCATCGGTTTCCAATCATCTAATAACGGAAAATCACTTACAGCATCATGGTAAAGGCGGAGCATCTTTGCTATTTCTTTTAATACATCATTAGATCGCATATATTCTTTTAAAGGATAATTGCCAGCTTCTCCTTCAATAAAGGATAAAATCTCTCTATCCTTTTCATCTACACCTAAAAACTTTGGAGCATAATGAAATCCTTTGTTTTCTAAATGTTGCAATAGCTTATGAATCTTTTCACTGCCTGGCTTTAACTCTCGCCGAACAGTATTTTCAGAACGATATACGCTTGAGACGTTTCCCCCTGTTAGCCTTTCTTCTTTAGCGTAGTTTGACATGTGAAAATTCCCCCTGTAATTAAAAAATCCAATTCCAAATAGTGAATAGACCAACAACGGCAGAAAAGAGAAGGGAAGCAAGCAATGCTAGACAGCCAAAAGGAACTAGCTTATCTTGCCATGTTTCTTTATACTCATAAATTAACTCCTCTGCTACTTTCTTCTGCACTGAAGATAAAGGTTGATCTTTATACAAACCTTTTATATGGTTAGAATCGCCTTTAAACTTTAAAGCACGTGCAATATGATGAGGACTATTTCCCATTGATTTTTCAAATAATAAACATGATTCATGCATAATATCTGTTTTATGCTCTTCTAGATACCAGTAACGTCCAGCCATTTCTGGATATTGTAATGTATAATAAATATCTCCGAGTTGTTTTCGAAGATGTAATTCATTTGGGTATGTAAAGATGAGGCCGTGCAATCTATCTCTTGCTTTTCCAAGATTATTATTTTCAATATCCTCTTCAATTCTTTTTAATGTTTTTCTAGGAATTTTATTGGTCATAAACTCCTCCTTATTTAGAATAGAGATAAGTATATTTTATAAGAAATACTAAAAATTAGAAATTCTATTTTCGAAAAAGATTGTACATTTTATTTTAATGTGCTATGATGATGTCAGTTGAATAGTTAAATTAAGCAATCCATATGTTATCAAGTGCTGAAAACGAACGAGAAAAAGTATGTGAGAACTAGTTTATGTTTCGTATTTGATAATGTGTGGATTCTTTTTTTAGACAGGAAGACTAAAAAATTTAAAATTTGTATTTTCTTAGGAGGAAATAATTATGGCAGTAACAGGACAAGTAAAATGGTTTAACAACGAAAAAGGTTTCGGTTTCATCGAAGTTCCAGGCGAAAACGACGTATTCGTACACTTCTCAGCAATCGAAACTGACGGTTTCAAATCTTTAGAAGAAGGTCAAAAAGTTAGCTTCGAAATCGAAGACGGTAACCGTGGACCTCAAGCTAAAAACGTAATCAAACTATAATTTTATAGTTGATGATGGAAAAAAGGATGGCTAATGCCATCCTTTTTTTGTTGTGGGGAAAGTTTTTTCAGAGCCTGTTTTTATATCTAAATCTCTTTTTCTATGTTACAACGGGTGAAAAATTATCTGGAATGCGTATTAGTTTCTGTAGAAGAATTAGTTCAGCAAGAGCATTTGCTGCGTATGATAGTAAATAACTATAAATTTGTATTCTCTATTGAAATAGGGGAATCTTTTCCAGATAGACCTTGAGTAACATCTTTTTTGTTAGCATTGTTGTTGGAATTTTGTACGTTTTGAGATGATGTTTCTAACAGTTGTTCTTGTTCCTTACTAGGGGTATTCAGAGCATCTGAGGGAATGCTATTAACCTGCTGATTTAATGGATTTTCTTTATCCATAGTATACAACTCCTTTTTAGAATTCGATAAAAAGCAATGTAATTATAAATAGCTACTTATATATATTGTGTTTTTGAATGACATTATATACAAAACTTATATTACAAAGTTAACTAATTAACGAATTGTTAGTGATGGATAAAGATGTACAAATTTGAAGTGTTTAATAAAAATTAAAAGCGGGTAACAAGTAATACTCTTTCTCATGTTTTATATAAGGATCATATTACAAATCAAAAAAGATGTAGAGAACCTTGGAAGAAAATATAGTCGTTTTTTAGGGGGAAGAAGAATAAATAAAATGATACTACGAATGTAAAAAGGCATTCCATAAAGGAAGGCCTTTTATTGTTCTTGTCATGATTTTGTCTTCTCACGTTTTTTACATTCTGGACATTTTGATTTACGAAACGGTTTAGCAAAGAATAGCAGAATGAAAAATAAACCGAATATAATACTAGCTGAGTTTTTCACGATAATGACGCTACTATTTTTCATTTGAATCGATGGTTGGATCTCTTTTTCTTCCATAGTGGCCCTCCATATATTGGATTTACATTTTAATTATAGCAAAGTTAATTGTTTTCATGATGTGAAAATAGGAAGGGATAATAAATATTTATAGGTAGTATAAATGCTGTTTTTATAACTTTAAAATTAAATCATTACTATATCGTGATTTTTTTATTTAACAAATGTTTGATAAATGATAAAAAATTGTAAAAAAGCGGAACTTGTAAGCTATTTCCTTTTCATAGATGCTAAAATTATATATGCAGCTGCTAATATAAATGGAAAAAAGGAGATAATGGAGTATGGAAAGTAAAGTGGAACGCTATGTCGAAAATTATGTTGTAACGAAAAATACGATGGCCTTACTTCCTGTTATTCTAAGTGAAAAGAAAATTGTTACGCGAGTCGTTGAAATGAATGATTCTTTTTTCGTATTTCAAAAACCTCTAGATATTATAGAAAGAAGTTGCCGCAAGCATGGCTCTAGTTTCTTAGGCAGAAAAGAAGGAACGAAAGAGTTAACTCATATTACACATAAAGCACCGATTGCGATTAGTCCAGCAGATCAACTTTATTTTTTCCCTACCTATTCTTACTCTAGAAAAGAGTGTGCTTGGTTGTCTCATTTTTATATTGAAAGTAATAAAGAATTAAAAGATGGAAATCTTATTATTAGATTTATAAATGGCTTTGCTGTGAAATTAGAGATATCAAAAACTAGTTTTGAAAATCAACAAAATCGTACAGCAAAATTACGTACTGAATATGAAGATCGTAGGAAAAAACAAGGGAATCCTTGTTTTAAAGAGGTTGATAAAAAAGAGGAATCAACATTAAGACCCGCTTATGAGAGTGTGTATTTTGTAAAGGAAGGCGAAGTGTGAAAGGATGGGGGAATCCCCATTCTTTTTTTGTTTATCCTGTTATTTGTGGGCAGTAAGACCCCGCCTCAAAATTCAGCGAAAGCAAAGAAGTTAAGCGGGGTATCAACAAAATCCCCACTGATTAAAGTTTCACTTTATCAGTCTTTGTAGGTAAGGCGATATATTAGAAAAACCGAGTTGTAATTGTTATATTTAGAAAATCACCATTGTAATTTCATTTACCGAAAAAATCAAAAAACAATCTAAATAACAAAACGAACGACACGTCCTGTCGAATATTGATAGATTATCATAGCTAAATAATGAAGGAATTCTTATGAAAGATATGGAAACTTTAATAAATACATCTCCATATGTCGTATCTACCATTTCCTCTTTCATATAAGCAATGATACAGTAGGGATAGTATTTAGAGTAAAGGGGTAAAGTGTAGAATGGATTTTCAGACAATCAAAGAGTATTTTTCACCAGAAAATATGGATCATATTGTTGAGAGTTATAAAGCGTTCGGACCACTTCTTGGTATTGGTTTACCGATGATAGAGGCGTTGATTCCAGCATTACCGCTTATCGTATTTGTACTGGCGAATGCTGTTGCATTTGGCTTTTGGCTCGGTTTTCTTTATTCATGGCTTGGATCAGTAATGGGTGCATTACTTGTCTTTTTCATCATCCGCCATTTTGGTCGCAGTCGTTTCTTTTCGTTTGTAAATAAGCATGAGAGAGTACGAAAAGCAATGGGGTGGATTGAAAGGAAAGGATTCGCACCGATTTTTGTTATATTTTGTTTTCCGTTTACACCGTCAGCGCTCATAAATGTTGTCGCTGGTTTATCCCGAATTAGTGTAAAACAGTTTGGTCTAGCGTTAGCATTCGGAAAACTTGTGATGATTTTTATTTTAACGTATATCGGTCATGATTTAATGTCATTTATTCATAATCCGGTGAAATCAGTTATTGTAGCGATTGGTATTTTTATTTTATGGTATGTCGGTAAGAAAATCGAAGTAAAGTTAGAACTACATTAAGAATAGTCTTCTTTGTAAAGGAAAGCTTCAGTATTAAAGGATAAGGGGAGAAGCAGATGAAGAAAACTTTGAAAAAAGAAGGCATGGAGTGGATACGAACAATTTTAATTGGTGTATTATTAGCTGTATTTTTTCGAACGTTTTTCTTTTCAACGTATGTTGTAGAGGGGAAGTCAATGATGCCGACATTGCAAGATGGCAATATGCTAGTTGTAAATAAGGTGAGTTATCAAGTTGGGGACTTGAACAGATTTGACGTTGTGGTATTTCATGCGAATAAAAAAGAGGACTATGTAAAGCGGATTATCGGTTTACCTGGAGATCATATTGAATATAAGCAGGATAAGTTATATATAAACGGTCAATTTATTGATGAGCCGTATTTAGAGAAGTATAAGAAAGAGATAAACGGAAGGCAACTAACAGGCGACTTTACATTAGAAGAGTTAACGAAAGAAAAACTGGTGCCACCTGGGTTTATTTTTGTAGTAGGTGATAACCGGCTCGGGAGCTGGGATAGTAGACACTTTGGCTTTGTAAAAGCTGATACAGTCGTCGGTAAAGTTGATTTGCGATATTGGCCAATTCAAGAGGTGCAAACGAATTTTTCAAAAGGTTGATATAATAGATAGAAGTATAGAAAAAGGCAAACAACTCAGTTTGTCTTTTTTCGTGTCCTATAATACAATTATAGTAGCAAACTAACGTTCGTTATGTAAGTGAAAGGTGGGGTTACATGTCACTTCGATTTGTGATTGGTAGAGCGGGAAGTGGAAAAAGTACACTTTGTTTACGCGAAGTGCAAGAAGAGTTAAAACAACGCCCGAGAGGGAAAACAATATTATATCTTGTGCCAGAACAGATGACATTCCAGACGCAGCAGGCGTTAATTGGAAGTGAGGATGTAAGAGGTTCTATTCGGGCACAAGTTTTTAGTTTTTCACGATTAGCGTGGAAGGTACTGCAAGAAGTTGGCGGAGCGAGTCGTCTTCATATTGATGAAGCTGGTGTACATATGTTACTCCGTAAAATTGTAGAGTCTCGTAAAGATGGATTATCGGTGTTCCAAAAAGCAGCGGAGCAAAACGGTTTCTTTGAACATCTTGGCAGTATGATTGCAGAGTTTAAACGTTACAATGTAACGCCATCTAACGTATATGAAATGTGGCAACAATTAGATGCGCATAGTAGCAGTGCCGAACAAAAGTTACTAGCGAATAAAGTGTATGATTTACAGCTATTATACGATGATTTTGAACGTGCTTTAATTGGAAAATACTTAGATTCAGAAGACTACCTGCAATTGCTAGTGGAAAAGCTTCCGCAGTCTGAATATGTAAATGGTGCGGAAATTTATATAGATGGATTTCATTCATTCTCCCCGCAAGAGTTAGAGATTGTAAGACAGCTTATGATTTGCGGAGCGAGAGTTACAATCACGTTAACGATAGATGAAAAAACGTTAGCGCAGCCAGTAAATGAACTCGATTTATTTTATGAAACGACGTTAACGTATGAAAAAATAAAACAAGTAGCGCGTGAAGAGAAAATAGAAATTGAAAAAACAATTCCACTTATGGAACAGCCGCGTTTTCATTCTCCGGCATTAGCGCATTTAGAAGCTCATTATGAAGCGCGTCCGAATGAAAAATTTAACGGTGAAGCGAGTGTAACGATTAGTACAGCTGCGAATTTACGAGCGGAGGTAGAAGGTGTTGCGCGTGAAATTCGTAAACTTGTTGCGAATGAAAAATATCGTTACCGGGATATTGCAGTGCTTCTTCGTAATGGGGAAAGTTATTACGATGTGATGCGAACGTTATTTACAGATTATAATATCCCGCACTTCATCGATGAAAAGCGCCCGATGTCACACCACCCATTAGTAGAATGTATTCGTTCTGCACTCGAGATTATTAGTGGGAATTGGCGTTATGATGCGGTGTTCCGTTGCGTGAAAACAGAGCTTTTATATCCATTAGACGTAAGAAAAGAAACGATGCGTGAAGAAATGGATGAATTTGAAAATTACTGTTTAGCGTACGGTGTACAAGGAAAGAGATGGACTTCAGAGGATCCATGGATGTATCGCCGTTATCGTTCTCTTGATGATACGAACGGGATGATCACAGACAGTGAACGTGAAATGGAAGAGAAAATAAATAGGTTACGTGACGTTGTAAGAACACCTGTTATTCGCATGCAAAAAAGGTTAAAGCGTGCAGGAACAGTTATGCAAATGTGTGAAGCAGTTTACTTATTTTTAGAAGAACTGGATGTTCCGAAAAAACTAGAAGAATTACGTATACGTGCAGAAGAAAGTGGAGATTTCTTATTTGCGACAGATCATGAACAAGTATGGGAAGAAGTAATGAGCCTTCTTGATACGTTTGTAGAGATGCTTGGTGAGGAGAAAATGTCTCTTTCTATGTTTACGGACGTTATGTCGACTGGTCTTGAGGCGCTTCAATTTGCTAACATTCCGCCGTCATTAGACCAAGTGTTAATTGCTAATATTGATCACTCCAGATTATCTGACGTGAAAGCAACGTTTATTATAGGTGTAAATGAGGGTGTTATTCCAGCAGCACCTATGGACGAAGGTATGCTTTCTGATGAAGAAAGAGAAGTTCTTGGTGCAGCAGGGATTGAATTAGGGCCAACGACGAGACAAACTTTGTTAGAAGAACAGTTCGTTATGTATCAAATGGTAACGAGAGCATCTGAGAAGCTATACATTTCATGCCCGCTTGCAGATGAAGAAGGAAAGACGTTACTTGCGTCTAGCTTTATTAAGAAAATAAAAAGAATGTTCCCTAATGTGAAAGATTCATTTATTACGAATGATGTAAACGATTTATCACGTTCAGAACAAATTTCATACGTAGCAACGCCAGAAGTAACGTTATCTTACGTTATGCAGCAACTACAAACGTGGAAGCGATACGGATTTGAAGGGAATTTAGACTTTTGGTGGGACGTATATAATTTCTACGTAACTTCAGATGAATGGAAACAAAAAAGCAGCCGCGTCTTATCAAGTTTATTCTATCGAAATCGTGCGAAGAAATTAAGTACAGCAGTAAGTAGAGATTTATACGGAGATATAATTAAAGGAAGTGTCTCTCGTATGGAACTATTTAACCGTTGTGCATACGCTCATTTTGCGCAGCACGGTTTATCGCTTAGAGAGCGTGATATTTTCAAGCTTGATGCGCCAGACATCGGCGAATTATTCCATGCGGCATTAAAGAAAATTGCGGACAAGTTATTGCGTGAAAACCGTACTTGGGCGGATTTATCCATAAAAGAGTGTGAGCATCTTTCTGTTTTAGTAATAGAAGAAATCGCACCGTTATTACAACGACAAATTTTATTAAGTTCAAACCGTCATTTCTATTTAAAACAAAAACTACAACAAATCATTTTCCGTACTTCAATCATTCTTCGTGAACATGCGAAGTCAAGCGGATTCGTACCAGTTGATTTAGAAGTGCCGTTCGGTATGGGTGGTACAGGATCACTTCCGCCGATGGAATTCTCATTACCAAATGGTGTGAAGATGGAAGTAGTCGGTCGTATTGACCGTGTTGATAAGGCAGAAGATGAAAACGGGACGTTCTTACGTATTATTGATTATAAATCAAGTTCAAAAGCGTTAGATTTAACGGAAGTGTATTACGGATTAGCACTTCAAATGTTAACGTATTTAGATGTCGTTACTTCGAATGCACAGACGTGGATGAAAAAAGGCCACGCAGCATCACCAGCTGGTGTATTGTATTTCCATATTCATAACCCAATCGTTGAGATGAAAGGTGACGCATCTGAAGCTGAAATTGAAAAAGAAATTTTAAAGAAATTTAAAATGAAAGGACTCGTATTAGGAGATGCTGACGTTGTTCGTTTAATGGATAACAAACTTTCAACAGGAAGCTCAGATATTATTTCTGCTGGCCTGAAAAAAGACGGTAGCTTTAGTGCGCGTTCAAGTATTGCAAGTGAGCAAGAGTTTAACGTACTGCAAAAATATGTACACCATACGTTTGAAAATATCGGAAAAGATATTACAGAAGGTGTTATCGATATTGCTCCTTATAAAATGGGAAATAAAGCAGCATGTACGTTCTGTAACTTCAAGTCTGTTTGTCAATTTGATGAGTCACTGGAAGATAATCAGTTCCGATCGTTAAAAGATATGAAAGATAGCGAAGCGATGGAGAAAATAAGAGAGGAGGTTGGCGGAGAATGATAGAAAATTGTCCTAAAAAACCAGAAGGTAGTCAATGGACAGATGACCAGTGGAAAGCTGTTGTAGCGAACGGGCGTGATATTTTAGTTGCGGCTGCAGCTGGATCAGGTAAAACAGCAGTATTAGTTGAACGTATTATTAAAAAGATTATTAATGAAGAGAATCCAGTCGATGTCGACCGCCTGCTCGTTGTAACATTTACGAATGCAGCAGCGCAAGAGATGAAAAACCGAATCGGGGAAGCGTTAGAAAAGGTATTAATTGATGAACCAGGTTCTCAACACGTAAGAAAGCAGCTGAGCCTATTAAATAAAGCTTCCATTTCAACAATTCACTCATTTTGTTTACAAGTAATTAGAGGATATTACTACATGCTTGATGTTGATCCTCGTTTCCGTATTGCGAATCAAACAGAAAATGAATTGTTAAAAGAAGAAGTGCTAGATGACATATTAGAAGAAGAGTACGGAATCGAAGATAATACAATCTTCTTTGAACTTGTTGATCGTTATACGAGTGACCGTAGTGATGATGACTTACAACGTATGATTTTAGCGCTTCATACAGAGTCAAGAGCGCATCCAAATCCGGAAAAATGGCTTGATAAATTAGTAGAAGCATATGACGTAGAAGGAAAGACAATTGAAGATTTAGTGTATGCTTCTTATTTATTAGAAGATGTGAAATTCCAGCTTGAAACAGCGGAACAGCATATTCGTAAGGCAACTGAACTCGCAATGCTTCCTGACGGTCCAGCGCCTCGCATTGAAACCCTGCAAGCAGATGTAGCATTACTTGGAACGCTATCATCAGCTGCTCGTGAGTCATGGACAAGTGTGTATGAAGCGATGCAAAACGTATCGTGGCAAACGTTAAAGCGTATTAAGAAAAGTGATTACAATGAAGATGTTGTAAAACAAGTAGACTCTCTTCGTAATAAAGCGAAAGATGAAGTGAAGAAATTACAAGAAGAGTTATTTAGCCGCAAACCTGAAAGTTTCTTACGAGATTTTCAAGATATGCACCCAGTATTAGAAAAGCTTGTTCAACTTGTAAAAGTATTTACAGAGCGTTTCCAAGCGATGAAGAGAGATAAAGGAATGGTCGATTTCACAGATTTAGAGCATTTCTGTTTACAAATTTTAAGTGAACAAAGTGAAAATGGTGAAATGAATCCGTCAGCAGTGGCGCTCCAATATCGTAATAAATTTGCTGAAGTATTAGTCGATGAATATCAAGATACGAATTTCGTACAAGAATCGATTATTAAATTCGTAACGAAAGATTCTGAGAGTGAAGGAAACTTGTTCATGGTTGGTGACGTAAAGCAGTCGATTTATCGTTTCCGACTAGCCGAGCCAGGACTATTCCTAGGAAAATATAAACGCTTCACACAAGAAGGATTAGGCGGCGGAATGAAGATTGACTTAGCGAAAAACTTCCGTAGTCGTCATGAAGTACTAGCAGGTACGAACTTTATTTTCAAACAAATTATGGGCGAAGAAGTTGGGGAAATTGACTACGATGCTGACGCTGAACTAAAGCTAGGTGCTACCTATCCAGAAGGTGAAGATGTAGCAGCAGAATTACTATGTATTCAGCAAACGGAAGAAGAAGTAATAGACGGTGAAGAAGGTGCAGAAGTCGAAAAAGCACAGCTTGAAGCTCGCCTTATGGCGCAGCGCATTAAAGCGATGGTTGATTCCGGTTATGAAGTGTATGACCGTAAAAATGATAGTATGCGTCCGGTACAATACCGCGACTTCGTTATTTTACTTCGCTCCATGCCGTGGGCCCCGCAAATTATGGAAGAGTTAAAATTACAAGGAATTCCAGTATACGCTGACCTCGCGACTGGTTATTTTGAAGCGACAGAAGTAAATATTATGATGAACGTATTCCGCGTTATTGATAATCCGATGCAAGATATTCCGCTTGCCGCTGTACTTCGTTCCCCAATCGTTGGATTGAGCGATGAAGAACTTGCAACGCTTCGTGCTCATGGAAAGAAAGGCTCGTTTTATGAAGTAATGAGCTCATTCTTAAAAGGGGCACCGCTTGAAGAGGAGCAAGAGCTTCATGATAAATTAGAGTGGTTTTATAACTTACTGCAAGGATGGCGTGAATTCGCCCGTCAACAATCACTTTCTGATTTAATTTGGAAAGTGTACGGTGAGACAGGTTATTACGACTTCGTTGGCGGTTTACCGGCTGGAAAGCAAAGGCAGGCAAACTTACGCGTACTATATGACCGCGCAAGACAATATGAAGCAACATCATTTAGAGGATTATTCCGCTTCTTACGTTTTATTGAACGTATTTTAGAACGCGGTGATGATATGGGTACGGCGAGGGCTCTCGGTGAACAAGAAGACGTTGTTCGCATTATGACAATTCATAAAAGTAAAGGGTTAGAGTTCCCAGTTGTATTTGTAGCTGGACTCGGTCGTCGTTTTAATACACAAGACTTAATGAAACGTTTCTTATTGCATAAAGATTTCGGTTTCGGTTCGCAATTTATCGATCCGCGTAAACGAATTAAATATACAACATTATCACAGCTTGCGATTAAGCGTAAAATGAAAATGGAATTAATTGCGGAAGAAATGCGCGTACTATACGTAGCATTGACGCGTGCGAAAGAGAAGTTAATTTTAATCGGCACAGTTAAGGATGCAAATAAGGAAATGGAAAAATGGCTTGATGCGAGGGAACATAGTGAATGGTTATTACCAGATCACATACGTGCCGGAGCGTCTTGTTATTTAGACTGGATTGCACCTTCATTATATAGACACCGTGATAGTGAAATGCTTCTTGAATTAGGACAAGGAAGTATTCCAGATGAAATTTACGAGTATGACACTAGCTGGAAAGTAGAAGTTGTGGACGGTAACACGCTACTTGCACCAGAGCCAGTTCAAGAAGAGAAACAAGAATTGTTAGAAGCGCTTCGTGAGAAACAGGCTGTTCCCCTGCAAAGTGAACGGAAAGAAGAAGTGTACGACAGATTAATGTGGAAGTACGGATATGAGGATGCGACATCTCATCGTGCGAAGCAATCTGTTACAGAAATAAAGAGAAATTATCAATCTGAAGAAGGTAGCGATAACGCCTTTATTAAAAAACTACGTGCACCAATTAAAACACGCCCGCGATTTATGGAGAAAAAAGGGTTAACGTACGCAGAGCGCGGAACAGCAGTCCATGCCGTTATGCAGCATGTTGATTTGAAGAAGCCGATTACGGTTGAAGTTCTTCAAGAGCAAATTGCTGGAATGGTAAATAAGGAATTATTAACATTCGAGCAGGCGGAAGAAATAGCGATTGAAAAAGTAATTTCATTCTTTGACAGTGACTTAGGTAAAAGGGTATTAGCGGCGAAAAGTGTTGAGCGTGAAGTACCATTTACGATGATGCTTGCAGCAGAAGAAGCATATCAAGATTGGCAAGGGAAGAGCGGGGAAATGATTCTTGTCCAAGGGGTTATCGACTGCATGATTGAAGAGGAAGATGGCATTACGTTAATCGACTTCAAAACAGATACGATTGAAGGGAAATTCCCAGGCGGATTCGAACAAGCGAAACCAATTTTAGAAGATCGATATAAAGTGCAGCTTTCTTTATATGCAAAAGCACTGGAGAAAAGCTTACAACATCCTGTAAAAGAGAAATGTTTATACTTCTTTGATGGGAATCACGTTGTAAATATTGAAGAATAGAGGGGCTTGAAAATGGTAACGGAAAAAACGTTAAGAACTTGTGAACAGGGACACGAGTACTATAAAAGTAGCGATTGTCCAACTTGCCCAGTCTGTGAGAAAGAGAGAAAACCAAAAGAAGGTTTTCTCTCTCTTCTTTCAGCGCCAGCAAGAAGGGCATTAGAGCACCGTGGAATTCAAACTGTAGAAGAACTCTCAAAATATAGTGAAAAAGAAATTTTAAAACTGCATGGTATGGGACCTGCGTCTTTGCCGAAGCTTAGGAAGGCTTTGGAGGAGAGTGGGTTATCATTTAAATAAAATAGTGCCTCTTCACTACTTACTTGTTTATACCACTATTTGTGGACAGTCAAGCTCTTGCTTATTAAAATTTCATTTTAATAATTTTGAATTAGATAAAAGAAAAAAGTAGGAGAATATCTCCTACTTTTTTTACGCTGTTCCAATCTGATCTTGATCTGCCACATCAGAATCAAATGTATTCGTTGCACTAACACCGTTAAACGTATTCACGACAAATCCAACATTGGAAGCTCCGGACCCATTATAAGCTTTCGTGTTTTCTTTCGGAGAAACGTTATAAAAATCTCCTAAATTGAAAGAACCGTTACTGTTTTGAACGACGAGATTTCCAACAACAGAAGGCATATCCATCCACCTACTTTACTAAACTTTGTAATTACTATATGAATTATTGTGCGGAAGGTTCATCTGTAATATATTGGCGGATTTGCATAATACGAGAGTTATTAAAAACATAATCAACATTTCCAATTTGAAATCCACCAGAGTTTAAAAGTGTGCGCAATTCAACGTTATTCACTTCAATAAAAGGGCATTCATTTACAATATTTAATTTTACATCTGTCGTTCGTTTTGGAATTGTAATGTGTTCATCTGTAAAGATTTCAAAAGCATCAAAGCTACCTTCTCCCCGTATATAACAAGGAATTTCACGGTGGACGGCAATAGCTCTACTTTTTAATTCCATTTGATTGGCATCTCCAACTTGAAATACGGCAGCAATCCCTAACGAAACAATAGAAACATTTTGGACAATAGACACATGATGCAACATAATTTTTCAGTCTCCTTAACCTGGAGTAGGAGGGACATCTGTTACTAATGGTACAAATGGACCCTCTGTAACTGTTTCAAATGGTGTATCGAGAATAGAAGATAGAATGAGGAGATTTGCATCTCCAATTAAAAAGAGTGCGGACGACGATACACCGTTCATTTTAATCTGTCCGACTTTTAACTCACGGTTTACAACGTTAAGGTTCATACCTACTTACTCCTTTCGGAAATTTCCCGGTATGTGCTGAATAAAGGAGAGAAAGGCTTTGTCAATATCTTGTTTCATTGCCTGAATAATGATATCTCGTAAATAGTCTGGATCTGTTGAAATACCTTCATATGATTGCGCTTGTGATAAATAATAAGGGAGTCGATGCTCCATCTGTTTTTTTATGTCATCCACCATCATTTGTCGATACATTTCATCAAGCGGTGTTCTCTCTTCTTGTTCAAAATGGAGAATACGATTATATGCTTCTTCATCTAAGTATCGATGCATTTCTTGGAGGATACCTTGATAAAAGTCTGGGTTTGTTTCGGTTTCAGGGTTTACCTTCAATGTTTCTGTATCCACTTGAAAATCTTCAATTTGTTGTCCTTTTGCTGAAAATGGGTTTAAACCAATATTTAAAGTACCATTTAAATTTTCGACTTTTAATTGATCGAATTTGTATTCCACTTTTCCTACAGAAGAGGAGGGGCGATTTTTTAATTCGTTAAGCTCTTCTTGGAGTTGGCGCACTTGATCTTCTAAATTCAGGATGGTTGCTTGTTGTGTTTGAAGAGCTTGTTGAAGTTGGTGTAAGTAAGTATATATATCTTGATTCATTTGTGAAACCTCCTTTTCAATAGGGAGGGTAAAAATATTCCTGCTATATATTTATGACAAGGATGTCTTAAGAAGAACTAGTTGATGGTTTGATAGAAATAATTTGTCCTTTCGCCTGTAATGGGCGAAGCGGTTCCGTAAATCCGCCCGTATTTGAAAATTTAGATAGGGCTTTAATACTTCCGGCAGTACCAATTTGGAACACAGAAGAGGTTGTAATGCTATCAATTTTAATACTGTTGATGATGATACTTTGGTTTACATAAAAATTCAATGCAATTGCCTCCTTTAAGTTGAGCCAATTATCGCTTGATCGATTACATCTGAATCGTTGACAGTCGTTGCACTTTGATAATTGTAGACAGAAACATTATCTCCAACGTTGAAAGAGCCGGCCCCGGCGAAAGCACGTGAGTAACTAATAGGCCTAATCGCAAATACATCTCCAATATGAAAAATACCACTTGATCCAATATTGACGATACGAATATGTCCGACCATAGCTGGCATACAAAACACCCTTCGCTTTTAAAATTTTCTTTTCTACTATTGTATGGGCGTTTCCAATAAAATGTGTATTTTTTTGAAATAAAAGAAACACACGCATTATTGCGTGTGTGTTTTGAACGTTTGATTAGGGTGTAAATCCGTATGTACATGACAAATTACATTTAAGAGCCTGTCCAGTTCTTGGCTACAATCCACTGTTTTTTGAGAAGTCATTCCATAGCGTTCAGCAAAATAAATCATTTTTTCACGTTTTTTTTCAATCGCTTGCTCAAACATTGAAATCGGCTCCATCTCTAAATGAAATTTTTAGTATATATGTAGTACATATTATACAAAAACTTCATAAAAAAGAAATGCATTCGCTAAAAAAAGTAAAATTTCTACATTTTATGCCAAATGATAAAGGGGTAACGAATAGGGGATGAGAAGAATATTGTAAAAATTAGCGTGCATGAGAAGGTTTTTTTCTTGCGGATGCGAATACAATTAAAGGGTATGAGTTTTAGGATGGAGAGTGGAAATATTGCGTTTTGTAACGGCGAAGAAAGAAGAAAAGGTATTTGTAGGTATTGTAGATGAAGAAGAAGAAAAGGTATTACACTTAAGAGAAGCGCAAAGACAAAAAGGGGAAAAGGTTACAATCCCTATTACAATGTTAGAGTGTATTGAAAGAGGGACTGAATGCTTTGAGAAAGTATGTGAAATTGTAAATTGGGCAAAAGAGAACGGGGAAGCGGCGTATTATCCGTTAACAGAGGTGAAAATATTAGCGCCGATTCCAAGGCCAAGAAAGAATATTTTGTGCGTTGGAAAAAACTATCGTGAGCATGCGGTAGAAATGGGCGGAGTAGAGTCTATTCCAGAAAATATAATGATCTTTACGAAAGCACCAACAACAGTTATTGGCATAAATGAGCAAATTAATGGTCACCCTCATGCAACGGACGAACTAGATTACGAAGGAGAATTAGCTATCATTATTGGTAAGCGAGGGAAACAAATAAAAAAAGAAAAAGCGCTTGAGCATGTTTTTGGTTATACGATTATCAATGATGTAACAGCTCGAGACATTCAAAGAAAACATAAACAGTTTTTCCTTGGGAAAAGCTTCGATACATTTTGTCCGATGGGACCGTATTTAATTCATAAATCGGTGGTTAATGCGCCGAATGCATTACACATTGAAACGGTAGTAAATGGAGAAGTAAGGCAAACTTCTAACACAAATAAAATGATTTTTTCAATAGAAGAAATTATTTCAACGATAAGTAAAGGAATGACTTTAGAACCAGGCGATATTATCGCAACAGGAACGCCGGCTGGTGTCGGAAAAGGTTTTACACCACCGAAGTTTTTACATGCTGGTGATGAAGTGGTCATTACAGTAGAAGGAATTGGTACTTTACGAAATGTAGTGAAATAAAGAAAAGAGCTATCTTGTTAAAAGATAGCTCTTTTTTATGGCCTTGGGTTATAGAGGTAATCGATAACGGCAAAAGTGTAAAGACCAATGAATGCAAGTGTACAAATGCCAAATAGTATAACCGTAAGTGCGCTTTTTTCTCGTCCAAAACCAATGATAGTAAGAATAACAGCAGTCCAAAATGATGCTTTCAGTAGTGTGAGTGTAGTAGGAGTTGAGTAATGAAGCCATGTTGTGGAAAGTAGGAAACCAAAGAATGTAACTAAAATAAAAGCTGTAGCTAAATAGTTAATATGTTTACCATATCTTAATAGCATGTCGCACCTCCTTTACGATTTTAAAATACAGAAAATTACAATTTCATCTTAATATAAATGAATATAAAAAGAAAGAGGTTGTCCCAACATGTCGGACAACCTCTCTATCATTACGATAATACAGCTTTAATTTTTTGGAATGCCCACTCTAAATCTTCTTCAGAGATTACTAGAGGTGGTGCGATACGAATTACATTTTCGTGTGTTTCTTTACATAATAGACCAGCTGCTTTTAGTTGTTCACAGTAAGGACGAGCTGGCTCGTTTAATTCGATACCGATGAATAAACCTTTACCACGAACTTCAGTGATCATTGGGTTATCAATCTCTTTTAATTGCCCAACTAATTTTTCACCTAATTGAAGAGAACGCTCTGTTAATTTTTCTTCTTCTAACACTTCAAGAGCCGCGATAGAAACAGCACATGCAAGTGGATTACCACCGAATGTAGAACCGTGAGAACCTGGTTCAAATACACCTAAAATGTCGCGGTTTGCTGCTACGCAAGAGATTGGGAACACACCGCCGCCAAGTGCTTTACCAAGTATGTACATGTCAGGAGTTACATTGTCCCAGTCACAAGCAAATACTTTACCAGTACGGCCTAAGCCAGTTTGGATTTCATCTGCTACAAATAAAACGTTTTCTTTTTTACATACTTCAAAAGCTTCTTTTAAGTAACCAGCTGGTGGGATATTAATTCCTGCTTCACCTTGAATTGGCTCTAAAATGAATGCTGCTGTGTTTGGTGTAATTGCGGCTTTTAATGCTTCTAAATCACCGTAAGGAATTACAACGATGCCAGGAAGCATTGGACCGAATCCACGCTTGTACTCTTCATTTGAAGACATGGAAACAGAACCCATTGTACGTCCGTGGAAGTTATCTTCACAAACGATGATTTCAGCACGGTTTGCTTCCACTTTCTTCACATCATAAGCCCAGCGACGAACTGTTTTAATTGCAGTTTCAACAGCTTCAGCACCTGTATTCATTGGAAGTACCATTTCTTTATTAGTTAGTTTCGCAACTTTTTCGTACCAAGGACCTAATTGATCGCTATGGAAAGCACGAGAAGTTAACGTAACACGATTAGCTTGGTCAATTAAAGCGTTAATAATTTTCGGGTGACGATGACCTTGGTTTACTGCAGAATATGCACTTAATAAGTCCATATAGCGGTTTCCTTCAGGATCTTCTACCCAAACACCTTCTGCTTTAGAAATAACGATTGGAAGTGGGTGATAGTTATTTGCTCCGTATGTGTCTGTAAGTTCGATAATATCCTTAGTTTGAATCATGATTGTTCCCCCTTTTGTTATTACAAGAAGTTTGTAAATACTCTAAATATTATAGCATTTAAATGTAAAAAAGCGAAACATTTCCTGAAAATAAATGAACATGTTATCATATAGAGTGAAAAAGTGTGAAAAGAGGAGGTAAGGGATACGATGGTACATATGCATATTACAGCATGGGCGTTAGGTTTAATTTTATTCTTCGTTGCGTATTCACTTTATTCAGCAGGAAGAAAAGGGAAAGGTGTACATATGGGGCTTCGCCTAATGTATATCATTATTATTGTGACAGGCTTCATGTTGTACATGAGTATTGTGAAGACAGCAACAGGTAGCATGCACATGTGGTATGGCTTAAAAATGTTAGCTGGTATTTTAGTTATCGGTGGAATGGAAATGGTTCTTGTGAAAATGAGCAAAAACAAACCAACAGGGGCGGTTTGGGGCTTATTTATTGTTGCGCTAGTAGCAGTATTTTACCTTGGGCTGAAATTACCGATTGGCTGGAAAGTATTCTAATAAAAAATAAAGCCACCTTATAATCTCAAAGACTTGGGAGATTATAAGGTGGTTTTTTACTTTATCCCGTAAACATCAGATTGGTGAAGGCTAATAATCAGTGGGCTACCCCACTGATTAAAGTTTCACTTTATGTCGCATCGATATGCAACTCTTCTCCATTTACTTTCGTAAAACGGAACATATTTTTATTTGACGTAGTGTGACGGACGAAATGGTGCTGCAGTGTACAGATCATTTCTTCGTTATCAAACAAAAGAATATTTACTCCTTCGCGTGACTCCTCTTGCGGTAAGAAAGATAAATAATTATGACAATACATGCAATCATATAAAGAGTAGTGAAGTGATTGCAATGATTCGGTTAATAATGTGAAGACAGAGTCAGGTAATTCCTCCAGCCATTCATTATAGCTAAGAAGTAACTTTTTTCGAATACGTATCATTTCACCATTTTGCAAATGGTGTTGCTCGTTGGCGATTTGTAATACATCTTGTTCATAGAAACGGGCTGGTAGCCAATTGTTATTATACAAAATTTCAAACCCATCTTCGGCAATATCTTCTAATAAAAACGCTTCATCATTTTCATCATCAAAGAATACCCACTCATTGTTTATATATTCTACATTACCGACTGTATGAGCACGGGGCTGATTATATAAAATATGTTTACGTTGTATCATACACGATTTCTCCTTTATGAAAAGTAGTTATTCCTGTTATAGACAGTTCGTGCGTTCTTTATAACTAGACACATCTAGACATAGGTGGGCATACAATAAAACACGTTTTACTGAGTGAGAATGCTATTCCATATGTGGATAGTAGGTTATCGTCAAGTTTTTCATTTTTTGATCCGCACTCTTAGGGTGGGGATTACTGCACGTTCAAGAAAAGAAATAAGATGGAAGGATGATTTATATGTGCGGGATTACAGGATGGGTGGATTATAAACGCTCATTAGAAGGAGAAAGAGATGTCGTTACGAAGATGGCTGAGACGTTAGCGAAACGGGGGCCGGATGATAATAAAGTTTGGATTAAAGGAAATGTCGCATTTGGGCATAAGCGGTTAATCGTTGTGGATCCTGAGGGCGGTAAACAGCCGATGACTTGTTTAAAAGATGAAACGAATTACGCCATTTGCTATAACGGTGAACTTTATAACACAGAAGACATTCGAAAAGAATTATTAAGAAGAGGATATACGTTCAAAGGTCATTCTGATACAGAAGTATTATTAGCTTCTTATATTGAATGGAAAGAAGAATGTGTCGATCATTTAAACGGTATATATGCGTTTGCAGTATGGGACGAACAGAAAGAGCAAGTATTTATTGCGAGAGATCGATTAGGTGTAAAGCCACTTTTTTATAAATATGATAGCGGACGCTTACTATTTGGTTCGGAGTTAAAAGCGATATTGTCGCATCCAGATGTGAAGGCGGAAGTAACGTTAGAAGGATTATCAGAAATATTCGGGCTCGGACCGTCAAGAACGCCTGGCCACGGTATTTATGCTGGTATAAAAGAATTGCGTCCAGGTCATGCGATGACATTTTCAAAGAACGGTTTATGCATATGGAGATATTGGAATGTAGAAAGTAAAAAACATGAAGACTCTTTTGAAGAAACAGTAGAGAAAACGCGCTTTTTATTACAAGATGCTATTACAAGACAGCTTGTTTCTGATGTACCACTATGTACTTTTTTATCGGGTGGTGTAGATTCGAGCGCTATTACAGCTATTGCAGCGAAAGAATATGAGAGATTGGGAAAAGGGCAATTACACACGTATTCTATTGATTATGAAGATAATGACAAATACTTTAAAGCGAATGCATTCCAGCCAAATTCAGATGCTCCGTTTATTAATTTAATGACTGAGACATTTCAAACAACCCATCATCGCTGCGTCATTTCGAATGAAAAATTAGCAGAGTATTTAACTGAAGCAGTACTCGTTCGTGATTTGCCTGGTATGGCAGATATCGATTCGTCATTATTATGGTTTTGCCGAGAAATTAAACAAGATTTTGTCGTTGGCTTATCTGGAGAATGTGCAGATGAAATATTTGGTGGATATCCGTGGTTTTATAGAGAAGATGATTTACAATCGAGTGCATTTCCGTGGATGCGTTCTACAGAGGCACGTGAACAACTTCTAAAAAAAGAATGGAGAAATAAATTAAATTTACAACAATATGTACAAAGGCGCTATGAAGAGTCGATTCAAGAAGTTCCTATTTTAGAGGGGGAAAGTCCGCTAGAAGCAAAAAGACGCCAATTATTTTATTTAAATATGGTATGGTTTATGACAACATTATTAGACAGAAAAGACCGCATGAGTATGGGAGCGAGCTTAGAAGTACGTGTTCCATTTGCAGATCATCGTCTTGTCGAATATGCGTGGAATATTCCTTGGGAAATGAAAATGTATAAAAACCGCGAAAAAGGTCTATTACGTAAAGCGTTAGAAGGTGTACTTCCACATGACATCTTATATAGAAAGAAGAGTCCTTATCCGAAAACGCACAATCCGCACTATACAAAAGCAGTAACAGTATGGCTTCAAAATCTATTAACGGATAAAGGTTCAATTTTACACGAACTGTTTGATAAAGAGCAGTTGAGCGGATTAATTCAGTCTGGCGGCAGTGCATTTCAAACACCATGGTTTGGTCAATTGATGACTGGGCCACAGCTTTTAGCTCATTTAGCACAAATTCACGTTTGGTTTAAAGAATATGGGGTAAATATTAAGGAATAAGGGAAAAGCGGCTTACAATTATGTAAGTCGCTTTTTATTAAAGAAATTTTCATATAAAATTCAAAATCACCTTATAAATAATATTTAATTAGAATTATTATTTTGACGTATTTATTATTACTTGTTATAATTGGAAACGAATGTTCTGAAAAGTATTCTCATTTATAAAATTGAGGTGTTATATAGATGACAAAGAAAAAAATAGGTTTACTCGTAATGGCGTATGGAACACCAGAATCATTAGACGATGTAGAGGCATATTATACACATATCCGTCACGGGCGTACGCCATCAGAAGAAGCGCTTGAAGATTTAATTGGCCGCTATAAAGCGATTGGTGGAATTTCGCCGCTTGCAAAAATTACGAAAGAACAGGCGCATAAATTAACAGATTCAATGAATAACATATTTACAGAGTATCAATTTACTTGTTACTTAGGTTTAAAACATATTGCACCATTTATAGAAGATGCGGTAGAAGAAATGAAGCGTGATGGGATCGAGCAAGCGATTAGTATCGTATTAGCGCCACATTACTCTACATTTAGCATTAAAGCGTATAATGACCGTGCTATTCGTCTTTCAAAAGAAATCGGTGGTCCTGTTATTGAACCAATTGAACAATGGTACGATGAACCGAAGTTTATTTCGTATTGGGCAGACCAAATAAAAGAGACGTTTACTAATATTATAAATAAAGAGAAAGCAGTCGTAATTTTTTCAGCGCATAGTTTGCCAGAAAAAATTATTGCAGCAGGAGACCCTTATGTAGAACAACTAAAGCATACGGCAGATTTAATTGCAGAAGCTGCAAATATTCAAAACTATACAATCGGTTGGCAAAGTGCTGGGAATACTCCAGATCCGTGGATTGGTCCAGATGTGCAAGATTTAACGAAAGATTTATATGAAGAGCATGGGTACGAATCTTTCATATATTGCCCAGTTGGTTTTGTAGCGGAGCATTTAGAAGTTTTATATGACAACGATTATGAATGTAAAGTTGTAACTGATGAATTAAATGCCAAATATTTTAGACCAAATATGCCGAATGCACAATCAGCATTGATCGACTGTTTGGCTGAAATTGTTTCCAAAAAAGTGAAGGAAATAGTTGACAAAGATTTAGTTTTGAATAATAATTAATTTATAATAATTTTAAATAAATAATAATTACTACGAAATAAAGAGGAGGATCCCCCTAGATGAATCCAAATAATCGCTTAACAACAAACCAAGGTGCTCCAGTTGGAGACAACCAAAATTCTCGTACAGCTGGTCGTCGTGGACCAGTATTATTAGAAGACTATCATTTAGTAGAAAAACTTGCACACTTTGATCGTGAACGTATTCCAGAGCGCGTTGTGCATGCACGTGGTGCAGGTGCTCACGGTGTATTCGTAACGAAAAATAGTATGAAGCGATATACGAAAGCGGCATTTTTACAAAATGAAGGAACTGAAACGCCTGTATTTGTTCGTTTTTCAACGGTTATTCATGGTCAAGGTTCTCCTGAAACAGCACGTGACCCACGTGGGTTCGCTGTTAAATTTTATACAGAAGAAGGAAACTACGATATCGTAGGTAATCATTTACCAGTTTTCTTCATTCGTGATGCAATTAAATTCCCAGATATGGTACATTCCTTAAAACCAGCACCTGATACGAATATTCAAACGCCAGATCGTTATTGGGATTTCATGACGTTAAGTCCAGAATCTACACATATGATGACATGGGTATTTTCTGATTACGGTACACCAGCAAGCTATCGTGAAATGGAGGGTTTTGGCGTCCATTCATTTAAATGGATTAATGAAGAAGGTAAAATTGTTTATATAAAATACCACTGGAAACCACAGCAAGGTGTACGTAACCTAAATGCGAAAGAAGTGCAAGAAGTACAAGGGAAAGACTTCAATCATGCAACTCGTGACTTGTTCGATGCAATCGAAAAAGGAAATCACCCAAAATGGGATTTACACGTACAAGTTATGCAATTAGATGAAATGGACTCTTTAGACTTTGATCCACTAGATCCAACGAAAGTGTGGCCAGAAGATCGCTTCCCATTAATGGAAGTAGGGACAATGACGTTAAATCGTAATCCGAAAAACTTCTTTGCAGAAGTAGAACAAGTAGCGTTCTCTCCAAGTGCAACTGTAAATGGTATTGAGCCATCGGAAGATAAATTATTACAAGGTCGTTTATTCTCTTACCCAGATACACAACGTTATCGTCTTGGGGCAAATTACTTACAAATTCCTGTAAACTGCCCATACGCAGCTGTTCATAACCAACAACGTGATGGTGCGATGCAAGTAAATCAAAACCCATCTACAATCAACTACGAACCGAGCCGTCATGCTGAAAATCCAGTTGAAGACCCAGCTTACCGCGATTCAACTATGAAAGTAGAAGGCTATGTATCTCGTGAAAAAATTGAGAAACCAAATGACTTTAAACAAGCAGGTGAGCGTTACCGTTCATTCTCTAAAGAAGAGCAAGATAACTTAATTGCAAACTTAACAAATGACTTGAAAGACGTAAATGAACGCACAAAATTATTAGCTGTTTGTAACTTCTTCCGTGCAGATCAAGAATACGGTATGCGTTTAGCGCAGGCATTAAATGTTGATATTACGCAATATGTAGGAAATGCTCCGAAATAAATAGGAAAAGACGACCGGGCTTCGGTCGTCTTTTTTGTATAAAGTTATGTGGGGTATTTCGCATGTAAAACATGTCGGAATTTGTTGGTAAATCGATATGTTGTGTCGAACCGTTGATATATTGAAAGAAACAATCGATATATTTGAAAAATCGTTGATATATCCAAAAAACCGTTAATATATTTCCAGTTATACTAGGTGGGGTATGTTGCCCGGTACGCAAAAAAGAGATGCAATCTATCATCGATAGATTGCATCTCTTTTTTAGTTCACTCGCTCAGTATACTCATAAGCTTTCTCCCCATGCATCGAAATATCAAGTCCCATATGTTCCTCGTGCTCATCTACCCGGACAGGGAGGAAGAAGTTGATTGCTTTAATAATGGCATACGTCATTATAATTGTGAACGCATATGTTGCGCCGATCGCTACAAGTTGTTTCAACAGCAGCGAGGCGTTTCCGTAAAATAATCCGTTAGCGCCATCACCGTTTACGGCAGTAGTTGCAAATAATCCTGTCGCAATACCGCCCCAAGTTCCACCGATGCCGTGACATCCGAATGCATCGAGTGTATCGTCGTATCCGAATTTTGTTTTTAAGAAAAAGACCGCTCCGAAGCATAATACGCCGCCAATTGCTCCGATAAGAAGAGCTGAGAAAGGTGTAACGAACCCGCAAGCTGGTGTAATAGCGACTAGACCGGAAACGGCGCCACAAGCAGCTCCCATCGCAGTCGGTTTTGATTGGAAGAACCACTCTGAAAGCATCCAAGTTAATGCTGAGGCAGCAGCAGCTATATTTGTATTAATAAATGCAGTTAAAGCTACATCATTTAAAGATAATGCGCTTCCGACGTTAAAACCGAACCAGCCAAACCATAATAATCCTGCGCCTAACATTGTAAATGGCAAATGGTGAGGAGAAGAACCATTTATGTTTTTTCGTTTTCCAAGGAAAATAGCTAATACAAGACCAGCAACTCCGGAAGTGATGTGAACGACGTTTCCGCCAGCGAAGTCTAGTGCACCAAGTTCCCTTAGCCACCCGCCGACGCCCCATACCCAATGAGCGACAGGATTGTAAACAATCGTTGTCCATAGAAGGATAAAAATAAGAAAGGCAGAAAATCGCATTCTTTCAGCAAATGCACCTGAAATTAAAGCTGGAGTTAAAATGGCGAACATGAGTTGAAACATCATGAATAAATTGTGAGGAATAGTAGATGAGTAGTCTGGATTTGGTGCGTAGGTAACTCCGTTTAGACCGAACCAATCAAGTGTACCGATAAGCCCGTGCCAATCTGGTCCGAATGATAAAGAATAGCCGATAACAATCCATTGAATCGAAACGATAGCCATTGCACTATAACTATGCATCGTTGTACTGAGTACATTTTTGCTGCGGACCATACCTCCATAAAAAAGTGCCAATCCTGGTGTCATCAACATGACCATTACTGTCGTCACAAACATAAAAACTGTATCTCCCATATTCATGAGCTCTCCTCCTATAATGTTAGAAAAAATAACATCGTTTTGTTATGTTTCATATCATATTCGAAAAGGAACTGAAAATCAACTAAAAATTCAGAAAAATATATACATGATGTTAGAAAATGTAACATAGATTATTTTGTGAGGATTGAAATCGACATATGCGTTTCTCTTGGATAATTGGTATAATATTCTTACAATTAAAAACTTGGGGGATGCGTGTGGGAAAAATACGGACTAGGAAACTATTCATTTGTTTTTGCTTAGCTTTTGTTTTGTTTGTACCAATACATACTTTTGCAGACGAAAAAAGAGAGTGGAAAGATGAAGTTATATACTCCATTATGATTGATCGCTTCAATAATGGAGAACCGAAAAATGACAAACAATTAGAAGTTGGTAATTTAGAAGGGTATCAAGGCGGGGATATAAGAGGAATTATAAAAAGGTTGGATTACATAAAAGAAATGGGTTTTACTACCGTTATGCTTTCGCCGCTTTTTGAAAGTGGAAAGTACGATGGATTAGACGTGCGAAATTTTAAAAAGGTAAATGAACATTTCGGGACAGAAAATGATGTGAAAGAACTTGTAAAAGAAGCTCATGCAAAAGGAATGAAAGTTGTATTTCAATTTCCGCTTGGAGAAAACGAACGACAGGTAATTGACGCAATGAAATGGTGGATAAAAGAAGTTGATTTAGACGGAAGTTATGTTATACATAGTGAAAAAAAACCGCGTTCCTTTTGGGATAACGCGCAAAAAGATATGCAAGTGATAAAGAAAGATTTTCGTATTATGACAAAGGAGGATAGCGAATACAACGAAAAAATAGTAGAATCGTTTTCCGAAGCGGATGTATCGGTGAAATCGTTATACGATGTGAGTAAAAAAGAAGGGGAATTTGTTACGTTTTTAGATGATCAAGAAACAAAAAGATATGCGCGTATTGCAAAAGAAAATATGTATTATCCGCCATCACGTTTAAAACTGGCGCTTACATATTTGTTAACATCACCTGGGATTCCGAATTTTTATTACGGAACTGAAATTGCATTAGATGGAGGAAGTGTACCCGATAATAGACGATTAATGGATTTTAAGTCAGACGAAAAATTTATGCAGCACATAACAAAACTAGGTGAACTTAGGCAGGCGAGACCGTCTTTACGACGCGGTACGTTTGAGCTTCTGTATGATAAGAGCGGGATGAGTATACTAAAACGAAAATATAAAGATGAAGTAACTTTAGTAGCAATTAATAATACGAAAGAAACACAAAAAGTCTCCTTACCTGCAAGTGAAATTGGTGAAAAACAAGAGTTAAGAGGATTGTTGCAGGATGAAATTATAAGAGAGGAAAATGGAAAATTTTATCTCGTTTTAAAGCGTGAAGAATCAAACGTGTATAAAGTTAACGGAGAAACAGGTGTGAATTGGTTATTTATCTCCTTAATCGTTGGTGTGAATGTATTATTTATTGCGTTTTTAATTGCAGTTAAAAGGAAACGTAGATGAGATGAGAAGTTACTCACTCTATGTTCATGTCTTCTTATTGGATTTGTAAGTTTGTTCGGTGGGGCCAGGTTAGGGAGAAAGTCTTCTTCCTAGCCTGTTTTTGTGTCAATACGGATAGAGAAAGACCTTTGAAACAAACAATAATTGCAACTATATTAATTTTACATTACATTAAAAGTTAGAGAATACTCTTATACTAATATAGTACTAAATAGTAGGTGGGAAAATGGAATTTTACGATTTGGGTATTACCATTAAAGAGCTTAGAATTAAAAAAAATATATCACAATCCGAATTATGTCATGGAATATGTTCGCAAAGTCAAATTAGCAAAATAGAAAAAGGTATGATTTATCCATCTAGTATATTGTTATATCAATTATCAGAAAGACTTGGTATTGACCCAAATAATATATTTGCATTAACTCAAAACAAAAAGCTAAAATATGTAGAAAATGTAAAATGTGTAATAAAAGATTGCTTAAAGCAAAAACAATATAATGAACTTTATGAAATCGTGAAAAAAGAGAAAGATGAAAAGAATTTCCAGGCAAAAGAAGATAAACAATTTCTCCTATGGCATGAAGCTATTGCTATATTTGAGGTGAACAGATCCATAAAAACTGCTTTAAAGCTTTTAAATAATGCATTAAAACTAACTTTAACCAATGTTGATTTTTTATCAGAAAGAGAAATAGATATTATGCAGACAATGTCTATATTTTATGCGGAAAATAAAGAATATGATAAAAGTATTACTATATTAGGAAGATGTTTAACTAATTTTAATAAATTAGATTTTCCGAGAGATAAAGCGATTAAATTAAAAATCATTTTTAATTTAGCGAAATGTTTAGGTATGACCTATCAATATGAAGAAGCGGTAAAATACATTGATAAGGGCATCAAATTAGCTATTAATCTAAATACTCTATACTTATTAGGTGAACTTTACTATTTAAAAGGATGGAATTTATTAAGATTTAAACAACAGAATGAAGAAGATATTGCAAATAACATGAAAAAAGCATTATTTATATTTGAACTAACAGAAAAAGAAAATCTGATAAAAATGGTTAAAGAAAAATATTTTGAAAACCAAACTGAAAAAAGTCACTTATAATTCATTTGGAAATCACTTGAAATATAATAAAACCTACAGGGAAAATCTCTGTAGGTTTTATACTTATAAACTTGTTTCTAAAATATTAGTGCTTAATATAAATTTTTGAATAAGAGTTTACTTAGTGTACTTTTTATTTTGAAGTCTGCATCTTTATTAACAATTTATGCTTCTTTTTAATCACATCCAAATATTGTTAAGATTGAGATGATTCAAGTCGGAGGAAGGCACTTTGAGGTGTCTTTTTTTTATGACCTTTATCATTAACTATTTAATGTTTTTTTAAATGATTACATGACATATTTTTTTTGTACCAAGCTTTGTTGATACAGTTAGACTTATCCGTTAGTGTATTCGTATTATTAGAACATCCTACAGTATTTAGGGAGAATGTGGCCAATAAAAACCATAATATTAATTTCTTCAAATAACCACTTCTAACTCTTTTTTAATTAACATTTTTTAAAATACTTATTAATTTTACATTACATTAAAGGTTGGAAAATATTCTTATACTCATAAATTGTTACGTTTCGACGAGGAGAGGAATTATGAGTTATAGCAATTTTTAAGATGACTTTGGCCTAGGATGTAATTGCTAAGAAAAGTAATTCAAATCGAAGGGAAAACGTCTTAAGGTGTCTTTTCCTTATTTTCAATTTACTTAGCGATTTTTACCGCACATACCCTTTTTTCTATGGTTTGTTCTTGTAATATTGTCTCTACAAGACAAAAAGAAAACTCCTCTAATTAAGAGGAGTTTTCTTTTTAGCGGTAGTTAATGAACTGTACGTCGATTGGTAAATCAGCGCTACGAACAGCTGCGATTACTGCTTGTAAATCATCACGGCTTTTCGCTGTAACACGTACTTGATCATCTTGTACTTGTGTTTTTACTTTTAATTTCATTTCTTTAATGATGTTGTTAATTTTTTTCGCGTTATCTTTATCGATACCTTGTTGAAGTGTTGCGCGTTGGCGAACAGTGTTGCCAGTTGCAGCTTCAACTTTTCCGTAATCTAAGTTCTTAATTGGAACGTTACGTTTTACAAGTTTAGAGATAAGAACGTCTTTTACTTGCTCTAATTTAAACTCGTCATCAGAAGTTAAAACAAGTACTTCTTTTTCTAATTTAATATCACTTTTACTTCCTTTAAAGTCATATCGGTTTTGGATTTCTTTTAATGCGATATTAATTGCGTTTGTTACTTCAGGTAATTCTACTTTCGAAACGATGTCAAAAGAACTATCTTTTGCCATAGTTAGCACCTCCAAATAAATTTCTAATCTTGTTATGTACTGTACATACTAAAGTATAGCTGAAAACGAGTCTAGACTTAAGTGTTTTCGTATTTATATTCATGTAACCTCATTTTATTATAGTGAATTTTGGGCAGTTGGACAAATATAGGAAAAATCATGTTATAATTAACTTTTGTTTGGAATGATAAAAAAGATAATTTTATATATATAGAAGGGAATTAAAAAATATGTATTTGCAAATAGGATCGATTGAACAGGTAACTGTTTTACGCGAAACGGAAATCGGATATATGGTTGGGAATGAAGAAGAAGAAATTTTCCTACATAAAAATGAAGTAGCTGGAGAAATTGAAGAAGGCGATACGATTGATGTATTCTTATACCTTGATCACCAAAATCGTATTTCAGCAACAATGAAGGAGCCAATTATTACAACGTATGATTGGAACTGGGTAAAGGTTGTAGAAGTTATTCCGAGTTTAGGTGTGTTTGTTGATATTGGTGTATCAAAAGATATACTAATTCCAGCTGATGAATTCCCAATTTATATGCCGGTATGGCCAGAAGTTGGAGACGAATTATATTGTACGTTAAAATTAACGAATCGTGATCGTTTAATTGCTCTTCCGGCAAGAGACAGTGATATGCAAGAAATTATCGTAGATGCAACGCCATCTATGCGTAATAAAAACGTAAATGGACGTGTATATCGTTCGCTTCAAGTAGGTTCATTCGTTTTAACAGATGAACATTTCCGTGCTTTCTTACACCATACAGAAAGAAAAGAACAAGTCCGCATCGGTCAGCGTGTAACAGGCCGTATTATTGACGTAAAAGATGACGGTACAATTAACATTTCACTTCTTCCTCGTAAAGAAGAAGGAATGGAAGACGATGCTGCAGTAATTTATGCATATATGGAAGAACGAGGCGGAGCAATGCCGTTTTGGGATAAGAGCCATCCAGAAGATATTAAAGAACGCTTTAACATGAGTAAAGCTGCATTTAAGCGCGCACTTGGTAAGTTGATGAAAGAAGAGAAGGTTTACCAAGAAGAAGGTTGGACTTACTTTAAGAAATAAAGTAGATGAAAGATTAAAAAGCACAACCTTATTTAAAAAAATAAGGTTGTGCTTTTTTAATTTCCTTGCGGAGAAACAAGAGTAAATGTATCTTTCAAATCACTATCATTTATTTTAATATTTGCCTTTTTTAATTCCTCTTGTAACAATTTTTTGCTGAATACAGGATCAGCAGTACGTTCTTCCTCTAAGTTTTTGCGAATAGAGTCTTTCACTTCATCATAAGGCTTTAAAGCTTTTTTATCAGTTAATTTAATAACGTGATAACCGTTTGATGATTTTACGGGATTGCTAATTTGTCCAACATTTAGTTTGTAGGCAGCGGTTTCGAATTCAGGAGCCATTGTACCTGAATTGAAGTATCCAAGGTCTCCACCTTTATCTTTTGATAGCAGATCTTGTGATTCTTGTTTTGCTAATTCTTCAAATGAAGCACCAGCATCTAGTTTACTCTTTATTTCTTTCGCTTCATTTTCGTCACTTACTAAAATGTGACTCGCTTTAATTTCTGGCTTATAGTGGTCTTTTACGTCTTTTTCTGTAATACTTTTCTTAATCGCTTCATTCATAGCAAGTTTGAACTTAATTTGATTTTTGAAATCCTCTTCATCTTTTAAACCATAATTTTCTAATACTTTTTTGAATTGATCTCCATATTGTTTTTTGACTTTTTCTACTTCTTTATTTACCTCTTCATCAGGTACTTTATATTTTTTTGTGATGACGTCTTGTGCCATCATTTCGTATAGCGTGTCTTTTCCGTAACGATCTTTCAATTGTTTTTCGAAGTTATCCTTTGTAATGGTCGAGTCTGTTGCTGTAGCGACTGTAGCTGAGCCATTCTTTTGTTCGCAAGCAGATAGCATCAATATACTTATTAGTGCAGTAATAATGAAAATATGTTTCCCTCTCATGCCAACACCTCATCCGAATATGTTATCGCTATTGTAGAATATAGAAGTGAACATGAAGTGAATTTTTAATGTTTTTTCCTTTAAAATGTAAAAAAGTACATCAACATAATTGTTGATGTACGATGGAATCAAAGGTGATCGGTCTTTTTAGAGTATGCACGTTTACCTTGCTGAATATTTTTTTGCTCTTGCTCATTTTTTTGTGTGCGTTTTGCGTTATTATCGCGTGCTTTTTTGTCGTTATCACTCGTATGTGGCATATGTATCAACTCCATTTCTAAACGTTGTACGTTTATCATTTCCTTTTTCGTAAAGACTATGTATAGCGGTGCATTTATGAAGGGTAAAGGTGGATTCGAAATGGATTTGAAGTTGAATTATACTGAACTTATAAAGAAGTTAATCGTTGTAATCATCGCAGGTTTATTAAATGCGATTGGGATGAATTTATTTTTAACGCCAGCAAAAGTGTATGCGAGCGGCTTTGCTGGATTGTCTCAATTATTATCACAAATATTAGGTGATTTTTTATCGATTCACATATCTACGGGAGTATTGTTTAGCTTATTTAATATTCCTGTCGTTATTTTAGCGTGGAAAAAGGTTGGAAAGGCCTTCACCTTTTTCAGTTTTCTTTGTGTTATATTTATGACTTTGTTTCTAGAAGTCATCCCTGTTAGAGCGGTTTCGAATGATATCATATTAAATGCGATTTTTGGCGGGATTATTTCGGCGATTGGAGTAGGGATTGCTTTAAAGTGGGGGGCTTCTACAGGTGGATTAGATATTATCGCCATGATTTTATCAAAAATAAAAGATAAGCCTGTCGGTACATACTTTTTCTTTTTTAATGCAATTATCATTATCGCTGCTGGCTATGTATATGGATGGGAAAAAGCGTTATATACGTTAGTGACTTTATATGTATCAACGAGAATTATTGATGCAATTCATACTCGTCATGTAAAGATTACAGCATTAATTGTTACGAAGAATGGGGCAGATGTAAGAAAGGCGATTCACTCGCGATTAGTAAGAGGAATTACAACGATACCAGCAACAGGTGCTTATACGAATGAAAATAAAGAAATGTTAATGATGGTTATTACTCGTTACGAGTTATACGAATTAGAGAGGATTATTAAACAAGTGGACCCAGGTGCATTTACAAATATACTGCAAACAGTTGGGGTGTTCGGATTGTTTCGGAAAGATTAAAGAGGACCGAAGTTGGTCCTCTTTTTTAATGTAAATTCGTAATGTTTTGCAATTGCTCTTGCATTTCACGGAGCTGAACTTTTTCAGCAGTTGAAGAGTTTGCGTAAGCGGATTGCAAAGCATTTTTTGCTCTATACACGAGATCTTGTTGCTCAGTACCGCTTGAACAAGATACGGCATTTTCAACAGCATCTCTAGCTTGTTGGAATAGTAAGTTCCCCATTTAAACCCCTCCAAAAGAAGAGTTACTTCTTGCTTTTTCTGCCTCAGCTAATGTACCTCTGTACGGGAATCTTGCATCATGCTTCATAACAGCATCGGCTCCTTGTTGGATAAAACGTTTTGATTTGTTCTTTTTACCCATTCGAAAAACCCCCTTTATTTAGCTGAAAACAATCGACGCAATGTCTCATGCGTCTACTTATAGTATGGACATTTGGCAGGAAACTATAAGTAGGAAATTTTTAGATTACAACCCAAGAACCTCTTCTAAATATAAAGCAATACCATCTTCTTCGTTCGTTAACGTCGTATGGTTTGCGAGTGATTTTAATTCAGGGATGGCATTTCCCATTGCGATGCCGTGACCAGCAAATTCAATCATTTCAAAATCATTATCTTCATCACCGAAAGCGATAATTCGCTCTTGTGGAATGTTGTAATGACTAGAAATTTTTTGTAATCCAACTGCTTTATTTAATCCGCTTTTCACAATTTCAATAATCGGCCAAGGTGCGCCCCATTTTCTATGGTCGATTACTTCCGCATGCATATCGGTTAAATGTTGACGAATTGCAGTAGAATGCTCGTCATGGGCGTCAATTAATAAGCAAGTTGGATGATCGTTTAAAATATTTAATAAGTCTCCCGTAAAAATCTTAGGAGAGCCGAATTCGAAAATATGTTTTTTATCTTCATCAATTTCACGAACATACACATCGTCCATTACTTCCGCGTATATATTTTTTACGCCAAAATCAAAGCAAGCTCGGACAATTTCTTGCGCTGTTGCTAGCTCAAGAGGAGAGTGATGTGTTCCCCAGTTTGAATCAAGAGGATGATGTACGTAAGCGCCGTTAAAGTTTACGATAGGTGTGTTAAGATCAAGTTCTTTATAGTAATCATAACTAGCACGGAATGGACGTCCTGTTGAAATAACGACAATATGTCCCTGTTCCTTTGCTTTTGCAATTGTATGTTTCGTTCGAGTGGAAATTATTTTGTTGTCTGTTAATAAAGTGCCGTCTAAGTCTAATGCGATTAAATGTTGTTTGTTCATAATTTCACCTCTTATAATAATTTTTTTGTATCTATCTGTATTTCCGTTTTTAATATGCAGAAATAAGAGGTTAGACTCGGTGAAATCACCATAGATGGAAATTTCACTATATATCCATCTTACGTCTCAAAGTGCTGTGGTGTCTACTATTTATCGTTGGAAATTAAGAAAAGTCAACATCTTTTTAGAAAGTTCAAACAATGTTTCTTTCATTATGTACAAATTGTGAAAAGGGTTACATTGCTCGTGTGATGAGGCATATAATGAACATGTAATCTTCTCGTATATGTTTGACTCTCCTTTGAAACTAGCCTAGAGTAGGTTGGTTTCTTTTTTTTCTACAAGTAGGAAAGAAATCCCTGCTTACGCTTGTGTCATTCATATATATGTACAAGAATGAGATGTAGTACTGTTTCCTAAACATGACAGAAAAGCTTTCTTTTAAAATGGATATACTAATGAGGCAAGACGTCATGGAAGGAGAATGAAGATGGGACAAAATCGCAGGTTTCGTTCTGGACAAAAAGCGCCGAATGATGGCATTTACGTAGAAATTGGTGAAACGGGAAGTATGGTGAAAGATCCGCAAATGGTGAAATTAACTGCCGGTGAAAAGTTTCCGGATAACACGAATCATAACCGCCAGTGGACATATAAAAGAAAACCGTAACAGAAGCCGCAATCATTATTGCGGCTTTTTTGTCGTTACACATTGTAATTTCATTTACCGTATTTTTTAGCGGTATAATGAATGCTCTCTTTTTCTTTTTCAAATAATAAGTTTGAAAATACATAGGCAAAATTATTGTATAAAAAAGTCAGTTGGCGTATAATCAAATCAAAGGTCAAAGAAAGTCAAACTTTTGGAGGGCTGTAAAGATGGACTTAAATCAAATGACAACAAAAACACAAGAGGCGATTATGAGTGCCCAATCTTTAGCGGTATCTCATCATCACCAAGAGGTGGATACTATTCATCTATTATTTGCATTATTAGAAGAGCAAGATGGGTTAGCGGTACGTATATTTCAAAAAATGAATGTTGATATAGAAGCATTAAAGCAAGGTGCTGAAAGTTTAATTAAAAAGAAACCTTCTGTAACGGGGAGCGGTGCAGAAGTTGGAAAATTGTATGTAACGAGCGCTCTGCAACAACTGCTTGTAAGAGCAGGGAAAGAAGCAGAAAAACTGCAGGATGATTACATTTCAGTAGAACATGTATTGCTTGCTTTTTCTGAAGAAAAAGGCGATATAAATCAATTATTTACAAGATTGCATATTACGAAAGATAACTTATTACAGTCTTTAATGACAGTTCGGGGGAATCAAAGAGTGACGAGTCAAAATCCAGAAGCAACTTATGAAGCGTTAGAAAAATATGGTCGTGATTTAGTGGCGGAAGTGAGAGCAGGGAAAATTGATCCTGTAATCGGCCGTGATAGTGAAATACGACGTGTAATCCGTATTCTTTCACGTAAAACGAAAAACAATCCGGTTTTAATTGGGGAGCCAGGTGTTGGTAAAACAGCAATCGTTGAAGGGCTAGCCCAGCGTATTGTGAAAAAGGATGTACCTGAAGGATTGAAAGATAGAACGATTTTTGCGTTAGATATGAGTGCACTCGTAGCTGGTGCGAAATTCCGTGGTGAGTTCGAAGAGCGTCTGCAAGCTGTATTAAATGAAATTAAAAAGAGTGAAGGACGCATTTTATTATTCATTGATGAACTTCATACAATAGTTGGAGCTGGTAAAACAGAAGGAGCCATGGATGCAGGAAATATGTTAAAACCGATGCTTGCACGTGGTGAACTGCATTGTATTGGAGCCACAACACTAGATGAATATCGCAAATATATTGAGAAAGATCCAGCGCTAGAAAGACGTTTCCAACAAGTATTAGCAGAAGAGCCAACTGTTGAAGATACGATTTCCATTTTACGTGGATTAAAAGAACGCTTTGAAATTTATCACGGTGTAAATATTCATGACCGTGCGATTGTAGCAGCATCTGTTTTATCAGATCGATATATTTCAGATCGCTTCTTACCAGATAAAGCAATTGATCTTGTTGACGAAGCGTGTGCAACAATTCGTACAGAAATTGATTCTATGCCAACAGAATTAGATGAAGTAACGCGCCGCATTATGCAGCTGGAAATTGAAGAAGCGGCTCTTGGGAAAGAAACGGATCGTGGTAGCCAAGAGCGTCTAAAAACATTGCAACGTGAATTATCGGATTTAAAAGAAGTTGCCAGTGGCATGAGAGCGAAATGGGAGAAAGAAAAAGAAGACATTCACAAAGTTCGTGACTTACGTGAGCATTTAGAACGTTTGCGTCGTGAATTAGAAGAAGCAGAAGGCAATTACGATTTAAATAAAGCAGCCGAACTTCGTCACGGGAAAATTCCCGCAATTGAAAAAGAGTTAAAAGAAGCGGAAGAAATGGGCGCGCATAATAAACAAGAAAATCGTTTATTACGTGAGGAAGTAAGTGAAGAAGAAATTGCAGATATTGTTTCACGCTGGACTGGTATTCCTGTTGCGAAACTCGTGGAAGGTGAACGCGAGAAATTATTACGCTTAGAGCAAATCTTATCAGAGCGTGTCATCGGACAAGAGGAAGCAGTAAGCTTAGTGTCAGACGCGGTTCTTCGTGCTCGGGCTGGTATTAAAGATCCGAACCGCCCGATTGGTTCTTTCATCTTCTTAGGGCCAACAGGTGTTGGTAAAACAGAACTTGCAAAAACGTTAGCCCAGTCTTTATTCGATAGTGAAGAGCAAATGATTCGCATTGACATGTCTGAGTATATGGAAAAACACGCCGTGTCTCGCTTAATTGGTGCACCTCCTGGATATGTAGGATATGAAGAAGGCGGTCAATTAACAGAAGCGGTAAGACGTAAACCATATTCCGTTGTTTTATTAGATGAAATTGAAAAAGCACATCCAGAAGTATTCAACATTTTATTACAAATGTTAGATGATGGACGCATTACAGATTCGCAAGGTCGTACAGTGGACTTTAAAAATACAGTTATTATTATGACTTCAAATATTGGATCTGCTCATTTACTAGATGGATTAGAAGAAGATGGTTCGATTAAAGAGGAATCAAGAGACCTTGTAATGGGGCAATTAAGAGGACATTTCCGCCCTGAATTTTTAAACCGTGTGGATGAAATTATTTTATTCAAACCTCTTACAACGAATGAAATTAAAGGCATTGTTGATAAAATTGTAAAAGAACTACAAGGTCGTCTAGCTGACCGTCACATTACAGTAGAATTAACAGATGCAGCAAAAGAATTTGTTGTGGAAGCCGGTTTCGACCCAATGTACGGAGCTCGTCCATTAAAACGATACGTACAGCGTCAAGTGGAAACGAAATTAGCACGAGAATTAATTGCAGGAACAATTACTGATAATAGTCACGTAGTTGTTGATGTAGAAAATAACGAATTAGTCGTTCATGTGAAATAAAAATAAAAAAGAGTTCGGATAAAATCCGGACTCTTTTTTTAGTGTTGTTCTACTGGCTCGTTTGGAATTGCAGCTGAAATTGCTAGTACTAACACAGCAAGAACAACTGAGAAAATAGACGCTTGGTTAAAGTCGTATGTACCGCCAGTCATAGAGCCGATTACATAGCTCATCATATGTACAAGTAAGAACGACCAAATTAATGCCCAAATGAAACGCATATTTTACACCTCTATTCGTTCAATCTGTCCTTATTGTAACACAATTGAAAAAAGAATATAGAAAAATATTTGTAGATTTTTCAACGCAAATTTGCATTCCGTTCATACATTATAAAAGAGTACTTTTATATGTTTAGAAAATAAGGCGGGGGAAAAATGAGTATTACGGAACGTTTTTTTTACTTAGAAAAAGAACCATGTGTCATTTATTTACCGGAGAAGCCAAATGGATTTTCTGTTATGCTCCTCGGTGATTATAACTACTTTATTGAGAATGGTACAAGTTTATGGACACAACATGCGGGTAAATCTTATTTTTTACATGGTCTTATTGAACAAGGCTACACGGTCTTTTCCTCTAATTTATACGGAAGACATTGGGGAAACGATCAATCTGTTCGTCTGGCAAAACGTTTATATGATGTTGTTTTGAGAAAAGAGACGTTAAATGCGAAAATGCACATTATGGCAGATGGTATGGGAGCGCTTGTAGCACTTGAAATGATGAACAAATATCCTGAATGTATTCGTTCTGTTGTTATGCTAAATCCGTGTTTAGATTTACCGGAATATGTAAGTTTTGAGAAAGAGCATAAATTTTTTTACAAGAGACTCGTGAAGGAATTAAGTTTGGCGTATGATGCCAAAGAAGAAGAATTAGAATCAAAAATAAATAAGAAATCATTTACGCTTCTTCCATCTTGTGTACCTGTTAAAATTTTCGTATCAACACAAGAAAAAAGAGGAAGAAAACAGCAGTTGCGTAGATATGAGAAAATGAGGCAACTAAATCAATGTGATACTTCTGTCTTGTTCCATCTGCAAGATGTGAAATATAAAATGGTTAGGCAAACGACTGATTTCTTTAAAAAATATGAAGAAGAATTATGAAGCTCCCATATACATAAATGAGGAGCTATTTGTTTCAGAGGGAAAGGGTTGGTGGTATGGAACGCGTGCTGATAATAGGTGCACTTACGTTTGTAGGTTATCACCTTGTAAATAAAATGATTGCAGAAGAAGTGGAAGTCTATGGTCTTGATTTTGATGAATTCGATAGTATGACGAAAATTAATGAAGAGAAGTTATTATTAATTGGGCGAAATGCGTTATTTACGTATTATTCGATAAGAGATGAAGATGGATGGAGATCGGTTGAGGAAGAGAGATTCGATACTGTTTATTTTTGCTTATATGAGCCAAATCAGCAAAGTGGATTTCGGAATGAAAGAGTCATATTACAATATTTAAAGCGAATTATAAGAATGTGTGAAGAACAAAAAGTGAAGTTAAATTTAATTTCTTCTATTGAAGTAGGCAGTACAGATGAATCCGAAAATAAGCGCCTATTTTTGAAAGTAGAAGAAGGATTGAAAAAAGGGAATTTACAATATAGTGTATTTCGAGTTCCAACATTATATGGACCGTGGCAACCGTCCTTTATGATGTTTCATCAGCTTATTTTATCAGAATTAGGTGAAAAAGAGTGCCGTTGTACGATTGAGGAAAAGGGGAATGATTTACTTTACGTTGAAGATGTATGTGAATACTTATGGGAAAATGGAACGAACGGGGCGCAGCTTGGTATATACAATTTACTTAGTGGTAAACAGTCATTATGGGAAAAAGGTATGAATCTTTTACGCGCGGATGATAAAGTAAATAAAAATAATAACGAAGTAAGAGATGAGGCTATCGAGGTAATTTCAATAAAAAGAAATACTCCGTTAGAATACGGTTTAAATAAACAACTGGCACACATGAAAAAATATAAAGAGTTATACGAAGGGTAGTACGCGTGTTACACTATTGTATGTGAAAGTTTTAATGGAGAGGAAGAGCATAATATGAACGAAAAAAGCATGCAGTTTTTACAAATCGCAATGAAGCATTTACCGGAAGCAAAGGCAATTTTAGATGATAATGGAATTGCACTTGATATGGAGAAGGCACAGCCGGTGTTAGAGTTGTTAATGAAAGTTATGAACGAGGCCTATGAGCTCGGGAAAGCAGATAAAGAATAAAAAGAATAAAAAGAATAAAAAGAATAAAAAGCATCTTCTTAAGATGGAAGAGAGGCTCGAACCGTGAATAGAAGCGGTCAGGGCCTTTTTTATTCTCGCCTGGGAGAAAACCAGAGATATGAAGAGGATAAAGGAAAAGTAGTGAGGAGAACTCTCTAGTTTAGAAGGAAAGCAGATCAAGAATAAAAAGCATCTTCTTAAGATGGAAGAGAGGCTCGAACCGTGAATAGAAGCGGTTTGAGCCTTTTTATATTTAAGAGGTATGTTTCTGTTTCTTTTAATGAAAAATAACGTGAATAATGCGTTAGCTTTCTGTTTTATGCGAAATATATTCTAGACAAAAATACATTTATGTTTTAAAATTAGTACCAAGTCATAATAATTGATATAAAACGGAGGGCTGCGATGTGAACGTGGGCATTTTAGGGATCGGAAGATATGTGCCAGAAAAAGTAGTCACAAATCACGATTTAGAGAAAATAATGGAAACATCCGATGAATGGATTCGTACGAGAACGGGAATTGCAGAAAGACGCATTGCCGATGATACAATAGATACTTCATATATGGCCGTAGAGGCTTCTAAAAAAGCACTTGAAGATGCAGGAATTAGCGGAGAGGATATCGATCTTATTTTAGTAGCAACAGTAACACCAGATCGTGCTTTTCCAGCAGTTGCTTGTGTAATTCAAGAAGCAATAGGAGCGAAACATGCAGCTGCAATGGATTTAAGTGCAGCATGTGCCGGTTTTATGTACGGAATGATTACAGCGCAGCAATTTATTCAAACAGGAACGTATAAAAATGTATTAGTAGTTGGTAGTGATAAACTATCTAAAATTGTAGACTGGAACGATCGAAATACAGCAGTACTATTTGGAGACGGAGCCGGTGCTATCGTAATGGGAGCTGTTTCAGAAGGTAAAGGTGTTCTATCTTTTGAATTAGGAGCAGACGGAAGTGGCGGCAAGCACCTTTATCAAGACGAGTATGTTATGATGAATGGCAGAGAAGTGTTTAAATTTGCCGTTCGTCAACTTGGTGATTCTTGTCTTCGCGTTTTAGATAAAGCTGGTCTTACGAAAGAAGATGTGGATTTCTTAGTACCGCATCAAGCAAACATTCGTATTATGGAATCTGCAAGAGAGAGGTTAAATTTACCACAAGAAAAAATGAGTATGACGATTGAGAAGTTCGGTAATACATCAGCTTCTTCAATTCCGATTGCAATGGTAGAGGAATTGCAAAACGGACGTATTCAAGACGGTGATTTAATTATACTTGTTGGTTTTGGCGGCGGATTAACATGGGGAGCAGTTGCTCTTCGTTGGGGTAAATAAGGACTGAGAGAAAAAAAGGAGTGTATTTTGTATGGAAAAAAAGAGGGTCGTAATTACAGGACTAGGAGCTGTTACACCGGTCGGAACAGATGTTGAAACAGCGTGGGAAAACATTAAAAAGGGTGTATCTGGAATCGGGCGACTTACAAGAATTGATCCAGAACTATTTCCAGCAAAAGTAGCAGCGGAAATTAACGACTTTGAAGTCGAGAAATATATTGATAAAAAAGAAGCGCGCCGTATGGATCGCTTTACACAATATGCAGTAGCAGCAGCGAAAATGGCAGTTGCAGATGCAAAGCTTGAAATTACAGAAGAAAACGGACCTCGAATTGGTGTATGGATTGGATCTGGTATTGGCGGTATGGAAACATACGAAGAACAATTTAAGATTTTTACTGAGAAAGGCCCACGCCGCGTGAGCCCATTCTTCGTGCCGATGATGATTCCAGATATGGCAGCAGGTCAAGTATCAATCGCAACAGGAGCAAAAGGAATTAACACTTGTTCTGTAACGGCTTGTGCATCTGGTGCAAACTCAATTGGTGATGCATTTAAAGCAATTCAGCGTGGTGATGCTGATGCAATGATTACAGGCGGAGCAGAAGCGCCGCTAACAAGTATGGCATTCGCAGGATTTAGCTCAGCGAAAGCATTAACATTTAATGAAGACCCAGCAACGGCTTGCCGTCCATTTGATAAAAACCGTAGCGGTTTCGTAATGGGTGAAGGTTCAGGTATTCTAATTCTTGAAGAATTAGAGCACGCATTAGCACGTGGTGCTCACATTTACGCGGAAATTGCTGGTTATGGTGCAACTGGAGATGCATTCCATATTACAATGCCTGCTCCTGGTGGGGAAGGCGGAGTGCGCGCAATGCGTCAAGCTTTAGCTGATGCAGGCCTACAGCCAGAAGATATTGATTACATTAATGCGCACGGTACAAGTACGGATGCGAATGAAAAATATGAAACGATGGCAATTAAAGAAACTTTCGGCGAGCACGCGTATAAAGTAGCAATTAGCTCAACGAAATCAATGACAGGTCACTTATTAGGAGCAGCTGGTGCTGTTGAAGCGATTTTCTCTATTAAATCAATTACAGACGGAGTAATTCCTCCAACAATTAACTATGAGACACCAGATCCAGAATGTGACTTAGATTACGTACCAAATCAAGCGAGACACCAAGAAGTAAATGCAGTATTAAGTAACTCATTAGGATTTGGTGGTCATAACGCAGTGTTAGTATTTAAATCGTATAAATAATCGATAAAATAAGGAGTTTTTTCGCAATATATTGCGAAAAAACTCCTTATTTATTTTTACGCCTTTTTCTCCTGTAGCATATACATAAGAAAAAGGAGGGATAAAGATGGGGATTGTTGAAACAGCTGAATGGCTACATTTATATTATGGACGGCCAGAAAAACTTTGTGAGAAATTTACGAAGTATATTCCGTTGCCAAAAGAAAGGTTGTATCGCTTTTTAATTTCAAAAGGGATGTATCGCCCGATCATGCGCGGAGAAAAGGAAATTAAAGAATTAGAGGAAAAGGAAATTTGGAAAGAATTGAGCCTGGAGTATGATAAACTGAAAAATTGGTTAAAAGGTCCAGATGTCCCTGTCTTTATTTTATTATCAGATTCCTATAATCGAACTGTACAAGAAGAGTATAACGGTAGGGCTGGATTATCTATGCGTCATGTTATTTTCTTATTCGTATGTGGGCGGAATTCGGTAGAAGAATTAAAAGTGTTATTGGCGCATGAATATCATCACATATGCAGGTTACATCAAATTGAGACGAAAGAAACAGAATATACATTACTTGATACGATGATTATGGAAGGGCTAGCGGAACAAGCAGTAACAGAAAGGTATACAGAAAAAAACAATGCACCGTGGACGGCGTATCTTTCAAAAGAAGAGGCTGTTTATTATTGGAAAAATGTTGTACATGAAAGAATAAGTATAAAACGAGGAACAAGGGAACATGACATCTTATTAAATGGCTTTCACTCTTATCCGAAGATGCTTGGCTATGCGCTTGGATTTCATATTGTCAAAGATTGTGTAACTTTGGAAGGAGAAGATACACTTTCTTTATTATCTATAGATGCAAAAGAAATATTGAATAAAGCAAATACATTTCATATATAAAAAAACAGGAATTCTATTTCCTGTTTTTTTAGTATTAATAGAAGAAAAAATAATAATTAGAATATATTTCCTCAAGTGGAATAAAGTTAAGCAAAAATGAACATAATGATTGGTACAAACAGTAGTGAAGTGAGGGGTAGTGAATGTTATATCTACATGATGTATGGGTAAATTGGTTTGAAGGTGAAGAAAATGGGTATAACGTTTGTCATTTTTACGAATGGCGGAAAGATGATACGATTGAGCTATTAGATCAAGTGCCATTATTAAAAGTAGATGCCACATTATATCATTACATCGAGAACGAATTGTTAGAGCTTCCGCAAAAAATGCTGGAAGACGTACATCATAAGGCTTATATTCGTAAAAATCATGAACGTTTGCAGCAAGAGTATTGCTTTGTTGTTACAGATGGGAAAGGCATTATTGCCATTGACACAATTGGTTACAATGTACCAATTCGCAAAAGTAGACTTATACCACGCCAAGAGCAAATGGTATATGAGATGGTAGAAAACGTACAAGCAGAAAAGTATGAGTTCCAAGTAGAAGAAACAGAAAAAGAACATCACATTTTATCACCATCGCCTTTCATTATGAATGGCTTGACTCGTAAAGAAAGACAGCTAAAACAATTATTATTTATGGCGTTAGATCAATTACATACAACGAAAAATACAGCAGAAATTCGCTATTGGTTCACAGAGTGGGATCCATCAGCGTATGGAATGGTTCAACATATGGAATTTGAAGATATTTGGGCTAAGCTGTATGATGAAGCGAAAACAGGCTGGTCTGATAAGCACGAACAATTATGCGAGCGTCTCGTAAAAGGACAGCCATTTTTTGAAAAGTTATGGGAAATGGAAAATGAGCAAAAGGTAAATTAAAAAACCGCCAATTGGCGGTTTTTTAATTTTGTAGTAATCTAGTTCCACCGAACATTCTAAACGAGCCGCTTCCACTTTATGTAGAAATCCAGCTCCGGCTCCTAGCCCTTCGCGTCTAAGAACCTTCCCCACGAGAAGGTAAAAAGCACCTTCTGTGGGAAAGAACCTTAGCCGTCAAGGCTAAGCAGTCGCCTCCGCTTTATGTAGAAATCCAGCTCCGGCAGCGAGCTCTTCGTGTCTAAGAACCTTCCGCATAAGAAGACAAAAAGCGTCTTCTATGCGAAAGAACCTTATCCAGTCAGAGCTGAACGAGCTGCCTCCGCTTTATATGTAATCTAGCTCCGGCTCCTAACCCTTCGCGTCTAAGAACCTTCCCCACAAGAAGGTAAAAAGCACCTTCTGTGGGAAAGAACCTTAGCCGTCAGGGCTAAGCAGTCGCCTCCGCTTTATATGTTACCTACGTTTTCTGCTTAGTCCCATTGCGTTTTCTACTTTGCGTAGTTGTTTGAATGCAACGCGGTTTGCTTTTTCTGCACCTTTGTCTAGGATTTCGTCTAGTTCTGGTGAGTTGATTAGTTCGTTATATTTGTCTTGGATTGGACGAATAGCTTCTACGACTACTTGCGCTAGGTCGCCTTTGAAGTCGCCGTATCCTTTTCCTTCGTACATTGCTTCGATTTCTTCAACTGTTTTTCCAGAGAATGAAGAGTAGATTGTTAATAAATTAGAGATACCAGGTTTGTTTTCCTTATCAAATTTCACAATACCTTCAGAGTCAGTTACAGCACTCTTAATTTTCTTTTCAATTGTTTTTGGCTCATCAAGCATACTAATCATTGATTTTGGATTCGGATCAGATTTACTCATTTTTTTCGTAGGCTCTGTTAATGACATAACGCGAGCTCCTACTTTTGGAATGCGAATTTCAGGCATTGTGAAGATTTCGCGGTAACGTTTGTTGAAACGCTCTGCTAAGTCACGTGTTAATTCGATATGTTGCTTTTGGTCATCACCAACCGGCACGATTTCAGTGTTGTAAAGTAAAATATCAGCAGCCATTAATGGTGGATACGTAAGTAATCCAGCTGGAACTGAATCTCTACCAGAAGCTTTATCTTTATATTGCGTCATACGTTCTAATTCTCCAACGTAAGCAACAGATTGCATGATCCATCCTAGTTGAGCGTGTGCTGGTACTTCTGATTGTACAAATAAAGTAGCTTTTTCAGGATCGATGCCGCATGCTACATAAAGTGCAGCAAGACTGCGGATGTTTTTACGAAGCCCGACGGGATCTTGAGGTACTGTAATCGCATGTTGGTTTACAATACAGAAATAACAGTCGTGTTCATTTTGAAGCTCTGTAAACTGCTTCATTGCTCCTAAATAGTTTCCAAGTGTAATCGTTCCACTTGGTTGAATACCAGAAAAGATAACTGACATAAGTAATTCCTCCTAAAATAGAATGCGTGATGTGGGGAAGAGAAGGCAAACAAAAAAGCCCATTCATCCCAAAAACTATAGGGACGAATGGACCGTGGTACCACCCTAATTATTTCACTACTGTGAAATCTCTCTAATCCATAATAACGTTTGGATATAACGCCAAAGCCTACTACTTTCGGTTCGGTTTGGTGCTCAAAAGCCCATTCCATACTGTACAATTACTTGTTCACACCAACCACAAGCTCTCTGAAATTGCCTCAATATGTACTCTTCTTTATCATCGCATACATATAAATTTATTTATTGTTACTTGAGCTCTTTTAATATGAAAGAACTAAAGTTTTATAACAAAATGTTTTGCTGATTATTATATCATATGGGATAGTGTTTGCAAACTACATCAAAATAGTAAAGCTAATGAGGGTCGAGAACAACCCAAGGAAGATACCTGTAATACAAATTGGATATGTCCATTTGAATGAATATGTTTTATAAATACGTTCTTTCTTATCTGTAGGTTCCTCGACTTCTTCAATTAAAGAGTCAATCTTTTTGTTCGTACCAAATACTCTTTGGAATGCGTAAATGGTTACATTGAAAAAACCATTTTGAAATATGTATAAAAAACCGCCGATCAGAATAAAAAACAGTGCAATATAAAACAAAATGTTGACAAAGTTCAACAAAAATTGAGATGAAATGAGGAATGCACCAATACTAGAAGCAATCATCGCTATAAAAATTAGTATACAAGTATGAAAAAAAACTTTATTCAAAATATTCCCCTCCGTCAAAATATTACTAGAATTATTATACTATAAAAGCTATAATAAGTACTAGGATTAATTTTTTGAAAATTATACGCAATTAAAGGTCTGATTTTAAGATGATGGTAGCAATGTTAATGTATCCCTTTACGAAAAATTAAAAATATAAATATTTTATTAAAAATTTTAACAAAAAAACAAAAAACTATATTCACAATTGTTATATTATATGTATAATGAAAATTGTAGAAACTTGGAGATTATTCTTTCAATTCTACTTTTTAACAAGTGAGGGTACAGGAAGTGCAATTAGGGGAGGCAACACAACATGAAGAAAAAGATACCGTTATTACTTGCATCAACTTTAACTGCAAGTATGTTGCTTAGCGCGTGTAGCTACCAAAAAGATGACGCAAAAGCAAAAGGGAAAGAGAACGCTACGAGTAGTAGTAACGGAAAACAGATTCTTAATTTAACAGAGTTATCTGAAATTCCGTCAATGGATGCATCATTGGCATCTGATTCTTCATCTTCTACAGCATTAAATAATACGATGGAAGGTTTATATCGTATTGGCAAAGATCAAAAGAGAATGCCTGGAGTTGCAGAAGATGTCGAAAAGCTAGATGATGGGAAGAAATACATATTTAAATTAAGAAAAGATGCGAAATGGTCGAATGGGGAACCTGTAACAGCTAAAGATTTTGTGTATTCATGGAAAAGAGCAGTAAATCCAGATACAAAAGCAACGTATTCGTACATTATGTTCGATATTAAAAATGCAGAGAAAATTCATAAAAAAGAATTACCTGCTGACCAATTAGGTGTAAAAGCGATTGATGATTATACATTAGAAGTAGAATTAGACAATCCCGTTCCTTACTTTATCGATTTAACAGTTTATCCAGTATTTTACCCACTAAATGAAAACTTTGTAAAAGCACAAGGTGATAAATTTGGTTTAGAGGCAAATACAACATTATATAACGGTCCATTCGTTATGAGTGATTGGAAACATGAACAAAGTTTCCAATTCAAGAAGAATCCTTCATATTGGGATAATAAAACGGTTAAAATCGAAGAAATCAACTTTAATATTGTAAAAAATACAGCAACTGATGTAAATTTATATGAGACAAACGCGATTGACCGAGCGGCTTTAACGTCTGAATTTGTTGATAAGTTTAGAAAAAGTCCAGAGTTCCAAACAAGAAAAGAAGCAGGGGTTGCTTACTTAAGATTTAATCAAAGTAATCAGTACTTAAGTAATAAAAACTTAAGAAAAGCAATTTCAATGTCCTTTGACCGTGATAACATTGCAAAAGTTATTTTAAATAACGGTGCAATTGGAGCTTACGGATTTGTTGGAAAAGATTTCGCTGAAGGTCCGAATAAAAAAGATTTCCGAGCTGAAAATGGAAAGCTAGTTGAAACAAATCCAAAAGAAGCGAAAAAGCTTTGGGAAACAGCGAAGAAAGAGCTTGGAACTGATAAAATCGAACTAGAATTCTTAAACTTTGATAATGAAGATGCTAAAAAGGTTGGGGAATTCTTAAAAGGTGAGATGGAAAAGAACTTACCAGGTTTATCAATTAAAATTAAACAGCAACCATTCGCACAAAAAAATAAATTAGAAGATTCTCAGCAATATGATATTGCGTTTGGTATTTGGGGACCAGATTTCCCAGATCCAATCTCATATTTAGATATGTTTGTTACGAATGGTTCTCAAAATAAAACAGGGTATTCTAATCAGAAATATGATGAGTTAATCCTAAAAGCTAAAACAGATACAAAAGATTTACAAGCTCGCTGGGACAACCTTCTAGAAGTAGAGAAGATGTTAATTAAAGAGGATGCAGTTATCACTCCAATCTTCCAAAAAGGTTCAGCGTATGTAGTAAAAGGTGCCGTAAAAGATATTATCCCAATTAACTATGGTGGTAAATTAACTTACAAATGGGCATCTGTTGAACAAAAATAATCTTTTTTTCCATCGTTTACAAGGGTATATGCCTATGATGGGCATATGCTCTTATTTTAAAAAAATAAAAGTAAGAATATTTTAAACTATCTTATTGCTTTAGAGAAAAACGGGGAGGTGCTTGATATGGGACGTTATGTATTAAAACGTTTCGTGTACATGGCTTTGACATTATTTTTAATTACTACACTGACTTTCTTTTTGATGAAATTACTTCCGGGTTCTCCGCTTAAAAACCAGGAGAAGCTATCACCGGCACAAAAAGAAATCATTCTTGAAAAATACGGATTGAATGATCCGGTACCAGTTCAATACGCACGTTACTTAGGTAACCTAGCAAAAGGTGATTTAGGGGTATCATTCCAATATGATAACCGCCCAGTAACAGACATGATTGTGGATCGTATTGGACCATCAGCCCAATTAGGTTTACAAGCGATTATATTAGGAACATTTATCGGTTTAATTTTAGGTATTGTTGCCGCACTTCGTAATAATACGTGGGTAGATTATAGTGCAACAGTTATTTCGGTACTCGGAATGTCGGTACCATCATTCGTATTCGCCGCATTACTGCAATATTTCGTAGGGGTAAAACTTGGCTGGTTCCCAGTAGCATTCTGGAAAGGACCAGAGTTTACTGTAATGCCTACAATTGCATTATCGATGGGAGTTATTGCAACAATCGCACGTTTCTCTCGTGCAGAATTAATTGAAGTTATGCAAGCCGATTACATTTTAACAGCGAAAGCGAAAGGAATTAGCCAAGGCGTTATCATTGTCAAACATGCACTTCGTAACGCGTTAATTCCAGTTGTAACAATTTTAGGACCAATGGTTGCGGCATTAATTACAGGAACACTTGTTATCGAGCAAATTTATGCTGTACCAGGACTTGGGGAACAATTCGTTAAATCGATTACTTTAAATGACTATACAGTTATTATGGGAACTACGATTTTCTATAGTGCAATCTTCATTTTAGTTATTTTCATTGTAGATATTTTATACGGAATTATTGATCCTCGTATTCGTTTAGCGGGAGGGAAAAAATGATGAAAGATGTACAAAAATTATCTCCAGATTTATTTCAACAAGCCAATCAAAATAATGTTGATAATGAAGTCATTGCCCGTCCAAGCCTAACGTTTTGGCAAGATGTAAGAAGACGTTTATTCCAACATAAAGGTGCGATGCTTGGCCTTGTATTATTAGTTATCATTGCACTATTAGCGATTTTTGGACCGATGGTAAGTAAACACTCGTATAAAGAGCAAGATTTAGGTCGAGCGAAATTACCACCAAAAATTCCAGTTATTGAAAATGTTCATTGGTTACCATTTGACGGTACAGATCAATATGGTGTTGACCAATATGAAAAACGTGATATTAAAGAGTACTTCTGGTTTGGTACAGATGATCTTGGCCGTGACTTATGGACAAGAACATGGGAAGGTACACGCGTATCATTATATATCGCTCTTTTAGCAGCAGCAATTGACTTAGTAATTGGGGTTGCATACGGAGGTATTTCAGCATTCTACGGCGGTAGAGTAGATAACATTATGCAACGTATTATGGAGATTATTAACGGTATTCCATACTTAATCATCGTTATTTTAATGGTAATCATTATGGGATCTGGTATTTGGTCAATTACACTCGCGATGGCGATTACAGGTTGGATAGGGATGTCGCGTATTGTTCGTGGACAAATCTTAAAGTTAAAAAACCAAGAATATGTATTAGCATCTCGTACATTAGGTGCAACAAATACACAATTAATTGTGAAACATTTAATTCCAAACGTAATGGGACCTATTATCGTAATGACAATGTTTACAATTCCATCAGCGGTGTTTGGTGAAGCGTTCTTAAGTTTCATCGGTTTAGGAATTCAGCCGCCATTTGCGTCACTAGGTTCTCTTGTAAATGATGGTTATAAATCTATTCAAACGTATCCGCATATGATGTTCATCCCTGCGGTTGTCATCAGTATATTAATTTTAGCGTTTAACTTAATGGCAGACGGATTACGCGACGCGTTAGATCCAAAAATGCGTAAGTAAAAGAGGGGAGAGGCAAAGATGAAAACATTGTTAGAGGTAAAAGATTTACAAGTCTCCTTTGATACACATGCAGGTGAAGTACAAGCTGTACGCGGCGTTACTTTTGATTTGAAAAAAGGAGAAACATTGGCGATTGTAGGAGAATCTGGTTCAGGGAAATCAGTTACTTCTAAAGCGTTAATGGGATTAATTCCGAATCCTCCTGGACGCATTAAAAATGGTGAAATCGTATTTGAAGGTCGTGACTTAACGAAATTAACAGAAAAAGAAATGCAGCAAGTACGCGGTAAAGATATCGCGATGATTTTCCAAGATCCAATGACATCATTAAACCCAACGATGACAATTGGAAATCAAATTATGGAAGGTCTAATTAAACACCAAGGGATGAGTAAAGCAGATGCACGTAAAGTTGCTTTAGAATTAATTGACCTTGTAGGTATTCCAAATCCAGAAGCTCGTTTAAAACAATATCCTCACCAATTCTCAGGTGGTATGAGACAGCGTGTAGTTATTGCGATGGCGTTAGCTTGTAACCCGAAATTATTAATTGCCGATGAGCCGACAACAGCGCTAGACGTTACGATTCAGGCGCAAATTTTAGAACTTATGAAAGACATTCAGCAAAAAACAGAAGCAGCAATCATTTTCATTACGCATGACTTAGGTGTAGTAGCAAACGTTGCGGACCGAGTGGCAGTTATGTACGCTGGTAAAGTTGTTGAAATTGGAACTGTAGATGAAATTTTCTACAATCCGAAACATCCATATACTTGGGGTTTAATCGCATCTATGCCAAGTTTAGATGGTTCAGAAGAAGAGTTATATGCAATTCCTGGAACGCCTCCAGATTTATTGAAGCCGCCAAAGGGAGATGCTTTTGCACCACGTAACCCGCAGGCACTGAAAATTGATTTTGAAATGGACCCACCTTTATTTAAAGTAAGTGATACGCACTATGCGGCAACTTGGTTACTTCACGAGCAAGCTCCAGAAGTAAAACCGCCAGCAGTCGTTGAAAAACGCATTCTTCAAATGAAAGCAGGTGAACAACATGACTAAACAACGTGAGAAATTAATTGAAGTAAAAAATGTAAAGCAGCACTTCGACGTGAGTGGTGGTGTTGTCAAAGCGGTTAATGATATTTCATTTGATATTTACCGCGGAGAAACATTTGGTCTTGTAGGAGAATCAGGTTGTGGTAAATCGACAACTGGAAGAACGATTATTCGTTTATATGATGCAACTGCTGGTGAAGTATTGTTCGATGGTGAAAACGTACATGGTAAGAAATCACGCGCAGAACTGAAGAAATTCAACCGTAAAATGCAAATGATTTTCCAAGATCCATACGCATCATTAAATCCTCGTATGACAGTAGGGGATATTATTGCAGAAGGTATCGATATTCACGGACTAGCGAAAAGTAAAAAAGAGCGCATGGACCGTGTTCATGAACTATTAAACACAGTTGGTTTAAATAAAGAGCACGCAAACCGTTTCCCACACGAATTCTCAGGTGGACAACGTCAGCGTATCGGTATCGCTCGAGCGCTTGCTGTAGACCCAGAATTTATCATTGCCGATGAGCCGATCTCAGCACTTGACGTATCGATTCAGGCGCAAGTTGTAAACTTACTGAAAAAGCTACAAAAAGAAAAAGGTTTAACATACTTATTCATCGCCCATGATTTATCAATGGTAAAATACATTAGTGACCGTATTGGTGTAATGTATCGTGGCCAAATCGTTGAGTTAACAACAAGTGATGAATTATATGCGAATCCAATTCATCCATATACGAAATCACTATTATCAGCGATTCCACTTCCAGATCCAGATTATGAGCGCAATCGTAAACGTATCGTATATGATCCATCACAGCATAATTATGGTAGTGAAGCACCAACAATGCGTGAAATTCGCCCAGGACATTTCGTACTATGTTCGGAAGCGGAGTACAAGAAATATAAAGAGATTTATCAATAAGAAAAAGAGCCATTCTTCTGTTATGGAAGGATGGCTCTTTTTCTACTATATAAAAGAATTGTATACATTTGTCGGTCAGTCGATATATTTAAAGAATCGCCGATATAAATCTCATGTATCATTAGTGATATCCATATGCAAAATTACTGCACTTGAACAGAAACATTCTCCTCTTGTTCTTCAGGTTTAACAAGCGCATAACGCTCCCATGCTCTACTTTTCCAGCGGAAGAACATAATAATGGCACGTGTCCATTCGTCGATGGCGATTGCTAGCCAAATACCAACGAGCCCCATATCTAAATGAAAGGCGAAAAAGTAACCTAGTGGTAAACTCATTAACACCATAGAGAATGCACCGATTAAAACAGGATATTTTGCATCACCAGCTGCACGAAGCGAATTAATGATGACGATGTTCATCGTACGTCCCGTTTCAAGTAGTACACTTAGTAAAAGAACACTTGCGCCTAACCCGATAATGTGCGGATTATCTGTAAACAGTCCCATTAATTGTGTACGGAATGTAATAACGAGAGCGACCATACATAAAGTTACACCAATTGCCCATTTTACACTTTTCCACAAGCGTTCGTATGCTTCATCTTTTTCGCCACCACCAACGAGGCGGCCAATAATAATGGCTGTTCCCATACCAATTGCAATTGCAAATAAATAAGTGAACATGGAAATGTTAGTAGCGTATTGTCTAGCAGCTAATGATTCCGTTCCTAAGTACGTTGCGTAATAAAGGAAGACGATTTGACAAGCTTGATACATCACTTGTTCAAATGCAGATGGAATGCCAATTTTTAAAATTTTCCCAATGTATTCTTTGGATAAAGTGAAGTAATATTGTAATTTCACACGATATTCCATAACGCGGTATAGTAACCAGAAGAAAACAATAAGTGCGATCAATCGACTGATAGCGGAAGAAATTGCAGCCCCTTGTACACCGAGCTCAGGGAAACCAAATTTACCGAAAATGAGTACGTAGTTTCCAGCGATATGAATCATATTCATTCCGAGTGAAATAAACATCGCTTGCTTTGTAAAACCGTGTACACGGATAATTGCGGCTAATGAGTTAATAATAGCTTGTAGGAAGATGGCTCCTCCGACGATAGATAAGTAGTTTTGCGCATACGTTAGTACATCGCCTTGTAAGTTCATTGCGAGCATCATATGTTTCGAAAATAAAAGAAAACCAGCGCTTATAACGAGCCCAACTATTAAATTTAATGTGACGGCTAATGCTGATATTTTAGATGCTTCCATAAAGCGTTTGGAACCGAGGTATTGAGATACGACGATAGCTGCGCCGTTCCCGATGACTTCTAGTACCAAAATAGCGATATGGAGGTATTGATTCGCTGCACCAACCCCAGATACAGCATCGTCTGATAATGCACTTAACATGAAAGTATCAGCGATCCCCATTAACATAAAAAGAAAAACTTCTAGAAAAATAGGCCATGTTAATAAGAATAAACTTAATTTCTCAGTAGGCCCGTTTTTTGCCTGAATTGCTGCCATGTCCGTCCCCTCTTTACCGATATCTATTTTTAGCAAAATGTATCGTAACATACTTTCTTAACCTTTGCACTCATTTTAGCCTACATATTTTTATTATGAAGAGAGTGCTATTTTATGATAAAAACAAAAGGATAATTATACATAAAGTATTATGAGATATAAAATTCATTTTTCTCTGATAATTTAGAAAAGTATAAAAAATATTGTTTTTAACACTTTAGTAAGAATAATCAGCAATATGAAACGTTTACAAAGATTTATTTTTTAACAGGAAATTTTAATGAAATAGAAATATAAATATACAAAAAATATATTTGTGTGTATAATATGAATTATTAGAACATATATATATTTCTTTCTGTTTGAAAATGAAAGGGCTAACATTTTTGTGGAGGGTGGAAGTATGAAAAAAAAGATGCCAGTTTTTGTAGTATCAACAGTAGCAATGAGCATGATGTTAGGGGCATGTAGCTACCAAAAAGATGAACCGCAAGCGAACGCAAAAGGGGATAGCGGGAAAAGCGGTGCGAAGCAAGTTATTAACTTAATTGAAACGCAAGAAATTCCAACGATGGATCCAGCGTTATCAGCTGATGCAGTTTCTTCAAGAGTAATGGGTAATACGATGGAAGGCTTATACAGTTTAGGAAAAGATGATAAGCTAGTTCCTGGTGTAGCGAAGGAATTCCAAAAATCAGAAGATGGTAAAAAATATACATTTAAATTACGTGAAGACGCAAAATGGTCAAATGGTGATCCTGTGACGGCAAAAGATTTCGTATACGCATGGCAAAGAGCGATTAACCCAGATACAGCTGCGAAATCAGCGTACATTATGTATGATATAAAAAATGCAGAGAAAATTAATAAAAAAGAGATGAGTCCGGATCAATTAGGGGTAAAGGCGATTGATGATTATACATTAGAAGTGGAATTAGATAATTCAATTCCATACCTTGTAGATTTAATGGTATATCCAATCTTCTATCCTGTGAATGAAAAGTTTGTGAAAGAGCAAGGTACGAAGTTTGGTTTGGAAGCGAATACAACGCTTTATAACGGACCATTTACATTAAGTGATTGGCAACATGAACGTAGCTTTAAAATGACAAAGAGCGCGTCATATTGGGACAATAAAGAAGTGAAGATTGAAGAAGTAAACTTTAATATTGTAAAAGATACATCTACGCCAATTAACTTATATGAAACAAATGCAATTGATCGAGCGTCGTTATTAGCGGAGTTTATTGATAAATATAAAGGAAAACCAGATTTCCAAACAGTAGAAGATACATCTGTATTCTTCCTTCGTTTAAATCAAAAAGATCCAGCTTTAGCAAATAAAAATATTCGTAAAGCAATTTCACTTGCTTTTGACCGTAAGCCATTCGTGGATACATTATTAAATAACGGTTCTAAGCCAGCAACAGGATTAATTCCTGATAACTTCATTAAAGGACCAGATAAAAAAGATTTCCGTGCTGTAAACGGGGATATTGTAAAACCAAACGTGAAAGAAGCGAAGAAATATTGGGAAGCTGGTAAAAAAGAACTTGGTAAAAATGAAATCGAATTAGAATTATTAAATGAAGATGTAGAGTTATCAAAGAAAACTGGTGAATATTTAAAAGGTGAATTAGAAAAGAATTTACCAGGTTTAACAGTAAAAATTAAACAACAACCATTCGCACAAAAACTAAAATTAGAAGATGCGGGCGATTATGTCATGTCATTCTCTGGATGGAGTGCGGACTTCCCAGATCCAATTACATATCTTGATATGTTTGTAACAGATGGGTCACAAAATAAGATGAAGTACTCTAATCCAAAATACGATGAAATCATTATGAAGGCGAAAAAAGATGGAAGCGATGTAAATGCTCGTTGGAAGAACTTATTAGAAGCAGAAAAAATGTTACTTGATGATGCTGCGATTGTTCCAGTATATCAACGTGGTAGAGCATATTTACAAAGAGATTCAATTAAAAATATGTATAACCATAAATATGGCGGCGATTTAAGCTTTAAATGGGCGTCAGTAGAGAAATAAGAAAAAAAGCAGGCGATCGCCTGCTTTTTTTAATACGTTCGTTTCTTATAAATGCCTTTTCCGCCAACTTGGTTCCAGCCAGATTGTACACCCAAACTTTTGTTAACAAACTTCATTTTTTCTTTTCCACCAAAGAGCTTTTCGCCGATGCTATTTGTAATGACACCAATCAATGCTGTTATTCCGATGATGAGGGCAGCAACCGTAATAAAATCAATAAAAAAAGCAATCATTTGAAAACTCCCCCTTTGCCTGTCTGTATGTTTATTGTATGAGATAAAAAATGAAAAAGAAAGAAATGTCAGAAAAATATTTAATTTACTTTAGAAATCGTGTAGACAGGAGGGAGGATATTTGTTAAAATAAGAACAAATGTTCCTTTTTATTCTCATTTGTATAGTCTTACATTTCTTAATTGATTTATCAAGAAAAAGTAAGAAAACGTTCTCTTTTTCATAGGGAAGATTATAGATAAATAACTATATATTATATGAAAAATCTATGAGAAGTGAGTAGTAAAAGGATTGAAAGTTATTGTTAAAGTACAGCTGAAGTGAGCGTAATCATGTTACATAGCAGTGAAATGCACGGAAGAGTTTTCTCAACTAGCAGGAAATTTACTGTATATTTCTTGCAAAATCTATTGTATAATGATTATAGAAGTTACTTATTAAAAGTAATTGTTGTTTATTATAAGTTGTTGCTTACATGAAATGCGATTTTTGTACTTTTCAATAAGACAAGTTATCGCGAAAAATTGCTGAAGTTAGAAATTAAAACTGTATTTAGTACAGAATTTGTACTCTTTAAGGAGAGTGAGCTTTGTATGGTAACATTATATAGTTCTCCAAGCTGTACGTCTTGTAGAAAGGCGAAATTATGGCTAGAGGAAAATCATATTCCCTATACAGAACGTAATATTTTCTCAGATCCATTAACGATTGAGGAAATTAAAGAGATTTTACGTATGACAGAAAGCGGAACGGATGAGATTATTTCTACTCGTTCGAAAGTTTTCCAAGAATTGAATGTAAACTTAGAGTCTTTACCACTTCAAGATTTATATAAGATGATTCGTGACTATCCAGGGATTTTACGTCGTCCAATTATGATTGACGAGAAACGCCTTCAAGTTGGTTACAACGAAGACGAAATTCGTCGTTTCTTACCACGTACAGTAAGAACGTTCCAATTACGTGAAGCACAACGTCTTGTAAATTAATTATAATAATATGAAAACCTTCTACCTATTATATAGTAGAAGGTTTTTTTTAATGTTTCACATTGCGTAATCGAACTTGTTGTACGATAAAGCCGATGCATAAAATAGTGAAAATGAACAAATAAGGAATGCTTGTAGTGAAACTTGGATTGTTATGAAAAAAGGTTGCAAGTCTGTCTTCATGTGTAACCATTTTTCCTGCAGTATAGGCAAGAATCGCTGCCCCGCAATAAATGAGGAATGGAAATCGTTCCATAAGTATTAAAATAAGTTTGCTGCCCCAAATAATAATCGGGATAGAAATGAGTAAGCCGATTATGACGAGTAAAAATCTCCCGTGAGCTGCACCTGCAATGGCAATAACATTATCAAACCCCATAACGAGATCCGCGAAAACAATTGTCCGCACAGCTTGAAATAAAGTTGTTTTTCCTTGAATAGAAGAAAGATCGTTGCTATTATCGGTTAATAAATTGACTGCAATTAATGTAAGTAAAACCCCGCCAATCAATTGTAGAAATGGAATGTCGAGTAAATAGACAGCTAGTATAGTAAGGATGATTCTTAGTACAATCGCTAAAAGAGTACCGATCAAAATAGCCTTATTTCGTTTCGATTCAGGTAAATTTCGGCTAGCTAGTGCGATGACGATTGCATTGTCACCACCTAATACAACATCGATACCGACAATCATTAGTACGGATGTTAAAAACTCTAAGTCCATTCGTCTGCCTCCATTTATGATGTTTTAATAAGCGAACTATATGTATGTGATGAAGAAAGTTGTTGTTAAATAATCTCTTCTAATAGAAGTTTCACTTTATTACAGTGTACGGGGGAATGTGGAAATGTATGTCCAAATTTTTTGTAAGTAAGAAATCGCTATAATAATATATTTATGTAGTTTATCGAGGAAAGATAGGCATATAACTATTTTTGTAAAATAAATCGATTTTATTTCCATTCTGGAGAATCTTATCATAAAATGAGAGTACAAGGATCTATTGATTTGTCATATGAGTGGGGAATCCCTTCATAACAATTCTAAGCAGGAAGGGAGAGTTGTATTTTGGATATTGAAAGAATTAATGATCATACGATGAAATTTTTTATTACGTACATTGATATAGAGGATAGAGGATTTAATCGTGAAGAAATTTGGTATGATCGCGAACGAAGTGAAGAGCTCTTTTGGGAGATGATGGACGAAGCTCGTGATCATGACGATTTCTTTATTGATGGGCCGTTATGGATTCAAGTGCAAGCAGTCGATAAAGGGATTGAAGTACTTGTCACGAAAGCAGAGCTTTCAAAGGACGGGCAAAAGCTGGAACTACCGATAGGGGTAGACAAAATTATAGATATTCCTCTAGATGAAGGCATCGAATCATTATTCCAACAAGAATTAGTCGAAGAGGTAGAAGAACAAACAGGAACAAACTTTAATGAAGATGGTACGTTTGGCTTTTTAATTAAATTTAATGATTTTGAAGATGTCATTTCATTAAGTCATCGTCTTATCTTTGAAGATATAAAAGATGAGCTGTATTCATTTGAGGACCGCTATTATGTATATGTGGAATTCGATGAAGTGCTACATGATGAAGAAGAAATCGATCGTATTTTAAGTATTATTTTAGAATATGGAGAAGAATCAACTTTAACAATTCATCGTGTAAGTGAGTATGGAAAACAAATTGTGAAAGAGCATGCGCTTGAAACGATTCGCAATAATTTTCCTGCTAAAACGTAGGCCGATTTCTGTAGTATGAAATCGGCTTTTTATATGAAGAATAGGAAAGCTTTCTTAGTTAGGAGGTAAGAGATGAAAAATACGTTAAAGCTGATTTTCTTTATACTGCTATTGTTCGCATTATTTGTTTCGTTACGTATGTTTATTGATGTAGCATTTTATTCAGATGTGATTGGGATAAAAGATGTTTCGATTTTAGGTATTATTAGTATTTTATTTACAGTATCTGCGTTTTTAATTGGTTGCGTTATTTTCTTAGAAAATCGACATCCATCTAAAACACTTACATGGTTAATTGTTTTAGGAATTTTTCCGGTATTTGGTTTCTTTGCTTATTTATTATTTGGACAAAATTTTCGAAGAAAAAGAATGTTCCAAAAGAAGGCGTTACTTGATGAACAGGCGTTTTTACAATATAAAGGGCATGAAGATTACGAAGAACGAATTTTACGCAATCATAAGCATCAAGAACTGTTATTTCGTTTAGCGGATCGATTAGGAGCTTTAAATATTTCATTTCAAACTGAAACGAGGACATTAACAAATGGAGATGAAACGTTTCGGGCTATTTTAAATGGGTTAAAACGAGCGAAACATCACATTCATATGGAATATTACATTGTGCGTGATGATAAATTAGGAACAGAAATTAAAGATATTTTAATACAAAAATCGAAAGAAGGCGTTGTTGTTCGCTTTTTATATGATGCGGTTGGAAGTTTTAAGTTATCGAAATCGTATATTGAAGAATTAAACGATGCAGGTGTAGAAATGATTCCATTCTTTCCTGTGCGCTTTCCGATTTTAAACGATAAGATTAATTATCGAAATCATAGGAAAATTGTTGTGATTGATGGGAACGAAGGGTTTGTAGGCGGATTAAATATCGGTGATGAGTATTTAGGGAAAAATAAATATTTTGGCTTTTGGCGAGATACGCATTTGTATTTACGTGGTGAAGCGGTTCAAAGTTTACAACTTATTTTCCTTCAAGACTGGTTTTATATGACTGGAGAGGCTGTGCTAGCCCCTGAATATTTACAAGCAAAAGCAGTTGAGGGTGATCATTGGGGAGGAGTGCAGCTAGTTGCAGGTGGCCCCGATAATAAGTGGGAAACGATTAAGCATTTATATTTCGCAATGATCGCTTCTGCTCGGAAATCAATTTGGATTGCAACGCCGTATTTTATTCCGGATGATGATATTTTATCCGCATTAAAGGTTGCTGCACTTGCTGGTATTGATGTTCGTTTATTAATGCCGAGTAAACCGGATAAGCGTACTGTCTTTTACGCATCGAGATCGTACTTCCCAGAGCTTTTAGATGCAGGAGTAAAGATATATGAATACGAAAAAGGTTTTCTTCATAGTAAAATTGTCATCGTTGATTCTGATTTAGCTTCAATTGGGACAGCTAATATGGATATGAGAAGTTTTCATTTGAATTTTGAAGTAAATGCCTTTTTATATGATACAGATAGCATTCGAAAACTTGTTCAAGACTTTAAAGATGATTTAGAAGAATCAAGTGAAATTCATGGTGATCATTTTCATAAAAGACGTCTTCATAGACGAATTGTTGAATCAACGTACCGATTATTATCACCTTTATTATAAAAAGAGATGTCCGAAATTGGGACATCTCTTTTTTAAAAGGAATTTGTAACAAATTGTAGAATATAAGGAGCTGAAAGGGTGTGATTACGATATTTATCGCTAAAAGAGAAAACGGTGAAAAAATTCATTTACTCTATAATTGTAATGAAGAGCTTTTGCGCCGTATGCGTCAACAAGAACGATTCTTTTGTGTAGCTTGCGGAAAGGAAGTGCAAATGAAATTAGGGAAACAAAAAAGTTGGCATTTTGCTCATAAAAAAGTGGATTCATGTCTTGCCTTTTATGAAGCGGAATCAAAGTATCATATGCATGGTAAAGAATTGTTATATAGATGGTTCAAACGTCAAAACTTTCAGGTGGATATAGAGTACTACCTCCCAGAAATTAAGCAACGACCAGATGTTTTTGTAGAGAGGGCGGGTAGAAAAATTGCAATTGAATACCAATGTGCAAACCTCGCTATAGAGCAGCTGTACAAAAGAACATATTCGTATTGGCAAGCTGGTATACAGGTCATTTGGATCGTTGGTGGAAATCAATTGAAAAAGCAATCTGCATATTGGATGAAATTTTCCTCACTTATGGCTTTCTCCTTACAATCTTATCCTCAGCCACTTCTTATTTTCTTCTGTCCGAAACAAAAATCATTTATGAAATGTGCATTTGTCACTCCCTTTTCTACAAATGTTTTTTTCTCACATACTATATATTTACCAACTGATGCGACTACTTTTGAAATGCTTTTTTCTCCTGTTCCTTTCGGGAAAGAAAGATTGGGTGAAGAGTGGAAGAAGAGAAAGAAAAACTTTCGCCAAAATGCCTTACCGATTTGGAATTATAATTATAAGTCATTATTACGCCTCTTATATCAATTTAAATGTACCCCAGCGAGCTTTCCTTCTGAAATTGGTGTTCCACTCCCTTCTGCATTTGCTTTTCAAACAAACCCATTTATATGGCAAGCTTTTCTATATATGAAGTGTATAGGGGAGCTTGCAGTGGGAGAGTGTATTTCTCTTCAATACGTGTGTAGTTATGTAAAAAGGTATACGAAAAGGAGGATACTTCCGTACTTTTCGCAGCACATATGGAAAATGGCAGTTACTGAATATATGACATTTTTATGCTATATAGGTGTTTTACGTAAAGTGGGAACTTATACGTACCGAAAAATAAGGGATGCCGTGATGTTAAAAACAGAGGAGGAAATTATGAAACATGATGAGATTTGCTTAATACATGCGCTATCTTTATTTGAGGCAAATTTTAACATGAGAGGAGGAAAAGCGGATATAATAAAGAATGATTGTGAAGGAATTACATAAGAAAAAAACGAATTGTACTTAAGTAGAGATATTTAAAGGAGGGCTTAAAGAATGTCTGAACAAAACAAAGCGAAAGCATTACCAGATCGCAACGAGATTGAAGAAGCAAGTACGTGGCGATTAGAAGATATTTTCCAAACGGATGCAGAATGGGAAAAAGAATTCCAAGCTATTAAAGAGCTATTACCGAAGTTAACTGAATTTAAAGGGAAACTTGGTGACTCTGCGGACAATTTACTTGAGGCATTGCAATATGAAGATGAAATATCAATGCGATTAGGTAAGTTATATACATATGCTCATATGCGTTACGATCAAGATACAACAAACTCTGTATATCAAGCATTAAATGATCGTGCAACAAATTTATATTCACAAGTATCTAGTAGCACAGCGTATATTGTGCCTGAAATTTTATCGATTTCAGAAGATACATTGCAAACATTCTTGAAGGAAAATAGAGATTTAAGTGTATATGAACATGCATTAGAAGAAATTACACGTCAACGCCCGCACGTATTATCAGAAGCTGAGGAAGCTTTATTAGCGGAAGCATCTGAAGTAATGAGTTCATCAAGCAATACATTTGGTATGTTGAATAACGCGGATTTAAAATTCCCATCTATTAAAGGGGAAGACGGAGAAGAAATAGAAATTACACATGGCCGTTACATTCAGTTTTTAGAAAGTGATGATCCTCGTGTTCGCAAAGATGCATTTAAAGCTGTATATGAAACGTACGGAAAATTTAAAAACACATTCGCAAGTACGTTAAGCGGAGCAGTAAAACGTAATAATTTCAATGCGCGTGTTCGTAAATATGATTCTGCTCGCCAAGCTGCACTGAGCAATAATAATATTCCGGAAGCAGTATACGATCAACTCGTTGAAACAGTAAATGACAACTTACATTTATTACACCGTTACATCGATATTCGTAAGCGTGCACTAGGACTTGATGAGCTTCATATGTATGATTTATATACACCACTTGTACCAGAAGTGAAAATGAATGTGAAATACGAAGAAGCGCAAGACCTTTTATTAAAATCTTTAAACGTACTTGGTGATGAATATGTTGATATTTTGAAAGAGGCATATGAAAATCGCTGGGTAGATGTGTATGAGAATAAAGGAAAACGAAGCGGGGCATATTCATCTGGTGCATATGGAACAAATCCGTATATTTTAATGAACTGGCATGATAATGTAAATAATTTATTTACACTTGCTCATGAGTTTGGTCATTCGGTGCATAGTTACTATACAAGAAAAACACAACCGCACGTATATGGTGATTATTCCATCTTCGTAGCAGAAGTGGCATCTACTTGTAATGAAGCACTTCTAAATGATTATTTATTAAAAACGACAGAAGATAAGAAAGAGCGTCTATATTTATTAAATCATTATTTAGAAGGGTTCCGTGGTACTGTATTCCGTCAAACGATGTTTGCAGAGTTTGAACATATTATTCATAAGAAAGTACAAGAAGGACATGCTGTTACGCCAGACATGTTAACGGAAATTTACTATGATTTAAATAAGAAATATTTCGGTGACGCTTTAGTAATCGACGAAGAGATTGGTTTAGAATGGTCTCGTATTCCACACTTTTACTACAACTATTACGTATATCAATACGCAACAGGATTTAGTGCAGCGACAGCTCTATCTAAACAGATTTTAGAAGAAGGACAACCAGCAGTAGAACGTTATATTAACGAGTTCTTAAAAGCAGGAAGCTCTGATTATCCAATTGAAGTGCTGAAAAAAGCAGGAGTAGATATGGCATCTCCTGAACCAGTAAAAGAGGCACTACAAGTATTTGAAGAGAAATTAAATGAATTAGAAGCATTATTATTTGAAGAAAAGTAATGAAAAAAGACGAGGGATTGTATCCTCGTCTTTTTGTTGAATAGATTCAATGTCGATATTTGTCGGAGAGAAAGGTGAATTTCTTTGTTTTTCTAACTGAAAGGATAGTTTTACGACTGATTTTTAAAATTAAAACCCTTTGAATCGTTTTTTATAATTGAAATAAGAGAGAGTGATAACGATGATTCCGAATAAAAGAGGTAAGGCAATAATTTTAGGAAAAGCTTGTAGTAGAGAGAGGATGTACAAGAAAAAAGAAACGATGACAGCTAGAAAGAGAAGAGCAATATAAGATTTTTTCATAAATAAACCCCCTAAATGACCTTTTTTATAGCTTATTCAAAAATGAAAACGTTTAGAATGTGACAAAAGTGTGAAATTCGACAAAAGGGGTTGTCATCTGACGTCGAATCTTGTAATATAATAAGCGTGAACGAATTCACATACAAACATATACCCCTTTGTTTGAACGTGAAAATTTCTCCCATCCCCTTTAATATTTTTATAAGCCGTAAAGAAAAAGACCTGGTGTTTACACCAGGTCTTTTTCTTTTGCTATCCATTTCCAATAACGTTCGCATTTTACTTCTATCATTTGTACTTTTCGTTTCAGTTGTAATTTTTTTAGTTCGCGTTCAATTTCTTGTTGCGGACAATCATAAATAAATGCTACTTCTTTTGAAGATATAAATTGTGTTGCTTCTAGTAACACTTCTAAAGGTGGTAATGGTTCTGGCTCAATTTCACATTTTACAAGTTCTTTCAATAATTGTACGTATACATCGTAGGAATAATTTCCAGCGATTTTAATACCTTCTTCATCTGAGTTCGCATGAAAAAAGACGAGGGAAGGTATTTCTGTAATATGCATTTCATTCGTGAATTTCAAGTCACATTGGAAAGCTTTTTTTGCACTAGCAGAATGTAGATCTTTTTTAAATTCTTCTACATCAATATTGCTATCTTTCGCACATGCAAGTAATAGTTCGCAGTCAGGGTTTGATACATTTTCAAGGAAAATGTATTCTTGGAGTTTTCGCAAAAACTTCGAACCTGCTTTTCGGCCTTGCAACTCCGCTGCCTTAATTGCCATCGAAACTAAATATGGTGTTGACGATGCTTCTTGCATATGTACCTTTCCATCACATGAAAAACCTTGTAAACTGGTTGTCTTTTCCCACACAAATCGAATATTAGCAGGTTTATTCCATTTGTGTGAGGAAGCGTTCGTTCCATCCACTTTTCCTGTTACGATATGACGAATAGAGAAGTATTTCCCGTATTCAAGCCATAGTTTAATAATAAAAGGCTCAATTTCCCAGCAATCTTTACAAAGTGGATCAATAAATAAATATGCTTCTACAGACTTATGCTCGCATGCGGAAGGAGATGGCATATTTATATGCTTTGCTTCCTGCTTATCCATTACACTTCACCTGTTTCGTTTGGAGTATTAACCATATGCTGAGCGGTTAATGCTAAACGTTCAAAAACAAACTCTCTTATATGACCATGAACTCCAGTATCATCCATTGCTTGCTCCATACATGATAGCCAAGCCTCTGCTCGTTTTGGAGTAATCTCAAACGGAAGATGGCGTGCTCTTAACATAGGATGACCATGTTCTTCAGTGTACAAATTAGGACCACCTAAATATTGTGTTAAAAATTGCTTCTGCTTCCTAGCGGTTTCTGTTAAATCTTCCGGGAAGATGGGAGATAAGTCAGGGTGTTTACTGACATAGGAATAAAATGTATCTACTAATATTGCAATGCATTGTTCACCGCCAATTGCTTCAAATGGTGTCATCGGTTGCTTGCTCATCCTTTATAAACTCCTTTTTCCATGAAATGTATATCTATTGTAGCAATGGAATGTTCGAGAGGGCAAATAAACAGCTTTCTCAAAGATTCTTTGCTTATTCTACGGGTGTAAACTTTTTTAGTGAGATGTATCCACTAGTGAAACATATTCACTAGTGGAATTTTCACTTTAGCGTGCTTTTTTTTGTTTGGCAAGGAAAAAGCGTTTTACTTTGTTATTTGTATGGCGAACAGGTATGTTATGTTGCGTTAATAAATGAATAAATGCAGCTTTTCCTGTTTCTTCATCTTGCACTTCAAATTCAATTTCATAATCATCGTGATTGTAATAGAAACTATGATCAAAGACAAGCGTTCCGCCTTTAAATAATGTTTCTGCTCTTTCTGTTGTTAAACTACCCATATATGTTAAAGCAGAAACAGGAATTTGTAATTTGTGTAATTGATCTACTACTGCTCCTTGAATGATTGTGTTTGTTTCCATCATCATTTTTGCTTCGTCTTCTGTTACGACTTGATGCGTTTCTAATAAACCGATTTCTGCAGGTTGTTTCAACGTTAACGTATAAGTTTCTCCTTTATGACGAATACGAAGTGCAGAGCCAGCTTCTTTTAACGAGAAGTCAGGTGTTTCAAAGTAGTGATTCACTTGTTTTGTAAATGCTTCAATAGAAAACGATTTACATAATGTATCGAATTCTTCTTTTGTAACGATATTTTTGAATTCAATTTCAATTTCTTGTGTCATTGTATAATCTCCTTTTGAAAAATAATTCTTTACACATTATCGCTTTTTCATAAATTTGGTTCAATGTTTTATTTGTTTGCGTCCATGTTATGATACAATAATACTGTTAAGTAAGACAGGAAGTTGAGATGGAGGAGTTAGAGCATGCAAAATAAAATCCAAGTTAAGAGCGTAGAAAAGAGAGAGAATGCTCTTATTTTTTGTGCGGAAAATAGTGAAATAGAGGTAAAGGAGTTAAGTGCGCGTAATCACGTACTTGTAGACTCAGACAATTTATCATTTTTATATATCTTAGAAAATGAATCATCTTTCATTTATGTAAGTATTCCGCACACATGCTGGGAAGCAATGCATGAAGCGATGAATAACGATGTGGTTATGTTCGTTCGCGTGAATGACATTGAAATGGAATTAGAAGGATTAAAAGAAGAAGTAGAATATTTAGTTGAAAATATTGAAGGTAATGCAAATTACGGAGAAGAATTAGTAACTGCTGTAGAAAAAGTATTTCTATAAGCAAATGGATTGATTTTGGTGGTGGTTGAAATGAATCGAAATTGGGAAGAATTTTTAGCACCTTACCACCAAGCGGTGGCAGAGCTAAAAGTGAAACTAAAAGGAATGCGTACTCAATTTGCAATGTTAACAGAGCATTCTCCAATTGAGTTTGTAACAGGAAGGGTAAAGTCGGTTGCAAGTATTATTGATAAAGCGGAGAAGAGAAATGTACCGCTAGACCGATTGAGAGAAGATATGCAGGATATTGCTGGGCTTAGAATGATGTGTCAATTTGTTGATGAGATTAAGCCTGTTGTAGAATATCTTCGAAAACGAAATGACTTTGAAATCGTGGAAGAACGTGATTATGTCACGCAAAAGAAAGATAGCGGTTATCGTTCTTATCATGTTGTCATTAGTTATCCTGTTCAAACGATTCAAGGTGAACAAAAAGTATTGGTAGAAATCCAAATACGCACGCTAGCAATGAACTTTTGGGCAACAATTGAGCATTCTTTAAATTATAAATATAGTGGACGTTTTCCTGAAGATATTAAAATACGATTGCAACGTGCAGCTGAAGCGGCGTTTTTATTAGATGAAGAAATGTCTTCTATTCGTCTTGAAATTCAAGAAGCGCAAAAGGCTTTTTCAAGAAAGCAAGAAACGAAAGATTCCGAATCATAAACTAAAGGGTGTTGGGCGATGAAATTTACAATTATGTCAAAGGGAGATCAATCATCAGATACACTGGCAAGCACGATGAAAGAGTACTTGCTAGATTTTGGATTTATAATGGATGAAAAGGAACCCGATATTGTAATTTCTGTTGGGGGAGATGGAACGCTTTTATATGCGTTTCATCGTTATTATAATCGATTGGATGAAACAGCATTTGTTGGTGTACATACAGGACATCTAGGTTTCTATGCAGATTGGTTACCGACAGAAGTAGAGAAATTAGTAATTGCGATTGCGAAAACACCATTCCAAGTGGTGGAATATCCGCTTTTAGAAGTTATTATTCGCTATGTGAATGGAAGTAAAGAGTCACAGTATTTAGCGATGAATGAGGCGACTGTAAAAAGTGCAGAAGGTACATTAGTAACAGAAGTAGAAATACGCGGAGAATATTTTGAAACATTCCGCGGAGATGGCCTTTGTATCTCTACTCCTTCAGGAAGTACCGCATATAATAAAGCGCTTGGCGGAGCAATTATTCACCCATCTATTGAAGCGATTCAAATTGCAGAAATGGCGTCCATTAACAATCGTGTATTTCGTACTGTAGGATCACCACTCGTATTGCCGAAGCATCATACATGTGTGTTAAAGCCAGCTGCAGGGATGAACTTACAAATTACAGTGGATCACTTAACGATGGTTCATCAAGATGTGAAATCAATCCAGTATCGCGTCGCAAACGAGAAAGTACGATTTGTTCGTTTCCGTCCATTCCCGTTCTGGAAACGAGTTCGTGACTCGTTTGTTGCAGATAAATAGAAAGGGTTATATATTTGAACAGATTTACATTGAAATGGGATATAGGGCCGGCTAAAGAGGGAACTTTAGTTAGGGAATTTTTGAAAACGAAAGGTATTTCTAAAGCCGCTTTAACGGATATAAAGTTTCATGGCGGAGCAATTGAAGTAAATGGTCAACATGCGAGTGTTCGTCATCAGTTGCGTGCTGGTGAAGAATTACGTGTCTTTTTTCCAATGGAGGAAAGAAGTGAAGGGATGATGGCAGAAGATATTCCTTTATGCATTATATATGAAGATGACGCGGTTCTTATCATTAATAAAGAGGCGAATATGTCAACGATTCCGTCTAGAGAACATCCGGCAGGAAGTGTTGCCAATGCGCTGTTATCTCATTATGATAAGCAGCATCTTGCAAGTACAGTGCACATCGTAACACGTTTAGATCGTGATACTTCGGGGCTTATGCTTATTGCAAAAAATCGTTTCGTGCATCATCTTTTATCGAAGCAGCATCAACAAAAAGCTGTGAAACGAACGTATGAAGCAATTGTTCACGGAAAGATTGTAGAACGAGAAGGAATGATTGATGCACCAATTGGTCGAAAATCTGATAGCATTATTGAGCGAACGGTTTGTGAGGATGGACAAAGGGCAGTTACTCATTTTAAAGTAATTGATAGTACATATCATAAGACACATGTAGCGCTTGAGCTTGAGACAGGAAGAACGCATCAAATTCGTGTGCATATGGCTCATATAGGACATCCATTACTTGGTGATAGCTTATATGGAGGGAGAAGGGATGAAATGAAACGGCAAGCACTTCATAGTAAATCTTTGACGTTTTATCATCCTATTTTAGAGAAAGAGATGTCTTTCACTATAAAGCTTCCAAGCGATATGCAAGAAGTGTTGCGGCATACTTAAAAAGGGAACAAAATTCTTATATTATAAAGAATTTTGTTCCCTTTTTCTTAGCGGAATAATATTAAAATTTGGTTTTCACCCGTACGCTTTATAACGAAAAATCCACTTTCGGCTTTTGTAGCAATGCCATTGTCATTTGGAAGACAAAATCCATGTGCTTCGCAAGTGCCGTCATCACGTACTAACATTTGTCCAATTAATCCGACAGGAAGCCACTCGGCGCGATCTTTTCTTGCTACATATTTGCGAGTTGGATCCCATTCTGTATTTAAAAGAGGTTGTATTTCTTCGGTTTCCGTCCATACATATTGGCGTTTTCCAAAGTTATCTGTTTTATAACGTTTTTCCCAACTTAAAGCCCCGCTATTTCCTATAAGGGCAGGGGTTGCACTAGATATTCCTAAAATGAACGAGTCGTGTGAAGTAGCTATCCGAATTTTTTCTTCGCTACTAAATGTAACGAAATAACCGACATCAATAGGTTTATGATCTTCGGTTTCAAACATTTGTGCAAAATCCGTTCCACTTGCATTGTAAGACGCACCCTCAATGTACATTTCTCCATTATGGGCAAGCCATTTAGCCCCGATATTATGGTCGGTGTCGCTTACACCATTTGCAATAAACCAAGAATAAGCTTCTTCTGCAGTGCCGAAGCGCCCCATAATATGGCTACCTGCAAAATGAGCTGTTGATGTATGATGACCTTCCGCATGAGAAGAGGATCCGTTAGCGATAGTTGCGGTTCCTTCTGCGTGTGCTGCTTCGCCTAAAGCAATCGTCTGTTTCCCCTCTGCATGAGAATAAGCTCCGCCTGCTGTCGTTTCACTTCCCTCACTATGGGAACTATGTCCGGTTGCTTTTGAGTTTGATCCTTCTGCATGAGAGAAAGAACCTTTTGCGTGTGTTAATAAGCCTTCCGCATGTGCTGCCATGCCCTCCGCATGAGAGTGAAGCCCTTCCGCATATGCATATCGGCCGCCCCTTTTAACTTTTGTATTTTCAGGTGTAGGTGTCTCAATTATGAGTGGTTTTTCAGTTTGTATATCATTCGATGAAGCCAATGCCTCTTTTATTTTTTTTACTTTGTTTATAATAGCAGCTGGAATTTCTGGTTCCACTTTTTTATTTATTGCTACAGAAATATTTTCTTCCGTCTTTTCTTCTGTTTGATTAGAATGTATTACCTGTTCATCTTGATTTGAGAGCTGTTTATTTTTTTGTTGCATCTTTATTTTTCTGCGATCGATTATGCGGCTCATCACAGCATTTTCTAAAGAGACATATGTTGGTTTTACTTTGCTTTTTTTTGATGACTCTTGTTCTTCCAGTTCTTCTATCGCTGCAGCCCGAATACTACACCAGTTGTTAATTCCGTACATGGGCAGATATAAAGGGGGAAATTTTCTTTTTTGTTTAGAAGATTTTTTCTTCATTCTGTCACCTCCTGCGACATTATATGTAGTGTAATTAAAAAAAGATGCACTTTATTGCATCTTTTTTTAATTACTTTACCTAGTTTTATATGAGATCTGCCTAAATAATACGGTAATCTTTCGCTAAGTAAGGTAGTTATGAAATTGGACGGAATTTCTCAGCGACAAAAGGTAAAGAAGAAGGAACAGAGATAGTCTCCATTTCAGGATAACGTAATCCGGTTAATTTGCCACCAAATACAGCACCAGTATCAATATTGACTGTCTGATTGACGAATCGAGGTTCTGCTACTGGTGTATGTCCATATACAATCCAAGCTTGCCCCTTGTACTCTTGCGCCCAATCGCGACGGACAGGTGAGCCATCGGCATGCTTTTCTCCTGTAATATCGCCATATAATACAAAGGTTTGTACTTTTTTATCTCGTCTTCCTATGTAATCTTGCCGAATCCCAGCGTGACATACGATTACTCTTTTTTCATCTAGTATGTGGTAGAGCGGTGATTGTTCATAAAGAGTGATAAACTTTTCTTTTATAACGTTTTGCTTATGAGAAGGAAGTGCCTCATATTCAGCAACAGTTGTTTCAAGTCCGTGAGCGACTGTTACATTACGCCCAAGGAAAAATCGATATAGTTTATTACAGTGATTTCCAGGAGCGTAATAAGCTTCTTTTTTATGTATGACAAGTTCCCATACAATTTCAATCATACGTAATGAATGAGGACCACGGTCTGTAATATCGCCAACGAATGCAAGTTTACGTTGGTCAGGGTGAACCGGTAGACCGCTACTCCAGTTATATCCTAGCTTCTCTGTTAAATTTTGAAACTCTTGGAAGCATCCATGAATATCTCCTATAATGTCATATTTCATATTTAAACCTCCATCGTATTTTTCATTAGTATATCTAAAAAAGGATAGAGATAAAAATATAGCGTTTTTGTGTTGTTCATTTAAACATAAAGATTTTCGTTCTTGAGCGAACATTTAAAATGAATCCAATCGCAATCATGTATGTAAGCAGTGAACTTCCTCCGTAACTCATAAGAGGTAATGTTATCCCTGTAATGGGGAGTAATCCGATTGTCATCCCGATATTTTGGAATACTTGGAAAGTAAACATTCCGATTGTACCAGCGCAAATGTAACTACCGAAAGGGTCATTACTTTCTAAAGCAATATGAATCATTCGAAAAATGAGTAAGAAAAAAAGAGAAATAATGACACTTGCGCCTAGAAATCCAAATTGTTCAGCGACATTAGTGAAAATAAAATCTGTATGTGGTTCTGGAAAATATACTTGTCCATTTTCCCACCCTTTTCCTTGCATTTCTCCGGATCCAGTCGCTAAGAATGCTTGTCTTAATTGATAGCCTTGTGCATCATATTTGTAAGGTGCTAACCATCCGTAGAAGCGATTTAATTGATATTCTTTTAAAATGTGTGCTTTAAAGAAATCTGTGTGAGTAAAAAAAATATATATTAATGTAGATCCAGCAACGAAAGTACCTGAAACTAATCCAAAAATAAAACGCCATCGTATGCCAGAAACTAGTATCATTGCTGCAAGCATCGCTGAAATGACCATTGTGTTTCCTAAATCTGGTTCTTTTGCAATAAGTAGTAGTGGTGGCAAGCTTGTTGCAAATATTTTTCCAAGTAGTAAAAAATCGTCATGTATCGTTTGGGAAAAATATTTCTCATTATGATTTGCTATAATTCGTCCAATGACGATAATTAAAAACAATTTCATAATTTCAGAAGGCTGAAAATTTCCGATGCCTGGGAGCCTGTACCAAGCGGTAGCGCCTTTAATTGTAACGGCACCTGGTACTTGAAGTTCTAGTCCAATAAGTAGTACCATTGCAAAGCTGTACAAATACCAAGCAATTTTTTGATAACGATCGAAGTCGATAATCATAATAACACCAATGGCTATAAATCCAATGAAATACCATTGGATTTGCTTTAGTACAAAATTGACGTTTTGTAAAAATGGCGGTAAAGAGGCTTGCGCACTTGCAATAGCACAACAACTAACAATCCCAATGGCAAATAAAATAAATAGTAATACGTAGTCTATTTGATATTGAGAATTTGGATCTTTCAATGTAGGTATTCCTTTCTACTGCTCTTTATAGTAATGGATTTTATCCCGCATTAATGGGCAGTAAGACCCCCACCTCAAAATTCAGCGAAAGCGAAGAAGTTAGGTGGGGGATCAACTGCCCGTAAAAGCCCGATTGGTGAGAGCTGATTAAAGTTTCACTTTATAGTATGAGAAAGAATGTATGAACTATACGAATGATTCACATATAGTCCATACACTTTTAATTTTGCAGAGTAGTTTAATTGTTTAGCTCTTTAATAATTATATCCAAACAATGAGAGAGACGTACATGTGCGTCAGGAAAAATATCTAGTTGATGAAGATAGTATTTTAAGGAACTTTTACACCATTGGTAAGCACTAAGTAGAGCTGCTCTATAGTCCGTAGTATTTTGTAAAAAGCCATATTCTTTTGCTGTTATAACAAGGTGTGTGAAATCTTCACAACCTTGAAGGAGCTTATTGTGTATTTGTTGTCCAGCATGGTAGCGAAATTGACTTAAAGGCTCAGAAATGTATATTGCATTTCCTTTAGAAAGTAAAGAAATCCATGAGGCCATATCAACACTACAAGAATATTGTCGCTCTTTAAGGGTGCCAAAAGGTTCAGTGAGCAATTCCTTTCGGAACAAAGTAGTTGTAGGCTCACCGATAATGTTGTGTCCGCCCTTTAACATCCAATTACCTAAAAATATCCCGTTTAATGGGGTGTCTTCACTATATAACCTTTGTGTTGGATGGGAATCACCGATTAGATTTCCATGATCATCAATGCGTACTCGATAAGAAGTAACAAGAGCAAGATTTTTATTGGGATCTTGCTCAAAATAGGTCATCATTTTTTGTATTTTATGCTTATAAAACACGTCATCGTCCATTAAAAAATTTATATACTCACCATTTGATTTTTCTATGAGCATAAGGTCATTGTGAAATTGTCCTAGAGTAGGGGTATTTCGAATGTATGTTATATTTTTATAATTTGGTAAGTATTGTTCGCGTATTAAAGTTGCTGTTTCATCATTTGTACTATCATCTCCGATGATGATTTCAATATTTGAATAAGTTTGTGCCAATGCACTTTCTAGAGCAATTTTGAAATAATGAGGCCGATTATAAGTAGGAATAAGGATGGAAACGAGAGGTGGATTTTTTTCATTCATCATACATAACTTCCTTTCAGAAGCTTTTTTTTGTAAGAACAATATCTTGGTAACTTGTATATTCATGTCTGCCGCACCATAAACCGTAATGCGGCTTATTGATTATTTCTAGGCCGTACTTATTCAATAGATTGCAAATATCTGTCTCAGGATAAGCAACTGCGAAATTCGGAATATCTTTATTTACAACGTAGCAATTTTCGATTCGATGATAAAAACCTAATGTACTTTGTCCTGCATTTAAATAATAGGACGATTCAGGGTTTATAAGAAAGAATGTAATGAAACATCTCCCGTCTTTTTTTAATACACGTACAATTTCAGATACGTAATGTTCTAATTCTTTTGGGAGAAGATGCGTAAATACAGAAGTTAAAAAGATAAAATCGAATGTTCCGTCTTCATAGGGAAAACGATATTGAGAGGCATCTTCTTTTCCTTCCGGATTATAGAATTGATTGTATATGTCAACATGTTCAAAGTGAAAATTATTACGCATAGTTGAAATGTTATTTTGACACCAAGTAATTCCATCTTTAAACAAATCAAATCCATAATACGCTCCATCATCATTTAAGTAATTCATTAATGGTACAGCCATTCGGCCGACACCGCAGCCTACATCTAATACTTTTTCATTTGATTTTAAAGCGCCAATTTGAATAAAATGCTTTAGGAACTCTTTTCCAACCTTTTTGAAGTCGCCACCTACATATTGGACGAGTTCAGGAGGGGGGAGTAAAGTCATTTCTTTGTTAAATTCGCTCATGAGTATACCCCTTTCTTATGTGAGAATATGCAGTAACTCTATTAATGAAATTTTCAATTTGTAGTGAGAGAACACAGGAAAACAATTGTTATATGTAGGGAGATTCCGAAAAAGAATACTTAATTGGATCAGAAGTAAGAGAAGAATGAGTGAAAATGGAATCTCCTATAGATTAAATCTTTTTTATTCTTTTCTCCAATAAACGCCAAATACATCAATTTTAGTAATAGGGGCTTTTAAATTCCGTTGATTTCTAAAGTCTGTCACAGCCTCAGCGCATGGTGGTAGCCCGTAGTCATCGATAATTATGTAGCCACCTTTAGAAACTTTATCATATAAGTTCACGAGACCATCCATGGTGGATTCATACATATCACCATCAAGCCGTGCAATTGCTATTTTTTCAATTGGTGCTGTTGGTAAAGTATCTTTAAACCAACCTTTTAAAAATTTCACTTGATCATTTAGTAAATCATATTTTTTGAAATTCTCTTGTACTTGTTCTAAAGAGACGCGTAAGTAATCGAATGTGTGTAAATAATCACCGTAATCTTTTGGATATTGCTCTAGATTCGGTGCTGGCAAACCTTCAAATGAATCTGCAACCCACACATTACGATCCGTAATGTTGTTTGCTTGTAAAAAACCATTCATAAAAATGCATGATCCTCCGCGCCATACACCTGTTTCAATAAAATCACCTTCTATATTTTCACGAACAACGGTTTCCATCGCCTCTTGTAATTGGTTCATACGTTCTCGACCAATCATGCTATGTGCTGCTCTTGGCCAATCCATTCCATCATGACGTTCACTTTTTGAGACATTTGGTTTTACAATTTTTAAGTTATGGTTTTCGGCATATTGCTTAATGAATAAAGGGAGGGGGACTGTAACTGGTTCGAATTCTAGTTCTTTCGAAATATGTAGAGATGCCGGTAAGTATGCCTCATATTCTAACCATATTTCAAATAAAATTGTCTTCTTTAGCAATTCGAGATAAAGCTGAACAGCAGATTTACTTTCCATATTTGTGCCTCCTGCAAAATGTCATACAACAATATGATTATGTAGATAGCGAATGTTTCATGATTGAATTTAAAATTGAAAAAGCAGTAAAACTGATAACAGTTCTACTGCTAAGTAAAAATTAAGCAACTTTTTCAATAATAATAGATGCATTTGTACCAAGAGCTAATGATAGCCCAAGTCCTGTAACGATTACTTCAACTAATGATGGAGTTGTCGTAATTTGCGTAATTGCTTGAACAACGATAGGTGCTCCAACTGAGATTAAAGTAGCCCCAGTACCTGGTACAGATACCCCATTTACTTGGATTGTAAGCCCCCCTAATACACTTATTGCCGCAGTATATACGATAACAGTGATTTTATAGAATCCAGTTTCAGCAATAACGAAAGTATCAGCATCTAATTGAGAAATTGCTGTACCAAACTGAGATCCAACAGTATTAAATGGTACTGGAGCATTAAGTCCAAGATCTAAAGAAATTCCAGCGGAGTTAAATGCATACAATCCTGCTGGAAGTCCTAGTCCGGATGGTCCAGTCGGTCCAGTCGGTCCAGTAGCCCCAGTCGGCCCCGTAGGTCCAGTAGCTCCAGTGTCACCAGTCGGCCCCGTAGGTCCAGTAGCCCCAGTGTCACCAGTCGGCCCCGTAGGTCCAGTAGCCCCAGTGTCACCAGTCGGCCCAGTCGGTCCAGTAGCCCCAGTGTCACCAGTCGGCCCCGTAGGTCCAGTAGTCCCAGTGTCACCAGTCGGCCCAGTCGGTCCAGTCGGTCCAGTTGGCCCAGTCGGAAGGGTAAACGGTGGTATCGGTGGTAATGTAGGTCCTACAAGATTAGGGTCAAATGCACTAGCTGATAAAGATTCATCGGGATTTAATCCATTTGAATAATTATTATTTGACATAAATTCACCTCCATAAAGCGTTCATTATATAGTAGATGCAAAACCGAAAGAAAATGACACGGACATTTGAATTATTGAAAAGAAATCTTAAACTACTTGAACAATTTAAAAAAATGGAAAGTTTAGTATATGTATAACATATGATTGATTTGGAAGAGGGTGATTATGTTGAACAAGCAAGGAATTACAATTAGTTTATGTATGATTGTTCGAGATGAGGAGGAGACAATAGCCCGTTGTTTAGACACAGTTGAAAAAATTGTGGATGAAATTATAGTGGTTGATACAGGCTCCGTCGATCGAACGAAAGAAATCGTAGAGAAATACACTTCTAACATATATGATTTCCAGTGGATTGATGATTTTGCAGCAGCAAGAAATTTTTCTTTTTCAAAAGCGACGCAAGAGTATATATTGTGGCTAGATGCAGATGACGTATTATTAGAAGATGCTCAAGAAGCATTGAAACTTTTAAAAAGAGAATTAGATCCTAAAATTGATGCTGTTTCGATGCCTTATCATCTTGCGATGGATTCTAACGGGAAACCTTTATATTGTACAAAAAGAAATCGACTTGTAAAGCGTGAAAAACAATTCCAATGGTTTGGAAAGGTTCATGAGTATTTAGCTATTTCTGGTGAGGTTTTTAGTAGTAATGTTGCTATTACACATAAAAAAGAAAAAAAAGTAACAAATCGTAATTTGAAAATTTTTCAAAATACTGTAGCGGCAGGTGAAGAATTAAGTCCGAGAGATTTATTTTATTACGCAAATGAATCTACGGATAACCAAAAATATGATGATGCAGTTCTTCTATATGAAACATTTCTTAATCAAGACGAAGGATGGTATGAAGAGAAAATTTATGCATGTGGTAAGTTAGGAGATTGCTATGCAAAGCTCGGAATGTGGGAGAAGGCAATCGAATCTTGTGTGAAGTCGTTTCGGTATGGCGTCCCTAGAGGAGAGAATTGTACAAGAATAGGATATATATATATGGAACAAGAAAAATATAATGAAGCGATATTTTGGTTTAAACTTGCAACGGAAGTACCAATGGCAACGGAGAGTCCTTTCCATAGTCCCGCTAGCTACACATGGCTACCCTATTTACAAATGTGTATTTGTTATAGCAGGTTAGGGGAGCAGGATAAAGCGTATTATTACAATGAATTAGCAGCTTCTTATGTTCCGAATAATGCTGCAATTGAATATAACCGTAAATATTTTCGGGGAGTTTTTGATAAACCATATAAAGTGTAATAGGTTTCGTTTTTTAGAAATGATGTATCGTTATTCTAACTCTAATAGATTGGTTATATATTAGAGTATCAGTAACGTAACCAATATAAATAAAAGGTTTTATACTACTATTTGTGGGCTAATAATCAGTGGGGGATGAACAAAATCTGCACTTTATAGAATTCATATGAGATTTATATTTCTAATTCAATTTGCATAAGGAGTGTGTGAAATGAGTCGCGAAAAAAGTTCTTTATATGAAGAAAAATCCGAGCATTATTATAATGCAGCGAATCCGAATTTATTAAAGCATATAAAAGAGGAATGGAAAGAAGTTCTTGATATTGGTTGCTCGAGCGGTGCATTGGGAGCAGCTATTAAAGAAAACGGTACACGTGTATCAGGAATTGAGGCATTTCCAGAGGCGGCAGAAAAAGCGAAGGAAAGACTAGATCATGTTATTTTAGGGGATATAGAAAAAATAGATCTTCCTTATGAGGAGGGGCAATTTGATTGCGTCATATTTGGGGATGTATTAGAGCATTTATTTAATCCATGGGCTGTAATAGAAAAAGTAAAGCCATATATAAAGCAAAATGGTGTGATTTTAGCAAGTATACCAAACGTTGCTCATATTTCAGTATTAGCTCCCTTGCTTGCTGGAAATTGGACGTATACAGAATATGGTTTATTAGATAAAACACATATTCGTTTCTTTACATTCAATGAAATGCTAAGAATGTTTTTAAAAGCAGGATATTCAATTAGTAAAGTAGATCGTGTATATGTTGATCATAAAATGTATGAGCCGCTTATTGAGGAGTTATATGGAATTTGTAAAAAATATCGTCTTGGAAGTGGCTTCATGGCTGAGACAGTTGTATTTCAGTATATTATTGAAGCTGAAAAATCACAATTATGAGTGCTGCAGACAAAACAATATTATTTGTTACATGTATAAATGATCGGAAATTGTATGCAAACTGCGTGCGACATATATTGCAATTGTTAGTACCGCCAGGATATATTGTCCAATTTATGCCGATTCGAAATGCGAAAAGTATGACGAGTGGATACAATCAAGCCATTTCGCATCCAGCAAAGTATAAAGTGTATATACATCAAGATGTTTTTATTATAAATAGAGCCTTTTTATACGGATTACTTCAATTATTTGAGGAACATGAACATCTTGGTATGATTGGGATGGTTGGAGCGCAATATGTTCCTCCAACTGGTGTATGGAACGAAGGGCGTGGAATTGTAGGAAAGGTCATTGGTTATATGAATGATTTGTTTTATATGGCAAGTTTAGAACAACCGTATCATGAATCAAAAACATTTATTCCTGTAGAATGTATTGATGGTTTATTAATGGCGACACAATATGATGTTCCGTGGCGAGAAGACTTATTTGACGGATTTGATTTTTATGATGTATCTCAATCGTTTGAATTTAAAAAAGCAGGATATACAGTTGGTGTACCTGTACAGCGCGATGCTTGGTGTATCCATTATCATTTTGATGTGAATATGACGAACTATGAAAAGTATCGAAAAATATTTGTGGAACACTATATGTCAGATATAAATAAGGAAGAATAAAAGGGGGGACAAAAATGAAAGATCATACAATATTAGTCGTTGTTTGTGTAAATAATGAGGAGCTTTTCAAACAATGTGAGAGCCAAATAAGAAACATTTTTGTTCCCCCTGGTTATGTCGTACAAATTTTTCCGATACGAGATGCACAAAGTATGGCGAGTGCATACAACCGAGCCCTTTCATATCCAGCGAAATACAAAGTGTATATACATCAAGATACATATCTTATTAATCGAGACATGTTTTCTACACTTATATCTCTTTTTAAAGAAAATGAAAAGCTTGGTTTAATAGGAGTCGCTGGAGCTCAGTTTTTACCGAATAACGGGATATGGTGGGAAGGAAAAAATTTAGTAGGGAAAGTGATTGAGTATAGAAGACGGAATTATCAATTATTAAATTTAGATCAGGTTTTTTATGGTAATCAACCATTTTTGTCAGTTCAGGCAATTGATGGTTTATTCATGGCAACGCAGTATGATATTCCGTGGCGAGAAGATTTGTTTCAAGGGTTTCACTTTTATGATGTGTCACAGTCTTTAGAGTTTCAAAGGGCTGGTTATTTAATCGGTATCCCAAATCAAGCAAATTTATGGTGTATTCATTACAACGGGGATGAGTTTGATGCGGATACATATGAGAAGTACCGGAAAGTGTTTGTAGAACATTACAAAGATATATTATCTCCATCATAAAGGAGAGATGCAAAGTGAAAGGAATTATTTTAGCAGGTGGTACTGGATCGAGATTATATCCAATAACGAAAGTAACGAATAAACATTTACTTCCTGTTGGTCGGTATCCGATGATTTATCATGCGGTATATAAGCTAAAACAATGCGATATTACAGATATTATGATTATTACAGGTAAAGAGCATATGGGGGATGTTGTTAGCTTTTTAGGGAGTGGTCATGAATTTGGAGTGTCCTTTACGTATCGTGTGCAAGATAAAGCGGGCGGGATCGCACAGGCGTTAGGGCTTTGTGAAGATTTCGTCGGGAATGATCGTATGGTAGTTATATTAGGTGATAATATTTTTTCAGATGATATTCTTCCGTATGTTGAAGAGTTTGCAAATCAAAAAGAAGGTGCGAAAGTGCTATTGCAATCTGTAGAAGATCCCGAAAGATTTGGCGTAGCACATATTCAAAACCGAAAAATAGTTGAAATTGAAGAAAAGCCGAAAGAGCCGAAAAGTTCTTATGCGGTTACGGGAATTTATTTGTATGATTCGAAAGTCTTTTCTTATATTAAAGAATTAAAACCTTCTGCACGGGGAGAACTTGAAATTACAGATATAAATAATTGGTATTTAAAACGAGGGGTACTTACTTATAATGAAATGAACGGCTGGTGGACTGATGCGGGAACTCATGCTTCGCTTCAAAAGGCGAATACGTTAGCGCGTGATATTAATTTTGGGAAACAGTTTAACGGAGAATAGGTGAGAATATGAAAGTTGTAGAAACAAATTTTACCGATGCAAAATTGTTAGAACCGAGGTTGTTTGGAGACGAGCGTGGCTTTTTTTCAGAGAGTTATAATAAGCAGGTGCTAGAAACATTAGGGATAACGTATTCATTTGTACAGGATAACGTATCTTATTCGGCTAAGGCAGGAACGATTCGGGGACTACACTTTCAAAAAAAACCGAAAGCACAAACGAAACTCATTCAAGTTATGCAAGGGGCAATTTATGATGTTATCGTTGATTTACGAAAAAAATCACCAACATTTAAACAATGGAAAGGATATATTTTAAGTGGAGATAACCATCGGCAATTACTAGTGCCAAAAGGGTTTGCGCATGGATTTTGCACGCTTGTTCCGCATACTATCGTTATGTATAAAGTAGATGAATATTATAGCGCAGAGCATGACTCAGGGTTACTTTGGGAAGATAAAGATTTAGCAATTCCTTGGCCAGTAACCGATCCTATATTGTCCGATAAGGATCAGATATTACCATTATTAGAGGAATATGAAGATAGTTTTTAAGTAGGAGCGTTGTTTATGAATATATTAGTAACAGGTGGGGCTGGATTTATTGGAAGTAATTTCGTTCATTACATGCTACAAAGTTATGAAACATATAAAATTATTAATTACGATGCATTAACATATAGCGGGAATTTAAATAACGTAAAATCTCTTCAGGATCACCCGAATTACTTTTTTGTAAAGGGAGAAATTCAAAATGGAGAGCTATTAGAACACGTTATAAAAGAGCGGGACGTACAAGTGATTGTAAATTTTGCAGCTGAATCACATGTGGACCGTAGTATTGAAAATCCGATTCCTTTTTATGATACAAATGTAATTGGGACGGTCACTTTATTAGAACTAGTTAAAAAATATTCGCATATAAAACTTGTGCAAGTATCAACGGATGAAGTGTATGGCTCTTTAGGAAAAACAGGGAAGTTCACAGAGAAAACGCCGTTAGCTCCAAATAGTCCATATTCTTCAAGTAAGGCGAGCGCGGACATGATAGCTCTATCTTACTATAAAACATATCAATTACCGGTTATAGTAACGCGTTGTTCTAACAATTATGGACCGTACCAGTATCCTGAAAAATTAATTCCATTAATGGTTACGAATGCACTAGAAGGAAAAAAACTACCGTTATATGGTGATGGTTTAAATGTAAGAGATTGGTTACATGTAACGGATCATTGCAGTGCGATTGACGTTGTTTTGCATAAGGGACGTGTCGGAGAAGTATATAATATAGGTGGAAATAATGAAAAAACAAATGTAGAAGTTGTGGAACAAATTATTACTCTTTTAGGAAAAACAAAAAAAGACATTGAATATGTTACAGATCGTTTAGGGCACGATCGTCGTTATGCGATTGATGCAGAGAAAATGAAGAATGAATTTGATTGGGAACCGAAATATACGTTTGAACAAGGATTACAAGAGACGGTGAAATGGTATGAAAAGAATAAGGAATGGTGGAAACCACTAAAAGACCAGTAAGGGGCATGTTAAATGAAAGAGAGGGTTATCATAACAGGAGCAAACGGTCAATTAGGAAAGCAACTATTTGAAGAGTTAGACTCTGAAGAATATGATATATATCCATTTGATAAAAAGTTATTAGATGTGACAAATATATCCCGAATACAACAAGTGGTACAAGAAATAAAACCACATATAATTATTCATTGTGCTGCCTATACGAAAGTAGATCATGCGGAGAAAGAACAGGATCTTGCATATAGAATAAATGCAATCGGAGCTCGAAATGTAGCGGTTGCTTCACAATTAGTAGGGGCGAAGCTAGTTTATATTAGTACTGATTATGTATTTCAAGGCGCCAGACCAGATGGATACGACGAATTTCATAGTCCAGCACCGATAAATATATATGGGGCCTCTAAGTATGCGGGGGAGCAGTTCGTCAAAGAGTTACATAATAAATATTTTATCGTTCGCACATCGTGGCTATATGGTAAATATGGGAATAATTTTGTGAAAACGATGATGCGATTAGGAAAAGAAAGAGATGAAATATCTGTTGTAGCGGATCAAGTTGGCTCTCCTACGTATGTGGCGGATTTGAATATGGTTATTAATAAGCTCATTCATACTTCTTTATACGGTACATACCACGTATCAAACAGAGGCTCATGCTCTTGGTTTGAATTTGCACAAAAGATATTTTCGTACGCCAATATGAAAGTGCATGTATTACCTGTTTCAACGGAAGAATTCGGGGCTGCGGCTGCGAGGCCCAAATATTCTATTTTTCAACATAACATGCTAAGATTAAATGGTTTTTCACAAATGCCGTCTTGGGAAGAAGGATTAGAGCGGTTTTTTATAGAAACCAAAAGTCATTAACAAATTTCTGTTAATGACTTTTTTGTTTGCCTTTAAGCGGTTTTATGGTACTATAATTATAGTATCAGGTACTAATAACAAGTATAAGTATTTCTGGGAGGATATATCATGGAACTATTACAAGGGAAAACATTTGTTGTTATGGGCGTTGCGAACCAAAGAAGTATTGCATGGGGAATAGCTCGCTCTTTGCATAATGCAGGTGCAAAATTAATATTCACATATGCAGGAGAACGTTTAGAAAGAAACGTTCGTGAATTAGCGGACACATTAGAAGGACAAGAATCACTTGTATTACCTTGTGATGTAACGAATGATGAGGAACTTACAGCTTGCTTTGAAACAATTAAACAAGAAGTAGGTACTATTCACGGTGTAGCACATTGTATTGCTTTTGCAAATCGCGATGACTTAAAAGGTGAATTTGTAGATACTTCTCGCGATGGATTTTTACTTGCACAAAATATTAGTGCATTCTCTTTAACAGCTGTAGCAAGAGAAGCAAAAAAAGTAATGACAGAAGGCGGAAATATTTTAACGTTAACATACCTTGGCGGCGAGCGCGTTGTGAAAAATTATAACGTTATGGGTGTTGCGAAAGCTTCATTAGAAGCGAGCGTGAAATATTTAGCGAACGATTTAGGTCAACACGGTATTCGTGTTAACGCTATTTCTGCAGGACCAATTCGTACGTTATCTGCAAAAGGTGTAGGCGATTTCAACTCAATCTTAAGAGAAATTGAGGAGCGCGCACCACTTCGTCGCACAACAACGCAAGAAGAAGTTGGCGATACAGCAGTATTCCTATTCAGTGATTTAGCTCGAGGTGTAACAGGAGAAAACATTCACGTTGATTCAGGGTATCATATCCTAGGATAAATATAATATTAAATTTTAAAGGACAATCTCTAAATGATGAGATTGTCCTTTTTATTTGTTCTGAGAAAGAACGATTTTTAACGAAAGTTCTTATCAGGTGATGAATATAACTATAATAGTACACGATTTATTTAGCTACGTATGGAAGTGGGAGGGACGAGTGTGAAGAATAAAAATAAAAGTTCAACAGTTGGAAAACCGTTGTTATATATCACGCAAGTAAGTTTAGAACTTGCTGCACCGAAAATAAAAAGGATTATCCTGACAAACTTTGAAAATGAAGATCAAAAAGAGAAAAGTAATAGACAAGAAAATATTGTAAGTAGTGCTGTGGAAGAGGTAATAGAACAAGAACAACAAGAAGAGCAGCAAGTGGAAGAAAAAATAGAAGAAAAAGAAGAACACGCAGAACAAGAAGAGCAAGAACCAGAACCAGTAAGAACTGTCCCGTATAATAAATCATTTAAGGATATGAATAATGATGAAAAAATTCATTTTTTACTAAACCGCCCTCATTACATTCCGAAAGTAAGGTGCAGAATAAAAACAGCTACAGTCTCATATGTTGGATCGATCATATCGTATCGAAATGGCATTGTATCTATTATGCCGCAAAATAGTATGAGAGATATTAGGCTGTCTATAGATGATATCCAATCGATTAGTATGGCCGGTTTTTAAATATGTAAAGGTGGTAGAAAGCTTCTACCACCCCAATAGTTTTTTAGTTTACTTTACGATAGAAACGTCGCGTAAGCATTGAATCGCACAGAAACAGCTTAAATCAACAGTAATGCAAGTAGTTGTAGATATTAATCTTGCATTTGGTACAGCTAAAAACGTACAAATTGGATCGTCACCAGGTGGTACCGGAGAACTGTCACCTAAAACTACAGTTAATACACGTAGTACAGCACAGCTATCGTCATCTACACTTTCCACACGGAAAATGGGAGAACGGCAGCTAGTAAGGCTTGATGATGGTGCAAATGCTTCAAAAGGTTCTCCAGTTTTTGTGTATAAAATAAAAGGGCGTGTATTAGCTACTGATGCAGTATTGTGTGCACCTAAGAATGGGATTTCACAACCAGATCCACATGTTGTTGTAGAACAATCTTGTAATTCATTGATGAATTTTACAACGTCAACTACACAATGAGAAGAGCCATGGTGTTTATTTTCGTTACAACTCATTAATGTCACTCCTTATCTTCTTGTTTGTATTTACATTAATAAGATATTGGAGTCGAGGAGATTTGGTCACAATCTCAAGACCTTTTTTTTTAAATAGGCGAAAGAGGATAAGGGAAGGTGGAATCATGCTGTTTACAAGCTGGCTTTTATTTTTTATTTTTGCGTTAGCTGCTTTTAGGCTCACTCGTTTAATTGTTTATGATAAAATTACAGCCTTTTTGCGAAGACCATTTATTGATGAATTAGAGATTACGGAGCCGGATGGAAGTGTATCAACGTTTACAAAAGTGAAAGGTAAAGGATTAAGAAAGTGGATTGGCGAATTGTTAAGCTGTTATTGGTGTACAGGTGTATGGGTTAGTGCTTTTTTATTAGTCTTATATAATTGGATTCCTATCGTTGCAGAACCGTTACTTGCATTATTAGCCATTGCAGGAGCAGCAGCAATCATTGAAACGATTACTGGATATTTTATGGGAGAATAATATATTTTCATAATAAGAGAAAAAGCGGAGTTTAAAAGAATGAGGGAACGGAAATAAAGAGTTGTTCATATAGTAAATAGACAGAATTGACAGTAGAGGAGATGTTTGCTGTGAGCAATAATCCAAGGCAAAATTCATATGACCTGCAGCAGTGGTATCATATACAGCAACAACACCAAGCACAACAACAGGCATATCAAGAACAATTACAACAACAAGGATTTGTGAAGAAAAAGGGATGCAATTGTGGGAAAAAGAAGAACACAATAAAACAATATGAAGAATGAAACACTCATGCTACTGTGAGTGTTTTTTATTATATATAAAAAGCGGTATTTCTGTATTAGAAATACCGCTTTTTACTAGCTAATTTGTGCAACTGTTAATGCTGCAGCACGAATGTCTACAGTTCCAATTAACTGAACTGGCACAATTTGAATTAAGTCACCAGGATTTAAGTTAATAAGAATAACACCGCTGGATACGTCTACTTCACCAGTACCAATAACGTTAGAACGAACTGCTGTACCTGATCCAGGAATAATATTAGCTGGTGTATTTAATGATAAGAAGAAACGACCAGCTTCTGGTGCAACAGGTGAGTTATCAAGACTAATTGTTAATGTATAACTGATTTGATAAATACCAGCTCGTAGAATTCGAATGCCATCTCCGACACTTACTGTATCATTTATTACAGGAACAGTAATATTTGGGTTTGGACTTACGCTAGGTAATAATAGTGGTGTAAATAGTGAAGCAAACTGAGGTGCAGACGCGTTGAAAGCAAAACCAAAGGCAGGTAGTGTACTAGCTGGCTTCGCCTCGCAATCGATTTTAGTAAATTCGCAATCAGAAGAGAACATGTTTTTCACTCCTTTATCTGTTTCTACTTTCAGTTAATGAAAAGGACAGGTTCTATGTTCTAGACAAGTTCCCAATTTTAAGAAATTTACATAAGAATACTCGTTAAGCATGGATTGGGTGGCAGAATTATCTGCCACCCAATCCATGCTTAACTCATTATTTAGTTTTAAATAGAAACATCGCGTAAGCATTGAATAGCGCAGAAGCAACTTAAATCAACAGTAATGCAAGTGGAGGTTGATATTAGTCTTGCATTTGGTACAGCTAAAAACGTACAGATTGGGTCGTCACCAGGTGGTACAGCGGTACCATCACCTAAAACTACAGTTAATACACGCAATACAGCACAGTCATCATCATCTATACTTTCTACGCGGAAAATGGGAGAACGGCAGCTAGTAAGGCTTGAAGATGGTGCAAATGCTTCAAAAGGTTCTCCAGTTTTTGTGTATAAAATAAAAGGACGTGTATTCGCTACTGATGCATTGTTATGTGCACCTAAAAATGGAACTTCGCAACCAGATCCACATGTTGTCGTTGCACATTCTTGTAGTTCATGTATAAAACGAACAACATTCGATACACAGTTGAAATCACACTCATGTTGATGATCTTCATTACAATTGCAGCTCATTATGTTCACTCCTTCTCGTGAGTTCTGACATACACTATTACAATATGAGTGGAATATGGCTGATATTACGTTAATTCTCACGATAAAAACAAGGAATTTATATAGGAGGGATGTACATAACGTGATATAAAAAAAGACATCCTTATTTAGTGGATGTCTTTTCAGGTAAATCTTTTCGCACAGTATATAAAAAACGAGATATATCTAATTTCTTTCCTCTGAAAAATTGCGGAGAAGAAATATAAAGTTCTTCTTTCGCACGTGTAATGGCGACATACAGTAATCGGCGTTCTTCTTCTAACGCTTCAGAAGTTTCCGTAACACGATCATTTGCATCTTTTAAAGAAGAAGTATGAGGCAGGATTCCATCACTTGCTCCAAGTAAAAAGACACATGGAAATTCAAGGCCTTTTGCGTTATGGATTGACATAAGTGAAACGGCATCTTTTTGCGGCATTGTTTTTAATGCTTCCATTTCTTTTTGACCTTGAATCGCCTCGTCGATAAATTGTAAATAAGCTGGAATATCGGTGAAACGAGTTGCAGACTCCATTAATTCTTCCAACATTTCTTCTTGTATGTCTTTATGCATCGTAAAGGAAGAACGATCGTTACTTTGTAAGTACTCTAAATATTTTCCTTTACCATGAATGATTTCTTTTAATGCTTTTTTCGGTTCTAATTCTTTAATAAACTTAATAAAATCGATGCGCTCATTTACCTTTTTCACTTGAAAAGGTTTTAAGCTTGGATTTAATAGTAAGAAATGAAGAAGAGAAGGGAAGCGTCCCTCACCATATTTCCATTGTTCACGTTCAATAAATGAAATACAATCATCACGTCCGATATACATCGTCGGCAATATGTTTGAAAGTGATTCTAGTCGAAACGGCTCAATCACGAGTCTTAAATGATCTAATACAGGCTTGATTAAAGAATGTTCATAAAATGATTGGCTCGCCCCGTGTTTAATAAACGGGATTTTATGAATGGTAAGCTGATCAAGTAACGAACGACTTACAGAATGTGTGCGATACAGTAAACAAAAATCTTTAAAGTTACGTTCACCACTCTCTACTTTTTCTTGAATAAGCTGCAAAATTTGATTTGCTTCGTCAAGAGTCGTAGCAGGTCTTGCATAAAAAGGTTGTACACCTTCCTCACGAACAGAGTATAGCTCTTTATCAAAACGTTCTTGATTTAATTTTATAACTTCATTTCCAAGCCCGACGATAAAGGGATTGGATCGATAATTCGTATTTAGTGCAATGATTGTTGTGTTATCAAATTCTTTGGGAAAAGATAAAATAATTTGGTGACTTGCTCCTCGCCAGCCGTATATCGCCTGGTCGTCATCACCTGCGATAAATAAATTATTTCTTGGCGTGGCTAACAATTTTACGATTTCATATTGTGCATACGATGTATCTTGAAACTCATCTACTTCAATGTAGTGAAACCGTTGTTGTAATTGAGTTAGTAAAGGAGCATTATTTTCTAACATATAATATGTTTCCAATAAGATGTCATCGAAATCAATATAATTGTATCTTTGTTTTACCTCTTCAAAACGTTCGTATACTTCTTTAAATTCTTGTTCGACTGGTGTTTTCGCTTTTACATCTTTCGGACGATTTAATTTGTTTTTCTCAAGTGAAATCATCGCGAGCATCGTTTCCGCATCATAATCGTCTTTTAAACGCAATTCTTTTAAGATTTTCTTTATCATAATTTGTTTATGTTTTTCATTTGCTAAAATTTGCTGATTATACCCTTGGCTACGAAGCAATTTTAAGAAAACAGAGTGGAATGTACCAGCAACTACGTAGCTACTTGCTGCATGATTCATGCCTGGTAACTTCGCAACACGACTTCGTATTTCTTCAGCTGCTTTTTGTGTAAATGTAAGTAATAAAATATTTCGTGGATGAACTTGTTTTACATTTACTAAATAACCAACGCGAGTTGTTAAAACAGATGTTTTCCCGCTTCCGGCACCAGCTAGTGTAAGAACAGGACCTTCTGTTGTGCGCACGGCTTCTAATTGTTTTTCGTTTAAAAAAACATTTTGTTGTTCAAGAGCGCGGAAATAAGCCGCATCTACATCTTCTTCCATAATTAAATGGGTAGATGTTTTCGGAATATGATATGTCGCACGCGGAATATCAGCGTGTGTTAACGATTTTTGTGAAAATTTTTCTTGTGTCATATGTTCACCTTCAAAACTATAGCATCAACATTTAACTTTAGCGGAAGAAAAAGAAAATAGCAATGTAAAAAAACAGGAGGGGTCACCTCCTGCTTTCAAATTACAATTCTTTTATCATTACGACGTGCGGGATATTTGCTTCCATAAATACATCAGAACTTGTTACATATCCAAGTTTTTTATAGAAATCTTCAGCATGTGTTTGAGCGTGAAGTTTCAATTTTGGTAGCGAATTTTCTTTTGCATACGCTTCAAGCGAATCCATAACAATTTTTCCAATCCCTTTTTTGCGATGGGAATTTAGCACGCAAATGCGTTCCATTTTTCCTATACCATCAAGGATGCGAAAACGTCCAGCACCAACTGGAACATCATTGTCATATATAACAACGTGTGTTGAAGTTTCTTCAAACTCATCGTACTCTTCTTCAGCAGAGACACGTTGTTCATTTACAAACACTTGTTTACGTACAGAGAATGCATCTCTTAGTTGTTCGTCCGTTTGTACAATCTGTGCGTGCAAATTAGTTGTTCCCCTTTCCAAGACGGAATGTTTCGTGTACAGTCCATGTTCCATTTTCTAATTGATATAGAAGATGGAAACGATCAATTGGTTGTTCATAATAGAAATCTTTCATACGTAGTCGGCCCAATACATCAGCATGCTCTGCGTCTGATAAGCCTTGTCCGATTGTTAAATGAGGTACGAAAGCATATTCGCGTTCTTGCGTGAATAACCCGCCATGCATTTCTTCATTTAAGAAAGTAAGTTCAGGTGTTTTTTCTACTTTAAAGTAAAGGACGTTATTAACAGGTGCGAATGAACCAACTTTCCCAACATGAAGGGTGAAAGGGTTCGTTTTACTTGCGATTGTATGTAACTCGTTTACAATCGACTCTAATTGTTCATCTTGCGCCTCAAAGGGTGTTTTCAATGTAATATGTGGCGGAACTAATGCGTAGTGCGGGTCATAACGTTTACGCAATCCGTTCGCTTTATCTTGAATCATTTTAGATGGAAAAATTACAATGCCTAATTTCATGTTCCAATTCCTCCCTTTGTAAGTCTAGTTAGATTTTGAGATAAATAAATCTCTTTATCTATTATATCAAATTATTCTGAATACTGCTCTCTATTATTTCATTGATAGAATATGAGAGAAGGCTTTCGGTAAATCAGTCTGCCAATATTTCCAAGTATGATTGCCTTCAAATTCCTCGTAATGCGTGATGAAGTTTCTATCTGTAAGAAGCGTATTTAACTCACGGTTCGGCCCTACGAAATCAGATACTTGTCCATCAGTACGCTTTACAGCCGTTTCTTCTGTACCGATGACGTGATACAGTTCTAACGCCTGTGGATCTTTGAATTCTTTTGCTAAGTTCATCACTGTCTCATCCACAAATGGTGATTGCATAACGACTTTACCGAATGTATGCGGATACATAAGTGCAGTCATAAAGGAAACTGTTCCGCCAAGAGAATCACCAATTAAAACACGACCTTTTCCCATTTGGTACGTTGGATAATTTTCATCAATATATGGTGCAAGTTCATGAGCAAGGAAACGAATATATGCAACATTTTTTATTTCATTTGGGAAATATTTTTCTTTACGATCATGTACATTTTTATATGGAATACCGACAATAATTGTACGGTCAATTTCTTCGGTTTCACGAAGGCGCTCAATTACACGGTGCGCTTTACCAAGCTGAAAATAATCTCTACCATCTTGTGCAATTACAACTGTATGTTTGTGCAGTGGTGTGTAATTTACTGGTAAATAAACGAGAAGTGTAACATCTTCTTGAAGTGATGCGCTATAAAATGAAATTTCTTCAATTCTCCCTATTGTTTGACTCATGTAGATCCCCCTAAATAAAAATTTACTGTAACGATTGTAAGAGCGACGCTTGTAGTGAAAAGGAAAGAAATATTCACTAATTGGTGCCTTAATTTCTATTTTACCATAATGGTACGAAGAATCTAAAAAATTAGTATTTAAGTTACGAAAGAAAACGGATATAATGAAGTGGGATTTTTGACAGGTGAGAGGGGAGACAGGATTTGAAACAAGAAAAATCAATCGCACTACCATTGGCTATTTCTATAATTGCCATTTCCTTTGCAGCAGTTTTTGTAAAGATGTCCTCAGCACCATCTTCAATATTAAGTATGTACCGCTTATGGATTATCGTACTTATTATGCTGCCTATCGTATGGAAAAAAAGAGAGGAATTTAATAGGATTCAAATGAAAGATTGGGGCTTTTTAATTGGATCTGGTTTCTTTTTAGCACTTCATTTTCTTTTATGGTTTGAATCTTTAAAGCATACAACAGTTGCTAGTTCAACAATTATTTTGGCACTTCAACCAATCGTATCTTTAGTTGGAGGTTTTTTTCTATTTAAAGAAAGAACAACATATTCAGCCATTGCAACGATGGGAATTGCTATTTTAGGAGTAATGTGCATTGGTTGGGGAGATTTAGGTTTAAGTAAGCAAGCAATTTATGGTGACATATTATCCTTTCTAAGTGTAATAGCGGTTGTCGGTTATTTATTTATCGGGCAAACGACAGTGAAGAAAGTATCGCACTGGATTTATAGCTTTACAGTCTTTGCGTTCGCAGGTCTTTTTATGGGGATTTATAATGTCATATTACAAGTACCCTTTACAGGTTATACGAAGTGGGATTGGACTGTTTTTCTTTTACTTGCGGTTGTGCCGACAGTGTCACATGTAATTAATAACTGGCTATTAAATTATGTAAATGCAACGACAATTTCAATGAGTATTTTAGGAGAACCTGTTGGAGCATCTATACTTGCGTTCTTCTTACTTGGAGAAAAATTAAATGCAATGCAAATTATCGGTAGCATGCTCGTATTGTTTGGTGTATCGGTTTTCTTACTACAGCAACAAAAGCGAACAGCAAAAAATGTCGTAAACGAGCCGGTGTATACACAGGAATTATAGTGTTAGGGGAGAAAAGAGAAGTTGTGATACTTCTCTTTTTGTTTTATAGGAATATGGGCATAGAAGGGGGATGGAAATCGAATTTCCATCAAAAAAGATACATGGTTATATCCAATTTTTGTAGGGAGAGAATATTTTCTTTTGCTTTTTACAATTCCATTAGCAATGTTGTTTAGTTGGAGTTGATTTTTGGCAAAATATATTGCCGGGAAAGAAACAATTACGATTAGATCGGGTCTCATTACAAAACGTATATTTATACGAGATATAAAACAAATTTCAAATACGAAAAATCCAATAGCAACTCATGCATTATCATTTGACTGACTTGAAATTGTTTACGATACACATAAAAACAGAAATTATTTCTCCAAGAAATAAAGAACAATTTATTAACTTTGTAAAAAGTAAAAACTCAAATATTGAAACAAAGTAAAAGAGTGGCTACGAAGCCACTCTTTTACTTTGGGTTTGTCATATAAGGTTGTACGTGAATGACACATAGGTCACGGAATTTGCCTTCAGCAGTTGTGACAATTACGACTGCTTTACCTGCACTTTTTCCAGTAATCGTCACGGTGTCACCTTTTGGATATATGGTGATGATATCAGAATTCATATTTGACCAAATAAGCTCTTTATTCGTTGCTTGTATTGGCAAAATGGAAGCTGCTAACACAATGTTTTGTCCCGTTTTTATTTTTAATTTATGTTTTTCCATATGAACACCGATGACTGAAATAACAGAAGGAGCAATTGAAATTTTAGGCGGGTTAGGTTGCATGTTTAAACAAGATGCAGAAGTATTTGTGATAGGTGAAAATTTTCGTGTTTGTTGTTGCTGGAAAGCTGCTAACATGTTGGAGTCCCCTTTCTGTATAAGTGCTGATATTCATACTATAAAGGAGTAGTGTTATGTTAAATTTAACGAAACATAAAGAATTTGTTAAATTTGATAAGAAGATTGTCGAACTGTAAAAAAATCTCTGCTGTTACGATAACAGCAGAGATTTTTTTATAAATTATGACGATGTTGTTTTTCGAAATCCTCAAATTGCTCTTCAACTTCTTTTGAAGGTTGTGTTAGTAAACTAACAATTACGATGGCTAGTAAACTAATAGCGAAACCTGGAATCATTTCATATAAGAAATCTTTTAAGAATTTGAATTGAGTCCAGATAATAACAGTAGCGGCACCAGAAATCATACCAGCAAGCGCGCCCCATTTCGTCATACGTTTCCAATATAAGCTTAATAAAATAGCAGGTCCGAATGAAGAACCAAAACCAGCCCAAGCGTATCCAACAAGAGCTAAAATCGTATCATTTTGTTTAAACGCTAAAGCGCACCCAACTAATGCAATAACAAGTACAGCCATACGACCGACAAATACAAGTTCTTTATCAGATGCAGAACGTTTGAAGAATGTACGATATAAGTCTTCCGTTACGGCACTAGAAGTAACGAGTAACTGAGATGAGATTGTACTCATAATTGCTGCTAAAATAGCGGCTAATAAAAATCCAGTAATAAGTGGGTGGAATAAAATTTTCCCAAGTTCAAGGAAAATTGTTTCTGGGTTAGATAATGTTAACTCTTGTTGTGAATAGTAAGCAATACCAATAAGACCAGTAAACATAGCTCCAACAACAGAGAAAATCATCCAGCTCATACCAATTCTTCGTGCGCTTTTAAGTTCTTTTACAGAAGAAATTGCCATAAAGCGTACGATAATATGAGGTTGTCCGACATAACCAAGGCCCCATGCGAATAGAGAAATCATTCCTAAAGTAGAGGCACCTTTAAAAATATCTAGACGTGTTGGATCTACAGATCGAATTGTATCAAATGCAGGTCCAAGTCCGTTCGAATTCATAATTGTTACGATAGGAACAAGAATAAGAGCAACTACCATAATGATTCCTTGCACGAAGTCTGTCCAACTTACTGCTAAGAAACCACCAAATAATGTGTAAGCGACAACAACGCCAGCTACAATGAATAATCCAACATGATAGTTCATGCCAAATGAATTTTCAAATAATACAGCGCCTGAAACTAATCCTGAAGCTACATAGAAAGTAAAGAAAATCATAATAACAAGTCCAGATACTAAACGTAGCATATGAGATTTGTCGTGGAAACGGTGTTCCAAAAATTCTGGGATAGTAATAGAGTTATTTGCAATTTCTGAGTAGGTACGTAAGCGAGGAGCGACATAAAGCCAGTTTGCGTATGCGCCTAGTGTTAGGCCGATCGCAATCCAACTACTACTTAATCCAACGCTAAACATTGCACCGGGTAACCCCATTAAAAGCCAACCACTCATATCGGATGCTCCAGCACTTAATGCTGTTACTGCGGGGCCTAGTGTACGCCCGCCAAGCATATAATCTGTTAAGTTGGACGTTCGTTTATAGGCGAAATAGCCAATGACTAACATCCCGAGCATGTAGATAGAGATCGAAGTTAAAGTTAACATCTGCGTACTCATGTAGTTCCCCTTCCTTTTGTCATGTCTTTTGATGCGTTATGCATATTTATAATCTATCATGATTATTCTGAAAAATCCATATAGAAATATGAATTTTCAGAAATGTAAGCGTTTTTTGATGTCATTTTACTTTTTTAATATATAATATTCATACAAAAAACCTTATTTTTAATAGAGTATTTATTATATTTACATAAAAAGAGGTTGTTTTGTCAATATAATATTGAAAGGAAAGAAAAATAAAATTTTTAAAAAAGTATTGACTTGTGAAAAAAGTCAGGTCTATAATGAGTGCAACTTAAAAAAATGCAAGCGTTGATGAAGAAGAGTACACATGATGAACATGTCAGAGAGCTGATGGTTGGTGCGAATCAGTATGGAATTGATGTGGAATGGGCTTCGGAGCTTCCAAACCGAAACGAAAGAAGTAGGCTTTGGCGACATGATCTCATCGATACAAGAGACACGTATTGTTTTTGATACGGTAAAGTGCGTTACATTTGTAACGAATTAAGGTGGCACCACGGGAGTACCCGTCCTTTCTATAGGATGAGTACTCCCTTTTTGTGTATAAAAAATGAAATAAATGAAATCGTTTAAGTAAGAAGAGTACGTATATTGGAGACGTTACAGAGAGCCGGGAATAGGTGGGAGCCCGGTACGGTGCCATATACGGAATGGGCTTACGAGAGGTATGCTGAACAATTATTTTCAGTAGGCAACCCGGGTTCCGCCGTTACAAGGATAAGGTATAAATTTTGTACCTGAACAAAGCGGGATGCTTTTGCATCCAACACGAGGTGGTACCGCGGTATATTTATCGTCCTCTACATATTTTCGATATGTAGAGGACTTTTTTATTTTTCAGGGCGAGGTGAAGGACATGATGACGAAAGAAGAATTTATAAAACAAAAAAGAGAGAGAAAGACATTTTTAGTAATCACTGAAGAAGAAGGAGATAGCATTACGCCAATTTCTTTATATAGACGTATGAAAGGGAAGAAGAAATTCTTATTAGAAAGTTCACAGCTTCATCAAGATAAAGGGCGTTATTCTTACTTAGGATGTAATCCTTATGGAGAAGTGAAAAGCGTTGGTACGGAAGTGGAACGAACGATTTACGGCCGGTCAGAAAAGTTGCAAAGTAACGTACTTCAAGTGTTAGAAGAAGTGATCGGGTCAGCTCAAGTAGAGAGTCCATTTCCATTTTGCGGGGGAGCAGTTGGTTATATTGGATATGACGTCATTCGGCAGTATGAAAACATTGGAGCGGATTTACACGACCCATTAAATATTCCGGAAGTACACCTTTTACTATATCGTGAGTTTATCGTTTACGATCATTTACGCCAAAAGTTGTCGTTTGTATATGTATGCAGGCAAGATGATTCAGCAGATTATGAAGAAGTATACGAAAGGCTACGAGTATACAAAGAGGAAGTGCTACAAGGAGAAGAAGCTGAAGTAAATGCAATACAATCCCCATTATCATTCACTTCTTCTATAACGGAAAAAGAGTTTTATGAGATGGTAGAAATGGCGAAAGAATATATAAGAGCGGGAGACATATTCCAAGTTGTACTGTCACAGCGTTTACAAAGTGAATGTATTGGTGATCCATTCGCGTTATATCGAAAACTTCGAATTGCAAATCCATCACCATATATGTTCTATATCGATTTTCAAGATTATGTTGTACTCGGTTCCTCGCCGGAAAGTTTACTATCAGTAAGGGAGGATAAAGTGATGACGAATCCAATTGCTGGTACAAGGCCGAGGGGGAAAACGAAGAGGGAAGATGAGGAAATCGCAAAAGAACTGTTAGGCAATGAGAAAGAGCGAGCAGAGCATATGATGCTTGTAGATCTTGGGCGAAACGATATTGGTAGAGTGAGTGAAATCGGCTCGGTTACGATAGATAAATATATGAAAGTAGAAAAATATTCTCACGTTATGCACATTGTATCCGAAGTTTACGGAACATTGCAAAAACAAATGGGCGGATTTGATGCGTTAGCGTATTGCTTACCAGCAGGGACGGTTTCTGGAGCTCCGAAAATTAGAGCGATGGAAATTATAAATGAACTAGAGAATGAAAAAAGAAATGTATACGCTGGTGCAGTTGGATACGTTAGTTTTTCAGGAAATCTTGATATGGCGCTCGCCATTCGAACGATGGTCGTAAAGGATGAAAAAGCATATGTTCAGGCAGGAGCAGGAGTCGTTTACGATTCAGATCCAGTAGCTGAATATGAAGAAACATTAAATAAAGCGAGAGCGCTTTTGGAGGTAATGAAATGATTGTACTTATCGATAATTACGATTCGTTCACATATAACTTGTATCAACTGTTAGGCGAACATGAAGAAGAAATTGTAGTTGTAAGAAATGATGAAATAACGATAGAACAGTTAGAAGAGGTGAATCCAAGAGGAATTGTACTTTCACCAGGACCAGGAAAACCAGAGGATGCTGGCATTTGTATCGACGTCATCCGTCATTTTTATAAGAACGTTCCCATATTAGGGATTTGTCTTGGCCACCAAGCGATCATAGCTGCATTTGGAGGAGACATTGTTAGAGCAGAATGTATTAAACATGGAAAAACATCGCGTGTGAAACATAACGGAACGTCAATCTTTTCATACGCTACACAGCCGCTAACGGCAATGCGCTATCATTCCCTTGTTGCAGAGCAAACGAGCTTGCCAGAGTGTTTTGACATATTAGCAACAGCGATGGACGACGGAGAGATAATGGCAGTCCGTCACAATTATTATCCGCTCTTCGGATTACAGTTTCATCCGGAATCAATCGCAACAGAAGAAGGCGGAAAGTTAATACGTGCCTTTTTAACAGAAATAAAAGAGGAGGAAAGAGTATGAATAACTATCTTCGTAAATTAGTGGAGGGTCAACATTTAACAGAAGAGGAAATGTATAAAGCAGGACTACTTTTATTAAGTGAAAACATATTAGAAAGTGAAATTGCAGCTTTCTTAGTCTTACTGAAAGCGAAAGGTGAAACTGCAGAAGAAATATACGGTCTCGTTCGAGCTCTTCGCGAAAAGGCATTGCCGTTTTCGAACCATATACAAGGAGCAATGGACAATTGCGGGACGGGTGGTGACGGTGCTCAAACGTTTAATATTAGCACAACATCAGCATTCGTACTGGCAGGAGCAGGTGTAAAGGTTGCAAAACATGGTAATCGTGCTGTTTCTAGTAAAACAGGAAGTGCAGACTTATTAGAAGAACTAGGTGTAAATATTAGTAGTACGCCAAACGAAATTGATTATTTACTAGAGCATGTGGGCATTGCATTTTTATTTGCACCAGTGATGCATCCAGCACTAAGGCGCATTATGAAAATAAGAAAAGAGTTAAACGTGCCGACGATCTTTAATTTAATTGGTCCTTTAACAAATCCAGTGAATTTAGAAACACAATTTGTCGGTATTTATAAACGAGATATGTTATTACCAGTTGCAGAAGTATTACAAAAGTTAGGCCGGAAACAAGCGCTTGTCGTAAATGGAAGTGGTTTTTTAGATGAAGCGTCATTACAAGGGGAAAATCACGTAGTCCTTTTAAAAGATAATGAAATAGTAGAAATGAGTATTGATCCAGAAAAGTATGGTTTTTCAAGAGTGAAAAATGAAGAAATTAGAGGGGGGAATTCAAAAGAAAATGCAAAGATTACGCTTGAAGTATTGAGCGGAGAAAAGAGTGTTTATCGTGATACAGTTTTATTAAATGCAGGTCTAGCTCTTTTCGCAAATGGAAAAACGGAAACGATTGAAGAAGGAATTAAACTCGCGGCACATAGCATTGACTCTGGAAAAGCATTAACCAAATTAAACTTATTAATTGCAGCAAGCAATGAAAAATTAGAAAGGGTGAACTAAAGTGGGGACGATTTTAGATGAAATTGTAGAACAGAAGAAAAAGGAAGTTGCGGAGTTGTATGAAATATATACACCAGTAAAAACAAAAAGAAAGACACATTCACTTGTAGAAGCGTTACAGCAGTTTACTGTCATTGCAGAAGTAAAGCGAGCATCACCATCAAAAGGAGATATCAATTTACACGTTGACGTACGAAAACAAGTGGGAACATATGAGAAATGTGGTGCAGGAACAGTATCTGTTTTAACAGATGGTCAATTTTTTAAAGGGTCGTTTCACGATTTACAAACAGCAAGAGAAGAAAGTAACATTCCGCTTTTATGTAAAGATTTCATAATCGATAAGATTCAAATTGATAGAGCATATGAAGCGGGAGCAGATATTATTTTACTAATTGTAGCAGCGTTAACGAAAGAGAAGTTAAAAGAGTTGTATAGCTACGTGTTAGAAAAAGGATTGGAAGCGATTGTTGAAGTTCATGATGAACAGGAATTAGAAACTGCGATTGTATTAAATCCGCACGTTATTGGCATTAATAATCGTAATTTAAAAACGTTCGAAGTAGATTTAAGCCAAACTGAAAAGCTTGGAAAAAGATTGAATGAGGAGAAACTACTTTGGATTAGTGAAAGTGGCATTCATTCAAAAGAAGATATTATTCGTGTTAAAAGAGCTGGGGCCAAAGGTGTATTAGTTGGAGAGGCGCTTATGACATCATCTTCTATTAGTAGTTTTTTTGAAGATTGTAAGGTGAATATATGAAAGTGAAAATTTGCGGCATCACTGATGTGGAAACAGCGAAAAGTGCGTGCGAATACGGCGCAGATGCACTCGGATTTGTTTTTGCAGAAAGTAAACGGAAAATCACTCCAAAGAGAGCGAAAGAAATCATTCAGGAGCTTCCAGCCAACGTGTTAAAAATTGGTGTTTTCGTAAATGAATCAGTAGAAGTGATCCGGAAAATTGCAGATGAGTGTGGGTTAACACATGTACAACTACATGGGGATGAAGACAATCATCAAATTAGAAGATTGAATATTCCGTCTATAAAGTCGCTAGGAGTAACTTCAGAGAGTGATATGAAAAACGCTCAAAGGTATGAAACGGATTATATATTATTTGATAGCCCGAAAGAAAAGTTTCATGGAGGAAATGGAAAGACATTTTCATGGGAACTACTTGGGCATATGCCAAAAGAATTGCGAAAGAAAACGATATTAGCTGGTGGATTAAACGCTCTTAATATAGAAGAAGCAATTCGAACTGTTCGGCCTTATATGGTCGATGTGAGCAGCGGAGTAGAGACAGAAGGAAAGAAAGATGTAGAGAAAATAAAACAATTTATTATAAAAGCAAAGGAGTGTTCCAAATGAACTACGCATATCCAGATGAAAAAGGACATTACGGTATATACGGAGGACGATACGTTCCAGAAACGTTAATGCAATCTGTACTAGAACTAGAAGAAGCATATAAAGAAGCGATGCAAGATGAAGCATTTCAAAAGGAATTAAATCATTATTTAAAAACGTACGTCGGAAGAGAAACACCGCTATATTATGCTGAAAATATGACGAAGTATTGCGGTGGGGCAAAAATTTATTTAAAACGTGAAGATTTGAACCATACAGGAGCTCATAAAATTAACAATACAATCGGTCAGGCACTACTTGCAGTGCGAATGGGCAAGAAAAAAGTTGTCGCTGAAACAGGAGCTGGACAACACGGAGTTGCAACAGCTACTGTATGTGCTCTTCTCGGATTAGAATGCGTCATTTTTATGGGAGAAGAAGATGTAAGACGTCAAAAATTAAATGTGTTCCGAATGGAATTACTCGGAGCGAAAGTAGAAAGTGTAGCGGCAGGTAGCGGTACATTAAAAGATGCGGTAAACGAGGCGCTTCGTTACTGGGTTTCACATGTGCATGATACGCACTACATTATGGGATCTGTTCTCGGACCACATCCATTCCCGCAAATTGTCCGTGATTTCCAAAGTGTAATTGGAAATGAAACGAAAAAACAATATGAGACGTTAGAAGGAAAGTTACCAGAAGCAGTCGTTGCTTGTATTGGCGGTGGCAGTAATGCGATGGGGATGTTTTATCCGTTCGTACATGATGGAGAAGTTGCTCTTTACGGCGTAGAAGCAGCTGGAAAAGGCGTTCATACAGAAAAGCATGCAGCAACTTTAACGAAAGGAAGCGTTGGTGTTCTCCACGGATCAATGATGTATCTTCTGCAAAACGAAGAAGGACAAATTCAAGAAGCACACTCTATTTCAGCAGGACTTGATTATCCAGGTGTTGGTCCAGAACATAGCTTGCTAAAAGATATTGGCCGCGTTTCTTATCATTCGATAACAGACGAAGAAGCATTAGAAGCATTTCAATTATTAACGAAAAAAGAAGGCATTATCCCGGCGTTAGAAAGCTCGCATGCTGTCGCATACGCATTAAAATTAGCGCCGCAAATGAAGAAAGATGAAGGGCTTGTCATTTGTTTATCTGGCCGCGGTGATAAAGATGTAGAGAGTATAAAACGTTATATGGAAGAGGTGTAAAAAATGGGAGTAGAAAAAATTAAAGCAGCGTTTGAAAATGGAAAGAAAGCATTTATTCCGTACGTAATGGGCGGAGATGGCGGCTTTGAAAAATTAAAAGAAAGAATTCGTTTTCTTGATGAAGCAGGAGCGAGCATCGTTGAAATCGGCATTCCTTTTTCGGATCCAGTCGCAGACGGTCCAACGATTCAAAGAGCAGGGAAACGAGCGCTAGATAGCGGCGTAACAGTAAAAGGTATTTTTCAAGCATTAATAGAGGTAAGGAAAGAAGTGCAAATTCCGTTTGTACTCATGACATATTTAAATCCAGTACTTGCATTCGGAAAAGAGAGATTCATTGAGAACTGTATAGAAGCAGGTGTAGACGGCATCATCGTTCCAGACTTACCGTATGAAGAACAAAATATTATTGCGTCGTTACTTCGAGAGGTAAACATTGCGCTCATTCCACTCGTTACCGTAACGAGTCCTATTGAAAGAATTGAAAAAATTACGAGTGAATCAGAAGGGTTCGTTTATGCTGTTACAGTAGCGGGCGTAACGGGAGTACGTCAAAACTTTAAAGAGGAGATTCATAGTTACTTAGAAAAAGTAAAATCACACGTCAACTTACCAGTAGTCGCTGGATTCGGCATCTCAACAAAAGAACACGTAGAAGAAATGGTTACAATATGCGACGGAGTTGTCGTTGGAAGTAAGGTCATTGAGCTTTTAGAAAATGAAAAGCGAGAAGAAATATGTGAATTAATATATGCAACAAAACAAAAAGAAGAGGCGTAGTCTCTTCTTTTTGTTTTGCGTAATAAATGTTAAAATATACAGAAAATACATATAATTCAGAGGAGGAGAAGGCATGCTAAGACGTAAATTACTATATCTATTTTTAACTGTACCATTATACGCTTGGCTTATTAGCATGACGAAAATAGAGTTAATAGCTCTATTTTTAGGGTATGTATTCATCTTTTCTAACTTAAATCGCATTCAAGAACAGTCTATTTTAGAAATATGTCTATTTTCGATTAGTATAGAATTATTTAGTATCGTTTCGATTGTATTATTAAACGAATTATTTCTACGGATTCATTCATTTACATTAATGAAATTTTGGAATATTATATTGCAAGCAATATGTACTTACATTGTGTTTGTTGTGTTGAAAGAAATAGTCGGAAAGCAGACAGTTTTTCAGGATAATAGAAAATGGGAGTGAATGAAAAGGAGCCGTTTGGTTCCTTTTTTGAATCTGTTGTAAAAACAATTGAAAATTATAGCATCTGTTATATAATAGTTAAAAATTGTATTTTAAAAGAAATGAGATGATAACATGGCCATATTGTTGGCACTTATCCCAATTATGATGATTTTCATTTGTTTATTTTTATTTAAACAAACGTCATTAAGGTCCTCGTTAATTTCTTATGCTGTGTCTGTTGGAATCGTTTTACTCTCGCCAACGTTTCAATTAGGGATAAGTGAAACTGTGCACGCAACGATTAAAGGATGGTTAATTTGTTTTATTGTCGGGTACGTTTTATTTTTCGGTATTTTTTTATTTCACCTCATGAACAAAATGGGGTACATCGATCAAGTAGCACGTTTTCTAGAAGCAGTTACTCAGGATCGCTTATTACAAATGCTGCTTATGTGTTTTGGCATTTGCCCGCTTATTGAATCAGTAAGTGGATTCGGTATCGGCTTCATGGTTGCAGCACCTATTTTTCTTTCACTAGGATATAAACCATTTCAAGCTGTACTGCTCTCATTCATCGGCTTACTAGCTAGTTCATGGGGCGCAATGGCAACTGGTACGATTATCGGTTCGCAGCTAATAAATATGCCTCTTACAACACTTGGTACAAATACAGCGCTATTAAGTATTCCGATGTTTGCTTACTTTGTTATTCTTTCTTTACACGTTGTTGGCGGCTGGCAAGCGGTTATAGAAAAGTGGAAAGAAGGAGTAGGATTCTTTCTATTATTTTCTCTCGGAATCTATCTTTCTAATGCGTACGTAAGTGTTGAACTAGCCGGGATATTAAGTTCTATCGTTACGATTACATTTGGCTTTCTTATCATTAAATTAAAAGGAAAAAGTGGGCAAAATCTTATAACAGAACATGCGGCGGCAACGGAAAGAGAAATATCCATTATAAAAATTATTAGCCCTTATATATTTCTAACAGTTTGTATTTTACTCTCCCGCCTCGTTCCAGCATTACATGATTTGTTTAGATCATATGCGGTTCTTGATTTGAAATCATACTCTTACAAACTAGAGTTACTATATTCACCAGGATTTTGGCTCGGTATGACTTGCTTATTTACTATTATTTTCTTCCGCATCCCGTCTAATATTATGAAACAATCACTCTCACAAACGATAAAACAATGGATTCCTTTTGCGATTACGACGACAATGTTTATCGCCATTTCAGAACTAATGGGTGCATCAGGCATGCATTCATTACTCGCAAAGACAGCTGGTGACACATTTGGAACGTTTTTCGTTTTCGTTGCTCCGTTTATTGGCGCTATTGGTGGATTTTTAACAGGTAGTAACGCAGGATCAAATGCAATGTTTATAAAACTACAAATGCAAACTGCACAAAACGTAGCACTCCCGTGGCAATATGTCACAACACTTCAAAACACCGCATCATCAGTAGCGACAATCGCTTGTCCATCACGGATTACATTAGGTGCTTACTTATGTAATATCCCTTACCGTGAAAATGAACTATTAAAGAAGACGACGTTAATGATCTTTGGTGCGGTTTTACTTGTAGTGGTAGAGGTTATTGTTTGGTATATGTTGAGAAATTAAAAATCCTCCTAACATAGGAGGATTTTTTTTATGAATGGATAATGATTTAAATATGAATAGCTGCTACTAAATGAATAGGAGATGAAATGTATGCCCCTAAAAAACTACGGTGTGTTAAAAGGTACAGTTATACAATCAAAGATTGGAAAAGGGAAAACACCTCATTATCAAGTTCATTTACAGGGCGAGACAGGAGTAGATTATCGTATTGCAATTAACGTAAAATCGCAAAGTTATCCGTCAGAAGTTTTATATTTTGCGAGTAACAATATTAGGTCAGAGGCGATTCATATTTTACCGACATTACCATTCGGTTTTACAGAAATAAAAAACAATGAACCGAAAGTAGCTTTAGATTATGTAAGAGGAAATCTATTTGACTCAAATCAAATGATTCCTTTGCCTCCCGAAAAAGCAGGAGCAGATAATGATTTAAATGAAAAAATAGAACGTTATATAAAACGAGCAATAGAAGAAAAAGCAATTATTTACGCGTTTGGTGAAAGATGGGGACCAGAAGAAAATACACCAGATTCCTATTTTCATTTCAAACCAGGAAACGGTATACATGATATTCATATGAATCAAGGGAATGTAGAAAAATGGCAAGGTGATGATGGCATATGGCAAGACGGAGGAATACTCATTCACTTTGAAAAGGAAGAAGAATGGATTGGTATCTTTCTTGCATTCCAATCACAGTCATGGTGTACCGATGAAGAAGGGCATGCTCGTGTGCCTGTTGAGCATTGTGATTATAAGGGGAATAATTAATAAGAAGAGGGCGTTCAAAACGAACGCCCTCCTCTTATTTTATAAAACCCAAAACTTACAAGTGTAGAAATACAAGAGAAAAGCAGTGCTACACTAGAAAACGCAATGAGATACATATTATATTTCATCACTTTGCTAATTAGTTGGTTACTATCGTATTGGAACAGTCCCGCTATGATGTTGAATAAAAATAAAACGATAAACATGACGATAACTCCGTCTATTGATCCTTTAATGTCTGGTTTACTTAAAGCGATATGTGCGGAAATGCAAATGGCGATAAATAAAAATAACCAAAAGGAAGGATTCAATAAATTACCGATTGTAAATAAGCTTTTCAATAATACAAACGTCGACAAGAGCATGTTTTGGATCATTTCTATATTAATAGAAGTAGAAGCAATCGTTTTTTCGAGAGTTGTATTAAATAAAAAATATGATTCTGGTACGAAATAGCGCATTAAAAGGATTAGTGCAGTAATACCAGAAATAATAGGCCCAATGCCGATGAAGAAATTCCCAATCCGTTGATACACACTTTTTTGATTGTATTGATGTTGTACGTAGCCTAAAGCCCCTTGACTTGTATCTGTCGGGAAGAACTGCGTTGCTACAATCTTATGACGGAACAGCACGCACATAATGGCATGTCCAAGTTCGTGAATCGGAACACCAATCCAAGCCGTTAATAGGAATCCTTTTCTTCCGAAAGCTCTCGACCAATACATGCGTGTGAGAGATTCTAAATAGCCTAATAGAAATCCAATTACAATGATAACGCCAATTAAAGATAATAATTGGATTACGCTTGTAAGGAGTATTTGAAAAATTGAGTTTACCAATTCCATTGCCAGTCATCCAATCTGTTAAAAATATTATTTATTCTGTTTCATAATAGCATTTTTTTTCAAGATTACTAGCACATATATTTTCTTTCGGAAGAAGGATTTCAGAATCTTTTTCTTGTAGTCATGTTTTATGTCCAAAGTCATATATTGAACTTGTAACACCCTATATGGTATATGCTTAAGGAGGGATAAGAGAATGAAATGTCCGTCATGTCATACAGAAAATGCAGCGGAGGCAAAGTTTTGCGGGAATTGTGGACATTCGTTAACGGAAGAAGTAGTGGCAAGTAGTGGCCAAGAAGAAGGGCCGGAACAAGCACGTGCGGCACAAGCAAAGGAAGCTCGGCCAAATGAAACGGTAGAGCAAGCGAAACGGTTTGCGAGCGGCTATTTTCAATTTTTTAAACATGCATTACAAGCACCGACAGCGATTATGAAAAGCGGCGCTATTGAAGTGCGAAATGGAATTGTAAGTCTTGTTCTTATTTGTTTTTTAGGAGCATGTATTTTTTATAGAATGATGAGTGCAGCATCAGCAGTTACGAGAACATTTGCACCAGATATATCTACTCCCACGTTTTTTGGAGAATCTATAACGGTCTTTTTCTTTTTATTAATTTTAACTTTATTTGTCGGATTTATTATTTTTGTAAGTGGCAAGATGATGAAATCATCTTTTTCGTTTCTTGAAGTATTTGGTATATGGGGAACGATAGCGACGCCGGCTATTGTCATATTAGTCCTTTCTTTTCTTTTTAGTTTCTTATTAATCTTTTTCTTACCTATATTATTATCCGTAGCTGCAACTTATATAGGGATTAGTATAACTGTAGCCGTATTAAAGCTAGACAATGGCGGATTAGATCTCGTTTACACACTTATTATTGCAAATGTTTTAATTGGAATTGCAACGTTCATTGTACTTTGGTCTTACATTAGCACGATAATTCAAGCCTTAACACAGGGAATAACTGGCTTCTAATGAAAAGGTGGTTGACTGAATGAATGTATGTACAAAGTGCGGAGTTCAGTTTGAAGATGGTTTGCAATTTTGTCAAAACTGCGGGTCGAAGAGGAGACGTTCTGTAGTAAAGAAGAACATGAGCGGTGGTGCAAAAGTTGGCATTACACTGTTAGCGCTATTTGTTATAGCAATTATTGGATTGTATTTGTACGGATCGTCGTATTATACGCAGGTGGCACAAGTAGACCGAATAATTACGATTTTACAAGAGAGGGACGGAGAGAAATTAGCTGAGATCGTTACGGCAGATGATCCATCGGTTATGATAACGAGAGAGAGTGTAACGCCTCTATTTTCATATATAAAAGAAAATCCATCTTACGTGAATGAATTAAAACAATATTTGAGACAAGGTGAAAAACAACGGGACGGAATAGAAAAAGCTGATTTTTCATTAACGAAAGACGGAAAGTATTTCTTTATATTTGATCGATATAAATTGAAAGCAAAGACGTACTATACAACTTTGCTTACAAATGAAAAAGACGTATCGTTAAAAATGAACGGAAAAGAAATTGATAAGACAGATGACAAAAAGTTTGAGAAGCAATATGGGCCATTTCTTCCGGGAAATCAAGTGTTTCAATCAGAGTATAAAAATGACTACGTAAAATTATCTCGTGAGGAAAAGGTTGTACTTATGAAACAAAGCCAAAATAACGTAACGATAGATTTAACGTTGCAAGGTCAATATATTACAGTTCAAACGAACGCGCCTGGTGCAACATTGTATGTAAATCAAAAACCGGTTACAGCGCTGGCAGGAGAAGAAATTACATGGGGGCCTGTAGCGACTGATGGAAGTGCGACGGTTTATTTAGAACGAAATGGAGAAAGTGGACGAGAAACGACAAAAGTAGAGACGGTAACGGCACTTTCGTCTTATAATCTTCCATTTCAAAAGAAAAGTACAGAAAAACCAGTTGTTTATAATGTTACTCCAACGCCCGCGACTGGGTATGTATATAATGGTTTCATCTTTCCTGATAGTGATATTCGAAAATTAACGAGCGCAGATTTAACATATTTATCGAAAGAGCAGTTGAAAATTGCTAGAAATGAAATATATGCAAGGCATGGACATATTTTTCAAACGAAAGATATGCAAGCATATTTTGCAAAACAGCCTTGGTATAGAGAAAATCCTTATTTTACAGGAAAGTTAACAGATATCGAAACTTATAATATTGAACTAATCAAATCAAGAGAATAGAGCGCTTGAAAAAGGTACAGTGTATATTGCTGTACCTTTTCTATCGTTATTTGGCTGGAGCAGGTTCCCTAGAGAAAAAGATATGAAAGAGAAATGTGACTTTACTTGCCCCTCCTGATGTACTGGCTTGCACATCAGATAAAGAACTAGACGTTAAAGCAGCTTCAGAATGTGGAGGGACGATTATTTTAAGAGCATCTTTTGATTCTGATGATATAGTAACCGTTATTGTATCATCAGAAACATTTACAATTTTAACAGTACCGACTGGAAAGATGGCCTTGCGAGCGTGTGATGCAGAAGCGAAGCGGGTAGCTTTCCAAATAGTTTGAGAGAAAGTGTCATTGTCTGATAACCAAGCGCGAGCACTGTATAATGTTGCATTAATGGTAAATTCTTGTTCAAGCGGGAGGGCGGCTTTCGGTTCTTTCGGTTCCTCTGGAAACTGAGCGAGAAGACCAGCGCACATGTATGTTTCACCTACTTTCAATAGTTACTGTTATAGCATATTAAACATGTTGTTTATAAGACACGACAGTTACCTATTCATACATAAGTTTGTGCACCAAATTTGAAGATGAAATTCTCTTTCTTTACAATGGAAGTAGGTGTTATTTCTATAAAATATGGAAAACGTAAAGAGTATGTAAAAAAGAAGGAGTGGTAAAGTGAACTATGTCATTATTGGCGGAGATGCAGCTGGTATGAGTGCAGCGATGCAAATTGTTAGAAACGATGAAAATGCAAATGTTGTAACTTTAGAAAAAGGTGAGATTTATTCGTATGCTCAGTGTGGATTACCGTATGTCATTAGTGGTGCTATCGCTTCAACTGAAAAGTTAATCGCGCGCAACGTGAAGACGTTTCGTGAGAAATATGGAATTGATGCGAAAGTGCGTCATGAAGTAACGAAAGTAGATACGGAAAAGAAAATGGTGTACGCAGAGCATACAAAGACGAAAGATGTCTTTGAATTTTCGTACGATCGATTATTAATTGCGACCGGGGTATGTCCTGTTATGCCGGAATGGGAAGGACGGGAATTACAAGGCGTTCATCTTTTAAAAACAATTCCGGATGCTGAGCGTATATTAAAAACGCTAGAAACGAATAAAGTTGAAGATGTAACGATTATTGGCGGTGGTGCAATCGGACTAGAGATGGCAGAAACATTCGTCGAACTTGGTAAGAAAGTAAGAATGATTGAGCGAAATGATCATATCGGTACGATTTATGATGCAGATATGGCTGAATATATACATAAAGAAGCAGATAAACACAATATTGAAATTTTAACGAATGAAAATGTAAAAGCATTTAAAGGAAATGAACGAGTAGAAGCAATCGAAACGGATAAAGGTACGTATAAAGCAGATCTTGTTTTAGTGTCGGTTGGAGTGAAGCCGAATACTGATTTTCTTGAAGGGACAAATATACGTAAGAATCATAAAGGAGCAATCGAAGTAAATGCATATATGCAAACGAATGTGCAAGACGTATATGCAGCCGGTGATTGCGCAACACATTACCACGTTATAAAGGAAATTCATGATCATATCCCGCTCGGAACGACAGCCAATAAGCAAGGGCGACTTGCTGGACTGAATATGCTTGATAAACGAAGAGCTTTTAAAGGTACGTTAGGCACAGGCATTATTAAATTTATGGATTTGACACTCGCAAGAACAGGCTTAAATGAAAAAGAAGCGAAAGGGCTACACATTCCGTATAAAACGGTCAAAGTAGATTCTACAAATATGGCGGGCTATTATCCAAATGCAAAACCACTTTACTTGAAATTACTATATCGCTCCGATACGAAACAATTATTGGGCGGGCAAGTAATTGGAGAAGAAGGCGTAGATAAACGTATTGATGTGATTGCGATGGCGCTTTTCAATAAAATGAGCATTCATGATTTAGAAGACGTCGACTTAAGTTACGCACCACCATATAACAGCGTTTGGGATCCAATTCAGCAAGCGGCAAGGAGAGCAGAATAGCACTTTTTAAAGTGCTATTTTTTTACAATGAGGGAGTAAATAAAGTTTCACTTTATTTTGAATATACCGTTCCCCCTTGAAAACATAGTACGTATCGCTTATATTTTCATATAGTATTTATTTTTTAAACGAAGCAATGAACGAACCAGGGGGCGCAGTATGGCAATTAACATGAAAACAATTGAAGAATGGATTGCTGAATCAAATGCAAGACATGAAGAAGACTTTGGACACGTTGTGGAAGAAATGAAAGAAGTATGTGTCGGACTTGATAACGCGACATTAATTTATACGAAAAATGTATTTTGTTTCGGTAAAAAAGTAGAAGTCTTTTTCTTCTTTCAAGACCATGTCGTGATTGGACAAGAAAAAGACGAATATGTTGAGATTGAAAAATTAAAGTATGATGCCATTACAAATAGTAACTTAAAAACAAATGACAAAAATACTACGTTAGAATTAAAGTTTGCTAACGGACAATCTATTAATTTAGATAGTTTAAATGATAACTACGGTACGAAAAATTGGTTATTTGCTAGACAAATTAAGAGTATTTTTAAGTTAATCTAGTAGTAAAAGGCAGACATTTGTGAACTGACCCCATAAAGTTAGACAGGTCGTTTCATTAGGCTGCCTTTTAGTTTTGCCTTAATTTTTTGGTGATTATAATAATCGATATATTTTTCAAATTCTTGTTTAAAATGTTCTATGCTTTCAAAATCTTTTAGATAAAGAAATTCAGATTTCATAATACCAAAGAAACTTTCAATAATCGCATTATCGTAACAGTTCTCTTTACGAGACATACTTTGCGTAATCTTGCGTTCTTTTAGGGCGTGACGATACTTCTTCATTTGATAATGCCAGCCTTGATCAGAGTGAATAAGGAGTGCGTCTTCTTTTACCAATTGTTGAAAAGACTTCTCCAACATCTTCGATACAAGTGAATAGGTTGGTCTTGAATCAATTGTATAAGCGATTATCTCTCCATTCAATAGATCTAACATCGATGATAAGTAGAGCCTCTCGCCACATAATTTAAATTCTGTTATGTCTGTAACCCATTTTTCGTTCGGTTTTTCCGCTTTAAAATTACGCTCTAAAATATTTGGCGCTATCTTACCTACTTGTCCTTTATACGAGCGATATTTTTTCATACGAACTAGACTCTTTAAACCTAACTCTTTCATAATTCGTTGAACTTTTTTATGGTTGGTTTTGTGTCCTTGGTTCATTAACTCATCGCGAATACGGCGATATCCATAACGACCTTGGTGTTCATCGTAAATATTTTGAATTAAGATCTTTAGCTCTCCATCTTTATCTGGCCGATTAGAATTCTGTATCCAGTAGTAATATGTACTTCGTGGGAGTTCTGCTAATTTTAAAAGTGCCTTCACCGGAAATGCTTTCCTTAGTTCATAGATTACTTGCGCCTTATCTTGTTTGGTGATTTTACCTTGTTTTGAACTAAGGCATTCAACTTTTTAAATAAGCATTCTCCATACGCAAACGCTCTAATTCAGCTTGTAATGCTTCTACTGACTCTTCTGTTTGTATTTGTTTCTTTAATTGATTTTTGATTGTCCTTAGTCATAGATTGACGCCCCTTTTTCGAATATATAATTTAGTACGAGTTTATACTGTGCAGAATATGTTGTATAGCCTTTTTCAAAGGCCCGGATTCCATGATATTCAAATTGTTTTATCCACATGCGAACCACTTCGTGATTCGCTCCCAATAATTTCGCAATATCTTTTATACTCTCACTTCCATCTTGATAATGTATTACTGCATTCATTTTGTCTTCTGAAGTAAATTTAGTCATAACAAACTGCACCCCATTGTAGGGTCTGCCTTTTTTAGTAGGTGTTATAAATGGAAATGATGAGTAAATTTCTTATGATGGAGAAATCGTAAATGAAATCATATCAATGAAAATTTTTATATATATCAACTTTTGGGAAAAGGATATATATTTTCTGACAAATAACGACGAAAATAAAGTGCTCCAATAACAATCTGAGAAAAAGCAGATTATGGTAGGCATTGCTATTAAGTGAAGAAAATTATTGCCCTAAAAAATAAGCTAAATTTATATAAATAGCTGTGGAGAGATGAAAATTTCGTTTTGGATTACTTCAGGATATTAATTTAACGTATAATACTTATATATAGAATTTATATAAAAAATGAACTCCAGATACGTGTTTTATGATGAATCTTTTCCTAAATTTAGTGTTAAAAAATTTTCCTTTTTGTAACTGAAACATTGAATGTGGTAATTCTAATACTAGGAATAGTTCTTTTACAGCCAATTCAATTTTTTATGTCAAACATTTAGTGTTTAACTCTTTTTGTTTTTTAGTTGGTTTTTCTGAAAAAAATAATTTGCTATTCGTATATGCTTTTGAATCGAGTCCTGTTCCGCTTCGATCATGTTTTTACTGTTCTCATAAAAGTATTATATTCTCTCGTATTTATGGTGAAGGTAAATTTGATTCATGAAATACCAGTTAAGTTAGCTTTTAATCGGACCTGCAAATTTTTAATAATAAAATTATGTATCTAAAGAATAAAAAAGAAGAAAATTGGATATTTATGTGCACATTATTAAATGATATTTTAAAAAAACAATGAAATTATTATAATATAATTTGTAATTAAAGTATTATAAGGATATTAATATATAATTTGACATTTTTTTACTTGTTATGTTATAAGTATATTAGAATTTATATATTTTATTTGATATGTAGTTTATGAGATGAAAATTTTGTATTAAGGGGGCATAATGTTTGAATCTCTTGATGAATAAGGAATTAATTGTTTACAAAGAAAACAATGAAATTGTTTTATTAAATATGATTAGGAATAATTTTTATACTTTAGATTATGTTGGATCAATTATATGGAATAAAATAGAAGAATTATCAAACCTAGAAAAGGTAATTAATGCTGTTTCTGAAGAATTTGATGAAGAAGAAGATGTAATTAAGGATGAAATATTAGAGTTTGTCCTTAATTTACAGAACATTGATGCTATTGAGATTAATGGTAGTATTTAATTAGATTTTATGTGTTAGCTGGCATTTTAATTGATTTAGTGGGAAGTGATTGAAATGAAGTGGTTTTTAATTTCTGTTTCATTTGAGAAGGTGGATGTTGCAGATTATAATATTCAAAAAGAAATTTTTGATGAATTTAAAAAAGTAGTAAATGAAATTCATGTGAAAGTTGATAATTACCAATTTAGTTTTGCAAGTAATGAAAGGAATTTAGTCAATGAGTTTAATTTTGAGGATGTATTAATAGTAGGTGACATTGCATTACATAATAAAGAAGAAATAATAAAAAAATACAATTTGGATAAAAGACTAGATACAAATATAGAAAATGAAAAATTACTTGTTTACTTATATAAAAAAAATGGAATCAAATTTGTTGAAGATATGGTAGGAGATTTTGCATTTATATTATATGATCAAAAGAAGCAAAAATTTTATGCTATAAGAGATCAAATGGGAGTAAGAACTTTATTTTGGATAAAATATAACAATTGTTATATTTTTGCAAGTGACATTTTTTTATTAAAAAAATTTTTTAATCTTAATGATATAAATTTTAATTACTTTAAGGAGTTTCATGAAAGAAATGGGATAGTAGATACTGAAATAACTCCTTATAACAATGTATATAGGGTACCAAGTGGTAGCTACATAATTTCAACAAAGGACACATTTAATCTACATAAATATTGGGATTTATCTTGTATTTCAGAAACTATAGTTCACAAAGAAGAATCAGACTATTGGGAAGAGTTTTCGCAATTACTTTTTAAATCGGTAGAGGATAGATTAATTAAAGGTATGGGGAACTCTATAATGCTCAGTGGAGGAATGGATTCTACGTCGATATATGCTATCGGTAAAAATTTAGAAAAAATAGATAATTCTTTCCATGTAGAGGGAGTCAGTGCAGTTTTTGATGAATTAAAAGAATGTGATGAAAGGGAGTATATTTATGATTTGATAAATAAGTATCATGCTAAAGAGATATTTTTGAATTGTGATAATATATTGTTGTTTGAAAATTTCCCGGACAATGTACCTTTTTCTTATGAACCAAACGTAAATTCTATATCTTTTAATTTTACATATAACACTGTAAAAAAAGCAGTAGATAATGGATTATCCAATGTATTTAGTGGGTATGCTGGAGATCATCTTTTAACAGGTTCTTTGTATACAGCACGAGATTTTTTTTGAAAAGGACAATTCGTAAAAGCATTATCCTATGTAACGAATTATTCTATAGTTAATAACACATCTGCCTTTGAAAATTTCATTCAATATATATTATTGCCTAATATTCTTAAAGAACATAACGTAGTTAAAAGTACTACCTATTATAAAGAAATAGGAAAAAAATTGAAAAATATTAAACATTTTCACCAAAAAGAGTTGTACTATCAGATGTCTAATGCGAAGTCGCACTTATATACAGATAGAGTAATAGGAGCAATAGCTGGTGCGGATATAAATCATCCTTTTTTGGATAGAAGAATAGTGGAATATGTTTATAAAATCCCTGGTGAACTTAGATTTTCAGAAGAGAATACAAAGCATATTTTAAGAAAATCTATGGAAAAACATTTGACATCAAGTATAGTTAATAGGTTTGATAAGACAACTCATCTGGCTTACATATATAAAAGTATGAGACAGAATTGGGATAGTATATTTAAAGTAATGGAAAATCCCTTGGTTGTTGAGAAACTTAATCTTATTTCCTCAGATTTGTGGAAGGAGGAAATGAAAAAATGGAGAAATGGTAATCAAAATAGAGATGACTTTTGGCCGTTATTTGCAATTGAATTGTGGCTAATAAAATATTATAGAAAATTAAATGACATAAGGAATAATTAAGAAATATAGTTAATTAATAAATAACGTAATATTTTTATAAAATAATATTAATTTCTAATCATTAAAGATTTAATATCTGGGATTGGTGTAAAACTATTGCGTTATTTATTGAAAAAATTAGGAGGAGTTCTTATGATGAAAAAATTTGTTAAACCATCTATTGTAGATTGTGGGAAAAGTGAAAGTGTAATTAAAGGTAAATCTGGTTTTGGTGGTGAAGGTATTACGTGGGATAAAGTGGGTAGCCGTATGACAAATAAATTCCAGTCGACTCATATTGAAACCGGAGTTTTGAAGACTACGAAATAAAAAATATGTAATAACGTCAAGAAAATACTAATTTCTTAATAGTCAATAAATAAGTAAATAAATAACGCGATATTTGTTATATTCGAGAAAATAATGAAAATTATAGATAATTCACTGATGGGGAATCTTATAGTCTATTGAATGTATCATTTAGATAGGGGGTTTTAATTAGAATTGTTACTCTTTCGTGCAAAGAAAGAGTAACGTTCTTACCCATTGATAGCCTTTCGAGACTTCAATGCTATTAAAATGAAATTAGTATAAATATAAATATTGTCGATAAATAAGTAGATTGAATTGGGATGATTTTAATGTAAAATATGTAAAAAAAATAAAAAAATGTTGAAAATTTACTTTTTGTAGTTTAATATATAGATGTAATAAGGTTTAAGTTGTTTGAGGAGGTTTGTTTTGAACATAAAACTTAATAAAGATCTAATAGTTTTTGAAGAAGATGAAGAGATTTTACTGATTAATATGAAAGAGAATACGTTTCATTCGCTAGATTCAATTAGCTCTATTATATGGAATAAAATAGAAGAATATAAACAAGTAGATGATGTAATAAATTTTATATCTGAAAATTCTGATGGGGAAAAAGGAATTATTAGAAAAGATATAACAGAGTTTATCTATAATCTAGAAAAGGTAGGAGTAATAGAAATTGATGAAAAAGTTTAGAATGTACTATAGGTTTGTATCTATGTATGTGCTACTAGCTCTTTTTGATTTAGGTTTATCAAAACGGGGATTTACTGAAACTTTTAAAAGGTATTCAAAAAAATATTATAGTCAAGAAACTAGTTACCAAATTTCAGAAAGCTCAGTGGTTGAAATAGAAGAGTTTTTCACATTGTTAAATATTGTATGTGCTTGGTATCCTAGGAAAGCAGATTGTATTCACAAAACACTAATTGGTTATAGAATTTTGCATTCTAGATATTCCATACCAGTTGAAATGGTAATAGGAGTTCGTAAATTTCCTTTTCAAGCCCATGCATGGTTAATGCTAAATAACCAAGATTTATTAATGGATGAGGAATCTAACGAGTACAAAGTAATTTTAAGTTCATATAAATATGTTCAGGGGGAACAATAAGTTGAATTGGTTTTTAGTTTCAATAAAAAACACAGAAGTATACTCCGATGAATTTAGTATATTAGAGAATATTCATAGAGAATATAATGGGAAAAATGTGAAAGAAATAAAAGGTAGAAAAGGAAAAGTGAACTTTGCATATGCAACAAATCGAGTTAATGAAATACAAGAAATTCAGTTTAATGCTGTAGTTGTTATTGGAGATATAAGAATACATAATCGTGATGAAATAATGAATCGGTATAATTTAGATGTTTCATATTACTCTAAGAAAGATAATGCTGCATTAATTAGTGAGATTTATACCCAAAGAGGAATTGAAAGTATTAAGGATTTAGTAGGAGAATTTGCATTTGTAATTTTTGATGAAAAAAGTAATAAAGCGTATGCAGTAAGGGATCATTTAGGGGTGAAAACACTATTTTGGATTCAACTTGAAAATGAATTTGTTTTTTCTAGTGATATTTTTCTAATGAAAGATTTCTTTAATATAAAAGATATTAATTATTCTTATTTTAAAGAATTTCACGAGAAAAATGGGATAGTTGATACTCCAATAACGCCATTTAATAACGTTAATAGGTTGCCCAGTGGACAGCATATGGTAGTAGAAAATAAAAAGGTTGAATTAACGAAGTATTGGGATTTATCCGACGTTAAAAGTACAATCAGTTATTCTAGTGAGGAAGAATATTTTGAACATTTCCGTCAATTATTATCTCAATCTGTACGTAGTAGAATTGTATTAGGAGACAATAACTCTATCATGCTGAGTGGTGGCTTAGATTCAACATCTATTTACGCCCTCGCTAAGAGTGGAGAGAAAATTGAAAATATTTACTCAATTTCATCGGTAAGTGCTGTATTTAACGAATTAAAAGAGTGTGATGAAACTGAATATATTGAAGAACTACTTACAAAATATAAAGATACCGGAGAGTATGAAAATTTTGATAAGAGATTAATGTTCGACGATTTCCCTAACAAAATACCTATTGGATGTGAACCTAATGTTAATTCTTTATATTATGAATTTGCGTATAACTTAATTGAAAAATCAGTAGCCAAAGGACAGTATAATATATTAACGGGGTTTGCTGGTGATCATTTGTTATCAGGTACTTTATACATTACTAAGGACTATTGTAATAGATTTCAATTTAAAAAAGCATTTTCGTTTTTAACTGAGTATTCAATGTACACAAATGCATCAGCTTTTAAAAATATGATTAATTACATGATTAAACCCGACATTGCCAAGGAGTTTATTGGGAATAATGAATCTGATTACTATGAGTCGATAAAAAGAAAATTCAAAAAAATAAAAACATACAATCAAAAAGAGTTGTATTTTCAAATTACAAATGCAAAATCTCATTTATATACGGATAGAACAATTGGTGGCTTGACAGGTGCTGATATCTATCATCCTTTCTTGGATAGAAGATTGGTAGAATTTGTATATCAAATTCCGGGCGAGCTTAGAATTAAACCAGATTACTCTAAATACATCCTTAGAGAGTCCATGAGAGAGTACTTAACACCTGCAATAGTAGATCGACTTAATAAAACTGCACATTTAGCTTATACATATAAGAGTTTAAAGAAAAATTGGTCTAATATTATAAAAGCTATTGAGAACCCTAGTATAGTTAGCGAGCTAAAACTAACAACAGCAGAGGAGTGGAAAATATCTCTTGGGAAATGGAGGAATGGTATTGACACGCCATCAGACTTTTTGACTCTCTTATCTATAGAATTATGGTATCGCAAATTTAATCAAAAATAAAATGAATTAGTTATAAGACTATTGTGTTATTTCAAGTAAGAAAAGAAAATGGAGGAATTTAAATTATGATAACTTATGTAAAACCAACAATTGTGGAATGTGGAACAAGTGAAAGTGTTATTAAAGGTGCCTGTGGGTGGGGAACAGAAAACTTTTTAGTCGATAAAGATGGAACTAAAAAAAATAAAACAGTAAGAAAAAAAGTTTCTTATTCTTGTTATGGTCCAGGAGTAGTGAATATTTGTTTCAGATGTCAAACATTCACTAACCAATGTAGCGATAGTTCAAATGAGTGCTAATAATACTAGTAATAATATATAAAATCAAATCAATGTTCAAATAGTCAAAGATAAATATTCTATTGAAATAACACAATATTGTTATAAATCATGCCAGCTGCTGACTGGCATGATTTACTAATGTAATTTTAAAGGAGATTTTAATGAAACTTTTATTACTAGTATTATTATTAGCAATTATATCATATATATACTTTTTTAGAACATTAAAAAAAGATCTATATTTCATGAATAGTATCCAAAAATCGACAGAACATATGGATGGTTCAGTAGACATTGAAAAATACATTATATGCATCGAAAAAAGCATGATTATAGATGACTTTTACTTTTACAAGGATGTAGTTAAAATTATGCCTAAAAATATACCATATGAATTGATTTCTTTTGATTTCTCTAAGGAAGATGATGCTAATTTCAATCTAATAGATAAATTGAAATTGAAAAATATTCCTTCTATACATTTTGTTGATGAACAAAAAAAATCTAAAGAAATTTTTAATTTTAATGATCTAGAAGACAGTTTGAACTCTAGGGAAGTTTTAAAGATAATTAAAGGCGTCTTATACAATAATGAAAGTCAGGGAAATCTAAAATGAAGCTAATTATTATTTTTAAAATTATATTAGGTATAATTTTTTTGAAAAGTAGTTTTAATAAACTAAAAAAACCATATCAATTTTATAAGGCGATAGAAGATTATAAGTTTATACATAATAAATTTCTTCTATATATCGTTCCGTTATTGATAGTAATTGAACAAGTTTTGTCTCTTTGTTTAATCCTACCTGTAAATCCACTTGCATTTTTGATTTTAGGAATTATTCTACAATCATTTTATGTCTTCTTATTATTATTAAATATCGGTAAAAATTTTAAGAACAATTGTCAATGTTTTTCTCTCAATGCACCTGGAATGGTTACAACAAAGAACATAAGTATAAATATTGCTCTTTTAATATCCATAATACTTACATATGGATGGTTACTTAGGCTAGAGAATGGGTAAAAATTCAAATCTATTGAAATGGGAGATTTTAATATGTCCATAATGTCATTAATATTTACAACAGGTTCAGGGATATTATTACTTATTTCTAGTTTGTTAAAAATAATATCTATAAAAGAATCATCCAATGCTATCTATAAAATAACTTTTTTTCCTAAAACCATATCAAAATTATTAGGATATCTATTTCCTTTTTTAGAATTATTAATATCAATTTTATTAATTTTACGTATGTATGATCTTTGGGTCAATACTGTTGCTATTTTAATTATAAGTGTATTTGTAATTATTAATGCTAATGCAATATTTAAACATAATAATGAAGAATGTTTTTGTTTTGGTAAATTTATGAAATCCAGAATGGGAATTGGCGGTTTAATTCAATCGAGTTTACTCTTATTCAGTTTGTTGCCTAATATACTTTTTAATAATTCAAATGTAATTACAGTGCTTTCATTTCAAAAATATAATTTTGAATTTATAGTTATTATTATAACAATTCTTTTATGGGTAATATCTCTCATGCTAATTAGAACTACCATTGATAAATTATTAATTTCGGAGAATTGAAAATGAAGTACAGGAGGGGTTATGATGATAAACAGCCAAATTGCAGTTTCATTAATAATTATTATTTTCATATATATTATTTTACAGTTTTTTATTGTATATCATTTAAAAAATAGATTTAAAGTTAAATCTGGTCCACCTATAGGACAATGTATTTCCGAACTTGAAATTTTGGATGTAAATCGAAACAAAGTAAAATTAAATAATGTATTAAAAAAAGGGAAAAATCTCATTTTATTTGTTGATATGGATTGTGATCATTGTAATAAAATTATAGATTCTTTAAAGTTAATGAATAGTAGTGTATTAAGTGAAATCCAATTTCTGTTAGCTGATACGGGAGAGAATTTAAAAGGGGTAAAAGAAAAAAATATAGATGCTAATTTTTATTTTTTAAATGAAGAAGAAATATTTGTGAATTTAAATATAAAAGGATTCCCTTTTTATATAGAAGCTGATAATAACAATGTAATTAAAAAAAAGGGATATGCTTCTAGTAATGTTATAATTGAATATTTAGTATAAATCATGAAAGGGGAAGGTATTATGGAAGAAGAACAAATTTTAACTACTCAGAAAGAAGAAAAACCGTTTAAAGCTTTTGTACGTTCACAAATTTACTTTTTGAAATTAATATATAAGGAATATCCAAAGAGTTTTTTGCTGTTTGGTTTATTGGTACTTTTATCCTCAATTTGTCCCCCATTAATTGTATTAGTAAATAAAGAAACGATTGATAGGATTAGTACAATTAATGGGGATTCGAATGCTTTTAAATATGCTCTACTTTTCCTTTTAATATACTTTATCTTAAATTATGCTACAGCAATTTTTACTGAGATAGAAAATTATATTTTCACAAAAATATCGATAACAGTAAATTATGTTTTAAAAGCTTTAATGTCAAAAAAACTTATTCAAATTCCTTTAAAGGAATTTGAAAATAGTGTATTTTACGATTCTATGAAGCTTGCTGATATGGCTATAGGTGGCAATGGTATTAGAGTTATACAAAATTTAATATATGTTGTGGGTAGTATTATTTCTTTAGTAGGTATTTTTGGGATTCTACTAACAATACATTGGTCATTGCCATTTGCTTTATTTTTATCCACTTTACCTGGAATTCTTCTCGCTTTTTGGTCAAAAATCAAAGGCTATCATATGGAGAAAGATATTTCTGAAAAAGAAAGAGAAATGCATTTTACAGATACTTTATTTACAGATAAAAGAAGTTTAAAAGAAATCAAAATATACAATTTGGGTAACTATCTATTAAATAAATGGAAAGTGTTATTTAAGTATACACAGGATAAAAAAATGAGTTTGGCTTTATGGGAGTTAAAATCTAGATCATTTGCGGCATTTGTGTTACAAGTAGCTAGTATGGGAGTATCGGTATTCTTAGTATATCAAATTTTTGATGCTAAATTATCAATTGGTTCATATGTAGCTTTACTTACAGCAGTCACAACTGTACAAGGATTGTTTGGGACAATTGGAGGAAATCTTGGTACTATTTTTGAAACTGCAATCTATAATAATGCATTATTGTCTATCTTAAATTATAGTGAAAACAAAAAAGAAAACTCTCACTTAATTAAGATTAATAATATAGAAAGTATAACCTTAAAGAACGCATCTTTTTGTTACCCAAATTCAAGCACTAAAGTTTTAGATAATGTATCATTGAAAATAAATAAAGGCGACAATATTTCAATTGTTGGATATAATGGCTCGGGAAAAACAACTTTAGCATATTGTATACTTGGTCTATTTGATTTAGAAGAAGGTGAATTAAAAGTTAATAATAATGTTGTTCATACAATTGATATTAATTCTTTTCTTAGTAAAACATCAGCAATTTTTCAAGATTTTATGAGGTATAAATATAGTATAAGAGAAAACATTGGATTCGGTGATTTATCAAAATTGTATAATGATAATGAAATATATGAGGTTCTAAAGAAAGTTGGACTAGATAGTAAACTTTCAAATTATGTTGATGGATTAGATACGTACTTAACAAAAGAGTTACCTAACGGTACTGAACTTTCAGGGGGAGAATGGCAAAAAGTAGCACTTGCTAGAGCTTTTATGAAAGAGTCTGATTTAGTAATATTAGATGAACCTACAGCGGCCTTAGATCCAATAAGCGAATTAAAGGTATTTGAAACATTCTATAGATTATCGAAAAACAAAACGACTTTAACTATATCTCATAGAATAGGGCCAACTAAACGCTCGGACCTTATTATCGTAATGGATAAAGGGAAAATAGTTGAGCAAGGTACTTTTGAAGAGTTAATAAATAACCAGGGTTTATTTTATAAAATGTATGAATCACAATCAGTGTGGTATAAAGATGATTTATTAAAATCAAAAGAAATTAGTTCGGTTCTAATGTAAAATTATGTAAAAAATAGGTATTAATTAAAAGGTGAAATTTAGTTGGTTTTAGAAAATATACCAAGAGGTGTACTATGAATAATAATATAGTTTTATCTGTTGAAGATTTATCAAAGACTTATATAGGAGATGGATTCAAAGTTAATGCATTGGACAACATATCTTTTCAATTACATAGGGGAGAAATGATTGCCATAATGGGTACAAGTGGTTCAGGAAAAAGTACGTTATTGAATATTTTAGGTGCACTTGACAAGCCGACTTTAGGTTCAATTAAGCTTAATGGCAAACATGTTAAAGATATTTTTATAGAACCATCTGCATCTCTATATAGACAAGAAAACATTGGTTTTATTTTCCAATCGTTTAATCTATTGAAGGATCTTTCAGTTGAGGAAAATATTTCATTGCCTTTGATTTTAAAAAACGTAAATAAAAGAGAAATAACAGAAAAATCAAATGAAATAATGAATTTACTAGGTTTAGTAAAATGGAAGAAGCATAGACCCACACAGCTTTCAGGTGGACAACAACAAAGGGTTGCAATAGGTAGAGCTATCATTACAGCACCACCTATTGTATTAGCAGATGAGCCAACAGGGAACTTAGATTTTAATACTTCTTCTGAGATTTTACATATTTTAGTTGATATGAAAAGGAAATTTAATCAGAGTATATTAATTGTAACTCATGATGCCAACGTGGCAACATACGCAGACCGTGTATTATTTTTCCATGACGGGAGAATAGTTGATGAATATAAATGTGGAGACTATGATAGTTTAGATGATATATTAGAAAAATTCAAAAAAATAACAGAGAGAAAAGACATATGAAATCAATACAGGGACTTTCTTTTCGACTTTTTCGAGCAAATAAATTTATCATATTCTCCTCTATTCTCAGTGTAATTATTGCTGTAACTTTAGTTCTAACACTAGTCCTATTCTCGTTCAGTGCAAAACATACACTTAAAGACGAAGTGAAGAAAATGTATGGAGATATGGATTTACTAGTCGGTTATAATCCAGAGCAAAATAAGAGTATATCTAAAGAATTTGTTGATGAAATTAAATCATACAAGGAAGTTAAACAACTTTCAAAAGTATCAATAACGCATTTAAACTTTAATAGCCTCAAAGCAAAGGTTTATACAGTTGGCGTGGAAAATGATAAACTAGCGCGAAGTCGGTATCATTTTTCGACTTCGTTAAATAAAGAATCTGTTATTATTAATAAAAGTCTTGCAGAAACACTAAAGGTTAAAGTCGGTGATAAATTAATAATTGAAAATCAGTCTTTTAAGCTAGTAGAAATAATTAATGATTTGCCCGCTATAGGAATAGTACCAGATATGGTGTTATTAAGTAATGAGGTAGTTAAAAATTATATTCAATTAAAGTCCAATTTGGATTCACAAGCAACTTTTATACTAATTAAGGCTACGGATAATACAAATATATTTAATTTATCTAATCAAATTAAAGCTAATGATAAAGATTTACGAATTGATATTATTGAAGAAGATCCTTCTATAAAAAGTAATCTAAATTCATTAAGTATTTTTATTATCATTTTATCTATTTTAGTATTGGCTATTATTTCTTTATTAGTTATTTCGAATTTTGAGTTGCTTTTTTACAAGATGAAGAATCAGTTTGCTATTATGCGTTCTCTTGGTGCAACCACTAAACAGATGAGTAACATTATTTTAATTCAAAGTGGTATTATTAATATTATAGGAGTTTTTCTTGGATTTTGGTTAACTTTCATTAGTAGAAAGTTAATGTATAATTGGATGGAGAAATGGCTTGGTATTTCAGCCACATTAGATACATTTAACTTTAAAATAGCTGTTATTATTAGTCTGTGTTGTTTTGGAATAATTCAAGTGTTTTTACTCTTTCCAGCTTATAAAAGTTCGAAAATTCTCCCGATTAAAATCATGGAAGAAAATGAAAAATTAGATTTTAGTTATTCAAAAGCAAGAGTTTTTTTTAGTAAGCTGTTACTAAGTGTTTCTATATTTTTGATTTTGGCGAGTCAATTTATAACTACAAGAGGGGAATACAGTGCAGTTTTGTTGTTAATTGCAGCAATATTAATGTTGTTAGGTGGATTTTTAATTTTCCCAATTTATTTAACAAAGTTTTTAAATGGGTTATTACCATATGGACAAAAAATATTCGGACAAGAATTTTATGTAGCAATCAAAAATCTTATTCCACAAGTGAAAAAAAATACGGCTATTATTTTAACAATCAGTTCGTTAATGATAGTTTCTATATTTGGTTCATCTTTAGTAAAAACAATTAAAATGAACCAATCTAATCAAATAAAACGTGATTTTCCAACGCCTATTATAGTCAACAGTCGTCTTGGGGGAGATACTCAATTAGATTCAAAAGAGTTAAGTAAAGCTGTGAGTCAATTATCAACCGTTGAAAACGCTAGTTCCATTAGTAATTTAGGAGCAGCAGAGTTGAAAGTAGGAAGTAACTTTGTTAGTGTTCCTTATGCTTTGGTGGATTTGAAAGAGCTGCAGGATCAAAAATTAATTCCTAATTTAATAGATAAATTTGATGAGAATAGTATAGTTATTTCGCAAGATTTTGCGGATGAGAATCATTTGAAGATTGGGGAAACAATTCAATTAGGACTATATTCTAATTCAGCACAAAGAATCGAGTTAAAAGGATCATATAAAGTTATTGCAATAGCTGATAAATTGCTTTCAGGTGCAGAGATTTACATGGATTGGGATAATAGTATGTTTAAACCAGATTATATAAAATTCGACCAACTGTTTATAAGTTCTAGAGATGTAGACCAAACATTAAAACAATTGGAAGTAATTAAGCAACAGTATCCAGAAGTGAAAATTAGTAGCTACGAAGAATCCGTTAAGGAAGCGAATGAAATGTTCTATCAGCGTTGGACAATCTTTATCATTATCATATGTATTTTAGTACTTACTACGATAATAGGAGTATTTAATTCTTTAGCTAATAACATTTATTCAAAACGAAAAGAATTCGCTATTTTAAGAACTATGGGTGTTCAGCCAGTTGGAATACGGAAGATTATCTTAACACAGGTAATGATGTATCTAATTGTAGGGCTATCAATAGGAGTTATGGCTGGAATATTATTAATGTTAATAGTATATCTACTAGACCCTACAGGCCTGTTTATCGATTATAAAATAATAATAATTATTATTTTAGCAATGTTAATTCTGGGTATAATTGTATTTTCACTTTTAGGAAAGAAGATTGGATCACAAAATACTTCTATTGAATTAACGAACGACAATAAATAAGGTTTAATACCAAAATTTATTAGTAATGGTTAAAGTTTGTAAATTTAAAAAACAAAGGCATTATCTAATAGTAAGTAATAACCATAATGAAAATCTTGTATGAAAGAATAGGAAAACCCTAAAACGTTTATTCGTTTGGATTTTCTTATTCTTTTTATTTAGAAAGATGAGAGATAGATTTTTCTATATGAAGTGAAACATGGTAGAAGAACATAGGAGAATTGTAATGAGTTACCCATGCAAAAGACATTCCAATCTTTCCAGTTTTAGCTTTTTACAATGGTGAATACAAAAGAATGATTTCCACGTTTTAAATAAAATCTTAATTTGTCATATATATATTGATACTGCTAATTCATTTATTACGAGAAGAACATTTCATACCTTTCCCTTGTAGTTTAATCTTGTAATTGTTTGTTGTTCTTTTGTTAGTCGATGAATAATCGCATGGGTTGAGAGCTTATCAGTCATTCCTACATAAGCATTAGATATTTCACATGTTTGCCCAAGCTCAAGAGGGTTAACTAAAACATCCACACACACATATATTCCTTTATTATGCTATCTTGAAAAAAACAGGTTAGAAATTTTTGGCTGAATGAATGTGTTCAACTTGATACGTGAGATATAATAAAACTTTTTATCTTGTATATGTTCAAGAGCTTTCAAATGAAGATAATCTAGATGTTGGATACATAAATCATTTGCTGTTACAGTTGAAGCATACAAAGAACAGTAGGATTGATCATGTTGTTTACCTGGACCTGTATGGATATGAAGGAACTTTCCACTTAATAGATTATACTCAAGCTGAATCTTTATCTTTGCTATCTGGCTGTCCCCTCTTGCACCAATATAAACGGATGAAAAGGATCTGGGGGTTGAATTTAAAATACGAATATGCTTAAAAACAGAAGTATATGGATGAACTGACGCTTAAAGTTAGACAGGTCATTTCATCAGGAAGCCCTTAGATCATGAGTTAGGTATTGTACCAGGCTCATGCCTTTTAAATTTTCCTTAATTCGTTTGTGATTATAATAATCGATTTATTTTTCAAACTCTGGTTTAAATTGTTTTATTCTTTCAAAATCTTTTAGATAAAGAAATTCGGATTTTATACTCCCAAGAAACTTTCAATAACTGTATTATCGTAACAGCTTCCTTTATGAGACATACTTTGAGGAATTTTACGTTCTTTTAGGGAGTGACGATACTTTTTTATTTGATAATGCCAGCCTTAATCACAGTTAATAAGGCGTTCGTCTTCTTCTGTCAATTGTTGAAAAGACTTTCTTAATATCTTGGATATAAGTGAATAGGTTGGTCTTGAATCAATTGTATAAGAGATTATCTCTCCATTAAATAAATCTAACATCGGTGATAAGTAGAGATTCTCGCCGAATAATTTAAATTCTGTTATATCTGTAATCCATTTTTCGTTCGGCTTTTCAGCCTTAAAGTTACGTTCTAAAATATTTGGCGTAATCTTACCTATTTTTCCTTTATAAGAGCGATATTTCTTCATATGAACTAGGCTCTTCAAATCTAACTCCTTCATAATTAGTTACACTTTTTTATGATTGATTTTGTGTCCTTGGTTCATTAATTCATCGCGAATACAGCGATATCCATAACAACCTTGGTGTTCATCGTAAATGTTTTTAATTAAGATTTTTAGCTCTTTATATGGACAATTAGAATTCTGTATCCAGTAATAATACGTACTTCGTGGGAGTTCTGCTAATTTTAAAAGTGTCTTCATCGCAAATGCTTTCCTTAGTTTATAGATTCCTTGTTTTTAACTAAGGCATTACATTTTTTTAGATAAGAATTTTCCATATATAAGCGCTTCAATTCAGCTTTTAAAACTTCTAATGATTCTTCGATTTAAGGGCGTCTACTTCTTTTTAATGTAGTTGAATGCGCCATTTTTGAACATATAATTTAATACGTCTAGTCTATACTGTGTGGAATATATTGTATAGCTTTTTTTCAAATGCCTGAATTCCATGATATTCAAATTGTTTTATCCACATGAGAACCACTCCGTGATTCGCCCTCAATGATTTCGCAATATCTTGTATACTCTCGCTTCCATCTTGATAATGTATTACTCCATTCATTTTGTCTTCTGAAGTAAATTTATTCATAAAAAACTATACCTCCAATTGTTAGAATGTGTCTAACAATTGGGGTCCAGTTCAAGATTGTTCTCCTGTCTTTACAACTAATATTTAAAATAACTAAATATTCATACATATATATTGTAAAGCCCAATTTGTTAATCTAGTATGTGCAGAATCCATAATGCAAAGCACGGAAAAAAACAATTGTCCCAAGAGGGTTCTTCGTTTGTTTAATTAACAGCTGTAAAATACTGAATATAAACTCTCTTTTTATATAGGTGCATTTATTTGTTTTTTATAATTTAATTCTTTTAATTATGCAAAGCCCCTTTTAACCAATTCCGCGCCCGATATGCCCCAACTGGAACTTGAATAAGAGATGTTTCATTCCCAGCATCTATTCCGTACAATTGATCACATGAATTTGTATCAAAACTAAGTAAAGGATGCCCGCCCATCCCCATCGCGGTCGCTGCAAAAACGAGTTTATGAACGAGTATACCTGCTTCCATTTGATGAATACGGTACCCTCTATAGCCTAATGCATTTGTATAATAATCTTTCTTTCCGACTACATGTAGGCAAAGTGGTACTTGAAAAAGGTTTACGTTATCCATCGTCATACTAGACTGAAGTGGGTAGCGAAGGTCTCCATATCGAATTGGTTGTATGGAATGTGTTTTACTGTTATAAGCGTAAGCCCCGTTTTTAATATTTTTCACGTTATAAAAACATCCGTATACGGAGACGCGTGTATTTTCATTTGTATACTTACCGTCAAGGTCGTTGTAATAGGGGAAGGAGAGACTCGCTTCTTGTAGTAAAGTAGCGAGCTCAGCTGCATCCCATTTCGTTAAAATAAAATCCGCATCAGGAGAATATCGTTTTTTACAAAGTTGTAGGAAATCATACGATAACCGTTCTACTTTTGGTAGCTGTACAGCGTACGGATTATGTTGATAGTGCTCTTCATGATGTAGTGTTTGGAAGTGTGCTGTTGATTCGATCATAGAAGCTTCATTTATTTTTGTTATCATCGGATATTCACCTACATGTTTTGAGCGAATGAAATGTTCATGTGCGAGCGGCGGAATTTGTTGCAACAACTCATGAGAAGTAACTGTTTTATTTTCACGGTAATCATTGTGAAACCAATTAGTTTCTGGCTCTGTACTTAAAGGAATAACGGCATACACACTTTCTTCACCTTCTGACAATCCGAGTAAATGGTTCAGTGCACGGTCTAGAAATTGAAAGTATACGCCGTTTGTATAACCGAATTGCTTTGCACATTCTAGCAATTGTCCAATGAGGACCCCGCTATCTAATCCTTGAAGACGATATGAAAAATTATTGTATTTAAAGAAGTTTTTCCAAAACATAGTGGATACGAATGCAGCACCGAAACAATCCTGTATGTTACAGCGATTACCGAGTGCGTCTGCTAAATAAGAATCGAAATTTCCTTCGCGAAGTAAAATAAGTCGGTGATGCGCGGCGTCATAATGGTAAATGCCGTCTGGATAATCGTCAATCTTTAAATAGATATACAATTCATTCGGGTATAAGGCACCGCCTGAAGGAATGGATCTACGTAATACATTTCTCTCGCTATTTAGCTGACATAATTGTGTTACACCAAATGAATACCAAAGGTAGTGACCAATCTCATTTAGAGTAGGTGTAGTAGAAGAGTTCGATAAAGATAACGGGATTTCTAAGGAGAGCGGGATGGTAGGTACATTTCGATATAATTTATAAGGAAGCGGTGCGTCTTTCCAGTCCACCTCATGATTTGGCATAATTTCATCGATAGAGAAATGGAGATGATGTAAAAAAGTATCTAGCTGCATGAAATCCCTCCTTTACTATGGAAACGGATGTGGATGTGGATTTAATCTTTCATTTGTTAAAGGTTCGTCTGTATATCCAAGTGTCATCGGTACGGTATATACCCGGTCCAGTCCTGTAACCCGAGTAAGATGGTGTCCGAACGTCATCGGTAACATACCTGGAATAATAACTTTTACACAGTGTAGTCCGTTCTTTTCTATAAGGGGAACGGTTTGATCTACAACGATTACTTCAAGGTCAGATTGATGCAAACGATTTAAAAGTTGGTGGAGATCGGATGTTAAATCCATATCAAATGATTGTGATACATTTATTTCTTGGAACGTTTGCACCGGTGCATCTTCTCGTAAAAGGAAGTGAAGACGTTCTTCCGTTTCTTTCAATCCGTACAGCATACTATGGTCTTCCATTTTATTAACGAAATAAGGATCTTGTAAGCACTTTTCGTAGTATTCTCTTTTGTGCTCGAGCTCATCGTCTGTTATTAGTAACATGCCTGCTATTTCTTGAATGGCGCTTTTTAAGGCTCGAATAGGATCTAAATGAGCGCCTCCCGCACAAACAACGTTCATTCCATTTTCACGCGTATTTTTTGCAATTACCCATAAGCTCGGGATGCCGTGTTCCATCGTCGCATTAAAAGCGTGTAATTCATACCCGGTAATCGTACGTAACCGCTGGATCATTAATTGTAATTCTGTATCATTTGCTGAACTCAGATCAAGGCGGGGAAGAGGTAATTCTGCATACCAAGTGAGTAAGAAGGCATCACGCTCTACAATTTCTAAAATACCGTGAAAAATCGCTTCTTCTAAACTACCGCCAATTGCACATCCATTTGATGTTTCATACACGAAAGCATCTCGATGACCGAGGCTATAATAAGCAATTGATTCAGGAACTAAAAGCGGTCTGTTTTGTGATAAAGAATATCCCCATACCCAGTTTTGCTCATAATCAGGATCAAACGGCTTAAATGGAAAATTATCACGATTGTAATGTTCATTTGCATGTACACCGAGTGTGAGGGGATTTAGTGCATGTTCCTCTAAATCATGAAAACTACCATGCACATTTGTCTTTTTCCCGCGAGGCGACATACCGCAATATCGTTCTAAACCTTCTAAAATAGCAGTTGCTTCACTCACTGCAAATGAATGAGTTCGGCCTGCAACACCTTCATTTCCGAACATTAATGGCATGTTTATAATGACGTCAGCGAATGGTAATAATGAATGCTGCATTTTGCCGTTCAACATACCGACCCGATAATCTAAATAGTCTCGCGTTAAAAATGTGTTTAATTCATGAATGGAACGGCAGCGATACGTTTCGGTGCTTACTTTTAAACTCGGTTGTAAAGAAACTTCCGCCGCATCCGCAGTATCATCAGGTAAATTACTACATACAGGACAGAGAGGATCTGGAAGAAAAGAATGCCGCGTACATTGTAATGTTTGTAAGTTTAGTAAAATAAGTTCATTTTCTAAAGAAGAATGGTTATGAGTTAATATTTTTTCTGTTTCTGCGCAAATAAGATGGCACATTTGTAACATTCCATTTTGGGTGGCACGTACATCACGCCTCGTTACATTATCTGCTTTAAAGGCATATTTCCGTTGTAGTTCCCACATTTCTTTTTGATCAAAGCCAGCGATAAAACGGCGTCCATCAGAACAATGGGAACATCCGGGCGTAAGAGGATGAATGTAAGGACCGATAATACCTTCGCCAAATGAAGTAAAACCACGTAACCACGGAATATGATTTGACCGAAAAATTAGCTCAGCGTCATGATGAATAGTAGAAGGAGATCCGTCATGTAATACGAGAGCGAGATGAATATTTTCAGGAAGTTCTTCTGTAAGGGTATGCTGACGAATGATGGAATATTGTTTGCATAATTGATCATGTACATAGTCTGCAAGAAGGCCATCCCCTATAAGTAATATATTTTGAGTCATAGACCGTCCTCCTTTGCAATTAATACCCCATACACACCGTCTAAGTTTTCTTTCAAAAATGGTTCGATTGCTAAATCAAACACGAAGGGATAAAAATTATGTTCTTCTAAATGCTGTAAGGCAAGCTGTAAAGATTGCACACTTGGAATTTCTTCTTCCGCTTGTATTTCCACTCTAAAAGAATCCGTGTCATATAAAATAATAGATGATTCAGGCAAGATATTAGCTCTGTAAGGAGTCTCTTCACTTTGAATGTGTAGCAGTGATAGTTGTAGTGCGCTTCGTAACGCTAACGTCATATTAATATTAGATGCACCGTACCATCTATCATTTATACCAATCCAAATGACTGGAAAACTGAGAATCTCTTCACTCATTGCAATTTTAGGTGTTTCATGAATTGTAGCAAGAGCATCGTAATAAAATCTACAATGTTTATCGTGAATATCAGTTAAATCAATCGTTGTAAGTTCTTCTAGCGTATGTGACTGCCGCTCATACAGTTTATTGTTTAAATGTTGTTGTAGTGCCCGGTAAAATCCTTCTGTCATCGTTTCTCCAGCACCGATACCGATATCGTTATGTTCAGGAATAAGGCGGTGAATGATTTCTGCTACATATGTTTCAATTCCTGTTAAACCGGCTTCTCGGCGTGCTTCATTATGAGTCAATCCACTGCAAGTCATAAGAGGCAGAAGGGGAGCTGGGCCATCTGATAGTGGAGTGGCTACTTGAATATAGCACTGTGATAACGGTAATTGATATGAATCTTGTTCATCCCATACATGGAATATACCGGCTTCTTTAGAAGTTAATGAGTCGAAAAAGCGGAATACATCAGTTGAAGTATGTTGGTTCGACCGATGCTCAAGTTTTTCAGAAAGATTTTCTATCGTATCAATTGTAAAACTTTCATCAGTTGCAAGAGGGTGTTTTATAAAAGGATGCCACGTTCCTTCAAGTGTTTCATAGTTTAATAAAAAGAATTGTGATTCTTTTTCACGATATGAATCATCCGCGACATGTTTAAACAATTCAAAAACGATTACATTTGCTAACATGGCAGATGTAATTTGTGAGAAGGAATCCGATGAATTTTCATTTTGCAAAGTCGTTTCATGTAGTCGATGCCATGCGGATTCCCAGCATTCATCACGGTTTTCCATTACGACAGGTCCAGCTATACCGAGTGTTGATAAACAAATAGCTGGTATAAAATTCTTTTTCGTTTCTCTACAAATAGTGTGAACTGTTTTTAAACCGTCAATGTCTCCGTTTTGAGAAACATATAAAATCCAATCAAAAGGTTCGAATACTTCATGTAAAGGACGGTCAATTGTAGTATCGATTTCTTGAAGGAGTACACTGTTATCAACTTCATATGCACGTTCTATTAGCTCATGTATTCTGTCATAGTTTGTTTCATCTCGATCTGTAACGAGGTAATGAAATGTAGGTAAACCAGATTCTAATAAAGAAGAAACTAAGGAAGTGAGCATATCCCCAGAACCAAGTACAAGGACATTTGCTCCGCGGTACGTTTCGAATTTTAAAGCACCTGAATGAGAATCGGCTTCTAAAAATTCAATTTGCGAAGCATATCTGTCGAGTAATGTACTGTTTAATTCATGAGGTGCATCTTGATTTGCATCGCGAACGAAACCATTTTCATATAAAATCTCTCCAATTTCAAATACCCGATTTTGATAGGGGAGAGGGAGGCCATCGGTTATTTCTGCTAAAGAATAATTTCCGTTAAACATTGGCATTAATTTTTCAATCCAGTCATAAATTCCATCACCGTCCATGCGAAATGAACTGGCGTTATTTCGAAAATAGACACCCCCGTTTGAATCGGGAAGGAAGAAAGTATCCTTATTTACTTTAAGTTTTGCATGAATTGGAAGGTTATTCATTTTAATCCTCCTTACGTTTAGGCATACATTATTACTTTATGTCATGAAATTTGTCCCGTATGAACACAATAAAAAAAGGCTGTAGAATGATTCATTCTACAGCCTTTAATAGATTTTTAATCTATCAACCTTCTAATAATAATGACTTTGGATCTTCAAGCATATCTTTAACAGCAACAAGGAAGCTAACTGCTTCTTTACCATCAACAATACGGTGATCGTAAGATAAAGCAATGTACATCATTGGGCGGTTTTCCATACGCTCGTTATCAATTGCAACTGGGCGTACTTGGATTTTATGCATTCCTAAAATACCAACTTGAGGGCTATTTAGGATTGGTGTTGACATTAGAGAACCGAATACACCACCGTTTGTAATTGTAAATGTACCACCTTGTAGTTCTTTTAATGAAAGTTTGTTATCGCGTGCTTTTTTACCTAATTCACGAATTTCGCTTTCGATTTCAGCGAAGTTTAATTGGTTAGCATCGCGTACAACTGGAACAACTAATCCATCTGGAGCTGCTACTGCAATACCGATATCATAGAATTTTTTAATGATAAGCTCGTCACCTTGAATTTCAGCATTTAATAATGGGAATTGTTTTAATGCTGCAACAACTGCTTTTGTGAAGAATGACATGAAGCCAAGACGTACATCATGTTTTTTCTCGAAAGCATCTTTGCGTTCTTTACGTAATTCCATGATCGCACTCATATCAACTTCGTTAAATGTTGTTAACATTGCAGATGTTTGTTGAACTTCTACAAGACGTTTTGCAATTGTTTGACGGCGGCGGGACATTTTCACGCGCTCAACTGGTTTTTCGAATTCCGTTTTTGCAACTGGAGCAGGAGCTGGACTCTTTGGAGCAGCTGGTGCTTCTTTTGGTGCTGCAGCATGAGCTTGTACATCATGTGGTCTCACGCGTCCAAGTGGGTCTGTGCTACGTACGTCGTTTAAGTCGATTCCTAATTCACGAGCCATTTTTCTAGCAGCTGGTGATGCGATAGGACGGTTTGAATTTGGTAACCCTTGTAGTGTTGCAGTTTGCTCAGCATTTGGTGCCACAGCTTTCGGTGCTTCAGTCGTTTCTTGTTTTGGTTGCTCAGCCACTGGTGCAGGTGTACTTACTGCAACTGGTGCTCCATTAGCATCTAAAATTGCGATAGTTGCACCAACTTCAACTGTATCCCCAGGTTCGCCTAGTAACTTCGATACAATACCTGAATCTTCTGCAATGATTTCTACATTGACTTTATCAGTTTCAAGCTCAACAACGCTGCCACCTTTCTCAACTTTGTCGCCTACGTTGATAAGCCATTGTGAAATAGTTCCTTCAGTAATAGATTCTGCAAGCTCAGGTACTTTAATTTCGATCATTTTAAATGTCCTCCCCTTATTTGCCTAACGGTGTGTTTTTTCTTCTTTTGTCTTCGGTAATCTCCATTTGTTAGCCTGGCCTTGGGCAGAATATCTGCCCAAGGAACAAGCTAGAAAGCTTCATTGTTACTTTTTAGTTGCTGTAAACTTCAATTTCTTGTTTATCTTGACGGAAGTTATACTTCACATCTAAAGCATGTGCAACAATTAGTTCTTGCTCAGCTTTGTGAGCGAATGGATCGCCGCCAGATGGACTAGAGCGATCAGGACGTCCAATGTAGCCTGTTTTCACTTTATCTCCAGCAAGTTCGAACAGAATTGGAGCCATGTAATGCCATGCACCCATATTACGAGGTTCTTCTTGAACCCAAATGATTTCTTCTAAGTTTTTAAAGCGTTTAATAATAGATTGAACTTTCTCAGCAGGGAATGGGTACAATTGCTCAATACGAACGACATGAACTTCGTCTAAGTTGTACTCATGTTTACCAGACTCGATTTCTGCTGCTAAGTCAATCGCCATTTTACCTGTGCTTAAAACAAGACGTTTTACTTTATTTGGTTTCATGCCAAGGTTTTCTTGTTCTAAAGCAGGTTGGAAACGTCCTTCGCTTAACTGACTAGCAGTTGAAAGCGTAAGTGGGTGACGTAATAAACTCTTCGGCGTCATCAATACTAATGGTCGAACAGCTTCTGTTCCTAAGATAGATGCTTGACGACGCAGGATATGGAAGTATTGTGCCGCACTCGTTAAGTTTGCAACTGTCCAGTTATTCTCAGCAGCTAACTGTAAGAAACGCTCTGGACGTGCACTAGAGTGCTCTGGTCCTTGACCTTCATAACCGTGTGGTAATAGGAGAACTAAGCCAGATTTTTGACCCCATTTTGCTCTTCCAGCTGAAACATATTGATCAAATAATGCTTGCGCAGTATTTGAGAAGTCACCATATTGCGCTTCCCACATAACAAGAGTTTCTGGAGCGAATACGTTATAACCATATTCGTAACCAACAACAGCAGCCTCTGATAACGGACTGTTATGAACAGAGAACGATGCATTAATGTTTGGTAAGCGATGCAATGGTGAATATGTTTCGTTTGTATCAGTATCGTGTAATACGATATGACGGTGTGCGAATGTACCACGCTGTGAATCTTGACCAGTTAAACGAATTGGCGTACCTTCTTGTAAAATAGAAGCGAATGCTAACGATTCAGCAAGTGCCCATTCGATTTTACCATTTTCTTCAAGAGCATCTTTACGGCGCTCAAGAATTTTCTTAACTTTCGGATATACGTTAAATCCTTCCGGCCAAGATAGTAGACCTTCATTAATTGCACGAAGTGAGTCAATCTCAACACCAGTATCAATTGACTGAATACCTTTTGCAACAACATCTGGCACTTTAACGTGAATTGTTGCATCGCTCGTATCAGCTGGTGGTACTTGTGCATAGTCAGATTTTAATTGTTCTTGTGTAAACTGTGTAATTGTTTCAACCTCATCTGCATTTAGAACACCAGCAGCTTGTAATTGATCTGCATAAATTGCTCTTACAGTTGGATGGTTTTTAATTTTTTTGTACACTTGTGGTTGCGTAACTGCTGGATCATCCATTTCGTTATGACCGTAGCGGCGGTAACCAATTAAATCGATTAAGAAATCTTTTTTGAACAACATGCGATATTGAATTGCAAGGTTAGCAGCTGCAAGACAAGCTTCCGGATCATCAGCGTTCACGTGAACAATCGGAATATCGAAACCTTTTGCAAGGTCACTAGAATATTTCGTAGAACGAGAATCATAGCTATCAGTTGTAAAACCAACTGCATTGTTTGCGATAACATGAATCGTTCCACCTGTTTGATACGCGTTCAATCTGCTTAAGTTGAGTGTCTCAGATACAATACCTTGACCAGGGAATGCAGCATCACCATGAACTAAAATTACGAATGATTTTGAAGTATCTTGATCTGGAAGACCAGATTTTTTACGATTCTCTTGAGCAGCACGTGCGAAACCTTCTACTACAGGATTCACGAACTCAAGATGACTCGGGTTATTTGCTAATGTCACGCGAGTGCTAACTTCTTCGTTACTAACGACTTGTTCTCTACCTAGGTGGTATTTCACATCGCCAGTCCAGCCAGAATTAGCCACTGCGCCTTCTATTTTTGCATGTTTGAACTCAGCAAACATGTGGCTATATGGTTTTTCTAATACGTGAGCAAGTACGCTTAGGCGACCGCGGTGAGCCATACCAATCATGACATCCTCAACGCCGTTTTTAGCACCTTCTAGAACAATTTCATCTAAAACAGGTACAAGCATATCAACGCCCTCGATAGAGAAACGTTTTTGCCCAACGAATGTTTTATGCAAGAATTGCTCGAAACCTTCAACAGCTGTTAAACGTTTTAAAAGAGCAGTTCGTTTTTTATTTGATAGTGGTTGACGCAATGAATTTGATTCCACCATTTGATGCAACCACGCGCGTTCTTCACTATCTTGTATATGAGAAAATTCATAAGCTAAAGATTTTGTATAAACGTCTTTTAATCTATGAATTACATCAAGTGCAGTGTGAATACCTTCTGGTGCATCTTGCCATACTGTTTTCGCTGGAATCGCTTTCAAGTCAGCATCGCTCAGTTCGCTCATTGCTTTCTCAAGAAGAGATTGTCCATTTGCAGCATCTTCCATCGGGTTGATGTGAGCCAACGTGTGCCCGAAAGAACGAATCTGCTCAACTAGTTGAACGACTTTAAGAATTTTTTCAATGTTACCTGTGTTTTGAGGAGAAAAATGTGTTGCTGTGTTGTCCCCTGTTACGACATCATCTTGAAACGAAGGAGCTCCAAAAATTTCAAAAAGCTCTTGTAATTCCGGATCAACAGAACCTGCTCCAGTTACGTAAAGATCATACTGTTCAATAACATAACCAAGGTTCGGACCGTGGAACTTGGCCCAAGGGTTTGTCGTTGTATTCTTCCTCGTCATTTGTTTAAACCTCCCAATGCATATAATCCTTTTCCATACAAAGGTGCATTTTGCTCTTTTTCAATAAGTAATGAATCAATAATCAATGTAAATGTTTTCTTTACTCTTATGTTATTACAATAATTTACATAATACCAAACACTATTACTTATCTGTTTTGTAAAAAAACATTCACAATAACTTATCACCCAAGTTAATCTTTCATGTTATAAAGTAATTTTACAGAAAAATGGGGTGGATATATTTGGTATGCCTATACTAATAGCTATAATTGTTGCATTTAAATATAGGTATAATAGTTAGAATGTTTCGATAAAATCGGTTTGAATTATGTATATTGAAATAATAAGCGCTTTCATAGATATTATACAACAATATAACGGAATATAGTATAAAAAATAAAAAATTATGAATTTATCGTAAACTTTATTTAGATAGTGTTAAATATTGAAAGGAAAGTGAAGGATTTCTACAAAAAAAGTTGCTAAACATAAAAAATGCTCCATAAACAGTTAGTTTCTATAAATATGACGAAAAACACCGTAAAACAAATAACGTATTTCGTGAAATAAAGAAATAAATGAAATATTTTAAAAGGATAAAACAAATATGGAGATATTAAATTTTAAAAAAAGAAGTGAGGAGATATAGTAACAGTTATTTACAGTGTTCCGTGTTTCGCTTCAAAATAGACGTGCTGAAATTGAAAAAAGTTTCTTCTATATAAATAGCGTGAATAATAATCAAAATATATGTAAAGGGAACTTGACGTAAAGTTTCCTTTACATATATACTCGGTATATGGAAGGAGGGAGAAATTTCCTTGGAAAATAAAATGGTCGAATACCGAAAAAAATTTGGATTATCTCAAGAAAAGTTGGCTGAGAAACTTGGAGTTTCCAGACAAACCATTATCTCAATTGAAAAAGGGAAATACGATCCATCACTTCCGCTAGCATTTGAAATAGCGAAAACATTTCAGACAACGATAGAACATGTATTTATTTATGAAGGAAAAGAAGAGGGGGAATAGGGATGAATTATTCACAAAAGTACTTTGTAATTATGGGGATTATTTTTCTATTTATGAGTGGATTTATGATATTAACAGGTATAATGACGCATTCTGCACCGCCAGCCATAACGTATCCATTGCTTGGGATGATGATTATGAGTTTCTGTCTAAGCTACTTGCACCCGCAATTTAAAGAAAAAGATGAGCGAATGAAACTTATTCGTTATAAAGGAATGTTTGTAACCTTTTTTGCGTTAACGGCATATTATCTTCTTTTCTCTATCGGCTTAAACTTAAAAATACTTACACTATCTGCTACTGAATTATTAAATATACTTATGGCACTTACAATGAGTACAGTTTTTATCTCATTTGTTGTTTTATCAAAAAGATATTAAGATGGAAGAGAGAAAGGAAGATTAACATATGCAAATGATGTATGCTTTTGGCATTGGGCTTGTATTATTTTTAGCCGTATTCTTATTTATTCGTAAAGACGTTCAAGGCGGGACGTTAACGAAACGAGGATTTTATAAATTAATCGCCTGTTTAGTTGTTATGCTTATAGCGATTATTGTAATGATTGTTTTAATAAGTCAGTCACTATAGAATGTAAAAACGGAACCTTACTTCGGTAAGGTTTTTTTATATTATTCAACCTAAAAAATACCATTAAATCCATTTACTATAAATAACTTATATTATATAATCCAATGAAATGATAGATAAGGAGTGTAGTATATGAATAAAAAAACTATCTTCTATTTATTAACTTGTCTACTACTTGTAGCTAGTACTACTTATATAATATGTAACAAAAGAGAACAAGTGCCACCTATATTAGTATGGGACGAACAAGAATATTATGTTACGAATGAACCTGCCAAAGTAGAAGAAGTTGGGCGAAAACTTGGCGAAGTAACAAGGGAGATTAAAACAAGTAAAAAACCTACTAAAAATAGAGAATCTAATACATTACAAGAGAAAACAGAAGTATTCACAATGATTGAGAAAGAAAAAAGTGAATATCCGCCTTTAATCATAAAGGAAGCTTATAGTGATGAATATAGGGTAGTGAGGCCGATGTCGAAGCAGGTATTGTGATGAAAAGGAGAATCTTTTGTAGACAATAATTTAGTATTCGTGGTCGTTAAGAAAAATATTTGTCTTTTCCTCCTATCGGTGCCGTTTACATTTTGATGAATAGAGGAGCAATGCAAAAGAGAGATTTCATTTTATATTTATTATTTACTGCTATTAATATATCGCTTTGGTTATCGTTTATGATTTTTGATTGGAGTATGTGGATGGTAGTAGGGCATTATTTGTTTGGAGCAGTTGTTATTGTTTTTTCGAATATGAATAAGAGCTAAGCCAGCAACCTTAAAGTTGCTGGTTTTTATTTTGCTATTTATAATGAAGAAACAAATTTTTAATAGAGAGTAGTGGGCGTTATGAGATGGAAAGAGGGAACGTTTGAAAAAATAGACACGAATGACTCATCTGTTGAGCAACTTATAAACACGTTTAAGGAACAAAACTTAATTGGTGGAACAATAATAAGCTGTTTTAAAGTGCATAACGAAAATTTTTTTAAAGAAATACCACATTCGAAAGATGGACATGAGCACTTCTTTAGAAGAATCTTCAACTCTTTAGACATAATCAATAACTTAGAAGAGTTAAAAATACATACATCAGACAAATATAAGTTTCGTTTTAAAGAGCAGCTGGCAGTTATGCTTGATGGTAGCATTGCTGCGCAAATTTTGTGGGGCGGAGCATATGAAGGGTTTAAGGAACGACCAGTTATCGCAAAACAATTAGCAGTCAATGTATGTCAATATATGTTCCAAGATCGATACGAAGATATTAAAGTGTTCGAAAGCTATCGCCCTTGGACAGATTGGTTTTACGATGTTGCGTGGGATGTTACTTGGATGGTGTTAGATAGTAGGGAACAGAAAATGTGGTTCATTTGTGCTACGGATACAGATTGATAGAAGAGGGCCTTGTAGGAATGCTGCAAGGCCCTTTATCTTTTGGGAATTAATAGAAAACGAATCATATAAATGCTATACTAAAAAATGTTTGTAATGTCAGTTTCATAATATTGTATGATGCTGACTTACTAGAAAAGATAAGAGGAGAATGAGCGTGCAAAAGATAAAGAAATTATTGCTATTAATGATGGTAGTAGGATTAACAGCAGGTGTTTTAGCAGGGTGTGCAAATCCGAAAGATACTACAGAAGAATTTTTAACAGCGATACAAAAAGGTGATATAGAAAAAGCTCGTACATTTGTTGAGAGTGACAAGGAATTTAATAAACTAAATGAAAAAACAGATGATGCTGAGGCAAAAGCAATGATAAGTGCAATTACAAAGAACTTTAAATTTGAAAAGCTAGAAGAAGTATCGAAAAAGGATGACAAAGCAGAAGTGAAAGTGAAAATTACATCTGCTGATCTATCCGTTGCTGTAACAAAAGCAGTGGGAGAAGTTATGCCAATGGCCTTCGCTAGCGCATTTAGCGAAGACAAAGAACAATCTGAAAAAGCGATCGAAAAAACAATGACCTCAACTATCATCAAAAACTTAACGGATAAAGATGCAGCAATGGCAACTCGCGAAGTTACATTGAACTTAAAGAAAGACAAAGATGGCGACTATAAAATCGTTGCTGACGATAACTTGAAAGAAGTATTGTTTGCCAATGCAAAGTCTTTGGAGAAGATGTTTGGTGGGAAGTAATTGAATGAGATAAAAAAGAGACACTATATCACGTAGAAGGTTGATATGGTGTCTCTTTTTTATATGACCCCGGAGAGGCTCGAACTCACGACCTCCACCCTGTCAAGGTAGCGCTCTCCCTGCTGAGCTACGGGATCCCAACTATAAATGTTACCATCAGCAATGTATTTTCATTTCATTCGTGTAATCGGAGGATTTGTACAATTTGTTGAGTATTGTAACATTTGATGTATTCCTATAATAGCAACGAACTTTAATGGTGTAAAGATGTAATTTTCCGAATATTTATATTCTAATTTTTGTATAAAAAAATAAGCCCCGAAGAGCTTATTTTAATAATAATATCAACGCAATTATCAATGATATTTTCAAAAATACAATCATAAATAATGGAGCTTGTTCATAAGCTATCGTCCTGTAACTGTCATTCCTGCTGTGTAAATTGTATCAATAGAACCGTCAGCGCCTTTTATTTCGACTTTATAACGATATGTTCCATCCTCATAAATATCATCGCCATATCCTGTGAAAGTTGCAATTTCATCATTGCTTCCAGCTGGGACCCATTGATTTTGCCAACGGAAGTTGGTTTCAAATTCTCCCCATCTATCGCCATATTTCTTTTCAAGGCTGACATTGTAATGAATTTCTTCAGCTCGGTCATTTGTAATTCTTGCAATTACGCTGTTACCAAAAGTAACTTGTGTAGAGTGTACCTGAACTGTAACACCGTTCACCGTTTCACCAGGACCACAAATGTAATGACAACCATCCCATTCGTCAGCATGTGCTTTTGGTGTTTCAATGTTCATAACCGTTAAACCGCCTAAAGCTAAAGCTCCTGTTAATAATACTTTACTAAATGTTTTCACTTGAAATTCCCCCTAAGTATATTCTCAATTCGTTCCATAGATATCACATTAAGTAGTTTTATAACATTAATCTAATCGAACGCTTTTTTCCTCGAGTGTATTCGCTATGAATCTTTCATCTTGTAGTAATCTAACCTCTACATATAATTTCATAGTTTTGATTCCATATATGTATCATGATTTACATAGAGCAAATCTGTTAATACGTTTTGGTTATTTGCTTATCCCACTACTCTTTATTACCTTTTATTGGTAAAACGTTGATTTTATTATATACCATTATTATCTATTTACAAGAGAAAACAATACTGTATGCAAAAATGCATAATAAAAACACTACTTGTATTCTGAATTACAGAATACAAGTAGTGTTGGGTTTCAATTAATATTTAATTGGAACCCAATGCTAATTTTTTATGTTTAACAGTATACATATATCACTGATTTTTTAGTCATAATTGATAAAATTTGTTCAGGGGACGCTCTTCCTGTTGAGCTATGGGATCTTTAAAAGGGAAAGTATAAGCGATTATGAGAGTAATGTATGAAGGGATAATGATGAGAAGCGAATTTAGTAGAAAGTAGTCTTTGGATGTAGAGGTTATATTATTTCCGATACCAATCCAAAGGACCTTCATCACTCAAATCAACAAGAAAAGGGAACAAGAAGTGTAAAGGTAAGCTTATAAGTTCTGGCATAGCGTTCACTGTTTTCTTTGATAGATATTGCCTCCCAAAACAATACGGACAATCTTTTTCAAATGTCACGAGTATTGACCATACATCTTTTACTTTCCATTTCGTTTTACAATACGTACAATGCGCCATTGAGTTCCTCCTCAGTTTAAGGTGTTTTCTAATATATTCTACTTTATTGTACGAAAGTCATTTGAATTTGATGTGGTAAAATGCAAAACAAGCCTAACCTCTTTCTACATTCAGGAAGGGGTTAGGCTTGTTTTAATTCCGTTCAAAGTCTCTGTGTATCAGGCTGTTTATACATTGCCTAGATAGCTTCGTGTTAAATTCGGGAGAATAATTTTTCCATCTTTACTGTATTTTTCGAATAGCTCTGATAGGAGAAAAATAAAATTTTTATACTGTTCGTCATTTTCTTTCGGAGCATAAGATGCTGATAAATTCCTTCCCAAAAACCCTTCATAATCAAAAAGTAAATCATTTTGATATTCTTTAAAATCATACTTTCCATCTTTAAAAAAGTTGTTAAATACTTCTGGAGTTTCATCTATTCCACCGCTAAAGCCTTTAAAGTTTGGACAGGTTTTCTGGCAAATTTCTGCATTCTCTTTAATAAGTGGACTAGTTAAATCTCTACTATTCCAAACAAGTGCAACATTTGCTTTTTGTTTTAAAATTCGTTGGCATTCGATTTTGAAAGCCTCTTTATCAAACCAATGAAATGCTTGGGCAACCGTTACTAAATCTACACTATTTTCTTTTAAAGTGGTATTTTCAGCAGTTGCTTTTATGGATTGAAAACGAGAATATAGTTTTAACGATTGCTCAGCCATCTTTCTCATATCATCATTTGGCTCAACTCCAATAACATGTAAACCACTTTCAAGCAGCTGGTGGCTAAATATCCCCGTACCTGAACCAATATCAGCCACAATCCGATTCCCTTTCAGTTGGTTAGCTGAAAGCAAGTAATCAATATATTCATTAGGATAACTAGGGCGATATTTTGCATATATATCGGCCCTGTCAGTAAAATTTTCTGTTGTTTTCACAGTACTACCTTCTTTCTTACGATATGATGTACAGAAATAGAAATTAAATATGAATTCCGGCATCAGTCTCTAAGTCTACAACTTAAGAATCCAGCTAAATAGAGGGCCTCAGTTTCTTTATTCAAATATCCTTTATCCGTTTAGTATACTATTTTAGATAATATCTTCCAAAAGACTATAATGGCTTACTCAATTATGTTTTAAAGTGTATATTTTTATGGATTTATTTAATAATTTATGAGCGATTGTATGTCGTATTACGTTTACGTAGGTAAGAGATTTTCATTTTTGCTATTTAAATTGGCCAATATATCCTTTTTACAATTTACTGAAAATCATGTATAACAGAGATACATGATTATTTTATCTCGCTATTTGCGGGCAGTAAGATCCCTTACCTCGAAATTCAGCAAAAGTAAAGAAGTTAGGTTGGGGTCGGAATGCCCGTAAGAGTCCGATTCGTGAGGGTTGATGAAAGTTTCACTTTATAAATATTCAGAAGTAGAGGGAGAAAAGTTGTAATGGTAAGAAAAACGTTCAAGATGCGCGTGTCTAAAAATAGAACGATTTCGATTAATGGATCGATTCTTGATGTGGATGTTACACATGATGAATTTTTACAAGAGTTTGTTGAGTGGGTTGATTCTAAAGGTTGGTCGTTTATGGGAATAACAGATGAGATTACGCCCGAGGAAGCTAGTCAAAAGTTAATAGATTCGTTGATTGATGAGAAGGATAAGAAAGAGTAATTCCTTCTTATTTTTATTGTATATTTATGTTCTTTATCGTAAAAGTATGATATAGTAAAAAATAGTGAAATTTCTTCCAATATAATACAAATTACATATGATTGGTAGATTTATTATTTTGTTAAGGAGTAAATGGAAAAGGGAGAGTCATATGGTAAATTTTAAGGGAATTTTGGTTTTTATTACAGTTATTTGTTCGTTTTTTTTGACGCCCATAACATTGCGTGCTGAGACGAATATTGGAGTAAATCCAGAACAAGTTGCACCACCACCTGCGGAAGGACCGAATGTTTTTAGTCAGTTTGCAACGACAATTGATGCGAAAACAGGAGATGTTTTGTATGATAAAAACGCATATCACCGAGCATATCCTGCTAGTACGACGAAGGTGTTAACAGCGATTTTACTCATGGAGCATACAAAGCCAGAGGATCAATTTACATTTTCACAATTAGCATTAGATCAAGAGAAGAGTAATTATCAAATTGAGTTTCAACCTGGAGAGACAATTAATAGAAATACTGCGCTTATGATTTTAATGGTGCTGAGTGCGAATGATGTGTCGTATGCGATTGCGGAGCGGATTGGCGGGAGTGTTGAGAATTTCGCTAATATGATGAATGAGAAAGCGAAGCAATTAGGGGCGAAAGATAGCCACTTTGTAACACCGAATGGATTACATGATCCGAACCATTATACGACGCCGTATGATATGGCTATGATTACGAAGGGTGTGCAAAAGTATCCTGAAATTTTACAAGCGATGAATACGAAAAGAACGACAGTTACGACGTCTAGGCAGACGGTGTCTATTTTTAATAAATCTAATTTTTTTGAAAATCCATATAGCATTGGCGGTAAAACAGGGTTTACGAATGAAGCGCGTAATACACTTGTTTTATTAAATGAGAAAGATGGAAATCGTATTATAAGCGTAGTAATGGCTTCTCAAAGACCTGAAATTTATGAAGATTTGAAGCAGATGGCGGAATATTCTTTCGGTCAATTTACGAAGCAAATGGTGCTTGATAAACATAATTGGCATCAAAAAACAACATATTTAAATAAAGATGTTAATTCTGAGTTAGAACAAAGTGCAGAGCTTATGCTTAAGAAAGATGAAGGGAAAAATGTGAAAACTATTTTCCGGGCGGCTTCATTAGATAAAGAATCTTTATATCATAAAGGAATACATCGTGGTGAGGTAGTTGGTGCAGTTGATATTACGAAAAATAATCAAACAATTGCGACGGTAAATGTTCTTTCAACAGAAGATGTCACTTTTGCGATGCCTAAAAAAGATACAACTATGCCTGAAGTAAAAGACTCAAATATGAAAGTAATAAGTGTTGGGATAGGTGCGATTGTATTATTTGGAGCAATTTTATATGTAGTGTTGCGCCGAAATACAAAAGGAATGAAATCAGAAGGTAAATAAATTACTAATAAAAAGACTGTGTAAAATTTTGGCACAGTCTTTTTTATATATCTTAAATAACTAATAATTGTAAATTTTCTTATTGCAATAACTTAAAGTTCGTTATATCATTTACTTGTGTTCTTGTTAAAGAACACAATGGATATTGCATACTTCAAATAATATAAAACAACGGAGAGGGAGAGAGACGATGAAATTAATATGGAAGATAATTAGCAACGCGATCTCATTTGTTTTATTTGCATTGATGGTTTTTTTAGCTTTTGTAGTTATTTCTTCAAAAGCAAGCGGTGGTGATCCGACAGTGATGGGATATCAATTTAAGAGCGTTCTTTCAGGATCAATGGAGCCGACGTTTTTAACAGGATCAATCATTGCAATAGAACCAAACAAAGATGGTTCTAAATATCAAAAAGGTGATGTTATTACCTTTAAAGAGAAAGATCAAAAAATTATCACTCACCGTATTATCGGTGTGAAAGATACAAATGGAAAAGTAATGTATGAAACAAAAGGGGATAACAACAACGGACCAGATTTAGAGCCAGTACTTGCAGAAAATGTAGTTGGAAAGTATGCAGATATTACAGTTCCATATGTTGGTTATTTACTGAATTATGCGAATTCGAAAGCAGGAGCAGCATTACTTCTTATTATTCCAGGAGTCTTTTTGCTTGGTTATTCCGCTATTTCTATTTTTGGTGCTATTCGTAGCATTGACGGAGAAAAGAAAGATAAAAAAGTAGAACAATCCGTCTAGTTCGTTTGGTTATACTTTCCGTTTAGGAAGTTAACAAATATATATTAAGGGGATATGGACATGACTTTAAAGAAAAAATTAGGAATGGGTATTACATCAGCAGTATTAGGAGCAGCTTTAGTTGGTGGAGGAACATTTGCATTTTTCAGTGATAAAGAAGTGTCAAACAATACATTTGCGGCTGGAACACTGGATTTAGCATTAAATCCATCAACAGTTGTTAACGTATCGAATTTAAAGCCTGGGGATACAATTGAAAAAGAATTTAAACTAGAAAATAAAGGCTCTTTAGATATTAAAAAGGTTCTACTGAAAACAGATTATAATGTAGAAGATGTAAAGAAAGATAATAAAGATGATTTTGGTAAACATATTAAAGTAACATTCTTAAAAAATGTAGATAAGCATGAGACAATTGTGAAACAAACTACTTTAGATAAATTAAAAGGTGACACACTTACAGCTGTAGATAATGATTTATCGGCTTGGTTCTGGGATGAAAAAGGTATTTCAGCAGGTAAATCTGATAAATTCAAAGTGAAATTTGAGTTCGTTGATAATGGAAAAGATCAAAATCAATTCCAAGGCGATAAGTTACAATTAAATTGGACGTTTGATGCACAACAAACAGCAGGTGAAGAAAGATAATAATAAAAAGGGCTATCACATGGATAGCCCTTTTTCTATTTTTCTAGTATTTGTCTATCAATTTTAATAGTTCTTTACTATAATATAGATAATGTTCTGTATAAAGAACGTAATGTTCGATGGGAGAGATTAAGATGCTGAAAAGACCGCGTAATTTTAAAAAGATGCTTATATTACCGTGTATGTGTTCTATTACGTTTTATTTAGGATCTCAAATTATGACGCATACAGAAGCGGCGTTCATTCATGAAACGAAAGTAGAAGCGACGCTTTCTACAGCAATTATATTTCCGAAAACAGTTAATACGTTAAAAGAGCAATCTGAGAAACATAAACAGTTTATTGAGCGTGAGTATGGAACGATGAAGGGGAAATCGAAAGCAACTTCTATCGAAGAAATAAAACAGGCGATTTCTGTATGGCAACAAGGGCGTGAGAAAATTGTTGCTGAGAAGGAAGCTCTGCAAAATGTATATACTGAAATAGAAGCTCCTTACAATCAAATACAAGAAGAATTAAAGGTAAATAAAGATGAGTCGATGCAGCAAGTGTCCATATATGTAAATGAAGGCTTTCGCAGTATCAAAGAGAAGCGTGACTATATTGAGAAAGAAATTAGCTTGAAAGCTATTGATGAGCAAATTCAGGCTCTTCAGCAACAATTAAACGTTGCAATTGAAGCGGAAGGACAAAAGAAAGCAGAGGAACAGAAGAAAGTAGAAGAACAAAAGAAAGCCGAAGAACAAAAGAAAGTAGAAGAACAGAAGAAAGCCGAAGAACAGAAGAAAGTAGAAGAACAGAAGAAAGTAGAAGAACAGAAAAAAGTAGAAGAGCAAAAGAAAGCGGAAGAACAGAAAAAGCTAGAAGAGCAGAAGAAAGCGGAGGAACTGCTTTAGTGAAACAGCTAGAAAACAAGAATGTGGTGTAAGAGAGTGTGAACGAATAAGCAAGACTAGTAATATTTATACGAGTGTGAGGGAACGTTAGCCCTCACCTCTTTGTTTTTCTTTTTTCTTATAGTATTAAATGATTTGAGTGTGAAAAAAGTTATAAATTATCATCATTTTTTCTGAAAAGTCTAAATAATATTGAGAAATAAAAATAACTGAAAATATTAATAAATATGTGTTGTGTTTATATAGGGTTGTTCGTTATAATGAACATAAGGTTTTTAAAAAAGAACACATATTAGCTAAGCTAATATAGTTTTCTTTACATCTCTTATTGAAAAATAAGTGATAAAAATATAAAAAAAAGCTAGGGGGAATTGATTGTGAGTCTGAAAAAGAAATTAGGTATGGGAGTTGCATCAGCAGCATTGGGGTTAGCTTTAATTGGTGGAGGAACATTTGCATTCTTTAGCGATAAAGAAGTATCAAACAATACATTTGCAGCTGGGACGTTAGACCTTACATTAAACCCTAAGACGCTTGTAGATATTAAAGATTTAAAACCAGGGGATTCTGTTAAGAAAGAGTTCTTATTACAAAACAGCGGTTCGTTAACTATTAAAGATGTTAAATTAGCAACAAAGTATACTGTTAAAGATGCAAAAGGTGATAATGCTGGTGAAGACTTTGGTAAGCACGTTAAAGTAAAATTCCTTTGGAACTGGGATAAACAAAGTGAGCCTGTATACGAAACAACTTTAGCAGACTTACAAAAAGTTGATCCAGATCTTTTAGCTAAAGACATCTTTGCTCCTGAGTGGGGAGAAAAGGGTGGATTAGCAGCTGGTACAGAGGATTATCTATGGGTACAATTTGAATTTGTAGATAATGGAAAAGATCAAAATATCTTCCAAGGTGATACATTGAATTTAGAATGGACATTCAATGCTAACCAAGAAGCTGGGGAAGAAAAATAATAAAAAAGCGGGTATCCCCCGCTTTTTTTATAAAGAAAAAGAAGTGCTACTTGTAAGCACTTCTTTCTATTTATTATTTTGCTTCCACTTTGTAAATTCAAGAAATTCACGAAATTGTTCTTTGGAGACACCAGAGTTCATTGCATCTTTAACGAGTTGTGTCCATTCGGAGTCTAGGTTAGTTTCCTTTGTTGTTTCATCATGAAGTAAAGTATCAACTGGAATTTGTAGAACTGCTGCGATCTTTTCAAGAAACTGAATGGAAGGGTTTTTTTGTAAATTTCGTTCTATAGAACTAATGTAAGATTTAGCAACGCCAGCTTTTTCGGCAAGTTCAGTTAATGAAATCCCTTTTTGTAAACGAAGGCGTTTTATACGTTCTCCAATCATATTTGCGCACCTTTCTATCAATATGTAGTTGTCTTATGATGTCATTATTATAACATAAACTTCGTTAAAAAGAACAAACCTATTGAGCCTGACTGGATGGCTTCATACGTTGGAAAAATTGCTCGATGTCTTGCATGGCGATACCAGCATCTAGAGCTTCAAGTATTAAATCAATCCATTCTTGATCCAGTGCGTCTGTCTTATCTTTGTACAAATGTAATTCCTCCCTAATTATCGGTCATAATTGCTGCTACAGAATACATGATAATGCAATTGGATTTTGTGTTTTATATAGTGAATTATCAAATATTGTGTAGATGAAACAAAGATAAAATCCCCATTAAACTCCCTCTATGGAAATTATAAATTGTTCGATAAAAACTTTCAATATTTTCAGAAAACATTGTTGAATTGTGATATATTCGTATGCTAACTATGAAATTTTTACAAATATATTAAAAATATTACATAATATGACTAAATATTGAAAAAATATTGAATTTTTAATAAAATTCAATTTGTAATACATATTATTTATTAGGGGAGGAAATAAGGGATGAACAAGAAACCGTTCAAAGTTTTGTCATCAATCGCTTTAACAGCTGTATTAGGCCTTTCATTCGGGGCTGGCACTCAATCTGCATATGCTGAAACGCCTGCGAATAAAACGGCTACGAGCCCAGTTGATGATCACTTAATTCCGGAAGAACGTTTAGCAGATGCGCTAAAAAAACGTGGGGTAATTGATTCGTCAGCTTCAGAGAAAGAAACAAAGAAAGCTGTCGAAAAGTATGTAGAGAACAAAAAGGGTGAAAATCCTGGGAAAGAAGTACCGAATGGGGATCAACTTACGAAAGAAGCATCTGATTTTTTAAAGAAAGTGAAAGATGCGAAAGCAGACACGAAAGAAAAATTAGATAACCCTGCAACAGGAACACCTGCAGCGACAGGCCCAGTTAAAGGCGGTCTAAATGGTAAAGTACCAACTTCTCCAGCGAAACAAAAAGACTATAACGGTGAAGTTCGTAAAGATAAAGTACTCGTTTTACTTGTAGAGTACGCTGACTTTAAACATAATAATATCGACAAAGAGCCTGGATATATGTATTCTAACGATTTTAATAAAGAACATTATGAAAAAATGTTATTCGGCAACGAGCCGTTTACATTAGATGATGGAAGTAAAATTGAAACGTTTAAACAATATTACGAAGAGCAATCTGGTGGTAGTTACACAGTGGACGGAACAGTTACAAAATGGTTAACAGTTCCTGGTAAAGCTGCTGATTACGGTGCAGATGCTGCTAGCGGCGGTCATGATAATAAAGGACCAAAAGGCCCACGTGATTTAGTAAAAGATGCATTAAAAGCAGCTGTAGATAGCGGTCTTGATCTATCAGAGTTTGATCAATTTGATCAATATGATGTAAATGGTGATGGAAATAAAAATCAACCGGATGGTTTAATTGATCACTTAATGATTATTCATGCAGGTGTTGGACAAGAAGCAGGTGGGGGTAAATTAGGTGATGATGCAATTTGGTCACATCGCTGGACAGTTGGACCAAAACCATTCGCAATTGAAGGTACACAAGCGAAAGTTCCATATTGGGGTGGAAAGATGGCAGCGTTCGACTACACAATTGAACCAGAAGATGGAGCAGTTGGTGTATTCGCGCATGAATATGGTCATGATTTAGGTTTACCAGATGAGTATGATACACAATATAGCGGTGCTGGTGAGCCAATTCAAGCTTGGTCTATCATGAGTGGCGGAAGCTGGGCTGGTAAAATTGCAGGTACAACACCAACGAGCTTATCACCACAAAATAAAGAGTTTTTCCAAAAAACAATCGGTGGTAACTGGGCAAATATCGTAGAAGTAGATTACGAGAAATTAAATAAAGGTATCGGCCTAGCAACATATTTAGACCAAAGTGTTACGAAATCTAACCGTCCAGGTATGATTCGTGTTAACTTACCAGACAAAGATATAAAAACAATTGAACCGGCATTCGGAAAACAGTATTACTACAGCACAAAAGGTGATGATCTTCATACGAAGATGGAAACACCACTGTTCGATTTAACAAATGCAACGACTGCAAAATTTGACTTCAAATCATTATATGAAATTGAAGCAGAGTATGATTTCCTTGAAGTACACGCTGTAACGGAAGATGGTCAACAAACGTTAATTGAAAGACTTGGTGAGAAAGCAAATAGTGGAAATGCAGATTCGACAAATGGAAAATGGATTGACAAATCATATGATTTAAGCCAGTTCAAAGGTAAGAAAGTAAAATTAACATTTGATTACATTACTGATGGTGGTTTAGCATTAAATGGTTTCTTACTTGATAATGCTTCATTAACAGTAGATGATAAAGTAGTATTCTCTGATGACGCAGAAGGTACGCCACAATTCAAATTAGATGGTTTTGCTGTTTCTAACGGAACAGAGAAGAAAAGCCATAACTACTATGTTGAGTGGAGAAACTATGCTGGTTCAGATAACGCGTTAAAATTTGCACGTGGTCCAGTATATAACGCTGGTATGGTCGTATGGTATGCAGATTCAGCTTATACAGATAACTGGGTTGGTGTACATCCAGGGCACGGTTTCCTAGGTGTAGTTGATTCTCATCCAGAAGCAATTGTAGGAACTTTAAATGGTAAACCGACAGTGGAAAGTAGTACACGATTCCAAATCGCAGATGCGGCGTTCTCATTTGATAAAACGCCAGCTTGGAAAGTCGTATCTCCAACGCGTGGAACGTATACGTATGATGGTTTAGCAGGTGTACCGAAGTTTGATGATTCTAAAACGTATATTAATCAACAGATTCCAGATGCAGGACGTATTTTACCGAAGCTTGGTCTGAAGTTTGAAGTAGTAGGACAAGCTGATGATAATTCTGCAGGTGCTGTTCGTTTATATCGTTAATACTGTAAAACTACCGAGAGATTTTCTTTCGGTAGTTTTTTTGTGAGCAATGAATTTTATATAGCTGAAAAAGTCATATATAATGTAACCTTAAGAATAGAAATTTGTTATATATGAAGTCTATATAAATAATGAAAGAATTGGATAAAAATAGTGGGAGAAGGTGAGTGAATGAGTATTTCCTCTATTGTAAGTAGGCAAAAGGAATATTTTTTAAAAGGGCATACGAGAAGCATCGAAATGCGAAAGAATAATTTGAAGAAGCTTTATGAAGGCATTCAGCATTTTGAAGAAGAAATATTTCAGGCATTGAAATTAGATTTAAATAAGTCAGTTCACGAGTCGTTTACAACGGAAGTTGGATATGTATTAAAAGAAATTTCCTTTCAATTGAAACATATTTCATCGTGGAGTAAACCGAAACGAGTTCGAACAGCACTTACTCATTTTGGATCAAAAGGAAAAGTAGTGCCAGAACCGTATGGTGTGACGCTTATTATTGCACCGTGGAACTATCCTTTTCAATTAGCAATTGCACCACTTGTAGGAGCACTGGCAGCTGGAAATACAATCGTTTTAAAGCCGTCAGAGTTAACACCAAGCGTTTCAAAAGTGCTTAAGAGAATGTTAGATGAATTATTCCCAGAAGAGCTTGTAGCGGTAGTAGAAGGTGGCGTTGAAGAGAGTACATCTTTGCTGAGGGAACCGTTTGATTATATTTTCTTTACTGGTAGTGTTGGCGTTGGAAAAGTTGTAATGGAAGCAGCAGCGAAGCAGTTGACGCCGCTCACTTTAGAACTTGGCGGGAAAAGTCCTTGTATTGTACATAAAGATGCAAAGATAGAGATGACAGCAAGAAGAATTGTTTGGGGTAAGTTTTTAAATGCGGGGCAGACGTGTGTAGCGCCTGATTATATGTATGTGCATTCTTCCGTGAAAGAAAAGCTAATTGAGGCACTGCGACATGAAATTATAGAGCAGTATAGTAAAGAACCTTTGCAAAATGAAAATTATGTGCGTATTGTAAGTGAGCGCCATTTCGAACGATTATGTGGATTTTTACAAGATGGTCAAGTCGTAATTGGTGGAAACTATAAGAAAGATACATTACATATTGAACCGACAGTACTAGCGGATATTACATGGAAAGATACTGTTATGGAAGATGAAATTTTTGGTCCGATTTTACCAATCATAGAGTACGACAACATAGAAGATGTAATTGGCACAATCCAGCAACATCCGAAGTCGTTAGCGTTATATGTATTTTCTGAAGATAAAGAAGTACAAAAGAAAGTGACGAGTAATATTTCATATGGTGGAGGCTGTATTAATGATGTTGTCTATCATCTTGCCACGCCATATTTACCTTTTGGGGGTGTTGGAAGTAGTGGATTAGGGGGTTATCATGGGAAAGAAAGTTTTCGGACTTTTTCACATTATAAAAGCATTTTAGCCCAATCTACAGCATTCGACATGAAAATTCGTTACTCTTCTACAAAAAGTGCTTTAAAATTCATACGAAAGTTGTTAAAATGATGATGGTGTTTATCAGTAGGCGTAGCCGTATGATAATAGCCCCTTCGCAATGGAAGGGGTTTTTCTGTTCGACGTTATGTATCATGCGAAAATGAATCAAACATACTACATAAAGAATAGAAACGAACGCTTGTTAAATAACCATTTTTGTTTGGATCGAAACAAAAAATAGTCTATAGAACATAAATATTTATTCATGAATATAAAAATTTAAAATTTAAGGTAGATAGGACGGGAAAATGAAAAAGATTATTAAAGTTGAAGCAGTTGAAAAACATTTTGGAAATCAAGTGATTATCCCACCTCTTTCTTTAGATATTAAAGAGGGAGAGTTTTTAACAATTTTAGGGCCGAGTGGCTGCGGGAAAACGACTTTACTTCGTATGATCGCAGGATTTGAAACTCCAACTAAAGGGAATCTTTTATTAGATGATGAAAGAATTAACGATTTGCCACCATATAAGCGTCATATGAACCTAGTGTTCCAACATTACGCACTATTCCCACATATGACAGTAGAGAAGAATATTTGTTTTGGTATGAAAATGCAGAAAGTATCAGCAGCAGAGCAGAAAGAGCGTGCTGAAGAGGCAATGCGTTTAACGCAGTTACTTGAGTTCCGTAATCGTAAACCTGCGAAGCTTTCTGGTGGACAACAGCAGCGTGTTGCAATTGCAAGAGCGATTGTAAATAATCCGCGTGTATTACTATTAGATGAGCCACTTGGAGCGCTTGACTTTAAGTTACGAAAAGACTTGCAACGTGAATTGAAAAACTTACAACGTAATTTAGGAATTACGTTCATATACGTAACGCACGATCAAGAAGAAGCAATGAGCATGAGCGATCGTATTGTCGTTATGAATAAAGGACATATCGAACAAATCGGAACGCCGAAAGAAATTTATAATAAGCCGAAAACATTATTCGTTGCGACATTCATCGGTGAAAATAATATTGTGAAGAACGGGGAAGGCTATGTAGCAATTCGCCCTGAAAATGTAAAAGTACGTTCGGTTGAAGAACCAATTTTAAAAGAATACCATCTTGGACATATTGAAGATATTGAGTTTGTCGGAAATATGGAGAAGCTTTATGTACGTGATGAGAAAACATCAGAATTACTAATGGCATATCAAACTGCTGAAGAGGCAGCGCAGTGGAGCATTGGAGATAATGTATATGTAGGCTGGGAGCAAGAGGACGAGGTGACCTTAAATTGAAAAAAGGGAAATTACTCGCACTACCTACAGTCGCGTGGCTGTTAATTTTCTTCCTAATCCCGCTCGTATTCGTATTAGGATTCGCCTTCATGCAGCGCGGAGCTTACGGGACAGTAGAAATGCAATTTACGCTGGAGAATATATCCCGTGTATTTGATCCATTGTACTTAGGAACGTTATGGGAAACTGTTAAGATCGCAGTTATTACAACAGTAATATGTTTATTAATTGGTTATCCGTTTGCGTATACAATTACAATTGTTGACCGCAAATACCGCTCTATTCTTTTATTATTGGCAACGATCCCGTTTTGGATTAACTTTCTTGTTCGTTCATACGCATGGATTGTTATTTTACGTTCACAAGGTCTTGTGAATACGTTGTTATTAAAGCTTGGCATTATTAGTGAACCGTTAAATTTATTATATAATACTCCTTCTGTAATACTCGGAATGGTCTATTCTTTATTACCATTTATGATTTTACCAGTGTATGCAGCAATTGAGCAGCTGGATAAGCGTAAGCTAGAAGCGGCTTATGATTTAGGAGCAACACCAATAAAGGCATTTTGGAATATAACAGTGCCGATGACGATGTCAGGAATTGCGACTGGTTCTATTTTAGTATTCGTTTCTTCTATCGGAATGTTTGTTGTATCAGACGTGATGGGCGGATCGAAAGTAGCATTAATCGGAAACGTTATTCAAAATCAATTCTTAGGTGCACGTGACTGGCCGTTTGGATCTGCGTTATCGATTATCGTTGTTCTATTCTCTGTTCTGTTAATTTACTTATATTATCGTGCAACGAAAGTATATAAATATAATGAGAACGGAGGGGAATAGGCAAAGATGAAGAAGTTTTTAGTTTCTTATTCTTGGTTAATTTTGTTATTCTTGTATTTTCCAATGATGGTTTTAATGGTCTATTCTTTCAACGACTCTCGCATTAATGCGGAGTGGGAAGGTTTTACATTCCATTGGTATACAGATTTATTTCAAAAACAAGATGTTATTGATGCATTTGTAAATAGTATTACGATTGCAGTTATAACAACGATTGTGACAACGGTACTTGGTGTATTCTTTGCAATTGCTTTACATCGTTATAAATATCGTTTCGAAGGGGCTATTAATGGCCTTGTATATTTACCAATTTTAATTCCTGATATTTTAATGGGATTATCTTTACTAATTCTTTTCAGTCAGTTAGGAATGGAACTTGGACAAACAACGATTATTATTGCACATATTACATTTAGTATTTCGTTTGTTGTTGTTATTTTAGCTGCGCGTCTTTCAAGTATGGGACGTGACTTAGAAGAAGCTGCAAATGATCTAGGAGCAACACCTTGGCAAACGTTTCGTTATGTAACGTTCCCAGCAATTGCACCGGGAGTTATTTCGGCAGCATTATTAACATTCACATTATCAATTGATGATTTTGTAATTAGTTTCTTCGTATCAGGACCAGGATCAACAACATTGCCACTATACATTTACAGTATGGTTAAGCGCGGAGTATCACCAGAAATTAATGCTCTTTCTACAATTTTAATTGTTGCTATCGTAGGATTAATGGTTCTATCTGAAATCTTCCGGAACAAAGGTGCAGATGGTGAAGAAAACTCTGGAGGACACCTTCCTTTATAATACGAACGATATAGAAAGTACAAGGGGGTAATAAACCGATGAAATTAATGAAAAGAATAGCTGGCGCAGCAATTAGCTTTAGCCTTGTTGCTGGTGTGCTTGCTGGTTGTGGTGAAAAGAAAGAAGAATTAAATATTTATAGTTGGGCTGACAATTTTGATGAGCAAGTGCTAAAAGATTTTGAAAAGAAGTATAATGTGAAAATTAACTATGACAAGTACGCAAGTAATGAAGAAATGCTTGCGAAATTACAAGCTGGTGGCGCAAAGTATGACTTAATTCAGCCGTCGGATTACATGGTTAAAACAATGGCGAAAATGGACTTATTAGCGCCGTTAGATAAAAAGAATATCCCGAATATCGAAAATATGGTTTCTAATTTTAAAACACCTGCGTTTGATCCAGAGAATAAATATTCTTTAGTGTACACTTGGGGTGTAACAGGGATTGCATACAATAAAAAGTATGTGAAAGAAGCACCTACAAGCTGGGCGGACTTATGGAATGAGAAATATAAAGGACATGTAACGTTACTGAACGATTCTCGTGAAGTATTAGGAGTGGGTCTTAAGAAGCACGGGTTCTCAAACAGTACGAAAGACGATGCACAATTAAAGACAGCAGCAGATGATTTAAAGAAGCTGCTTCCAAACTTATTAGCATTTGATACAGATAACATTAAACAAAAATTCATTACAGAAGATGCTTGGATCGGAACAGTTTGGTCTGGAGATGCAGCATTTATCGCAAAAGATAATAAAGATGTAGAATATGTTGTACCAAAAGAAGGCGGCACAATTTGGGCTGATACGTTAGCAATTCCAAAAGGTGCAAAACATAAAGAGCTTGCTGAGAAATTTATGAACTACTTACTAGATGAAAAAGTAAGTGTGAAAAACTACGAGTCAATTGGTTACAGTAATCCAAATGAAAAAGCTCATCCTCTTCATAGTAAAGAATACCGTGATAATCACATGATTTTCTTAACGAAAGAAGAGTTAGATCGTACAGAATGGCTTGTTGATGTAGACGATAAGTTAAAAGACTATGATCGTTACTGGACAGAGCTAAAAACAAAAGGTAAATAAGCAAGGAAATGCGGTTTCTAAAGTAGAAATCGCATTTTTTCATAGTAGGAGGAAATCGTTTGAAGAAGAAGTTACATCAGTATGAGGTAATGTGTATCGGTTTGTTATTTGCTGTATTTGGTATTGTTGCTTGGCGCGTACATGCAGGTGGCGTTACAGTGATGGATACATATGTCCGTGGATTAGTAAGAGGGCTACAAACGGAAAGTTCTCTTACATTTTTCTCGTACTTTACAAAATTGGGATCAGCAATTGGGATAGTCGCTACGCTCGTTATAAGTTTGCTTGTTTTTTGGAAGAAGCGTTATTATGCTGCGATGATTGTATATCCAATGGGAATTTTAATAACACATCTTGTGAATAAAGGGATAAAAGAGATTGTAAAGAGAGAACGTCCGTCATTAAATGAAGCGCTAGATGCACTTGGGTATAGTTTTCCTAGTGGACATGCAATGTTATCGATTATGACATTTGGATTTCTTACTTATATCATTGCTGCTAATTTGAAAAGCGTAGCTGGGAAATGTGTCACAACGATTTTGATGGGTATAGTAATTCTATCGATTGGATTAAGTAGAGTCATTTTAAATGTACATTACCCAACTGATATTTTAGCTGGTTACTGCGTAGGTGGTATTTTGTTAATTATCGCGATTTACTACCATCGTTTACTTACTGAGAGATTAGGGCTTAATAAAGAGAGATAGAAAAACGTCTGGAAAAACTATTATTATAGTTTTTCCAGACGTTTTTTGTTTATATCAAGATGTGATACAGTATAAGTGACAATTGAATTATGTAAAGTAGGTGAAAATGTGTGAAGACAAATGTACATAAAGTTGATAAGTGGGGGAAGTTAGGAGCCTTTTTGTATCAGTTTCGTTATACAGTAATTGTAGCGTTACTGTTGCTCGCAATCGCACTTGGGATTTTTGCTCCAAAGCTACCGGGAGTATTAGGTGGTGACGGTTTCCAAACGGAAGGCGACTATCAAAAAACGAAAGAAATTTTAGATAAAGATTTTAAGAAGTCTCAAGATACGCTGCTGCTCGTTTTTGAGAAAAATAAAGATGCTTCGCATGAGGAATTTAAAAAGCGAATAAATGAAATTGTAAAGAATGTTCAAGAGAAAGAGAACTATGAATCTTTCCATCACCCAATCCAAAATAAAGAAATGCTACAAGATGACATCGGCTATGCGACAATTTTATTTTCCGGGAAAACAAATAAGGAACGAATGGAAAAGACATTACAATTTGCTGATGAGATTGAGAAAGAAAGTAATATAGCATTAAAAGTAACACCTACAGGGTTTCCGAAAATTAATAAAGAGATTAATGAAAGAACGCAAAATGATTTAAAAGTAGCAGAGATGATTGGATTACCAATTGCGTTTCTTGTATTACTATTTTCGTTTGGTAGTCTTTTGGCATCAATTTTACCGATTTTGAATGGGGCGCTTAGTGTTATTAGTACGATGGGTATATTGTATTTCATCGGTGTTGATAAAGAACTATCTATTTTCGTGTTAAATGTTGCACCGATGATTGGACTTGCATTATCTATTGATTTTGCGCTATTATTTGTGAACCGTTTTCGAGAGGAAGTTGCTAAACGAACGGTAAAAGAAGCGATAGCAATTACATATCAAACGGCAGGACGTGCGATTGTATTTTCAGGATTATGCGTATTTGTTGGGTTATCCGGTTTGTTTTTCTTTAAGATAGATTATATTCAATCTGTCGCGATTAGCGGAATGATTGTTGTCATTATGAGTATTTTATTCTCACTCACACTTCTTCCAGCACTATTATCGTTAATCGGTAAAAGAATATTAAAAAAGAATCAAGTAGCACATACGCCGGCAAAAGCATGGCGTAAATTTGCACAATTTGTGATGAAACATCCAATTGCAATGATTATTGTTGTTACAACATTTATTGTTATTTGCTTATTACCGTTACGTACAGCTAATTTGCAGTTCCCTGGTGTTGAAGCTTTACCTGAAAAGAGTGATACAAGGATTGCATATGAAAAGTATGAAGAAGCATTTAATGAAACTGTCAAAACACACGCTGATGTTACATTAGTTGTAGAGACGAAAAAAGATATGAAAGAAAAAGAAAGTCTACAAAAGATAGAAGAAGTCGTTCAAAAGTTAAAAGATGATAAGAAAGTACATGAAGTAAGAAGTTTATACGACGGGTTAACTGGAATGAAAGCAGATCAAGTTGTTGGAATGTTGCAGTCGCCAGAATCAGCGAAACTAACTCCTGTATTTGAAGCATACACGCAAGGGAATAAGACGACGATAGAAATCTTTTTGAAAACAAAACCACGTACAGAGACTGCAAAACAGTGGGTACGTGACTTTAAAAAGAACTATAAAGAAACGGATGTTACGTATTATCTAGGCGGAATGACGACGTTTCAACAAGAATTAGAAGATGAAATTAAAGATAAAGTTGTAATTGGTATGTCTGTTATATTTGGATCGACCTTTGTTATATTATTATTTGCATTCCGATCTATACTCATTCCAATTAAGGCAATTGTTATGAATATACTTAGTTTAAGTGCAACCATTGGAATTGTTGTTTGGTTATTTGAAGGTGGTCATTTCGGTTTAGAAGCAAGTCCGGTTCTGTTTGTCTTACCAATCTTCATTTTTGGCCTCGTATTTGGGCTTAGTATGGATTATGAAGTATTTCTTATTTCACGTATTCATGAGCTCTATGAAGAAACAGGAGATAACGATCAAGCAACGTTAGAAGGGCTCGTTTCAACAAGTAGAATTATTACATCAGCTGCTTTAATAATGATTGTTGTAACTGGTGCATTCGCATTTACTGATATTTTACCAGTAAAGCAGATGGGTCTTGGCGTTGCATTAGCAATATTTCTTGATGCAACAATTATTCGTCTTATGCTCGTACCAAGCTTAATGAAGTTATTTGGAGACTGGAACTGGTGGTTACCATTTCGAAAAAAAAGAGAAAAAGCATCATAAAAAATGCTCATCAATATGATGAGCATTTTTTATGAATAGCAAAGCCTACATTTTGCAAATAGTATGTGATAAGAACATTACATAATAAGTAGGTGAAGGCAATGTTTCGTTATTTTAAGTTTAAGTTAAATGATACAGTACAGTTTGCCGAGAACGATGGGCATATGTATCGCATTGTCGGTTATCGGTTAGAAAAAGGGTTTTATCCAAAAGATGAATGGACTCATATCATTTATGAACTACTTAGAGAATTTGACGGGTATACGATGGATGCAGAAGAGGAAGAACTTGTAAAGGTCGTTCAAGTAGAGGATGAGTATTACAAAATACAAGAAGTATCAGGTTATCGCTATCCAGTAAAAATGAAACAAAAACAACAAGTGATGAAAATAGAAAAGATGGACGATTTATTAGATGCTTACAATGATTATAAAAGGTTGGCGGATTTCTTTAAAGATTTATCGTATGAACAAAAAGCTGAAGAAGTATTGTTAGAAATGAAAAGACTTAGAGCTTGAGGGGCAGTCTATTATAAGACTGTCCTCTATTTTTGACGGTGCATCAAAGTGTGTTTTCCGTTACAATGAGAGAATCAATAGAAATAAGGTGATAAACAGTATGGAAACAAACAAAAAGGGTGAATGGTGTGAAATTACCGTTCCAGCTAAATGGAATGGTATAAGTATTGAATCGGTATTAAAAGTAGAATGGGAAATACCGAAAAAGCTATTACATCAGCTTCGTATGGAAAAAGGTGTTACGGTTAACGGGGAACAAAGAAGATGGAATGAGCTTTTAAAAGAGAACGATAAGTTACAAGTCCATATGTTTGCTGAGGAAGAGTACGGTGTAGATCCAGAATATGGTGAATTACATGTAGTATACGAAGATGATCACGTACTTATCGTAAATAAACCAGAGCAAATGGACACGCACCCTGCTGAAAAAGGTGGAACCGGGACGCTTGCAAATCTTGTTGCTTTTCATTTTCAAATGCAAGGTTTAGAGACGAAGGTGCGTCATATTCATCGTTTAGATAAAGATACGACAGGTGGTGTCGTGTTTGCTAAGCATAGAATTGCTGGTTCAATTATGGATCGCTTATTAATGGAAAGAAAAATTAAAAGAACGTACGCAGCGCTCGTTGAAGGGAAAGTAAAGAAGAAAAAAGGAAAGATTGATGCTGCTATCGGAAGGGATCGCCATCATGCTACAAGGCGTCGTATTTCTCCAAAAGGTGACCAAGCTATCACATATTATAAAGTAGAAAAGTATTTTAAGAAGCAAAACACGACTTTCGTAACGTTACAATTAGAAACGGGTAGAACACATCAAATTCGTGTTCATATGAGTCATAATGGTAATCCATTAGTTGGGGATGTATTATATGGTGGACAAACAAAATATATGTCCAGTCAAGCATTGCATGCGATGAAGATAAATTTCTTGCATCCAATTACGAAAGAAGCGATTGAAGTTGATGTGCCGTTTCCTACAAAGTTAAATAATAAAATAAAAGAATTTCAAAAAGAAAATGCGTAAAGTATAAGTTTTAACTTGAAAAAAGTAGATTTTTGCAGGGATTTCTCTAAAAGAAGCGAAGCCGTTAAGAGAAAAGAGAGGTGAGAATCACTTGATTAAATATAAGTATGTACTGGGAATATTTTTCGCTTGTCTTTTACTTACTCTATTTCTCTATCCCTATTTACCAAATCGTATGGCAGTACATTGGAATGTAAATGGTCAGCCAAACGAGTTTATGAGTAAACAAGTCGTTGTAGCATTTATTCCCTGTTTTATTATTTTTTCATATGGATTTTTGTATATTATTTCACATAATATATTTAAGTTTAATGAAAGAGAGCATGGTATTATAGGCGGATTTATAAAGAAAATTACGTTATTTATGTTGTTTATTCATACGCTTATCCTCTTTATTAATTTTGGGGATTTGATATCCTTTCAAACAGGATTAACGATTGGGATTAGTATGTTTCTTTTTATGCTGAGTAAAGAATTTAAGAAAATAAAAGGCAAAGAAAAAGAAAAAGATCCAATTAAATTACAAAAAATTTGTTTAGTGAGTAGACGGATTTTTCAAGTGATGGCATGTGGCATATTGTTTTCATTGTTTTTGAACTTAGAGTGGGGATTTTATGTATTGCTTAGTGTAGTAAGCTGTGGATCTATGTTGTTTATGTTATATATTTTCTATTCATACATAATAGAAAGCTATGAAACTTAAAAAAGAGTCTTCTCATTATGAGAAGACTCTTTTAATCTATTTACTTCGTAATAAATTGTTGTGTCCAGTAGTTGCCGCTTTCTACATAACCAACACCGATGTGAGTGAAGCCGTTATTTAAGATGTTTGCACGGTGTCCAGCGCTGTTCATCCAAGCTTGTACTACTTCTTCAGGTGTACGTTGACCTTGAGCGATGTTTTCACCTGCAGATGTATAAGAAATACCAAATTTCTTCATCATGTCAAACGGAGACCCGTATGTAGGGCTGTTATGATCAAAGTAGTTGTTTTTTTGCATATCTTCAGACTTAATACGTGCTACTTTGCTTAATTCAGTATCGATTTTTAGTGCTGGTAAGCCTTGTTTTGCACGCTCAGCGTTTGTTAATTCAACAACACGTTGTTCAAACTCGCTTAAAGATTTTGCTTCTTCAGCAGGCTTTTGCTCAGCTGGTTTTTGCTCAGCTGGTTTTTGAGTATTGTTGTTTTCAGCAGGCTTTTGAGCTTCTGGTTTTTGAACTTCTTCAGCAGGCTTTTGCTCGGCAGGTTTTTGCTCAACTGGCTTTTGAGTTTCTGGCTTAGCTGTTGGTTGCTCAGTTACAACATTTTCAGTAGGTTGTTGACCAGGAATGAAGCAGTTTGGTTGGAAGTTTCCTTGTTGCCATTGTGCTAATGATTCAACTCCCATAGATTGTAAGAATGCTTGTAATTCTTGTTGGCTCATTTGTTTCATCATTACTTTTGAATGCTGAATATTTTGAACCTTTACGTTAGATGGTTGTACTGTTGCAGCTTGTGCATCTAGAGAAGATACTCCTAAAGTAAGAGCTGTTGCAGCAGCTACAGATAATAAAACACGCTTTTTCATGATGTGTGTCCCCCTATATAAAGTTTTAATTTGTTTTCACACGATTTGTTTTTGACAGCCTGTCTGACTGACAAATTCATCGTAGCATACAATTTGCGAGAAAAAAGATGGAAAAAAATTCATAGACTTTAAAATTACCTAATTTATCCTAAGAGAAGAAGGGGGTAAAAATAAGAGAAATATAGAGTATAAAAGGAATTTATAGTGTTTTTATACTTGGTTTTAAGAGGGGATTTTTGGATAAAGTTACCTAAATAGAAAATGAAGAATCCTATTGTATCAATGGTTTGAACGATTTTTCGAGGAATATAATGGATTGATTTTTACAAAACTGTAATGTTTCTGTTGTTCTTTTTTATAATAAAGTAACATATTTTTAATGTTGTAGCAGACAAAAAAGCGGCTATCTCTTTACATAGACGAAGGAGATAGCCGTTTTCCTATTATTACGTATGTTACGAGTTATTACGAGTTAGTTTCAATTGCTTCTAATAATAAATCCACAATGTGAATTCCTCTCATTTTATGAGAAAGCCCTTCTCGCTCAATGCCCAATTTCATTTGTAATAAACAACCTGGATTTGCAGTAACAATGGTTGCTGCTTCTGTTTCATGCACACGGTCCATTTTGTAATCTAGAAATTCCATTGATAACTCTGAATGAACAATATTGTAAATACCAGCAGAGCCACAGCAGCGGTCGGCATCTTTCATTTCTCGATATGTTGCACCTTGGATAGCCTCTAGTAACATACGAGGTTCAGAAGATGTGCGCATAACATTGCGTAAATGACAAGAGTCTTGATACGTAATAACCTGCGGCGTGAGTCGTAAGTCAGTTCGCTTATGGAAGTCTAGTTCTACTAGTATAGCAGTAATATCTTTAATTTTAGAAACAAACTGCTTAGCACGTTCAGCCCAATCCGGATCATCCTTTAAAAGATAATCATAGTCTACAAGATAAGCCCCGCAACCACCTGCATTCGTAATAATATAGTCGATGTTTAAATTTTCGAATGCTTTTATATTTCGCTTTGCTAATTCTTTTGCTCCACTCTTTTCACCAGCATGTCCATGCAATGCACCGCAGCAACTTTGTGTTTTCGGAATAACGATATCACAACCAGCTAATTGAAGAAGTTTCATCGTTGCATTATTTGTTTCTAAAAACATCGTATCCATTAAGCAGCCTGTAAAGAATGCAACTTGTTTTTTCTTTGTACTTTCTGCAGGTAAAAATGAAGGACGATCTTTCATCGCTTTCATTTTAGGGACTTTTGGTAAAACGAGATCCATCGTTGCAAGGGTTTCAGGGAATAACTTCATAATCCCTGTTTTATGTGTTAGCGTTTGTAAACCAGAACGTTGATAAAATCCGATTAGTCCAGTTAATGTTCTCATTCGATTTTGATGGGGGAATAATCCTTCAAAAACGACTTTTCGAACAGCTTTCACTGGCACTGAGAATTTTTTATTTTGATTAATAATATCACGAGTTTCTTCTAATAAATGTCCATAATTTACACCAGATGGACAAACAGGCTCACAAGCACGGCAACCAAGACAAACGTTTAATGTATTTTCAACATCTTCATCTGGTTCGATTAAACCATCAACGACTGCTTTCATTAATGCAATACGTCCGCGCGGTGAATGTGACTCTTTATATCCGGATTGAATGTAGGTAGGACAAGTAGGTAAACAAAAACCGCATCGCATACAGTTTAGTAATTCATCTTCACTTAATCGTTCTTTAAATTCTTTTTGAATATTTTCTTTATTTAATGTGGTCATCGCTCAACCACCACTCTTTTTCGAGTGTCTTTCGCGAACATTTTTCCAGGATTCATAATGTTATTTGGATCGAAAGCTTGCTTTATTCCTTGCATAGCTGCAATACCTTCTTTACCTAATTTCATTTCTAAATATGGAGCTTTCATTGCACCAACACCATGTTCACCAGTAATTGTGCCACCAAGTTCAATTGCTTTCGCAAATATTTCAGCAAAAGCTTGCTCAGCTCGGTGCATCTCTTCTGCATTACGAGCGTCTGTCATACAAGTTGGATGTAAATTACCATCACCAGCATGTCCAAACGTACAAATAGGAATATTATATTTTTTTGCAATGGCATTAATAGCTTCAACCATCGGAGCGATTTGTGAACGTGGTACAGTCGCATCTTCTAATATTGTAGTAGGTTTTAATCGTGCGAGCGCTGATAGAGCACTACGGCGAGCGGTACGAAGCGCATCTGCTTCTGTTTCACCTTTTGCAACGCGAACATCAACCGCATTCATAGAGTGACAAACGTTAGCCATTTTTTCAATATCTCGATTGACTACTTCGGGCGGACCGTCTTGTTCGATTAATAAAATTGCTTTTACATCTGTAGGTAAACCGATTTGTGCAAACGCTTCTACTACTTCAATTGTCGGTTGGTCTAAAAACTCCAGTGTTGCTGGAATGATTTTATTTGCAATAATAGAAGAAACAGCACGTGCAGCTTCATTAATATCTTCATATAGTGCAAGCATTGTTTTCTTTGTTTCAGGCATAGGAACAAGTTTTAATATAGCTTCTGTTACCACGCCAAGTGTTCCTTCAGAACCGATAAATAAACGAGTTAAATCGTAACCAGCTACATCTTTTGCTAATTTACCACCAGTGCGAATAATATCGCCATTTGGTAAGACAAGTTCAAGCCCCATTACATAATCACGTGTTACGCCATATTTCAAACCGCGTAATCCACCTGAGTTTTCATTAATATTACCGCCGATTGTAGAAATTTTCATCGAGCTTGGATCTGGTGGATAAAATAAACCTTTTTCTTCTACCGCTTTAATAATATCAAGTGTAATGACACCAGCTTGTACAGTAATTGTTAAGTTTTCTTCATCAATTTCTAAAATATTGTTCATATGGCGGAAAATAAGGACGATACCGCCTTCAAGTGGACATGTTCCTGCGCAAAGGTTTGTTCCAGACCCGCGCACATACACAGGGATTTTGTGAGTGTTACATACTTTTAACACTTCAGCTACTTCATTTGTATTACGAGGAGCAATGACTGCATCAGGCATTGCTTGGAAGTTTGGAGTGGCATCATAACTATAAGTTAAACGCCCCATATTGGATGTATCTACATTATCTTCGCCAACAATAGATACGAATGAATGAATAATTTGTTTGTCTAACATTGGAAATCCCCCTCAAACTGTTAACGTGTTTAGTTATAATAAACAACGTGGTAACAGTGCTTTCATTATAATGATAAAAAAGTCGAGGGATTCTTTCTATGTATAATCATCTAAAGATTAATCTGTTTTATCATTCTTTTTTGTATAATTATCTAATAGGAGAAGTGCGAAGTACAAAACGTTTAAGTCTTTGAATTGTTTTGGATCAAGTCCTGTATGTTCTTCAATCTTTTTTAGCCTGTAATGTAATGTGTTAATGTGTATATGTAATTGTTTAGCCGTCTGTTTATAAGATTGGTTATAATCGATAAATAAGCGTAAAGTTTGCATAAGCTCAGGAAATGATAATAAGTTTTCGATGGTACGCTCTAGAAATTGTTCACGCGTTTCGACAGAAATATCTTGTAAACACATTTCTAAACGTAAATCTTCATTAAATACAATTTTTTTCGTCTCCAATGATACAGAAAGAGCGCGTAATGCTTGTTCGTAACATATGCTCATATTGTTTGGGGTAACTGTTTGTCCAATCCCTATATATAAAGGAATAGAAAATAAAGTTTCGCAGTCTTGTTTTAACCGTTTTAAAAATTGATAAGTTTGTTCTTTGGAGCTCATCGCTGTAAATAAAATAAAACGATCATTTCCCCAGCGAACAAATAGATGCTCTTTTGTTAAAATATTACGTATGTGTTGCCATATTTTACGCTGGAGCATCGTGTCATTTTTGCCAATAGAAAACAAAATAAGTTGTTTTTTCTTATATAAATCAATGCCAAGTGTTTTGGCGCGATCAAGAAAACTTGGAGACCACTCTGTATTTTGAAGCCAATCAAAGACAAAAGCTTCATAAGAACGGTGCTCAAGTTCTAGTTGCTCTAAAAAGTAGTTTTCATGAATTAATAATTCGGTCATCTTACGCAATATTTCTCCGTAGCGTGAAATATTTTCAGGTTCTCCTGTAATTCCAATGACACCAATTACTTCATCATGAAATAATAAAGGAAGATTCATCCCAGCCTTTACACCTTGCAATCGCCTTTCATCTTCTTTTGTAATGATGACGGTTTTCTTTTGTTTGGCACAGCGGAGTGCACCTTCATGAAATTGACCAATTCTTTCTGTATCTGTACTTGCGATAATAACGCCTTCTATATTAATGATAATAATATTTTCTGTAATTAGTCTGCGTACTTCTCGTACAATTTTATTCGCTAAATCAGGAAATAGCATAATTGACACACCTCAAATTCTATTTGTTGTACATTATATATGTAAATTGAGTAAGAAAGGGAAATTTCACACTTTCCACACATTTATTTGTTATTTTACAATTATAACGAAATCATCCGAAGATGGAGGGAATCTTTTGAGAAAGTATGTTTTTCTTCTCTGTTTTTTATTTCTACTAGTAGGGTGTCAAGGAAGTTCATATACACCAATTGCTAAAGATAAAAATGTTATTATAACTACGAATATAAAAGAAGGCAGCATTAGTTTTATTGATAAAAAAGATAAAAAGTTAATTACGACATGGGAACTAAATGAGCCAATGGCCGGAATCACACTGCTTCCAAATGGCGATGAAATACTTGTATACGGTAAGCAATTAGAATATATGTATGTATATTCACTAGCGGAAGGAAGGCAAGTGGGAAAATATAAAACTGGAAAGGGCATTGTAAATGTGGTCGTATCAGCAGATAAAAAACAATTATTTGCTGCTGATCAAAATGTTCAAAAGGTAAGGTTCTTTACGATAAATGGGAAAGAGACAGGAAATGTTTCAACAGGAAAAGGGCCTATAACGATGGTAGAGTATCAGAATCGGTTATCTGTACTAAACTTTTATGATACGAAACTAACGACAATTGATACGAAGAAAAAAGAAGTTATTCAATCCTTTATGATTCCGCCAGCATCAACAGGAGCGACGATTAGTCCTGATGGGAAAGAAATATGGATTGGCGGACATGGTGATGGAAATCAAGTAAATGAGAAAGTGTTAGTGTATTCTTTACAGAGTGGAGAAATGGTGCGTTCTTTACACGCTCCATTTATGCCTGTGAATATAACGAGGGATAGTAAGTACGTATATGCACTCAGTCATGGGTCGAATACACTTAGAAAGTTTGATATTAGAACATATAAAGAAATAGCTTCTGTAGAAGTAGGGTCGAATCCATTTGCATTTTTTGAGAGCGGAGCAGAAGGGTATGTAGCCAGTTATGATAGTGATGAAGTGTGCGTTATAGATATGAAGAATTTGAAAATAAAACAAACAATTAAAGTCGGAAAAGGACCGTTTCAACTCATAGAGAGGGAAGGGAAGGACAATGAATAAATATAGAGTGCTAGTTGTAGATGATGAAAGTGATATGAGACAGCTTGTTGGAATGTATTTGGATAACTTTGGATATGAGTGGGGAGAAGCTGAGAATGGAAAAGAGGCTCTTAAAAAACTAGAAACGGATCATTATGATTTCGTTGTATTAGATATAATGATGCCAGAAATGGATGGACTTTCAGTTTGTAAAGAAATTAGAAAAACGTCAGATGTGCCGATTATATTTTTAACGGCAAAAGGTGAAGAGTGGAATAGGGTGAACGGCTTACGTATGGGAGCAGATGACTATATTGTAAAACCGTTTAGTCCTGGTGAATTGGTTGCCCGTATGGAAGCTGTGCTAAGAAGATATACAAAGCAAGAACAGCAAGAAGAGATTCAATTTGGACCAATTCTTATCAATGAAAAAAGTAGACGAATAGAGGCGGATGGTGAGTCGATTTCTCTTACTGTAAAAGAGTTTGATTTATTATATTTTCTTTGCCAACATACAGGACAAGTATTTAGCCGGGAGCAATTACTTGAAAAGGTATGGGGATATGATTATGCCGGAAGTACAAGAACGGTAGATACGCATGTGAAAACGATGCGCTTGAAGCTTGGAGAAAGTGGAAACTACATTCAAACTGTTTGGGGTGTAGGCTATAAATTTGAGGTGTAACGTATGTTTACGATGGTACAAAAACTTTGGCTTACAGTAGTATGTGCAGTATGTGTAACAGTGTCCTTTCTTTATTTCGTATCTTTATACTCGTATGAAAAATTATACGTTGATAATTTAAAAGCTTCGTTAGTAATGGAAGGAAAAAGTCTTGCTGCTCAATATGATAAGAGTGAAGGAATATCAACTTTTGAAGAGAAAGTAAGATCGTTTGATCAAATATCTAGTTCAGACGTTATTTTCGTGTCTAATCCGCGTGATTTAAGCGCATGTTTGCCTTTTGATGTGCATCATCATTCTCTTATAAGTGAAGGAGATAGGCAAACGCTATTAGACGGGAAAACTGTGACAAAAATAGGATATGAAGAACATTTTGACCGTAATATTATGGGGGTTGTCATCCCTGTATTGGAAAATAAAAAATTAGTCGGAATTGTCTATTCGTATATTCCTTTAAAAAGTATAAAAGATTTAATCTATGATATGGGTCTTATTTTAGCACCGTTAGCAATTGCTATGATTTTAATTACGATATGGGTTGGAAGGAAAATTATAATTGCAATTACGAAGCCACTTTCGCAAATGGAGCGGGTTGCAAATCATTTGGCTACGGGAGATTTTTCGGAGCGGATTACAGTTTCTTCAGAGGATGAAATTGGACGATTAGGAAAAGCATTTAATAAAATGGCAAATTCATTAGAAACAGAAGATGTAAAGCGTAAGGAATTTTTAGCAAATGTTTCGCATGAACTTAGAACACCACTTAGTTATATAAAAGGGTATAGCGAGGCTATTTTAGATGGTGTTGCAAAGGGACCGCAACAGGAAAAAGTAACGCAGCTAATTCATAAAGAAGCAGGTCGTATGCAGCGTCTCGTTCATGACTTGTTAGACTTAGCACAATTAGAAGGTGAGCACTTTCCGTTAAAGAAGCAACCTATCGTTTTTTCACAGCTGATTGAAGACGTATTAGATACGTATGAGATTAAGTTTATAGAAAAGGAAATTCATATTTCAACTAATTTAAATCCAGAGGTCATTGTCATGATTGATGAAGATCGTATGCAACAAGTGCTTCATAATGTGTTAGATAATGCGATACGGTATACAAATCAAAAAGGAAATATCGTTATAACTTTAGAGCAAATCGATGATTACTGTGAATTAAAAATAAAAGATACAGGAATTGGTATTGATATAGAACATTTGGAGAATCTTGGAGAACGCTTTTACCGAGTTGATAAAGCGAGAAGTCGTCAACATGGTGGAACAGGTTTAGGCCTTGCTATTGTGAAACAAATTGTTCATATACATGGTGGACAGTGGAAAATTGAAAGTGAAAAAGATAAGGGAACAACGGTTATTATTAAACTGAATGTACAGGATGAGGGGAGCATGTTCTAATTTTTAGGACATGTTCTTTATATTGAAGAAAATATTTATCCCGATATTCGCCGGGCAGTAAGACCCTCACCTCAAAATTCAACGGAAGCAAAGAAGTTAGGTGGAGGCCCTGCTGCCCGTAAAAGTCCGATTCGTGAGGGCTAATAATCAGTGGGCGATGAACAAAACCCCCACTGATTAAAGTTTCACTTTATACGTAAAAATATAAATTAATATGTAATAAATATCGAAAATTTGACTATTTTATGAACAAAACATTTGTACTTCTTATCAATTCGGTCTAAAATAGTTATGATGCAAAGTTCTTATAAATCGTTTCAATTGTTGTTTGGAAGATACTGAGGTGATTTAACTGGAGTACAAATCTATTAAACCGAAAAAAATTTACGAAGAAGTATCTGAAGCTATTTTAACAATGATTAAAAATGGTACGTTAAAACCTGGTGACAAACTACTCCCTGTGCATCAATTAGCTGAGCAGTTTCAAGTTGGCAGATCTGCTGTTCGTGAAGCGCTAAGTGCGCTAAGAGCGATGGGCTTAATTGAGATGAAACAAGGAGAAGGTACATATGTGAAGAACTTCGATTCTTCTTCATTAACGAAATCATTAAACAATAGATTATTAATGAAGAAAGAAGCTATTTTGAATTTATTAGAAGTACGAAAGGTGCTTGAAGTGGGGGCAGTTCGAGTAGCGGCGGCAAAACGTACGGAAGATAATTTACAAAATATGAAACATTGGTTAGATGAAATGGCAAAGAGCATTGGAGATGAAAAGGCTGGCGAAAAAGCCGATTTTCAATTTCATATGGGAATTGCAGAGTCTTCGCATAATAACATTTTGCTTGAACTCATGAATCATGTTTCAGAGATGATTGCTGAAACAATTGGTGAATCAAGACGCATTATTTTATATGGTGAACAAACGACATCAGAACGACTTATAGAAGAGCATCAAGTTATATATGATGCGGTGTTAAAACAAGATGTAGAATTAGCGCAGCAAGCAATGCTAGATCATTTAACAAATGTAGAACATATTGTCACAGGTAAAAACGATATAAATTCGTAATTTAATCTTTTAAAAATTTAATTTTCTGATAAAATAGAGAAAGATTAAGTAAGCGTTTTCTTTAGAAGAGGGAGAGGATAGGCCACGGTTGAGCCTATTTCTTCTCTACTAAGTCATCTGATGACCATATGTTTGTTGGTGAAGTTGTAAAAAGGGGGAGTAATAGTTATGAAAGTTACTTTATTTGTTACTTGTTTAGTCGATATGTTTGAAACAAATGTCGGCAAAGCAACAGTTGAAGTGTTGGAGCGTTTAGGTTGTGAAATTGAATTTCCAGAAGCACAAGTTTGTTGTGGTCAGCCTGCTTATAATAGCGGCCATGTAGAAGCAGCAAAAGAAGCGATGAAACATATGATTGAAACTTTCGAAGATGCAGAATATATTGTTACGCCATCTGGTTCTTGTGCGACAATGTTTCATGAGTATCCGCATGTTTTCAAAGATGATCCAAAGTGGGCTAAACGTGCACAAAAAGTTGCTGATAAAACTTATGAATTTACACAGTTTATTGTAGATGTTTTAAAAGTTACAGATGTTGGTGCAAGTTTACCAGGGATAGCTACTATTCATAAATCATGTCATATGACGCGTATGCTTGGAGTAAAAGAAGCACCAGGAATTTTATTATCAAATGTAAAAGGATTAACTGTGAGAGATTTGCCAAACGTGCAAAATTGTTGCGGGTTTGGGGGAACGTTTTCAGTTAAGATGACTCCAATTTCTGAGCAAATGGTAGACGAAAAAGTAGATAGTGTCATGGAAACAGGTGCAGATTATTTAATCGGTGCAGATTGTGGGTGTTTGTTAAACATTGGCGGACGTATTGAGCGTTTAGGAAAAGAAGTAAAAGTAATGCATATTGCTGAGGTACTGAATAGTCGCTCATGAAGGGGGAACATAAGCTATGTCTATGAAAATCAGTGAGAAAAAATTTAATGATCGCGTTGGTGATGGAATTCAAGATTCGTTTATGCGCGGAGCAGTATCTTCTGCACAAACGCGTTTATATACGAATCGCTTAAAAGCTGCAGATGAATTAGGAAACTGGGAAGAGTGGCGTGAACTAGGTGAACAAATTCGTCAACATACGTTAGAAAATCTGGATTATTACTTAATGCAGTTAAGTGAAAATGTATCAAAAAGAGGCGGACACGTGTACTTTGCGAAGACGAAAGAGGAAGCTGCAAAGTATATTCAAGACGTTGCCAAAAAGAAACAAGCGAAAAAAGTAGTAAAATCAAAGTCGATGGTAACAGAAGAAATTAGTATGAACCATGCGCTTGAAGAGATTGGCTGTGAAGTGTTAGAGAGTGACTTAGGAGAGTATATCTTGCAAGTAGATAACGATCCACCTTCACATATTATTGCACCTGCACTTCATAAAAATAGAACGCAAATTCGCGATGTATTTAAAGAAAAGCTAGGCTATGAAAATTCTGATGACCCATATGAAATGACAAAGTTTGTTCGTAAACAACTTCGTGAGAAATTTATGGATGCAGAAATTGGTGTAACTGGTTGTAACTTTGCTGTTGCAAATACTGGATCTCTTTGTTTAGTAACGAATGAAGGTAATGCAGATCTTGTTATGTCAATTCCTAAAACACAAATTGCGGTAATGGGTATGGAACGTATGGTTCCGACAATGGAAGAATTAGATGTTTTAGTTGGTTTACTATGTCGTAGTGCAGTAGGTCAAAAATTAACAAGTTATGTAACAGTAGCAGGACCAATTCAAGAAGAGGAAGTTGATGGACCTGAAGAATTCCATTTAGTGGTTGTTGATAATGGTCGCTCTCAAATTCTTGGATCTGAATTCCGTTCCGTATTACAATGTATTCGTTGCGCTGCTTGTGTTAACGTATGTCCTGTATATCGTCACGTTGGTGGACATTCATATGGATCGATTTACTCAGGACCAATCGGTGCGGTATTAACACCGCTTCTAGGTGGATATGATGATTACAAAGAGCTTCCTTATGCATCTAGTTTATGCGGAGCATGTACAGAAGCTTGTCCAGTAAAAATTCCATTGCATGATTTATTATTAAAACATCGTCAAGTCATCGTTGAGCAAGAAGGTCGTGCACCACTTGCAGAAAAACTAGCGATGAAAATGTTTAGTATGGGTGCTTCTTCAGCTGCTTTATATAAAATGGGTTCAAAAATGGCACCAGCGGCAATGAGTCCATTTACATCTGGTAATCGTGTATCAAAAGGTGTTGGACCACTTAAAAACTGGACGGATATTCGTGAATTCCCAGCTCCAAGTAAAGAACGATTCCGTGATTGGTATAAAGATCATAAGAAAGGCGGGGATAAATAATGACAGGATTAATTCAAAACCGTGATGCCTTTCTAGATAACATTGCAAAAGAACTTGGGCGCGCACGTAAAACAGAAGGTGTAGAGCGTCCAGTATGGAAAAGTAATGTGAATATAGAAACGTTAAAAGATTATTCACAAGAAGAATTACTAGAAGTGTTTAAAAAGCAATGTACAAACATTCATACAACTGTAGTAGAAACGACAAATGACCGTTTAGGTGAAGACCTTCAAAAAGTAATCATGGAAAACGGCGGGGGACCTATTTTATTATCAGCAGATGATCGTTTTGATGCATATGGTTTAACATCTTTATTTAAAGAAGAACTTCCAAAGCGAGACGTTGAAGTAAACGTATGGGATCCAGAGAGAAAAGACGAAAATATGCGTTTAGCTGAAAAAGCGAATATTGGTATTGCATTTAGTGATTATACATTAGCCGAATCTGGTACAATTGTTGTACAAAGTCATAAAGGGCAGGGACGTTCTTTACACTTTTTACCGACTGTATATTTTGCTATTATTCCACGTGAAACACTTGTGCCTCGTATTACACAAGCAGTTCAGGATATGAACTCACGCGTAGAAAATGGGGAGACAGCGGCATCTTGTATTAACTTTATTACAGGGCCAAGTAACTCGGCTGACATTGAGATGAATCTTGTTGTCGGAGTACATGGACCATTAAAAGCAGTATATTTCATCGTATAAAAGAGGGGAAAGCAGGCCGGAAAATGGCCTGCTTTTTTAGTAGAATAAAGGATAATATGAAGTAGAAGTTCTCTCCTTTTTTTGCTATGTTTTTTTGGAAAGGAGAGGAAGGGATGTTCACTTATTTATATGCACTGTTAGCAGGGATGGTGTTTGGTTCTTTTTTTATGTTAGTTGCGGTGAGGGTTCCATTAGGTGCGTCTATTATTACCCCGCGTTCACATTGTTATTATTGCAAATATGTGCTAAGGCCAAAAGAACTAATCCCCATCATTTCATTTTATATACAAAGAGGCTGTTGTACGAATTGTAAGAGGAAAATTCCAATTATATATGTAGCATTTGAATGTATAACAGGAAGTATATTTCTTCTTACCGTGTATATGATTGGAATAGAACGAGAACTTATTATCATTTTATCCCTTTTTTCGCTACTTCTTATTATTTCAGTTACAGATTACTTATATATGTTAATTCCTGATTGTATTTTAATTTCGTTTGCCGTTTTACTCATTCTCGAAAGTATTTTTGTACAATTAGTTACTTGGACAGATAGTATAGTTGGTAGTGGTGTTATATTCCTTTTGTTATATTGCATGCAAAAGATATATCCAGAAGGGCTTGGCGGAGGAGATATAAAACTACTTTCGTTACTTGGTTTTATAGTAGGAGTGAAGGGAGTTTTTATCGTTTTATTTTTAGCATCTTGTTTTAGTCTTTGTTTTTTCGGGATTGGTATCGTATTAAAACGTATAGAAGTAGGAAAGCCAATTCCATTTGGTCCTTTTATTAGTCTTGGGGCAATGTGTTATGTATTGGCCGCATATTCAAATTAGAGAGGGAGTCAAAAATGAACGTATATATGGATGATCAAAGAAGTTGCCCGTTCGGGTATGTGTCCGCAACTACGGTAGAATGTGCCTTGCAAATGGTTCGGAATTATGATGTGAATATTCTTTCCTTTGATTTTAATATGGGGTGGAGAGCAAAAAATGGACTAGATTTTGTAGAAGCTTTTTGTACAGAGGGATTATATGTGAATGAAATTCACCTTCATACGAATGATGTCATCGGTATGCACAAGATGAAACAGAGAATGGATAAGGGAAAAGAAGAAGGAGAAATTAATCCTCACCTTGTTGTTAAATACGTGGGAAGCTAAAAACTCCAAAGTAAAACTTTGGAGTTTTTAATGTTTCATATGTGCTTGTAAAGGAATAATCTCTTCTTGTTGAGCTGCTGCGATTTCAGTTTCTTCCTGTTGAACTTCAGGTGTTTTCTTTGTTAAGTAGTGGTATACCATACCGACAAATACTGATCCGCCAATAATGTTACCGATTGTAACAGGAATTAAGTTATGAATAGCACCTGAAAAAGAAATTGTCTCAGGATGCGGTGAAACTAAAGATAAAGCAAAGAGTGATAAGTTTGCAATACTATGTTCGTAACCAGATAAGAAGAATGTGAAAACAAGTAGCATCATGACTATTATTTTTGCTGTGTCACCTTTAACCTGAGAAGGTAAGAAACAAGCAAGACATACGAGCCAGTTACATAAAATGGCTTTAAAGAATAACTGCATTGTAGGTGTGTTCATCTTTCCTTCAACGACTTTACTCATTAAGTGACCGTGATCAATTGCTTCAAAAATTCCAGTTGCGTAAAATAGTAAGGCAAAGAATAACGCGCCGGCTAAGTTACCTGCATAACAAGCAACCCAGTTACGTAGTGTATCAGAAATCGTTGTTTCTTTTCTTAAAGTTGCTACAGTAAAGTACATTGTGTTCCCAGTAAACAATTCAGCACCGCCATATATAATAAGTACGAGAGCAATCCCGAAAAACATAGAAGCAGCTAAATAAGTTGCTGGTGAATCTGCAATGTGAAAAAAGTTACCTAATTTAAAACATAGTACAATAATAAAACCGATATAAATACCCGCAAGTGCAGCACGAATGAAATATTGCATTGGGTTTGTATCTAGTATTTTCTTTTTGCTTTTAGCCAGTTTGACAACATAATCTAGTCCTTGTTCTAGCATGAGTAATACGCTCCTTTAGTAAATCTTCTATAAATACTCCTTATATGAATAAAGTACATGGAATTGTTCTCACTTTCAATAAGTTTGTGCAATGTTTCACAAAAAGGACATACATACATTAAGAAAACGTTTACAAAAGGTAGTATAATGGAATTTTTTCTGGACATTGGGAGGAAGAAAGAAAAAGAAAAAGCGCTGTAATTACAGCGCTTTTTCGTCTAAATTCTTTTCTACTTTTACTTCTACTTCTTTTGAGAAGAACCAACCACCAACTGCGATTCCGACTAATACAATCCAGAATGTAAGCTTCCACGGAGTGGATTCTGGGAATGAATGTGGAATTACATTTAATGCAGGGTGTGCTAATGTATAAACTGCTAGCTTCACACCAACCCAACCTACAATTAAGAATGCTGCGGTTTCAAGTCCTGGTTTACGTTTTAAGATTTGTACGAAAGCAGTTGCTGCAAATCGCATAATGATTAATCCGATAAGTCCACCTACAAAGATAACAACGAATTGCCCAGTATCAAGACTACCAATTGTACCTAATCCTGTTTTTGGTAAAGTCATTGCTAGTGCAACAGCAGCTAAAATTGAATCAACTGCGAAGGCGATATCAGCAACCTCAACTTTAAATACAGTCCACCAAAAGTTCTCTTGTTTTTTCTTTGCTTCTTTTTCTTCTGTTTCTTCATCTGTGTTCTTTTTAACATATGTTTTAAATAAGTGATTACCAGCGATAAACATAAGGTAGATGGCACCGATTGCTTGCACTTGCCATACATCGACTAAGAACGAAATCATAAATAACGATCCAAATCGGAAAACAAATGCCCCCGCTAATCCATAAAATAGTGCTTTCTTTCTTTTTTCTTCTGGTAAATGTTTTACCATAATTGCAAGAACAAGAGCGTTATCAGCCGCTAAAATCCCTTCAAGTGCAATTAGGATGAGTAATACCCAACCATACTCCAATAATAATGATACATCCATGTACATTCTCCTCTCATTTCTATAAGTTCTAAATAAGTGAAGAATTTCCCCACTATTTAGTTTCCCCATACTCCTGCCTATTAACTTTGGAAGAATCTGGAAGTGAATGCAAAAAAGACCTCTGCCGTTAATAGGCAAAGGTCTTGCTAGACATATGTAATAAAAAATGCCAACAAAGCCGGAAGAACTAAGTTCTACGTAATGACGACTTTGTTTCCAAGAAATATTCTTGGACGCTACTCCCCTTTGGAGATATGTTATTGTATTCTCATTATATGGATAATTTATACGGTTGTCAACCTGTTAAAATATCTTCATTCGGATATTTTATTTTCAGGTTCTTTTTACGAGCAAATGAAAAAGCCAATGTTAAAGGACCCATTTTCCCGAAAAACATCATAAAGATAATAATAGCTTTTCCGATTATAGTTAAGTGGGGTGTTAAATTCATACTGAGGCCAACAGTCCCAAATGCTGAAAATACTTCGAAAGCACTCATCAATAGAGGAACTCGCTCAGTAATACTCAAAATTAAAATAGCAAAAAAGATAAATGAAATTGAAATAATAGTAATGGTTAATGATTTGACAATGAGAGTATCTTTAATGGATTTTTTAAATACGACAATATCCTCTTGTTGTTGTAAAAATTTAAATACGCCAAAAAATATGATTAAAAATGTTGTTAACTTAATCCCACCACCAGTTGAAGCGCTACCAGCACCAATAAACATAAGGAGCATCATTAATAGAAGAGAAGGTTTTGACAATGTAGAAATATCAACTGTATTAAACCCGGCAGTTCGCGTTGAAATTGCTTGGAAATAAGAGGCTAATCCTTCTTCAAATGGGGTAAAACCTCTCATAGAAAGGGAGTTATGGAACTCGAATATAAAAATAAAAAGGGTAGCAATAATGTTGACGATTAGAGTAGAAGAGAGCATAAGTTTTGAATGTAGTGTAAGGTTTTTAAAGTTTTTCTTTCTTTTTATGTCTACGATTACTGTAAAACCAATTCCACCTAAAATGATGAGAGAGGAAATGACGAGATTGACAAGAATGCTATGAGAATGGGACATTAAATTATCGCTCCACACAGAAAAGCCAGCATTGTTAAAGGCTGAGATTGAATGGAAAAAACTATAATAGATCCCTTTCATAACCCCATATTTTGGTACCCATTCAAAAGAAAGAATTATAGTAGCGATACATTCGACTGTAAAAGAGAATAAAAATAATGCTTTGGCAAGACGGATGATGCCGCCGATATTCGTTTGATTTAATGCTTGTTGCAGTAAAATCCGATTTTGAAGACCGATTTTTCTTCCGAGCATAATCGCAATTAAGACAGCAAAGCTCATAATGCCAAGCCCGCCAACTTGTATAAGCGTTAAAATGACACATTGTCCAAACAAAGTAAATACTTTTCCAGTATCTACAACACCAAGCCCAGTAACAGTACAAGCGGAAACGGTTGTAAATAAGGCATCGAGCCATGAAATGGACGTTGTCGTAGCAATGGGTAGTTTTAATAAACATGTGCCGACAACTGATAATACAAGAAAAGACAAAGTAAGAACGCGGGGAGGGCTCATGCTAATATTAATCCGTTTCATTTCACATATCGCTCCTTTCGTTTTGCTTTGATTAGTATGTGAAAAAGCACCATTATGTATGTTGAAAATAGAAAGAGGCAGAGAATATCTGCCTCTAAGCCATATGTTATATTATTATCCACGTAATTGTTGTTGAGCTAAAGCAACAAGACGTTTTGTTACTTCACCGCCAACTGAACCGTTAGAACGAGATGCTGTATTAGATCCTAAACTTACACCAAATTCTTGTGCAATTTCATATTTAAATTGTTCAAGTGCTTGTTCTGCACCTGGAACTAATAATTTGTTTGTTTTTACCATGTTGATACACATCCTTATGAGTAGTCCAGTTCAGCTAAGTTCTTATCTAAACTGGTAACGTTATTTTATGTGGAAACGACGTACTCATACGCGGAAGTAATCGGTGCGATTAGAAGTTCTTGGATAGAAAAAAGAGTAGCAAATTTGCTACTCTTTTTTTAGTATTGTCGCTGTTCCTTCCACGACAATATCATCTGATTGATTATATATGTTTGTTTGCAGCGTAATGATTTTTTTATCATCACGCTTCTTAATAACCTCTGCCACAACGCGAAGTGTATCACCGATTTTGACAGGGGCACGGAATGAAACATTTTGGGATAAATAAATCGTATTTTTGCCTGGGAGTTTCGTTCCAAGGATGGTAGAAATAAAACTCGAAACGAGCATACCGTGAGCAATACGTTCTTTAAACATTGTCGTTTTTGCAAAAGAATCTAAAATGTGAATAGGATTCACATCCCCAGTCAATTTTGCAAAATTGATAACATCTTCATCTGTAATTGTTTTTGTAAGGGATGCTTGATCACCGACTTGAATCTCATCATAACGAAGCTCCGGAACAGTTTGTGCTTCTTGAAATGGATTCATTTTGTCCTCCTTCTTTTCCATATCGAAAAATGTTAGCCATCTTGATGTAGTAGGAGGAAGAAAGAGTTTTGTTTGTGCTGCGGTTAGCTCCCACATTTTTCTTACTTGATGGAAGTAAATAGATTTTTTGAGTTTTCCTCGAACTTTTTTGCGAGTTCCAACTGTTTTGACTTGAACTCTTCCAAAAAACCCTCTAACTGTTTTTGAGCCTCTTCACGTTGTAATTGTTGTTGCTCAATAAATTGTTTTGTTGTTTCTTCAAATTGGCCGCTTGTTTGGGTAAGAATTGACAATGATGTTTTTGTAGGAGAAACAGTAAGCTGATGCATATGAGCAGAAAGTTCCTTCCATTTGTCCTGCCACTCGTTAATTTGATCATTTAAGGAGTTTCCAGTTAATTGTTTCACGTAATCTGTATATTGGTTATTGAACTGAGCAGTGAGTTGTTGTAGTTCTTTTTCTAGTTCATCTACTCCTGATGTTAATTTATGCAAAGCGTCTTGTTGTTGTTTTAATGTTTCTAAAGTAAGTTGCTCTAATTGCTTCCCAGCTGAAGAGAAAAGGGACAGTGATTGAGACCAGTTTTTCCAAAATGCATCGACTAATTCGTATGGTTTAGTTTCCATTGTTTGACCCCCAAATGTTTTTTTGCATATTGTGAACGCAGATTACTCTGCTGTACCACCAGGTGAAGATGAAGAATCCGTTTCATCCTTTTCTGGAGAAGTAGAAAATGGAAAGAATGCATTGGTGTATAACGTGAAAAACGTTCGCAACATATTTTGATAATGTTCAAAAGAAGTCGCACATGTTGTTAAATATTGCTCTCCATATTCAGTTAAAGAATAAATTCTTTTTGCCGGCCCTCCATCGCTTGTATCCCAAGTAGAAGAAATAAGGTTTTCTTTTTCTAATTTGCGTAGTGTTCTATAAACATTACCTTGGTCAACAGAAGAAAAGCCGATATCCATTAGCATTTGAATAAGTTTGTAACCATGAAGACTCCAGTCTTTTAGACAGAGAAGTAAGAAGGGAACTAAGAAGTTTTTTGGCATGGAGTTTGGTTGTTTCGCTTGGTTGCTCTCCAAACTTTCGCGTTGTTCTGGTTCATTTTGTAGCATGATTGTGCATCACCTCATGAATCAGTTAGATGGAATTTTTTGCTTATAAGTGCAATTTACACCTATCTGTTTTTAAAGTCAACACATTTGTTAGAAAATAGAAAAAAATAAAATATAGACTTGAAGTTTTATTCAGAATATTAGAAAATAGTGAATAGGTTGAATTGTTTCAAAAACGAAAAAGGGAGTGTAGGTAAAGTGATTGATCAAAAATTCGATCCACTACAAGCATGGAAAAATGCTTATGAACAAACCGAAACATTTTGGGGAAAAGCGCTCAATGAAACAATTAAAACAGAAGAATATTCTGCTTGGATGGGCAGCGTTCTAGATTTGAATTTGTTTTATCAAAAAGCATTAAATGATACGACAAAAAACTATTTAGAACAAGTAAATGTGCCGACGAAAGAGGATATCGCAAGAGTGGCTACGCTTGTTATTAACTTAGAAAATAAAGTAGATAACATTGAGGAGTTTCTAGAGGAGAAAGTAGATTCTTTAGGGCAAGCTCCTACATTAAAGCGTGATGTAACGAAAGTAAAACAAGATATTCGTACGCTTGAAACAAAAGTAGATCAAATTTTAGAATTGCTAGAAAAGCAAAATGCAGTACTAGCTAAACTACAAGTACCTGTAAAAGAAGAGGTAAAGCCTGCGAATAAACCAGAAAATAAAAAATGATAAAAGCGCTTGTTTATAACAGATAAAAGAGAGAGGGAGAATCTCTTTTCACGTATAAACAGCGAAACATAATTATATATGGACTCTATAGTATGAGTACCAAAATGATTCATAACAATCGTTCACAAATTCATTTAAGGGGGAAAAGAAATGGTTCAATTAAATGGAAAAGTAGCAATCGTAACAGGTGGAGCAAAAGGAATTGGAAAAGCAATTACAGTAGCATTAGCACAAGAGGGAGCGAAAGTAGTTATTAACTATAATAGCAGTAAAGAAGCAGCTGAAAATTTAGTAAATGAATTAGGAAAAGACGGACATGACGTTTATGCAGTGCAAGCGGATGTTTCTAAAGTAGAAGATGCAAACCGACTTGTAGAAGAAGCTGTGAATCATTTTGGTAAAGTTGATATTCTTGTTAATAATGCTGGTATTACAAGAGACCGTACATTCAAAAAGTTAAATCGTGAAGATTGGGAGCGCGTAATTGACGTGAATTTAAGCAGCGTATTTAATACGACAAGTGCGGTTCTTCCATACATAACGGAAGCAGAAGAAGGAAGAATTATTAGCATTTCTTCTATTATTGGTCAAGCAGGTGGATTTGGCCAAACAAACTACTCAGCAGCAAAAGCGGGGATGTTAGGATTTACAAAATCATTAGCGTTAGAACTTGCAAAAACAAATGTCACTGTAAATGCTATTTGCCCAGGATTTATTGATACTGAAATGGTAGCAGAAGTACCAGAAGAAGTACGTCAAAAAATCGTTGCAAAAATCCCGAAAAAACGTTTTGGTCAAGCTGATGAAATTGCAAAAGGTGTAGTATACCTATGCCGTGACGGTGCGTATATCACAGGTCAACAATTAAACATTAACGGCGGATTATATATGTAATGAAGTAAGAAAAAAGTGCATATCCATAGCAGGAATGCACTTCTTTTTTTTAAGAAGGAAATCGACCAAAAAGGAGATAGAAAAATGACTACATTCGCAACAGAATGGGAAAAGCAATTAGAGCTATACCCAGAAGAGTACCGAAAAGCATACCGGCGAGTGAAAAGGGCGAGTGAAATTTTATTACGTGAACCAGAGCCGCAAGTCGGATTAACGCCGAAAGAGGTTATTTGGACGAAGAATAAGACGAAGCTTTATCGCTACATTCCAAAACAAGAAAAAACACAAAGAGTTCCAATTCTGTTAATATATGCTCTTATTAATAAACCATATATTATGGATTTAACTCCTGGAAATAGTTTAGTGGAATATCTAGTGGATCGTGGTTTTGATGTATATATGCTTGATTGGGGCACATTTGGTTTAGAAGATAGTCATTTGAAATTTGATGATTTCGTGTTTGATTATATTGCAAAAGCAGTAAAAAAAGTAATGCGAACTGCAAAATCGGACGAGATTTCTTTACTTGGTTATTGCATGGGTGGAACGCTAACTTCTATTTATGCAGCGCTTCATCCGCACATGCCAATTCGTAATTTAATTTTCATGACAAGTCCTTTTGATTTCTCTGAAACAGGATTGTATGGTCCTTTATTAGATGAGAAATACTTCAATTTAGATAAAGCGGTTGATACATTTGGAAATATTCCGCCAGAAATGATTGATTTCGGAAACAAAATGTTAAAGCCAATTACGAACTTTGTTGGTCCATATGTTGCTCTAGTAGATCGTTCAGAGAATGAACGCTTCGTCGAAAGCTGGAGATTGGTTCAAAAGTGGGTTGGTGATGGTATTCCGTTCCCAGGTGAATCATACAGACAGTGGATTCGTGATTTTTATCAAAATAATAAATTGGTTAAGGGTGAACTCGTTATTCGCGGACAAAAGGTAGATCTTGCAAATATTAAGGCGAATGTCTTAAATATTTCCGGGAAACGTGATCATATCGCTTTGCCATGTCAAGTAGAAGCATTACTAGACCATATTTCTAGCACAGATAAACAATATGTATGTTTACCGACAGGGCATATGTCTATCGTTTACGGTGGAACAGCTGTAAAACAAACATATCCGACGATTGGAAATTGGCTTGAAGAGCGTTCTAATTAAAAATAAAAAATCCAACTAGCCTATGTTAGTTGGATTTTTTTATGAAAAATAACAAAACATAGAAAGGAGAAATTTATATTTTAGGAGTATAATTATGAAACTTATGATGGGTAAGTTGTTTTGGAATACAGCAGTTTCTGTACCTTGTTATCCACTGTTAGAAAATGATATGATATGTGATGTGCTCGTAGTCGGAAGTGGCGAAGCCGGTGCTCATATAGCGCATTCGTTAGCGAAAATTGGCATGATTGTTACACTTATTGAAAAAAGAGTAATTGCATGTGGTAGCACAGCTGCTAATACAGGTTTACTACAATTTCTTCATGATAAATCGTTAACCTCTCTTATCCATACATTGGGTAAAGAAAAAGGGGTACGAGCATATAAGCTTTGTTATGAAGCGCTAAGAACAATGGAAGAGGTTATACCGACTCTTGATATTAATCCCCATTTTATTCCGCGAAATAGTTTATATTATGCAAGTAAAAGTGAGGATGTCTCATTTTTACAAGAGGAATATAATACGTTACAGAATTATGGATTTCCAGTTGAATATTTTACAGAAGCTGATATTAAGAAACGTTATCCTTTCATAAAACAAGCGGCATTATATACACACGGTGATGCCGAGGTGAATCCGTATTTATTAGCGCACAGTCTTTTGCATAAAGCAAATCAAATGGGAGCTAATATATATGAACATACAGAGGAAATACATATAAAAAAACGCAAAAATGATTTAATTTGTTACACGAAAACAGGAAATCAAATTGTAGCAAAGAATATTATTATGGCGACAGGTTATGAAGCGCTTTTTGGAAAGAAAGAAAGAAAAAATACAACAGTAGACACCTCTTATGCAATTGTAACAAATGAAATAGATCAGTTTGAAGGCTGGCATGAGCGATCGTTAATTTGGGAAACGGCACGGCCCTACTTATATTTTCGAACGTATCGAAACCGCATTATTGTAGGCGGATTAGATGAAGCGCTGCAAATTCAAACAATTGGTGATACGAAATTATTGCATAAGCGTGATATCCTTATTAATATTGTAAAAGAGATGTTCCCGCAGTATAAAAATATACAGGCAGACTACTATTGGGCAGCCGCATTTGGTGGTACTCATGATGGTCTCCCCATTTTAAAAGAAGACGAAAAGATACATAATTTGTTTTACGCATTGCCGTATGGAGGTAATGGAACTGTATATGGAATGGTCTTTGCTAAATTATTTGAGCAGTTATTTACAAATAAAGAAAGTAAAGATTTTTCTTTATTTAATCGATAGAAAAAAGGTAGCGAAGTGATGGAATGAGAGATATAAAAAAGTTTTTACAAAAATTACGTCCTGTACAACTCATCGTTTTGTTTTATTTATTAGCGGTAGTTGTATCGGTGATATTGCTTAGTTTACCGTTTGTTACGAAGCCTGGTGTGAAATGGACATTTATAGATGCGCTTTTTACATCTGTTAGTGCGGTAAGTGTTACGGGACTGTCTGTTGTTACGATTTCAGATACATTTACTACGGCAGGAATTATTATTTTAGCCCTTATTTTACAATTGGGCGGCTTAGGAATTATGGCGTTAGGTACATTCGTTTGGATTATAACAGGAAAAAAGATTGGTTTGCAGAGAAGAAGACTGATTATGGCAGACCATAATCAAGGGAATTTATCGGGTCTTGTAGAATTGATGCGTTCTATTTTGATTGTAATTATTTCAATAGAACTTATTGGAGCAATCCTATTAGGTACAAGATTTTTACTTTACTTTCCGACTTGGCAAGAAGCTTATTTTCACGGTTTCTTTGCAGCTGTTAGTGCGACTACGAACGGCGGATTTGATTTAACAGGACAATCATTAATTCCGTATAAAAAAGATTATATTGTTCAAATGATTCATATGTTACTAATTATTTTGGGAGCGATTGGTTTCCCTGTGCTAATGGAAGTGAAACAATTCCTTAGTAAAAGGAGACAACAATTATTCCGTTTTTCATTATTTACAAAATTGACGACAACAACATTTTTTGCACTCGTTGTTGTTGGTACAATTATGATTTTTTTACTGGAGAGAAATCATTTTTTAGTAGGAAAGTCATGGCATGAAACTGTCTTTTATACATTATTCCAATCTGTGACGACGCGAAGTGGTGGACTTGCTACGATGGATATACGTGAATTGTCACAACCGACGCTTTTATTTATGAGTATATTAATGTTTATAGGGGCATCTCCAAGTTCGGTTGGGGGCGGAATACGTACAACAACATTTGCTGTTAGTATATTGTCACTATACACCTTTGCAAGGGGCGGTAGAACAGTTAGAGTCTTCAAACGTCAGCTACATGAAGAGGATGTACTGAAAGCATCTGTCGTTATGACGATGGGGATTTTGTTATGTGCTACTGCGCTATTCATTTTATCTATTACGGAAAATGTACCGCTTATGAGCTTAATTGTTGAAGTTTGTTCGGCTTTCGGAACGACGGGACTATCAACAGGTGTTACGCCTGATTTAACAACTGTTGGGAAACTTGTACTTATTGTGCTTATGTTTATCGGACGCGTTGGCATTTTAACATTTATTTTAGCTAGTGGTGGAAGGGAACAACCACCTCGCTATAAATACCCGAAAGAGCGGATTATTATTGGATAGTATGAAACCATTCTACCTACGTTAGGTAGAATGGTTTTTTAGTCGTTAATGCCAAATTGTGGATGCATAAAAGCTTCATTTTTATTATCCGCTTCGTTTTTTAGCAATTCTTGATTTTCTTCTGAAATCCAGCCAATATCATTTGTAGGATGGATCCACTCATCGCCAGCCATAATGGCAGGATCTACTTCATCGCTCCAATTGTTAAGCGGACTGTTCTCGGAATTATATTTACTGTCTCCAATTACAACATCATATTGATTCACAAAAGGTTGTTGCATCGTTTTTCCTGTTCCTTTAAAAGATGGAAAATTCATTTGATGCGGGAGCGTTTCGTCTAAAATCGGTGATTGAATCTTTTCTTTTTTCTTCAAAATCATCGCTCCTTTTTATAATGGTTTCTTCATATGTAGTATTTCCATCGAACGCCTCTTATGTACTTGTTAACACTTGCCAGTAATAATTATTTTAAGTTGTTTCAAAATAGAGTAGAAAGTGATTTCTTGAGAGCAGGTGAATGTATTGGTAAAAAGAAAAGTGAAACAAAATGCGGCAATCAATAATAATAAAACTCCGAAAGAAAGCTTACCAGATGCAGAATTTGCATTAGAGTATGAAGGAGAAAATAGCGCAAAGTATGCTAATCGTAATTCAAAAAAAGGGAAACAAAAATGAGGCGTTTTTTACAAACGCCTCATTTTTTTGTGGGATTATAAAGGTTTTTTTAATTATTTGTAAATTTAGTGTTTTCTATTAGCAGAAAAATGCGAAAAAACATAGAAGTAGCAACGTATTACACAAAAACAAACAACAAACAAAAGATTAATGTTGGTTTAATACTGCTTTTACACTAGTTGTTTATATTTGAGTTGTACATAAGATTTGTAAAAGGAGAGAGAAACAGTGAAAAAAACAATCTTTAAAGCTGTAGCGACTGGAATGGTATTTTCGTTATTAATGGGGTGTGGTGCAAAGAAAGAAGAAAGTGCTGGAGCGAAAGTGAAAGATGACAAATTATCTGGATCATTAACTGTTTACACAGCCATTGAAGAAGAGCTTGTACCAATTTATCTTGATTCCTTTAAAAAGAAATATCCTGATGTGAAATTGAACATTGTACGTGATTCAACAGGAGTTATTACTGCGAAATTACTAGCTGAAGGGAAAAATACACAAGCAGATGTTGTATGGGGAACTGCGGCATCAAGTCTATTAGCTTTAGATAAAAAAGATATGTTAAAAGGATACTCTCCAAAAGGAGCAGATCGTGTTCTTCCACAATTTAAAGATGATAAGCAACCTGAAAAATGGGTAGGAAATACTGCATTTATGACGGGGATTGCTGTAAATAAAGAAGAGTTAAAGAAGAAAAATTTACCGATGCCAGAATCATATGAAGATTTAACGAAACCAGAGTATAAAGGAACACTTGTTATGCCACATCCAGCATCATCTGGAACAGGATTTTTAACAGTTTCTGCATGGCTACAAATTATGGGTGAAGATAAAGGCTGGGATTACATGAAGAAACTTCATGATAATATGGCAAGTTATACGCATTCAGGTTCAAAACCAGCGAAATTAGCAGGAGCAGGTGAATATCCAGTCGGTGTATCAATGGTTTATAGTGCTTTAAAAGAGAAACAAAAAGGTGCACCAGTTGAAGTTGTACTGCCGAAAGAAGGATTAGGATGGGAAGTAGAAGCGAACGCACTTATTAAGAAAGATAATGCGAAAAATGATAAATTAGCGCAAGCATTTTTAGATTGGGCAATTACTGATGATGTAATGAAGTTATACTTTGAGAAAAATGGATTTGCGACAATTAAAAATGACTATAAACTTCCAGAGGGATTCCCGAAAGATGTTACGGAAAAATTATATAAAAAGAATGACTTTAAATGGGCAGCAGAAAATCGTGACAAAATTTTAGAAAAATGGGAAAAAGAGTTTGGCCAAAAAGCAGAACCGAAAAAGTAAGTGAGTGGGAGAGAGAAAAATGAGCGAATATTTATCAATTCAACACATTCAAAAACAGTTTGATGCATTTACAGCGTTAAAAGATATTTCTTTTACTGTGAAAAAAAATGAGTTTGTTTGTTTATTAGGCCCAAGTGGCTGTGGGAAAACGACGTTGCTTCGCATTTTAGCGGGACTAGAGGAACCAACGACTGGCAGTATAGCTGTGAATGGAAAAGATATTACAGCATTGCCTCCTGGAAAGAGAAACTTCGGAATGGTTTTCCAATCGTATGCTTTATTTCCGAATTTAACAGCACTTGAAAATATTGAATACGGCTTAAAGACAAAAAAATATGGGAAAGCAGAAGTGAAAGAGAAAGCGCTAGATGCGTTAAAACTTGTAGATTTGCTGAATGTAAAAGATAAATATCCTGCTCAAATGTCTGGTGGACAACAGCAGCGAGTAGCACTTGCACGTGCGCTCGCTCTGTCTCCAGATATTTTGTTACTCGATGAGCCGTTATCAGCTTTAGATGCAAAAGTGCGTGAAAAATTACGTAGGGAAATGCGTGATTTGCAAGAGAAAATAGGAGTAACGACGATTATGGTAACGCATGATCAAGAAGAGGCATTAACGATGGCTGATAAAATTGTTGTAATGAATCATGCGGAAATTATGCAGATTGGAACACCAGAGGAGATTTATCAAAGACCAGCCAATCCGTTTGTGGCAGATTTTATTGGTTCTATTAATTTCTTTTCGAAAAATAACGAAGAACATGCAATTCGTCCTGAACATGTAACAATTGTACAAAAGGACGGTATTAAATCAGTTGTGGAAAGTATGGAATTTCGCGGATCTGTATATCGGACGGAAGTGCGAGTCTTAGAAGAAAACACACACCTTTATAATGAGAAAATTGTAGTGGATATATTAGCATCAGAAGTAGAAGCAACGGCTATTAGAAAAGGAAAGCCGATTCAAATCTCTTTCTCAGAAAATCATATGTTGTCATATGGAAAGAAGGTCATTGTATAGATGGAGATGTTAGAAAACTATAAGGTAGAAAGTACGAAAAAAAAGATTAAGAGAAGTATAGGGAAAGAGGAATGGATCCAAAGGCTCGTAATTATCGGTATGATTTTTTCTTTCCTTATCATACTTGTATTACCGCTATTACAACTATTTACACAAGCTTTTTATAATAAAGATGGAGTTTTCGTTGGTTTATCGAATTTCAGTAAATATTTCACAACACCAACTTTAGTTCAGTCTTTACAAAATACAGTATGGATTTCGGGCGCAACAACAATTATTTCAGTTGCAATCGCATTCGTTTACGCATATGCAATTGCCCGTACGAATGTTTTTGGAAAGCGTGTATTTCAGTATGTAGCGTTATTACCATTGTTTGCACCAACGATGATGCACGGTATAGCACTTACATATTTATTTGGTAATCAAGGGCTAGTAACGAAAGGAATGTTTGGTTTATTTGAAGGTATACAAATCCCTTTATATGGACCAGTAGGAATTGTAATAGCTGAAGTTATGTATACATTTCCGCAAGCCTTTCTCATATTGCTAATTGCCTTTCAAGGATCTGATTATCGTTTATATGAAGCTTCTAATATGTTAGGAGCCAGTAAAACAAAGCAATTTTTCACGGTTACTTTACCTAGTGTAAAGTACGGATTAATTAGTGCAATGTTTGTTGTGTTTACACTTAGTTTTACTGATTTTGGGGCACCAAAAATTGTTGGTGGGCAATATAATGTGCTTGCTACTGACGTATACAAACAAGTAATTGGACAGCAAAATATGCCGATGGGTGCAACTGTCGGAATGATTTTATTAATCCCAGCTATATTCGCATTTGTAGTTGATCGTATTACGCAAAGAAAGCAGGCGAATTTCTTATCTTCAAAAGCAGTACCATACAGAATAATAGCTAATAAGAAAAGAGATGTAATCTCATTCATATATTGTAGTGTGATTACCCTTATGATCATTCTATTATTTGTTGCAGTTGGTATTGCTGCAAGTGTGAAAGTATGGCCATATAATATGAGTTTTACATTTGAGCATTTTAATTTTTCAAGTTTAACAGGAGATGGACTTGAAGCATTTAAAAATAGCGTAATTGTTTCAGCAGTTACAGCAGTTATTGGGGCGATCTTAACATTTGTATTCGCATATGCAATTGAGAAAATAGACCAGCTACAATTTTTTAGAAAAACAGGTTACTTTTTCTCTATAGTGCCGTTAGCGATACCAGGTTTAGTACTCGGATTAGGATATGTCTTTTTCTTTAGTCAACCAACGATTCAAATTCTTGGACTATCAGTAACGAATCCGTTTCATTCTTTATACGGAACAATCGCTGTATTAGTACTAGTAAATATCATTCATTTTTATTCTGTAACATTTGTCACGGCAACGACTGCCTTAAAGAAATTAGACCGAGAGTTTGAGCTTGTTTCGCAGTCGATGGGTATTCCGTTTTATAAAACATTCTTCCGAGTAACAGTACCAATGTGTTTACCAGCAATTTTAGAAATGGTAATGTACTACTTCGTAAATTCAATGGTAACTGTATCGGCAGTTGTGTTCCTATATGCAGCTGATTTTAAACTAGCTGCCGTATCAATCGTAAATATGGATGATGCAGGAAATGTAGCGCCAGCAGCTGCAATGAGTGTACTTATTGTTGTTACAAATATTGTAGTGAGAGTTGTATATGAATGGGGAACGAAAGCACTTCGTAACCGAACTTCACAATGGCAAAAAAGATAAGTAAGAAGGGTGATGGACAGAATGAAAATTGAAGCAGTTATTTTTGATTGGGCAGGTACGACGGTTGATTACGGATGCTTTGCACCGCTAGAAGTATTCATGAAGATTTTTCATAAACGCGGCGTTGAAATTACAGCAGAAGAAGCACGTAAGCCAATGGGATTATTAAAAATAGATCATGTAAGGGCACTAACAGAAATGCCTCGTATTGCGGATGAGTGGAAGCGTGTCTTCGGTCAATTACCAACAGAAGCAGACATTCATGAGATGTATGAAGAGTTTGAAGAAATTCTCTTTTCTATTTTACCAAGTTATGCTACGCCGATTGATGGGGTAAAAGAAGTAATCGCTTCTTTACGTGAGAGAGGCATTAAAATCGGTTCAACAACGGGCTATACGAGAGAAATGATGGAAATTGTAGCAAAGGAAGCAGTGTTACAAGGATATAAACCTGATTTTCTTGTTACGCCAGATGATGTTCCAGCAGGCCGTCCATATCCATGGATGTGCTATAAAAATGCAATGGAACTTGGTGTGTATCCGATGAACCATATGATAAAAGTAGGGGACACAGTATCAGATATGAAAGAAGGTAGAAATGCTGGAATGTGGACAGTTGGTGTAATTCTTGGAAGTAGTGAGCTTGGTTTAACGGAAGAGGAAGTGGAGAGTATGGATTCGGTAGAGCTTCGTGAAAAAATAGAAATAGTTCGTAATCGGTTTGTTGAAAATGGGGCTCATTTTACGATTGAAACGATGCAGGAGCTCGAAAACGTAATGGAACATATCGAGAAACAAGAACTTATTATTTCATAAAAGGGGCACGGGATCATGAATGAAAATCACTACTTATTATTAACACCAGGACCATTAACGACAACAAAATCAGTAAAAGAAGTTATGCTATACGATTGGTGTACGTGGGATGATGAATATAATACGATGGTGCAAGAAGTAAGAGCTAAACTTGTATCGTTAGCGACGAAGGAAGAAGAGAAATATACAACAGTGTTAATGCAAGGAAGCGGTACGTTTTCAGTTGAAGCAGTAATTGGTTCTGTTATTCCGGCAAATGGGAAGCTTCTCGTTTGTACAAATGGTGCGTACGGTAAGCGAATTGTGCAAATGGCAGAGATGTTACAGATTGATGTAGTGATCAGTCAAACAGAAGAGTGGGAACCTACTAATATTGTAGAAGTAGAAAAGTTATTGCAAGAAGATAAAGAGATTACGCATATTGCAGTTGTTCATTGTGAAACAACGACAGGAATTATAAATCCAATTGTAGATGTATGTAAATTAGGACAACAGTATGGAAAGGTTACAATTGTTGATGCGATGAGTAGTTTCGGCGGGATTGAAATAGACATTGCTGATTTACAAATTGATTTTTTAATTAGTAGTGCAAATAAGTGTATTCAAGGGGTTCCTGGATTCGGATTTGTAATCGCAAAACGTGATGAATTATTGAAGTGTAAAGGGCAAGGACGCTCTTTATCTCTTGATTTATATGATCAGTGGGAAACGATGGAAAAACAAAATGGGAAATGGCGTTTTACTTCGCCTACACATGTTGTACATGCTTTTTATCAAGCGCTACTTGAGCTAGAAAAAGAAGGTGGAGTAAGAGCGCGTTACAATCGATATTACAACAATCAAAAACTACTAGTGAATAGAATGGGAGAAATCGGATTTAAGCCACTAGTAGATAAGAAATATCAATCTCCTATTATTACATCTTTCATTTATCCAAAAGAGGGGTTTGAGTTTCAACAGTTATATAACGAATTAAAGCGTTATGGATTTGTTATTTACCCTGGGAAAATTTCGAAAGTAGATACGTTCCGCATTGGAAATATCGGTGATGTACATGAAGAAGATATTAATCGCTTAGTTGATTGTATGGCTAAAGGAGCTGTTATTGGGTGAAAGTATTTTGCTTAGGTGGAGCAGGTAAAATTTGTCGTGAAGCTATTTTGGATTTAGTTCAATTTTCATCTTTTGAGACGATTACTGTAGCCGATTTTAACGAGGAAGAGGGCCGTAAAGTAGTAGAATGGCTCAACGATCCTCGTGTTGATTTTGTAAAAGTAGATGTAACGAATCACGAGGATACGGTTGCAAAAATGAAAGGTTATGACATTGTAATGGACGGTACGACGATAAAGCTAAACGGATTGTCGACTCGCTGTATTGCAGAAGCAGGCTGTCACGGTGTGAACTTAAATGGATTTGGTGAAGAAAATGAATCGCATGCTATATTTGTTCAAAATGAAAAAACATGTTTACCTGGATTTGGCATGACGCCAGGTGTAACGCAAATGATGGCAATGCATGCAGCAAATCAACTGGATACTGTAGAGTCCGTCCGTGTAAGTCACGGTTCGTATCGTCCGATTGCTTTTTCTGCTTCAATTACAGAGACAACGACATATGAATATGATCCACATTTATCATCGCGTATAGTGTATGAAGATGGTGAATTTAAGCAAGTACTTCCGTTTGCGCGTCCGAGAGAAATAGAATTGCCAGCGCCTTATGGTAAGGCAACACAGTATATCATTCCGCATTCTGAAACGATTACGTTAGCAAAGGCACTAGAAAATAAAGGTGTCAAACTGATAGAGACGAGAGGAACTTGGCCAAAGCAAAATATGCAACTTGTACGTGCTTTATATGATTACGGCATATTGCGTAATGATCAGATTGAAATAAACGGGAAAGAAATAGGAATTATGGATTGTATTTCGCAGTATTTATTGCAATCGAAAGAAGGTCAAGAAACAGAGCTTTATGGTTATGCACTTCATGTAGAAGTAATAGGTATGAAAAATAATGAGAAGCAAAGACATGTGTTATATCATACACATCCGTTATCTGATGGTTCTGTTGTAGGATGGGAAAAATTAAGAGCGTATACGAGAAACGTCGGTATTCCATTTGGGGTTGCTACAGAGTTAATTGCAAATGGAAATGTAAATAGGGTGGGTGTTGTTACGCCTGAAGAAGCCTTTGAAAATCCACAATTGATTTTTGATGAGCTAGCAAAGCGCGGTATTCATATTCATGAAGAAGTTTCTACTTATAAAGAAAATTATAACTTTGTATAAGTAAGGAAGTTTATAAGGGAGATATAAATGAGGTGAAGCTATGTCTGTAGTAGGAGAAGAAAGAAAGCGAACCATTCTTGAAAAGGTAGAATTTAAAGGGAAAGTAAAGGTCTCAGAATTAGCGAGAGAATTTGCTGTATCAACAGAAACGATTCGTCGATATTTAGAAGAATTAGATCGTGAAAAGAAGCTGAAAAAAGTGTATGGTGGAGCTGTTCAACTTCCAGGCGCTGGAGTAGAGGCACCAATGTTAGAAAGAGAAATGCTACATATAGAAGAGAAGAAAAGAATTGGTTATAAAGCAGCGACATTTGTAGAAGATGGTGATGTCATTGCAATTGATGATGGAAGTACACCGCTTCAGATGGTTCCATACCTTGTTCATCGTAAGAACTTAACAATTGTAACAAGTTCATTTCCAGTCGCAACACAATTAATTTCTTCTATTAATAAAAAGATGTTTCATGGTGAAGTTTTATTTATAGGTGGAAAAGTATCTCCAAAGCATTCGCGTGTATCAGGGTCTATTTCTCAGCAAGTCATACAGCAATTCCATTTTCATAAAGCGTTTGTTTCGATTGATGGGTTATTACCTAGTTTTGGAGTTTCCAGCTTTGAATTAGAGAAAGCGAAATTGTCAGAGGCGATGATGAAATTAGCTGAGAAAACATATATTTTATGTGATCATACGAAGGTAGGCGTGAAAGGGAATTATCGTATAGCAGCAATTTCGCGTATTCAACACGTAATTTGTGATAAAAAAATGCCATATAGCTTTGAAGAAGAACTTATGAAGCATAATATTCAGTGGACAGTTTGTTAAATACAGTGAAAGCACATAAACTCCCACCTAATTTTTAGGAGGGAGTTTTATTATCTGTAAATCGTAAAATAAAAGATTTGCAGTTATGCAAAAAGTGGACACATTTTCTCACCTCTTTCATATAATTTACCAATACAAAAAAAGTTGGTCGAAGGAAAGAAGGGAGAACATGTCAGAACGAATATATAATAAACTTGTATTGTACGCGAATATTTTGCAAAAAATAGGTGTCATCAATGAGAAGGAAAAAAGTGAAATTCTTCATACGATAGGTAAAAAAGCCCTTTGAATAAAGGGCTTTTTTGTTTTTTTATCTTTAAAAATATAAATTTAATGTAATATTCTCATTGACAATGATAATGATATTCATTATCATTTATTTGTGATTAATTGATAAATGTTATCAATTGTGAAAATTATATATGATTGGGGATATTATTTTGAAAAAAAATTATATGAAGGCACTAGTAGTAGCGACAACATTAGCGATTCCATTTGCTACGTACTCTACTCCAGCATTAGCGGCATTAAAAGTTGAAGCAAATCAATCGGTAGCAGCAGCGAGTAATCGCACGTATGATACTGAGATTAAAATATATAAGGACCAAAAAGATGAGCCATCTATGGTTTCTCAATATATAAAAAATCCTAAAGTAACGATTGCAGCTGGCAAAAAAATTGTCACTGTAACAATGCAAGATAGCGATTATTTTCAATATCTTAGAATAGAAGATAAAAACCAGCCTGGTGTATTTCATGATGTGAAGGTTTTGTCAGAAGATAAGAGGAAGAATGGAACGAAGGTAGTTCAATTTGAAATTGGCGAGTTTGAGAAGAAGCACAATATGCAAATGCATATACTTATTCCAGCTATTGGATATGATCACAAATATCAAGTTCAATTTGAAATTAAAGATCCAACTGTAGGTAACAAAGAAACAGAGAAACCAGATGATAACTCTAATTCAGGAAATACGGAAACGGATAATCCAGTTGATAATCAAAATATGATAACAGATAACAAATTAAGAGAGCTTGTTAATAAAAAAGTATTTAATAGAAAAGATTTAAATACACCAATTACGAAAGAAGATTTATTACAAGTAAAGGATTTGTTTTTAAATACAAATGAGATACTTGATTATAGTGCATTAAAATATATGCCAAATTTAAAATCTTTAACAGTTGCGAATGCGAAGATAAAGGATCCGTCGTTCTTTGCGAACTTAAAGCAATTAAATCATTTAGCTTTGCGTGGTAATGAATTTGCAGATGTAACGCCACTTGTTAAGATGGATAATTTAGAATCCCTTGATTTAAGTAATAATAAAATTACAAACGTTGCACCACTAACTGAAATGAAAAATGTAAAAAGTTTATTTCTATCAGGCAACCAAATAGAAGATGTAACAGCATTAGCGAAAATGGAACAACTAGATTACTTGAATTTAGCAAATAATAAAATTACGAACGTTGCTCCATTAAGCAATTTGAAAAATGTAACATACTTAACTTTAGCAGGTAATCAAATTGAAGATATTAAACCGCTTTATACGTTACCGTTAAAAGATTTAGTATTAACACGTAATAAAGTGAAAGATTTATCAGGCATTGATCAATTGAATCAATTACAAGAGCTATGGATAGGGAAAAATGAAATAACAGATGTTACTCCTCTAAGTAAGATGACACAGTTGAAAATTTTAAACTTACCCAACAACGAGTTAAAAGATATTACTTCATTATCAAGTTTAGTAAACTTACAAAAGCTTGATTTAGAAGCGAATTATATTTCAGACTTATCACCAGTTAGTAATTTGAAAAAATTAGTATTTCTAAGTTTTGTTGCAAATGAAATCCGTGATGTCCGACCAGTTATAGAACTAAGTAAGACGGCTTATATTAATGTCCAAAATCAAAAAGTATTTTTAGAGGAAACAGAAGTAAATAAAGAAGTAAAAGTACCTATATATGAAAAAGATGGTGAGATTTCTACGAAAATCCGTCTGAAGAGCGATAATGGTACGTATAGTAATGGTGTAGTGAAATGGAGTACACCAGGTGAGAAAGTATATGAATTTGGTGTGAAAGATCCATTCGCGGATACAGGAATCTTCTTTACAGGATCTGTTATTCAAAATGTAGTAGAAAGTAAAGACGGTAATACATCTAAAGAAGATGAGAAAACAGAAGTGGTAGAATTTAAAGATGTACCAAAGGGACATTGGTCAGAAGAAGCAATTAATTACTTAGCGAAAGAAAAATTATTTATAGGCTATGGAAATGGTGAATTTGGATTTGGTGATAACATTACTCGTGGACAAGTAGCACTTCTAATACAAAGGTATTTAAAATTAGAAAATAATCTAGAACAAAAAACGGCATTTACAGATACGAAAGGAAATATGTATGAAACGGCTATTGATGCAGTGGTTCAAGCTGGAATTATGACAGGCTATGGAAATGGTATGTTCCGTCCGGATGGAGTATTAACTCGATATGAAATGTCAGTAGTACTACAAAGAGTATTTCAGTTAAAAGAAAATGAAAATAGTGCAGAGAATTTTAAAGATGTACCAAATGGCCATTGGGCGAAAGGATATGTGAAAGCTTTAGTGGATAATAAAATATCAAAAGGCGACGGGGAAGGGAATTTTTTAGGAGATAATTTCGTAACACGTGAACAATACGCACAGTTTTTGTATAATGCAATAAAGAAATAAAGTGAAACTTTATTCAGTGGGGGTTTTGTTCATTCCCCACTGATTAGTAGCCCTCACCAATCGGGCTGCCCGTTAATGCGGGATAAAAAATGAGGAAAATACGCTATTCTTTAATTAAAGAATAGCGTATTTTTTATGTGCAAAATGAAATAGGAAATAGATAGGAGTATAGACATATGAATAGCCTATTTTAAAGAAGAACCACGAAACTATATTGACAAAAAAGCGTTCTCATGTGATAATTCAATTAAATTTTTAGAATAATCAAAAAATATTCCTTTTACATAGAAAGGATTCGAACCTTATATGAATATTATGCCGGGGGTGACGAAATGTTATTTTTTCTGAAGAAATGGAATGAATTAAAAGATGTGAAATCTGAATTGGCACTTCGTGATTGGTTTTATGGTACCAAAATTAGCTTATCGCTATGTACGTCAAAAGAGCCGTTAACATTTTTAGTAAATGTTGAGGGAAGAGATAAAGGGCTATTTTCGGAAGAAGATTTTATTGTCGTAAATTGCATGTGCGAGTCAGTATTTGAAAATGAAGAAAAACCAGCTGCAGAGTCATTTATGCATGCGGATATTTATAAAAAAAGTAGTGCAGGATGTATTTTACAAGTGCAGACTGTAGATAGTCATTTAATATCAGAGTTATATGGGGAAGAAGGAGAAGTAACGTTCGATAAACGCAGTGTGGAGCGTGTTTTCGGAAAAGAAGGTATAACAGAAATGACAATTCCAATTGTAGAAGATGAAAAAAAATTCGCTGATTTATTAGAAAGCAATGTTCCGAATTTCATTGAAGGTGGAGGAGTAGTTCTTGTTCATAATTACGGCATGATTGTGTGGGGAAAAACGCCAGAAGAAGCGAAAAAATGGCTAGAGGGTATAGAATATTTAATGAACTATCATGTAAAGTTATTAATGATTAAGGGTGCAAGGAGCTCTGTTATATAAAAATGGATGTGATATGGATACAAGTTAATAAACAAATGAAAGCGTTTTAAAAATAATTTCACTCATAAAATATAGGTCTCCTTATTATATATAGATTACATGTTGACATGTAAGGAGGAACATATTTTGCGAGTTAAATATCATTTTCTGCCAAAGCAGCAAGTAACATTTTGCAAGATAAATGATTCTGGTGAAGAGGCACTGCAAATGATGAACGAAACGGGATTTCGAGCCATCCCGGTATTAGCAGAAGATGAGAAGAAATTCACGGGGATTATTTATAAAGTAGATTTATTAGAAAAAAAATGCAATAGCGGATTAGAGCATGTAAGTGCAGGGGATATGCTTGATGATTCCAATGCATTTATTTTTGAAAAGGATTCATTCTTCAGAGCTTTTTATGTAATTCGTCGGCTTCCGTTTTTAGCCGTGCTAAATGATTATAATGAATTTGTCGGTATGTTAACGCATTCGAATATATTTGATGTTATTGAAGATTCATTTGGTATGCGAACAGGTGGTTATATATTAACAATTGCAACACAAGATTGTAAGGGAACGATTAAAGAGCTTGGGACATTGTTAAAAGCATATAATATCGGTGGCCTATTTACGTTAGATAACGGTGATCAATATATCCGCCGCGTTATTGTAAATATATCAGATGAGTTAGATGAAACAAGATTAAAGCAATTAATCGGAAAAATAGAGAAAAAAGGATTCAGAGTGAGTCATGTAGATTATATTTAAGTTAAAAAAAGTACCTATCTGTTATATATAGATAGGTACTTTTTTGTCCCGCCATTTGTGGGCAGTAAAATCCGAGCCTCAAAATTCAGCGCAAGTAAAGAAGTTAAGTGGGGGGACGGATTGCCCATAAAAGCCCAATTGGTTAGGGCTGATTATATGTGAGTAATGAACTTTATTTTGAAACAGGAGGCGGGGATAATGCTAGATCAGATAAGAAAATAAAGTCTGCATGCTCACGAATTTTAGGGATAGAAGTTTCAATAACGCGTGATGTAATTTCACCTGGAGGGCCCACATGCCCGATAGCTACCATAATAGGTTTTTCTTGAATTTTTTTGATGAGTAATTGGGCTTGTTTTGAAATATGTCCTGCTGTATACACATCATCAAAAAATAGTTGGTTTTCAATAATAGGAACTCCTAATTCTTTTCCGATTTTTGGGACGACACTATTAGGATTCGTTTTACTATCTAAGTAAAATAAACCGTGTTTTTTACAAGCAGCAAGTATAAGGCGAACAATTCTTTCATCCGCTGTTACTTTTGACCCCATATGATTGTTCATTCCAATTGCATGCGGTACTTCTTGAATCGCTTGTTCAAGTCGGTTGTTTATTTCTTCATCGCTTAAATCAGTTGTAATTGCTTTCGGCCCAAGCCATTCTTTTTTACCTTTTATAGGTTCCATTGGCATATGTATAATAACTTCATGGCCTTTCTTATGGGCAGCTATTGCATCTTCTTTTGTGGAAGGAAGAAAAGGCATAACAGCAACAGTGAGTGGAATGGGAAGTGATAACATTTGATTAGTCCCCTTCATATTATTTCCGAAATCATCAATGACAATAGCAACTTTATTCGTATGAGCATTTGCTTGAATAGGAAATAAGAAGGACGGTAAAAACAAAACAATGATGAGTAATGCAATCGTATATTTTCGCATATAAATATTTCCTTTCTATTGTTATCCCGCTATTTGTGGGGAGTAAGACTCCCACCTCAACATTGGGCTGGATAGGTGGGAGATTCACTGCCTACCCGATTGGTGAATACTAATAATCAGTGGGGGCTGAACAAAAAACACTGATTAAAGTTTCACTTTATCAATCATCATTATGTTTTGCTTTTTTATATAAATTAAACAAAAAATGTCGAAGAAAAGTAGGTGGAAAATTAAGAATCACCGGTTTACGTAGCATTTATAAAAAAACAAGATGAAAAAAATGTCTATTATTGCGAATGTATTTACAAAGATAGAATAATTTGTAATAATTCTCAAAGTGAGGGTAAAGATTTGTAAATTACAGGGAGAAAATGTTAAAATTTCTGATTCTTCAAATTTGCATATGATTAAGTAGTTAAAAAAGTCAATGGAGAAGTGAAGTTAAGAGCATGGAAGTATAATAAGGGGGATATGGATGTTTACTGTAAAAAGGAAGTACACATTAGAAAAGCTTTCACGTGATATTCATATGAAACGTGAAGAAATGATTCAACTAGGATTAACAAGTGGGCTAAATAGTAGGGAGACAATTCAAGTTAGTCAAGAATTGGACAAGCTTATTTTACAATATCAATGTTATAAAGAAAAACAAACACCGAAATGGTTTTCAATTATAAAAATACCTATTTTCCAAATCGGGTATGAAGGAAAATCAAATAATTTTTGGCGAATGCTTGTGGCTGGTTTTATGAAATAAGTATAATTACCCTTATAGGATAAGGATAATTATACTATGTGTAACGGAATTTCGATATGAACTGTTGTTCCTTCGTTTTCTGTACTGTCAATAAAAATATGCCCATTATACATCTCTACAATTCGTTTACATATGACAAGTCCAAGACCTGTTCCAGTATCTTTATTAGTAAAGAACGGATGAAAGAGGTGTTTTTGAATATGTTGTGGAATCCCTTTTCCAGTATCTATAATCTGCAATTGTGCGTGTGTTTCATTGTTTTTTACTACAATGGTTAGTGTATCACTAGAAGTCATGGCCTCAATTGCATTTTTTGTAATGTTTAAAACCACTTGTTTCATATGGTCTTTCGAACAACGGATATGAACAGGATGGTCTGGCAAATGTAAATGGAATGCAATGTTATGTAAATTCGCCTCAGATTGAATAATTAATGCTACCTCATTTAGAATTGTTCTTACATCATACGTTTGTTCGATGATGGCGGTTGGCTTTCCGAGAATAAGAAATTCACTTACAATTTCATTGATTCGCTCTATTTCTTGTTCAATTACGGAAAAGTAGAACTGATCTTGCTCATCTTTATATTTCTCTTTTAATAGAGCGACGAGCCCTTTAATTCCAGTAAGAGGATTACGGATTTCGTGTGCTGTACTCGCTGCAAAAGTTCCAACTAATTCAATTTTCTGTAGTTCATTTTGTTGTCTTTCAAGTTTTGTTTGCCGTTTTAACAAAATATATTGAGCAAGTAAAAATAAAATAGACATTAAAAATAAAGTAGCTATACACTCTATTGTAACCCACTGGTATAAGGTTTTTTGATGAATAGGTAATGGAGAAACAGAGACCTTCCAATTTAATCTTTGGAGTGGGGTAGTAAGCATATTAGAATGCGTATCACTTGTGTCGTTATTATCATCGGTTAGAAAAACTACATCATGTTTATCAGTTACCTCAAAATGGTATTGTGGTTTAATGGCATTTAAAGAAGATGAAATGTAATCAAAGCGTAAACTAGCTAATAATAATCCTGAGAGCTCCTTCTGTTTATTAAATATGGGGGCAGCAATTATAATAGCTTTATGTCCAAGAACGCGATCAGTAATGACTGATGATACAGTGGTTTTTTTAGTTTGGAGCGCGTCTTGAATATATTTACGGTCTGAAACATCTATAGGCTTTGATTCATCTTCAGATGCGATTGTAATGACTCCTTCTGGTGTAGCGTAATATAGACCAGAAAAGCGTGCATCGTTTCCATCTGTATCATGTACAATTTGTTTAATGCCATTTATATTACCAGTCTCGGTGCCTACAACTTTTGCAAGCATGTCTAAAGCAGAAATTGCTTCACCAAGATGATGATCCAAATAATCTCTATATAAAAAGAGAACTGTATGAGCAGATAATTTGTTTTCCTGTTTCATTTTATATGTATGATACGAATAAAATGTAGCACCAATCCCTATTGTCGGTAGGATAACAAGCAATATATATACAATTATGCTTTGGAATTTGACTTTCAAATGTGGTACTCCTTCTTTTTTTATTATCATTATATATAAACTATGTTAAAATTGTCATGTTTTTATTCAAGAATGATTCTTAATATATTAGGGGAGAGGAAATGGATGAGTGAATGCTCATTCGGAATTCACATGAAGTATGAAGTGGCAATTTCTTTTTATTGCTGAGAATTTAAGTGAAGGGTTGAAAGTTGTATGACATCAAATAATGAACGAGAAGATATTTCTCAATCTTTAAAAGTATTTATTGCATTATCTCGTGTACATCGTTCTGTTATGGATACTACAAATAAATCTATACAAAGTAACGGATTAAATCCAACTGAATTTGCTGTATTAGAACTGCTATATCATAAAGGCGGTCAACCACTTCAGCAAATTGGTGAGCGTATTTTAATAGCTAGTGGCAGCATTACATATGTTGTAGATAAGCTGGAGAAAAAGGGATTAGTAAAGAGAATTCCATGTCCGAATGACAGACGTGTTATTTACGCGCAATTAACTGAGTCTGGCGAGAACTTTATTGCTTCTATTTTTCCGGGGCATGAGAAAGTTATACATCAGTCTTTTGAAATGTTAACGAAAGATGAAAAAGATGAATTACTTGATTTATTAAAAAAAATTGGGAAGTATGAAAAATAATATGTTCCAAAGGAGCTTTGGATAAATAAATCCAAGGCTTTTTTATTTGTAATGAACTCAGGGCAGTCACTGCCGAAATTTGTTGAAAATTAAGAGGGAATTCAAGAATACGTATTGAATTATAATAAAGGTATGTAATGGAGAGGAGGCTCGTTCATGTCATTTAAAGACTATGAATATAAACGCCCAAATATTGAAGAGTTAAAAGAGAAATTTACTGTTGCTTTAGAGAAGTTTGATAACGCAAAAACTGTAGAAGAACAAAAACAAGTCATTCATTCAATTAATGAGATTCGCAACGATTTTGGTACAATGGGAAACCTTTGTTACATTCGCCATTCTGTTGATACGACGGATACTTTTTATAAGGAGGAGCAGGATTTCTTTGATGAATTCTCTCCAGTTGTACAAGGATATGGTACAAAATATTATAAGGCACTCATTAATTCTCCATTTCGTGAAGAATTAGAGGCGTATTATGGAAAACAATTATTTGCTCTAGCAGAATGTGATTTAAAAACATATTCAGATGAAGTCGTGAAAGATTTACAATTAGAAAATAAATTATCATCGCAATATACACAGTTATTAGCATCTGCAAAAATTGACTTTGCTGGAGAAGAAAGAACGTTATCGCAACTGATTCCGTTTATGCAAGGAAAAGAAAGAAGCGAACGTAAAGCAGCAAGTGAAGCATACTACGGATTTTTAGCTGGAAATGAGGAAGAACTAGATCGTATTTATGATGAGCTTGTTAAAGTGAGAACGAAAATCGCAAAATCTTTAGGTTTCAAAAACTTTGTTGAACTTGGATATGCAAGAATGTACCGTACAGATTATAATGCGGAGATGGTGGCTAATTACCGTCAGCAAGTGCTAGATTATATCGTTCCCGTTACAACGGAATTAAGAAAGCGACAACAAGCACGTATCGGTGTAGAGAAGTTAGCTTATTACGACGAAAACTTTGAGTTTGCTACAGGTAACCCAACTCCAAAAGGAGATGCGGATTGGATTGTTGATCATGGAAAGACAATGTATAAAGAGTTATCGGCTGAAACAGATGAATTTTTCAATTTCATGCTAGATAATGATTTATTAGATTTAGTTGCGAAAAAAGGAAAAGCTGGTGGCGGATATTGTACATATATTGAGAATTATAAAGCGCCATTTATTTTCTCAAACTTCAATGGAACATCTGGTGACATTGATGTATTAACACATGAAGCAGGTCATGCCTTCCAAGTATATGAAAGTCGTAAATTTGAAATTCCAGAATATAATTGGCCAACATATGAGGCGTGTGAAATCCACTCTATGAGTATGGAATTCTTTACATGGCCATGGATGAAGCTATTCTTTGAAGAAGATGCAGATAAATATTACTTCTCTCACTTAAGTTCAGCACTTCTGTTTTTACCTTATGGTGTATCTGTTGATGAATATCAACATTATGTATATGAAAATCCTGAAGCATCACCTGAAGAGCGTAAGACAGCATGGCGTAACATAGAGAAGAAATATTTACCACATCGTGATTATGAGGAGAATGATTATTTAGAGCGCGGTGGTTTTTGGCAACGTCAAGGGCATATTTATAGCTCACCGTTCTATTATATTGATTACACGCTTGCTCAAATTTGTGCGCTACAATTTTGGAAACGTGCAAGAGATAATAGACAAGAGGCGTGGGAAGATTATGTGAATCTGTGCCAACAAGGTGGAAGTAAATCGTTCTTAGAATTAGTAGAGGTTGCAAATTTAACATCACCATTTGCTGAAGGCTGTGTGAAAAGTGTTATTACAGAAATTGAAGCATGGTTACATGCGATTGACGACACAAAATTGTAAAAAACATGCGCTTTTTTCACATGTTTAACATCGACATAATGGGAAAATGATGAGATAATAAAAGAAAATTCAGAATACTGAAGGGGTGTTTCTAATAAGGAGCACCTCTTTTCACCAACAAAAGGGGGGAACAAGTATGCTTCAATCTAATATGGATGTAAGTTTAGAAAGTTTAGTAAACTCATTACAGTCTACTCGAAGCACGCTATTATCAGAAATTGAAATGTTAAATGACACAGAAGTGAATGTAAAGCCACGCCGTGATAAATGGAGTATTATTCAAATTTTACACCACTTGCATTTAGTTGAACAATCTGTCACGTCTGCCCTTGTATATGCTTTACAAAAAAATGAAAGAAACATGACTCCATTTAAAGACCTCCAACTTACGCTTGATCGCACACATAAACGAGAAGCTCCTCAGCAAATGCAACCAACAGAAACTTTAATGAAAAAACAGCAAGGAATTCAATTACTAGAACATTCACGCCAAGAACTATTACACGCGCTTCATAGTGTTATAGATGAAAAAGATTTATTTGAAAATGGATTAAAGCATCCTGTTTTTAATGATCTGAATTTGTATCAATGGGTTCAATTTCTTGATTTGCATGAACAAAGACATCTTACGCAGTTAAAAGAGGCGAAACATGCAATTTTGCAACGCTAAAGTGGAAGAAGTGGGAAACCACTTCTTTTTTGATACGTGCATAGTTTTCTTTCTTATTTTGGAATACTACATGGAGAAAGAAAAGAAGGAGTTGAAAAAACATGTCTAAGAAGAAGCGAGAAGAAGAGCGCGCCTGGAAAGCACGTAAAGAAAATCAACAACCGCACGGAAAAGTGAAAGCTTTTGCTGAATTAGTTGAAGGAACAGAAAAAACGTGATGAGTATTTCATCACGTTTTTTGTATGAGTGGAAAAGTTAATAAAAAGGTTGTACCGATTCCTTTTTCACTTATAATATCAATTTTTCCATTCATAGCTTGAACAACACTGAATACGACCATCATTCCAAGTCCAGTACCTTTTTCTTTCGTTGAATAAAAGGGCGAACCAAGACGTTTTACTTGTTCTGAATCCATACCGACTCCTGTATCTTTTATATATAACTGAATATGCTTATGATCAGGAACTAATGTGAAATAAAGATCACCGCCTTTTGGCATAGCCTCAATGCAATTTTTTAAAATATTTAATAAACATTGATTTAGTTTTTGCTTTTCTCCAGCGATAAAAAAAGAAGTGCTTTGCTTTATATAATGAGTACGTACATTTGTTAAATTAGCAAGCGGTGTAATTAACGACAATGCATGTAGTAATTCTTCTTCTAACTGTAATGTTTGTTCTTTTTCAATGCTTGGTTTAGCAAAGGTTAAATAATCTGTAAGAACATGATTTGCTTGTTCGATGCCATTAATGGCAATGTCGATATATAATTTTCGTTCCTGCTCAGTGCATGTATCTGATTGTAACAGTTGTAAAAAACCTTTCGTTGAAGTTAATGGATTGCGAATTTCATGAGAGATAGACGCTGCCATTTCACCAATTAAATGAAACTTTTCAGCATTTATAAGTTCGTTTTGGAGACGAACTTGAGTTTGTAATATGTGTAGTAAATATAAAATTAGAATCGTACCAAGCATTGAACATAATTCATACACAATAATATGCGGTATATAATCAGTCTTATTTGTAACCTTTGAAAGGAAGAAGGGTATCCAACTAAATCCGTATGTGAGACTGTAGATAATAGCAAGTGTTATTTTTATACGATTAGAAGTTCGATTGAAAAATTTATATGTTAATAATAGAACAATAAATAGAAGAACAGAACCGATAAGAGATGGGAAAACACCTATCCCACCTAATAATAAGCGATATATGTTTAATACAACTAAGATAGAACCACCAGCAATAGGCCCTCCCGTTAATGTACCGACAATTAATACAATATGGCGCATATCAAATTGAAAACCATTATTTGTTTTTGCTGCAAATGTAATACAGAGTACGGTAGCAAGGCAACAGAGTACAATGAATATAGCTGAATTTAATTTAGGAGAGCGTTTCCCTTTTTGATTCCAAAATAAATGATATACGAGCATTGTAATCAGGATGAATAATATATTTAAAAAGAGATAAATAATAAAGGGTTTCAGTGGGATGCCTCCTCTCTTCTTATATTAAATTAATCATACTATAAAATGAAAGAAATGAAATGATAAATAGCTGAAAAATCAGAAATTTTTACGCTAGTATACAATATGTTACAATAAGCTGTGTCAATGAAAGAAGAAATTCCGTGCACCGCGCGGGAGAGGTTCGCGAACTCCCTCTATAAAAAACTATGGAAACAACAATATCCTTAGGTATTGTTTTGTTTTTTTATTGTGACAGTTCAAGAACGTTCTTTCTTCTTATTTATAGTAGAGAAGGAGAATGAGTGAAATGAAAAAAGAAAAAGCAGTTGTTGTTTTTAGTGGAGGACAAGATAGTACGACATGTTTATTTTGGGCAATAGAGCAGTTTGCAGAGGTAGAAGCTGTAACGTTTAATTACAATCAACGTCATAAGCTAGAAATTGATTGTGCAGCGGAAATTGCAAAAGAACTAGGAATAAAGCATACGGTACTAGATATGAGTCTATTAAATCAACTTGCTCCAAATGCTTTAACGAGAACGGATATGGAGATTACACATGAAGAAGGTGAATTGCCATCGACATTTGTAGATGGACGAAATTTACTCTTCTTATCATTTGCTGCTGTATTAGCAAAACAAGTTGGAGCACGTCATATTGTAACGGGTGTATGTGAAACTGATTTCAGTGGTTATCCAGACTGCCGTGACGTGTTTGTGAAATCGTTAAATGTTACTTTAAATTTATCTATGGATTACCCGTTTGTCATTCACACGCCACTTATGTGGATTGATAAGGCTGAAACATGGAAATTATCAGATGAACTTGGAGCATTTGAGTTTGTTCGAGAAAAAACATTAACATGTTATAACGGAATCATTGGTGATGGTTGCGGTGAATGTCCAGCATGTCAACTTCGTAAAGCAGGATTAGATACGTACCTACAAGAACGCGAAGGAGCGAACAACTAATGGATAACTTTTTTGGATTTCGCATCGTAGAGAATTTGCAAAAAATGGACAAGGATATTCAGCGTAAACAACTCAAATACCATAATAAAAGAGTAATGGTCAGCAAGGAATTTACATTTGATGCAGCACACCATTTACACTGTTATGAAGGGAAATGTAAAAACTTACATGGTCACACATATAAAGTTGTATTTGGAATTAGTGGATATGTAAATGAAATAGGTCTTGCAATTGACTTTGGAGATATAAAAGAAATTTGGAAGAATGAAATAGAAATTTATCTAGATCATCGTTATTTAAACGAAACGTTACCTGCAATGAATACGACTGCTGAAAATATGGTCGTTTGGATTTATGAAAAGATGGCAGAAGCACTAACAAAAGAGAATCGAGTGAACGAATATAAAGGAGCTCGCGTTGAATTTGTTCGTCTATTTGAGACGCCGACTAGTTATGCGGAAGTAAGACGGGAGTGGATGCTTGATGAGTAAAATCCCTGTCTTAGAAATATTCGGTCCGACTATTCAAGGTGAAGGAATGGTTGTAGGGCAAAAGACAATGTTTATCCGTACAGCTGGTTGTGATTATAGCTGTGCTTGGTGTGATTCTGCTTTTACGTGGGATGGATCAGCTAAAGATCAAATTAGACAGATGACACCAGAAGATATTTGGGATGAGCTTGTTGCAATTGGAGGAGAAAATTTTTCTCATGTTACGATTTCAGGTGGAAATCCGGCATTACTGAAAAATATTGAGTTTCTTCTTTCTATATTAAAAGAAAATGGAATGCGAACGGCAATTGAAACGCAAGGGAGTAAATGGCAAGATTGGTTACTTCAAATTGATGAGATAACAATTTCTCCAAAACCACCAAGTTCAACGATGAAAACAGATTTTCAGAGGTTAGATGCTATTATTCAGAAACTAGCAGGAAAAGATATTAGTTTAAAAGTAGTAGTATTCGATGATCATGATTTTGAATATGCAGTTAAGATGCACGAACGTTATCCAAAGGTACCATTTTTCTTACAAGTAGGAAACGATGATACAAAAACAGTGGATGATGCGATGCTTATAAAAAAATTATTAGATAAGTATGAATGGCTGATTGATAAAGCTGTAAATTGTAAAGAGATGAATGATGCAAAAGTATTGCCTCAGCTTCATGCGTTAGTATGGGGAAATAAGCGCGGCGTATAACGAGAAGGGATGTTTAAAATGACAGGAAGATTAGATGAAGATTTAAAAGATGTAACATTACTAGGGAATCAAAATACAAAATATTTATTTGAATATAGCCCAGAAATATTAGAGGTATTTGATAATAATCATCCAAACCGTGATTATTTTGTAAAATTCAATTGTCCTGAATTTACAAGTTTATGCCCGAAAACAGGACAACCAGATTTTGCAACAATTTATATTAGCTATATTCCAGAGCAAAAAATGGTAGAGAGTAAATCTTTAAAGTTGTATTTATTTAGTTTCCGCAATCATGGTGATTTCCATGAAGATTGCATGAACGTTATTATGAACGATTTAATTAAATTAATGGATCCACGTTATATTGAGGTATGGGGGAAATTCACACCACGTGGTGGTATTTCAATTGATCCATACTGCAACTACGGGCGCCCAGGGACGAAGTATGAACAAATGGCTGATTACCGCATGATGAACCACGATCTATATCCGGAAACAATTGATAATCGTTAATAGAAAGAAAGGGCCTGTATAGTATACAGGCCCTTTCTTTCTATTATATTATGCATTTTGATTAATGACAGTATAGTTTTTATGACTTACAACTGTAAGAGGTTCCATATCTAGTTCTCTAAAATTCTTCATAATTGTTATATCAACAATAACAGAGTTTTGATTTACTTTTTGAACACGGCCTTGCATTCCACCTTTAAATTCGATGATATCTCCAGTTTCTGCGATCTGCATAAGCAACTCTCCTTGTTACAGTTTTCCCAAAAAAAGAATAAATTTGGGTTTTTTATTTCCTCCTATTTTGAACCATATTTCCTACTTTGTAAATGTTTCCAAAGTAAAAATTCGAAAAATATTCACTTTTTGTAAGAAAATATGTAGAAAATCCATGTTTTTTGAAAAAAATAGCAAAAATGCGAGAATCTTTATATCGAGGTATAATGAAAAAGTAGAATAACCTGCTGAAGTGGGAGAAATTAGAGGCGGTAAAATGATGTTTGAATTTGTGGGGAGTGTTATAGCTTTAATTTTATTTTTATTTTCTTATATGCATTTAAAAAAGATTCGTCAATATGATACGAGTACATATTTTGATGGGATGGATGGTATCCATGCTTCGATAACACATGATAATGGTGGGGAGATGTAAAGGTATATAACTTTATTTTCTTGCGTGGTATGATGTTTAGAACTAGTGCATAATAGAGTTCATAAGTGATGAATGGAGAGTGAAAAGAATGAAGATTTCTTTTATTCGTCATGGTCGCTTAGATTGTACTATAGAACCAATGACGGTTACATCCTTTCATGAATGGATAAAAGGATATGATTTACATACTATAACAGAAAAACAACCTATACCATTGGAAACAAGAGAAGCGGTTGAAGTAGCGAAATTGATTGTAACGAGTGATCAAAAGTGTGCTGTACAGTCAGCAGCTGAATTAATGGATTCTTTATGTTTTATACAAAATTCTCTTTTTAGGGAAGTGGCAGTTCCGGCGAGCTTTTATGCGCCAAAATTGTTGAAGTGTAAACTTAACGTATGGATGTGTATTGGACGAGCATTATGGATACTTGGTTACCATAAAAATGTTGAATCTTATAAGGAAGTAAGAGAGAGGGCAAGGCAAGCAGCTTACGTATTACATCGTTATGCTCTCGTACATGGAAGTATTGCTCTTGTAGGTCATAATTATTTTAATTCGATGATTGGAACGGAGCTGAGGGCAATGGGATGGTCTGGTTCGCCTATTTTGCATAGAAAGCCATGGGGATGTACAACATATACGTTTCACGAGGCGATGGATGGAAATATATTAAATACGAATTTAACATAAAAGCACACGATTTATATAAATCGTGTGCTTTCTTTTTAAGATACAGAAATTTTGACGTTTAATGGTTTTACGAGATGAGCATAAGGTTCGCCTACTAGCATAACAATTTCATCTTTTTTATAACCTAACTTTTCGTATAGTGAATAGGCGCGTGTGTTTTCTAAATTAACAAGTAAAGCGATTTTTTCATGCCCTTTTTCAGTTGCATAGATTTCGGCAGCTTCAATTAATTTAGAACCGATACCTTTTCCGCCGTGTGCACTTGAAACTGATAGTGTATCAATGTAATACTCATCAAGCTCAGCTTCTTTTTCTAACGTAATTGATTCATCTTTATGTAATTCTCTTAAGTGATGTACAATTGGTGCGTCAAGCTGTGTTGCTTCACTACCGTGATAAGCGACAATAACTCCAACTGCACTCTCGTCTTGTTCATAGACAAAACAGTTTTCGTAGCTCAGACGGTTATTTTCTTTTGAGAACCATGTCTCAAGTCCTAGTAATACTTCTGCTTCATCTGTGCTACCTGTGATTTTTTCAGCAATTTCATGCAGAGCATTATACAATAAAGGAGCTATTGCCATTGCATCTGTCTTTTTTGCTTTCCGAATCATAGTATCCCTCCTAGTTCTATTTGTATATTGTAGCATAGTGGTATGGAACTTTGCATAATTGAATGCCGAAATGTTTGATATAGAGAAGTAGCTATGTTAGTATATGATATTTAGTGGACATATAGTAAAACGATATTGTTTGCGAAATAACGAAAATAAAATCATGGCATAACAACGAGATAAAGTGAAACGTTAATCAGTAAGATTTTTTGTTCATTCCACGACTGATTAGTAGTCAACACCAATCGCACTACCTGCAAATAGCGGGATAAATTTACAGTTGTTGACCTATAGAATATACGATAAAATAAAATATTGCAGAGAGGTGAAATACATGGATAAAGAATTAGCAAATACAATTTTAGATCAGCTAAAAAATGGTGAAATAAAGGAGTATGTTGTTACGAAAGATGTATTTTATACGTTCAGAGAAGTTGTTGTAAATAGAGAAGACTTTAAGCATTTCATTGGTAACGCACAGCGAGGCGGGCAAGTGATTTATACATATTCAGAAACGCCACGTTCATAAAGGGGAATTTTGATCAGCAGGGCATCTCTCACTGATTAGTAGCCTTTCACCAATCGGACGTTTAATGCGGGATAAATAAAAGATAAAGGAGAGGGGAATTATGGGCGATTTTAAACAAGGCATTTTACCACATTGGGATTATATGTGGAAAGATAGAGCCGGCAATCGATTTATGGGAATGGTTATGTATCCAGAGAAACGAAAATGTTCAGCAAAAATGCTTCAGAAAATAAAAAGAGCATATGAAGAAGCAGTAGAAATTAAAGTAACTGTACAAGTTCGACATACATATCAGTACGTAGAAGGAATGATTGTATACTTTGATGAAGAGGCTCCGGTATGTACAATGATTGATAAAGATGAAAATCCGCATCATATATTTGTAAAAGATATTTTGCGCATTGAGCACTCTGAATAAACTTTTCATAAATAAATTGAAGTTCCATAATAATAATCTTTTTCTATAATAGTTATCTTTTAGTATGTAACGAGAAACGAAAGTATATGTATAATATATTTAATAAGGTAAATTTGATAAATGTAATCGTTTTTTAGAGCAGATTATAGTTTCATATCTGTTCTTTTTTGCGTGATGCTGGAGAAATATATTTCTTCAGCATCTACCGTTTTATGACAAAATATATTGTTAACTTTTTTAAAAATAAGGTTAAATTCGTTGACAACTTTTTTGAAAAGCACTTTATTGACATGAGTTTTAGAATGTTGTTTCATAGTCATTGTATTGAAAAAAAACGGCTATCATGTCGAAAAGTAAAAGTTAAAAAAAGAAAGAATTTATACATATATCTTGTGTCTTATTTTGAAACGTAATACAATATATAGAGAAATCAAGAACAACATATAGAGAATATAGATTTGAGAGGGAGGGTCGGAAATGTTAGTTGCATATGATTCTATGACAGGAAACGTGAAGCGTTTCATTCACAAATTAAATATGCCGGCCGTTCAAATTGATGAAGATCTAGTAATAGATGAAGACTTTATTCTTATTACGTATACAACAGGTTTTGGCAATGTACCAGAACGTGTTTTAGACTTTTTAGAGCGCAATAATGAAAAATTAAAAGGCGTATCTGCAAGCGGCAATCGTAACTGGGGAGACATGTTCGGTGCAAGTGCTGACAAGATTTCTACTAAATATGAAGTGCCTATTGTATCAAAATTTGAGTTATCTGGAACAAATAACGATGTAGAATATTTTAAGGAAAGGGTGCGGGAGATTGCGACACATTGAACTGAATAATGAAATCACGCAAATGCAGGACGGTTTTTATCAGCTTCATAAAGATAAAGAGGCATTAGAAGTCTTTATGGAAGAAGCTAGAGAGAATACCGTTCCTTTTAATAGCGTGGCAGAGCGAATGGAGTATATGAAAGAACATGATTACTATTACAACGTTCTGGACGAGTATAGCTTGGAGGAAGTAGAGGAAGTATATAACATCGCTTATGGTGAAAACTTCGAGTTCCAATCTTATATGGCAGCATCTAAGTTCTACAAAGATTATGCGTTAAAAACGAATGATCAAAAACAATACTTAGAAAGCTATGAAGATCGTGTAGCAATTGTTTCATTATACTTAGGACGCGGTGATGTTTCGAAGGCAAGACAATTCGCAAGCATGATTGTAAAACAAAACTACCAACCAGCGACACCAACCTTTTTAAATGCGGGAAGAAGCAGAAGAGGAGAAATGGTGTCTTGTTTCTTGTTAGAGATGGACGATAGCTTAAATTCGATCGGCTTTAACATTAATACTGCGATGCAATTATCGAAAATCGGCGGGGGAGTAGCTTTAAACTTATCTAAGCTACGCGCACGCGGTGAGCAAATTAAAGGTATCGACAACGCTGCAAGTGGCGTAGTACCTGTTATGAAATTGCTTGAAGATTCGTTTTCATATGCGAATCAGCTTGGCCAACGAAAAGGTGCCGGTGCAGTATATTTAAACATTTTCCATTGGGATATTATTGAATTCCTTGATACAAAAAAAATAAATGCCGATGAGAAGAGCCGTATTCAGTCTCTATCAATCGGAATTATCGTTCCAAGTAAGTTCTTTGAGCTTGCTGAGAAAAACGAACCTTTCCATGTTTTCGCGCCTTATACGGTTTATAAAGAATATGGCAAGCATTTAGATGATATTGACATTGATGAAATGTACGATGAATTAATGAGCAATCCGAAAGTGAAGAAGAAGCCACTAGATATTAGTGCACGTGATATGCTTATTAAAATCGCTATGATTCAGCTTGAGTCTGGTTACCCATACTTAATGTTTAAATCAAATGCAAATAATCAACATCCATTGAAGGATATTGGAACTGTGAAGATGTCGAACTTATGTACAGAAATCTTCCAGCTTCAAGAAACTTCAGAAATAAATGATTACGGTACAGATGACATTATCCGTCGTGATATTAACTGTAACTTAGGATCGTTAAATATCGTAAACGTAATGGAAAATAAAGAAATTCGTGAAGCAGTTCATGCGGGAATGGAAGCTTTAACAGCTGTTTCTGATATGACGATTATTCCGAATGCACCAACTGTGAAAAAAGCAAATGACGAGCTTCATTCAGTTGGACTTGGAGCAATGAACTTACACGGATATTTAGCAAAAAATAAAATCGCTTATGAAAGTGCAGAAGCGAAAGAATTTGCTCGTACATTCTTTATGATGTTAAATTACTACTCTATTGAGAAAAGTATGGAAATCGCTACAGAAAAAGGCGAGACATTTAAGGACTTCGATAAATCTGATTATGCGAATGGAACATACTTCGAAAAGTATGAAACGACAGATTACAGCCCAGTAACTGAAAAAGTTCAGCAACTATTTGAAGGAATTCATATTCCAACAAAAGAAGATTGGACAAGTTTAAAAGAGCAAGTACAGAAGAATGGTTTATACAACTCATATCGTCTTGCCATTGCTCCAACACAATCAATCAGTTACGTTCAAAATGCAACTTCAAGCGTAATGCCGATCGTAAGTCAAATCGAATCAAGAACATATGCGAATGCGACAACATATTATCCAATGCCGTATTTATCAAAAGATACGTTCTGGTACTATAAATCTTCTTACGATATGAATCAGTTTAAATTAATTGATTTAATCGCAGAAATTCAAGAACATATTGACCAAGGAATTAGTACAATTCTTTACGTTAATAGTGATATTTCAACACGTGAATTAGCACGTTACTACATCTATGCACATAAAAAAGGCTTAAAGAGTCTGTATTATACGAGAACACGTAAATTAAGCGTGGAAGAGTGTGTGGCTTGTACCGTTTAATATAAAAAGTGAGACATGATGAGCAGGGTTTTCTGAACCCTGCTCATGCTTAGTTATCATATTTAGAGAAGGGGCGATTTAATGCGTGCGGTAAACTGGAACAAAAAAGAAGATGATTTTAGTTTAATGTTTTGGAAGCAAAACATCGCTCAGTTTTGGACAGAAGAAGAAATTGCGGTTTCGTCTGACAAAAATACTTGGGTGCAATTATCGAAAGAAGAGCAAATTGCTTATAAGCGTGTATTAGGTGGTTTAACACTTTTAGATACGAAACAAGGTGGCGAAGGAATGCCACTTGTACTGGTTCATCTTGAAAATTTACAAGCGAAAAGTGTATTAGCTTTCATGGGAGCTATGGAAGAAGTACATGCGAAAAGTTATAGTCACATTTTCACAACATTAGCTACAGAAGAAGAGATTGATGATATTTTTGACTGGGTAGACAATCATCCGTTACTTGAGAAAAAAGCTGGTATTATTACTAGTTACTATCGTCGTTTATTAAAGCCTGAAGTAACAAAAAAAGAGTTATACATGGCAATGGTAGCAAGTGTGTTCTTAGAAAGTTACTTATTCTATAGCGGATTCTTCTATCCACTTTACTTAGCTGGTCAAGGAAAACTAACAGCAAGTGGTGAGATTATCAACTTGATAATTCGTGATGAGTCAATTCACGGCGTATTCGTCGGTATTTTAGCACAACAAATCTTCGCAGAACTTTCTGCAGAAGAGCAACAAGAAGTGCAAAAAGAAACACAAGATTTATTAATGGAACTATATGAAATTGAAATGGCCTATACAGAAGAAATTTACACTTCTATCGGTCTTGTAGAAGATGTAAATCGTTTCGTTCGTTACAATGCGAATAAAGGGCTTATGAACTTAGGACTTGAGCCGAAGTTTGAAGAAGAAGAAATTAACCCAATCGTTTTAAATGGTTTACGTACAGATACGAAAAACCATGATTTCTTCTCTGTAAAAGGAAATGGTTACGTAAAAGCAACGAACGTTGAAAAGTTAGCTGACGATGACTTCGTGTTTAACTTTTAATATAGGATTATAAAGAAAAACTGTCTTATTCATTGATAAGACAGTTTTTCTTTATAATTTTGTTTACATAACACTATTATTTTTGTATAGCGATTTATATTTGGGAAGTTCTATTCGTTTAACGGATAGAACTTTTTTGTAATTAAATGGGTATTTACAAACCTTTTGTATCGGTGTATTATTTAACTAGTACACCGATACAAAAGGAGGGAAGAAATGAAAATAGAGTTTTCTCCAAATACACCAATTTACATTCAGGTAATGGAATACATAAAAAAAGAGATCGTAACAGGACATTTATTGCCTGGTGATAAAATTCCCTCTGTCCGTGAATTAGCGAGTGAATTACAAGTGAATCCAAATACGATTCAGCGTACATTTCAAGAGCTAGAACGGGATGGAGTTGTTGTCACACGTAGAGGAATGGGACGGTATGTAACGAATGAAGGGGAGAAAATTATGGAGCTGCGAAAAGAGATGGCGAAAGAATTACTTCATTCTTTTATAGATGGAATGGACAATTTAGGTTTTTCAGAAGAAGAAATTCTTACAATTCTTCGTTCTTCATTACATGATAAGAGGGAGGAGAGCCAATGACAGAGCTATTGAAAATAGAAAACTTATGGAAGAGATACGGATTAAAAGCAGTGATCCGTGAATTAAACATAGAGATTACGGAAGGGAAAATCGTTGGGCTTGTTGGAGATAACGGGAGCGGGAAAACGACGTTATTGAAAATGATTGCAGGCTTGCAACACCCTTCTGAAGGTAGTATTACAATAGACGGTAAAAAGGTAGGGTTACAGACGAAAGAAATTGTTTCATTTATGTCCGATAAGCCAATCTTTGATGATTGGATGACTGTAAAAAACGCTTTATTTTTCTATCGAGATTTTTATAAAGACTTCGATATTCAAAAAGCGGTAGATACGATTGCAGAATTTAAAATACCGTTAGAAGAAAAAATTACAGCATTGTCAAAAGGTATGGTTGAGAAGTTGCAGATTATTTTAACGTTTTCTCGAAAAGCGAAGCTATATGTACTGGATGAGCCATTGGGCGGGATTGATCCTCTTTCTAGAGAACATGTATTGGATCTAATTCTACAGTTCTATAGGGAAGATTGTACGATATTAATTTCCACTCACTTAATAAATGAAATTGAAAATATTTTTGATGAAGTGATCTTTTTAAAAGATGGAGAAATGGTTCTATATGAAAATGTAGAAGAAATTCGTTTTCAGAGAGGAAAAGCAGTTCATGAATTGTTTAAGGAGGTGTTTAGTAAGTGAAGTCAGTACTTTCCTATTTATGGAATGTAAATAAGAAAAGATATATTGTTACTTTTTTATTCTTTGTGCTAATTGAAGCTGTGTTATTTTCACAAATGATTGTAAGAAAAAGTGATGCGGCTATCAGTAGACAAGAGGGTATATTTGGAATCATTATGATTATATTTTTCTTTTATATTGTTTATATGTTTATACAAACAATGAAATCATATTCACGCTTACTAACTAATCCAATGTTACGACTTACAGCAATATCTGGGAAACAATATGTAATTTCTATGCTTATTTTCTCATTTATCGCAATGGCTATATGGTATGGGATATGTGGAATTCTTTTCTACGTAAGTTATGTATTAGCTTTTCCTACGACTTCTGTATATGTAGAAGCAAAAGAGATTATGCAAGTAGGCATAATTAATAATTTAATATATACGATAAGCGATTTATTTGAGTTTTTGTTTAGTGTTTTACAAATCATATTGGTAATTACTCTAGTAAAGTTACTTACGAAAAAGAAAAAGGCGCAAAATATACTAATCGTTATTATTTTTCTAGTAATAAATATCGCGATTACTTTAGCGACAACCTTGCTAGGAAAATTAGCTCCAGCTTTCCAAGTATTGCGAAGAGTAGAATATCATAGTGAAAGCAAGAGTCTGTTTATTAATATGTTTCAAGAAAATGGATTTAACATTTTTAATATAAGTTTCATGGTAATGGTTAGTGCTCTAATAATATATGTAATTGCTTATATTATCGATAAAAAACTAGAAGTCTAAAGGAGGAATCAGCATTGGGAAACGTAGTAGTAAAGTTAGAGAATGTTCGAAAAAAGATTGGTGGAACGGAAATTATTCGTGGTTTATCATTTGAGGTTCGTGAAGGAGAAGTATACGGATTCCTTGGACCGAACGGTAGCGGTAAGACGACGACGATCCGTATGATGACAGGTCTTATTTCAATGACAGAGGGCGATATTACAATTTGTGGACATAGTATTCGCTCGGAGCGTGAAAAGGCACTAGAGCAAATTGGAGCGATTGTAGAAAATCCTGAACTATATGATTATATGACAGGAATGCAAAACTTAAAGCATTTTGCGAACATGGCCATTACACCAATTAGTAAAGAGCGCATTGCTGAGATTGTAAAGCTTGTTGAGTTAGAGCATGCGATTCATAAAAAGGTGAAAACATATTCACTTGGTATGAAACAACGTTTAGGAATTGCACAGGCATTACTGCATCAGCCGAAAATCTTAATTTTAGATGAGCCGACAAATGGATTAGATCCAGCTGGTATTCGCCAAATTCGTGATTATTTACAACGTTTAGCGAAAGAAGAGAATATTGCTGTAATCGTATCAAGTCACTTATTGAGTGAAATTGAATTAATGTGTGATCGCGTCGTTATTATTAAACAAGGTGAGTTTGTACAAGAGTACAACTTACATGAAAAAGTGAAACATGATGAGGCAGTCGTTGTAGCGTTTGAAGTAGATGAAGTTCAGAAAGCGAATGAAATCATTAAAGGTAAAGCAAAAGGGAATGTAATTGTAGCATCTGTAACAAAAGACAACATTCCGCAACTTGTAAAAAAACTTGTTCATGCTGATGTGCTTGTATACGGAGTTACTGTTCAAAATAAAACGTTAGAGGATGAGTTCTTAGCGATTACTGGGGGAGTGAAAGCGTAATGTTTAAATTAATTCAAAATGAATTTTTAAAGTTGCATGCGAAAAAAGGTATGTATATTTTAATTGGTGTCATTGCTTTATTGGAGATTTTAGGAGCAGTAGTACTGGCGAAATGGGGTGAAGCTGGTAGTTTAAATGGATCTTACTTAGATTTTGTAAGTTCAGATATCGGCTTAATTATGATATTCGCAACGGTTTTTGGAATTACAACAGCTTCGCGTACAATTACAGATGAATTCCAAAAAGGAACGATTAAACAATTATTAATTCGTCCAAGAAAACGAATGACAGTTTTATTTTCTAAATATATTACAGTGTTATTAACGATGTTATTTATTGTATTTGCTAGTACGTTAATTGCTATGATTATTGGATTAATTGTAATGGACGGTAGTAAAACTGAATTAACGTTAGGAATTGTTTTAAAAACAATATTATATCAGCTGCTATCACCATTTTTCTTTGCAACACTTGCATTTTTCTTAGCAAACGTATTTAGAAAATCTGTATTACCATTAATTATTACGATGTTCCTATTCTTCTTACAAGGTGCAATTAATATGGTATTAATAATGTTTGCAAAAGGTGTAGCGAAGTTTGTAGTATTCAACCATTTGGATTTAAGAGCTTACGATAGCAATAAATTAATCAATGGTGGAATGGAACCAACATTTACAGAATTTACGTTTACAACTTCATTATTACTTGTAGCTGCATACTTTGTTGTGTTACTTGTAGCATCAAGTGCATTATTCCAAAAACGTGACGTATTATAATAAAAGAAATCCCCGCTTGTAAAAACGGGGATTTTTATTACATAAATTTCACTTGGATTGCAACTTGAAGAACAGCGATATGGTATTTTAAGAGATATGCTGTTTAAAAAAATGAGAAAAATAGGAAGGATTTCAACTATATTCATATTATAATTTAGTTATCCTGCTATTTATAGGGAAAGGATTGCCTATAAAGTACTAATTAAAGTTTATTTTTACTATCTTTGGGGGTGTTTTATATGCACTATGCATTTTCACGTATAAGGCTACGTAGCTTTTTTGGATGGATGATTATAGGGGTGTTCCTTATAATGATTCCATTAGATCTAACAAATGTTTCTGAGAATACGATGGAGGTTATTTCACAAATAACTGTATTTTTTGTATTTCCGTTACTTTGGCTATACGTAAAAACAAATAAAAATAATGTTGTATTTAACAGTTTTTTTGATAAGCCAGGACGTTTATCTTGGGGATTAATTGTATTAGCAACGATAATGGGGATGATTTTTTCAGTTGGCATATCTCAGATTCAATTTTACATATTAGCACATACGTTACCGAATTTCTTAGTTACTATGCTAGAAGACGGAAATGTTATTAATACGAGTAACGTATATATGACGATATTTACTTTCATTTCAGCATGTGTGTTAGCACCTATTATGGAAGAGGTTATTTTTAGGGGATTTTTCTTACAGCGAATGGCTTATAAATGGGGAATTAAAAAAGCTGTAATTATATCTTCAATTATTTTTGGCTTAGGACATTTTGATGTTATTGGTGCGTTCATGTTTGGTGTCGTTATGTGTCTTTTATACATAAAGACAAAAAATATATGGACGAATATAGCTGTGCACGCTCTAAATAATTTGATTGCAACAAGTATGCAATTTTTCGGTGGAGAAGAAAGCGGTACAATCTCAATTACTGAATTACAAGCGCAAAGTAATTTATGGATTGGTATCGGTCTTACAGTTGTTGGATTACTATGGTTAATTCCTTATGTTTGGAAACAATGGCGTACAGTAAAAGAAGTTGGCGTGCCACCAGTACGTTTTATAAATGAGCAAAAAGTAGTGAGTTCATCACAAGAAAATGAAGTGTATAGTCAAGTGATCTTAACCGATAGATTGATGGCCATAGAGTTACCAGATGAGGCTGTAAATAAGCTTCGGTTAGAAGAAAATGATTATGTAACAGTATCTGTAGAAGAAGATAAAATCGTTATAAAGAAAGCACATAATAGATAATTAAAAAGTAGCTCCTAAAGAGCTACTTTTTAATTTGTAATAATTTCTACTCGAAAATTATTACCGTTCTTTACATATTTAATATCTGTAACAGTGCGGACCGTCTTTAAAATCTCCACTTTTTCACCAATTCGCGGGATGGTTGGAACATTGTCCCAAATACCAAGCAAGTCATCTAATTGTGCCGTTTTTTCATAAAACCAGATTTTCAATGTAAAGCCCCTTTCTCGAACTTTATGTATTTTAATACATAATATATTATTTTTATTCTTATTGTAAGGGGTTTTTTTATATTTTTTGAATAAAAATAAATTAATCTTCTGGGAAGATATGTTCAATATCAGGAGTAAGAGATACTTCTGATAATACGATATGAGAAACTGTCGTTGCATATGAAGAAACATCATTGATAAATTCTTCAAGTTCAACGAGTGAAGGAACAGAAATTTTTACAATGTAGCATAAGCTTCCTGTTACTCGGTAACAAAAACTTGCAGATGGATAAGACTGAATAAATTGTTGCATACGTGTTGTATCACCATTTTTTAAAGTGATTTCTAAAATACAATCTAAAACGAGTCCTGCCTTTTTATAATCAATATCGATTGTGTATTTTTGAATAACACCTTCGCTTTCGAGCTTACGAACACGTTCTGAAGTAGACGGAGCAGATAAGTTTACTCGTTTCGCCAATTCACGCATCGAAAGGCGACTATCATTATATAATTCATTTAAAATTTTTCGATCAACACGGTCTAATTGCATTTGTAAATATACCTCCAGTAAAATAATGATTTTTGTAAAGGGAAAATATAAATTAAGATTCATATGAAATGTAAAGTGAACGTTATTTATTTTACAATAAAACAGAAGGAAATAGGAGGGGAAATGATGGAGAGAATTTCATTATCAAATGTAGGAGATACAAAGTTTCAAAAGTTATTAGGGCATAATTCGGATATATTACATTCGTGGAGTACGTTAGAAGATACACTGTACAATACAGGAACTCTTTCAGCAGAGTTGAAGGAGCAAGTGAGAAGAACATTAGCGTATGGGAATGAATGTCCGTACTGTATGGCAAAGGGAAGACCTGATGATGTGCAAAAGGCAGAGGAGATTGGTGTAGCTGTTACTTTTGCGCATACATTTGTTCATGACCGAAAAGCAATAGATGATACTATGTTTCACGTATTAAAACAATATTGGACAGAAAAAGAAATTGTAGAGCTTTGCGCCTATGTTTGCTTTATTACTGCGTCACAACAACTGGGTTTTCTATTTCAATTACAGCCAAATTAAGGGGGAAATGATGACAAATCAAATAGCACTTATCATAATCGATGTACAAAAGGCATTTGAATTACCAGATTGGGGCGAGAGAAATAATATTTTTGCTGAAGAAAACATGAGAATTTTGTTAGAAGAATGGAGAAAAAGGGAACGACCAGTTTTTCATATTCAACATGTAAATAAAGAAAATGCTCAGTCAATGTTTTATGAGAGAGCGGAAACGGTAAACTTTAAAGAAGAAGTGCAACCACTACTTGGTGAAGTGGTTATTCAGAAATTCGTTAACAGCGCGTTCATTGGGGCAAATTTAGAAGAGCAATTAAGAAAGAACAAATGTAATGCAGTAGTGGTTGTAGGATTAACGACAAATCATTGCGTGGAAACTACGACACGAATGGCAGGGAATTTAGGATTTACAACATATTTAGTGAGTGATGCAACGGCTACGTTTAACCGTAAAGGTTTAGATGGTAAGGAGTATAGTGCAGAGGATATTCACAATATGACACTTGTAAATTTACATGAAGAGTTTGCTACGATTGTGACGACAAAAGAAGTATTAAAATTATTTTAAGAAAATAATTGCGAATTATGTAGAAAAAAATAAGAATATTTCGTATAATCTAAGTACAATCATTTTGAAAATAGGGGTGGCATCATATGGAGCAAATTTCAGTAAAGAAATTAGAAGAGGTACTTGTTGTAGCAGGGGATGATAAACAGAAGCAAAAGGAATTTTATGAATTGCTCTTATCTACTGAGTTTTATGTTGCTGGTTCACTAGAAGCAGAGGACGGGGCAACAGAAGGAATACTTCGTTTGCGTCATTTCCAAGGAGAAGGTAGATGGATCGTTCCGTTCTTTACACAAATGGAATTTGTAAAAGATGTGTTGCCAGAAGGAACGCCCCTTATTACGATACGTGGGAAAGAGTTATTTGGTAGCATTGAGAAAGATGCTACAGCTGTATTAAATGTTGGCACTGATATAAGTAAAACATTTATTCCAGAAGAAATTGCAGATATCGCATCTGGACGAATTTTTAATTATTATAAGTAAAAGGAAAAGCGTAATCGCTTTTCCTTTTTAATTTGAATATGGAGTGGCTATACCAGAAGAAATAGAGACTGTTTTATTATTCGTGTTTATTGTTGCTGTAGCTCCAAGTGGAATACCGATGTTTGGACTTATATGTCCAATTGGTAAATCGAATAGGACAGGTATATGATATGGCGCGAAATATTCATATAATATTGTTTGCAATGATTGAGAGGGCTTTGAAGGAGTGCAGTCGTGACAACTTGTGAAAATAACGCCCCTGCATTCATTAAACTTTCCAGATAAAAGTAGCTGATTTAACATACGGTCAATGCGGTACGGTTCTTCACCAATGTCTTCAAGTAATAAAAGTGTATTGTCCGTATTTATCTCGTAGGGCGAGCCAATTATACTTGTTAACACAGCTAAATTTCCTCCAACTAACGTACCTGTAACTGTACTGTGAGAGCTAGGTACGATACATTCTGATGCAGATAAAATGGTTGAATACGGATGGAATAGCTGATTAAAAGAGGATAAAGATAGGGAATCAATGCCTTTTCCTAGTTCTTCAATCATCGGACCATGAAATGTTATAAGCTTTGCATAACGTGAAACAGCAGTATGTAAAGCTGTAATATCGCTATATCCCCAAAAGATTTTTGGATTCTGCCTAATAACTTCATATTGAATGTGAGGAAGAAGACGAGCACTTCCATAACCACCTCGTGCACAAAAAATTGCCTTCACTTCATTATTTGTAAATGCTTCATGTATATCGTCAAGCCGAACTTGATCACTTCCGGCTAAAAATCCATATTTCTCGTAAACACTCTTCCCGATTATTACGGATAACCCCATCTCTTGTAATACATTCACACCTTTTAATACATTTTCGATTGTAGGTGGACCAGATGGTGCAATAATCATTACTGTATCACCTTGTTTTAATGCATTTGGATAAATCATTAAGCTCAGCCTCCTTCTCTTTCAATATATTCGCTTCATATGAAGTTCAACCCTTGCAAAAGCAGGGGAAAGCTTATCAAATAAAGAAGATATAAAGGAAATAGGAGGGGAAATGATGTTTACAAGTCGAGTAACAGACATATTAAAAATTGAGTATCCCGTTGTTCAAGCCGGTATGGCAGGCGCGATTACGACGCCAGAACTTGTTGCAGCAGTAAGTAATAGTGGAGGATTAGGGACGCTTGGAGCGGGCTATATGAGCCCAGAACAAATTCGTAAAGCGATTTATAGAATAAGAGAACTAACAGATAAGCCTTTCGGTGTTAATTTACTTGTAACGAAAGAGATAGAAATAGAAGAAGAGAAGGTAGATGAGGCGAAAGTATTACTAAGCGGAGTGAATAGAGAATTAGGTATAGAAGTAGAAGGAACGTTAAAGCTTCCAAAAAGCTATAAGGAACAATTACAAGTGCTATTAGATGAAAAAGTACCGGTCGTTAGCTTTGCATTTCAAACGTTAGAAAAAGAAGAAATAAATGATTTAAAAAGAAGTGGAATAAAAGTTATCGGAACAGCTACCCATGTGAAGGAAGCGAAAGTACTTGCTGAGCTAGGAGTAGATATTATTATTGGGCAAGGTAGCGAAGCAGGAGGGCATAGAGGAACGTTTATTGGGAAAGAACGAGATGCTATGATTGGTACGTTTGCGTTAATACCTCAGTTAGTAGGGGCTGTTCCGCATATCCCAATTGTCGCAGCAGGTGGTGTAATGAACGGACAAGGGCTTGTTGCGGCATTGGCACTAGGAGCAGAAGGTGTTCAAATGGGATCAGCCTTTTTAACAAGTGAAGAGAGTATTACGCACGATGTGTATAAAGAAGCGGTTTTACATAGTACAGATACGAGCACAACTGTAACTCGTGCGTTTTCCGGGAAATATGCACGCGGTATTCGGAATGAATTTATAGAGAGACATGAAGGAAAAGAAGAAGGGCTTCCGGTATATCCAGTGCAAAACGTATTAACTTCTAAAATACGCCAAGAGGCAGCGAAGCAAAATAAGGAAGAATATATGTCACTTTGGGCAGGGCAGGCAGCATCATTGGCACGAATCGAATCAGCTCAGCATGTAGTGGAGCGAGTTATGAAAGAAGCGGCGAATGCAATCGAGCAATTACAAAATATATACAAAAAGACCACTTGAGTAATTCAAGCGGTCTTTTCGTTAGTTTGCTTTATAAAATTGTTGGATGGCTTCGTCGATGTAAACCCAGCCTTTCCAACCTAAGTGCATATGATCTTTTAAGAAGTATTTATCGTATTCATGATTTGAGAAGTCGGCAATTGGATAACCAGCTTTTTCAATTTGCTCATGAACTTTCTTATAGTATGCTTCGCGGCGTTCTTTCGGGAATCCAGCGTAGTCGTACCAAGGACCTTTGACAGGAACAGAAATGAAGAGTGGTTTTGCACCAGATTGTTTTAATAAATCAAGTACAATTTGTAAATCTTCATATTCTGGCGATTGGTCATAAGCATCATTTTTTAAGTAACCTTCACGTTGCTTTAATTTTTTCTTAATTTTGCTATTGAAATAATCATCTTCAATACCGTATTCATTAGATCCAGATTCTGCTGCACCTGTTTGATCCGCATGTTTACGAGCCTCTTCCCAGTTCATTTGTTTTAATGAAGAATCGAGCTTCTCTTTGTGCGGTTTAATATTAAACATAGCTGTAAATAAATCTTTACGATCTAAAATGTTACGGTAAATATAAGCGAAAGGTTTAGCAGCAAGTGCTTTTACTTTATACTTCGTATCATCATAAGCGATACCTTCAAGCGAAATTTTTAATAAAGTTTCTTTTTTTACAATCTCAAAGTTTAATAAACGCTTTGCAATTTGTTTTTTCATTTCAGGTTTTAAATCATTGTTGAAAATGAAGTGGTAACCTTGTTGTTTTGAAAAGTTAGGTGCAAAGTGCGTTTCGTCAATACCTTGTGGTACAAACCATTGTGGAGAAAGAACGAATACCATTTTCTTATCTTTCAATTGATCCATTGTAGATGCGAAGTTTAATACATGTACAAGGTCTTGTGTTCCGCCGCGTCCAAGAAGGAATGGCGTAAATCCTTCAGGCTTTACTTTAAAATAATTAGATGGATGGAAAGCATCCATACGTGCGAATTCCGATGAACCGTACATCGGAAGATATTTTGGATCTGCTAACATCTTTTGCTGTAAAATCATACTTTGAATTTTTTCTTCTTTTAAAGAAGTAGCAGCTTGTTCTACTTTTTCATCACTTAAAAGTGGAAGTAGGAAGCGCGTTGGAATAAGTAAGAATACAGCAAAAAGGGCCAATGCTAAAAGCATCGGACCAAATTTTGCTTTGTTCATCGGATTTCTTCCAACTTTTTAATAACCATGTTTGGTGTAGCCCACTCGTCACGGTCAAAATCAGAAATAGAAACTTCAATATCTAAACGCTCTTGGAATTCAACTAATAAAGATACTACAGCGAAAGAATCAAGGATACCTTCTTCAAATAATTGAACATCTAAGTTTTCTTTCACAATATCGTTTTCACATACTTCTTCTAAAATATCTAATACTTGCTCTTTGAATTCTGCCATTTTTAAAATCTCCTTTATATCCGAAATTATTATATGTGCAACTTCTTAATGGAATAAGAAGGGTGCATTAAAAGTATCTGTTAAGGTGTCCAGAGAAGATTAGGAAACCGAAACATACAACGTGGAACGTAATTACAATCGCAAGGATGTGTGTAAATTTATTGTTTGGCCAAAACTTATGCTTCTTGTTTTTTCGTTCAAAAATATCGAATAAAATAAACAGTGCGGCATGGTATAGACCATAAATAACATACTGCGCAACAGCGCTTCCTTGGATGTGCCAAATTCCCATAATGAAGAAGTTTAAAAATGCCCCGATATACGAAATGGTGTAACGGTTCTTAATTAACTTTTTCTTCGTTGCAAAAAAGACGAAACGCATGTAAATAAAATCACGGAACCAGAATGATAAACTCATGTGCCAGCGGTTCCAGAAGTCTTTAATATTACGACTAAGGAATGGCTTATTGAAGTTTTCTGGCGTTTTAATTCCCATCATGTAACTTACACCAATTACAAAAGAGCTATAACCAGCAAAATCAAAGAATAGATATAAGCTATAGCTATACATGTAAATCATATTTGAAAATATTGTATCGTGTTGAGCGAATGCTGGATCCATACAATATTGCTTTATTAAGTAAGCAATAATAAATTTATACAAGAAACCTTGGAAAATACGATTTAGTCCTGTATATAGTAAATTTTGATATTCTTCAGCGCTAGGTGGCTTTTGAATATCTTTTTGGAATCTTCGGTAACGATCGATAGGTCCTGTTGAAATCGCAGGGAAGAATAAAACGAATTCCCAGAAGTTAAAGAAAGAAAGCTCTTTAATTAAACCATCACGAACTTCAAATACCATTTGAACTGCTCTGAATGTTACGTAAGATATACCTAGGAAAACAACAAGTTTTAACTCAGGTAAAAACGATGCAAACGGCGCGATTTTTGCCAAAATAAGAGGCAAAATCGATAAAATAACAGCTATGCAAAATGTGAATGTACTATTATTTTGTTTTCTTAAAATTAAATAGCCTTTAATAAGGACATATTGCCAAATAATAAATGCAGCTAGCATCATTGCTTGCTTTGGTTTATCTGAGAAGATAATAGCAATCATGACTAATGTTAAAACGGCATTATATTTGCGCAACATTTTACCTTTTAATCCAGCTATGATAGTAGGTATTAATAAAATGCCCACTATAGCGAAAAAATAAAATGATCCATATGCGGTCATGCTGTAACCTCACTCAATAATTTTTTGCGATCTACCTTTCCATTTGGTGTCATTGGAATAGAAGATTGATACATGAATTTACGTGGAATCATGTAGTTTGGTAATCGCTCATTGAGTTCTTTTTTGATTGCAGATGTTAATTTGAATTCTTTTTCAAACGAATGCTCCCCAGGAACAACAACCGCTAATAAATAATCGTATTTCTCACCTTTTTTAATTGGAACGATAACTGCTCCTTCTACGTAAGAACACGCACGAAGGTGATGCTCAATTTCTTCTAATTCCATTCGATAACCATGCAGCTTAATTTGGAAATCAAGACGACCATTATAGAATAGAAGACCATTTTCAACATAGCCAGCATCGCCTGTTTTATAGGCGCGCTCACCGTCAATCATAGTAAATGCTTTTTCTGTTAATTCAGGGCTTCCTAAATATCCAACGCTTACGCTTGGACCGACAATTACGATTTCACCTTTTTCACCATCAGGTGCGATCGTGCCATCTTCTTTCATAATAAGAAGGCGACAGTCTGATTTACAATAGCCAACTGGAAGTGATTTGTATTGATCAAGCACTTCTTCTGTAACGTGAATACCTGTTACAGCGACAGTAGCTTCTGTTGGACCATACGTATTCATAATTGTTGCTTTAGGGAAACGCTCAATTAATTTTCTAGCTACTTCATTTGGTAACACTTCACCGCAGAATAAGAATGTTTTCATGTTCGGTAGCATACTCTCAGAGAAAGATGCTTCCATTAAACACATTTCAGCGAAAGAAGGTGTGGAAGTCCATACTTGAATATCCGATTGCTCTAAAGAAGCAAACAAGTCTTTTGGACGCGCAATCATATCTTTATCGATTGCCCAAAGTGTACCACCTGTTACTAATGATGGGTAAATATCCATTACAGATAAATCAAATGAGAAAGGTGCTTGGTTTAAGAATACTTGCCCTGTTTGTAAGTTGAAATCTTCTACAGCCCATTTTGTAAAGCTAACAAGGCAGTTATAAGTAATCTGAACCCCTTTCGGATTACCTGTGCTTCCTGATGTGTAAATAATGTAGAAGTTCTCATCACCTTTTACCGCATGTTCAGGATTTGGAGTGTTCCCTTTATGAGTAAAGAAAATATCTTTTAAGTTGTCTTCACTTACGATGCGAACTGGTAAATCAGTTACAGTTACTGCTGTTGCCGATAAAAGTAATTTCGCACCAGAATTTTCAGCAATACGTTGTACACGATCAGCTGGGATAGATAAATCTACAGGAATGTAAGCATGTCCAGCTTTTACACATCCTAAAAAGTTAATAATCATTTCAGGTTGCATATGGCCATACACCATAATTGGTGAACGATCGTCTGGATACTCAGAAGAAATCCAATGTGCCAACGCATCAGAATCTTCCTTTAATTGTTTGTACGTAATTTTCGCATCTCGCCAAACAAAAGCGGTTTGATCAGGCGTTTCTGCAGCCCACTTTTCAATTTGTTCTAATAACTTCATAACGTTCCCACCCTAGAATTCATTGTAAATAAATGTACTTGTGTTTGTATCATGGAATCCATACAACCAAAGTAATGCAAATAAAATTGCAAGATAATAAACCGTCTTTGCAACCCATTGTGTGAGTGGTCGAGACCATATCTCTTTTAATCTTTCCATGTCTTTCCCTCTCTTAATGAAATAATAGCTCTTTGTAGGTATCATGTCCTACATTATTGTGAAAAAAACAAAATCCCACATTTTAGGTAAAAATAAGTCAAAAGGCTCTTTTTTGATATTAGCACTAAATACTAAAAAAGAAAATCCCTAACTTAGCAATTATATTACATTCAGCATGAATTTGTAATGGGTTTGACATGTAAATAGAAAGTGGATTGTGTGAATACATAAAAGTGGACTATAAGAATACGTAAAAATACAGTGTTTGTTTTTATTAATCATTTAAGACGGAGTAAACTTTTAAATTTCTAGTTCTTTTGAAAAGGAGGAAATTATCATGAATAGAGTGTGGAAGAATCTAATTTCGGAAGAAAATATCGTGAAATGGAGAAGGCATTTCCATAAGTATCCGGAATTATCATTTCATGAAAAAGAAACTTCGCAATTTATATATGATACATTATGCTCATTTTCTTCTTTTGAAGTAACGAGACCGACGAAGTATAGTGTACTAGCAATTAAAAGAGGTGTGAAGCAAGGGAAAGTAATTGCGATTCGAGCTGATATAGACGCTTTGCCAATTCAAGAGGAGACAAGTAAATCTTATACATCTGTGAATAAAGGAATGATGCATGCATGTGGGCACGATGCTCACGCAGCTATTTTATTAAGTACAGCAGAGGTGTTATCAAATATAAAGGAAGATTTTGCAGGTGAGATTCGTCTATTCTTTCAGCACGCAGAAGAGGTGTATCCCGGTGGGGGACAAGAAATGGTTGAGGCAGGTGTAATGGACGGTGTTGATTATGTAATAGGTTTACATGTTATGTCAGGACTTGAGAGTGGAAAGATAGGAATTGCATATGGACCGATGATGGCAGCTCCAGACGTATTTACAGTTGAGATTCAAGGCAAAGGAGGACATGCGGCGCGACCAGAAGAAACGATAGATCCTATTGCTATCGGAGCACAGATTATTACAAATCTACAACATATCGTATCAAGAAATACAAGTGCTTTTATGCAAAGGGTTGTTTCAGTTACACAATTTCATGGGGGAACGGCTGACAATATTATTCCTAGTACAGCAACTTTAATGGGAACTGTTCGTTCATTTAATCAAGCATTGAGGGTGGAAGCAGAAGGGAAAATCGAGAAAATTGTGAAAGGAATTACAGAAGCACATGGAGGATCGTATACATATACGTATCGATATGGATATGATCCGGTTATTAATGATGAATATATTACGAAAATAGTAGAAGAAAGTGCACTACATTTGTTTGGGAATGAGCGTGTTGTGAAGCTTGAACCTTCTATGGGTGGAGAAGATTTTTCAGCATATTTAAGAAAAGCACCTGGTTGTTTCATTAAATTAGGAACAGGTAATGAAAATATATATACTTGTTATCCACATCATCATCCGAAATTTGACGTGGATGAATCAGCATTAATTTGTGGAGTGGAGCTATTTTTAGAGACGACTATAAGATTACTAAAATTATAGAAAAACAAAAAAAGGCAACTGCACTCTATTGCAGTTGCTTTTATTTCTTTCCGTCAGAGAGGGCTGAGAAAGAACTATGCTCATTCATAGTATATGAATAGCTAACGGACAAGCTTGTACATTTTAATCATTTTTTTAAAAATAGTTATTGACATTGATAATCAATGTCAATTAATCTAAATGTAGTTGAAATTGATAATTATTATCAATAGGATGGATGCGACATGTTAATGAGAAAGAATTTTCACCTTCTGCGGAGGGGATTAAAAGATAAAAATAAAGATGTTGATCAGCATATGGAATGGCAAAGAAATGTAATTCGGTCTGAATATGTAGATGAGAAGAAGAGCATTCAAACAGAAAAAGAGATACAAAGTAAAGGGAGAGGTTCAGTTGAGTAAGTTAGTAATGATTTTTGCAAGTATGAGTGGAAATACAGAGGAAATGGCTGACCATATTGCCGGCGTAATTCGTGAAACAGAAAATGAAATTGAAGTTATTGATATTATGGATTCACCAGAAGCTTCTATATTAGAACAGTATGATGGAATTATTTTAGGTGCATACACTTGGGGAGATGGCGATCTTCCTGATGATTTCTTAGATTTTTATGATGCAATGGATTCTATTGATTTAACTGGGAAAAAAGCGGCAGTATTCGGATCATGTGATTCGGCTTATCCGAAATACGGAGTGGCAGTTGACATTTTAATAGAAAAGCTACAAGAGCGCGGGGCAGCAGTTGTGTTAGAAGGACTAAAAGTAGAATTAACGCCAGAAGATGAAGATGTAGAAAAATGTTTACAGTTTGGAGCTGAATTTGTAAAACACCTTTCTTAATGGCAGAAGGGAGATGAAGAGCAAGTGCATGAGAAAATCTCAATCAAAACGATGACAGATTATCATTTGTATGATTTTATGCGTTGTCCGCATAAATTTTATTTTCGTCACATAAAAAGAAGAGAACCTTCTTCATTTGAATGGCAACAAATAGCACAAATGATTGTCAATCAAATTATTAACGAGTATTACACGCTACCTGCGGGTCAACAAACGAAAATTATACTTTTAATATTAATAGAAAAGTATTGGAAAAAAGTAAGGATTAATATGTTTGCTTCGAAGACGGAATACTATATTGTATTAGCGAAGCTAACGGATCACTTATTACAGTTCGTTGAAAAGGATGATAGTCAGACACCACCATTATTTTTATACGAGAAGTTTCAAACATATATGGAAGAGTTAGGTGTCCACATGTCATTGACATTTGAAGTTGGTGAGTGGAGTGCTGAGTCGTTTGTAATTAAAAAGTATGTTGTCGATGCAGATGAGGAAATGCTTGCTCTTTGTCAGAAGCTAATGACAGTATTCAGTTATAAAGCTTTCGGAGTTCTTCCAGGAAAAATTGAAGTTATTAATTTAATAGAAGGAACTAAGTATGAGTACATTCCGAAACAGGAAGATATTATAACTGGAATGGCTGATTTATCTAGAATGAAAGAAATGTTAGAGCAACCTGAGCATTATACAGAGCGTCATTTTCGTTCTGAGTGTATAAGTTGTGCGTTTCGTAGTGAATGCCAAGGGGAAGAAGTAAAGACAGAAGCGAAACAGAAGAAAAATATAGTTCATTAAAGGATGCAACTTTGCATCCTTTTTTGTTATTGACATGAAAAGCTTTTCATCATTTACGGTATATTTGTAGCAGATTTTAATAAAGTGAAACTTTAATCAGTGGGGGTTTTGTCAATCACCCACTGATTATCAGCCCTCATTAATCGGGCTACCCACAAATAGCAGAATAAAGGGAGGAATAATCAATGAAAGATGAAACAAAAGTATTTCAATGGTTAAAAGAACAAAATGCTCCTTTTGAAATTCAACTGCAAATTTTACAGGCGTTTCAATTGTATAAAGTTATTGTTGAAATGGATAAAAAGTTAATGATGTATGAGGAGAGAGTATATAGGGAGAGAATGTAATCTCATCCCTGTAATATCGTTTTTAGCTGTTCTGTGCCTGTAATGAATTCGAGTTCATTCTCTGACTCAAAATTATAAATAATATTATGTAGTAAAGGACTGTATTGATAAAAGGTAGTAATACGATGAATGAGTAATGGATCATGATGAGAAATAAGTGTACTGTACTGTTCATATACAGATGTAGTAAACTCATGTCCGAAATCATAATATAGTCCTGCAAAATCAAAAGCAGGATCGCCAATTTGCGCATCACCAAAATCGATAACACCTGAAATGCTTTTGTTATGCTTGTTAAATAAAATGTGATGATGAGTAAAATCAGCGTGAATGATTGTGTTTTGAAAAGTGGATGTAGCTAAACATGCAAAGAAATTTTCAAATAAGCGATTTAAGGCTAGTTTCTGTAATGAAGTAAGGCTAGTAGTGAGATATTGGTTTAATTTTGTTTGTAGCTCTTTCCAGTAGGTACATGTTTTTTCAATAGGGAAACATAGCGTTGTAACTTGGTGTAAAGGAATACTATGTAGTACCGCAAGGAAAGTAGCTAATTGTGTAATAATTGCTTTCAGCTTTGGATCCTCCAGCGTGGCAACTGTTTCTGTTTTTAATGGTTCACCATGAATGAGAGTATAGTAACTACAAAGAGGAACCTCATCAGATTCATTTTTATAAATTAGGTGATATTGTGGAACTTCGATTTCTTGTAGTGATTGAGTGAGAATTGCGCATAGTTCTTTTTCTAACGGAATTCGCATCGCATATTCCTGTTTTCGCGGGAAACGAAACAGTAGCTCATCATTTACTATAACTGCTACATTATCCCATCCTTCTTCATTTTGTTTATATGAATGTATAGAAAGATTAGGCAAAGCTTCTTTTATATAATGTTTGTAAGAGTCCATAATTGTTCCTCGTTTCTGAGTTAAGTTATTCTATTTTATGATATCAGAATTTTCTTTCTATACGTTAAAATATATCTATTATTATGAAGAAGGGCGGGAGTATTACGAAAAAAAGACTGTTAATCATTTCTCTATGTATCGCTTTTGTATTGTTTTGGTCATATAAAGAGGAGGTTTTTGCTACCTTTAAACCGATTGATCAGTACGAGTTAAATAAGGAGTTAAAGAACAAAAGTATAGAAAACTTAACTCATAATGAAATGAAAAAGGTAGGAGAGCATTTTGTGACCGAGCAACTATCAGTGTTTGGGTCTACTAATAAAGAAGATGTGAAACGAAAAGGTGAAGAACTATTTTTAAATAGAGGGTATGAACAATTAATGGGAAATTATTATCCAAATCGTTTTCAAGATTTAGAGTATAAATTTACAAACGAGGAGATACGTGAAGAGACCAATGAGAGTTTTCTTTATCAAGCTGTAGCGTACGTTGCGGGTACTGAAAATGGTAAGAGTAAGAGAAGCGAAATGAAATTGAATTATGAAGTGAAAATTGTAAAGGTTAATAATATATTTATGGTGCTAGAACAAAAGCAGTGCGTACAATAAAGGAAATTCATTGCTCAATAGAACATTTGAGGGTGTATTACTTAATGCGGAATAAAAAGACCCTTAAGGAATAAAGGGCCTTTAAAGATTTTCATTTTGTTGACCAAGTTCTTTTTGAGCAATATATAAATTCCCTTGCTCGACTTGTTTAAGAGTATGAACAGAATCTCCTGCATATCCTTTTTGTGTTTTAACAGTTCTTTTTGAACGATTGGAATCTTGTTTCTTCATATAATAGGCCACCTTTCATCAAAAATAAACGAAAATGATAAGTATGAGTAATACAGCAGCGAAAATGGTAATGCCCATTAAAAACGAAGTGTTTTTATATTTAGGTGGCTTATGTACATCTTGCCGATATCCAGGTGAAATTTCAGGGGCAAATTCTTCATCGAATGATTGCTTTTTTTCTTTGTCGTCCATATGTACCCACCTTTCTTTTTCATTATATTATACGTTACAAGAAAAAATATGCATAAAGAAAACAGCCGCTTTATTATTAGCGGCTGTTTTGTGTTGTATATTTTCGTTGTACTTGAAAGAGACGGATAAGTAGGAAGGCAGCGCCAAATGCTAGACCGATAATAAGACCGATCCAATAGCCTTTCGCGGCCCATTCTGTATACGTCGCTAATATGTAACCTAGTGGTAGACCTATTATCCAATAAGCAATTAAAGTCATAATTAGAGCAACATTTACATCTTTATAACCACGCAAAGCTCCTTGTACAGGGGTTGCAATTGCATCTGAAATTTGAAATAAAATTGCAAAGATAAGAAATTCTTTTGCTAAATGATGAACTTTTGCATCTGTCGTATAAATAGAAGCAATTTGATCATCAAAGAAGTAGAGAAGAATCGAATATAATAAAGCAAAGGCAAGGGCTAATCCAATTCCAATCAGTCCGTATTGTTTTGCATTATCGTAACGTTTTGCTCCAACTTCGAATCCAACCGCAATAGTCATTGCCATTGCTAAACTTAGCGGAGTCATATATAACAAGGAAGCAAAGTTCATAGCTGCTTGGTGAGCTGCAATAGTTGTCGTACTAAAATTACTCATCATGAGCGTTACCGCAGCGAAAATACTCGTTTCAAAAAAGATAGCAAATCCGATAGGGACGCCAAGTTTTAAGAATGCTATCCAACTCGAAAGAGAAGGTCGGTATAATTGTTTGAAAATGTTGAAAGAGGCAAAAGGCTCTTTCGTCTGAATAATAATGACTGTAATAATTAAAATGCACCAATATGTTGCAGTGGAAGCAATTGCTGCTCCGACACCACCGAGCTTTGGGAAACCGAAGTTACCAAAAATTAATAGGTAATTTAATATTACATTAATTGGTAATGATAATAATGTAATAATCATCGTTGTTCGAGTTTTTCCTAATGCATCAATAAATCCACGTAAAACAGTGTAAGTGAATAAAGGTATAATTCCTATTGCGATAATACTTAAAAATTGCGCTGCAATACGTTCCACAGGTTCTTCTAAGCGCATGCCATTTAAAATAGGTGAAACGACGAAAAAACCGATGAGGATAACAACGAAGCTAGCACAAATTGCTAAATAAACTGCTTGTATGACAACGTGGGGAACGTCCTCTTTTTTCTTGGATCCAACGAGCTGTGCAACAATGGGAGTAGTAGCCATTAAAATTCCTGTTAACCCCGTACTAACTGGAATCCATATACTTGTTCCAATTGCCACACCTGCTAAATCAGTTGGACTTGCATGTCCTGACATCGTTGTATCAAAAAAACTCATCGCAAATAATGACATTTGCGTTACGAAAATCGGAAAAAATAGTAATACAAATTGCTTTAACTTTTGTGAGAATGAAGTAGTTTCTTTCATAAAATCCCCTTTCCGTATAAAAAAACAAACTCTTACTATCATACAATTTAATCAAAGATTAGAAAAGAAATACGCGCCTATAACATATGAAGCCAATAAAAAAAGGATGCACTTTGAAAAGGGATAAGGTATTATGATAAGGTGTGAAAAAATTACATATTATTTGTTATTAAGGAGGCACTACTTGTGGCTGATTGGTTAATTGGTTTAATCATGGGTGCTGTTGAAGGGTTAACAGAGTTTCTACCAGTATCATCAACAGGACATATGATTTTAACAGGACATTTAATTGGATTTGACGATGAGAGAGCGAAAGTTTTTGAAGTTGTTATCCAATTGGGATCGATTTTAGCAGTTGTTGTTATATTTTGGAAGCGTCTATGGTCGTTAGTTGGAATAGGTAAAGTAACAGACGGACCATCGTTAAATTTATTACATATTATTATCGGGATGATTCCTGCCGGGGTACTTGGCGTATTATTCCATAGCACTATTAAAGAGGTTTTATTTGGTCCAGGACCAGTTGTTATTAGCTTAGTAGCCGGTGGTATTTTAATGATTGTTGCTGAGAAGTTTTCGAAACCAAGTACAGCAAGAACGTTAGATGAAATCACATATAAACAGGCATTTACAATTGGAATGTTCCAATGTTTAGCTCTTTGGCCAGGATTTTCTCGTTCTGGTTCTACAATAAGTGGTGGTTTATTAGCTCGCGTGTCGCATACAGCGGCAGCTGAATATACGTTCATTTTAGCAGTACCGATGATGGTAGCTGCAAGTGGCTTAGATTTAATTAAAAGCTGGGATGTATTAAGCTCAGCAGATATAACGCTATTTGTAACAGGATTTGTAACTGCATTCGTTGTTGCGATGCTTGCAATTGTTTCATTCTTGAAATTATTATCTCGTGTAAAACTAACACCGTTCGCTTATTATCGTTTCATTTTAGCTGCGGTATTCTATTTCTTCATTATGTAATAAAAAAACCTGCCGAGCTCGGCAGGTTTTTATTTTACTACTTTTTCCATCATGTTTTCCATTACATGTTCCCAAAGAGAAGTATCATCAGCTAATGTAGCACGGAAATTAGCATACATTTCTTTTTGTTTTTCTTCGAAAGTTGGATCTTCTTTTTCAGGTAATGTAGCGCGCATTGAAGTTACTAATTCTTGTACTTTTGGAGCGCGTGGTCCCCAAACAGCTTGTTCATTTCCATCTTTATCAATGAAAATAAAGATTGGAATCGCACGTGCTGTTCCATTTGTTAAATATTGATCCATTAATTCTAAGTTTTCATCGCGAATTAATAAACTCATATCAATATTTGCAACTTCAGAAATTCGTTTCATAACAGGTACGCATAAAAGAGCATCGCCACACCAATCAGCAGTTAATACGATAACACGCCAGCCATCATTTTGACGTTCTTCTAATACAGGAAGTAATTCATTTGGAATTAAAAAATTATTGTAAATGTGTAGTAGCTCGTATTGGTTTACTTGCATTTCATTCACATATGTATCAAAGGACATACCTTTATCAGCCCATTGTTGTAAGTTCATAATTAACACCTCTTTAGTAAGATTTGCTTTCATTGTACCAATTTTTATATAGAAAAGCTTGTATTCTTACTCTTTCTTGTCACTTAATAATTTATTTAATAGAAAAAAGAATAGTACGACACATAATTCAGTTAAGTTGGACATTTGTACGCTTTCTATCCAATCATCAGCAGTATGAATGACGAACCAATCTAGTGTAATTTCAATGAATGAGAAAAGAGTGAGAGAAATCCAATTTGACATATTTTGAGTCAATGGATATAGCAGCGCTTTGAAGAAACTGAAAATAAATAATGTAATACCATCTAAGAAAGTGATTAATAAAAAAAAGAGAAGTAAAGCAGTACGTGAACTATACGCTATACCTGTAATTTGAAAGATTCCTACATATACAAAAAATATAAATGTAAAAACTATAATGAGAAAAAGAGCAATAATACTAATGATAATTGTTTTATCTTTTAGGCTGAGATTTGAGAACCTATCCTCCTCATGCATTAAAATACCCCTTTTTCTGGAAGTTGACTTCATTTTATCATGAAATACATATTAAAAAACTACGAATTATGGGAAAATAAGGTGACAAAAAGTAAGATTTCATGTAAAATTATTAATAAGGTTTTTATTTAACTAAATGAAATAAAAGGAGCTGTCAATGTTGTCTCAAAATCGAGAGCAATTAATGGAAGAACTATCGACAAATGTGTTTGCTATGTTTCGCACGTTGCGTAATGATATCGGAAAAATATTTGGTGGTTACATACCGTGGAATGAATTCATCGTCCTAAGAATATTAAATCGTACGAATAAAGAAATGGTATCGCGTGTAGCAAATGAATTAAATGTGTCGAATAGTCATATTACAGCTGTTACAGAAAAATTAATTAATAAGGGTTTTGTAACTCGTTCACGTTCTACATCAGATCGCCGAGTTGTGTATTTAGAGATTACAGAACAAGGGAAAGATTTAGTTGCGAAAATGGAAGATGCGAAAAAACAATATTTACAAGAAAGATTCTCTGCACTTTCAGAAGATGAAATGAATGTAATGATTTCAATTTCCAAAAAACTTATTTAAGTGATTATAAACAAGAAAACGCTTACGTGATAAAATAGAAGGTCTTCCTTATAGATGGGAGATCTTCTTTCGTGTGTAATAGATGTTAATAAATAAAATGTGTATGAAAAAAGATAGAGCGCCATACTACTAATACAAGGAAGGAGGGAGAAATATGACGAATCGTAACGGTAGTAAAGGGAGCGGTAATCAAGGATCACCAAAGTCCGGCCAGTTTAATCAGGAATTTAGCACTGAATTTGAAACTGGTAATGATAATAAAGGGAAAGAATATCGTTCTAAAAAAGGGAGTAAATCAAAAAAGGAGTGAAATAATTCACTCCTTTTTTGATTTACGATGCTGCCGATTGATCCGTATTATATTTTTCTTCTGATTTTGCGACAATCATTGCGCAAATTGCATCACCAGAAATGTTTACAGCTGTTCTAGACATATCTAGAATACGGTCAATACCGATAATTAAAGCGATACCTTCTACTGGTAGATTTACTTGATTTAAAACCATTGTAAGCATTACAAGTCCAACACCAGGTACACCAGCAGTACCGATACTAGCTAGTACAGCAGTTAATACGACCATAGCTAATTGCGGTAATGTAAGTTCAACTCCGTATACTTGAGCGATAAATACAGTGGCTACTCCTTGCATAATGGCAGTACCATCCATATTAATAGTTGCCCCTAGTGGTTGTACAAATGAGCTTATCGCTTTTGGAACGCCAAGCTTATCTTGTGCTGTTTTCATTGCAAATGGAAGCGATGCATTAGAGCTAGATGTACTAAATCCAATTGCCATTACTGGTCCGAAATGTTTAAAGAAACGAACAATACTTTCTTTTGCTAATACCTTTAATAAGCCGCCATATACAAAGACCCCGTGAATAATGAGTACTAACATAACGACAATCATATACTTGAACATCGCAGTGACGCCTGCAAGCCCCATTTTACCAACGGATGAAGCGAGCAAACCGAATGTTCCAATTGGGGCTAATTTCATAACGAGATTAACAAGATACATCATTAATTCGTTGCCCTGTTCAAGTAATGAATGGATACCTTGAACTCGTTTTCCTAAAATAGCTATACCGAGTCCAATCAATACGGCAAAGGCAATGATTTGTAACATGTTTCCGTCAGCCATCGCTTTTGCTGGGTTATCTGGTACGATATTTAGCAATGTGTCGACGAAAGATGTTTCAGTTTTTGCACCTTCATACTTAAGACCTTCTGTTTTAAAATTACCGCCAGCTCCTGGTTTTATAATAAGTGCAAATGTAACCGCTATAGAGATGGCAACCGCAGTTGTTACGAGAAAGAATGAAATTGATTTTAAACCGATTCTTCCAAGTTGTTTCGGATCTCCAAGGCCGGCAGCACCAAGTACGATAGAAATGAACACAACAGGAACAACTAGCATTTTAATAAGTCGAATAAACAATTGACCAATTGGGTTGAACACATATTGATTTAGTGGCTCAAAGATAGATGGAGCAGCTAAATTTAGAGTGAGTCCAACAACTAGACCTAGAAATAATGCGATTAAGATTGCTTTTGTTTGTTTCAATAAAATCCCCCCTTTTGTTTTTGCGAAATTTCTTTCTAAAGTAATTATACCGAAAAAATACCTAATTTGACAATATTTTCTGAATTTTTCATTTTTGTTTAAGTGTAGATAGACCGATTTTGTGTTTGGAAAATAAAATAGACCATCACATAGGATGGTCAAGGGAAGGGGACAATTTATGTCAATTTAATTAGGGATGGAAGTTGCTTTAAGACACTGGGGAATGTCTTATAAATTAGGGAGGAACAACTTCGATACATATACTATAAAAGATAGGTGTGACTCTCATGTGAACATAGGGTGAAAGAGAGGGGGAGTTTTAAATAAAAGATAGAAAGACAAAAAAATAAGACCATCATATATAAGATGGTCAAGGAAGGGGACAATTTATGTCAATTTAATTAGGGATGGAAGCTGTTCAAAGACACTGGGGAATGTCTTATAAATTAGGGAGGAACAACTTCGATACATATACTATAAAAGGTAGATGTGACCTCTGTGTGAACATAGAGTGAAAGAGAGGGGGAGTTTTAAATAAAAGATAGAAAGACAAAAAAATAAGACCATCATATATAAGATGGTCAAGGAAGGGGACAATTTATGTCAATTTAATTAGGGATGGAAGCTGTTCAAAGACACTGGGGAATGTCTTATAAATTAGGGAGGAACAACTTCGATACATATACTATAAAAGGTGGATGTGACCTCTGTGTGAATATAGAGTGAAAGAGAGAGGGAGTTTTAAATAAAATGAAAATTTAATGAGTGTTTTTTGTTCATCCCCTGTTGATTATTAGCCTTAACCAATCGGGCGTTTATTGCCCACAAATAGCGGAATAAAAGATAGAGAAAACAAAAAAATAAGACCATCATTTATAAGATGGTCAAGGAAGGGGACAATTTATGTCAATTTAATTAGGGATGGAAGCTATTCAAAGACACTGGGGAATGTCTTATAAATTAGGGAGGAACAACTTCGATACATATACTATAAAAGATAGGTGTGACCTCTATGTGAACATAGAGTGAAAGATATGGGGATTTGAAAAATAGTACATATGAAATTGTTATTGCTAGCAATATTGAGTTAGGATATAGAGTTTTCCCAGCATAAAACGAAAAGGAATCTGAATATAAATAAAAGTTGTAATCTATGAAAAAAAGGATTATGCTCAACTATATTATGAGAATATAAGGTTTGTCCCAATTATTTAAGGGCTTTTAAAAAGCTTTTTATTGTATGAGGGGAAAGCTTCACTTTAATAAGGGAGTTAGTGATATGGACGTAACAAAAAAACAAGGGCTGTATAATCGTCTTATACGATTAAACCCACCACAAATATTAGCATTAGGCTTTTTCTGCTTAATTGTGGTTGGCGGTTTGTTATTAAAATTACCATTCGCAACGAAAGTACATATTAGTTGGGTAGATGCTTTCTTTACAGCAACGTCAGCAGCGACCGTAACTGGTTTGGGAGTAGTGGATACAGCAAGTACATTTACGATGTTTGGCGAAATTGTTATTATGTTTTTAATTCAAACAGGTGGTCTAGGTCTTATGACAATTGCCATTTTAATTGTTTGGGTACTAGGTAAAAAAATCGGATTACGCCATCGTTTATTAATTGGAGAAGCATTTAATCAAACAAATATAGGTGGTCTTGTAAAATTAGTAAAGCGTGTCTTTATATTTTCGATTTGTATTGAACTTATTGGGGTCATCTTTTTATCGTTTCGCTTTATTCCAGAGTTTGGTTTTGGAAAAGGTTTATATTATAGTATTTTTCATGTAATTGCATCTTATAATAATGCAGGATTTGCTTTATGGCCAGATAATTTAACAAGATATGTAGGGGATCCCATTATTAATATTGGGATTTGCTCTTTAATTGTAATTGGGGGACTCGGTTTTACCGTATTAATTGATATATGGTATAGCCGCAGTTTTCGAAAATTATCACTTCACTCAAAAATAATGATTATTGGAACAGTAGTGCTAAATGTTATAGCAATGATTGTAATTTTTGTATTGGAATATAATAATGTGAAGACGTTAGGGAATTTATCTTTAAATGAAAAACTATGGGCTTCCTTCTTTCAAGGTATTACTCCGCGGACAGCTGGATTTAATACGGTTGACTATGGAGGTATGGAAGAATCATCTATATTATTTACGATGATTTTAATGTTTATTGGTGCAGGAAGTGTATCGACAGGTGGAGGAATTAAATTAACGACGTTTGTTATCTTAATTACATCTGTCCTTTCTTTCTTTAGAAAAAAGGAGGAAATTGTTTTATTTCAGCGTACAATTAAAATGTCGACAGTAACGAGGGCCTTAGCGATTGCTGTTGCCAGTCAAATACTTATTTTAGCAGCGGTATTCATATTAATGCTTACAGAAAACTTCAGCTTTATTCAATTATTATTTGAGACAATATCAGCGTTTGGCACAGTCGGATTAACGATGGGAATTACTGCAAAGCTATCGGCATTCGGAAAATGTATTATTATGTTTGTTATGTTCTGCGGATTAATTGGACCATTAACACTTGTGTTCTCTTTAGCGCGACCAGCAAAACAAAAAATAAAATATCCATCGGAAGATGTGTTTACAGGATAAGGTATCCCGCGTTAAGCGAGATACCTTTTTCTTTTTTAGAACAGGGAGAACAATAGACCAATAAGTGCTACTCGGAATAAAATTGCGATAAGTGCAGCAATTCCACCGACAACTGCAGCGATACCGCCAGTTACAGTAGCTCCGCGATTATAAGCGTAAATACCGAGTAAAACAGAAACAAGACCAAATAGTGTTGGAAATGTAAATAGCGATAAGATAGATAGCGCAAGAGCGATAAAACCAGCAGTTGATCCAGCAGCGGACGATTTTACAACATCTTTATCGTCTTTATCATCGTAATCATAATCAATGCGTTGTGGTGCAACCTCAGCGGCGTACTCTTCTTTATAGTCACTATAATCACTATCTATTCTATCTTTTCTTTTATAATCATCAAATTTCTCAGTCAAAGTCATGACTCCTTTCATAACAAGGTTCAATAGTAGTATGTATCTCTTTTTCTTTTTTATCCCGCTATTTGTGGGAGTCGAGAAACGTGCACATCCCACTGATTAAAGTTTCACTATACCGGAGCATGTACAGGGAGTAGTATCTTTTAAAAGGAGGAAAATGTTTTCTTGAAATAGGAAAAGTTAGTATGACTTCCTCTATTTTGGAAAATATAAAAAGGAATAATGAGGAAAGGGTGCAATACATAATGGAACATCCAATTGAAAATTTAATGAAAACGGCAATGACAAATTTAAAAGAGATGGTAGATGTAAATACAATTGTTGGGAGCCCGGTTTCAACAGCTGACGGAAATGTAGTATTAACAGTATCTCAAGTGGCTTTTGGTTTTGGAGCTGGTGGAAGTGATTTTAAAGGGGATTTCATTACTGAAAAACATAACGGTGGGCAAAATCAGCATAAAGAGAACAAACAAGGGCATCCATTTGGAGGAGGAAGCGGGGCTGGGGTTTCCATTAGTCCAGTAGCTTTTTTAGTAGTTGGTTCTAATGGGGTGCAAGTATTACATCTCAACAGCAGTACACATTTAATTGAAAAGGCTTTAAATACTGTACCAAGCACTGTAGATAAATTTGTGAATGGTCGTCAAAAGTGAACTTGCATTTTTTAGGAATTATGATATATTAAAAAAAGTGCGCTTTAGGATGATCGGAATAATTGAAATGTAAATATATATGATGTGTGGAATAAGGGAGAGGAATTTATGATTAATATCAAAAACTTAGTAGTTGGCTTATTCATGTTAGTAAGCGGCTTTGTTGTATATGTAATAAAAGAAAAAGCTCCATTCTAAAACAGACAAACCGTTAATGTCTGTTTTTAATTTGCGGAAAAAAGTTGACAAGTTATTGTATTGGTGTTAGAATTTTAATTCGTGTCTCGGTTACAGCTAGTGTAAAGTAAATATCTCTTATGAATGCAATACGAAAAGTTTGCGAAAGATCGGGTAATTTTATCAACAACTTTTGTGAACAAACCCTATAAATTGTATTTGTAAGCTATATATGTATACTAGTGAATCAAGGAGCGGTCAGTGGAACCGTAATGATGAGAGAGAGGTAGGGCTTTCATCCAGTATATGTTACTTTCCCGTTAGGTGAATATAAAAAAGAGGACTCCTTTTAAAAGGAGTCCTCTTTCATTTTTTAAGTGCGACTTTCAACTTGTTGACAAATTTCATCAGTTGTTAAACCGTGAGCTGTAATGACTGATCCTTTAATTGATGTATCTGCAATGCCCATCACATTAGAATCTTGCCCAGTTACAACGCAACAATCACACCCTTGTGCATCCTGTTCTGAGTTAAGTGTAACAACTTCATGACCTTGTTGCTGAAGAGCTTGTTGAACGTCTGTTAATGAGTTTTCAACGCCAATTCTAGCCATAATTCTCACCTCCCTACCATCTAATTGCTAGTATGCTCAAGTTCACTGCATATATTTATGAAAAGACGGTAGGAAGTAAATCTTTGTTTAGTCGTTATATACGCCAGTAAGCATTTGACTAACGAATTGATCGTTTAATAATGTATCTTGTGCTGAAGAAGTATTTGAATGGATGTCGATTGAAGCAATAAAATGATTATGTTCTTGCGTATTTGGTTCTACCTCTACGTAATTATCGAATTTACAAAAACCTTTCGTATCCATTAGATCAAATAATTGCAGCATTTCTACTACCTCTTGTCTCGTTCCTTTAATTTGTACACACGCCATATTTATTTCCTCCTTCATTTTGACAAATTGTTTTTTAAAAATAGGATTATGATTACGAAATGAAAAATATGAATGTTATTTTTAGACAGCGCTATTTTTGTTATTTTCCCCCTTTTTCAGCAAAAGTCGTTATATATTTCCGGATTTATAAAATCGGACGTCCGTTTATTGAATACAATAGATTCGTATCAATTGATGAAAATCCTTCTTTTAAACAAATATTTTTTTAGTGGAAATTGGCGAAAAAAATTTTTTGACTTTTTGTAAACGTTAACAATGTTGTTAAATCAGTATAAGTAAAGAAGTACGTATGATTAAAAATTATAAATTTTCTAAAAATTCACTTGATTTATTTAGAAAGGAGAGTAAACTAGGAAACAATAAAAAATTCATAGAACATAGGAGGCGCTTCTAGTGAATGAGCAATGGATTTTCTTAAATGGAGAATTTGTTCCAAAAGATGAGGCAAAAGTTTCAGTATATGATCATGGCTATTTATATGGCGATGGAGTGTTTGAAGGAATTAGAGTTTATAGCGGTAATGTTTTCCGTTTGAGAGAGCATCTTGTCCGGTTGTATGAATCAGCAAAATCAATCCTTTTAGAAATTCCATATTCATTAGATGAAGTAACAAATATTGTTGTTGAGACGATTCGACAAAATAAATTATCTAATGGATACATTCGCCTTGTTGTATCAAGAGGAGCAGGAAATCTTGGATTGGATCCCGATTCATGTAAGAAGCCGAATGTAGTAGTAATTGCAGAACAATTATCTTTATTCCCACAAGAATATTATGAGAAAGGGATTCCAGTTGTAACAGTTGCAACGCGCCGAAATCGTCCCGATGTTTTATCCCCTCAAGTAAAATCTTTAAATTACTTAAACAATATTTTAGTTCGTATTGAAGCGAAATTAGCTGGAGTACAAGAAGCGCTTATGTTAAATGATCAAGGATATGTAGCTGAAGGATCAGGAGATAACGTGTTTATTGTTAAAGGAAATAAATTAATTACACCACCAAGTTCTGCTGGAGCGTTAGAAGGTATTACACGAAACGCCATTTTAGAAATCGGCGAAAAACTTGGGTATGACGTAAGAGAAGAGTTATTTACAAGACATGATGTATATGTAGCTGATGAAGTGTTTTTAACAGGAACAGCTGCTGAAGTGATTGCTGTTACGACAGTAGATGGTAGAACGATTGGCTTAGGGCAAACAGGTCCACATACGAACCGTTTATTAGAAGAGTTTCGTAAGTTAGTTGTAGAAGATGGAGAGAAAATTTACGAAGAAAATAAAGTTGGATAACAACTTTTTTAACATAAGAAAGCGTTGATAGGGAGGAGTAGTTGATTGTGAAGCCTCACAGAGAGTCGGTGGTTGCTGAAAACCGATGGTTCACGTCGACGAACATCGCCCTTGAGTGCTAAGCTAAAGCATTTGTCTAGGCTTAGACGGTAGCTCCGTTATTAGCTAGATCCATTTATGGATCACTGAGGCAAGAGTATTCTTGCAAAGAAGGGTGGTACCGCGAAATCTTTCGTCCCTTCAGCACATAGCTGGAGTGTGGACGTAGGATTTTTTTATTGTATAAAAGGTTGAAAAAGGGGGCTTATAAGAACAATGTCTTCAAAAACGGAAGAGAAACTGGAAACTGGTGCACAGCTATTGTTAGAAGCGCTAGAAAAGGAAGGCGTAGAAGTGATTTTCGGTTATCCGGGTGGTGCCGTTTTACCTCTCTATGATGCATTGTATGATTGTGAAATTCCGCATATTTTAACAAGGCATGAGCAAGGGGCAATTCACGCTGCTGAAGGGTATGCCAGAATTACAGGGAATCCAGGGGTTGTAATTGCAACGAGTGGACCAGGTGCTACAAATGTAATTACGGGTCTAGCTGATGCGATGATTGATTCATTGCCACTTGTAGTATTTACAGGCCAAGTAGCAACAACGTTAATTGGGAGCGATGCTTTTCAAGAGGCAGATATTATGGGACTTACGATGCCAGTGACAAAACATAACTATCAAGTGCGAAAGGCCTCAGATTTACCTCGAATTATTAAAGAAGCATTTCATATTGCTAAAACAGGAAGACCAGGACCAGTCGTTATTGACCTTCCGAAAGATATGGTAGTCGAGAAAGGTGAGCGATGTAGCAATGTACAAATGGATTTACCAGGATATAACCCTAATTATGAACCGAATCTACTTCAAATAAACAAATTACTCAAAGTAATTGAAACCGCAAAAAAACCGTTAATTTTAGCTGGAGCGGGTATATTGCATGCGAAAGCTTCGAAAGAATTGACAAGTTTTGCTCGTAAATATGAAATCCCTGTTGTGCATACATTACTTGGACTTGGTGGTTTTCCACCAGATGATGAACTATTTCTAGGGATGGGGGGAATGCACGGTTCTTATACAGCCAATATGGCATTATATGAATGCGACTTACTCATTAATATAGGCGCGAGATTTGATGATCGTCTTACTGGAAATTTAGCTTTTTTTGCTAAAGGGGCGACTGTTGCACATATCGATATTGATCCAGCAGAAATCGGGAAAAATGTGCCAACAGAGATTCCTATTGTTGCAAGTGCTAAGCAGGCGTTAGAAGTATTGCTTCAATCAGAAGGAAAGAAAGAAAATCATCATGAATGGCTCTTTTTATTAAAGAATAGAAAAGAAAAATATCCATTCTCTTATAAAAGAAATTCTGAAAGTATTAAACCTCAATATGCGATTGATATGCTATATGAAATTACGAAGGGAGAAGCGATTGTAACAACAGACGTTGGGCAACACCAAATGTGGGCAGCGCAATATTATCCACTGAAAAATCCAGATAAATGGGTAACTTCTGGTGGATTAGGAACGATGGGGTTCGGATTTCCAGCAGCAATCGGTGCGCAAATTGCAAAGCCTGAAGAATTAGTTATTGCAATTGTTGGTGATGCTGGGTTTCAAATGACTCTGCAAGAATTAAGTGTATTAAAAGAACACGCTTTACCCGTTAAAGTATTTATTTTAAATAATGAAGCTTTAGGAATGGTAAGACAATGGCAAGATGAATTTTACAATCAAAGATATTCACATTCTTTATTACCATGCCAACCAGATTTCGTCGCTCTTGCAAATGCATATGGCATAAAAGGTGTTCGTATTGACGATCCACTTCTTGCAAAGAAGCAAATCCAGCATGCGATCGAATTACAAGAGCCAGTCGTAATTGATTGTCGTGTACTTCAATCAGAGAAGGTTATGCCGATGGTTGCGCCAGGAAAAGGTGTTCACCAAATGGAGGGAGTGGAAAAAGGGTGAAGAGAATTGTTACAGCGACAGTTCGAAATCAAAGTGGTGTGTTAAACCGAATTACAGGGGTTATGACACGAAGACATTTTAATATTGAAAGTATTTCAGTAGGTCATACAGAATCATCAGATATATCGCGAATGACGATTGTTGTACACGTTGAAAGTGAACAGCAAGTGGAGCAGTTAATTAAACAACTGCATAAGCAAATTGATGTTCTGAAAGTATCAGATATTACAGAAGAAGCGATGATTGCTAGAGAGCTTGCTCTTATTAAAGTAGCAACTTCTGTAGCGAGGGCAGAATTATATAGTTTAATTGAACCGTTTCGAGCCGCTGTAATAGATGTTGGGAAGGATTCCATAGTTGTGCAAGTAACAGGTACGCAAGATAAAGTAGAAGCGTTAATTGAATTACTTCGTCCATACGGTTTGAAAGAAATTGCTAGAACAGGTGTAACAGCATTTACACGTAGTATGAAAAAACAAGATAAGCAAGTTATGTTAATTCAATAATCATTTAAATATAGGGGGAAATGAAAATGGCAAAAGTTTATTATGAGAAAGATGTAACAGTAAATGTATTAAAGGAAAAGAAAGTAGCAATCATCGGATATGGCTCGCAAGGTCATGCGCATGCGCAAAATTTACGTGATAACGGATTTGATGTAGTAGTAGGTTTAAGAAAAGGTAAGTCTTGGGATAAAGCGAATGAAGATGGGTTTTCTGTATATACAGTAGCAGAAGCTGCGGAAAAAGCTGATGTAGTAATGATTCTATTGCCTGATGAATTACAACCAGAAGTATATGAAGCTGAAATTGCACCAAATTTACAGGCTGGAAACTCTCTCGTGTTCGCACATGGATTTAATGTTCACTTTGATCAAGTAAAACCACCAGCTAATGTAGATGTATTTCTAGTAGCGCCAAAAGGACCAGGGCATCTCGTACGCCGTACGTTCGCCGAGGGCGGGGCTGTTCCTGCATTATTTGCAGTATATCAAGATGCAACAGGAGTTGCGACTGAAAAAGCACTTTCTTATGCTGACGGAATTGGAGCAACGAGAGCTGGTGTACTAGAAACGACGTTTAAAGAAGAAACAGAAACAGATTTGTTTGGAGAGCAAGCTGTACTTTGCGGCGGAGTGACTGCACTTGTAAAAGCAGGGTTTGAAACGTTAGTTGATGCGGGATATCAGCCTGAACTTGCATATTTTGAATGTTTACATGAATTGAAGCTAATCGTTGACCTTATGTACGAAGGTGGACTTGAAAATATGAGATATTCAGTTTCAGATACAGCGCAGTGGGGAGACTTCGTATCAGGACCACGCGTTGTGACTGAAGATACGAAGAAAGCGATGGGGGCAGTATTAGCAGAAATTCAAGATGGTACATTTGCAAGAGGGTGGATTGCAGAACATAAAGCAGGAAGACCAAATTTCCATGCGACAAATGAGAAAGAGAATAAACATGAAATCGAAGTAGTTGGACGTAAATTACGTGAAATGATGCCTTTCGTACAGCCGCGAGTAAAGGTAGGGGTTAAATAATATGAAGCAGGTTTTGTTCATGGATACAACGCTTCGTGATGGCGAACAATCACCAGGAGTAAATTTAAATGAACAAGAGAAATTACAAATTGCTAGGCAATTAGAGAGGCTTGGTATTCATGTAATGGAAGCTGGATTCGCGGCAGCTTCCGAAGGCGACTTCCAATCGGTAAAACGTATTGCGAATACAATTCAAAATGCTACGGTTATGAGTTTAGCTAGAGCGAAAGAAAGTGACATTCGAAGAGCATATGAAGCTGTGAAAGGCGCTGTATCTCCTCGTCTACACGTATTTCTAGCTACGAGTGATATTCATATGAAATATAAACTTTGTATGTCAAAAGAAGATGTGTTAAATAGTATTCATCGCTCGGTTACGCTCGGAAAATCATTATTTCCGACAGTACAATTTTCTGCAGAAGATGCGACAAGAACATCGAGAGCATTTTTAGCTGAAGCAGTAGAAATTGCGATTCGAGCAGGAGCGAATGTAATTAATATTCCGGATACAGTTGGATATACAAATCCGGAAGAGTATTATTCTCTTTTTAAATACTTACAAGAATCCGTTCCATCATATGAAAAAGCGATTTTTTCTTGTCATTGTCACGATGATCTTGGTATGGCAGTAGCAAATTCGTTAGCTGCGGTTGAAGGGGGAGCATTGCAAGTAGAAGGAACGATTAATGGCATTGGAGAAAGAGCAGGGAATGCAGCGTTAGAAGAAGTTGCGGTAGCTCTTCATATTAGAAAAGATTTTTATAAAGCAGAGCCTTCGATGACTTTAAAAGAAATTAAGGCGACGAGTATATTAGTAAGCAGGTTAACGGGTATGGTTGTACCGAAAAATAAAGCAATCGTTGGAGCGAATGCATTTGCTCATGAATCGGGCATCCACCAAGACGGGGTTTTAAAAGAAGTAACAACTTATGAAATTATCGAACCAGCGCTTATAGGAGAATCTCAAAATCTCTTTGTACTTGGGAAACACTCTGGCCGTCATGCGTTTACGGAAAAAATGAAAGAGCTTGGTTATGAATTTACAAATGAAGAGCGAGATGCGGCATTCGAAGCATTTAAAAAATTGGCTGATCGTAAAAAGGAAATTACTGAAGAAGATTTACGCGCACTTATGCTTGGTGAAGCAGCATTTGCAGCTCAGCAATATAACATTACGCAATTACAAGTGCATTTCGTATCAAATAGTACACAATGCGCAACAGTTGTGTTGAAGGATGAGGAAGGAAATGTATATGAAGATGCAGCCACTGGTTCTGGTAGTATTGAAGCGATATACAATGCGATTCAAAGAATTTTGGGATTAGAATGTGAATTGGCAGATTATCGCATACAATCTATTACACAAGGTCAAGATGCACTTGCTCACGTTCATGTTGAATTAAAAGAAGGTAGTCACCAAATATCAGGTTTCGGAGTTGCGCAAGACGTATTGGAAGCGTCGGCGAGAGCTTATGTCCATGCAGCAGGGAAATTAAAATCTCTTATAGCGCTTGTGAAATAAATAATTGATAGGTGAGAGAAGCTTTCCTCACCTATCAAATTAAAGTTCTGAAAATTCGGTTAAAAGGAGTGTTAAAAATGGAAAAACGTATCGTTTGTTTAGCTGGTGATGGTGTCGGTCCAGAAGTAATGGAGAGTGCGAAGGAAGTATTGCATATGGTAGAAAGGCTATATGGACATCATTTTCATTTGCAAGATGAGTACTTTGGTGGTGTTGCTATCGATTTAACTGGGCAACCATTACCACAGCGAACACTTGCCGCCTGTTTAGCGAGTGATGCGGTTTTACTTGGAGCAGTAGGTGGACCAAGGTGGGATAGTGCGAAAGAAAGGCCTGAGAAAGGATTATTAGCATTAAGAAAAGGACTCGGTGTATTTGCGAATGTTCGCCCTGTAACGGTAGAAAGTGCAACTGCACATTTATCACCATTAAAAAACGCTGATGAAATTGATTTCGTTGTCGTTCGTGAATTAACAGGCGGAATTTATTTTTCTTATCCGAAAGAGCGAACGGAAGAAGTGGCGACAGATACACTTACGTATCATCGCCATGAAATTGAACGTATCGTTTCGTATGCTTTTCAATTAGCAAATAAGCGGAAGAAAAAAGTAACATCTATTGATAAAGCGAATGTTTTAGAGTCTAGTAAATTATGGAGAACTGTGACAGAAGAAGTAGCACTTCGCTACCCAAATGTGGAAGTAGAACACATTTTAGTAGATGCAGCAGCTATGGAATTAATTCGGAATCCAGGAAGATTTGACGTTATTGTAACGGAAAATTTATTTGGTGATATTTTAAGTGATGAGGCTTCAGTATTAGCTGGATCATTAGGAATGCTTCCATCAGCAAGTCACGCTGAAAAGGGACCTTCATTATACGAGCCTATTCACGGATCAGCACCGGATATTGCGGGGAAAAATAAGGCGAATCCAATTGCGATGATGCGTTCTGTTGCAATGATGCTTGGGCAATCGTTCGGATTAACGAGAGAAGGATATGCAATTGAAGAAGCAGTTTCTGCAGTCCTTAAATCAGGGAAATGTACAGCAGATATCGGGGGGACTGAAACGACAACTTCATTTACAAAGGCAGTTATTCAAGAAATGGAAGAGCAAGCGTTAGTAGGGAGAGGGAGATAATGGGAAAAAGGTTACTAGATAAGCTTTGGGAAAGACATGTAGTTGCGACTAATGAAAATGGATTGGATTTATTATATATCGATCTACATCTTGTTCATGAAGTAACGTCACCGCAAGCCTTTGAAGGCTTGCGGCTTACAAATCGAACAGTCCGCAGACCAGATTTAACATTTGCAACGATGGATCATAATATTCCAACGAAAGATGTTTGGAATATTACCGACCGCATTGCGAAGCAGCAACTAGATACACTTCGGCAAAACTGTAAACAATTTCAGGTGCCATTAGCGGATATCGGAGATGAAGAGCAAGGGATCGTTCATGTAATAGGACCAGAACTTGGACTCACACAGCCAGGAAAAACGATTGTTTGTGGTGATAGTCATACAGCAACACACGGTGCTTTTGGCGCACTAGCGTTTGGTATTGGTACGAGTGAAGTGGAACATGTATTGGCAACGCAAACGTTATGGCAACGAAAGCCGAAAGCGATGGGCATTGAGTTAAAAGGGAAGTTACCGCAAGGTGTCTATGCGAAAGATATTATTTTACACCTTCTTTCAAAGTACGGAGTAGCAGTTGGAACAGGTTACGTAATGGAATTTTATGGAGAGGCCATTCATGCTATGGATATGGAAGAGAGGATGACGCTTTGCAATATGGCAATTGAAGGGGGAGCAAAGGCTGGCATTATTGCACCAGATGAAAAAACGTTTGCTTACGTAAAAGGGCGTAAATATGCACCGAAAGACTATGAATCTATTAAGAAAAAATGGTCAGAACTTTATACAGATTTAGATGCAGTTTATGATTTACATATTCTAGTAGATGTTACGGATTTAGCGCCGTACGTTACGTGGGGAACAAATCCTAGTATGGGTGTTCGGATCGATGAGAAATTGCCAGAAAAGCATGATGCAAATGATGAAAGAGCGTTTTCTTATATGGGATTGAGTCCCGGACAAAGTACGTATGACATTCCAGTTCAACATGTTTTCATTGGATCTTGTACAAATTCCAGGCTTTCTGACTTAGAAATTGCTGCATCTGTCGTGAAAGGTAAAAAAGTAAAAGAAGGTGTGCGAGCACTTGTTGTACCTGGATCTCAAAGGGTAAGAGAAGCAGCGATGCATAAAGGATTACATCGCATATTTGAAGAAGCTGGATTTGAATGGAGAGAGCCCGGATGCTCAATGTGTCTAGGTATGAATCCAGATCAAGTGCCTGAAGGAGAACATTGTGCCTCTACGTCCAATCGCAATTTTGAAGGAAGACAAGGAAAGGGAGCACGAACGCATTTAGTTAGCCCGGCAATGGCGGCAGCGGCTGCGTTATATGGTCATTTTGTTGATATTAGAAAGGAGAGTTATGATGGAGCCATTTCGTATTCATAAAGGTACTGCCGCAGTACTGATGAATGATAACATTGATACAGATCAAATTATTCCGAAGCAATATTTAAAGAGAATTGAAAGAACTGGGTTTGGGAAGTTTTTATTTGATGAGTGGCGATATGATAATAATCGCCAAGAAAACCCTAATTTCCCGCTTAATGCACAAGAAAGAAAAGGAGCCAGCATATTAATCACAGGTGATAATTTTGGATGTGGCTCGTCAAGAGAACATGCTCCATGGGCACTTGCTGATTATGGTTTCCGCGTTATTATCGCTGGAGGATTTGCCGATATCTTTTATATGAATTGTATGAAGAATGGCATGTTACCGATTGTAATGGATAAAGATATGCGTGAACAACTTGCTAAAACAGATGCGAGGGAACAAATTACAGTTGATTTAGAAAATGAAATAATGACAACGAATACGCATAGATTCCATTTTACGATCGAGAAAATGTGGAAAGAGAAGTTATTAAATGGTTTAGATGAAATTAGTATTACAATGCAATATGAACAAGAAATAAAAGAGTATGAAAGAAAAGTGGCTTTACATTAAAAAAAATGACGGAATATTAAAAATGTATTTACATTCAAAATTAACTGTTATATACTATGTGAAAATCAGAGGAGAAAGGGAGTAAGTATTATGAATATCGTGCAATCTATTACAATGCTTACACAACTACATCATCATACATAAAACCCTTGAACCTAGCGTGAAAACGTGTAGGTACAAGGGTTATTCCCATTGTACCTACACTCTACTGAAGAGCCTTGTAGGTATTTTGTCTACAAGGCTCTTTTTATTTTCGGCTTAGGGGAATGAAATAGGCATACATTAGAAGGGGAAAGGTGTGAAAATTTAGATGACAAAATGGAAACGAGCAAACCCGAATGGAACGAGAGATTATTTATTCGAAGAATGTACGTTAATTGAAGAAGTAGAACAAAAATTAAGGCTTACTTTTTTAGAGAGAGGTTATGAGGAAATAAGAACACCTACAATTGAATTTTATGATGTTTTTGCATTTCAAAATAGACCGATAGATGAAGAGAAGATGTATAAATTTTTTGATGAAAAGGGAAGGATTATCGTTTTACGTCCAGATATGACAATTCCTTTAGCGAGAGTTATTGGAACACAGAGATGGGATACGCCACTTAAAGTGACGTATAGCGGGAATGTATTTCGAGCGAATGAATCCCATTCTGGAAAATATAATGAAATCGTACAAAGTGGTATTGAAGTTATCGGGATTGATAATGTAAGAGCTGAAATTGAATGTGTAATAAGTGTCATTCAAGCACTTCAAAAGTTGAAGGTGCAATCTTTTACAATTGAGATTGGGCAAGTACAGTTATATAAATGTATTGTAAAAAAACTCTCCATCCAGGATGAAGAAGAAAGGGTACTTAGAACGTATATAGAAAGTAAAAATTATGCAGCCCTCTCAAATTTTATCGGAGAAAAGAAATTAGATCGATGCGATGAGACAGTAAGATTACTTGAGAAATTGCCAAGGCTATTTGGAAATTTAGAAGTTATTGAGGAAGCAGAAAAGCTTGCTTCAAGTAATGAAATGAAAATGGCAATTGCAAGAGTAAAAGAAATGTATGAAACAATTGAAATGTTAGGATATGGTTCTTACATATCAATTGATTTGGGCATGATTCAACACTTAGATTACTATACGGGTGTTATTTTCAAAGGATATATATATGAAATTGGAGAAGAAATCGTTAGTGGCGGAAGGTACGATGAGCTAATTGGGAATTTTGGAGAAATGCTGCCAGCTGTTGGACTCGCGGTACAAGTAAATCAAATTGTGAAGGCGCTGCAAGAGCAGCAAGAACCATATGAACGAAATCAAATTGATATTGTGATTCATTATGAGTTAAATAGATTAGCGGAAGCAGAAAGGCTACGAAATTTACTTCGAAAGGATGGGAAAAATGCTTGGTTATCTCTATTCTCTAATTTAAGCGATACCTTTCAATTTGCAAGAAAAAATAAAATAGGAACGGTCGTTGAGGCAAAGAATGAATACTTAGTGGAATATGTATGGAATGAGAAATGGGTAGTCCAGAAAGAAGGAGAGGCTTCATGCGTAACATTCAAATTGCGTTAACGAAAGGAAGATTAGAAAAACATGTCATTCCACTTTTTGAGCAGATTGGAATTGATTGTTCCGAGCTCAAAAATAAAGGTCGGAAGCTTGTATTTCAAAGTAAAAATACAAATGTTTCATTTATTTTAGTAAAAGCGATTGATGTTGCTACTTATGTAGAACATGGGGTAGCTGATATTGGCATCGTTGGAAAAGATATTTTAATGGAAAACGAGAAAGATATTTATGAAATGCTGGATTTAGGAGTGGGGATTTGTAAGTTTTGTGTTGCTTCTATTCCTACGTATAATCCGAAGAGTTACCGGAAGAAAAGAATCGCTACGAAATACCCCCATATTACTTCTACTTATTATCATGATAAGGGAGAGGATGTAGAAATTATTAAGATAGAAGGTTCTGTAGAAATCGCTCCTCTTCTTGGATTGGCAGATGCGATTGTAGATATTGTTGAAACAGGAAAAACATTACAAGAGAATGGACTCATTGTATTTGAGGAAATGTACTTTATATCGGCTCGGATGATTGTAAATAAGGCAGCCTTAAAAACTAAAAAAGACGAAATATTCAGCATTATAAATATGATGGAGCAAGAAATCTTATCAAGGAAATAGGAGGATTTAAAATGGAAATCATTTATGAAGAATTTAAGGAGGCATTATCTAAAATAAAAGTGCTAAGAGAAAACGCTAATATAATAGAAGAAACTGTTCAAAGAAGTGTAAGAGAAATCATTAGACATGTAAGGGAAGGGAAAGATGAGGCTTTATCTTTCTATACAAAAAAGTTTGATGGTGTAGAGATGAAAGATTTTCGTGTAAGTGAAGAAGAAATACAGCAAGCGAGTATGTTTGTAGAGAATTCATTTTTAGAAGCTTTAAAAGAGGCGAAGAAAAACGTTGTTTCGTATCACGAAAAGCAAAAGAAGCACTCAATATTCGATTGTGAAAGTAAAGGGATAATTAGAGGGCAACTCATTCGGCCGTTAGAAAATGTAGGTGTATATGTACCGGGTGGGACAGCCTCATATCCTTCTTCAGTATTAATGAATGTATTGCCGGCGAAACTCGCAGGTGTGAAAAAGATTGTAATGGTAACACCGCCGAGGAAAGGAGGAATTGATCCGCATATATTAGCTGCTGCAGATCTTGCGGGAGTAGATGAAATTTATACGATAGGTGGCGCACAAGCAATTGCTGCTTTAGCATACGGGACGGAATCGATTCCGAAAGTGGATAAAATAGTTGGACCGGGAAATTTGTACGTCGCTCTAGCGAAACGAGAAGTATACGGAATAGTAAATATCGATATGATTGCTGGTCCATCAGAAATTGTAGTTGTCGCGGATGAAACAGGTAATGCAAAATATATCGCAGCGGATTTATTATCGCAAGCAGAGCATGATGAGAGAGCAACGGCGATTTGTATTACAACGAATATAGAACTAGCTAAAGAAGTAGAAAAAGAGGTAGAAAGACAGTTAGAAACGTTACCAAGAAGTGAAATTGCACGTGAATCAATAAATAGAAATGGAGCCATCTTTATCGTTCCTTCTTTAGAGGAGGCGCTAAAGTTATCAAATGAAATTGCTCCAGAACATTTAGAGTTACATATAAAAGAACCGATGAATGCTCTAGATTATGTGAAACATGCAGGTTCTATTTTCCTTGGGTCATATGCACCTGAACCGCTCGGGGATTATTTAGCGGGACCGAATCATGTATTACCAACGAGCGGAACGGCAAGATTTTTTTCTCCGTTATCAGTCGATGATTTCGTGAAAAAATCAAGTTTTATTTCTTATACGGAGGAAGCATTAAAAAATGTACAGCATCATATTGTAGAGCTTGCAAATAAAGAAGGGTTACATGCACATGCGAGAGCAATCCAAATAAGGTTTGAGGAGGAACAATAATGCGTCAGTCCAGTCAAGTACGTGAGACGACAGAAACAAAAATTAAATTAAGTTTGCAGCTTGATGAAAGTACAAATGTATCTATTCAAACGAGGGTTGGTTTTTTCGATCATATGCTTACTTTATTTGCTAGACATGGAAGATTTGGATTGCAAGTTGAAGCAGAAGGTGATGTATTTGTCGATGCACATCACACCGTTGAAGATGTTGGAATTGTACTCGGAAATTGCTTGAAAGAAGCATTGCAAAACAAAGAGGGAATTAATCGTTACGGTTCTGCGTATGTACCGATGGATGAATCTTTAGGATTTGTCGCAATTGATATAAGTGGACGCTCATATTGTGTATTTCAAGGGGAATTAACAAATCCGAAGCTTGGGGATTTTGATACAGAATTGACGGAAGAATTTTTTAGAGCAGTTGCACATGCTGCCAATATTACATTACATGCGCGCGTTCTATACGGAAGTAATACGCATCACAAAATTGAAGCATTATTTAAAGCTTTTGGTAGAGCGCTTAGAGAAGCGGTCGAAAAAAATGCCAACATTACTGGTGTAAATTCAACGAAAGGGATGTTGTAATTGATTGCCATTATAGATTATGGAATGGGGAATATTCGCAGTGTAGAGCAAGCATTAAAATATATTGGCGCAGAGTACATTGTAACGAGTAATAAAAAAGAGATATTGAGAAGCGATGGCGTGATTTTACCGGGAGTAGGTGCATTTCCGAAAGCGATGGACGTATTAGAAGAAAGAGATTTAGTGTGTGTACTAAAAGAGGTTTGTGATATAGGAAAACCACTCCTCGGTATATGTTTGGGCATGCAGCTTTTATTTGAACGAAGTGAGGAACTAAAAGATTGTAGCGGGTTAGGTTTACTACCAGGGGAAATTCGTAAGTTAAAAGTTTCGTATAAAATTCCTCATATGGGATGGAATGAATTAAGGAAGGAAAGAGAATTTCCGCTTTGGAATGGATTAGTGGATGGTTCTTTCGTGTATTATGTTCACTCATATTACGCGGATTGTCCAGATGAAATTGTATGCGGAGTAAGTGATTATGGAATGCAAGTACCAGGGTTTGTAGCGAAAGGAAATGTATTTGGTGCACAGTTTCATCCAGAAAAAAGTGGTGAAATTGGCATGCAAATATTAAAAAATTTTCAAGGGGTGGTAGAAGCATGGAAATCTTCCCAGCTATCGATTTAAAAGAAGGACGATGCGTTAGACTTTATCAAGGAGAGTTTAGTAAAGAAACGGTGATGAATGAAGATCCGGTAGCGCAGGCAATCATATTTGAAAAGCTTGGAGCGGAAATACTACACATTGTTGATTTAGACGGTGCAATTGCTGGTGAGTCGTTAAATTTGCCCGTCATTGAAAAAATCTGCAAGGCGGTACGTATTCCTGTGCAAGTGGGAGGAGGAATTCGTTCACTTGTAGCGGTGGAGAAGTTATTGTCAGTAGGTGTAGAAAAAGTGATTTTAGGAACAGCAGCTCTTTATGATAAGTCATTTTTAGAGGAAGCAGTTCGTCTATATAAAGAGAAAATCATTGTTGGAATTGATGCGAAAAATGGTTTCGTAGCAACGAGAGGTTGGCTTGATCTGTCTGAAATTTCTTATATTAGTTTAGCGAAACAAATGGAAAGTTTAGGTGTTCAAACGATTGTGTTTACAGACATTTCGAAAGACGGGACGCTTGCAGGGCCAAATTTTGAACAATTGGCGTTACTTCAAAAAAGTGTGGGCATTCGTCTCATTGCCTCTGGAGGAGTGGCATCTATTCAAGATGTGAAAAAGTTAAATGATATGAATATATATGGTGTCATAATTGGAAAGGCGCTTTACGAGAAAACGATTGATTTAGAAGAAGTGTTACAGGTAACGAAGTTATGTTAGCGAAACGAATTATTCCATGTCTAGATGTGAAAGAAGGGCGAGTCGTAAAGGGTGTAAATTTTATAGGATTACAAGATGTCGGTGATCCGGTTGAAATAGCTGAAGCATATAACGTGGCAGGGGCAGATGAAATCGTATTTTTAGATATTACAGCGACTCATGAAGGAAGAAAAACGATTATAGATGTTGTAGAAAAAACAGCAGCTAAAGTATTTATTCCTCTTACGGTTGGCGGGGGGATTTCAAGTGTGAAAGATATGTACAATTTACTAAGAGCTGGAGCAGACAAAGTTTCAATAAACTCAGCGGCAGTGCGAAACCCGAAGCTAATAGAAGAGGGCGCAGAACACTTTGGATCACAGTGTATTGTCGTGGCAATTGACGCTAGAAAAGTAGCAGAAGATAAATGGAACGTATACGTCAACGGCGGAAGAGTTGACACAGGAATGGATGCCATAGAATGGGCGAATCGTGTTGTTAAACTTGGGGCAGGTGAAATTTTGTTAACGAGTATGGATGCAGATGGAACGAAAAGCGGATATGACCTTCGTTTAACAGAAGAAATTTCAAAAAGTGTTTCTATTCCAGTCATCGCATCAGGGGGCTGTGGTCATACGGATCATATTATAGAAGTTTTTCAAAAGACAACAGTTGATGCAGCGTTAGCGGCATCCATCTTTCATTATGGGGAGGCGACAGTGCATAGTGTAAAGCGAAAATTAAGAGATGCAAATATTGAGGTGCGGTTATGAAACCTAATTTTTCAAAAGGATTAATACCGGCAATTGTCATCGAAGAAGGTACGAAAGACGTTTTAATGCTAGCTTATATGAATGAAGAAGCATATGAAAAAACGTTAGAGACGAAAAGAACATGGTTTTATTCTCGTTCGAGGCAGTCGTTATGGAATAAGGGGGAAACATCAGGGAATGTTCAATATGTGCAATCTTTATATTTAGATTGTGATCAAGATTCAATTGTTGTGAATGTGAAACAAGTAGGACCTGCTTGTCATACGGGAGAGAAGACATGTTTTCACTATCAAATTATATAGGGGGATACATATGGAAAATGCCTTTAAGTTGCTGTATAAAACAATTGAAGAACGAAAGGGAAGCCCACTTCCTGAATCGTATACAAATTATTTATTTTCAAAAGGAGAAGATAAAATTTTAAAGAAGATTGGTGAAGAGTGTGCTGAAGTAATTATCGCATGTAAAAATAATGATAAAGAAGAAGTAGTGAAAGAAATGGTTGATGTATTTTATCACTGTTTCGTTTTATTAGCTGAAAAAAATATTGCATTGGAAGATGTCATGCGAGAGGTGAAAGAACGAAATGGAAAGCTTTCGAGAGTTGGGGATAGAAGGGAAATAGATACATTATAAGGGGGAATGTATATGAAAGTAGATTATCATCTTCACTTAGAAGAAGGACCGTATTCAATAGGATGGCTTGCTAAAATAAATGAAGCGTTGGAATGTTATGAACCGCTTCAAGAAAGACATTCTATTGATTGGCTTATGAAAACACAAGAGCGTTTGCAAAAGCGTGTGAAGGAAGGGCCATTTACAACAGAATGGATAGATCTATATTTAGAAGAAGCTGTACGAAAAGGAATAAAAGAAGTGGGAATTGTTGATCATCTATATCGTTTTCATGAAGCAAAAGGATATTATGAAAAATATGTAGATATTAGTGATTCTAAGCTCGGTCGTATACAGAAAGAATGGTTGGATCAAGTAAGGGTAGTTTCACTGTATGATTTTACAAAGGCAATTGAAGAGGCGAAAGAACGATGGGGGAAAAGAGGTGTCACACTTAAACTTGGAATTGAAGCGGATTATTTTATTGGTTGTGAAGGAGAGTTAAAAGAATTATTAGCGCTAGGAGACTTTGATTATGTAATTGGTTCCGTTCATTTTCTAAATGGCTGGGGATTTGATAATCCAGATACGAAAGAATATTTTGAGGTGCATGACCTACGCGCATTATATGATATGTTTTTTAAAACAGTTGAGAGTGCGATTCGTACCGAGTTATTTGATATTATCGCTCATCTTGATAATATAAAGGTATTTAATTATCGATTGGATGAGAATGAACAGCTTTCTTATTATGAGGAAATTGCCTGTGCGTTAGTAGAAACGAATACGGCAACAGAAATAAATGCAGGATTATACTATCGTTATCCTGTTCGTGAAATGTGCCCAAGTCCACTATATTTACAAGTATTAGCTAAGTATGGTGTTCCAATTACGATTTCTTCGGATGCCCATTACCCAAATGATTTAGGGAATTATGTACAACAAAATGTACAAACATTACGAGCTCACGGTGTTACTCAGGTTGCAACATTTACGAAGCGAGCAAGAGTAATGAGGTCGCTTGAAGAAGAAGTAACAAATTCAAAATGAAACGCAATTTTTTGATGAAAACGGTCCTTTTTGTTCAAAATAAGAAAGAATGAAAAGGAGGGTAAGAAATGGCGAAACAACAAAATAAACAAAATGTACAAGGTGCACAGCAACAAGCTTATACTTCTGAAACGAATGCTGCATCTCAATCGGTTATTGAGGAGCAAATTAGCGATACGGTTGCAGAAGGAACTATTGATGTGAAGCTCGGAAAAGAATCGCAGGAAAAAGCGTAAGAAAAGGGGAGAGTTGCATCTCCTCTTTTTTCATGGAAAAGTGTCGATTTTCAAAACTATAATCAAATTCCTTGGTTTTTATATGTGGATTTCTTACAATGAAATATAAGAGATGTCTTATTTTCTATAGAAGAGGTGTTAGTAGTGGCAAAAATATTAGTAGCGGGAAAAATTCCGGAAATTGGATTAGAACTATTAAAAGATCATAATGTAGAAATGTACAATAAAGAGGAGTTAATTTCTATAGATGAATTAACAGAGCGTGTAAAAGATAAAGATGCATTGTTAAGTTTACTTTCGACAAAGGTGCCAAAAGAAGTTATTGATGCAGCGCCTCATTTAAAGATTGTTGCAAACTATGGTGCTGGTTACGACAATATTGATTACACGTATGCGGGCGAAAAAGGAATTGCAGTTACGAATACACCGAAAGTATCAACGGAAGCGACTGCAGAATTAACATTTGCACTTCTTTTAGCAGCGGCGCGTAGAATTCCTGAAGGGGATACGTTATGTCGTACGACTGGATTTAACGGATGGGCACCGTTATTTTTCTTAGGACGAGAAGTTCATGGTAAGACAATCGGAATTATAGGTCTTGGAGAAATTGGGAAGGCTGTTGCAAAACGTGCGAAAGCATTTGGAATGGATGTTTTATATACAGGGCCAAATCGTAAGCTTGAAGCTGAAAGTGAACTGGGAGCAACGTATGTGACGTTGGAAGAATTATTACAAACAGCAGACTTTATTACAATTAACTGTGCTTATAATCCAAAATTACATCATATGATTGATGAAGAGCAGTTTAAAATGATGAAGAAAACAGCGTATATTGTAAATGCTTCACGTGGACCAATTATGAATGAAGCAGCACTTGCTCATGCATTAAAAACAAATGAAATTGAAGGAGCAGCTCTTGACGTGTTTGAATTTGAACCGAAAATTACAGAAGAGCTAAAAGAATTAAAGAATGTAGTACTTGCTCCACATGTAGGGAATGCAACATTTGAAACTCGTGATGCGATGGCTGAAATGGCTGTCAGAAATATTTTAGCTGTATTAAACGGCGAAGAGCCAGTAACACCTGTAAATCAAAAGGTATTAGTTACAAAATAAAAAGAAACCTTCCGGACTTGGAAGGTTTTCTTATTTTTCTTTATTCGCTTTTTTAGACGGTCTTTGTCTAATGAATTGAGATAACATGTACAAAATATATAGTGGAATGGCAATGAATAAGAAAACAGAAAAATTTCCAAATCCTGTTTGATACATTGTAATAATGATTCCAACTAAAAATAGTGTAATAATGATGCTATATCGTGGAATTGGTACATCTTTTAAACTTGGGATACGAATGCGGCTCACCATTAAAAATGCGAACGTTACAAATACGGTAATAAGAACGATTTTTGGAATGGTATGTGAAAATAATGTTAAGAAAGCAACAAGCCCTCCCGCTGCTGTAATCGGTACTCCAGTGAAATATTTCATTGAAGTAGAAGATGGTGTTACATTAAATCGTGCTAAACGATATGCTCCGAAAAGAGGGAATAATCCCGCTATGTATAATCCGATGATTCCGTAGTTTGAGAAAGATGTGTAATACATTAAAACAGCTGGTGCTGCACCAAATGTTACGACATCTGCAAGCGAGTCGAGCTCTTTTCCCATTTGTGAATCAACACGTAATAAACGAGCAACACGACCATCAAGACTATCTAACATCATCCCGATAAGTACTAAAATAGCAGCTGATTTATAATATCCTAAAGATGCATAGCCGATTGATAAAAATCCGCTATATAAATTTCCGAGCGTAAATAAGTTTGGAATAGCTGCTCTATACAAAATCTGATCCCTTGCTTTCTGTAATAAATTCTTAATTAGTGTATGAAAGTTTACTTATTTTATCATACCATAAATTTATTCCTCATACGAAAGAAATTACCAATTTGTGAAAGATTTCATAGAAGGATGGTTTGAAAATTAAGTGAAAATAAAAAGAGGAAGCAACTTGTATAAAGTTGCTTCCTTTACTATTCAAATTTCGTTGTCATCGTTCCAGTTTTATATCGATTATTAGGATCGAAGCGTAATAAATCTCCATAAATTAATTTGTCGGAGAATTTTAATTCTGTTTTTGCTTTTTCAATATACGGCTGACATAGCGTCATGTCAGCTTCTTCACCCGTACTTCTTTTGTAGCACATATTTTTTGTATAAACATACTCTTCAGAAACAAAGCTACCATCACGCATTACCATAAGCGGGTCTTTCTCTTTAATAAATAAGTCAGTTCCAAATTCAACGGATTTATTTGTTTTAATACCAAGTAAATGAAGGAGCGTTGGCTTAATATCAATTTGACCGGATACTTTAGAAACAACTTTTCCTTCTTGGCCAGGCACATGAATAATAAGAGGAACTCGTTGTAATTGCATAGAATCGAATGGTGTAATAGTATCTTTTCCTAGGAACTGTGCCATAGCTGTGTTATGGTTTTCGGAAATACCGTAATGATCACCATAAATGACAATAACGGAATTATCATATAATCCTTCTTCTTTTAATTGTTGAATAAATAATTTAAGAGCTTCATCTGTGTAACGAACAGTTGGGAAGTAGCGGTTTACAACACCACTTTCCGAGTTGAATTCATCAACATATTGATCTTCCGGATTTAGAAGAAACGGAAAATGATTTGTTAATGTAATAAATTTTGTATAGAACGGTTGCGGTAAAGATTTTAACTTTGGAATAGATTGTTCAAAGAACTCTTTATCTTTTAATCCCCAACCGACAGACATTTGCTCCGTTCCTGCGTAATCATTTAAATTAAAATAACGATCATATCCAAGCGCAGGATACATTACATCCCGATTCCAAAACGTTTTATCGTTTGAATGGAAGACGGCAGAAGAATATCCGTATTTCTTTAATTGTTCTGGTGTCGCTGTGTATTCATTTGTTGCATGAGTAAAGAATACAGAACCACGATCTAGCGGATAAAGTGAGTTTTCAACGATAAATTCAGCATCAGAAGTTTTGCCTTGTCCAGTTTGATGATAGAAGTTATCGAAATAGAAACTATCCTTAATAAATTCATTTAAAAATGGTGTAATTTCTTTTCCATTTATTTTTTTATTAATAACAAAGTTTTGTGTAGATTCCATTGAAATTAAAATTACATTTTTACCTTTTGCAGCTCCAAATAAGTTTTTATCAACTTGTTTGTCTTTTGAGTCTGTATAGTTTTTAATTTCAGAAAACCCATCCCCACTTGCAAATACACGCTCAGCTGAAGACTTGGATTGAAGCGTAATATCAAATAGATGGTATGTGTATAAACCTAAATTCTTCACGACAGTTTGACGGTCAAATGAGCGCGAGAACATTTGTGGTTTATAAATAACTGATACAACAATTTGTAGTGCTAATAAAGCTGTTACACCGCTAAAGAAAGTTCGCTTCTCTGAGCGGGAAAGTGGTGTTTTGTCACCAAATGATGGGAATTTACGTGAAATAAACATTAAAATAATTGCATCTGCAAATAAAAGTAATGTTTTGTACGTAAAGAGTTCTTTTATACTTGTCCCTAAATCAGCCATATTGTTTGTTTGGAATAAAACCGGGAAAGTAACGAAATCGTTATAGAACCCATAAAACATTGCGTTTCCAAATAAAATAAATGACAGTATAAAACTGATTCCAATTATAATTCGGTTTCGGTGCTTAGATGCAAGTAAAGCTAAGCCGAAAAATAAAAGTAACGCAGCTAGTGGATTGATAAAAAGCATGAATTCTTCAAAGAAATTATCAATTTTAATATCAAATGCTAGCTTGTACACAATATATGTTTTAATCCATAGTAAAACGACTGCAACGAGTGCAAATCGCAGTTTTGGAAACAGATGTTGTAGCATAATATACTCCTCTCCTAAAAAGCATGACAGTTCTTGTGAGTCAGTTTGCTTAACGACTCATTTTATATATACGAACAGTCCTTTGTTATTATGATTATTATACTATGAGTATCATTATACGAAAATAAAAGAAGGTTGTGGGCTTTTTTATAATAATCGAGTAGAAAAAGAGTGGTGGGAGACAATAAAACAGAATTTCTATGTATGATAATTATCGTACGCAGAAAGAATCGCGTGATTATACGGAGGTTATAATGCGAAAATTATTATATTTTATAGCATGCAGTAGTGTTATACTTTTTACTTCACCGAGTGTGTCGGTAGCCCAATATGATGCACCTCTTATGGAAGATGCACTTTATTCTGTTTTATTTCCAAAAATAAATAAAGCAATTGAAAAACAATATGGAAGTTTGAAACCTTATCAATGTCCTAAAATTATTAGTTTAAAAAAAGTGTATAGCGGTACATATTTATTTCAAGCAAGTATTGAAGTGACAAAGTATGAACGTGTTGCTGGGAAAATTGCTCCACCATTTGAGAAGGTAACGATTACATTTAATAACGAAGAAGGCGAATGGGAAGTGACAAAGATTTCAGTAAAGCGCTTACCAAATGATACGAAACTAAACTGTAAAAAAACAATATAAAAAATTGTTTGACAAATAAAATGGTCCTTTGGTATTGTTAATAGCAACAATTAGATGTTTGAAAATTAAATAGACTTACCTCATCTACTCTCAAAGGTAGAGGCCGCGATAGGAAAGAGTAAGCTATGGGAGATTTAATGGAATCTGTGATCATAGGTTGAAAGGGACTATTGCCGAAATATAAGAATAACCATCTTATTCATATATTGGGACTGCATTGAATAAATGTAGTACTGTCATAAGATTTATTTTATGGAGAGCTATTTGGAGATGTTGATGCGGTTTCTTATTTTGAGGAGATAACAACTCGTTTATTTTTTCAATATATATTTTTCCTAATAAGAAACGCGTGTGAACATTGTTCCGCGCGTTTTTTGTCTATCTAAAAGCGTGCTGCAATGAATAGAAGATTGGGGTTATGAGTTTTAGAGGAAATAAGGGAGGAATTTAAATGTATTTACACGGCACAAGCCGAATTAATGGGCAAGGACACTTAGAAATTGGAGGGTGCGATACGACGCAGCTAGCAAAGCAATACGGAACACCACTTTATGTATACGATGAAGAGTCTATTCGAGGAAAATGCCGAGCATTTCATCGTGCTTTTAAAGAAAGTGGTTTCTCTTATCAAGTAGCATATGCAAGCAAGGCGTTCTTGTGCATGGAGATGTGCCGAGTAGCTCGTGAAGAGAGTATGTCATTAGACGTTGTTTCTGGGGGAGAATTATATACTGCGCTCCAAGCAGGATTTCCGGCATCACGTATTCATTTTCATGGAAATAATAAAACAGAAGAAGAAATAGTGATGGCTCTTCAGGCGAATATCGGTTGTTTTGTCGTAGATAATTTCTTTGAATTAGAAGTTTTACACGATTTAGCGATGCAACATGGGAAATTTGTGAACATATTAATTCGTGTAACGCCTGGAGTAGAGGCGCACACACATGAATATATTACAACAGGTCAAGATGATTCGAAATTTGGATTTGGTGTTTCAAACGGTCAAGCGATGCAGGCAATTGGATTTGCTTTACAAAAATCAAATTATAATGTGCTAGGGATCCATTCACATATTGGGTCGCAAATATTTGAAACAGCTGGTTTTGTTCGAGCAATTGAAGTTCTTCGCCAATTTTTAGAAGAAGTGAGAGAGCAAACAAACTATGTAGTAAAAGTGTTAAATGTAGGCGGGGGATTTGGAATACGTTACACAGAGTCAGATACACCATTAACTCTTGAGACATATGTGCGAGCTGTAACAAGTGCAGTGAGAGAACAATTTACTGTATGTGAATATCCATTGCCAGAAATATGGATTGAGCCAGGCCGTAGCATTGTAGGTGATGCTGGGACAACAATTTATACAGTTGGATCTGTGAAAGATATTCCTGGTATTCGGAAATATGTATCAGTCGATGGTGGAATGACAGATAATTTAAGACCTGCTTTATATAATGCGCGTTATGAAGCGATGTTAGCGAATCGAGCGAATGATGAGAATGAGGAACTCGTTTCGATTGCCGGGAAATGCTGTGAGAGTGGAGACATGTTGATTTGGGATATTCATTTACCGAAAGTCGCTGCTTCTGATTTACTAGCAGTTTCCTGTACAGGAGCATACGGGTACTCGATGGCGAATAATTACAATCGGATTCGAAGACCAGCCGTTGTCTTTGCAAAAGGCGGAACATCGCAAGTAGTTGTGGAACGCGAAACATATGAAAATATTATTGGGAACGATCGCATACGTATTAAAGAGCTTGTCTAAATAGGAAAAGGAGTTGTTCGAATGGGCAATTCCTTTTTTATAAAATAAAATAATTAAAATATATCGGAAAACTAGGATTGAAAAAAATCAGAATTGTGATAAAATACAAATACAAAGCTTATCAAGAGAAGCGGAGGGAACTGGCCCGAAGAAGCTCGGCAACCTGCTTATAGAAAGCAAGGTGCTAAATCCAGCAAAATGGGATCCATTTTGAAAGATAAGGTAAAATATATTACCGAACAGTCTTTTCGAAATGGGAAAGATTTTTTTTATGAATAAAAAGGGGGGCTGTTCGCGTGAGTGTACGGGAACATTTTGATGAAGTATCCGAGAAGATTGAAGCGATGCTTGCTGATATGAAATATGGTTCAATTACAATTGTTGTGCAAGATGGAAAAGTAATTCAGTTAGAGAAAAGTGAAAAAGTACGTTTAAAGTGAAAAGCGCTGACTAGAAAAACTAGAGGCGGTTTTAACCTATTTTCATTAGGTTAAAACCGTCTTTTTGCTTTTACAGGGGGAAAAAACATGTTGACGTATGAAACGTGGGAAGAAAATGTTGTTTCGTTTTCGGAAGAAGATGAAACAAAAGGTGCGTTATCAGTATTAAATTGGGCTTATAAAGAATATAAAGATGAGGTTGTCTACGCATGTAGCTTTGGGGTGGAAGGTATGGTATTGCTGCACATTATAAACCAAGTAAATCCATCTGCTAAAGTTGTATTTTTGGATACAAATGTTCATTTTCAAGAAACGTATGAATTAATTCGAAAAGTGCGGGAACGATTTCCTTCATTGAATATTATAGAAAAACAGCCAGAACTTACACTTGATGAACAGGCGAAGTTGCATGGTGAAAAACTGTGGGAGAGCAATCCGAATCTTTGTTGTAAGATTAGAAAAATTTTACCTTTAGAAAAATCATTAGTCGTGGAAAAAGCATGGATATCGGGCTTAAGAAGGGAACAATCAGAAACACGTAAGCATACAAAGTTTATAAATCAAGATCATCGTTTTCAATCTATTAAAGTTTGTCCACTCATTCATTGGACGTGGAAAGAAGTTTGGCGATATGTATACAAACATAGCTTGCCGTATAACCCGTTGCATGATGTTGGCTATCCAAGTATTGGGTGTGAGAAATGTACGTTACCTGTAGGGGATGGTGGCGATTCAAGAGATGGTAGATGGGCTGGAAAAGTGAAAACTGAATGTGGTCTTCATTACCAATAAGATGAATCTTGAAATAAAGCTAAGAGAGGATATAGAAAAATGAGCATAGTAAACGAATTAGTAAACCGTATAGATGAGACATATGATGTATCACAAATTGAAAAAGAAATTAAATTAGACAATATTGCGTTAAGTGATTTAGAACTATTGGCGACAGGTGGATATAGCCCCCTTACTGGTTTTTTAGGGAAGGAAGATTATGATTCTGTTGTAGAAACGCTTCGTTTAGCAAATGGTAGTGTGTGGAGTATACCGATTACATTACCGGTAACAGAAAAAGTCGCAGAAAGCCTGAAGGCTGGAGAGGAAGTAAAGCTTGTCAACAATGGAAATATATACGGTGTCATTCAAATAGAAGATATTTTTGTACCAGATAAAGAAAAAGAAGCGTTACTTGTATATAAAACAACGGATGAGGCTCATCCAGGAGTGAAAAAATTATATGAACGACCAAACGTTTACGTTGGAGGAACTATTATTCTAACAAAACGCTTTGAAAATAATCAATTTCCTTCTTATCATTTAGACCCAATTGAAACGAGGGAAGCATTTAAAAAACGTGGGTGGAAAACAGTGGTCGGATTTCAAACGAGAAACCCGGTACATCGTGCCCATGAGTATATTCAAAAATCTGCTCTTGAAATTGTAGATGGTCTCTTTTTAAATCCGCTCGTTGGAGAAACGAAATCGGATGATATTCCTGCTGATGTAAGAATGGAAAGCTATGAAGTACTTCTTCAAAACTATTATCCGAAAAATCGTGTCTTTTTAAGTGTATTTCCTGCTGCCATGCGTTACGCAGGACCAAGGGAAGCGATATTTCATGCGTTAGTAAGAAAGAATTTTGGATGCACCCACTTTATAGTAGGGCGTGATCATGCTGGAGTAGGAGATTATTACGGAACGTATGAAGCGCAAGAAATCTTCACAAATTTTACGATAGAAGAGTTAGGAATTACACCACTATTCTTTGAGCATAGTTTTTACTGCACGAAATGTGAAGCGATGGCTTCAACGAAAACATGTCCGCACGGAAAAGAAGATCATGTTATTTTATCGGGTACGAAAGTAAGAGAATTATTAAGAAACGGTGAGATTCCGCCAAGTACATTTAGTCGTAAAGAAGTAGTGGAAGTGCTAATTAAAGGCTTGAAAAAAGAAGTAGTAACAGAATAGGGAGAGAACGAGATGGATACGAATATTACTTGGCATACAGCTTCGGTTTCAAAAGATGAGAGAAGAGTGAAGAATGGACATCATAGTTTTGTAATTTGGTTTACTGGTTTATCAGCTTCGGGTAAATCTACAGTAGCGAATGCGGTCGCTCGTAAACTGTTTGAAAAGAATATTGGAAATTATGTGCTGGATGGGGATAACATTCGCCACGGTTTAAATAAAGACTTAGGATTTTCTGAAAGTGATCGCATGGAAAATATAAGACGTATTGGCGAAGTGGCAAAGTTATTTGTAGACCAAGGAGCAGTTGTCCTTACAGCATTTATTTCACCATTTCGAGTAGACCGCAAACAAGTAAGAGATTTATTAGCGGCAGATGAATTTATTGAAATTTTTGTGAAGTGTCCGATTGAAGAGTGTGAGAAACGTGATCCGAAAGGACTTTATAAAAAGGCAAGAAAAGGTGATATTAAGGATTTCACAGGTATTGATTCGCCTTATGAAGAGCCAGAGCAGGCGGAATTAATTGTAGAAACGCACAAATATTCTATTGAAGAATGTGCAGAACAAATCGTGAAGTACTTACAAGAGCGTAGTTTTATATAGGGGGATAAACAATGAGTTATGAAAAAGTATGGGCTAACAATGAAAAATTAAATCAGACCGAGAAAAATAAATTAGAAAAAGATGGCTTAGAAATTTTTAATGATATTCCTTACTATGCGGAAAATGGTTTCGAATCTATTCCGAAAGAAGAGTGGGATGCCTTTAAATGGGCAGGCTTGTATTTACAAAGACCGAAAGAAGCTGGTTATTTTATGATGCGGGTAAATATTCCGTCAGGGATTATTACAAATGCACAGGCAGAAGTACTTGCTTCTATCGCTGAAGATTATGGACGTAATGTAATAGATATTACGACGAGACAGGCGATTCAGTTTCACTGGTTAGAAATTCAGCAAATTCCAGATATTTTTAAAAGATTAACAAGAGTTGGGTTATCTTCAGCGGGGGCTTGTGGTGATATAACGCGGAATATTACAGGTAATCCGCTTGCTGGTATTGATGCAAATGAACTATTCGATACAACGCATATTGTAAAAGAAGTATATGATTACTTCCAACATAATGAAGAGTTTTCTAACTTGCCACGTAAATTTAAAATGTCTATTAGTTCTAATATTTATAATTCAGCAAACGCAGAAATTAACTGTGTTGCATTTACGCCTGCAACGAAAGAAATAGATGGTGAGAAAAAAGTTGGTTTTCATATAAAAGTAGGTGGAGGATTATCAGCTCGACCGTATTTAGCTGATGAATTAGATGTATTCGTTTTACCAGAAGAAGTGAAGGCGGTGGCGATTGCGATTGCTACTATATTCCGTGATTTTGGATATCGTGAAAAACGTCATTTAGCTCGGTTGAAATTTCTTGTTGCGGACTGGGGAGCAGAGAAATTTAAAGAGAAACTAATAGAGTATACAGGGCCTTTACAAAGTAAAGGGGAAAGTGCACTCAAAGGATGGAATGCAGGCTATTTTTATGGTGTTCAAGACCAAAAACAAAAGGGATTAAAATATGTAGGTTTTAATGTACCGGTAGGTCGTTTACATGCAGAAGAAATGTTTGAGATTGCAAGAATCGCAAAGCAATATGGAAATGGACAAATTCGTACATGTAACTCGCAAAACTTCATTATTCCGAACGTTCCTCCAGAAAATGTAAAAGGATTACTTAGTGAACCGCTGTTTGAAGCGATATCTGCTAGCCCGAAATCATTTATTGGTCATGCGGTTTCATGTACCGGTATTGAATATTGTAATCTTGCACTAGTAGAAACGAAAGAAAGATTACGAAAAATTGCAGAATACTTAGATACACAAATTGCACTCGATGTTCCAGTTCGAATTCATATGGTAGGCTGCCCGAATTCATGTGGTCAACGTCAAATTGCTGACATTGGGTTACAAGGGGTGAAAATGAAAACGAAGGAAAAAGGTATTGTTGAAGCGTTTGAAATATACGTAGGTGGAACATTGTTAGATGGCGGTGCCTACAATCAAAAGTTAAAAGGAAAAATAGATGGCGAGGATCTACCTGATGTACTCGCATCATTTATAAGTTATTTCAAAGAGAATAAATTACCAGCCGAAACATTTTATGATTTTGTAGGTCGTGTTGGTGTAGATACATTACAAATAGCGTTAAATAACGTGCTAGAAGAAGTAATAGCGTCTTAGGAGGGACGATATGGATTTATATCGATTTGAAGCTGTGTTAGTAAATAGTATTGTTCCGATTGTTGTTGTTGCTCAAAGTGAAGAACAGGCATTTAAGCTTGCGGAGATTGAGCTTGAAAAGCATTTTTTACCGTTGCCAGAGGTAAAAGAGATTTCTTTGTTTGAAAAAAAGAAGATTCGAAAAGGTGGGGCATTTGTTATCCATGAGTAGAGATCAGTAATACGAAAAAATAAAAACTTCCATTCTTATATACGAATGGAAGTTTCATTTTAATAGAAGAAATGAGGAGAGATGATGGGAAAGGTTTATATTGTTGGAGCGGGTCCTGGCGATCCAGATTTAATTACTGTTAAAGGGTTGAAATGTATTGAGAAGGCAGATGTTATTTTATACGACCGACTTGTGAATAAAGAGCTGCTTTCATACGCAAAGCCTGACGCGGATTTAATTTATTGCGGAAAACTCCCGAATTATCACACGATGAAGCAAGAGACAATTAACACGTTTCTTATTAAGTATGCGAAAAAAGGAAAAGTTGTAACGAGGCTTAAGGGCGGCGATCCATTTGTGTTTGGTAGAGGGGGAGAAGAAGCTGAAGCATTAGCAAAGCAAGGTGTACCATTTGAAATCATTCCTGGTATTTCAGCTGGAATAGCTGCTCCTGCTTATGCGGGCATTCCAGTGACGCACCGTGATGCAAGTGCAAGTTTTGCTATTGTGACTGGGCATAGGAAAGAAGGTGCTGAAGAAGAAGTGAAATGGGAAAGTTTAGCGAAAGGTGTAGAGACTTTAGCGGTATATATGGGGGTTAGTAATTTGCCCTACATATGTGAGCAACTTATGAAGCATGGAAAAGATAAAAGTACGCTAGCTGCTATTATTGAGCAGGGGACGACGTCTATGCAACGCACAGTTGTTGGAACGTTAGGGACAATTGTAGATGTTGCGAAAAAAGAGCAAATTCAAAATCCGAGTATGATTGTAATTGGAGAGGTTGTCCGTTTTAGAGAAAAAATTCATTGGTTTGAGAAGCAGACAGAAAATGCTTATCAAGTAAGTGGAGTGTTGTAAAATGAAAGCCGTCTTATATATATGTCATGGAAGTCGTTTGAAGACAGCGAAAGAAGAGGCGATTCAATTTATTACATCATGCATGAGCCGTATAGAAGCGACTATTCAAGAAGTTTGTTTTTTAGAGTTAGCGAATCCTTCTATTGAAGATGGTTTTCGTACATGTGTGAAGCGTGGGGCCACTGAGATTATTGCTATCCCTGTTTTTTTATTAGCGGCAGGTCATGTAAAAAAAGATATCCCTTTTGAATTGGAAAAGTTAACTAATCAATTTTCGGATGTTAAAGTGACCTATGGTAATCCGTTTGGTGTATCAGAAACACTTGTTAAATCGGTGTATAGCGGAAGTGGCATCGAACAGGAAGATAAAAATGAAGTGACGTTACTTCTTGTTGCAAGAGGGAGCAGTGATCCTGAAGTATTAAGAGATATAAACTGGATTGCTTCTTTATTTCAAACAAAAGAGAAGGTTAAAAAAGTAGAAGTTTGTTATTTAGCGGCTGCAGAGCCAAAATTTGAGGAGAAGTTAAAGGAAGTTGTAGAACGAAAAGAAAAGAACATCGTTGTACTGCCTTACTTGTTATTTACAGGTTTACTTATGAAACATATTGAGAAAGAAGTGCGCCAATATGAAGTGGAAGAGATAAAAATCAGTCCATATTTAGGGAAGAATGAAGCGTTTCAAGATATGTTAATTCAGAAAACGACGGAGTTATTGAAAGGAGATCAGTATGTATCCACTTACAGTGCGAGTTAATGAGAAACGCGTTGTTGTTATTGGCGGGGGAAAAGTTGCAGGATTTAAAATTATTCCTTTACTCAAACAGGGTGCGGATATAGTTGTGATAAGTCCAGAATTAGATGCGAATTTAGTAAAACTTGTGGAAGAAAAGAAAATTCGTTGGTATCAAAGAGAATATGAAAAAAGTGATATTAAAAGTGCTTTTTTAGTTGTTGCAGCGAGTAGTGATTCAATATTAAATGAACAAGTTGCTGAAGATGCCGCTGAGAATCAATTAGTAAATATTATTACAAATCCGGAAAGTGGTAATGTTCATTTTCCGGCAGCGATTCATCGTGGTTTACTTAATATAGCAGTTTCTACTGGGGGAGCGAGCCCGAAGCTCGCAAAAAAAATTCGAGATGATATTGCAAATAAATATGATGAGACATATGAATCGTATTTAGATTTTTTATATGAAGTAAGGTTGAAGTTAAAAGATTTACAGTTAGAAAAGAGGGAACGAAATATATTGCTCCAAGAAGTGTTGAAATCAGTATATGTGCAAAATGAGGGGAAAAGAGAAAGTTTTTTACGTGAGTTAGAGGAAAAGGTTTTAAAATAATAAAAGATAAAGTGCGCTTTACAAATATAAAAATATAATTTATAATCACAAGTAACTTCAATAGATGAAATCGATGAGCAAGAAGAGTACGTATATTTGATGCGTTCAGAGAGCTGGGGTTAGGTGGGAGCCCGGTACGATAAAATATACAGAATGGGCTTGCGAGAGGTATGTTGAACATTGTAGTAGGCAACCCGGGTTCCGCCGTTAAAAGGATAGAGTATCGGAATTATTCCTGTACTTGAACAAGTGGGATTTATCAATCCAATTGAGGTGGTACCACGGTATTTACATTACATATATCGTCCTCTACATGCATATTTGCGTGTAGGGGACTTTTTTATTTTCTAAAGGAGGTGTGCGAGTATGAAATGAAAGTGTATAATTAACAAAAGTTTAAATATTCAGAAAAGGAGAAATTATGATGAAAGAAACACAGCAATGGACGTCGAAAATAGGCTTTGTACTCGCAGCAGCCGGAGCCGCAGTAGGTCTTGGTGCGATATGGAAATTTCCATATGTTGCAGGTAATGGCGGGGGAGGCGCATTCTTCCTTGTATTTTTACTATTAACTTTATTTATAGGTATGCCTCTTTTAATAGCGGAGTTTGTTATTGGACGTAGCACGCAAAAAGAGGCCGTTACAGCTTATAAAGTACTAGTGCCAAATAGCAAAGTATATCCTTGGATTGGTCGTATGGGAGTTGTTACTTGTTTTAGTGTACTATCTTTTTATAGTGTTGTAGGTGGATGGATTTTACTTTATTTATATTATAGTGTGACAGGAAGTTTCTGGAATGGAGCAGCTGATTATGGACAATTGTTCGGTGAAACGATTTCAAATCCGTTAAGTGCGATTGGAGCACAATTTATCTTTATGCTTTGTACAATTTTTGTCGTAAGTAAAGGTGTAGAGAAAGGTATAGAAAAGGCAAGTAAGTACATGATGCCGCTATTATTTATTTTATTTATTGCGATTATTGTTCGTGCGTTAACACTCGATGGTGCTTTTGCTGGAGTAGAGTTCTTCTTAAAGCCAGATTTTTCAAAGCTTACAGCAGATACGATTTTATACGCGATGGGACAATCTTTCTTCTCACTAACAGTAGGTGCCTCAGTAATGGTCACGTATAGTTCGTATTTAAAGAAAGAGGAACATTTAGCGAAATCAGCAACATCTATTGTAAGTTTAACTGTTTTTGTTACAGTACTTGCAGGATTAGCAATTTTCCCAGCGATTTTCGCATTAGGAGTAAAACCAACTGAAGGACCAGGATTACTGTTTATCGTCCTTCCAGCAGTATTTGCAAAAATACCATTTGGTCAATTTTTCTTTATTATGTTTTTAATTTTATTCTTCTTTGCGACTTTAACATCAGCAATTTCAATGCTTGAAATTGTAGTAGCATCTGTTGCGAAAGGTAATGAGAAGAAGCGTCCGTCAGCATCATTATTAATTGGTATTCTTATTTTTGCAGTCGGTATTCCATCAGCGTTATCATTTGGGATTATGAGTGACGTGAAAATATTTGGGAAAACGTTCTTTGATTTAGTCGACTTTTCGGTAAGTAACGTATTGCTACCGTTAGGCGTACTAGCTATTTCATTATTTGTACCAAATAAAATGAGTAAAGAATTGTTGATGAAAGAATTAGAAGTGACGGAAACGAAAGGGAAAACGTTATTTAACATTTGGTTCTTCTTACTTCGTTATGTTATTCCGGTAACTGTAATAATTGTATTTTTAAATGCGATAGGTGTATTTAAAATGTTTGCATAAAAAAAAGGCGGGGATCTCCCGTCTTTTTTTATGTTGATGAATGTAATAGACGATTATACGCTTTATAGGCTGTGGTGACTGCGAGGAATGAACCGATTAAAAATAAAACTGAGCCGCCAAATGTAAATATTCGGCCAATATACGTTCCTCTAGCTTCTTCTATTTTTTGTTGTAATTGCGTATTCATATGGATCACCTCGTCAACTATAGGCATTTAGTTATAGTCTATGTAGAACGCCTATATTGTGTGAAGTGTAAATGAAAAACCTCGGTAGGCACCGAGGTTTTTTATAATCCGATATAAGGAGATGGGTCAACTGCGTTTGTCTTGCCGACATTCCATTCTCCAAGATGAAGTTCGAAGTGTAAATGTTGTCCGTATGATTGGCCCGTATTCCCCATAAATCCAAGCTGATCGCCTTGTTTTACAGTTTGTCCATTCGATACAGAACGACTATTCATATGAGCATATACTGTCGTATATGTTTTTCCGTTTATACGGTGAGATAAATACACTACGTTTCCGTAACTAGATGATAATTCTGAGCGAATAACAACGCCATCTGCAGCAGCGATAATTGGAACCGTTCCCGAAGCAGCGATGTCAATTCCTTTATGGTTATCTAAAGAACGTACACCAAATCCGGAAGTTTTTGATCCAGCTGCTGGTTTGATAAAACCACCGATATTTGTATCATGTGGTGTTGGGGCCGCTTGAGCAGATTTAGTAGCTTGTTGTTTGCGAGCCTCTTCTGCCTGGCGGGCTTCTTCCGCTTTACGAGCTTCTTCCGCCCGTTTTTCTTCTTCAATTGCTTTTTGAACAGCTTGACGTTGATTTTCTAAAATGCCCTTGGATTCTTCTAATCCTTCAATCTCTGAATCTACTTTTGCTACTTTCGTATGTAGATCGTTAATAAGAGTTTGTTGCTGCTGTTGATTATTTTGTAATTCTTGTTGTTTTTGTTCTAGTTTTTGTTCAGAGTCTTTCAGTTGTTGTTCTTTTTTCTCAACAGCCTCTTTTTCTGTCGTTACAGCATTTTGATCAGATGTTTGTTTTTTTACAATATCTGTATCGTTGTTTAATATTAAACTTACGGAGTACATATTATCAACAAGATCAGCAATGTTTGTAGAGTTTGTTAATACTTCTGTAATGATATTTGTACGCGGTTTTTCTTGCATAGATTGTAATCGTTGTTTAATAACTTCCTGACGTGTATCTATGTTTGTTTGTAATTGTTCTATATGTTTCTTTTTGTCAGTAATTACTTGTTGTGTTTTGCTAATTTCTTTTTTTGTATCGTTTAATTCAGTCTCATTTTTATTAATGGAAGTAGTTAATTCATCGATTTTCTTCTGTAATTCTTGAATTTCTTTTTCTATTTGTTCTTTCTCGACTGATTTATTTTGTAAGTCACTTTGTTTGCCTTCTAATTCAGATTGAATGTTAGATAATTTATCTTGATTCGTTTCAGCGTATACGGGTGAAAGTAACGGGGAAGCAAAAATCGTTCCTGCTGCTAAAACGCTAAACGCTGCAAATTTCTTTTTCATTGTTGTCTGACTCCTTTCCCTATGAATGTTATATATCATAAGAAGAAGGGTGTCTATCGTTGTAATCATAATGTAAAGAAAATTTTATAAAATTGCTAAGTTTTGTCGGAATTTATCATTTTTCAACTGTAATTGTCATAGTGCTTACATTTTATTCATATGTGTAACAAAGGTAAATTTTGGGATTTATCTGTGGAATGAAGGAGGAAAGTAATCGTTTTTATGAGGTGAAATATTACTTGGAAAGCTAATAAAACACTAGTAAGGAATCGTTCTCATGTTAGGTTTTCTAACATGGGTCTGCTTTTTGTCAAGAAAATTATTTGTGTTCGGGCAAAGTTATTTTGTTGTCAGATTTAAATTTTTGATTTATGATTTTTAACAGGGACAAAATGTAGTGAATTGTCGAATAATATGTAATACTCTTAATTTCTTAGTTTTATAGAGATAGAATGAGAGATAGAGTGACACATCGAAGAGGGGGTTACAACAAATATGAAAAGAATAGGACTTGCATGGCAAATATTAATAGGACTTGCGCTTGGTATTGCGGTTGGTGCGATTTTCTTTGATAATCCAGCTGTTGTGAAGTACTTACAACCAATTGGTGATATTTTCATCCGATTAATTAAAATGATCGTTGTACCGATTGTTGTAGCAAGTATTGTTGTTGGGGTTGCTGGTGTTGGCGATGTTAAAAAACTAGGTCGACTAGGCGGAAAAACAATTCTTTACTTTGAAATTATTACAACAATTGCAATTATTGTTGGTCTATTAATAGCGAATATTTTCCAACCAGGAAAAGGCGTAAATATGGAGCAGTTAACAAAGACAGATATTTCGAAATATACACATACGACAGAGCAAGTACAAAGTCATTCATTTGCAGATACATTTGTAAATATTGTTCCAACGAACATTATGAAGTCGTTAGCTGACGGAGATATGCTTGCTATTATCTTCTTCTCTGTACTATTTGGTTTAGGTGTAGCAGCGATTGGTGAAAGAGGAAGACCAGTTCTTCAATTTTTCCAAGGTGTAGCTGATGCAATGTTTTACGTAACAAACCAAGTTATGAAATTTGCACCATTTGGTGTGTTTGCACTAATTGGTGTTACAGTTTCTACATTTGGTCTTGCTTCATTAATTCCGTTAGGGAAATTACTAATTGTCGTATATGGAGCAATGATTTTCTTCGTCGTAGTTGTCTTAGGACTTACAGCGAAAATATTTGGAATTAACATTTTCCAATTCTTTAAGATTTTAAAAGACGAGCTGATCTTAGCGTATTCTACAGCAAGCTCAGAAACAGTTTTACCAAAAATCATGGAGAAAATGGAGAAATTCGGTTGCCCGAAAGCAATTACATCTTTCGTTATTCCGACAGGTTATTCATTTAACTTAGATGGATCAACTTTATATCAAGCAATTGCGGCTATTTTCTTAGCGCAAATGTACGGTATTGATTTATCTATTACACAACAAATTACATTGTTGCTTGTATTAATGGTTACATCAAAAGGTATCGCAGGTGTACCGGGCGTATCATTCGTTGTATTATTAGCGACACTTGGTACAGTAGGTATTCCACCTGAAGGCTTAGCGTTCATTGCTGGTATTGACCGTATTTTAGATATGGCTCGTACAGCAGTTAACGTTGTAGGAAACTCTTTAGCAGCTGTAGTTATGTCTAAGTGGGAAGGTCAATATGACGCTGAAAAAGGACAAGCTTATTTAAAAGAGATTTCTGAAAAGGGTCAAGCGGCTTAATTATAATATGAACAAGCTCTCACATAATATGTGGGAGCTTTTCTGTATATAGAAGAGGAGCAGACATAATGAAACGAAAATATGGTGACGGTTCTTCGTGGAAGAGACTAATAGAAAAGAGTTATACGGTTAAGCAAGTGGAAGAGGGAATGCTCGGAATACTGGATATAAAAAAGGTGAGAGAGCCTAGTTGTAAAGAATATGATGGTAAAGAAATTTGTATTGCAAGTGATGGGTATACGTGGGTTCAATATTTCATTAATGGAAAGAACTTTGCGATTACAGCTATGTTAGATGATAGGCACAATTTAGTGCAATATTATATTGATGTGACGAAAGAATATGAAATAGACGATCGTGGTTTACCGTATTTTGATGATTTATATTTAGATGTAGTATTATTACCCAGCGGTAAGGTGTATATATTAGATGAAGAAGAGCTAGAGGATGCTTATAAAAGTGGCGATGTCACGAAGGAAGAGTATGAGTTAGCTTGGTACACTACGAAATGGATATTAGCAGCAATAAAAAATAGTGAATTTTATTGGATTTCAATATTGGAAGAAGAAATCGAAAAGTTAAAATGATTGTTGTATTCGAATTTTTGTATAATTACCAAAAAAATCTATACAAAAAATAATTGACTTTTGTTTTGTAAGCGAGTAAAGTTAGGGAAGAAATTATTATTAAAAAATAAATATGAAACCTTCTTATAAAGAGAGGCGGAGGGACTGGCCCTACGATGCCTCGGCAGCGGACTCGATTTCAGAGTGCTGTGCCAAATCCAGCAAGCATGTGCTTGAAAGATGAGAAGAGCGTTTCTTATAGATGTATAAGACCTCTTCTCATCGGAAGAGGTCTTTTGTTATTCATTAGAAAAAGGTTGAAACTAGGGAGAGATGGTACTTTGAAAGAAACGAGAGGAAATGGTTTAGCTTTATTACCACTTGGGATATTTTTGGCGCTATTTATTGGTTCTGGAATTATTACAGGTGATTTCTATAAATTGCCGATACTTGTAGCGATTTCAATTGCTGTAGGAGTCGCTTTAGTGATGAATCGTAAAGAAAGTTTTAATGTGAAAGTAGAGCGGTTCGCTAAAGGTGCAGGAAATCCGGATATCATGATTATGGTATTAATTTTTGTGCTTGCAGGTGCATTTTCTGAAACTGCTAAAGGAATGGGCGGAGTAGACTCAACTGTTAATTTAGCGTTAACTATTTTACCGCCAGGATTTATCGTAGCTGGAATCTTTGTTATTGGTGCATTTATTTCATTAGCGATGGGAACTTCAATGGGAACAATTGCAGCATTAGCGCCGATTGCTGTAGGTATTAGTGGTCAAACCGATATCTCAATTGCGCTTGCAATGGCTACTGTTGTTGGCGGAGCGATGTTTGGTGATAATTTATCATTTATTTCAGATACAACAATCGCAGCTGTTCGTTCACAAGGAACAGAAATGAAAGATAAGTTTAAAACGAACTTTTTAATTGTGTTACCAGCGGCTATTATTACAATTGTACTATTAGTAATAGTTACTTCAGGAAGTGACACGCAGATTAAAGCACATAGCTTTGATTGGATAAAGATTTTACCGTACGCAGGAGTACTTATTACAGCGCTACTTGGCTGGAATGTACTTATTGTATTAACTGGTGGAACTGTACTATCTGGTGTTATCGGCCTTATAGATGGAAGTTACACGTTAGAAAGTTTCTTTAAAAGTGTAACGACTGGAATGGGCGGTATGATGGAGTTAGTATTACTTGCTATATTAATTGGCGGTATGGTTGAATTAATCCAATATAATGGTGGTATTCAATATTTAATGAATGTATTAACACGTAATATTCGTTCGAAAAAAGGAGCGGAATTTGGTATTGCTGGTTTAGTGAGTATGACGAATATGTGTACAGCGAATAATACGATTTCAATTATCTTTACAGGCCCGCTTGCAAAAAATATTGCAGATCAATATGAAATAGACCCTCGTAAATCAGCGAGTGTATTAGATCTTTTCTCATGTTGTGTGCAAGGATTAATTCCGTACGGTGCCCAAATGTTAACGGCAGCAGGATTTGCAGCGTTATCTCCGGTTGAATTGTTGCCATATGCATTTTATCCAATCTTAGTTGGAGTATGTGGGATTGCTTCTATTTTAATTGGGTTTCCAAGGTTTTCGAAAGTAGCTGAGAAAAAAGAGTATCATAAAACAGCTTAATTTAATATGAATGTTAGTAATTAAAAAACGTGCAGAGGATAGACTCTGCACGTTTTTTTGCGTAAAGGGCTGAATATGACTCGGTCTTAAGTCTGAGTTAAAAACGGTTCTTAAGCTCGTTATGGAAAGATGAAAAAATAGTTAAGATAAGAGTATCAAATCGAAGGGAGGCAAGCACAAGATGAAACAATTTCTAGCGTTTATCGCAGCCGGTATTTTGGCTTTAATTGCTCTTGGTAGTCTTGCTGGTATTGTAGGATTTGCAATCGGAGCAGGAGTTGTATATTGGAGCTATAAATCATTTGTGCGAGCTAAATCATTTTTTGGAAAGTTAGCTTGGGGGATTGTTGGTTTAATCGGTTTATCCATTGCACTTTCTCATTCGCCAGCATTAATCGGTATCGCTGCTTTAGTGGTTTTATACTACGGATACCGTGAGTGGAAAAAAGAAAAAGATGTAGTTGTTGAATTTGCTCCAGAAAGTTCTAAACCATATAGCAACTTTGAAGATGAGTGGAACAAATTAATGAAAAACTAAAACAATAAATCAAATTATAATTAAAGTAGAAGAGAGGAAGATTTATAATGAAACAATCTTTATTCGGACGTGTACGCGATGCAATTTTAGCTGATTTTCATAACGTGTTAGATGAGAAGGAAAGAAAAAATCCAATTGCGATGTTAAACCAATATTTACGTGATAGTGAGCGTGAAATAACAAAAATTGAGAAGTTAATTGAGCGTCATAAAACATTAAAATCTAACTTTGCTCGTGAGCTTGAGCAAGCACGTTATTTCGTTAATAAAAGATCAAAGCAAGCTATCATTGCTCAAGAAGCAGGCGAATTGCAATTGCACGAACGTGCGTTAGAAGAGGTAGCTTATTATGAAGGTCAAGTAACTCGATTAGAAGAAATGTATGCAGGTGTTGTAGAGCAAATTGATGAGTTAGAGCGTCGTCTTTCTGAAATGAAAAATAAATTAAAAGAAATGCACGCAAAGCGTATGGAACTAATGGCACGTGAAAATATGGCACATGCAAATCGTCGTATGAATACTGCGATGCATAAAATGGATGAAAATAATCCGTTCTTACGATTTGAAGAAATTGAAGATCACATTCGTGACTTAGAAACTCGTATGAATGAAGAGCATGAGCGTGATACATTTGATATGAAAATTGCAAAACTTGAGCGTGAAATGAAAGAAAAGAATGATGTATCGTTAACGAAAGAGTTAACAAAATAATAGTAGTATATTATAAAACAGGCTTATGATATAGTGATAGGAGAAAAGGTGTTGGAAAGCAATGCCTTTTCTTCTATGTATATGTGACAAGAAGGGGGGAGCTGAAATGAAGAGACATTTTTCAAAGACACAATTAATGGGGATGCTCCTCATCATATTTGGGTTCGGTCTTTTTCTTGATATGATACTTGGACATTTTGAACCAGGTGGTCTCATTTTTGCATTTATTATGCTTATGTTTGGAAGGCATTATCGTAAAAAGAATCGTTATGTACGGGGAAATGTATTTTTATTTGTTGGTGGTATCGTATTTTTATTCTTCTTATTTTCATCAGCAGCATTTGTTCTTGTCGTATTTGCTTGTTTAGCTTTAATTGGTTATCAATTGATTCAACAAGGACATCAGCAAAAAGCAATGAAGGTTGAAATTAAAGAAAAAGGGATTATAGACGAAGAGAAGCAAATATATCGTACAGAAACATATTTGAAAAATATGTTTGTAGGCAATGTACGAATGATGGATCATATTTATGAACTTGAGGATATTAATGTTCAATATGGTGCTTGTGATGTGGAAATAGATTTAACAACTGCTATGATTCCAGAAGGGGAAACGGTAATTGTTATTCGGGGTGTCGTTGGTAATATTCGTTTATATGTGCCGTATGATATTGAACTTTCTTTAAATCATTCTGTTATTGTCGGACGTGTGCTCTTGCCAGGTCATGAAGAGACAGGGTTTAACCGCAATGTTACATTTAGAACAGAGCAGTATAAAGAGGCTCCTCGACGTATTAAAATTATTTCTTCGCTTGTCGTAGGCGACACGGAAGTGAGGAAAGTATAATGAAGAAACAAAAAAATATTTCGTGGATGTATATTCGTTATTCTATGTTGTCCTCTGTTAGTATCGCACTCATTTGTACAATTGTATATGTATGGAAAAGCGAGCAACAAGTGTATGATTTATTATGGAAGGAATCCATCGCTTCTGTTCCAATTGGCTTGTTTATTATGACTACAAGTTTACTTATCGGGGGAATTGTAGGATATGCAATCGGTTATTATATAGAGCAGCGTATACAAGGATTAAATACTTTTCTATTTGAAGTAGAGCGAGGGAATTTTCCGAGCGATGTTTCGTTTACTGCAGATGATGAATTTCATGAAGTGGAACGAAAAGTAATCGTTCTGGCTCGTCGATTAGAGGAGCAAGCTGGACTCTTTCAAAAAGTAACGAATGAACGAGCTCATTGGAATGAAGAGATGAGACAAGAAGCGATTTCTCAAGAAAGGCATCGTTTAGCAAGGGAGTTGCATGATTCAGTAAGTCAGCAGCTTTTCGCAATGTCGATGATGATGTCAGCGATTAATGAACAAATAACTGAATTTCCAGATGTGACAAAAAAACAATTGCAACTTGTTGAAAATATGGTTGTAAATGCTCAATCAGAAATGAGAGCATTGCTCCTTCATTTACGTCCTGTACAATTGGAAGGTAAGAAACTGACAGAAGGTATAGAGGAATTATTAACGGAATTATCGCGAAAACAACATATGAAAATTGAATGGCTTATTGAGCCAATAGAATTAAAAAAAGGTGTAGAAGATCATTTATTCCGTATTGTGCAAGAAGCGCTATCAAACACGTTGCGACACGCGAAGGCAAAGAAAACAGAAGTGCGCCTTCGAAAAATTGATCAATATGCGATTTTAAAAATCATTGATGACGGCGTTGGGTTTGAAGTAGGGGTTAATAAGGCTGGTTCATATGGCCTAAGATCGATGCAAGAGCGTGTTCATGAAATTGGTGGGACACTTAAGGTACTTAGTTTCCCGGCCAAAGGTACACAAATAGAAGTAAAAGTACCGATTATGATTGAGAGAGGGGGAGAAGTATGATAAAAGTATTGCTTGTCGATGATCATGAAATGGTTCGTATGGGTGTATCGGCATATTTATCAACACAGCCAGATATTGAAGTAGTAGGGGAAGCTGAGAATGGAAGAAAAGGATCAGAATTAGCATTGCAATTAAGGCCGGATATTATTTTAATGGACCTTGTTATGGATGAGATGGATGGTGTCGAAGCAACACGTGCTATTATTCAAGAATGGCCAGAAGCAAAAATTGTAGTTGTAACAAGCTTTTTAGATGACGAAAAATTGTATCCTGTTATTGAGGCTGGGGCGACCAGTTACTTATTAAAAACATCAAGAGCAAGTGATATTGCTGATGCTGTACGAGCTACTTATGATGGAGAAACAGTATTAGAGCCGAAAGTTACTGGGAAAATGATGTCCCGTATGCGTCAAAAGAAAGAGCAACCTTTGCATGATGATTTAACGGAAAGAGAGTTTGAGATTTTGTTATTAATTGCAGAGGGAAAAAGTAATCAAGAGATTGCGGACGAGTTATTTATTGCACTGAAAACGGTAAAGACACATGTGAGTAATATATTAAATAAATTGAATGTAAGTGACCGTACTCAGGCGGTTATTTATGCATTTAGGCATCAATTAACGAAGTGATAAAGTGAAACTTTAATCAGTGGGGAGGTTGTTCCTCTCCCACTGATTATCAGCCCTCACCAATCGGACTTTTACGGGCAGTTAATGCGGGATAAAGTAAAACTTTAATTGGCGGGGAATTCCTCGCTGATTATTGGCTCGATGCAATATAGATTTGGCGTTAAAACAATTGAATGTTTTTATTGACGACAAATAATGTAAGCGTTATCATTGAGGTGTTAACAGTACATATAAAGGGGAGAATGTATATGTTAGTTCAAACTATATTCGGAATGGATAAGTCTAAAAAATTAGGGGATTATGTGAACGCATTACAAGCGCTTTGTGAACAATATAATGTTGAAACAGATAAAATTGCGATTATTGAGGCTACAGAGGAATACTATTTATTTTTAGTAAAGCAAGAAGAGCACTATGATGTTGTCAAGGTAGAAACAGTTGATACGAATATTGAATATTATACGAAGGCTTATAAAATAAGCAGTTTTAATCATACTGCGTATCAAATGTAAAAAAACTCCCTTTTGGGAGTTTTTTTAGGAGGCTTTTACTTCGTGAGATTCGGTTACTAATGGAACTTTTTTCGTACCGCTTAACTTAGCCATTGCAAGACCAATAAGAGCTCCTACTAATGCTGGTATTAGCCAGCCGATTCCTTCATTATATAAAGGAATAAATTCAAAATATGGTGTGATAAATGAAACTGAAATACCACCTTGTTTTAATCCATCAAATACGCTCACTACAGCTGCTCCAATTAAAGCACCTACATAAACAGAGCGATATCCACCGAAGTATTTATGAAGTAATGATAGTAGTACGAGTACAATCGCAATTGGATACACAACAAGTAGAATTGGAACAGAGATTGCGATAATTTTCGTTAAACCTAAGTTGGCAACTAGTAATCCTAATGCGCAAATGATACTCGCGAACGTTTTGTATGAAAATGTAGTCAATAATGTTGAAAAATATTGGCTGCACGCAGATACGAGTCCAACGCATGTCGTTAAACAAGCGAGTGTAACGATAAGAGATAATAGGAGCAAACCGTATGGACCGAATAATTGTTGTACGATAACAGTAAGTAGCTGTCCGCCATTTTTTGCATATCCGAGCGAGACGCTAGTTGCCCCAAGCCAGCCGAGTGCACCGTATACAAGTACGAGCCCTGTAGCGGCAATAAGCCCTGCTTTTGCTGTGGCGATGGCAATGGACTTACGATCATTCACACCTTTAGAGCGAATTGCATTTACAACGATAATTCCGAATGCAAGTGCTGAAATAGTGTCCATTGTTAAGTAGCCTTCCATAAAGCCTTTGAAGATTGGAGAAGTTTGATACTCTTGCATTGCTGGTCCTGATTGCCCAAGTGGTGTAAATACACTTTTAACAAATAATAAGAAAATAGAGAGTAATAAAATAGGTGTTAATACATTTCCAATACGATCAACAAGTTTAGATGGATTCAAACTCAGCCAAAATACGATAGTAAAGAAGATGATTGTATATACAAATAGCACTAGGCTGCTAGAGCGGATTGTTTCTGGTAAGAAAGAACTAACACCCATTTCATAAGCGACATTTGCAACACGTGGGATGCCCATAGATGGACCGATAGCAATGTATACAATTACTGTAAAGAAAATTCCGAATAATGGATGAACATGACTTGCAAGTTGCTGCATTCCATTTCCTGATAGAGAAATTGCGATAACAGTTAGTAGTGGTAAGCCAACTCCTGTTAGTAAAAATCCAATCATTGCTGGCCAAAAGTTTTCACCTGCGTTTTGGCCAAGCATGGGAGGGAAAATTAAATTACCTGCCCCAAAAAATAAAGAAAATAGCATAAGACCCGTGAAAAAAATATGTTTTTTTGATACAGTGTTCATTGTTTTTCCTCCTTTTTCATTCATTTGTAAGAACACAAAAAACTCGTCCCTAAAGAAAGGGACGAGTTATATTTACCCGCGATACCACCCTAATTTACACATGTAGAAATAAATCTATATGTATACGGCTTTGCAACGTACAACATGATACGTGTTCCTTGTAACGGGGGACGGCCGGTAAGAACTTACTGTAACATTCGGTTCTACTTCTCGGAGATGATTTTCGGTTACGCACTGAACGTTGGCTTTCAGCAAATCGCCAACTCTCTGGGGAACAGTTCTATAACGTACTCGTTCTCGTCAATGAATTTTTATTCAAGTATTCTGACAGTATTGTTGCATGTTTTTTTTAGAAAGTCAATATGTTTTTTGAAAGATATATTTATATACGGAAATATCGAAAGTGATATTCGTTGTTGCAAAAGGAATAATGAATTGTAAAATAGGAGTAAAAATTTGCGGAGAATTGTAAAATTTATAGAGAAAGTTGATATTTATAGGAGTAAAGAAGGGATTATTTGAATTTACAGAGAATAATACAACAATCCACTTGCTGGAAAGAACAAACCAAAAGAGGTGACTGAAATGCTTGCGATGGGAGTATTATTTGGCATTATTGCTATAATTGGTTTTATGTGGTTATATTATTCGCGTTCGTTTAAACAAGCAGAAGTTTTACTCTTTCAAAAAGGTAGTTTGTTGACAAATCAGTCTAGATATTTAGTATGTCCGAAGTGTGGAAGTGCACAGGCCAGAAGTGGAGGATATCAAGAGTGTTGCAAAATTAGATTATGAAAGAAAGGAAGCCTCACATTATTTTGTGAGGCTTCCTTCCTTACAACTTCATGGCGCTCCAAATTGTCCATCGATCTCTTTCAATAATAGGAGAGACGTTTTGTAATGCGGTCTGTATATGTTGTAGAAGTTGAGAAAGTTCATCATCTGTTAACTCATATAGAATGGATCGACCTGTTCGAGGAGATAAATCTTGCAATAATGCTTCTACAGAATCATGTATTTTTCGTATTTCCCATTGTGTTTGTGCGGGAAGTACATGAAGAGAATGTTTTTGTAATTCTGTCTGTATAGTGTTGGTTTTTGGACGTCTTTTTGACTCTATTTCAATAAGTTTTGGAAATAGAGAGAAAAAATATCCGCGAATGTGTTCGGGACTTCCTGGAATTGTACAATCTTCAATTGTTCGATCTTGTAAAATAAGTACACCGTTTTTATTTAATATACGAGAAGCTTCACGTAAAAATGTAGGAATGTCTTGTAAATGATGAATAACTGCACGCGAAATAACTATGTCGAATGTTTCATTAGGGTATGGGATATTATGTGCATCACCGTGGATGAATGAAATGTTTGAAAAGTTGTTACAATTTTCTTTTGCAGCTTGTAATATTTCTTTTGAAAAATCAAGTCCCACAACATTTTTGGCTCCCATAAGAGCGAGTTCTTTCGTATAAATCCCACCACCACAGCCGATATCAATTATTTGCTTGTTTTGTATTTCTGTAATATTTTTTACCATTTCAGCCCAAGAAATATGAGCGTTTCTTATTGCATATGTGTACTTATTATTTTCATCATGAAAATTAATGGACATGATAAAGACCTCCTTTCAATGATTAGTATAGCGTATTTAATAGGATGTCACGTTTTTGTTTTATGTATGAAGATTATAAGGATTTCTTATCGTAAGAGGAGGATTAATTTGAAAGGGAAATATGTATTGGTGTTGTTGTTTGTTATGTTACTAGCAGCTTGTGGTCAAGTTGAGCCGAAAAAAGAAACAAAAAAAGTAGAAGAGACGGTGAATGAAGTGAAAGAAACAATAGGGGTAACCGTTATACAAAAAAAACATAAAGAGAAAAAGTTGCAGGAATCAGAAGCGAAGTTAGTAATAGACATTTTGAATAAAGCTGAGAAACAAGAAATAACAGGAAGCTTCGGTGAACCTGAATATGAAATACAAATTAGTAGAGATGGGAAAAAAGAAACTTATTATGCATGGTTAAGGGGAGAAGATAGACGAGGATGGGTGCAATATAAGAAAGCTATGTATATGTTGAATGAAAAAGATACGGAAAAGCTTTTGGATATATTTCCAAATGTCTCAGAACAAAAAGAAGATGAGATGCAGGTAAGTCCTTTAACAGAAGTAACAAAAAAAGATTTGCAGATTACCGCATTTCATATTAAAACAGGCGATCAAAACGTGAATTATACGGTACGGTATACGATTTCACAATCACTATACAATAAGTTAGTGAAGGAGCAAGAATATTATTTGCAACTCAATTTTCCAGAAAAAGTTCAAAAATTAATTGGAGCAAAAGAGAGTGAAATAATTTTAGGTGAAAAAGTAAAGGAAGGGTATAAGCAATATGAATTGCATGCTACTGTTCCGATAAAAAGCGCTTCAGAATCACAATTAAAATCATTAGAAACATATTACGAAAATTATGATTTGAAAATATTAAACAGTGAAAAAGAAAAAATAGGTGTGTTTCAAAATATAATTCAGATTGTTAAAGATTATGGTGAAAAAATGAATTTTCAAAGATAAAGTGAGACTTTAATTAGCCCTTACGGATTGGAATGAATGTAAACTCGTCAAATCTATATGACCTTTCCTAGGAAATGATAATAGAGAGGGGAAAGCACCCCTCTCTATTACTTTGCTTTTGTAGATGGCTCATTCATTGATTTTCGTGTAATAAGAAAAGAAATCATAAGAGCGGAAAGGATGACAAGGGCAATAAATACGTGATTGGGCAACAAATCTAATAATAATACGTAACTAACGGTATAAAAAATAAGAGTTGAAGCTAAAAACGATAGAGCACCTATTATAAGAGATTGTAAATTCATTTGTGTACACCTCCTTTTATTTATATTTTTGGCTGAAAATGGATTATATAAACATTATTTCTAACAATAGAAAAAAATATGTCATAATAGAGAAAAGAACAAGCTTTGATGAATGATATGATTCATTAATGAGAGATAAAGGAGAGGAATATGAAAAATAATAAAAAAGGATTATGGGGAATTATTGTTGCGATAGGTCTATTTTTACTGTCTAAGTTAAAGTGGGTATTTGCAATTTTTAAATTAGCAAAGTTTTCAACGGTATTTAGTATGTTTCTATCGCTTGGCGCATACGCAGTTCTATATGGTTGGAAATTTGGAGTAGCGCTCATTTATTTGTTGTTTGTTCATGAAATGGGCCATTTATGGGCTGCGAAAAGAAAGGGGATCCCAACATCGCCAGCAATCTTTATTCCATTTATGGGGGCTCTTATTGGAATGAAAGAGATGCCGAAAAATGCGAAAGAGGAAGCTTACATTGCCTATATGGGTCCGCTTTTCGGACTTCTGTCATTTTTACCGGCGATACCGCTTTATATAATGACGAAAGAGCCATTTTGGGCGCTTGTTATTTTGCTTGGAAGTATGATTAATTTCTTTAATTTAATTCCCGTTTCACCGCTAGATGGTGGGCGAATTATTTCAGTTGTCAATACTAAAATTTGGGGAGCAGGCCTTATTTTATTACTTGGCTATTCAATTTACTTTAAAAGTATTTTGGGAGGATTTATTGTTATTATCGGTTGTATGGAGTTATATAGAGTAATAAAGAGAGATGAGCCGATTAAGGAATTAGGGCATAAAATTGATGGGATGAAAGAATATGTTACTAGGCTTGAAGAGGAATTAAAAGAAACGGGTGCTGTACATCGGACTATATACGTGATGCATCATGAGATGAATGCATTAAGACAAAGAGAACGGGAAAAAGAGTTACAAATAGGTGAACTTCAAAAAATGGAAGTGTTAGAGTATCTTTTACCGAAGTTCGAACCGTTAGATTATGTTCCATATGAAGATGAAAAAGATGAGTATACAATTTACATAAGGGAAGCATTTGAAGCGTCAGAAAGAAAATTAAATGAATGGAAAACAGAAAAGGAACAACAAGAAAACTATTATAAAGTGGATGCGAAAACGAAATGGACAGTATTTGCTTGTTATATCGGATTAATGGTTATACTCGGTTACACAGCTTATGAAGGATATATTGTTTTACAAGAACATTTGCCAACGAGAAATGTATAGAAAAATATTGTCGAAATGATAGGAAGAATTAATACAGGAATTATATTTCTACGAGAGAATGTTACAAGTATAGTCATACGTTGTAATATTTTTAGTAGAGAAGGAGTTCTGTGTATGAAGAAATTGTTAAATGTATTAGGTATTATTATCGTGATGATCATTGCGAGTTATAGTCTTATGAAAGTGCTGTTACATTATGCAAATAAGCCTGCTGAGGTAAATACAATAGCTCAAATAGAAGATGTGCAAGAAGAGACAAAAGTGCTAGATTTTATTCGAATGACACATGAAAGCTATAATAATTTCTTAAATTATGGTAAAGCAGAGAATTATACAGATGGGGATTGGAATCAATTTAAGCAATGGTTTCAACAACAAGAACAATCTTTAAAAAATATACATACGGAAATAAAGAATGAAAAAATAAAACGCGATGTAAATAGAAGCTATGAAATTGTAAAAAAAGGTGTGGAACTTCAAAATATTGAGTATGTAGTGTATGCTCACCGTGTATATCATGACTTGGATATTATCGTAAATAAATATAGAGGTGAAACGAATATCTGGGGGTATACGGAGTTTGGCGATGGGAAAGATATAAAAGTAATCGAACAAGCTATACAAACAAAATAATAAGCTAGCTAGAATTCTAGTTAGCTTATTTTCTTTTGTAAATGCAATGTTCATATATTATTCACAAAAACACCGTGTTAATAGTGATTAAAATCACAATCTGCATTATAAGATTCAGTTAAACTAAAAACAGTTAAGGAAATAGAGGAGTGGGATACAATGTTAAGTGCAAAAACAATTGAAATCGTAAAGTCAACAGTACCATTATTACAAGAAAAAGGCGTTGAAATTACAACGAGATTTTATGAAATTTTATTTTCGGAACATCCGGAGTTATTGAATATTTTCAACCATACAAATCAGAAAAAGGGAAGACAACAACAAGCGTTAGCGAATGCTGTTTATGCAGCTGCAACGTACATTGATAATTTAGAAGCTATTATTCCAGTTGTAAAACAAATTGGTCATAAGCATAGAAGTTTAGGTATTAAAGCAGAGCATTACCCGATTGTAGGTACATGTTTACTACGTGCCATTAAAGAGATCGCAGGTGCACCTGATGAAGTTTTAAATGCATGGGGAGAAGCATATGGTGTCATTGCTGATGCATTCATTAGCATTGAAGCAGAGATGTATGAAGAAGCTGCACATAAAGAAGGTGGATGGAAAGACTTCCGCAACTTTGTGATTGTTAAAAAAGTGAAGGAAAGCGATGTTATTACGTCATTTTATTTGAAACCTGAAGATGGAGGGAAAGTTTCTTCATTCATCCCAGGTCAATATGTAACGATTCAAATCAATATTGAAGGTGAGACATATACACATAATCGTCAATATAGTTTATCCGATGCTCCTGGGAAAGAATATTATCGTATTAGTGTAAAAAAAGAAAAAGGTGTAGATACACCAGACGGTAAAGTGTCTAATTACTTACATGAACATGTAAAAGAAGGAGATGTTTTACCAGTAAGTGCACCAGCGGGAGATTTCGTGTTAAATATGGATTCAACATTACCAGTTGTACTAATTAGTGGTGGAGTAGGGATTACACCGATGATGAGTATGTTAAATACGTTAATTGAACAAGATTCAAAACGTAATGTATATTTTGTTCATGCAGCAATAAATAGTAATACACATGCAATGAAAGAACACGTTAAGACAGTAGAAAATGAATATGAACAAGTTAAAGCATATACTTGTTATTCTGCACCGACTGAAAAAGATTTAGAAATGAAGAACTTTGATAAAGAAGGTTTCATTGAAAGTGAATGGTTAAAAACTATTATTCCGACAACTGAAGCAGAGTTTTATTTCTGTGGTCCAGTAGCATTTATGAAGCATATAAATGCTGCACTAACTGATTTAAGTGTGAAACAAGAGCATATTCATTATGAATTTTTCGGCCCAGCAACAAGCTTACAATAAGCAAAAAAACGAGGTATTTATTTTACCTCGTTTTTTATTTGTTCTCGTAATAAACGGTTTACTGTTTCACGACGTATACCTATCAGTTGACCAATTTCGGTTTGTGTTAATATTTCATATATAGGAATGTCACCTAAATATAGGGTGAACCATTCTTGTAAACGATGAAGACGTTCTTTCGGAGAGACGGTTGTCAATTGATCAATTCGTTGTTGCATCATTCTTAATTTAGATTGCAATTGCATAGCGATGTTAGCATACGATTCGGGATTTGCTTGAAGTCTCTCGTACCATTCACTACTAGTGATCGGTTCCACTTCTGTTTTTATTAAAGCGATAGCTGTACCGTGATATTCTTTCGGTGAAATTAAAGAATGATGAGGTATCGTTTCACCTGGAACGATAATGTTGAATAAAAATGGTGTTCCGTCTTCTTCTAGCCGAACTACTTTTAATAAGCCTGTTTTTATAAAGTATAAAGGACCGTCCTCGCCTTGACGGAATAGTACATCTCCTTTGTGTAGAATCAATGTTAGCCCCCCATTAATATGTTTCTATTTCTTCTATTTCTTCTATTTTAGCGTATATGTATATAGACAATATGCTATTTCAACAGCAATTTCATTGACGAAATGTATGCTATTACAGTAGTATACTATTTAGTGTGTAATAGTACTAGCAATGAATACGCTGTAGGGGGTTTAGTATATTGTTAGATGCGATGAGAATGACGGATATGAGAATTCCGGCGAATGCTATCATTCATGTAGAAGAGATGAAAGGTGGAGTCGTTTTATCCGTTGAAGTAGACGGCCAAATTATTTATACGATGGCTTATGATGAAGAAACAGATAGCTATGCTGAATTATATGATCGAAACGATAAGAGGGCGTGCCAAGTACATGAAGACTTCATGGGGTGGTCACTTCTTCATTAAAAAAGATGTCAATATGACATCTTTTTTTATTAAATCGATAGAATATACAAAGAAATGAAATATAAGGATAAAATTTGTAATAATTGATTTTGCATTGTTAGCACTCTGTAACTGCAAGTGAACTATTTTTTCGCTATCATAAAGATAACAGTCGCAGTTATAGGAGTGGTCAACTTGAAGAAAGTACATATTTCAAATTATATGTTATTATGTGTTTGTTTAATTTTATTTGTTCTCCTCGGAGGATTTTTATATTCATGTGTATAAGAAAAACGCATTCTAAAAAGAATACGTTATAAAAGGGAAATAATGATTAATCTAGTTCCAAGAATAATCAACGTAATACGTAATAAATTAATTACGGCGTTACCACTTAGTTTTGTATTAATGTAAGCCCCGATTTTTCCGCCAATCCATGCACCCGGAATCAGGATTAATGCATAAATCCAGCTGACATTTCCAAGTGAGATGTGAGTTGCAGAACTTACAATTGCTGATAGAAATACGATGAACATTGAAGTTGCTACTGCAATATGTGCTGGGAATGCAAAAAGAAGCATCATTGCTGGAACAAGTAAGGCACCGCCACCAATTCCAAATAATCCAGATATAAACCCAACTATAAAGGCGATAAAGATAGCAAGAAACGGTGGGAATTGGTAGTGTACAGTATTTCCATCATTATCTGTAAAAGAACGCTTAATTACAGACGTATTTGAGAGGGAAAGAGGTTTTAATTTGTCTCGAAGCATAAGTAGAATTGAGACGAATATAAGGAAAATCCCAAAGTATAAAGAAAATGTGTCTTGGTTTAAAAATTTATTTGCCCATGATCCGATAATACCACCAGGGCCGCTTCCGATAAATAAAATAAGTCCACTTTTATAATCTACTCGCTTATGCTTCATGTAAGTAAGGGTGGAAGATAGTCCTGTGAAAACGACTGTTACCATAGAAGTCCCTACTGCAAGTTGTGGTGATAAACTGTGTAATCCAATTAATAACGGAACAATAATAATTCCGCCTCCAAGCCCAACTAGGCTGCCGACTGTTCCGGCGATTAGTCCGATGAAAAGTAACATGATGTATTCCAAAATTGCCAACTCCTCTAAATAACTTATCCACCAATTATTATACACGCTTTTTAATGAGAAATAGGCTTGTTCACAAAAAAGTCGTCTTCCTAGAAAAATAAGGAAGACGACTTTTGATTAGAAAACAAAATGTAATAGGTAGTAAAACAGAGCAGCTAAAGAAGCTGAAATAGGAAGTGTAATAACCCATGTAATTAACATGCGTTTTGCAGTTCCCCATTTTACCCCTTTCACACGGTGAGAAGCACCAACCCCTAAAATAGAAGAAGAGATAACGTGCGTCGTACTAACCGGTAAGTGAATGAATGTTGCACCGAAAATAACAAGTGATGATGATAAATCGGCAGCTACACCATTTACAGGACGAATTTTCATAATTTGTCCACCGACAGTTTTAATAATTTTCCATCCGCCGACAGAAGTACCAAGCCCCATTGCGATAGCACAAGATAATTGTACCCAGAACGGGATATCGCTAGAAGTATGATAGTTATTAGCCATAAGAGCCATCGTAATGATTCCCATTGCTTTTTGTGCATCATTCGTACCGTGTGTGTAGGCTTGTAATGCTGCAGTGAAAATCTGGAATATACGGAAGTTCTTATTCGTTTTTGTTAAGTTAAAGTTTTTAAATACTACTTTAAAAATACTGTATACGGTATAACCAATAACGAAAGCGATAATCGGTGAAATGATTAAAGCTTCAATAATTTTAATAAATCCTTTAAGATTTAGCGAGCTAATCCCAGCGGCCGCAATTGCTGCACCTGCGATTGAGCCGATAATTGCATGCGAAGAACTACTTGGAATACCGTAGTACCAAGTAATTAAGTTCCAAGCTATTGCCGCAAGCAAAGCAGCTAAAATTACAAGAGAACCATTTTGTAAGGCGAATGGATCAACGATATCTTTTGTAATCGTTTTTGCTACACCTGTAAATGTCATTGCGCCCAAAAAGTTCATAATAGCCGCCATAATAATGGCATGTCTAGGCTTTAGAGCTTTCGTTGAAACAGCCGTTGCAATAGCGTTTGCTGTATCGTGAAATCCATTGATAAAGTCAAAAGCTAAAGCGCAAATGACTACTAAAACGGTCAGTATCAAGAGTGTATCCATGATCAAACTCCTTACGCGTTCTTCATAATAATTGTTTCTAATACGTTTGCAACGCTTTGACAGCTATCAGCTACTTCTTCAAGCTCTTCGTAAATCTCTTTAAATTGAATAATCTTAATCGGATCTTTTTCACGAGAGAATAAGTTCTTAATCGCATGACGGCGAATATCATCACACTGTGATTCATAATCCTTAATTTTAATCGCATTTGTACGAATGTCGACTAATTTTTTGTTAGACATTAATTCAACAGAGTTTGCAATCTCAATCGCACATTGATTAATTGCTTCTACGAATTTAATCATGTATTCATCAGCTTCTGTAATAGAATACATTTCGAACAGACCAGCACTGTGATCTAATCCGTCTAATACATCATCCATACTCATTGCAAGTTGTAGGATGTCCTCACGCTCAATCGGAGTGATAAACGCTTTGTTTAACTCCATAATGATTTCGTGAATAAATGAGTCACCTTTTGACTCATACTCTTTCATGCGCATAGAAAACTCTTTTAAATCGCTAGCATTTTTAATTTTATACTCCACGAAAAACTGCGCGCCTTCTTTTAAATTTTCGGAAACATTCATTAGCATTTCAGAAAATTTATCTTTTTTTGATTTAAAGACCATTATTGTTACCCCCACAAAAGTAATATATGTAAAATATATTGGCTAATCAATTCTAACAAAAAACTGTCGTTTTTTAAAACATTTTATCGAAAAGTTTACAAAAACTTAACATAACTCTCGTTGTTCTATTAATAATATTAATATCCAATAGTGAATATCTTACTTGTAGAATGTCCTTTTCTTGCAAAAAGTATGAATGCAAAAGAAAAGCTTTACACTATAGGAATGACTACGTTATTATAATAAATTTAAAAGGCGGTATATTCTTCCTTTTAAAAAGAAGAGTGTAAATAAATGAAGGAAGTGAACGAATGAAATTGAAGAACACTCATTTTAAAAAAATGCTTGAGTGGTTCAATAAGAGGAAGAAACTTCGTAATTCATTAATTGTATTGGGAAGTGTATTCGTTACTCTATTTATTGCTGTAAATATAATAATTTCCATTCAAGACATATCTGAATTAAAACAAGCTGTTCCACAACCGACTTTAATTTATGATGCAAATAATGAGGTCGCAACTAAATTAGCTTCTTCGAAAACAGAAGGCGTTAAAAGAAAAGATATTCCTGATATTATGGTTCAGGCAATTGTTGCAGTAGAAGATAAGGAATTTTTTAACCATCATGGTATTTATTATAGTGGAATTATAAGTGCGGTTTTTAAAAATATTACAGCAGGAGAAGTTGTAGCAGGGGGAAGTACAATAACACAACAACTTGCGAAAAATGTATTTCTGACACAAGACCGCACATACTCCCGAAAAATAAAGGAATATTTTTTAACGAAAAAAATAGAGCGCACGTATACGAAAGATGAAATCATTGAAATGTATATGAACCAAATTTATTTTGGTGAAGGTGCTTGGGGTATAAAAAGGGCAGCTAAATCTTATTTTGATAAAGATGTAAAAGATTTAACAATTTCAGAAGCTGCAACGATTGCGGGCTTGATTAAAGCACCATCTGCGTATTCACCTTATAAAAACTTTAACAAGTCAATTGAAAGACGTAATGTCGTATTAAGTTTAATGAAAGAGCAAGGGTATATTTCTGACGAACAGTATAATAAAGAAAAAGAGAGCGGACTTGTGTTAAAACGTGGCGTTGATGATAAATACAAGGGAAAATACTCTCAATATGTAGACTATATTGTTAGAGAAGCGATGGAAAAGTACGAATTAACACAAAATGAAATTTTAGCGGGTGGTTATCGTATTTATACAGAGCTTGACCCGAAAAAACAACAAGCTGTAGAAGACGTTGTGAATAATGATAGTTATTTCAAAGATAGTGGCTCAGATCAACTTATGCAAACGGGTGTAGTCCTTATAAATCCCAAAACAGGCGGTGTTCCAGCTTTAGTTGGTGGTAGAGGACCATATCAGTTTTTACAATTTAATCATGCTACGCAATTAAAAAGACAACCAGGTTCAACGTTAAAGCCTCTAGCTGTATATGTACCCGCTTTAGAACAAGGGTATGAAGTATACGATATATTAAAGGATGAACCATTTCATATTAAAGAATATGAACCGAAAAATAGTGATCAGGCTTTTCATGGTAATGTGACAATGTATGAAGCGGTAGCAAAGTCGTATAATGTTTCCGCTGTGTGGCTATTAGAACAAATAGGATTAGATAAAGGATTGAAATCTTTAGAGCGATTTGGTATTCCATTAGTACCAGAAGACCGTACGTATCCAATTGCTTTAGGTGGGATGCATGTAGGGACATCACCATTTGTAATGGCCCAAGCATATAGTACATTTGCTAATGATGGGGTTCAAGTAGAGGCTCATGCAATTAGAGAAGTTCAAAATGCTGAAGGAGAAATAATAGGGAAATGGTATAAGAAAGAGACACGAGTGACGAGTGAGAAAATTGCTCAAAAGATGACGTATTTATTAAAAGGTGTTGTAGAAAAGGGAACAGGTGGAAAAGCGAAAGTTACTAATGTTGATACAGCAGGAAAGACAGGGACTACTCAACTTGTAAATGGTCCGAGCGTAGGGGCAAAGGACTCGTGGTTTGTAGGATACACACCAGATTTAGTAGGTGCGATTTGGGTAGGATATGACAAAACAGATAGCGAGCATTATGTTCCAGGTGGTAGTCAAATTACAACGACGATGTTCCGGGATATCATGAAAAAAGCAAATGCAAACCCAGCCCAAAAAGCGTTCCAATTGTCGTTAATATCTGAAACGGACTATAAAAAACAATTGCAAACAATTGAAGAAGAAAAGCGAAGAAAAGAAGAAGAAAAGAAAAGGCAAGAAGAAGAACAACAAAGGAAAAAAGAACAGCAAGAGTGGTTTAATAAAGTGAAAGAGTGGATTCCATCATTATGGTAAAAAAAGAGGCGAATTTCGTTATTCGCCTCTTTCTCATGTGAAAAATAAAGTTTGCTCATAATTTGTGAGGTAAATGCTACTATTCATTAAGAGTAATGTTCGTACTGCCAAAGGATTGGGAATCGTATGTGATGATTATTGTTCCTTTACTAATCGGTTCGTATAGTAATTCTTCTTCATAACTACCATTATTTTCATTATGGATAGACAGCGTGATTTCATCAATTCCTTTATTTATATATTGATTTTTAATCGTTTCAGCAATTTGAAGTAGAGTTTCGTAACTAGGAGCTTCCGTAATAAGCATTCCTTTTATAACTTTTTTTTCATTATTTGTTGCATTGGAATAAGGGATGTTGCTTTGTTTTGTATACAAAAGTTTGTATGGAACAGTTTTTCTCTCTGCTTTTGATATAGTGGAATATTTTAGAGTTAAAAAAAATCCTACACATAAAATAATGCATACCATAAGAGCAAACCAAATGCGTATTAGTGACATAACTCTCATTTTCATCCCTCTTTCATATCTTTGACTTCATTATTTATCATACAAAAAGAGGATTAAGATAGAGTAAATTTGAGGTAAAGAAACGTAAAGAAGGAGCACTTATCCTCCCAAATAAGTGCTCCTTTCTATATAAAGAGAGATTTAATGCACGGTTAAACGATACATATTATTATAAATATATTTTTTAAGTGAAAATTAGTAAATTCGGAATACAGATAGTGTTGCAGTTGTATCGCCCGCAGGTCCTTGTTGAGCCCCTTGAGCACCAGTAGTCCCCGTAGTTCCTCCGCCTAGGCAACCAGATCCATATTGAACTAGAATAGCTTGACCAAGAGTTTGAAGAAGTCTAACAAATTCTGTGAGTTCTGACTTAGGGATGTTAATATGGCTACATGCTCTTACTTCGCAACAATCATTACCATAAAATACTTTTCCTTTATTTTTATTGTTCATCTTTTCATTCTTTTCTTTCATAGAATCATTAGTCATTACTATATATTAAAATGAAATTTATACTAAATTCGTGATGGACAAACTACCATTTCTAAAAAAATAAGAAATTGGCCCACCTAGAAAGAAATAAGTAAGATATAGAGAAAGGTTTATATAATGTAAAGAAGAAAAGTGCAACATAAAAAACTACATGCTAATTGTTGGGAGTGTTTAACAATTGGCATGTAGTTCGTGCATTAGTCCTTTATTTACATTGATTTAATTTTTCAAGGGTTGTTTTAGGTAAGATTGGAATAGAAATAGTGAAAGTTGTACCGTTTGAAGCACTAGTCATTTTGAGCGTGCCGTTATGATTTTGGATGATTTTTTTTGTTACTGACAAGCCTAGTCCTGTTCCCGAATCCTTCGTTGAGAAGAATGGATCAAAGATATATTCTTGAATAGCTGGAGGAATACCAATTCCATTATCTGTGAAAGTAATCCGAACGAAGTTATCAAGGCGATAACTAGTAATTTGAATAGAAAGAGGTTTGTCGCCTTGAGCATCGACGGCATTTTGAAATAGATTTAAAAACACTTGAACAAGTTCATGTCGATCAATATTGACTAAAATATCATCTAATTCATTAGAGAAGTTATAATCAATTGAAATATTATGCAAGGAAACTTCACTAACTAGTAACTGTTGAATATAGTCACGTAAAAATGTATTAATGGGAAACGGTTCTCTTGTAAATTCCCGTGTTTTTGAAATGGCTAAAAATTTTGTAATAATATTATTTGCACGATCTAATTCAGGGATAAGCAAATTTTTAAATAACTCTTTATTTGATGGAGAAACGCTTTCTTGTAAAAATTGTAAGTATCCTCGTACTGTTGTAAGAGGATTTCGTACTTCGTGTGCAATTCCAGCTGCGATTCGCCCTGCTAACGAAAACTTCTCTGCATCACGTTCTGTATTTAAATAATGAAAGACACTAATAACTCTAAAAATCTCCCCGTTATAATCGCGAATAATTCGGTTATTTATAATGCCATAGTTTTTGTCTAAAACTTCTTCATTATATATTTCTGTTCCCGTTTTTAATGTTTCAATCGCTTTAATTTTTTCTTCCGGCAAGTTTAGTAATTGTTGAATCGGTTTTCCGATAATATCATTTCGTATTACACCGAAATCATCTGCAGCAACTTGATTACATAAAGTAATATTCCCTTTACTATCGACAAAGGTTACATGATGTGAAAAGGCATCAAAAATATGTACAAAGTGTTTTTCGAGTTGTTCAAATAAAAATAATGAATCACAAGTAAGTTGAAAATGAGCCTCTTTATTCTCTTTTGGTATTTCTTGAATGGAATGGGTTGTTCTAGTTTTCTTTATTCGTAAACCAATATGTGGATTTTTGTATGTGAAATGATGTGGTAATTGATTCACAAGTTCTTCATAAAAACGTACTTTATTTTCTAGTTCTTCAATTCGTTTTTCATGAGATACAGTAGCATCGTTTGGAAGCATAAATAAATAACCCCTCATTTTAAAAATTCTTCCATATAGTATATCATATTTTTATAAGGATACTCTTAAAGAAAAGGCTACATGATGCAAAGTGTTTGGAAAGTGAATAGAAGATGAAGTTAAAAAGGGAGAGGTATATGTGCTGTTTATTGGAGTGACAGGATGGGGAGATCATGATTCTTTATACATAAATCCCTATGAAAATAGAAATAAATTACGAACATATAGCGAGTATTTTCCTATTGTGGAAGTGGATAGTTCATTTTACGCGATGCAACCTGCACGAAATTATATAAAATGGGCAATGGAAACGCCGAAAGATTTTTCTTTTGTCGTAAAAGCGTATCAAGGAATGACGGGACATATGAAAGGTGAAATTCCTTTTTCTACGTTCGATGAGATGTTTGATGTATATAAACAATCTATTCTTCCTTTAATTGAAGCTGGTAAATTAAAAACGATTTTATTTCAATATCCACCATGGTTTGATTGTAAAAAGAAAAATGTAGATTTTCTCCGATATACAAAAGAAAAAATGGAAGGTTTGCCGTGTGCGATAGAATTTCGAAATCAAACATGGTTTTATCCAAAAATGAGAGATAAGACGTTACAGTTCCTAGAGCTGGAGAAATGGATTCATACAATTTGTGATGAGCCACAGGCAGGGATGGGTTCAGTACCGCTTGTATTAGAAGTAACGAATGCAGAGATGGTGTTAATACGTTTTCATGGCCGGAATGTTCATGGCTGGCTTGATAAAGGGGAAAATTGGAGAGCGGTGCGTTGCTTATATCGCTACAACAATAAAGAATTAGAAGAATGGGTAGAAAGACTAGAACAATTAAAAAAGAAGACAAAGGACATATACGTACTATTTAACAATAATTCGGGCGGCGATGCAGCAGATAATGCGAAACAGCTTATGAAAATGATGAACATTACATATGGTGAGCCGAAGCCGGAGCAATTAAATTTTTTTGAATGATAATAAACAAGAAAGGCACTGTACAAACAGGGGGAATGTACAGTGCCTTTCTATATGAAAAAGAGGGGTAACAATGTTACTGAGCGTTTGGTTGATTCATCAATTGTTGGCTTCATAACAAATGATAATGGTTATCATTATCATTGTCAATGGTTTTTCTAAAAATATATAAAAAACTTTGTATATTTTAAATAGAGATAAAAAAAGAACAGCATTAATGCTGTTCTTTTCCGTTGACGAATTGTTGTAAATCAAAAGGAGTTATCGCCTGGATAAATTCTTTTGAGATAAGTGTTTGAACGAGAGTGCTCTCAGAGATAGAAGCACCTGTTTTCTTTTCATAAGCTTGTTTTAATAAATCAAGTTTTTCAGCCGTTTCTTTTGGTAATTCAATTGTAAGTGTGTTCATAATTTCTCCCCCTTATTATTAGAGTACCACTACAGTATAGGAGAGACAAGAAAAGAGAATATGAAATATAAAAAAGGTTACCAAATTTTCAAATGGTAACCTTTTTTATGTATAAGAGTTATTAAGCAATACCGATATACTTTAAAGTTTTTGATGGAGTACTGTGATCAAAGAAGTGTTGTAAAAATGCGATATCAACACCTGATTTGTATGCACAATAACCCCAAGTTTTTCGAAGTGTATGTGAGCTAATCCCTTCTAATCCAACTTCTTTTGCAGCTTTGTTTAAAATGTACCATGCATGTTGTCTCGTAATAGATTTTGTTCCTTTTTGAGATTTTAACAATGGTTCATTACGTTTCCAAGTTTTACGTTCTTTCATGTAGTCTTCGATTGCGTGCTGTAAGTCTTCATTTACAGCAAACCATTTATGTTTCTTCACTTTTTCATTGTAAAATAAAATGGAATGGCGAACATTTTCATTTTCATCGATTACATCACTAACTTTTAATTGTAAGATTTCACTTACTTTTAAGCCAGAATTTACAGCTAATACGAATAATAAGCCATCACGTTTCGAAGATTGTAAAAGTATATTTTTGATAGTTTCTAATTGTTTTTCATTTTGAATAGGTTGTCCTGCTTGTTTCATTTCACGCACTCTCCTCTTTTATATGTGTAAAGGAAAGGATTAACTTGTTTCTTACTATAAAGGGAGAGTGTGAATTTCATGTGAACTCCTAGTGAAATTAAGACAAATTATTTGACTTCTTTTACTTTTTGTAAATTGAAATAGAATACAACACTGTTAGTCGTATTATACACACCATACTCGGCATGATGGAGGTCTAAAATGTTTTTTACAATAGATAATCCGAGACCGGTACCTCCAGTGTGACGGCTACGCGATGCATCTAGACGATAGAAGCGATCCCAAATTTTTTCAAGACTTTCTTCAGGGATAGGGTTTCCTGTATTCTCGATTTCGACTTTTACGGTATCTTCTGCTTCTATAATGGAGACTTGTATTTTTTCTCCCTCTGGCGTATAACGGATTGCATTACTTAGTAAGTTCACAACTACTTGCTCAATGCGACTGCGATTTGCTTTAACAAGTATAGAAGAGTCTGCATCGATGTTCACTTGTAAATGTTTTTCTTCCATGCTAAATAATAATTTTGTGTAGACTTGTTGCGTTAATTCACCGATTGAGAACGTCGTCATATCTAGTTTGTAAGTACCAGATTCCAACTTTGCTAATTCTAACATTTCAACAATCAGCCTGTTCATATTTTCTGTTTCTTCTAAAATAACATCAGTATAATACGAAGTATCCTTACTAACACCATCTTTAATTCCTTCTGCAAAACTTCTAATTACACTTAGCGGTGTTTTTAATTCGTGTGATACGCCAGAAATGAATTCTTTTCTTGTTTTTTCTAATTGACGTTCACGTTCAATATCTTGTTGTAACTTTGTATTAGCAACATTTAATCGATCGATTCGATCTTTTAAATTTACAGATAATGTATTGATACTGCCAGAAAGCCCGCCAATTTCATCGTCAGCTGTAACAGGTAATTTCTCGCTGAAATCAAAATTAGCCATTTTTTTTGTAACACGATTTATTTTAATTAATGGCTTAACAATGATTTTTGAGTAGTAGAAGGATAACAAAATAATTACGAGAAACACGATGATTAAGGCATAGACATAATAATCTTTTAAAACGAGCATCGCTTCATTAACAGGCTGCAAAGATGCTATCGCAAAAGCGTATTCTGTAATCCTTCCATTTTCTATAATCGGTTTTACAAAGATACTATTTTTTATATTTTCTCCGCCATCTAATATGAAAGTACTTAATTGGTTCGAGTTAGAAGTTCCCTCTCTAATCATATCTGCAAAATATTGAACGGCTTGTAATGTTTCAATATCATTTGCAAGACGAACCTCCGCTTTGGATGGGAGCTGTAACTTAGTTATAACACCTGTAAAGACAATTCGAGTTGTAGATTTGTATCGGCTTGCAAGTCTGTTCTTAGAAGGGTTACCATTAATTGACTGAAAATCCGAATAGAAATGTTCGTTCTGCCATTGATTATAATTCGTTCCTAATTTTTGTGGTGTGATTATATTATTCTCTTGTACGACTCCATCAACATTGATTATTACATCTTTTTTTAAACCTAAATTTTCGAATTTATTATATTCTTCTGGTGTTAAAAGATTATTAAGTGGAATGGAATACTGTTTATTATTGTTGGGATTAAATACATCGATATAGTAATTGTTATCACTTTTAATAATACCGTTAGAATCCAAAAACTGCATATCGGCATTTGTTTTATCATGAAATTCTTGTTTTAATTTTCTAACCTGCTCATAACTTTTATCACTTTTATCATAATTATCTACGAATTTTTCAAAAGCAGTTTGGACTGTTTTTACTTTCTTATTAATATAAAATTTCTCTAAAAATAGAGATTGTCCTAGGAAAAAAAGTAGGAATATGATTGTAAATAAAGTGGATGTTAATAAAAATAGTTTAAAGACGATACTTCTGTTTTTCACTGCGTCACCTCTTATGAGAAATACTGTAAATGATTTCTTTATCCCGCTTTAACGGGCAATAAGACTCCCACTTCAAAATTCGGCGAATACAAGGGAGTTAGGCGGGAGATCAATTGCCCGTAAAATCCGATTGGTTCAACTAATAATCAATGGGGGATGGAAAAAACCTCCACTGATTAAAGTTTCACTTCATTATAACAAACGTTACAAGAAAGTAGAGGGGAGAAATCTGTCTCTTTATAAAGTAGTTATTTATAAAAAGTCACATAAAAAGAACTCGCCAGACGTATGACAAGTTCTTTAGTGTATTATTGTTGAATTGCTGCATCTAAAGCGATTTCAATCATTTCGTTAAATGTAGTTTGACGCTCTTCAGATGTTGTTTCTTCGCCAGTGAAGATGTGATCGCTAACTGTTAATACAGATAATGCATTTACACCGTATTTCGCTGCTAATGTGTAAAGAGCAGTTGTTTCCATTTCTACTGCTAATACACCGTAATCTCCAAGTTTTTTAACCATGTCCATGCTTTCACGATAAAACACATCTGCTGTTAAAACGTTACCGACACGAACGTGTAATCCTTTTTCAGTTCCAGCATCATAAGCTTTCTTTAAAAGGTCAAAGTTTGCAGCTGGTGCAAAATCAAATCCTGGGAATGTTAAACGGTTCATATTAGAATCAGTACAAGCCGTCATTGCGATAATAACATCACGAACTTTTACATCTTTTTGAATTGCACCGCAAGTTCCAACGCGAATTAAATTTTTAACTCCGTAGCTTTGGATTAATTCGTTTACATAAATAGAAATAGAAGGAACACCCATACCTGTACCTTGAACAGATACACGTTTTCCTTTATAAGTTCCAGTGAAACCTAACATACCACGCACATTATTATAGCAAGTAACGTCCTCTAGAAATGTTTCAGCGATATATTTTGCACGTAATGGATCACCAGGTAATAGAATAGATTCAGCGATTTCGCCTTGTTTTGCTTCGATATGTACACTCATAAAAAAGTCCTCCTTATAATGTATTGATAGAAATCAATATCATTTGCATTATACACTACGAATCCTTTCAATTAAAATCTTTTTATTATTTGTAATATGTACAAAATAGGAGGATTTCATAAATCATAATCTAGAATATATATCTTAAGAAGTTTTGTATGAATAGAGACAATAAAAATGGTAGGTGATGTTTTGAAAAATCTTGTCATTGGGCTTATTGCGTTAGTACTTATTGTGGCAGGAGGATTTTACATAAAAAAATATCAAGAAAACGAAGAGACTGTAGGAGATGTTCAGGAAGTAAAGTGGGATGTTTCAAATGGAAAGGGAAATGAGAAAGTAGATATTGTATTTCAGTTGTTAAACAACAAGAATAATGAAATTCGTGGTGTAAATGATCAAATGCGGGCAGTGATTGTAGATGGACAGTTAAAAAACATACAACAAATTAAACCCACATTTGCAGGGAACGGGTCATATAAGTTATCTTCCAAAATAGCGAAAGACGAAGAATATACAATATTTTTATACGAAGACAAAAATAAGTCCGTAGAGTCATTCGCTAGGAAGAATTTTGGTAGAACGAAAGAGGAGAACAATAAGAAAAAAGTGAAATTTCCAATCGACAGTGTACTTACAAAAAAAATAGGAGAGTATGAAGTTTCTCTTTTATTTGGCGCATTACATCCGAATGAACCAGTTACGTTAACATTTCAGTTTCAAGCGAAAAAGGGTGAAAAATTGAAATTGCATTCAGAGAGAGGAGAAGTAGAGTCACTCTATATAGTGGATGAAACGAAGGAGAATTTTTTATACGCTATGCCTGTAGATACGGATGAGCAATTACAATACCGAATTACATTTCCTGCCGAGGGCACGTATAAAATGTGGGGGAATTTCTATATAAATGGTAAGAAGTATGAAAAAGAATTTATTGTACAAGTTCAAAAAAGAAAAAACAGCTAAGAATTTAGCTGTTTTTTCTTTTTCCTATTAATTTTGTTACAGAGAGCATTGTAATTGGTAAAGAATGATTCTTCCTAAATGCTAAATATTTACCGCTCCATGCTGGTTTATATTTTTCTTTAAAATGTCGTAATCCGCTGAAACTATACGTATAACGAACGTTATTAAAGATTGCAGCAGCCACTCGTTCAGACCAGAAAGACTGTGTGGATAAACCAACATTTGAAAGTGGTGCCATACCGATATTAAAGGAGTGGTATTCATTTTCTTTTGCCCACTGGAATAAGTGGATGAAAATTGCGTCCATAATGCCGCTAGGCGCATCTGGATAATATCGCATTAAATCGACAGATAATGATCCGTTTTGATATACAGGCATGAATGTTGTGAATGCAATAATTTTTCCATCCGCATCAGATAATGTTGCGATAGGAGCGCGACTAATATATTCACGATCGAAGTATCCGAGTGAAAAACCTTTCTCTTTTTTTCCACCAAGCCATGCATCTGAAACTTTTCTTAACTCTTCATATAATTCGTCGGAGAAAGGTGGCTCATGAATAGAGAATGTATAGCCTTCTCTTTCAAAACGGTTGAAAGTAGCTCGCATGCCAGCGCGTTTCTTTCCTGTTATTGTAAAGGTATTTAAATCAACAACAGCTTCTTCACCAAGCTTAAAGAAGTTATAACCAAAATCGTGGTATAAACTCATCCATTTACTTTCAATTTGATAGAATACACAAATGTATCCAAATCGATCAGCCTCAGCTAAAAACTCTTGCAATACAGTACGATAGGAGGAAGGGTCCCCAATTGGATCACCTAGTACAATAAGCCGTTTTCCAGTTATTGAGAAGAGAATGAGTGCTTTTCCATCACTACTGAAAAAGAACTGTTTATCTCCTAAAAAACCTAAATGACTAAGCACATTTCCACCATGTTCATCTAAGAAGTTTTGTAATCGTTTATCATTAGCTGGTTGCCCAGGAAATTCATTTCGATAACGATTTGCAATGAGTGAACCAATTAGTAAAAAAGTAGGAACAAAAAAGGCAGCTGCTAATGCACTTCGTTTCACTTGTGTAATATTACGAACGACAAAATCAGGTTTGAAAGCTTCTTTTGCACCTGCAAATAAAATACCTAAGTTTTTATATAAATATAACGTTACAAGTAGGAATATAAAAACTTTTACGATATCGGAAAGTGAGACTTCCATTTTCTCACGTACAAACCTTTTACGAAGCATATACAATACAGCGAGTACGATTAATAAAATAAAAGTTTCTTCAACATCAATTCCTTTTAGTGTGTTAAAAATAGCCGCTCCAATTAAAGAAACAATCGTCATATAATAAGAACGTTTTGTTCCGTAATATATCCCCCGCGAAAGAATGAGGAGGAGAATACCGAATGTTAGGGATAAGCTAAAAGAAAATTGAATAAGATGTTTTGGAGCTAGAATATGTAAGGCGTGTGCCCGATTTATACTTGTCGGTAGAATGGTTGATAAAATAACCATTAAGCCAGCAAATACTGTTAAAGCAGCAGATGCCCAAGAACCTAACTTTCCTAGAAAGTCACGCTGCAAAGTCCATATAACACCAGTTGTCTCTAATGCAGGCGCAATAAAAGGTTTATCTTCAAACTTTTTAATGGCTACTCCTGTCATTTCAAAAGCTGCAAAAATGAGACCAAGGCAGAAGGGCAAGATGTAATAGACGAGACGATATAATAACATAGCAGGGAGTAAAACACCTGTATCGATGCCGTATTGCCCAAGCCCAGTTAAGAAGACAAGATCAAATGATCCAAGGCCACCAGGAACAAGGCTAACGACACCAGCTAAAGCAGCAATAACATATACGCCTAAAAACTTTTGGAATTCGATTTCAATGCCAAATAATAGTAATATGACGTACATAACAATACCAGCAGATACCCATTCGACTAATGAAACTAATGAGTATAAAACAGTTGGGTTTTTCTCCTCTTCTTCTTGTTCCTCTGTTTGCGTCGCTTTTCTATTTTTTAATTTAGAAAATCCGATATATATAGGGACGAAAAGAGCGAAGAAGATAAGAACAGGCCATAGCCATGGTTTTTCATGCAAAATAAATCTCGTGTCTAATATTCCGATAAGACCAAGAAATGAAAGAATGGCTAATCCATTAATAAAGGCAGTTGTCATCCAAGCGATACTTTTAATAAGTTTTCCATTTTCTTTTATATATGGACGATAAAGCATTGTGCGTACGCCGGCTCCAACAAGACCACCAAACCCGATAAATCCATTTAAAGTATTAGCAATCCACGAGATACGGAAAATCTTTTGGACAGGAATATCAGCTTTTAAGTAACGAAGCATAACATAGTCATAAAAGAACATTGTTGATACAGCGAATGCACCAAGTGTAATTGCTAAAAAGACTCCTCCAGTTGGAATGTTTTTAATTGTATCAATCGCTTCTAAAAAAGAAATGCCCGCTAATTCTTTTTTTGCTTGAAAGAATACAATTGTTAATACAACAAATGGGAAGATAATTTTCCCGATTTGTAAGAAACGTTTCCATGAAAACGACATAAATACAACTCTCCTTGTATAAGAAAACTGAGACAATAATATTATTATGACAAACTTCAAGAAAAATAAAAAGGTAAAATCCTGTATAGGCGAGCTATTTTTTATATAGGTATATTTAAAAGAATATTTAGTTTATCAGAAAATTAAGTTAGAATAAAATGACAGAAAGGGGAGGGGAGTATATGATTATAAAAGGTTACGTAGGATATGAGTTAGAAAAAGCGAAACCTAATACATCAGAGGATTTTTTTAACAGATCTGAAGTGACATATATATTAAATGGTAAAGAGAAAACTTTTTCGGTTTTATACGTTCGATATTTTGAAGAAGTTTTACAAGAAATTACTCCTTTTGAAGGAAATCCAGTGTATAAAGTAGAAGAACAAAACATATATTTGCGCGATATTGTAGCGATATGTTGTTTAATGAAAGATAAGGAGCTTCGTGCGCAAAAACGTTTGTATTTAAATAATATGGAAGAATTTCAACAATATTTTGATGAGGGAACGGTGTCGAAAGTACAAGAAATATTGGCTGAATTACATAAAAATAAAAGAGTAGAAATAGCGTGAAATGGCAAAGGAGAGAGAAAAAATGTCTAATTTGATGGTTGAAAATCAAACAGAACAAGTTTCTATATTTTTAGAAGATGCTATTAATTTGATAACCAATTATGTAAATTATCATACGTTACCTTCTTTATTAGAGGAAACACCAGCAGGGAATGAGCGATATTATAAAGGGTTATTAGCATCAATGAGACGACTTCTCGTTTTTTGTGAAGAAGGACAGGATGCATGTTTTGTTTTGTTGAATAGCCAGCCATTTCGAAAAACAGCAGCTGAAAAAATTTTATATAAGATTTACCATCAAGTAATTGCAGAGTTTTTTTCACCGAAGAGTGATCATTGGTATGAAAATAGTCGGTCTGCATATACAGGGAAAAATTCTATCGTTTTTCAACAAACACCACCTGCATCTTTAGAGCAAGTGATGAAGAGTTTAGAAGGTAAATTTCAATTGATGCGTGAAGAACTAGAATATTATGAGACGGATTATCAGACAAAGATGTTACACAAATATTGATTGAGGAAAAGAAGCTAAGGTGACTTAGCTTCTTTTCCTTTTGTACAGTTATATAAGGGATTTTCATTGAATATAGTTAAGTGGATAGCATTAGGGAGGTGCAACATGAATCAGCAAGGTGTATTTACAGATTACTTTCATGAAGTAGAAAATTGGTGTGAAAGTGTTCTTCACGTATTAGATAGTCGCGCAATGGAAGTGTATGATGTCCATATGCTTGCTTATAAAATTCAGACGTTATTAGAGCGTATGAAAGAGCATGAGTATGAAACAGATGCAGAGTTTATGTATGAAATAAGCGATGATGTAGAACATATTCAGCATCACTTGCAGGAAGTATTTATGCAAGAAGAAGAGGAATATGAATTATATGAAAGAGGGGATAGTGAACGAGCTGTCCCAATTGGAGGACATACACTCCCGCCATTACCTTATCCATATAATGCGTTAGAACCGTATATTTCTAAAGAAATTATGATGTTACATCATGATAAACATCATCGGAGTTACGTGGAAGGATTAAATAAAGCAGAGAAGATGATGGAAGAAGCGAGAAAAACAAATAAATTTGATTTAATTAAGCATTGGGAAAGGGAAGCGGCTTTTCATGGGTCAGGTCATTACTTACACACGATATTTTGGAATAACATGAAAAAAGACGGTGGTGGAAGTCCAAGAGGAACTTTTTCACAACAAATTGAACAAGATTTTGGGAGCTTTTTACGTTTCCAAAAACATTTTACAGAAGCAGCCTCTAAAGTAGAAGGTTCAGGCTGGGCAATTCTCGTTTGGGTACCCCGGTCTGGAAGGTTAGAAATTTTGCAAAGTACACTTCATCAATTATTTACACAATGGGATACGATACCGCTCCTTGTACTAGATGTCTGGGAACATGCGTATTATTTACAATACCAAAATCGAAAAGATGAATATATTAAAAACTGGTGGAATGTTGTAAATTGGCCTGATGTAGAAAAAAGGTTTGAAACTGCGAAACAAATTGAATGGACACCATATTAGACGCAAATTCTCTGCGTCTTTTTTAATGGAAGTAGAAGGAAGATTTCGTTCATATTTTAAAAGGCCAAGCATACACTTGTACAAAAAGTGCCAAAAGGACGTGGGGGGAAATATGAGACGAATTTGTGTAATCATTACGCTTCTTATGATGTATGCAAGCGTTATGCCGATTCCTACATATGCAAAGATGAACAGCAATGTTAGTGCTCGAAATGCTGTATTAATGGAGCAACAGTCTGGTCGTGTATTATACGGAAAGGCAGAACATGAGCCTCAAAAAATTGCTAGTATAACAAAAATTATGACCGCCTTATTAGCTGCTGAATCAGGGAAGATGAAAGAAATGGTATCAGTTAGTAATGAAGCGGTGAGGGTGGAAGGATCGGCAATCTATTTAAAGCCTGGACAAAAAGTGAAGTTAGAAGATTTAGTATACGGACTCATGCTTAGATCTGGTAATGACGCAGCGCAAGTAATTGCTGAAAGTGTGGGTGGGAGTATAGATGGATTCGTATATTTAATGAATCAAAAAGCGAAAGAAATTGGAATGAAAGATACGCACTTCTCAAACCCTCATGGCTTAGATGGAGATGGATCACATTATTCGTCGGCTTACGATATGGCATTATTAACGAAATATGCAATGGGAAACGAGACATTTAAGAAAATCTTTGGAACCAAAACATATAAATCAGATTCTTGGGATTACCCATGGAAAAATAAACATAAGCTGGTAACGTCTTATTATGAATTTGCAACAGGGGGAAAAACAGGCTTTACGAAGAAAGCTGGGCGAACGCTTGTTACAACGGCATCAAAAGGTGGACTAGATTTAATTGTCGTAACTTTGAGTGCCTCTAGTGATTGGGATGATCATATGAATTTGTTTGATAAAGGTTTTGACCGTTTCAAACAAACGAAAGTTTTAGGACAAGGAGCAATTGCTGAAATAAATGAAAAGAAGTATGCCAACCATGTTTATACGAAAAATAGTTTTTCGGTACCGTTAACTGAAGAAGAAAAAAAGAACGTAGTATTAAAAGTTGAACTCGATAAAAGTACAAAACTTACGGATGGAGTAAAGGTTGGGAAGACAGACATTTATGTTGGTAATGAAAAAGTTGGAGAACGGAATTTATTTTATAGTAAACGAAAGTTAGTAGCTACAACGGGACTTTACTGGAATAATGTGAAAGAAATTTTTTCTTACATGATAGGTGTTGGGAACGATGGTTAATCTCGTATGGGTAGCGATGGCTGTCATTGGGATTGTATACGCCATGATAAATGGAACGATGGAAGAAGTGAATAAAGCTGTATTTGACGGAGCAAAAGATGCGGTAACGATTTGTATAGGACTTATTAGTGTTTTAGTATTTTGGCTCGGTTTAATGAAAATTGCAGAGGAAGCCGGATTGTTAAAAAAATTAGTTACACTTTTTATGCCGATAGTAAAAAGGTTGTTTCCAGAAATACCAAAGGATCATCCGTCTATGGGATTTATTCTATCAAATATGATGGCAAACTTTTTTGGTCTAGGTAATGCAGCGACCCCTCTTGGTATTAAAGCGATGGAACAACTGAAAGAGTTAAATGGAGGAAAGGATTCGGCGAGCCGTTCTATGGTGACGTTTCTAGCATTAAATACATCAGCTATTACATTAATTCCTACGACAGTCATTTCCATTCGAATGACGTATGAATCAGCGAATCCTACTGAAATTGTTGGGGTAACATTTATTGCACAAGTACTTTCTATGATTGGGGCAATTTGGATTGACCGCTATTTTTACCGAAGAAGGAGTAGAAAGGGGCGGAAAAAATGAGCATTGTAAATACAATTTCCTTATGGGTAATCCCTTGTGTAATTGGTTTTATCCTTTTATATGGCACAATAAAGAAAGTGCCGACGTATGAATCGTTCGTTGAGGGAGGAAAAGAAGGGATTCAAATTGCAATTTCCATCTTACCGTTTATGGTTGGAATGCTTGTGTCTATTTCTATATTCCGGTCTTCAGGTGCGTTAGATGCAATGATATCGGTAATGAAGCCAATGTTAGATTTGATCCATGTTCCAGCAGAAATTGTACCCTTAGCACTTATACGCCCTATTTCAGGATCTGCTGGTTTAAGTATTACGACCGATTTAATTGCAACATATGGGCCAGATTCGTTTATTGGGAGATTGGCTTCTACGATGCAAGGGAGCACAGATACGACTTTCTATATTTTAACTGTATATTTTGGAGCGGTTGGGATTAGAAAAATGGGGGATGCACTAAAAGTAGGGCTTTTTGCAGATTTAATCGGGATTATATGCTCAATTGTGTTCGTTTCTTTATTGTTTCAGTAATACTATTCATTTTTTACGCTATTTCGCTTATAATACGTATACGACCACTATTAAGGTGTAGCTTAATAGTGGTTTTTTTATGTGGTATTTTTGACAAAATGATGAACTTTTATTGTGAGAAATATGAAAAATATGGACAATAATAAAGGGTAAAAACATGATTTGACCTTTATATGTTTATTATCATCGCTATGTTGTTTAAGTAAGATGAAGCGAATAGCCGTAAAGCGTATGCGGTTGCCAAGTCTTTCTAATGTAAGGTAAGATAAATTCGAGGTGAAAAAAAGAAATGGAACGATTACAAAAAGTGATTGCGCAAGCAGGTATTGCATCGAGAAGAAAGGCTGAGGAATTAATTCAGCAAGGAAAAGTGAAAGTTAATGGAAAAATAGTGAAAGAGTTAGGGACAAAAGTAACTCCTCAAGATAAAGTAGAAGTAAATAATATCCCTCTTGAAAAAGAAGAACCTGTTTATTTTTTACTATATAAACCAACTGGCGTAATTTCAAGTGTATCAGACGATAAAGGAAGAAGTGTTGTAACGGACTTTTTCCCGGAAATTACACAACGTTTATTCCCAATCGGACGCTTAGATTATGATACGTCTGGCGTATTATTAATGACAAACGATGGGGACTTCGCAAACGTATTAATGCATCCTAGATATAAAGTTGAAAAAACATATGTTGCAAAAATAAAAGGGCCATTAACAGGTGAGAAAATTCGCATGTTAGAACGCGGTGTTACGTTAGAAGACGGTAAAACAGCACCAGCACGTGTGAAAATTATTTCTTGGGACAAGCGTAAAGAGATGGCTATTGTACAATTAACAATTCATGAAGGACGTAATCGTCAAGTACGTCGTATGTTTGAAGCGTTAGACTGTAAAGTAGTGAAATTAAAACGTGAACGTTATGCTTTCTTAGAAGTAGGAAGCCTGCGACCTGGTGATGCGAGAGAATTGACACCACATGAGGTGAAACAATTACGCGCGCTTGCTTCTACAAAGCCAAGATAAGCTATAGAGTTAAAAATTCACCAGTGGAGTGCTCTGCTGGTGATTTATTCAATACAACATTTACAGAAGATAATACATAACACTTGCCGAGGAGAGGAGAGGTAATATGAAGAAAAATCGCTTATTATTTCGCGTTATTATTCTACTCATTTTATGTGGTGCTGTAGGATTTACCCTTTATCAAGGATTCTTTGCTAATAAAGAGAAAATGCAAATCGGAAAAGAAGCACCTAACTTTATTGTGACGGATTTAGAAGGAAAGAAAATTGAACTAAAAGATTTAAAGGGAAAAGGTGTATTTTTAAACTTTTGGGGCACGTGGTGTAAACCTTGTGAAAAAGAAATGCCTTATATGAATGAATTATATCCAAAGTATAAAGAAAAAGGCGTTGAAATCATAGCGTTAGATGCAGATGAAACGGATATTGCAGTAAAGAACTTTGTGAACCAATATGGTTTGAAATTCCCAGTTGCCATTGATAAAGGACAAAAGATTATAGGAACATATGGAGTAGGTCCTTTACCGACAAGCTTTTTGATTGATAAAGATGGAAAAGTAGTGGAGCAAATTATAGGGGAACAAACGAAAGAACAGTTAGAAGGGTATTTAAAGAAAATTACTCCGTAATAAAGAAAGCCTTTACATAAGGGGTGCGTGTTTATAGTGCCTCTGGTTTAAAAATTCTGAGTATTGCGGTAACTTGAGGTTAGAATATACAATAGTACATATAGATACAGGGGCGGTGAGAGTGTTGAAAGAAATTAAATGTGAATGTGGACATGTTAATCCGATAGGAACCGTTTTTTGTGAAGCTTGCGGGAAACCATTTGAAAGCAATGAAAATGCAAAACTATTGGATATGCGCTATGAGGGGAGTGCACGGAGATCTCTCACGCAGACAAAAACGATAGTCGATAAAATTTGGAGCTTTTTCTCTTCTGTAAAAGTAGGTGTATGGCTAATCGTAATAACTTTAGCTGCATCAGCGATAGGAACTATTTTTCCGCAAGAAATGTACATAACTCCAGGTATTGCACCAGCTGAATATTATAAACAAGAATACGGATTTTTAGGACAATTATACTATCAATTAGGGTTTAATAATTTATACGGTTCATGGTGGTATATGATTTTGATTGCTTCTATCGGTATTTCACTTGTGATATGTAGTTTAGACCGCGTTATTCCACTTTATAAAGCTTTAAAAAAGCAAGGCGTAAAAAGACATCCTAGTTTTTTAAAGAGACAGAGATTATATGGGACTGGTACACCGCAAGAAGGTGACCTGGAAAGAGTGCAAGAGAATTTAAAGAAAAGAAACTATAACGTGAAAGTGGAAGACGGAAACGTTTTAGCAGAAAAGGGACGCTTCTCGCGTTGGGGTCCATATGTAAATCATATCGGTCTTATTATCTTTTTATTCGGTGCGATGCTTCGTTTTTTACCGAGTATGTACGTAGACGAAGCACTTTGGTTACGTGACGGTGAAACGAAAGAAATACCAGGGACGGATGGACAATACTACTTAAAAAACGAGAAATTTATAAAAGAAGTTTATGATAAAAGTAAGGACAAGGAAGTTTTTGATGAAGCGATTGATCGTGTAGGCGATAAAATGATTGCGAAAAACTTCCAAACGAATGCCGTATTATATAAAGCGGTAGGAGAAAATATAGCAGGACAAAAACCGAAATTAGAAAAAGTAAAAGAAGCGGAAATTCGAGTGAATGAACCACTGAAATTTGATCAATTTGCAGTGTATCAAGTTTCTTATAAAGAAAGTGAATTTAAAAGTATGTCCTTTAACTTGCAAAATAAAGAAAATAATCAAAAGTGGGGACCAATTAAAGTAGATTTAACGAATCCTAAGGAAAAATATGATTTAGGAAATGGTTATTCTCTAGAACTATTAAGCTATTTTCCTGATTTTTATTTTGATGAGAATGGAAAACCAAATACAAAAACGAAATTACCAAACAATCCTGCATTTGTATTTAAAATGTTTACACCTGAAACACCAGATGGTGAAGTGAGTTTTGTTGGTATTCAGCAAAATATAGAACCAGATGGAAACAACAAATATAAAATGTCGTTTGCAGGTGTTGAAATGCAAAATGCAACAGCACTTACTGTAAGAAAAGATTTAACGCTTTGGATTCTCGGCATTGGAGGATTTATATTTATGGTTGGTGTCATTCAAGGTATGTATTGGAATCATCGCCGTATTTGGATACAACGTGTTAATGATGAATGGTGGATTGCAGGGCATACAAATAAAAATTGGTTCGGTTTAAAGAAAGATATTGAAAGAGTAATAGAAGGTACAGCAATTCCACAGCCAAATGATAAAGTAATTGATAAAAAAATTAGTTAAGGTGGGGAAACGATATGGTGCAAATAAGTAGTAACTTTCTCTTTACCGCATTTATTTTATATTTAATTGCGACTCTATTTTTTGGGGGAGCCATTAAAGAAAAGGGTCATAAATGGGCAAATGTAGGAATAACGATTACAATTTTAGGGTTTATAGCACAAACAGTATATTTTGTTACAAGGTGGATTGCATCAGGGCATGCGCCAGTTAGTAACTTTTTTGAATTCGGTACATTTTTCGGCATGATGCTTGTAGGAGCATTTATTGTTATGTATTTTATGTACCGTGTAAGCATAATCGGACTATTTGCATTACCAGTTGCGCTTTTATTAATTGCCTATGCAAGTATGTTTCCGAGGGAAATATCTCCGCTTATTCCATCTTTAAAAAGTAATTGGTTACATATTCACGTGACGACTGCAGCAGCAGGACAAGCCATTTTAGCGATTAGTTTTATTACAGGCGTTATGTATTTATTGAAAAATGTAGATCAATCGACGAGAAGTAAACGTACATTTTGGCTAGAGACGGTAGTATTTACACTTGTTTGTACAGTTGGATTTATTGGGGTAACAACGGTATTTTCTAGTATGAAATATGAAGCGAAGTTTCAATGGATTGACAAAAATGAACAGCAAGCGGAAATGAAGTACAATCTTCCGGCTTTAGTTGGACCGCATGAAGGGAAGTTACTGACAGAAAATAAATTAGAACCGGCAGTTGAAGTTCCAGCAATTGTAAATGCGAAAAAATTAAATACTGTTATTTGGTCAGTGTTAGTTGGAACATTACTGTATATTGTATTAAGACTTGTTTTACGGAAGCGAGTATCGGCGGCACTTCAGCCGTTAGTAAAGAATACGAATAGTGATCTACTAGATGAAATCGGATATCGATCTATTGCAATTGGATTCCCAGTGTTCACATTAGGAGCGTTAATTTTTGCGATGATTTGGGCTCAAATAGCGTGGACGCGCTTTTGGGGCTGGGATCCGAAAGAGGTTTGGGCACTTATAACGTGGCTCTTTTATGCTGCGGTACTACATTTACGATTATCTAAAGGGTGGCATGGAGAGAAATCAGCTTGGCTTGCAGTAATTGGTTTTGCAATCATTATGTTTAACTTTATTGTAGTAAACTTAATTATTGCCGGTTTACATTCATATGCATAGAGAAATAAAATAGGGGAGTGCATGTCACTTTCCTATTTTATTTTTGTCAACTTTTCTTCTTTTTTGAGAAAAACATGACAAAGTAGCGGTTGATTTTGTAAAATGATGTCGAGGACATTATATACTGTTCAAAAAAAATACATAGTTTTGGAAAAAAATTGAACAAAATTTATTATTCTTGTGAAGCATAATATGGGAAGTGAAACATTTAGAAGATTGCTTAAATAAACAAGAATAGCGCAACATAATAGTTAAAGAAGGGTAGGTGTGAACCGCTGAGGTGAGAGTGTGCAGCGGGTAGAGATGGAAAATGAATCAAGAATTTTAATTGTAGATGATGAGGATCGTATTCGTCGTTTATTGAAAATGTACTTAGAAAGAGAACAATATACGATTGAAGAAGCAGATAATGGTGATACAGCTTTAGAAATGGCGTTGCAAAATGATTACGATTTAATCTTATTAGATCTTATGATGCCTGGTAAAGATGGCATTGAAGTATGTAAAGGGGTTCGTGAGAAGAAAGCGACACCAATTATTATGCTGACAGCAAAAGGTGAAGAAGTAAATAGAGTACAAGGATTTGAAGTTGGAACAGATGATTATATTGTAAAGCCATTTAGTCCACGTGAGGTCGTACTACGTGTGAAAGCGGTATTACGTCGTGCTGTACCAACAACATTCTTTACACAAGATACAACGACAAAAGATGTTACTGTATTCCCGCACTTAACAATTGATAACGATGCACACCGTGTTACTGCAGATGGTAATGAAGTAAACTTAACGCCGAAAGAATATGAGTTACTATTATTTTTAGCGAAAGCTCCTGATAAAGTATTCGATCGTGAGCAACTGTTAAAAGAAGTATGGCAATATGAATTCTTCGGAGATTTACGTACAGTTGATACACATGTAAAGCGTTTACGTGAGAAGTTAAGCAAAAAATCACCAGATGCAGCGAAAATGATCGTTACTGTTTGGGGTGTAGGTTACAAATTTGAGGTTGTGAACGACTGATGCTTTGGAGAAGTGTAGTAGGGAAGTTATGGATGACCATATTACTTCTCGTTTCGTTTGTTCTTGGATTTGTTGCGATTTTACTTTCACAGTTTTTTAGAACGTATTATGTTGATATGAGTGAAGCTAGGCTTCAAAAAGTTGCAACAAGTGTTTCAGAGTTAATTGAAGAAGGTGCCGATGTAAAAACGATTGAGAATATCGCTTACAAATTCTCTGACCCACTTTCAAGGATTATTATTGTAGAAGATGGTAAAGAAATCTCTTCTTCACCGAAACAAGAAGGGTTAGTCACTCTTACAATGGATGACTTAAAAGAAGATAAAGAACTATCGGCTGTGTTTACAGACAAAAAAGAAATTAAGAATAATATTAGAAAAGCGTCTAATAGTAGGAAGAATAAAAACACCGAAAATGATATTATGATCGTCGGAAAACCAGTGCAATCAAAAAATCAAAGTGCAGTGTTCGTATATGAATCTTTACAAGTACCGATACAAGGTATGGAAAGAACAACTGATTTTATTTTCTTATCGGCTGGAATTGCGATCATATTAACAACTTTCTTTGCGTTCTTCTTATCTACTCGGATTACAGCACCGCTTCGTAAAATGCGTGAGGTTGCTTTTGAAGTGTCACGTGGGAAGTTTGATGCAAAGGCTCCTATGGTATCTCAGGATGAGATTGGTGAGCTTGCAACGGCCTTAAATCAAATGGGAAAACAGTTGAAGTTTAATATGAACGCCTTGCAACAAGAAAAAGAGCAGTTAGCAAGTATTTTGAGTAGTATGGCAGATGGGGTTATTACGTTAAATCAAGAAGGTGAAGTCGTTGTAATCAATCCGCCGGCCGAACATTTCTTACAAGTTTGGCAAGAAGAAAAAGAGATAGAGTTAAGTAAAAAATTACCTTCTGAACTTGTGGAATTATTCCATCTCGTTGTAGAAAGCGAACAACAACAAGTTGTTGAAATTAATTTACAAAAAGGAAACTATGTAGTTCTTATGACGCCGCTTTACAATCAAACGAAAATTCGTGGAGCTGTAGCAGTGCTGCGAGATATGACGGAAGAACGTCGTCTTGAAAAGATGCGTCAAGATTTTATTGCGAATGTATCACATGAACTTCGTACACCAATGGTCATGCTGCAAGGGTATAGTGAAGCGATTTTAGATGATATTGTGCAAACGAAAGAGGAAATAGATGAGTTTGTTCAAATTATTTATGATGAATCTGTTCGTTTAGGTAAACTTGTAAATGAATTGTTAGATTTAGCTCGTATGGAAAGCGGTCATGTAGAGTTACATATTGGTGAAGTGGATATACATCCGTTTGTTGAAAAAATTGGTCGTAAATTCCAAGGGATTGCAAAGGATAAAGAGGTCGCGTTAACGGTTGATTTCAAAGATCCAATTGAACAATACCCGTTTGATGCAGATCGTATGGAACAAGTATTGACGAATTTAATTGATAACGCAATACGTCATACGAATGCAGGCGGACATGTAACGCTTGTAATTGATACGAAAAATAACGGTCTTATTTTTGAAGTACAAGATTCGGGTGCAGGCATTCCAGAAGAAGATATTCCATTTTTATTTGATCGTTTCTATAAAGCTGATAAAGCAAGAACACGTGGGAAAAAGGGTGGAACAGGACTCGGGCTTGCGATTGCGAAAAATATTGTTCAAGGCCATGATGGTAAAATTTCTGTATCAAGTGTTGTTGGAGAAGGAACTACATTCTCTGTATATTTACCGAATCGTATAATTTAGATATGCGTTTTTAAAGTTGATAATGAATAAAGTTCTGCTGTTTTTTATTTTTTTGTAAACTCAATTAAATAAAGAATGGTAGAACTTTTTTCTATGTTGCTCGAATAAAGAATAACAAGAGAGGTGCTGTGAAGAAATGAAATTATATACAAAAACAGGAGATAAAGGAACGACAAGTGTAATAGGTGGCAGGGTTGATAAAGATGATATCCGTGTGGAAGCGTATGGAACAATAGACGAGGCAAATTCTCATATTGGATATGCAATGACTAAGCTTCAAGGTGGGGCTTTTATAGATATTTACAATGAGCTCGAAAATATTCAACATGAACTATTTGATTGTGGAGGAGACTTGGCAATAGTGGAACAAAAAATTCCTTATAAAGTGACAATTGAGATGGTTGAAAGTTTAGAAAGAAAGATTGATTTATATATAGAAGAAGCCCCGCCACTAGAACGCTTTATTTTGCCAGGTGGTAGCGAGGCGGCGGCTACTATTCATATTGCACGTACTGTTGTAAGGAGAGCAGAACGCTCTATAGTATCATTGCAAAAAGAAGTGAAAATAAATGAAGTTGTATTAAAGTATGTAAATAGATTATCTGATTATTTGTTTGCGATAGCTCGAGTAATAAATGCCCGATTACAAGTGAAAGATGTGGAGTATAACCGTAGTGCATTAGTTTTTCGTGATAAAAAAGAGAAGGAAGTGGAGTAATTCACTTTCTTTTTTTGTATACTTTTTTCTGTAATATACCAAAATAGAGAAGGTATGGTGGTAATTAGAAAACGGAGGATGTATATGAAAGTTTTAAAATGCGGTGTCATGTTATTGAGTATACTGTTTGTATCTCAATTACATGTTTATGCAGAAGAAAATCGATGGACATGGCCTGTTGAAGGTCAGATAAGTGATTATTTTGGGACAAGGCATGGAAAACACTATGGTGTTGATGTAGCTGCGCCGATTGGAACGCCTGTGGCAGCTATCCAAGATGGTAAGGTAACGAGGTCTTATTATTCAAGTAGTTATGGAAATGTTGTATTTATTAAACACGGAGAATATGAGGCTGTATATGCACATTTAAATAAGAGATATGTGAATCAAGGAGATTATATTTCCAAAGGAGAAAAAATTGGAGAAGTAGGGAACACGGGAGAATCGCGAGGTGCGCACTTACATCTAGAACTTCATCAAGGAAGATGGACGATGGCGAAAAAGAATGCGATGAACCCATTGCTTGTTTTAAGTGAACAAAGAAATGAAGTTGTTTCTTCGTCATTATATGTCGTACAAAAAGGCGATACTTTAGTTAGTATTGCACGGAAATTTAGTATGACACTTAAGGAAATTAAAGAAAAAAATGGATTGCAGCAAGAGCTAATTTATCCTAATCAACAATTATATGTTAAGTAAAGGAAACGCCTCAAAAATTAAACTTTGAACAAATTTATGTTCTTCTTAAATAAGATTCAATGTAAATGAAATTATATGGGCGCTTTTGCTAGAACTATTGAGTGAATCAGAGCATCTATATCTAAAAGAAAACCGTCCCAAAATTTATTTTGGGACGGCTTCTTTTACCAAAAAATAAAGACACATATAAATCCAGAAATAGCTAAATAGCTATATAAGTAAAAAACTTTTGTTCTTGTTTTCTCTTTTGTTCGAAACAGTACGATAGTCGGTTCAATTAAACCGATTGTCAAACAAAGTAGGCCAAGAAGCATACAACCAATCGAAATAGAATACAGGGCGATTTGTGGTGCTTGAAATGGAATCATCCATTTTAATAAAAATGCAATAAGTGCAGTGTAACAAATACTACCGATGTATTTATTCAGTGGTGTATTAGAACGAAAACCAGGAAGTTTTTTTAAGAAAGAGCGGGAAACAACTTCTGTTTGTAAAGATGTATGCTCTTCAATAATTTTTTGAGCTTCTTTTCCTTTTTGAAAAAGAGATAAGATCCAATTTCGCTCACCCTGAAAAATAAATTGAGAAGTTGTCAAATAGTGATCAATCTTCACTTTATTCCAACTCTTCCACGGATGACGCTCACACAATTTTAATTTACTTTCTGTTTTTTTATCATACTGATAAATACTGATGCCATCTTCATCGAAAGTAGCATAGTATGTCTCGTTTGAGAATGTGCCTAAATCAATTGGGCAGTAGAAAAGTAATTCTTTTTTTAAGTAAAAGTATTCTTTTCTTAAGTTTTTTTTCATTGCTTCTCGAATAGAATGTCTCTTGTCTTTTTTCATGACATTTCCTCCATAACTCAGAAAATGTTCTTATCTTAACAATTCAATATCTTATCACTTTTAATTATATATGACTAGGTAATTCAAAAGAGAAATGCCGAATAATAAAAAATATGGATTGTATTGTAAAATATCTCGCAATTTATTTTTTGTTACGAAAAATAAATAACTAATTTTAAATAAGTTACAATTTTTTAGTTCACAATGTTATGAGGTTGTTGTATAATGAAGGGGAAAATAGAATATCGGTCTATCTTCGGGGCAGGGTGAAAATCCCGACCGGCGGTGATGAACTATTTATGATTTTGTTCTAAGCCCGCGAGCCGTTAAGGCAGGATTTGGTGTGATTCCAAAGCCGACAGTATAGTCTGGATGGGAGAAGATGGAGGTTCAAGCGTTCAAAAAAGATATGGATTTGAACGTCTGTTTGATGTGCCTTAAATTCTCCCTTTGTGTAAAACACAAAGGGTTTTTTCGTTCTATGAAAAAATAGGCATAGCAGAACCTTTCCACTTTCCATGAGATGATCGATGGAAAAGGAGAGAGAAAGATGAAACAAAAAAACAGTGTAGTGCAGATGGTGAGTGTAGCGATGCTAAGTAGTATTGCATATTTACTAATGATGTTGGATTTCCCGTTCCCAGGGCTTCCGCCATTTTTGAAAATTGATTTTAGTGATGTACCAGCTCTAATTGCGGCAATTATCTTTGGACCAGTAGCAGGAGTGATTGTAGAGGCGATAAAGAACATTTTACATTACGGGATTCAAGGAAGTCTAACGGGAGTACCAGTTGGAGAAATTGCAAACTTTATTGCAGGATGTTTATTTATTGGGCCAGCAGCTTTCTTATTTAGAAAGTATCGTACTGTGAAGAGTTTAACTACAGGATTAATGCTAGGGACAATTACAATGGCACTTATTATGAGTGTATTAAACTACATCATCATATTCCCGGCGTACACTTGGTTTTTAAATTCACCAGCTATGTCTAGCGAAGCTATAAAAACAACGGTTGTAACGGCAATCTTACCATTTAATTTAATTAAAGGGATTGTTGTAACAATTGTATTTGTAGCATTATTCTCACGCCTGAAAGTATGGGTGTTTGCAAAAATGAAAAATGCATAATATATACTAAAACCATTAGTAGTGTGAAACTACTAATGGTTTTTTATTAAGGAAAATAAAGTTTAGATACAAAAAATGCCCCTCATCAATATGAGGGGCATTTTTTGAAGTTAATAAAAGACTATTCGAATTTTAAAGCGTCTCCGTCGAATGATTCGTCAGCAACTTTAATTGAGTCAGTTGGACAGCCTTCGAATGCATCCATCATATCTTCAATTAATACATCTGGAATTTCAACGATACCTTGGTTATCATCTAATGTTACAAATGCAATACCTTCATCATCATAGTCATAAATGTCTGGTGCAGCAGCGCCACAAGCACCACATGCAATACAAGTATCTTTATCAACGATTGTATATTTTGCCATCTTTTTTCCCTCCTGATAATATGTATGTGAAAAGCTCGCCATAAAAATTATAACCTTATTGTAAAACGGTTTGTAAAACTTTTCAACATAAAATTATAATGATAATGCTTATCAATTAGAGTGTCAACTTATTTTTGAATTATGTCATAAGATTTTCAAAATACGTAAATATGATTTCGTTTGATACAATAGAATATATACAAGTATATAGTTCTTATATGATAAGTTTAATGAGCGACAGTAGATAGTGTAATTGTACTGAAAAGAATGAAGTTAAGATTGGAAGGTGGAAGCGGTCATGCAAATACAATATACTTTGTTGCATTGTTTAAAACAATTGAATGGTGAAAGAACCGTTTCTTCTATTTATTATTTACTAAAGGGCAAACGTTCTTCGCAAACTTTACAAGATGGAAATATGTTCCGAATTTCTTTTTTGTTCGGAATATATAAATCATTAAATAGAAATGACTATGATGGTGAAGTTGCAAAGTTGTTGCAAGCGGATTTTATTCAAGAAATACATGAAAATACATATGTGTTAACACCTACGGGTAAAATGCAGTTACATAAATGGGAGGAAGTTTATGCTTTTCCGGCGCATTTGCATGGTTTACATTATGGTGAATTAGGTGAAACATTTTGGAAAAGATTATCATTAATTATTCAAACCATATCAAATTTACAACAGAATAATACGAGGTTTATTCCAATTCAGCAAGATACAGAAATAATGATGTGGGTGAAACGTTTTCTAACAGGAAGGCCATATAAGAGAAGTGAGTTGGCGAGAAAACTATGGACGGAAGTACATAATCTTTTAGAAAAGAGTAATGCGATAGAAGCGACGATTGTAACATATCGATTAACAGGTTATGAACGCATTGGTTGTACATTGCAACAATTAGCAGAAATTACGAAACAAGATATATTCAGGGTGTATTTTTTATTTTGGGGTACAATACATTTCTTTATACAAGAAGTTCGTGATAAAGAAAATGAATTTCCACTATTAGCTGAAATTATATCTTATCCAAATGAGAGAGCTGAATTATTTAGTTTATCCACGAAAAAAACATATAATTTTTGGAGACAAGGACGTTCTTTAGAAGAAATAGCGACGATTCGGAATTTAAAGGTTGCAACGATAGAAGATCATTTTGTTGAAATTGCTTTGCGAGAAAAAGATTTTTCTATTGAAATGTTTATGGAAAAAGAAAAGATAGACAAAGTAATAAAAGTAATTGAAGCATTGCAAACGCGGAAGTTACGTGTTTTGAAACAAGCGGTTGGAGAAGATATCTCTTATTTTGAAGTTCGTCTTGTATTAGCGCGGATGGAGGGTGTAAATGAAACTTGAAGAATATTTATATAAGTGGTTTGGATATTCTGAATTTCGTCCAGGTCAAAAAGGAGTAATTACAGATTTATTAGAAGGAAAAGATGTGATAGCAATGCTTCCGACTGGAAGAGGGAAATCTATGTGCTATCAGTTTCCGGGGCTTATGCGAGAAGGAACCGTGCTTGTTGTATCACCGTTATTATCTTTAATGGAAGATCAAGTGACACAATTAAAGTATGTTGTGAAAAACCGAGTGATAGCATTTAATAGTTTTCGGACATTAAATGAAAAAAGAGAAGCGATGAAAAAATTATCTTCATATAAATTTATTTTTGTTTCACCAGAGATGTTGCAGTCGGAGTTATTAATTAGGGAATTGAAGAAAATTCATATTTCATTATTTGTTGTTGATGAGGCTCATTGTATTTCTCAATGGGGTTATGATTTTAGACCGGACTATAAAAAACTAAATGTAGTTATTGAAAATATTGGTTCTCCTACAGTATTAGCATTGACAGCCACAGCGACAAAAGGGGTACTGCAGGATATCGCAGATAGTTTAAATTTAAAGGATGCCGCGGAACATGTATACTCTATTGATCGTCCTAATATTGCAATGGATGTGCAATTTGTAGAGACGATAGAAGAAAAGAAAGAGGCGCTTTTAGAGCAGGTGATGTATTTACAAGGGCCGGGGATTGTATATTGCTCAAGTAGAGCGTGGACAGAAAGGTTAACGGAATACTTGAGAGGGAAAGGTGTTACTGGTGTAGCTTTTTATCATGGTGGTATGGAACATGAAGAGCGTATGTTAATTCAACAGCAGTTTATGAACGATCAATTGCAACTTGTAATATGCACAAGTGCATTTGGTATGGGGGTAAATAAGGCGAATACGCGATATATTATTCATTTTCATTATCCAACTAATATAGCCTCTTACTTACAAGAAATCGGAAGAGCTGGAAGAGATGGCGAACCGAGTATAGCTATTTTATTATGTAGTCCGTTGGATCATGATTTACCAATTTCAATCATTGAGGATGAATTGCCAAGTAAGTCACAAATACAATTTTTATTTTCTTTACTACAAGAAAGAATGTTTCAAACGAAGGAATTACCAATAGAAGATGTAGAAGAAATTTGTTATAATGCAGCAAGATTTAATGAGCAATATTGGCGTTTCGTTCGTTATCATCTCGAACAGGTTGGAATTATACAACAACGAAGATTATTATTAGAAGGTTTGTCAGATGAAATCATGAACCGATTAATAGCTGAAGTAGAAATAAGGTTGCGTAATAAATATAGTGAGCTAGAAAATATGAAGTCATGGATACAAGTTAAAGGGTGTAGACGTGAATATGTGCTGCAACAGTTCGGTTATAGGAAAGAGCAAGAGTTAATGAATTGCTGCGATTATTGCGGTATTACCAAAGAAGATTATAAAAAAAGACGAGCGCAACAATCGGATTTCGACTATAATTGGGAAACAGAGTTACAAAAGCTTTTCGGCCTAGAAAAGATGGGGGAATGATGAACATTCAAAGGCATAATGTTGAAGATATGAGTCCGCAGGAAATAAGGCTGAATCTATATATAACACAGTTAATTATTATCGGTATTGGCTGTTTACTGGCATATATATTATTTCAAGATGTAAAAGAAGTCTTTAATTTATGGAAATGGGAACCAGTATCTATACTTATTATAGGTGGTTTGTTAGCGATTGGTATTGTGTTATTAGATTATGTTGCAATGCGAGTGTTTCCGGAGTCTTGGTTTGATGATGGTGGTATTAACGATAAGATGTTTCGAGGAATGTCCGTTCTACACTTACTCGTTATTACGTTCTTGATTGGTTTTGCAGAAGAATTTTTATTTAGAGGTGTAGTACAGACTCATTTTGGAATTGTAATTGCGAGCTTCGTATTTGCAGTGTTACATATTCGTTATATAACAAAGCCATTTTTGTTTTGTTTCGTCTGTTTCATTAGTTTTGTCTTTGGTTATGTATTTGAATGGACAGGAAATTTGTTTATAACAATCTTTGCACACTTTCTTGTTGATTTTATAATGGGACTCCAATTAAGAAAATAAATGGAAGGTGGTGGTGAACAACATGAGGAAACGAATTCCTGATTTTGAAGAGGAATTAGAAGTTGAGCGAGTGGAAGAAAAAGAAAGTTTACCGCCGCGTAGTGAAATTCATAGAAATAAAGAGAAAAAACAAAAGTTTAAAATAAATCACATTTTCGTCCGGGTTTTAACATTTCTATTCATTCTGCTGCCGATTAGTATTTTGTGGTACACGGATAAATATATTCAGGTGAAGGGTGATAGTAATAATGCTGGAAAAAGTGCGTTTGAAGTAATCTTCTTTGATTCAGCTAAATCTGAGTCGCAGAAACATTCTGAAAAAGTAATAACGCATACTGTGAAAGAGGGAGAAACTTTAGAAAGTATAGCGAAGCAATATTTTTCAGATGGAAATGGAATTGAAGTAATTAAAAAGTATAATAACTTGCAAGAAGATGAAGTGAGTGCAGGTCAAGAATTAAAAATTCCGATAAAAGATAAGTCCACAAAGCAAGAAAGCTAGCGAGTTAAGCGATCACAGTTTGTTATAAAAGCCTAGGATTATCTTTATGAGGAGGGAGTCAAAAATATGATATGGATTATATTATTCAGTACTCTCATAGGCATGGGGATTTTATTACTTTTTGTGATGTATAAAGAAGCGATGCGTAATACGGTGTTGGAACATACTTTAGTATTTAAAGAATTTCCGAAAAGTTTTCAAAAAGTAAATGTGTTTTTTATTTCTGATATTCATAGAAGGGTCATTTCGAATTTGTTAATTGAACAAGTAAAAGGAAAAGTAGATCTCGTAATTATCGGAGGAGATTTAGCAGAGCAAGGTGTCTCTTTATCAAAAATCTCTGCGAATATTCAAAAGTTAAGAGAGATAGGTCCTGTATATTTTGTGTGGGGAAACAATGATTATGAGATAGAATATCATGAATTAGATGCGTTATTATTAGAAAATAACGTAAAAGTTTTAGATAATACAAGAGTGGTATTTGAGTCTGAATTAGGAGAGAAAATTTGTTTGCTCGGTATAGATGATGTTGGATTGCACCGTGATCGTCTAGATTTGGCATTGGCGGATTGTAAAGAAGATGGTTTTCGTATCCTAGTTAGTCACAACCCTGATATAATAAAAAAAATGTCTGGAAATGAACAGATTTCACTTGTGTTAAGTGGACATACGCATGGAGGACAAATCCGATTATTCCCATCTAAAAAATATTTAAAAGGTGGCGTATATAACCATTTGAATACGATTCTCTTTGTTAGTAATGGGTATGGAACAACATTGATACCACTTCGTTTCCGAGCACCTGCTCAAACACATATCATTACATTGTGCGGAGGGAAATGATGCCAACTCTTAGTGGGAAATATAATATAAAAGCCGTTTCGAATATAATTGGAGTTCAGCCGAGTACGCTTCGTGCATGGGAAAGACGATATCAAATTATTGCCCCAAAGCGGAATCAAGCTGGGCATCGCTTATATACAGAAGAGCATATTCAAATTTTAAAATGGTTAATGGAAAAAGTTTCTTCCGGTATGATGATTGGACAAGCAGTTCAGTTATTAGAAGAGAATCGTTTGCAGAGTACAGTTCAAAAAGAGATACATTTCGATAAAGAAGTTGTTTTAGTGGACGATTTGCTACAAGCTTTGTTAAAATTTGATGAAATTACAATTGCTGCATTATTAAACGAAGCTTTTAGTATATATTCAACAGAAAAGGTTGTTGCCAGTATCGTTCTTCGAGTGACAGACAAATTATTAACATCAAAAAATAATAATGAGATTTCAATGGTGCAATTTCAATATGCACTATCATTTTTACAAACGCGTCTAGGGATGGTGTATCACAATGCCTCAATGTTTTCCTCTTTACACAAAGTTATTGTGTTAGAAAAGGATGCATTGAAAGGATTTATTTTTTCAACTTATTTACGCTTAAAAGGATATGAGGCGATATATATTAGGACAAGCTTAGCTGAAGATGGTATGTTATCAGCGGTAGAGGAAATACAGCCGAAATATGTATTTATATCTTTTGCTGACGAACAAGAAATGAAAAAGACGATGAACTTTATAAATGTATTACAAGAAAAAAGGGAATCTCTTTCTGTTGGATTTATCGGAAAGCTAGGCGTTCTAAACCAGTTGGACATTGAAACAATCTTAATTGGTGATACGAAAGAAGAATGGGATGGATGGTTAAAAATGTCGGAATAGTTGTTCGAAAAGAACCATCTATTTTCTATTTCATATAATAAAAATTAGATGCATTGGTTACGTAGGGAGGGTATGAGATGAGGCTGGAACGATTAAATTACAATAAGATAAAAATTTTTCTAACATTTGATGATTTATCTGAACGAGGATTAACGAAAGAAGATTTATGGAGAAATGCACCGAAAGTACAGCAATTATTTCGTGATATGATGCAAGAAGCAAATAAGGAATTAGGGTTTGAAGCAGATGGTCCGATTGCAGTTGAAGTGTTTTCTCTACAAGCACAAGGGATGGTTGTAATTGTAACGAAAGAAAATCAAGAAATGGATACAGATGATGAGTTCCGTGACGAGTTTATTGAAATGCAAGTGACTCTAGATGAAAGTGAGCATATATTATATGAGTTTGCTACTCTAGATGACGTAATTAACCTGTCGAATCGCTTATATAACCTTGGTGTAACTGGCGGAAAGCTATATACGTGGGATGAGCGCTTCTATCTTTGGGTGGAAGAAGAGGAACAAATTCAATTGTTAAAGGCGGATTTTATAGCTATTTTAGCGGAATACGGTAATCCGTCTACAGCAACCATTTATCGCATCATGGAGTACGGTAAAGAATTAATGGATGTTAACGCGATAGAACAAATACACAATTACTTTGTGAAAAAACAAAACCTCAGCTAATACAACATAGCTGAGGTTTTGTTTTTATTTGGAGAAGGGAAGGGATGATTGTAAATACTCGAACATACTTTTTGAAAATAAAATATGCAGTTTTATGGGAGTGTGGTTGATGAAAATAAAAAATATTTAAATATTTAAGTATTTTACTTTTCTAAAAGTAATAAAAGGACTATAATAATAGTGAAAACGCTTGCAACAGAAAATAGTTTGTATATATTTGTTAGCGTTTTCTATTGCATTCCAAATTTAAGGGTGTATACTAGGCAATGAAGGTTTACTAAACAAGTGAAATTACAGGGGGTTTACTTACTATGGTAGCCGAAAAGGGAACTCAAACAAAAACACAACAACAAAGGGAACAACATTTTGAACTATTGAATTCAACACAAATTGTTATTAGTGAAGCGTTAGAAAAATTGGGTTATCCAAACGAAGTATATGAATTATTAAAAGAACCAATTCGTATGATGACAGTGAAAATACCAGTTCGTATGGATGACGGGACTGTTAAAATATTTACAGGATATCGTGCGCAACATAATGATGCTGTTGGTCCAACGAAAGGTGGAATTCGCTTCCATCCGAATGTAACAGAAAATGAAGTGAAAGCACTTTCAATCTGGATGAGTTTAAAATGTGGTATTGTTGATTTACCATATGGTGGAGGTAAGGGTGGAATTATCTGTGATCCACGTGAAATGTCATTCCGTGAGTTAGAAAGATTAAGCCGCGGTTATGTACGAGCAATTAGCCAAATCGTAGGTCCGACGAAAGATATTCCAGCTCCAGATGTATTCACAAACTCTCAAATTATGGCGTGGATGATGGATGAGTATAGCCGTATTGATGAGTTTAATTCACCAGGATTTATTACAGGTAAACCGCTTGTATTAGGTGGATCACATGGACGTGAAACAGCAACAGCGAAAGGTGTAACAATTTGTATTCGCGAAGCTGCTAAAAAACGTGGCATTGATATTAAGGGTGCACGCGTTGTTGTTCAAGGATTCGGTAATGCTGGTAGCTTCTTAGCTAAATTTATGCATGATGCAGGTGCGAAAGTTATTGCAATCTCAGATGCTTACGGGGCGTTACATGATCCAAACGGATTAGATATTGATTATTTATTAGACCGTCGTGATAGCTTCGGTACAGTAACAAAGCTATTTAACAATACAATTTCAAACAAAGAATTGTTAGAACTTGATTGCGATATTTTAGTACCAGCTGCAATTGAGAACCAAATTACAGAAGAAAATGCTAATGATATTAAAGCAAAAATCGTTGTTGAAGCTGCAAATGGTCCAACAACATTAGAAGCGACTAAAATTTTAACAGATCGCGGAATTTTGCTTGTTCCAGACGTGTTAGCAAGTGCTGGTGGTGTAACAGTATCTTACTTTGAGTGGGTACAAAACAACCAAGGTTACTACTGGACTGAAGAAGAAGTAGAACAACGTTTAGAAAAAGTAATGGTAAGATCATTTGATTCTATTTATGAAACAGCACAAGTTCGTAAAGTGAACATGCGCTTAGCGGCGTACATGGTTGGTGTTCGTAAAATGGCTGAAGCAAGCCGCTTCAGAGGTTGGGTATAAAATATTATATCTTGAGAAAACGTGATTTCCTTTCGAGGGAATCACGTTTTTTTGTTGAAGTATTAAATGAGGTGTTGTATATGGAGAATGAAATGCTGGAACGAGTAGAACAATTAGAAGAGAAGGTTAAGAGGTTAGAGGGAGAACTTGCAAGAACGATGAAAGCTCGAAAAATAAGTACCGTTCGGATGTTCGGGGAAGGGCTACTGTTTTTGGTATTTGGTGTGGTTGTAGTAGGGCCGATTATTGCCGTTGTAATCTCGATTTTTACTTGGCTTGCTGAAAAATAAAATAAAAATAAAAAGAACGCTTGTTCTATACGAACAAACGTGCTATACTCTCCTTAGATAAACAAAACGGAAATGATTTTAAGGAGAGATAAATGATGAAAATGACAGTAGACCAAAGATTTATGATGCCAGCAGATGTTGTAGAGCGAGTGGAAGTATTACGAAACAAACAAAGCAAGCGTGGCACATTATTACAATCGGTAAATAAATTTTTCGGTTTAGATACGAAAGAAGATTGTGTTTGGTTTTACGGTTTTTATGGAGTGGCTGTAAGTATCTTGTTGTTTATGGTGTTCACTTCAAATATTTTCGATTTTCTCTTCGCGTAAGAAATATGCGATAAGGACATTGCTACCGAATACATATATAAGGAAGTAAGGTAATCTTCTAGAGCGGGAGTTGGTAGCAATGGCGATGTTTCCTATAGAGCGCAACTATATTGGATATGGAAGTTCACGACCGGGGATTCCTCTGACTAAAGTGAGATTTATTGTAAGCCATGATACGGGGAATCCTGGAAGCAATGCGATAGGGAATCGAGATTACTTTAATGAATTACAACCGAAAGCTTCGGCGCATACATTTATAGATGATAAAACAATATTGGAGATTATTCCTATAAATGAAGTTGCGTATCATGTTCGATATGGTGTGCCGACGGATAATGACTTATATGGCTATGACGCGAATAAGGCGGCCATTGGAGTGGAACTTTGTTATGGTGGTGATGTTAACTTTTGGGAAGCATATAATCGTTTTACATGGTATCATGCGTATTTATGCCAAAACTTTGGCTTAAATCCGAAAAAAGATATCGTGTCACATAAAACGCTTGATCCAGCTAGAAAGATTGATCCTGAGAATGTATTAGGGAAACAAGGTATTAAATTTCAGCAGTTTTTAGCAGATGTCTATCGGATGTACGTTTCGTTTAGATGACAAATATATGAAAAATGAATACAATAAAGATAGGTGCCTACTGCTGTAAGTAGGTTTTTTCTTGTTTTTATAAATAGTGTATTGGTAGAAGACTAGGAGTGGACGAGTATGCAGAAAGAAACAGTTATTATAATCGGAGGCGGTCCGTGCGGATTAGCGGCTGCAATTTCGTTGCAAAAGGTAGGGATAAATCCGTTAGTAATTGAAAAAGGAAACATTGTAAATGCCATTTATAATTATCCAACTCATCAAACATTTTTCTCTTCTAGTGAAAAATTAGAAATTGGTGATGTAGCTTTTATTACAGAAAATCGTAAGCCAGTTCGAAATCAAGCGCTTGCGTATTATCGTGAAGTAGTAAGACGTAAATCTGTACGTGTAAATGCTTTTGAGCGAGTGGAGAAAGTTCAAAAAGATGGAGAAGTTTTTCAGGTTGAGACGACAAAGCGTGACGGAAGTAAGGAAATATATATAGCGAAATATATTGTTGTAGCAACTGGATATTATGATAATCCAAATTATATGAATGTTCCAGGTGAGGAATTGAAGAAAGTAGCTCACTATTTTAAAGAGGGGCATCCTTATTTTGATCGAGATGTAGTAGTTATAGGTGGGAAAAACTCGAGTGTAGATGCCGCGTTAGAACTTGTTAAATCTGGTGCACGTGTAACGGTACTGTATCGTGGAAGTGAGTATTCACCAAGCATAAAGCCTTGGATTTTGCCGGAATTTGAGGCGTTAGTACGAAATGGTACAATTCAAATGCATTTTGGGGCTCATGTGAAAGAAATTACTGAGCATACATTAACGTTTACAGTTGATGGTGAAGCTCTTACAATCAAAAACGATTTTGTATTTGCGATGACTGGTTATCATCCTGATCATAGCTTCTTAACGAAGATGGGTGTTCAGATTGATGAAGAAACAGGACGTCCAATTTATACAGAGGATAGAATGGAAACGAATGCTGAAAATATTTTCATTGCAGGTGTCATTGCTGCTGGAAATAATGCAAATGAAATATTTATCGAGAACGGGAGATTTCATGGAGATGCGATTGCGCAAACCATTGCATCAAGAGAAAAATAAAAAGGAGCTGTCGGGAAAACCTCGACAGCTCCTTTTTATTCGTGCATAAACATATTTTGAATGGATTCATGAGAATTTGTATTCTCTAATGCAACAAGTAATTTAATGCGTGCTTTTTGTGCATTTAAGCCGTATGTGAATACAATGCCCATATCTTTTAAGTGTTTACCGCCACCTTCATACGAATATACGTCTTGAACGATACCGTTGAAACAGCGAGAAACTAATACGACAGGAATACCTCTATTTAATAATCTTTCTAGACTAGGTAGTGTTCTTGGAGGGAGATTACCTTGTCCAAGAGCTTCGATAACAATGCCGTCTACAGGAAGATTTTCGATTGCTGCTAATAATGTATCATCCATGCCGGCATATGCTTTTAGAACAACTACATTTTTAGACACTTTGTTTATCGTATATGTTTCGTGATGTACTAAAGCGTGATGGAAGACAACACCGCGTTTTGTTACCATTCCAATTGGTCCGTATTGTGGGCTTTGGAATGTTGCAACATTACTTGTATGTGTTTTCGTTACATTTGTAGCGCAATGAATTTCGTCGTTTAATACGACTAAAACACCTTTTTCTGCAGCTTCATCACAACTAGCAACTTTTACAGCTGATAAGAAGTTATATAGACCATCAGCACCTAACTCATTGCTAGAGCGCATTGCACCTGTCACTACGATCGGAATAGTTGCTTGTACTGTTAAATCTAAGAAATAAGCTGTTTCTTCTAATGTATCCGTGCCATGCGTAATGACTACGCCATGAATGTTGTCTTGTTTTACTCTTTCATCAATGATGACTTGTAATTGTAACATTTCGCTCGGTGTCATATGAGGAGATGGTAGGTGGAACACATCTTCAACGATTAAATCAACATCGCCTTCTAAATCAGGAATGAATTTTAAAAGAGGATTTTTTTCACCTGGTTGTACGACCCCAGTTTCTTTATCTTCCTCCATTGCAATTGTTCCACCTGTGTGTAAAACTAGGATTCTTTTCAATGCTTATACCCCTTTCAAGTAAAAAAATACATTTAGAACATAACATGTTTTGAGTAAATTCGACAATGGAAATGTATAAAAGTATGCCTCGAAAATGACAATAAAATTAACTGCTATATGTACGATGTATAAAATCATGAAACGAAATGTGCAAATATAGTATAGGAGGGAAGAATTCCGGTGAAAAAGATGGAGAGAATTTTTATTCGTATATTAATAATACAATTCATTTGTCTTTCTGTTGTGCAATTGTTATTTATACATAAGTCATCAGTGAAATATTTATCTAAAATTGTTTATTATGAAGGTGTCATGGTAAAAAACAAAGTGGAAATCTTGCAGGTGAATAGGTAGTTTTCATTTTCTTCTATGAAGGATTATGCTACAATAATTGAGGATTTAATGACGTGAAGCAAATGAGAAGAAGCAGGGTGAACACCTGCTTTTCGTTTTGTTTTATAAGTGAAAAAATGAGGTGTTACAATGGATAAACGAATTTCAATTGCTATAGATGGTCCAGCAGCTGCTGGGAAAAGTACAGTGGCAAAAGTTGTTGCGAAGGAACTTTCTTACGTTTATATTGATACAGGCGCAATGTACCGTACGCTTACATATGCAGCCCTTGAACAAAAAGTAGACATTGAAAATGAAGAGCAGTTAATGGAAGTTGTAAAGAATGTAAATATTGAGTTTCAGCAAGGAGAAAATACACAGCTTGTATTTTTAAATGGACAAGATGTTTCTGAAGTAATTCGTACACCTGATGTGACGAATCGAGTATCTATTGTAGCGAAACATCGCCTTGTTCGTGAAGAAATGGTACGTCGTCAGCAAGAGTTAGCGAAAAAAGGCGGCGTTGTAATGGACGGCCGTGATATTGGTACACATGTATTACCGGATGCTGAAGTGAAAATCTTTATGCTTGCTTCTGTTGAAGAAAGAGCGGAAAGAAGACATTTAGAAAATTTAAATAAAGGTTTCGATTCTAATTTAGAGCAGCTAAAAGAAGAAATTGCTCAGCGTGATAAATTAGATTCAGAACGCGAAGTTTCTCCACTAAAAAAGGCTGATGATGCATTGGAATTAGATACGACTTCTTTATCAATTGAAGAAGTTGTCCAAAAAATTATGAGCATTGTTTCTGGAGTGTTTGCGAAATAAAGAAAGGGGATAGTCCTCTTTCTTTTTTTGTTTAAATAGAAATGTAAAGGATACGTGAATTGTGAGTCTCTTTCCTTGACAAATGAGCTGATTTGTAAGAAGTTAGTTAAAGAGGAATGAAACTGTCAGAATATATTCGCTATTATATTTCAAAACATACTTTTTTCAAGCTGGTTTTGCTGTATACTATTTATATAGGTTTAATATATTTTCTTGTGAATGTTATTGAAAAAGAGTATGTGATGAGAAATTCTTAAACATGCAAATGAAAACTTTGTTTTCATTTCGTATATACATAAAAAATGCTTTGTCAATTCTGTAGGGAGGTATTTCCATGGTAGAGAAAATGAATGAAGAAGTTATGGATTCAAAAGAATTACAAGTTGGTGACGTTGTTACAGGTTCTGTAACGAAGGTTGAAGAGAAACAAGTGCTTGTAAATGTTGGATACAAAACAGATGGCGTAATTCCAATTAGTGAATTAGCTAACGTTCATATTGAAAAAGCAAGCGATGTTGTAGAATTAAATCAAACACTAGAGTTGAAAATTATTAAATTAGAAGAAGATGATCTTGTCTTATCTAAACGTGCTGTTGATGCAGAAAAAGCATGGGTAGAACTACAAGAGAAATTTACTTCTGGTCATGTATTTGATGTTACTGTAAAAGATATTGTGAATGGCGGATTAGTTGTGGACCTTGGTGTTCGCGGTTTTATTCCAGCTTCACTTGTAGAAGTACATTATGTAGAAGACTTTACTGACTATAAAGGTAAAACATTAGCGGTGAAAATTGTTGAATTAGACCGTGAAAAAAATCGTGTAATCCTTTCGCATAAAGCGGTAGTAGAATTAGAACTAGATTCTAAGAAAAAAGAAGCAATTTCTTCATTAAAAGAAGGGGACGTTGTTGAAGGAACAGTACAACGATTAACTGACTTTGGCGCATTCGTTAACGTTGGTGGAGTGGACGGTTTAGTTCACATTTCACAAATTTCACACGAACGTGTAGAGCAACCTTCTGAAGTGTTAGAGCAAGGTCAAAAGGTTAAGGTAAAGGTGTTATCTGTTGATGCTGATACACAACGTATTTCTTTATCAATTAAAGCAGCTCAACCAGGACCTTGGGAAAACGTTGCTGGCGAAATAAAAGCTGGAGATATTCGTGAGGGAGTAGTAAAACGCCTTGTTACATTTGGTGCATTCGTTGAGATTTTACCGGGCGTTGAAGGGCTTGTACACGTATCTCAAATTGCAAATCGTCACGTGAAAAATCCGAATGAAGTATTGGAAATGGGACAAGAAGTAAAAGTGAAAGTACTTGAAGTTCACGTAGCAGAGAAACGTATTTCTTTAAGTATAAAAGAAGCGCTTGAGGAAAATAATGTAACTGAAGATTATAGTCAGTATGAGCCAAATGCTGATTCTGCTACTTTCCAATTAAGTGATATTATTGGTGAACAACTGAAAAAATTAAAAAAATAATGAGGGGTACAAGTGGTAAGGGCAAAACGTAAATTAGATCATATTGAATACGCTCTTTCTACTGGTCAGTCTCGTACGCATGGCTTTCATGATATTGATTTTGTGCATCAAAGCTTGCCAAATTCAAATTATGACACAATAACATGTGAAACAAAAATCGGCGAACTTTCACTAAGTTCGCCGATTTTTATCAATGCGATGACTGGTGGTGGAGGAGAGAAAACGTTACATATTAATGAGCAATTAGCATATGTAGCGAAACATCATAACCTTGCTATGGCTGTAGGTTCGCAAATGGCGGCGTTAAAAGATGAAAGTGAAGCTGCTTCTTATAAGGTGATTAGAAAGGTAAACCCAAATGGTATTTTCTTTGCTAATTTAGGTAGTGAGGCAACTATCGAGCAGGCAGAGCGCGCCGTTGATATGATTGAAGCGAATGCATTACAAATTCATTTAAATGTCATACAAGAGTTAACGATGCCAGAAGGAGACCGTGATTTTACTGGAGTACTTCAGCGCATTGAGAAAATTGTTTTAAATAGTAAAGTTCCTATCATTGTAAAAGAAGTTGGATTTGGGATGAGTAAGGAAACAATGCAACAGTTAGTGAACGTAGGTGTAACAGCAATTGATATTGGTGGGCAAGGTGGTACGAATTTTGCTGCTGTTGAAAACGAAAGAAGACAGCGAATGCTTTCTTATTTTAATAACTGGGGCATACAAACAGCAACCTCGATTATTGAAGCAACCTCTACAAATAATAACCTCTCTTTTATTGCATCTGGGGGTATACAAACAGCGCTTGACGTAGCGAAAGCAATCGCATTAGGGGCGAATACAACTGCGTTTGCTGGTTATTTTTTACGTATTTTAATGCAAGATGGTATCGAGAAGTTAGTAGATGAAATTGAGCTTCTACATACAGATTTGAAATTTATAATGACAGCTCTTGGTGCGAAGACGATAGAAGAGTTGCAATCTGTACCTCTTGTTGTAAAGGGTGAAACATATCATTGGTTAATGCAGCGTGGTATTGATACTGCGCATTATAGTAGGAGATAAAAAATCAACCATTCGGTTGATTTTTTTTGTTCTATTCTTTTTCGTAATATAAAGTGGAGAATGGAATTAGTATTATATAAAAATATCATTTCGTAAAAATTGTAATTGAAAAAGGGTTGAAAAATGTAGGTGGTGTGTTGTCGAATTACTGGAGAGAACTTAATTTTTAATGGGAATAGGTGAAGGTAAAAAGAAGTAATGGGAGGATATAGTATGCGAAATATTATTTCAATATAAATAGAAATCATTAAACTGATTATGTAAAAGACGGTTTCGTACAATATAGAAACCGTCTTTTTGTATTAATTAGTGCTGGTTTTGTTTTCGAGCCTGTTCTGGTGTATCAAGTCCAGTTGCACCTGGATATTGTAGTGATTGATCACGATCGGATTCAACGCGGCGTGATTCTCGTAGTTTTCGTTCTTGGCGATCTTTACCCATAATGAATAACACCTCCTTGTTAAAAGTGTTGCTGTTATAAGAAAAAACTATGCGTAAATAAAGTGGATTAACTTTCATAAAAAGTTCCCATAATGGAAAACATAGGAGGTGAAGTTGATGGATGGAAGTACTTTTTATTTTGTAGCTTGGATAGGGTGGATCATTGTAACCTTTTTTATGAAAAAGGACCCTATCCGGTGGAAGTTAGGCGCTTGTATACTGATTTTTATAATTTGCTCTCCGTTACATGTAACGATTGCCTCATTCGTGGTATCAGTAAATGCTCTTTTACTTTGTATTATTTCTTTTATAGGGATCACGCTATATTCCGTCTGGAAAAAATTGTATAGCTTACTTTCGGCACTTATTATTGCAATGTTATATACAAGTTTTCATCTGTTAGAAATATATGATCCGATTTGGATTGTGGTGGATAGAGTGTTTCTGCTAAGTAGTGCTCTTGTGTATGCATCGGTGTTATTGCATGGGGATCGCATATTACGATTATGTTCTCTATATGTAGGGATGTTACAAGGAGAGCTGCTAGTGACATTTATTTTTAGGAAATTGAATTTTCCATATGATTACGGTAGTTTAGCATTTTTTGATATCGTCGCCATTTCTACATTATTCATGGCAATATTGTTTTGGATTGCAAAAGCATCAGTATACATGGAACGGTTTAAGAGAAAAACACGTAAAAGAAAGGCGAGGGTAATACATGACTGAATATACACCAGCCATTTTATGCGGCGTAATAGCGGGGACAGTTACAAGGGTGCTAATGCTTCGGACGGATACGCGGCAATATCCGACGAGGCTACATGGGAAAATTATTCATATTGCAATGGGGTTAATTGCAGCTGCTTTAGGAGCGATTGCAATCCCGTCTATTTTGAAAAAAGATTTTTCTGCCATTACATTTCTTACATTAGCAGCGACACAATTTCGTGATGTACGTAATATGGAAAGAAATACGCTTCAACAATTAGATGGGTATGAGCTCGTACCGCGTGGAAATACATACATTGAAGGAATTGCATTGGTTTTTGAAAGTCGCAACTATTTGGCAATGTTAACGTCGTTTGCAACGACGTTTGCGTATATAGGATTCCGTTCATGGGTTGCAGGAGTAATTATGGCTATAATCGCATTTTTTATCGCGAAAAAATTAATGTCTGGTAAAAGGCTACATGATCTTGTTGAAATTGAGCACGTTCCGCTTCGTTTTGAAGGAGCAGGGCTTTATATTGACAATATTTACATTATGAATATTGGATTGCCAGCAAGACAAGAAGAAATTATGAAATATGGTATGGGTTTTATTTTAAAGCCGAAATCAATTGATGCGATGGTTACAATCTCAAATTTAGGGCAACGACAAGCTATTTTACACGATGTTTCAGTAGCGTTAGGGATTTATAGAGATTCTGGTACACCAGCGCTTGTACCGTTAGCAAAGCGTGATTTAGAGGATGGCAGGGTTGGGATTTTTGTCCTGCCGCAAGATCAAGATGCAGAGAAAGCGATAGGTGTCATAGGAAATGTACCAACGTTAGAAAGTGCTGTCCATATGTCATCGGAAGCCCCAAAAGGAAGGGGAGATAAGAGATGATGTTAGAAAGTGTTATTCTGGCAGTTATAACAACGACTCCAGAAAAATTTGCAGGTGGTGCTCCTTTATTCGTTTGCGAATCGACGGAGGAACTAGAATTTGTTGCAAATAATTTAGAAGCAATTTTAGATGGTATTGCACATCGCTTACAAGAGAATGTATATATTATTGTGAAACATTAGCAACGTGTGTTATAATGTGAGGTGTTTTGATACGTTGAGAAATATTCTGGAATGCAAATCCCTTCTTGCACAAAGAAGGGTTTTTTACATAATAAACAGAAGCAAGTTGAAAGGATGAAAGTATATGCCGAAACCAGTAATAGCGATAGTAGGTCGCCCGAACGTAGGGAAATCTACTATTTTCAATAGAATTGTTGGAGAAAGAGTTTCAATCGTAGAAGATATTCCAGGTGTAACGCGCGATCGTATTTATAGCGCTGGAGAATGGTTAAATCATGAATTTAACATTATTGATACGGGCGGAATTGATATTGGAGACGAGCCGTTTTTGACACAAATTCGTCAACAAGCTGAAGTAGCAATTGATGAAGCGGATGTTATCATTTTTATGACAAACGGTCGTGACGGTGTAACAGCAGCTGATGAAGAAGTTGCAAAAATTTTATATCGTTCAAATAAACCGGTTGTACTTGCAGTAAATAAAGTGGACAATCCGGAAATGCGCAGTGACATTTATGACTTTTATGCATTAGGATTTGGCGAACCATTCCCAATTTCAGGTACACACGGATTAGGGTTAGGTGACTTACTAGACGAAGCTGCACAACATTTTCCAAAGATTGAAGAAGACGGATATGATGAAGACACAATTCGTTTCTCTTTAATTGGACGTCCAAACGTAGGGAAATCATCACTTGTAAATGCTCTTCTTGGTCAAGAGCGTGTAATTGTTAGTAATGTAGCAGGAACAACTCGTGATGCTGTCGATACACCATATAGTAAAGATGGAAAAGATTATGTAATTATTGATACAGCTGGTATGCGTAAAAAAGGAAAAGTGTATGAAAGTACAGAAAAATATAGTGTACTTCGTGCGCTAAGAGCGATTGAACGTTCTGACGTTGTTTTAGTCGTTTTAGATGGTGAAGAAGGAATTATTGAGCAAGATAAAAAAATCGCTGGATATGCTCATGATTCAGGGCGAGCTGTTGTTATCGTTGTAAATAAATGGGATGCAGTGAAAAAAGACGAAAAAACAATGAAAGCATTTGAAGAAAATATCCGTGCTCATTTCCAATTCTTAGAATACGCACCAATTGTGTTCTTATCTGCAAAAACGAGAAAACGTACACAAACATTAATACCGGTTATCGATGAGGTAAATGAAAGTCATAGTATCCGTATTCAAACGAACGTATTAAACGATGTAATTATGGATGCGGTAGCGATGAATCCGACGCCAACTCATAATGGTAGCCGTCTGAAAATTTTCTATGCAACACAAGTTGCGGTAAAACCACCGACATTTGTTGTGTTTGTAAACGATCCAGAATTATTGCACTTCTCATATGAGCGTTTCTTAAAGAATCGCTTACGTGAATCATTTGGCTTCGTAGGAACGCCGATTCACATTATCGCTAGAGCAAGAGACTAATGGAGAGGATGTGATTTTATGACAAAAATCACAGTAGTAGGAGCAGGTAGCTGGGGAACAGCGTTAGCGATGGTATTAGCTGACAATGGACATGATGTACGTATTTGGGGAAATCGCCCAGAACTTATGGATGAAATTAATACGAAACATGAGAATAGTCGATATCTCCCAGGCATTACATTGCCAAGCACAATCGTAGCCTACTCTTCTTTAGAAGAAGCATTAGTAGATGTAAATACAGTACTGCTAGTAGTACCAACGAAAGCGTACAGAGATGTATTACAAGAGATGAAAGAAATTGTTACTGAACCAATTACTTGGATTCATGCGAGCAAAGGAATTGAACCTGGTACGTCAAAACGTATTTCGGAAGTGATTGAGGAAGAAATTCCAGAGCACTTAATTAAAGATGTTGTTGTACTGTCTGGACCGAGTCATGCTGAAGAAGTCGGTTTACGACAAGCGACAACAGTTACGTCTGCAGCAAAGCGTATGGAAGCGGCTGAGGAAGTACAAGATTTATTTATGAATAGTTATTTTCGTGTATACACAAATCCAGATATCGTTGGAGTTGAACTTGGTGGTGCGTTAAAAAATATTATCGCATTAGCTGCTGGTATAACTGATGGTCTTGGATTAGGTGATAATGCAAAGGCGGCATTGATGACACGTGGTTTAACAGAGATTGCTCGTTTAGGAAGAAAAATGGGCGGGAATCCGTTAACGTTTGCTGGTCTAACTGGTATGGGAGACTTAATTGTAACTTGTACAAGTGTTCATAGCCGAAATTGGCGCGCTGGAAATATGCTTGGAAAAGGACACTCTTTAGAAGAAGTGTTAGAAAGCATGGGTATGGTTGTGGAAGGTGTAAGAACAACGAAAGCTGCTCATGAATTGGCAGAGAAAATGGAAGTTGAAATGCCGATTACAGCTGCTTTATATGACGTGCTGTTCAATGGGAATAACGTAAAAGATGCAGTAGGCTCATTGATGGGACGTGTTCGAAAACATGAAGTGGAAGCTATACCTGATTTACTGTAAAGAAAAGCGACAGAAGTACATTTGTACTTCTGTCGCTTTTTTATTTTTTGGGTCTTTTCACCATTTTTTCATTTTTGCATAGGATGAAGAGTAACTTGAGGAGAGGGTGAAAAGAATGGATAATAATATTTTTAATAATATTGAGAAGGAAGCGAAAGTAAATAAAGAGGATATTTTTAAATTAGCATCATCCGTGCAAAATGCGAATTTACGTGATGAAACTGTACTTCGTCAATTAATTCATCAAGTGGCTCTTATGGCGGGACGTGAAGTGCCGAAAGAGCAAGAGGATCAAATTGTAAAAGCGATTATTAATAATAATATGCCAACAGATTTTGGCTCGTTAAGCAAAATGTTTAAAAAATAAATTATGAGAAACAAAGAGTTTGGAGATTGCATATGATAGCCATGAAAGAATGGGAATAGAGCTGTTTTTGGGCATATTTGGTCAACCGAAGCGAGAGATACAATCGCTTCGGTTTTATTTTTGCCTAGATTGGTGAGAAATGCTGGAAAACCTATTGATTAAAGTTACATACTCGCGATTTGTAGTAAAATGTTCTTTTTGTATTTGTTTAAAGATTTTAATTTGTTAAAATAGTATAAAAATAGATTAATAAAAAGGGGTGTGTATATGTCAGAAGGGCTTATGAAAATGTGGTTGGCTTTAGGGGCAATTGGATTTATGTTTTTTGCAGTAAGTTTTATTTTATTAAGTAGACATAGAATAAAGAATAAATTTTTGAAAGGGATTACAGCGTTAGTAGCGTACACCCTTATGATTGTGTCAGGAATTGTTATTTTTCTTGTTGTATTTAGTGGACCTGTACAGCAGTAAATGGAATGGTCTCGAAAATACTACATACGGAGCAAATTAGATTAGTATGAAAAGGTGATGCTAGTGAAAAAATTCCATATTATTTTAATATTTTGTTGTATGAGCCTTTTAACGGGGTGTCTGTATCCGAAAGAAAATATGAAGCAAAATGCGGTTCCTTATGAAGATCAGCTACAGGTTGTTCAAAAAGCTGTTGTGACATTTAAGGAGCAAAATGATGGGATATTGCCAATTAAGACGAGGGATATGAGTACACCTATTTATCAAAAGTATCCAATCGATTTTCAACAGATTGCCCCGCGTTACATACAAGAAGCGCCAGGGAATGCGTATGAAAGTGGAGGAGTATATCAATACGTATTAATAGACGTTGAAACAAATCCGACAGTAAAGTTAATTGATGTTAGGATGGCTGAACAAATTCAGGAACTATCTTTAAAGCTTAGGATGTATCGTGATGAACATCAATATCCACCTTTTAAAAAAGTAATTTCAGATGGTGTATATGAATTGGATTTCAAAAAACTAGGATATAAAGATGTGCCACAAGTGACAAGTCCATATTCTGGTAAAGGACTTCCTTTTGTAATTAATGAAAAAGGAGAAGTTTTTGTTGATTATAGAATCGACTTATATGACGCTTTGAAAAAAAATGAAGGGCAGTTTACAGAGGGAGAAGATATTCGAAATATACTTTCGAAAGGTTCCCCGTTTGTACCAGCTTATTCTTTACCGTACACAGTAAAGGACGGAGAACCAATTTTTTTAAAATGATAAGTCATGAACCTTTCTTTTAGTGAATAAGTTCTAGAAGAAAGGTTTTTTATGTTATACAACTTACGATGCAAACAAAAGATATTTTTTAATAGTCATATGAAATTGGACAAAATTATATGATATATTGTCCGAACTTCTAGAATACCATTATATTATATCAGATATTATAGGCAACGTTAGAGAAGGTATTAGTTGACTATAAACGCGGAATTATTCCCAAAAATTTTGAGGGAGGGAATCACTTGGAAAAGGTAGATATTTTTAAAGATATTGCAGAACGAACAGGCGGTGATATTTATTTTGGAGTTGTAGGAGCTGTTCGAACAGGGAAATCAACATTCATTAAAAAATTTATGGAACTTGTAGTTATTCCAAATATTGAGAATGAGTCTGACCGTCAAAGAGCGCAGGATGAATTGCCTCAAAGTGCTGCTGGTCGTACAATTATGACGACGGAACCGAAGTTTGTTCCAAACCAAGCGGTTTCTATCGAAGTAGATGAAGGACTTGAAGTGAATATTCGATTAGTAGATTGTGTTGGATATACGGTTCCTGGAGCGAAGGGCTATGAAGATGAGAATGGCCCGCGTATGATTAATACCCCTTGGTATGAAGAACCTATTCCATTCCATGAAGCTGCAGAAATCGGCACGCGTAAAGTAATTCAAGAACATTCAACAATTGGTGTTGTAATTACAACAGATGGAACAATTGGTGAGATTCCAAGAAGAGATTATATAGAGGCAGAAGAACGCGTTGTAAATGAGTTGAAAGAAGTAGGAAAACCTTTCATTATGATAATTAATACGGTACAGCCGTATCATCCAGATACAGAGCAATTACGCCAAAGTTTATCAGAAGAATATGATATCCCGGTTATTGCAATGAGTGTGGAGAGTTTAAGAGAAACAGATGTATATAATGTACTTCGTGAAGCGCTATTTGAATTCCCTGTATTAGAAGTGAATGTGAACCTTCCGAGTTGGGTAATGGTGCTAAATGAAGGGCATTGGTTGCGTCAAAGTTATCAAGAAGCAGTTCAAGAAACTGTGAAGGATATAAAACGTCTTCGTGATGTGGATCGCGTTGTTTGGCAGTTTAGTCAATATGAATTTATTGATCGAGCGAGCCTAGCTGGCATTGATATGGGGCAAGGTGTGGCGGAGATTGATTTATATGCGCCAGATGAATTATATGATCAGATTCTAAAAGAAGTAGTAGGAGTAGAAATTCGAGGGAAAGATCATTTATTAAAGCTTATGCTCGATTTATCTCATGCGAAAATAGAGTACGATCAAGTGGCGGATGCACTGCGTATGGTTAAGCAAACAGGATATGGTGTAGCAGCACCTGCATTAGCGGATATGAGCTTAGATGAGCCAGAAATTATTCGTCACGGTTCAAGGTTTGGTGTGAAGTTAAAAGCGGTAGCGCCATCTATTCATATGATTAAAGTAGATGTAGAGTCAACGTTTGAGCCGATTATTGGTACTGAAAAGCAAAGTGAAGAATTAGTTCGTTATTTAATGCAAGATTTTGAAGATGACCCGTTATCAATTTGGAATTCTGATATATTTGGACGTTCACTTAGCTCGATTGTTCGAGAAGGAATTCAGGCGAAATTATCTTTAATGCCAGAAAATGCTAGATATAAATTAAAAGAAACGCTAGAAAGAATTATTAATGAAGGATCTGGCGGATTAATTGCGATTATACTATAAGAAAAAATCCCTCTCATTGTAGAGGGATTTTTTGTTTTTTTTTATTATAAAATAGAAAAATAAACAGTCATTATCTAATACATTGTTGTAAATTGTCAAGTTTCATCAGATTTTCACATTTTAAGAGTAACAATTTCCTTAAAAATATTGAATTATAAAGGAGAATCGTATAATATAGGCGTTGATAATGATTTATCTACATCTTTGTAGTATAGAATTTGCAAAAATTGCCTACAAATGAAAGTAAGACTCATTTTATGATCATTATACAGTCTTATCTTTGGGAGGAGGTGAATGGCATGAACAAGACAGATTTAATCAATGCTGTTGCAGAAGCAAGTTCCCTTTCTAAAAAGGACGCAACAAAAGCAGTAGACGCTGTTTTTGATTCTATCTTAGAAGCTTTAAAACAAGGTGATAAAGTACAACTGATCGGATTCGGTAACTTCGAAGTTCGTGAGCGTGCGGCTCGTAAAGGTCGTAACCCACAAACAGGTGAGGAGATTGAAATCGCTGCAAGTAAAGTACCTGCATTCAAACCTGGTAAAGCGTTAAAAGATGCGGTTAAATAATCCTTACATATTAACAGGGAAGAAGAGTTTCCTTTTTGGGAACTCTTCTTTTTGCTTTTAAAAACATAAATATGCTAGAATGTGTTCGTATCACTTTTAGGTTTTCGGGAGGGCTAGCGGATGGCAAAAGTTAATTTAGAACAAATTGAACATGCAGTACGCCTTATTTTAGAGGCGATTGGGGATGACCCAAATCGTGAGGGAGTACTTGATACACCAAAGCGTGTTGCAAAAATGTACGCAGAAGTGTTCTCAGGTATGCATGAAGATCCGAAAGAGCATTTGCATAAAGTATTCGGAGAAGATCACGAAGAGCTTGTACTAGTAAAAGATATACCATTTTATTCGATGTGTGAGCATCATTTAGTACCATTCTATGGAGTTGCTCACGTTGCATATATTCCGCAAGGTGGAAAGGTAACAGGGTTAAGTAAATTAGCTCGTACCGTAGATACAATTGCACGTCGCCCACAACTGCAAGAACGTATTACATCAACAGTAGCGAACTCTATTATGGAAGTACTAGAGCCTCATGGTGTAATGGTAGTAGTAGAAGCAGAACATATGTGTATGACGATGCGTGGTGTGAAAAAACCAGGTGCGAAAACAGTAACGACAGCAGTGCGTGGTGTGCTTGAAAATGATGCTGCAGCGCGCAGTGAAATTTTATCGTTTATTAAAACGAAGTAAAGAAAAGCGGGAAACTGCTTTTCTTTTTTTTTTTAGTAAATAAATGATATAGTTTTAACTAGACAGAGTGAGATTAGAAAGATTGCTTACATGAATGGTAGGTGTAGCCAAGTTTTGGTTATAGAAAATAGAGTGTATGTGTTATAATAAGTTTTATGAATTAGAAAACAAGGGTGATTTTTTGTGTGTGACATCTACGGAGGGTATGCGGGTATAAAAGAAAAATTGATGGAGAAATTACGCCATCCTTATTTTATAAACTATATTGAAGAACCATTTATTGATGAAGAAAAGATAGCATTGTTATATGGTGCTTTAAAGAGTGCAAACTTACATATAGAACAAATTGAGCATTACGTAGTAACAATTATGCTTGTACAAATTGCGCTTGATACGCATGAAAGGGTATCGAATAAAGCAGGCGAGGAAGAGATTGGATTCCATAAATGTCGTCAATTAACAGTACTTGCAGGCGATTACTATAGTGGACTATATTATTATTTATTGTCTATGAATCGTGATATTGTTTTAATTCGTGCACTTGCTGAAGGAATTAAAGAGATAAATGAACACAAAATTATGTTATACCAAAAAGCGCATGAAACGACGGATGACATAATGAAAAGCATAGTAACGATTGAGTCTGCGCTCCTTCAAAAAACATGTGATCATTTTCAGTTATCACATTGGAAGCCATTTATCACATACGTATTAGGTGGAAATCGCCTTCAAAAAGAAATTCAATTGTATGCTGATAAGCAACATTCACCTGTTTTTCAAGCTATGCAAGATGCTTTAGGGGATAAAGCAGAAGTAGTGATTATTGGTTGGATGAAGGAATTGAGAAAGAAAGAAAAACAATTTTTAGAAAATCACACAGACATAAATGAAATAAATTCTGTGTTAAGGAATAAATAGAAGACATAAGCAATTTTACATTGGAAGAAGGTACGAGCATGCAACAATCAAAAGAAGAAAGAGTACATGACGTATTTGAAAAGATTTCTGATAAATACGATGTGATGAATTCTGTAATTAGTTTTCAAAGACATAAAGCGTGGCGGAAAGAAACGATGCGAATTATGGATGTACAACCAGGCAGTCAAGCGCTTGATGTATGCTGTGGAACCGCAGATTGGACAATTGCGCTAGCTGGAGCCGTAGGTGAGCAAGGAAAGGTTGTTGGCTTAGACTTCAGTGAAAATATGTTATCTGTCGGTAAGCAAAAGGTAGAGGCGTTACAATTAAAACAAGTAGAACTTCTACATGGGAATGCAATGGAACTTCCGTTTGAAGATAATACGTTTGATTATGTGACGATTGGGTTTGGTTTACGTAACGTACCGGATTATATGCACGTATTAAAAGAAATGACGCGTGTAGTAAAACCAGGTGGAAAAGTAATCTGTTTAGAAACATCTCAACCAACAATGATTGGTTTTCGACAAGGGTATATTTTATACTTTAAATATATCATGCCATTATTTGGAAAGATGTTTGCGAAAAGTTATAAAGAATATTCATGGCTTCAAGAATCTGCTAGTACGTTCCCAGGGATGAAAGAATTGGCTCAAATGTTTGAGCAAGCTGGACTTGAACGTGTGCAAGTGAAACCATTTACTTTTGGGGTAGCAGCAATGCATTTAGGTATTAAACCAGAATCAAAATAGAAAAAAGAAGTTTTAGGTTAAGGTGAACAATATGAAGTTACAACTTATGTACTCTTTTTTACGATCGGATATTAATGTGATAGAAAAAGAATTAAAAAAGACAGTCGCTTCTGAACAGCCATTAGTAGAAGAGGCAGCATTACAGCTGATTGAAGCTGGTGGGAAACGAATTCGTCCTGTATTTGTGTTGCTTGCAGGGAAATTTGGAGATTATAAGTTAGATGCGATTAAGCATGTTGCTGTTGCGTTAGAACTTATTCATATGGCTTCTCTTGTTCACGATGATGTTATTGATGCTGCATTTTTACGACGCGGCAGTGCGACTGTGAATGCGAAATGGGGAGATCGTATTGCGATGTATACAGGGGACTATCTGTTCGCTAAGTCTCTTGAATGTATAACCAATATCGAAATTCCAGAGGCACATCAAGCGTTATCACATACTATTTTAGAAGTCTGTAAAGGTGAAATTGAACAAATTAAAGATAAATACAATTATGACCAAAATTTAAGAACGTATTTAAGAAGAATAAAGCGAAAAACAGCATTATTAATTGCCGCGAGTTGTCAATTGGGAGCGATTGCTGCTGGTGCTAATCGTGATACGGTAAATCGTCTATTTTGGTATGGGTATTTTGTAGGAATGTCTTATCAAATTATTGATGACATTTTAGACTTCGTTTCTACAGAAGAGAAACTTGGAAAACCTGCTGGTGGAGATTTACTACAAGGGAATATTACACTTCCTGCTTTATATGCGATGGAAGATCCCGTACTTCGTCAGAAAATCACATCTGTACATGAAAATTCAACAGCAAGTGAAATGCAAGAAATTATTGATGCTGTAAAAAATAGTACAGCAATTGATCAAGCATTTGCGTTTAGTGAACGTTATTTACATAAAGCTTTAGAAATAATAAAACCACTCCCACGTGGAAAAGCAAAGTACGCATTACAAAATGTTGCAAAGTATATTGGAAAACGAAAATTTTAAGGTTTATTCTAAAAAATAAAATAATCTCTCTATTTCAAAACTATTGCACAATTGTGATAAGGGTGATAATATGTGTGTGGGGATATACAATTACATACATAATTCAGAAGTGGAGAGATTTTTTATGGAAAAAACATTTCTAATGGTAAAACCAGACGGTGTACAACGTGCCTTCATTGGGGAAATTGTAGCTCGTTTTGAGAAAAAAGGCTTTCAATTAGTTGGTGCAAAATTAATGCAAGTCACTCCAGAAATTGCTGGACAACACTACGCTGAGCATAAGGAAAAACCTTTCTTTGGTGAGTTAGTAGACTTTATTACATCTGGACCTGTATTCGCAATGGTATGGCAAGGTGAAGGTGTAGTAGATACAGCTCGTAACATGATGGGGAAAACAAGACCACATGAAGCAGCTCCTGGAACAATTCGTGGAGATTTCGGTGTAACTGTTGCGAAAAACATTATCCATGGTTCTGATTCTTTAGAAAGCGCAGAGCGCGAGATTGCTATTTTCTTTAAAGAAGAAGAATTAGTTGACTACTCAAAATTAATGAATGAATGGATTTACTAATTATTTTGAAATAATTTGTAAACGCTTTAATCACTGTGATAATAGTAAAAAGTGCAAGGAGAATAGGGGTATTCTTCTTGCACTTTTTTTATTTTCAGTTAGTTACGAAGTTTGAACTGTTATGATATATTGATATTTAAATTAGGACTATCGGAAATATAGAATAAGAAAATGGTCGATTTATGATATAATTTCTTTAATATTTTTAGAATGATAAAAGTTAATATAGTGAGATAAATACATATACGAAAAGAGGAATAACGTATGCGATATATTACAGCTGGTGAATCTCATGGTCCACAACTTACAACGATTATAGAAGGTGTTCCGGCAGGATTGTCTTTAGTAGCAGATGATATAAACGAAGAGTTAGCTAGAAGGCAAAAGGGATATGGGCGCGGTAGACGCATGCAAATTGAAACGGATCAAGTGCAAATTTTAAGTGGTGTTAGACATGGAGAAACATTAGGTTCCCCTATTGCACTTGTTGTTGAAAATCGTGATTTTGCACACTGGACAAAAATTATGGGGGCGGAGCCTTTAACTGAGCAAGAAGAAAAAGAGATGAAAAGGAAAGTGACAAAACCAAGGCCTGGGCATGCTGATTTAAATGGTGCGATTAAATATGGTCATAGAGATATGAGGAATGTACTGGAACGTTCGTCAGCGCGCGAAACGACGGTGCGTGTTGCTGCTGGTGCGGTTGCTAAAAAGGTGTTAGCAGAACTTGGTATTAAAGTAGCGGGCCATGTAATTGAAATTGGCGGTGTACAAGCTAAGGAGATTACGTATAGTTCAATTGAAGAATTAAAGAGTATTACCGAAGCATCTCCTGTACGTTGCTTAGATGACGAAGCTGGTAACCAAATGATGAAAGCGATTGATGATGCGAAAGCAAATGGTGATTCAATTGGTGGAATCGTTGAAGTAATTGTGGAAGGGATGCCAATTGGAGTAGGTAGCTACGTGCATTATGATCGAAAACTGGATGCGAAATTAGCAGCTGCAATTATGAGTATTAATGCTTTTAAAGGTGTCGAGATTGGAATTGGTTTTGAAGCAGCGCATAGACCAGGAAGTGAAGTTCATGATGAAATTCTGTGGAATGAGGAGCATGGATATACACGAAGAACAAATAATGCAGGGGGATTAGAAGGCGGTATGACGACTGGAATGCCAATTGTTGTGCGCGGTGTGATGAAACCGATACCTACACTTTATAAACCTCTTCAAAGTGTAGATATTGATACGAAAGAGCCTTTTACAGCGAGCATTGAACGTTCAGATAGTTGTGCAGTGCCAGCAGCTAGTGTCGTTGCAGAAGCGGTTGTGGCTTGGGAATTAGCGACAGCTTTAATAGAACAATTCGGATTAGATCGTATGGAACTAATTCGTGAAAATATTGAGAAACATAATGAATATGCGAGGGGATTTTAATGGGAAACATACATATTCAAACGAAATCAAAAGAATATGATGTACATGTTGGTAAAGAAGTGTTGTCAAACTTAACAACGATCGTTCAAAATATGCAGCCAGCGGTATCTAACGTAATGATTATTTCAGATGAAGCTGTTGCATCACTACATTTACAGACAGTTATCGATGCATTACAAGTAGAGCAGCACGTGTTTTCGTTTGTTGTACCAAGTGGCGAAAAAGAGAAGTCTTTCGAAAATTTCTATGCGGCTCATACGTCAGCTCTTGAAAATAAATTAGATAGAAATTCTTTAATTCTTGCACTTGGAGGCGGAATGATTGGAGATTTAGCTGGTTTTGTTGCTGCATCGTTTATGCGTGGTATTCGCTTTGTGCAGGTTCCGACAACTTTATTAGCGCACGATAGCGCAGTGGGTGGGAAAGTAGCGATTAACCATCCGTTAGGTAAAAATATGATTGGTGCATTCCATCAGCCAGAAGCAGTTGTATATCATACACCTTTTTTACAGTCTCTTCCTGAAAAAGAGTGGCGTTCAGGTTATGCAGAGGTGATAAAGCATGCTCTTATCGGTGATGTGGAGCTATACCATTGGTTAAAAGAAGAAGTGCAAACATTAGCGGATCTTCATGATGAGAAGTTAATCCATATATTAACGAAGGCGATTCCTGTAAAGGCAAATGTTGTGTCACAAGATGAAACAGAGAAGGGTGTACGTGCTCATTTGAATTTTGGACATACGTTAGGACATGCTCTTGAAAAAGAGCTAGGGTATGGAAATATTACTCACGGTGACGGTGTAGCGGTTGGAATGTTATTCGCCATATTTTTAAGTGAGCAAGTGTACAAGGTTGATCTTGCTTATGAAGATATGAAGCAGTGGTTCTTGAAATACGGCTATCCAAAAATGCCAAGCGATTTGAATGTAGAGCGCCTCGTTCAATTGATGAAACAAGATAAGAAAGCAAATGCAGGAGCAATTCATATGGTGCTTATGCAGGAATATGGGGTAGTGAATGTCGTATCTATTTCAGATGAGACTGTTCATATTGCGTTAGAGGCATTTCAAAAAGATATGGTTTAAAATGATAGCGAAGTGCTGTGAAGTGCTCATTTAGAGGTATTCTCGTAATAGTGATGGTTATGACAAAAGATTACAGTAAGGGGCTATAACCGTATTGTAATCAAATTGAATGAAATGACTGGGGGAAGAAAAATGAGAGTGAAAGAGCAATTGTTAACTTTGAGAGCGTATGTGCCTGGGAAAAACATTGAAGAAGTAAAAAGAGAATATGGTTTATCAAAAATTGTGAAATTAGCATCCAATGAAAATCCATTCGGTTGCTCAGCACGTGTGACAGAAGCATTAACTTCTTTAGCGAGCCAATATGCCCTTTATCCAGATGGATATGCCTTTGAACTTCGGACAAAAGTAGCGGAACATTTAGGTGTAAAAGCAGAACAACTACTATTTGGTAGTGGATTAGATGAAGTCATTCAAATGATTAGCCGAGCGTTACTACATGAAGGAACAAACGTTGTAATGGCGAATCCTACGTTTTCACAATATCATCACCATGCTGTTATTGAAGGAGCAGAAGTTCGTGAAGTATCACTTAAAGATGGTATTCACGATTTAGATGCAATGCTAGAGCAAGTAGATGAGAAAACGAAAATTGTATGGATTTGTAATCCGAATAATCCAACAGGTACATATGTTGAGAAACAAAAATTACTTTCATTTTTAGAATCAGTTCCTAAGTCGGCTCTCGTTATTATGGACGAAGCATATTATGAATACGCGGAAGCAGAAGACTATCCGCAAACATTACCACTTCTTGAAAAGTATGAAAATCTTATGGTTTTACGCACGTTTTCAAAAGCATATGGTTTAGCTGCTTTTCGTATCGGATATGCGATTGGGGATGCGAAGTTAATCGGACAGCTAGAAGTAGCTAGGTTACCATTCAATACATCAACTGTAGCCCAATCTGTAGCACTTGCTGCATTAGAAGATCAAGCCTTTTTACAAGATTGTGTGCAAAAGAATGCTGAAGGTTTAAATCAGTATTATGCATTTTGTAAAGAATATAACGTATTCTATTATCCATCTCAAACAAATTTCATTTTCTTAAAACTCGGTATACCAGGTAATGAAGCTTTCGAACGATTAATGAAAAAAGGATATATCGTTCGTTCTGGTGCTGCATTTGGTATCGATGATGGTATTCGTATTACTGTCGGTTTGAAGGAAGAAAATGATGAAATTATAGAGTTACTGAAAGAGCTTGTAAATGAGCAAGTACAGAAAGAAGAAACATATTCTTAAGAGATTGTGAAGGCTCCTATTATAGGAGCCTTTTTTATCGCATTCAAAATAAAGGTTGAAGACTGCTAATTAAGTTATTCTGTAAACCACGGTTTGTATGGCTTGATAATTAGTGAGAGAAGTTATTTGCACGGTCATAAAAGAAAGCGGTACAATAGAAGATGATGATAAGGTATCGGTGTCATATCCGAACCTTTTGAACAATTAACTACTCTGTAGGAAGAAGTATAAGAAGAAGCATGCTCATTCTAAAGGTTGCGTTCTAACAGTGAGTTGCTTATGATAAATGAACAGAAGAGAATATTTTTTAGAATTAAAGGAGACGTTTATGCAAAAGTTTGAACAAGCTGTTTCATATATTGAAAATGGTGAAGCGGAAAAAGGATTACAATTATTAAAAGAACAATTAAAAATTGCGAATGATGAAGAGAAGTATGATATCGCTCGTTACTATCATACACTTGGATTTACAGATGAGGCATTAGCAATTACTGAAGACTTACGTTTACTGTATCCAGAAGAAAGTGAATTCACTGTATTTTTAGCAGAATTATATATTGATCTAGATAAAGAAGATGAAGCGATTGAAGTGCTTCATGATATTCCAGAAAATGACGATTTATATGTTCAATCGTTATTACTTGTTGCAGATTTATTCCAAATGCAAGGTTTTGATGATGTAGCAGAGCAAAAACTATTAAAGGCGAAAGAAATGATGCCTGATGAACCTGTTATTACGTTTGGGTTAGCAGAATTATATAGTAGTAAAGGTGAAGAACAAAAGGCAATTACTTATTATGAATCGCTATTAGCGGAACATAAAGTAATGGGTGGGGTTGTGATCGCACTTCGCCTCGCAGAAACGTTAAGCGCGATCGGAAACTGGGAAGAAGCGATTTCTTATTATGAAGCAGGCCTAGAGGAACAAAAAGATATTCACTCATTATTTGGATATGCCTTCACATTATACCAAGGTGAAGAATATCAGAGAGCAATCGGTGCTTGGCAAGAACTAAAAGAATTAGACCCTGAGTACGCATCACTGTACATGTATTTAGCGAAAAGCTATGAAAAAGAAGGAATGCTTCAAGAAAGCTATGAAACGCTTCATGAAGGAATTAAAGTAGATGAGCTTTCAGTTCCATTTTATGTAGAGTTAGCGAACATTGCGGCGAAATTAGGAAAAATAGTAGAAGCAGAGGAAGTTCTTCAAAAAGCGCTTGAGTTAGATCCAGGGCATTTAGGTGCAACATTAAAATATGCATATATCTTAAAAGAACAAGAAAAGTACGAAGAGTTAATTGCAATTGTAGAGCGTGCTATTGATAGTGGAGAACCAGATACACAACTACTTTGGGATCTTGCGTATGCAAAAAAACAATTAGAAATGTATTCGGATGCATTAAAACACTATGAAAGTGCATATACTTCTTTTAAGAATCATCCAGACTTCTTAGAAGAGTACGGTTATTTCTTATTGGAAGAAGGAAAACGAAAAGAGGCGAAAGAAGTATTTACCCAGTTATTACAACTAGACCCGACACAAATTCATATTGAAGAGTTGTTATATAATTTAGAGGATTTTTCATAAGTTGGAAGGAAACTGAATGCCGCTTCTTGAATCTAAAAAGAAAAGAGAAAGACAGAGGAGGGACTTAATTGCTATGAATACCCCTGTTTCTGTAAACGAGAAGAAGGATTTTGTAAAATGGTTTTTGAATAATTACCAACTGAAACAGCGTGAATGTGTATGGATTCTGAATTATTTAATGAGTCACGACCAATTGATGCATAAAGTCCACTTCGTAGAGCATGCAAAATATTGTCCGCGTGGCTTAGTGATGTCAGCGAATTGTGTGAAAGACACACCGTTTCACTTTTTTAAACAAAATGTTATGACAACAGATGCTGAAAAATCGTTTCATGATATTCGTTTAAATCGAGATGAGGATATTTATATTCAACTCAACTTTAAATCATCGTTTCAAAATGCGAATTATGTAGCTGTATTAGAAGAAAACCCATATCTACCAAAGCATATTGAAGTAAATGAAAAAGATCGTTTACTTGCAGAAAGGTTTTTGGAAGAAAGTGTATTTTCGTTTAGGAGAGAACGCCTTTTGAAACAAATTGATGAAGCGTTAGATAAGCAAGATAAGGAAGCGTTTCATAGATTAACGGCAGAGTTAAAAACTTTATAGAATTTATTTGGATTAATAAATTTTTACAAATTTCAGACTTTCATCAAGAAAAACTACCTATATTGGGTAGTTTTTCTTTTTTTACCTCTTTTAGTATGGTTTAATATATATAAAGTGAAAGTTCTGTCATTTGTAAGTGAAGGAGGGAAGGAATTTGAAGTGGATTGTAAAAGATGTGGAACAGTTTGAGCAAGCAAGAGAGTATGTTGATACAGGAGTAATACCGCTGTTATCAATTTCGGCAGCAAAAGAAATGAAAATGGTTGTAGAACAAGGTGAATTTATCGAATTGTTGAGCACGGAATTGGAAAGAGAGTATAAAGGAAGAGTGCTTTTACTGCCTGCGTTTACGTATTTGGTAGAAAGTCAAAAGAATGAAAAAGGTCGTTTGCAAGAATGGACAAATCATTTACGAAGTGAAGGTTTTAAGCATATTGCTTATGTTACAAGTGATTTTTCATGGAAAGAGGATATGCAAGAGTTACAGGGAGATTTGTTTTGGTTTCCTTCATTAGCATTAGAACAATTTAGTGATCAAGCAAAAAGAGAAGTTATTCATGCACATATAAAAAATATAATGGTGATGCTGGAAGAGAAATGGGGAAACTCATAATAAACAGAAAGTTCCTATTATTATGAGTAGTATGATATTGACCTGTGCATGAGCGTATTATATCATGATAGTGTCCTAGTTTTTATTTTTTATATAATTTATCACGAGGGGACAATTTCTGATAGAGGGGGGAAATTTTCGTGAGCGAGAAAGAACATCGCGTGTCAAGAAGACAATTTTTAAATTACACACTCACAGGGGTAGGAGGCTTTATGGCTGCTGGTATTTTAATGCCGATGACGCGATTTGCGCTTGATCCGGTGTTAAGAAAAGAAGCGGGAACAGATATGGTTGCTGTTGCGCAAGTAAAGGATATTACAACAGAGCCGAAGCGTTTCGATTTTAAAGTGAAGCAGGTTGATGGTTGGTACAAGTCTGAAGAACCAAAATCAGCTTGGGTTCATAAAGATGAAAGCGGAGACATTGTTGCGTTCTCTCCAGTATGTAAACATTTAGGATGTACAGTTAACTGGAATTCGGACAAAGCACATCCGAATCAATTCTTTTGCCCATGTCACGGGGGTCGTTATACAAAAGATGGGATTAACATTAAAGGTACGCCACCCCTTGCTCCGCTTGATGTGTACGAGTCTAAAGTGAAAGATGGAACGCTGTATCTAGGAAAAGCGAAGCCAAGAGGGGGTGCAAAGTAGATGTTAAATAAAATTTATGATTGGGTGGATGAAAGATTAGATATTACACCAATATGGCGTGATATCGCTGATCATGAAGTACCTGAACATGTAAACCCGGCACATCACTTTTCTGCATTCGTCTATTGCTTTGGAGGACTTACCTTTTTCGTTACTGTAATTCAAATTTTATCTGGAATGTTTTTGACGATGTATTATGTGCCTGATATTAAAAATGCTTGGGAATCAGTTTACTATTTACAAAATGAAGTTGCTTATGGGCAAATTGTTCGTGGTATGCACCACTGGGGTGCTAGTCTCGTAATTGTAATGATGTTTTTACATACACTCAGAGTTTTCTTCCAAGGTGCGTATAAAAAGCCCCGTGAGTTAAACTGGATTGTTGGTGTTCTTATTTTCTTTGTTATGTTAGGTCTTGGTTTTACCGGATATTTATTACCGTGGGATATGAAAGCTTTATTTGCTACAAAAGTAGGGATTCAAATTGCAGAGCAAACACCGCTCATTGGTCCTTATATTAAAACATTACTCGCTGGTCATTCCGAAATTGTTGGCGCTCAAACATTAACTCGCTTCTTTGCTATTCACGTCTTCTTCTTACCAGCAGCACTTCTAGGTTTAATGGCCTTCCACTTCATCATGATTCGCAAACAAGGTATTTCCGGTCCACTATAAGAGATTGCTAAATTAAAGGGGAAAGAACTAAAGGAGGGAGATTATGCATCGCGGCAAAGGGATGAAGTTTGTAGGAGATTCTCGGGTACCAGTAGCTCGGAAACCAAATATTCCAAAAGACTATTCTGAATACCCAGGGAAAACAGAAGCATTTTGGCCGAACTTCTTGTTAAAAGAATGGATGGTTGGTGCAGTTTTTTTAATCGGTTATTTATGTTTAACAGTGGCGCATCCGTCGCCGCTTGAGAGAATGGCGGACCCAACAGATGCTGGATATATACCACTTCCAGATTGGTATTTCTTATTCTTGTATCAGTTATTAAAGTATTCGTATGCTTCCGGTTCATTTACTGTAATTGGAGCATTTATTATGCCAGGGATTGCGTTTGGAGCATTACTGTTAGCTCCATTTCTTGATCGAGGTCCAGAAAGACGTCCATTGAAGCGTCCTGTGGCAACTGGATTTATGCTTTTAGCAATTGCATCGATTATCTTTTTAACTTGGGAATCTGTAGCACACCACGACTGGGAAGCTGCAAAAAAACAAGGAGCAATTGTAAAAACAGCGCCAGTTGATAAAAATGATGATGGCTATAAATTAATGCAAAAAAATACTTGTTTAACATGTCATGGTGACAATTTACAAGGCGGGGCAGCAGCACCGGCACTGCAAAACTTAACTTTAAAGCCAGAAGAAATTGCTAAAATTGCGAAAGAGGGAAAAGGTTCAATGCCTAAAGGTGTATTTAAAGGTACGGATGAGGAACTGAAGAAGCTTTCGGAATTCGTTGCAAAGTATAATAAAAAATAATAAAAAAGCTGACTACAAAATTTGTAGTCAGCTTTTCTATTTAGTTGGATGAAGTTTGTTATAATAGAGTAGGATTTAGTGAATGAATTACTTTGCTTGAAAGGTGTTGGACATACGGATTGGTGTACTTGTATGCAATGTTAAGACAACGCTCGGTATTATTATTTTTATTAATTGTTAACTTATTAGGTACAATTTATGGATTTATATGGTACGGAAATCAATTGAAAGAAACGTCACCTATATTTTGGCCGTTTGTACCAGATAGTCCTATGGCGACTCTCTTTTTTGTCTTTGTTTTAATTGCTTTTTTGGCAAAGAGAAACTGGGGATTAATAGAAGCGTTAGCGATTGTAACTTTAATAAAATATGGTATTTGGGCTGTTGTTGTAAACGCGATTATGATTTACGTAAAAGGGCCCATAGGCCTTATGGGCTACATGTTAATGCTTTCGCACTTCGCGATGGCAATACAAGGATTTTTATATGCTCCATTCTATCGTATAAAAAAATGGCATTTTATAGTAGCAGCTGTGTGGACGTTGCATAACGATGCAATTGATTATTTATTTTGGCAAATGCCGCGATATGGAATTATGCATTTGTTTGTAGAGGAAATTGGTTATTTTACGTTTTGGTTAAGTATTGCTGTACTATGTATTACATATTATTGTTGCTTACGTGAGCAAAGAAAACAATTTTTTTTATGATGGTTAGAACATTTAGGGGGAGAACATGGAGAAAAATAAGAGTGGTACAAAAATATTGGATCGATTGATTACTTTAGTTGTTTCATATAGCATAGCATTTTCTATTTTTGCACTCGCAACAACGGCAGTTGTGTATGGAAAATGGTTGTATTATTTTGAAATTGATTTTTTAAATATTCCTGATTTAGCGGATATGACGAAGGATGAAATTAAAAGAAATTACGATGTGCTTATTACATATTTATCCCCGTTTTATGACGGAGCATTACATTTGCCCACATTAGATATGTCCACAAATGGCCGTATTCATTTTGTAGATGTTAAAAATATTTTAGTAAAGATTCAATATGTGATGTATGCGACAATTATGATTGCAGTGATAGGCGGAATTTATTTATTAAAAAAGAAAAATGAAAAGTTTTTACTGCACGGATCGATTTTAACAATCATTTTTCCGATAGCGCTTATGTTACCAATTGCTATTAATTTTGAAAAGAGTTTTGTATTATTCCATAAACTTTTATTTAGTAATGATTATTGGGTTTTTGATCCTGAAAAGGATCCAATTATATTAATGTTACCAGAAGAGTTCTTTATGCATGCTGCGTGTGCTATTTTATTATTCATTTTAGGTGGGAGTATACTTTGTTACAGCTTATATAGATATTTCGTAAAAAAGAAAAGGATGTCACAGAAAAAATTCTCTGCTTAAAGAGAATTTTTTCTTTGTAAAACGATAATATATTTTTCGGTCTAGTTCTGTTCTATTCTTGTCCAAATTAACATATTTTGTACTAGTAGTTATAGGGGGGACCGGGATGAAGAGAACATTAATTGGATTGATAGCATTTCTAATTATAATGTTTCCGTTACGTATATATGCTGAAGAGTGGAATGAGCTAACAGGGTTGTTAGACGACTCGTTACAGTTAGTGAAGCGTAATGAAGATGAAAAAGCGGTACAAGTATTACAACATTTCTCGGAGCAGTTTTTAATAAAGGGGAATGAAAAGAAGCAGGAAGTAACACCAGATCAAGTTAGAGTTATTTCTTTAGCTTACGATAAGGCGCAACAATCGCTCTCTGAAGAAGGTTTAGGTAAGCAAGCTAAAATTGATAATGTGCTGGCATTACAACTTGCTGTTGATGCACAAGTATCGAAATATCAACCACTTTGGATGGAAAGAGAAAGGAAAGTAATGGATGCCTTTTCTCAAATGGAAAAAGCGATGGAAAAAGAAGATGCTGGGCAGTTTCAACAAACGTTAAATACGTTTTTAAATGAATTCAATATTATTTATCCAAGCTTAATGATTGCTTTGCCAGAAAACGAGGTCCAGCGTGTAAATGTTCATTTATCTTATTTAGATGAATTTCGTAACGTTATGTTAAAAACGAAAGGCGGCCAAATGCAATTAGGGATTATTAAAGGGGATTTGCAAAAGATATTTCACACAGTAAAAAAAGATGAAATTGCACCCTCTCTCATTTGGTTTATGACAATTACTGGGGGACTTATTTTATTCACATTAACTTATGTTGGATGGAGAAAGTATAAAGGAGAGAGAGAGAAAAGAAAAAGTAATGTACATTCTAAAAATAGATAATGCAATAAATAAAGATATGGATTGTAAGGTTTATTCATTGACAATAGTGGCAGAAGAAAATAGAATGAGAAGTACTATAATTAAAACTTCAATGGAGGTTCATGATGTTTTATTTAATTTACTTCGCGATCATAATGATCATACCGTTGTATGCACAGTCAAGAGTACGTAGTGCCTATAGCAAGTATTCACAAGTTTATTCAACATCAGGTATGACAGGAGCGGAAGTGGCTCGAAAAATTTTAGATGAAAATGGATTATACAACGTAGCTGTAGAAGAAACACCAGGTCATTTATCAGACCATTATGATCCAACCGCTAAGACGGTTCGATTATCAACGGATAACTATTATGGACATTCAGTTGCTGGTACAGCAGTTGCAGCACACGAAGTAGGACACGCAATTCAAGATGCACAAGATTATAACTTTATGCGTATTCGTCATTCGTTAGTTCCTGTGGCTAATTTTGGATCGAATATATCATGGGTATTTATTATGATTGGTATATTTGCGACAATGTCAAAACTATTGTTATTAGGTATCATTTTAATGGCAGCAGGTGTTGTGTTCCAGCTCGTTACATTGCCAGTTGAGTTTGATGCGTCAAAGCGCGCAATGCAACAAATTGAAGCGTTAGGTATTGTATCAACAGATGAATATGGGCAAGCTCGTAAAGTATTAAATGCGGCAGCATTAACATATGTAGCAGCTGCAGCTGTAGCGGTATTTGAATTATTACGTCTCGTATTAATGTATACTGGTATGCAGCGTAGCGACGACTAAAGACTATCAATTTTGATAGTCTTTTTTTGTTGTATGGATTGAATTATATAATGTATTGCAAATAGAAATAATAGAAGTAATGCGGAAAGGCGGTGGGGGGGAAATGAAATATCCAGACCATTTAGTAAAACAAGTGCAAGAGCGCAGTGCTCCTTATCAACTAGAAGGTTTTTTAAGTGGACAAGGTCCTGAAAATCCCAAATTTATGTTGTTAGGAGAAGCGCCTGGTGAAACAGAAATTCATAATGGGATTCCGTTTAGCGGGAGGGCGGGAAAACAATTAATGGATTTTTTAGAGCGTATTGATGTTACAAGGGAAGAAGTATATATTACGAGCGCTGTTCGAAGTAGACCTTATAAATGGCGAGAGAAAAAAGAACGAAATGGTGAAATCATACAAAAAAAGTATAATAGAACGCCAAATCAGGGAGAAATAGTTGCCCATGCGCCTTTGTTAGATTATGAATTAGAGAAAATACATCCGAAGCTTATCGTCACGCTTGGAAATATCGGTCTTCAACGTTTAACAGGAAAAAATAAAAAAATCACAGATGTACACGGGCAATTATTAAAACAGCCCATTCAAAAATTAAAGGATATGCAAAGTGCAGAGTTTACATGGTCAGAGAAAGAATATCATGTTTTTCCGACTTTTCATCCAGCTTCCATTTTTTATAATCGGAGTTTATTGGAGCTTATTCATGAGGATTTTGAGAAGCTTAAAAGACTTGTAATAAAAAACTAGAAAAGCTAAGGCGCTTTTCTAGTTACATTTAATTATGTAAAGGGTTTTTATTTTCATCTAACGTAAATCCTTCACCAACTACATCATGTACATCACTTACAGCGACAAAAGCATGAGGATCTACAGAAGTAATGATATTCTTTAATTTCACGATTTCATTTTTAGCAACAACGCAATACAATACGTTACGTTCCACTTTTGTATACGATCCAACAGCTTTTAAAAAGGTTGCTCCGCGCTCCATTTCAGATAAAATTTTGGCAGCAATTTCATCGTTTTTCTCTGAGATAATAGTCGCTCCTTTGGCAGCATAAGCTCCTTCTTGCATAAAATCAATGACTTTAGCACCGATAAAAACAGCAACTAGCGTATACATGCCCTCGCGGTATGATAAATAGGTAAGAATAGAGACTACGATAACGACAGCATCAAACATAAACATTGTTTTCCCCATACTCCAGCCAACATATTTGTGAGCTAGTCGTGCGATAATATCTACACCGCCAGTAGTCCCGCCATATTTGAATATTATTCCAAGGCCGATACCGATAAATGCCCCGGCGAATAAAGCTGCGAGTGTCATATCATTTTGCAAGTTTAAATGTAAGTTGAGTACTTCGTAACGCTGGAAAATCCATAGAAATAAAGATACGCTAAAGGTGCCAATTAATGTATATAAAAATGTCGTTCTGCCAAGTAACCTCCAACCAATAAAAAATATAGGGATATTTAAAATTAAGTTTGAGTAGGAAGGATCAAACTTAAATAAAAAATACAATAATAGTGTAATACCAGTAAACCCACCCTCTGCAAGGTGGTTTTCAATATTGATATTGACAATACCGAAAGAAAATATAGCGGAACCGATTAAAATAAAAATAATATTTCGCATCTTCAATTTTGATGTCATATAGAAATCCCCCTAATTATGTAATGATTGCATTGCTCCGCTGAAACAGTAAAACATAATAATAAGTAATTTCTAGTTGCTAGTGAAAATAGTAAGAACCTGATTGATGCGGGCTGATTTTTTGTGAAAATCGCAAAAGAAAGTTTCACTTTATTATAGTCTATCCAAAAATGGGTCGCAAATAGGTGCTTGGCGGGGAATAATATTTGTCAAATCGCGATGAATTGGCTAACATGAAAGAGGAAGGATTAGAGGTGAATAGTATGGAAGCAAAAACGATGAAAGATATGCAGAAAGAAGTAGATGCATATATTGGTCAGTTTAAAGAAGGTTATTTCAGTCCGCTTGCAATGATGGCTCGTTTAACGGAAGAAATGGGAGAGCTTGCAAGAGAGGTAAATCATTATTATGGTGAGAAACCGAAGAAAACAACTGAAAAAGAAAGAAGTATTGAAGAAGAGCTTGGAGATGTATTATTTGTTATGATTTGTATGGCAAATAGTTTAAATATTGATTTAGAGACAGCACATAACATTGTAATGAATAAATTTAATACACGTGATAAAGATCGCTGGACACGTATTGATGAGGGAGAGAAAGAATAATGAAAGAAATTAAAGTAATTATCGCCGGACCAAGAGGACGTATGGGACATGAATCAGTCCTTCTTATGGAAAGAACGGAACATTTTAATTTAGTAGCAGCAGTGGATTATAAGCATGGTGGTGAGAAGATTTCTGATTTACCTGGCATGCCAGCATTACATGCGCCGATTTACGCTGATTTACATACTTGTTTAGATGAAGTAGAAGCAGATGTGTTGTTAGATTTAACAACACCAGAAGTGGGGAAACAACACGTTACACTTGCAGTTGAGCGTGGACTTCGTTCGGTTATTGGTACAACTGGATTTACAGAAGAAGAATTGACACGTTTAACAGAGAATGCAAAAGAAAAAGCAGTAGGAACAATTATTGCTCCAAACTTTGCAATTGGTGCAGTTCTTATGATGAAATTCTCACAAATGGCAGCGAAATATTTCCAAGATGTTGAGGTAATTGAATTACATCATGATCAAAAATTAGACGCACCATCTGGTACAGCTGTAAAAACGGTAGAGTTAATTCGTCAAAATCGTGAATCAAAGCAGCAAGGTCATCCAAATGAAGTAGAGCAACTAGCAGGTGCAAGAGGTGCAAATGTAGACGGTATTCACATTCATAGTGTACGTTTGCCAGGGCTTATTGCACACCAAGAAGTAATGTTTGGTGGAGATGGACAAATGTTAACAGTTCGTCATGATTCATTCAATCGTGCATCATTTATGTCAGGTGTAAAACTATCAATTGAAACAGTAATGAACCTTGATCATCTTGTGTACGGTTTAGAAAATATTATCGACTAAAGGGGAGACAACGGATGAAAATTGCCTTAATCGCACATGACAAAAAGAAAAATGATATGGTTTCGTTTGCATACGCATATAAACCAATTTTTGAACAACATGAATTATTTGCAACAGGAACGACAGGGCTTCGTATTATGGAAGCGACTGGATTAGTTGTAACAAGATATCAATCTGGCCCTCTTGGTGGAGATCAAGAAATTGGTGCAATGATTGCAAAGAACGATTTAGATATGGTGATTTTCTTCCGCGATCCATTAACAGCACAGCCGCATGAACCGGATGTGAATGCATTACTTCGTTTATGTGATGTATATGCGATTCCACTTGCAACGAATATGGCAAGTGCTGAAATGTTAATGCACGCATTAGAGCGAGGAGATTTAGATTATCGTAAGTTAAGAAAATGAGGGGAACAATTATGAGTGGATTACATATATTAGCGTTTGGTGCTCATGCCGATGATGTTGAAATCGGCATGGCTGGTACCATCGCTAAATATACAAAGCAAGGGTATGAAGTAGGTATTTGTGATTTAACAGAAGCTGATCTTTCTTCAAATGGAACGATAGAGTTGAGAAAAGAAGAAGCGAAGGTCGCAGCTCGTATAATGGGAGTAAAAACGAGGCTGAATTTAGCGATGCCAGACCGTGGTTTGTATATGAAAGAAGAGTATATACGTGAAATTGTCAAGGTGATCCGTACATATAAACCAAAACTAGTTTTTGCGCCGTACTATGAAGATCGCCATCCAGATCATGCAAATTGTGCAAAGCTTGTGGAAGAGGCTATTTTTTCAGCAGGAATCCGTAAATATATGCCGGAACTTTCACCACATCGTGTGGAGTCTTTTTATAATTATATGATTAATGGTTTTCATAAACCGAATTTTTGTATAGATATAAGTGAGTACCTCTCTATAAAGGTGGAAGCATTAGAAGCGTATGAAAGTCAGTTTTCAACAGGGAGTGATGGTGTTAAGACACCGTTAACAGAAGGTTACGTTGAAACTGTGATCGCTCGTGAGAAGATGTTTGGAAAAGAAGTTGGAGTCTTGTATGCCGAGGGATTTATGAGTAAGAAACCGGTTTTATTACATGCTGATTTATTAGGGGGATGTAAATGAAATTAAAAATAGGTATTACATGTTATCCTTCTGTAGGTGGTTCTGGAGTTGTTGGAACAGAATTAGGAAAGCAATTGGCGGAACGTGGGCATGAAATTCACTTTATTACATCGGGTTTACCATTCCGGTTAAATAAAGTATATCCAAACATTTATTTTCATGAAGTGACGGTAAATCAATACTCTGTATTTCAATATCCACCATACGATTTAGCGTTAGCAAGTAAAATGGCCGAGGTTGCACAAAGAGAAAACTTAGACATTTTACATGTGCATTACGCAATACCACATGCAATTTGTGCATATTTAGCAAAACAAATGATCGGAGAGCGTATTAAAATTGTTACAACCTTACATGGAACAGATATTACTGTGTTAGGTTCCGACCCTTCGTTAAATAATTTAATACGTTTTGGTATTGAGCAATCGGATGTTGTTACTGCTGTCTCGCATTCATTAATTAACGAAACACATGAGCTTGTAAAACCAAGTAAAGAAATTCAAACGGTATATAACTTTATAGACGAACGTGTATATTTCAAGCGTAATATGTCTCAATTAAAGAAAGAATATGGTATAAGTGAGAGTGAAAAAGTACTTATTCATATTTCGAATTTCCGTAAAGTGAAACGTGTGCAGGATGTTGTTCAGGCATTTGCTAAAATTGTTAAAGAAGTAGATGCGAAGTTGCTTCTTGTTGGAGACGGACCAGAATTCTGTACGATTTTACAGATAGTGAAGAATTTACATATTGAAGATCGCGTTTTATTCCTAGGGAAGCAAGATAATGTTGCAGAACTACTTGCGATGAGTGATTTAATGTTGCTTCTATCAGAGAAGGAAAGTTTTGGTCTTGTTTTATTAGAAGCAATGGCGTGTGGTGTACCTTGTATCGGAACGCGGGTTGGAGGTATTCCAGAGGTTATTCAACACGGGGAAACAGGATATTTATGTGAAGTTGGCGATACAACAGGAGTGGCAAATCAAGCTATTCAGCTATTAAAGGACGAGGAACTTCACCGTAATATGGGAGAACGAGCAAGAGAAAGTGTTTATGAGCAATTTCGCTCAGAAAAGATTGTTTCACAATATGAAACGATTTACTATGACGTACTAAGGGATGACAAAAATGGAAAGATTTAAAAAAGCTAGTTCTATTATTGAGACATTAAAGCAACAAGGACATGAGGCTTACTTTGTTGGTGGGAGCGTACGAGATCTTATTATCGATAGGCCGATTGGAGATATTGATATTGCGACATCTGCTCTACCAGAAGAAGTGATGGCTATATTCCCAAGAAATGTTCCTGTTGGTCTTGAGCATGGAACTGTAATTGTTGTAGAAAATGGTGAGCCCTATGAGGTAACTACTTTTCGAACAGAAAGCGAATATGAAGATTTTCGAAGACCTAGTAGTGTTCAATTTGTTCGTTCATTAGAAGAGGATTTAAAACGTCGTGATTTCACGATGAATGCAATTGCTATGACAGAAGAAGGCAAAATGGTCGATTTATTTGCTGGACAGGAAGCCATTCAACAGAGAGAAATTGTGACAGTTGGAAATGCTGCGGATCGTTTTCAAGAAGATGCCCTGCGAATGATGCGTGGTATTCGGTTTGTAAGCACGTTAGGTTTTTCATTAGAAATGAAAACGAAGCAAGCGATTGAAACGTATGGGCATTTGCTAGAACATATAGCAATTGAGCGTATTACAGTAGAGTTTGAGAAACTGTTAACTGGTACATATTGTGTGAAAGGTCTCAAAGAATTAGTAGAGACGAAGCTATTTTCTCATTTGCCATATTTACAAATGTCAGAAGAGAGACTGTTAAAAGCTACGCAGTATAAATGGGATTCTTTCGAAACGGATATTGAGGCGTGGGCATTTTTCTTATATTGTATCGGAGAAGAACATCCATCTGTCTTTTTACGTCAATGGAAGTTTTCGAATAAAAAAATAAAAGATATTGTTGCAGTTTTATTGACAATCCGTACTAGAAAGGAGAAGGATTGGGATACAGTCCTTCTTTATAAAACGGGAATTCATATCGCTGAAATGGCAGAGAGAGTATATGAAGCGATGATTGAACGCTATGACCCTACATCTGTTGAACGAGTACAATCAATGTTTCATGCATTGCCAATCCAGGAGCGTCAAGAAATGAATGTGACTGGTAATGATTTATTAAACTGGGCAAACAAAAAGCCTGGTCCGTGGGTTGCTGAGATGCTTCAGAAAATCGAAGAAGCAATCGTACAAGGAAACGTAGTTAATGAGAAAGAGCGTATAAGGGAGTGGCTACAAGGATGCAATCTACTATAAGAAAGCAGTTATTGCAAGTTTTTTCTGAAGCGGATGGCGAGTTTGTATCCGGCCAAACAATTAGTGATAAACTTGGTTGTTCAAGAACTGCTGTGTGGAAACATATGGAGGATCTGCGGAGTGAGGGATATGAACTTGAAGCTGTGCGTCGATTAGGTTACCGAATTGCAAGTAAGCCAGACAAAGTGACCGCTAATGAAATTCAGTTAGGGCTACAAACGAAGCGGATTGGTAGAACAGTGTATTTTGAAGAAACTGTTGAATCAACGCAGCACATTGCAGCAAAACTTGCTTATGAAGGTGCAGAAGAAGGAACTGTCGTTGTAGCAGAAGAACAAACAGCGGGAAGAGGTCGTTTAAGCAGAAAATGGCATTCACCAAAAGGAACAGGGATTTGGATGAGTATTATTTTACGCCCATCAATCCCAGTTCATCATGCACCGCAACTTACTTTGTTAGCGGCTGTTAGTGTTGCACAGGCAATTGAAAAATGTACAGGTGTAAACGTAGGAATAAAATGGCCAAATGATATTTTAATTCAAGGTAAAAAGGCTGTAGGTATATTAACAGAAATGCAAGCGGATCCTGATAAAATTAATGCTGTCATTATGGGCATCGGTATTAATGCGAATCAAAAGCAAGAACATTTTGATGAAGAAATTCAGCACATCGCTACTTCATTAGCGATTGAATCAGGTAAGCCGATTGTTCGTGCAGAACTTATGCAACAAATCTATTTACAACTAGAAAAATTATATGAAGAATATTTACAAAATGGTTTCTCTGTCATTAAAATTCTTTGGGAAAGTTACGCTGTGAGCATCGGGAAAGAAATTACCGCTCGAACGATGAGAGAGACAATTACGGGGTTAGCAAAAGGAATCACAGAGGATGGTGTATTACTTCTGGAGGATCATGAGGGGAAAGTACATCATATTCATTCTGCAGATATTGAAATTAAGTAAAAGAAGTTCCTCTTTTGGAACTTCTTTTTATTTCAATAGTTTTGAGTTGAATTTGTAACATGATAATAAATTTTTTTCATATTTAAAGTTCATTTCAAAATATCTTCCGTCGAGTTGGCAGGGCATGTTATTTGACGATTACTTTGCCTGCCATTCCTTTAAGAAGATGGTATCGACATATTAATTCATATGTACCAGTATTTTTAGGTTTCACGGTAATATTCTTTTCTTTTCCTGACTCGATTACGACGTCAATGCCGAGTTTTTTCACTGTAAAGGTGTGCTCGTTTTTACCTTTATTTTTCAATAGTAATGTTGTTGATCCTTCAAGCGGAATCGTGATAACATTTGGATTAAAGTAATCATCATTTAGTTCAACCTCAATCACTTTCGTTAAATCGGTGGGGGGTGTTACGACAGTAACTGTGGCAAATACATGGGAGGATCCTAAAGACATCCACCATACAATCATTACAAGCAAACTGCTGAATCGAAATAACCACCTGTTCATAGACATCTGCAATTCTCCTTTGTTAAGTACTTTCCTCAATTAACCTGCATCATTAGTTTAAGAGTTATACTATACAGTTAAATGGATTACAGAAAAAATTAACTTGGACTTTTTTAACATGCGTTGAAAAAACATGTATCTTTTCAGGATTGAATTCTCCATAAAAACTGTATAGCATATATACTCTCGTGTTAAATTTCATATACCGTAATAAGAATAAAAAATTATTTTTTCAAAAAAATGTAGTAATTCCTTTTTGTAGTTTGCTATAATTAGTTCGAATGTGGGCAGTATCAGAGCGAACTGCACCATGATTCGAAGTCATACGAAAAATAATAACTTGGATTCTGCCTTGATCCAATAACGGACTGGGACAGAGGGATGAATAATGCCGACTAACACACAACCCTTCTGCCCTTTTATGGCCAGAGGGGTTTTTTATATGATTTCGGCCATCTCCTCTCTCCTGCATAAAGGAGGAGTAGTTTTTGAAAACAAAAACAGATTTTTTGAAGATGAAAGAGCAAGGTGAGCCGATTACAATGCTAACGGCGTATGATTATCCATCTGCTAAATTAGCAGAAGAAGCTGAAGTTGATATGATTCTAGTTGGAGATTCTCTTGGAATGGTTGTACTCGGATACGATTCAACAGTACCTGTAACAGTAGAGGATATGATTCATCATACGAAAGCTGTACGCCGTGGAGCGAAAGAGACGTTTATTGTAACTGATATGCCATTTATGTCGTATCACGTATCATTACAAGAAACGATGGTGAATGCACGTCGCATCGTTCAAGAGAGCGGGGCACACGCACTGAAGGTAGAAGGTGCTGGAGAAGTTATATCGACGATTCAATATTTGACGAACGCAGGAATTCCTGTTGTAGCGCATTTAGGTTTAACCCCTCAATCTGTAGGAGTGTTGGGTGGATATAAAGTGCAAGGAAAAGATGCGGAGAGTGCAAAAAAATTAATAGAAGATGCAAAGAAATGTGAAGAAGCTGGTGCAATAGCGCTTGTGTTAGAATGTGTACCAATGCAGTTAGCAGAACTTATTTCAGAGCAACTAACAATACCAACAATTGGGATTGGTGCAGGACAAAAAGTAGATGGGCAAGTACTTGTTTATCATGATCTTATCTCATACGGCGTAAATCGTGTTCCGAAATTTGTGAAGCAATATACGTCTGTTCAAGAGGAGATTGTGCGTGGGATTTCACAATATGTTACTGAAGTAAAGACAAGGCAATTTCCTGAAGAAAAACATTCGTTCACAATGAAAGAGGAAGAATGCTTAGCGTTATACGGAGGAAAACAATAATGAAAATCGTAATTACAGTGCAAGAGATGCAGCAAATTACAAGCGAACTTCGTGCAAGTGGAAAGAGTATTGGTTTTGTTCCAACAATGGGTTATTTACATGAAGGCCATGCTACTTTATTACGTAAGGCAAGAGAAGAAAATGAAATTGTAGTTTTAAGTGTATTTGTAAACCCACTACAATTCGGCCCAAATGAAGATTTAGATCGATATCCTCGTGATATTGATAGAGATGAAAATGTAGCAAAAGAAAACGGTGTAGATTATTTATTTTATCCGAGTGTAGAAGAAATGTATCCAGCAGAACAAACAACAACAGTAGAAGTTGTGAAGCGCACGGACGTATTATGCGGTCAACAAAGACCTGGTCATTTCGCTGGTGTTGCAACTGTACTGATGAAACTATTTAATATTACGGTGCCAACGCATGCTTATTTCGGTATGAAAGATGCTCAACAAGTTGCAGTAATTGAAGGATTTGTAACTGATTTCAATATTCCAGTTACAATCGTACCAGTTGATATTGTAAGGGAAGAAGATGGTTTAGCGAAAAGTTCTCGTAACGTGTATCTATCACAAGATGAACGTGAAGAAGCTCTTCATTTATACCGCAGCCTATGTATAGCGAAAGAAAGAATTGAGGCAGGTGAACGTAATCCGGAAATCATTACAAATCTTGTGAAAGATTATATTGAGACGCATACGAAAGGCACTGTAGATTATGCGGATTTATATGCATATCCGTCATTAACAATGGTAGAGAAAGTCGAAGGAAGAATCATTTTAGCTATTGCAGTTAAGTTTGAAAATGTAAGATTAATTGACAATATAACATTAACGGTTAAATAAGGGGGAGCATCTATGTTTCGCACAATGATGAGAGCAAAGTTACATCGTGCAACTGTAACGGAGGCAAATTTAAATTATGTAGGTAGTATTACAATTGATGAAGACTTAATGGATGCAGTAAATATTGTAGAAAACGAAAAAGTCCAAATTGTAAATAATAATAATGGTGCTCGCTTAGAGACATACGTTATTAAAGGGGAACGCGGTAGTGGTGTTGTTTGTTTAAACGGTGCTGCGGCAAGACTTGTACAACCAGGGGACAAAGTAATTATTATTTGTTATAGGCTAGTTACGGAAGAAGAGATTCATACACAAGAACCAAAAATTGCAGTACTAGACGATAATAATCAAATTATTGAAATGTTAGGTGCTGAAAAAGCGGGTACGATATTATAAGTAGAAATGCTATCTCCATTGCGGAGATAGCTTTTTTGTGCATCTTTTCATTAAGATGAGATAAAACGTGGTATAGTAACATTATATAAATTATTGTTGTTTGAAAGGTAAGAAATTGAGGTGTTACATATATGAGTAAGCGTTATGTCGTTGTTGATTTAGAGACGACAGGGAACTCCTGGAAAGATGGGAAGGATAAAATTACCCAAATTGCAGCTGTTGTAGTAGAAGATGGAGAGATATTGGAGATTTTTTCGTCTTTTGTTAACCCAAAGAGAGAGATCCCACCATTTATTACAGAATTAACAGGGATTGATGAAAGTCTTGTAAAACAAGCCCCGTTATTTCAAGATGTAGCCCCGATGATTGTTGAGCTATTACAAGGTGCGGCTTTCGTTGCGCATAATGTTCACTTTGATTGGAATTTTTTAAATGAAGAATTAAGGCAAGCTGGATATACAGAAATACATTGTCCGAAAATCGACACGGTTGAATTGGCTCAAATTCTTTTGCCGACAGCCGATAGTTATAAATTACGTGATTTAGCTAAGAAGCATGAACTAGAGCACGATCAACCACATCGTGCGGATAGTGATGCTCTTGCAACAGCGGAATTATTTTTACAATTTTTAAATGAAATTGAAAAGTTACCACTTGTCACGTTGCAATCGCTTTATGAATTAAGTGATGTGTTCCAAAGCGATATAGCTGATGTGCTTTCTGAAAATATTTTAAAGAAAGTAATGCACGGTAAAGAAGATATAGCGCAGTATGAAATACATCGAAATATTGCGCTGAAAAAGCGGAACTATTCCTTAAACCTTGGAGAAACGTGTTCATCAAAGTTTGATGCTTTCTTGAATAAAACGATGGATAAATTGGAATCACATATGCCAAAGTTTGAAAGAAGAGAAAGTCAACAACTGATGATGAAAGAGATATATACGGCGTTAAGAGATTCTCGTTTTTCACTAATTGAAGCCGGTACAGGAACAGGAAAGACTCTCGCTTATTTGCTTCCTAGTCTTTATTTTGCAAAGAGAAAAGAAGAACCTGTCATTATAAGTACACAAACGGTACAACTCCAACAACAAATATTAGAAAAAGAAATTCCGTTATTACAAAAAATAATGCCATTTTCATTTGAGGCAGCTCTTCTAAAAGGAAGAAAGCATTATTTATGCTTACATAAATTTGAGTATGCTTTGCAAGAGGAAGAAAAAAATTATGATATGGCACTTACAAAGGCGAAGATTTTAGTTTGGCTATTGCAAACTGAAACAGGTGATCGAGACGAATTAAATATTCCTGAGGGCGGAAAGTTACTTTGGAATCGTATTTGTAGCGATGCGTATAGTCCAGGCGGTATGCAAAGTAATTGGTTTAGTCGTTGTTTTTACCAGCGAGCGAAGAATAAAGCTTTATTTGCAGATATCGTTATTACAAATCATGCGTTATTATTTCAAGATTTTTCAAGTGAAGAACCGTTGTTCGCTTCATGCGAACATATTATTTTTGATGAAGCTCACCATATTGAAGAAGCCGCGAGTAGAACATTGGGTGAACAGTTCTCTTGTATGTATTTTCAATTGGTTATATCTCGTCTTGGGACACTAGAAACAGAAGATGTACTCTCCAAAGTATATAAAATGATGAAAAAATCAGAGCAAGCATCTCGTTCAACTTTCCGTATGATAAGTTATAGTTTGAAGGAACTTAAGTTTGATGCGGATGAACTCTTCCAAATGTTACGTACTTTTATATTTAAACAAACAAAGCAAGAGCAAGGAACGAATAATATGCCGCTCATCTATAGGTATAACGCAGAACTAGAAAAAGGTAAGTTGTGGGATAGTATCGTCGAATTAACAAATCGTTTTATATATGAATTAAGAAGGGTAGTAACTGCTCTTGAGAAGCAAGTGGATATATTGCAAAGTAAGTTAGAATGGGAGATGCATGTTGTAACAGGTGAATTTATGCATTTAATTGAGTTGCTGAGAAAGATGGCAGAATCATTACAGTTACTCGTATTAGAAAAGAATTCGTATGTAACTTGGATGGAGACTGAAACGAAAGGGACGATTCATTCAACAGTTCTATACGCACAGCCTGTCCATATTGGTGAAAGATTTGCTGATGAATTTTTAACAGAAAAAAAGAGTGTTATTTTTACATCCGCAACACTAACAGTTAACGATACGTTTGATTATATAAAAGAGGAACTTGGTTTACATGATTTCGCTCCAAATACTTTAAAGGTTCCGTCACCATTTCGTTATGATGAACAGATGAAATTAATGGTTTCAACGGATGTACCTTTTATTAAGCAAGTAAGTAATGAGCGATATATTGAATCTGTATCGGAACATATTGCAAAGATAGCAAAAGCCACAAAAGGCAGAATGCTCGTTTTATTCACTTCGTATGAAATGTTAAAAGAAGCGTATGCGAATTTAAAAAATAATGATGAATTAGAGGGGTATTTATTACTGACCCAAAGTGTGAATAATAGAAGTCGAAGCCGCTTAATTCGAAAGTTTCAAGAATTCGACAAATCAATTTTATTAGGGACGAGCAGTTTCTGGGAAGGAATAGATATTCCAGGAGATGCCTTAAGTTGTCTTGTTATAGTCCGTCTACCATTTACACCTCCTCATCAGCCGATGATGGAAGCGAAAGGTGAGTGGCTAAAAAATCAAGGTGAAGATGTATTTGCTAAATTAGCGCTTCCACAAGCAATATTACGTTTCAAACAAGGATTCGGCCGCTTAATTCGAACGAATACAGATACAGGAACGGTAGTAGTGTTAGATCGTCGTTTGACGAGTTCTTCCTATGGAAAACGATTTCTACAATCGATTCCTAACGTACCTCTTTATGAAGGGCCATTAGAAGAATTGTTAGTACAATTAGAAGAATCACCAAATGAATAAAAATGGAAGAAAAATACGCCTGAAGTACTTATAAACTTCAGGCGTAAAAAATGTGGGTAGGAGGAATTTTATTTTTCTTACTTCTTGTATACAAAATGTGTTGGTTTTCGACTTGAAACCTTTTTTTGCTGTACATGTCCTGCTATAATAGATGGGTGATGAAGCAGGGGTTGTAAAGAATGTACTCTTATTGTAACCGCATTGCGTTCTTCTATAATTAGAAATTTTTGTGTAACGGAGGAGTTTTTTCATGGAGAAGAAAATCGAAGTACTATCAACGACGCGTATTAAATATTCGTCGGATTTGTATAAAATTGTTGATAGTTTAAATCGTACGTTAAAAGAGCAGGACCTCATGTTCGGACTAGCATTAGACGAAAAAGATAAAGAAACAGCTGTATTTACGATTTACAGAACGTAGTGATACAATGAAAAAGTGGATTTTTGCAATCATTATTGTTATCGTTGCTAGCGGAATATATGGGGCGTATGTTTATAATAAAGCGATGGGAAAGAAAATTCCAAAAGAGTCGAAATTTGTAGAAATTGCTAAAGAAAAAGCAAAGCTTACAAAGGTGAAATCTGTTGATTATTACAACGGAAAATCTGCATATATAGTCGTGCAAGGTACAGATGAAAAGGGAGAACAACTTATCGTTTGGGTGCCTGAGAAAAAAGGGGATACTGTAGTAAGGAAAAAGAGCGAAGGTATTTCTGAAAAAGAGGCTATACAAAGAACAATAGAGCAAGTCGGCAATGAAAGTAAGGAATCAAAAAGTAAGCCGAAAGAGATTATGAAAGTGAAATTAGGCTTTGAAAATGATGTACCACTATGGGAAGTTACATATATTGATGATGACAATCGTTATAGTTATTACTATCTTGAATTTAAAGATGGAAAATTTTTAAGACGATATAGCATTGAAAAATAGATGTAGGGGGAACTACAAATGAAATTAGCAAAGCGAGTAGCTGCTTTAACACCGTCTTCAACTTTAGAAATTACAGCAAAGGCACAAGCATTAAAAGCAGAGGGTCATGATGTAATTGCATTAGGGGCAGGGGAACCTGACTTTAATACACCAGAGCATATTATGGATGCTGCACATAAAGCGATGTTAGAAGGGCATACGAAGTATACACCAACAGGTGGATTACAATCGTTAAAACAAGAAATTGTGAAGAAATTTACTCGCGATCAAGGTATTGCGTATGATCCATCTGAAATTATTGTATGTAATGGTGCAAAGCATGCATTGTATACATTATTCCAAGTATTACTTGATGAAGGAGATGAAGTTATCATCCCAACTCCTTACTGGGTAAGCTATCCAGAGCAGGTAAAGCTTGCTGGCGGTAAGCCGGTTTATGTAGAAGGTTTAGAAGACAATGAGTACAAAATTACAGCAAAGCAGCTGCGTGAGGCAATTACAGAGAAAACGAAAGCAGTTATTATTAATTCACCGAGCAATCCAACAGGAATGATTTATAGCAAAGAAGAATTACAACAGCTTGGAGAAGTATGTTTAGAACATGATATTTTAATCGTTTCTGATGAAATTTATGAAAAATTAATTTATGGTGGCGTAGAATATACTTCAATTGCCCAGCTTTCTAATGCATTAAAAGAACAAACACTTATTATTAATGGTGTATCTAAATCTCATTCTATGACAGGATGGCGTATTGGATATGCTGCAGGAAATAAGCAGCTTATTAAAGCGATGACGAACTTAGCGAGTCATAGTACGTCAAACCCTACTTCAATCGCTCAATACGGCGCAATTGCGGCATATGCAGGCTCACAAGAACCTGTGGAAACAATGCGTCAAGCCTTTGAAGAGAGATTAAACATTATTTATGATAAATTAATTCAAATCCCTGGCTTTACTTGCATTAAACCGCAAGGTGCATTTTACTTATTCCCTAACGTAAAAGAAGCTGTAGCTTTATCAGGATATGCAACAGTTGATGATTGGGCAAAAGCTCTATTAGAAGAGGAAAAAGTGGCTCTTGTACCAGGTACAGGATTTGGTGCTCCAAATAATGTTCGCTTATCATATGCGACATCTCTTGAACAAGTAGAGAAAGCATTAGAGCGTATCCATACATTTATGAAAAGTAAAGTGCAAGCTTAATTTTATATTTCATTCATGTAATATAAAAAACCTCCCCATTAATAGGGAGGTTTTTTTGACGAATTGTGGCAAAAAGAAATAGCTAAAGGTGTGTTATACTAGAGAGCGAGGTGTTTGGTGATGAAAAAGAAAATGATGTTACAGTGGTTTGAGCAGGGAAGCATTGCAATTCCAAAATTACTTATGATGCATTATAAAAAATTAGGTTTAAATGAGACGGAATTTATGGTCGTACTTCATGTACACACATTTTTAGAGTCAGGTAATTCGTTTCCGACTCCTTCAGAGATTTCTGAACGGATGACGATAACGGAAATGAAATGTATGGAAGTAATTCAAGCATTGATTCAAAAAGGGTTTTTATCACTAGAAGGTGGACAAAGATCAGAAGCGATGATGTGCGAAAGTTATTCTTTACAACCGTTATGGGAAAAAATATTACATTTCTTAATGGATGAATCGATAGAGGAAGAGCAAAAAGAAAAAAAACAGCTGCAAGTAAATTTATATACAGTATTTGAAAAAGAATTTGGAAGACCACTTTCGCCGTTCGAATGTGAAACGTTAGGAATGTGGGAGGACCAAGATCAACATCATCCAAATTTAATTCAAGCGGCTCTTAGAGAAGCTGTAATGAGTGGAAAACTAAATTTCCGATATATTGATCGTATTTTATTTGAATGGAAAAAGAATGGAATTAAAACGGTAGATCAGGCTCAAAATCAAGGTCAAAAATTTAGAGCGAATCAACAAAGAGCACAACAAATGACAAAACAAGAGACGAAATTTACTGGAAAAGTGCCTTTTTATAATTGGTTGGAGCAGTAATATAGGAGGAAGTATATGTTAAATAAAACGCAAATTCGCTATTGTTTAGACACAATGGCGGATATGTATCCAGAAGCACATTGTGAATTAATTCATGAGAATCCTTTTGAATTAGTAATCGCGGTAGCACTATCTGCACAATGTACAGATGCACTTGTAAATAAAGTGACGAAAAATTTATTTCAAAAATATAAAACACCAGAAGATTATTTAAGTGTATCTTTGGAAGAGTTACAACAAGATATACGTTCTATTGGGTTGTATAGAAATAAAGCAAAAAACATTCAAAAATTGTGTCAGATGTTGCTGGATGATTACAATGGAAAAGTTCCAGAAGACCGTGACGAGTTGACGAAATTACCAGGAGTAGGGAGAAAAACAGCAAATGTAGTTGTTTCGGTAGCGTATGGCATCCCGGCAATTGCTGTTGATACGCATGTAGAAAGAGTGAGTAAACGGTTAGCGATTTGTAGATGGAAAGATTCGGTGTTAGAAGTAGAAAAAACATTAATGAAGAAAGTACCGATGGATGAGTGGGGAGTTACACATCATCGTATGATTTTCTTTGGACGTTATCACTGTAAAGCACAACGACCGCAATGTGAGGAGTGCAGACTGTTAGAAGTATGTCGTGAAGGAAAGAAGCGAATGAAGGTGAAATAAAGGATGGAGCGAGTTATAGAAATACCGAAAGAATTTCACTGTTTACCATTTTTTAAAGAAAGTGTAAATTTAGTTAAGTATCATACAGACAATTCTTTTGAAGAGATAATACAAAATACTTACTTTATATTTGATATTGAAAGACAGTATGAGCCGTGGAAGGAAATTGAAAACAGCATTCCAGCGATGTTGAATGTATGGAAAAATAAGCATGAAGACATTGCTATACTGTTTCGAAATAGAAATAAGCAAGAGGCTGAGGGACCAATGATTCTTTTTGCAGCTCACTTGTTATCGGTTGTCTATTGGCTAAATGAACAACCTGTTCATAGTTTGAATGAAATGCAAATAAATACGAATAAATTAAAAGTGCGACCTGTTAATTTTATGGAAAGATATTCATTCATTATAAAGAAACCGAGTAATTATCATTCTTATATTCAATTAGCGCAGTTGTATATCGAAATAGAAAAGCTGTATGTAAAGAAAATGATAACAAAAAAGAAGTCCGCTTCTCGTTAAGAGAAACGGACTTCTTTTTTGTATATTAGGACTCTGTTGTAACAACAGCACCGTCTGCGTGAGGTGTATCTCCTCCGGTATTTTGGTGTTGCTGTTCTTGTTGTTTCTTAGCCTCTTCTTCAGCTTTTTTCTTGGCCTCTTCTTCAGCTTTCTTCTTAGCTTCTTCTTCAGCTTTTTTCTTAGCTTCTTCTTCAGCTTTTCTTCTAGCTTCCTCATCAGCTTTCTTTTGAGCTTCTTCTTGCTGTTTACGTTGTTGTTCTTGCTGTTGTTCTTGTTGTTTCTTAGCCTCTTCTTCAGCCTTTTTCTTAGCTTCGTCTTGTTTTACTTTATCTTCATTAGCCTTTTTCTGGGCTTCTTCATCAGCTTTTTTCTTAGCTTCTTCATCGGCCTTTTTCTTAGCCTCTTCTTCAGCTTTTTTCGCATCTGGAGTTCCGCCAGGCGCAGTGAAGGATGCACCAACTGCTGGGCTTGTTCCAGTACCTTTTTTCGCTACTACAGAGAAGCTGTAAGTAACACCTGGTTTAATACCACCAAGAGTAGCTGTCGTACCACTTATTGATAGGCTACCACTTGAACCATCAGTTGCTTTATAGCTGGCTGCATATGCATCGACTTCTGCTGGTCCAGACCAGTTTAGTGTAACTGTGCTAGCGCCATCAAAAGTGACATTCAGACCACTAGGGGCATCTACTTTAATTTGTTTAATTGCATCTTTTTTCGCACCTTTTACGTATAATTCTCCGTTTATTTCTTGTACAGAAGAAGGACGTTCAAAGCGAGATTTATCTGTAGCGAATTTGCTCATCATTACTTGGAACATTTGCTGTGCAATTTTAGTATAACGATCACTAATGTAGTTTTCTGGACCATTCTTTACGTAACCCGTCCATACAGCCATCGTATATTGTGGTGTATATCCAGCGAACCAGCTATCCCTGTTTGCATCAGCTGGAATGCCGTATTTCTTTAAATCTTTTGCATCAAAGTTTTGCGTTCCAGTTTTACCCGCTACGTCAACACCTGAAACATATGCTGTTGGTCCTGTACCACCAGAACCAGGTTTTACTACGTCACGAAGAACGTCAGTTACCATGTAAGCTGTATAGTCTTGCATAGCGCGTTGTTCTTTCGGTTTAAAGCTTTTCTTTTCCCGTCCGGGAAGGTTACTTCTTTTACGAAGTGTGGTTTATTATAGTTACCACTATTACCGAAGGTTGCATATGCACCTGCTACTGCTAATGGAGAACTATCGTTACTACCAATTGCAGTAGATTCATGTACTCCATTTTCAAATGTCATGCCTAAACCTTCAGCAAACTCTTTTGATTTATTAAGTCCAACTGTTTGAGCTGTCTTTAAAGCCGGGATGTTTAATGACTTCTTCAATGCTTCACGAAGTGAAACGTCACCTTTAAAACTCCCTGTAGCATTTTTAATCTTTGTGCCATCCGAATAAGTATATTCAGAGTCATTTAATTGATGGTAAGTAGACCATTGAAGATTCTCAATCGCTGGACCGTAGTCGAAAATTGGTTTCATTGTTGAACCAACTTGGCGTTTTAAATCAGTTGCCATATTATGACCTTTGAAAGTGGACTTATTTTCTTTACGTCCAGCACCAATTGCTCGAACTTCTCCAGATTGTGTATCCATAAATACGAATGATCCTTGGAATTGATCGTTTGGATACTTAATAAGATTACCATCCATAATTTTTTCAGCGTAATCTTGAGCATCTTGATCAAGTGTTGTATGAATCGTTAAACCATCTGAACCGATATTTACATCAGGATATTCTTTTTCAACTTCTTTTACAACCGCATCTAAAAATGCTTGATACTTCATCTCAGTTACTTCTGAAGACGGTTGAAGGCCCTCAGTTACTGGGATCTTAACGGCGTTATTCATTTCTTCTTTTGTTATATAACCATGTCGATTCATTAATGATAATACGACATTACGACGATTTGTTGCTCGTTCAACATTTTCCTTTTTTGTTGGATCATAAATGTTTGGACCTTGGGGTAAACCAGCGAGCATAGCAGCTTCATGTAATTGCAAGTCTTTTAAATCTTTACCATAATATTTTTGCGCTGCTGTCGCAATACCGTATGAACGGTTACCTAAATTAATCTTATTTAAGTACATTTCTAAAATCTCATGTTTAGAGTATTGTTGCTCTAATTTGTAAGATAAGTACCATTCTTGTACTTTTCTTTTAGCAGTTTTGTCCATCGTTAGAAAGTAGTTTTTAACGACTTGCTGTGTAATCGTACTACCACCTTGGGAACCGAAACCACCAGTGACATTTTCCATAACTGCTTTTGTAGTTCGTTTAAAATCAATTCCATTATGATCATAGAAACGCGAATCCTCAGTTGCAAGGAATGCATTTTCAACTACTTTTGGAATTTGATCATAAGTAACGTGTGTTCGTTTTTCAGCACCGTATTCATAGAAGAAATTCCCGTTTTTATCAAGAAACTTTGTTGATAAAGGATTAACAAGTTTGGCTTTGTCTAATTTTGGAGCATCCTTTACCATAACAAAGAAAGCGGAAACGCCGGCTACAAGACCAACGATACCAAGAAGTAGACAACCTATAAGAAATTTCTTGAAAAAGGAGCCTTTTTTCTTTGGTTTTTCTTCTTTATGTGTTTTTTTCTCTTGATTTTTCACATGATTTCGTTCTGTACGAGAACGATAATTATCTGACATTATACTTTCTCCTACCTTTCATTCTCTCCCCCAAAAGTCGAAAAAAGAGCCTTAGTGATGACTCTATCACGAAAAATAAACCATGTCTAGTACACGGATATAGTCAATCCGAGGGTGATAACCGCATGATAATAAGGATCCATGCTCTTCTATTTCTTCTTTCGTAATCGACTTGCGTCCACCAGTATTTTGACGATTCCAAAATGCAATAATATGTTTTGCATCTAGTAAATAAAATTCATCAAAAAGTGTAAATTTAATAATAACAAATGCAATTCCATTATGAGCAACCACTTGCTTCATATGTTCAATTTGATGAAGGTGGAAGTTTTGAAGTGGGAAACTAGTTTTATTTTTTGTTTCCTTTGCTTCAAAATCGATGTATTTCCCTTTGTATACACCGTTGTAATCTGTTGTAGAAGGTTGTTTAAAATACGCTTCTTTTACCACTGCAGCACTTCGAGCGGGGTAATCTACTTTTACAATTTGAAGAGGTGTAGGCTTTTTATGTACACATGCAATATTATGGGTTAAGTAATATTGATTTGTTTCATTCAATTCCTCTTCAAGGGACATACCTCTATTACTATAAGTATGTGTTTTTATAGGTGTTTTTTGAGGTTGTGAAGCTTGATTATACCTTTTTCCATTTGGGTAACGAATGGTCATAGTGTGTCCACCCCCAACTTGCTAAGAATTACTTACAAAGGTGATTATATCAAAAAATGAAAAAAGATGTGACCTTTTTGATGAAAGGTATGATGACTTATTTATGTTTACATGGAATGATTATATGAAAATGAAACAAAATCGAGAAAAAAATTTTTGTACAGAGGAAGAAAAAGCAATCGTTCACAATATTAAAAAGAAAACAGAAATAGCTAATGTGGACAATATTTCTCGGACACAATCTTATCAAGAATATTATTTAAGAAATAGTGAAATCAGGTGGGCCTTTTTAGCGAGTATGGTTTCGAGAAATGCGGGCTGGAATATGACTGATTTAGAAGGGAGATATTATGCTACTGTTTTACCTAGAACGGTAAAAAAACATTTATTTATTCTGTACGAACAGGCTAATTGGATTATTTTTTTAGATGCATTTCCTCAGCTATTATTGTATGAGGAAAGTAAGAAGAGACGTGCACCTCTCTTTCATTTGTTGCAATATTTCAACGTATCAATATTTATGGAAAAAGAATGGTTACTTTTCTGGGAAAGAAGAGATATGAATAGGCTTATGACAGCGCTTATTATAAATGAACAAAATAAAATTCAAAAACCAGTCATTGAGAACACATATTTTAAAAAACATGTATTCCATACTGCACTTTTTAAAGTGCAAGAAAGACTTCATATTAGTGCAGTTATCTTCCCAACAATTGAAGGGAGAATGTATGGATTTTCGGTTTATCAATTTGAAACGTTACAACAGCGTATAGAACTAGGAAAAAAATTAGCATGGTTATTGTTTCATCCAATTTATAATGGTTCGTTTTATAAGTTTGCATTGCAAACTACACATACTGGGTCTAGAGAAGATTATGAAGTTTACGCAAAGGAAACTCGAAAGTCTTATACGCCAACACTTAGAGATATTTATCCTGTTATTTTACATGAAGAAATAAAAATGAGAGATTGGTTTTGTGCAAATATGAAAATGAATGTGCTATTTGTACCTGAAGAACCTAAAGGGGAAGTTAATATAACAGAATGGTATAGAAGAAAGAGAGAACAAATCTATAGGCTATCTATCGCAAATCGTTTTGCTAAAAGGATGGATGAGTTCATGATATAATAAAAAAGAAGTCCCGTCTTCCATTTTGAAGACGGGACTTCTTAATTTGAAACAATCCTGCTATGTGTGCTACAACTTTAATCTCAAAACGTAATGCTAGTAGGAGATTAAGGGTGACTTGAAATTTAACTGTTCGTAATAAAGTCTCGCTTTATGTAGCAGGGAAGTTTGGACCATCTAGCTTTGGATTGCCAGTCTCGGGTTTATTTTGTTGTTTGTTTTGGTTTTTCTTTTTTTCATTTTTGTTCTTTGCCATTGTAATACACCTCCTTTTTGTATTGTTACCATTTCTATAAATGACATACGAAATGATTTCTTTGACGAATAACAACTAGTTTTGTCATGTGGGCAGGAGTGGTGAATCATTCGGCGAAATTACATGACAAAGGAAAAGCAAAGAAGGAGGCGTTTTGTATATGGCGATGGTTCAGAAGGAAGATGTAATGAAAAAAATGGATCAAATGTTAAGTTCTCTCGATTTGCTGGAAATGAATATAGGGATTAGAATGAATCATGCATTAAAGGATGCGAGTGAAAAAATATGCAATAAGATAGAAATAACAGAAATGCATATTGAACATATGGAAAATAAATTAGTGCATCACGAAGAGAAAGGGAATTGGGTAAAGACATTTCAAAACGTCGTAGTGAGTGCATAATAAGGTGGGAAAGAAATGAAGAATGAAGCATTAATACAGTCTTCAGAAAAACTCATGCAGTATAATAATGAAGCGAATGTAAAAAAGAGAGAACTAACCGAATACGACTTTTATAAGGATATGAAACCGTTTGTAGATATGGTAGATGAGGAATTAAAGAAGTGGAAAGAATTAGCTTATAAGTGGATTAAAGAAGAAAAGCCAAAATATATACATGTACAGCAAATTGATCAAGTATATGATAATTTACAAACGAATGTGTTGCAATGCTTTGTAAATAAAGGTAAAGGTAAACGATTCTTTGAAACACACCAAGCCATTTCGTATACTTTGCAAAATATAGTTGAGCAATGTAAATAACAAGAGGGAGATCCCTCTTGTTATTTTTATGCTTCTGTCATTGTTGTAGGTTTTGTTGCGCCGTTTATTTCTAATTCTTTTATTAATGTTCGATAATCTGATATGCATATTTTTCCTTCGAGATACCAATGTCTCGCAAAGTCTAATAATTCATTTGCATTCTCTGTGCAATACCCCTTTTTTTGAGAAAACGCTTGTTTTAAATCCCCTAATACCATGTTGATTCCTCCCCCATGAGAATCTTCTTCTTTATTATCATAGCATGGAAGGGTTTTCTTTTTTAATTTTTTAAAAATTTAAACTTCCGACAAAAATAGACAGATACTCCATCACACATATTATTTTATAGGTACATATTATATATGTAGAAACTTATGTGAAGGAGGAGAGAATGCATGTTTCAACAACCTAACTTATATCAGCAAACGAATCCATATGCACAGCAAAATATGTACCAATATAATACGGATACATATTTACGGTATAATATGTATCCTTTCGAGCCTTATTATGGAAATCAAAATTATTATCAACCGTTTGAAGTGTCCTTTATGAATCAAGCTCAACAACCACAACAGCAGCAACCTTATGTGAATCAAGCTCAACAACCACAACAGCAGCAACCTTATGTGAATCAAGCTCAACAATCACAAGCTCAGCAACCATACATGAATCAACCACAGCAGCAGCCTTATATGAATTCGCAATATTATATGCCACCACCATCGCCGTATGCTAATCAACAAGCGATGTTTTATCCACCAAAACAACCGTACCCGACGCAGGGTAAGCAAAAGCAACAACAGCCAAGTCAGTTTTCTAGTTTTGTTTCTCAATTTAAAACATCAGATGGTAACTATGATGTAAATAAAATGATGAATACAGCTGGACAAATGATGAATGCGATGAATCAAGTGACAGGTATTGTAAAGCAAGTTGGAGGCTTTTTTGGTAAGTGATGTTGAAGGATTGTCTATAAAAACAATGTAAATGAAATAAAGGACTAGACAAATTTCCTTGTAATAAATGGGTATATATAACAAACGGCTTTCTCTCTTTTCTCATACTGTAAAGTGTAATCAGATTTTTTTAACGAGAGAGGAGAGAAAAAACTATGCATCATTGTCATCCTTGCTTTGGAGGGCATAAGCCTACAGGACCTATTTGTACGACTGCTCCTGTCATTCATCCGACGAAACAATGCGTAACACACTCTTTTTCAACAACGGTGGTGCCACACATTTTCCCAACACATACAACACATGTACATCATCAACAAATTAAAAACCAAAACTTCTTCCCGCAAACAAATTCAAATGTAAATGTTGTGGACCCAATCGACCCAGGATTCGGTGGCGGATGTGGACCGTGTGGCCATGGTCATCATCATCACCACCACGGTCATCAAATATCTCCATTTGGGCCAGGACCGAATGTATCACCGTTTGGACCAGGACCAAATGTATCACCGTTTTTACCAAACAATGTATCACCAGTAGGTCCAAATATCGGACCAAACGTTGGTGGAATATTTAAAAAGTAAATGATATGTTAGAACTAGCGAAATGCTAGTTCTTTTTTTGTAATTGGAGTGTTGATATGAAAGTTATTGCAGTAACAGGATATAAGCCATTTGAACTTGGAATATTTAAAAATGATCATCCAGGAGTAGAGTGTATAAAGAAAGCATTACACCGTAAATTACTCACTTTTGTAGAAGATGGTTTAGAATGGGTTATAATAAGCGGCCAATTAGGTGTAGAATTATGGGCTGCTGAAGTTGTTTTTGAAATGCAAGTAGAATATCCTGATTTAAAATTAGCGGTATTCACTCCGTTTTTAGAACAAGAAGAAAATTGGAAAGAAGATAATCGTGAATATTACGAATTTATTCTTTCTCAAGCAGACCATGTTGATAGTATCACGAAACGGAAGTATGAAAGCCCAGAGCAATTTAAATTAAAAAATCAATTTTTTATTGAAAAAAGTGATGCGCTTTTAGCGGTATACGATGAAGAAAAACCAGGAAGTCCCAAATATATTGTAGAATCAGCAAAGAAAAAAGGGGAAATAGAAAATTATCACAGTTATTTCATTCTTTTTTCTGATTTACAAGATATAATAGAAGAGGAACAGTGGAATAATGCAGAGTAATATGTAATATAGTACTCGTATATATGATTGACAAAAAGCATTGTTTCTGAAAAAATTTAGTTAATGAAAGTTTTGGTAAAAATTTGAGGTGAAGAAAATGATTTCGGATAAAATTAAATTAACAGCGAAAGATATTTTAGAAAAAGAATTTAAAACAGGTATGAGAGGTTATCAGCAAGAAGAAGTAGACAAGTTTCTTGATATGATCATTAAAGACTATGAAGCTTTCCACAAAGAGTTTGAGCAATTAAAGCAACAAAATGCTCGTTTAAAGCGTGAATTAGAGGAACAAAAACTAGCAGTAACGCAAGTTCCACAACAACCTGTACAAACACCAGTTGCACAACCGGTTTATAACAACACGAATACGGATATTTTAAAACGCTTATCTAACTTAGAAAAAGCTGTATTTGGAAGTAAGTTATACGAATGATGTAAGGTGGGAAAAGGTTTAAGCATTTTACATAGAAAAAAACGTTGCAAAATCTTTTTGTTTCCACTATACTAATGGATGTCATAACGTTTGGGTAATCGCTGCAACGCCAACGTTGTAGAGGAAAGTCCATGCTCGCACGGCCTGAGATGGCTGTAGTGTTCGTGCCTAGCCAATTCATAAGCTAGGGTATTCTGGCTGTAAGGCTGGTTTAACGGCAGGGAAAAAACCTAAGTCCTTTCGGATATGGTTTGACTACCTTTAAAGTGCCACAGTGACGAAGTCCTTGAAGAAATGATAGGAGTGGAACGAGGTAAACCCCACGAGCGAGAAACCCAAATAATGGTAGGGGAATCTTTTCCAAGGAAATGAACGACGGGAAAGGACAGGTTTTATAACCTGTAGATAGATGATTGCCACCGGAGTACGAGGCGTGGGCCGTTTGTAGTACAAAGGAACAGAACATGGCTTACAGAACGTTATGAACCAACTATGAAATAACTCAGCTCTCCTTTGTTAGAGGAGGGCTTTTTATTTGTATGAAGTTATAAAGTATGAGTTAAAATGGTTAATGAGAATATTTTTCGTAAAATGTAATAATTAATAGGACCAATTGCTATTAATTATTGTTTGAATATACATAAGAGGTGAATGCAAATGGGAAAAGTTACTTTAATTGCAACAGCGGCAATGGGTATTGAAGCGTTAGTTGCCCGAGAAGTTCGCGATCTTGGTTATGAATGTCAAGTAGAAAACAGCAAAGTAACATTTGAAGCAGATGAAAAGGCGATTTGTCGTACGAATTTATGGTTACGTACTGCGGACCGTGTAAAAATTAAAGTTGGCGAATTTAAAGCAACGACATTTGATGAGCTATTTGAAAAAACGAAAGCATTAAACTGGGGAGATTATATTCCAGAGAATGGCGAATTCCCTGTTATCGGTAAATCTTTAAAATCTGAATTATTCAGTGTTTCGGATTGCCAACGTATCGTTAAAAAAGCTGTCGTTGAAAAATTAAAAACAACATATAAACGTACAACTTGGTTTGAAGAAGATGGTCCGTTATTCCGTATTGAGATTGCAATGCTCAAGGATATTGCAACATTAACAATTGATGCGAGCGGTGTTGGACTTCATAAACGTGGATACCGTATGGATCAAGGGGAAGCTCCGTTAAAAGAAACATTAGCTGCGTCTTTAATTAAATTAACAAACTGGAAGCCAGATCGTCCATTTGTTGATCCATTCTGTGGATCAGGTACAATTCCGATTGAAGCAGCATTAATTGGACAAAACATTGCACCAGGATTTAACCGTGGTTTCGCATCTGACGAGTGGGGCTGGGTAGGTAAACAAAACTGGCGTGAAGCTCGTCAAGAAGCTGAAGATTTAGCGAACTATGATCAACGATTACAAATCATTGGATCAGATATTGATCATCGTATGATTCGAGTTGCTCAAGATAACGCAGAAGAAGTAGGCTTAGGCGATTTAATTACATTTAAACAAATGCAAGTAAAAGATTTCACAACAAAAGAGGATTATGGCTACGTTGTAACGAATCCTCCATACGGAGAACGTTTAAGTGAAAAAGCACTCGTTGAACAACTGTATAAAGAAATGGGACAAGTATTCCGCCCGTTAGATACATGGTCAGCGTATGTATTAACAAGCTACGAAGCGTTTGAGAAGTGTTATGGAAAAGATGCGTCGAAGAAGCGTAAACTGTTTAACGGATTTATCCGTACAGATTACTACCAATACTTCGGAAAACGTCCACCGCGTAATTCATAGTATAAAGGCATTTGAAGGGCTAAAACATAATTGGTTCGCTTAGAACAAGTTATTAAATATTAGCCCAATAAATAAACCTCATTCTTTTTTCCAAAAGGAAGAAAGGGTGAGGTTTTTTGTTGTATAAAATTGTAATGCAAGAATTTTTAGATGATAGGGAATTACGTAATTTAAGTAAACATACTTTGAAATCTTATAAAGAAATTTTGAAAAGATTTGAGTCCTTTTGTGTAAATAAAGGGATATTTGACACTGATAAAGTTACGTCAAAAGTTGCAAAAGAGTTTTTCATTTATTGTAAGCATGAGTTGAAAAATAGTATATCTACAATAAATGAAAAGAATCGAACATTAAAGGTGTATTTTAAGTACCTAGAAGAAGGGATAGTCGAAGAAAACCCATTCAAAAAAATAAAATTTAGTAAAGAAGATACCATAACAGATGTTTTAACAGATGAGTAAGTAAAGAGTGTTCTTGAACACTTTGATAGAGGGCATTATAAAGGGACAAATTATGCTTTAATGAGAAATCAAATGGTAATAGTCCTATTGATTTCTACAGGGCTTAGGAGAGAAGAATTAGTTAATTTAAAGTGGCCTGATATTGACATGAGGAATAGGACAATTATGACTTATGGGAAGAAAAGAACCGTTGCTACTATTCCATACACACAGCCCCATTTTCCGAAGAGTTGCGGTCACTCTTCGGTACCCATATCGTAATTTATGCCGAAGACAAACATCCTTTATTTTCTCTTCTATCTCATCTCTTAGGTCCACTGTTCGTTGTAACCAACGATAAAATGTAGACCAGGGTAATTCTAATACATTACATAATTCTTTTACCGTTAGTTTTGTTTTGAAATCGGTCCATAAAGTAACTACAGTTTCCGGGTTTAATTCCTTTCGATTTCCAGATACTTTCCCCATATCAGTAATTTTGTTTTTAACTGTTTATTTTCTAACCGTAGCTGTTCCAATTCATTTAACTCTTTTGGCCCTTTTCCATAAGAATATTGTTTTCCTACAGGTTGTTGAAAACGGTACGTTTGACCGGTACGATACCACTTCATCCACGTCTTAATTTGGGAAACATTTTTAATTCCAAACTGCTCCATAATGGTCCGATTGGAATATCCATCCTTTTTCATGTACCACTATTCGAGTTCACTTCAAAATTTAGGAGGGCGTTTTTTTGAGTCGTGAATCTTTTTGATTTTCGTTTTCGTAATTCGTTTTAATATATAAAGTTGGCAAATTAGAGAATCCTCAAACCCCTTGATAACAATGAGATTTATCATGTCTCAAAAGTACCAAATTGCAATTAAGGATACCCTCTTGGACATTTTGGAATATTAAATTACTTGTTTAAAATGCGATGGGATATCACTTTTTGTCCGAAAATGAGAAATAAGGTGACATTTTCTGATAAACTTATATCAAAAAGTGTCTCAAAAATGGACAAAAAGTGATAGGTATAGAAAATAGATAGTAAAAAGAATAGATAGTATAAAAGGAAGGTCGCTAACGCTCTTTGATTCGCCTTCGGCTCATTACCTCACTTCGTTCGGTGGGGCTTTGCCCTTCTTTTACATAATAAAAATGTTTTAAATGAACTTTAAAAGATATTTTAAGCGAAATAAATTATTTAATTAAAGATTTTAAAGAAGTATGAAAATAAAAAAGGGTGGTTATCTATTTTACAACCACCCTTTTAATTCAACCTATTAACCACCAGTATGACCATCCGACATTTGTTTTACAGTATAAATTGTTTCATGTGTATCTTTAGCATCCAGTACACCAAATGTTAATGTTAGTGCAGTCATAATTCCCGTTAAACTAATTATTACTTTTTTCATTTTAACGCCCCCTTATCATGAATTTTTTCTCTTGCATTTGAACTTAGATAGAAGTATTTACTTGCCTTTAAATGATTGCCTTCATGATAAAATTTCACTGCTAATTTTTCATTATATTCATTAATGTACTCGTATAGGTTTTCTTTTTCAAAATAGAGCATTCCTGCTAGTATTATTGATTCTAATTGTTCTCCAGAAACCTCATTGTTTATCGTTAGTAAGATATTAAAGCGATGTTGGTATTCCTCATTTTTTAATTTTAAACTGATTTCTAAACCTGTTTTTAAAAGTTCTAATGCTTTTTCTTTATTATTAATTTTTGCATGTTCGCATGCTTCAATTAAAATCGCTCTATAGTTTGCTGGCATTTTTTCAGTTACTTCGGATAAATAGCGAATTGCTAATTCTGAAAGGTTTTGATTTGCATACATAAAACCTAAGTTATGTCGAACGTATAAGGTTGCTTGTTCTTCGTTTTGTTTTTGGAATATATCCAATGCAGAGATAAGACATTCTTCTGCTAATTCATATTCTTTCAAATGTATACATGCTAATCCATAAAGATTATTACAGTAACCAATGTTTAATTCATAACCATTGTATTTAGAAAAAATTTCTTTTGCCTTAGAAACCTGTTTAAGTGCTAAAACATATTGTTGGTTATGGCAACTGAAGGTAGAAAGTTTAAAATAAAATTCTGCTTGTTCAAGTTGATCTGGGATTTGTTTTAATTTAATTTCGGCTTTTTCATAATGTTCTTTTGCCAAATTATAATCACCAGTTATGTTTGAGTGCATTGCCTTGAAAAAATGGTAATAATATAATAAAGGTTCATCTGTTGGTATATCAAAAGATTCTATTTCTTTAAAACTATCTTTGCCAATACTTAAACTGTCCATCAAGTATTGATAACGGAAGTTCAATAAAGAGTGGTATAAAAGTACATTTTTATCGTCTTTTACACTGGTAATGTTTTTATCGAGTTCCTTTTTTAGTTGCTTTGCATTATTTAAATTTCTTTTTCGAATTTCTATATACCAGTTATCTAATAACTTTGTAATCTGTTCATTCCCCTTTGTTTGAACGTTCATGATATCCTCCTTTGGATTTTATAGATTCTTATAAATAATGATAGCAAGAATAGAATATAATAGATATTATACTTAATTGTTTTTCAACAAAAAACTGAATTTTCTGTTTTGTTAAGGGTAATATAAAATCGTTTTAAATAGTACATAATAGGAAGTTTATGTGTATGGAAAAATATGGTATTTTTATTAGTAAAGTGCAAATTTTATTAAAGGAAAGAGGGCGTAGGGATGGGGAATTTAGAACCATTTACAGGGGTGACGGTAACAGGGCAGATACTAAAAGAAGGATATACATTAAATTGGCGTAATCAAGAATTAATCATTGGGCAAAAAGTAAAAAGTGAATTGATAAATATTGATACAAAAAATGGAAACAGAATATTTCAATGCTTGAAATTGTTAGTGAAGATAGTGTGAAAAATGTGCAAAGTGCTGTAGTTCGTGGCGTTATTGGGAATATTGCATTAGGTGGTGCAGGAGCGTTAGCAGGGGCTTTGTCTGCAAAGAATGATTCTACATTTCATGTAATAATTAGATATCATAATGGATATGTAGATTTGATAGAATGTGATATTAAATTGTACACCAAACTTTTGCAACAAGTAGCAGAAAATAAACGTTCTGGAAACAGTGAATTCATTAACATGGAATATGATGCAGAAGAGTATAAAAGAAGGAAAGAGCAATTTAATAAAGGGCAAACCATGGATATAGTTGGATGTGGTTTTAATTATAATTATTGTTATAGTTTTTGTTTTTATTGGTATTTTGGCAGGTTAATAAAATAGTGAGATTAGTGTGCTAGTGTAAAAAAGAATTCTTTTTTGAAAAGGAGAAGTTATAATTGATGAATTTTATATCTAAATTAGCAGATGTCGAATAACCGGAAGTTATTGTTGAATTTAGTAAGAAATATAGGGGTATAAATACTGTGATTTTTGTAAAATACAAGTTTAAGAATTGAGGTAAATAGATGGCACTTGAAACACAAGCAATTCGTAGTATAAAGGAATTTAAAGAAATTTCATTACAGAAAATACAAGTAATTCTTTTTTTATTGTTGACCTTTTTGTTTTTTATTAAAAGTTTTGATTATAATTTTTTTGTAGATTTAAATAATCAATTTATGGGATTGATGGCTCATCAATATTTAAAGAAGGTCCTGTTAGTATTTGTAATGATAATGAACTTTTTAGCCTACTTAGTGATATTAGGAGGGATAATATCAGTTTTTTTACTTCTTATATATCATTTTTATTGGGAGAAACTTACTTGTTATAAGTTAAATGGAGAAAGATGGTATGTGATAAGGTATATAACAGAATTGAGCGTGAATTTATCTACTTTCTATTTACTTATTTTGGGTTATTTGAATGTATTAGATGTTAATGTGAAATATACAAATTTGCTAGTGACAGCAGGGTATTTTGCTGGTTTTTTTGTCTTCTTATTTTTCTTTAGTATCATGCGATTTCTTTTTGCTAATACAGATGATTAATGAGAAGCGATGAGATTGTCCAGTTTTGAATCAAATAGTTATCTCATAATTAGGATATAATAAATTATTGAAGATGTTATCTAATTATGTTAAGATAAAACGATGTGTCTAATACATAAATCCATTGTATTTTTTTTCTAGACATATTATTATGGAAGTAGTAACAAATGATTCGGAAAAAAGAAATTAGAGGAAACCTTTAAATTACTAGGTTTATGAGTTTGTTTTGGTGGCAGATTACTACCAATACTTCGGAAAACGTCCACCGCGTAATTCATAGTATAAAACTCCTCCAGCGCGCATATACTGGCTATTATGTAATGCGTAAAGGAGGAAGTCATATGGATAATTTTCAATTATCAATGATTCAAAAAGCTATTCACCGTACGTATGATGAGCTCGGAAAAGAAGTGGATAGTCAAGGTGCGATTGTAGATGAAATACAAAAAGCACAAGAAGAATATTTGTCAGCTCTTTCACATGAAACAGCGATTGATAAACGGTATTTAAAGTCATTAATATAGAAGAAAATTTTCCTTTTTCGAAAGGAAAATTTTTTTTCGTGAATTTCTATGTATTGCAACAGGGGAAAGCAAATGCATACATATGCGTAGCAGTTGCTATTATCTTTTTATAGAAAAACTTTTTGGTTGGAGGCTAAGGATGTTTACTGAGAAGAGATTACCATTTGAAGTAGGAAAACAAGATAATTTTTATGATAAGTTGAATGAGTGGATTGGAGATGTGTTTTACGACATCCTTCCGGAAAAAGGCTTTGAAGAGCGTGATGAACAAATTTTTATGGCGTTTCAGTTAGAACGCGCTTTCCAAGAAAAGAAAGTTATGTTCGCAGAAGCTGGTGTAGGAACAGGGAAAACAATTGTATATCTTCTATATGCAATTTGTTACGCGCGTTATACTGGGAAACCAGCTATTATTGCTTGTGCAGATGAAACGTTAATTGAGCAGCTTGTGAAAGAAGAAGGGGACATCGCTAAGTTATCTGAAGCATTAGGGCTATCTGTTGATGTAAGGCTTGCAAAATCAATGGATAATTATTTATGCTTACGTAAACTTGAAGATGTTATGAGTGGACGAGCTCCAGAAGTAATTGAAGACGTATATTATGAGTTACCACAGTTTGTATTCGATCATGGTACGATGCAAAACTTTACTCACTATGGTGACAGAAAAGAATTTCCACTTTTAAATGACGAAGAATGGTCAAAAGTAAATTGGGATTACTTCCAAGATTGTTTTACTTGTGATTCTCGTCATCGTTGTGGACAAACTCTTTCTCGTGAACATTATCGTAAAGCAGCAGATTTAATTATTTGTTCTCAAGATTTCTATATGGATCATATTTGGACGTACGATGCTCGTAAGCGTGAAGGGCAAATTCCGTTATTACCAGAAAGTAGCTGCGTTGTATTCGATGAAGGACATCTTGTAGAATATGCAGCTCAAAAAGCTTTAACATACCGTTTAAAGCAAACAATGATGGAGCAACTTTTAACGAGATTGCTACAAAACGATATTCGTGAGGAGTTTGCACATTTAGTAGAAGAAACAATTTGGCAAACAGAGCGATTCTTTGATGTGTTACAAGAAAACAAAAAAGAAATTGCCGGTTCTGATCGTTTAGAAATTACTGTGACAGAAAAAGTAACAGCTGAAGCGAAACGACTTTATGCAAAAATCGGTGAAGTTGGAGATGCATTAGTATTCGAAAGTGAAATGCATACAGTAAACACGTATGATTTAAATATTGTTGATGAGCATTTAGATGTATTAGAACATTCACTTCGTCTGTTCATGCACGAGAAAAATGTAATTACTTGGGGTGAAGAAGGTGATGGTGCCTTCACATTAGTGATTATGCCGCGTGCAGTTGAAGAAGTATTACAAGAGAAAGTGTTCTCGAAGAAAATACCGTATATTTTCTCTTCTGCGACATTATCGAACAATGATTCATTCGCGTTTACAGCTAATAGCCTAGGGGTAAAAGATTACTTATCATTCTCAGTTGCTTCACCGTTTGATTACGAAGAGCAAATGGCAGTAAACTTACTATCGCATACGAAAGAAAATGAATGGGAAAGAAAGTGTCAATATACACTTGAAAATATACAAAAAACAAATGGACGTACGCTTGTATTATTCCGTACAACGCAAGAGCTTGCAGCGTTCAAAGAGTATGTAAGTAAGGAGCAAATGTCGGTTCCGTTCTTATATGAAGGAGATCAGGAAATTAGCCAGCTCGTTTCTCGTTTCCAAAATGAAGAAGAGACTGTACTTTGTGCGGTTCATTTATGGGAAGGTTTAGATATTCCTGGTTCATCATTATCACACGTTATTATTTGGTCATTACCATTCCCTCCAAACGATCCTGTGTTTGAAGCGAAACGTAAGCACGTAAATGATCCATTCTGGGATGTAGATGTACCATATATGATTTTACGACTTCGTCAAGGAATTGGGCGTTTAATTCGTACAAGTGAAGATAAAGGTGCTATATCAATCTTCTTATCTGATTCAGAAGATGAGAAAGTAGTTGCAGCTGTGAAAAATGTACTGCCAGTAGAAGGTAAAGAATTATAAGGAGAAAGCTTGGCGCTTGCCAAGCTTTTTTTCTATTATAAAAGGAATTTATGTTTCCATGTCGAATTAAGTTTGAGGTAGAAAAAGGAGGCTTTTATACGATGACAGTTGCTACATATGAGGTAGAAAAACAATTTTTAACATACGTGAAGAAGATACAGAATTACGGAGAAGCATTAAGTTTAATGTTTTGGGATTTAAGAACAGGTGCACCCAAAAAAGGTGTAGATCAGCGTTCAGAAGTAATTGGTATGCTTTCGTCAGAAGTGTTTGCTATGTCGACTTCAGATGAGATGGGAAACTATTTAACAGAACTTGAAGCTTTAATACGTGAAGATAAACTTTCTGAAACGACAAAGAAAATGGTTGAAGAGTGTCGGAAAGAATATGATAGAAATAAAAAAATTCCACAAGCTGAATATGAGGCTTATGTGAAATTAGAAGCGAAAGCAGAGAGTGTGTGGGAAGAAGCTCGCGAAAAATCTGATTTCGAAATGTTCCGCCCGTACTTAGAAAAAATTGTTGAATTTAAAAAGAAATTTATTACATATTGGGGTTATGAAACATATAAATACAATACATTATTAGACATGTATGAGCCAGGTATTACAGTAGAAGTTTTAGATCACGTATTTGGTCAACTTCGTGAGCGTATCGTGCCGCTTGTAAAAGAAATCTCTGAGTCTAAAAAAGGATTAAAAACAAGTGCTTTATCGGAACAGTTTTCAAAAGAAAAACAAAAGAACTTTACATTAGAACTATTAAAGCAATTGAATTATGACTTTGAAGCAGGTCGTCTTGATGAAACAGTACATCCTTTCGAAATTACATTAAATAGAGGGGATGTTCGTATTACGACACGCTATGATGAAAAAGATTTCCGTATGGCTGTATTTGGAACAATTCATGAATGTGGTCATGCAGTATATGAACAAAACATTGCAGAACAATTTGAAGGTACACCACTTTGCAGTGGTACATCTATGGGTATTCACGAATCACAATCATTATTCTTTGAGAACTTTATCGGCCGTAATAAATCATTCTGGAAGAAAAATTATGATTTATTAAAAGAGTATAGCGATGGTCAATTTGATGATATGTCAGTCGATGAATTTTATGATGCAATTAACGAATCGAAGCCGTCATTCATTCGTATAGAAGCAGATGAGCTTACATACCCGCTTCATGTTATGGTGCGTTATGAATTAGAGAAAGAATTATTTGATGGTACATTACAAGTGAAGGACTTACCAGCAGCTTGGAATGATAAGATGGAAGCATATTTAGGAATTCGTCCGGAAAATGATGCGCAAGGTGTATTGCAAGATGTTCACTGGGCTGGTGGCTCATTTGGATACTTCCCATCTTATGCACTTGGTTATATGTATGCAGCGCAATTTAAGCAAAGAATGTTAAAAGACATTCCGAACTTTGATGCATTATTAGAAGAAGGAAACGTAACACCAATTCGTGAATGGTTAACAGAAAACATTCACCAATACGGTAAAACGAAAAAGCCACTTGAAATTTTAGAAGATGTAACAGGTGAAGGCTTAAATGCAAACTACTTAGCCGATTATTTAGAAGCGAAATATAAAGAGATTTATGAGTTGTAAAAAAAGAGCTGCTTAATTGCAGCTCTTTTTTAAAGGGGGATGGGAGAATGGACTATACATATAAAGTAATGACGCAAGAAGAAGCAGAAGAAATTGCATACAACTGGCATTATGAAGGGAAATATTCCTTTTACGATATAGAGGCAGATGAAGAAGATTTAGCTGAATTTTTACATGATGAAAGTAGAGGGAATCATACATTTTCTGTGAAGGAAAATGGCACTCTCATTGGTTATTTTACTGTTTGTAAAATAAATGACGGAACGGTTGATATTGGTCTTGGAATGAGACCTAATATAACTGGGAACGGATTTGGTTTACAGTTCTTAAACGCTATACTAGCTTTTAGTAAAGAAAAATATGGATGCAAGTATATAACACTATCAGTAGCTATATTTAATGAGAGAGCGATTAAAGTGTATAAAAGGGCAGGGTTTGAAGTAGTTGGAACGTTTATACAGAAAACAAATGGTAGTTGTTTTGAGTTTTTGAAAATGAATTATATATGTAAAAATGATTAAAAAACAGAAGAATCTCCTTCTGTTTTTTTATGCAGAAATAAATCATACTTTTTGTAATTGGAAGTTTTGAAATTTGGGAAGAGGATGTGTATGATTGAAGTTTAATAGTAAATAGCAAGTTTAGTAAGGAGAGACAGCATGAGTATAATTAAAACGAAAAATGAAATAGAGTTAATGCATGAATCTGGAAAATTACTTGCTTCATGTCATAGAGAAATTGCGAAGATGATGAAACCAGGTATTACTACAAAAGAAATTAATACGTTTGTTGAAGCATATTTAGAACAGCATGGTGCAACGTCTGAGCAGAAAGGGTACAACGGATATCCATATGCGATATGTGCATCTGTAAACGATGAAATGTGTCATGCGTTTCCGGCCGATGTTCCTTTAACTGAGGGTGATATTGTAACAATTGACACGGTAGTAAACTTAAATGGGGGTCTTTCAGATTCTGCTTGGACGTATAGAGTTGGAAAAGTTTCTGATGAAGCAGAAAAGTTGTTGTTAGTAGCTGAGAATGCTTTGTATAAAGGAATTGACCAGGCGATAATCGATAACCATGTAGGAGATATTGGCTATGCAATTGAAAGTTATGTAACAAATGAAGGTTTTTCTGTTGCAAGAGACTTTACGGGACATGGAATCGGTAAAGAGATTCATGAAGAACCAGCAATTTTTCATTTTGGGAAACAAGGACAAGGACCTCAGTTACAAGAAGGAATGGTAATTACAATTGAACCGATTGTAAATATAGGTATGCGATATTCTAAAGTAGATTTAAATGGGTGGACTGCACGAACGATGGACAGGAAATTATCAGCTCAATATGAGCATACAATTGCGATTACAAAAGATGGGCCAATCATTTTAACGAAGTTGTAATTGGAAATGAAAGAGTTTGCAAAACTCGAACAAAAATAGTAGTTTTTAAAAATTTGTACGTGTTTTTTCGATAAATGCTTTTCAAAGCATAAAAAGTACGTTATAATCCTTCTATAAAATAAATAGTTAGCTACACTCATATAATCGCGGGGATATGGCCTGCAAGTTTCTACCGAAGTACCGTAAATACTTTGACTATGAGTGAGGACGAATATAATTGCTTGTTTAGCATTCTTTTTTTGCGAAACTCCAAAAGCGCGTCTCTCACTTGTAACGAGTGGTGGCGGCTTTTGGAGTTTTTTTATTGCATAAGAGGGGGAACAAACATGAAAGTATTACAAGAAAAGATTTTGAACGAAGGAAAGGTTTTATCTGGTGACGTATTAAAGGTAGATGCTTTTTTAAATCATCAAATTGATCCAGTACTTATGCAAGAAATCGGAAAAGAATTTGCTAAACGTTTTAAAGAAGAGAACATTACAAAAATCGTGACGATTGAATCTTCAGGCATTGCACCAGCAGTTATGGCTGCATTAGAGCTTGGTGTAAAAGTAATTTTTGCACGAAAACGTAAATCGTTAACGTTACAAGATAATATGTACGTTGCAAACGTATATTCATTTACAAAACAAGAAACAAATGAAATTTCATTATCTCGAAATCATATCGATGAAAATGATCGTGTATTAATCATCGATGACTTTTTAGCAAACGGTCAGGCTGCTTTAGGTTTAATGAGTTTAGTAGAGCAAGCTGGAGCGAGTATTGCAGGAATTGGAATTGTTATTGAAAAAGCATTTCAAGATGGAGGAAAGAAGCTTCGTGAACAAGGCGTTCGTGTTGAATCACTAGCAGAAATTGCATCACTTGATAACGGCACAGTTACATTTGTACAGCAAGAAACTGCGGAGGTGAAATAAACGATGAAGCAGCATCCATTTAAAATTGCATCGCTTGGTATGCAGCATATGCTTGCAATGTATGCTGGAGCAATTATCGTTCCGCTTATTGTGGGCGGTGGACTTGGTTTAAATCAAAAAGAGTTAACATATTTAGTCTCAATTGATTTATTAATGTGCGGCGTTGCGACAATTTTACAAGCATTATCAAATCGCTTTTTCGGTATAGGACTTCCCGTTGTACTTGGTTGTACATTTACAGCCGTTGGACCGATGATTGCGATTGGAAAACAATACGGTGTGTCTTCAATTTATGGAGCAATTATTGCTGCTGGGTTATTCGTTGTTATTTTTGCGAAATTATTTGGAAAACTTGTAAAACTGTTTCCACCTGTTGTAACAGGATCTGTTGTTACTGTAATTGGAGTTACACTTGTTCCAGCAGCAATTAATGATATGGCTGGAGGAGTAGGAAGTAAGGATTTCGGTAGTCTTGAAAATTTAGCATTAGCATTTGGTGTGTTATTATTTATCATCATTATGTATCGTTTCTTTGATGGATTTATTCGTTCAATCTCTATTTTACTAGGTCTATTGTTCGGTACTATCGTTGCAGCGTTTATGGGGAAAGTAAGTTTGCAAGCGGTTGGAGAGGCGGATTGGTTCCACGGTATTCAACCATTTTACTTTGGTACACCAACATTTGAATTAACACCAATTATTACGATGATTCTCGTTGCTTGTGTAGGGATTGTAGAAGCAACGGGTGTATACTTTGCATTATCTGATATTTGCAATAAAAAAATCGGTGAAAAAGAATTAACAAAAGGCTATCGCGCAGAAGGATTAGCGATGGTGTTAGGTGGCATTTTCAACGCGTTCCCATATACAACATACTCTCAAAACGTAGGACTTGTTCAATTAACTGGAGTAAGAAATCGCGTTATTATTTATACTTGCGGTGGTATGTTAATCGCACTTGGTTTCATTCCTAAAATCGCAGCTATTACAACAATTATTCCGAAATCAGTACTGGGCGGTGCGATGTTAGCGATGTTCGGTATGGTTATGGCATACGGTATTAAAATGTTAAGTAGCGTTGACTTCGGAAGACAAGAAAACTTATTAATCGTTGCATGTTCTGTCGGAATTGGGCTTGGCGTAACAGTCGTTCCTACATTATTTTCACAACTTCCAGAAAACATTCGTATTTTAACAGATAACGGAATTGTACTTGGAAGTGCGTCAGCAGTACTTTTAAATATCGTATTTAATATGGTGCCGCAGCGTAAAGTGAAAGTAGAAGAAGAGCCAGTATCTATGCAAAATGCAGTAAGAGAAGCGTAAAAAAGCAAGGTCTCGTTATGAGACCTTGCTTTTCTTTTTAAGTGGCATCATTTTCCCGTAAGTACCAAGACGCCAAATGTACTCAAGTGGCCCGTATTGGTAATGTGAAAGCCACCAGCGGCTAATAAAGATTTGTAACGTGTAGAAACTAATGCAGAATATTGGTCCAACCCATAATGGAGCAGGATAATAATTTTTAAGTAATAGACCAAATACAAGTAATGTAACAATTGTATGCGAGATGTAATTTGTTAATGCCATTCGTCCAACGTATTGGAATGGACGTAATAACGTTTGCCATTTTTCTTTTTGTAATAAACGCATTAGAGTGAAAATGTAGAATATGAATAACGTTTTTCCGCTAAACATTGTAAAGACCTGCATATAAATTGGTTCATAAAATGGTTTTGATAAGAAGTAACGGACCATGAAGAACCACATTGGTAATGTTAAAAGGAACATAATAATTTGCCATTTTTTAAGTTTTGGATCTAACTCTTTCGTGCGGCGGAAAATATCCTTTTTGCCGGCGTATAAACCAAGTAAAAATAGCCCAACTGTTTCTGGAAGCATAAGTAAATTTAATCCAATTCCATCAGCGTAAAATGCATGGAAACGATTTTGTATTTGTGACAGCCAGTCTTCTAATGGCATGATAGGTAAGGAAAAACCTAGCTCTTCCTTTGGTACCAATGCAACCGTAATACCAGCCATTAGCATAATGAATTGAAAAATACTCAATAAAACGATAGCCCATATTAAAATAGTACGAGGTTCTCTCTTATAAAATAAAAATAAGAAAAATCCAGCAATCGCATAAGTATGTAAAATGTCTCCGTCCCATAAAAGAACGTAATGTAAGAAACCGAATAATAATAAAATAAATAAGCGGCGAACAAATAAAATTTTTGGATGATCTGTTTTCGCTTCAGCACGACTCATAAAAATATAAAAACCTAATCCGAATAAAAACGAAAAAATTGTATAAAATTTCGTTTGAATAAACATATCGTAAAATAGGCGAATGTAGCTGTCTATCCCTTCGTAAATTCCTGAAAGATCACGTGAGTCAACCCCGGCGATAACAGGCCAATTCACAAGAAAAATACCTAGTACAGCTATTCCTCTAATAACATCAATGGAGTGTATCCTCTCGCCTTGTGTGAGATTTTGTGTCATTTTTTTCCTCCTTGTTAAGTAATTCCCTTTTATTATACAAAATGTAAGGTGGAGGGGATAGGGGATATTTCCATTTTTTTAAACTGTTAAGTTATGTAGGATGAGATATAATAAGAGTGCACAACAAGTTTTAACCTTTTTCAAAACAGGCAGTAAAGCTCCTTCTTATAAGGAGCTTTCTTTATGAAAAGTGTTGATAATGATTCTCTTTAATGATAAACTGTATTCAAAAGTGATAATCATTATCAAAAAAAGGTTGGTGCATGAGTATGGTATATGCATTAGTAGCAGGTACAGTTGCTGTATATGCAGTTATTGCGAAGTATGTTTTAAATGGAGTAGGAACAGCAAAATGAGTGATATGACATAAAATCCCTTTCATTTGTAAAAAGAATGAAAGGGATTTTTTATTTTTAATGAGAATATGCTGAAAATTTAGTATGATAGTAAAGTGAAACTGTAATCAATGGGTAGGTGTAACTCTCACTGGTTATGAACTCGCAAATAGCGGGGAAAAGTATATACATCTTGGATAAAGGGGAACAAGGGGATGACAAACATAGTACAGACAAACGGTATGAAAAAACTTGTTTGTTTTTATGAAGAGTGGCAAAAACACGGCGATGCAGAGAATAGTTTAAAGTTGTTTGAGGTAATTCAAAAATATAAACAAGAACAGCTTATGATAGCGTTCTGCGGTCACTTCTCTGCAGGGAAATCAACGATGATGAATCATTTATATAAAGCGCAGTTGTTACCGACAAGTCCAATTCCGACAAGCGCTAACGTTGTCAAAATTGAAAAAGGAATGGATCGTGTTGTTGTAACGGTTAAATCTGGAGAGCAGTACGAATATGACGGTGCATATTCAGCAGAAGAATTAAAACAAATTTGTAAAGACGGCGATGAAGTAATTGGTGTTCATATTTATCGAAACGACGCGCCAATTCCTGAAGGGGTTATGTTAGTTGATACACCAGGGATTGATTCAACAGATGATGCCCATAAATTAGCGACAGAGTCGACACTTCATCTGGCAGATGTCATTTTTTATATGATGGATTATAATCACGTCCAATCGGAAGTGAATTTACAATTTGTTAAAGAATTGAAACAACGTAATAAAACGGTTTATCTCGTTGTAAATCAAATAGATAAACATAAAGAAAATGAATTATCGTTTGAGAATTATAAAGATAGTGTAAAACAATCATTCTCTAACTGGGATATTGAAGTAGATGGTGTTTATTATACGTCATTACGAATGATGAACCATCCACATAATGAAATTAGAAGCTTAGAAGCGTTAATTACTTCTATTATGAAAGAAAAAGAGCAGTATGTAAGGACTGGAATGGAGCGAGAAACAGAATATTTAATGGGGGAACATTTCTCGTTTATTTTTTCTGAAAATGAAAAAGCTCTTTTGAAATATGAGGAAGAGTTAGCATCACCACTTTCTATTTCAGAGGTAGTTGAAAAGAAGGAAGAGTTAACGGAAGCGAAAAATCGTGAGGCAAGTAAAGAATCTCATGTGAGAAACGAATTTATAAAAGGTTTACAAGCTATATTAGATAACGCTTATTTAATGCCATTTGAAATGAGAGAATTGGCAAATGCATATTTAGAAACGAAATTAACAAAATTTAAGGTCGGTTTGCTATTTTCGAAAGGAAAGACGGAGCAAGAAAAACAAAGACGTGTAGAGGTGTTTTATTCTGCCCTTCAAAAAATTGTTGAAACGCAGCTTGATTTTCATGTGAAGGAATTTATTGTAGCCTTCTTAAAAGAAGAAGGATTGTTCACGGAGGAAGTTGGGAAAGACATATATGGGTTAGAAATTGCTTTCGGACCAGAAATGTTGGCCGAAGTAATTAAACAAGGTGCAGGTTTCACAGGTGATTACTTACTTCTTTATACAGCGGATGTAGCGAATGAACTGAAGAAACGTTATTTTATAAAAGCACAGCAAATTTTTGATAAAAGTGCGGTCGTTTTAAAGCAAAAGGTAAGGGAAGCAGTTGCTCGTATTGAAGAAGAGATTGAAACATATACGATGTTGCAAACGGCGAAAGAAACACAATTACAATACAGTAACAATTTGGAGGCATATGAAGACCATTTACGAAATGTTTGGCACGATCATGTTGCTACGCCTGAAGGGTTGCAAATAGATGAGATATTGCAAAGGGAAAAGCAAATTGTTAGTGAGAAATTTACACTACAAGAGCAGGAAATCGTAAACAATAACGTAGCGGTTCATGAAGAAGAGCTGAAAGGAACGGCGGCTTTAAATATTCAGCGGATATTAGAGAAAGTGAAAAAAGCTGAAACGATATTAGAGCCATTGCCTGCGCTGAAACATGTACAGCAAGAGGTAATAGAGAAAAGAAGACGTGTGGAAACAAAACAATTTACAGTAGCGTTATTCGGGGCATTTAGTGCTGGAAAATCATCATTTGCCAATGCCTTACTCGGTGAGAAAGTACTTCCTGTATCACCAAACCCGACGACGGCAACGATTAATCAAATTTTGCCGGTTACAGAGAAAAAACCACACGGAACAGTAATTGTTCAGTTTAAATCAAAGCAAGCGTTATTAGAAGATATGAAAGCTGTTTATAAGCTGTTTCATTATGAGATTGCTACGTTAGATGAAGCGTTAGCACAAATTGATAAAATTATGAAATATCCTTCACCAACTGGGAAGCAAAAAACAACATTTAGCTTTTTACGAGCGGTACAAAAAGGGTATGATGCAGTTTCTACTTATTTAGGAGAACAAGTACAAGTTACATTAGAAGAGTTCTCTGATTATGTAGCGAATGAAGAGAAATCATGCTTCGTTGAGTATATGGAACTTTATTATGATTGTGCTTTAACAAGGCAGGGAGTAGCGCTTGTAGACACACCTGGAGCGGATTCTATTAATGCTCGCCATACGGATGTTGCATTCCAGTATATTAAAAACGCAGATGCTATTTTATTTGTAACATATTATAACCATGTATTCTCTCGTGCTGACCGTGAATTTTTAATTCAGCTTGGTCGTGTAAAGGATACTTTTGCCCTTGATAAAATGTTCTTCTTAATTAATGCGGCGGATTTAGCAGAGTCTGAAGAAGAACTTGAAATGGTAAAAGGTTATATCGCAGATCAGCTGCTGCAATACGGTATTAGAAATCCGCGTTTATTTGCAATTTCAAGTTTATGTGCGCTTGAAGAGAAACAAGGAAAGAATGTTGAAAAAGAGAAGTATGGTATTTTACAAAACTCTGGGATTACGAAGTTTGAGGAATCATTTACGTCCTTTATGATGAGAGATTTAATGCTTGTTTCTGTGCATGCTCTATATGGTGCTTTGCAAGGGGCAGATCAGCTTTTAGTAAACATGATAAAGGGTGCAAAACAGGGGAATGAAGAGAAAGAGAAGCAAACGAAAAAATATGAAGCAGAGCGTGATCAACTACTTCATATCATTTCATCATATAGTGTACTTGCTGAAGAACAGGCGATGCAAAATGAAGTGAAAGAGTTGCTTTATTACGTGCAACAGCGTCTATTCCTACGCTATAACGATGTGTTTACTGAATTTATTAATCCGGCGTCACTTCGAACGGATGGAAATGTGAAAACACAATTGCAACAGTGTGTTATGGATTTAGTAGCATTTATTCAGCATGATTTATTGCAAGAAATGCGTGCGACATCATTACGCCTTGAAAAATGGATAGACGAAGCGATGAAGCGTGCAAAGGACGAAATTGTAGTGAACTGTAAAGTAGAAAATGAATCAATTTCTATGAATGGAACAGTGGAGTATGAATATAAAGATATTACACATAAAGAACCGTTCCCTTCAGTTGAAATAAAAGATTTCAAAAAAGCACTGGCACATTTTAAAAATGAGAAAAGCTTTTTTGAAAAGAATGACAAAGCTTTTATGCAAGAAGACGCTAAATCTGTATTAGAACCGTTCGTATCAAACTATGTAGCTGATGAAAAAGATTTATTTGTTCATCATTATAAGCAAGAGTGGGATATGAAGTGGAACTTATTCCAAAAAGTGATGCAGCAAGATGTGATGAACTATTATGAAAGTATATTGTTTGCATTGGCTGAAACGATTGATGTATCTCTATATGAACAAAGTAAAGAACAATTGCAAAAGCAGTTAGTAGAGATTGAAAAAGAAATTTATGTTATATAGTCGTTAGGAGAAAAAGATTCGTTCAATTTTCTTTTGCAGTACAGTATCTAAAGATTTTACAAATCCAGCAAATTCATCGGTAGAAATCATATGAGTAAGAACGAGTCGTCTGCCATCTGGTGTTTCACCGCATAAGACGAATGAAGAAAATTCATATGTTTTGTTTTCAACTACTAATTTTGGATAGGAATACGTGTCGCTTTTCTTCTTCTTTCCATCAATAGAGATGACGTTGCATTTTTTCTCATTGTTGTCCATGGTGAATCCCTCCTTTCTATTACTTATGGTAGACAAGGAGGGTTTAGAACAATAGAGAAGGGGGAATTTTTTATGTCTGTTGTAATAGAACGTATTCCAAAAGAGGCTATACCGAAGTCTTTATTGCTACTTGCTGATCCAAGTGAACGGCAAATAGCTACATATGTACAAAGAGGATTAACATACGTAGCTAAGCAGGGGGGGAGCGTTATCGGTGTATATGTTCTTTTGGAAACAAGGCCAAAGACGATGGAAATCATGAATATTGCGGTTGCAGAGCATTTACAAGGAAAAGGGATTGGGAAGAAGCTATTAAGGCATGCTGTAGAAACTGCTAAAGGATATGGTATGTCAAAACTTGAAGTTGGTACAGGCAATTCTAGTGTTTCACAACTTGCTTTATATCAAAAATGTGGATTTCGTATTTTTTCTATTGATTTTGATTACTTTTCGAAGCATTATGAAGAAGAGATTATTGAAAATGGGATTGTATGTCGTGATATGATCCGGCTTGCAATGGAATTGAATAAAAACGTATAACTATTTAGGGGGAAGAGAAGATGGAAGTACATAAAGCAATTACAGCACATTCTCGTAAACAAAATGAAAGTGTAAAAGCATGTTTACAATTAGATGCACAGCGTGAAGCAGCTATTGAAGCTGCCGTATCTCTTGCGTCAAATGGGAAAGAATTTTCGGTTGATGTCATTAATGTTGTAACGAAGCAAATTAATGATCTTGCAAAAAATGGTATTACCTTGCAGCGTAAATATGTTACAGAAGAAATGGTTATGGAGTATGTAAGTCGTTTGAAAGAGAAAGAAGGTCGTTAAAGATGATAGTTACAGTCGAATGGTTACGTGAGCATATAGAAGATGAGAATGTCCGTATAATCGATTGTCGTTTTGATTTAGCGAATCCTAATTGGGGTAGAGAAAAGTATGAAGAAGGACATATTCCTCATGCGTTATATTTTGATTTGAATTTAGATTTATCAAGTCCTATAGCAGAACATGGTGGCCGCCATCCTTTACCAAATATTGAGGAGTTTGCAGACAAGCTTTCGGAGGCTGGTATTGATGAACATACGACAGTAATTGCGTATGACAGTCAAGCCGGTGCAAATGCTGCTCGTTTATGGTGGTTATGTAACTATGTAGGACATGAGAAAGTATATATATTAGATGGTGGTTTCCCGGCTTGGAAAGAGAATGGACTACCGACAACAACGGAAATTCCTGTTGTTATACGAAAAACATTCAAAGCTAACATACAAGATCATATGCTTGTAACGATGGAAACGGTCAGAGAGAATATCCGTGCAGGTGCGGATGTTACATTAATTGATTCTAGAGAGCCAAAGCGTTATGCTGGTGTCGAGGAACTTGTCGATCATAAAGCAGGTCATATTCCGACAGCGGTAAACCATTTTTGGAAGGATGGAATGTTGCAATCAGGACAATTTAAGAATGGAGCTGGGCAACAAGAACGCTTCCAAAATCTTTCGAAAGATAAGGAAACAATTGTATATTGTGGTTCTGGTGTTACAGCGTGCCCAAATATCGTTGCATTAAAATTAGCTGGATTCCAAAATGTAAAATTGTATGCAGGTAGCTGGAGTGATTGGATTTCTTATCCAGAAAATCAAATTGCAAAAGAAGAAGATTAATCACTTGCATGCAAAAATAATTTGTATTAAAATAAGGTCACAAGCAAGAGATTGCTCGAAAAACTTTGTATTTTACACATTAGAAACAATGTGATAATATAACGACAAGTAAATAATACATCCTGCGGTGTGCGTAACTTATTTATGTCTAAAACCGATGTTAGTTATACGGAAGCTCAATATTTAGCGACCATCATCAAGCCTTCTTTGTGGAGGAAGATGTACGGTAACTGTGAGGGCATCCACCTGCGAGTAGCGGGTTTTTGGACATTTACGAGGAGCGGCACGTGCGGGGGTCTTATTTCAACTAACCTTATATAAAATTCCTACGGTGTACGTAGCTTATGCATGTCTTAAACCAATAAGTTTAATATGGAAGTTCAATATTTAAATGTAGCTAACATGCCATCTTTTTAAGAAGGAAGTTACAAACATTTGTGAGAGCATCCACCTGTGAGAGCAGGTTTATGGACATCTAGAGAGAACGGCATATGTGGGGCTATATAAAAACCTTACGTTTTATACGTAAGGTTTTTTTGTTGCATAGATATATCAATATTATCTTGATTCACCTGTGAAGTTTCCGTAATAAATGTAGCACTTTCTGTCTTCATCAATCTCTCTTGAATCTAAGGAGAACTCCATAGACATGCCGTCTCGCTGAATATATATAATATCTGAATGAAGAGATGGTAAAATTTCTTCATAGTTCCATACATCTTGACTATCTACTATGTTTGAACTCGTTTCACTTAGTTCTCTAATTTCAAAACCGATGTAGGAGTATGTAGGGTCTGAAGGGTCATTTGTGAAAACTTCTTTTTGAATATAAATAACTCCTGTTCCGTCTGGATCAACCGAAGTTGCAGTAACAACATAAGTATTTTTCTCTTTAATAAAATATTCACAAGTCATGCGTGCGATAATTTCAGAATTAGAAATATTGGCGTAGTTCCATAAAGCAGGATACCCTTTCGTTTCATCATTAAGTCGATATTCTAAGCGCATTTAATCCCTCTTCTTCCTTTTTCTTCTACTTTATCATGCCATCCTATATAATAGGAATAGAATTTAAAAAGGGGAGTGCGAAGGTGACAAAAACGAAATGGCTAGTAGGTGGTGTCGTAACGTCTTTAATGACTGGCACTTTATTTGGTTGCGCACAAGATCTTCCCCCAAAACCGAATGATAATAGTTGTTCTGATTGGGATTGGGATGATGAACTTGGGGTATGGCAGTGTGATGATAGTAGTTCAGGTTATCGTGGGCATTACTTCTATGGTGGACGATACTATCAAAATAAATCCACTTTTAAAAATTCATCGGCGTTTAAATCGTATCAATCGTCTGCTGAATTTAAAGGTGGAATTGGAAGCGGTTCAAAGGGAGGATTTGGGGGCTAAAATATGTCGCAATACATAAGGGATAGAAAAGAATTTTATTTAAAATATCCGAATTTTTGGTCGGATTTATATGAATGTGAGTATAGTTTGTTTCATGTTTTTTCTATAACAAATCAGACTTTGGAACAAGTACACTTAGCGACTGAACGAATGGGTAAAATATTTTTTAAGACTGCTAGACTTTTGCGAAATTTAAGTGACGAACAGCTTCTTGAGCTTGGTTTTCCTCCTGCGAGCTTATCATTCATTAGAATGAAAGGGCTTTATCCTGAATCTGTAATTTCGCGATTTGATTTTGCCGTAACAGAGGATAACCAAATCAAAATGCTTGAGTTTAATAGTGATACACCAACTTTTATTATGGAATGCTTTCAAATGAATGGGAAAGTATGTGGAAATCTAGGCTATGATGATCCAAACTCGGATCAAGAACGATTGCTATCTTCTGGTGTAACGAAAGCAGTAATGGAAGCGACAAAGGGATTAGATAATCCAAATGTTGTTTTTACAGCACATCATGAACATATCGAGGATTGGAATACCACTATGTATTTAAGTCAGCTATGCCATGTTGAAAATAAAGTAGTGCCAATGTCAGAACTTAGAATTACAAAGGATGCTCTAGTCGATAAAGATGGGGCGAAGATTGATGTTTTATATCGCCAAACATATCCGATAGAAGATTTAATTGAGGATCAAGATCCTGAAACAGGAGATTTGGTAGGTGTGGAATTGTTACAACTTGTAAAAGCCGGAAAGCTTTTTATAATAAATCCTTTGTCAGCATTTTTACTTCAGCCAAAATCAATTCAGTGTCTTATTTGGGGGTTAGCAGAAGAAGAGGCCTTTTATACAAATGAGGAACAACAGTGGATTAAAGAATATATGTTACCTACATATTTAGAACCAGATTTATTTTTAGGAAAAGGTTCTTTCGTTCAAAAACCTTCATTTGGGAGAGAAGGAGATACAATTACGATTCGCGATAAAGACGAAAATATTATGCTTCAAAATGCACACCAAACATATAAAGCGTCACTGCCGATATTTCAAAAGTATATCGAACTGCCAGTCGTATCCTTGGAAACAGAAAAAGGGATCGAGAAACTGTCATATGTGTTTGGTTCGTTTTTAATTGCTGGAAAAGCGAGTAGTATCGGTATTCGTGCGGGAGAAAAGATTACAGGAAATGAATCGTACTATTTACCGGTAGGTATAAAAAGGAGGGGAAAAAATGATTAATTTTTTATTATATTTAGTAGTAACACTCGGCCTTTTATGTATAGGTCTGTTCTTGATGGAAGTGACAACGAAAGTAAAGGAATTTAAGTTAATGGCCCAAGGAAATAAGGCGGTAAGCTATGTGCTTGGAGGACGATTACTTGGGTTAGCTGTTGTTTTATATTCGACAGCAGCTAATTCAATTTCACTTCTTGATATGATTTCGTGGGGAGCAGTTGGGATTTTGGCTCAAATTATCGTCTTTTATTTAGCTGAGTGGCTTACACCACGCTTTAATATAAACAAAAGTCTCGAAGAAGATAATCAAGCAGTCGGTCTTTTTCTTATGTTTTTATCAATTTCAATTGGGATTGTAATTGCTGGTTGTATAACTTATTAAAAACTTTACGTTTAAACGTAAAGTTTTTTATTTTATCCCGTAAAAGCCCGATTGGTGAGGGCTGATTAAAGTTTCACTTTATATATGTTAGTTTGCCATACCTTTTGAAAAAATTATAGGCTACGGTTGACATCTATTTTAAATAAGAGTAACATTTTCAATGTAATGAAAATAAGTCTCTGTTAGGTGAGGCTCCTGTATAGAGAAATGCTACTGCCCAAAAATGTCGAGAGACGCCAATGGGTCAACAGGAATGATCGAATTAAGGTTTTTCTTAACGTAGCTGGTAATGTACCTATGCTATACAGTGCTAAAACTCGGTGAGGGAGAGGTCCGTAGATTTCTAATTATATTAGAAATCGTTTATTTGTGTATGTAATGGCCGCTACTCTCTTAAGGGTAGGGGCCTTTTTTGTTACCAAGCTATGAGTAATTTCATAGTATAAACTATAAAATTAAACGAGGAGGTGAGGAGCATGTCAAATTCTGACTCGGTTCCGTTACCCATATACTTCAAATCAAAAATATATGATGTAGGCAGGAAACGATTTGTTCCTCCCTCTATATTTATCATAATGTAGCGTTTATAAAACGCGAGACACTTTCACAGTAAAGTGGATAAATTGAGAAACAAAGCGTTTCTTCCTATGTTGTAAAGGAGGAGACGATAATATGTTATATGCAAACAAAACTGTGGGTAACACGTCATATAAACTAAGTAAAAAATCAATAAAAGAACAAACAATGCTCCAAAAAAATAAAGATTTATTAATTGAAATTGCAACAAGAGATGTAAAATCTGTATTTGCATATTTTAAAACAACAAGAGACGGACTATCAATGAAAGAGGCACAAAAACGTATTCAAGTATATGGCCGAAATGAACTAACTTCAAAAAGAGTACTTCTCGCAGAAGTAATGATGAAGCTTGGTGGCATGATTCCAGGTTTTTCAAAACAACGTGTGTGTGATGAATTACAACGTGAAACGATTACTGTATCTAGAGTAGAATGTTCTAGTAGTACAGGGCTAAATAGTGAACTGAAAATGATGGAGATACCAGTGCAAGAACTTGTACCTGGAGATATAATTTTTCTTTCGGCTGGAGATGCTGTGCCGGCTGATGTACGTATTATTTATGCAGATGATTTATTAGTGAATGAGTCTGTGTTAACGGGAAACGAAGCGAATATAGAGAAGTTTGAAAGCTGCTATCACCTTGAACGTAAACGATTTATTCCATTAAAACGGATGAAAGATTATAATCCACTTGAGCTTGAAAATGTATGTTTTAAAGGTTCACATATCGTTAGTGGAAATGCAAAGGCTGTCGTTGTTTCTACTGGAAAAAATACGTATTCAGGCATATTGCATACTTGTTGTAGTAGAACGTCTTAATGTGTTAATGGTGCTAAATATACAAAAACAATGTATAATAGACAAAGTTGAGCAAAAACGTAGAATGGTAATCTATTTATATAACCTTACGTGATAACGTAAGGTTATTATTTTTTTAATAGGAGAGGAATTATGAAAAAAGTATTATTAGTTGATGGTATGGCACTATTATTTCGTGCTTTTTACGCAACAAGTGTCTACGGACAATTTATGAAACGACAAGATGGAACCCCTACGAACGGGATTCATGGTTATATGAAACACTTATTAACAGCTACGCAAGCGATCGAACCAACACATATCGTTACATGCTGGGATATGGGAAGTACGACATTTAGAACAGAATCGTTCTCGAATTATAAAGCAAATCGTGCAGCGCCACCAGAAGAATTAATTCCTCAATTCGATTTAGTGCAAGAAATGACTGCGAAATTATCCATTCCAGTTATCGGTATGAAAGGCTACGAAGCGGATGATTGTATCGGTACGCTTGCAAAACAATACTGCAATGAAGCTGAAGTTTATATTTTAACAGGTGATACGGACTTACTTCAACTTGTTGATAAGAACGTTACAGTTATGCTTCTGCGTAAAGGAATTGGAAATTACGAATATTACACACCGGAGAAAATCATGGAAGAAAAAGGTGTAGAGCCGTGGCAAATCGTCCATGCAAAAGCTTTCATGGGAGATACAAGTGATAATTATCCAGGTGTAAAAGGTATCGGTGAAAAAACAGCGTATAAGCTTATTCAAGAGCACGGAACAGTATCAGCTGTACTAGAAAATGTAGAATCATTAACAAAAGCGCAGCGTACGAAGATTGAAAGTGATTTAGAGAACTTAAATATTTCGTTACAATTAGCCGAAATTCACTGTGAAGTTCCAATTTCATGTTCACTAGAAGAAGGGTTACACACAATGGATGAAGAAAAACTTAGATTTGTTTGTGAAGAAATGAATTGGGGAAGACCTGAAATATTAATAAATATGCTATAAATAGTTTGGAAAGAGGGATGTTGCATAAGTCGAACTTTGACTTGATGACACCTTCTTTTTGTTTTTGTAAACAGTATGATAGTAAATAAAATTATGTCGAACTCAATTTTAAATATATAAATGTTTCGACAAGATATAATGATAAAAGTTGATGAAAATAGTAACTTTTATAATGAAGTGAATTAATTTTAACATAGTTTTATATAATCACTTTTTTGTGTTCACAAAGTTGTCAGAAAATAAATGGAATTTTCATATGAAGTTCAAATAGAATTCACAACAATCAATTATTATAAGAACACACAGATAATTCTTTATCTTTTATATAAATCATCCCCCAAGGAGGACAATGAAAATGAGAAAAAAAGTGAGAAAATCTTTTAAACAATTATTAATTGAAAATAAACAATCACTATTAAATAATAAAGAAAATATGAAAGAAATTGAAGAGAGAATTGAGAAACGACATGTAGCATATAGTGGTGCTAGTAATTAAATAAAATAAAAAAGATAGCCTATGCAGGCTATCTTTTTTATTTTATATTGAAAAAACGCTATTCATCTCTTTAATTTATGTAAATTTGCAAGATATTTTTATAGCGTTTTTCTATCAATATTACTCATTTTTCGAGGTTGAAATTGGTATATACCAATTTTTGAGATTCGCTATTCATAATATTACAAAAAATGTTACAATACACTCAAATTTATACTATAAAATCATTTTAATATGAAAAATTGGAATGAAAAGAAAGGAGAGGAATATGAATAAAGATGTCGCTTTGAAATGATTATTATCATTTCATTAGGAGTTGATGTAAAACGATGAAGAGATACGAAGAATTGGACTCTATAAGAGGGATTTCTTCATTAGTAGTAATGATTGGTCATCATTTAATGATTTTTTCAGCATTTCAAAATTACAGTTATGAAGATAATAAACCATTTGTTGTGTATCTATTAAAAGAAACGCCTGCTCGTCTAATTTTTAGTAGTGGTAATGAATCTGTTATTATCTTTTTTGTTTTGAGCGGATTTGTTTTGTATGAATCTATTCAAAAAAACTATAGTAGCTATGGATCATACCTTTTAAAACGTATATGCAGAATATATATTCCTTATATTGTGGCAATAATTATAGCTATTATATGCCAGGCTACAATTAGTGAAAATGGTATTTCTTATTTAAGTGAATGGTTTAATCGCTCATGGACGATTGAAAGCTCTTCAAGCTTAATCGCACAACATATTTTATTGGTTGGGAAATATAATACAGATGCATATAACGGTGTGATTTGGTCACTTGTCCATGAAATGCGAATATCAATAATTTTTCCGTTAATTTTGATGATTTGCTTACGAAAAACGTTGAGGTGTTCATTACTATTATTGTTTAGTTTTAGTATATGTTCTGTAGTAATATTATTTTTGTTTCGCTCGGGCTTAACATTAACAAGCTATGCATTAACATTGCATTACACGGTGCTGTTTTTACTAGGAGCACTAGTTGCGAAGTATAAAAATAATTTAATAGTTTTTTATAGTAATTGTACTAAAAACACGAAAATTGCATGGTTTTTATTTGCGAGTTTACTTTTTATGTATGAAGGGCTTATTGGAGAAATGAAAGTGCTCAATAATTTTATATTTCGAGACTACGTAGTGGCGATAAGTGCAAGTCTATTTGTCATATTAAGCTTGTCAATATCAACTTTGTCGTCCTTGCTACGCAATAAATACTTGTTATATTTGGGGAAGATTTCTTACAGTCTTTATTTATACCATATTATATCGTTGTTTTCCCTTATATACATGCTCCATGAAATATTACCGTTGCCTATTATTTTAATTTTTTCACTTGTTTTTTCGTTTATACTTGCAATGCTTTCGTATGTATACGTAGAAAAGTTTGCATTCGGAGTTGGAAAGTATGTAACAAAACAAGTGGATAGAAGAGAGAAAGGGTTATCTGTAAAGAGTGAATTGCAGGATGTTATTCAGAAAAGGGCGGTGAAATAATTGAAGCAAGAAATGAGTATAAAAGATTTTCAACAATTATTGAAAAGAAGATTCGTAACGATTATTTTAACGATGTGTTGTTTAACCGCTTCTTTAGTTCTTATCTCTATGTATGTTTTAAAGCCGTCATATCAATATTCAACGCAAATTCTTGTTGGGAATTTAGATGAATTTAATAAGGAAAATTCAACAAATAAAACACAAGAGAATAAGCAACTAGTAACATCGTATGTTGATATTTTAAAAAGCCCATTAATTATTTCAACAGTCAAAAAAACTTTGAAATTAGAGCAATCAAGTCATGAATTAGCACAAAAAATCTCGGTTGTGAATACGGACAACTCACAAATTGTAACTGTTACAGTAAAAGATTCCAATCCGAAAATCGTGAAAGACATTGTAAAGACATTGGCAGAGCAATCACAACAAAGTTTTCAACAGTACACAAATGTACAAGGTGTGAAAGTGTTGACGGATCCTCAGTTACAGGAACAGGCTGAAAAATTGTTTCCTAAATTTCAACTGATCATTCCTATTTCTTTAATTGTTAGTTTTTTTGTTGGGATAGGTTTAGCTGTATTTCGAGATTATTTTGATGAACGTATATACACGGAACAAGATTTAGAGAAAATAACAACAGTCTCTGTTATTGGTCACATAAATATGAAACCGAATAGAAAAAAGAAATCTACAGATGTTGATAAACAATCATCTATATATCGAGGTGAACATGTCGATGTTTAGGACAAAGGAACAGCTGCAATTCGATCTACATGATGATCTGATGAAAGAGCAGTTTTATACGGTGTATCACGAGCTGAAAAAATCTGGGAAACAACTGTTCACAGTTAGTTCAACGAAGGACAGAGGGGTTGTTGCCTCGCTTATAGTAAATATGAGTCTAGTGTTTGCGGAAATGAAGAAAAAGGTGTTACTTATTGATGTGAATTTTTCTGACCCTAAATTACATGTATTATTACAAAGTGATCACATGATAACAGTAAACGATATAATAAGCTCTTCCCCCTGCAATTATGAATCTTTTTCTAGTAATTTGTCTAAATACTTATATTGTATTCCTGCAAAAAAAACAGTACACACAGGGACGCCCTTAGTTGCTATGGATGAATTTGATAATGCGATTGCTAAGTGGAAAGAAGATTTTGATTACATTTTCGTTTATTCTTCTGAAGTATTTGAACTTCCTGCTACGCACATAATTGCAGGGAAATGCGATGGGGTGGTTTTAGCAGTTAAAAAGCGAAAAGATTCACTACGTACAGTGCAAAAAGTAATAGCGGATATAAATAGGAAAGAATGTGAATTAATAGGTATAATTTTATATTCTTGAATGTGGGGGTAACGATCCATGATTCGTGAAACAAATCAAGCCAAGTTGTATACGATTCCGGCTCAAGAAAAGCCTAGCATATTGAATCGAAGTGTAAAACGCTTGTTTGATATTATATTTTCAATCATATTGTTACTATTAACAATACCAATTATGTTGTTCTTTTGTATTATGATTACCTTAGAAACATCAGGGGCTCCAATATACTTTCAAGAACGTTTAGGTATAAACGGGAAGAAGTTTAATGTATTTAAATTAAGGTCGATGGTAAAGGATGCTGAAATGAACGGACCACAATGGGCAAAAGAACATGATCAAAGAATTACAAAAGTTGGATTGTTTATAAGAAAAACGAGAATTGATGAATTACCGCAACTTTTAAATATTTTAAGAGGAGATATGTCTTTTGTAGGCCCTAGACCAGAGAGAGAGTTTTTTTATAATGAGTTTGATGCGTATATTCCAGAGTTTAAGGAACGTTTAATAGTAAAACCAGGATTAACAGGATGGGCACAAATAAATGGAGGGTATAATCTTGATCCAAAGGAAAAGTTGAGGCTGGACATGGAGTATATTGAAATGAAAACATTTCGGATGGACATCCGTATTTTATGTAAAACCGTTTTAATTGTATTGAACGGTAATGGTGCAAGATAAATATATATGTAAACAAACAACATATGTAAGTAGGTTACTTGCAAAGGAGAACTTGTATGGGTAGATCTATTCTAAACAATATTATCCATCTATTTTATAGTACGATTTTAGCTAACCTTCTTCAGGCCGTCAGTTTAATTGTTTTAGCAAACTTTTTTAACGCACAACATTATGGGATGTTTAGTGTTGCCATAGCAGTGACGTTTGTTATGTTATTCTTTACAGACTTAGGACTTAGTAATACGTTTCTTCGAGAAGGGGCAAAGGATGGAGCAGATTTAGAGCAGATTTTATCATCGTATATAAAAATAAGGATGATTCTACTTATTTTTATTTCTATCATCGGTTATATTGCTATTCATTATATGTATGCGGATAAAAATTTAATTTATATGATGATAAACGTAATGTTTTTCATGTTAATAGGATTAACTTGGCAAAACATAGGGATTGCCTATTTTCAACTGACGGAACTTATGAAGTATATAGCGCTCATAAAAGTTGTATCAGCATCAGTTGTCATTATAATTACATGTTTTTGTATTTTCGGAGAGTTACCGGTGTATGTAACAGCTCGCTTATATGCTTTTGGGTATATGATCGGTGGTTTATTCAGTATATATATCATGAGAAGAAAGACGAAAATGAATATGAAAGTCGTAATTCATAAAGCGTTATTTTGGCAATTAACTCCCTTTATTATTAGCGGTTTTTTAATAATGAGTACGCCACAATTAGCGCCTATCTTGCTTAACTATACATTGCCATTAAGTATGGTAGGTATTTTTGCAGTGGCGTACCGGATGCCGGCAGCTTTATATCAAGTACCAGGGGTAATTGCAGGTGCATTTTTTCCGGTGCTCTTTAAGCATTATAACCAGAATAATATAGAAGAGCATACGAAATTAAATTTGCTTCAAATTAAATCAATGGCGATTGTAGGAATATGTATGACGATCGGTTTATATCATTTAGCACCATACTTTATTTCTATATTTTTTCATGAAGAATGGAGCAATGCAGTAGAACCACTCCAAATATTATCATTTCTTATTGTGCTACAAAGTTTAAATATTGCCATTGCTGACGGTTTAACGACGAGTGGATGTCAAAATAAGAGGACTGTTGTGCAGTGTGTAGCATTGGTGATAGGTGGGGTTATGCTTTATAGCTTTAGTAGTCTTGGTGGAGTGATAGGAGCGGCATACGCTATGGTTTTATTTGAAATAGTCGCTTTAGTGGGATATATAGCGGTAAGTGTAGTGAAGAAAAAAATTATATTCCAAATTGTAATACCGTATACACTTTATTTTGGTGTAACCTTTATTGGAGTGCAATATATATTGCATACATATCATTTAATTGCGCTTGTTCTTAATATACTAATTGTAGTAGCTGCCATATTCCTATATGATTATGAGCTAAAAAAACTTCTTCTTTCTTTTATAAGAAAAATACGCAAAAAGGATTATATTACGAAACAGGGGATATAGCCTATGGAAAATAATATGAAAGTATCAATGGGATGGATTATTCTTCTAATATTATTTGTCATGTTAAGTAAATACAATTTATATATTGGATTTTCATTGAAAATATATATGATTTTTTTAGTCATATATTTTTGTTTAACAATTAAAGACTTTCATATTCAAAAGTTATATTTTCATGAAGTTATATTTTTACTGTTTTATTTCATTTATTGTTTAAGCGGAATTCTTTCTATGTATTTAAATGCTAGTATTCGTATGATTTTTGGCGTGCTACTCGTTTTAGGATGCTATTTTATAATGAGAAATTTATTGGGGAATACTGAAATAGTGGTACTTGAATCATCTATTGCTTATGTAGGAATAGTATTTAATGTTGTAAGTCTACTACTCTATATAATCGGTTTACAATACTTTAGTTTATACGGTGGAGAAGAGAGAGAAATTTTTGCTGGATTATTAGTTGATAGAGGATATCCACGGTTAATTGGATTGCTAGATGATCCTAACATTTTTATTTTCTATAATACAATATTTTTTATGTACTATATGACGAATTTGCAAAATATCACTAACATCTTAGGGTTAATTTTATGTGTTACGACGAGTCTATTAACCTTTTCAAGAGGGGGAATATTAGCGCTTGTGCTTGTCATTTTTGTATATATATGTATGTCTAGTTTCGCTAAAAAAATAAAAATAATTATGAGTTTAGTATTGTTTAGTGTAGTTATTTTTAGTTTATCGAATAGTGTAATGGGGGGCCAATTAGATGACATATTAAATAAACGAATTTCTGATTTTTCCCATGATAATGGAAGTGGTAGATTTACATTATGGGAAGCTGCTTTTAAATATTATTTATCCAATCCATATATCGGAATCGGTGCGTTTAACTTCTCGAATTATTATGAGTATCAATTTAATGAAAAATTATATGTACACAATACATTTTTAGAAATTTTGTCTGAGTCGGGTACAATTGGTTTTCTTCTATATAGTGCGTTTTTATTCATATTAATGTTTAAGTTAGCGCAGCATACTTTGTTTCGTGAAAAACCATATCTTCTATTGACTATGATTGCATTTTTATTTCAGATGATGTCATTGTCACTCATTATTAACGAAGCGTTCTTTTTATTTTTAGCAGTTGTTGTGAAGTATATTTCAATATATGAAGGAAGGGGAAAGATAGATGGTAAAATGTCTATCAGCACATAATAAGCCGCCTTATGTTTCTGTAATAACACCTTCTTATAATAGTATACGATTTATAGGTGAGACAATTTTATCTGTACAGAATCAATCGTATGAAAACTGGGAAATGATTATCGTTGATGACGGTTCAACCGACCAATCTGCGGAAAAAATTAAAGAGATAATAGAAGGAGACTCACGGATTAGGTTATTATCATTAAAAGAAAATGTTGGTGCTGCTAAAGCTCGGAATTTAGCGATCCAAGAGGCAAGAGGAAGGTACATTGCCTTTTTAGATAGTGATGATATATGGTTGCCGCATAAATTAAAGACACAATTGTTATTTATGGAAGAAATGAATATTGCTTTTTCATATGCGTCGTATAGTTTAATTGATGAAAATGGTAATGAACTAAATCGCGAAGTGAGTGTACCAAAATCTGTTGACTATCATTATTTAGTAGGAAATACAATTATCGGGTGTTTAACAGTGATGATTGATCGTGAAAAAATTCCGTATGTAGAAATGCCTAGTATACAGCCGGAAGATACAGCGTTATGGCTGAACTTATTACATGAAGGGTATGAAGCAAAAGGGATACAGCAAGTGTTAGCAAAATATAGAATTGTTACAAATTCTGTTTCTAGAAATAAAATTAGAGCAGCTTTCCGGTATTGGAAATTGTTAAGGGAACAAGAACGACTGAATTCGGTGCAAATTTTTTACTATTTTAGTAAGTATGCTTATCATGCTTATAAAAAAAATAAAATTAATGTAGTTGGGAAGACGCAATTATGAATATACTGTTGATGACAGATAAATTGATAACTGGCGGAGCCGAGAGCTATTTCTGTAAATTGGAAAGTAATTTGCGTTATGATGATTTTAAGATTTATACAGCTGCAGGTGATGGAGAACTATATGAATCTCTTACTAGAAAAGAAAATTTTATATTAATTAGTCGATGGAATCATTTGAGAAATATTTATTATTTACGAAACGAAATTTGTAAACGAAAGATAGAACTTATTCATGCAAATAGTTTGCGAATGGTATTATATGCTTTTCTACTTCAAAAGTTTATTAAAAAAAAGATAAAGATTGTTTATACGAAACATAATGTAACGATATTAGAAAAGAAAATGCCAACTCTTTTTCGTTATTTCATGAATAAATATGTGAACAATATTATTACAGTAAGTGAGTTTGAAAAGAATAATTTAATTTCAATTCATGTAGCAGAAGAAAAAATAAATACAATTTATAATGGTGTCGATATCGAAAAGTTTTTATTCCAGCAGAAAAAGAAAGAATCTACATATAAAATAGGGATATTAGCTAGATTATCTAAAGAGAAAAATCATCAACTATTTATAAAGATTGCAAATGTGTTGAAAAAAAGAGATGACTTTTTGTTTTATATTGCTGGTGATGGACCAGAGAAAGAATCGATTATGAAAGAAATAGAAAAATATGGATTACAACAGAGTGTAAAGATGTTAGGAAATATTTCAGAGCCGTATGAGTTTATAGGGAATATGGATGCCTTACTTTTATTATCTTTTCGTGAAGTGTTTCCAATGGTAGTAATTGAAGCGATGGCTACAGGGACACCAATTGTTTCAATAGATGTTGGCGGAATACATGAAGCGGTAATAGATGGAGAATCAGGTGTTTTAATATCTGAATATTGCGAATCTGAATTCGCAAGTGCACTTGAAGAACTACAAGGGGATGAACAAAGGGTAAATGATATTAGATTAAAAGCACGAGAGAAAGCAGTGAGGTATTTCTCGTTAGCTAAAATGATAGAAGAAACGAAAAATATATATGAGTTAAACAAATGACCGGGTAGGTCGTTTGTTTTTTTAATTATAGAAACTTTTAAGAGAGAACTCACATATTATATGAAAAAAGGTAATATGAGGAGTGAATTTATTTTGTCAGAATATATTTCTTCCCAAGAAGATTGTGCGCCAGAAAGTAGCGTTCACATTGATTGTTTTGGCGCAGTTCCAAACTCGGGAAATGATAGCTCATTAGCAATTCAGCAAGCTATTGATTATTGTGTAGCGAATCGAATTTCGACGGTTAGAATTACAGGGGTAAATACGTACAAAATTGTAAAGCCGATTGTTATTAAATCAAACGTAAGATTAGAGTTAGATCCTACCGTAACGCTGCAAATTGATGGGGATTTTAATGCATTTGAGCTACAAAGTAACGCTTCGATAGTTGGTGGTACTATTCAAGTTATAAATCCGTTGTTTCAATCGGCTGTCATTTATGTTTCTGGTTCACAACAAATCGAAGTACCTAATCAATCTGTTATATCAAATATAAATATAATAAATACAACTCCATCGTATAAAGGAAAAGCTATACATTTTTATTGTCAAAAGGCATGGGATTATATTAGTTTCTTTCAAGTCAAATTTATTCAAATTAAAAACTTTCAAACTGCAATATATTTGAAAACAGAGTATATAGATGATATCAATACACCTTGCTGGATTAATGCCAATGTATTTCAATCAATATTTATTGATGGATGTGTGTATGGGATTGAAGTAGATGGAAATAGTGATTTGCCAAATGAAAGTTCAGGAAATACGTTTCATGATATTCAAGTGCAATGTAGACAACAAACGAAAAAAGCAATTCGTTGCTCAGGTGCGTATAATACATTTGATTGTATGATTTGGGATACGTACCGGATGAGTAGTGAACAAATTGTCATTGAATTTTCTTCTAATTCACATCGTAACTACCTTTTTTCAAATTTACTTTCTACAACTATTGTAGATAAAGGACAATACAATGTTTGTAAGTCTACCTATGAAGAATCCCTACGAGTTCAGTTACCGATTACGTTAAATAAACCACATTTAATAGGGAATCAAGATGATATATTAGTAAATGCTCAGCAGAAATATAATGTTAAGCAAGTAAGTGGGAAAGTACCGTACGGTGGAAATCTCGTAAATTGCTTTAATTTAATAGATGAACAAAGTGTGAACTATATTGACGTTCCAGATAGTAATCCAGTTGTAATTGAACTGGATTTTACGAAAAAACCAATACAAATGTTAAATTGTTTTGGAATGTATTTTGGTTGGGGAGAGAGCCCAAAGAAAATTAAAATTGAATATGCATTAAGCGCAACTGGAAGTTGGGTTATTGCGTTGGATGTTCCATTAAATGTTGGCGATACAATTATTTCGAATATGAAGGCGAGTCAGTTATATAAAGTTAGAATTACATTAAGTGGTTATTCTCAAGATCATAAACGTTTTCGAATTAATCGTATTTTTGCAAGATCTTCTATGGAAAATGGGAATGCTTGGTTAGCGACAACTGGCGGAAGAATGTTTGGAGATATTGAAATAGAGGCAAGTAAAGGTATAATCATGAAGACTGCTAGTGGAGTGAAATGGAAAGTTACTATTAATGAAGCTGGCCAACTTATTACGACTAAAATAACTTGAGATGGTGTTTAATTGTATATCCTTGGACGAGTTACAACGTAGTGGGATATAGGTAATGAAAAAGAGATTGTAATTTGGTTTCAACCAAACTACAATCTCTTTTTTGTTTCAATTACTTCCACCAAATCCAAGTCCAAAGATAATTTCGTACATTTCGAGGGGTAATCCGTATGAAGCGTTCACCGTCAAAGAAGCAATTTAAATTTGGAAGAGTTTCATCTGGATTTTCTGGAACAAAGGTGACAATGTTTTCGGTACTTGTAACGGTTACTGTAATTGGTGGATCGGTAGGCGAGACTTGAAGTTGTAACGAAATATTGGCCGTATTTTTAAACTCATTAGTAACAGGTGGACCTATTACTTGTACTGTGAATAACACGATAATTGTTTCGTTTGGTTCCAAATTAGTAGCGACTAGGAAACCGAAATTCGGATTCGCTAGTGGAGAGCGTTCGCCATTAATGAAGACAGTGCCATTTATAAATTGTAAACCTGCTGGAATGGTATCTTGTAAAGAAATATTTGAGAGTGAAATTTCGGAAGTATTTGTAATACGCACCGTGTAATCAAAATATTGATTTAAATAAGCTGAGCTGACGGAAGCACCTTTCGTGACGGTTGCAGTTACAAATTCAACTGGTATACGAACAATATTTGAATTAACAATGAAAGTAATAATTGGATCCTGTGGTGTCAATTGAAAGGCAGCGGTAACTGTTGCAGAATTTACAATTGTACTGTTTGAAGGAATAGAAGTTACGAGAACTTGAAATGTTATAGTTGCTACTGAATCTGCAGGTAAAGAGCCGATATTAATACCGGTGTCTGGACGAATATTTGGAACTGGAGTACCGTTAATTGTTACACTGTTTTCTATAAATGTTGTACCAGCTGGAATTGTGTCTATAACAGAAGTACTAATTGTCGGAATTGGGGAATGATTAAATACCGCTAATGTGAATGTAATGATATCTCCTATAACGACAATAGATTTGTCAGCTGTTTTTTCAATGCGAACCATCGGATCAATAACTGTCGTTGTAACGGTATTTGTTTGTTTTGTAATTGTAATAGGTGGTTTTGTTGGATCAATGATAACGGTATAGGAAACAGAAGCATCATTATTAATTGTAGATTGAAGAGTAGAAGAAGATATTGTCACTTGGAACGTAATAATAACAAATTCATTAGGAGCAAGATTTCCTAACGTAATACCATTTTCAGGATTCTCATTAGGCTGATTGATTCCGTTAATCGTAACACTACCAGCAACAAAAGTCGTATCTATTGGTACGGCGTCTATGGCAAGAAGGTCTTCAATCGTTACATTACCGCTATTCGTAATCGTAATTGTATACGTTAAAGTTTGACCAGGTAAGGCATTCGTTACATCAACAGATTTTATGGCAATGACATTATCATTTTGGACAGTAGTTTTGACAGTATTTGTTGTAGTCGTATTTGTAACAGGTACGTTATTTGGGTTGACTATATAGTTAAAAGTAGTAATTGCGTTGTTGTTTAGTTCATTTGGTGTTGGAATAGAAGTCACAGTTACTTGGAATGAAACGATAGCATCTCCACCAATAGTTATAGTACCAATTGGTATGCCGCTTACTGGATTCACTCCTGGAAGAGTTTCTCCGTTTACAATGACGCTATTTTCTATAAACGTAGTACCTTGAGGAATAATATCTTGAATGATTACATCATTTACTGCAACATTACCGGTTTGATTTAGTGTAATCGTATACGTTAACGTATCACCAACCGTTGCAAATGCAAGGTCAACAGCTTTATTACTATTCAAATTTGCGTGATTAATTTCTGTTGCGGCAGCTGATGAAATAATAGTTTCGGTAATAGGTGGTCGATCTGGTACCGTGTATTCATATTCAATTGTACTCGTGTTAGAGATTGGATTTGTTTGTGGAATCGAAGTAACCCGTACTTGGAATAGAATGGTTGCTGTCGTATTAGGTGGAATAGTATCAATTTGTATACCGTTAAGAGGGTTGTCATTTGGCCGAGCGTTGCCGTTCACGATAACACTATTCTCTATAAAGCTCGTATTTGCTGGGATAATATCTGTAACAATAATGTTTTCGACTTGTATATTTCCGTTATTTATGATGGAAATTGTATAAGGGATGATAGTTTGTAAGTCAGCATATTGGATAGGTGTTGTTTTTGTCGCAATTACATTAGCGGAAATAACTTCAGTGAAGGTAATATTGCTAGTCGATATTTGTTCTTCCGTGTTTATTGTATAACGAGAAGTTGATTGATTTTGAACATGACCGCTAGCAGGAAGAGCTACGACGGTAACAGAAAATGTGACTGGGATAGAAGTGTTAGGAGCAATCGTTCCTACAAGTATACCTACACTTGGATTGGCGTTAAGCTGAGGAATGTTATTTACTAAAACGCTACCGTCAATAAAGGTTGTTCCATCAGGTATATTGTCTGTAAATACAACAGCAGTGGCATCCGTATTCCCTGTATTCGTTAAAGTTGTTGTATAAGTTAAAATGTCACCAATCGTTACAGAGGTTAAATCAACAGTTTTAAGTGAAACGATGTCAGCATCATTAATTTGAACAAAAGTAGTATTGGAAGTAGTAGATTTTTGAATTGGTGCAAAGTCAGGATTGAAAATAAAGTCGTAGACGACGTTTGCAGTATTAGGTGTTGGATTTACAGCAGGTAAATTCGTAACGGAAACTTGGAATGTTATTGTAGCCATTTGACCTGCTGCGACATTAGGAATGGAAAAGCCGATATTTGGATCTGCTGCAGGAAGTACAGTATTGTTAACTATTACACTTCCTGGAATAAATACTGTTCCATCCGCTATAGTATCTGTAAAAAAGATGGAGTTAGTTGTAGTCGATCCATTATTTTGAATGAATACTGTATATTCAATGGTTTCATCAATGTTAGCTAATACAGTATTAGCGGATTTTGTAGCAATAAGAATAGCATCAATAAATTGTATATTTGTACTATTGGAAGAGGTTGTTTCTGAAATTGGTGGTCCGCTTGGGTCTGGTCGATACTCATAGTGAATGACGGCGATATTATTAATGTTATTTTGTGGCGGTATAGAGACTACGCTTACTTGGAACGTAACAATAATCGTATTATTTGGAAGAATTATATCAAGATTAATACCGGTAATTGGATTTTCGTTAAGTCTTGGTACGCCATCTACAAGAATGCTATTTGGAACGAATGTGGTGCCAGAAGCAATTGCGTCAAGTAGGAGAGTATTTGTAATAGGTATTGTACCGGCGTTTGTAACTGCGACTGTATATGTGATGATTTGACCGATACGTGTAATGGATCTGTTAGCGGATTTAATTGCACTAACATTTGCCGTTCGCACTTCAGTATTTACTGCATTTGATAACGATCTACGCTGAATAATTGGAGAACTAGGGTCAATTTGGTATTCGTACGAAGTGTCTGAAATATTAATGACTGTATTGCCCTCTGGTATATTTGTAAGTTGTACTTGGAATGAAATAGTGACTGTTTCATTTGGTTGTATCGTGCCGAGAGTTACTCCGTTTTCAGGATTAGCGCCAGGCTGAGTTACATTATTTATTGCTAAGCTATCCTCAATGAATATAGTACCTTCTGGAATGTTATCAATGAACACGGTATTGTTAGCCGGAACGGTTCCTATATTTTGTAGTGTATTTGTGTAGGTAATCATTTGCCCGATTGATATGAAATTTACATCCGCGCTTTTAACAGAAATAATATTTGCGTTTTGAAGTGATGTTGTAACAATGTTAGAATTTGCAGAGCGATTTACTGGTGGGGCTGTAGGAATACTTACATATTGGTAAGTTGCTGAAGATTGATTTGCAATTTCGGTTTCAGTAGGTGGATTATTTGTTTGCACTTGAAATAGTATCGTTTTGGAACTGTTTGCTGGAATTGTTCCAATCGGTATTCCGTTTTCAGGATTTACACCTGGCTGAAGGACACCATTAATTGTGACACTATCGGGAACGAATGTAGTCCCAGCTGGAATAAAATCTGTGAAATTAATATTTATTGCGTCAACATTACCGATATTTTTCACTTCAGAAATATAAAGTATAGTTCCACCGATATCTACAGTTGTTGGATTGGATGTTTTTGTAATTGTCAATTGTGCTTGCACGAAATTTGTAATGACGATATTACTAGTAGATGTTTCAGTAATAGGCGGTTGCCCTGGGTCTGGTTGGATTGTATATGTTGTATTGGATTGATTTGTAATCGATTCTTGCGAGAATGAATCGTTAATAAGAATTTGGAACGAAATAAGATGAGTAGCGTTTGCTGCTAGGGTAGGTAAAGTAACACCTACATTTGGATTAGCACCAAGTATAGTTGTTCCGTTAAGTGTAAAACTATTTTCTACGAATGTAGTATTTTGGGAGATAGTATCTGAAAATATGAGATTCGTAGCTGGAATATTTCCGGTATTTTCTAGTGTTATTGTGTAAGTCAAAATATCACCTGTTGTTGCTTGCTGTGCATTGACTGCTTTTAAAGAAAGGATAGTCGCATCCGAAATTTGTGTGAAAGCAGGATTAGACGTAATTGTTCGAGAGATGATAGGAGCAGTTGGATCGGCGATAAAAGTATAGTCAATACGGGCTGTATTAGAAATTGGGTTCACGCTTGGAATAGATTGAACGATAACTTGGAATGTTACAGTGACGATTTCTGACGGTGCGATGGAGTTTAATGGTATTCCTACGTTAGGATTGGCACCTGGAACGGAAACACTATTAATAGTTACGCTATTCGGAATAAAGGCAGTTCCTTCGGGGACCAAATCTGTTAAAGTAACTGTATTTGCAGTAGTATTTCCGTTATTTTGAACGACTACTGTGTAAGTGATTGTACCGTCAGTAGATTGAACGAGAGAATCTGTACTTTTAATTACGGATAACGATGCATCAACAACAGCTGTATTAACCGTATTAGACGAGGATGTTGCTGTAACAGGAGGTTGACTTGGATCGACAATATACGTGTAACTTGTAAGTGCTTGATTTATAATTGCTCCTTGTGGTGGAATAGAACTTGCAAGAAATTGGAACGTAATAGTAGCGGAATCACCTGGTGCGATAATACCAACGGGAATACCGAGAGTTGGACTTGCATCTGGAAGTGAAATCCCGTTGAGCGTAACACTATTTGGAACAAATAATGCTCCTTCAGGAACTCCGTTAATGAGTAATACAGAGTTTGCAGGGAAGTTTCCAGTATTCGTTAATGTTGCTGTATACGTAATTACATCTCCAATAGATACGATTGTTCGATTTGCTTGTAAAACAGTTGTAACAGTTGCGTTATTAATTTGTGTTGAAGCGCTATTAGAATTTATCGTGCCTGTAACAGGAGGAGAGGCCGGATCAACGATGAATGCGTATTGAATAGATGCTACGTTTGTAATCGGATTTGAAGGTGGAGTTGATGTAACTATGACTTGGAAAGTAACGGTTAAGGAACTACCTGCGCTAACTGTTCCGACATTAACTCCATTATTTGGATTTGCGCCTGGAATGGTACTTCCATTTACAGCAAAACTATTTTCAACAAAGGTCGTACCTGCTGGAACCATGTCTGAGAAATTTACATTCGTTGCATTTGTATTGCCGCTATTTTGAATCAAAATTGTATAAGTGATCGTATCTCCAATATTTGCAAAGGCTGTATTAGCAGTTTTTACAGCTGAAAGTATTGCTGTATTAATAGAAGTAACGAAGACATTCGTTTCCACATTGCCAGGCTGAGCCAGTAATGCATTGCCTACGTTATATTGGAAGTTAACAAATCCTAAGTTTTGGAGTTCAGGTGTGAACGTTGTTGGATTACTTACGATTTGTACTTGAAATATGATTGTAACAGTTTGATTTGGATTGATTATATTTATGCCAACACCGTTAATAATCGAAGCGGATGGTAATGGAGTGCCATCAACAATAACTGATCCTGCAACAAATTGTGTCCACGATGGTAAAGGGTCTGAGAATATAGCGTTGTTAGCAGGAATATTGCCTGTGTTCGTAATAGTCGTTGTATACGTAATCGTATCACCAATCGTCGCAAAAGTTTTATCTCCTATTTTAATAGTATTTAAAATAGCACTTTCAATTTTTGTTGTAACGTTGTTAGAAATAATATTTTTTGAAACTGGGGGATTAGCTGGATTAACGATATGTTGAAAGCTAACGCTAGCTTGATTAGTAATTGGATTTATAGGCGGAATTTCATTGGCGATAATGTGAAATGCTACGATGACAGATTCGTTTGGCGCGATATCACCGATTGGAACGCCTGTAATGATATCTGTATTTGGGATGCTAGTTCCGTTCAGTGTAAAGCTATTCGGTTCAAAGGAAGTTCCGTCTGGAATAAGGTCGGTAAAAATAACATTTGTTGCACTCACATTTCCGCTATTTGTAATTGTAACGTTGTAGGTAATATCCTGCCCGATATCTACCGTAGATACATTTGAATTTTTTTGTGCAGTAAGGATAGCGCTATTAATTTGTGTTGTCGTTGTATTAGATTGATTAGAAGTTGTAATAGGTGGCTGGCTAGGATCAACGACATAATGATATGTGGTAGAAGCAGAGTTAGAAATGGGATTAAGTGTTGGAAGTGTAATAACAGTTGCTTGGAATGTAACGATTGCCGTATTACCACCATTAATGGAACCAATATTTACACCAGTTGATAAATCGGCGTTTGGAATGGTTTGCCCATTAGCTGTGAAACTATTTGGAACGAAACTTAAATTGCTATCAAGAATATCGATAATAGTTACATCAGTTGCGGTCACATTCCCGGTATTAGGAAGGTTAAGTGTAAATGTTATTGTATTACCAACATCCGCAAAAGTAAGATTGGCTGTTTTGGTGCTAATAATAGTTGCGTTGTTTATTTGAAGGAGTGTAGTGTTGGAAGTAGCTGCACTTGAAACGGGAGGATTAACAGGATCAACAGTAAATTCATACGTCGTTGATGCTGTATTTGGTGCTGGGTTACTAGGGGGAATGCTGTTCACTGTAACTTGAAAGACGATACTATATATTTCGTTTGGTGGAAGTGTTGCAAGTAATACACCTGTATTTGGATCCGCGTTAGGTTGTAAAACGCCATCGACAGTTAATGTGTTAGGAACAAATGTGAGTCCACTTGGTAATGTATCTGTGAATACAATATTAGTTGCATCGGTATTGCCTACATTGGTAATAGAAGTAGTATAAAAAGCAGTTTGCCCGATATCTGCAAAGGATACACTTTCATTTTTCGTCATAGACAATATTGCTTCGTTAATTTGGGTTGAAACAGGATTACTAATTGAAGTTTCTGCATCAGGTGGTGAGACTAATTGATACGATGTTGATGAGAAATTTACAATTGGGTTTTGGTTTGGTAATGATGTTACAGTAACTTGGAACGAAACTGTTACTGTAGTCCCGGCTGTTATTGTCCCAATATTCACACCGTTCGATGGATCCGCCCCACTTTGAGGAACTCCGTTAATAGAAAATGTGTTTGCAATAAATGTAGTGACGCTTGGCACTGTATCTGTAAATATAACATTTTGTGCAGATGAGTTTCCATTGTTTGTTAAAATGACAGTATAAGTGAGTGTGTCTCCAATACGACTAAAGGATTTATCGACTTGTTTTAATGAAAGAATGTTAGCTGTATTAATCGTAGTAAACACTGTGTTTGAAGTAACGTTTCTTGAAACAATCGGTGCATTTGGATCAGCGATAAATGTGTAAGAAGCAGTAGCGGAATTGGCTACAGGATTTTGGTTTGGTGTAGAAGTAGCAGTAACTTGAAATGCGATAGATATTGATTTGTTAGGAGCAATTGATCCGATTGTTATACCTGTATTAGGATCGAGTCCGATGTGTGTACTGCCATTGATTGTGACACTATTCGGAATGAACGTTGTGCCGTCTGGAATAAGATCAGTGAAAGTAATATTCGTTGCATTTGTATTGCCATTATTCGTTAAAATGGTTGTATAGGTAATGGTATCACCTAGTGTAACAATTGTTTGATCGACCGATTTTGCCATCGTTATCATAGCATCTAATACTGGGTTTGTGACAATATTCGTTGAAGTAGAAGTAGTAGCAGGAGTTCCGTTTGGATCAACAGTATAAGAATATAAAATTGTATCGTTACCCATAATTGAACTTGAAGGAGGAACAGAAATAACATTTACTTGGAAGGTAACAGTTACTGTTTCACCAGGCGCGATATTTGGTATAGTTACTCCAAGTGCTGGTTGCGCACCAGATTGCTGAACCCCATTTATTTTGACTGAGTTTGGTATAAAGGTAGTGTTAGCGGGAATTGCGCTCGTGAACGTTATATTCGTTGCAGTCGTATTTCCTGTATTTGTAATAGTTGTTGTATACGTAATCGTATCTCCAACAGAAATGATAGATTTATCAACGCTTTTTTGGGTCGTTAATATTGCACTATTAATTGTTGTCGAAACAGCATTAGATACGTTCGTTTGTGTTACGGCAGGTTGGCTAGGATCAACTACATGTGCAAATTGTACAGAACTAAAATTAGAAATCGGGTTTATACTTGGAATGTTTGTAACAAGTACGTTGAGAGTAATCACGGCCGTTCCATTTGGGTTTATATTTCCAATCTGAATCCCGTTAGATGGATTTCCGATTTGCTGTGTACCAGAATCGTTTGTAAGAGTGCCAGATATGAATGTCGTCCCATCAGGTAAAGTATCCGTGAAAATTATATTTTGTGAAGTGACATTTCCAGGGTTACTTAATGTAATTGTATAAGAAATTGTATCACCAATCGTTGCGAAAGTTTTATCTACAGATTTGATTGCCACAATTTCCCCAGAATTTATTTGTGTCGAAACAGAATTAGATGTCGTATTTCGTGAAACAAGTGGTAAATTAGGTCCTGTCATAAATTTATAATCAATAGAAGCGCCGTTTACAACCGGTGAGTTTGGTCCGCCTGGTCCAATTGTGAAAATTGGATTTGGAATGCTAACTACTTGCACACGGAAGGTAACATTTATAAAATCTCCTGCAATAATATCCCCAATTGGTATCCCGTTCGCTGGATTTACTCCAGGTAATAAAACTCCGCCTACTCGAACGCTATCTTCTATAAATACTGCGTTATTTGGAATCGGATCTGTAAAAATGATATTCGTAGCAGTTGTGTTTCCTACATTTTCTAATAAAACTGTATACGTTAAAAATGAATTTCCAGGTGCTATGTCAGAAAATAGCCGATCCACACTTTTCGTTGCTTGAATAATCGCTTCGTTAATTTGAACTAAAGTTGGATTACTTGTAGCTGTTTCTGTCACCGGCGGCTGGGTAGGATCAACAATGATCGAGTATGTCGTGCTAGACTGGTTCAAAGTTGGATTTGTAATTGGTATTGAGCCAACGATAGCTTGAAAGCTAATTGTTGTCGTTCCTCCAACTGGAATTGAGTCTAAAGAAATCCCGCTATCTGGTCTAAATCCAAGTTGTGGGATGGTATTAATTTGTACGCTATCAGGAACGAATGAAAGTTCAGGTGGTAATATATCGATAAAAACAGGTGTGTTTGCGGTAGTATTGCCGCTATTGATGAGGGTAGTTGTATACGTAATTGTATCTCCAACAGCAGCAAAAGCACTGCTTGCAGTTTTTGTTGCGATAACAGAAGCAGTATTTACTTGTGTAAAGGTTTTATTAGATTGAACTGTTCGTGAAACTGGCGGTTCATTTATATCTACAATAAAGCTATATTGAAGCGATGATTTATTCGGGATTGGATTAGGGTTTGGAAGTGTTGTAATGTTTACTTGAAAACTGAGTGTAGCAGATGCATTTGAATTCAAGTTACCAATATTGATACCGTTTTGTGGATTTGCATTCGGAACGGTTACACCATTTATCTTAAAGCTATTTGGGATAAAGGTAGTACCGTTTGGAATTGTATCAGTAAAAATAATGTTGTTCGCAGTAGTATTTCCGTTGTTTGTAACAGCTGAAGTGAATGTAATTGTATCACCAATTGTAGCGAAAGTTGTACTAGCGCTTTTATTTATTACTAAAGTAGCGTCAATAATTGGTGTAACTGTTGTATTTGTTACGGTGCTACCAACAGCAGGAGATTGGTTTGGATTCACGGTATATTCATAATTTACAAGAGCATTATTTGTTAATGTGCTACTAGGTGGTATCGCTAAAATTTGTGCTTGAAAAGTAATGAATACAGTATCTCCTGGCGAAATATCTGCCAAGTGAACACCAAGTGATGGATCTAATCCTGGTTGTGGAACATTATTGATCGTTACGGAGTTTTGGATAAATGAAGCTCCTGCGCCAAGCCCATCTGTTAAAACAGTTGCACTAGCAGGGATATTACCTGTATTTGTTACTGCAATCGTATAAGTAACAATATCACCAATTGCAGCTGTCGGTGTATTCACAGACTTAGTAGCGACAATAGTAGCGTTATTAATTTGAGTTGTTATTACGTTACTTAACGTATTGGCGGATGCTGGAGGTAAGTTAGGATCTACGACATACTGGTACGTTGTATTACTTTGGTTTGGGATTGGATTTGGATTCGGGATAGAATTTACTTGTACTTGGAATGAGATGATTGTATTTGCATTCGGATTTATTGGGTCGATTGCAATTCCGCTTGCTGGATTGACATTAGGCAGTGTATTCCCATTTACAGTAACACTATTAGGAATAAACGATGTCCCGTTTGGAATTACATCTGTAAATATTACATTTGATGCAAGTGTGTTCCCATTATTCGTTAAAGTAGTCGTGTACGTAATAATATCATTTACGTTAGCAAACTGTTTATCTGCCGATTTAGTAGCGGCAATTGAGGCGTTATTAATAGTTGTCTGTACAGTGTTAGAAGCAACCATCTGCATCACAGCAGGTTTGGATGGATCATACGTATATTGGAATGTTGTGCCTGATTGATTTGTAATTGGGTTTACAGCAGGGATAGTTGGTACAAAAACTTGAAATGCAACGGTGCGTGATGAATTCGCTCCTATCGTACCAATTGAAATGCCGGTGGCAGGATTTGCGTTAGCTACAGGGACATTATTAATCGTTACAGTATTAGGAATGAAGAGGGTACCCGCTGGAATGATATCTGTAAACGTTACATTAGCAGCAGGGATATTCCCGTTATTTGTTAAAATAGTTGCATATAGTATGACATCACCAACATCAGCGAAGTTTGTGCTTGTGAGTTTTGTAGCAACGATATTAGCAGTATTAATTTGTGTAGTTACTATATTGCTAGCAGCGTTTCTAACGAGAGCAGGTAAGTTAGGATCAGCGATAAAGCTATATTGAAGTGAAGCGCTGTTTTGAATTGGGTTTGGTGAAGGTAGCCCATTTGCACTTATTTGAAAAACAATCGTTGTAAAACCACCTGAAGGAATGGAGCCGACTTGAAGACCGGTACTAGGGTCTGCACCTTGTTGTAAAGTACCACCTATAAAAATACTATTTGGTACGATAGTGGAGCCATTAGGGATTATATCGGTAACAATAACATTATTTGCTGTAGTATTGCCAAGATTAGCTAAAGAAATTGTATATGTGATTGGTTGCCCGACATCGGCGATAGTTAAATCTACTTCTTTGACAATCACTACATTTGCTAAATTAATTTGTGTACTTACAGTGTTACTTACAGATGTTTCTATAGTTGGTGGATCGCCCGGATTTAGAATAAAGCTATACTGTGTACTAGATGAATTTAATGTTGGATTTTGTGTTGGTAAAGAGGTGACGGTTACTTGATAAGAGACAGTAAGTGAGCCATTAGCAGCAATGGAAGGTAGCGGAACACCTATATTTGGATCTGCGTTATTTTGAAGTACACCATTAATAAGAAAAGTGTTTGGAATAAAAGTAGTACCGTCTGGATTCGTATCTACGAAAGTAGGGCTATCAGCAGAAACACTTCCTGCATTCGTCAAAGTAACAGTATAAGTTAATATATCCCCTACGGTAGCGAACTCTCGATCCACTGTTTTGGCTGAAATGACATTTGCATCGTTTACTTGAGTAAATGTAGTGGTTGAAGTAGTGTTCTTACTTACAGGTAAAGTGTTTGGATCAACGATAAAGTTATAGGAGATGGAAGCGCTATTTGAAATAGGATTTGGATTTGGAATGCTAGTTATTACTACTTGGAATGAAGCTGTAATTGTAGTATTAGCATTGATGCTACCAATATTGATGCTAGCTGGTGTAACGCCTGGCTGAGTAACACTGTTAACTATAACGCTGTTTGGGACAAAGGCGGTTCCATTCGCAATTGAATCAGATAGTAATATATTGTTCGCTGCAACATTTCCATCGTTAGTAAGAGCAAAGGTGTAAGTTAATACATCGCCAACTTCCGCAAACGTTTTATCTACAGATTTATTAACATGGAGATTTGCTAGTCTAATTGTTGATGTAACAGAATTAGAATTTGCTGTTTTTGAAGTCGGTGGCAAACTTGGATTTACAGTGTAAATATAAGAGGCGAAAGCGTTATTAATAATAGGGTTTTGGGCAGTAATGTTAATGACTGTTACTTGAAAGGATAAGGTAAAAGTAGCTCCACCAGGAATTGTGCCGATAGGTAAAGCAACAAGAGAATCTACATTCTGCAAAACTCCGTTTAGTGTTACAGTACCAAGAGTCAATATCGTTCCGTTTGGAAGTGGATCTGTTAGTTGAACGTTATTAGCGGTTGCATTTCCACTGTTTGTAATAAGGATTGTATAACTTATCGTTTCGCCAATTGTGGCAAATTGTTTGTTAGTTGATTTTGTTAATGTTAAATTCGCATTGTTAATTTGAGTGGAAACGAGATTAGAAGAAATGTTTTTTGTAACGGGAGATTGGCTAGGGTTGACGGTATATTGATAAGAAGCGCTTGATCCGTTAGATACGACATTTGACGCGGGTATTGTGTTTACTACTACTTGAAATGCAACAGTTTTTATTGTGCCGCTTGGGATGGATCCAATGTTCACACCGCTAGCGGGATTTGCGCCCACTTGTGTCGTGCCATCTATTGTTAAACTGTTTAGAACGAAAGTTGTTCCAGTAGGAATGACATCCGTAAAAATAACATTGTTCGCATTTGTATTACCTGTACCTGTAAAGGAAACGGTGTACGTTAGTGTATCACCAATATCTGCAAAATTTTTATCTACTGCTTTTGCCATTGTTACAGTAGCGTTATTCACTTGAGTAGATACGATATTGGTCGTATCAGTCCCACTTACTGCAGGTTGATTTGGTACAGGAATGTATTGATATGTTGTTGTACCACTATTTAATATTGGATTTGTTTGGGGGATAGAAGGAACAAATACTTGAAATGAAATAGTAGTAGTAGAATTTGCAGCAATTGATCCAATTGATATACCATTAGCGGGATTTGCGCCAGCTTGAGTAACTCCGTTCACAGTTACACTTCCTGGAATGAAAGTAGTCCCGCTAGGAATCGGATCCGTATATATAACATTTGTTGCAGCAATATTTCCTATATTAGCTAGGGCAATACTGTAAGTTAATGTTTCACCAATATCTGTGAAAAGTTTGTTAACTGATTTTGTTCCATTAATATCTGCCAGGTTAATTTGTGTTCCAGCAGAGTTGCTTGTTGCAAGACCGTTAAAGGTTGTTCCTCCAGCGATAGGTGTATATTGAAATGTAATATTAGCAGTGTTAGAGATAGGATTTTGACTTGGAAGAGAAACAACAGTAGCTTGGAAAGTTACTGTGCGAGAAGTACCATTATTAATTGTTCCAAGAGATATACCAGCTGCAGGATTTGCATTTGTTTGTGGTACGTTATCTACTGTTACAGTGCCGGGTATAAAAGAAGTACCGTTAGGGAGGCTATCTATAAAAATAGCGTTATTGGCAGGAAGAAGCCCGGTGTTAGGGATAGTAACTGTATAAGTGAGAATATCTCCAATTGCAGCAACACTTTTATTTACGCTTTTCGTTGCTTGTATATTTGGGGAGTTTATATTAATTTGTAAGCCGACTGTATTTAACATATATGCATCTCCGTTAGTAGTTAAACGGATTGCGGCGGATACTTGTGAGTTTGTTAAATAAGGAGAAATATCAATAGAAGTAATATCCCAGCCCTGTCTTCCAGCGGAGATGTTTGTACCTGTAGAAGCACTTTGATTTCGCGTTCCAAATGTCCCAGTTGTATCTAAGTTTCCTGCAGCATTATTAACTTGAGAACCGAAGAAATTATTTACAGCATTATTTGGCCCAGATAAAGCATTTAATGAACTGAAATTTGGTCCAAATAAAGCTTGATCCCCTATTAAATCTGCATCTCCTTCAATAGAACTTAAAAATAACCTCCCGCTTACAGGTCCTCCTGAAGGTGTTAAAAATCCAGAAACAGCTACATCTGCACTACCGGTATCAGCAGAAACACGGTTACCCGCTACATAAATGGTTAAGTTTCTTGCTGGCAATGTCCCGTTTTGATAAGCGACGATAAGCGTCCATCCAGCCGAATTAATTGTTCCATTAGAAGCATCTATAGGATCTACAAGTCCAGGAACCGCGCCTGTAGTATAGGAACCAGAACCTCCAGCTTGAATAAGGGTTGTTACGTCTGCTGAACGAGTGTAAAAGCCAAATGTAATAGAGTTTGAAACGAATGTTTGGTTTGAAGCCGTAACAGCTGAAGGAGTAATCGAGTATGTTGAAACAGGTGTTGTAAAAGAAACTGGGTTTCCTAATACACTCGTAATGTTTTGATCACGAGATAAATAGTTTCCACCCCAAACGAGTTCTGCGTAAAGAATAGTACTACCAGCAGGGATATTTAAAATAGCGGTAGAACTATTTTGTGTATAGTTTAACGTTGTACCAGCAGGAAAAGTAGGTACTTGTAAAGCAGTATTCGTAGTTGCGAATGCACCAATTGCCCCGATTGTACCAGCACGGTTTTGATTACTAATTTTACTTAAGCCTAAAGTATTTCCAGTAATAGCGAGTGCGCCGTTAGTGGTGGTAGAAAATCGATTCGTAATGGGCATGTTGTCACCTCATTTACAATATAGTCTTGGTCAAAATAACATATGTGTGTGACAAATAAAGGGAAACATGTACAAGTTGATTTCGTAATAATGATTTAAATGTCTAGATAAGGGGATGGAGTATGAGTGAATTGGAAATTAGGGTGGAGCGTCTTAGGGAAGCAAAAACAGGGAATATTGTATCATTATCTTCTTATATTGGGTGGGATTATAACAGAGAAGAAATTGAGACTATTTTTAACGCAGGGATTGTATACGGTGTTTGGAATGAGAGAGAGGAACTAATTGCTAGCGCGGCAATAATATTATATGGGGAGAAATTAGCGTCTATCGGAATGGTGATTGTACATCCAGATTATAAGGGGAGAGGGATTGGAAAGATAATAACGGAAGCGTGCGTTAAAAGCGTATCAGCTCATACTCCAATTATGCTTATTGCTACGGATGAAGGGAAACCTTTATATGAAAAGTTAGGATTTAGGGCAGTAAGTTATGTTTCTAAATACATATGTAACTCATACAATGCGAAAGATTATTGTATAAGAAATGAAGATTATGTGATGAATTATGAAGAGGGTGATTTAGAAAAAATAATAAAAATAGATGAATATGCGTTTGGAACAAATAGAAAAGAGTTTTTAAAGAAAAGAATTATGCAAAGTGAACAGTGTATCGTTGTAAAGGACAAGGAACAAAATGTATTAGGTTACGGTTTAAGCATACAAACACCAGAAAATAAGATAATAGGGCCGGTTGTTGCTAAAAATGATGAGATGGCAATGAGAATTGTACATGATTTAGCAAAAGGGCATAATGGTAAATTAAGAATTGATGTACTAGAAGGAAAGAAAGATTTCATGAAAGTATTAGAGATTGCTGGTTTTAAAAAGGTGAATACACCACCAATTATGATGAAAAATAGCGGTCAATTATTAAAAAGGAATAATGAGTTATATAGCATTGCAGCACAAATTTTTGGGTGAAAAAGAATCCTTCTGAATGAAGGATTCTTTTTCGCTAATCACGATATTGATCATGAGTCGGCTGAAAGAGGTCTTCCTCGATATCTCTCACCATAGAAAAATGATCAACGTTATAATGACCGTGTAAAGTTTTATTGTGATGACTAATAATTTGTTCTGCAGACAATACGTTAGAATCAGTTGTTGAATGACCGTTTTTAATTAATGTAACGTCAAATCCTTGTACAGTTGCTGCTCTAACTGCAGTGTCAATGCAATGTTCTGTTTTACATCCGCCTATAACAATATGATTAATGTTTTCTTCTTTTAAAAGTTCAAGTAAAGAAGTGCCGTAGAATGAATTGGTTGCTGCTTTATTAATAAAGATTGCAGACTGGGGTACTTGAATTTGATTATGTACTTCAAATCCTTCGCCACTACCAGAAGCAACATCGATATCTCTTACGAAAACAATAAGAGCATTTGAATCTATTGCTTTCTGCAGGGCTATATTTAGTGTAGATAATAGCTCGGTTTTACGAAAAACTTCATTTTCTTGCTCATTTCCATCAATTAATTCTTGCTGAGCGTCGATAATTAATAGTGCTTGTTTCATCGTGTCTCCCCTTTAATATGAAATAAGTTCCACTGTACATATTCCTTCAGATTGTTAGAAAATCCTCCATTGTAAGCGAAGTAGAAGATTGATTTACAAAGTTGTCAAAGAAATTTCATTCTCATAGCGTGTAAAAACATGTATGATAGGAGATGGAGAATTTTTGAGTAGGTGGGAATAACATGCAAACAGTAGAAGATTATCTTTCATTCTTACATACGAAAGGATTTAAATTATCAGAGGAAGCACAAGGGTTTATTATGTTTGGACAAGGATATACTGGTGCGTCTGATGGGATTGTGAACGCAGCAATAGAAGCGACAATTAAACATCAATTGCAGTTTGATGGTAGTTATTTCGTTGCGTTATTAGAACGATTGAAAGAGGAAGAAATTACAGATAAAAAAAGCGCTAAGGCTTTTATGCGGAAGTTACAAGCGTAACTTCACGCAGCCTGCGCTTCTTTTTTTGTTTTGGAAGGTAATTCAACAAAAATCATGCCTAGAAAAATACATAGACATCCGATAATAGCAGAAATAGAAAGTTGTTCATTTGCAACGAGAACGCCTGTTAATGCAGCAAAAACGGGCTCCATTGCGAAAATAATTGCTACCCTCGTTGGAGAAGTGTGTTTTTGTGCCGATGTTTGAATGAAAAAAGCAATAGATGTTGCAAACAGGGCAGTTAGAAAGAGTGCGAATAAAAAGGATTGATTCGTCCATAGTGATATTGAAAATAACTTTTCCCAATCTTCAAACAAAAAAGCGCAAATAGAAGAAAATATACCAACAGCTAATACTTGAGATGTGCTTAATAATAAAGGTGATATTTTTTTAGAAAAGAAGCCGTTAATAAGAATATGGGCAGCGAAAGCGACTGCACAACCAAGAACAAGTATATCTCCTATATTTAATTGGAAAGAATCAGCAGCTGTTAATAAGTACAAACCTGTTGTAGCTACAGCAATACCAAGTACGATGAAAATGGTGGCTTTTTGTTTTAAAAAGATAAATGATAAGATTGGGACCATAACAATGCTTAGCCCAGTTAAGAAACCTGCTTTTGAAGAAGTTGTATAAAGTAAGCCAAATGTTTGTAATAAATAGCCAACAAATAAGAAGAACCCAACCATTAATCCAGCTAAACTACTATGTTTTAATTCTTGTTTTGAAGTTTTCTGTGAGAAAATAATTTGAACGAATAATAAAATAATTCCAGCGAATAAAAAGCGAATACCATTAAACGTAAATGGACCAACGAAAGACATAGCGTTTTGAACGACAACAAACGTAGCTCCCCAAATAAAAGAGACAAATAATAAAGCAAGAGGAGCAATCCACTCTTTTTTCACACTCATACCCCCGTTAATTTTGTAAGATAGCTTTTCTAGCTAATTCATCAGCTACTTTATTTTGACTACTTGGAATCCACTTAATAAAAAAGAGATCGAAGTTTTTTATGTACTGCAGTGCTTCATCTAAAAGAGGTGCAAATATTGTATTTTTTGCGTATTCCTTTTCAACAGCCCGCTCAACAAGCTGCGAATCTGTACGAAAAGAGACAGTGCTATAATTATGCTCAATGCAATATTTTAATGCTAAAAGTAAAGCGCGGTATTCTGCTTCATGATTGGACATTGTTCCAAGTGGTACTGATAATTGTACAGGTGGCTGAACGCCTTTAATAAACACTCCTGCACCAGAAGGACCAGGATTTCCTTTTGATGCACCATCAATATATACTTCAATCAAAATGAGAAACCTCCAAATTATAAGATGATCCCCTACTTAAATATTTTTTTGAAGTAGGGGATAGAGTAGTTATCCGATTGTGATGCTGTAACGACATGTAAATGTTTCATTCGCTTGTAAAGATTGAATTCCCTTTTTGTTCTTGAAATCTTTTGCTGGATTTACTTCATCAGCGATGCCATACCAAGGTTCAATACATAAGAAAGGTGCGTTATCCCCTGGTGTCCATACGCCAACAAATGGGAATCCATCAAATTCTACTTTTACAAATTTATTATGTTTATGAGAACGAATCGAAATTTCATTCGTATTCATATGTTCAAAAATAAGTGCATCATTTTTGAATAAATCATATGTAAGTGGCAATTCAGTCGTATTTTCAGCGATTAATTGCTTTTTGTTTGAAAGATAAGGTCCTTCTAATACGCTTGTTTCTAAGCGTTCCGAACCATTAAACGATAAGTGATAATCTGTAAATGATTCACCGTCCAATAAAGGGAAGTTGAATCCAGGATGTGCTCCGATTGAGAAGAACATCTCTTTTGAAGTAGGATTGTTTACTTCATATGTTATATGAACGCTTTGTCCATTTAGCTCATAAGAAACGAGTAATTCGAATTCGTATGGGTATTTTTTTAATGTTTCTTCATTACTAGTAACGATATAAGTGATTTTTGTTTCGCTTTGTTCTTTCACAGAGAAAGTAAGATCACGAGCGAAACCGTGTTGTGTTAATGAATATGGTTTACCGTCTACGTAGTATGTATTATCTACTAATCGGCCGACAATTGGGAACAAAATTGGTGCACGGCGTCCCCAATAAGTAGAATCACCTTGCCATAAATATTCTATGTTGTCTTCTTTTAAGCGAACGCTCTGTAATTCTGCACCTTTGTCAGAAATGGAAACGATCACTTTTTCATTTTGAATTGTTGCTGTCATGAAGTGAAACCTCCTAAATCTTTCATATGTTTTATTATACGTTGTCTAAAAGGAAAAAGGTAGTTTATGATAGGAATCTATTGACGAAAGAGGGGCTACCACGTAAAATATAATCTTGTTGCCTAAAAAACGAATAACGTGGTTCGAAACCATCCCACGTAAAAAAACTAAGGAGATTTTGTCATGAATATTAGAACTTTAGTCGGTAATGGTATTTTAGCGGCATTATATATTGCTGTTTCTATGCTTATTCAGCCATTTGGCTTTACGAATGTACAATTTCGTATTTCAGAGATGTTTAATCATCTCGTTGTATTTAACAAGAAAGCAATTTACGGAATTGTATTAGGTGTATTTTTAACGAATCTCTTTTTCTCACCTATGATCGCTTACGATTTAGTATTTGGAGTAGGGCAATCTATTCTTGCATTAGTTGCAACGATTATTTCTATGCGATTTATTAAAGGTGTTTGGGCTCGTATGATTTTTAATACAGTTATCTTTACAATTACAATGTTTATGATTGCAATTGAACTTCATCTTGCATTTGATCTACCATTTATGTGGACTTGGTTAACATGTGCAGCAGGTGAATTCGTAGTAATGGCGATCGGTATGCCTGTAATGTACTGGATTAATAAGCGAGTACAATTTGAAAGATTTATGTAATAGATGAAAGAGCTATTCCTATGGGATAGCTCTTTTTGTATGTAATCACATTGAATATTATGCTGTGACTCTAGATAAAATATAATAAAATAAAGTGAGGCTTTCATTAGCTGGCTACATATAAGAAGTCTTACATAAGGGGAATGTAGTATGAAATATAAAATTCATTGGTTGTATAAAACGAAGCGTGGATTGCAGACGGAATTAACAACAGAGTATATGAACATAGAAGAAGTACTTCAATTTGCAGAGGATTTTGAGAAAACAGGAAGAGCTAAGGAACTTTTATTTTACGATGAAATGGACGCAGAATGGTCATTAAAAGAGATGAAAAAGTTAAGTAAGCAAGTAGAGGAAGAGCCCCAAGAAATACTCGTTTATTTTGATGGGGGGTATGATGTGCAAACGAAAGAAGCTGGCGTTGGTATATGTGTGTATTATAAAAAAGGAAATACAAACTACCGCATTCGCCGCAATGCATATATAGAAGGTATATATGATAATAATGAAGCGGAATATGCATCATTATTATACGGTATGAATATACTCGAGGAACTAGGGATTAAGTATGAAGCAGTTACACTTCGCGGAGACTCACAAGTGGTACTGCAGCAATTAGCCGGAGAATGGCCTTGTTATGATGAACATTTAAATCATTATTTAGACCAAATTGAGCAAAAGGCGAAGCAAATGAAATTAAAACTTATATGTGAGCCGATATCTAGAAAACAAAATAAAGAAGCACATCAATTAGCTACGCAAGCATTAGAAGGAACAAGTATTGATAGTCATAAAGAAATAACCGAATAGAGAGGTGCAAAGGTGGATAAAAAGCAACTCATTACAGAGGTAAATGACTTATTAGAAACGTATTGTGAAGGATGTTTTTTGCGAGAACATAATCGAAAGACAAATAGTAAGTATTACGCTCATTCATTTTGTATAAGGCAATGTACAGTGGGAGAAACATTGAAAAAGTATGGGGAACAGTTGTCATGAAAAAACATCCAGAGAAAATTCTCTGGATGTTTTTTAGTGTCTTGCTTCGTTTAGTTGATGCTCACATTTATTTAATTTTTTTTCCTCATTCATTAAAAATGGCTCATCTAAATCAGTTGCAACAGATTTCATAATTTCAAGCTGAGAGCGAGCTGCTTCTACAGCAGTAGTAGCATGTTCTAATGTATCTGGATCCATTGAAATTGTTGCTGATCCTACCATTTTTTGTGCTGTTTCTACACGGAATTTCACTTCTTCAAAATCATTTACTTCTGATCCCATTAATAATTCCTCCTTTGTATAGTGCGCATTTCACATAGTTTTTGCTCTGTAAAACGGAAATATACAAAGGAATAACAAAGGAGGTTACCAAGTAAGGTAACCTCCTGTTATATGTTGGATTAAAGTTTTACTACGTTAGCAGCTTGAGGTCCGCGGTTACCTTCAGTAATGTCGAAAGATACTTCTTGACCTTCTTCTAAAGCTTTGTAGCCGTCGCCTTGAATAGCAGAGAAATGTACGAATACATCGTCAGCGCCTTCCATTTCGATAAATCCAAAACCTTTTTCGTTGTTAAACCATTTTACTTTTCCTTGCATGTTACAATTCCTCCTAAAAGCGTTTACTATTTTCATTTAGTGAAATTCATTTTAAAAAAATAATATAAACTAAAAATGCTATATTCTTGAATATTCTGCTAAATGATTAATTTAAATATACACGAATTGGGAGAATTTAGTCAAGTAAGCGATTTTATTTTTTTGTATTTTTAAATAATTTTTCAGTCAAATTTTTAAATAGGTATAGGACAGGCCGAGTATGTAATATTCTTAATTGAATGCTATACATAATGAGGTGAAAGAATGAATAAGTCTTACTTATTAGATAATGAAGGAATGAGAACGAGAACCGACATACCGGATTGGGTTGCAAAAGAATTTGAGATTTTTTCAAATGTTGTGTTAGAACCAACTTTTCCATGTTATTTCGGTTTAACAGCTTTGAAAAAGAATGAACTTCGTTATTCATTTCTTTCTCATAATGATTGGAGTCATTTGCCACATACAATGTTATCTTTTTTAGAGTTAATGAAAGAGAGGCCGATTGTAAGAAGGGGCTTTTTCCTTTTTGTAGAACCGGAATGTGAAGAACAGCCACTCGAATATTACCGTGATTCCTTTTGGAAAGTGTTACAGTATTTACATGAAAACGATAATCAAGCATGGCCAAAGCAAATTCCTGAAGATCCAGACCATTATTTATGGGAATTTTCATTTGGTGGTGAGCCAATATTCGCATTTGGAAATGCGCCAGCTTATAAACAACGAAAAACTAGACATTTAGGGAATTCTCTCGTTATTGGGTTTCAGCCACGCACTATTTTTGATGGATTAGAGGGAGATCGTCCTAAAGGAGCATATTCAAGACAAATGGTCCGTGAGCGAGTTGAAAAGTGGGATCAATTGCCGAAACATCCTAACATTAGTCATTATGGTGACCCGGAACATCGTGAATGGAAACAATATTTCATAGGAGACGATGTAGAGCCAATAAAAGGGAAATGTCCTTTTCTTCATAGGATAGAAAAGTAAGAGCCATCACCTAGATGGCTCTTTTGTATATTTTGGATAAAAAAGGGTATTTTATTATGAAAGCTAGTCTATTTTTTCAAATTACATCATTAACTAGTAGTAAAGAGAGTAGAAAGGATAGAGCGATGTTTGGAGCAATTATACAGCAAATCGTATTAGGTATATCATTAGCTGCGCCAGTAGGGCCGATTAATATTGAAATGTTAAAACGAGGAATTGAACGTGGGTTTTGGCACGCTTGGGTTGTTGGAATTGGTGGAATGACTGCAGATGTTTTATTTATGCTTCTCATTTATTTCGGTTTATCTTCTGTGTTTATGTATACATATGTACAAGCCTTCATGTATTGTACGGGTTTTTTCTTGTTATTTTATTTAGGATTTCAAAGTGTAAAACAAGGAATTTTCGACTCGAATATGGAATATAAAAAAGAAGAGGTAGGTGGCCTTAAGCAATCGTTTATGGCAGGATTTTTAATTGCGATATCCAATCCATTAAATCTTGTTTTTTGGTTTGGTATATACGGAAGTACACTTAGCTCATTACTTACGAAGGTAACGAAACAAGAAGCTTTTTTGTACAGTCTTTGCATTATTGTTGGTATTATTTTATGGAATTTAAATATTGCTTTTTCTGTACATTTTGGAAGAACTTTATTAAAACCAAAAGCGCTTGGCTACATAACAGCCGGAGCAGGTATTATTTTAGTAGGTTACTCTATACATTTTGCATACAAAGCTTTACAGTTGTTCACATAAGATTGAAGGGGAGATTTTTATGTATCGAACCACTATTGACGGAAAAGAAATTATAATTACGTTAGCGCCAAAAATCCGAAAAGAAATTACTGATAGAAATCCACTATATGAAGCGGTATTTCATAATGCTGCAAGATTGTTACAAACAAAGCAACCGACGTTTGCAGTAAATCATGAAATATTTGGGCTCATTATTGGAGAAGTGCAAAGAGGAGAAGTAACAGTGTTTGCAGTGGAACATATTATTCCGAAGCAAAATATATTTGGACCAAACAATTTTTTCTCGACAATAGAACAGCAGGCAAATTTGTAAAGTGAATAGAATAAGAATAGAAAAGAAATAGTCGTAACGATATGTTGCGGCTGTTTTTTGGGAAAAGGGGGAAACAAGATGAAGAAAGTGGGGAAAGAGTTCTTTTTACAACATGATATCGTTATTATGTATAGCATTCTATTTGTTTTCATTATTATTTTAAAAATGCAATTTTTTACGTGGTTTGGCATGTTAGCATGTATGTTTGGGATTGTTTTCTATACACTTAATGAATATATGACACATCGTTTTTTATTCCATATAAAGCCACCTAAAAACACATTTCTATTAAAAATGTTAAGAAGATTGCATTATGATCACCACGTATATCCAGATGATTTAAAACTTTTGTTTTTACCTGTATGGTTTAGTATACCTAGTTTTACTATATATTTACTTATAGCATATGGTATTACAAAAAGTGTTACTATTACACTTTCATTTGGAATCGGAATGATTATTATGCTGCTCGTTTACGAATGGAAACATTATATTGCTCATAGACCGATTCGTCCCGTCACTAAGTTTGGAAGATGGCTAAAAAAACAACATATATTACACCATTATAAAAATGAAAAGTTTTGGTTTGGTGTTTCAAATCCAGTATTCGATTTTATATTTGGAACACTTAAAGACGGAAAAGATGTTGAGCTAAGCGAAACGGCTCGTAATTTAGAAAAGGAAAAAAAGACAAAAGTAGTGCGTTAAGCACTGCTTTTGTCTTAATGAGGATAAATAAGTAAAGTGTCACTTTATTTTGAAAAAGTATATTAAAAATTTAGGGGAAATTGCCGAAAAATGTCTATCAAAAAATCTTTGCATGAATGCATGGATTGTCTAAAATGAATATAAGTTTCTGAATATTTATAAAATTTAGTCTTTAGGTATGCAAGGGGGAAGTGTATTTCAAGTAAGAGAGGGGATCGGTTAATGAAACGAGACGATACGTCAGCACGTAAGTTGCAAAATGAGGTGAATTATACAGAGGTCGTTCAGTCGGAAGAATTTCAATTGTTATTAAATACGAAAAAGAAGTTTATCATTCCAATGAGTATTTTCTTTTTTAGTTTTTTTATCGCATTACCTATTCTAACATCGTATTCAAAGGTGCTTAATACACCTGCATTTGGAGACGTTACATGGGCGTGGGTATTTGCTTTTTCCCAATTTATCATGACATGGGCACTATGTATGATTTACAGCAAAAAAGCAGAATCATTTGATGAAATCTCCCGAAAAATTCTGCAAGATATGAAAAAAGGGAGGGGCTGAACTTGAATACTACTGCATTTGCACTATTTTTAATTATTGTTCTTGGTACGCTCGTCATAACCTATTTTGCATCGAAAAAAACGAAAAATGCGAGTGAATTTTATACGGCTGGAGGGGGATTAACTGGTTGGCAAAATGGTCTGGCCATTGCTGGAGATTACATGTCTGCTGCTTCATTTCTCGGTATAGCTGGAGCAATCGCATTAACTGGGTTTGATGGATTCTTTTATAGTATCGGTTTTTTAGTTGCTTATTTAGTTGTACTATATCTTGTTGCAGAACCGCTTAGAAATTTAGGGAAGTACACTTTGGCGGATATGATTGCAGCACGCTTTGATGCGAAAAAAGTTCGCGGAGTTGCAGCTCTTAATACGATGACGATTTCTATCTTTTATATGATTGCACAATTAGTTGGCGCGGGTGCACTTATTAAGTTATTATTAGGGATTGAATATACGACATCTGTATTAATCGTTGGAACACTTATGACGGTGTATGTTATTTTTGGTGGTATGACAGCAACGAGCTGGGTACAAATTGTAAAGGCTGTATTACTTATGGCTGGTACGTTTATTATTTCTGTTATCGTTTTCGCAAAATTCAACTTCAGCGTGACTGAAATGTTCGCTCAAATGAAAACAGCTACCCCTTTAAAAGATTCATTTTTAAATCCAGGTGTAAAGTATAAGGATGGTCTTGATACACTGTCTTTAAATTTAGGACTAGTACTTGGTACAGCTGGATTACCACATATACTTGTCCGCTTTTTTACAGTACGTGATGCAAAAACTGCACGTCAATCTGTCGTATATGCGACGTGGTTAATTGGTGCATTTTATATTATGACGATTTTCTTAGGATTTGGTGCGGCAGCGTTTGTAGGAAATGAAGCGATTATTAAAGCGAACCCAGCTGGTAATATGGCGGCACCTTTATTAGCCAAAGCGTTAGGTGGAGACTTCTTATTTGCTTTCGTATCAGCAATTGCTTTTGCAACGATTTTGGCTGTAGTGGCAGGTCTTGTATTAACAGCAGCATCAGCATTCGCTCATGATTTTTATAATGAAATCATTCGCAGAGGGAAATCAACGGAAAAAGAGCAAGTATCTATGGCTCGTTATGCATCTATTGGAGTAGCGATACTATCTATCATACTTGCATTATTTGCCCAAACATTAAACGTAGCATTTTTAGTATCATTAGCATTTGCAGTTGCAGCGAGTGCAAATCTACCAGTGATTTTATTTACAATATATTGGAAGCGTTTTAATACAACGGGCGCTATTTCTGGTATGATTGTGGGTCTCGTATCAGCTATTGTTCTCGTAGCGTTGAGTCCGAATGTTTGGAACCCTGTAGCTGGAAAAGCTATTTTTGTTGGGGAAGCGATATTTCCATATACGACACCAGGAATTATTTCAATTCCGCTCGGATTTCTTGCAGCATATTTAGGAACTGTTTTATCTAGTAAGAAAGAAGATGCAGCGAAATTTGATGAAATTCTCGTAAAATCTAATACTGGTCACGGTATTAGTGATGTGTCTTCACATTAAATAAAAGAGGAGCTTTTCGATAGATAAGAAAAGCTCTTTTTTCTTTTGTCATTTTCTTGTAAATATTACTGATTTGTAAGTAGGATTTGTCTTAATTTTGTGGAATGAAAATAGCAGGGAGAAATTTAAGTCATCATGGCACCAGCGCAGCTTTTGTGAAAAATAAGTTGTTATGGAAGGTGGAAGTAATGATGAAAACGAAGCAAACTGATGAATTATTAGCAAAAGATGAGCAATATGTTTGGCACGGAATGCGTCCCTTTAGTCCAAATAGTACAATGGTAGGGGCAAAAGCTGAAGGGTGCTGGGTTGAAGATATACAAGGAAAAAGATATTTAGATGGTATGAGTGGCCTTTGGTGTGTGAATAGTGGATATGGAAGAAAAGAGCTCGCAGAAGCGGCTTATAAGCAATTACAAACATTATCATACTTTCCAATGTCACAATCCCATGAGCCAGCTATAAAGCTTGCTGAAAAGTTAAATGAGTGGCTTGGGGGAGAGTATGTTATTTTCTTCTCAAATAGTGGTTCAGAAGCGAACGAAACAGCTTTTAAAATAGCAAGACAATACTATGCTCAAAAAGGTGAACCACATCGTTATAAATTTATGTCACGTTATCGTGGGTATCATGGGAATACAATGGCGACAATGGCAGCGACGGGACAAGCGCAGCGTAGATATCAATATGAACCGTTTGCTTCAGGTTTTTTACACGTAACACCACCGGATTGTTACCGTATGCCTGGGATTGAAGGGCAGCATATTTATGATGTAGAATGTGTGAAAGAAGTCGATCGTGTTATGACGTGGGAATTAAGTGAAACAATTGCCGCTTTTATTATGGAACCAATTATTACAGGCGGGGGCATATTAATGCCACCACAAGACTATATGAAAGCTGTTCATGAGACGTGTCAAAAACACGGTGCCTTGCTTATTAGTGATGAAGTAATTTGCGGTTTCGGTCGTACAGGAAAAGCATTTGGGTTTATGAATTATGATGTGAAGCCAGATATTATTACAATGGCAAAGGGCATTACGAGCGCATATTTACCATTATCTGCAACAGCTGTGAAAAAAGAAATATATGAGGCTTTTAAAGGTAAAGGAGAATATGAATTCTTCCGCCATATTAATACATTTGGTGGAAATCCAGCAGCTTGTGCATTAGCACTTAAAAACTTAGAGATTATGGAAAATGAAAATTTAATCGAGCGATCTGCGCAAATGGGTTCCCTTTTATTAGAGCAACTAAAAGATGAAATTGGGGAACATCCGCTTGTTGGGAATATTAGAGGAAAAGGCCTGTTAGTTGGAATTGAATTAGTAAATGATAAAGAGACGAAAGAGCCAATTGATAACGACAAAATTGCAAGTGTTGTAAATGCTTGTAAAGAAAAGGGCTTAATTATAGGACGCAATGGTATGACAACAGCAGGGTATAATAACGTCTTAACATTAGCACCGCCGCTTATTATTTCAAGTGAAGAAATTGCCTTTGTTGTTGGAACGTTGAAGACGGCGATGGAACGTATTTAATAAATAGAGAGAGGAGCGAGCTTTAATATAAGGCTCGCTTTTGTTTAATAGGAGGGGACTTTTAATGGATAAATATGATCCGAACAAACATTATCACATCGGATATTATGAAGACGGATATGATTTAGAAGTGACGGCGTACAAAAGAATAAATGAACCAGTTTGGGATGCTTATCTTCCGCACTATGAGGCAGACGATTTTTATAAGAAAGTGGAGGAAATGAAACTGGGTGAATATATAGATGATTATGGTATTAAGGTGTATTCATTTAGTAATGATATCAATGATGAAGAAGCACGAACTATTTTTGAAAAATGGTTAAAAAAGAACGAGATTGTTTAAAGATAAAACAAAAAGGAGATTGCTATCTTATAAAATAGCAATCTCCTTTTATTATAGTAAACTTATTTACTTGCTTTCATTGCTTTATCTTTTGCACCAAAAGTGTATTTTAACATTGGTGGTGTAATCATTGTAGTTAAAATAACGACAATAACGATTGCTGTAAAGTAATCTTGTGCCAATAGACCTGAAGAAAGTCCTGTTCCTGCAATGATAAGTGCAACTTCACCACGAGAAACCATTCCAGCACCGATAATTGCAGAAGACTTAGCGTCAAATCCAGTCATTCGTGCACCGAATCCACAGCCGATTAATTTCGTTAATACAGCGATAACAGTTAATGCTAAGATGAACCAAATTTGATTGCCGATACCGTCAAATGTAATATTCATACCGATACTAACGAAGAATACTGGAACGAACATAGCGTAAGCAATTGGTTCTACTTTCTTTTCTACTTCATGTTTGTAGTTTGTTTGAGAAATTGCAATACCAGCAGCGAAAGCACCGATAATACCAGCAATTCCTAATAATTCGCCGAAATATGCGAATGAGAAACAGATGATAAGGGCCGCGCTCACGATAGACTCAGATACGCGCAGTGGTGATAACCAGCGCATAATCGCAGGAACACCTTTCCATCCGATTAAAATAATAGAAGCGAAGAATACTACTTTCTTCAAGATAACCATTGTTAAGTTAACATCATCAGTACCTAAGAAGCTCATTGCAAATGCTAATAAAATAACGACAAGAATGTCATCAAATACAGCTGCGCCTAGCATAGTTGTACTTTCACGTGTTTTCATCTTTCCTAAATCGCGAAGTGTTTGAACGGAAATACTAACACTTGTCGCACATAAAAGTAATCCTAAGAATACAGCGTTTCCTTGTTCCATTCCCATAATAAGGCCGGAAACGTAACCACCTACGAATGGAAGAATGATACCTCCGAGTGCAACTGCTAAAGAAGAATTACGATTTGCGTTTAATTCTTCTAAGTCTGTTTCAAGTCCAGCCATAAACATTAAGAGAATAACCCCGACATTACTTAATTGAGTTAGAAGCTCTGAATTTTCAATCCAACCTAATACAGCTGGACCGATAACGATACCGACAATTAATTTACCTAGTACAGAAGGTTGACCTAATCTAACACTAAGATCACCAGCAAGCTTTGTACTTAATAAAATAAGTGCAATTTGAAAGAAAAATTCGAATTCCATCTGATCCTCTCCTCGTCATTTTTAATTTTATCATACGATTTCTCGGAATTTGCCTAATGAAAATATGTAAAACCCATTAAACAAAAGGGTCTGATTACAAGTTCTTTTGAACTCGTAATTTGAACCTGTAATTAATATATAATAGATTTTATAAAAAATCAATGAAAAAATGGGAGCTTTTTGAGGAAGAAGCTGTCTTATTGGGATATAGGTGTAAGAGTAGTGTGTGAATTTTATATGTATAAAATAGTATGAAGTCCTTTTCCATTACAAATAATAAATTCTACATACTATTTCACGAACTATAACTGTGAAAGGGAGGATTTATAATTTGAAGGCATTAAAAAATAACTTGTCTATTGTTGCTTTAGGTGGAGTAAATGAAATAGGAAAAAATATGTATGCTATCCAATATGAAAATGATATTGTCGTCATTGATTGTGGATCTAAATTTCCAGATGAAAGTTTATTAGGGATTGATTTAATAATTCCAGATGTCACATATTTGCAAGAAAATAAAGAAAAAATTCGCGGTTTAATAGTAACGCACGGGCATGAGGACCATATTGGCGGAATACCATATTTTTTAAAACAACTAAATGTACCAATCTATGCAACAAAGTTAACGTTAGGTTTAATTGAAATTAAATTAAAGGAACACAATCTTCAAAATGATACGGAATTAATCGTTATTCATTCAGAATCAGAAATTGATTGTGGTTCTATTAAGGCAACTTTTTTTAAAACGAACCACAGTATTCCGGATTGTCTCGGTATTGTTTTTCATACACCAGAAGGTACTGTAGTACATACAGGTGATTTTAAATTTGATTTAACACCAGTAAATAATCAACATCCTGATATTCATAAAATGGCTAAAATAGGAAGTGAAGGTGTACTAGCTTTATTATCTGAAAGCACAAATGCAGAACGCCCAGGTTTTACTCCATCAGAAAGGTCAGTAGGAGAACGGATAGAGGAAATATTTATGAAAGCAAATAGAAAAGTAATTATTTCTACGTTTGCTTCTAATGTGAATCGTGTTCAGCAAATAGTTGAAGCATGTATAAAAACAAATCGAAAACTAGCTTTGCTAGGGAGGAGTATGGTAAATGTAGTAGAGGTTGCTCTAGAGAAAGGTTATTTACATATTCCAGAAGGTATGTTGATTGAAGCAAATGAGGTAAATCGTTTAGATCCAAAGCAGGTTGCAATACTTTGTACAGGAAGTCAAGGAGAACCAATGGCAGCTTTAGCGCGTTTAGCTAGTGGAAACTATAGACAAGTGGATATTTTACCAGAAGATACGGTTATTATAGCCGCGACACCTATCCCAGGAAATGAACGTAACGTTTCTCGAATTATCGATAATTTATTTGCATTAGGAGCAAAGGTGATTTACGGATCAGGTAGTTCTACTGGAGTGCATGTATCCGGTCATGCATATCAAGAAGAGTTGAAGTTAATGCTTACATTAATGAAGCCAAAATATTTTATTCCAATTCATGGAGAGTTTAGAATGCTACATCACCATAGTTTGTTAGCAGAATCAATTGGTATTGAAAAGGAAAATATCTTTATTGTACGTAATGGAGATGTTGTAGATATAAGTAATGAAGTGGCAATTCAATCTAGAAGAATACAGGCAGGAAATATATATGTAGATGGATTAGGAATTGGAGATGTTGGAAATGCATTATTACGTGATCGTAAACAACTTTCAGAAGATGGAATGCTCGTTATAGTTATTACTTTTAATAAAGTGGATGGAGAAATAATTTCAGGTCCAGATATTATTTCTCGTGGATTTGTCTATGTCCGTGATTCAGAAGAATTTCTAAGAGAATTAAATAAATTAGCTGTTATTACGATTAATAATTTAAAGAAAGAGAATGTGAATAGCTGGGGTATTTTGAAAAGGGAGGTAAGAGAAGCATTAGGGAAGTATATATATACAAATACAAAACGAAAGCCGATGATTCTTCCTATAATAATAGAGGTTTAATAGTAAAAAAGAATTCTCGTATGGGAATTCTTTTTTGTTTTGAAGAGAAAATGAACATATAATGAAATAAATAGAAATGGAAGGAAATAAAAGATGTTATTAAATAAACGTTTTACAATTGGAGAAATGGCGAAAATGCATAATATCGCAGAATCTACATTAAGGTATTATGATGAAAAAGGAATTTTTCATCCGTCCATTGTGGATCCTCAAACGAATTATCGTTATTATACAATCGATCAATTTTCACTGTTAGATACGATTAAATTTTTACGCCAGTTAAATATTCCGTTAAAGGAAATTAAGAAATATATTGATGAAAGAAATCCAGCATACGCACTCAATTTACTGGAAAAACAACAAGAGATGATGCTGAAGAAACAAAGAGAAATTGAGTATGCTTTGGCGAAAATGGAGCATAGAATTCATTTAATTAAGAAAGCAACAAAAGCAAAAGCTGAACAAATGGTAATTAAAGAGATTCCGCAGCGAAAAATAACAGCTATTGCGGTTGCCCCGAATACGACGGATGATATGTTTGAGTACTACATTCATTCGTTGCAAAAAAATATGAGGCAAATGGATGATAGTCTATTTTCAGGAGATATAGGTGTGACAATTTCCAAAAAAGCATTAATGCAAAAGGAGTTTCAAGCATATAGCAGCGTATTTATTCTTTTGGATTATATGCCGTATGAAGTGCATACTTCAGATGAAATTAAAGAAGGTTTATATGCTTGTTCTTATCATCATGGACCGTATGAAGAAACAGATGCAACGTACAAGGAGTTACTTACATACATTGATAAAGAAGGTTACGAAGTACATGGAGATTCGATTGAGATTGGATTGATTGATTGGTCTGTAACAGAAGATCCTGAGGAGCAAGTAACAGAAATTCAAATTCCTGTAGTAAAAAAATAAGATGAAAACCTTTGAATTGATTACAAATTTACATTCATTAATATAATTCAGTTACCTATTTTTTAATTCTCTCTTGACCTTCAAGTTACTTGAAGGTTTAAACTGTGAACAGAGAGTTGAAAAAGGAGCATAATAGTATGGAAGCAACAGAAAAATTAAGAGAAAAACCAATTAAAAGTTTATTTATTTCATATTTAATACCAGCCGTTCTTGGAATGGTATTAATGTCAGTGAATATTGTAATTGACGCGGTCATGATTAGTAGAGGAGTTGGGGCGAACGGTTTAGCAGGAGTAAACGTGGCTATTCCAGCGTTTTCGATTTTCTTCTCTATTTCATTATGGATTGGAATGGGCGGGGCAACGTTATATTCCATTGCATTAGGTGAAAATAAACGAGAAAGAGCAAGGTCTATTTTTACTCAATCCATGACGGTAGCAGTTGTTATCGTAGGGATTTTAGCAGCGATTTGCTTATGGAGAATAGAAGATTTAGCATATTTATTTGGTGCAAATGAAGTGATTCTACCATATGCGTTAGACTATTTACACGTATTATTAACATTTGGAATGATATACGTTTTAGAAAATATTTTAAGTACATTCATACGAAATGATGGAAATCCTAATTTAGCAATGGCTGGTCTTGTTGTAACAGCTGTATTAAATATAGTGTTTGACTATATCTTTATTTTTATCTTTGGATGGGGTGTAACAGGTGCTGCTTCAGCGACTATTCTTTCGGCAGCGATTGGTTTCCTTGTATTATTAACTCATTTCTTTAGAAAAAGTAGTATTTTAAAGTGGACGAAATTCCATTTTGAATGGGATACTGTCAAACAAATTATGGTGATTGGTTTCCCAAGTTTTACAGCAGAAAGTACGGTTGCAATCGTAACGATTGGTTTTAATATCGCATTCGTCCAATATGCAGGAGAAGTAGGAGTAGCTTCCTATGCGATGGTGAATAGTATTCATGCAATGACATTACTATTATTCTTTGGTGTTGGAGCAGCATTACAGCCAATTGCTAGTTTCCATTATGGGGCAAATTTATCAGAGAGACTTCGTGAAGGATTGAAGTTTGCTGTGAAAATTGCAGTTGTCCTCGGAGGCATTGCGATAATTGTCGGATTATTCTTCGGGAAATATATCATTGGTTTATTTGATGTTCAATCTCCAGAATTATTGGAGTTAACCTTAACAGGTATTAGCTTATTCTTTATCCAATACGTATTTTTAGGTTATAACATTGTGTATGGAGAGTATTTCCAATCAGTACGACAAACGAAGAAATCAGTACTTATTATAATGAGCCGAGGATTACTATTTATTATTCCATTGTTATGGATTATGCCGAAATTATTTGGTATAAATGGAATTTGGCTCGTTATGCCAGTTGCTGAAGTAATGACAGCAATTATCGTATTTACGATGAATCGCATGAAACATCCTGTGCCATTAAATATGGCAGGAGAGAAAGAAGCGATATGATGAAGAAAATCCCCTTAAGCAATTAAGGGGATTTTTTATTCCTTTAAACTAATCGCAAAAGATCCATCTGTTTCTTGAACAGAAGCAAAGGCAACGTTTTTAATATTTGTAATTCCTTTTTCTTTTAATTCTTTATATAACCATTTTTCATCTTTATGTATTAACTTTAAGTTATCGTATTGAATTTGTGAATCGACGATAAGTGCAATTGGTAATCCAGCATACTTAACTTCTATGTTTAAATCTTTTGGAGTTAATGGTACAAGTTCTCTTTTTGGTAAAATACTAATAGCGCCGTTCGCTTCTAAAATAGCGTATTCAATTTCATGAACACTTGGATATCCTGCAACGCGAAGATTAGAAAGTAGTTCTGCAATGGGGTATCTACTTTTTTGTAAGTTCTCAAAAATAATATCACCATGTTTAATTAAAATGATAGGGTGTCCAAGAATAAAACGATTTAGTTTGTTGAATAGGCTTAATTTTGTAAGAAGTAAATGTAAACATGTGATAACAACCATACCGAGAAATGCTTGTAAAGCACCAGAGACGGGTATGGCCTGGAAAGCTAAATAAGATAAAAAGATTATAGCCCCAAAATCATGAGGAGTTAGTTGTGCTAACGCGGATTTACCGAGTAACTTAAGCGATAGTAAAAATAAGATAAAAAAGAACGACACGTTACATAAAAAGAGAAGCAATAGAGACACTCCTTCGTGTAAAGTTGTACTTACTATTCCCGAAAGTAATATAAATATTACCTTTCAGAGGATAAATTAGGGTTTATTGGAATCTGTCTGTATACAAACAAATAAATGGATATTATCATGAAGGAAGTAAAAGAAAATAGGAGTATATGAATATGAGAAAGAAGAAAATAATGAAGGGCATTTTAGTTGTTATAATGATTTGCGCCGTGTATGCGGGTTTTTTACAATATCACATTTATAAGCATGGGCATATGAATGCAACCTACGATGCTGATTACATAATTGTACTAGGATCGAAAGTAAATGGGACGAAACCATCTTATTCATTGCAATATCGTATTGATAAAGCAGCTGAATATTTAAAATCACATGAGAAAACAATCGCTATCGTATCTGGAGGACAAGGAAAAGGCGAAGACATTTCAGAAGCATTAGCAATGAAACAAGGACTAATAAAACAAAATATCGCAGAAGACCGCATTATAATGGAGGACAAATCTACGAGTACAGATGAGAATATTACATTCTCAAAACCGTTAATTCCAGCCGATATGAAAAAAGGTATGATCGTAACAAACGATTTTCACATGTTTAGAGCGAAAAAAATAGCGGCCAAACAAGGTTTACAATTAGAAGGTCTTCCGGCAAAAACACCGAAACCAATCATCATTCCATCGAATGTACGAGAATATTTAGCAATTACAGAGTATTGGTTTATGAATCGAATATAGTGAAAGTGATCCCGTCTGAAACTCAGGCGGGATTTAGTTTGAGGAAAATCTTACAAATATGTCACGTTCGTGAAAGGTAAAGCGATAGTTTCTAGAATGATTTCCTGACATAATGAAGGTAACAAAAACTATTTAGAGGTGAATCGGATGAAAGGAAATAATATTTTATCTTCGTTATGTTACTTTAGTATCTTTTTTGCACCATTTTTACTACCAATTATCGTGTACTTTGTTGCAGAAGATGAAGTGAAGTATCACGCGAAAAAAGCATTTTGGTCACATGTTTTCCCATACGCAATCTTATTTGGAGGACTAGCAGTATCAGGCATGTACGGTTTAGGTTTCAATCAATCTGACGGTGCTGGAATTGGAATGGCTATCACATATGCAGTGTTCATTCTTGTAGGAATTTACTACTTCATTTGGAATATCGTAAAAGGTATTAAAGTTTTGAAAACGGCGTAATATGATAAGTGTAATTTCATTTACCGTATCGATAAACGTTTTAAAAAAGAGCAGTTCAAAAAGAATTGCTCTTTTTGTGCTTATAAGTTGTGAAAATTGAAAAAGATATGTTAATTTTTCATTATGAAGAGAAAAAAGGAGTGATTTTCATGAATGAGATCATACATAAGATGGAGCAACATGTTTCAGTTCGTAAATATAAAGAAGAATCAATTCCGAAAGATGTAGTAGAAAAGATGGTGCACGCTGCGCAACATGCAGCTTCATCACATTTTGTACAGGCGTATTCTGTTATATATGTAACAGATCAGGAATTAAAGGCTAAACTAGCAGAGCTATCCGGAAATCGTCATGTGAAGGACTGTGCAGCATTTTTTGTTTGTTGTGCAGATTTAAAACGACTTGAAATTGCATGTAAAAAACATAGTACAGAGATAAAGCATGAGGGAGTAGAAGACTTTATCGTTGCGACGGTAGATGCTTCGCTTTTTGCGCAAAACTTAGCACTAGCAGCAGAATCGCTAGGATACGGTATTTGTTATATTGGTGGTATTCGTAATAATCCGAGAGAAGTGAGTGAACTGCTTCATTTACCTGATAAAGTATATCCTGTATTCGGAATGACAGTCGGCGTACCAGATGAAGATCATGGAGTGAAACCACGTTTACCAGTAGCAGCAATCCTTCATGAAAATGGATATGATGAAAAGAAATATGATGAATTATTAAATGAATATGATGAAACGATGAGCGCGTATTATAAAGAAAGATCATCAAACAAGAAAAACGTAACATGGACGGAATCAATGAGTTCGTTTATGTCTAAAGAAAAAAGAATGCATATGAAAGAGTTCTTAAGTGAAAAAGGATTAAATAAGAAGTGAGTAAAGAGGCAAACCTGTGATGTAGGTTTGTCTTTTTTGGAGGAGAAAGGTCATTGTCTTCGAATAAGTATAGAGGGAGGGGATAATATGAAAAAAGCTTTAATCTTTTTATTTGATGGATTTGCAGAATTTGAAGTGAATATAGCGAGTTTATTTTTGATCAGTAAGGAATTCGAAATAATAACAGCAACAGTAGATGGAAAAACAGTTACAGGAGAAGGCGGGTTTTTGTGTCAACCACATGTCTCTATGGAGCATATTGAAGTAGCGGACTATGAAGTGTTTATCGTACCAGGAGGACATATTTTTGATCATTTAGAAAATGAACAATTGTTATCTATCGTGAACGAATTACATAAGCAAAATAAATGGATAGCGGGTATTTGTGCAGGAACATCTTTACTACATGCGGCTGGAGTGCTTAATAAGAAGAAATTCTCAACATCATTAACATCTGGTGAAAAACAGTTAGCACATTTACATGAATGGGAATATAAACAAAATAAAGATGTAACTGTTGATGGAAAAATAATAACAGCGGTAGGGTCTGCGTACGTTGAATTTGCTACTGAAATAATGAAGCAACTCAATTTATTTAATGAAGGTGAAGCGAAGGAGAACCTGCAATATTTTAAAAATGTAACAGAGATTTGTGATAAAACTTTAGTATAAGTGAATAGTTTGATTGTTAATACCTAAGCCCAGAAAGTTGTTTATTCTTTCTGAACTTAGGTATTTTGTTTGTTATCATATACATAGAAATAAAAATTAATAATTTTTTACAAAAGTGATAGAAAATGAGAATGAAATGCCAATAGTAAGTAAAAGCAGCTGCTAAAGGGGAACTGAGGAAGGAAGAGGCTTATGATTTTCAATTCTGAAGAGGATTTAATTATAGCTATGAAAAAACATGATCAAGATGCTTTGAAAGAAGTGATTGATCAATATGGAAAATTAATTTTGTACATTATTCATAAATCATTAAGTACCCCTATTGAAAAACAATATGTGGATGATTGTTATAACGATGTATTTACTGTCATTTGGTTTAATATCGACCAATTTGATACCGAAAAGGGAAACTTAAAATCTTGGATGATTGGTATTACTAAATTGAAGGCATTGGAATATAAAAAGAAAGTATATAAAGAGAATACAATCGATAAAGACGTAGAAATAGATACAGATGTACATGATAGGTATGAAATAGAACAAGAAGAAGAGATTATGGAAATAGTTCAAGATTTAAATAAGAAAGATCGATATATTTTTTTAAAGAGGTATATTGATGGATATTCCATTGACGATATTGCGAAAGAATTAAAAGTAACGGCGGATTATATATACAATCGAATTTCTCGTGGGAAGAGGAAACTTCAAAAACTGTGGAAAGGGAGTGTGTAATATGGATAAAAGATTATTATCGATGTTAAATGAGCTCCAATATTCAGAGGAAGAAATTACACGTTTAGAGAAAGAAGCAAATGAGTCCATCAATATAGATAAGTATTATGTGAAAAACGGGGAGTTATTGAAGAAATTAACGATGCAAATGTTGGAAGAATTAGTTCGTAAAGAGTTACAAGAAGGAGAAAAAATCGAATGTGAAATATTAGTAGAAGAGGGGAGTCTTGTAAATTCTAAAGTTATACCGAATATATTCACGACAGGTGCTACTTTTTATTATTACATTGTTTTAACGAATACAAGATTACGAATTAAATCGTTAGATTGTTATTTCAAAAAAATAAATGAGTACAATGTGCTAATTAGCTCAATTCAAGCAGTTTCGAGACATAAAAAAATGAAGAATGTATATGGAATTACTATAGATAATAACTATATACAATTAGGAAGTACCGAGCATGAACAAGAATTAAAAAACGTAATTGAGAAGCTAAAACAACGTGGAGTGAAAGAAGAGAGATATAAAGACTTTGAAAAAAGTTGGCTGATTTTTTTCAATATGTTTGTAATAGCGATAGGTGGGCTTCTAGTTTTAAAATATTTAATTTGAAAATAAAAAGCGGCATAATAGCCGCTTTTTATCGTTATCACGTTTAAAAATATAACGATACTTCATTTGAAACCTATCTGTTATGGCACAAACTAAAGCACCTTTTATAACAAATGCAAACTTTCAATAAGAAGATATATACCTGTGCAGCTCAAAAGAATGTACGTAAATATTTTAAAAATCCGTTGATTAAGCCATTTAAAAATAATTTGACCTATAAACAAACCTAAAAATACAATTGGAATGGCATAAAAACTTGATTCCCAAATGGTTTTGTTTGTGCCAGTAAAGAGTATTTGGGTTACTAGACTAATGAAATATATAAACAGATAAAAAGCTAATGTAGTTGCTCTTAACTTCTCTTTTTCAGTATTAGTTCCTGTAAAATAAAGTAACAGGGGAGGACCTGGCATACCGATACTTGTCGTTAAAAGACCAGATAATCCGCCAACTATGAAATCTCTAGATTGTGTTGATCTAACCTTAACGTTGCATATTAGCAACAATGTTAATAGTAAGAGTAGGATGCTAACTGCTAATTTAAAAGTGTTTATGTTAACGGAAATGAAAATTAAAATGCCAAAAGGAACACCAACTATACTTCCAAAAATAAACCTTTTCAGTAGAACAAAATCAACGTCCATTCTTATTTTCCAAATGAGTGAAATAGAGATAATTAAAGATAAAATAATATTTATTTGTATAGCTTCTTGTGGTAGAAATAACATAAGTAAGAAAGGGGTTGCCATTATGGAAAAGCCAAAACCTGTACTTGCTTGCAAAATAGAAGCCACTAATATAATACATATGAAAATGAATGTGATACCCAAAACAGCCCTCCTATTTAATCAAGTTTAACTAGTTAAAGTCTATTATTTAAGTGCAATATTTCACAAACTTATTTGTATTTTAACATAAATATCTAGTTTTTTCTCAAATAGTGTTGCCATATAAGGCTCTTTAACTAAAAAATCTGACTTGTATTTTTAAACAATTTTATTATGGGGAAACAAATAATGAGTGGGATCAAAATGTATTGATTATCATTAAATTATTCACTGAGATCCCCGCGGTAAAACAAGAACAGCCATATAAAACTTACAAAAATACAGCATGTAGCTAATAAACAGCCAATCATTTGAGGAGAAAGAATTTCTAACAGCCTCCTGTAAAAAACATCGATAACTGAATAAGAGATCCGTAAATAGAATAATGGAATGAAAAAACTTTACCTATCATATTTTCGTGTGTGTAAGTTTGAAGTAATGTCGTATCAAGTGGAACGATAATTCCTCCTGCTATACGCATACAGAATAAAGTAATGATACCGATAATAAGTTGATCGGATAGAATGAATCCGAGAAAGAAAATTCCTTGTAATAAGTAGGCCCAACCGAATACTTTTTTCATTTTTTCTTTATTATGGGATATATAAAGATTAACGAGAAGGCTTCCAATCATAAGCCCAGCCCCTTGAACCGTATATAAAATCCCAATGTTCGTATGGAAAATTTTTTCGGCATAGATCGTTAGAAGTAGTTGATAAGCGCCTCCAATAATCCCCCATGAAATGCCGACAAGAATTAATGTTAAAATGATTTTTGTTTGTAATATGTATGTATAACCACCTTTTATATCAGTGAAAAATGCTTTGTTCTTGTTACAAGTATTATGAGCAGGAATACTCATATTATAAATAAAATAGGCTGAAAGAAAGTATGATAGGCTATTTACTAAAAAAGCGAACTCAATATGTAAAGATTGTGCAATTACTCCGCCCAAAGAAGCCCCCATAATAGACATAAAACCATTAATTGTACTAGAAAGAGAGTTAGCAGTTACGAAATGATTTTGGTGTACGATATTTTTTAGGGTTGCTTGTTTAGCCGGTTCAAATAAACAAGCAAGTACAGATAAACATATATTAGCAATGAAAATAATCTCAATTTTATAGCCTGCGAGTAAGTATGTAAGGACTAGAATTCCCCGTGTAATATCGGTAAAAATCATAATATTCTTTTTAGAGAAACGATCTACAATTCCGCCTATGAATGGACTAAGAAGAAGCTGTGGTAAACTTTTACTTATAAAAGTAAGTGCGATCATAAACGGCGATTCCGTTAAGCTGTAGACAAATGTTAATAAAGCTACCGTATGGAACCAATCCCCAAGTACACTTAATGTTTGCCCATAAAATAGTTTATTGAAGTTTTTATTTGTTTTAAGAAGTGTGGAATAAGAAACCGACATAAATAGATTAATCCTTATGTATTGATGATGCTGGAACTTGTTTTTCTAATTCGCTTACATACACTCTCTTCTCTGTAGGAAGTCCAACAGGTAAATGTGCTTCGTAAAGACCTTTAATCATCGTAATCCTCCTTAGTAAAATAGTTCTTATTCTATAGTAAACAATATGTTGCTAGTTGAAATCGCAAATAAGAGGGATATAAATTCATACGAAAGTATGAAAAAAAACAGCTCATATTTGAGCTGTTTTTCTATAGTTTTTAGTTCATTTTTCAAGGATAGGATATATTAATATCCGTATCCGCCGCCACCCCAACAGCTACATCCGATGATGATTAGAAGGATGAATAGTACGATAAGCAAAGCAAATCCACCGCCGAAACCAGCGCAACTTCCACCATAACTCATATGTTTTCCTCCTTTTTAGTAAGTTAATCTATATGGTTCATGGACTACTATATACAGTATGTTTTTTGTATAGAAAACGAGCCAGTCTCATTTATAATTAGACAAATGCCTGTAGATTCATTAGGATTGCATGTTAGTGATTTGTAAATAAACCTTTACGTAATTCATAATTTAGGCATAAAAAATAAAAAATTGTAAAAAAAACCATTTTCTTATTTTTTTATGAGAGAATATGTACTATAATTTTACAAGTAATATTATGGGAAAAGGGAGTTTTAGTATAGAGATGGAGATGGGACAATTAAAAAATAAAATAGAAAACAAAAAGAAAGAGTTAATTCAACTTGTTGCGAGACACGGATTGGATCATGATAAAGTTTTGTTATTTAGCCGAGATTTAGATATACTAATTAATAAGTTTATGAATGTAAAAGACAAAGTGCATAAATAAAAAATTTATAGTTTTTTATATTAAGATGTTTCACGGAAAGGGGGGACAGTAATTGGAACATTTACAGGAAGAATTGTATAAACAAATAAAAGAAGAAAAAGGTACAGTTACAATTTTCTTAAAGAGTGGTGTTAGAATAATAGGAGAAGTTGTTGGAGTAGATAAATTTACAGTTTTAATCTTAGTGGATGGAAAACAACAGCTTATTTATAAGCAGGCTATATCAACAATAATGAAATAAGACACTCTTGTTGAGTGTCTTATTTCATTATTGCTTGCATGCCTCAACATCAATGCCGGCAGCAATTAACTTCTTTTCTCCATCTTGTTCAATAATTTTTTGTAATTTAGATAGGAAAGAATCAAAGTTTGTATGCTTTGCTACTTGGAATGTCATTTTATGTTCAATTGGTAGCCACGTATCAATATCAGCTTCGTTATGCTGAATTTTTACCTCAAGTTTATCGAGTGCATTAGCAACTTTTGCTTCGTACGTTTCTTTCGCTTCAAACTCTATCCATAAGTCATATAATTCCTCACCGAGAGAACCTGTTAATGTTTGTTTAATATTTAAAATAGCTTCTAGTTCATTTTTTTGTTTTTGTAGCTGTAATTCATGACTATTCATTGTATCAAATGCAGGGATATCACCAGCTTCGGCTTCGACTAGGTCGTGAATAATAACCATTTTAAGTAATTTCTCAATATTTACTTTTTGATCCAAATAAGGTTCAACTAAAATGGCCATTAGAGACATACGCCATGTATGTTCGGCAACACTTTCTTGACGTCCGTTGGAAAGCCAGCTATGTCGCATTTCATATTTTAGTTTTTCTGCTAATGCAATGACTTGTAAAATGTTGTGTTCCATCGTGATCCTCCTCATTTATTCATACCATAATTCTAATATAGAAATGAAATGTGTCAATTTCATGAGTATATTGCGATAAACAGATGATAAGCGTATAATACATGTTATATGTGAAAACGTATTATTAAAATAAAAAAATGTTATATAAAAATGGAAAGGAAAGGGCAGAAATATGGGAGAGAAAAATCAAGTATTAGCTAGACCACAAAGAAGAAAAAGGAAGTTTGATATTTCTAGCCCAGTGGGCATTATAGTAGGTTTCATTATAGTGATAGCGGCAATTATGCTTGGCGGCGGTGGAATAAAAGCTTTCAAAAACTTTTTAGATGTTTCATCTATTTTAATTGTCATAGGGGGAACAACAGCGACAATTGTTGTGGCATATCGATTTGGAGAAATAAAAAAATATACGAAAAGCATTTTTACTGTTTTACATAGAAGAGAAGAAGATTTAGAACAGTTAACGGATTTGTTTGTCGATTTTTCGAAAAAGTCTAAAAAGCACGGCTTGCTTTCTTTAGAGGTAGATGGAGAGCAAGTGGATAATCCTTTTATTCAAAAAGGAATTCGATTAATGTTAAGCGGTTACGATGAAGATGAATTAAAAGAAGTGTTATTGAAAGATATTGAAACGGAAGTGTATGAGTTAAGAAAAGGAGCAGCATTATTAGATAAAATTGGTGATTTTGCTCCAGCTTGGGGCATGATAGGGACTTTAATTGGTCTTATCATTATGCTCCAAAACTTACAAGATACATCGCAAATTGGTACAGGGATGGCAGTTGCGATGTTAACGACATTATATGGGTCTGTACTTGCGAATATGATTGCAATCCCTCTTGCGGAAAAAGTATATCGTGGTATTGAAGATTTATATACAGAGAAGAAGTTTGTAATAGAAGCTATTTCAGAATTGTATCGTGGACAAATCCCTTCTAAATTAAAGTTGAAACTGGATACATACGTATACGAAACAAAGGTAAAAAAGGTAAAAGGAGCAGCCTAATATTTCAAGGAGTGGTATGATGAGTAAAGGACCGCAAAAGGGATCGCCTCGTTGGATGACGACTTTTACAGATTTAACGATGTTATTATTAACTTTCTTTGTATTACTAGTTGCTACATCAAAGCAAGATGCAGTAAAATTGTCAAAGATGCTTGAAAAGTTTAGTGATACGGAGCAAGTAGATGCAAAAGTAATGGAAAATACAATACCGGATATTTCACATGAAAAAAATGATGAAAAAATGATTTCAAAAAAGAGAATGGATGAATTATATAAGAAGTTAAAAGCGTATGTAGATAATAACGGTATTAGTCAAGTGAATGTATATCGAGAGGATACAGGGGTAAGCGTCGTTATAGTAGATAATTTAATATTTGATACAGGCGATGCGAACGTTAAGCCCGAAGCGAAAGGGATAATAAGTCAATTAGTTGGATTTTTTCAATCCGTACCTAACCCAATTGTTGTAGAGGGACATACAGATAGTAGACCTATTCATAACGAGAAATTCCCTTCTAATTGGGAGTTATCTTCAGCACGAGCGGCAAATATGATTCACCATTTAATTGAAGTGTATAATGTGGACGATAAAAGGCTAGCTGCGGTAGGATATGCAGACACAAAGCCAATTGTACCAAATGATTCACCGCAAAACTGGGAAAAGAACCGTCGCGTTGTTATTTATATAAAAGAGTAGTATATTGTTATTTTAATAATAAAATAATAAAAATACGAAAATTCTTTTAAAAAAATATTAAATTTTATCATTTTATTTTGTATAATGAGTGAGAATGATAAGGTGAAATATTAAGATATATTTATACATAGAAGGAGAGAATTAAAAAGAATGGCACATAAAATTTTAGTAGTAGACGATGCGATGTTTATGCGAACGATGATTAAAAACTTATTAAAAAGTAATGCTGAATTTGAAGTTATTGGCGAAGCAGAGAATGGGGTAGAAGCAATTCAAAAGTATAAAGAACTTCAACCTGATATTGTAACATTAGATATTACTATGCCAGAAATGGACGGGCTTGAAGCATTAAAAGAAATTATTAAAATTGATTCAAGTGCAAAGGTTGTTATTTGTTCTGCAATGGGACAACAGGGTATGGTATTAGATGCAATTAAGGGCGGGGCAAAAGACTTTATTGTAAAGCCATTCCAAGCGGATCGTGTAATTGAAGCTTTAACAAAAGTAGCAAATAGTTAATATAGAAGGGGTGCCACAAGGAATCAAAACAGTGATAGCGGATCGACGTGTGGCCCCCTTTTTTCTCATTGTAAAACACTAAATTGTTATACATAAATGAAATGTTTGTTAGACAGGTAGGGGATAAAAATGCAAACAGATCTATTAAATATATTTTTCGAAGAGTCAGAAGAACATTTACAGTCGCTAAATGAGAATGCGCTAGTGTTAGAACAAAATCCTGCTGATATGGATGTTGTAGGAGAAATATTCCGATCCGCTCATACATTCAAAGGTATGTCTGCGAGCATGGAATTTACGGAAATGGCTGATTTAACGCATAAGATGGAAAATGTGTTAGATGAAATTCGTCATGGAAATATAGTTGTAAATGCGGATATTATTGATGTGATTTTTGAGTGCATTGATAATTTGGAGAAGATGGTTGCAGATGTGCAACAAGGTGGAATGGGCAATATTGATGTAGCCTCAACTAAACAGAAATTAGAAGCATTATTGAACGGCAATGTAGAAACTCCTACGGAACATATAGAGCAAAATCATATAGACACCGATGATGGAGTTTCGCATGAAGTGCATATAACAGTTGAACAGCAAGCGATTTTAAAAGCAGTACGTGCCATTATGTGTATTGAAGCATTGCAAAATGTAGGGAATATACAAAAAACAGCTCCGAGTATTGAAGAAATTGAAGCAGATGCTTTCGGATTTGAATTTACAGTATTTATGGATACGGATTGTAGTATAGAAGAGTTGAAACAAGTAGTACTTCATGTTTCTGAAATTGAGAAAGTGGAAGTAAAGCAAGGAGAACCTATATCGAAGGAAGTAGCTTCTAAAAAAGTCGTGACACAAGAAGTTGTGCAAGTAGAAGAAAAGCTACAACCTGCTGTGGTTACGCAAGTAAAATCACCGATAGAGGCAACGAATCAACCTTTAAGTACTATGCCAGCTAAAAGTACTACAAAAACGAAAAATGCTAAAGTGGAGAATCGTTCAATTCGTGTTCAATTAGAGAAAATCGAAAGATTAATGAATATGTTTGAAGAAAGTGTAATTGAACGTGGGCGCATTGATGAATTGGCTCAAACAATTCAAAACAAGGAGCTAATTGAACATTTAAATCGATTAGGCGATATTTCAAAAGATATTCAAAATGTACTATTAAATATGCGTATGGTGCCGATTGAAACTGTGTTCAATCGTTTCCCGCGTATGGTACGTATGTTAGCGAAAGATTTAGGGAAAAAAATCGATTTACAAATTACAGGTGAAGATACTGAAGTAGATAAAATTGTTATTGATGAAATCGGTGATCCGCTCGTTCATTTAATTCGAAATGCAATCGATCACGGTGTTGAAACTGTTGAAAAACGACGTGATGCAGGTAAAAATGAGACAGGTACGATTAAATTAGAAGCCTTTCATAGTGGAAATCATGTCGTTATTCAAATTACGGATGATGGAAACGGTATTAATAAAGGGAAAGTATTAGAAAAAGCGATTAAAAATGGTGTTGTAACTGAAGCGGATGCGAATAGATTAACAGATCGTGAAGTGTTTGATCTTATTTTCCAACCAGGATTTAGTACAGCTGAAGTTGTATCAGATCTTTCTGGACGCGGTGTCGGATTAGATGTTGTAAAACATACGATTCATAGTTTAGGTGGACATTTAATTATTGATTCTGAGGAAGGAAAGGGAAGTACATTTAGAATTGAACTTCCATTAACGTTGTCTATTATTCAATCTATGCTTGTTCAAACGAATGATAAGCGTTATGCTTTACCTCTTGGAAATATCGTTGAAGCAATTCGAATTAAGAGAGAAGACATCCAATCCTTACAAGGAAAAGATGTATTAAATTATCGTAATCAAATTATTGAAGTGAAACATTTAAGTACTGTATTTGGTGAAAAAACAGTAGATGAGGCGTTTGCGTCATATGATGGTCAAATGGTTCCTGTGTTAATTGTTCGTAACACACATCGCAGCTATGGACTTATTGTAAACACAATTATCGGTCAAAGAGAAATAGTCTTAAAGTCATTAGGTGACTTCTTTGCAGAGAGTTCTAACTATTTCTCTGGTGCGACGATTCTCGGTGATGGACGAGTGGTCCTCATTTTAAACCCAGAAGGTTTATAATAGGAATGAAGGAAAGCTCCCCACTTGTATACAATTGGGGAGCTTTTTGGCTAATCGTTACGAATCTAATAATGGGATACATAGTAACGTTTTATACTAATGAGTTTGCTAACATAAAATAAGAGTTTATATTATTTGATAGAAAAACAGAAATGAGGAGGCAGGGAAAATGCCTGAGCAACACACAAAAGGGGATACGAGCACGATTGTGCTAGAAAAAGAAAATGAGCATTTAACGCCCCAAGAATGCGATATTCTTGGCGAAATTGCAAATATATCACTTGGTTCAGCTTCGACTGTATTATCAACAATTTTAAATAGGCAAGTAAGCATTACTGCTCCTCGTATAGAGTTGGTAGATTTATATGATTCAAGAGATGTCGAAGTTCCACATGTTGTATTAAACATTCATTTTACAAAAGGATTAGATATGGAAAACCTTCTTGTTCTTAAGCAAGATGTTGCATTGTCCATTGCTGATTTAATGATGATGGGAACAGGTGAAGTCGAGGACGGAAAAGAACTTGGTGAATTAGAGCTAAGTGCTGTACAAGAAGCGATGAATCAAATGATGGGATTCGCAGCTACATCTATGTCGGAATTCTTCCAAGATACAGTAGATATGTCTCCGCCGACGATTAAAGTTGTAAAGTTATCAGAAGAAATGGAGAAAATCTCTGAAATCGATGGGAATCATACGATTGTTAAAGTATCGTTTGATTTAAAGATAGATAATCTTGTAAACTCTAAACTTGTACAAATTGTTTCAGTTGAGCATGCGAAACAAATGGTAAATAAATTAATGCAATTATCTGGTGGAGTAGAAGAAACAGACGAACCAGCAGAAGTAGTGGAAACTGAGATTGTAGAAGAAGTTGAAAAAGAGCATTTAACACAAGAAGAGAAAGATGTGCTTGGTGAAATTGCAAATATTTCAATTGGCTCCGCTTCAACAGTATTGTCAACGCTTTTAAATCAGCCAGTTACAATTAGTACACCAAATGTGGAAGCAATCAATGTTCGTCATTATGATGGAGTACCAGTACCATTTGTTATTTTAAATGTCGACTTTGTTGAAGGGCTAAAGAATGAGAATGTATTTGTATTTACGAAAGATGTTGCCTTAACAATGGTAGATTTAATGATGATGGGAACAGGGGAAGTTGACCCAGAAAAAGAGCTTACTGAATTAGAACTGAGCGGTATTAAAGAAATTATGAACCAAATGATGGGTCATGCTGCTACGGCGATGTCAGAAATGTTTCAAGAAAAAATGGACATGACGCCGCCAAATGTTAAATTTGTAACGTTAAAAGAAGAAATGGAATATTTGGGAGAGTCAATGGAAGTGGACGAACTCGTTCAAATTACGTTCAATCTTGAAATTGGCGATTTGCTTCAATCGAAGATGTATCAAATTTTGCCAATTTCCGAAGCGAAAGAAATGGTAAGGCGACTTCTGTATCCGATGGTGGAAGAAGAAGAGATTGCCACAGAAGAAATTGAAGAAGAAAAAATTGTAGAACCAGTTGTGCAACCTATTGAATTTAAAGAAGTAAAACAAATGGAACCAGTATATATGGACACGTCCATTCTACAAAATGTAGAAATGAACGTGAAATTTGTATTTGGAAGTACAGTGAAAACGATTCAAGATATATTAAGTTTACAAGAAAATGAAGCAGTTGTACTAGATGAGGATATTGATGAACCGATTCGTATTTATGTAAATGATGTATTAGTGGCGTATGGTGAACTTGTAAATGTAGATGGATTTTTTGGAGTAAAAGTGACGAAATCACTATAAGGCATTGAAATAGGAGTTTGAACTAGTAGATGAAAAACGTAAAGTTTTTTCTAATGAGTTGGCTATGCATACATGTGTGCTTGTTCTTCCCCTTGCAAAGTCAGGCTGAGGAACAAATTGAGTCAGATCAAAAATTAAATGAAGTGAATGTACAAGAAGAAAATAAGGAATCTCAAGAATCGTCAGAACAAGTGGAAACGAAGCAAGATGAAGAGAAACAAAAAGAAGCAGAGCAACAAGAAGTAGTAAATAAACAATTGAATGAAAGAAAGATAGAAACAGAACAAGGAATTATTACAGTAAATAAGCCGGAGCTTAAAGTTGGCGAAGAAGTGCGAATTGCTGTAGAACCAAATGGGAAAAACATTGAAAGTATGAAAGGTATATTGCAGTTACAAAAAAATGGCGAGCAATATGCGCAAGAAAGAATACTATCTTTTGAGTATGATGAAGAAACGAAGAGCTGGGTTACTAACTATAAAGCAGAGGATTTTGATTTGCAAGGTGATTGGAATCTTCAGCTCGTTCAAAGTTACAAAGAGAATGAGAAAGAAGAAATCGTAAAAAATGAAGTGAAAGTCCCGCTCATTCGTATTAAAAATGAAACGCCAACTATAGATAAAGAATTGCCAAAGTTACAGAAAGTTACTATTGATGAAGTAAAAGAGAACTTAGTTGAACGAAAACAGGGAGATTCTATACATATACGAGTAAAAGCGTCAGATATAGAATCGGTTGTAAAAGAAGTGCGCGTTACATTAAAAGGGAAAGAAAATAAAGAGCTTTCGTTTTTATTAGACTACAACAAGCATGATATGGATTGGGAAAAAGTATTTGAAATAACAGAAGCGTTGCCGGCTGGGCCATACGAATTACTTGTAGAGATAATAGATGCAGCAGGTAATAAACTTGTTGAAGAAAGTGAATATACCATTTCTGTTTTGGCGCCAAAAAACGAAGATGATAAAAAGATAGAAGAGAAAGAGAAAGAGAAAGAGAAAGAAGAGAAATTAGATAATAAACTAGAAAATGAATTAGAAGATAAGAAAGAAAATGAGAAGCAAGAAGATTTGAAAATCAAAAACCCGCTTCTAGAAGAAAAATTGCCGGTTGTTCAAATTCCGAAGCAAGATGAGAAAGTAAATAAGTTTATAAAAGAACCGTTGAAAGAGAAAGAGGAATTTACTTACGTTATAAAAGAGCCGTTCGAAGACAACAAGGAAGTGCATAAGGCGAAGGACCAAAAAGAGAAAAGTAACAAACAAGTTGTCTCTAAAAAGAAAGAACAAAAAGAAGAAACGAAAGACAAGGAAGAAGAAAAAGGTGAACAGGGAGTACAAGCTTCGGATGTATTTACTATCATGTCAGGTTTGTTCGTACTGTTTTTAGTTTTAAAGAGTAATAAAGAATGGGGCTAATTATTTCATAGTAGTGGAGGCGCTTAAATGGAGATTAAACGTACGACAATTGAAGATAAGACGCTACAACCATTAAAACAGCCTGCAGCTATTTCGGAACATGAAATCCAGAAAGAACGAAAGCGTAGCAATTTAGTGTTTACTGGACAGTCTAAAATTATTTCGAAAAATAATGAAATAGGTATTTTACTTGCAAGTTTAAGTGATGGAAAGATTATGAAGGAAATACTTTCTAAAGAGATGGATACAGTGTTACAACTTTTTAAAAAGTTACATACATTATCTCAAGAAGGAAAGCAATCAGAAAAAGTATTTGAACAAGTAATTAGAAGCCTGCAAGGACTTATTAAGCAGGCGCATATAAAAGAACTTCCTTTGTTAGATGGAACATATGATTTCGCTGAAGTACAACTATCATTTGGTAGAAAAGTACATATTCCTTTACTAGATGTAAGTGCACTTATCTCTAGAGTGGAAAGTGATTCTTCAGAAGGAAATATAAATTTGATGGTAACGGTTATTACTGCTTATATAACGAAATTGTCTAACGAAACGATTTTAATTAGCGTTACAGACCGCATTGCTAAAGATCGGGATGTAAGTGTATGGAGAGCGCTTGCGGAAATGAACATGACACAATTATCACAGGCATTGAAACAAACGATGCAAGAACATAAATGGTCTATGACGTTTCTTTTTCTCTTCATATGGATTGTCGGTATTATTTTAATTCGAGTTATGTAAAAAGGTCGTCACTCCATTGTGACGACCTCTTTTATATTTTTTCGTAGAAGAATGTATCAAATCGCTGAAGATTGTAACGTTCGGGTGTTAAAATTTGTTCCGTACTACCAACAAATAATACACCGCCTTTTCGTAAAGAACGACTAAATTTTTCGTAAAGTTTTACTCTTGCTTCTTCTGTGAAATATATCATTACATTACGACAAATAATCAAATCATAATTTGTATCGAATGACTGCATTAAAAGGTCGTGTTGTTTAAACGAGACGTTTTGTTTAATGTTTTGGTGCAATGAATATAGATCATTCTCTTTTGTGAAATGACGTTCTTTCAAATCAGTAGGTAATTCCTTTAACGAACGTTCTGTATATTGAGCGCGTTTTGCGGTTTCTAAAATATGAAAATCAAGATCTGTTGCTTGAATTTCAAAACGAAATGGAGCTAGATGCTTTGATAAAATTAAAGAGAGTGTATATGGTTCTTCACCAGCAGCGCAAGCGGCACTCCATACCTTTAATTTTCCGCTATTTTGTTCGAGTAATTTTGGTAGTGCTTTCGACTCTAAAGTTTGCCATCGTTCTTTATTTCTAAAAAACTCTGAAACGTTAATTGTAATATAGTCAATAAAATTTAAAAATAAATTTTGATCAGCACGTAATTTGTTTAAAAAATTAGTGTAGTTTTCAAAGCCTTTTCTCGAAATGAAAGCATCGATTCTACGGCGCATTCTATCTTGCTTATACGAAGCGATATCCATATTGAATTGTTGTTTAAAACTCGCGATAAAATGATCATAATCTTGTTCAATTATCATATTTACAATAGGCACAATAATGATATTGTGCCTCCCCCTTTACATCATACGAATTTTTTGTTCAAAGCTTTTTTTCATTTGCTTTTCATGTAATCCTGGTAAATCATAAATGACAGCATCAATACCTGCTTCTTTTGCGACATCGACAGGGATGACAGATGTATGTTTGTCCCCGTTATAAAAACAGAGAACTAAATCAGTGTCTTCAATAATTTGTTTAACAAAAAACATATAATCTGATCGGTAAATGGAGTCGGAAGGATGATCAAAAGCAACATATTCGGCTCCGTGTTTTTTTAAGTAATCAACGACTTCTTGAAATTCATCTGTTATTGCTTGTAATGGTTGCAGCGTGTAAAGGCATAAATTTTGAGCGAGTCTTTCATTCTCAACGAAAAAACGAAGAACCTCATTTTCGATAGATTTATAACATAATATGTAAATTTTATGTTTGTGAGCATAGTCAGTTAAAAATTTTTTAATTTCTTCTTGATCTAATGCTGTTAATTGATTTGAACCACAAAGGAAAATATTCATAGAATTGTGCCACCTCATGCTAAATTGTAACATATCTTTTATAAAAAATAACTGCAAAATATTACTGTTCAGAGTATAATTATAAATAACTGGATTTTACGATTAAGTTTAGGAAGAAATAAAAAAATAAATAGGTGATATATATGCTACGTTCTATCTCGCATAATCCAATTTTATCGCATATACCGCCTGCTACTCAAATGCCGAAAGAAGCAAATGTCAGAACAGGACTTGCATTTTCGGATAATTTGCATGCAGATCCGAAAAAAGATAAATTACTAGAACAAATGGAAGCGTTTGTCGATAATATTGGAGAAATTAAAGAGAAAATTGAAATGGAATTAACGCTTGATAATGTAATGGAATACAAAAATACAGTAAAATCATTTTTGAATTTTTACGTGGATAATGTATTGCAGTATAAAGATGTCATGTCTCGTCACCCGCGTTACGGATATTCACAGAAAATGACGATTGTGAAACAGGCAGAAATGGGATTGAATGAATTAGAAGATGTTATGAATTTAATTAATACGAAAACAGGACATTTAGAAATGTTAAATCAAATTGGAGAAATCCATGGTTTAATTGTGAATTTAGTCTTGTAAAAGGAAGGAAGCTATATGTACATACAATTATATGAAAAACTCGTTATTATTCAAAAAGCGTATGAAAATATTCAAGCGCTTGGAGAGCAAATATATGAGAATTTAAAAAATAAAAATGTAAATGCAGTTCAAAAATTGCAAGTAGAGCAATTGCAGTACATTGATGGTTTAAAAGGGTTATCAAGCTCATTAGAAGAAATGGTTGTTCAGTTCTGTAAAGAACAAGGGGTTGAAGCGTTTCGTGTAAGTGCGTTATTTTCGTATTTTTCTCAAGAAGAAATTGAAAAAATGGAAGAATTACAAAAAAACGTAACTGAATTAGAAGAGAATGTAAAAATGCTTCTTTTGAAAAATCAATATTACTTAAACGTACTATTAAAAACTACAGAAAGTATTGTGGATTCTGTTTCTGAATATAATTTAGAGCGAAACAATAATTCGCAAATCTTTATGAACGAACTATTGTAAAGGAGAAGTGAAGCTTTATGAGATTATCTGATTATAATACACCGCTATCGGGCATGTTAGCGGCTCAAATGGGGTTACAAACAACGAAACAAAACTTGTCTAACATTCATACACCGGGTTATGTGCGTCAAATGGTGAATTACGGATCTGTTGGAGCAAGCAATGGTCATACGCCAGAACAGAGGATTGGTTACGGTGTACAAACGCTAGGTATTGACCGTATTACTGATGAGGTAAAGACGAAGCAGTTTAATGATCAATTATCTCAACTCTCTTACTATAACTACATGAATTCGACTTTATCACGTGTAGAGTCTATGGTTGGAACGACAGGAAAGAATTCATTATCTAGTTTAATGGACGGTTTCTTTAATGCCTTTCGTGAAGTGGCAAAAAATCCAGAACAACCAAACTACTACGATACATTAATTTCTGAAACTGGGAAGTTCACAAGTCAAGTGAATCGTCTTGCGAAAAACTTAGATACAGTGGAAGCACAGACAGCAGAAGATATTGAGGCGCATGTTAATGAATTTAATCGTCTTGCTGCTAGTTTAGCAGAAGCGAATCATAAAATTGGACAAGCAGGTACACAAGTACCGAATCAACTTCTAGACGAAAGAGATCGCATCGTTACAGAGATGTCTAAGTATGCAAACATCGAAGTATCTTATGAATCTATGAATCCTAATATCGCGAGTGTTAGAATGAATGGTATTTTAACAGTAAATGGACAAGATACATATCCACTTCAATTAAATAAAGAAAAAGACCCAATGTCAGTTGAGATTTACGGTTCAGAAATCTCTGTAACTAGCGGGGCGATAAAATCAGCGATTGATACGAAAGCAAAGATTGTTGATTATAAAAAAAATCTCGAAGACTTAATGAGTTCGATGAAAAATCAAGTGAATACAGTGATGGGAAAAGATTTCTTCGTTGGAGATTATGCGAAAGAGATGAAGTTAAATCCAGAATTCCAAAAAGATGTTTCGAAAATGAAAATGTCTGCTGAAACAGCAAATAAACTAGCAGCAGTTACAGATGACGATTATAAAGAAGGTCTTTCTTATAAACAAGCATTAGACCAATTTATAGTTCGTGTTGCATCTGATAAAAGTGCAGTAAATGGTTATCAAAAAATTCATGGCGACTTACTAGAAGGTATTCAACAAGAAAAAATGAGCGTTGAAGGTGTAAATATGGAAGAGGAAATGGTAAATTTAATGGCCTTCCAAAAATATTTCGTCGCAAACTCTAAAGCTATTACTACGATGAATGAAGTGTTTGATAGTCTATTTTCGATTATTCGATAAGTGATAATAATTGATTAGAAATATATAAGGAGGAGATAGAAATGAGAGTATCTACATTTCAAAATGCAAACTGGGCAAAGAATCAGTTAATGGATTTGAATGTGCAACAACAATACCATAGAAACCAAGTAACTTCAGGGAAGAAAAATCTTCTTATGAGTGAAGATCCACTTGCAGCGAGTAAATCATTTGCGATTCAACATTCATTGGCGAATATTGAACAAATGCAAAAAGATATAGCGGACTCTAGAAATGTGCTAAGTCAAACAGAAAACACATTGCAGGGTATTGTGAAATCTTTAACGAGGGTGGATCAATTAACTATACAAGCATTAAATGGAACGAATAGTGAAAAAGAGTTGAAAGCAATTGGAGCAGAGTTAGACCAACTGGTAAAACAAGTTGTGTATTTAGCAAATACAAAAGAACAAGGACGTTACATTTTTGGTGGGGACAGTGCAGAAAAGCCCCCGTTTACAGATGAGGGGACATACCAAGGTGGCGGAAATGATGTAATGTGGAAGCTGAACGATGGTTATGAAATTAAAGCTTTTCGTAAAAGTGAGGATTTATTAACTCCTGTAATTCAAACGTTAGTAAAGATGAAAGATGCTATGCAAAGTGGTGATCAAAACACGTTGAAACCGTTATTGGAGGGGAATAAGAAAAACTTAGACAATGTTATTAATCGTACGACGGAAGTCGGTTCAACGATGAATACTATTGATACGTTTAAGACGATTTTAAGTGAACAAAATTTAGCGCTTCAAGAAAATCGTAAAGAAATTGAAGATGTTGATTTAGCGGTAGCGATTTCCGATTTAGCTTATATAAATGCGACGTATGAGGCGACACTTAAGGCAGTTAGTACGATGAGTAAAACGAGCATTTTAGATTACATGTAAAAAATAAGGAGTGGGAAATATGGCAGGGACTTTAACGGGTATTGGTGATAGACAACAGATTTGGAACCTTGGTAATAATATGATTGATACCTCAAAACTTGTAGAATTAGAATTGCAAACTTTGGAAATGAAGAAGACACCGTATAATAACCAAAAACAGTTGCTAACAACTGAACGAAATGTATATGCAAGTATGAAAAAAGAATTTGGAAACTTTTTGCAAGTTTTTAAAGATTTAAATGAATTTAAAGGTAATGAAAAGAAAACAACTCTAACCAAAGAGGGGTTTGTTACTGCACAGGCAGATGCAGCAGCGATTGCTGGAACATATACTGTTACAGTCGAAAAAATTGCGGAACGCCATCAAATTACAACAAAACCAGTTGATAAAATAGACTTAGATGCAAAAATTGAAAAAGATGTTACGTTTGGTATTAATGGTAAAGAAGTTAAAGTTTCAAAGGACATGACTTATAAAGAGTTAGTAAATAAAATTAATAATGGAAATTATGGCGTGTCTGTATATTCATTGGGGGGACAATTGTTCTTTACATCTACTACAGCTGGGGAAAAAGGAGCAATAAATTTAGTAGATGGCAAAGAAGGTTTTTTAGAAGAAATAGGCTTAGTGAAGTCATCTATAGATAAGGATAATAACAAGGTATTTACGGTTGCCCATGAAATAACAGCAGCTACAAATGCTGAATATACGATAAATGGGATTAAAGATTCGAGTGTATCTAATAAAATTGATACGATTCCAGGTTTAATAATTAATTTAGAAAAAGTAACTACAGAACCTATCAAGATTACTGTTGAGGATTCAAATATAAAAGACTCCATTGATTTAATCAAAAAAATGAAGGATGAATATAATAAAGCTGTTTCAACTTTAGATTTATTTGCTGGTGAAAATGGAGCTGTACAAGGAAGTAGTATTGCATTTTCAATTAGTAATACAATGACAAATATATTTAGATATTCACAAGATGGAAAGTTTTTAAATGATTTCGGAATTCAAGTGGACAAAAGTGGGAATATGACTCTAGATGAAGAGAAATTAAAAAATGCTTTTAAAGAGGATCAAGAAACAGTGAAGCAATTTTTCTTTGGTTTTACTGGTTTAGGCCATGATATGGAGAAAAAATTAAATGGAATCTTTGGAGATGAAGGAGTTATAGGAAAACGCTCAAAAAGTATTGAAAAGCAAGTAAAAGATTTGGATGATAAAATAAGAGATATTGACAAAGTAAATAAAGAGAAACAAATAACTATTATTGATAAATATTCTAAGTTAGAAAGCACGCTAGCCGCACTGGATAACCAATTAAAAACAATTAAAGCAATGACAAAACAAAAAAGTGATGATTAATGAAAGTTGAGGAAGTGATCGTATGCAAGCATGGCAACGTTATATGCAAAATGATATTATGACGAGTAATCCGATTAAAAATACAATTTTTATTTATGAAAGATGTATTGTAGAGTTCCGTAATTTAGAAGAGATTTTACATACTTTTAAACTACAAGAAGGGGACGCACTTCTTGAAAAATTAGAACGTATTTTTGAAGAACTAAAGCTTCAATTAAATCCTGAGATTACGAAAGATTTATATGATAGTCTCTATGGGTTATACGATTGGATTAGCATTCAAATTCAAACGATGAAAGTAACGCGTGAAGCGAAAGATATTGATGCAATTGTGAAAGTGTTACAAGATTTAATAGACGGTTACCGCGGAGCACTTGAAAATGAACAATGATATTTATCGGACGTTTGTCAGCTGTTTTAATGAAATCGGTGAATTGCAAGTGTCAGACAGAGAGTTTGCTGAGAAGAGTGAGATGTTAAATCGCTGGATGATGACATTGGATGAAGAAACGCGTGCGCAAGTTGCAGCAGAAGTAAGCCCGTTCATTATTAAGGCAGCTCAGCATATTCGGGATAGGCAAAAGATTTTGGAAGAAATGATTATGACAAATGATGGGCGAATGAAGGCTAATTCATTTTACGGTAAATATTAATAATAACGTTTGGAAACAGATTCCCCTTTTAAAAGGGGGTCTATTCCTTCGTTTACATAAAGAACGCCGCTGATTGAGGTTTCATTTTATGACTGTGATGAAAAAATAATAGTAATCTAAATAATAGAAAAATGGACTTTAGTTTGTAGTTTATCTATTGAAATGTTCTATAGATTACTATGTGTATACAGTTTTTTGCATTCTTTTTTATATTTTTGTATTTTTCTAAAGACAACAATGAAAAAATGGAATAAAATATGTAAGGGTACATAATAGTAAATATTTTAATAAACACATATAAGAAAATAAATAATGAAGTGAAACTTCTATCAGTGGATCATTACGTTAGAAAAGGAAGGGTGTGGAATATGCCAGATTTAGTGAGTGATGTAAGCCATTATATGAATTATTTAGTGACGAAACGAAATACTGTTTCTAGTAATATTGCAAATGCGAATACACCTGGCTATAAAGCACAAGATGTAACATTTGCTGAGCAGATGAATAAAAGTAGTGCCTTATATAAAAATAATGCGGCTGATTTAAAGAGCAATCCAGATTTATATCAAACGAATGAAATGCACTTACCGACAGTAAATACGAAAAATACATATGCAAAGATTCAAACAAAATCAATGCAAACGAATAAAGACGGAAATAGTGTGGATGTAACGACAGAAATGCTAGATTTAATGAAAGCAAATCAGTTATACGGTATTTCAATTAACGCAATTAATACACAATATGCAATTAACCAAGCGGCACGCGGACGTTAAAAGTAGAAGGAGAGACAACGGATGTTTCAGGCAATTAATGCAAGTGGCTCAGGGCTAACGACAGCGAGAAAGTGGATGGAAGTTACTTCTAACAATATTGTAAATGCAAATACGACGGCGGCTCCGGGGGCAGATTTATATGAGCGTCGTAGTGTGGTGTTAGAATCAAACAATAGTTTTGCAAGTATGTTAGATGGGGCTCCTACTAATGGAGTAAAAATAAAAAGTATTGAAGCAGACAAAACGGAAAATTTAGTGTATGATCCGACGCATCCGCACGCAAATGAAGAAGGATATGTACGTTATCCAAATATTGATGTAACTGCTGAAATGACGAATGTAATGGTTGCTCAAAAAATGTATGAAGCGAATACGAGTGTATTAAATGCGAATAAAAAAATGCTTGATAAAGATTTAGAAATCGGCCGAGGATAAGGGGGAAAATCGTAATATGAAAATTCAACCAATGTTACATACACAACCATTTGGAGCAATTCAGTCAATTGGTGCACCGAAAACTTCTCAAACATCTGTAGCTCCGGAGAAAAAGTTTATTGATTTATTGGAAGATATGAATCAAACGCAAAACAATGCACAAACAGCAGTATATGATTTACTAACTAAAGGGGTAGGAGAAACACATGACGTTTTAATTCAGCAAAAGAAAGCTGAGTCTCAAATGAAAACGGCTGCTCTTGTACGTGATAATCTTATTGAAAATTATAAGTCACTAATTAATATGCAAATTTAGGAAAGTGGACGGGTGTGTTTAAATGGAAAAGATGAAAAATGTTATCCAATCGTTAAAAACGTGGCATAAGTTAGTAATCGGTGCTGCGCTTTTAGCGATTGTAACAGGAGCACTTTTATACTTCACCTTGCCAGATAAATATGTTGTTGTATATCAAAATTTAAATGATGCAGATAAACAAGAGATTACAGCAGAATTATCGAAGTTAGGTGTCGATTACCAATTAGCGGCCGATGGTTCAATTCGTGTGCAAAAGAATGATGCTCCATGGGTTCGAAAAGAAATGAATGGGATGGGCTTACCGTTTAATTCGAAAAGCGGTGAAGAAATTTTATTAGAAAGCTCTCTCGGTTCAAGTGAACAAGATAAAAAAATGAAGCAAATTGTCGGTACGAAGAAGCAATTGGAACAAGATATTGTAAGAAACTTTGCGACAGTTGAAACGGCAAATGTTCAAATTACATTGCCTGAAAAAGAGACAATTTTTGATGAAGAAAAAGCGAAAGGAACAGCGGCGATTACGGTTGGAGTGAAACGTGGACAATTGTTAACGGCTGATCAAGTTGCAGGTATACAGCAAATGATTAGTGCAGCAGTTCCTGGTGTGAAGGCAGAAGAAGTAAGTGTTATTGATAGTAAAAAAGGTGTTATCTCAAAAGGAGCAGATGGAGCACATTCTAGTAGTTCCTCTTCTTATGAGAAAGAAGTAGAGATGCAGCACCAACTTGAAGGTAAATTAAAGCAAGATATTGATGCAACGTTAATGACGATGTTTAAACCGAATGAATATAAAGTGAATACGAAAGTATCTGTAAACTACGATGAAGTTACACGTCAGTCAGAGAAGTATGGTGATAAAGGTGTACTTCGTAGTAAACAAGAGCAAGAAGAAAGCTCTACTGCGCAAGAAGGGGCAGATACGAAGCAAGGTGCTGGTATTACAGCGAACGGTGAAGTGCCAAACTACGGTACGAACAATAATCAAAATGGTAAAGTTGTCTACGATAATAAAAATGGCAACAAAATCGAAAACTATGAAATAGATAAAACAGTTGAAACAATTAAGAAACACCCAGAATTAACGAAAACAAATGTTGTTGTATGGGTAGATAATGATACGTTAGTAAAACGAAGAATTGATATGACTACTTTCAAAGAAGCAATTGGAACAGCGGCAGGACTTCAAGCTGATCCGAACGGTAACTTTATAAATGGTCAAGTTAACGTTGTAACTGTTCAGTTCGATCAGCCGAAAGCTGAAAAAGAGAAAGAGCCAGAAAAAAGTGGTATGAACTGGTGGTTATTCGGTGGAATTACAGCTGGCTTATTAGCAATCGGTGGTCTAGTATGGTTCTTATTAGCAAGACGTAAGAGAAAGAAAGAAGAAGAGGAATATGAAGAATACTTAGCAGAAGATGAAATTGCTGCAAGTAATGAAAGTATCTTGGAAATTCCTGAAGAAAAAATAGTGCCAGAGCCAAAACCTGAACCAGAAGAACCGAAAGAACCAACGTTAGATGAACAAGTGCAGGATGCTACGAAAGAACATGTAGAAGGTACTGCAAAAGTAATTAAAAAATGGTTAAACGGACAGTAAGGGAGGAACAACGATGTTAGATGAAATCTCCTCCAAAGAAAAAGCTGCCATCCTCATTCGTACATTAGACGAAGGGGTGGCAGCAAAAGTCATTGAATATATGACAGCTGAGGAAAAAGAAGTATTACTTCGTGAAATTGCGAAGTTTCGTGTATATAAACCAGAAACGTTAGAGAATGTACTAGGAGAGTTCTTATATGAACTAAATGTAAAAGAATTGAACTTAGTCACTCCAGATAAAGAGTATATTCGTCGTATATTTAAAAACATGCCAGAAGACGAACTGGAAAAATTATTGGAAGACCTTTGGTATAACAAAGATAATCCATTTGAATTCTTAAATTCACTTACAGATTTAGAACCACTTCTTACAGTGCTTAATGATGAGTCACCACAAACAATTGCAATTATCGCTTCTTATATTAAACCGCAACTTGCGTCTCAATTAATTGAGAGATTGCCAGATCATAAGCGAGTAGAAACGGTAATGGGTATTGCGAAGTTAGAACAAGTTGATGGTGAATTAATTAATCAAATTGGTGAGTTGTTAAAAACGAAATTAAATAATATGGCATTTAGTGCAATTAATAAAACTGATGGCTTGAAAACAATCGTAAACATTTTAAATAATGTTTCACGAGGTGTTGAAAAAACAGTCTTTCAAAAGCTGGATGAAGTCGATTATGAGTTATCTGAGAAAATTAAAGAAAATATGTTTGTCTTTGAAGACTTACTTGGTCTTGAAGATCTTGCGCTTCGCCGTGTATTAGAAGAAATTACAGATAACGGTGTTCTTGCGAAAGCACTTAAAATTGCAAAAGAAGAAATTAAAGAGAAATTATTTACATGTATGTCTTCAAACCGTAAAGAGATGATTCTAGAAGAATTAGATGGCTTAGGACCGCTTAAGATGACGGATGCTGAAAAAGCGCAGCAAACGATCACTGGTACAGTGAAAAAGCTAGAGAAAGAAGGAAGAATTATCGTTCAAAGAGGTGAAGAGGATGTCCTTATTTAAAAACAGAATTCCGAAGAATTCTGTTTCTTTTTCTGAAGAAACGTATGAATTACAATTTCCAAAACCAGCTTCAGTCCAAATAGAAGAGGAAGAATTACAAGCAGATCATGCAGAGCTTCGCGCCCAGCAAGAATCATTACATATGGAAATGAATCAGCTAAGGCAAGAGCAGCAAATGCTAGAACGAGAGCGTCAGCAGTTATTACAAGATAAAGAACAATTTCAAATGCATATTCATGAACAAATGGAACAGATGGAAGCAGCGCGTGTGCAGTTTCAAAAAGAACAACAAGAAATAGCATATGAATGGACAGAGTTATTATGGGATCAATCATTTCATTTAGCAGAAAAAATCGTGAATCAAGCGGTAGATTCACGATTGCTTGATGTGTTACCTATTTTAACTGGCATCGTGCAAACATTGCCAACTTCGTTTGAAAAATTAATCATTACAGTACATCCAGAAACGTTTGAACGTATTCAAGAAGAGAAGGAGAATACGAAAGAATATTGGTTACTACAATTAGTAGAATGGAAATATGATTTCTCCCTGCAGTTTGGTGAATTTGTTCTGGAAGAAGAGAAAGAGTTCTTTGAATTTAAATTTGCACCTATATTTGCGAAACTTCGTCAGAAATGGGAAGAAGAGAAGTTATTTGAGGAGCAAAATGTATGAGCCGCCTGTTAATGAATGAGAACGAAAAATGGAATAAGTTCATTGAAACACCGCTGTATACGAAAGTAGGCAAAGTTCATAGTGTACAAGAACAGTTTTTCGTAGCAAAAGGGCCGAAAGCGAAGATCGGAGATGTTTGCTTCGTTGGAGAACATAACGTCTTATGTGAAGTGATTGCCATTGAAAAAGAAAATAATATGCTACTTCCATTTGAACAGACAGAAAAAGTATGTTATGGAGATTCAGTGACACTAGTTTCAGAAGATGTTGTTGTACCACGTGGTAATCACTTGCTCGGAAAAGTGTTAAGTGCAAATGGTGAAGTGTTAAATGAGGAAGCTGAAAACATTCCATTACAGAAAATAAAACTAGATGCACCGCCTATACATGCATTTGAACGTGAAGAGATTACCGATGTATTTGAAACAGGAATAAAATCAATTGATTCTATGCTAACAATTGGTATCGGTCAAAAGATTGGTATTTTTGCTGGGTCAGGTGTTGGTAAATCAACTTTACTTGGAATGATAGCAAAAAATGCAAAAGCTGATATAAACGTTATTAGTTTAGTAGGAGAACGTGGCCGGGAAGTAAAAGACTTTATTCGAAAAGAGTTAGGCGAGGGAGGTATGCGAAAAAGCGTCGTTGTTGTAGCGACGTCAGATGAAAGTCATCTTATGCAACTTCGTGCAGCGAAACTCGCAACGTCTATTGCTGAATACTTCCGTGATCAAGGCAATAACGTATTACTTATGATGGACTCTGTTACTCGTTTTGCTGATGCACGAAGAAGTGTTGATATTGCTGTTAAAGAGTTACCGATTGGTGGTAAAACACTGTTAATGGAAAGTTATATGAAGAAGTTGTTAGAGCGGTCCGGGAAAACACAAAAGGGATCTATAACAGGTATTTATACGGTGCTTGTTGATGGGGACGATTTAAATGGTCCTGTACCAGATTTAGCACGTGGTATTTTAGATGGACATATCGTATTAAAGCGTGAGCTTGCAACGCTTAGTCATTATCCTGCAATTTCAGTATTAGATTCAGTAAGTAGGATTATGGAAGAAATTGTTTCGCCACATCATTGGCAACTTGCAAATGAAATGAGAAAGATTTTATCAATTTATAAAGAAAATGAATTGTATTTTAAGCTAGGAACGATTCAACAAAATGAAGAAAATGCTTATATTTTTGAATGTAAAAATAAAGTAGAAGGCATAAATGCATTTTTAAAGCAAGGTCGATCGGATAGTTTCCAATTTGATGATATCGTTGAAGCGATACAGCATATAGTATAAGGCCTCTGCATAAGAGGTCTTATTTTTTTGTTTTTTAATATTTCACAGATTTTTTTGGAAAAAAACTATATAATAGAAAAAGAGAACGTTATAATAGAAAGGGGTTATGAAAACAGGTGGATAAACAGCAGTACGACACAATAAAATTGCAAATAAATCAAGAAAAAGAACATATTTTAAAAGAAGTGTATGAATTAACAGCTGAAAAAAGAAAAATAGAACAAAAAAAAGAATATGATTTATATGTTGTGAAATCGCGTAGTAAAGTCGTACAAACTGGGCAACGTATTATGGCTGGTATGCTTTCTTCACATACGTTTTCACCTGAAAGAATAGAAGAATGGAATCGGAAAATTAAAAAAACGGAAGGTTTTATTCAAAAAAATGAAAGCCTTTTAGAGCAAGTAAAAGAAAAAGAACGTGTCATTGATGAGATGTATCAAGAAGATTGCAAAAAGCTTGCGAAAGCACAAGAAAAGCTGGAAGAAAAAATGCTTCTTGATTTGAAAATGTGTATGAATGGATGAGGTGAATGTAGTGATACAGTCTGTATTACCGGTGCAACAAAGTTTACCTCCGCAAAAAGAAAAAGGGCTAGAAGTACAATCGAAAAATGAAGATTCTTCATTCGATCGTACGATGAGAATCGAAAATAAAAAGCAGCCGAAAACGGAGAAAACGAAACGAGAAGAAGCACCAAAAGAAGAGAAAAAAGAATATAACCTTTCTAAACCATCGGTAACGAAAGAAGAACCAATTGTAAAGAAAGAAGAAAAAAAAGAGACAGAACAGTTGTTATTAGCTGTATCTGAGCAAATGGTTGCAATTGAGCAATTACATGTGCAGCCGGAATTGTTATATCAATACATACAAAAAATACAAGAGCTATATAAAGAATATGGCAATATTAAACTTAATGAATTACCTGCAGCTGAATTACAACAATTACAAGAACTTCTTTCAAATATGAATATCAAAAATGCTATATGTTTAGAAGATACAATGCAAATGGTATTAGACAAAATGAAGATGCCAGAGCAAACGATGCAAGCATTGAAGGTTGTAGAAACAGAAACTTGTAATATTGCAAAGGAACAAGAAGAGTCTAAAGAGGTAGATCTTCCAAAACTTGAGAGCGATGATGCAAAGGTAGAGTTGCCAGAAGTTGATGCATTAAATGATTCGAGCTCTGCAGGTGCAGAATTATTAAATAAAACGACGAGTACCGAACAAATAGGGAAATCAAATAGTGGTGCTGAGAAAGTTTCATTACCTGACTTAGGAAAGAAAATGGAAGCGCAAGTAGAAGCGCTGCAAAAATTTGTAGTGAAACAAGAACGTGTTTTATTCCAGTTAAATCCAGAAAAACTTGGTACATTAACAGTGTTTATGAAAAAACACGGAGATCAAATTGACGTTTACGTAGAAATGGAAAAACACGATGCGAAAAAACGTGTTGAAATCATTTTTGATGAATTGAGATTAAAGTTAAAAGAAAAAGAAATCAATATTCAAATTAGCTATTCAGATAAAGATGAAAATCGTAAAGAACAGCGAGAACAAGAGCAAAGGCAAAAACAGAAATTAGCAAATACAAATCATGAAAAACAACAATCAACAGAATTTGTGGGATTATTGGAGGAATAAAGCGTGCCAACAGTTGGATTAAATACAACGAGTACAAATCATATTCCGTTACAAGCAGGAGCGCAAAAAAGTAATGTACCTGTTAATGGTGTACAATCGCCAGTGCAACAAAGTAATGAAGTTTCAGCAGGAGCGCAAAAGACTCCTGGGGTAATGGGGAAAGATGATTTCCTAAAATTGTTTTTATCAAGTTTCCAACATCAAGATCCATTTAATGCGATGGATATGAATCAAATGATGAATCAGACAGCGCAGTTATCTCTTATGGAACAAGTACAGAATATGACGAAAGCAGTAGATAAGCTGCAATCAACAATGTATTCAACAGCACTTGATGGTGGAATGAAGTTTTTAGGGAAATACGTAAGAGGTGTTGACGGTGACGGAAACAAAGTAACCGGTCAAGTAGAAACGGTTCGTCTTGCGGAAAATAACGATGTACAGCTCGTTATTAATAATAAAGTTGTCTCTCTTCGTTTCGTTGAGAGAGTGTCTGATAAACCGATTGGGGAAACGAACCCAGAAGACGCAAAGAAAGACGATCAAAAAGTAACTGAAGAAGTAAAAACTACAAATTCATAAGGAGTGTCCATACGTTATGATTAAAGCGTTATATACAAGTATTACAGGGATGAATGCAACACAAAATGCATTAAGTGTAACTTCAAATAATATTGCCAATGCACAAACAGTAGGTTATAAAAAACAAAAAGCAATGTTTGATGATTTACTATATAACAATTCGATTGGTGCAAAAGGTGACGGTAAATATGCAGGGACGAATCCGAAAAGTATTGGTAACGGTGTGAAAATGAGTGGTACTGTTACGGATTATAGTGATGGTACAATTACGTTAACAGGTGGCAAAACACAAGCCGCAATGGAAGGTAATGGTTTCTTCGTTGTAGGTGATTCAAAAGGCGGAAATATGGAATTTACTCGTAAAGGTACGTTTGGGATATCTTCAGATTACTATATTACGAATACTGAAGGTCAATACGTGTTTGCATACCCTGCGAATGAGGCAACTGGTGAAGTTGATTTATCTGGAATTCCAGGACCGTTGCAAATTCCAATGGGAACAGCAATTGGTGGTATTCGAACATCGAAAGGGACAATTAAAGGTAATATTCCGACTGGTGAAAAACAAATTACACAAGATTTACCTGTATATGATAATGCGGGGAATACATGGACAATGCGTGTCGAGTTTAAACAAACGAGCGAACATAACTATACATATAAAGTACAAATGCGTAATGACTCGAAAAAAGAAACAGAGTTTAAAGATGTTCCAGGTGCAGGTGGTAATATGACATTTGATGCTGTTGGAAATCCAAATCCGAAAGAGCAAGGAGCCAATATTCCATTTGATGGCGGCTCTATAAAATTAGACTTAAGTCACTTAACAAATCATCCGACTGATAAAACATTATCAGTAACTGACGTAGATGGTAGAGCAGCAGCGACGGTTAAAGATTGCTTCATTGCTGACGGTGGATATGTAATGGTAAAATATTCTGATGGAAGTATGAAATCAGCTGGTCAATTAGCTGTTGCAATGTTCCCGAACGAAGGCGGACTAATGAAAACAGGTAATGGTAACTATACAGCGACGAATACAACAGGTATTTTAGCTCTTGGTGCATCTGGTCAAAACGGTGCAGGTAAAGTACGCGGTGGTGCACAAGAAGGTGCAAACGTAGATTTATCTGTAGAGTTCGTTGACTTAATGTTATACCAACGCGGATTCCAAGGAAATGCGAAAGTAATTAAAGTTTCAGATGAAGTATTAAATGAAGTTGTAAACTTAATTCGATAATATATCGTAAGGAAAAAATGTAATGGAGTAGAAAGGGTTTTTTATTCGTATGACAAGACAAGAGCGAATTTTACAATTGCCTTTTTTCGAAAATAAACGTGAACTTGCCGAGCAAGTATTAAAAATAGAACGAGAAGAGCATGTATATTTACCAGATCAATTTGAAATTAAGCAAGTGCCTCCGTATTCATTTGGTGAAAAACAAGCGATCATTGGCCGTATCCATGAGTTTTATTTCATATGTGTTGGTAGCGATAGTGTTTGGAAGTATCAACTGTTTAAGGATGAGATGAAGTGTCGTGAGTTTTTTGTTATGTTGCCAAATATTACGGATCAGCAAATAGCGTTTTGGTTTAATAACATAGAGTTATTGAAAGGTTCTTAAAAGCACTTTTTAGGTTTTGAGAGAGGACCTGGCGATGTTTTGGAGCGGTTAGTGCCTAATAGAGTCCCGACCGATGTGTAAGACCAGAGATATGCAGCGTTACTAGGGTAGTATGGTAGTGTAAGAAGTGGTAATATAAAATAGTTTTAAGTTAATTTAAGGTAGTTGTAGTATACAATTAGACTGAATTTCTATAAAAGGAGAGGTGAGGAGGATGGCGCAAAATAAGTATCGCGTTACATTCATTTCGCCGAGTGAGGTTGAGCAGCGAACTGTAATGGCGGCGAATAGTTTGCCAGATTTAATTCGTAAAGTAGAAAGTATTATCGCAGATCCAAACGGTTATTTTGTGAATGATAAAAAAAATAATTGTTATTTTAAAGTGATTAAAGAAAATGTTACGTTTATTCAATATGAGTTACTATTTTCGGATAAGGAAATTCATATTGAAAAATTAAAACATATAGCACCGGTAGTATTAAAGCGATTATTCGAAAAAATAAATGACCCGGAATTATATGCACTTGCGCTACTTGATGTTGATATAGCAACGAAAGAATATGTGCTAGCAGAAATGAATTCTGAGCTGAGAATAAGAGTAGAGACGGAGCTTTCGAAAAAATGGGAAGCAATGCCGACCGAAATTGTAGGAGCACAAGAAGTGTTATTAGAGGCACTTGCTTCGTTTATACAAGATTAATTGTTTTTTAATAAAATGAATCGTTCGACTATCTATATTTTTTATATAGGTAGTTGACTTTTTCGCTTTTATAAAGCTTAATAATTAGATATACGGAATTAATGGAAGGGGAGCGACACCTTTATGTCACAAGCACAAAGTATTTTATTAGAAAGCGGAACAAATGAATTAGAGATTGTTACGTACACTGTTGGTGAAAACCTATTTAGTATTAATGTAATGAAAGTACGTGAAATCATTAATCCATTCCCTGTTACAACTGTGCCAGAATCTCATCATGCAGTTGAAGGTGTTGTTCAAGTACGTGGTGAAATTTTACCTGTTATTAACTTGGCAATGGCTCTTAATTTAAAGTCAACAAAGCCACTTGATCAAACGAAATTTATCATCTCAGAATTAAACCAAATGAAAGTTATTTTCCGCGTTGATGAAGTGCATCGTATTCAACGTATTTCGTGGGAACAAATTGATGAACCAGCTTCATTATCTATGGGACTAGAAGAAACGACATCTGGTATTGTAAAACTAGATGGCAAAATCATCTTACTATTAGATTATGAAAAAATTGTATGTGAAATTAGCGGCACTGGTTATGACAATAAATCAATTGCAGGGTTAGAACAAAAAACAGATCGAGCTGAAAAAGTAATTTACATTGCAGAAGATTCAGCGATGCTTCGCCAAATATTAGAAGAAACATTATCATCAGCTGGATATACGAAAATGAACTTCTTCAGCAATGGTGCAGAAGCGTTAGCACAAATTGAAAAATTAGCGAAAGAGCAAGGCGAAAAAATGTTTGAACATATTCACTTGCTAATTACGGATATTGAAATGCCAAAAATGGATGGACATCATTTAACGAAAGTGGTTAAGGATAGTGAAGTAATGAATCGTTTACCAGTCATTATTTTCTCTTCATTAATTACAAATGAATTATTCCATAAAGGTGAAGCTGTAGGAGCAAATGCTCAAGTAAGTAAGCCAGATATTCAAGAGTTAATTGGTTTAGTTGATAAGTTAGTACTTTAAAAGCTTCTTTTTAGCCAGAATAGAAGCTCTAGTCAAGTGTTGAGCGGTCAGTGCTTAATAGAGTCCCATGCGATGTGAGTTCAGAGGTATGAAGTAGTTTTATGTAAGAAGAAGTAAGACTTTGATTGAGGATTTGAAGACTGGGTTTATAACTCTATTCTGTTAGAGAGAGGAAGGAATTAGCCAATGCTACATATGGCTAATTCCTTTTTAGTATTCTATACTTTAAGCTGGCAGAAAAATGAAAGGTTTCTGGGGTGTTTGGTGCTGTATGTATGAAAATTCTTCATTTGAAGATTTTTGATTTAAAAATATAAGCAAACGCATTTTCAATGGTTATTTTATTAATATTTCGTGGTAACGCAAATTTTTTCGGTGAAAAAACATTCAAAATACCATATAATATAATTAAATGTAATTAATATGCAATTTTGCATATTAATAAAAACATTTTCCAATTTTTTATACTTTCTATACATTTTTGTATGTTTATTATTTGACAGATAATTTCGAACTGTTATAATATGGATATGTAAAAATTGCTATTTTCTTAAAAGACATGGGAGTCAGATGAGAATTGTGAAAGGATGAGGGGGAGTGGCACAGATTATGTATCACCACACAGCAATTAATGTATTAGGTCTTTTACAAAACATGTCAAATAATAAAATGAACGATATGCAACTAGAGGTGGAATTTAAAAAAATAGAAAAAGAATTCCAAGTAAAGTATGAAGGTTGATTTACATAATAGAATAGTATTATTTCAAATAGATATAGAAAAAAATGGCGGGATGCGAGCATATGAAAAATCAGCAATTACATGGCTGAAGTCTGAACTAGAGCTATTGTATGAAGTGTATCAATTTTGTCAACGTCACGGTTTAAACATTTTAAATATTTCCAAATACGTAAGTAAAAATGAACTAAATCTTTTTCCAAAAACAGAAAGTCAATTGCAAAATACGTATTATAAATTGAAAAAACGTGAAATACCGTTTGAAAATATTGAAAAGCAAAAACCAGGACGAAAGCGAAAATATATACCAGTAAAAGAGACGATTGTTGCAAGAAAACAAAAAAATGAGTACGAATTAAAAGAAGAAATCCAGCATAAAGAAGATGAAAAAAATCTTGTAACAGTTATATCTGGTATCGTTGATAACTTTGAAACAATTAATCAATGTAGTGAAAGGAAAGAAGACGAACTACATCAGTTTATGGAAGGTATTTATAAGCTTTCTAGCATGGCAGCAGGGCGTTCTAGAGAAGCAAAGAATACACGTAGCTTAGAAGGTGAATTGCAGTCGTTACAACTAGAAAATGAAAGGCTAAAACGAGAGAAAGAAGAGCTTGTACAAGATATTAAAGGCATGACGCAGCTTTTAATTCATTTCATTACAAGTTCTGATATCGATCAAATTCGTAAATTACCAACTTTCGTACAAGATTGTAAAATGGAATTACATAAACTAGGGCTATATAATGCACAAGACGGTAAAATGAAAATAATGGTTGATCGTAGTGGACAAGTTATGACCGTAACACAGTAATAAAATTTGGGTACAAAATAAAAGGGAGATACATAGTTTATATGTATTTCCCTTTTATTTTGTATGTGCTGTAAAAAAAGTATCTACCCTTAAGTATTTGTACATAATAGCTAATATGAAAGGTACTAACCAAAAGGTGAATGTATAGACTTTTTCTAAAAGGTTAAGAGATGAAATATTTGTATTCAGGGCCAAAGCTGAAAAGGGATTAAACAATGCTGTTCTTATATATTTACCAAACTAGAACAAGTATCTAAATTATTTAGTGGAATTACGGAGTGAGTAATTAGAAATTGTTTCTTAAAAAAGGACAAAGGTTATGTTCGTGTATTTTGAGATGAAATAGTTATTAAAATGAATAATATTATTCTCTTCATCATATTTCACTTCTGTAATAAGGTAGAAAAACAGCTACGTTTTTATTGTGCAAATTAAGAGGGACGAAAAATGGCTATTAATCGTTCAAGTCCTTTTACATGTTATAAACAGAATATGATATGACCTGATTAGAGTATATGTTATATCTCTGTAATGAGGGAGAAGGAGAATTTGAAAATCGGCTGTGATGAAAAAGAATGAAAAGCCAATAATACTCGATCAAACAGTAATTTTAGTTGTTATCTAAGGTATTAAAAATATATCACTAAATTCTTTACAGAAGGCAATGCCTTAGTAATATGGTTAGGTCTAATATTAAACAGTAGCAAGTAATGAAAAAGAGGCGATGGATACAATTAAACTAACTGACGTTGTAACCGGTAATATTGTAAAATTCTATTGGTTGTAGCTTTAAAAGGAAAAGAGTTAGCTACAGCAGAAGTGGTGAAAGATATGACAATTATATGGGAACTTATTAGTGGTAGCGGATGGAACAGTATATATTAATATCTAAAATAAAAATTAATAAGAAAGTCTATATTCAGTAAAGAAGTATGGTCAGCAAGTAACAACGACACAGTTTAAAAAAGGACATATAGAAGTGATATTCTTTGGATAATAAATATAGTAACTGGTGACGTATATGTAATTGTAACAAAGCTGAAAAAATGAAAGTAAACGTGTAAGAAAAAATTATATTTGCTGAATGAGGGTGAGATTATATTTTTGTTATAAAGATAGAGATAGAAAAAAGTGTATTATAGCTAAATAAATATATATAGTAGCGATATTTTTCTAATTTCTGAATAAAAGATGGTTTGACTTCAAATTTTTAAAATGTATTTTTCTGTTAATTATATTCTCGACACATCGATAATTGGGTGTTTAAAATCGCATTTTCGAATATTTTTATATAAATATTAAATCATTTTTAAAAAAAGCGTTAAAAAAATAGTAAAATGGTAATATAATGATTAAAGGTTATACATTTAGTATAAATAAAGGAGAAAAATTATAATGAAGCCTTTTCTATCAGCTTGTTTAATTGTAAAAAATGAAGAAGAAATGTTAAGGAAATGTTTAGAGTCTCTGAGAATGGTAGTAGAGGAGATTATTGTTGTTGATACAGGATCAACAGATTCAACAAAAGAAATTGCAAAACAATTTACAGATAAAGTATATGATTTTGAGTGGACGAATGATTTTTCTGAGGCACGTAATTTTGCGGCATCTAAAGCAAATGGGGAATGGATTGTTGCAATTGATGCTGATGAGTGTGTCGACCCTGATAATTTCAAAGAAGCTATAAATGAAATAAAATCCCACCAAAATAAATTTAATATGTATTTAGTGGAAATTACTAGTTTTTCAGGGACGTTAGGAGAAAATACAACTGTTAATCAAATGCCAAGAATATATATAAATGATGGCACGATTTGTTATAAGCGTGCTATTCATGAACAATTGGAAGCTGCAGAAGGAGAGCTAAGAGTATCTTTATCATCTCTTAAAGTCTATCATTATGGATATTTATTAAATGTAGTGGTAAAACAAAATAAAGAAAATCGTAATATACAAATTATAGAAAAAGAAATGAATAAAGAGGATAATATAGCTTTCTCTTATTTTAATTACGGACAAGAGCTTCGAAGGTTAAACAAGCAAGAAGAAGCCCTAAATCATTTTATTAAAGCGTATACATGTAAAAAAAGTGTTGATGAAGGTTGGGTGCGTACATGTTTATTTTATATTATAGAATGTTTAGTTATGCTAAAACGTTTTGAAGAAGCGTTAGAAATTGTAGGTGATACAGAGGAGTTGTGGCCCTTGGCTCCAGATTTTACATTTTGGAAAGGAGAAATTTATTTTTTACAAAAACGTTACGATGATGCAAAAGAGATTTATCAAAATATTCTAGTAAACAACGAAATATATACAGATATAATCTATCATTTTGATCGAAAAACATTTTTACCACACGAACGACTTGGACAAATTTATGAAATTGAAAATAATGAAGGAGAAGCAATTAATCACTATATACAGGCATTAAATGAAAACTCTTTATCAGTTAGAATTGCTACAAAAATTGTACATATGCTATGTAAATACTATAGACCACAAGAAGTGTATGAATTTATTAATAATCAAAATTTAATTAAGACGAATATAATACGTATAGAAATTATGAAATGTTTATTGCATTTAGGGTATGTAGAGTTGGCGACTCTATTGGCAGATGATATGGAAGATGGAAAAGGGAATTTAATAAATATAATACAGATAAAAGTAGATATGATTACTACTATGAAGGATGCAATTATTATTTTTGAAACAGAAGATTTATTACTGGGAATTCAAAATGGAGTGTTTGATCTAGCTGATTTATGTATTTTGTATGAAATTACAAAAGATAAACGTATAAAAGATGTTATGAGGCATTCGAATTTTTCTCACGTATTTGAGTTTTTATTTGAAGAACCCAAAGCGATTCAAGAAATAAAAGAAGAAGAGTATCTAGTATTGTTGGATAGAGCTTGTCGCTATAATAAACCAGATTTCGTAGAGAAATTGATTTCATATAAACATTTTCTTAAGAAAAATAGTGATGCGAAAATTGCAGACGTATTTTATACAAATGAATACGAGGATATCGCAATTGATTTTTATCAATTAGCGGATGAGAAAGATATAACAGAGCAAGGCTATGTAAATATAATTGAATGGTTAATTAAAAATAATAATACTGAAGAGGCGTATCGTATTGCAGTAGAAGCAGTTGATAAATATAGTAAGGATTTCCGCTTTTATAAATATGCCATTGAGTTAATGGAGGAAGATAGAGAAGGAATTATGATGAAAGGACTTAAAATGTTTTCAAATAGTAACTGGTTGAGAAAGAATCTAATACTATCTATTTAAAACTATAATTGAGAGCAGCTGTAAAAAGAAATATAACATAAAAATAGGCTCTCTAATTATCATTGTCCTATCAGGTTGTATCCTTCTTTATTGGAAGGATTCAGGGGGAACAGTAGAGCTAAAATTTTATGAGTAAATAGTCTTTTTTATCTTTTCTTTGTATATTTAGAGAAAGAGGTTTGAAAATAAAAATGAAAAGAGTTCTTACTTATGGTACGTTTGATTTATTGCACATAGGTCATGTTAATTTATTAAAAAGAGCGAAAGAGTTAGGAGACCATTTGATAGTCGGATTATCTACAGATGAATTTAATAAGATAAAAAATAAAAATTCATGCTATAAATACAAAAGTCGAAAAGAAATTTTACAAGCAATTAGATATGTAGATCAGATTATACCTGAAGAAAGTTGGGAACAAAAAGTTCAGGATGTATTAAAATATGATATTGATATTTTTGTTATAGGAGAAGATTGGAAAGGAAGTTTTGATTATTTGAAAAGCCACTGTCAAGTTATATATCTACCTAGAACACCAGGGATATCAACTACCCAAATAAAAAATAATATGGTTACATAGCAAAAAAATGAAAGTTATATTTTGCTACAAGGAGAAAAATTATGAAGAAAAGAATACTTATTGGAAGTCCAATAAATCAAAAGGAAAACATATTAAAAGAGTTTTTAATGTCATTACAAGAATTAGAAACTGATGAATTAGAAGTTAGTTATTACTTCATAGATGATAATGAGGAATCTAATTCTAGTGCATTACTTGAAAAGTTTGCACTAGAAAAAGAAAATGTTTTGGTGCTTGAAGAGAAAAATTTACAAACATATCAACGTGATGAAAATAGTCACTATTGGAATGAAGATTTAATATGGAAAGTAGCAAAATACAAAAATAAAATAATAGATAAGATGTTAGAAGAAGAGTATGATTACTTATTTTTCGTTGATTCGGATTTAGTTTTACATCCCAAGACTTTACAACATTTAGTTCAATTAAATAAAGATATTGTGGCAGAAATATTTTGGACAAAATGGGAGAAAAATAATGTGGAGTTGCCCCAAGTATGGCTCTATGATCATTATACATTGTATGAACATCATAGAGAAGAAGTGTTAGAAGAAAAAGAAATCCAAAGGCGTACACTTGAATTTTTAAATATGTTAAAAAAGCCAGGGGTATATGAAGTTGGAGGATTGGGAGCTTGTACACTATTTAGTAGGTCAGCCCTTGAAAAAGGGGTTAATTTTTCAAAAATCAAAAATGTAACTATGTGGGGAGAAGACCGACATCTATCTATTAGAGCAGCTGCGTTAGGAATTAGATTATTTGTAGACAGTCATTTCCCTGCATACCATATTTATCGGGATTCAGAATTAAAAGGTGTAAAAAATTATAAACAGCAATACCGCAAACAAATGGAGACGAAAGTAAAAGATTATATTTTGGATACTGTGATAACGGTGATGGAAATGTATTTGGATATAGGGATATCGCCATTTGAAGAAGAGAATCGAAATACTTCGGTTTCAAAAATGTTTTTATCATTGTTAAAAAATCAAAATGAATTACAGCTAGTTACAAAAAAAAGTGGGAATTTTAATGTATGTTATCCACAAGTAATTGCAATGGAACATAATCAGAATAAAGCTACTGTTAAATTAGAATTAATAAAATCTATTCATATAGGTAACGATGCTAGTGAAAATTTAATATGTTATGTAGATTTAATTAAGGAGGATAATGAATGGATTGTAAATGAATTACATCTAGAACCTCAAAAAAAGGAATATAGTTCATCTGGCGCTGTAAAGAAGAAAAAAATAACATTAGTATATACATCAAATAGTGGTTCAAACACAATCGCATTATATAAGAATATCCCATCGAAAGTAAAAGATAAACATACAATAGAGTTAATCCGGCAAGAAATGACTGATGAATACATTCAGAAGATAGTTTCAAGTGATGTGGTTGTTATAACAGAAGGGAATTATTTCCTAAATAAAAAAATGTTTAATCCCCAACAAATAATTATTGATTTATGGCATGGTTTTCCTATGAAAGCGATGGGATTTGTTGATAACAGTGAGGTAAATAAGAATAGGTTTTCTAAAATATGGGATCAAGTGAATTATACGACATCTTACTCAAATCTTTATAATAAAGTAATGAATCAATGTATTAAAATTGATCCTAATAAATACGTTGTTACAGGACAGCCTCGTAATGATTTATTGTTTAAAAAAGAAAGTAGAGAAAATTTATTTCAAGTGTTAGATAAACCAGATCAAGGCAAAAATGTTATTTTTTATATGCCTACATATCGTTCCACTTCTAATCATAGGAAAGATGGAAACAGAAGCTGGGAAAACCTATTTGATTTTGAAACATTCAATATTAGCGAGTTTAAGAAATTTTTACAAGAAAAAAATTGTGAGATCATTGTAAAGTTACATCCAGCAGAAGAGTATAAAGTACGTCAAATTATTGAGAATATATCTGGAGTACATTTATTAACTGATAGTATGCTAGCGTCTAAGGGTGTAGATTTATATGAAGTACTGGGGGCCACTGATTTATTAATTACAGATTATTCGTCAGTATATTTTGATTACCTACTATTAGATAAGCCGATTATATTCACACCAGTTGATTATAAAGAATATGAAGAAAATCGTGGCTTTTTATTGAGTCCATATGAAGAATGGACGCCTGGGCCAAAGGCAATAACTCAAAAATCACTACAAATGAAAATAGAGGAGGAGCTGAAAAATAAAAATCAGTACCAAAAAATGCGTCGGAATATTAAGGGAAGGGTACATCAATATCAGGATGCAAAATCTATTCAAAGGGTTTGGGATTTAATAGAAAGGGTATTATAATAGTGGTATATTTATAACCATTAGCAGTCATAAGGAAACTGCCTTTTTTATATAATGAATTTAAAGAAAGATTACGTTGTTTGACTATAGAGCGAAGCTTTATAGATGTTAAAGAAATGCGGGCTTATCTCACCGCATCCCGTCAAAAAATCAAAAATAGCTCTCCACTTAACCAAAATGAACTGCACCCCAATTGTTAGACACAGTCTAACAATTGGAGGTGCAGTTTTTCTATGGCTAAATTTACAGCTGATGAAAAAATACAAATCGTTCTACGTTATTTGAACGGAAATGAAAGTTATCGAGAAATGGGTAGATCGCTCGGTGTAAGTGACACAAGCATTTTGAATTGGGTAAACCAATATAAACAGAATGGTCTGGAAGCTTTTCTAAAACGATGTACAAATTATACAAAACAATTTAAACTAGACGTACTAAACTTTATGATTGAAAAGGGTATGTCCTTATTTGAGACGGCAGCTATCTTTAATATTCCTGCCCCTTCAACGATTTCTGTTTGGAAAAAACAGCTCGAAACACAAGGAATTGATGCCCTTCGATCTAAGAAAAAGGGGCGTCCATCCATGAAAAAAGATTCAAATAAACAATTAAAACAACCTTTAGCTGAAGGGTCAGTCGAAGCACTTGAAGCACGCATTAAACAGCTTGAGATGGAAAATGAGTACTTAAAAAAGTTAAATGCCTTAGTTCAAAACAAGGAAAAATCACAAAACAAGACAAAGCGCAAGTAGTCTATGAATTAAGGCATAAATATTCGGTGAAGGCACTTGTGGAGCTAGCTACTATTCCTCGAAGCACGTATTATGATTTAGTAAAGAAAATGCGTCGTCCAGATGTAGATGCCGATTTGAAAGCCGAGATTAAAGCGATTTATGAGGAAAATGAAGGTCGTTATGGTTACCGTCGCATTCGTGATGAATTAACGAATCGTGGTCAGAAAGTGAATCACAAGAAGGTTCAACGCATTATGAAAGAGCTTGGATTAAAGTGTGTTGTGCGTATGAAGAAATATAAATCCTATAAAGGAAAAGTTGGTAGAATTGCACCAAATATTTTAGAGCGTAATTTCTACACAGATGCCCCGAATCAAAAATGGGTAACGGACATCACAGAGTTTAAATTGTTTGGAGAGAAACTGTATGTATTACCTGTATTAGATTTGTATAATGGTGAAATTATTACCTATACAATTGGTTCTAGACCGACGTATTCGCTTGTTTCAGACATGTTAGAGAAAGCATTGGAACGTTTACCTGAAACCCATCAGCTACTGATGCATTCGGATCAAGGATGGCATTATCAAATGAGACAGTACGTCCGGACACTTGAATCAAGAGCTATCGTCCAGATTATGTCTCGAAAAGGCAACTGTTACGACAACGCAGTAATAGAAAATTTCTTTGGGATTATGAAGTCGGAGTTCCTCTACATAAAAGAATTTGAAAATGTAGAGCACTTTAAAATAGAATTAGAAAAATATATAGATTATTATAATACGAAACGGATTAAGGCAAAATTAAAAATGAGCCCGGTACAATACCGGACTCATTTGGATCAAGCTGCCTAATGAAATAACCGTGTCTAACTTTTAGGGGTCACTTCAAAAAGGGCTAGTGGAGGGCTATTTTTCTAAATTCTATTATTTTATATTGTTTTTTCATTAAAATCAAAAAAAGATTCCAGAGCGTTAGGAAGCCCTTTAGGGTTCCTAACGCTCTGAATAAAAAATAAAATTTAAATATATAGATATCTTATAAAAAATAATAGATTGTGTCAAAAGAAGAAATAATTTGTTTAGAGTAGGTGGTGTGTGTTAGGGATAACGAAAAGTTATTCCTGTAAATATTATTGTTAGAGTCTGAACAATTTTCCGAGGATTCAAAAGTAGTTAGAGTTATCACGTGGCAAAGTTCGATTGAAAAATATAAGTTTTAAAAAAGTAAAGTTAGTAAATGTTTCAATCTTTTAAAGAAGAAATTTAACATGATAGAATTTATCTATATTAATTAGTGTATATATATTAAAAGGTAGCTTATATTATTCTATAGCTTTCATGAGTATACGCTAGTAAAAACATCAAAATCTATCACATATAGGAACAGGTAAGGCTCTAGTTTTAGGTATTTGCTTAGGAAAAAATAAACGGTTGGAAGTCCGGAACTACCATTTTGAATTATAATATTAGATCTTTTCTATACGTAAAATAACAAATTTATAGAGTCCACATGAATCAAAAAAATACCTATCTTGGAGGATAAATAATAGAGGATTTATAGTAGAGATTGTTATTTTCTTAAAGAAATTGTGTGGGATTTTTTTGTTCGATTTTTAAATATTTATTTTTAAAGAAAACGTCCTCAATTGAGGACGTTTTTTAGAGGTAAGTAAATTATTGTAATAATTTACTTACCATTTGTGGAGTTTGGTTTGCTTGAGAAAGCATACTAATACCAGCTTCATTTAAAATTTTGAATTTAGTCATTTCAGACATTTCTTTCGCCATATCTGCATCTTCAATTTGAGAAGCTGAAGATGCCATGTTAGTTGCTTGGTTATTTAAGTTTTCAACGTTACGATCTAAACGATTTAAGGTAGCACCAAGAGTTGCTCGATTACCAGCTACTTGAGTAAGTGCTGCATCAATAGCCGAAATAGCTGCTAAAGCAGAAGATGAAGAGTCAATAGCTATACCTTTAGTTCCGGCAGCAACTCCTAAGTTTGATGCTGTAGTATTAGATAAATTAATAGAAATCTGTTTGCTAGAAGCTGCAGTATCAAGAGTTTCAATTTTAATTTCTGTACCTTTTGCACCTTTTGTACCGATTGTAATAGATGCTGTTCCAGCTAATAAGTTTTTGTCATTAAATTCTGTGTTATTAGCAATGTAGTCAATTTGTTCTTGTAATTCTGCAAATTCTTTTTGTAAAGAAGATTGGTTTTTATCAGTGTTTGTTCCGTTTGAAGATTGAACGGCAATGTCACGCATACGAGTTAAAATGTTTGATACAGAATTCATTGCAGATTCTGCAGTACGGATTAATGACATTCCGTCTTGTGTGTTTTGTGAAGCCTTTTCTAAACCGCTTTGACGAGCACGCATACGAGTTGCGATAGCAAGCCCAGCAGCATCATCAGCTGCACTATTAATGCGTTTACCGCTTGATAAACGGTTCATAGAAACGTTCATTTTGTCTTGGTTTTGGCGCATGTACTCTTGCGTACGCATGCTGTTAATGTTTGTATTAATTCTCATGTTAAGAAACCCCCATTTTTTTATATTGACTTTTCTGCAAATTGAAAAACGGTAATATGCGAAAAAATCAATTTCGAGATTTATTGTAATCCTTGTTATAGCGGGTGTCAACTAAAAATTCGAATTAATAAATATAAAAAAATAACAGTTTAACAATATATTCATTTTTTTATTACATAATTATTAAAAGGATTATTGCAAACTTTAAAAAAAAACTCTAATATTAGATTATCTTTGTTTACCGAAAAGGTGATATTATGATAGTTGGAAATATAGTAAAAGAAGTGCTTGCATATAAGAAAGGACAAATTCAGCAAAAGCTAAGTAGTCCACAAGCATTCGTTAGTAGTCGTTTTCAAGAGAAGTTGCAGAGTGAGCCTGCGAAGGAGACGAAAGAAACTACGCAGCCGGCAAAAGTAGAAGATATGAGTCAGCCGGTACAATCTACGAAAATAGAAGCGGTTGTTAATAAGCAGGTAGAAACTATTAATAAAGTAGAGGAAGCGAGTAAGTCTGAAGAAAAGGCTGAAACGAAGAAAGCAGATGAAGTGCAAGTTGTGCAAAAAGAGTTTGAACGACGTTTCCCAGAAACGAAAAATGAGGCTGTTGATACGTGGGGATTAACGAAGAAGTATAATATTCAAAAAATACGTTCTTTCAATGAAGGGAAGTATGAGGATATTATTGATCGAGTAAGTCGTACATATGGAATTCCGAAAACGTTAATTCAAAAAATGATTGAAGTAGAGTCTAATTTTAATCCGAAAACGGTATCACATGCAGGTGCGATGGGTCTTATGCAGCTTATGCCAGCGAATGTGAAGGAAATGGGTGTGAAGAATCCATTTTCACCAGCTGAAAGTATTGAAGGTGGCGTGAAAGAGTTAAGCGGTTATTTAAAGAAAAATAACGGCGACTTAGTATTGGCGCTTGCTTCTTATAATGCTGGTCCTGGTAATGTGAGAAAGTACGGAGGCGTACCGCCATTTAAAGAAACGCAAGGATATATTAAAAAAATATTAAATATCGACGTTTCAAAATAAGAAGTTTCATATATAGAGAGAACATGAAATTTTCGTGAACATGATATGGGAGTTGGCTAGATTTGAAATTACAAGATGATATTCCGTTAACAATTTATTTTGAAATCGGAAATACGAAAAAGAAAATTGAAGATCTGCTTCATATTACGAAAGGTACATTGTATCGTCTTGAAAATTCAACGAAAAATACGGTGCGTCTTATGCTTGAGAATGAAGAGATTGGAACCGGAAAGATTTTGACGAAGAATGGAAAGATGTACGTTGAAATCGTTGAATTGAAAAGGTAGGGAAGGGGATTGTCATGAGTGGCGAAAAATTAAGCCAAGAGCAAATTGATGCCCTGCTGAAGGCGGTAAATGAAGGCGAGGAAATGCCAGCTTTCGCACAAGAAGCAGGAAAGCAAGAGAAATTTCAAGAGTATGATTTTAATAGACCAGAGAAGTTCGGTGTTGAGCATTTACGTAGTTTGCAAGCGATTGCTTCTACGTTTGGGAAACAGACGTCACAGACGTTATCAGCGCGTATGCGTATTCCAATTGAACTAGAGCCTTCAACGGTTGAGCAAGTTCCATTTACGAGTGAGTATGTGGAGAAAATGCCGAAAGATTATTATTTATATTGCGTAATTGACCTCGGTTTACCAGAGCTTGGAGAAATTGTTATTGAGATTGATTTAGCATTCGTTATTTATATTCATGAATGTTGGCTTGGCGGAGATAGTAAACGTAACTTTACGATGCGTAGACCGTTAACAGCGTTTGAGTTTTTAACGCTTGATAATATATTCTTGCTTCTTTGTAAAAATTTAGAGCAATCATTTGAAAGTGTTGTTGCGATTGAACCGAAATTTGTAACGACAGAAACAGATCCGAATGCACTAAAGATTACGACAGCGAGCGATATTATTTCATTACTTAACGTAAATATGAAAACAGATTTTTGGAATACGACGGTGCGTATCGGAATTCCATTCTTATCTGTTGAAGAAATTATGGATAAGTTAACGTCTGAAAATATTGTCGAACATTCTTCAGATAAACGTAAAAAGTATACGTCTGAAGTGGAAGTGAAAGTAAATCAAGTGTACAAACCTGTTCACGTTGCAATTGGTGAGCAGAAAATGACAATGAGTGAGATTGAACAAATTGAAGAAGGCGATATTATTCCGCTTCATACGAAAGTTTCGGATGAATTACTTGGTTATGTAGATGGAAAGCATAAATTTAATTGTTTTATTGGAAAAGATGGAACGCGTAAGGCGCTCCTATTTAAAAGTTTTGTAGAGTAGGAGGATCCATATGAAGCATGAAGTATCTCCCGTGTCATTAATGGGATTAGAAGATTTTGCAGGAAAGCGAAATGAAGCAGGTAAAGCACATATTGATACTGTTTCAGATATTTCGATTGAACTTGGTGTAAAGCTTGGAAAGTCATCTATTACACTTGGTGATGTGAAGCAGTTAAAAGTTGGCGATGTTCTGGAAGTAGAGAAAAACTTAGGACATAAAGTAGATGTGTATTTAAGTAATATGAAAGTCGGCATCGGTGAAGCAATCGTAATGGACGAGAAATTCGGTATTATCATTTCTGAAATTGAAGCTGATAAGAAACAAGCGGCGCTTATGAAAGCGCAAAGTCAAATGCAAGATAAAGAGTAGAGGAGGAGTCATATGTCGTATATGACGACCTTATTTCAAGTCGTTTTACTGTTTGGTGCGCTCGGTTACGGTGCATATTATATGACGAAAAAGACGCGCAAACAGCAGTTTTTTAAGCAGGGTGAAAATGGCCATATTCAAGTAAAAGACGGCGTGTATTTAAATCATCAAACGAGTGCCTTTTTATTTGAAGTGGACGGAAAGCAAGTGTTCACTGTTATTAGTAATAACGGTGTACAGTCTGTGCAATTAACCGGAACAGGAAATCAGTTTCAACAAGCACTAGAAGACGCGGTGAAGAGTGAAACGAAAAAAGTAGAGGATCCATCATGAGAATAAAGAAACAGTTATCATTATTAGCCGTTATTTTCGTATTTTCTATCGTTTTTTTAATTATTTTTGTAAATCCAGCGTATGCAGCCCCGAACGGTTTTATTAATTTCGAAAATGGAAAAGAATTTACGAGTAATTCAAGTGTACAACTATTTGCGCTCGTTACCCTTTTATCATTATCTTCTTCTATCGTTCTATTATTTACACATTTTACTTATTTTATGATCGTTCTAGGGATTACACGTCAAGGACTTGGGGTAATGAGTTTACCTCCAAACCAAGTACTTGTTGGACTTGCATTATTTTTATCACTCTTTACGATGCAGCCTGTACTCGGGCAACTGAAGAGCGATGTATGGGATCCAATGACGAAAGAGAAAATAACAGTAAGCCAAGCTGCGGAAACAACAGCTCCAATTATGAAAGATTATATGGCGAAGCATACGTATAAGCATGATTTAAAAATGATGTTGAAAGTACGCGGAGAAGAGCTGCCGAAGGATTTAAAGGATCTTTCATTATTTACACTTGTACCATCTTTTACGTTAACGCAAATTCAAAAGGGACTGTTAACAGGGATGTTCATTTACTTAGCGTTCGTGTTTATAGATTTAATTATTAGTACACTTTTAATGTACCTAGGGATGATGATGGTACCGCCGATGATTTTAAGTTTACCGTTTAAAATACTCGTTTTCGTATATTTAGGTGGATATACAAAAATCGTCGATATAATGTTTAAAACTGTAGGTTAAGTATGTTGTTTATAATTTAAGGTTTATGTGAAACTAAAGTAGAAACGTATATTTATAATTAGACGTATCATGCGATTATGCATATGTACGATAGGAGTCAAAAGTTAATGAACATAACACCTATTACAGAAATTTTTCAAACTTTTTTTTATAAAGGATTTGAAATTGTACTACCTGTAGCGGGCGTCAGCCTAATTGTTGTTATTATTTCAGTTTTAATGGCAATGATGCAAATTCAAGAACAAACTTTAACGTTTTTGCCAAAGATGGCAACAATTATTTTAGTCATTATTATTGTAGGTCCATGGATGTTTCAGGAAATAATAACTTTGATTTTAGATTTATATGACAAGATTCCAACGTTATTGCGTTCTTATTGAAAAAAGGTGATATAAGATGAATATGGAATTATGGTTAAACACTTTTTTTGCTTTTTGTCGTATTACCTCTTTTTTGTTTTTTTTACCGTTTTTTTCAGGGAAATCAGTTCCAGCAATGGCGAAAGTTACATTTGGATTAGGATTATCAATTACAGTAGCAGATAAAATTGATCTTCCTTTGATGACAACAAATGGAGAGGTTGTTGCGTATGCAGCAACCCAGCTAGTAATTGGTTTATCCTTAGCAAAGATTATTGAAATGTTACTAAATATACCGAAAATGGCTGGGCACATAATAGATTTTGATATCGGATTTTCACAATCTAGTTTATTTGACGTAAATAGTGGTACACAATCGACGCTTATTGCGACGATTTTTGACATGTTTTTTGTTATTATATTTGTTTCTCTTGGTGGTATTAATTATTTCGTTGCAACAATCTTGAAATCTTTCGAATATACAGAGGCAATTTCAAAGTTGTTAACAACGAATTTTCTCGATAGCCTTTTAGCAACATTGTTATTTGCGATAACATCTGCTGTTGAGATTGCATTACCAATTATGGGAACTCTATTTATTATTAATTTTGTTTTAATTTTAATTGCGAAGAATGCCCAACAACTTAATGTATTTATGAATGCATTTTTAATTAAAATTACATGCGGTATTTTGTTTATTGCGATGAGTGTACCAATGCTCGGTTATGTGTTTAAAAATATGACGGATGTATTACTTGAAGAATATACGAAACTATTTAACTTTTTCTTAACGAAGTAGGGGGACGCGCATGGCAAAGGATAATAAAACAGAAAAGGCCACCCCGCAGAAGCGTAAAAAATCGCGTGAAGAAGGGAATATTGCCCGGAGTAAAGATTTAAATAATTTATTTTCCATTCTCGTATTAGCAGTTGTCGTTTATTTCTTCGGAGATTGGCTAGGGTTTGAGATTGCGAATTCCGTAGCGGTACTGTTTAATCAAATTGGAAAAAATACAGATTCAACCGAGTATTTTTATTTAATGGGGATTTTACTACTGAAAGTATCGGCTCCAATATTAATACTCGTATATGCTTTTCATTTATTCAATTATATGATTCAAGTCGGCTTCCTATTTTCTTCTAAAGTCATTAAACCGAAAGCGTCACGTATTAATCCGAAAAACTATTTTACGAGATTGTTTAGTCGTAAAAGTTTAGTAGATATTTTGAAATCACTGTTTTATATGGGATTAATCGGTTACGTTTCGTACGTTCTCTTTAAAAAGAATTTAGAGAAGATTGTTAGTATGATTGGATTTAACTGGACTGCATCACTTACTGAAATTATTAGGGAAATTAAATTTATTTTCTTAGCAATTTTAATTATTTTAATCGTTCTTTCTATTATTGATTTTATTTATCAAAAATGGGAGTACGAACAAGATATTAAGATGAAAAAAGAAGAAGTGAAACAAGAGCATAAAGATAATGAAGGGGACCCGCAAGTAAAAGGGAAACGAAAAAACTTTATGCATGCAATCTTGCAAGGAACAATTGCGAAGAAGATGGATGGCGCAACGTTTATTGTAAACAACCCGACTCATATTTCGGTCGTACTTCGTTACAATAAACACGTTGATGCAGCACCAATTGTCGTTGCAAAAGGGGAAGATGAGCTCGCATTATATATACGAACGCTTGCCCGTGAACAAGAAATACCAATGGTGGAAAACCGTCCACTTGCTCGTTCTTTATATTATCAAGTCGAGGAAGATGAGACGATTCCAGAAGATTTATACGTAGCTGTAATTGAAGTTATGCGCTATTTAATTCAGACGAACGAACTTGAAGTATAATAGCGCGTTTGGAGGAGATCTCTTTGTTTAAGATAGATTCTGCAAGAACCTATTTTTCTATCTTTTTAGCAGCGTCATTCGTAGTGGCGCTCTTAATTCCACTTCCACCATTTATACTTGATATCATTATCGTTTTTCTACTAAGTATGTCAGTACTTATTTATATGCGAGCGACAAGTATTAACGAGTGGGATGAATTAAAGTCATTTCCGACGATGTTGTTATTAATCGGGATTTTCCGCGTATCGATTAACGTTTCGACGACGCGAGCGATTTTGACAGACGGAAATGCCGGTCATGTTATTGAAGAGTTCGGCCAGTTCGTAATTGGCGGAAACTTATTAATTGGTATCGTTATTTTTACAGTATTAATCATATTCCAGTTTATCGTTGCAAACGGTGCATCGCGTACAGCTGAAGTAGCAGCTCGTTTTACACTTGATTCTTTACCAGGGAAACAAATGTCTATCGATGCTGATTTAAACCAGCGTATTATTTCAGAAAAAGATGCACAAGCAAAACGAAAAAAATTAAATATGGAAACAGAGTTTTACGGAGCGATGGATGGTGCCGGGAAGTTCATTAAAGGGGACGTTATTTTCGGGATTGTCATTTTATTCGTAAACATTATTTTCGGTTTAATTGTCGGAATGATGCAGCAAGGAATGAGCTTTGCAGATGCGGCTCTTCATTATACACAGTTAACTGTCGGTGACGGAATCGTAAACCAAATCGGTTCGTTAATGCTTGCGATTTCAACAGGTATTATCGTAACGCGTGTATTTGATGGTTCACCGGATACGGTAACGGAAGGAATCTTTAAAGAGTTATTAGCACATGAAGTTGTTGTATATGCGCTCGGTGGTTTGTTTATCGCAATGGGTATTTTTACTCCGCTACCGTTTCTACCATTCGCACTCGTTGGCGGAACGATTATCTTCTTGGGCATTCGTAATAAAAATCGAATAAAGAAAGAAAAAGAAGACGAGCTTCAAAAAGAAATAGAAATGATTCAAGGCGAAGATGAGCAACTGCAACAAGTGGAAGATTCATTTGGAGTATTTACGGATAAATATCCAATTATAGTAGAACTCGGTTTAGATTTAGCAGCACTTGTAAAGCAGAAAATTAACGGGGAAACAGCGCGTGATAAAGTTGTTCTTATGAGGAAGTCAATTATTACTGACCTTGGTATTAACGTTCCTGGAATTAACTTTAAAGATAATACGAGTTTTAGACCACGCGGACGTTACATTATTCGAATTAAAGGTGCGAAGGCGGCTGAGGGTGTTTTAAAATCAGGTTATTTATTAGCATTGAAAACGCCAAACGTAATGGCTGATTTAGATGCAGAGCCAGCGAAAGATCCAATTTTCGGTGAAGATGGATATTGGATTTTAGAGCATATGGTGCAAGATGCACAAATGAAAGGCTATCAAGTGTTAGAGCCACTTAGCATATTAATTACACATTTAGATGTTGTCGTTAGACGTAATCTTCACGAATTAATTCAGCGCCAACATGTAAAAGACTTAATTAATTCGCTTGAAAATGATAATGGCGTTCTATTAGAAGAGATTAAGAAGAAAGAAATTGATTTATCACTCGTTCAAAATGTTATTAAACAACTTCTAAAAGAAGGTATTTCTATTCGTGATTTACCAACAATTATTGAAGGTATTATTGACGGCAAAGAAATTTATCAAAACCACGTTGACGGTGTGACATCATTTGTTCGTGAATGTATTTCAAAAGTTATTTGTGAAAATGCGAAAAATCCAGACGGAAAAATATATGCAGCGCTCTTCTCTGATTCAATCGAGTTAGATGCGGATGTTGTGAATAATTCATATCAAGGTTACTTATTAAACTGGGATTTAGATTTAGAAACACGTGTCGTTGAGCAAGTGCAGCGCGTCTTTAAACAAGCACGTTTAATGGGAAGAGAACCAGTGTTATTAACACGTAGAAAAGATTTTAGATTTGCGATTGTAAGACTGCTAGAACGTTATCAAGTGGAAGCACAAGTACTTTGTATTAGCGAATTAGCACCAGAAATTGTTGTGGATCAAATTGCCTATATTGAATAGTAGGGGGTGAAGTAATGGAAAGTACAGAAAAGAAAGAAGCGTTAATGCGAATAAAAGCAGCTTCGAAAAATGAATTGTATCGAAAGTTATTTGACCAATATGGTACAGATTATTATTACGTTGTCGATGAAAGTGTAAAACGAAATATACCGTTTTTTTGGAAAAAGGATTATGAAATGTTAGTTGCTTTTCCAGAAGAAAAACAGGAAGAAGTGAATGAAGGTACAGCTCAATTTCATGAACAGTTAATGGATGTTGTGAATGATCCTTCAGAACAAATTGTGAAGGCGAATGGAATTCAATCAGTACTGCACAATTTAGAAAATGTAACGACTCCTATGTCATACGCGGCGATGCAAACAGGAAATAGTGAAGAATGGGCAAGAAAAAAAGAGAAACTATTAAAGCTGTTTGAAAAAGGAATTGTCGTGGTGAAACAGACGAAAGAAACGGAAGTAACGAAAAAGAAAAAAGTTGTGAAACAAGTCGTTCCACTAAAGAAAGAAGAAGTGGTTACAAAGAAAGAAAAAGTGGTTACAAAGAAAGAAAACCAAGAATCTGTACCGTTTATTATTCAAAAAGTAATTCGGATGCTAGAACAAAACGATGTGGAACAATATTTCATTCATGCATATGCTGAAAAGTTAAAAATAAAGTTTGAAAATGCAACGATGATTACGGAAGAAGAAGTTATCAGGTACATATTGGAAGATATGAAATCTCATTTCAATACGGAAAACGTCTTTGAAAAAGAAGTACAAACAATTGCATTAATCGGTCCAACTGGCGTTGGTAAAACGACGACACTGGCGAAAATGGCATGGCAATTTCACGGTAAGAACAAAACAGTTGGTTTTATAACGACAGATCATTCGCGCATAGGGACAGTGCAGCAATTGCAAGATAACGTAAAGACAATTGGATCGGAAGTAATTGCTGTACGTGATGAAGCTGCAATGACAAGAGCGCTTACGTATTTTAAAGAAGAAGCACGCGTCGATTATATTTTAATTGATACAGCAGGGAAAAATTATCGTACGTCAGAAACAGTGGAAGAAATGATTGAAACGATGGGACAAGTAGAACCAGATTATATTTGTTTAACGTTATCAGCTTCAATGAAAAGTAAAGATATGATTGAAATTATTACAAACTTTAAAGATATTCATATAGATGGTATTGTGTTTACGAAATTTGATGAAACAGCAAGTAGTGGCGAATTGTTGAAAATTCCAGCAGTATCATCAGCTCCTATTGTATTAATGACAGATGGCCAAGACATAAAGAAAAATATACATATCGCTACAGCTGAACATTTAGCAAAACAAATGTTACAAACATCGTAGAAAAGAGGTGAAGAATAAGGCGCTTGCCTTATTCAAACGAATATGAACGGTCTTTATATAGGTTCTATGGGCATGATGAATTACATGCAGCGCATTAATGTTCATTCGAATAACGTTGCAAATGCTCAAACGACAGGATTTAAAGCAGAAAATATGACGTCTAAAGTATTTGATGTACAAGACACATATCGCCGCGGAGATGGGGCGGTAACAAATATCGGTTCGGTCGATTACGCTGTAGTACCAGCTGCAACGCATGTGAATTTAGTACAAGGAAATATACAAATGACAAATAGCGCTACAGATTTCTTTTTAGATGACGGCGCGGCCGGCACAACATCATTTTTTGTTACTTCTAAAAATGATGAAACGTTTTTAACGAGAGATGGTAGTTTCACATTAAATAGTGATCGATATTTACAAACATCTTCAGGTGCTTATGTGATGGATGTTAATAATGAGCGTATTCGTATTCCAGAAAATGTTGAATTCTTCGTATCTAATAATGGAGAAATTTATAGAGAAGTTAACGATGGAACTTTGCAAAAACCAGATATTAAGAGAATAGTAATTGCACAGTTACAAACAAAAACAGTAGATGCAGAAACGAATGCACGTCTCGTGCAACGTGAAAACAAAAGCTTTACACTAGCAGAAGGAAACATTGCTAATTTACCGAACGGAACAGGAATAGTAAAAAATCATATGCTAGAAAATTCAAATGTAGATATGACGAAAGAGATGGCAGATCTTATGACAGATCAAAAGATGATTCAAGCATCACAGCGTGTTATGACGTCATTTGATAAAATTTATGAAAAAGAAGCGAATGAAATATTGAGATAGTGGACTCCTAATAAAGGAGTCTTTTATTAATTTTAAATTTCAGAATTATCAATTGACTTTATGGAGCTTCTTTTTTATATTAGTAGGTATAACTATAACTACTAAAGAGGTGAGAGTATGGCAACGGCATTATATTTAGAAGATGCATACAAAACGAGTTGCGAAACAGAAGTGATAAGAGTAGAAGGGAATAAAGTATTTGTAAAAGAAACAATTTTTTATCCAACTGGTGGAGGACAGGAATGTGATACGGGTGTCATTGTACAAGATGGGTCTGTATTTGAAGTTGAAAAAGTAAAGAAGGAGCAAGGAGAAATAGTTCACTATATAAAAGATGAAGCACAAGTAAAGTTAGGTCCAGTTAAATTAGAGATAAATTGGGAAAGGCGTCATAATTTAATGCGTCATCACTCTTTACTGCATCTTATCGGAGCTGTTGTTTATGAAAAGTATGGAGCTCTATGCACTGGAAATCAAATTTATCCTGATAAAGCACGTATCGATTTTAATGAGTTACAAGAGTTATCGAGCGTGGAAGTAGAAGAAATTGTTGGGGAAGTGAATAAACTTATTAAGCAAAATAAAGAAATTTCCACTCGTTATATGAGCCGCGAAGAAGCAGAAAATGCTGTAGGAATGATTAAAACAGCAATAAATCTCCTGCCAACTACTATCCAAGAAATCCGCATTGTTACAATTGAAAATTTAGACGAACAAGCTTGTGGAGGCACACATGTGAAAAATACGAGTGAAATAGGAACACTTGTTATTGATAAAGTAAAAAGTAAAGGGAAGCAAAATCGTCGTTTTGAAGTAAGGGCGATTTAGATTGTGAGGGGTTACCGATGGATGAAATTATAAAGGAATTACAAAAGTTAGGATTTTCTCAGTATGAATGTAAAGCGTATATTGGACTACTAAAACATTCCCCAGTAACGGGCTATGAAGTGAGTAAACAAACAGGAGTACCTCGTTCTATGATTTACGAGGTACTCGGTAAGTTAATGGATAAAGGAGCAGTGCATATTGTACCTTCTGAACCAGTTAAATATGTACCAGTACCAGCTACCGAATTAATGAATCGAATGCGAAAAGACTTTGAAAAGTCCTTTGAATTTTTAGATGAGAAATTAAATTGTTTAGAACAAGAAAGACAGATTGATGTAATTTCGCATATTCGTTCAAATGATCGTGTTTTGAAAGAAATATGCAATATAATTAGTAGAGCTAAGGAAGAGTTATGGATTTCTGTATGGGAAGATCAAGTGCATGAAATAGAGCCATACATTCATCAAAAGGAAGAGGAAGGCGTACATATATTTTCAATCTTATTTGGAGCTCCAGAAACAAAAATAGGAGCGACATTTCACCATAATTATATGACGCCCCACGTTGTTGAAAAGAGAATGGGTGGTCATTTAACTGTTATTGCTCGTGATGGAGAGGAAGTATTAATTGCGAACTTCTCAAATGATAGCACTTCATGGGCCGTTACAACGTATGACCCAGCGCTAGTTCTCGTTGCTACAGAGTATGTGCGACACGATATTATGGTTGAAGAAATCACAAAGGAATTTGGAGCTGATAAGTTAGATACGTTATGGCGTGAAAATATAGATTTAGTTCATGTCGTAACAGGAAAACGAACTTTAGAAGGAATGGAGGATGATAGAGATGAGTAAAGCTGAGGCACATGTAGCTTTGCAGAGCGACGATACATTTCAGCAAGGAGTAAAAGATTGTTTACCAACTGTATTTGGTTATTTGAGCATCGGTATAGCAGCTGGTGTAATTGCAAAAACAGCAGGTTTTTCTATCATTGAAATTGCATTTATGTCGACTTTAATTTATGCAGGTTCTGCCCAATTTATATTAGCTGGTATGTATGCAGCCGGTGCTCCTGCTTCCGCAATTATTTTTACTGTGTTTTTTGTTAATTTACGCCATTTATTAATGAGTGCTGCCCTCGCACCGTACTTTACGAAACTACCTCTATTAAAAAACGTCATTATTGGTTCGCAAATTACAGATGAAACGTTCGGCGTCGCAGTGCAGCATGCAGCGCAAAAAGGATATTTAGGCGAAAGATGGATGATTGGGCTAAATGTAACGGCTTATTTAAACTGGATTCTTGCTACCATTATTGGTGGTCTGTTTGGTGAGTGGATACCAGATCCACATACATACGGGATGGATTATGCATTACCAGCGATGTTTATCGGATTATTTGTACTTCAGCTCATAAGTAGTAAACCAAAGCTAGCAATTCATTTAAGTGTTGCAATTGTAGCGATTATACTTGCATACGTTTCACACCTATTTATGCCAGATAGTATAGCGGTTATTATCGCAACCTTACTAGCTGCGACGATTGGAGTGGTGATTGAAAAATGGAAATGAGATTAGATGTATTATTACTTTTACTAGCAGCAGGAGCTGTTACACTCGTGCCACGTATTTTACCTCTACTCGTATTTAGCAAACTACAAATTCCAGACTGGGGTTTAAAATGGTTAAATTACATACCAATTGCAATATTAGCAGCACTTTTAGCACAAGTATTATTTATGCATGAGACGGTGCAATGGGATTACCTGATCGCAGCAATTCCAACATTTCTTGTAGCCATATATACTCGTAGTTTATTAGGTACAGTATTAACAGGAGTGGTTGTGATTATTTTGTTACGTTTCTTTTTCTAAAAAGGATTACGCTCATATAATAGCGAAAGGTGTAATAACATGAAAATATAGGGGTGGTGTTATGATACTTTTAACGATAGGAGCAATTTTGTTAACGTTGTTTATTTTCTTTATTATCGGTTTCGTTACGTTTATGATGTTTGTTGATAAGGCGACACCTCAAATATATTATACACCTTGTGAATCAGTGACAGTGAAAACTAAAGGTAAACATAGAAGGAAGAAAAGTTGAAAGTTGGCTTTTCTTCCTTCTTCTATTACATCCCCAAAAGAACTAACAACAATAACCCAAATAAAAAACTAATAAAGGAAAGAAGAACGATACATATGGAAAATACACGATTATTTCTCCATTCGCGCAAGAAAGTTATAAAACCTAAAATACAAAGGAAAAACCAAATGGGTAGGAATAGGAACTCACTAATTTTCTCGGGAAGTAACGCATAAAAAGTTGATAAATATAAAATCCAATTTGTAAAAAAAATGCAAACGATAATAGATTGTAAGTAGGGCCGTTTGGAAAACTCCCCCTTTTTTACGGTTACGAAAATAATAGTTAGCACTGAGAAAAAGGCAATGAATATGAAAATAAGTAAGAGTAATGTAAGTGTCATTTACATCTCCTATATAAGAGTGTTTTTTACAAGAAATGAATCTATTACATTATATGCTTGTTTTGTAGAGTGCCCGTTATATTTTTCAGTGTACGGATTTAGAAATCCATGTTCACCGTGTAGTTGTTTTATTTCTAATAAAGGGTTATTCTGTTGCTGCAATGTTTGAATGAAAGCGGATACTGAAAAACTAGCTTCTTTTTCAGGGAATATAAGTAGTGTAGCGCATGTAGGCTTTATGTGAACATAGTCACGTATACGGGAACCGTAGCATCCGATAATAAAATCTATTTTCGGATTGTTACTACATAGCCATGAGATGGTAGCTCCAACACTAAAGCCGATAAGTCCAATATGTGTGTAACGACTAGAAAGATGAGTAATGAATGTTTCAATTTGCTTTTTTCCATCTTCAAATCCAATATGATTCATAAAAAAATGATATGCTTTTTCTTCATCAATATAATGAAATGCAGGTTGCGATTGTAGCAGATTAGGACAGAATACATCTATATGAGATGAAGTAAAGTGCTGGGTAACGTGATGCATATGGTCGTTCACACCATATATTTCATGAACAATAACGAGAGCTAATTTTTCCTTCATAGTTATAAAGTACTTCTATGAAACTTAAATTCTTTCTCAACAAGACAAATACGCAGATGGAAGTTTTCATACCATTGCTCACGACCTCTTTTTTTCGCTTCTTTATGTAAGGTGTTCTTCTTCCAATTTTCAATCGCATCAAGTGATTCCCAATAAGAAATTGTTATTCCGAGTCCAGAATTACCTCGTGCACTTTCTACACCTAAAAATCCAGATTGTTGCTTTGCAAGTTTCTCCATTTCTTCGGCAACGGTATTATAGTCAGTTGTATCATTTGATAAATTAGAAGTGAATATAACTGCATAATAAGGCTTGTTTTTTTCTAAATTAGATGCCATTATTTTTCCCCCTTAATGTATAGTACGAATAATTAATCCATAGTTTGTATTTTAGCAGGTCACAAAAAGAAAAGAAGTAGAAAATTCTTATTTTTTCAGCTCATGTAAAATAAAGGATTGAAGAAATTTATAATAAGTAATCTGAAAGAAGAAAAATGCCACTTCAAAAGAGAAGTGGCATTTCTTATATTTCCTCTAAGCTATTAACTGGAACAGTTAATTCGCGTCCTGGGTTTTTTACTTCATATATGCGGGCGGTTTCATTGCTTTCATCGACGTGTTGAATCATAACAGGCATGCCTTGAAAATTGACATTGGCTTGTTCTGCTGACATAGAAAGCTCTATTGCACGTTGTATATTCATTTATATTCCTCCCATCATTATTATCTTTGCTAAAAAAGAGGAATAATATACCATTTAGAGACATTCTTAAAGTTTTTGTATTATTTGTAATGTTTCTTTAATAAATGAAGTGAAGATGGAATCAGGATAGCTATCTATTGCTTGAACGGCTTCTTTTGCCTCTTTTAAGGCAGATTTTTTATCTTGCAGTTCTATATAGCAAAGGGCACGATAAGACCCAGCTGTTAATACCCACGATTGATCAAGTGGATGACTCATATAATCTGGTATGGTAGCCTGTTTTAATATTGCCAAAGCTTCCTTATAACGTTTTAAGCCATACAAAGATTTTCCTTTTTCAAGATAATATAATCCATCGTCTTGAAAGATTGGTTCATCTTTTAGTTTTTCTCGGAATTGTTCTAGATGTTCTAATGCGATTGTATATTCATTAGTAATTGTGTTGTAGTAGTAAGCTTTTAAAATATCAATAATCGCAATGGATAGAATATCTTCTGTAAAAATGGCAAATTGCTCTGATTTTTTTATGTAATATAAATACTGTTCTTTATCAGCTGTAATGACTTTTTGGTAAGATAAAATGCGATAAAATTCATCTGTTTTATAATACACTTGATGTTTTTTTGAAAATGCAAGTGCATCTAAAATGACTTTTTCACATTTTTTATAATTGCCGTATGCGAGTAAAATAATGGCTTCTTTTAAGTATAGTTGTATATGTGTAATGAGATCCATTTCTAAATTCTTCGCTTTATATTCATCACGAATTGTAGCAATTATCTGTAAACATTCTTTATATTTTTTACGTTTGAAGAGCATATAGTAAAACAGTAGTTTCGTTTCAGTACTTTCACGATACAAAGTATATTTTTCAAATATAGAAACAGCTGTTTCAACGTAATATTCAATATTGTAATCGTTCATAATGGCCGCTCCAGTTATGAACTGTTTATATAAACGTGCTGTGTTTAAAGTAAGGGGTAGTTCTTTTTGAACGATAGGTAGTAAAGTCTTGTATACTTCATCGCATTTATTTGATTTTATTAATGGCTCCATTTTTTGAATGAGTTCCACAATTTCTTCTTCATCTTCTTCTAATAAAAAGCTCGTTTCACATTCAAGTTTTTCCGCAATATATTGTAATGTTTTCATAGAAGGTGTAGCTTTTCCATTTTCAATTTGACTAAGCATACTTTTTGTCAGTTCCGAACCTGCCAGTGCTGTTTGCGTAAGCTTTTTTTCTTTTCGTAATGCTTTAATTTTTTCACCGAGAGTTGCCATATTATTGCTCCTTTATATTTAAAAAGTTTAATTGTATTTAACTTTTTGTTGTGAAAATTGGAAAGTTGATTATATAATAAGTTTAACACGATTTAACTTTTAAGGGGAGAGAGTCAAAAATGGGAGATATAAGTATAGGAAAACATGATTCAAGAATGAAGATTGCAACTAGAAATATCATTTTAATGATGATTGGAAAAATGACGTCTTTATTAGGCGCAGGTATTTATACGTTCGCAATGGGATTATATGTATTAAAGACTACTGGTTCAGGGATGGGTTTTGCAATTACGCTCGTTTGCGGATCACTTCCAAGGATGATCTGTGGCCCAATTGCTGGTGCTGTAGCAGACCGTGTGAATCGAAAATGGCTTGTCATTGGTACTGATTTATTAAGTAGTTTAACGATGCTTAGTATGTTTATTCTTGCTACTATATTTGGGCCATCACTTCTTTTTATTTATATTTCAGCAGCATTATTATCAATTTGTGCAAGTTTTTATTCTGTTGCATTAACTTCGTCTATTCCGAGTTTAGTAGATGAAGGACGTATTCAAAAAGCGAGTGCTTTAAATCAAACGGCGGCTTCTTTATCAAATATTTTAGGCCCGATTATTGGCGGAGTTGTATATGGTTTCTTTTCAATTAAATTGTTTTTCCTATTAAATAGCATTACGTTCTTTTTAGCGGTTATTTTGCAATTATTTATCGTATTTGATTTATATAAAAAAGAAGTGGCTGAAAGTACAGAGCATTTCTTGACGAGTATAAAAGAAGGTTTTTTATATGTAAAAAGACAACGTGAAATATATGGTCTAATGAAAATAGCATTGTGGGTAAACTTTTTTGCGTGTGGTCTAACAGTTGCACTTCCGTACATTATCGTCCATACATTGCATTTATCTTCAAAGCAACTCGGTACTGTAGAGGGAATGTTAGCAGTCGGGATGCTAATGGGAGCGATTGCTTTATCAGTGCGTAAAGAAGTGAATAATCCGTTTCGTTCTATTTATACTGGACTGTTTTTGTTTGCAGGTTTAAGTTTATGTACAGCCTTTCCGTTGTTAGTTATCATTCCAAAAGTAGCAAGTTTTATTTACTATATTGCTTTTATGATGTTAACTGGTATAGCAATTATGATTGTAAACATTCCAATGCAAGTACATATGCAAAAAACGACAGATCCGAGCTACCTAGGGCGTGTGTTTGGCCTACTTGAAACAATTGCGACTGCAATCGCACCGCTTGGTATGATTGTATATGGACTACTATTAGATATGTTGCCAACTAGCATTGTTATGATGACAATAGGTGGAGGGTTATTGTTAGTTGTATTAGTTGGAGTAAAGCAACATATGGCGAAAAAACAAGTAGATGTGTCCGCTTAAAAATAAGAAAATAATAAAAATTTGACTTATCATTATAAAAATGACTAAATTAGTATTTTAGTTTTTGAAACTCTTTTTCATGTATGTTAAAGTAAAGTGAGCTTGCAAAGAAAAGGAGACAACAGCATGAAAAAATTAAGTTTTGTTATGCTTTTTCTATTAGTCGTAATGGCTGGATGTAGCAATTATGACACATATATTGAAACAGGTATGCAATCATTGAAAGATGAAAAGTATAGTGATGCAACAATGTGGTTCGAAAAAGCAGAAAAAGAGAAATCAGGAAATGAAGCGAAATCATATAAAGAAGTTGCTGAGAGAATGGATCACGGAGCAACAGCATTAAAAGACGGTAAGTATTTAGAAGCGAAAGACATTGCAAATGAAGTGTTACAAAAGAAAAAAGATGATGAACTTGAAAAAGCTGTAACATCAAATGCAGAGAATATGCTTCAAAAAGCAAAAGATGTGGAAGAGAAAGTAAATGAAAGAGTGGCAAAGCGTAGAAAGGTAGAAGAAGAAGGAATCGATAAACTTATTAAAGCTGTCGATAGTATAGATGAAGTGAAAGAAAAAGAGAAGAAAGTATCAGAAGCATTAGATAAGGCTGAAGAGGCGCAAGCAAAAATTGAGGCAAAGAAAAATAAATAGATTTATAGTTTAAAAGGCTGTCGTGCATAACGACAGCCTTTTAATTTTTTGTTGCAAATGAAGTGATGCTCTGTAGTAAAAAAGAAATGATTTTAGAATTCCATCTGTCCTCATGATGAATCGTATAAATATTACGCTGAAATTCAAATTCAGGGATTGGTATATAGCATAGCTCATTTCGTTGTATTTCTTGCTCGATAGCAAGTTTAGAAATAAAGGCAATTCCATTACCATATTTTAAAATTTGTTTCATCGTTTCTAATGAGTCTAATTCAATTTCAGATTGGAATGTAATGTTGTGCGCCAACGTCCATTGTGTAAGTAAATCTCTCGTTGTAGATGGATTACGATGCAATAGTATGCGTTCCTTTTCGATATTTTGTAACGATACATTGTCTTTCTTTGAAAAATGATGTTCTTTGGAAAAGGCAAGAACAAGTGTATCGGGCATTATATTCGTTTGTTTTAAAAGTGGTTCATCAAATGGAGCAGCGGAAATTATCCCAAGATCGATTTCGTGATTTTGTAGCATCATTCGAATTTCAGGGGCTGTTTTCACTAGTAGCGTTATTTTTATATTGGGAAATTCACATTGAAATTGATGAACGACTTCTGGCAAAAGATAAGTCGCTGGTACATAACTAGCGCCGATTGTTATAGCACCTTTATGAAAATCTTTAAACTCTTGCGTGACACGTCTAGCTTCTTTCATAAGTGCATCTATTTTACAAGCATAATGGTGCAAAGCCTCACCAGCCTCTGTTAAGAAATACCTTCCAGAACGTAATTCGAATAGAGATACACCGAGTTCTTCTTCTAAGCTTTTTATATGAAATGTAATAGTTGGTTGTTTAACGCCAAGTTTTTCTGCAACGATTGTAAGCTTTTTGTATTTCTTAATAAGTACTACAATTTCTAATTTTAAGAGATTCATTATGAATTGCCGCCTTTTTTATTTTAACTATAGAAAAAATCTATAGAAATAAATAGTTTATTAGAAGTTTTTTAATTTAATCTTTACAGTACATTAACATTCAGTATAAATCTTCCATATAGAATGAAAGCAGGTTAAGAATGAGGGGAGAGAGGTGAAGCAATGGATATTACAATTAGTGGATTAGAAAAGGCATTTGGAAAAATACAGGCGTTAAAGACGTTGCAGATTGTAATGAAACAAGGGGAATTCACTACACTTTTAGGACCTTCGGGGTGTGGGAAAACGACTTTACTTAGAATGATAGCAGGGCTTGAAGAACCAGATAAGGGAGAAATATATTTTGGAGACCAGTGCATGTATTCTGCTGCAAAAAAGATAAAGACATCTCCTCATGAACGGAATATCGGTATGGTATTTCAAGATTTTGCTTTATGGCCGCACATGACTGTTTTTGAAAATGTTGCATTTGGTTTAAGAGCTACAAAGCAAACGAATCAATTGAGAGAAAAAGTAGAAGATGCGATAAAGCGAGTTCGCCTGCAAGGTATGGAGAAAAGGTATCCACACGAACTTTCTGGTGGACAGCAACAACGTGTCGCATTCGCTAGAGCAATTGTAACAAAACCTCATTTTATTTTGTTTGATGAACCGCTAAGTGCACTCGATGCAATTTTGCGAGAAGAAATGAGAATAGAGCTTATGGATATCGTTCATTCCATTGGTTTAACTGCACTGTATGTCACTCATGACCAAACAGAAGCAATGTCAATGTCAGACCAAATTATTGTCATGAAACAAGGAGAAGTATTACAAAAAGGAACACCGGAAGATATTTATGTGAAACCGTCTCATGAATTTGTTGCCAAATTTGTTGGTAAGGCGAATTGGCTTGTAGAGGGTAAAAAAATGGTTCGTCCAGAGCATGTGAGCTGGACGAAAAATGAAGTGTGCGAAATGTATACAGGTGAAATTAAGCACGTTACATATGTAGGAGAACGTTATGAAGTGAAAGTAAATATGGGGACTTTAGGCATCTGGACAGCCTATCACAATAGTAAGCTAAGCATCGGTAAACCAGTATCGTTATATGTGCCAAAAAAATGTATTCATCATATAGGGGGAGAATCGTATGAAGAAATTCAGTTCGCTTAAGTCTTTATTTGTATGTACTTTATTATTTTCGGCTGTAGTAACAGGGTGTAGTTCAAAGACAGGCAATGCAGATGCGAAAAGTAAAAATACGACTGAAAAGAAAATTGTTGTATATAGTGCAGGGCCAAAAGGGTTAGCAGAAAAAATTCAAAAAGACTTTGAAAAGAAAACTGGTATAAAGGTGGAAATGTTTCAAGGGACAACTGGTAAAATTTTAGCGAGAATGGAAGCTGAAAAGAAAAATCCAGTCGTTGATGTAGTCGTACTTGCATCATTACCAGCGATGGAAGGATTAAAGAAAGAGGGTCAAACGTTAGCTTATAAAGAAGCGAAACAAGCTGATAAGCTGCGTTCTGAATGGTCAGATGATAAAGGACATTATTTCGGGTATAGTGCTTCAGCATTAGGGATTGTGTACAATACAAAAAATGTGAAGACAGCGCCTGAAGATTGGAGCGATATAACGAAAGGAGAATGGAAAGGGAAAGTGAATCTTCCAGATCCAGCACTTTCAGGTTCAGCTTTAGACTTTGTAACAGGATACGTGAAAAAGAATGGACAAGATGGATGGAATTTATTTGAGCAGCTTAAGAAAAATGAAGTTACAGTAGCAGGAGCAAATCAGGAAGCGTTAGACCCAGTTGTAACAGGTGCGAAAGATATGGTCATTGCGGGTGTTGATTATATGACGTATAGCGCAAAAGCAAAGGGTGAACCTGTTGATATTGTATATCCAAAAAGCGGAACAGTTATTAGCCCACGTGCAGCTGGGATTATGAAGGATAGTAAAAATGTTGAAGGTGCAAAAGAGTTTATTGATTATTTATTATCCGATGATGTACAAAAACAAGTTTCTAAAGCGTATTTATTGCCTGGTAGAACAGATATAAAAGCTGAAAATAGACCAAATGTAGAAGAGATTCCAGTATTAAATATTGATTGGAAAACAGTTGAGAAAGAGCAAGATGAAATAGGAAAACAATTTAAGAAAGTATTTCAATAAGATGGTGATTCCATGGTAAATCGATTCGTATCAGTAAGACAAGTTGGAATGACGGTAGCATTATTACTTGTGGCGATGTTAATCGTCATTCCACTTTTTCTTATTTTATTTTCTAGTGTATATGAAAATAGCAGTTGGAATTTTTTAAAGCCTTTTGAAGTGATACAGAGTGGTGGATTAGCTGGGATTTTTCTAAATTCGATGCTTCTAGGTGTACTCGTTGTAATAGGAGCTACAATATTTGCATTTCCATTGGCATTTATTATGAGCAAAACAGATGTAGGAAAGTATAGTAAGTTAGATATTGTTTTTATGATTCCATTTATGACACCGCCGTATATTGGATCGATGGGCTGGATTTTGTTCATGCAACCTAACGGCTATTTTGAACAATTTTTTCCTATGCTAAAGACAGTTTCATCATCGTTTTTTAGTTTAGGAGGTATGGTCTTAATTATGAGTCTGCATTTATTCCCATTTCTTTATTTCATGCTGAAAAACACGTTACTTCAGATTGGGAGTAGTAAAGAAGAAGCTGCAGCAGTTCATGGCGGAAGTTTTTTCTATCGTTTAAGAAAAATAATATTGCCGTTATTAGTATCAAGTTATGTAATGGGTGCTTTACTCATTTTCGTAAAGACGATTGCTGAATTTGGAACACCGGCTACATTCGGACGTAGAATAGGATTCCACGTGTTAACATCAGAAATCCATAAATTTATTTCGAGTTGGCCAATTGATTTTAGTAGTGCAACAGCATTATCTTCTTTATTACTTAGTGCTTGTATGCTTATTTGGTATATGCAAAATGTATTGAATCGAAAGTATTCATATGCAATGGTTAGTGGAAAAGGTGTGAAATCTAAAAGATATACTTTGTCTATATTTACGCGCGTTGTAGCATGGATGTATGTAATTGGTTTATTAATAGTATCAATTGGAATTCCATACTTTTCTATACTTATTGCTTCTTTGTCAAAATTAAGAGGCGGCGGTTTACATGTAAATAACTTTACAACAAGCCATTATGAGGCATTGTTTACAATAGGATCTCCGGGATTAGAGGCTTTATGGAATAGTTTTCTTTTTTCACTCGTAACAGCGATTATCGCGGTAATGATTGGAGTCTTTTTGGCACTTATGATTCGAAAGGGGAAAAAAACCTCTGAAAAATGGCTTGATATGTGCGGTATGTTACCGAATATGGTACCAGGAATCGTTATGGTTGTAGGTCTTATTCTATTTTGGAATTCACCATATATGCCTATGTCAATTTACAATACACCAATCATGGTTATCGTAACGTATGTTGTTCTGTTTTTACCTTACACGGTGCAATATGTAAAATCATCACTCGGACAAATTGATGATTCTCTCATGCAGGCAGGAAGTGTTTTTTCTGGAAATTATATTTATATTTTTAGAAAAATAATAATGCCTCTTATTATCCCAGGCATTATTGCTGGATGGGCGATGACATTTACAATTTCGATAAGAGAGTTAGTAGCATCGCTTCTCGTATTACCTCCATCAGTAGAAACGTCAGCAACGTTTATTTTTGCCCAATTTGAACAGGGTGAAGTATCTATAGGCATGGCGATGGCTGTTGTTTCTGTTGGACTTACAACAATGTGCTTATTATTGCTGCAACATATGGAGCAAAAACGAAAAGGGGTAGCATGATGAGAGTGGAAGTATGGGGAGGAGCAGGAGAATACGGTCGCTCCTGCTATTTTGTAAAAAATAAAGAGACGAAAATATTATTTGATTGTGGTATTAATCGATCTTATGAGGATAGTTATCCAAAAATAGAGAGAGAAGCTGTTCCATTTTTAGATGCGGTATTTTTATCACATATTCATGAAGATCATACGATGGGTTTACCTTTATTAGCGAAGTATGGCTATAAGAAAAAAATTTGGACGACTCGTTATACGAAGGAGCAACTGCCGTTATATTATGAAAAATGGAGAAACTATAATGTGATGCAAGGGTGGAATTTACCTTATAGCGACCAACATATAAAAGATTTAAATTATGTATGTATTGATGAGATTAGTAATCCAAATGAATGGATACAAATTACTCCTACATTGCGGTTTCAATGGGGATATAGTGGGCATGTATTAGGAGCTGTTTGGTTTTTAGTTGATATGTGTAATACATATGTATTTTATTCAGGCGACTATTCAGCAGATTCCAATATACTACGAGCTAATTTACCTGAGAAATTGGGCTACAATATAAAAATCGCAATTGTGGATGCTGCTTATCACACAGATGATGTTTCGCAAAATGAACGTGTAAACGAACTATGTGCAGAAATTGAACGAGTTATGCAAAATAAAGGAATAGCATTATTACCGCTTCCACAACTTGGTAGGGCGCAAGATATAGTATTGTATTTATATGAACGATATAAAGAATTTCCGCTTATAGTAGATAAAGAAATTTTGGCTGGATTCCAAGAGATGTTCGTATATAAAGATTGGATAAAAAATAATGAAGAATTTAAATGGATTATGGAGAGTTTAAAAAGAAACATAATAGTGATGGATAATGACATTAGTATGCAAAATAGTTACGGAATAGTTGTAATGAGTGATGCGAATATGCAAACGAAACGAGCGCAGTTATATTATGAACAACTTCGGAATGAAAAGCGAAATGCCGTTATTTTTACTGGGCATATTGCGAAAGGGAGTTTTGCAGAAAAAGTTATGAAAGAGCATGTAGGTAAAGAATGTAGGGTGAAGCGAGTTCCATATAAAGTTCACCAAAGTATAAGAGACGTTAAAGAGATGTTAAATACATTATTACCAGAACATACGGTGCTAGTGCACGCTTTGAAAGAGGATACGGATCGATTACAACAAAAGCTAAGTTCAGCAGGATATGAAAATGTATATTCACTTGCAATGGAACGTATAGAAGTCATTTAAAATACAAAGGGGATAGATATATGAAAAAAGTATTTGTATTCGTAAGCATTTTCTTTTGTTGTTTCCTTTATAGCGTTAAGGAAGGGTTTACTGCTAGTCCAATGAAACCTAGTTTTGAAGTGAAGTTATTATTAAAGCCAGAACAAGTATTAGGTTATAACAAAGAGATGAAGCAAGAGGTGCTAGAACATTTCCAGGCTGGTACAAAATATGAAAGAATACAAGTGCAATTTTTAGATACTGCAAATAAAAGTTTAAGTGATGAAGGTTGGTTTGCTAGAATTCGAAAGAAAGAATTTAGTAAAGATTTTGAACTAACATATAAAAAAAGATATCCTATTCAAAATGGTGTAATTCAAGATGCACTAGAAGTAGCTAAAAAAGAAGGATTCGATAGTAATACGGATAGTTATGAGGCGGAAATAGATTGGGGATTTGAGAAGAAAACATTAAGCATTTCAAATAAGAAAAGTTACAGTGCTAAAGGATATGGGATACTTGATTTACCAAATGAACAAGCTGCTCAAAACATGTTAATAGAAAAATTACCAGGGAAAATGAACAAATGGTTGTATACAAATTGGGGAGAAGAGATGTTAAAGAATTCCCGTATTTACGGTCCTGTATTAATGAAGCGATATACAGGAGAGTTTGAAAACATAAAAGCAAATATTGAAATTTGGCCATTAAGTAATACTGGGAAATTAGAAGATGACTTCGTAATAGAAGTGTCATTTAAAACAAATGAAGAAAGTATTGCGACAAAACAAAGGGAATTATTAATGGCGAGTTTAGAGAAAAAAGGCTGGTTGTTACCGAAAGATAGTTTGAAGACAGAGCTTATTTTTCAGTAAATAGTAAAAAGGAATCCATATGCCATGGATTCCTTTTTATATATGAGTATTAAGCTAAATCAGCTGACACGAACATATCACTGTTTTGAAGATTTTTAGAGCGTAAACTATAAGCAACTACCTTCTTTTTATATTGTTTTACAACATCAACATGCTCTTCATGACTGTAAATATAAAATGTGAAATCTTTTTTACCACGTTTTGCATTGATAATTAAAGGAGTGCCTTCATTATGGGGTGGTGCATAATAGCGATCTAAAAATAAACCTTCGTTAAAATCATGAATAATTTTTGATTTCTTTTCGCCTTCTACGTTATTTCCGTGAATTGTAATAGTCACATTCTCTTCGTCAAGTTGTGGATGTGTTTCGTACTTGCTAATAATGGATTCAATAACAGTGTTAGGAAGGCTAGAAACGATAATTTTAAATGCTCCAAATACAACTAACATCACAATAAACCAAGTCGTCATAGTATATCATCCCCTTTATTCTATTTAATAATATAACTCATATGGTAATAGTACATATGGTGAAGTTTTGTATAATTTGTGAAAAATATGCCATTTTTACGAACAAAATGTTAGAAAAATCAATTTTGTTACAAAAAGTTGAAATCGAAGTATTTTAAAAGAAAAAGGTTTATAATAAAAATATAACTAATAACCACATTACTAATTATAAGGAAGTGTAACTATGAGTACTGTAGCAATCGTATATGGTATTATTCTTTCCACAATTATTGTTTTGTTTTTCGTTGGGGTTTCACGTTATATTCATAAATGGAAAGAAGGCGTTGCGAAATTAAATCACATTGAAGAAGAACTTAGTGATTTAATGTTACATCATGGTAAGTAAACATTTATTTTTTAACTAAACAATGTGAAGGATATCACAAAACATGCTTTCCTAATGAAGGCATGTTTTTTTGTTGTTTAAGAAAAGAAGTATTTTTGTATAAATAATCTAATTATTACTTAAAAAGGGAAATTTATTTAGTATAATATATAATATGTTTATTTTAGGGGGAGTATCATGAGGGGATTAAAAGTTGTTGGAATTATAGCTGGAATTACTATAGTAGGCTGTATAGCTTTCTTTTCAGTGAAGGAATATGTCAATTCCAAAGAAGACTCTAATTATGTGCTAAATTACATAAAAGAACATAAGGATGATAAAACAACTTCTTTAATTGTTAAAAGAAATGGTGAAACATTGACATCAATAAATGAAAAAGAAAAACTACCGCTAGCAAGTATGTCGAAAATCGTTATAGCAATTGAATATGCTAAGCAAGTAGCTGAAGGGAAAATAAGAAAAGACGAGCAAATTTCATTGAAAGAATTAGAAAAATACTATGTGAAAAATACTGATGGTGGTGCACACCCTGCATGGCTAGATGATGTAAAAGTTAAAGAGTTAGTGAAGGGTGGTCAAACTTCTTTAGAAGAAGTAGTGAAAGGAATGATCCATTATAGTTCGAATGCGAATGCATCATATTTATTGGACAAGCTTGGAGCAGCGCAGATAAATGAAAGTTTGAAAGAGTTAGGCTTAAATAGTCACGATGAATTTTATCCAACGTATACAGGGGCATTATATATGAGGGGCTATGTTGAAAAAGAACTGCATATTCCTCAAAATAAAGCATTGGACAAGCTGCGTAATATGTCTAATGATGAATATGTTAAGCATGTATGGCAAATACATGAATGGATGAAAGACGAGAAAGAATGGACAAAACGCGAGATATCTTTAAAAGCCGATATGGACTTTCAGCGTATTTGGTCAGATCGGTTTATAGGTGCAAATGCGAAGGATTACATGAGTTTACTGGAAAAGATAAATAGCAGAAATTATTTTACACCACAAATGCAAGGTGAGATTGAGAATATATTTAAAGGAACCGTAGGAGAGGGTATGTTCGAATTTGCTGGACAGAAAGGTGGTTCTACTGCATTTGTATTAACAAATAGTTTCTATGGTACTGATAAAAAAGGGAATAAGATTGAGATTGTCTTTATGATGAACAATTTGAGTGAAAAAGCATTTGAAAAACTTCTAAGTAATATGGATTACTTTATTCGAGATATTGTCATAAGTGAGGAATTCAGAAATAAATTATAATGAAATAATTTTATTATGTAAACAAAGGGGCACTTATGAAAAGTGCTCTTTTGTAATACAGGATTTTCCAATCTTATTATTGAATATAAATTGAAAATAAGAAAGGAGGTTGAAAAATGACAACAATATATTTCGTTCGCCATGCCTATTCTACATATACAAAAGAAGAACGGGAGCGACCTTTATCTGAAAAAGGGCACTGTGATGCAGAGAATGTAACACATTTATTAAAAGATAAACATATTGATGTTGTTATTTCTAGTCCGTACAAAAGAGCAATCCAAACTGTACAAGGAATTGCGAATACATATAAATTATCAATACAAACAGAAGAAGATTTGCGTGAAAGATTATTGAGCACAGAGCCGGTATCAAATTTTAATGATGCTATGCAGAATGTGTGGGAAGATTGGAGTTTTGCATACGAAGGCGGAGAATCGAATGATATCGCACAAAGGCGCGCTGTAATATGTATGCAAAATATATTAAAACAATATGAAGGTAAGAATATTGTAATAGGTACGCATGGAAATATTATGGTATTACTCATGAATTATTTTAATTCGAAATATGATTTTGAGTTTTGGAAAACACTTCATATGCCTGATGTGTATAAATTAAATTTTGATAAAAATCGTTTCATTTCTGCTGAAAGAATAGAGAAAACAGGTCATCGGTTAAATATTTTGTAAAAGTTTATCAAAAAAAGAGGAAAGAGAGAAGTTATTGTAGAAGTATGACTTTGTAACATAAAAAATATATGTTAAAGGAGGCTGTTTACATGTTTGAGAAAGAGAAAGAAGGGCTTATTGAAGTTCAAAACGTATATGAAATTGCACCAGAAGATGGAACAATCATTGGTATGGCAACGGAAGAAGAAATGGAAATTGCTGCTGAACTAGAGTTACAGTACTATGCCCATTCTCGTTTGTTAGAAGCAAATATTCAGTTAGACGGTTCCTCCTACAAAGAGTTACTTCAGGAGTTCCAGGAGTACGAAAGAAAATCAATGAGCTTTTGGCGAGCAATACATAAACGTTTAGCTGTGCCATGGGCGTGGGTACTACGTATTGATGTTGCGAATGGCCCTATATATGTAAGTAATGGGAGTTCATATTACGAAGAAATCGATGATGAAGAAGATTATGAATAGATAAGTAAGGAAGCAGCTTTAGTTGCTTCCTTTTTTGATATGTAAGAAATGAATCGCTTCAATAATAATATCTGGTCGATCATTTTCTATACCGTGACTAGCATGTTCGGCAAGAATATATTGGTTATTAGTTGAGAGGTGTAATTGTTCGTGAATTAGTTCTTGCCACATTGCTTCAAGTTGTGTTGCTTCCTCTTTTGGCATGCCACCATTAGTCAATTGAGTAATAGAATATTGAGGATCTCTACCGATAACGATTAATGGTATTTCTAATGTTTTACATAGCTCTTTTAGTGAGAGAGCACAGTTTTTCCACGCCGATAGTTCAGAAGCTGTCGCTTTATATAATGAAGGCGAGGTAGAGAATTCAATTTGCTGTTTTGATTGATCGGTGAGAATAGGTTTTAGTTCGTTATAAAGTGTGTCTACATCCATTTTTGAATACATATTATATTTTTGAAACCAAACATCATCAGAATCAGTTTGATCAGAAATTGGTAAATGAAGTTCATCTAAACGGTGTAAGTTCATCGAAGTAGAATCAACTAAAATAAGTGCTTGCAGCTTATCTTCATGTAACATCGCAAAATGTTGTGCACATAATCCTCCATAGGAATGACCGATTAGAATAAATGGTTCTTGAATAGCTAGTTTGTTTAGTAACATATGTAGCTCTTTTGTAACTTGCCTTATTGTACGCGGCTGATTGCCTAAATCACTTTTTCCGTAACCTGGGCGATGGTATGAAACAACTGTAAAGTGCTCTGAAAGCTTTTCTATAATAGGAAACCAATCATAAAATGAGCAAGTCATTCCGGTTTGAATGACTACAGTTTGTTTACCATCTCCTTTTATATGTACTTCTATATTTTGCCCCATTATTTCTACAAATTTATGAATGTTAATTCCTCCTAAGCTTGAAATAATTTTTGACAAGCAAAAACGATACACCAAACACCTATACCAAGTAGGACAGATGTACTAAGTGTAAATGAATTTTTTAAACCAATATAGACAATAAATAATAGTAGTGCTGATGCGGGGAATCCATATAATACCCCTAAAGCAAATTGACTCAATTCTTGTTTATTTCCGCCTTCGAATGAAATCCAAAATAAACTAAGTAAACTCACGAGAGGAAGGGCAGCAATAAAGCCACCTATCGTACTGTAATGTTTAGCGACTTCAGTGATAACGCCGATAATAAGTGCCGAAACGATTATTTTAACGAGGAAATGCATATTTTGCCTCCTTCGCTAATAAGGAAAATGCTTTTTCAATTAATTGTTGTTCTTCTGTTGATAACTGTGATTCTAATATTTTTATCTTTTCTTTATCTAGTAAAGTATGTTTTTCTAATACTTCAATTCCTTCAATTGTTAATGTAAGGTTTACCACTCTTTCATCTTTTTTATTTCTCTCTTTAACGATGAAACCCTTTTGAATAAGGCGTTTTATATGTTCAGATGCTGTGTTATGGGAAAGACTAAGCTCAGTAGCGACTTTTCCAATTGTTATATCTTTCTCACGAGAAACGATTTGTAAAATACGAATTGCTTGGTGGGAAAGGTTGTCCTCGTATTCGTATCGTAAGTGATAATAAATGCTCTCCCAATGTTGATTAATGTTGTTCATAATAATAAATCTCCTTTTTATATCGTATAATAAGATATATTCGTTGTTTTAGAAATAAAACCCTTTTATTTGGATAAAAAATGTTGAAAAAGTTTATTTTTATTGAAATATAAGGTAATCTATGTGTAAAGGTATACATTTAGCAAGAGAGAGGATGATAGCTGTGAATACATTCAAATGGATGAGTCATGAACAGATGTATGTAGATGAAATACATGTTGAAAAATGTGGTCCTCTTTCAGTCGGCGTATATGGGGGAAATCAAGAGAGTGATGCATATGAACGAGGAGATGCAGTGCTTGCTTGGTGGGATCCTGAATTACAATTTGAATTTGTTATGATTTTTGATACACACCACAAAACAAAAAATATTGATTATATAATAGAAGCGATTTCGGAAAGAAAAGAAAAACTAAAAGAGTTATTCTCATATCCAATACATTTAGCTTTCCATCATACACATATGTACTTATTAGCGTTATTTACAGATGAGTTATTTATTAAACAGTGTGATCAAGATGATGAGGAACTCGCTTGCTTAATTTGTTTACGAAAAGGCGAATTTTTATATTGGTTATCAGTTGGTGATTGTTTCGCGTATTTATTCCATTCTGAGAAAACGAAAAATGGAAAAGGACGATTAAATAAACGGAAAAATTACGAATATATTGGCAGGAAAAATATTTTTGCAGCAAATACACCTTGCTTTACGTCAGGTGTAAGAGGATTAGAAAAAGGAATGAATCACATTGTAATGGCAACGGACGGTATTTTAGAGTGTGATAAACGAAGGTTTGATGATGATCAATCTTTAGTAGAAATATTACATGACGGGAATAGCTTGCAGATTGAGCCAGTATTAACAAATGTACTGCAGTGGAAAGGTAGAGATTGTGCCACGATTATTGGGTGGTCTATTGATACTGATAATAAACAATGTGCTAATTAATATAAAAGGAGTTCAAGGCTTTTATCCTTGAACTCCTTTTTGTTAAGCAATATGAATATGATATGTTTTTAACCATTCATTTACTTGTAGCATATACTCCATGGCACTTCTTGCCTCAAAATTGTTAATCTCTTTATTACTTTGATCAGCAATTGAAAGTAAGATGGAATGGTTAATAAGTGAGAAAATAGGATTGTTTTTATTGCTACACATATCAAGTGTTAAATTACGGATTGTTTGTAAGTAGTGTGGATCTTGTGAAGTTGGATAAGCGCTTTTTCTTCTATTACGTACATCGTCAGGTAAAGCTGGTTGTAGTGCTCTACGTAAAATGCCTTTTTCAATATTATCAATACTTTTTATGTTGAAAGGAACATTCCATAAATATTCAACTAATCTATAATCGCAAAACGGTACACGAACTTCAAATCCAACAGCCATACTCATACGATCTTTACGGTCAAGTAAGAAAGGAAGGAATCTTGTTAAAAATAAATAAAACATTTGGCGTTGTTTCGCGGATTTTTTACTTTCCCCTTCAAGAGTAGGTACTTCAAGTATCGCTTCTTGGAATCGTGTATCAATATAGTTTTCTAGATTACATTGGTTACTTACTTCATTTAGTAGAAGAGGAGATGTATTTTTCCAATTTGTTAGCCAAGGAAACTTATCTACATATAGTAATTCTTCTTGATGAAACCAAGGGTATCCACCGAATACTTCATCAGCCGATTCACCGGATAAAGCTACGGTCGCATCTTTTTTCATTTCGCAAAATAGTAAATATAGTGAAGTTTCCATTTCACCAGCACTCGGTAAATCTTTCGCATGAAGGGGAACGAATAAGTGATTTGCTAATTCTTCAGCATTCACAATAATATCATGATGCGCTGTCCCGACATGTTCAGAAACGCGTTTTACCCAAGGAGCGTCTAAACCAGTGCGAGCAAATGTTAGCTCGAAATCTTTTGCGCTATTTACAAAATCAACGGAATACGTATGAAGTGTTTTATTTTCAGCAGCAAATTCTTTACCCGCAAGTGCAGTAATACCGCTAGAGTCTAATCCGCCTGATAACATACAGACGAGAGGGACATCGGCAATTAATTGTCTTTTTACTGTATCTTGTAAAATAGATAAAATATGCGAAGATGTATCTTCTATAGAGTCTGTATGGAACTTACTTTCTAAATTCCAATACTTCGTAACTACTTTTTTATGACGTGTAAACGTTATACAATGTCCAGCACGCACTTCTTGAATATGTTTAAAGACGCCACATCCAGGAGTTCGAAATAAGCCTAATCCAAATATTTCATTTATGCCATCCGCATCAATTTCAGCAGGAACAGATGGATGCGCTAATAATGCTTTTATTTCAGATCCGAAAATAATGCTGTCATTTCTTTCTGTGTAAAAGAGTGGCTTTACGCCTAAATGATCACGCGCTAAAAATAATTGTTGCTTCTGATCATCCCATAAGGCAAAAGCGAAAATTCCATTCAAATGTTGTACGCAATCTTCTTTCCATTCTAAATAAGCATGTAGTAACACTTCTGTATCTGAATGCGTTTCAAATGCATGACCACATTTTCGAAGTTGTTCTCTCAGTTCACGGAAATTATAAATTTCTCCATTATAAGTAAGAGCATACGTATAATCACCAGCACGGAATGTCTTCGGCTGTGTACCGCCTTCTGGATCAATTACAATTAAACGCCGGTGTGCAAAGGCCGCATGAGGTGAAAACCAAAATCCTTCAGCATCTGGACCACGATGCTGAATACGATTTGCCATCTTTTTTAAAATAACATGTTGATTTGAAAGGTCTTCCTTCCAATCTACCCAACCTGTAATTCCACACATACACATCTCATCTCCTAAATTAAAATAGTAGATTAACGAAATAAAATGTACACCAAGTTAAAAAATGACTATATAAATAGTGTACTACATTAATTAAATTACAGACTTGAGAAAATTTTCTTTGAACGCATAGTTATATGAGACAATGGCTAAGGGAAAGTATTCCAAAAAATAAAAAAGATGAGAGAAAAAATTTTCTCAGACGTTATATAGGATGTAAAAGCTTTTACAAAACAATAAGGGGAATCGCTACATGAAATCAAATGAGAAAAATTTTATAAAAAGATTACAGCGGCAAAAAGAAGACGCGTTAGAATTTGTTGTCGATACATACTTACCACTCATAAAGGGGATCACGCATAAAGTTCTACTCCCAATTCAAAATGATGGACTCATAGAGGAATGTATAAACGATATATTTCTTTCCATTTGGAATAACGCAAATAAATTTCATGGAGAGCCGAGTGATTTTAAAAAGTGGATTGCAGCGATTGCGAAGTTTAAAGCAATTGATTATTACCGGAAATCGACTAAAACAGTAGAAATCATTTCAGATGAGTTTTATATTAGTACAGAAAAATCAGCAGAAGACGAATTAATCGTTATGGAAGATAGGGAAGAATTATTGAAGCTCATTAATCAATTAGAACCGCTAGATCAAAAGGTGTTCATTATGAAATATTTACTTGGTATGAAGACAGAGGAAATAGGTGACAAGTTAGGATTAACCCGGGCAGCAATCGATAATCGAGTGTACCGGGGAAAAAAGAAACTACAACAAAATGCTACGAATATTAGTTTTGGAGGTAGTGCAATATGAAAGACATTTATGAACTATTAAATGATATTGATATAGACGAAAAAGAACTAGAAGAAATTGAGGCTTCTGAAATTGAAAAGGAAAAAGTAAAACGAAATGTAAAACAATCGATACGTACGAAGAAAAAGATAAAAAGTTGGAAAAAAGGTGTCGCTGCTGCATCTATTTTAGTAGGATTATCGGTTGCAACTCTGGGTATCGGTTTTCCTACATATGCTGGAGGGTTGCCAATTGTAGGTGACATATTCCGATTTTTAGATAATGGTAGAACGGGGTTATATGAAAATTATAAAGAGTTTTCGACTGAATTGAATATGACGAGAGAGAGTAATGGGGTTAAGGTTACAATTAATGATGCTGTATTCGATGGTAGAACAATTACAATTACATATTCTATTGAGAGCGAAAAAGATTTAGGAGAGAAACCGTTCCCATTTGGAAGTCCGCAAGTTATGGGCTTTAATGGCGGAGGAGGTAGTTCGAACGTTACAAAAGTTGGAGAGGGAAAATATGTAGGTATGACTACGATGAGTGGTCATGGTAGTGAAAGGTTAGATGTTGCAAATGTTTGGTGGGATATAGAGGCAATTGAGTTGGATTATGAAGGTAATGTAATAAAGGGAAACTGGAATTTCGCGCTTAGTTTAAAAGCAATGGATAGTAAGGAAGTAAAAGTTAATGGGGTTTCTGAAAATGAATTAATAAAAGTAAATATAGACAAAATGGAAGTAACTCCGATGTCATTTATCGTTTTTTATAATCAGGAAGAATCTAAGGCATTAAGGCGCATATGGGATAGTGCAGATGTTGAGCTAGAAATAAAAGATGATTTAGGAAATCAATACGCTGGTGAAGGAAATGGCGGAACGGGTACAGTAGCAGAACCACATAAAAGTAGTTGGAGTACTACATTCCAAAAATTGAATAAAAATGCTACAAAGCTTATCGTTACGCCTCATGTGAATTTGCGAGTGCATACACCTGAAAATCATGGTGGATTGGAGTATGTGAATGGAAAAGAGAAGAAAATTGAAGTGCCGAAAAAAGAAGCGAAGAGTAAAGATATTGTATTAGATGATATTGTCATTGATTTAAAGAAATAAAAGAGAGACTGCCTAAAATCATTTAGGCAGTCTTTTTTCGTTAAGAACTAGTAACGAGCAATGCATGCGGATGCTGCGTTTTATATTCATCTTTCCACGGAATATTTAGTTGTTCCCACGATTCGCCGCTATCATTGGATTGAAAGACGCCATTGTTATTTAACGTGTAAAACGTATGTGGTTCTACCTTGTTTGTAGCAAACATCGAAATGACTGTACCGATTGCAGATGGTAGTCCTTGTTGTACTTGCTGGAACGGAGTATCTTTCGTTTTTCGATAAATATAAGATTCATAAGGGATACGATGATGAGCGAGATCAGCACTTGGCGCAGCAGAAACGAGAATCGTATCACAATCAGCTGGATCAATTGCCATGCTGTATAAATAATGATGTTCAAGTCCTTCACTACATGAGATCCAGCTGTTTCCATTGTTATAACTCTCAAGATAAGCACGATCAGGTCCGCCCATAAATCCGTCACCACATGATGCATAAAGGCGATTTGGTGCTTCAGGGTGCATAAGCAATTGATGAGCATCGATAGGAGCACCGAATTTTTTATCAATCCATGTATGCCCTTTATCGTTACTTTGAATAACAGCACCAGCTTCGATTGAAACGTGTATTGTATTAGGGTTGTTTGAGTCAACTGTAATCCAGCGTACGTGATGGGTAAAAGGTCTAGGCGGAAATGCCCACGTATAAGAAGATAATAATGATTTCATATTTTTAAGTTCAGTCCACGTTTCACCACCATTTTCAGAGCGAAATAAAGCGCTCGGTTCTGTGCCGACATAAACGACACCATATCCGTTAACTTGTTCATTTGAGCTTATTGTTATGGAAGTGATAGAGGAGTGCAAAATACCATCTTCTTTAGGGAAATCAAAGTAACGATAGGAATCCCCAATTGGTCGCCAAGAATCCCCACTATCGTCACTTAACCATAGACCTCGTCCAAATGTTCCGCAATATACACGATTCTTTTGAAATGGATCAACAGCGATACAGGTAGGTTGCATATTTTGTAAGTGATAAGTCGTTTCATAGTTATCATTGTGTTCTTTCACTACAACAAGTTCACGTTCCATACAGAGAAATAAACGTTTCATTTAAGTAACCTCCTTCAAAATTCTTTCATTAGTAAACAATATGAAAATAAAAAAGAAGTAGTCTTGTTTTATTTGAGAAAAAGGGATTGTTTAAAAAATAGCGAAGTGTGTATACAGAGGAAGCGGGCTTTTACAATCAGTCAATTCGGGATAAAGATGGGGAGTTTGTTTCATACTAACATACAGATATTGTACTTAAAGGAGTATAAGTATGGGACATTCGCATGATCATGGTCATTCAAAAAATAAAAAGGCGTTACTAATTGCCTTCCTACTAACAACAAGTTTTATGATTGCAGAAGTTGTTGGGGGATTTGTAACAAATAGCTTAGCACTACTATCTGACGCGGGGCATATGCTAAGTGATGCAGTATCTTTAGCTTTAAGTTTACTTGCGTTTAAACTCGGAGAAAAAACAGCAACAACTGCGAAAACATACGGGTATAAGCGAGTCGAAATGTTAGCAGCATTATGTAACGGTGTCGTTCTTATTGTCATTTCGGTATACATTTTTATTGAAGCAATCCGTCGTTTTAAAGAACCAGTTGAGATTGCTAGTAATGGGATGCTCATTATTGCAGTCCTTGGTCTGCTTATTAATATTTTATCAGCTTGGATATTAATGAGAGGCGGAGATGTGAAAGGTAATTTGAATTTAAGAAGTGCTTTCCTGCACGTACTAGGCGATCTATTGGGTTCCGTCGGAGCGATTATTGCTGCGTTACTTATTAAATTTTTCGGATGGACTGCTGCAGATGCGATTGCTAGTATTCTTGTGTCTATTTTAGTCATTATTAGTGGATGGCGTGTAACACGTGATACGGTTCATATATTAATGGAAGGTGCACCACAGCACATAAATGTTGAAGAGGTAAAAAGTACGTTATTAAATATTCCGATTGTCAAAGAAGTTCATGATTTGCACATATGGTCTGTCACATCAGATTTTCAAGTATTAACATGTCATCTTATTATTAAAGGTAATGAAACGCAAAGTGTATTAAAAGAGGCTACGTATGTATTAAAAGAGAAATTTCATGTAGAACATGTCACCATTCAAGTAGAAATAGATGGTGAATTTCATCATGATGAGACAACTTGCAAAGTATGAAAGAAAAAGGATAAGAAAAAGTGTCATAACATTTTTCGCACGGCATACATATATATAATGTGGCCACAAGTACTTTGCAAGGTAAATATTTCATGAAATTACTTTACTTATAAAGAGTCATCTTTTATAATCAAAAGTGGTAATTGATAGAGATTATCATTTTCAATTATCGTAGAAAGGAGTTTTTTAAAAGATGAGTAGTCAACTCCGTTTTGCTGTTGAAAATCGTAAGAGGCATTTAATTGATGAGTTAATTGGAGCAGGTGTGTTTAAGATTCGCGACCGACAATTATACGAGCTGTCTTTAGAGGAATTGGAAAAAGAGTACGAAGATATGGAAGATTATGCGAATATTCAGGCGTAGCTATATAGATTAGTAAAAAGAGAGCTGGTTACGATTTTGTGTAACCAGCTCTCTTTTTATTTCGTAGAAATTATTTTTTGTATTTCTTTCATGGGACGGAGCCAGTTTTGGGTCATTATTTGTTCCATTTGTTTTTCGTCCTGCTTCTGTAATGCTTGAATGATAGAGTGATGTTCTTCAATAGATTGACTTGCTGGAACAAAGTTTTGGAAAAACAAATATTCAAGACGTAAAACGTGAAGTTGCATATTTTCTAGAAAGGGTTCAATATATTGGTTTTTAGCAATAGAAGAAATTGTATTGTGGAATTGTATATCTAATTCTAAAGCTTGTTTTGCGTTTTTTTTCTCTATAGATTGCTGAAAATGCTCATTTATTTCAGAAAGTAGTTGAATATCAGCGTTTGTAATGTTTTGAAGAGCTTGCTTTCCTATAATAGAGTGAAGACCAGCCATCGTTTCATAAATGATAGATACGTCGTCTAACTTAATAGGAGCAATTTTCGTTTTTTGCCCTGGTACCATTTCCACTAATCCAGAAAGCTCTAATATTTGAAGTGCTTCTCTTACAGGTGTTCTGCTTACTCCTAGTGCCTCAGCCAATTCCCCATCATTAATTTTTTCATTGGGCTTCAGTACACCTTCAATAATCCAATTTTGTAGTTGATTTAAAACGAGTGATTTTGCTGAAACTCTTCCTGGTTTTTTATAATTTTGAGGGACAGGCATAGTGAATTCAATCCTTTCATTGTATATTTTCCTTTTTTGCATGAACAAGCTTTAATTTTTGTTTCCCTTCATCCGGCTTTTGGCTTAAGATGAGCACCATTACAATGACACAAAAAGCGCCTAATAACTGAAAAGATTGAAATGGCACTTGCAATATAAGTACAGAAGAAATAATAGCTGCGAGTGGTTCTGTGCAACCAAATAATGTTGTTTCTTTCGGAGTCAGGTATCGTATGCTGTCTAAGTATAAATAAAAGGCAATAAGTGTCCCGAAAATGACGACAAATGTGATGAGCGGTAGGGTACTTAGTTTTACATATTTCATAGTTGATAATAAAATGAATTCGTTTGTAGAAATAAAGTGTACAATCGTTACACCAATACCCCCAATAATCATGCCCCATCCAACGATAACGGAAGAAGACCATTTTTCTAACAATTCCTTTGAATATAAACTATAAAAAGCGAGAGATAATCCAGATAAAATCCCCCAAATAATAGCTGGTGTAGAAACAGCCAAGTTATGAACAGACCCGTTTGTTAGTAAGAGAAAAGTGCCTACTAATGAAAGGGTAATTGAAATGAAATCAATTTTTGATGGACGAACGTTCCATTTGAAAAGTAAGTATACAGTGATGAATATAGGAGCTAAATATTGTAATAATGTTGCGACGGCAGCATTTCCTTCTTTAATTGAAGCGAAATACGTATACTGTACAGCAAGCATACCGAATAGACCAAACAAAATCATTTTAATAGCATCAGATTTTTGTTTCCAAATGCCAAATATCTCTTTTTTTCTCGTTCCGAATGAGGAAATAATGAGCAAAATAATTCCAGATATAAGTAAACGGATCGTAACTAACCATTCGGTTGAAACATTGTCATATTGAAAAAGTTGTTGTGCAGCTGTACCAGACAAGCCCCATAAACAAGCACCGATTATGACCATTATAATTCCTTTTAATCGATTTGAATCCATATGATCTAAAATTCTCCTTTCTAAAAATACAAATTGAATACAATATGCAATATATCACAGAATGACTCGTTAATAAACTGAAATTTCTAATTTTATTTTTTTATGTATAGTAAAATATTGTAGAGGAGGGGGAGGATATGTTAGCTGGATTTTTAGTTTGTTTATTTGTTGGGTTACTTATCATTTTTTTAGGGTATCAAATACATGTGAAAAAGAGGTTGTTTTTGTTAGCAGGATATCAAGAAGAAACGTTTGTTGGAGATAAAAATAAATTAGCGAAGCTTTCAGGAGCATTTTCTTATATAGTTGGAGTTGCTACTATAATATTACCGCTTGGCTTAGAAAAAATAGGGGGGGTAGTTGGTATCGTATATGCTATATTAATTGTTTTAGGTACAATTGTATTTATAATTAAAGCAAACCTATTAAATAAGAGTGCTATAAAGTAAAAAGGCTTCATTCTACTGAAGCCTTTTATTAATTATTATGAAGTATAAGTAAAAGCCGGGATAGGATCAATAAATGTATTCCAGTTTTGTTTCATTTCTTTCTCTGTTAATAGACAACTATCTAATGATTGTTCAATTAAAGAACGGTTCATATCAATTCCGATAAATACGAGTTCGGTTATTCGATCTCCATATTGTTTATCCCAGTTTTTCAATACTTCTGGTTCTTCTGTAATCATTTGATTTCTTTCAGTTTCAGGTAATGCCGCTATCCACTCACCGGCTCCTTGAATTGTAATAGAGGAACCTGCTTGAGATAGAAGCCCTATCATATTATTACGAGATGCCAGCCAGAAGAATCCTTTCGCTCTTACAACATCTAAAGGCCATTTTTCTAGCCAATTCATAAGGCGCTTGGGATGGAAAGGATATTTGCGGCGGTAAACAAAGGAATTGATACCGTATTCTTCCGTTTCCGGTGTATGATGGTCACTATTTAATTCTTGTATCCAGCCGGCCGATTGACTGGCTTCTTCATAATTAAATAGATTTGTGTTTAAAATTTCTTGTAATGGTACTTTGCTAAACGAAGATTCAAGAACTTTTGCATTAGGATTTAATTTTTTTAGTAAATGATGAAGCTCTATCACATCTTCTTTTTCTAGCAAATCTATCTTATTAAGAATAATTACGTTTGCAAACTCAATTTGATCTATTAATAAATCAATAACTTCCCGGGTATCATTCTCATCGATTGCTTGTTTTCGGTCTAATAAACTTTCTCCATCTGCAAAATCATCCCAAAATCTATTTGCATCTACAACTGTAACCATCGTATCGAGGCGACAATTTTTCGTTAAATCAATGTTAAGAACTTCGTCTGTATAAGTAAACGTTTGAGCAACTGGAATAGGCTCACTTATACCAGAAGATTCAATAATAATATAGTCAATATCACCATTTTCCACAAGACGATTCACTTCTATCATTAAATCTTCTCGTAGTGTACAACAAATACAGCCATTTTGAATTTCTACTAGTTTTTCCTCCGTACGTGAAAAACCACCCTTTTTTATAAGAGATGCATCAATGTTTACTTCGCTCATATCATTAACGATAACAGCTACTTTTAAGTTATTCTTATTAGTCAAAATGTGATGTAGTAAGGTAGTTTTTCCAGATCCTAAAAAACCACTTAATACAGTGATAGGTACTTTTTTCATGAAATGATCTCTCCCTTAAATCGTAATGATTACGTTTTATATTAAACGATGGGAAAAGAATAATCAATAATAAATCATAATGATTACGATTTAAGAATAGAAATAGACTATAAAATTTGTGCTGTAGTATGAAGCATTTGGACAAGCACATGTTTACATATAAATAAAATGGAGGCGAGAAGCTTGGTCTTTAATAGAGTTTCAAAAGAAGTAGTAGGCATAGCTCTTATCGCTATGTTTCTCTTTTTATTATTTTTTGTAGATTTTACAAGTCTAGTAAATTTGCATAAAAATATGCCGCAGGAATGGTTGAATGTGAATACGGTATTTTTAAGTATCATTTTTGAAGCAATACCTTTTATTTTATTAGGGGTCATTGTTTCTTCATGTATTCAAGTGTTTGTGACGGAAGATATGATTCAAAAAGTAATGCCGAAATCTCCAATTGTTGCAATGATTCCAGCAGTATTTGTGGGAGTTCTTTTTCCAATGTGTGAATGTGTCATTATACCAATTGTAAGAAGGCTCATTCAAAAGGGGTTACCACTTCATGTAGGCATTGTTATTTTAATGAGTGCACCCATTATGAATCCAGTCGTTCTTTTATCTACTGTATATGCGTTTCCAAAAAATGATTACGTTGTATATGCACGCTTTGGGATAACAATTCTAGTTGCTCTATTCATAGGTCTAATTGTGTATTATTGCTATCGCGAAAGAAATGTTTTAAAAGACGTAGAGGTTTCAGTTCAAACAAGCAAAAAAAAGAGTTGGAAAGATGTTATGAATCACACTGTAGATGAGTTTTTTGATACTGGTAAGTATTTATTGATAGGTGCTTTTTTAGCAAGTGTATTTCAAACGTTTTTTGATCGGAATGTACTGGATGTAGTAGCACATAACGAAGTAATTGCTCCCGTTATTATGATGGGATTTGGTTATGTTTTATCAATTTGTTCTGCAGCCGATGCTTTTATAGCCGCATCTTTTGGACATGTTTTCTCGGTAAAGGCACTTCTCGCATTTCTTGTGTTTGGGCCTATGCTTGATATGAAAAATACGTTAATGCTATTTGCGTATTTTCAAAAGAGATTTGTATTCTTTTTGATAGGAATTGTCATTGTATCTGTGTATACCATTCTGCAAATCATAATGTTATAGGAGGTGAGAAAGAATGGAGAAAGAGGAGCAGAAGGCGTATCATCGCTATATACGTGGCATTATTTTAATTGGTTTAGCAATGCTCTTATTTAAACTACTTGTAACAGGGAATATTTATAATTTTATCGCTCCAAAAATGATTAAATTTACGTATATAGCTTTTGTAGTAATTTTAATTTTTGGTATTGTACAAGTTTGGGGAGATGGAAGAGAAAAACAGCATGATTGTAATTGTTGTAAACATCATACAACATCAAAATCAGGGATAAAAAGTTTCTTTGTATATGTTTTATTTGTTGTTCCGATAGTTAGTGCTTTTCTCTTTGGAAGTGTAACAATTGATGGAAGTTTAGCAGGAAAAAGGGGTATGAATCAAAGTGTACAGTCGAGAAGTCTGGAAAGGAATGAAAAAGAGGGGGAACAGGTTAATTTTGATGGGCGAGAAGTATCCGTTGATCCAGAAGAAACATCAAATTTAGCAACGACTTATAAAACGGAAGAGCAAGTAGTAAAAAGTATGTTAGGACAGCGTAAACTACAAGTAAAGGATAAGGACTATGTTCAAACAATGAATGTAATTGGTCAAAATGTTAATTGGTTTAAAGGGAAAGAAATTACATTCTTAGGGTTTATATATAAGGATAAAGATGTGACGGGTAATAAAGTAGTAGTGGCTCGATATGGCATAACTTGTTGTATTGCGGATGCATCAGTCTGGGGGATGATTGTTACCGGGAAAAATATTGAAAAAATTCCAGAAGAAACATGGGTGAAAATAACAGGATTATTAGATGAAACGACATATAAAGGAACAGTCTTTCCACTTGTAAAAGTAAACAAAATCGAGAAAATTAATAAACCAACTGATCCATATGTATATGATGCTTTACCTCAATAGAAAAGAATAAATTCTTCATATTTTCATGAAATAGAATCATAATCATGGCGATAAAAAAATAAAGATAAGAGTAATTTGGTTTGTTAAAAATATGTGCAGAAGGAGTTATGCGATGAACTGGGTTACTCATAAACCATCATTTGAATTTGAAACATTTAGTCCTATTATTCGGTCACAATCTGCTTGGAGTGGACATTTAGATTTTGCATATGACTTAGTACGATTTGAAAAACCAGAAACTTTAGTTGAGTTAGGTACACATTTAGGAGCCTCCTTTTTTAGTTTTTGCCAGGGAGTAAAAGATGGAGGGTTATCGACTAAATGCTTTGCAGTAGATACTTGGGCTGGAGATGGGCATACAGGTCCATATGGAGAAGGGGTTTTTCAAATAGTAGAGAAAGTAGTGAGCGATAACTACCTTAATATAGGAAATTTAATTCGATCTACTTTTGATGATGCTGTAGACCGGTTTCAAGATGAAACGATAAATCTTTTGCATATTGATGGCTATCATACGTATGAAGCTGTTTCTCACGATTATAATACATGGATACCGAAAGTCGCGAAAAACGGTATTGTATTATTTCATGATATTGAAGTTAGAAGTAGTGATTTCGGCGTGTATAAGTTTTGGGATGAGGTAAAAGCGAAGTACCCTCATTTTCAATTTGCGCATTCATATGGACTGGGAGTGTTATTTCCGAAGGGTTGTAGTGATAAGTTTGAGGAAATACTTAAAAATAAAGAAGAAATACAAAATATGTATAAATAAAGGTAGGGCATGCATCATTTTAATGATGTGTGCCCTATTTTTGTGTGGGAAATTATGGTGTTAATTAAAAAGTTAAGATAGTTGTAAAAAGTTTTGTTGCAGCAAATATTAAAAAAGTTAGTATGGGATTGTTCTTTGTAAATAAAGTGAAGCTTTAATACGTTCATGTCAATCCGGGATTTTACAGTAGTTAATTTCTTAACTAATTGCTTTGCACTTACTGAATTTTAAGGCGGAGGTCTTATTGGCCGGAAATATCGGGATAAATAAAAATACAACATTTTTTATATTTTTCATTGCGAAAAACGTAATCTACTTTTACAATAGAAAGGGTTGTGAATATATTATACTGGAAAAATAAATCGAAATAATATGAAAATTTTGTTTTGTCTTCGCTAATTGTATATTACATACATGTAAGACGACATACGTCATGTTATCGACTTGTAAGGAGAGAAAAAAATGAAAAGTGTAAGATTACCATCGATGCTAGAAATCATAGTTCTTTTATTACTATTTCTTGCTGTTGTCTTTTCCTTCCAAACGATTTTTGATCTCCCAATTCAATTAGCGCTATTTATTTCATGGTTTTTAGTAATTGCGCTTGGATTAAGATTAGGATTTCGTTATCAAGAATTGCAAGATGCAATTACGAAAGGGATTTCTAACGGATTAGAAGCAATACTGATTTTAGTTGCAGTAGGTGCTTTAATTGGAACATGGATTGCTGGTGGGGTAGTACCAACATTAATCTATTATGGATTAGAATTTATTCACCCTAGCATATTCCTATTAGCAACATTAATTATTTGTTCTATAACTTCTATCGCAACAGGAACGTCTTGGGGAACAGTGGGAACAGCAGGTATTGCTATGATGGCGATTGGTGAAGGACTTGGTTTACCACTTCCGCTTGTTGCTGGCGCAGTTCTTTCAGGAGCTTATTTCGGCGACAAATTATCACCACTTTCTGATAGCACAGTTCTTGCAGCTTCTATGGCGAAAGTAGATGTTATTGCTCACGTTCGAGCTATGCTCGTATTAGATGTTCCGGCTTATATTATTACTAGTATTATGTTTACTGTAGCTGGTTGGATGTATGGCGGCGATAATGTAGATTTGAATCGAGTAGAATTTTTAAAAGAAGCTTTATTAAAGCAATTTGATATTAAAATATGGATGCTTGTTCCGGCGGTCATTGTTATCGTTCTATTAGCGATGAAGAAACCGTCTATGCCAACAATTGCAATGGGAGCTTTAATTGGTGCAATTTGGGCAACTCTTTTCCAAGGGATGAACTTTGGAGAGGCGATTGGAACAGCTTATAACGGATTCTCAATTCAATCTGGTGTTGAGTTTGTTGACAAGTTATTAAACCGTGGTGGAATTAACGGCATGCTTGGCTCAGTAGCCGTTATTATTTTCGGTTTAGGATTTGGTGGATTACTTGAAAAACTAGGTGTTTTAAAAGTAATCGTATCAAAATTTGAGAAGAAATTAAATTCTGCAGGTAATGTAACATTGTCTACATTAATCGTGGCATTCTTAGCTAATATATTTGGTTGTGCGATGTATGTATCACTAATTTTAACACCAAAAATTATGGAAGATAGCTATGATAAATTAAAAATAGACCGTCGTGTATTAGCGCGTAACTCAGAAGTAGGTGGAACGTTAACTTCAGGTATGGTTCCATGGTCTGATAATGGTATTTTTATGGCTGGTATTTTAGGTGTAGCAACGTTCTCATACGTTCCGTTTATGTGGTTAAGCTTCGTATCGTTAATTTTAGCAGTTATTTACGGATATACAGGCAAATTCATCTGGTATGTAGATGATGCAGATAAAGGAAAGCAAGCATCATAAAATAAAAATCACCTTCTACAATATGTAGAAGGTGATTTTTTTATTTTTTAATAGCATTTGCTAAAGTAATTTCATTCTCATATTTAGCAATTTTTTGTTGTATCTTTTTTAAGTTTTTTTCAGTGTCTTGCATGAGCTGTAAGACATTGGTCTCCTGTTGTTTCATTAATTCTAACCTTTGAAGGATGGTAGATTCTCCTTCCATAGACCAGTCGATAAATTGTTTTATTTTTTGAATTGGCATACTGGTGTTTTTTAAACACAAAATCATTTCTAAATATTTCAGTGCTTCTTCATCAAAAACTCGATCTCCTTTTTCGTTTCTTTGCAGAAAAGGAAACAGTCCTTGTTTATCGTAATAACGTATTTGAGAAATAGTTAAATGTTGCATTTTGGCGACTTGCCCAATTGTATAATACATATCATTCATCCTTTTATTACCAAGGTATAATGCCATCTTTGTTAAGTATTTTACCATTATAGTTTGTTTCACTTAATGCATATTTAATAATAATTTTAGCACTTTCAGTGGTTGTATGGCCACCGGGGGAATTTCCATTAAGATCCGTAGTTGTAAAACCAGGAGTTACCCCAAATACTTCTGGACCGTTAGTGGCAAATTCTTTACTAAAAGCTAATGTTAAAGCATTAATAGCTGTTTTGGAAGAATTATATCCTAGTGTATTAATTGGATGTGTTTCACCATTAGCAAACATTGTTAGTGAGGCCATGTCAGTTGTTACATTTAGTATTTTACTGTTGCTCGAATTCTTTAATAATGGTAAAAAGGCTTGCATCATTTGGAAAGTTCCAAAAAAATTAACTTCAAATCCTTGGCGTAAAGTTTCAATATTTAATTCACTAGGTAGTATATTGAAGTCTAGCGCTATGCCTGCGTTATTAATTAATAAATGTAAGTGGTCAGTCGTTTCGTAAATTTTCTTTGTTGCTTCTTGAATGGATTGTGAATTTGAAATATCTACTTGAATATAGGAAACGTTTGAAACATTTAAAGATTCTACGGCTTGTTGTCCAAGTTGTTCATTGCGAGCACCTAAAAATACGTGATAATCTTTTTCTGCTAATTGACGAACAAGTTCATATCCAATTCCTTTATTTGCACCTGTTATAAAAGCATATTTTTTCATTTTGAATTCCTCCAGTAGTGTTATAGTAGGTTACAATGGAAAGGATACAGCCTAAACTTAAGTTTAGGTCAAGAGGAATTTTTTAAAATAAATATAGAATATCTATATATAAGAGTGAGAATTCTTATCATTTAAGAGAAAGTCTGTTATTATAAGAGATGTAGGTATTATATTTTCAAGGGGATGAAAACATGGAGTACAGAATTGAAAGAGATACATTAGGAGAAATAAAAGTTCCAGCTGATAAATTATGGGCAGCACAAACACAACGTAGTAAAGAAAACTTTCCAATTGGAACAGAGCAAATGCCGCTTGAAATTGTAAAAGCATTTGCAATTTTAAAGAAGAGTGCAGCACTTACCAATCAAAAATTAGGAAAGCTATCAGAAGAAAAAGCAGAAGCAATTGTTGCAGCAGCTGACGAAGTCATTGCAGGGAAATGGAATGAACATTTTCCGCTTGTCGTATGGCAAACAGGTAGTGGTACGCAGTCAAATATGAATGTGAATGAAGTAATTGCAAATCGTGGGAATCACATTTTGAAAGAGAAGGGATCTGAGGTACATATTCATCCGAATGATGATGTGAACATGTCACAAAGTTCAAATGATACATTTCCAACGGCGCTTCATGTAGCTTGTGTAATCGCAGTAGAAAATCACGTATTACCAGCAATTACGAAATTAAAAGAAACTTTAGCAGAAAAAGTAACTGCATTTGAACATATTATAAAAATTGGTCGTACACATTTACAAGATGCAACGCCGTTAACTTTAGGGCAAGAAATTAGCGGATGGCACCGTATGCTTGAAAAAACAGAGCGTATGATTGCAGAGAGTAATACATATATGAAAGAGTTAGCAATTGGTGGAACTGCGGTTGGAACAGGTATCAATGCTCATCCTAAATTTGGTGAGATGGTATCAGAGGAAATTAGTCAATTTACAGGTAAACAATTTGTTTCTGCACCAAATAAGTTCCATGCATTAACGAGCCATGATGAAGTTGTATATACTCACGGTGCATTAAAAGCATTAGCTGCGGATTTAATGAAAATCGCTAACGATGTACGTTGGCTTGCAAGTGGTCCACGTAGTGGTCTTGGAGAAATTATTATTCCAGCAAATGAACCGGGAAGCTCTATTATGCCAGGGAAAGTAAATCCAACGCAAAGTGAAGCATTAACGATGGTTGTAGCGCAAGTGATGGGGAATGATGCAACAATCGGATTTGCTGCGAGCCAAGGTAACTTTGAGTTAAATGTATTTAAACCTGTTATTGCCTATAACTTCTTACAATCAGCTCACTTATTAGCGGATGCAATTGTTTCGTTTAATGACAATTGTGCAGTTGGTATTGAAGCAGATGAAGAAGTAATTAATGAAAATGTGAATCGTTCACTAATGCTTGTAACAGCGCTAAACCCACATATCGGATATGAAAATGCAGCGAAAATTGCGAAGCATGCTCATAAAGAAGGGTTAACTTTAAAAGAAGCAGCATTGCAATCTGGGCTACTAACAGAAGAGCAATTTGATGAAATTGTAGATCCAAAGAAAATGATTGCTCCAAAAGAGTAATAGAGAAAGCCAAGGTTCTTAGTATAGAATCTTGGCTTTTTTGATGTTCATTTTTATGTTTCATCTACTTGCAATACTACAAGCTTCAAAATATATTATTTGTTAGCAGGCGTATTCATTACTTTCATCTGTGGGCAGTTCTCTTTTAAGAGTGAAATGAATTTTTCTTCTTCTAGTGGTACGAAAGTGGTCACTGAGTCAAATAAATTGTAATGGATTTCTAATTGTTGTCTAGTCCATTTTTTTGAATGAAGTTTTTTACCAGAGTATTTAACGTGACGAATATCTTCAAATGGAATTTCAGTATGAAAAATGAAACCGTGTTTTACAACAAGAGATGATTCCGTTATGTTGTAGTGAGAGAAATAGAATGAAGAAAGATTCACGATGTTTAATAGCATCATGAGGGTGAAAAAAATAGAATTTTCATTTTGGAAGAATAGCGAAATGAAAAAAATAATTATAAATAATGTAATGAAAATGACGTGGAATGGATTTTTTTTCGCTTTAAACTTCAAGTTAGTCACCTCAGTATACTTGTCCTTTAACTAAATTAAATCATAACATTGTGATAAAACGTATGAATATGCAGAATTGCATATTCATACGTTTTATTATTCATGTAAAATTTCTTGATGGGATAAATTCAAAAGAAGTTTTGTAATAGTGGAGTGGCATAAAGTGACTTACAAGAATAGAAAGATAGCGTTAGTCATAATTAGTTGTATGATGATTATGAGTAGTTGTGCTAATAAATTTGTTGAAGATAGAAATCGAAAGCATACATTTGTACAAGCAAGTAAGGTTTTAGTAGAGACTGTAAATAGAATATATAAAGTGAAACGTTAATCAGTGGGAGGCTTACTGCCCGGTAAATAGCGGGATAAAAAGTAAAAGGTGTTTTCTTGTACGGAAACATCTTTTTTGTAGTTAAAATTGAATACTGAAGTTTTGGAATGAGTGAATACCGGTTTCATATTCACTAATCGCATATGTATTCTTTGCAATTTACTTAACGGTAAACCATAGGTCTTGAAGAATATTCATGTTCTATTTTACATCCTATAAAATGAATTTGTATAAACATATTCGCTTTTCGTTGTATTAAATCCTTTCGATAGATGTTTTTATAAAAGTTTATAAAATGGGCAAACGAAACGTTGAAATGTTTGTTTGTGTTGTGATAAGATGATGAAGTGATAATAAACGATATAGTGATTTGTTTGGTTTTTAAATAAACATTTTGAAGGAGTGTTTAGTATGAGCGATATTTCAGAGAAGTTTTGGGATGCGTCAATAGAGGAATTAAAGAAAGGGTATGTGTTTGATGAAGAAAAAGAGGGGTACATTTGCTTAGCTTGTGGTGAAACATTTATTAAAGGTGTTATTTATCAAGATAATCAAGTTTTGTATGAAGCAGAGAAGTTCGTCCAATTGCATATTCAAAATGAGCATACGTCTATGTTTGATTATTTGCTAAATATGGATAAGAAATTTACTGGATTAACGGATTTACAAAAGAAAATGGTTCAGTTTTTCTATACGGGACTGAATGATAAAGAAATTGTAAAAGAGTTGGATGGCGGGAGTACATCAACAATTCGTAATCATCGATTTACACTGCGAGAGAAAATGAAGCAAGCAAAAGTATTTTTAGCGCTAATGGAATTATCAGAAGAAAAATCAAAAGTACAAACGAAATTTGTGCCAATTCATAGAACAGCAACGATGGTGGATGATCGATACAATATTACGGAAGAAGAAAATAATGAAGTATTAAAAGCTCATTTTCCAGAAGGATTGGATGGACCTCTCTCTAAATTTCCGAAGAAACAAAAGCGTAAATTAATTATATTGCGCCATTTAGTGAAGAAGTTTGATAGTAATAAAAAGTATACTGAAAAAGAAGTAAATACAGTGATAGAAAATGTATACCCTGATTTTGTAACTTTAAGAAGGTATTTAATCGAATATGGATTTTTAGATAGAACAGCTGATGGAAGTCAATATTGGGTGAAGTTATAATCATACGAAAAGAAAATGAATAGAAGCACAGTATTATAACAACTATACAAAGAGATAGAGATTGAAAATAGATTTTTAATAAAAGGAGAAATGACATTTGAAACCACCTGCAGATAACAATAAAGAAGGTGCGGAGTCACATAAGTTGGAAAGTGAGAGTAAACCGATTTGGAAATCGATGTCGATGTTTTTAGTACCGTTATTATTAAGTAATGTACTACAATCGGTTGGACAATTATTTGGTATGGTAGTAGTAGGAAGATGGCTTGGAGTTAATGATTTAGCGGCTATATCAGCATTCTTCCCATTATTTTTCTTGCTCGTTTCATTTGTAATTGGTATCGGTTCAGGAAGCTCTATTTTAATTGGTCAGGCGTTTGGTGCTAAAAACGAAGATCGTTTAAAAGCTATCGTTGGTACGACGTTGACGTTTACCTTTATTATTGGAGTTGTGTTGGCGATAATAGGCAGTATTTTTGCGATGGATATTATGCGTCTAATGGGAACGCCAGAAAATATTATTGAAATAAGTGTACATTATGCACGGATTTTATTTATATCGATGCCAGTATTATTTTTATATTTCGCATATACAACATTTATGAGAGGTACAGGAGATTCTAAAACGCCATTTTACTTTTTAATTGTAAGTACAGCGCTAAATATGATCTTATTACCGATTCTTATTTTTGGATGGTTAGGAGCTCCGAAATTAGATGTGTATGGAGCGGCCTATGCATCTGTTATATCTACAGTTATTACGTTTATTGTCATGCTTGTGTATTTAAAGAAGAAAAATCACCCATTACAACTAGATGGAACGGTTAGAAAATACCTTCGAATGGATGGGGAGTTATTAAAGCTATTACTAAGGCTCGGTATTCCAGCGAGTATTAATATGATATTAGTTTCATTATCTGAAATTGCCGTAATCGCATTTGTAAATCGTTACGGTTCGGATGCAACAGCTGCTTACGGCGTTGTGAATCAAGTTGCAAGTTATGTACAAATGCCAGCAGTTAGCCTTGGTATTACAGTTTCCATTTTTGCGGCACAATCGATTGGTGCGAATCAATTTGATCGATTACAGAAAGTTGTGAAGGCCGGAATTATTATGAACTACGTCATCGGTGGTGTGTTAATATCTCTTATTTACGTATTCTCAAGAGACATTTTATCACTATTTTTAACGAGTCAAACTACTATTGAAATTGCTCATAGCTTAGTTATGATTACATTATGGAGTTATTTAATTTTCGGTCATGCACAAATTATTAGTGCGACAATGCGAGCGAGCGGTACAGTACTTTGGCCAACTGTTATTGGAGTTGTTTTAATTTGGCTTGTAGAAGTACCCGTAGCATATTATCTTTCTTACCATACAAGTCTTGGAATAGAAGGCATTTGGATCGGGTATCCAGCAGCATTTATTGTCAGCTTAATATTACAGTATGCATATTATAAGCTTTCATGGCAAAAGAAACGAATTACACGATTAGTTAGTTAAATAGAAAAATGTCCCTAAGTTATTAGACTTAGGGACATTTTTTCGTAAGTTCAGGTTTATAAATAGCTTTTTAAAGTTATATCAAAATGTTGTCTAATGAGTGTTTTATCACTCATATAAAACTCCCATGCTTTTTCCGATTCACCGATAATCTCAAAGGATTCCTCTGTAATATATAAAGCGCAATTATCCTCCAGTGCAATTCCTTCTATATTCCCTTGATGATTTTGTAAAAAGGAATGGAAGGCGTTCATTCTGTTTAATTGATTATAATGTGGACAGAATCTTTTATTAACAATTCCCCAACCGTTACTCTCTATATAACCAGAACCCTCATAATCTGATCGGATACTAGACGTGAACCAACACATAGCACCAGCGCTATAACCAGCAATAAGTGTTCCTTGTTGCAGAGCCAATAATAATTTTTCATCGAGTCTATGTTCTTTCCATTGCGTAAGCATGTGAATATAGTTCCCGCCACCTAGATAAATTAAATCGGCTGAATGAATCATCTCGTCTATTTCATACTTAGAAGGTGAATCTGTTGTAATGCGTAAAATTTGTACTTCACAATGTAATTGTTTTTCAAACGTGTCTAAAAATAATTTTATATAGCTTTCATCATCATGACTAGCCGTTGGAATAAACAATATTTTTGGGTACTGTTTATTTGTTAATTCTATAAGGCGTTCATTAATAGGCAAGTGATTTGAATCTTGTAAATCACCGCCACCAATGACAGCTAATTTCATAGTAAAGCACCACCTAATTATTTTTGTTATATAAAAATTCGATAGAAGAGAGTTACATTCCTTCCGTAATGTAATCAATAATTAGAAAATGTAGCTTAAGTATATCGGAATAGTAAAGAAACTACTGACTATATATACCAATGCATTAGAAACCATACATTGATATATAATATTTCATACTAATGTTTCAAAATATGGAAAAAATATGTTTAAATAGATATAATGACGCATTGATTCATATTGAATTTATACTTATATTTTAAAAGGGTATCGGAAATAATAGCGATTTTTTAAAACAGTTTTTACTTTTAATAGGAAGTTGTATTACAATATGTTAAAATTATTTCAATATATTTATTTAATATGAAATGCAAAGAAGGAGCGTGAAAAAAGTGGATTTTCGATTTGAATTTACAACGAAGCTGAAAGAATACTTAGACGATGAGAAGGATGAAAAAATAATAAAAGATGGACACAGAGATGTAATTTTTCACTATTTATATGCGTTAGAGACTGAAATTGGCGTTGTTAAAAATCCTAATTTTACTTTTTTTGCATCAGGAAGACGTTCACATATAGTGTTAGAAAACGTTGAATTTAAAACAGAAGTAAATGTAAAAAGTAATATAATTGAAATTACAAAAATAGTGGATAATGTAGCTATTCCGTTAGATACTATCGTAGCGAAAGATCGGGAATTATTTGCACTTGGACGTAATGAGAAGTTTAGTGTACAAATATTAGAGCAGTATCTTTTTGATACATTTGGAGAAAAATTAGGTTTAAAATGAATGGAATAGCCTATGTATTTATGGGTAGTTAATTTTCATATATATCATTTACGTTTGACCTTTCATTTAATTTATACTACAATTCGTAGTGTGAAAGGAGTTGTACAATGTTTACTCAAAACTATAAGTTAAATGAGCACGGGTTAAATCATTTCTTTGGACCGCTTGAAGCGAAAATTATGGAGATTGTTTGGTCTAGCGATGGTATTACTATTAAAGAAGTGCAGCAGAAATTAAGTGAAGAATCACCTGTGAATTTTAACACTGTTATGACAGTTATGAACAGGTTAGTAGAGAAATTACACTTAGAAAAACAGACTGTGAAAAGAAGTGGTATATATCGTGCTGTACAAACAAAAGAAGAATTCTTATCCAATCAAACGAAGAAAATGACACAGGAATTGATGGGGGAATTTGGAGATTTAGTTGTAAATCATATGTTAGATGAGTTAGAGCAGGCTGATCCGACTTTAATAAAAAAGTTAGAAGACAAATTGAGTCAGTTAAAAAGAGAGGATTAATGAAATGAAATGGCAAATGCGTAAAATCGTATTGTTAGCAGTAATTGTTAGTATCCTCTTTTTCAGTATGTTAGTGTATTACGTTACATATCCATTTCTGTTTCAAAATAAGATGTTCCTTCTTTCAAATTTTTGCTTGTTCCAGTTAGAAAAACATATGAAAGAATTATCGCTGATTCGTATTATAATCGCTGGATTATTACTACTTACTGTATTAATCGTGTGCAAAAGAATTTGGCGACAATTTTTCTATAGTAAAAAATTACAAAAAGTACTTATCCCTTTCGTCCGAAAAAGAAAACAAATATATATATTGCCGACTACGGAAGTTGCGGCATTTACAATTGGGCTATTTCGTCCGAAAGTTGTCATGTCGGAAGGGTTGCTTCAAACATTTTCAGATGAAGAAATTGATGCGATTATTTTCCATGAAGAATATCATCAAAAGAATTGGGATCCGCTAAAATTATTTTGTTTTACGCTATTAGCAGAAGGAATGATGTACATACCGATATTAAAAGGGTTGTTACAGCGATATCATACGTATCAGGAGCTAGCTGCTGATAAATATGCGATGCAAAAAATGGAATCTTCATTTGAGTTAGGTAGCGCGTTATTAAAATTAATTAAAATAAAGAAAATGGAAAATCGATGTGTTACAGCTTCATTTGCAAAAACAGCAATAAATTTACGAATCGAGCAAGTGTTAAATGAAAAGGTTGTTAAGCTTACTATTCCATTACATACGAATTCGGTATATGTAACAGTAGGTTTATTCTGTATGTCGGTTGTACTTATTGTCGGAGAGTGCATATAGCCTCTTTTTTTAAGAATAAACACTACTTATTGTAGTGTTTTAGGGGGAATAAAATGAATGCAGCAGATTTAACAATTTGGCTTGTGGCTGGGGCGGGAGTATTGTCATTTATATCACCGTGCTCTTTACCGCTATATCCATCTTATTTATCTTATATTACAGGTGTGTCTATTCAAGATTTAAAAGAAAATCGTGGGATTATGCAAAAATCAGCGATTATACATACAGTATTTTTTATGATCGGATTTTCGGTTATATTTTACGCGTTAGGTTTATCGGTAAGCTGGATTGGAATAACATTTTCATCTAACCAAAAATTGATTCAACAAATTGGTGGGATTTTTATTGTTTTAATGGGGCTATTTATGACGGGCTTGTTTCAGCCTAAGTGGCTTATGGCAGAGAAAAAGGTGCAGTATAGAAGTAAATCGACTGGATATATTCGCTCGATTTTAGTCGGTATGACATATGCAGCAGGTTGGACGCCATGTGTTGGACCGATATTTTCAGCTGTACTCATGCTTGGCGCGACGAATCCTGAAGGGGCGCTTCTTTATATTACAGCGTATACTCTTGGGTTTGCGGTTCCATTTTTCGTGATGGCATTCTTTATTGGGAAGGTAAAATGGATTGTTACATATGCCAATGTCATGATGAAAATTGGCGGTGGAATGATGATTGTAACAGGTATTTTATTGTATACAAATCAAATGACGAAAATTACAGCATTCTTTATTCGTCTATTCGGTGGATTTACAGGTTTTTAAAAATGAGGAGGAAGAAAAGTGAAGAAACTAATTGCTATTATACTAGTAGGTGCTCTCGCTTGGGCGGGGGTTAACTTTTATAATTCAAAGAAAGAAGAAAAGGAAAGAAAAGCAAAGCAAGCAGAGTTACAAGAGAAAGAGGTATTACCACAAGTAGGTTTTAAAGCACCTGGCATCACATTAAAAGGATTAGACGGAAAGTTGCAGTCGTTAAATGATGCCAAGGGAAAACCATATATTATTAATTTTTGGGCATCATGGTGTGGGCCGTGTGAAATGGAGGCACCTGACTTAGTTCATATGTATGATAAATATAAAAAGGATGTTGAAATTTTTGCGGTGAATGCAACTGTTAGTGACCCAGTACAAGAAGCAAGCGCATTTGCTAATCGCTATGGATTTGAGTTTCCGGTTCTACTAGATATGGACGGAGTAGCTGGACTAGATTATAAAGTATTCTCTTTACCGACGACATTTTTTGTTAATAAGGATGGAATTATAGTAGATCATGTACGAGGTGTATTGCCACCAGATCAATTAGAAAAGAAATTTAAGAAATTGATTGAGAGCTAAAAGGGGATTTCGTGATGATGGAGTGGATCGTGAGATTACAACCCGTATCTCTTATAATTGGAAGTCTATTTGGATTTATGTTGATGAAACGAAAGATGAGGCATCAAAATGTATCATATGAAAAAATGATGGATGCCGTAACAAATGCGTTTCTTATCATCGTATTTGTATGGAAGTTTGCACCAGCAATTTTAAATCCTGTATGGGCTTTTGGATCGCCAGTGCAAGCATTATTAGCTGTTGGAAGTATGCAACATATTGTAGTAGGATGCGTAATTGCTAGTGTATACATTGTTTGGAAAAGTAAGAAGGAAGAATTTTCGCTTCGTATTTTACTTGATGTACTCCCTTTTGGATTGTGTGTGAGCATTATCTTTTATTTTCTATTTCATCATGAAGTAGGTGCACAAACGACACTACCATGGGGAATGAAAATATATGAATCTAAACTATTATATCACCCTATTTTCGTATACGAGATCATCCTTGCTCTTTGTATAATGGGCTTGTTATGGATGAAAAATGAAAGGTTCGGAAATGGAAGGAATATAAGTATTTTTCTAATTGTTGAGGGGTTTGCTCATATTATTATTTCGCTTGTTAGTGAACAAAATTCGGTTCTGTTTGGTCTATCAGCACAGCAAATAATGAGCTTTTGTATTATTAGTTTAGGGATTTTGTTGGTGCCTAAAAAATAAAAAATAGCCATTAACGGATATTCCCCGTACATGGCTATTTTTTTATTACATATATTAAAAAATCGGCGGAGTAACAGAAAATAAGACTACCGCATTTTTCTCAAAATGATTCACCCATTTATGCTTTAAATAAGCAGGTATTTTTACACTGTCACCAGTTTCTAATACGTATTCTTCCTCATTTAAATATAATGTGATTTTCCCTTCTAAGACAAATGCTAATTCTTCTCCTTTATGTTCTAGCACATTTTCTGATGAAGCTGTATTAGGCGGGACGGTCATAATTGCTGTTGCTAAATTTCCAGTGAAATCAGGTGAAAGCATTTCATATGATAAATTATCGATAATCATTTTCTTTCGTTTATGGGAACGTACAATTAAATCGTCTGTATTTGTATCTTCAAGTAAAAAGCTAAATGTTGGCACATCAAGAGCTTTAGCAAGCACTTTTAATGTTTGAATAGAAGGGTTAGCGGACCCACGTTCAATTTGACTTAACATAGATGGTGTAATATTGGCCATCTTTGCTAGTTCTTTACTAGTTAAACCTTTTTCTTTTCTTTGTTTTTCAATTTTTTTACCAATATCTATATTTTCCATAATGAAAATCTCCTTAAGAATTATTAAATTATATTTAAATAAATTAAATTAAAATTAACTAAAGTGAACGATTTGTGTTAAACTATATTAAAATTAATTTAATTATAATTTATTATATGGTGAGCTACAAGGATATAAGGAGGAAACAAAATGAAAGAAATAGGGGCATTACAAGCAGAATACCCATTAGTGAATAAACTTATTGCAACAGAAGAAGTATTTTGGATAAACCCACACATAGAAAAGTATGAAAGGGCAATAAAAGATTCACCACTTAATGAAGAGAATGTAAAAGATGCGGAAGAGAGATTAAAGCGTTTTGCACCATATATTGCGAAAGTTTTTCCTGAAACGAAAGGGACGAACGGCATAATCGAATCACCTTTAGTGAAAATATCTTCTATGAAAGAAGCTTTAGAGACAACTTACAAGCAACCTATTTCAGGAGAATTATTATTAAAATGTGATAGTCATCTTCCAATATCAGGATCAATTAAAGCTAGGGGTGGCATTTATGAAGTGCTAAAATATGCTGAACAATTAGCTTTGCAGCATGGTATGTTAACAGAAGAAGATGATTATTCCATTTTAGATAGTGATACATGTAGAGAGTTTTTTGCCAAATATTCAATTGCGGTCGGTTCAACAGGAAATTTAGGGCTAAGCATTGGGATTATGAGTGCGAAACTAGGTTTTAACGTAACGGTTCATATGTCAGCAGATGCGAAACAATGGAAAAAAGATTTATTAAGAAGTAAAGGTGTAAACGTTATTGAATATGAAGATGATTATAGTAAAGCAGTAGAAGAAGGAAGAAGACAAGCGGATGCGGATCCTAGCTGTTATTTTGTAGACGATGAAAACTCACATGATTTATTTTTAGGATACGCAGTAGCTGCATCACGATTACAAAAGCAATTAGAAGAGTTAGAGGTTGTAGTAGATAAAGACCATCCTTTATTTGTTTACCTTCCGTGCGGAGTGGGAGGAGGACCGGGTGGAGTAGCATTCGGTTTAAAGTTATTGTATAAAGACAATGTTCATTGTTTCTTTGCAGAGCCTACGCACTCTCCATGTATGTTACTCGGCTTAATGACAGGCCTTCATGACAAAATTGCCGTTCAAGATATCGGAATTGATAATGTAACGGATGCGGATGGACTTGCGGTAGGAAGGCCATCTGGATTTGTCGGGAAAACGATGGAACCATTTTTGAGTGGGAATTACACAGTAAGCGATGAAGAGTTATATAGATTGTTAAAAGAACTAGCTGATACGGAGAATATTTATTTAGAGCCTTCTGCACTAGCAGGTATGATAGGGCCAGTGAAAGTATGTAAAGAAGATGAGTATTTACAAAAGCAACAGTTAACAGAGAAGGTGAAAAAAGGTACTCATATTGTGTGGGGAACGGGTGGAAGTATGGTTCCAAAAGATGTAATGAATGAATATTATAGGAAAGGTTTGGAATTAACGGTATAAGAAAAATGAGGCTAGTTGTAGCCTCATTTTTTCATGTACATAAAAATCTTTGTTATTTTCACAATAGTTCTTTATAGTATATATAAAGGATAACTAATATTGAATAAATACAACAAAAAGCTTTATTTTACATAATAAGAGGATGTGTATACGATGTCATTACAGACTAAATATATAGCGGGTATTTCGCTTGGGGTTATGGGTGTAGGCTTTGCGGCTTCTATCCCTTTTCAAGGAACGATAGCTGGAGAGATTATACAAGGGGGATTTGAAGCTGGGTTAGTTGGCGGGCTTGCAGATTGGTTCGCAGTTACAGCATTATTCCGTCACCCGATGGGAATTCCAATTCCGCATACAGCTTTGTTACCTAAAAACCGTAAACGAGTAACGAAAGGGCTCATCAATACGTTAGAAAATGAGTGGCTAACGAAAGAAAGTATTACGAATAAAGTAAAAGAAATGCAGCTAGCACAAATGGTGCTACAAATTGCAGAGAGAGAAATACAGTCTGATGCTGTGAAAAAAGGCATTGTAACGATTGCTGAGAAGGCGATTGTTTCAATCGATACAGAAAAATTAGCGGTTATTATTGAAAAAGAATTAAAGGCGTATTTACATACAATTAATACAAGTAACATCTTACAAGTGCTTGTTGATCAATTAGTTGTGCAAGAATATGATGAGAAGACACTTGATTACATTTTAGTAAAAGTGAAAGATTGGACAGCGCAAGATGAAGCACGCTACCAGCTTGGAAGTTTAGGTATGAAGGCGATGGAAAATATAAAAGTAGATGGATTCTTACAGTTTACATTGAAATCGTTTATGAATATTGTAGATGAAGATAAAATTGGCGGCATTTTGCAGAAGTTTATTATTAGCAATATTAACAGCTTACAAGATGCAGATAATAGCACGAGACAACTTATATTAGCGAAAATTCGTCAAGAAATTATAAATGTAAAAGAAAATGAAGCGTTACTACAAGAATTAGAAAATTGGAAAGAAAAATGGATTGCCAATTGGAATGCTACTGACAAAATAAAAGAGATGCTAGAGCAAGTACAGCAAAGAGCAGTTGCTTTTGTAAATAATGAAGAATTTACTGATAAATATGTTATTCCATTTTTACAAAAACAAATGAATAAAATAAAAGAAGATGAACAGACAGTTCAAAAAATAGAAGATTGGTTACAAAAACAAGTTGTAAGTCTTGTTGAGAAGAACCATTCGAAAATTGGTAAGCTTGTACAAGAAAACCTTGATAAGTTAGATGATAAGACGTTAATCGAAATGATTGAAAATAACGTCGGTAAAGATTTACAGTGGATTCGAGTAAACGGGGCTGTTTGCGGATTTATGATTGGATTAGTGTTAGAAGGAATTAAAGCGATTATATGAGAAAAACCTTCCGCAATTGCGGAAGGTTTTTTATTTTTCGAGAACACTCATATTCAAATTATAAGCTTTCTCAATATTTAACTTGTACGTCCCATTTCCAGTTTTAATCGAATTTTTATACCAATGTTCTTGGCTGTTTAATTCTGGATGTTCTTCTGAAGAAGTATTTTCGTTTTTCGTTAAATCTTCTACTTGTTCCCAAGGTGTACTTCTATGTGTTTCCTTTTGATTCGTTACTGCTGTTAAAGATACATCACTTTCTTTTGCAAGATGGACAGACACTCTTGAGCTTTCCTGTACAAACCAATTATTTTGTAATTGACCTGGATAAAGAGATAGTTCGTTATTTGAAGCGCGGATTTCCACATTTTTATTTTGCGGAAGAACAAGCGTTGGTTTCACCTGTGGTGCTGAATTAAATAACGTATGCTGAACAGGTAATGATTTTAAAGTGATATACATCGTTTCTCCAGCCGTTTGAACTGAAAGGAAATCATCTCGTTTTAAATTGAGTTTTTCATTTGCTTTCGTTGTCATTTCATAAGTTCCCAAAAGATGAATTTGATTTGTATTATTTCCCTCTATCGTTAGAGGTTGATGTCCTGCATCTACTACGATTTTTTTGATAGATTCAGGTATATCAAATTGTCCGTCTGGAATATTACTCGTTTGCCTCGTTGTGTTAATAGAGTGACGAACTTCTTCTAGTAATCCAGTTGATAATAAACAGTAAAAAGCAATTCCGACGCTTCCTAAAACGCCGATAAAGAAAATACTAAAAATATCATATTTAATAAATGATTGTTCCTTCTTAGAAAATAGAAGATATAGTAAAACTTCGGCTCCAAGTATGATAAGTAAAACTGGCCACCATGCAGTTAGTGTATCTAATACTTGAATTCCTTTTACGACTGAAAATAGTAAAAAGCATCCTAACGATATAATAGAAAGCCCCATTGAGAATGTTCCAACACGCCAAGTCCTCATTCGCTTGTCCCACCTTTGTTTTCTTTATTTCCAAGTAACAATTTAAAGCCGCCGCCAATTAAAAGGAGCGCAACGATAGATGTTTGGAAATAGCGATAATATAGTTCACTAAGATGAATATTAAATATAGTTGCAAAATAATCATTCAAAATAGGAAGGACTGTTTGATTTAATAAATAATAACCACCGAGTGTAATTAATCCGATACCGATCCATCTTTGATGATTTATAAAATAATCGATAATGGGTTCGTCTTGAACTCGTTCTTTTCCGTATTTTGCTGTTTGCTGTAACGCATCAAAAAAGCTATAGAACCAAATGATTGGTACTAAAAACAAAAATGCAGAAAGTCTTAATAAGTCGAGTAAATAAATAGATAGTAAGAAGGCTGCCATAAGCTGAAGACCACGGCGTTGTAAGCCTAAATACATATGACCTGCTCCAGGGAACATCGCTAAAATAGAAGCAAATGTTTTACTTTTCTTTCCCTGCTCTTGATGTTCTTCAAAATCTTCGAAAATAGTACGATCAATTAATTGCTCGTCGCGTTCTTTTTTCTGTAGTTGCTGAACAACGTCAAAGAAATTATAAATCCATAAAACAGGTAACGTAATAAGGAAGATAAGGAAACTTCCTTGAGATGTTAATAAAGTCACAAATATAATCATGCTGCCTAAGCCAGCGCAAGCGACTAAAAACGTAAGACCGCGTTGCATAAGTCCTAATTGGAAATGGCCAAGTCCAGGGATGATAGATAGGAGAATGATATAAAATCGTTCGCTCTCTTTAGAGGAAGTTATCAATTCTCCAGCTTCTTGTTTTTTCGTTTGTTTTATAATGGTGATAACTAAATCTAGTAAGTTAATTGCCCATAGAACGGCTAGTAAAAATAGAGAAAGAAAAGCAATATCACGTTCTCTTACTACTATTGTACAAAATACTGCAAAGGAGAATAGAAATAAAGATCCTCCGCTATATAAAATAAACCGTCCTAGCTTTTTTAAGTATAAATGTCCAAGCCCAGGAATTAGCCCTAATACAAGTGCTAAAAAGGGATTTTTATTCATGCTTTGAACCTCCGTTCTTTTTGGATGTGTCTACCGATTTGTTTACAATTTGTTGTGAAATAGAAGACTCGTTATGTTTTGAAGATTTCTCGAAATTTGATGTCGCTGTAAAAATATATTGGAATAAACCACTTACCATAAAAATAATTGTAGCCGCAGTCGCAATTATGTAGTGAATGATTGTGCGCTTTAGTGAGTTTGTTTTTATATTTTTATTAGACTGTAGTGTTTCAAAATTAATTTGCGTCATAACTTCGTTCGTAAATGAATCATCATTTATCATTGGAAGGTTTTCATGTTGTTCATCAATACTTTCCATATAAAGTGCTAAACAATCATCACATTCATAAAGATGTTCTTCCATAGATTCACGTTCATTGCTTTCTATAAAATCTAATGTATAATTGCGCCAATCTTCTTTTGAATAATGCATCATAGAAACTCTTCCTCCTTCCAATGTTTTTTAATCCATTTTCGTGCCCGATACAGTTTCATTTCGACTGTTTTTACTTCGATGTTTTCCTGTAAAGCAATTTCTTGATAACTTTTTTCTTCTAAGTAATGTGCGAGAACGACGTCACGGTAATTTTCGGGAAGTTCTCTCAGTTTTTGAGCAATGAGTAATTTTTGCTCTTTCGTCAATAGTAAAGCTTCAATGTTATGAGAGGATTTTATATTTTCCTCTGTTTCTTTACATAAGGAGAGTTCTTCGTTTTCTCTAGCTTTCTTTCTCTTATAATCAATAGCGTGATTGGTGGCAATACGTGCCATCCACGTTTTTAATCCGCGAAATTGATAATTTGGGAGAGAGGTGTGAATTTTTACGAATACTTCTTGTGTAACATCTTTCGCATCTTCTTCATGTCTTAAAATAGAAAAGATAACTTGAAAAATATAATGACGATATGTTTGTACAAGGATACGAAAAGCATGCTCGCTTCCTTGCTTTGCTTTTTCAATTAATTGTTTTTCCTCAATCGGTCTCTCCCTCCTTTTTGACGCATTCTATTATATAGACGTAAAGAATGATAAGTCACCCTACACATATTGTAAAAAAAGAATAATATATTTTTTGTAGGAGAGCTAGATGAAAAAAGGTGTGAAAAAATGGTAAAGAGAAGTATATAATGAGCAAGTAGGAAATGTTACGGGAAGAAAGGATGTGAATGTTAGTAGGGGAAGGGCCATACTAACAAACATGAAAATTAAAATATTAATAGCGGATGATAACTCTTTTATTAGAGAAGGCATGAAAATTATTTTAAATACATACGAAGAGTTCGAAGTGGTAGATACTGTAAATGATGGGGAAGAAGCTGTAGCATATTGTAAAAAGCATGAAGTTGATATTGCTCTTTTAGATGTTCGTATGCCAAATATGAACGGTGTAGAGGCGACGAAGTTCATTTGTGAAGAGACGAAAACAAAACCGCTTATTTTAACGACGTTTGATGATGATGAGTATATTTTGGATGCAGTAAAAAACGGAGCAAAAGGTTATTTATTAAAAAATAACGATCCGGAGCGTATTCGTGATGCGATAAAAGGAGTATATAACGGTCAAACTGTTATGCAAGATGTTGTCCTCGATAAAATTAAGTCTAATTTAATGGAAAGTAAAGAGGAAGAATGTAAAATTGATAAGAGTCTTTTCACAGAAAGGGAGCTTAGTATTATCGCATTAATTGCAAAAGGTTTCTCAAATAAAGAAATTTCGAAACAGCTTTTTATATCTGAGGGAACAATTGCAAATTATATTACGTCAGTTTTAGGGAAAACTGGACTTGAACATCGCACACAAATTGCGATTTATTACTTAACAGGGAAAGTAGATTAATGATATGGAGTTTTGGTTAACTGTAAGTAAATTAATTGTCTTTTTATATATTGTGTTTAGTTATATTTACGCAAATGTAGCAAATTTACCATGGGTTATATTTACATTACTTATTTACCTCTCTGTAAACGTAATGATTTCTATATTTAAAAAAGATATGTATAAAAAAATATTAATCTGTATGTCCATTGGCATAGTTATGTTATTTACATGGAGGGTTCATCCATTTTTTATTTTGTTTTTACCTTTGAACTTATACGAAATTACATTCCATTACATAGAAAAGAATTGGCCACGCTTTGTCGTTATGATGCTCCCAATTACGATTGCAGATGAAAGTATTCGAATGACTTATGGATTAATTGTTGCATTTTCTTTTCTCGTTTTAACTATGGCAGATCGATATATATCGCGTGTAGTAAAGCTTGAATCGCAAAATGATAAGATGCGAAAAGATATGCAACGACTTACGAAAAGCTTACATGAAAATAAAGAGTACATAAGACAATCTGAATACACATTTAAGCTAGAAGAGAGAAATCGGTTATCGCAAGAAATTCATGATAAAATTGGTCACTCGATGACGGGTGCACTTATTCAAATGGAAGCAGCAAAAAGATTAATGGAAATAGATAAAGAAAAATCTGCGGAGTTATTACAAAATGCAATTCACATTTCAAAAGATGGAATTGAAAGTATTCGCATTACATTAAAAAATATGAAGCCACCAACTGAGCAAATTGGCATTCATCGTATGAAATTATTCATAGAGGAATTTGCCGGTAAGAATGATGTGAATATTCCTTTTGTATACAAAGGGAACTTAGATATGATTTCTCCCATTCAGTGGAAAATTATCGGTGAAAATGTTACAGAAGCACTAACAAATGCAATGAAATATGCTGATGCGACAGTTATTTCTATAGATATTCATGTGCTTAACAAGATGGTTAAGGTGCAAGTGAAGGATAACGGGAAAGGCGCAGCTTTTGTTAAGAAAGGTCTCGGTATTATGGGGATGGAGGAGCGAACAGCATCAGTAAACGGAAAAATTATTGTAGATGGAACAAGTGGTTTTTCAGTGACAATGTTGTTTCCGATATAAGAGAATGGGATGAAGATGAACCATCTCATATGAAAAAAGTGAATATTCTCATGTGAAAAGAATGAATTTCTGCACTGAGCAGGTTCATTCTTTTTGTTTATAATAACAGCAGAGAAACCGAAATAGGGGTGAAATGATGAATACATTAGAAATTAAAAATTTAACGAAAAAATTTGGTGATTTCATCGCAGTTGATAATATGTCTTTATCTATTAAAGAAGGAGAAATATTTGGCTTTTTAGGATCAAATGGTGCTGGTAAGAGTACAACGATAAATATGATTGCTGGTTTGTTAAGAAGTAATGAAGGTGAAATTAGCATACTAGGAAAAAATATAAAGAAACATAATCGATTTGCGAAAATGAATATCGGTATTGTTCCGCAAGATATTGCGATTTATGAAGAGCTAACTGCCTATGAAAATGTGAAATTCTTTGCTGGATTGTACGGATTAAGAGGGGCCGAACTAAGAGCGAGAGTAGAGGAAGCACTTCAATTTGTAGGACTTAGTGATAAACAGAAAAGTTATCCGAAAAACTTTTCTGGCGGGATGAAAAGAAGATTGAATATTGCTTGTGCAATTGCACATAGACCGAAGTTAATTATTATGGATGAACCGACAGTTGGAATTGATCCACAGTCAAGAAACTATATTCTTCAGTCTGTCCGGAAGTTAAATGAAATGGGAAGCACTATTATTTATACGAGTCACTACATGGAAGAGGTAGAAGAGATTTGTACGAAAATAGCGATTGTAGATCACGGTAAAGTGATTGCAGAAGGTACGAAAGAACAACTAAAATCGATTATTACTGATACGAAAGATATTTGGATTGAAGTGAAGTCGGTGGAAAATTTAGACGTGGAAAAATTAAAAGAGATAAACGGTGTGAAAGCAGTTAAAATTGAAGAAAACGTAATTAAAGTGAATTCTGATGCGGGATTAAATAATTTAAATAAAATCATTCAACACTGTATCAATCATGATATTGAAATTCGTTCATTAGAGGAGCAGGCTCCCAACTTAGAAACAGTATTCCTTACATTGACGGGAAGAAACTTACGAGATAAATAAAAAGTAAATGAAGAAAAGGTAAAGGGAGGTTCATCAATTGAACATCTTCAATATTGCAATTATGCATATTAAAAGAGATTTCAGAGACGTAAGAACTTTAGTTTTTATGTTAGCATTTCCGATTGTGCTTATGCTTGTGTTAGGAACAGCGTTAACCAACGCATTTAATAGTGATAGTCATTCGATTAAAGATATACAAGTGCTATATAAAGATGAAGCGAGTAGCACGTTTTCTCAATCATTTGAAGCATTTACGAAAGAAGTGGATAAATCAGGTATTCATTTTAAAAAAGCTTCCGGCAGTATAGATGGGAAAGAAGAAGTGAAGAAAAATAAATATGCTGCTTATGTAGAGTTAAATAAAGATGGTGCAAAATTTTATGGGAGTGACAAAAGTAGTATTGAGGGAAGTATTGTGGAGGGAATGCTTACAACATTTGTTGATAAGTACAATGTAGCGGTCGAAGTTGCAAAAGTAGATCCTACTAAGGTTAGTACGGTTATTTCAAACGGAAATCATAATGATTATATAAAAGAAACATCTTTACAAGCTGCGAAAAAACCAGGTTCTATGGATTACTATGCGGTTGTAATGACAACGATGATTGCACTATATGCTGCGATGGGAGCGAGTTCTTTAATTCGAGGAGAACGAATACGTAAAACAGGAGATCGTCTCATTGCTGCACCTATAAGTAAAGCTGAAATATTCATTGGAAAAGTACTTGGTAGCCTAGTAGCAAATGCCCTGTGCATATTACTCGTCATGTTATTTAGTAAATTTGTTTTTCAAGCGAATTGGGGCGACCATCTTGGAATCATATTTCTTATTTTATTAACACAAGTCTTTCTAGCAATTAGCTTCGGTTTAGGAATCGGATATATCACGAAAACAGCTGAAGCGTCTAGGGCAATTATTATGGTTGTTGTGCAATTAGCTTCTATTTTTGGAGGTGCATATTTCGTAGTAGAAGAAAATTTCGTTACGAATTTATCGCCATTAACTTGGGCAAATACAGCTGTTATGAAAATTATTTATGCAAATGATGTAGGGGCAGCACTACCAGTCATTTCTTTAAATATTGGAATTTCAGCACTCTTTTTATTAATTGCAATTATTGCATTACGTAGACGGGAGGGGCTATAGCATGAAGGATATTTTATGGCTCATACAAAAAACGTTATCTGTGCTTTTGAAAAATAAAAAAAGTTTACTCATTATAATTAGCTTGCCCATAATAGGGACGCTCATTTCCTTTTCGATATACGGAAATGCAGGGCAAGGAACGTTAAATATCGGGATTGTAAATAAAGAAAATGAGCCAATAGCAAATGATACGATAAAGTTTTTAGAAGGATTAAATCATGTGAATGTGAGTAAGGTTAAGGAGTCTGAAGTAGAAGATAAACTCACTTCCAAAAAACTTGATGGAGTTATTACATTAGATTCTGGTTTTTCAAAAAGTGTTCGAGAAGGGAAACCAGAGCATATTGAAATTTCATCGATTAAAGGTGATCAAGTAACAGGATTTATAAAATTATATTTATATAATTATATTGATAATATAGCAGCTATTAGTAAAGTAGCAGGAACAGATCAAAGTACATTCGACAATATGTACGCAGGGTATCAAAAAAGTTCATTTAAAATGAAAACTGAGACGCTAGAAGATACTTCGAAAAATAAAGATATGACAAATCAAACGATGGGTTACCTTATTATGTTTATGCTGTTTTCAGCAGCGAACTTATCAGGTCATATTTTAAAAGAAAAAGAGAATAGAACGTACTTTAGACTATTATCAACGCCGATAGATGGGAAGAAGTTCATATTATCTAATGTCGGGGTAAATATGATAATACTAACAGTACAAATTTTGATTACAATCCTATTCCTAACGAATGTTTTTCATACGAATATCAATATGCCTTTCATAGTGATGATGGGCGTACTAATGCTATTTGCATTAATCGCAATTGGAATATCATTAGTCCTTGTAGCTTTTTCGAAAAACTCAGCATCGGCAAATGCGATGCAAAACATGGTCATTGTACCAACATGCTTACTAGCGGGTTGTTATTTCCCATATGACATTATGCCAAGTGCAGTACAAAAAGTAGCTGATTTTCTTCCACAGCGCTGGTTGTTAGACACAGTATCGAAACTACAACAAGGAATACCATTCTCGGAGTTGTATTTAAACATTTTAATTTTATTCGCTTTCGCAATTGCATTCTTCTTAATTGCTATTTATAAGTTTGGAAGAAATAATGATGCGAGGAATTTTGTTTAATGTGAAAAGGTGTGGCTTAATGCCATACCTTTTTTTGAAATTTAGAGTATCTTTTGTAGTATAGGAATGCTTTTGTAGAGCACTTCGTTATGTGAAGCATGCAAAACATATTTATTTCCCTCTAGAAGAAAAACGCTATGTAGAACAGCGTTACCGTCACCATGTTTTGTAAGTAAATCACCGACGACTTTGCCGTCTGTCCATTTCAGTTTGGAATGTGAAGGGACGACTTGTAAATATTGAATTGTTTCCTCTCCATCTCCGGCAATGAGTGTCGTTTCAATATTTCTTTTTTGTATAATAAATCTATTTTCATTTAATGTATCGAGGAAAGGGTTTTTCGTTTTCATCTTACTATAAGGAAGAAATGTAATAGAAGAGCCGGATCTTATAAATAAATAATTTCCGTAATCTTTACAAGGAATAACATCTTGTAATCCTGGAAAGTAAATGTGTATCGCCTCAACTTTATTCATTTTATGTAAGATGCTTAAGTAACAAATATATTGTTCCACATAAAAATGAACGATATTTATTTTAGAAGAGGCATGGATAGGGAGAGTACCTCCAGTCCAATAACTATAATTTGGTGAAGATCCAGCGTTTGGTGTGCAGAGTATTATAAGCTGATTTACATCATTTTTATATGTTGCACTTTGAACGTAAGAACGTCCAAGAAGGCCGCCCATACTATGACAAATTAGATTTAGTTTATCGCAACCTGTAATCTTTTTAGCATAAGCAATCGTTTGTAATAAATATTTTTGTGTAGAAAAAACAATACGCTGCCGCCAGTCATAAAAACAGATGAACAAATCTTTATTTCGTTCGTACCCCATACTTTCTAGCATCATGATGAATGGTTCGTAAACAAATGCAGAAAGTCCAAAACTCCAATTACCAGTGCCGGGAATAATAATATTGCTCATTGAACCGAAAAGACCTGGGATAAAAACAATAGGAGTTTTCCCTTTTCTCATATTCGTATCTCCTTTAACTGTTTAGTATCAATAAAAATAAGAAATACATTTCGTATGAAAACATATTTAAATGAAACACTACGAAATAGTAAGGAATATGATTGGAAGGAAACCAAAATGATTAAAAAAATATTAAGAGTTACTTCTATTATTATTGCTATTTTCGTTTTTATTTTAATTTGGATGCATATCGATGTTACCTTAGGTAGGAAAATGGAAGCCGGGAAAAACATGCCGACAGAGTATGCGCCTCATTATAGTGACTTTCAATTATATGTAGAAGGGAAGTCTTTTTATAAACAATTATTTACTGATATAAGAGAAGCGAAAAGCTCCATCTACACTTATTTCTTCATTTTGTCGGATGATAAAAGTAGTCATACTTTTTTAAACTTATTAAAAGGGAAGGCAAAAGAAGGAGTAAACGTCTATTTATCAGTTGATCGCATTAATGATTTATCATTTGAAAGAAAGGTGATAAATGAATTGCGGAAAAGTGGTGTACATTTTACATATAGTAGAAAACCTACATTGCCATTCGGATTTTATTCACTTCACCATCGTAATCATCGCCGTATTACGACGATTGATGGGGAGATTGGCTATACAGGCGGATTTAATATAGGAGATGAGTACTTAGGGAAAGATAAGCGATTTGGATATTGGCGTGATTATCATGTACGACTTAAAGGAGAAGGAGCAAAAGATTTAGAACAGCAATTCGCTTTAGACTGGAAACGAGATACGAAAGAAGAGATAAAGAGAAGTACGAATAAAGCTAGTAAAGGGAATACATTACATACTATGACTAGTTACAATGGGCATTACGTTGCTGAAAAATATATAGAGCTCATAAAACAAGCTCAGCACTCCATTGTAATTGCAACGCCGTATTTTATAGCAAAAAATAAAGAATCCATGAATGCTTTAATCGCAGCACAAAAGCGTGGTGTTACAGTAAAAATACTTTGGTCATATAAACCAGATCTACCTCTTATAAAAGAAGCGGCGTATCCATACATACGTCAAGCTGTTAATAATGGGATTACTGTATATGGGTATAAAAAAGGAATGTTCCATGGCAAATTAATGCTTATTGATAATGAATTAACAGTTATTGGTACAACAAACTTTACTTCGCGTAGCTTCAATATAAATGATGAAATGAATTTTTATATTTATGGTGGTCCTATTGTAGGACAAGTTAATAAGGCGTTAACAGAGGATTTTCATGATTCGAAAGAAATGACGAAAGAGTTTTTTGAAAAGTTATCTTTTTGGGAGCGTTGTAAGGAGAAAGTGGCGGGATTGGTTGACTTCTATTTGTGATGATGAATTAGGAAAGGGTGCCTACAAAAGACACCCTTTTTTGGTGGGAAATCATTATTTTTCATGCACCAACATCGTAACATCATCATTAATCAACGTCCCCACATGTTCGCCTAAACATATTTTTTTCATGACTCCAGGCTCATCAAAGTTAAAGACATGTGCTGGTAAATTGTAGTCCCGGGCAAGCAGTAATGCCGCTTGATCCATAACTTGTATATTTTGTCTAACGACATCATTATAGTTTAGTTTGCTGTACATTTTTGCTGATTTGTTATGCTTCGGATCACTTGTAAAAACGCCATCGACACCCTGTTTTGCGACTAATATGGCATCACTATTCATTTCAATGGCTCTTTGTACACTTGGATAATCTGTCGTCACGAACGGTTGCCCGTTTCCGCCTCCAAAGATAACGATATAACCGTTATCTAAATGGTGGACTGCACGCAAGCGAATGTATGGTTCAGCTACTGCATTAAATGGAATGGACGTCATAACGCGTACTTCTCTATTTGTTTTACTTGTTAAAACACCGCGAAGCATTAAGCTGTTAATGATTGTACCTAACGTACCGATATTATCAGCTTCTACGCGATCGATTCCCCATTCTTCAGCTAGATGCCCCCTAAAAATGTTACCGCCACCGATGACGATGGATACTTCGATACCTAAATCAACAATGGATAAAATTTCGTTTGCGATATGTTCTAATCGTTTGGAGTTAAAGCTATTTCCAGTTTGATCGGCAAGTGCACCGCCGCTTAATTTAATTAAGACACGTTTATATGGTCTCATAACAATTCCCCCTATATAGATCGCAATAAAAAAGGAACAAAGGCGAATGCCTTTGTTCCTTTTTAAGAAAATGAAAAAGAAAAGAAGAAGATAGGACGAATTGCTTTGTATAGTTTTTCATAACATCCACTCCTTTTCATTTTGATTTGTTTTAAGTATATATCTTTTTGATTATACGAAACAATCTGATTACTTATCAAGTTTATTTTATCGTTTTTTAACAAAATGGTGTCAATGAAAAAAAGAAGAAAAATATTTGAATTTTTTGTGACGAACTTGTAGGTTTTTGTATGATTTTGTAGGTTCGCTTATAAGATGTGTGAGTAGCTTTTATAAATTCAAATTGAAAGCGTTCGCATGAAGGGGATGAACATAAATGAAAAAATTCGGATTGGCAACACAAATTTTTGTCGCGCTTGTTTTAGGGATTGTAGTAGGGGCAGTCTTTTATGGCAATAAAACGGCGATTTCTTATATCACACCAATTGGGGATATATTTATTCACTTAATTAAGATGATTGTAGTACCAATTGTTATTTCAGCATTAATTGTTGCAGTAGCTGGTGTAGGAGATATGAAGAAGCTTGGGAAACTGGGTGGTAAGACAATTCTTTATTTCGAAATTATTACGACGATTGCTATTTTAATGGGATTACTTGCAGCGAATATATTCCAACCAGGTACTGGCGTTGATATGAGTAATTTACAGCAAAGTGATATTTCTTCTTATAAACAAACTGCAGATGCAACAGAGAAGAAAGGTTTTGCTGAGACAATTGTTCACATTGTACCGAAAAACGTATTTGAATCGATTGCACAAGGTGACCTATTACCGATTATATTCTTCTCAGTATTATTCGGCTTAGGAGTTGCGGCAATTGGAGAAAAAGGAAAGCCAGTCTTTAACTTCTTTGAAGGCGTACTCGAAGCCATGTTTTGGGTTACAAATCAAGTTATGAAATTTGCACCATTTGGTGTATTCGCATTAATTGCCGTTACGGTTGCAAAATTTGGTGTAGCAACATTACTTCCGCTAGGAAAACTAGTGCTAGCTGTATACGTAACTGTTATACTATTCGTTGTGATTGTATTAGGTATTAATGCACGAATGGTTGGAGTAAACATTTTTACATTAATGAAAATTTTAAAAGAAGAACTGATTCTTTCGTTTACAACAGCAAGTTCAGAAGCTGTTTTACCTAATATAATGAGAAAAATGGAAGAGTTCGGTTGTCCAAAGGCAGTTGCCTCTTTCGTAATTCCGACAGGTTATACATTTAACTTGACTGGATCGGCTATTTATCAAGCGTTAGCGGCATTGTTTGTTGCACAAATGTACGGTGTGCACATGTCACTAACGGAGCAAATAACGTTATTATTCGTTCTCATGTTAACATCCAAAGGTATGGCGGGAGTTCCAGGTGCATCGTTCGTTGTTGTATTAGCAACGTTAGGTTCAATGGGGTTACCACTAGAAGGTATCGCATTAATTGCGGGAATTGACCGCATTTTAGATATGATTCGCTCATCTGTCAATGTATTAGGAAATGCATTAGCGGCCATTGTTATGTCGAAGTGGGAAGGCGAATTCGATAATGAGAAAGCAAAACAATATGTAGAAACAGTCAAAGAAACAAAAGCAGCATAAGAAATCGTTAAGGAGTGAATAATCATGGCAACATTAACTGAAGTTAAAAATGGTGTTCGAATTGAAAAAGATTTTTTAGGTGAAAAAGAAGTACCAAACTATGCATACTACGGCGTACAAACAATGCGTGCAGTTGAAAACTTCCCAATTACAGGATACAAAATCCATGAAGGTTTAATTAAAGCGTTCGCAATTGTAAAAAAAGCAGCAGCGCTTGCGAATACAGATGTAGGAAGATTGGAATTAAACAAGGGCGGTGTGATCGCAGAAGCTGCTCAAGAAATTCTTGATGGAAAATGGCATGATCATTTCATCGTAGATCCAATTCAGGGCGGAGCAGGTACTTCAATGAACATGAATGCAAATGAAGTCATTGCCAATCGTGCGCTTGAATTATTAGGAATGGAAAAGGGAGACTATCATTATATTAGTCCAAATAGTCATGTAAATATGGCCCAATCAACAAATGATGCATTCCCAACGGCGATTCATATCGCAACATTAAATGCATTAGAAGGCTTATTACAAACGATGGGTTATATGCATGATGTATTTGAATTAAAAGCAGAACAGTTTGACCATGTTATTAAAATGGGTCGTACACATTTACAAGATGCGGTGCCAATCCGTCTTGGACAAGAATTTAAAGCATACTCTCGCGTACTTGAACGTGATATGAAACGAATTCAACAATCGCGTCAACATTTATATGAAGTAAATATGGGGGCAACTGCAGTTGGTACAGGCTTAAATGCAGACCCAGAATATATTGAAGCAGTTGTAAAACATTTAGCTGCAATTAGTGAATTACCGCTTGTTGGTGCAGAAGATTTAGTAGATGCGACACAAAATACGGATGCTTATACTGAAGTATCTGCAGCGCTTAAAGTATGTATGATGAATATGTCTAAAATTGCAAATGACCTTCGCTTAATGGCATCAGGTCCACGTGTTGGTTTAGCGGAAATTATGTTACCAGCTCGTCAACCAGGTTCTTCTATTATGCCAGGGAAAGTAAACCCTGTTATGCCAGAAGTTATTAATCAAATTGCGTTCCAAGTAATAGGTAATGATCATACAATTTGCCTTGCTTCAGAAGCAGGACAATTAGAATTAAACGTGATGGAACCAGTACTTGTTTTCAACTTACTGCAATCGATTAGCATTATGAATAACGGTTTCCGTGCCTTTACAGATAATTGCTTAAAAGGAATTGAAGCGAATGAAGATCGCTTAAAAGAGTATGTTGAGAAAAGTGTAGGAATTATTACAGCCGTGAACCCTCATATCGGTTATGAAGCAGCAGCTCGCGTTGCGAAAGAAGCAATTGCAACAGGCCAATCCGTTCGAGAACTTTGTGTGAAAAATGGTGTATTGTCACAAGAAGACTTAGAGTTAATTCTAGATCCATTCGAGATGACACACCCAGGGATTGCAGGAGCAACTCTTTTAAAGAAAAATTAAAAGAAGAGGGGGACAATCCCCTCTTTTTTGTTTACAATATAGAAATGCTATATATGAATAGAGGTAGGGATGTTATGAGCAAGTTTACAGTAGCTTCTAATGGTGCATTAGAAACAACATTAAGAGGAGCAGAAGTATTATCAACACCACTTTTAAATAAAGGGGTAGCTTTCACACAAAATGAAAGAGAAGAGTTAGGTTTAAAAGGGTTATTACCGCCAGCGGTTTTAACGTTAGAAGAACAGGCACGCCGAGCATACGAACAATTTAGTTCTCAGCCGGATGATTTATTAAAGAATGTATACTTAACTGCGTTACATGATCGAAATGAAGTATTATTTTATCGTATATTAACAGATCATTTACGTGAAATGTTACCGATTGTATATACACCAACTGTCGGTGTAGCAATTCAAAGATATAGTCATGAATATCGTAAACCACGTGGTGTTTATTTATCAATTAACGATCCATCAGGTATCGAAGAAGCATTCACGAATATCGGTGCAACAGCTGAGAACATTGATTTAGTCGTTGTAACAGATGGAGAAGGCATATTAGGAATTGGTGACTGGGGCGTTGGTGGTATTAACATCGCAATCGGAAAATTAGCTGTTTACACTGCTGCAGTTGGAATCGATCCTAGTCGTGTATTACCGGTAATTTTAGATGTAGGTACAAACCGTGAGGAGCTATTAAACAATCCATTTTATATTGGAAATCGTCACCCTCGTATAACAGGTGAAGCTTACGATGAATTTATTGATACGTTTGTACAAGCGGTAAACAAACAATTCCCGAAAGCACTTTTACATTGGGAAGACTTTAGCTCTCGTAACGCACGAAAAATTTTAGATAAATACCGTCATGACGTTTGTACGTTTAATGATGATATTCAAGGTACAGGTGCAGTTTCACTTGCGGCAGTATTATCGGCAGTGAAAGCTTCTGGTGTACCGCTAAGTGAACACCGCGTTGTTGTATTTGGTGCTGGTACGGCTGGAATCGGTATCGCAGATCAAGTTAGAGATGCGATGGTCCGCGTAGGCGTATCTGAAGAAGAATCATATAAGCGTTTCTGGTGTATTGATCGTAACGGGTTAGTTACAGATAATATGGAAGATCTTCTTGATTTCCAAATTCCGTACGCAAGAAAAGAAGCAGAAGTAAGTGAGTGGAAAGAAAATGATGTGATCGGACTTGCTGAAGTTGTGAAACATGTAAAACCGACAATTTTAATTGGTACATCTACTGTTGCAGGTGCATTTAAAGAAGAGATTATTAAAGAAATGGCTTCTCACGTAGAAAGACCAATCATTTTACCAATGTCGAATCCAACGCCACTTGCTGAAGCAAAACCAGCAGATTTAATCGATTGGACAGAAGGAAGAGCGTTAGTTGCAACAGGAAGTCCATTTGAACCAGTTACATATAACGGTGTAACGTATGTGATTGGACAATCAAATAATGCACTTATTTTCCCAGGGCTTGGTCTTGGAACAATTGTAGTACGAGCAAGCGTCATGACGGATGGAATGTTCGCAGCGGCTGCTGAAGCAGTTGCAAGTATGGTAGATACAAGTCAGCCAGGAGCACCTATTTTACCAGAGGTCGAAGAATTACGTAATATCTCAGAAATGGTTGCAATTGAAGTAGCGAAAGTTGCAGTTGCAGAAGGTGTTGCAAGAGTGAACTTAAGTGATAACGATATCAAGATGGCAGTGCAAGAAGCAATGTGGAAGCCAGAGTATCGCCAAATAAAAGCGGTAGAAAAGGTTAGAATATAGAAAAAAAGCCCGTTTATAACAATAAGCGGGCTTTCACTTTTACTACTGAAAAAAAGTATAGGAAGTGTCACCTTTGAATTGGAATCAATTATGGAAGAAAGATATGTCCCTTTTAATTATATTAATGGTCGTTGTTCCGATTGCTGGGGAGCTGAACTTTCATCCCTTTAATGATACGTTTCGAGTTAGCTTCGGTACACCGCTATTCTTCTTTTTATTATTATTTTTAAGAAGAGTACCAGCAGGAGTTGCAGGTATTCTTGTTGGTATATCTGTAGTCTTATTCCGAGTATGTCTTGACTGGATCATGCAAGGTTCATTTCATATGACAGAATCATTTTATTTGCGTTATCCTGTGTTCTTCTATTATTTTATTTATGGCAGTTTTTTTTCGCTTTGTAGGGTAAATAAGTTCCATCAGAAACCAATCATTATTGGATGCCTTGGAATTTCAATTGAAATTGTTGCAAGTATGTCAGAACTTGCGTTTTATCACATGTTAGTACTAGGTACAACAATAACGATTTCTGAAGTGAATAAACTTATTATTATTGCTATTTTTCGTAGTTTCTTTGCACTTGGTTTTTTAAATATGATGAATTTATATGAAACGAAATTAAAAGAATCGCAAGTTCGAAAAGAAAATGAAAATATGTTAATGCATCTTTCTAATTTATATGTGGAATCTGTTCATTTGAAAAAGACGTTACAAAATGCGGAGTTAATTACACAAGAAGCATATCAACTATATCGAAATTTACAAGTAAGCGCTGATTCAAGTAGTAAAACAGCATTGAAAATAGCGGGGGAAGTGCATGAAATAAAAAAGGATAATCAAAGGATATTTGCAGGATTATCTAAACTGTTATTAGATAAAAATGTGGCTGAATATGTAGAAGGACATGAGTTAGCAGAGATGATTGTTAGAATAAACGAGAAGTATGCTGAAATGCTAGAAAAGGATATACGTTTTTCTAAACATATAGAAGGTGAGCATGCTGCATACCACGTGTATACAGTGCTATCAATTTTTAATAACTTAGTTGCAAATGCAGTTGAAGCAATTGAAGATAAAGGTTTCGTTATTATTAAGCTATATAAAAGAAATCAGCATATATTTTTTGAAGTAATTGACGATGGGCCTGGTATTACACAAAAGTATAAGAAATTAGTATTTAAGCCAGGATTTACTTCCAAGTATGATCAAACGGGAACACCGTCAACTGGTATTGGGCTTTCTTACATAAATGAAATGGTAACAGAGCTAGGCGGAGAAGTGAAATTAGAAGACCGAGAAAATAAAAGAGGATGTAAGTTTATCGTTTGTTTACCAGAGGATAGTTTAAAGCAGGAAGGGGAATAGATTTGTTTTATTATATCGTAGACGATGATGAAGTTTTCCGTTCGATGCTTTCGCAAATTATTGAAGATGGAGATCTTGGAGAAGTAATTGGTGAGGCGGATGACGGAGCTTTTATTGAAGCGGATCAACTAAATTTTAAAAAAGTAGATATTTTATTTATTGATTTGTTGATGCCGATGAGGGACGGAATTGAAACAGTTCGTCACATTGCGTCAACTTTCACGGGGAAAATCATTATGATTTCTCAAGTGGAATCGAAGCAGCTTATAGGTGAGGCATATACACTTGGTGTAGAATATTATATTACAAAACCATTAAACAAAATCGAAGTTGTATCTGTTGTACGCAAAGTGATGGAGCGTATTAGATTGGAGCGTTCTATACATGATATTCAAAAATCATTGAATAACGTGTTTCAGTGGGAAAAGCCGCAATTGCGTACTGAACCAGTGCAAGAAGGAAAAAAGATAGGGGATTTAGGGCGCTTTTTACTATCAGAACTCGGTATTGCCGGAGAGAATGGAAGTAAAGATTTACTTAGTATGCTGGAATATTTATATGGTCAAGAAAAGGCACAGACATTTGAGTTTGGCTTTCCTGCGTTAAAAGAAATGTTTCATCATATTACGATAAGGAAATTAGGGGATCTAGCTTTAGAGGCGGATATTGATAAAGAGAAAAAAGCGTCTGAACAAAGAGTACGTCGAGCTATTTATCAGTCGTTAAATCATTTGGCTTCTTTAGGATTAACAGACTTTTCAAATCCAAAATTTGAAAGCTATGCTCCAAAATTTTTCGATTTTACCGTAGTTAGAAAACGGATGACAGAAATGACGAAAGATGAACTCGCATCTTCTGGTCATACGCGAATTAATACGAAGAAGTTTATTCAAGTGTTGTATTTTGAGGCGAAGAGGTTGATGGAGATAGAGTGAAGAAGATGCTTATAAATAAGCATCTTCTTTTGTTAAATCAACATTTTATATTTTCTCGTGGAGCATGTAAAATGTTAAGTAAGAGAAAATGGTTTTATATTAAGGAAGTGTCAAAGCGATGAGTTTCACATTGAATAAATTGATTATTAAAGAAGTGTGCGGAGAGACCTCATATAAAAGAGGTGAAGCCTATTATAAATCAAATAAAGTGATAATAGATCATTACGATGAAAATAAAGAAATTTGTGAGGCGACAGTAAAAGGGAACGAGGATTTCCATGTTACAGTAGCAAAAGCCAAAAAGGGTGATGTTGTTGCAAAATGTAGTTGTCCTTCATTAGCGTCTTTTCAAACGTACTGTCAACATGTTGCAGCAGTATTAATACAAATAAACTATAATCAACAAACAGGTGGAATGAGCTCCACTAGTAGCAGAAATGATCAATTGACAAGTGGTATGTTTCAGCTGTTTGCAGACAAACCACTGAGGCCAAAAAGTAAACAACACCGTTTTGATACACGTGAAATATTAGATATTGAGTTTATATGTACACCAGTTGCTACGAGAAGTGGTGGGGCTCTTCTTGGGATTCAATTGAAACTTGCCAAAGTGTATTTCATAAATCATATTAGAGAATTTCTTTCTAAGGTGGAGAAAAGAGAGTCTTTTCATTGTTCAAATGAATTTACATATACACCAGATGTACATAGTTTTAAACAAGAAACGGATGCAATTATTCAGCAGCTCATTAAAATGTATCATAACGAAAAAATGTATGAAGATACGCTAGAAGTACATGCGAAACAAGATGAAAGTATGATATTTATACCACCAGCTTCATGGAAAGATATGCTCTTTTCACTTTCTAAAGCTGAATATGTACAGCTGAAACAAAATGAACAACTGTTTCAGGGATTACAAGTTTCAAAAGGTTTGTTGCCGTTACACTTTGAATTTACGAAGGGAAATAATGGCGGATTTACACTTCATATAGATGGTTTAAATCGTGTACAAGTTATGGATATGTATAACAATGCACTTTACGATGGGAAATTATATCACTTACACATTGAAGATTGTATGCGACTTATTGAATTACAAAAGATGATGAGTCGCTCAAATAGTAATCAGTTTTATATTCCAGAAAGTAAGATGGAACATTTCGTCGCGAAAGTTGTACCAGGATTAATGAAGCTCGGAACTGTACACATTGATGAAGTAATATCGGATCGTGTTGAAACACCTTCGCTAAAAGCGAAATTGTATTTAGACCGCGTGAAAAATCGCTTATTAGCAGGTCTTGAATTTCACTATGGGAACGTCATGATTAATCCGCTAGAAGAGGATGGACAGCCGTCTGTTTTTAATCGTGATGAGAAAAAAGAAAAAGAGATTTTAGACATTATGAGTGAAAGTGCTTTTGCAAAAACAGAAGGCGGTTACTTTATGCATAATGAAGAAGCTGAGTATAACTTTTTATATCACGTCGTGCCAACATTAAAAGGTTTAGTTGATATTTATGCGACAACAGCAATCAAATTGCGAATTAGTAAAGGGGATGCAGTTCCTCTTATTAGAGTGAGAAGAAAAGAAAGAATTGATTGGTTGTCATTTCGTTTTGATATAAAAGGAATACCAGAAGCAGAAATTAAAGGTGTATTAGCGGCCCTTGAAGAGAAACATAAATATTATCGATTGGCGAATGGTTCGTTTTTATCGCTAGAGAGTAAAGAGTTTAATGAAATTAATCAGTTTATAAAAGAATCAGGTATTCGGAAAGAATTTTTACATGGAGAAGAGGTAAATGTTCCGCTTATTCGAAGTGTAAAATGGATGAACGGACTTCATGAAGGCAATGTTTTAAGTTTGGATGATTCTGTTCAAGAGTTAGTAGAAAACATTCAAAACCCGAAAAAATTAAAGTTTGCTGTGCCAAATACTTTAAATGCAGAAATGAGAAAGTATCAAGTATATGGGTTCGAATGGATGAAAACACTTGCTCATTACCGTTTTGGCGGTATTTTAGCAGATGATATGGGACTTGGAAAAACGTTGCAAAGCATTGCTTTTATAGATTCTGTTTTGACTGAGATTCGAGAAAAGAAACTGCCAATATTAGTCGTTTCACCATCATCTCTTGTTTATAATTGGTTTAGTGAATTGAAAAAATTCGCCCCGCATATTAGAGCAGTTATTGCAGATGGAAACCAAGCAGAGCGCCGGAAAATTTTGAAAGATATAACGGGATTTGATGTCGTAATCACGTCATATCCATTACTGAGAAGAGATATAAGATTATATGCAAGACCATTTCATACACTATTTCTTGATGAAGCACAGGCGTTTAAAAACCCTACAACGCAAACGGCAAGAGCTGTGAAAACAATTCAAGCTGAATACCGTTTCGGACTAACTGGTACACCTGTAGAAAATTCATTAGAAGAGCTATGGTCTATCTTCCATGTCGTCTTCCCGGAATTATTACCAGGAAGAAAAGAGTTCGGTGATTTAAGGCGTGAAGATATAGCGAAGCGAGTGAAACCATTCGTATTAAGACGATTAAAAGGGGACGTATTAAATGAGTTGCCAGAGAAAATAGAGCACTTACAATCATCGGAGTTATTACCCGATCAAAAGAGTCTCTATGCTGCTTATTTAGCGAAGTTAAGGGAAGAAACGTTAAAGCATTTAGACAAAGACACGTTACGTAAAAATAAAATTAGAATTTTAGCTGGTTTAACGAGATTGCGACAAATTTGTTGTCATCCCGCTTTATTTGTTGATGATTACAAAGGAAGTTCAGCTAAATTTGAACAACTGTTAGAGATTTTAGAGGAATGTAGAAGTACAGGGAAGAGAATATTAATTTTTTCTCAATTTACGAAGATGCTTTCCATTATTGGTCGTGAGTTAAATCGACAAGCAATTCCATACTTTTATTTAGACGGGAGTACACCAGCGCAGGATCGTGTAGAGCTGTGCGATCGGTTTAACGAAGGAGAAGGAGATCTATTTCTCATTTCTTTAAAAGCTGGTGGTACCGGACTTAATTTAACTGGTGCAGATACAGTAATATTATATGATTTATGGTGGAATCCAGCTGTTGAACAACAAGCGGCCGATAGGGCGTATCGAATGGGACAAAAAAATACAGTGCAAGTTATAAAGCTAGTAGCTCAGGGAACAATTGAGGAGAAAATGCATGAACTGCAAGAAAGTAAGAAAAATTTAATCGCTGAAGTGATTGAGCCGGGAGAAGAGAAATTGTCCTCAATCACAGAGGAAGAAATTCGAGATATTTTAATGATTTAATATAAAAAAGCTATGCCTTCAAATTTATGAGGGCATAGCTTTTTTGTTGTAATAATTATATTTTGTTTTGTACAAAGTAAAGAAATCAAATGTTATTTAAATTACTTCTTTGTACCTTTACTTTTGTATGGTTTGGCAGCTGCCTTTTTCTTTGCACTTGATTGCCAACGGTTCCATCCTTTACTTCCTGTACCTTGTCCTACACCTTTTTTCGGTTTTGCTTTCGTTTTACTCATATGATCACTCCGTTATATAAAAATCTTATTTGATAATAGTCAATGATTTAGAAAATACTCTTTATAAATGACTATGATTGCTTTAAGTAAAAATAAACTGCTTGAATGCTATAGTATAACATGAATTTGCAAGTAAACTGAAAGGAATTATAAAGAAAATGAAAATAATAAGAAATACTGCAGATTCTATATTCCGAACGATCACATTAATTGTTGTGTATACGTTAGTTTCGGTCAGTGAAACATTTTTTGGATTGACGAGGCAGAAAAAGTAAAGATGTTAAATTAACAACAATCAATAAAGCCGTAAAATAAAGAATTGAAAAATATTTTAAAACTTTTTGTTGACTTTCTTTATTTTTTGTATAGAATAATCATTAATAAAATGTTTCAGAGATGTGACAACAAAACGACTATGAAAGGACGAGTAGTAGTAGGACGTAGTTTAAGCGAGTCAGGGGTGGTGTGAGCCTGATACGAAGCCTATTATGAAGAACCTCCTGGAGTTGCTAACCGAAATCCTTTATAGGAAAGTAGACTTAGCCGGGAACTTCGCCGTTACAAGAAGAACAGTATCGAGATATTTCATCTCCGTATTGTATAAGTGAGCAACCTCTGTTGCTAATTTGGGTGGTACCGCGGAACCAAAGCCTTTCGTCCCAGTTTTTTGGGAAAGAAGGGCTTTTTTTGTTGGCTTCTTTTCACAACATCCAAACATTTTAGGAGGAAACCACCATGTATCAATCATTAATGACAGTAAGAGAGACTCAAATCGCAATTAAGGAAGTTAAAACATTTTTCGAGGACCAATTAGCAAAACGCCTTGAACTATTCCGCGTATCTGCACCATTATTCGTAACGAAAAAATCAGGATTAAACGATCACCTAAACGGTGTAGAACGTCCAATTGAATTTGATATGTTACATTCAGGAGAAGAATTAGAAATTGTTCATTCACTAGCGAAATGGAAACGATTTGCATTACATGAATACGGATATGAAGCTGGTGAAGGTTTATATACAAACATGAACGCGATTCGTCGTGATGAAGAACTTGATGCAACGCATTCCATTTATGTTGACCAATGGGATTGGGAAAAAATCGTTCAAAAAGAATGGCGTACTGTTGAATACTTACAAAAAACAGTACAAACAATTTATGGAATATTCAAAGATTTAGAAGATCACTTATTTGAAAAATATCCGTTCCTTGGAAAGTATTTACCGGAAGAAATTGTTTTCGTTACTTCTCAAGAATTAGAAGATAAATATCCAGAATTAACACCGAAAGATCGTGAACATGCAATTGCAAAAGAACACGGTGCAGTCTTCATTATCGGAATTGGTGATGCACTTCGTTCAGGTGAAAAGCATGACGGACGCGCAGCTGATTATGACGATTGGAAATTAAACGGTGACATTTTATTCTGGCACCCAGTACTACAATCTTCATTTGAGTTATCATCAATGGGAATTCGTGTTGATAGTAAATCACTTGATGAGCAGTTAACGAAAACTGGTGAAGACTTCAAACGTGAGTATGATTTCCATAAAGGTATACTAGAAGACGTACTACCATTAACAATCGGCGGTGGCATTGGACAATCAAGAATGTGCATGTACTTCTTACGTAAAGCACATATCGGTGAAGTTCAATCTTCTGTATGGCCTGACGATTTACGTGAAGCTTGCAAGAAAGAAAACATTCATCTGTTTTAATAGAAGTAAGAGAGGGTAGCTCAAAGAGTTATCCTCTCTTTTTATTGCGTAAACGAATGGTTTACAGTGAATTTTACTAATGGTTTCTTTCTTTTACATCTCTTTTTATGTAATAATTTGTTAAAGGAGGGGACGTTATGAACTTAGGAGAACAGTTAAAAAAACTACGAGAGTCAAAGGGATTTTCACAAGAGGATGTTGCTAAAAAGATTGGTGTAACGAGGCAAGCAGTATACAAATGGGAAAATGATAAAAGTTATCCTGATATTGATAATTTAATTTTGCTGAGCGAAATGTATAATGTTACGCTAGATGAGTTGATAAAAGGGAATCAAGATTTCAAAAAGAAAATACATAGTGATGCAGAAGATGAGGATTTTGAGAAAGAGAATGATTTTGGTTTTTATATTGGGTTTGGATTGCTAATTATGAGTGCATTCATTGATTATGAAGGAATACAAGTATTTGTATTAGGAGTTGCACTATTCATGATGGTTTTTTATTCGAATGTGAAGAAAGTTATTTTGAATGAATATAGATCGTTTTTTCAAGAGAAAGAGCGAAAAGATATATGTGATAAAAAGTGAGAAGAGTTAGTTATATTTCCTAGGAAAGGGTATAACGAATATTTTTATTGTATTATAATGATTTTGGGATATCGGTAATATGAAAGCTATTTGGGTAGATCCTTGAAATCTATATGTAAAATGATAATAAAGTTATTTAATTTTAAAAGCTCAAACAAGCATAACCCCGTTCTAAAGCTAGGACGGGGTTCAAAATATAATAATAAAATCGCTTAAGAGTCTACGTTTTATTCAATGATAGTGCCTTTTTATAAAACGTCACTTGCTTATTTATTACCGAGTTCTTCCGCTAAACCGATTAAAATTCCTTCGACTCCACGAATGTAGCAGAGACGATACGAGTTCTCGTACTGAACTACTTCACCAACGAGCTCTGCACCATGCTTAGTGAGTCTCGATACCATTTCGTCAATATCCTCGACGGTGAACATGACGCGTAGATAACCGAGGGCGTTTACAGGAGCTGTTCGGTGATCTGCTATAGTAGGAGGGGTGAGAAATCGCGAAAGTTCAATTCGGCTGTGGCCATCTGGAGTGACCATCATAGCGATCTCTACGCACTGAGAACCGAGTCCAGTTACGCGACCAGCCCATTCACCTTCGACATTGGCTCGACCTTCGAGATTCAAGCCAATCTCCTCAAAGAAAGAGATTGCGTTATCAAGGGATTCTACAACGATGCTGACATTGTCCATTCGTAGTAATTTGTTTTTTGCCATAGTCTTATCTCCTTATGTATAAAAGTTCATTATTTAATCATCCTCATAATTATACTACTAAGTAGTTACAAATTCCTTTCAGTCAAAAACACCTTGTCACAGTATAGGAAAAATTGACAAGGTGCTTTTAATATGTCATATAGCATCTTGTTAACGAATAGCTTTTTATTTAATAGGAAGGAAGTAGATTAATATGATTTTTTTATAAGCGTTACTAAACATATCAAATTAGCTCATTTGCACGAAAGGCTCAATTTTCGCCATAAATGATTGATGCAGCGCCTCAACGCCTGTTACTAAATGAAGGCGGTCAATAACGACAGACACTTTAATTTCTGATGTACTTACCATTTTAATATGAATATCTTCTTCTTTTAAAGTAGTGAACATATTTGCAGCGACACCTGGGTTAGATACCATGCCAGATCCTACGATTGATACTTTTGCTAAGTGGTTTTCATGTTCTACAGATTCATAGTGAAGAGTTTCTTGATTTTGTTCCAAAACTTTTAAAGTTTCTCTTAAATCATTCGAGTGAATGGAGAAGGAGAGATGTACAGTTCCTTCATTTGTAATACTTTGAATGATGATATCTACATTAATGTGTGCTGCTGCTAATGTAGAGAAAACTGTTGAAAGCGAGCCTTGTTCTAGTCCTTTAATTGTGACACGTGTAATATTATCCTCAAATGCAATACCTTTAACGATTGATTGTTGTTCCATGTTACATTCTCCTTTTACAATTGTTCCGTTTTCTTGTTCCATACTTGAGCGAACTTCTAAAACTACGTTATGATTTTTAGCAAACTCAACGGCGCGCGGGTGTAATACGCCAGCACCGAGATTAGCAAGCTCTAACATTTCGTCATAAGAAATTTCGTCTAATTTGTAAGCATCTTTTACAACTCGTGGGTCCGTCGTATATACGCCTGTAACATCCGTATAAATATCACATTTTTTTGCTTTAAGTGCAGCGGCTAATGCGACAGCAGTTGTATCAGAACCGCCTCGTCCAAGCGTTGTAATTTCAAAATCTTCACTGACTCCTTGGAAACCAGCTACAATAACAATCGTACCTTCAGCAAGATAAGATTGAATACGATCTGTATGAATGTCAGTAATCCGTGCACTACTATGTACAGATTCTGTCGTAATACCTGCTTGCCACCCTGTTAATGAAATTGCATGATAGCCTTTTGCTTGCAGTGCTATTGTTAATAATGAAATAGTTACTTGTTCTCCTGTAGATAGAAGCATATCCATTTCACGTTTACTTGGATTTTCTGTGATAGCGTTAGCGAGTGCGACAAGTTCATCTGTGCTTTTTCCCATTGCTGAAACGACAGAGACAATGCTATGACCTCGTTCATATTCTTCAATAATTAAATTTGCTACATGTTGAATGCGTTCGACGCTTCCGACAGAAGTGCCACCAAATTTTTGAACAATTGTTTCCATTACAAATTCCTTCTTTCGTCTATTTTTAAGAATAGATTAGGAAATATATCAATCCCAATACTCCTGTAGTTACCAGAAAGACAAACAAAAAACACCATCTCAAATAAGTGAGGATGGTGCTGTTACAGGAAAAGGGAAACAGAAAACGGAGCTAATAAAAAAACCGCCAAAAAAGGAATATCATAAAAAATGATATCTCTTTTTTGTAGATAGCTCTTCATACGTACACGTCTGTACATATGACAGTTCTGTTTCTATTCGAAAACAGCCCCAATTGATAAATGCAGAGAAATTTATCAATTTCGGCAATACTTCCTTTCATCTAAGTTCATAGACATCTCTGTGTCTCCATTAGAATACTCATAAGTATCGCAACCTCTATCTCACGTTTTAGGCGAGAGTGTTTGATTTATGAAGTTGTTGGTAACATTTGTTTTATAATAATTTAAATTTTTCGGGGAATCAAGTGTTTTATATATATTTTAAAAATTCTTTCTTTTTTCTGAGGAAGTTTGTGAAAAATGTAGCAAAATAAATGCATTGCATGTACATTAAACTTATAGTGCATAGGAGGTGGGGAGAATGAAAAGGAAACAGCCTATTTATGTTGCGACAAAAATGAACAAGAAGATGGAAAATTACGGGAATATACGCAAGAACCACATATACATACAGTGTGGGATGCTCGCTTTACTGAAATTTCGTATTTAGAGAAAAAAGAAGGAGAACCACAGAAGTTTTTGTATAAAACAAAGATTGGATTTGGGTTTGAAATAGCTGGAGAAGGGGAATCAATAGGTGAAATAAGAAAAGATATTTTAATGCAGTTATGCAATTGGATGGAAACGAAAATGAAATTGTAGATTATTTTGGCGAACCACATTTACTCGTTTCTACACTGCATTTTCATATCGATGAGTTAGGGGCAATGCATATTTCTTCAAAGAAACAATGGTTTTATATGTTTGGAAGAAAAATGCCGTTACCAAAATTTTTGTATGGTGAAGCAAAAATTGTTGAAAGTTATGATGCAACACTACAGTGTTTTCGAATTCATGTACAAGTACGAAACCCGTTAATTGGCTCGCTTTTTTCATATAAGGGAACATTTGTGGAAAGGAAATAAACGATATGAAAAATATAATATTTGGGCTTGCTTGTTATGTTGTTTTTCTAATATATGAGTGGTCGAATATAAATCCTGTTGAAGCAATTATATTATTGTCTGTTTTATTATTTATACCAATGTCACTTTGTATTATTGATAAAAGAAAAAGAGATGGATCGTATTTATTATTTTATAAATTCGTATCGTTTTTATATCCAATCGCAGCAATTTGTGCAATGCTAGCTTTCGTCACAAATTACAATGTATTTGCGCTAGTTTGGTTTGTATATACAGGAATTGTTGCGTTATTTGGTGTAAGTAGATTGCTAGAAAGAGGATGGAAGCCGTTAGAAGAAATCGCCATAGATAGTGCGTTTATTTATTTGTTTTTAGGTGGTTTTTGGTTTTTTGCTTCAGTAGCAAAACTTTCAATTATGCATTTTAGCTCTGACATTGTTTTACTCACAGCAGCGCATTTTCATTATTCGGCGTTTCTATTGCCATTATCAGCTGGTTTAATAGGGAGAAAAAGAGAAAAGAGAAGTAAAGTATATGATGCTATTATGTTTATCATCATGATTTCACCTATGACAGTTGCAATAGGAATTACATACTCGAGAATATTTGAATTTTTTGCAGTGCTCCTATATTTATGTGCCATTTATGGATATGGATTTTACGTTTGGAGAGCAAAATTTAATGCTATCAGTGCAAAGATTCTTTTAATCGTTTCGTCTAGTACACTCATGGTTACAATTATGTTCTCACTTATATATTCATACGGAAATTTGAAGCATGTAATGACGATTACAATTGCTCAAATGGTTTGGATTCACGGTGTTGTCAACGGAATTGGAGTAGCGTTACCGGCATTTGTCGGCTGGATGATCGAAAAGAGTGTTCCGAATTATAAATACTATGGGAAACCAATGAGTAAATTAAGAGGAAGTGTGGCAATTGGTGAGGCTTTTTTATATAGCGGCAATTTAGTAGGCAGTAAGGAATACAACGGTTTAGTTGATCAAATAACTGATTTTCATAGTGAGTCATTTGACGTGACGAAGGTACCTTTAAGTATGATTCGTTTTTATGAAAATACAACAGAGTATGAGTTGCAATCAAATATTAAATGGGCTCGTTGGTTCCGCCTATTTGCATTTTGTTATGAGAAAATGAGCAAGCATGTAGGACAAATACATTTAGGGATGGGCGGCAATTGGGAAACGATGCATGGCTCTATCATTAGTGTAATAGATGAGAAAGATGGAAGAGAGAATGTAAGGGCTTGGATAAGGAAAAATGAAGCAGGTGAATCTATTTTTGTAGCTCTTTATTCAAAGCATACAAATAAGAATGAGACATATATGAATATCGCCTTACCTTTACCTTATTCGAATATGACTGGTATTTTGAAACTATATAATGATAATCATGATTTAATCATTACTAGTAAGTTAAGAGAAAATGGCCAGGGAGATGAGGGGATTTATTTACATACTCGGTTCTTAACAATCCGTTTACCGTTAGCAGAGACTTTCATCATTACAGAGGGTAAGGATAAAATGTTAACAGCTCATCATAGCATGTGGCTATTTGGACTTGAATTTTTACATATTCATTATAAGATTGAAAAAATTGCACAGAAGTAAGAAAGGCTTGGATGGGTTTCCAAGCTTTTTTATGTATGGGTAATTGTCATAGAAATTTGTTTATTTAGCTCATTATCCCAAACACGTTGAATTTCAAAAGTGCCTGTTTCAAAAAATAATGGGAATCTTTCTTTAAACCAAGTTTGCATAGGTAGCTTTAGTGCTGTATTGATTGGTATCCATAATAATTCACCCTCAGGAGGATTCAAAAGAAGTTCACCTTCAAATGAGTCTGTCCAATAGTTAAATACCATATATCGAACATTACCTTTCGGATTGACATATTCATCTAATCCTTTAAAAGTTAAATTGGAAACAAGTAATCCAGTTTCTTCTTTTACTTCTCTTATAGCGGCTTGAACGATACTTTCGGGGAAATCTACTTTGCCGCCAGGAGCGATGTAGCCAGGGAAACCTCGATGGCTGGGGCGTTTTATGAGTAAAATTTCATTGTTACGTTGGATCATACACATTGTATAGATCTGATGTTCGATGTTATGTGAATTTGGAGGCATAATGATGTATTCTCCTTTATATTTTTTTGATAATTTTACCATAACATAATTGTTTCTTATATAATTAGAAATGGAATGTTATAAATTTTCAGTTATATATTATAAATTCTATAGTCATTCGAAAAGAGGGGAGAGACATGCAAGGAGAAATACAAAAGGAGAAAAGTTTAGGTTATATTGGAAAATTATTATTACCAGTTAAAGTATCAACGCACTTTAAGTTTTTATGGATTGGACAATTACTCTCGGCCTTAGGTAGTTCGATAACTATGGTCATACTTCCAGTTGTTGTGTATTCATTAACTGGTTCAACAGTTGTAATGGGGATGACGATGGCAATGTACATGCTACCTAATATTCTTGCTTTACCGTTTGCGGGTTTAATTGTAGACCGAATTGATCGGGTTAGGTTAATGTTATTTACGGATATAATCCGCTGTATATTAATGCTATTACTTGCATCGCTTATATTTATGGATTTATTAACAATTACGATTTTATATATTCTCGTTGCCATATACGGACTTATGGAAGGGATATTCCAACCAGCATATTCTGCTGTAAGGGCGAAAGTATTCGTCCCTGAAATTCGTAATGCAGCTAACGCACTCACTCAAATGAGTAATCAAGGTATACGATTAATTGGGCCAGCACTTGGTGGGTTAATCGTATCGGTTGCATCTGCAGGGATAGGTTTCGGACTAGATGCAGCAACGTACTTATTATCATTTTTATGTTTATTATTTTTAAAAGAAATTAAGTTTAAAAAAGTAAAACCCATTGAAAAGAGTAAGCTTAATTACAAACAAGAGTTTATGGAAGGTGTTTTAGTTTTAAAAAGTCATCCGTGGCTGTGGATTACAATTTTAGTTTTTTCTTTTATAAATATTTGTTATGCCGGCATTATCGTCGTATTAATTCCATGGTTATTTAATGTTCATCATCATTTTGAAGCTTACGTGTATGGACTTGGCATGGCCTTTTCTGGTGGTGGGGCTGTAATTGCCGCATTAATATTTGGTGGGAAAGAGCTGTGGCATAAGAGAGGATTACTGGCTTATGGAGGTGTTTTAATGAGTGGCATTGCTTTATTAATTATGCCATTCATTTCTTGGGCACCCGCTTTAATATTCTTAATGGCAATTGAAGGATTTGGCATGATGATATTTGGACTCATTTGGGAAACGAGTTTACAGGAGCTTGTACCAGAAGAAGCATTCGGAAGAGTGGCAAGCCTTGATATGTTGGGTTCTTTTGCTTTATTGCCATTAGGATACGTAGTTGTAGGCTGGTTAGCTACTGTCATAGGTGGCGAGATAACTATTATAACACTAGCTAGTTTAGTAATTTTAACAATTGGAATAGCATTGTCTGTACCGAGTATTCGTCGATTTAATTGATTATATGGGAAAATAGGGCTAGACCTATATAGAAAATAACTTAGCATATAATCAACTAGTATTAATAAAACATCTTTGTAATGAAAAGCCTTCCATACACATTTGGCACAAAAAAATTAGTATGGAAGCAACAAAATTAGAAATCACAAAAGAAGTGACGGAAGCGATACAAGCAGGTTTCAAAAAAGAAGACTAAGCCCTAAAGAAATTAGGACTTAGTCTTCATTAAATACAAATGTTTGTTTCATTTTTTTACCTTCATTTACCGGATGGCCGTTATAAGAGAAATTCTTTTCTTCCCAAGTGATTACAACTTTAAAATTATGACTATTAAAGTCTAATGGGAATACCATGTAGTCAAAGCTTGTATGACTTTTAGAAATATTTTCATTAGGTGTAGTAGGTTTAAAGGTAGCCTTAGAGGTAGGATTGTTATCAAGTATTTCCACAGATACGTTTGATACATCATGACCGATGTTTTTTACGAGTAAACTATACGTATCAAATACACCTTGTTTCGGCTGGATTGCTTGCTTGTTTGAGTTATGAGATTTATCAATTTCGACATACCATTGTTTAGACTTTGACGCAATCGGTAGTGACTGAAATGTGTAAGCACTAGCTTGCATTGGTAGTGCTAAACATACAAGCGTAAAGAGAGTTAATATTTTTCGTTTCATTTTTTAAGAGCTCCCATTCTTTAATGGATTTACTTGTTATTATCTTCTTTTTACGAGTAAATATACCATATAATGTAAAGTGGTTATTGTGAGTAGTGAATTAATATATTATTCACTACTCTTATAGCTGGCATAATTACGTATGTAGTAAGAAAGAATAAATTTGTTTTTTCTATACTTAGATTGCTGCCCTTTTTAAAAGGGCTATTTTTATGTTTTAATAAAAAGAATATACTAAGAGTTCCGTATAAATTATTTATTTTAATGTAGTTAAATGTGCTTGTATATGTGAAATTAGAGAGGGAAGCTGTGTAGAGATGTTTCTACACAGCTTTTTAGGATATGAAAAAATTGCCAAAAATATGTTAAAATATCATTGTCATACAACAAGGGGGATTTGTTTTATGGAAAATGGACATCTTGCTAAAGTAGACTTAACGAAAAAAATTGAATCAAAATCTAAGTACAATAAGAAATTAGAAAAATATCAAAGGCGCTTATTAGCATTACAGCAAATTTTGAAAGAAGAAAAAATCGCGGTTATGCTTGTTATGGAAGGATGGGATGCGGCTGGTAAAGGTGGGGCAATTAAGCGGGTGACGGAACATCTTGACCCACGTGGGTTCCAAGTAGATCCAATTGGAGCGCCTGCACCTCATGAAAAACGTTACCATTATTTGCAACGTTTCTGGCGCAAAATTCCACAGTACGGGCAAATTACTATTTTTGATCGCTCATGGTACGGTCGTGTGTTAGTTGAGCGTGTTGAAGGTTTTGCTACAAAGGAAGAGTGGATGAGAGCATATGATGAGATTAATGATTTTGAAAAACTACTAACAGATGACCATTACATAATGGGGAAGTTCTTCTACCATATAAGTAAAGAGGAACAGTTAAAGAGATTTAAAGATAGAGAGAAAAATCCTTTTAAAAGATGGAAAATTACAGACGAAGATTGGCGTAATCGTGAAAAATGGGATGAATATGTTGAAGCGATGGAAGACATGTTTGAAAAAACAAGTAAGCCAAATGCGAAGTGGCATATTATTGAAAGTAACGATAAATTGTATGCTCGTGTGAAAACGTTAAAAATTATTATTTCATTCATTGAGGATTATTTCTTAGAACATGGTATAGAATTGCCTTCTTATTATTATGAAATGAAAGAGGATATTGAAGTTTTGCAAGATGTAGGTGTGAAAGAGTAAATAAGAAAATGGTCCTGTGAATTGGTGAAACCAAATTATGGGGCTTTCCTACTATTGGTTGCAAATGATTGATGTTCATTCAACAAATATAGAAATTATTATTCCATGTATGATATTAGGTGTTGGATATGGTTTAGTAGTGGGGCCAATTACAGTTTTAAGTGCGTCTTCGTTTGAAGGAGAATTGTTAACTGCTTCTCAAAGTGTTGTATCAATGTTACGACAAGTTGGAATTGTATTGGCAGTCGCAATATTTGTCTCTAACTTAACTCACAATTTAACTGTAAATAAAGAAAAAGTATATCGTTATGCAGAAGAAAAGGTGCGTACTATTCATGTGAATAGTACTGAGCAAACTGAAATTTTACAAATGACTAAAGAGAAAATAGAGAATCAAAGTTTAGAGTCGAATATAAATAAGAAACAAAATGCAATGACAATGGGATTAAGTAAAGAGAAAAAGGAAGAATTGATTCGCGACAAGACGGATGAAATATTAAGAAAAGTTCCAGTAGAATATAGAGATGTAAAAAGAGAAGAAGTTATGAGGAAAGTGACAAAAGAAGTTGAAAAACAAGGGGAAAGTATAAAGAAAGAGGTACTCACATTTTCAAATGATGTGAATCATTATGCCAAGAATCAGATGGCTATGAGTTTTACAGATTTATATAAAGCAAGTGTGCCAATTATTTTAATTTGTGCTTTCGTAAGTTTGTTGTTTTGGGAAGGGAAAGCTTTGAGTAAAAAGAGAAAGGGAAGGATAGTAGAAGAAGCGTAAAGGAAAACAGGCTGCTATTAGCCTGTTTTCCTTACGTTAGTATGAAAAATCTGGATTTAATTCTTTAAATTTATGACTATAATGCCTTTTATTATTAAAACCAACAAAATCAATTCCGACGCAAGATTCTAAATTTCCGTCTACAATCGTAGAATCCACGAAGCTTAAATGTTTTAATTTTTGTAGTTCTTTAATGAATTGTAGATTTCGTATGTTACCACAACTTGATAAGATGAGAGTTTCTAATTCCGTTAAATAGCGCAAATATTCGTGGTTTTTAAGCTTACTGCAATGGTCGAATTCGATGTGTTTTAAAGTTGAAGCATTGTTTTCAATTTCATCAATATGCTCTAAATGTCTTAAATAATTGAGTTCTAAATGCTTTAATTTAGGGAATGATCTACATCCTTTTAATGAACTAATATTCCCTTGTGTAATGCTTAGTTTTTCGATTTTTTGCAAAGAAATTAATTCTTCAAGGTTCTTTTGTTTCGGTTTGTATTTCCAAATGTATAGTTCTTTTAAGTTAGGACAAGATTCGGAGCCCTTAATGTTTTTATTACACTGTATGTGAAGTTCCTCTAAATTTGTAAAGCTTTCTAGCTCTGTTAAGTTTAGTGGAACTTGTGGTTCTTCTAGTGATAAAGATTTTAAGTTTTTTAATTTATATAGGGCTGAATAATCAGTAATATATGTACTACTAATGTGTAAGCTTTCAATTTGTGGACAGCGTTCGAGAAAATTAATATGGTGCAAACTATACCTAAGATCATTAATGTAAACACCCGTAAAGTTGTTTGTATTAATGAAGTTTACGTACTCATCCAGTCTGTTTTCATGGATTTGTACTGTGCCATCCATAACTAAAAAGTTTTGTGGTTTCTTTTTGATAGATATTTGTAAAGGATTCATGTATTGAAATATTTCTGTTTTATTTTCTAAAATAGTTTTAACACTTGTTTTGACGGTTGGAACATTATCTCTTTCTTTGTAAGCTATTAAAGTTGGCTTTATTTCTGACGGATCTGCTAATAAAATTTTTGGAGCCATTTCATGTAGTACATCTTCATTTGAAGATATACAGCTAACCATTGCATCCAGTGCGATTAAACTTAAAGGGTGTCCTTTTGTTAGCCAAGACTTAATTCGTCTCCAAGTTAGTTGTGATACTGCAGCTAATCGCGCCCAATCGTTATGAAATGATACTGCATGTTCCTCTATCCAATCTAATGTTTCTGAGGATTGAAAAGAATGCAGACAAATGAAGGAAGTGGTCGGAAGCTCACTTTTTAATACTGTTTTTAGCCTTTCTATTACTAAAGGAAAGGCTTCTTCAAATGGTAAACAATAAGCTGCAGCGTGAGAAAGAGGTGCAAGTAAATCTTCATCAAATTCTTTCCACAGTTTTCTTATCCAATCTGAGGCGAATTCTCCTAGTACACATATAACAATCTCAAGTAATCTAGTTTTAATTACACCATTCATTGTGTTTGAAAAGCGATTTATAACAGCATCTAATACTTCGTTTTGATCGTACCTATTAAGAGCTTCAATTTCTGCTTCTTGAAGAAACCATCTAGTCATGGTGTAATCAAGTAATTCCTCTAAACTAGAGCGAACTTCTTCTAAAGTGGGCACGGGTGTAAGTTTGTGCTCATTCATCTCTAATTTTGGTTGCTTCGCTTTACCATCTTCTTCATAAAAACTATCATGCAAATAATATTTATAAGGTGAGTGAATCATTACAAGGTGGTACCATTCTTTAGGATGTAAAGATAACGAAATAAGACGCTCATGACATTGGTTACATAATTTATAAGGTTGATTTGCTTGATCGGATTCTTCTATTTTATATACTGGATCATGTTTGCAAGCTTCACATAATTCTACTGTTTTTTTCATTGTTTCCTCCTTGCCTATTGTGAATAGTAGTATTTTTAATATAGCATGGGATAAGTCGAGTATGATTAGAAAGTTTTTTAGAATGAAAGGAAGGAATGGAAAATGCCATTGAATATGTAACGTTATACATAGTACATTAACAAGAGGGATTAATTTTAAAAGGAGGATGGGGAATTGCTAGATAAGGCAGGGGCTTTAATAGATAATCATGTGTACACAGAAGAAGAGCAACAAAAACTATACAAACGAACGTTAATAATCGTCAGCATTTCACAAATGTTTGGCGGTGCAGGACTAGCTGCTGGTATTACAGTGGGAGCACTTCTTGCGCAGCAAATGCTTGGAACAGATGCGTTTGCAGGATTACCAACTGCTATGTTTACATTAGGATCGGCATTAGCAGCTTTCATAGTAGGGAAGCTTTCGCAACGATATGGACGCCGGATAGGTCTTGCAACAGGGTTTATAGTAGGTGGATTTGGAGCAATTGGTGTTGTAATGTCAGCTTTAACAAATAGTATTATTCTTTTACTTATTTCTTTACTTATATATGGTGCTGGTACAGCCACAAATCTACAAGCTCGTTATGCAGGTACAGATTTAGCAGATAAGAAGCAGAGAGCAACGGCTGTTAGTATTACGATGGTAATGACGACTTTCGGTGCAGTTGCAGGACCAAATTTAGTAGGGGTAATGGGAAGTTTTGCTCATTCAATTGGAGTTCCTAAACTTGCAGGTCCGTTCATACTATCGGCAGCAGCATTTATACTGGCGGGTCTAGTTCTTTTTGTTATGCTTCGTCCAGATCCTTTGATTATTGCTAACATAATAGAAAGATATAAACAGGAACATACATATAAAGGACAACCAATAACAGAAGAAGCGAAAGAAAATAAACGAGGTATTACAGTTGGAGCAATCGTAATGATACTTACGCAAATCGTGATGGTTGCGATTATGACGATGACGCCAGTTCATATGGGACACCACGGTCATGGTTTAAGTGCAGTAGGACTTGTGATAGGTTTTCATGTAGGTGCAATGTATCTTCCATCTCTCGTTACAGGAATGTTAATTGATAAAATTGGCCGAACTACAATGAGCATAGCTGGTGGAGTGATTTTACTTGCAGCGGGTGTCATAGCTGCGATAGCGCCAAGTGATTCTTTATTATTATTAATCGTTGCTCTGTCTTTACTTGGGCTAGGATGGAACCTCGGATTGATAAGTGGTACAGCACAAATCGTTGATTCCACAACACCGTCTACACGTGCTAAAACACAAGGGAAAATAGATGTTTTTATTGCGCTAGCTGGAGCTTCTGGTGGAGCAATGTCAGGTATGGTAGTAGCGAATTCAAGTTATGCGGCATTGTCATTGGCTGGAGGCGTGTTAGCGTTATTACTTATTCCTGTTGTGATATGGTCTCGAAAAGGGGCAAGAAATTAAATGAAAAAGAGGTTCTAGTTACTGACTAGAACCTCTTTTTATACACTTAAATTAAATTCCACTCTACAATAAGCCCTAAATGCGTAAGTCCGCCACCAAATCCGTATAGTAAAAGTGTGTCTCCGTTATTTAAGTTCCCTTCTTTTATAGCTAAATTTAAAGCGAGTGGAATGGTGACTGAAGAGGTATTCCCCATATATTCCACGCTCGTTAATGTTTTTTGTATTGGAATTTGAGATTTTTCGCAAATAGATTCGATCATTCGTAAGTTAGCGCTGTGGGGTATGAACCAGTCTATATCATCTACTTGCATATTTACGGTATGTAATAAATTTTTTATGCCTTTTGGTACTGTGCGTGTTGCCCATTTATATACTTCTCTTCCATTTTGAACGATTTTTTCATTTGTTTGCAGTGGTGTGCCATTCATAGTAGTAGATAAGTTTGTTCTATATAGATGAATGCCGCCATCACCGTTTGTTCCCATGTGAGCAGCGATAAAGCTTGGGGTGTTTTCATCTCTTTCTAATAAAATAGCTCCAGCACCATCACCGAATAAAATACAGGTCGTTCTATCGGTATAATCAGTAACTTTAGATAATGTCTCTGTCGCTACGACAAGTACTTTTTCATGTGATCCAGAAGTGATTAAGCTATTACCGACGTGTAGTCCATATGTAAAACCAGCACAAGTTGCATTTAAATCAAAAGCTAGTGTATGAGGTATGTTGAAGTATTGTTGTATTTGGCAAGCAACACTAGGGAAAATGTAATCAGCAGTAGTAGTAGCGACAATGATACAGTCGACATCTTCTAAGTTTTTCTTATATGTTGTACATAAATTTTTAATTGCTTTAATGGCTAAGTTTGAGGAGTATTCTTCGTCACTAGCGATTCTTCTTTCCTTCATTCCTGTTCTTTGTACAATCCATTCATCATTCGTATGGACCATCTTTTCTAAATCGTTATTAGACAATATTTGATCTGGAACATAAGTACCGATTGCAGTAATACGAGATTTAGAATGCATAGGAACATCTCCTAACTTTTATTTTTTATAACCTGATACTAATATTAGGTTATAAAAATGTCAATAAAGATTTTTGTTGTATTAAAACGATAATACTTAACTTACTATGAAGGAATTTGGCGAGTGCTGTAAAAATAATATACGAGAAGTTTCTAAAATTGATAATGAAGGGAGTTAAGCTCCTTGAAAAGGATTTTACACATGTTTCCTGTCGTCATCATTTGTAGCTTTATTCTTATTATTTTTCCTGAGAAATCTTATGCTTGTGATTGTATTAAAGTATCAACAGAAGCTGCATTTCAAAAAAACGATGTAGTGTTTGAGGGAAAAGTAATTGAGGTTGGAAGGAAAGAAGAGGTTGGAACTGAAGTGTTATTTGAAGTGAAGAAAATTTGGAAAGGGACAACTTCTTCGCAAATTATCGTATATACAAAGGGTGGTGATTGTATGTTTCGCTTTGTAGAAGGAGGAGGGTACTTAGTATTTTCTACTCAAAGAGGATCAGAAAAACAATTACACACAAATAGTTGTAGTGGAACGAAGAGATTGGATGAGGCAGGGGCGGACAAAGCGGCTTTAAGTCAAATTGCAAAAGAGTCTGTTCCGACGAAGAAAGTGGATTTAAAAGGTGAGATGGTGAGCGGTTTAAATTGGCGGCAAGTTGCTATTATTTCCATTGGTTTGTTATTGATGATTGTTTTTGTTATTTTTATTGTGAGAAAAACTCGCAAAAAATGACGATTAAAGTAAAAATATAACGATTTTCTTTCGTGTGATATAGGTTGTTAAACCTTGTGAAAGCGAATTACTTATGCTACACTTTATGTAACTTAAAATGAACGGAGGGGCTTCCTTTGATCTTAATCAGATTACGTCTCAATACTTTGTGCCAATAATTGAATAGCGCTCAAAGGCTCTGTCTGTGTACAGAGTGAACGGGATTGGTCTGCCTATTTTAAAGGAACCCTTTATTAAGCTTATATGTGAAAAAGAGGGAGGGACGAATACGCCCTCTTTTTGTTTTGCCTTTATAAATAGAATGGGATTGTATAGGTGAACGCTTATTGTGGATACGTATACGATCTTGGGACTTTTTGACTATAAAATAGGATGAAAGCATAGCTTTCTTCTATTTCTTTGGTGAACCCTTATCCGTTTACGAAAACACAGGCAGCGACCTGTGTTTTTTATTTTACGTAATCGAAATGGAGGAATAAATATATGGAAGAAGTATTACAAAGAGCAGTTTTAGTTGGAGTAAATGTAGGTAATGAAGATGATTTTGCGTATTCGATGGAAGAGTTAACAAATCTTGCGGAAGCCTGCGATGTAGAGGTAATTGGGCAAGTAACGCAAAATTTACAACGAGTAAATCCGTCGCATTATATCGGAAAAGGAAAGATTGAAGAAGTTGCAGCGTATGTACGCGAAATAGATGCGAATATGGTCATCTTTAATGATGAATTATCTCCTTCACAAATTCGAAATTTAGAAGAGGATTTAGATTGTAAGGTAATTGATCGTACCATTTTAATTTTAGATATTTTTGCGCAACGTGCGAAAACGAAAGAAGCACAGCTACAAGTAGAAGTAGCACATCTTCAGTACATGATGCCTCGTTTAATCGGTCTTCGTGAATCGTTAGGAAGACAGAGCGGCGGCGTTGGTACGAAAAATAAAGGTGTCGGTGAGAAAAAGTTAGAGTTAGATCGTCGTAAAATTGAAGAACAAATTTCAGTTTTAAATAAAGATTTAGAAGCGCTCGTTGCTCAGCGTCAAACACAGCGAAAGCAACGTAAGAAAAATGAAATACCTGTTGTAGCATTAGTAGGTTATACGAATGCAGGAAAGTCAACGACGATGAATGCAATGCTTGAAATTTATAATGGTACAGAAGAAAAGCAAGTATTTGAAAAAGATATGTTATTTGCGACGTTAGAAACATCTGTACGAAATATTGATTTGCCAGATAATAAATCATTTTTATTAACAGATACAGTTGGATTTGTAAGTAAATTACCACATCATCTTGTGAAGGCGTTCCGTTCAACGTTAGAAGAAGTAGCGGAAGCAGATTTACTTATTCACGTCGTAGATTACGCAAATCCAAATTATGAACAATTAATTGATATTACAAATGAAACGTTAAAGAAAATTGGAGTAGAAAATATTCCAACGATCTATGCTTATAACAAATCAGATATGGTGGATGTTGAAATTCCGAAAGTACAAGAAGACCGCGTGTATTTATCTGCGAAGAAACATGTTGGAATGGAAGAGCTTGTAGAAATGATTCGTTCCCATATTTATAAAGAATATACGAAATGTGAAATGTTAATTCCGTATGATCAAGGACAGGTAGTTTCGTATTTCAATAATCATGCGCACGTTTTATCAACGAGTTATGAAAATGAAGGTACGAAACTAGAAGTGGAATGTAAGACGAGCGATTACGAGAAGTATAAGCGTTTTGCAATTTAATGTAAGAGGCAACCCAGTTTGTGATTGGGTTGCCTTTTTCTATAATGTTTTACTGCTGAAAGTTACAAGGATGCAAGTCAATGATGGGAGTTAAGTTATATTTCTGGAAAAAGAAATGAAAGCAGTATAGAATAGAAATGTTTCAAAAGTCAGAATTTATTACACCTACTGTAATAAATATATTTTTTGTACAGAAAGGAGCGATTCACATATGCAGGCAGTTTCGCAAAAAAACACAGTAGAAACACCGACAATATATCGAATATTATTTGCGATTAGCTTTGGACATTTTTTAAATGATTCGATGCAAGCAGTTGTGCCGGCGTTGTTTCCTATTTTGGAAAAAACGATGAATTTATCCTATATGCAAGTAGGGTGGATTGCGTTTGCGTTAAATATGACGTCATCGATTATGCAACCGGTGTTTGGTATGTATTCAGATAAGAAGCCGTCACCATTTTTATTACCACTCGGCATGTTTTCAAGTATGCTTGGAATGATTGGACTCGCGTTTGCACCAAACTTTATTATTGTTATTATTTCTGTTTTATTTATTGGTTTAGGTTCCGCAGTCTTTCATCCAGAAGGCGCTCGTGTTGCGTATATGGCGGCAGGTGCAAAACGAGGGTTAGCGCAAGCGATTTATCAAGTTGGGGGAAACACGGGGAATTCTTTAGCTCCTATTTTTACAGCGCTAATTTTCGTTCCACTCGGTCAAATTGGTTCATTGGGTTTTACAGCATTTGCAGCAGTAGGAATTGCATTATTAATTTTCGTATCGAATTGGTACAAAAATGAATTAGCAACCGGTGCTGTAAGAAGGAAGAAGAGGGCTGCACTTGAGGCGGAAAATGCAATTGTAAGTACACACATTAAATTCGTTATTATACTTCTTGTTTTTCTTACTTTTGTACGCTCTTGGTACGGTGCTGGTATCGGGAATTTCTATCAATTTTACTTAATAGAGCATTACGGTTTATCTATAAAAAATGCCCAGTATTTCGTATTCGCATTTATGATTGCTGGTGTGTTAGGCACTTTCTTCGGAGGACCGTTAGCAGATCGATTTGGTAAGAAAAATATCATCGTATTTTCAATGTTAGGTTCAGCGCCACTTGCACTGTTATTACCACATGTCTCACTTGTGTGGGTCGTACCGTTATTTTTATGTATCGGTTTTATTAGTTCAAGTAGTTTTAGTGTAATTGTTGTATATGCACAAGAGCTTGTGCCTGGAAAAGTGGGAATGGTGTCAGGATTAATCGTAGGTCTTGCATTTGGACTTGGAGCATTAGGTGCTGTAGTTCTTGGGAAATTAGCAGATGTATATAGCCTGCAATTTATTATGCTATTATGTAGTTGTCTACCATTAATTGGACTCACTTCATGGTTACTGCCAAGTGATAAGAAAACGATAGAATAGGGGATGCGCTATGAAATTGTGTGAAAACGTTACGGAATTAATAGGAGATACACCTGTCGTCCGATTATCTAAATTTATTCCGGAAGACGCAGCAGATGTGTATGTGAAACTAGAAATGTTTAATCCATCGCGCAGTGTGAAAGATCGTGCTGCTTATAATTTACTTCACGTTGCAGAAGAGAATGGTCTCATCAAACCAGGAGATACAATTATTGAACCGACAAGCGGGAATACAGGGATTGGTTTAGCGATGAATGCAGCAGCTAAAGGGTATAAAGCGATTTTAATTATGCCAGATAATATGTCAAAAGAGCGTATTAATTTATTGAAAGCATACGGAGCAGAAGTAGTTTTAACACCAGCAGAACAAAGAATGCCAGGAGCAATTGCGAAGGCGTTAGAACTGCAAAAACAAATACCGAATAGTTTTATCCCGCAACAATTTGAAAATCCAGCTAATCCGAATATTCACCGTTATACGACTGCACTTGAAATTTACGAACAAATGGATGGAGAGCTTGATGCTTTTGTTGCAACGGCAGGAACAGGCGGAACGATTACAGGGACTGGTGAAACGTTAAAAGAGAAATTGCCAAACTTATATATTGCAGTAGTGGAACCGAAAGGATCTCCCGTTTTATCCGGTGGTGTACCAGGTCCTCATAAACTAGTAGGAACAAGCCCAGGATTTATTCCGAAAAACTTAAATACAGAAGTGTATAACGAAATTATTCAAATTGCAGATGAAGAGGCTTTAACGACAATGAGAAACTTAGCTAGACAAGAAGGATTATTAGTTGGGCCATCTTCTGGAGCATCTGTTTACGCTGCAATCATGATAGCGAAACGCCTAGGCGTTGGTAAAAAAGTTTTATGTATTGCGCCTGATACAGGTGAACGTTATTTGAGCATGGGGTTATTTGAATAAAAAGGATAGAAACACCTTAATAGTGAATAGCTGCTATTAAGGTGTTTGTTTTATGGAATGAAGAGGGGGAGAAGAACAATGAAACTATTAAAACCAATCCATGAATATAGTGAGCATATTACGGCGTATAGACGAGCGTTTTTACACTCAGGGGAACAACCACATGGAAGTAGTTCTTTACAAAACTTTGATTCTCTTGATGAATGGTTTGAAAAAGTGAGTAAACAAGAACTAGGAGAAAACTTACTAGCTAATCGAGTGTCATCTAGTCAGTTTTTAAGTTTTGAAAAAGGGGAACTTATAGGTTTTGTGAATATTAGACATAGATTAAATCCAGAATTATTACGGGAAAGTGGTCATATTGGATATAGTGTCCATCCGAATAAACGTCGCCACGGTTACGCTACGAAACAACTACAACTTGCATTAGCTGAAGCGCAAAAATTAGGATTGCAGAAAGTATTAATAACTTGCGATAAATCCAATATCGGTTCTGCTAAAACGATTCAAAAGGTTGGAGGTGTGTTAGAAAATGAAGTAGTTTCTTCTCGTACTGGTGAAGTTATTCAGCGCTATTGGATAGAAATATGATTAAGTAGGAATTTGAAAAGGTAATGCAAGCTGTAATATCGAAATAGATAAATGAAATATAGGGGATTACTGCAATTTTAGGGGGAAATGAAATGGGATTAAAAGAGAAAGCGATAGAGATGTCAGAGATTTATAGGAAAAATCCGAAAGTAGAAGCTATTATTTTAGCGGGTTCAGTAGCTAGAAGGCTTGAAGATGAACATTCAGATATAGAATTACATATTTTATGGTCAACACCGCCGGAAGATGAGGATCGTAGGGCCCCTATTTATCATATTGATGGGAAAATATTATCGTATCATCCGTATGAGGAAGAAGAATGGTCGGAAACGTATTTAACGAAAGAGGGAATTAAATTAGAGATTAGTAACTTTTTAACAGAGACAGTAGAGAAAGTGATTTCGGATGTGGTGGATCAATATGATATAAGTTATGAAAAACAATGTATTGTATCATCCATTCATGATGGTGTTAGTTTGTATGGAGAAGGGAAAGTGAATGAATTAAAAGAAAAAGTAGCGGCATATCCAGATGAACTAGCAAAACGGATGATTTCAGAAAATCTATGGTTAAGTAATCGTTGGCACAATCGAAAGGCGCTTTTAAAACGGAAAGATTGGCTTATGCTTTATGACGTTATTTGCGAAGTACAAAGGAACATATTCGGTGTTTTATTTGGTTTGAATAAAATGTACGTACATCATCCAGCGTTTAAATGGATGCCTAATAATGTGGAACGAATGACTATTAAACCTGAAAAATTATATGAACGTATGGCGGACACATTAATAGGGAATCCAGAAAAAAGTGTGCAGGAGTTAGAGTTGCTAATAGAAGAAGTGTTGCAACAAGTTCATACATACGCGCCAGGAGTAAATGTGGATGAGCAAGAAAAATCTATTTTTTATTTTGTGAAATAGAAAATAGTAATAAGGGGGAAGTTATGGGGTTTTTTAATAGGTTTTTTAAAAAAGTTGAAAAAGTAAATGAGCAAGAAGCTACTCTTCATGAATTAAGTGAAGAATTGTATGTTGAATCACCGGTAGAGGAAGCGACTAGTTACTGGGTATCAATGGCACAAAATATAATTGTTAATGCTGTAAAAGCGGCTGACAATGATGTGGAACGTGCCTTCGTGTTATTGAATTTGAAGAAAGGTGAGGCTTCATTTGATATTTTTTATCAAATAAATGGGCAATTGTATTTCTGGGATCAGCTAGAAAATGAGACGATAAGAAATAGAATTCAGAACGAGTTGTTACCGCAAGCTCCAGAAGTTTCAAATGCAGTAAATGAGCAATTTCGTGGAGCTGATCACCCTATAATTTCGTTCGCACAATTGCAGTTTGAATGGGAAACGAAAGCCTGGTTCTCACATATAATTTGGGAAGATAGCCTTGCTGCTCAATTGCCCAAAACTCAAATTCTAAATGAATGGTTTCGTGTAATTAAAGAAGAAACGAAAAATAGACCACTGGATAGTGATGCGAAATTTTCTTGGTATCCATCAAACTCTTAAAAAATGAATACAGAGAGACAGGTTATGTTTCTAGATGATTTGTATTATTGAATAAGTATCAATAATACGTAATTCTTTTTCTATTGCCTGTTAGAATTCGTTATGTACTAAGCTACTTGTTTTCTAAACTAAAACTTATATTTCGAATTTTCAAATAGATTGTAATACATAAAAATTCGAAATATAAGTTGACACTATTTTTAATGTGTGATAAAAATGATAGTAATCAATTCGGAAAATAATATTTGGGCAATGAAAGGGTATAGTAGTGAATATCTCCCTATTTCAGAGAGCTGATGGTTGGTGTGAATCAGTATATAGATTATTCATGAAGTTCGTCCTGGAGCATCTTTCATAAATCTCATATTTTGAGGAAATGAAAGACGGTAGTTTATACCGTTATCAAATAAAGTGGTGAAGATTTTTTCACAACTAGGGTGGTACCGCGATATTTATCGTCCCTACGTATTTACGTAGGGACGTTTTTTATTTAGGTCCTAACTTTGGTGTGGCTTCATAACTAGGGTGGTACCGCGATATTTTATCGTCCCTACGTTTTTGCGTAGGGGCGTTTTTATTTAGGTGGTTTCTTAGTGTTCTTCACAACTAGGGTGGTACCGCGATAATTTTGTCGTCCCTACGTATTTACGTAGGGGCGTTTTTTTATTATTAGGGAGGAAGTGAACGTATTAGAAAAGAGTATTGATAGAACAATATAAATACCGAATTGTAACAAAGAAAAAGAGATAGAGAGGAGATTAACAAATGAATTCACAGCAATGGACATCGAAATTAGGTTTCGTATTAGCTGCAGCAGGTTCGGCAATTGGTCTTGGGGCGATTTGGAAATTCCCATATATGGCCGGCATTGGAGGAGGCGGAGCGTTCTTCCTAATTTTCATCGGTTTCACATTATTAATTGGTTTACCGCTATTATTAGCTGAATTTGTTATTGGAAGAAGTACACAAAAAGAGGCTGTCGATGCATATAGAGAGATTGCTCCTAAAACGTTATGGCCTTGGTTAGGTAAATTAGGAATTGTAACATGTTTCATATTACTTTCTTTCTACAGTGTTGTAGGAGGCTGGATTTTATTATATTTATGGAATGCAATTACAGGTAGACTATGGGAAGGAAATGGAGCATACGAAGCTACGTTTGGTGAAATCATTTCCAATCCATATTTAGCAGTTGGATCACAGCTATTATTCATCCTTATTACTATTTTCATCGTAAGTAAAGGTGTACAAAATGGTGTTGAAAAAGTAAATAAATATTTCATGCCAGCACTATTCGTTTTATTCTTTGTATTAATCGTTCGTGCACTTACGTTAGATGGTGCTGGAGAAGGCGTTCGTTTCTTCTTACAACCTGATTTCTCACATGTAACATCAGAAGTTATATTATACGCAATGGGGCAATCGTTCTTCTCATTATCTGTTGGGGTAGCCGTTATGGTAACGTATAGCTCATACTTACCGAAAGAAGAAAGCTTACCACGTTCAGCATTTTCTATCGTAGCCTTAACTCTTGTTATTACATTACTTGCAGGACTTGCAATTTTCCCAGTTGTGTTCGCATTTGGAATGGAACCATCTCAAGGGCCGGGACTATTATTTATCGTGTTGCCAGCTATTTTCAGTAAAATGGCGTTCGGAAAATTATTCTTCATTGTTTTCTTATTACTATTCTTCTTCGCTACGATTACATCAGCAATTTCGATGTTAGAAATTAGTGTTGCATCGTTAACATCAAAAGGTAAAGGGAAACGTGAAAAAATGGCCTTAATCGTAGGGTTATTAATCTTCGTTGTTGGGGTACCATCAGCATTATCATTCGGTATATTAAGTGATCTGAAGATTTTCGGGAAGACAGTCTTTGATTTAGCGGACTATGCAGTAAGTAACGTATTAATGCCACTTGGTGTATTATTAGTTTCTATCTTTGTTCCTTTAAAAATGAAGAAAGATGTATTAATGAAAGAGCTAGGTGTAAGTAAAAATAAAGGTTATAAACTATTCGTATTATGGTTATTCTTACTTCGTTATATCGCACCAATTGCGATTATTATCGTATTCTTAAATGTACTTGGCATTATATAAAAAGAAAGGTAGCGTATCATACAAAGATACGCTACCTTTTTATTTTGCTCTTTTTTGCAATTCATTTACTGTTACGAACTGATAGCCCTTCTTAGATAAAGAATCTAAAATACCTTCAATCGTTTGTAAATTTTCATTAGACTCATCATACATAGAGTGCAGTAAAATGATAGAACCTGGTTTTACATTTTTATTAACGTATTTAATTTTATCAGCCGCAGATTTATAAAAAGTATCGGGCTCAAGATCCCATGTGATTGTTCCGATATTGTTTTTATTTAAATAATATGGCAGCCCTATTAACTTCTTACCGTTAGGGGGCCTAAAATCAATTTCGCCTGTAAATCCTGTTTGGCGGATTAATGAATTCGTTTTTTCTATTTCACCTTTAATAAAAGAAGGTGTTTTGAAAACCATTCTATTATGAGAATATGTATGGTTTCCAAGTTGGTGCCCAGATTGCGCGATAGCTTCACCTAACGATAGATTTTTCTCTAATTCATTTCCAATTAAAAAGAAAGTAGCTTTAGCGTTGTATTTATCTAGTAGCGGTAATATTTGTTTTACATTGTTAGTAGGGCCATCATCAAAAGTTAAAGCGATCACTTTTTCATTTGTTTCTACACGTTGTGTTAAATATCCAAATAATTGAAAGCTTCTTGCGTTCATCAATTTGTATGTTCCGAATAATGCCGTGATAATAAAGAATAGTGTAACGATTGTAATGATAATTTTTTTCTTCATAATGTAACCTCACAATGATTTTTGATTCAATTAAAAAGTATTATATCAAACTAAGTAATTTCGTGCTTTAAGAAGGGTGTGGATGCAAGGAGAAGGAATTTATCATATAATAAAATACAAAAGGTATATTAGGAGGTGTTTATATGGCGATTATAATTCAATTGCCAGACACTGCAACGTCTCATGCAAAGCCAAGTATGGAAATGGCGATACTTTGCGTGAGGTAGACAAGTAATATACAATCGCCTATATGAGCTCGTATCATTTTTTATATTTGGCTTTGCACCTTATTGAAATGAACCATAAAAAATAAGGGGCGAGCAGAAATGAAATACGTAAAAGCTAATGCTGTTTTACCGGAGAGTTTAATTACTGAAATTCAAAAGTATATACAAGGTGAAACAATTTACATTCCGAAACAAGAAACGAAACATTATAAATGGGGTACACGATCTGGCGGAAGAAAACAACTAGATGAAAGAAATAAAGCAATTAAAGAAGCTTTTAAAAGTGGGATTGCTATTCATCAACTTGCAGAAGAATATTTTCTTTCTGGGGAAACGATTAAAAAGATTGTGTATTCTAAATAAGAGGAAAAGAGTCTGATTCATATATTACTTTGAATCAGACTCTTTTTGTTTTATGTGTATTGGATATATGAGGTGTGAACGGGCATGATAATAGAAAAAATGTGCCGTTTTTTTATTAAATGGTATACAGAGCACTTGAAAAGTAGAAAGGTGAACATATATGAATCATATTGGACAAATAACGATAGAGCTTTTAGTTGGTTTTTTTGTTCTATTAATTGCTACAAAAATATTAGGGAAAACACAAATATCTCAGCTAACGCCATTTGATTTTATTTCTGCAATCGTCCTAGGTGAGCTCGTTGGAAATTCAATATATGATCCTAAAATTAAAGTATGGTCTATTTTATATTCAGTATTTGTTTGGGTAATTTTAATTTATACTATAGAAGTGATAACACAAAAAGTAAGAGGAACAAGAAGGTTTTTTGAAGGATATCCTTCAATTATTATTCGTAATGGAAAGATTGATCGTGAACAATTAAGCGTAAATCATTTGGATATAAACCAATTACAACAAATGCTTAGGCAACAAAAAGATATATTTTCAATCCGAGAAGTTGAATATATGATATTGGAACCGAACGGAAACATAAGCGTTCTGAAAAAAAGTAAATACGAATCTCCTACTATAAATGATTTAAGTTTAAAACATAAGCCCGTATACTTACCAATTTCATTAATTAGTGATGGAAAAGTAGTTAAGGATAATTTGAGGGAAGCGGGATTTGATGAAGGATGGCTTTATAAACAAATAAAGCAAAAAGGAATTACTAAATTTGAAGACGTATTATATGCGGAATGGAAAACAGATGATGGCTTCTTTTGTCAGGAAATGCAGCGGTAGAGAATAAGTGATATATGTAATGTTTGTTTCTAAGTTATCTTTTACATATCAAAAAACGTAATCATTGTATACAATAAAACTAGATCAACAATTTGTATGGAGTGATAAAGATGGAAGCGTTTATTAGAAGTGATCAATATAATTTTATAAAATCACAAGCTTATATTTTAGCAAACGGGCATGCAACGGCAAATGATAGAGGTGTAATTCAAGCGTTAAAATCGCTTGCGATTGAAAAGATAATACATGTATTTGAGAATTTAACGGATGAACAGAAAGAGTTAATTGATACGGTATTAACAGTTCAAAATAGAGAAGATGCAGAATCATTTTTAATGAAAATAAATCCGTATGTAATTCCGTTTCAAGAAGTTACAGCACAAACATTAAAAAAATTATTTCCTAAAGCGAAAAAGTTAAAACTTCCTGATATGGAAGAAATGGATATGAAAGAAATATCTTATTTAAGCTGGATTGATAAGGGGTCAAGCAGGAAATTTATTATAGCGAAAAATGATAAAAATAAATTTGTTGGTCTGCAAGGAACGTTCCAAAGTTTAAATAAAAAAAGCATTTGTTCGTTATGTCATGGACATGAAGAAGTAGGAATGTTTTTAGTTGAAATTAAAGGCGATGTACCAGGAACTTTCGTTAAAAAGGGAAACTACATTTGCAAAGATGGTGTAGCTTGCAATCAGAATATGAAATCGCTAGATAAATTGAACGATTTTATTGAACGCTTGAAGAAATAACGAGAAAACCTCTAGTATTTAAACTGGAGGTTTTTATTTTTTGAAGAAGTACAATAAGCTTTCTTTGTAAATGTAGATTTATAATGAAATTTGATAAAAATATCTATTATGATACAGTTGCTTATATGCAAGGAGGTAAAACATGGATTACCTTTTATCGAAAGAAAAAGTGAAGCGATGGCCCAAAGATATGATAGCGGCGGGGCGTTGTCATACAGTTGGCCTGAAATCGGATGGCACGGTAGTAGCGGTGGGCCGGAATAAAGAAGGGGAATGTAATGTAAGTGGCTGGCGAGATATTGAAGCAGTCGCAGTGGGCAATGTTCATATGGCAACGAACACGGGTAATGCTCATACAATCGGTCTTACATGTGACAGTACTGCGGTAGCAGTGGGTTGGAATAAGCATGAACAATGTGATGTAAACGATTGGCATAATATTGTAGCGGTTGCGGCAGGGTGGCGTCGTACTATTGGCCTGAAATCGGATGGCACGGTAGTAGCGGTGGGCCGAAATAAAGAAGGAGAATGCAATGTAAGCAGTTGGCAAGGTATTGTGGCAGTCACAGCGGGTGACTGGCATACAGTCGGTCTTAAATTGGACGGCACATTGACGACTGTGGGGAATAATCGATATGGTCAATGCAATGTAAGTAGCTGGCGAGGTATTGTAGCGGTCAAGGCTGGGTATCTTCATACTGTTGGTCTTAAACGAGACGGTACGGTGACAGCAGTGGGGAATGATAAACATAACCAGTGTGATGTAAGTGGCTGGCGAGATATTGTAGCAATAGCGGCTGGTACGAATCATACAATCGGACTTAAATCAAACGGTACCGTGGTGGCAGTGGGTTGGAATGAGTATGGTCAATGTAACGTAAGTGATTGGAGAGATATTGTAGCGATAGCGGCTGGTTGTGCACATACAGTCGGACTAAAATCAGACGGCACGGTGATCGCGGTAGGTAATAATGAATTTGGCCAATGCGATGTAGTTAGCTGGCGCGACATTCGGTTACCTGGCAAATAGTCAATTTACAATAAATCATTAGTAATATTATTCTATTTTAGGAGTAATTATGGAATAGGATATGTAGAAAATAATTAAACTTAAATCTGCTGAATAAGAATCTCTTTTGAAAAGGGATTCTTATTATTTTTCATAAAATGAGGGTATAAATGGAATTTTTGAACAAATTTTATTTCAAAATTACAGTAGAAGATATAAATTAAAAAGTATAGAGGAGATAAAGGAATGCTTAAAAGGTTTTTACTTTCTTTACCGGATGTTTTACTTATATGTATCGTTCTCTACATAATGTACACAAATTCTTTTAGTTTTGGACAGATGCTAGTAATTTCCATTGCAATCGGAATTATTGGTGGTCTTGCTATTAGAATTTGTAAGGATGTATTCACGTATATAAGATGGACAATTAAACAAAGAAAAAATTGAATATGTTTAATAGTTATTAGGAGGGAATGAAATGACTAAGAAAAAGAATAGAGTGAAAAACGAGATAATACTTTGGTCACTAACAGCAATTGTTCTGTTAATTGTATGGTACTTTTATCAAAAATAAAAACGCAACGTACTAAAAAAGCACGATGCGTTTTTATTATTTTTTTTGCCAATTTTCTTTTATAAAGTCTTCACGCCCAGATTCTTTTTGCTCAGTAGCATATTTCTCTGGATTCTTTTTATAGAAATGTTGGTGGTATTCCTCTGCTTCGTAAAAAGGTGCAGCAGGACGAATTTCAGTCACGATTGGATCTTTAAACATACCGCTTTCTGCAAGAGCTTGTTTTGATTTTTCAGCAAGCCCTTTTTGTGTTTCGTTATGGTAAAAAATAGCGGTACGATAAGATGGACCACGGTCAAAAAATTGTCCGCCATCGTCAGTTGGATCGATTTGTGGCCAATATAAGTCTAGTAATTTCTGATAAGGAAAAATAGAAGGATCGAATGTAATTTGAACAACTTCTAAATGTCCAGATGTTCCAGCTTTTACTTGTTCATATGTTGGATTTTCTACATGACCTCCTGCATAGCCAGAAAGTACTTTATGAATACCAGGAAGTTCATCAAATGGTTTTACCATGCACCAAAAGCAACCGCCTGCGAAGGTTGCGAGTTCGTATGTTTTTTCGGACATTGCTGTAATCCTCCTAAATGTATATGTTTTATATAGTATTATATAAATTGTTTTATTGCGCAATAAAAAAGATTTGAAAATATATGTTTTTTATAAACAAGATCCTCCGCTCACATCAATTAATTGTCCAGTAACCCAGCGGCTGTCTGGAGAAGCAAGAAATGCAGCAGTATCGGCAATGTCCTCTACTTCACCTAAGCGATTGAAAGCGGAAATAGTAGTAGCGTACTGCTTCATCATTGGGTCGCTCAAGAGTTCTGCATTCATATCTGTTTTAATAAATCCTGGAAGTATTGCATTCACCGTTATTCCTCGTGCTCCAAGCTGTTTTGCTAGCGTAAAAGTCATTGTATTAATAGCGCCTTTCGTCATACTATATGCAACAAAATCAGGTAAAGAAATGCGGGTGGCAGCGGATGAAATATTAATAATTCGGCTATTGTCACGTAAACGTGGTAGTGCTAGTTGAATGATAAAGAATGGAGCTTTTGCATTTACTGAAACCATTCTATCAAAAAACTGTTCAGTCGTTTCTTCAATAAAAGCACCAGGACCAATGCCAGCATTGTTTATTAAAATATCAAATTGTGTTTCACCAGTGCGCTTTTGTAATTCAGTATCTAAAGCGTTATAAAGGTTTTCTACACCGTGTAAGGATTCTAGATTTGCGCCGATAGAAAAAGCTTGGCCACCATCTGATCGAATTTCATGAACAGTTTCTTCAGCGTCATCTTTTCGACTACCGTAATGAACAGCAACCAATGCACCGTCATTTGCTAAACGTTTAGCGATCGCTCGTCCAATTCCTCGGCTTGCTCCTGTAACTAACGCTACTTTCCCTTTTAACATAGTTTCCTCATCTCCTCATAGACTTTATAAGCTTTTCTTTATGTAGTAATGCAAACATACTTAAGTAATATATGAGTGTATGTAAGTAATGCATTCCAATTTTGATTTGAGAAAAAATAAATAGAATGAATTTTGATTTTTTTGAAAAAACATATTGACAATGAAAAGAACAACGTCCTATAATACGTGTAACAAATAAAAGTTAATTAAGAATTTTCTAACTTTATATGTTGTATATGCAAAGAAGAGGAAAGTAGATGATTATGATCGTTTCAGAGAGCTACTCCAAGGCTGTGAGGGTAGTAACAATCGAATCATTGAAGATCACCTCGGAGCATCGCTTGCGAAAGGGAAACTGAGTAGAGGGCGGCGGCATCGTCTCCGGTAAAAGGACGGAGGTCTGATTGGACCTACAAAGCTTATATTTCGTGAGAAGTATAAGGAAGCTGAGTGGTAACGCGAAACTCTCGCCTCAGCAATCAAAGCTACTAAATTGTAGTAGTTGATTGCTGAGGCGAGAGTTTTTATTTTTAAAAATAGAAGAAGAGAATGCGTAGAAGAGGAGAGTAAATGATAAAGATTGTTTCAGAGAGCTGCCCCGAGGCTGTGAGGGTGGTAACAATTCACTCATTGAAAATCACCTTGGAGCACTACTTTTGAAAACTAGTAAAAAGTAGCGGGGTTGTTCCCGATAGAAAAACAAAAGTCTAATTGGACTTGCAGAGCTTATATTTCGTGAGAAGTATAAGGAAGCTGAGTGGTACCACGATTCCCTCGTCTCAGCAATGGATTGCTACAAGTATGTAAGTAATCGATTGTTGAGACGAGTATATTTTTAAGGTTTATATACTGAATATTCTGTTAAAAATACTCATCTCAGCAATCGATGTAGAAATAGATTGCAAAAAATAGAGAAAAAAAGAGGAGCGATGTGAGATGGGAAACCAGTACATTTACATGAATGGGGAATTTGTAGAAAAAGAAAAGGCAGTTGTTTCAGTATATGATCACGGTTTTTTATACGGAGACGGTGTATTTGAAGGGGTTCGTAGTTACGGAGGAAATGTATTTTGTTTAAAAGAACATGTGAAACGATTGTATGAATCAGCGAAATCTATTTTACTAACAATTCCAATGACGGTAGAAGAAATGGAAGAAGCAGTTTTACATACACTCCAAAAAAACGAATATACTGATGCTTACATTCGCTTAATTGTCTCAAGAGGAAAAGGTGACTTAGGGCTCGATCCGAGAAGTTGTGTGAAGCCGAGCGTAATTATCATTGCAGAACAATTAAAGTTATTCCCACAAGAATTTTATGATAATGGGCTAAGCGTTGTATCGGTTGCATCAAGACGTAATACGCCAGATGCGTTAGATCCACGTATTAAGTCAATGAATTATTTAAATAACGTACTTGTAAAAATTGAAGCAGCACAAGCAGGAGTGTTAGAGGCTCTTATGTTAAATCAACAAGGATATGTTTGTGAAGGTTCTGGCGATAATGTTTTCGTTGTGAAAGATGGAAAAGTGCTAACCCCGCCATCCTATTTAGGAGCATTAGAAGGTATTACGAGAAATAGTGTTATCGAGCTATGTGAACGACTGAATATTCCGTGTGAGGAAAGACCATTCACTCGCCATGATGTATATGTAGCGGATGAAGTATTTTTAACAGGAACAGCAGCGGAGTTAATTCCAGTTGTAAAAGTTGATTCGAGAGAAATTGGAGATGGGAAACCAGGAAGTGTAACGAAACAATTGACCGAAGAATTTAAAAAATTAACGAGAGAAAGAGGAGTACGTGTTCCTGGGCTGACGGAAAGCTTAGCATAAATAAGGAGAGGAGTTAATGGAAATGAAGCAGCAGTATACAGCGTATGAGAAGTTACAGTATGAAGAAATGACAGGCGCTGGGCACGTGATTCAATGTTTGAAGAAATTGGGTGTAACGACCGTTTTCGGCTATCCAGGCGGAGCGATTTTACCAGTATACGATGCGTTATACGAAAGTGGTTTGAAACATGTTTTAACTCGTCATGAGCAAGCTGCCATTCATGCGGCTGAAGGATATGCGAGAGCTTCTGGAAAGGTCGGGGTAGTCTTTGCTACCTCTGGCCCAGGGGCGACAAATTTAGTTACGGGTTTAGCAGACGCTTATATGGATTCGATTCCTTTAGTTGTCATTACCGGGCAAGTTGCAACGCCTTTAATTGGTAAAGATGGATTTCAAGAAGCGGATGTTGTCGGAATTACAGTACCTGTTACGAAGCATAATTACCAGGTTCGTGATGTGAATCATGTATCACGAATTGTGCAAGAAGCTTTTTACATCGCCAAAAGCGGGCGCCCGGGACCAGTATTAATTGATATTCCAAAAGATGTTCAAAATGCAAAAGTCACCAGTTTCTTTAATGAAGAAGTTGATATTCCGGGGTACAAACCAGAACTTGTACCAGACAGCATGAAACTTAGAGAGGTGGCTAAAGCAATTTCAAAATCTAAGCGTCCACTTCTTTATATTGGAGGAGGTGTCATTCATTCAGGTGGATCCGATGAACTCTTCGAATTCGCAAGGGAGAACCGTATTCCAGTCGTTTCAACTTTAATGGGACTTGGTGCATATCCACCGGATGATCCATTGTTTCTAGGGATGCTTGGTATGCATGGGACATACGCTGCTAATATGGCGGTAACAGAATGTGATTTACTACTTGCATTAGGTGTTCGCTTCGATGATCGTGTAACAGGAAAATTAGAACTTTTTTCTCCAAACTCGAAAAAAGTACATATTGATATTGATTCTTCTGAGTTTCATAAAAATGTAACTGTAGAACATCCGATTGTTGGTGATGTAAAAAAAGCGTTACACATGCTGTTACATATGTCTATTTATACACAAACAGACGAATGGCTTCAGAAAGTAAAGACATGGAAAGAAGAATATCCACTTTCTTATAAGCAAAAAGAATCTGAGTTAAAACCACAGCACGTGATCAACTTAGTAAGTGAATTAACGAATGGTGAAGCGATTGTCACAACAGAAGTAGGTCAGCATCAAATGTGGGCTGCTCACTTCTATAAAGCAAGAAAACCTCGGACGTTCCTTACCTCTGGAGGATTAGGAACGATGGGGTTTGGTTTTCCAGCAGCAATTGGTGCTCAGCTAGCTAAAAAAGAAGAACTTGTCATTTGTATTGCAGGTGACGCTTCTTTTCAAATGAACATTCAAGAACTACAAACAATTGCTGAAAATAATATCCCTGTAAAAGTATTTATCATAAATAACAAATTTTTAGGGATGGTAAGGCAATGGCAAGAAATGTTTTATGAAAATCGTTTATCAGAGTCAAAAATTGGATCACCAGATTTTGTGAAAGTAGCAGAAGCTTATGGAGTAAAGGGATTAAGAGCAACAAATTCAACCGAGGCGAAACAAGTGATGTTAGAAGCATTTGCTCACGAAGGTCCTGTCGTAGTTGATTTTTGTGTAGAAGAAGGTGAAAACGTATTTCCGATGGTTCCGCCAAACAAAGGAAATAACGAAATGATTATGAAGAGGTGGGAAGAATGAGTCATACTTTTTCACTCGTTATTCATAACGAGCCAAGTGTCTTATTACGTATAAGTGGGATTTTTGCTCGGCGTGGTTATTATATTTCTTCTTTACATTTAAACGAAAGAGATACTAGTGGTGTTTCTGAAATGAAACTCACAGCAGTTTGTACTGAAAATGAAGCGACATTACTTGTTAGTCAGTTGAAAAAATTAATTGATGTTCTGCAAGTAAATAAATTATAAGGAGTGTATGGAATATGAAAACATATTATGAAAAAGATGCAAATGTAGAGTTATTACAAGGGAAAACTGTTGCAGTAATTGGTTATGGATCACAAGGGCATGCGCAAGCACAAAATTTACGTGATTCTGGTGTAGAAGTAGTAGTTGGTGTTCGTCCTGGTAAGTCGTATGAAGTAGCGAAAGCGGATGGGTTTGAAGTAATGTCTGTTTCAGAAGCGGTTCGAACCGCACAAGTTGTACAAATGTTATTGCCAGATGAACAGCAAGCACATGTATATAAATCAGAAGTAGAAGAGAATCTCCGTGAAGGACAAATGTTACTTTTCTCACATGGATTTAACATTCACTTCGGCCAAATTAATCCGCCAAGTTACGTAGATGTAGCAATGGTTGCGCCAAAAAGTCCAGGTCATCTCGTTCGCCGTGTATATCAAGAAGGAAATGGTGTTCCGGCATTAGTCGCAGTGCATCAAGATGCGACGGGAACAGCGCTACATGTAGCATTAGCGTATGCAAAAGGTGTAGGTTGTACACGGGCGGGTGTAATTGAAACGACATTCCAAGAAGAAACCGAAACGGATTTATTCGGTGAGCAAGCTGTACTTTGCGGCGGGGTAACTGCACTTGTGAAGGCCGGGTTCGAAACGTTAACGGAAGGTGGATATCGCCCTGAAATTGCATACTTTGAATGTTTGCATGAATTAAAGCTAATTGTTGACTTAATGTACGAAGGTGGATTAACGACTATGCGCCATTCTATTTCAGATACGGCAGAGTTTGGAGATTATGTAACAGGATCGAGAATTGTTACAGATGAAACGAAGAAGGAAATGAAGCGTGTTTTGACAGAAATTCAGCAAGGTGAATTTGCGAAGAAATGGATTTTAGAAAATCAAGCAGGGCGTCCGACGTATAACGCAATGAAAAAAGCAGAGCAAAATCATCAATTAGAAAAAGTGGGAGCAGAGCTTCGTGAAATGATGAGTTGGATTCATGCACCGAAAGAATTAGTAAAGAAATAGAGTAAGAGAGTATAAATGAAAAATATGTAAGAGGGGATTTGACAAGATGAGAAGTGACATGATTAAAAAAGGTTTTGATAAAGCGCCGCACCGTAGTTTATTAAAAGCAACTGGTTTGAAAGATGAAGATTTTGATAAACCTTTTATAGCGATTTGTAATTCTTTTATTGAAATTATTCCAGGGCATAAACACTTGAACGAGTTTGGGAAACTTGTAAAAGAGGCAGTTCGTGCGGCAGGTATGGTACCATTCGAATTCAATACAATTGGAGTTGACGATGGTATTGCGATGGGGCATATTGGTATGCGTTATTCTCTTCCGAGTCGTGAAATAATTGCAGATTCAGTAGAAACGGTTGTAAATGCACACTGGTTTGACGGCATGATTTGTATCCCAAACTGTGACAAAATTACACCAGGTATGATGATGGCTGCACTACGTATTAATATTCCGACTGTGTTTGTTTCAGGCGGCCCGATGGCAGCAGGAAAAACATCTAAAGGAGAAGTTGTTGATCTGAGTTCCGTTTTTGAAGGAGTAGGAGCTTATCAATCTGGGAAAATTTCAGAAGAAGAATTAAAAGATATTGAAGATCATGGCTGTCCATCTTGTGGATCTTGTTCGGGTATGTTTACCGCGAACTCTATGAATTGTTTATGTGAAGTGTTAGGTTTAGCTCTTCCTGGTAACGGGAGTATTTTAGCAATTGATCCAAGACGTGAAGAGTTAATTAAACAAGCAGCAGAGAAATTGAAAATTTTAATTGAAAGAGATATTAAACCAAGAGACATTGTAACGGAAGAAGCAATTGATGATGCGTTTGCGCTTGATATGGCGATGGGCGGTTCAACAAATACAGTGTTGCATACATTGGCGCTCGCGCAAGAGGCTGGATTAGATTACGATATGAACCGTATTGATGCCGTTTCAAGACGTGTACCACATTTATGTAAAGTAAGCCCTGCTTCCAATTGGCATATGGAAGATATTGATCGTGCGGGCGGGATTAGTGCAATTTTGAAAGAGATGAGCCGGAAAGAAGGAGTACTTCATCTTGATCGAATAACTGCTACGGGGCAAACATTAAGAGAAAATATTGCTGAGGCAGAGATTAAAGATAAGGAAGTTATTCACTCTCTTGAAAACCCTCATAGTGAGGAAGGAGGATTGCGTATATTAAAAGGCAACCTTGCGAAAGATGGAGCGGTTATTAAAAGCGGTGCAACAGAAGTAAAGCGTTTTGAAGGACCTTGCGTTATTTTTAATTCACAAGATGAGGCACTTGCTGGCATTATGCTTGGGAAAGTGAAAAAAGGAGATGTAGTTGTCATTCGTTATGAAGGACCAAGAGGTGGCCCTGGTATGCCAGAAATGTTAGCACCAACATCAGCAATTGCTGGAATGGGATTAGGTGCTGAGGTTGCATTATTAACGGATGGACGTTTCTCTGGAGCTTCACGTGGAATTTCAGTAGGACATATTTCACCAGAAGCAGCAGCGGGCGGGATGATTGCACTTCTTGAACAAGGGGATATTGTATGTATTGATGTTGAAGAACGTTTGTTAGAAGTAAGAGTGAGTGATGAGGAATTAGAAAAGCGTAAAAAAGAATGGAAACGACCAGAACCGAAAGTGAAAACTGGCTGGCTTGGACGTTATGCACAAATGGTAACATCGGCGAATACAGGGGCTGTTCTGAAAATCCCAAATTTTGATTGAGCCAATTTAAAAGAGATAAGGATGATATATAATGGTGCAAAAGGTAAAGGAGAGAGTGAAAATTGAAGATATCTTAATGGCTCATAATTGCATGAAAGATATCGTTATTAAAACACCGTTACAACGTGATACAGTTTTATCTGAGAAATATGATTGTGACGTTTATGTAAAACGAGAAGACTTACAATTAATTCGCTCTTTCAAAATTCGTGGTGCATACAATTTGATTCAAAGTTTACCGAAAGAAAAGTTACAAAACGGTGTTGTTTGTGCAAGTGCTGGTAATCATGCGCAAGGAGTTGCTTATACATGTAATTTATTGAAGATTCCGTCGAAAATATTTATGCCCACAACAACACCGAAACAAAAAGTATCACAAGTACAATTTTTCGGTGGTGATTTCGCAGAGATTGTATTAGTTGGTGATACATTCGATAGCTCTTTCCAAGAAGCACAGTGTTATTGTGAAGAAAATAGAATGACATTTGTTCATCCGTTTGATGATCCGTATGTCGTTGCTGGTCAAGGGACAGTGGCAGTTGAAATTATGCATGATATGGAGAAACCGGTTGATTATATCTTTACAGCAATCGGTGGTGGTGGATTAGCATCAGGTGTTGGTACATATGTAAAAGGTGTTAGTCCTACTACAAAGGTTATTGGTGTAGAACCGATGGGAGCTGCATCTATGAAAGAGGCTTTTCTTCAAAATGATAATGTCGCATTAGAGAAAATAGATAGTTTTGTTGATGGGGCAGCGGTTAAAAAGGTAGGAAAGTTAACTTTTGAAACTTGTAAAGATGTAATTGATGACATTGTTTTAGTACCAGAGGGAAAAGTTTGTACGACGATTTTAGAACTGTATAAGAAAAATGCGATTGTAGCTGAACCGGCTGGTGCACTCTCTATTGCAGCACTTGATTTATACAGGGATGAAATAAAAGGTAAAACAGTTGTATGTACGCTAAGTGGTGGAAATAATGATATTGATAGAATGCAAGAAATGAAAGAGCGTTCGCTCATTTATGAAGGACTGAAACATTACTTTATCATTGAATTTCCGCAACGTTCAGGTGCGCTAAGAGAATTTCTTGATAAAGGATTAGGACCAGAAGATGACATTACGCGCTTTGAGTATATTAAGAAACATAATAAAGAAAATGGTCCAGCATTAGTCGGAGTAGAATTAAAACATAAAGGAGATTATGAGCAATTAATTACTCGCTTTAAAGAAAATAATATTCAATTTATGGAGCTTAATAAAAACCCTGTTTTGTTTGATTTGCTTATTTAATAGAAGGGAAGAGTTAGCATCTAAATAAAAAAGATAGATACAAGCGAGGAAATATAGTGCTTGTTCTATCTTTTTTATAGTTAAACTAGAACATAAAAGTAGAACTGCTATAGACATTTTATAAATATTCTCTAACAAACTTACATTTTCTAATAAGTCTTTCAGCATGTTTATCACCTATTCTGTAAAGTATATTACAGAGAAATAGATCTTGAACTGTCTAGTTTCGTTTGTTTTTTATTTTCCCTGTATCATCAATTTCTACATCAGTTGAAATTGTTTGTAAATATTGAAGAGCTTTTTTCTTTTCTTCCTCATTTACAGGGGAAACTTGGTTGTTGCGAATGATATAAGGATTGAATGACATTTGGACATCCTTTCCTTTAAAAGTTAAAGTTAATACGCCAGTTTCAGCGCTTTTCCCATTCACATAACTCGGGAATAAAAAGTTACCTAATGAGTAAGCGATAGGAACTTTATTATAATACTCAAACCCTTGTAACCAATGTGGATGGCTTCCGACAATTGCGTTAGCTCCTGCTTCAACCATTTTAGGTACATATTGCTTTTGGTATTCTACCGGACGATTTGATTTTTCAACGCCCCAATGCATATAGACGATTAAATAGTCTGCATCTTGTTTTTGTTCTTTAATTGTTTTTGTTACAAGATTTAAATCATAGCCATTCGCAACGCCAGGTTTATTCTCACCAGCTACCCAATTAGAATCAGGCATAAATCGAACGAAGGAAAGAAATTTAAATTTTTTCCCTTTTACGGTCATTTCTCGTGCTGTATATGCATCTTTCGCATTTTTTCCGGCTCCAGTGTAAGGGAACTTTAATTTTTCTACGTGAGAAATCGTATCTAATAATCCATCTTGCCCATAATCAAGTGTGTGGTTATTCCCAATATTTACGATGTCATATCCAGTGTTTTTAATAGCTTGTAGTGTAGATGGATCACTTTTAATCCAAAACAGTTGCCCAGGTGCTTTCTTTTCTTTCGTTGTAAATGCCGACTCTAAATTCACAAAAGAAATATCAGCTTTTTTTATTTCTTCTTTTACATGTTGGAATGGGTAATCAGCCCCATTCTTTTCGATTATAGGACGTAATTGCCAATCAAACATTGTATCACCAGAGAAGGTGAGTGTGATTTCTTGGTCTTCTATTTTCTTTTCGCTTTTTGAAGCGGTTTTACTAGATTTGTTTTGCAAATCGGGTTTGTCTTTTGCTTTTGAAATAAAAGAGTAATTGATTAATAAAACAATCGGTGTAATGAAAAAGGCTATTAACAAAAATCGTTTTAGTAAAGTTTTCATGTATACCTTCCCTTTTAATATTATCCCGCAATTAAATTAACACTGAATCTATTAAAGGTAATTAAAGTTACAAAAAATAGCGGGTTATGCAGTGGAAAACATTTGTTAATATTCTCAATATTAAGTTAACATATAGATGACCTGTAAATCAATGTATAAACCAAAATATAGAAATAAAGAATTCGAAGGGTGAAGAATGAGAAATGGTTATATTAGGAGCAGTTGTAAATGGAATTTGTATTATATTTGGTACTTTACTTGGTAAATTATTTAGTAGGATTCCAGAAAGTATGAAAGGGACGATAATGCACGCAATCGGTTTAGCGGTTACTGTGCTTGGGCTTCAAATGGCATTAAAAAGTGAAAACTTTCTTGTTGTCATACTGAGTTTAGTGATTGGTACGGTAATTGGAGAATGGTTACAATTAGAAGAAAAGTTAAAACATTTAGGGGATTGGCTAGAAAATAAAGTTGGATCGAAAGGGAAAGGTAGCATATCAGAAGGTTTTGTAACAGCTACTTTAATTTTTGCAATTGGCGCGATGGGGATACTTGGTGCACTTGACAGTGGGATTCGCGGAAATCATGATATTTTATTTACAAAGGCGATTATCGATGGATTTATTTCTATTATATTAACGACAACTCTAGGAATTGGCGTAGTATTTTCGGCGATTCCAGTTGTTTTATATGAAGGTGGTATTGCAGTTTTTGCAACACAAATTAATAGTTTTGTCTCGAAAGAATTAATGAACCAATTTATAGTGGAGATGACGGCTACGGGCGGCATTATGATATCTGCTATTGGATTGAACTTGCTTAGTATTATTAAAATCAAGGTGGCAAATTTACTTCCAGGTATATTGGTAGTGGGTGTAATTGTTTCAATTATTTATGGTTACGGTTTGTTAGTAAATTAGTAGAGGATGGAAACACATATGGAGGAATTTCAATTTACAAAACGTGTGCATAAAATATTGGAGATTGCAGCAAAAGAGAGTGAGTATAACATAATTCACCCAGTCCATCTGTTTATAGGTATGTGTAAAGAAGGTACAGGAGTTTGCGCTGAGTTATTTATGTATTTGTTTCACAAAGTCGGTCCAGATTTTTTAGAAAAACTTTCGTTACGAAAACAATTCGATTTACATAATCAAGAGTATAAAAAAATAGGGCAATATAAACTATCTTATAAGGCGATAGAAATTTTACAAATAGCGAAGAAACGTATGGAACGCTTTCAGCAAGTAGTAGTAAATGAAGGACATGTTATGTATGCATTATTTCGTGTAGATACAAATATTGGTGGATTTATACATACACAAATGCAAAAAGATATATTACGTATTACAGCTGCACCGAGAGACTTAGCGGTTGATTTAAATCGTTTTAAAGCTATTTATAATACATTATTTTGTCATGTAAGAAGAGTTAGTCCTTCTGATTTTGATAAGTTATCACGATTTGTAGTGGATGAATTTGGTGAACGGTGGTTACAGTCGGTTGATTATGGATTTCGGACATATAACGAAAAGTTACCTATCTATATTGCACAGCAGGAGGAAGTAATAGTTGGTTTCGCCTGTTACGATGTAGTGAGAGGAAAGAAAGGCTTGTTTGGTCCAATGGGCATAGCGAAACAAAATCGTGTGAAAGGTGTAGGAAAAGAATTATTGCATCATTGTTTATATAATATGAAGCAAGATGGATATGAATATGCGATTATTGGACAAGCAGGTCCCATTGAGTTTTACGAGAGAAATTGTAATGCTCGTTTAATACCGATAGATAATAAGTAACCAACTTCATATAGAGGAGTTGGTTTTATTATGAAAATGATGTAGAGATGTATTGGTTTTTACTAGAAAATAGCGGGTTTTGTAGTAAATCTTGCATATAAAGCAAATTACTAAACTTTTTACAAGAAAGGGTGTAGAATGGGTATCTAAAGAAAGAAGGTGTGAAAATGGCCAGCTGGAAACGGAATTTAATGATTTGTTGGCTAGGTTGTTTTACCACTGCAGCCGGTATGAGTTTAGTAATTCCTTTCTTATCTTTTTATATTGAGGAATTAGGAGTAACTGGCACTTCAAGCATTGCACAGTGGTCGGGACTTGCATTTGGTGTAACATTTTTAATGGGTGCGATCGTATCGCCAATATGGGGAAAGCTTGGTGATATACATGGACGGAAATTGATGCTTATTCGTGCTAGCCTCGGTATGGCGATTATTATGACGCTTATGGGGTTTGTAACGGATGTGTATCAACTAGTCGCACTAAGATTTTTAATGGGAGCAGTATCTGGTTTCCTTTCAACAGCGATGACATTTATTGCAGCAGAAACTCCGAAAGAACATTCAGGTTGGGCGATTTCCACAATTTCAACTGGTGGTGTGAGCGGTTCATTACTTGGCCCGTTACTTGGAGGTTATTTGTCTGAGTTAATTGGAATGCGTCATGTCTTTCTTGTTACAGGAGCTTTTTTATTCCTTTCCTTTCTCATCGTTTTTTTCTTCTTGCATGAAGAAAATCACTCTGCTCAAGCAAAAAAAACACAGCCGAAAAAAGTATGGACGATGGTCCCAGCGAAGCATTTAATTATTAGTTTATTTGTAACAACATTTATTATTCAACTTGCTAATATGTCAGTTCAACCAATTGTTACATTGTACGTGAAAAATTTAGTAGGTCCTCATACTGCACATATTGAAACAATTGCGGGTGCAGTTATGTCAGCGACAGGATTAGCAGTTATTTTGGCAGCACCAAGACTAGGAAGATTATCAGATCATATCGGTCCTCAAAAAACGTTAGTTGTAGCGTTGTTTGCAGCTGGAATTATTTTTATCCCGCAAGCATTTGTAACCTCAGCTTGGCAACTATTAATTCTTCGATTTTTATTAGGTATCGCACAAGCAGGATTATTGCCTTCCGTACAAACTCTACTAAAACAACATACACCAACCCATGTTACGGGACGAATATTTGGATATAATCAGTCGTTTCAGTTTTTAGGAAATATGATTGGGCCAGTGCTCGGGGGACAAATTGCAGCGCATGCAGGCTTCCAATATGTTTTCCTCTCTACATCATCACTATTATTTATTGCGTGTATTTGGGTTTATTTTCATAATAAGAACGAAGAAGTATCAGAGAAACAACGTTTGGAAGTTAGTTAACTAAGTGAATGAAAAAGAAAAAGGATGAAGCAACATGTGCTTCATCCTTTTCTTTAAAATCGAAGACAAAGATAACTTAATGTACCAAGCTCGTAACTACGGTGAATGACTTCACCGCTATTTTCACTACTTCCCATAGCGATAAATAAAGGAACAAAATGTTCTGCTCTTGGTACTGCTAATTGTGCATGAGGAGCATTTTTCTCCCAATTAAACAATGAATCTTTATCGTTATTCTGCATATGTTTAATAATCCAATCATCAAATTCAATTGCCCATTTTTCAGGTGTAGTTTGATTCCATTTCAGTGCTCGTAAATTATGAACGGTAACGCCACTCCCGATTACTAAAATATCTTCTTGTCCGAGTCCTTTAAGTGCTTCTCCAATTTCAAATTGTTCTTTTGCAGAAAGGAATGGATTGACTGATATTTGCACGACAGGAATATTTGCTTCTGGATACATGCGGTGCAGGAGTGTCCATGAACCATGATCTAAACCTCTCGTCATATTATGATGGACTGAAATACCTTTGTTCTTAAATTTTGTTTCTAAAATAGATGCAATATGAGAAGAGCCTTTCGCACGATATTTGATTTCGTATAACTCAGGGGGAAAACCTCCAAAATCATAAATTGTTTCATACTCGTTATCTGATGAGGAAATCGTTAATACTTCACTTTCCCAGTGAGCAGTGAAAATAACAATTGCTTTCGGTTTATATGTTTCTCCAAGTATTTTTAAAAATCGTGTATAGTCTGTATCTTGAATAGCGAGCATAGGCGAACCATGTGCTAAAAATAATGATGGCATCATAATAGTAGAAACCTCCTAAAAATTATATAATTACTTTATGTAAGTAACTATATAATTTTATTTTGAATTCGTCAAGAGATTAGTTTAAAAGCAAGTCTGAAAAATACATCATTTGTCATAATGAAAGCAATTACATATAATATAAAATAAGAAAAGTGAATGGATATTCATTTTCTTAAAGCTATACATAATAGAGTTGGGGGCTGACGAAATGAATGTACAGGAAAGTTTCGTTACGGCATTGGATGGATCGGAAATTTATTTGCGTAAATGGTTACCAGAAGGAGATCCGAGAGGAATTATTCAAATTGCACATGGCATGACAGAGCATGCAGGGGTGTATACAGAATTTGTAGATGCTTTATTGGAAGCAGGGTATGGTGTTTATGCGCATGATCATAAAGGACATGGGAAAACAGTAAAAAAAGAAGAAGATTATGGTCATTTTGAACCAAATATAGGGTGGAATCAAGTTGTATCGGATGTTATCTTTGTTTCAGAAAGGATAAAAGAAGAGCAGTCAAGTCCTTTGTTTTTACTTGGACATAGTATGGGTTCTTTTTTATCAAGACGTGCTGTACAACTTAGGGGTGAACTATACGATGGATTTCTGATTTCAGGAACAGGTGGAAATCCAGGGCTTTTAGGAGCTATTGGTCATAAAGTAGCAACAATCGAAATGAAATTGCGCGGGGCAAAAACGAAAAGTCCAATGTTAAACTTTTTATCTTTTGGAAACTTCAATTCGAACTTTAAGCCAAATCGTACAAAATTTGATTGGTTATCTTCAGATAATAATCAAGTTGATAAATATATTGCGGATCCGTTATGTGGTTTCATTTGTACGACGAGTTTTTACCGAGAATTATTTTCTGGAGTATTAGAAGTAAATAAACTAGAAGAATACAAGAAGACGCCAAAGAATCTTCCAATACATATATTCTCTGGTGATCGTGATCCTGTTGGCGATATGGGGAAAGGTGTAAAAGAAGTATATGAAAACTATAAAAAATGTGGTGTGAAAGACGTGACACTACGTTTATATGAAAATGGTAGACATGAAATGTTTCATGAAGTAAATAAGGATGAAGTATTTAAAGATTTAATTTCGTGGTTAGATGCGCATAATAAATGAGAAAGATAATCCCAAACTGTTTGTAATTTGGGATTATTTATTATACAGAAATAGGGGCAATAAATTCTTAAATTCACTTTACTTAATAAAAAATAAATCTTATTCTATAGTCGTTCAAAAAATAAAGAAATATTGTATGAGAGGAAACCTCACTTTTCTGAAGTGAGGTTTTTTGTAGTAACGAAGTAATAGTGAATAAAACTAATTTTAAAAGTAACCTAAAATCAAACTTTTTATAAAGCAACAGATGCTCGTTCATAATAGTAGTATAATAGTGAATGAGGTGTTAATAGAATGGAAGATAGAACATTAGGTTTATTACTAGATGTTGTTGGGGAATTATTTTCAGATGAAATTTCAATTGCTGTTTCGAATACGAAAGAATATATTTACTATCGGCCAAGTAAACGAATTGATTTAAAGATTAGTGTCGGGGATCCTATAAAGGAAGGAACGATTGCTCATAAAGCGATGGTGATGAATCAAAAAACATCTGAGTTTATGAATCGGGATGTTTTTGGTATTCCTTATCATGGAATGGCTGTACCATTTTCAAACAATGGAAAGCTTGAAGGGTGCGTAACGGCAATTTATCCAGCTTTAACGGATGGAAAGTCAGTCGTTACTTTAAAAACAACAGACGGCTGGATTCCGGTTCCTTTTTCAAAGGTTATGTATTTAGAGGCTAAAGATAAAAAGACGTACGTGAATTCAGAAGAGTTATCAGGAACACATAAATACTCTCTGCAAGAATTCGAATACTTGCTTCCGAAAGATTCATTTATTAGATGTCACCGTTCGTTTATTGTAAATGTTAATCATATTAAAGCGATTTATCCTGATACCCATTCTACTTTTGTACTTTCGATGGATAATGGTGAGAGAGTACCAGTTAGTCAATCATACGCTAGTTATTTCCGTAAGCTTCTAGGATTCTAAATTTTTCTGCTTTAGAACCTAGATTTGCTGTTCTGTCTGAATTTTCGGCATTGTATACTAAAATCCCTATTTTGATAGTGTTAATGTGTAAAATAATTATGAATATTCAATGAGAGAGGGATTACATATGGAGAATAATTTAGATAGAATCAGAGATCAACGTCTAAAAGATCGGGTAGTTACACCTGAAGAAGCAGCCTCCTGGATTCAAAGTGGAATGACTTTAGGCTTAAGTGGGTTTACACGTGCAGGTGATGTAAAAGCAGTCCCATTTGCGCTTGTAAACCGAGTTAAGAATGATGAATCTTTTAAAGTAAATGTTTATACTGGGGCTTCTTTAGGCTCGGATGTAGACAAATTATTTGCTGAGGCAGGAATTTTAGGGAAAAGATTACCTTTCCAAGCTGACGCGACTATGCGAAAAGGAATTAATAACGGAGACTTTTTATTTGTGGATCAACACTTGTCTCATACAGCAGAGTTACTCCGCGCTGACGTTCTGGATATAGATTTCGCTATTTTGGAAGCGGTTGCGATTACAGAGGACGGAATGATTATTCCAACCACTTCAATTGGAAATTCCTTAGCGTTTTCCTTAAATGCTAAGTCTATTATTATTGAAATGAATATGGCTCAATCCGCGCAATTAGAGGGGCTACATGATCTATATGAACCAGGTAAACAAGGGGAGAGGCTTCCAATTCCGCTTGTGAAAACAGATGACCGAATTGGAACAATCGGTATTCCAATTGATCCTGAAAAAGTAAAGGGAATTGTGTTTACGAATCAATTGGATTCGCCATCGACAATTGTTCCTCCGGATGAAGAAACTGTTATTATGGCACAGCATTTAATAGAATTCCTTCGAGAAGAAGTTAAAGTAGGCCGATTAACAAATCGTTTAGCGCCGTTACAATCAGGAATTGGTTCAGTGGCTAACGCCGTATTGCATGGAATGTTAGATTCAGAATTTGAAGATTTAGAAGTATATTCCGAGGTTTTACAAGATGCAGTTTTTGATCTTATGGATGCTGGAAAAGTCAATTTTGCTTCTTGTTGTTCTATCACGCTTTCTGAAGAGAAAATGCAACAAGTATTTTCTAACTTTGAAAAATATCGTGACAAATTAATGATGCGTCCGCAAGAGATTTCCAATCATCCTGAAATCATTCGTCGCCTTGGATTAATCTCAATTAATACTGCATTAGAATTAGATATATACGGAAATGTTAACTCTACTCACGTTTTAGGTACAAAAATGATGAATGGTATTGGTGGGTCTGGTGATTTTGCAAGAAATGCACGCTTAGCTATCTTTGTTACTAAATCGATTGCGAAAGGTGGTAACATTTCAAGTATTGTTCCTTTCGTTTCTCATGTAGACCATACTGAACATGATGTAGATGTTATCGTCACTGAACAGGGGTATGCCGACTTAAGGGGACTTGCGCCAAGAGAAAGAGTGGAACTTATTATTGAGAATTGCGCACATCCAATGTATCGTGATCAACTACGTGCTTATTACGAAGAAGCAAAAACAAGAGGTGGACAAACTCCTCATATTTTAGAAAAAGCTTTTTCTTGGCATACGAATTATGCTAAAAATGGAACAATGCTTGAAGCGGTAGTAGAAACTGTATAGGTTTGTATCGTACAAAATAGTAAAATGAATGAGTGAGTTTGAAGATTAAATTTTAGAAAAAGAGAACGCCAACTTTTAGGGATGGCGTTCTTTTTCTTTAAAAAAATTGTTGAAAATTGTACTGGTTATAATAAAGATTTATAAAAATAATCTCTAATTTATGAAAATAAAAGGTTTTTTGAAGTGCTTTCCGAATCAATTTAATAGTTTACATATCGAAGGTGAGGAAAAAGAATCATGAAGATAAGAGAAGCGTTATTAAGTGAAGCAAATGAATTAAGTGAACTCGCACTACAATCAAAAGCAACGTGGGATTATAGTGAAGAATTCATACTTGCTTGTAAGGAAGATTTAACAATTACAGAAGAATACATAAAAAATAATTTTGTATATGTTTTAGAAAACGATAATGCGAAGATTGGTTTTTTCTCATTTTTACGTAATGATAAAGCTCTCGATTTCTTGTACATTCATCCTGATTACAAAGGAAAAGGTTACGGGAAAATACTTTGGGAGTATGTAATAGAAAAAGCCAATGAACTAGGATTAAAAAGTTTTACGATTGATAGTGATCCGAATGCAAAAGGATATTACTTGAAAATGGGAGCACAGTTAATAGGAGAGACACCATCAACTGTCTTTAAGGGTCGTGTACTGCCTCTTTTGAAATATGATGTGTAAAACTATTAATAGTAGGGGAAGATTAGAATGGATGATGTAAAGGAAAAAAGAATATATGAAGCACTAATAAAATCGTGGTCGATTGAAACAAGTTCAAAGTGGATAATTGAAAACCCAGCAAAGGGACAATGTGGTGTTACAGCTCTTGTCGTTCAAGACATATATGGAGGAGAAATTAAAAAGACAAAAGTAAGAGAGGTATGGCACTTTTATAACTTTATAGATGGACAGAGATTTGATTTTACAGAGACTCAATTCAATGGGAAATTGAATTATATGGATGAAAAGTCAAATCGGGAAGAAGCATTTGCAGATACAAATGAAAAACAATATAGCATTTTGAAGGGAAAAATAACGAAAGAATTAAAATTATCTTTTGACTCTTAATCTTTAATAAGTTACTATAATGGTGGTAACTTATTAAAGGGAACTTCATAGAGTTGAAAGGGGAAATACTTTTGAAAACAACTTATGTAAACGCTACAATTGTAACGATGAATGAACAAAACGAAGTGATAGAAAATGGATATATCATTGTAGAAAATGATCAAATTATAGATGTAAAGAGCGGAGAATTCGCTAATGATTTTGAAGTAGATGAAGTAATTGACATGAAAGGAAAGTGGGTTTTACCAGGGCTTGTAAATACACATACACACGTTGTAATGAGTCTCCTAAGAGGTATTGGCGATGATATGTTATTACAGCCGTGGCTTGAGACGAGAATTTGGCCACTGGAAAGTCAATTTACTCCCCAAATTGCGGTCGCTAGTACGGAATTAGGATTACTTGAGATGGTGAAAAGTGGTACAACATCATTCTCTGACATGTTTAATCCAATTGGAGTAGATCAAGACGCAATTATGGAAACGGTATCAAGGAGCGGGATGCGAGCTGCTGTTTCAAGGACTTTATTTAGCTTCGGAACGAAAGACGATGAAAAGAAAGCGATTGAAGAAGCTGAGAAATATGTGAAGCGTTACTATAACGAAAGTGGCATGTTAACTACGATGGTTGCACCACATAGTCCATATACATGTAGTACAGAATTGTTAGAAGAGTGCGCACGGATTGCAGTAGAGAATCAAACAATGGTTCATATCCACCTTTCTGAAACAGAGCGTGAAGTACGTGATATTGAAGCACAGTACGGAAAACGTCCAGTAGAATATGCAGCGAGCTGCGGATTGTTTAAACGCCCAACAGTTATTGCACACGGTGTAGTATTAAATGATGATGAGCGTGCATTTTTAGCAGAACATGATGTTCGAGTAGCACATAACCCAAATAGTAATTTAAAACTAGGTTCTGGTATAGCGAATGTAAAAGCGATGCTAGAAGCAGGAATAAAAGTAGGAATTGCAACAGATAGTGTTGCATCTAACAATAATTTAGACATGTTTGAAGAAATGCGCATAGCGACTTTATTACAAAAAGGTATTCACCAAGATGCAACAGCATTACCAGTTGAAACAGCTCTTACACTTGCGACTAAAGGGGCTGCTGAAGTAATCGGGATGAAACAAACAGGGTCACTAGAAGCTGGTAAGTGTGCTGATTTTATTACGATTGACCCGTCTAATAAGCCGCATTTACAACCAGCGGATGAAGTGTTATCACACCTTGTATATGCTGCTAGTGGAAAAGATATAAGCGATGTAATTATTAACGGAAAACGTGTCGTTTGGAATGGCGAATGTAAAACGTTAGATGAAGAGCGTATTATATTTGAAGCAAGTCGTTATAAACGAGGTCTGCAAAGATAGATAATTATGTGGCAGTTGAAAAAGCTATCCTTTTAAAAGGATAGCTTTTTTCTTGAACGAATAAATATTCAAAAGAATGTCGCATCTTTCTGTTAGTATTTCTGCTATAATATATTACGCTTTATAATATTTTATATTTAAGGAGAACAACTCATGAAGCGAAAAAAGAGCCATTTAATGGTAATGGCACTTGTTACATCTTTATTATTAACAGCTTGTAATAATAAAGCGGATAAAAGTGACATAGAGGTTAAAAAACAAGTGTTAAATGTAACAGTATCAGAAGAAATTCCTTCTCTGGACACTGTGAAAACAACAGATGGTACATCAGCACACATTATGCAGAATATATTTGAAGGGTTATATGTATTAAACGATCAAGATCAGCCTACTCCAGCCATAGCAAAATCGTTTAAAAGAAGTGAAGATGGTAAGAAATATACATTTGACTTGCGTAAAGATGCAAAATGGTCAAATGGGGATAATGTAACAGCAAATGATTTTATATTTGCTTGGAAACGTGCAATTAACCCTGAAACAGCCTCTCAATATGCGTCCATGCTCTTTTATGTAAAAAATGCGAAAGAGATCAATAAGGGAACAATGCCTCTTGATGCACTTGGGGTTAAAGCGATAAATAATTATACGTTAGAAGTTGAACTCGAACAGCCAGTTCCGTATTTTTTACAGTTGTTAGCACTACCTATATACTTACCACAGCATGAATCATTTTTGAAAGAACAAGGAAACAATTATGCATTGGAACCTAGTAATCTCATATATAACGGTCCATTTGTATTAGAAAAATGGAAGCATGAACAAGAGTTTCAATTAAAGAAAAATACTACATATTGGGATCGAAAGAAAGTGAAATTAGATGAAATAAACTTTCATATCCTAAAGGATACAATGACAGCTGTAAATTTATATGAAGCCGGAGATTTGGATCGAGTACCTATTAATTCGCAAGTTGTAGACAAGTATAAAGGGAATAAGGAATTACATATGTCGAGTGATCCTGGAATTGCTATGCTTCGTTTTAATGAAAAAAATAACGCGTTAGCAAATAAAAAGGTGCGTCAATCTATTTCATTAGCGTTAAATAAAGATGATTTCGTTGCTCACTTTATTAATAACGGAGCAAAACCTGCAAGTGGACTTGTACCAGTTGGTCATGTAAATGAAGTGACTGGTAAAGATTTTAGAAAAGAAAATGGAGATATTTCCTCATATGATTTGCAAAATGCGAAAAAACTTTGGGAAGAAGCGAAAAAAGAGCTTGGGGTAGAACAAGTAAACCTAGGGTTCTTAACGTTCGAACAAGATAACGCAATACGTATGGCAGAATATATAAAAGGTGATTTAGAGAAGAATTTGCAAGGACTCGCGATACAAATTAAACAACAGCCATTTAAGCAAAAATTACAGTTAGAACAAATAGGTGATTACGATATAACTATGGCAAATTGGGGACCTGACTATAAAGACCCAATTAGTTATTTAGAGTTATTTACGACAGGGAATCCGAATAATAAAATGAATTATTCTAATGTTCGTTACGATGAATTAATAAAGAAAGCGAAAACGGATTTTGTACTAGATACGGAAAAACGATGGGAAGCGTTGCGAGAAGCCGAGCAGGTATTATTAGAAGATGCTGCGGTGGCGCCGCTTTATCATATTGGCTCAGCATATGTACAAAAGGATTATGTAAAAGGAATTGAAAAGCATCAATTTGGTGGTATTTATACTTATAAGAATGCTTATATTGCTAATGAATAAATACAAAAAACCTTACTTTTTAAAAGTAAGGTTTTTTACACATAAATTCTATTAAACTGATTTTAATAAAGCGTAAAAATTCGTATCATATGGGATATCATCTTGATACATATAATTTTTTAGAACGCCTTCTTTTTCAAAACCTAATTTTAATAGTACTTTATTGGAAGCTTCATTTTCAAGAAATACAATTGCTCCAATCCGCTTTAAATGAATCGTATGGAAACCGTATGATATAACCTCAGAAACAGCTTCAGTCGCATATCCTTTTCCCCAGTGTTCAGGCAAAAAGGCATAACTTATATTGGCTCGTTTATGCTCAGAAGACCAATCGTGAAAACCAATGGTACCGATGAGTTCTTTCTTGTCTTTTAATTCGATTCCCCATTTTATACCGCTTCTTGCATTGTAACTCAACTTAAAGTTATGAATGATTTGTTTCACTTGATCAACATCTTGTAACGGTTTTTGGCCATAATAGCGCAGTACATTAGTATTAGAAAAGCATTGTAGTATACGCGGTGCATCTTCTTCGGTAAGTTCTCTTAAAATAAGTCTTTCAGTTTTTAATAAAGGAAACATATTTTCGCTCCTTTTCACATGAAAATAGAATGTATTTGTTATTATATAATTTAATCTGAAAATAAAGATTATTCAAGGTGTAAGGGTAGATTTGATTTATGATAAACTTAGATGTGGAATATATTTCAAAAAAGAGGTTTGGAAATGGAAAAAAATTCGATATTAATTGTAGATGACGATAAAGATATTATTCAATTTATTAATGTGAATTTAAAACAAGAAGGTTTTAAAGTTTTTAGTGCTCATAACGGAGAAGAGGCTTTAGAAATAATAAATAATAACAGTATTCAACTTGCTATTTTGGATATTATGATGCCTCAAATGGATGGTATAGAACTTTGTAGAAGGATTAGAGAGAAACATAGTTTACCAATTATGTTTTTAAGCGCGAAATCATCGGATGTAGATAAGGTAATTGGATTTAGTACTGGGGCAGATGATTATATTGTGAAGCCGTTCAGTACAATTGAATTTATAGCAAGAGTGAAAGCTCAATTAAGAAGGTATACATATTTCAATCAAAATGCTCCCCAAGTAATGGAAAAGAAAATAAATATTAGAGGTTTAGAAATAGATGAAGTGTCGAGAACAGTAATGTTATATGGAGAGAGAATCAATCTTACGAAAACTGAATATGATATTTTACACTTAATGGCAGCTGCAAGGAATCGTGTGTTCACAATTGAAGAAATATATGAGAGCGTTTGGAACGAAAGAGCCTATGAAAGTAATAATACAGTAATGGTTCATATTGCAAGATTGAGAAATAAAATTGAAGAGAATCCAAAAGAACCGAAGTTTATACAAAATGTTTGGGGAGTCGGATATAAAATTGAAGATTAAATCATTACAAGGCATTAGAGCTAAGTTTTTTATCGCATTCATATGTAGCATCTTGTTAGCGACTGTAAGTATAATAGTGTTTCAAATTTTGGTTGGAAATATATATAGTCAGGTTAATGTTTTAGAGGAAAAATATTCATTTTTATATTTTATAGTTTTTTTGATTTTTACTACAACATACTTTGCATTAATGACAAAAACACTGATGAAAAGGTTGTCTCAAATTAACAAAAACGTGAAGGAAATAAGTGACGGTAATTTTGAAATACATATACCTATTTTGAAAAATGACGAGATTGGTGAACTAGCGGCAAATGTTAATAGAATGGCGAAAAGTTTAAAAGAGTCTATCGAGAATGAAAAAAAATCACAGGAAATGAAAAATGAAATGATTAGTAATATTTCTCATGACTTACGAACGCCAGTAACATCTTTAATCGGTTATGCGGACCTGTTAGGAAATAAACTTCATTCGAATGGAGAAGAATGTGAACAGTATGTAAGTATATTAAAGCGAAAAAGTTATGAATTAAAAAATCAAGTAGATGATTTATTAGAATACTGTCAAATAAATTATAGAGAGATTGAATTACATAAAGATGAAGTAGATATGAAAGCATTAATTGAACAAATCATGATTGACTTTGTACCACAATTAGATGATGCCAATATGAGCTTTTATATTAAAAGTGATGAAGTGCTACATGTAGAAGTTGATGTGACACTTATAGTGAGACTATTTGAAAATGTAATAGGTAATAGTATTATGTACGGGAGAGATGGAAAGGGAATTGCAATTGAAATTTTCAATAAAACAATGAATGTTGAAGTAGAAATTAAAAATTTTGGACAATGCATTCCGAAAGAGGACCTTCCTTACATTTTTGAGAAGTTTTATCGTAGTGAAAAATCACGTAGTTCTCATACGGGCGGTAAAGGAATAGGACTTGCAATTTCAAAAAGTATAGCCGAGCTCCATCAAGGGGATATCACTGTACGTAGTAATGATAAAGAAACAGTTTTTACTGTGAAATTACCGCAGTATAAAAAAGTAAGAAAGTCGTAAGTATTTCTTTTATATGTCGTAATTTTTACTTTGTATCATTGAGAAAAAGGATATGAGAGTAGGGATGCGACATGTGGAAGAAATTTTTATTAGTAATTATAGTTTCTTTTTTAATTATAAGTTGGATCTTAGTTTATGTAGCTAATGGTGTTACATCAGTCTTTGTTTGGTGGAGTATACAGGCTTTTAGTGTAATTTCCGTTTTTCTCTTAATAGGATCAATAATAATATTTTTTTGGAAAGGCATTTTTAGAAAGCGGATAGATAGAACGCTATTTTTAATCATTCTGTTTTCTATAATTGGAGCTTGGCCTTTCGGTTGGTTTGCTAATATAGGTAGAATTGCTTACCCAGCAGATATACAATCTATGAGTCCTAAAGTAGTAGTTCGTTTTCCTTTGAAGGAACGAGCATTAATCGGTTGGGGTGGTGATCGGTTAGAAACGAACTATCACGTTATAAAACCAAATGAAAGGTGGGCATATGATATTCTCATTCCACCTGCTGAAGTGAAAAGTAGTAAGTTAGAGGATTACGGAATATATGGAGCAAAAGTAATGGCGCCAGCTTCTGGGACGGTTGTATCAATTAATAATAATGAACAAGATTTAGTTCCGGGATCGGATAATTTTCAGTCAATGGCTGGTAATCATATTTATTTACGACTAGATGAAACGGGCACATTTTTGTTCCTTGGTCATTTAAAGAAAGGCTCAATTAAAGTAAAAGAAGGGCAACGTGTAAATGAAGGGGATATTCTTGCGCAAGTTGGTAACTCAGGAAGTTCAAGTGAGCCGCATTTACATATTCATCATCAAAGGCAAGATCCGTCCAAAGTAAGTATGTTTTTTGCGGAAGGATTGCCACTTTACTTTCGAACTGAAAATGGTGTGATGATGCCGGAAAGAGGGGCATACATAAGTGGTAACTAGAAGAAAATCATTTCATCCAAAAAGGGTATTCCAAATTAAAATTGGAATACCCTTTTTCATTACCCTACAAATGTTTGATACAGTAAGAAGATATTTAAAACGATAACGAGAGCAGCAATTATCCATGCGATAAATGTTGTTATGCGGTGGTTAACGAGTGCACCCATAATCTTTTTATTACTTGTAAACATAATAAGTGGCACTAATGCAAATGCAATACCGAATGATAAGACGACTTGGCTCATGACTAGAGCGTATGTTGGATTTACACCTAAAGCGATAATTACTAGTGGTGGAATCATTGTAATAAATCGGCGTAAATATAACGGAATATGCATGCGAATGAAACCTTGCATAATAATATCACCCGACATTGTACCGACAGAAGAGCTAGATAGTCCTGCTGATAAAAGTCCAATCCCAAATAATGCAGCCGATACAGGACCTACTAAATTGGTAAATTGAGTGTAAGCAACATCTAAATCTTCAACGTGCAAGCCATTTTTAAAAAATAGTGCAGCTGCTACAATTAACATACTTGCATTAATTGCTCCAGCAATAACCATTGCAATAATAATATCGATAAATTCGAAACGAAAAATCTTTTTCTTTTGTTCGTCAGTTGTTCCGACCACACGGCGTTGTGTTAATGCAGAATGCAAGTATATTGCATGCGGCATAACTGTCGCACCTAAAATCCCTGCTGCAAGTAATATACTGTCTACACCTTGGAATTTTGGAATAAATAGTCCTGAAAGAAGGGGACTAAATTCTGGTTTTGCATAAAAAACTTGAATCCCAAAAGCAATTACTACAATGAAAATCATTCCTGTAATAATAGCTTCTAGTGGACGAAATCCTCTACGTTGAAATTCAAGGATAATAAAGGATCCGGCTGCTGTAATTAAAGCGGCAGGTAGCATGGGGATTCCAAATAGTAAGTAAAGCCCCAATGCAGCTCCAATAAATTCCGCTAAATCTGTAGCCATAATAACTAGTTCACCTTGTATCCATAAGCCGATAGACACAGGCTTTGGAAAGTTTTCACGAGCTATTTCGGGTAAATTGTTTCCTGTAGCAATTCCTAATTTAGCCGATAAAGTTTGGATTAATACAGCCATTAAGTTAGAAGCGAGTATAACCCATAATAGTAAATATCCATATTGTGAACCAGCTGCGATATTTGTAGCAAAGTTGCCAGGATCAATATAAGCAACGGACGCGATAAAAGCGGGCCCTAAAAATGGTAACAGTCTTTTCCAGCCTTTTGTTTCTCCACTTAAAGCTAAGTGAGCTGATTGTACGGTTGTACTTTCAGAAGGGAGATGTTCATCTTTTGTTATATCTTTATTCATAGTAGTTTTCCCCTTTAAAATGTTAACTTGATGAAATTATTGTATTTATTCTTACTCATTATTTCAATACATTTAAATATGTTATATGATAATTTCATTTGAACACGAAAGTTTCCTTAATGCAAATTATATGCCTTTATGCAATGGATGGTGTGATAACGTAAAATAAATTGGGAGTTTATGGTGTGATGACGTGGGGAAACATAATAAATTAAAGGGTCAATTTTGAAATTTATGTGAACATAAAGCCGATAATCCAGCATATTAATTGATGGAATTGCATTTGTATGATATATAATATATTGGGATTACAACATAACCATAGTGTTTTGATGTGTAATCTTGTTTTTTATTTTTGTTAACTGATAGAAAATAGTATAAAGAAAAGAAAATGGGATTCATTTTCTTATTATATATGTTTTGATATGAACGTTAACTTATACATGATTTTAAAAATTAGATAGGTGGTAGAAATACATTGGCAACTACAAAACCATACAGAGTATTACTATATTACATGTACACAACAATTGAAAACCCAGAAGAATTCGCGGCAGAGCATTTAGAATTTTGTAATTCACTTGAATTAAAAGGAAGAATTCTTGTAGCGAAAGAAGGTATTAACGGAACTTGTTCTGGAACTGTAGAACAAACAGAGAAATACATGGAAGCAATGAACAATGATCCACGTTTTGACGGTATCGTATTTAAAATAGATGAAGCTGATGGTCATGCATTCAAGAAAATGCACGTGCGTCCTCGTCCAGAGTTAGTTACACTTCGTCTAGAAGATGACATTAACCCACACGAAATAACTGGCAAGTATTTAGAACCAAAAGATTTTTATGAAGCAATGAAACAAGAAGATACAGTTATCATTGATGCACGAAATGATTATGAGTTTGATTTAGGTCACTTCAAAGGTGCGATTAAACCTGATATCGAATCATTCCGTGAATTACCAGATTGGATTCGTGAAAATAAAGAAGTACTTGAAGGTAAAAAGATTTTAACTTATTGTACAGGCGGAATTCGTTGTGAGAAGTTTTCTGGTTGGTTAGTTCGTGAAGGCTATGAAGATGTAAGTCAGCTTCACGGCGGAATTGTAACGTACGGAAAAGACCCAGAGGTACAAGGTGAGCTTTGGGATGGACAATGTTACGTGTTCGATGAGCGTATTGCTGTACCAGTAAACCAAAAAGAACATGTTATCGTTGGTAAAGACCACTTTACAGGTGAACCTTGTGAGCGCTATGTAAACTGTTCAAATCCAGAATGTAATAAGAAAATTTTATGTTCTGAAGAAAACGAAGCGAAATATTTACGTGCATGTTCTCATGAATGTCGTGTAAGTCCACGTAACCGCTACGTAATACAACATGAATTAACGGAAGAGCAAGTAGCTGCTGCATTAGAGCAAATCGAAGCAGGGAAGTAAACTGAATTCGTATAATAAAAGGGGTACTCCAAGTTTAATTTTGGAGCACCCTTTTTTTATTATCCGGTCCTGTTATTTGTCGGTAAGTCGATATATTAAAAAAATCGCTGATATATTTCGAGTTGCGCCGATATAATGGGAAAATCGCTGATAAAAATTCACTTACTGCAGCGGGCCAAGAATTTGAAAATAATCTTCTTTAATTTTTATCTTCTTTCTCTTTAACGGCAGAAAGTACAGTTTGTTTTACCCAAGCTTTTCTTCGTTTATGTTGTAGACCCCATTGGTATAAACTTTGGGCTCCTAAAATAAGTGAAATGACAATGCCGCTAATCGCAATTAATAGAGCGAAAAATTCAAGAGGTGACGATATTTTGTTTGAATCGGTGTTTCTTAAAAGGTCAATCATAGTAAACCCTAACATTTGGCCCACTACAGAGTAGAGCGTTAAAATTAATAATAAAAGGCTATCTTTTTTAGAGGCGACATTTTCTTGATATTTAAACAAACTATCAAGATTTTGTTTCGCGTTCGAGTATAGAACCTCAATATTAAAAAGTTTTCTTAAGCGGAAGAAAATATCTTCACTCTGTGATTGGGATACTAATTCTAAAGAAAAATAATTAGCAGTGAACGAATTGATCGAATAAATTAATTTCTCTATTTCATTAGTATCTTGTTCAATATTTAGCTCAGCATAGGCGTTCGCCATTTTTAATAAAACAATTTTATGGAATAGGTTTAATAATAAAGCGTAATAAAATTCCCCATACATTTGACTAGCAAGTTTAGCGATTTCGCGTTCTCCTTCATTTGTTACACATGTAAAAATATGTTCTTCCATTATGAAATAACGATTTGGAGCCCATCTCTGGTAAGCGTGTTTTTTTAAATATTCATGAATGTAAGGAAGGTTATTTGCACTCACATATGGCTTACCATCACTTGTTAATCCGGAAAGACTAGAAGTACGATAAACATCCACTTCATTAAGTTCCATACCTTCTTTTAGTGACAATAAAGTTTGGACGTACATTCTTTGGTCTTCGAAGAAAGGGAAGGTTTGAAAGTATGAACTTCTTAATCTCTTCTTTTCAAAGAAATCAGTTACACCATGAAATAAATAACCAAAAATGAATTTTTCAACTTGGGAATACTTTTTTCCGTTACATTCAATACAAATAGTCTCATTTGTATCATTTTTAGTTTCAAGTACACGGAAGCGAGCAGCGAATTCGATTGCTTCAGATAAAGTCATGTTTGGAGCAGTGTTTACTTCTGTTCGAATTGTTAAGAAGCCAAGTTCATAAGGACAAAGTGTTACATCAATAGAGTGTATCTTGAATGGGATTGAAATAAGGTTTGTTGTTAAATGTCCAGTTAAGTTAAGGTCCTTTGAATAACGTTGCAAGCCCTTTTGATGCTCTGAGTGAGGAAAGAGAATTTTATTTGTAAATGAAAGATAGTATGCTTCCATATTTTGATGTGAAACTTTAAACTCCCCATAATATGTATTTTCATCATCGAGATGATCGAGCCGAAAAGGACGAAAATCGTTTTTTTGTAAGAAAGGGAACATCTCTTGTTCATATCCAGCTTTAAACGAAAACGGGAATATAAATTGAAATATAGCTGTTGCTACACCTTTTTCCTCAATTGATTGTATTGCCTCCATCTACATTGTGTCCTTTCCATATATGCTATAGAAACAACATGCCCAAATTTATTTGAAAATAACCACTCTTTTATACTCAATTGAGAGTGAAAATTCAGCTTATTTAGCAGAGGACATGTATAATGTTATGTATACTAAAAGTTATAAAATTTTATTTTGAAAAGGGGGATGCTGTATGCGGATTTTAGTATTAGGCGCTGGTGGAGTCGGAGGATTTTTTGGTGGCAGATTAGTCGAAAAGGGAGAAGATGTTACATTTCTTGTTCGTAGTAAACGGAAAAAACAATTAGAGGAAAGAGGACTTGTAATCCGAAGTGTTAACGGGGATTTTTCCTTTCAACCGAAATTAATAACGAAAGAAGAGAGAACTTCTCCATTTGATGTCATTTTATTTTCAACAAAAGCGTATCACTTAAACGAGGCAATTCAAGATTTGAAGCCGTTTGTTGGCGAAAATACTGTAATCATTCCATTGTTAAATGGTATCGCTCATTTATCGCTATTACAAAAAGAATTCGGCGAAGAAAAAGTAATTGGCGGTTTATGCTTTATCGAGACGACGTTAAACGATCAAGGAGAAATTGTACAAACCAGCGCTGCCAACAGACTTGTGTTTGGAGAAATTAAGTCTCAAAATTCAGAGAGAGTAAAGCATATTTCTAAAGCATTTTCAGGTACGAAATCTAGTTTTGTTTTAAGTGAAAATATTACGCAAGATATGTGGCATAAATATTTATTTATTACTGTAATGTCAGGTGTGACAACGTTAATGCGTGCACCAATTGGACCAATCCGTGAAAGTGAAGGCGGCCGTGATTTTATCCGTAATGTGTTTGAGGAATCTGTACAAATCATGAGAGTATTAGGAGCTCCAGTAAAGGCTAATATTGCCCAGGAACATATGAAAACGATTGATAAAATTTCGTATGATATGAAGTCATCAATGCAACGTGATATGGAAAAGGGTTCGTTTATTGAAGGGAAGCACTTGCAAGGATATTTACTGGATGTAGCAGAGCAATTTTCTATAGCGGCACCATTATTAGGCACTATATATCAAAATTTAAAGGTGTATGAAGAGATGACCTTTAACAGATCTGTAATAGAATTAGATGTATGAAAAAATAAAAAAGATAGCAATATATAAGTGTATTGCTATCTTTTTTATTTTTTGTATGACAAATTATTTATTTCTTTTCGTTCTATCTGTCAAATTTATTTCCTGTTCACGTTTACCATATAACTGATTAATTTCATTTGCTACTGCATCTAAATATGAATCGGAAAAAATAGGCTTCTTTTCTTTAGACATATGGGTCTCCTTTGCGGATTTTTTAGTATTCATTATGTATATTTCTCAGTGGATTATGCGCAATCATTTTAATTTTTTTCTTATTAAAAATTTTTGTTTACTTTTTGAAAATAAAGGAGTATTATAATCCACAGTTTCAATTTTCTAAATCGCTGAAACCGCATGGTACGGGGGACCCGTTTTTACGGATTAGTACATAATCCGATGGGGTGAATCCTTGAAAAAGGTAGGGCTACTCATAGGCCCGAATCCGACAGCTAACCTCGTAAGCGTTATATTGAGAAGGAAGGTGGAGCTTGTGCGACAAAAAAAATAATGTCTACAAGTCTATTTCGCTATGGCTTGTAGACATTTTTTGTTTTCTGAGGAAATCGTTTACTGGCTGTAACAAGCAGTAAAGTTCGTACAAAATTATTGGAGAGTGGACAGCATTGGTTTCATCTATTAAAAGATTTTTAATTGGAAGACCGTTAAAATCAACGGAGCTTGGAGAACAGAAGCTTAATAAAACGAAAGCTTTAGCTATTTTATCTTCTGACGCATTGTCATCAGTTGCTTACGGTCCAGAGCAAATTTTAATTGCTTTAGCAGGTGTTGGAGCGATCGCTTATTGGTATTCCATTCCGATCGCTGTTGGGGTATTAGTATTATTGACAGCCCTTATTTTATCTTATCGTCAAATTATTTTTGCTTATCCGCATGGCGGGGGAGCGTATGTTGTATCAAAAGAAAATTTAGGGATGACTCCAGGCTTAATTGCTGGAGGATCTTTATTAGTTGACTATATTTTAACTGTTGCGGTAAGTGTGTCCGCTGGTACAGATGCAATTACGTCTGCGTTTCCTAGCTTACATGCACACAACGTAATTATTGCGGTTATATTTGTTATATTAATTACGATATTAAATTTAAGGGGAGTAACGGAATCAGCTTCCGTTTTAGCATATCCTGTTTATTTATTCGTTTTAGCACTATTTATATTAATTGGTGTGGGCATATATAATATTTTAACTGGTCATGTTTCACCCACTTTACATGCGCCGATTGGTACACCAGTTGCAGGGATTAGTTTATTTTTATTACTAAGAGCATTTGCATCAGGTAGTTCTGCTTTAACAGGTGTTGAAGCAATTTCAAATGCAATTCCGAACTTTAAAGATCCTGCGCCAAACAATGCTGCAAAAACATTGCTTGCAATGGGTGCATTACTTGCTGTGTTATTTTCAGGAATTGTATTTTTAGCTTATTATTACGGAGTGACTCCGAGTAAAGAAGTAACAGTTGTTTCTCAAATTGCTGAACAAACATTTGGACGTAATTTCATGTACTATTTCATACAAGGTACAACAGCTTTAATATTAATTCTCGCTGCTAATACAGGTTATTCTGCATTTCCTTTATTAGCGGTTAACCTTGCAAAAGATAAATTCATACCGAGAATGTTTACGATTAGAGGAGACCGTCTAGGTTACTCAAACGGTATTATTATACTTGGAGTTGCTTCGATTATTTTAATTGTAGCTTTCCAAGGACAAACAGAACATTTAATTCCGTTATATGCAGTAGGTGTATTTATTCCATTTACACTTTCTCAAACAGGGATGGTATTAAAATGGCTTCGCGAAAAGCCTGAAGGATGGGCTTTAAGATTAACGGTTAATTTAATTGGTGCAGTTATTAGTTTTATCGTAATGAGCATGTTCTTTTTAACTAAATTTGCACAAGTTTGGTCGATTCTTATTTTCTTACCAGTTATTATCTTCTTATTCCATCGAATTAAGAAGCATTATGATGCAGTGGGTGATCAATTAAGTTTAAAAACTTGCGAACCTCTTATTCCAATTGAGGGGAATGTAATTGTCGTTCCTGTAGCAGGTATGACCCATGTAGTAGAAAATTCATTGAACTATGCGAAATCTCTTTCGGCAGATCAAGTTATCGCAGTATATGTTGCTTTTGACAGAGAAGAGGAAAAGAAATTTGAAGAGAAATGGAAGAAGTGGCAACCTGAAGTAAGGCTTGTTACATTACATTCTCATTATAGAAGTATTATTCAGCCGCTAACGAAGTTTATCGATACAGTGCAATATAAGGCGAGTGAATCGAATTACCGTGTTACGGTCGTTATACCACAGTTTATTCCGAAAAAAGGTTGGCATAACATTCTTCATAATCAATCCAGTTTACTCATACGTGCGTATTTACTTTATAAAAGAAATGTTGTTATTACGACAGTTCCATATCATTTGAAAAAATAAGAAGATTTTTAAGGATAGCTTTGTGAAAATGAAGCTATCCTTTTTGTGTATATGCTATGCATAATTGCATATGGGCTTAAAAATTATACTGATATAATTTAATTGGTTATTTGAAAGTAGTGTTTTCTGTTGTGATATGTAGATATTTCAATCGATAAAGCGAATCGGATTATATTTTGAAATAAGGACATGAAAGCTTGAAAATAAAGGGAATGAAAATACTTCTTTACGATATATAAACAGCTGTGTTTAAATGACCTTACAGTACAAAACTTATATGAAAACAAAACGGAATTTCATATTTACTTACGTTATTAAGTTTAAAATGAATAATATTTTTATGTAATATATTCACTGTATCGATGTGGAAAATGAGGGTCGATAGAAAATTTATGCAATGTTATTCATACTAAGCACATATGAAAAGTTTTATAACAATAAGTAAGTACTGTAGCAATAACAGTTGGGAGAGATGGTTCGTACGTCAATCACGGTGAGTACGTCCTCTATTTTAACTATCTTAAATTATATGCAAGAAAATAGAATAATAAAATGCGATAGTAATAGTTGCTAATACATAGGAGGAGTTAAAGTGAAAAAAACTTTAATTACAGGGTTATTGGTTACAGCAGTATCTACGAGTTGCTTCATTCCTGTAAGCGCTTACGCTAAGGAGGGGCAAACGGAAGTGAAAACAGTATATGCGCAAAATGTAATTGCTCCAAATACATTATCCAATTCAATTAGAATGTTAGGATCACAATCACCGCTTATTCAAGCATACGGATTAATTATTTTGCAACAGCCAGACATTAAGGTAAATGCGATGAGTAGCTTAACGAATCATCAAAAGTTTGCAAAGGCGAATGTACGAGAGTGGATTGATGAATATAATCCGAAGCTAATTGACTTAAATCAAGAGATGATGAGATACAGCACTAGATTCAATAGCTATTATAGTAAGCTCTATGAACTAGCAGGAAACGTAAATGAAGATCAGCAAGCAAAATCAGATTTTATGAGTGCATATGGAAAATTACAATTGCAAGTACAGAGCATCCAAGAGAGTATGGAGCAAGATTTATTAGAGTTAAATCGATTTAAAACAGTATTAGATAAAGATAGTAACAACTTATCAATTAAAGCCGATGAAGCAATAAAAACACTGCAAGGATCAAGCGGAGATATTGTGAAATTAAGAGAAGATATTAAAAGGATTCAAGGGGAAATTCAAGCTGAACTAACTACTATTTTGAATAGACCTCAAGAAATCATTAAAGGTTCTATTAATATCGGTAAACAAGTATTTACAATCACAAATCAAACTGCACAAACGAAAACAATCGATTTTGTTTCTATCGGTACTTTAAGTAATGAAATTGTAAATGCCGCAGATAGTCAAACGAGGGAAGCAGCTCTTCGCATTCAACAAAAGCAAAAAGAGTTATTGCCACTTATTCAAAAGTTATCACAAACTGAAGCAGAAGCGACTCAAATTACATTCGTTGAAGATCAAGTAAATAGCTTTACAGAATTAATTGATCGTCAAATTACAACTTTAGAAACGTTATTAACGGATTGGAAAGTTTTAAATAATAATATGATCCAAATTCAAACAAATGTTGAAGAAGGCACGTATACAGACAGTAGTTTACTTCAAAAACATTTCAATCAAATTAAAAAAGTAAGTGATGAAATGAATAAGCAAACAAATCAATTTGAAGATTACGTTACAAACGTTGAAGTACATTAAACAGAAAAATAATTAGCGATATAGGGAGAGAAGAAAAATGACAAAAAAACCTTATAAAGTAATGGCTCTATCAGCACTGATGGCAGTATTTGCAGCAGGAAATATTATGCCGGCTCATACGTATGCAGCTGAAAGTACAGTGAAACAAGCTCCAGTTCATGCGGTAGCAAAAGCTTATAATGACTATGAAGAATATTCATTAGGACCAGAAGGCTTGAAAGATGCAATGGAAAGAACAGGTTCAAATGCTTTAGTAATGGATCTGTATGCTTTAACAATTATTAAACAAGGTAATGTTAACTTTGGAAATGTATCGACTGTTGATGCAGCTTTAAAAGGAAAAGTGATTCAGCACCAAGATACAGCTAGAGGAAATGCGAAGCAATGGTTAGATGTATTAAAGCCACAGCTTATTTCAACGAATCAAAACATCATTAACTACAATACGAAATTCCAAAACTATTATGATACTTTAGTTGCTGCGGTAGATGCAAAAGATAAAGCGACTCTTACGAAAGGCCTAACTAGATTATCAAGTAGTATTAATGAAAATAAAGCACAAGTGGATCAGTTAGTAGAAGACTTAAAGAAATTCCGAAATAAAATGACGTCGGATACGCAAAATTTCAAGGGTGATGCAAATCAAATTACATCTATATTAGCTAGTCAAGATGCAGGGATTCCCCTTCTGCAAAATCAAATTACAACGTACAATGAAGCAATTAGTAAATATAATGCAATTATTATCGGTTCATCTGTTGCGACAGCTCTAGGACCAATTGCAATTATTGGTGGTGCAGTAGTTATTGCTACGGGCGCAGGAACACCGCTAGGAGTCGCATTAATTGCAGGTGGTGCAGCAGCTGTAGGCGGTGGTACAGCTGGTATCGTATTAGCGAAGAAAGAACTTGACAATGCACAAGCTGAAATTCAAAAAATAACTGGACAAATTACAACTGCTCAATTAGAAGTAGCTGGGTTAACGAACATTAAAACACAAACTGAGTATTTAACAAATACGATTGATACTGCAATTACAGCGTTGCAAAACATTTCAAACCAATGGTATACAATGGGATCAAAATACAATTCTTTACTTCAAAATGTGGATTCAATTAGTCCAAACGATCTTGTTTTCATTAAAGAAGATTTAAACATTGCGAAAGATAGCTGGAAAAACATTAAAGACTATGCAGAAAAGATTTATGCTGAAGATATTAAAGTAGTAGATACGAAAAAAGCATAATCGAATACGAATTGTTAGGGCGTTAAGTGTTGATGAATGATTTGAAGCTCCTGTTCAGTTGTGAGCAGGAGCTTTTGATATCCTTATAAAGAGAATAGGTGAAAAATATGCAGAAACGATTTTATAAAAAATGTCTTTTAGCGGTAATGATTGCTGGGGTGGCAACGAGTAACGCATTTCCTTTACATCCTTTTGCAGCAGAACAAAATGTAACGGTGCTACAAGAAAATGTGAAAAACTATTCTCTTGGACCAGCAGGATTCCAAGATGTAATGGCACAAACGACATCAAGCATATTTGCAATGGATTCATATGCAAAATTAATTCAAAATCAACAAGAGACGGATTTAAGTAAAATAAGTTCGATTAATAGTGAATTTAAAGGGAATATGATTCAGCATCAAAGAGATGCAAAAATTAATGCAGCATATTGGTTAAATAATATGAAGCCTCAAATTATGAAAACAGATCAAAATATTATAAATTACAATAATACTTTTCAATCGTATTATAATGACATGTTAATAGCGATTGATCAAAAGGATAGCGGGAAATTAAAAGCGGATTTAGAAAAGTTGTATGCGGATATTGTAAAGAATCAAAATGAGGTAGATGGATTATTAGGAAATTTGAAAGCTTTTCGCGATAGAATGGCGAAAGATACAAATAGTTTCAAAGAGGATACAAATCAGTTAACATCGATATTGGCAAGTACGAATGCTGGTATTCCAGCTCTAGAGCAACAAATAAATACATATAACGATTCGATTAAAAAGAGTAATGATATGGTCATTGCTGGTGGCGTACTTTGCGTAGCTCTAATAACATGTCTTGCTGGCGGGCCGATGATTGCGGTTGCGAAAAAAGATATCGCAAATGCAGAAAGAGAAATCGCCAATTTAAAAGATAGAATTTCAGGAGCACAAGCAGAAGTCGTAATTTTGACTGATGTAAAAAATAAAACAACAAACATGACAGAAACAATTGATGCAGCAATTACAGCACTACAAAACATATCAAATCAATGGTATACAGTAGGTGCAAAATATAATAATTTACTACAAAACGTAAAAGGAATTAGTCCGGAAGAGTTTACGTTTATAAAAGAAGATTTACATACAGCGAAAGATAGCTGGAAAGATGTAAAGGATTATACAGAAAAATTACATGAAGGTGTGGCAAAGTAAACAGTGGACTAGTTCTGCTGTTTATTTTTTTATCCTGTTTTTTGTGAGAGTTGAGCTTGCAATTATATATAAGTTTGTCATGTGTTTTATCCATGTGTGTTTAAAAATCTTTTCGTTATCGCTCCCTTTGATAGAATCCATGTTCATATGGTTTTTTTACCGAATTTTTTAAAAATTAAATTTTATGACTTGATAATTCGTTTAAAATGATTTAATCTTATCTCAAATGATATATTTATCTATCAAAAATACTTTTGTAAAGATAAAGGAGTGATTGAGAATGTTAAACGCCCCATTGATGGTAAGCCTTTAGGTGCAGCAGCATTGAAAAGATTGGGAAGAAATGAGTGAGCTTTCACAATAAAGAACTCTATAATTTGATGTAGTGTTTGATACCTTCGATTAGATTTTTTGAAAAACAAACCAATATTAATTGAATCAAAGTTTAGAAAGTATGGTATGAAAGCAGGTTAGTGAGGGGAATTCAAAACCAATTTAATAAAAGCGAGGTAAATAATATGACTTTTGAAGAAAAATTACAAGCATATGCAGAACTTACGGTGAAAATCGGTGTCAATATTCAACCAGGGCAATACTTATTAGTCAATACATCAGTGGATGCATTGGATTTCGCCCGTATAGTTGTGAAAGAGGCTTATAAGGCTGGGGCAGGGCGTGTTCATGTTAATTTTTCGGATGAAGAAATGGAACGTGCTTACTTTGATTATGCCTCAGATGAAGAATTTAATCGCTTCCCAGAGTGGATAGTCAAAATGAATGATGAGCTGATCGAACGTAAAGGAGCACTATTAATGATAGATGCTACAGATCCTGATAAATTTACAGGTATTTCATCTGATCGTCTAGCTACCTATCAAAAGGTAGCAGGAGCTGCTCTGAGAAACAATCGCAACGCCGTAATGAAGGATTCAATAGCTTGGTCGATGGTAGCAGTTCCTTCACCAAAGTGGGCATCGAAGGTGTTCCCAGGTTTAGCAACTGAGGATCAAGTACCAGCATTATGGGAGGCTATTTTTAAAGCTGTTCGTATTGGTGACGGCAGTGCTATTGAAAAATGGCGTGAACATGTAACAAATTTAGAATCTCGTGCGGTCCTACTGAACGATAAAAAATATATGAAGCTTCACTATACAGCGCCAGGTACTGATTTAACAATTGCATTAGCACCACAGCATAAATGGGTTACTGGAGGTGGTAAAACTCCTGATGATACTATCTTTATGGCTAATATGCCGACAGAAGAGGTTTATACGTTACCGATGAAACAAGGTGTAAATGGCTATGTAAGCAATACAAAACCATTAGTTTATCAAGGGAATATTATCGATGGCTTTAAACTGACATTTGAAGAAGGAAAAATTGTTAAAGCTGAAGCACAGGTAGGACATGATTTATTACAAGAGCTTATTAATGTGGATGAAGGCTCTTGCTATTTAGGTGAAGTAGCACTTGTACCACATGAATCACCAATTTCAGCATCGGGAATTTTATATTTTAATACATTGTTTGATGAAAATGCATCGAACCATTTAGCGATTGGTAAAGCTTATCCAACTTGCTTAGAGGGTGGAAGAGATTTAGAAAACGATCAGCTTGAAACGTTAGGGGCAAATATTTCAGTAACACATGAGGACTTTATGATTGGCAGCAGTGAGATGGACATTGACGGTATTCTACCAGATGGAACTGTAGAACCAATTTTTCGTAAAGGTAGCTGGGCATTTTAAGTTTTTAATTTGAATAAAGGAGTAGAGTGGATGAAACGGTTACTAAGCATAATTGGTGCAACTATATAGGTGTTTCATCTGCTTTTGCTTAGGCTGAAAACTACCTCTTTAATTAGAAGTAAAATGCATGCAAAGGAGATAGGCCAATGAATTTCTGGGAAGTTGTTTTGATAGTAGTGAATTTTAGTCTATTGAGTTGGATACTGTTAATAGGCAGAGAAACGAAAAAGTGGTCTAAATTAGCTACTTTGATTGCCGTTGTAATGGTTACAGTTCAGTTATTGGCAGAAGGTTTTAGGTGGCAGATGATTCCGGCATATATATCCCCAGTTATCTTAATTTTATGCTATTTATTAGCTGGGCGGAAAAAGGGCTTTAGAAGTTCGGGTATATTCATAGTTAAGACTTCGTTACTATGTATCTATTTGTCTGTAGCAGTTGCGCTACCCTTACTTATGCCAGTATTTTCATTTGAAGAACCAACTGGTCCACATAGGGTCGGTACGAAGCTATATCATTGGGTTGATCATCAGAGAAATGAACCATATTCAAAAAATCCAAACGATCGGCGCGAACTGATGGTGCAAATTTGGTATCCTGCAGCTGAAAAAAGCAAGGGGGATCCAGAACCTTATATTCGTAACATAAATGAGCTCTCCAAGGGATTGGAAAAAACATTGTCTATTCCTGCATTTGCATTCAGCCACATGGAATTGGTAAAGTCTCATTCGTTTATGGATTTACAACTCTCAGACTCAGAGAATCACTATCCCATATTACTCTTCTCTCATGGTTTTAATGGTTTTCGTAATCAAAACACGTTTCAAGTTGAGGAGTTGGCTAGTCAAGGATATATTGTTCTAAGTATCGATCATACCTTTGATGCTGCAGCTACCGTCTTTCCAGGTGGTCGAACTGCTTACGTACAGCCCATCAATTTAACTGATGAAGGAGATAGTCACATAAAATTATGGGAGGAAGATGTCAGCTTTGTCCTTAGTCAGATAGAGAAACTTAACCAAAACGATGAGACCGGCTTCTTTACAGGAAGACTGGATACATCGCGAATTGGAATGTTTGGCCACTCTTACGGTGGAGCTACCGCAGCACAAATACTTGCAAAAGATTCTCGTGTCAAAGCAGCTATCAATATGGATGGTACATTCTATGGGAAAATTTTTCCTGAAAATGGAATTGGAAAACCGTTTCTGCTCATGAGTGCAGAAGAGCCTGATGAAGCAGATCCCTATGAAGTGAGGGAGCGATACGGACGTGGGTTAGCTGGTGGTGGTATGTCAATGCTCATTCCTCATACGGATCATACAAGCTTCACTGATTTACATTTGTTCTCCCCTGTGTTGCAGAGCCCAGGTGAAAATCCAAAGGAAGTTCATCGTATTATCAACGAATTCAGTCTGGCATTTTTTGACCAGTATGTAAAACAGAAGGATGACGGCTCCATCCTTAAAAGGCTGATGACCAAATACCCGGAAGTGAATTTTAAAATAAACCGATAACTTTATGCAGAAAGTAACTCGTACCATTTCCTTTGGCTCTTGTATTTATTACATTAAAGAATTTAATTTCTTCATCGTTATCTAAATAATGAAATGCTAAAAATGAAACATTCAAAGTGCTATCAGTTTCAGTAATATAATTCTTTTTGAAAAGCTACATTCAGCAGCTGGACACTTTATTTGAGATTGTTTATTATAATATCAAATGATATATTTATCTATCAAAAATGACGACTTTATACAGAAAAAGGGAGAGATTGACGATGAAGAAAGACTTGTCAGCGTTGAAGGAAGCGAGATTTAATGCAATTCTTGATTCAGCTACTATATTGCTTGTTGAAAATCCTACTGCTTCGATGAATGAAATTGCGGAATATGCGGGAATTGGAATTGCTACACTCCATCGCTACGTCGAAAGCAGGGAGAAATTGATGCTGTTCTTGGGCCATCGGGCTATACAACTGGTAAGTGATACTGTAAACCAGATTCCACTGGATGAGGAAAGAAGCGAAAACTATATCCCGGAACTCATTGAAGCGTTAATCCCTTTAGGTGACAAAATCTATTTTCTAGGTCATGATGCATCTGTATTTAACAACAAAGAATTAGGTGAAGCAGAAGAGAAGCTGAGGGAGCCCTTACGACGCGTTATTGAACTGCTACAACAAAGAGGTTACTTTCAGCAAATGGTTAGCAGCGAATGGATTTTGAATACGCTTTATGCTCTGCTTTTCCATACCTGGGAACAGGTACATGAAGGAAATGTGGCTAAAAAATCTGCTGCAGAGCTTGTTTTAAATACATTTTATTATGGTTTCAAAGCTAAGGATGAATTGAGAGGGAAGTGAACTGATTCACATCCATGATAATTAATATTAATAATATAGAAAGTGAAAAGGAGCAATAGGATAATGAATAAAATCTCTATTGTAAAGGCTGTTCATCAATCCATGGTCGGCGTCCAGCTAAATGTAATGGCATTGGAATACATGGCGTTTCCACTTGCAGGATCTGAGGAGAAGAACACAGTCGATTGGACATTTTGTAAGCTATGGCGGCAGGAGAACAACCGTTTCAGTCATCAATACGCTTATGAAGCTCAAATGGACGGGAAAACTTTAGGGATGATTACTTGCTATCCCATACCCGTTTTAAATCGTCTTGCCTGGCCCACTTTTAAACAGCTGCTTTCGTTCCGAAAGCTGGGTTTTGTTGTTTATAACATTCTGAATATCAAAATGCTTTATTCCATGTTTACCTTGAAGGAGGGAGAAGATGACGAGTTTCACATCGGAACAATTGCCTTACTGCCCGAAAGTCGAGGACTAGGGATAGGTACCAGACTAATTGAATTTGCTGAGGAACAAGCTTCGCTGCAAGGCTTTGCCCAATGCTCTCTGACGGTAAAGAAAGAGAACCAACTTGCCATTAAATTGTATCAGAGGATAGGCTACCAGATTACAGGTGAAATCAATAAACCAAAGTTATCGTTGTACAGAATGGTCAAAAACGTAGAAACTTACAACCGTTTATAAAAAAGTTGTACAGTATTAGGGTAACGCCACATGCCCATAAACTTAAGGATTCAAAATTACCCCAAAGCGAAAAAATGGACATTTTGTACAAGTTAACACAAAATTTTTAGCTTGATAGTGATGGGATGGGGCCTCTATATAAAAAAACACAGTTTACACTCAAACTGTGTTTTTTCGGCGTACAATGATTTATTAATATCTCTTTTTATTTACTTATATACGTACAGCTGTACCACTTACAGCAACCATTAACATTCCATCACGAACAACTTCGTAATCTACATCAATACCAACGATAGCGTTCGCACCTTTTTGTTTTGCAAGTTCTTTCATTTCGTCCATCGCAATATCACGGGCTTCTTTTAGCTTACTTTCATAAGCACCAGCACGGCCACCAACAACATCACGAACTGAAGCGAATAAATCGCGTACAATGTTTGCACCCATAATAGCTTCCCCATTTACAATATCAATATACTCAATAATCTCTTTACCTTGAATTCCAGAAGTCGTTGTTACAATCATGACTGACACTCTCCTAATATATTATAATTTTTGATTAGCTTTCTTATGGCTTTCTTATGCCGTAGAAAAAGTGGTTCTGTTGCCAAGAATACTCGATAGAAACATAGAGCATTTTTGCATTAAAACTTGCAATTGTCTAACATATGTTTTCCTATGACATATGCAATTGAATAAAAGTAATAGAATTATTTAGCATATGTATCGCCATAACATATGCAAGGGATCTGTTAGAAATAAGATAAGCCGCAGTAAGTATCACCGCGCCAGGTAGATATATAGCATAATCCGAAAGCTGGTTCGTATGAAGGAATGTAAAAATTAGAATCGAAATGATAGATGCAATAGCAGTACCAATATAATGTGAAAAACGATTTAATATTATATGACGAAATATAATTTCTTCAAGTATTGGACCGAGAATACCAAATACAAGTAATGTAAATATAAGAGGTATCTCCGCGCCCGTTTCAAGGAGCTGTTCTTGATTCTCTGGCTGACCAAGTGCGAGAAAACGCATAACAGTCTGTTCTACAATTACCGTAAATAAAACCACCAGAGGAACACTTACTATTTTCAAAATTGTCTTCTCTTTAAAATAAGCAAAACTCTCAATAATTTCTTTCTTAAATAAAATTATTCCTATAATAGCAGGTACAGTAAAAGCAATGGCACTAATAATAAATTCTGAGTCAGCTAAATTGCTGTTAGTTAAAAGTGATAGGCCAAATAATATGAACCAGCCAAATTGAAGTAGTGTAAAGATTGTAAAAACTAGTAGCATATTAATTTCTTTTTTATTGGTTTGTATAAAGTTCACTTTGTTACCTCCATAATTAAATTACTTAGGATCTTTGATTTTTCTTTCTGCATTAGGTTCTCCTTCTAAAATATATTTATATAAATACCGAACCGGACCGTTCGGTTCGGAAACTAATGATACTATAAGTTTCTAGTTTTTTAAACCCCTTTTATAAATTATTAATAAAATAAAAATGGTAAACAACAAATATATTTATATTTCAGTTGCTTATTTACAAGCAAATTTCAGTACTCATTCATTTTTGACAATTAGCTTTTTATAGAATGAAGTGATAAGGCTTTTAACCGCAAGGACTGCGGGAGATACCCTAATATACGAAGTGAAAGTGGGAGTAGTTCAAACACTTTAGCTAAACATATTAATAAAAATTATATATAATAATCATATGTCTATACGTTAAAATTAACTATATTTTTTACACCTCTACGATTTTAGATAAAATTAGTTGTATAATATGACTGAATTAAACAATCGGTCATGTTATTTTGACAGAAAATTCACTTAAGTTATATAGATAATATAATTTGATTAACTTCTTTTCAAACTGTATTGTTTGAGGTTTCCATAAGATAGGGATTGATAAGATATTTCTGTTCCGAACTTATTTATACTTACAAAAAAATTAAGAAAATAGAGGGTAAACATTACCTAGAATATTAGGATTGTTTTCATTAGGAGGATTACAAAGCATGACTAAAGTTGATAAGGTAAAAGAAAAAATTATTGAAACATCTTTATATTTATTTAATACTAATGGGATAACTCGCACATCCATTCAGGATATAATGACAGCTACTGAGTTACCTAAAGGATCTATTTATCGTAGATTTAAAAGTAAAGAAGAAATTGTCCTTGCTGCCTACGACAAAAGTGGTGAGATTATGTGGAGTCATTTTCATAAAGCAATGGAAAATAAAAAGAATGCAATCGATAAAATCCTTGCAATATTCCTTGTATATCAAGATGCAGCTAATAATCCTCCTATTGCTGGAGGCTGTCCATTACTTAATAGCGCAATCGAAAGTACTGGAGTATTTCCAGAATTACAAAAAGCAGCAGCAAAAGGTTATGATGATACAGTAATGTTAATGGCTTCTCTCATAAAGGAAGGAATAGAGAAACAAGAACTTAAAGAAGATATAGACATTATATCGCTCGCTTCTTTTCTTGCATCTTCAATGGAGGGAGCTATTATGGCAAGTCGAGTATCTAACGATAATATACACCATCATTATTTTATTGAACAAATAAAACATCATCTTTTCACTTATTCTAAATAAGTGAGAACTTGCATTGTTTCCATCCAATTTTTATAAAGTTAAATTGAATACATACCCCTTATAAACAGTATCTTCTGTTTATAAGGGGTATTTGAATAGTTTTTAGCAAAGGTAGTCTTTAGATGATGTTTCATGTTTCTTATTGAACGATTTCATTATATATAATAAGCGTAATAGAAGTTCAGTTAAATAAAATTCAGTAGTCGAATTTTTTTGCATAAAGCTGTATAATGCTTGTAACGAAAGGGAAATACAGGAAGGGATTTGTAATGAGTTACTATGGAAAAAGATAAACAACAATTAAGCGTTGAAGTTGCAAGATTATATTATCAATCAGATTATAGTCAGCAAGAAATTGCTAATAAATTAAATATTTCAAGACCGACGATTTCTAGATTGTTAAAGTACGCGAAAGAAAAAGGGTTTGTTCAAATTAGCATCGCTGATCCATTTGCTGATTTAGATAACGTCGGGAATTTACTGAAAGAAAAGTACAACTTGTTAGAGGCACATGTGGTATTTTCTCCAGTGCCGGAATATGCAACGATTACAGAGTATATAAGTAAATATGCTGCTGAGTATATGGAAAAGACGGTTAAAAACGGTGATATTGTTGGTGTAAGCTGGGGCATGACTATGTATGAAATCGCTAGAAAAATCGTACCGCAACATGTAAAAGGGGTAGAGGTTGTCCAGCTAAAAGGTGGTATTAGTCATTCAAGTGTAAATACATATGCGAATGAGACGATAGCTTTATTTGCAGATGCTTTTCAAACGACGCCAAGAAATCTACCTCTTCCGGTTATATTTGATAATGCAGTGACAAAAGAATTAGTGGAGCAGGATCGACATATTCATCACATTATCGAAATGGGAAAACAAGCGAATATTGCAATTTTCACTGTAGGAACAGTGCGAGATGAAGCGCTATTATTCCGATTAGGTTATTTCGATAAGGATGAAACAAATTTACTCAAAAAACAATCGGTCGGTGACATTTGTTCACGTTTCTTTGATGGAGACGGAAATATTAGTAGTGAAGAAATCAATAAGCGTACCATTGGAATTGAGTTAGAGGAACTGAAATTAAAGAAACGCTCTATTTTAGTTGCAGGTGGTAATAGAAAAATAAAAGCAATTGATGGTGCGTTACGTGGCGGGTATGCAAATGTATTAATTATCGATCAGCATACAGCAAAAGAATTGTTACATTATCAAAAAGATTAGAAATAAAGGGCGTTCTCAAGATGTTAATTTTGAGAATGCCTTTTATTTTGTTATGTATGAATGATAGGAGTCTTTTTTGAACACAAATTGCCTTTTTAAAAATAATTATGGATATGGAGATACATACTACCATTGTTAACATAAAAATTTTGATTATATATCTGAAGTGTTCTTTGTTAGAATGCGCTTTATTTGCTACAAGAAAATTACTTTTTAAAAAAAATGAACAAAATTTCAAAAGTATATTTACATTTGTTCAACTAAGAGTTAGAATGAAGTTGTTAAAAGATATGAGGAGTGAAGATAATGAACATTGCAAAGTTAATTGACCATACAATTTTAAAAGCTAATACTACTAAAGAAGATGTTATGAAAGTAATCGAAGAAGCAAAGGAATATAAATTCGCTTCTGTTTGTATTAACCCAACATGGGTAAAATTAGCGGCTGATGAACTAGCTGGACATGATGTAGACGTTTGTACTGTAATCGGTTTCCCATTAGGAGCAAGTACGACTGAAACAAAAGCATTTGAAACAAAAGATGCTATCGCAAAAGGTGCAACTGAAGTTGATATGGTAATCAACGTAGGCGCTTTAAAAGATGGTGACAACGAACTTGTTGAAAAAGACATTTATGAAGTAGTACAAGCAGCAAAAGGAAAAGCTCTTGTAAAAGTAATCATTGAAACTTGTCTATTAACAGATGAAGAGAAAGTACGCGCTTGTGAATTATCAGTAAAAGCTGGTGCTGATTTCGTAAAAACTTCAACTGGATTCTCAACTGGCGGAGCAACTGCTGAAGATATCGCATTAATGCGTAAAACAGTAGGACCAAACGTTGGTGTAAAAGCATCTGGCGGTGTTCGTACACGTGAAGATGCAGACAAAATGGTAGCTGCTGGAGCTTCTCGCGTTGGAGCAAGTGCTAGTGTTGCAATCGTATTAAATGATGCAAAAGGTGCTACAGATAACTACTAATCATTAATGAAGTCAAAAGCGATAGATACACAAAGTAAAGTGTATCTATTGCTTTAATAATTGAAAAAAATGTAAGCGGATACGAATGGGAGGAAACGGCTTATGAAATACTTAATCGGTGTTTTTGGCCTCGTATTGATTTTAGGTATCGCTTGGCTTGCTAGTAATGATAGAAAGAAAGTCAAATATCGCCCAATCATAACGATGGTTATATTACAATTCATTTTGGGGTTTCTATTATTAAATACAAGTGTAGGGAATATATTAATAAGCGGAATAGCAGATGGTTTTGGAGAGCTATTAAAATATGCTGCTGACGGTGTGAATTTCGTATTTGGTGGACTAGTAAATCAAAAAGAGTTTTCGTTCTTTTTAAGTGTATTAATGCCAATCGTATTTATATCAGCCTTAATAGGTATTTTGCAACATATTAAAGTATTACCTATTATTGTGAAATCTATCGGTCTAGCATTAAGTAAAGTAAATGGAATGGGGAAACTAGAATCATATAACGCTGTGGCATCAGCGATTTTAGGACAATCAGAAGTATTTATTTCAGTTAAGAAACAACTAGGGTTATTGCCAGAGAAAAGAATGTATACATTATGTGCATCAGCAATGTCTACAGTTTCTATGTCTATCGTTGGATCATATATGGTGTTATTAAAACCACAATATGTTGTAACCGCTTTAGTGCTTAACTTATTCGGTGGCTTCATCATTGCTTCTATCATTAACCCGTATGAAGTTACTGAGGAAGAAGATATGTTAGAAGTACAAGAAGAAGAGAAAAAGACTTTCTTTGAAGTATTAGGGGAATACATTATTGATGGATTTAAAGTTGCGATTACAGTAGCAGCTATGTTAGTCGGTTTCGTAGCTCTTATCGCATTCATTAATGCAGTATTTAAAGGTGTAATCGGTATTTCATTCCAAGAAATTCTTGGTTATGCATTTGCACCATTTGCATTTATTATGGGTGTACCTTGGCATGAAGCAGTTAATGCCGGAAATATTATGGCAACAAAATTAGTATCAAATGAATTTGTCGCTATGACAGATTTAGCACAAGGAAACTTTAATTTCTCAGATAGAACGACAGCGATTATCTCTGTATTCTTAGTTTCATTTGCAAACTTCTCTTCAATTGGGATTATTGCAGGGGCAGTTAAGAGTTTAAATGAAAAGCAAGGGAATGTAGTCGCAAGATTTGGTTTGAAATTACTATTCGGTGCAACATTAGTAAGTTTCTTATCAGCAACAATCGTTGGCTTACTATTTTAATAGATTCATATAATATAAAAAGGAATGGTGATTGTAATGAGAATGGTAGATATTATTGCAAAAAAACGTGACGGCAAAGAATTAACGACTGAAGAAATCAAATTCTTTATTAATGGATATACAGACGGAAGTATTCCTGATTATCAAGTGAGTGCGCTTGCAATGGCAATCTTCTTTAAAGATATGACAGATCGCGAACGTGCAGATTTAACGATGGCGATGGTTGAGTCTGGAGAAACGATCGACTTATCAGCAATTGAAGGGATTAAAGTAGACAAACATTCAACTGGCGGTGTTGGTGATACAACAACATTAGTATTAGGACCATTAGTTGCTGCTTTAGATGTACCAGTAGCAAAAATGTCTGGTCGTGGTTTAGGACATACGGGCGGAACAATTGATAAATTAGAAGCGGTAGAAGGATTCCACGTTGAAATTACGAAAGAGCAGTTCATTGATATTGTAAACCGTGACAAAGTAGCTGTTATTGGGCAAACAGGAAACTTAACACCTGCAGATAAAAAAATCTATGCATTACGCGATGTAACCGGAACGGTTAACTCAATTCCTTTAATCGCAAGTTCAATTATGAGTAAAAAAATTGCAGCTGGTGCTGACGCAATCGTACTTGATGTAAAAACAGGTGCTGGCGCATTTATGAAAACAGAAGAAGATGCAAAAGAATTAGCACATGCAATGGTACGTATCGGAAATAATGTAGGACGTCAAACTATGGCTGTTATTTCAGATATGTCACAACCTCTTGGATTTGCGATTGGTAATGCTCTAGAAGTGAAAGAAGCGATTGATACGTTAAAAGGTGAAGGTCCAGAAGATTTAACAGAATTAGTACTTGTATTAGGAAGTCAAATGGTTGTACTTGCGAAAAAAGCAAATACGTTAGAAGAAGCTCGTGAAATGCTAATTGAAGTGATGAAAAACGGAAAAGCAATTGAGAAATTTAAAGAGTTCTTAAGTAATCAAGGCGGAGATAGCTCAATTGTAGACAATCCAGAAAAAATGCCACAAGCTAAGTATGTAATTGATGTACCTGCAAAAACTTCAGGTGTTATTTCTAACATTGTTGCAGATGAGATTGGTATTGCAGCTATGTTACTTGGTGCAGGTCGTGCAACGAAGGAAGATGAAATCGATTTAGCGGTAGGTTTAATGTTACGTAAAAAAGTTGGCGATGCAGTAAAAGAAGGCGAGCCATTCGTAACAATCTACGCAAATCGTGAAAATGTAGAAGATGTAAAAGCAAAAATTTATGAGAACATCTCTATTGCTGAAACAGCAGTGGCTCCTAAATTAGTTCATACAGTTATTACTGACTAATCATCATTTCATTTACTTTAAGGGGGAAATAATATGGATAAGAAAAAATATATTGAAGAAGCAAACAAGATGTTATCGAAAGCGTATATTCCGTATTCTAAATTTCCTGTTGGCGCAGCGTTAGTTACGAAAGAAGGGAAAATCTATACTGGTTGTAATATAGAAAATGCTTCTTACGGTTTATGTAACTGTGCAGAAAGAACAGCAATATTTAAGGCAGTATCAGAAGGTGAGCGCGATTTTAGTTATTTAGTTATTACAGGAGAAACTGATGGACCTATTTCACCATGTGGTGCGTGTAGACAAGTAATTGCTGAATTCTGTGATCCGAAAATGCCTGTATTATTAACGAATGTAAAAGGTGATGAAAAAGAAGTGACTGTTGAGCAATTACTTCCAGGTGCTTTCTCAATAGAAGATTTAAAATAAGTTGAAAAGTGAACTGCACCTCCAGTTGTTAGACACGCATAACAATTGGAGGTGCAGTTTTTTTACTTTATATTGCGGTGAATTATTTACTGATATTTTGTCCCCTTTTTCATCAATTTATTATTTTACCACATGTGAAATTTTAAAAATTAAATATTAATGTAGTGTAAGTACAATATAAATTCCCAATTAATATTAAAAGATGATAGGCTATTTTTATAATTGAATTACCTTTCGTACTCTAAAAAACACCCTACCAACAAAGGTTCTCTATCAATATAAAAATCTATACTAATATGGTATAAATTTCATGCTCTATTAAGTATAGAAGGGGTTTATACGATGGGACAATTTCAAAGTAATTTTCAAAGCGCTACACAAATCGCAACGCAAATGAGGGCAGCTTCAGATACAATCCAAAGCGCAACAAATCGTTCTATAAAAAAGGCGACACGTACTACGCTTTCAGTTAATTCAAAAGCACAAGAAGCGAACCAACAAGTTTTAGATTTGACGAAACAATTATCCACCGCCTTTCAACAAGCGGTCGATAACATTCATTCGGTAGCCAAAGAGTTTGAGAGAATGGATCACGAGCTTCACAATACTTTCCGCTAATATGACCACCTTCGTAAAGATAAAACGGTAGGAGGAAAAAAATGGATCGAGATATCAAAAACCAAATTAAACAGTTAAATCAAAAATTACGAATTGTATTTGAAGAACAGGACCGAAATTAATCCGCGCTTCGAACTCAGGAACAAGCGGAAGCTGATTTTCACGAATTGAAAAATCGAAGCAACCGCTTATTTAACCGTATTTTAGAAACTTGGCACAATGATAAAGAGTTATCTCATTTCTTTATAAATATCCGTCAAGAAGCACAACACATTGAGCGAAAACTTACATTGAATGCAAAAGATTGGAGTACATGGCCGGGGCACCCTAAATACGGTAATGTTCCGGAAATTATAAGACTAGAAATGTTAGAACGTGAAGCAGTGGCTAGAGAAGCTTTGAAAAAATCAATAAAAGAGAGGTTACAATCCATTGAAAACAATAGTTAAAAATATAGGTGGTAAAAAGATAATAGCTACAGCAGAAGAACATTTAGGCCCCCAGATAGAAAAGTTATTGTATTTGCTAACTAAAGTAGAAGATAACAAATTAGTTGATAGATTTTCTATGCAAGTTGGTTGGTCTATTTTTGTTCTATCCAAACGTGAAGATGGGTATCATATTATTGCCCCAGATTATACAAAAAATCCATTTAAGGATACTACAGATGATCTAACAATTGCTTTATGGGTGCAATTAGAACAAGTACATTGTTTACGTCAGTTAAATATTGACGGTGAAACAATAAAGTTTAGCGATAAAATAGTGACTTCAAAAAATGTGTTACAACTAGATGAGGTTTATTTACAAAGAGCTAGGGATTGTGACAAAGGTGATTCTGGTTGGTATATCGGTCCTGTCGATGAAACAGAAGAAACTGACGGTGAATTAGAAGTATATTACGCATATCAGCTACTAAAAATTAGACCTTCAATTATTCAAGTTTTAGCCTTACCTTATGAATATCTGGTAGTTTTTGAGAAAGATAAAATCAAAGCCATTTTAGATGATAATGATGTCGATGTTTGGAATGGAGTTACAAACTAAGATTAGTTAAGTTCTAAAATAATTGAGAGGGCTTAACCGCATGAACTCAAAAATCCCGGAAATTTTAGGAATATTAGACGGTTATGAGAAAAGGGTAATTTTAGTAATTATAGAAACTGAAGCAATGGTTTAAATTAAGCTAGAAACTTACAGGATGGAAAATAATCAATAATGAATAAATTATAAAAGAGCATCCCACCATTAAAAACTGAACTGCACCCCAATTGTTAGACACAGTCTAACAATTGGAGGTGCAGTTTTTCTATGGTTAAATTCACAACTGATGAAAAAATATACATCGTTCAACGTTATTTGAACGGAAATGAAAGTTACCGAGAAATTAGTAAAGCTATTGGTATAAGAGACACCGTAATTTTGAAATGGGTAAACCAATATAAACAAAATGGCTTTTTATTTGAAAATAGGATGTAATATTTTATTCATATTCCGTTCATAAACTTTCCGTAAAATGATTGCAGCGAATATAGAAAGTTTACAACAGGAGGAATAGAATGAAGAAATTATATAATGCGGCATTTATTTACTTAATTATTGGTTTATTATCAGGTGTATTTGCAAGAGAGTATACGAAAGCACAAGGAATTAAAGGATCCACAATGTTGCAATTAGTGCATACACATGTATTAGTGCTCGGTTTTGTATTCTTTTTAATTGCTTTAGCTTTATGTAAAGTGTTTCATGTACAAGAAACAAAGAGCTTTTGTGCATGGTTTGTTGTTTATAATGTAGGAGTAATCTTTACTATTGCTACAATGCTATGGAGAGGTCTTCTACAAGTAAATGGAACTGACTTTTACGGTTTAAGCCATATGGCTGGATTAGGTCATGTTATTATAAGTATCGGGCTCGTTTGGTTTATGATTTTGCTAAAAAAGTCATTTAAATAGATAGGAGTGGAAAGTATGATAGCACTTTTATCAAGTGTCGTAGCAGTTTGTATGGCTGTTGGGGTAATATTTCTACGTTTTAAAGCAGCGAAAAAGCCGGTAACGAAAAAGAAAATTATATTGCCGCCAATTTTTATGAGTACAGGCGGGATGATGTACTTTTTACCAGAGTTTCGATTAACATCGTTAGAAATAGTCGAGGCAATTAGTATAGGGCTTATCTTTTCTATTTTTCTTATTAAAACAACTAAGTTCGAAATAAAAGGCGAACATATATTTATGAAACCGTCAAAAGCATTCATATTTATTTTAGTAGGCTTATTAGCTGTACGCGTGGCATTAAAGTCATATTTAAGCCAATCAATTGATTTGGCAGAGTTAAGCGGAATGTTTTTCTTACTTGCATTTGCGATGATTGTGTCGTGGAGAATTGCGATGTATCGCTCGTTTACTAAATTAGAAAAGACAATAAACAGAGCTGGAATTTCTATATAGGAAATCCAGCTCTGTTTATGTTTTATTAAAATTCTTTAGCGCGGAACTCATTTGCTTAATTTTAAACGTATTTGAGCATCTTGTAATGCGGCTGGTGTAACGTTAAGACCATTTTGATCAACAATTTTTGTGTTTAATAAAATGGAATCTAAGCTTCCACGAAATGTTTGTGTATAGTTTTGACGCAACATTTGTTGTTCTTGTTTTTCATCAACTGTTAATCCAGTTGCTTTTTCTTTTTTGGACAATTCGTTAATACGGAATAAAATATTTTTCATTTGTTTCACCTCTAGTTAGATTTAATTACATTAGTTACTTACTAATGTATAGTTATTTTAACCTATCTTTTAATAAGTGTCAATGTCTATAAAATGCCTTGTTTTGTAAGTGTATGGGGTGAGAGAGAATGTAAATGACTACTAATACTTGAAATAGAAAAGATGTTAATATACAATACCGTAGTAGGGTATAAAATTGTTGTTTTACATTATGAAAGAAATGAGCACAAAGGAGTATGTAATAATGAATGCAGTAATTTCAAAGAAAGAAACAATCATCTCATATACGATTGCTATTTTATTTATTTTAGCCATGGTAACAGCGGGTGTGTTATTAAATGATCCAGAAGTCATTTTGCCGGAAATAGCGGCGATGGCAATTGCTTTATGGGCGTATCGTGAGCCAGGATGGTTAAGACAACCAGAAAAAATTTTTATTGCACCGTCAATAACAGCTGTAATCGGTTTTATGGTGAATCAAATGGATATAGCCTATTTAGGGAAAGTAAGCTTAACGCTTGTATTCATGATGCTGTTTTTGCGTGTAATTCAATCCAATTTAGCACCATCAATTGCGACAGGTTTATTACCATTAGTAACAAATGCGACGGAATGGTCATTTGTTATCGCGGTCTGCGCTTTAACATTTATATTAATGGTTGGTGTACTTATATTTAAATTGAACAGTGGTCTGGAGCGAAAAGTGAATATACAGTATAAGTATATGATTGTATTTCTAATACTAAACTTTGTGTGGATCAGTTTATGTTGGATAACTGGTTATGAACAATTAGCAGTTATTCCACCAATATTAGTTGTCGTGTATGAATCACTTCAAAAGCCGATGTACAATGAAAAAATGGCTTTTAAACAAATAGTCGTATTAACTGCATCTGCAACTGTTGGAACAATATTGTACTTTGCGATTGATTCATGGATTGTAGTCACTTTATTAAATATGATATTAATGCTTATTTTATTAAAAATTGTTGGTGTACGTATTCCAGCAGTGTATGCATTTCCATTATTGCCGCTCGTATTTCCAGATGGAATGATAAAGATGTTACCAGTAGCTTCATTTGTTGCGGGAGTATTTTTATTTGGTGCAGTACTACTGTATAAAAAGTGGGAGATGAAGCAAAAGGGCATGGCAATGTAGATAGAGTAAAGATAGCTTTTAATTAGTAAAATAAATAGACACCTGTGAGTGTCTATTTATTTTATGAAAAATTTAGTTTAATTCATTTAAGTAATGAACAAGTGCCGATGCTTTAGAGAAAAATGGAGAATGATCAGCTTCTAAAGTAATAACTTTCTTGCAAGGTGTTTCTGTATTCATTCGGCGCTGAAAATCAATTGGAATCGCTCTATCTAGAGTCGTTTCAATATAAATGCGATCTATGGCTCCAAAGTTTTCTTCAGATATTTTCAGCTCTTGTTGGAAGGGTCCTAGTGGTTGAGGACGCATTTGATTAAAAGATGCTTCTTTAATAGAACCGTCTTCTGTAGCATTTAAAAATGTTTGTTCAATTAGATTAGGTATAAGTTCAGCAGTCAAGTCATTTTCATTTATAGTGAATTGCGGGCCATCTTCTCCGTCTAATTTACTACCAAGACTTTCTCCGTTTTGTGGTAAAAAGGCACAAAGATATACTAATTTATCGATTTTATTTGGTATAAGTTCAGCAGTTTGAGTAATAACGATTCCACCCATACTATGTCCAACAAGAATAACCTTTTCATTTTGTTGATTTATATTAGCTGTTACTGCATCAACATAGGAATCTAACGTTATATTTTGTGAAGGAGTTGTATCTTTCCCACTTCCAGGTAAGTCTAGTGTAATAACAGTGTGACCTAAAGCCTCTAGTTGAGGTTTTACTAATTCCCATGCCCATTCACCTTGCCATGCTCCATGTACTAAAATGTAAGTACTCATTTAATCAACACTCCTCTAGGGTATATAAGTTTCATCTATTTGTAATATTGATGATGTATACTCAGTGTAAATGAAGTGGTTTCATAAATATAATGAAGGTTATTTATAGATGATATAAATATATTTTATATAAGGAGAACAGAATGAATGTTTTTGATTTTAAAGTCTTTACATATGTGGCTCGTTTAAATAGTATTAGTCTGGCAGCAAAGGAATTACATATGACACAGCCAGCAATAACCCATATTATTAACAAATTAGAGAAACGATATGCTATAACGTTATTTGATCGCTCTAGACAAGGAACGATTCTAACTGAAAATGGCAAAGAATTTTTAGTTGGTGTGAATCGACTTCTAATGGAGTATGAAAAACTTGAGGAAACAGCTTTCCAGTTGAAAAATAAAAGCTTGTATAAAATTGTACTAGCTACGTATCCTTCCATTACTGTATATTGTTTGGCGGAGTGTATTCAACTAGGGAATATTGATCATAGTCAATATGTACTTGCAGTTCGAGAAGGAAGCTATCAAGAAGTGTTAGATTGGCTATCATCAGGTAGTGCAGATTTTTCTATTTCTATAAAAGAAAATTTAATACAAGGATTTCATTATGATGTCATTGGTGAAGATCCGTATGTTATGGTTTCTTCAAAAAAAGTTCCGCCTAACCTTACTATTAATGATATAAAAAATTATCCTTTTATTATGCCGCTTTCTGGTTGCAAAGAAGTGCTCGAACCGTATTTGATGAAAAATGAAATAACAGTTAATAAAGTGATGGAGTCAGAATCAATTAGTTCAGCATTAGCACTTACTATACAAGTTAATGGCATAACAATCGTTCCGTTATCAGGACTACATAAGCAAATTATTCATGACTTCATTGTACAGCCGATAGAAATTACAATTCCACGACAACTTATTATGCAATGGTCACCTAAAAAAGAGAATGACCCGCTGTTTCTCGCGTTTGTTAAGAACTTATTAGCTCAACTACAGCAAAAGAAAAAATGAATATAATATTACAAAAGGTAAGCTCGTTTCACTGAAGCTTATCTTTTGTATGTATTACCAATAAAGAGCGGTATCATAAAGTCCGATTAATATAAGAAGAACACCGGCTACCTGTTGAACGCGTTTGCCAATATTCCTACTTTTTTTAAGTAATGTTCCATTTAATCCAAGATAAGAGATGATGAACATAATTCCAACGATAGGGAGAGCAGTTCCTAGCGAAAAGAATGTTGGAAACAAGTAACCATAATTATATGAGAAAGATAAAGGGATTAACGTTCCAAAAAATAGAACGAACATGGTCGGACAAAAAGCTAAGGAAAAGAAGAATCCAAGTAAAAATGAGCCAGTTTCATTTTGTTTTCTTATAAATTTGATTGAGAAGAAGTTTCTTGCTTTTATAATACCTGCCAACATTAACCCCATTAAAATTAATAGGGGTCCCATCATTTTGCGTAACCATGGGAAATACAAAGTTAATATTTGCTGAATCTCTTTTCCTAAAAACCATACTAATAGTCCAAGCGTCGTAAAAGCCATTATTTTTCCTAAAATGAATAAAAGTATATGTTTCCATACATGTCCTTTTTGTAAAGATTGGTTGCTATAAAGTGTAATAGCACTAATGTTTCCTGTTAATTGACAAGGAGCAAGTGTACCTACAATGCCTAATAAAAACGCAAATAAAAGAGGTACTGATTTCGTAGCATTCGCGGCATCCATTAAAGGAGACATGAGTTGATAGCTCCATTCACTAATTATTGAAAACACGTTATATTCACCCTTCTAATTAATTTGGAATATTCCTTCTTTAGTAAGCTGCTTCCATGTTTTACCCTCATCCGTAGAAAGGAACACATTTGCTTTCATTGTAGCAAATACAATTTCAGCTGAATTTTGAGGGTTTTGTGATATATACATAATTGTATCTTTAGGATCTAAAGGTGGAATTTGTATGTTTGTCTCCTCATTTGTAGCAATTGATTTCTTCGTTACGATTTGCTTATTGATAGGCGCGTAAATAACATCTTCATTACTTAATGTAATTGCGGTCGATTCAAGTGATTTAGCGAATATTTCAAACGTATTTCCGTAATCTGTAGATAAGTAAACACCGTCTTTGGCACTTACTGCGACTACACTAGATTGATTCGGATGTACGGAAAAGGAATGAATCGTACTTGAAAGACCTTTTAACTTACTATTTTCCCAATCTTGTCCGTTGTTCGTACTGAAATAAAAACCTTGTTGTAATTTAGAATTTGGACGCTCATTGTATAAATAAATTGCTTCTGTATTATATCCGACAGCAAGGTTATGAAAATCAGATTCTCCGTAAAATGCTAGCTTTTCAAGAGTATTACCACCATCAGAACTTTTCAATAATCCTAAAGGGTTTTTTAAATTTGCACCTGGTTCAGGGTGACCGCTGGCAAAGAATCCGTTCTTCGTTGCCTGAAATCCCATATAATCATGTAGCTCAGTCTTAGTTTCAAACCATTTGCCATCTTGATAAACTTTTATCCCGCTATGAGTGGCAATAGAAACACCTAGCATATTTCCTGCATAGCCAATTCCATGAATGTGCTCGATTTTTCCAGATGTAATTTCTTTATAGGAGTCTTGCGGATTCGTATTTGCTGTTTTTGTATTTTTTGGTTGAGATTGCGCCGTTCCTTTCTTCACTGGTGCTGTTTCGACGTTGCTAGAACATCCTGAAATTATTAATAAAGAAGTAATTGCTAACCCTGTTGCTACATAATGTTTCAAATTTGTAGGCCCCTTTCCTATATACGTGATTTTAAGTATATGGAATAAATGTCAAGAAATTGTGGAGTGGTATGCATAATTTAGCGTGGAAGGGACCTTAGTAATGAAAATTCTCCTTTGGCTATGAGTACTATTAATTGACGAAAAATTATAACAATAATAGAATGAATTGTATTGATGATTAGTTTCACAAGCATACATAGAACACTAGGGGGATTATTATGAAATCAACATTTTTTGCTCAAAATAGAGAACGATTAGCAAACACATTACCAGAGGGATCTATTACGATATTATTTGCGGGACAAGCACCGCATATGTCAGCTGATGCACATTATAAATTTGTACCGAATCGTAATTTTTACTACTTAACGGGAATCGATGAACCAAATGTTATTTTTATGCTGAAAAAGGTTGGAAGTAGTGTTGAAGAAACACTTTTCATTGAAAAGTCAGATCCAGTAATGGAAAAATGGGTCGGTAAAACAGTTTCTAACGAAGAAGCAGAGAAAATTTCAGGTATAAAGAAAGTTGTATATTTAGATAGCTTTGAAAAGACAATGTCAAATATACTTTTTACAGAAAATGCGAAGCATCTATATTTAGATATAGAACGTCGTGATTGGAATGGTACGGAGACAAAAACATTAGCATTTGCTAAACATGTAAGAGAAAAATACCCACACGTAACAATTGGTAATGTATATCCGAACATTTGTGAATTACGAGTATTTAAAACAGAGGAAGAAATTGAAATTATTAAAGAAGCGATTGCTGTAACGAAAGATGGTATTTACAATGTGTTAAAAAATGCAAAAGCAGGCATGATGGAGTATGAATTAGAAGCTCAATTTGATTTTACACTGAAATCATCTGGCATTAAGCACCATGCGTTCAATACAATTTTGGCGAGTGGGAAAAATGCTACAGTTCTTCATTATGAAGATAATGATGCACAAATTCAAAATGGTGACTTAGTATTACTAGATTTAGGTGCTCAAAAAGACTACTATAACGCTGATATTAGTTATACATTCCCGGCAAATGGAACATTCTCTAGTCGTCAAAAACAAATTTATAATATTGTATTAAAAGCATTAAAAGAAACAACAGCACTTATTAAGCCAGGATTAAAGTTCGCTGCATTAAATGAGCATACAAAAAAAGTACTGGCAGAAGAGTGTAAAGCAATTGGTTTAATTCAAGAAGATGAAGAGTTATCAAAATACTATTATCATGGTGTCAGCCATTTCCTTGGTTTAGATACACATGATGTAGGAACATATAAAGATAGAGTGTTAGAAGAAGGTATGGTTATAACAATTGAACCTGGTCTTTATATTGAAGGAGAATCAATTGGAATTCGTATTGAAGATGACATTCTTGTAACGAAAGACGGGTATGAAAACTTGTCAAAAGATATCATTAGGGAAGTTGAAGAAATTGAAGAATTTATGAGTGTAAATAATGAACATGTAAAAGGAAACCAAGCTGTAGTTAAATAATAAAAGAGTCATCACTAATTTATTTGAACTTTATCTCGAATCGTGGACAATTAAAAAATCCATGATTCGGGATAGGGTTCTTTTCTTCGAAATACTAATCTTTAATTATTAATCCTAATAAAGTAGCAAACTGAACAGCTTGATATGTTGATACTTTACATCCTCTTAAATCGTTCACTGAAACTGTAAGTGTATCAAAGGTAGAAGAACTAATATCTATCCCCTTCAGTGATGTCTGATCAAAATTAGCTTCATCAAGACTACATAATTGGAATTCAACTTTTTTAAGTTTACAGTCAAAAAAATCTGCATTATTTAATGAAGTTTCATTGAAGATGATTTTTTCTAGTTTGGAATTTCCAAATGCCGCTAAATTCAAAATTGAATTCTCAAATTTAACATTTCCTAAGCTAGATTCTGTGAAATTTACTCCGATTAATTTACTGTTTTTAAATTCGACTCTGTGAACAGAAGAATTGCTTAAATTAACATTTGATAGATCACAGTTTTCAAAACAAACATCTGTAATATCAATATTGCTAAAGTCTGTATTAGTAAACTTACAGTTTTTTATCACCGCATCATATAATCGCACTCTATCTACAGATTCATTTTCGAAAGTGGAGTCTATAATTTCACACACTTCCAATGTTGGATCTTCTTCATAAAAAATATCTTGAAAATTCTTTGAAGATAACTCTGTTGAAATTTTTGGTCTATCAATTTTCATCGTATATCAATCCTCTTCTATTTGATATATTTGTGTAATTTGAGTCCATTGTTTCCTTGTGAGGAACATTAGTTCTTATTATACAAAAATCTAAGTTCTTTTGTGAAGAGCATTTTAGCTACATTTTTCTTATTTAATAATAGCAGTGTTATTGTTTCTTAAGAAATAACGTCAAAATAAATATGAAAACGGCTAATATAGTCGCTACAAGGGAAGTATTTTATACTTTTAAAATATTCGCCTCTTGTAATGTCTCCGCTTTTAGTAATCTTCCAATTAGCTTACGTATTATCTAATTACATCTCCTTATTTTCTTGAAAATCAAGTTCTATAATGATTTTGAAAAAGAAAAAGGAGGGATTTTCCATGAAGCGATTTGTATTAACAGCTGTTACGGTCTCTGTAATATTTTTAATTGCTGCATGTTCTTTGGCCACAAATACAACAAATGATCATAAAAATATGAAAGATAAAAAAACAATACAGGCTGAAACAGCTACAAAACCATTGAAGGTTGAAAAAGGACCAGAAGTTACTTTAGTAGCGAAAGAAGAAAAGCAAAAGTTAGGTAACGGTGTTATTGTTCCAGTCTGGACATTTAATGGCTCATCACCTGGTCCAGAAATTCGGGTGAAAAAAGGTGAAAAGGTGAAAGTGACATTAAAAAATGAATTATCTGCACCAGTATCTATTCATTGGCATGGATATCCTGTCCCAAATAACATGGATGGAATTCCAGGCGTGACACAAGATGCAGTTGAACCAGGAAAAAGTTTCACTTACGAATTTGAAGCGAACGTACCAGGAACGTACTGGTATCACTCGCATCAAGATTCTGTAAATCAATTAGATAGAGGTTTGTATGGAGCGCTCATTGTAGAAGATACAAAGGAAAAATATGATAAAGATTACACATTAATGTTGGATGAATGGGTTACAGATAAAGAAGAAATGAATAAGCAGTTAAAAGAAATGACAAAAGGGCAAATAGGTAATAAATCTAAAGGTAATGAAAATGAGGAAAAGAATGATGATAAGAACGGCATGGCTCATTCTGGTATGGACATGGGCAGTGATCAAAAAGACTCTGGCAATATGGCGGGAATGGACCATGGAAATATGAAGATGGAAGGTCATGATATGAGTATGTATGATTTATTCACAATCAATGGAAAAAGCGGTGATTTAGTAGTGCCATTGAAAGTGAATAAGGGAGATAAAGTTCGTCTTCGACTCGTTAATGCTGGTTATCTATCACATGATATACATGTTCACGGTCATGATATAAAAGTAATTGCGACAGATGGTCAACCAATAAATGATCCAAAAGTTATAAAGGATAAAGTAATTTCAATCGCACCGGGTGAACGTTATGATATTGAATTTACTGCTAATAAAACTGGGAAATGGTATGTTGAAGACCATTCGAAAAATAAAGGTGCAAAAGGAATGAAAGCTGTTATTGAATATGATGGCAGCAAAGAGATGAAAGATAAAGCAGACGAAAAAGAAAAATTACCGAAAGTAGATATCATGAAATATGGTACTAAAAAATTAGGAAGTTTCCCGTTAAATCAAGAGTATACTGCCACATATAATATGGACTTAAATACGCAAATGAATGGAAATGAAATGGTATATACAATTAACGGAAAGGTATTTCCGGATATTGACCCAATTCAAGTAAAAAAGGGTGATTTAGTAAAAGTGAAGTTGGTAAATCGTTCTAAAATGGATGATCACCCAATGCATTTACATGGTCATTTCTTCCAGGTGTTGAGTAAAGATGGAAAACCGATAGAAGGTTCTCCGATTGTTAAAGACACATTGAATTTGAGGCCAGGAGAAGAATATGAAGTAGCCTTTGTAGCAGACAATCCTGGTGAGTGGATGTTCCACTGTCATGATTTACACCATGCTTCAGCTGGGATGGTAACAGAAGTAAAATATACAGATTACAAATCGGATTATGTTCCAAACCGAAACATTCCTAATAAGCCAGAGTAATATTAAGCAGTTATCCTATGGATAGCTGCTTATTCATTTTTGTTGCAAGTACTAATGTATATGTTGGTTATGCCCAGGTGAAGGTGCAGGAGTATGATCTGGGAATGTCGTAAATACGGCAACGATAATTACTACACTAATTGAAAGTAATAACAAAAAACGCTGTTGGATAAAAGTAGAAAAGTTCTCCGATAACAATTGAATCACACAGGACATAGTAATCGTTATAGTAAGTAAAAGGCTAATGAACAATATACTATGAGCTTGTTGAGCGTTTAACATTTCTGTAATCATTGCTCCCATCATACTTGCCATTAATCCAGAGAACATTCCTTCTAAAGCAGTATATAGGTGAAAACGTAGACCGATTAAGAAACCGATAAAACCACTAATTAAAATAGCAAGCAAAGTAGAATATAGTAATTCCCCCTTAAAGAGAATGCCTAAGTAAAAACCAATACTTAAACCAATACTCATACTAAAAGACATAATAAATACCATATACTCCATTAGGGTACCCTTACGTTTAGAAATATAGGATGTAATAAGAATCGAAGTACAGCAAAGTGTTAAGGTAGTTAACGTATAAGCAAACATTATGATACCTCCTTGTCCTATCGTTCATTTCATCATATGTTTATATGGAGGGTACTTATGCTTATTAATATCTGCATATTATCTGCACAATTTCATAGATGTAAGCAAAGGAACGCTTGATTTTTTAGGGCGTCTTTTTTAATTATAAGCATGTGAAAGAAATTGTTATATTATGAGTTTCTATTGTGAAGCCATAAAGAATAAGCGTATAATATTATAGGTCTCCCATTTGCGAGACAAACCGCGAATGATAAATAAGATTGTTGTTTTATCATCGCTTCTAAACATATAGACAATGAAAGTAACACTGGAATACAGATAGGGAGTTATAAAATGAAATTAATTATTGCCGAGAAACCAGATCAAGGGTTGGCTCTTGTTTCACAGTTTAAATATCGCCGGAAAGATGGATATTTAGAAGTAGAAGCGAATGAGTTATTTCCAAATGGAGCGTACTGTACATGGGCAATTGGTCATTTGACGCAGTTATGTAATCCAGAGCATTATCACGCAGAGTGGAAAAAATGGTCACTTGATACGTTACCGATGATTCCTGAACGATTTCAATTTGAAGTAACAAAGTCAAAGTATAAGCAATTTAACGTTGTGAAACAGCTGTTACATAATCCACAGGTAACAGAAATCATTCACGCAGGAGATGCTGGGCGTGAAGGGGAACTGATCGTACGAAATATTATTAATCTTTGTAACGTGCAAAAGCCGATGAAACGTCTATGGATTTCATCTTTAACGAAGCAAGCTATTTACCAAGGATTTAAAAATCTACTTGATGAATCAGATACAATTAATACGTATTACGAAGCATACACAAGATCTTGCGCTGACTGGGTTGTTGGTATGAATGCATCACGTGTCTTTAGTATTTTGTTAAAGAAAAAAGGAATGAATGATGTATTTTCTGCTGGTCGTGTCCAAACACCAACGTTAGCATTGATTGTAAAGCGAGAGAAAGAAATTGAAAACTTTAAGTCAGAGCCTTTCTGGGAAGTGTTTGCAACCTTTAATATAGAAGGAAAGAAATATGACGGGAAATGGGAAAAGGATAATGAATCCCGCTTAAAAGACCCTGATATGGCGAATAAAATTGCGGCATTTTGCCAAGGGAAACCGGCTGTTGTGAAGGAAATGAAAACGGAGCGTAAAGAGTTTCAGCCGCCGCTTTTATTTAACTTATCATCACTGCAAGCAACGGCAAATAAAGCCTTTAAGTTTTCACCGAAAAAGACGCTTGATATAACGCAAGCACTATATCAAAAAGGGATTGTTTCTTATCCACGTTCAGATTCTAACTATGTTACACAAGGAGAAGCAGCGACGTTCCCTGATATTTTACAGAAGTTAAGTCAGTTTGATGAATATAAAGGCTTATTACCGGCTCCGGTTGAATCCATTATGAATAACAAGCGTTATGTAAATGAAAAGAAAGTAACAGATCACTACGCAATTATTCCGACAGAGCAAGTTACAAACCCAAGCATACTATCAGGTGATGAAAAGAAAATATACGATATGATCGTAAGAAGGCTTATTGCAGCTCATTATGAAGTTGCAATCTTTGACTATACAACAATCATTACGCTTGTAGATGAACGTGCTGAATTCATTTCAAAAGGAAAACAGCAAATTCAAGAAGGTTGGCGTAAAGTTATTTTCCAAGACGATAAAGATGACGAAACCATTCTTCCAATTGTAGCTGAAGGCGAAGAAGGAAAAGTTGTAAAGGTGAAAGTGAAAGAAGGAAAAACACAGCCACCGAAGCGCTATACAGAAGGACAACTTATTACGTTAATGAAAACAGCTGGTAAGTATTTAGAGAATGAAGAGCTGGAGAAAGTATTAAAGAAAACAGAAGGTTTAGGTACGGAAGCGACTCGCGCAGGTATTATTACGATGCTGAAAGACCGTAAGTATATAGATGTAAAGAAAAACCAAGTGTATGCAACTGATAAAGGAAAAGTATTAATTACCGCAATTGGTGACAAAATACTAGCTTCACCAGAAATGACTGCGAAATGGGAACAACGTCTTGCGGAAATTGGTGAAGGTACAGCTTCACCAGCTACATTTATGGAACAGACGAAAAAGCTATCAGCTAAAATTATTGAAGATGCAGTGGAAATGTCAGAGAAATGGGACTTTACTGGATTGCATGTTGAATCGATTGAGCGAAAAGGATCGAAATTTACAACAGGTAAAAAGGTTGGTAGCTGTAAAAAATGTGATGGCGATGTAATTGATAAGTCAACGTTTTACGGCTGTTCTAATTACAACACGACACAATGTGACTTTACCATCTCGAAGAAAATATTAAGTAAAACAATTTCGCAAAAGAATATGACAAAGCTATTAAAAGGTGAAAAGACCGATTTAATTAAAGGCTTTAAAAAGGGCGAGAAAACATTTGATGCGAAGTTAGAGTGGAAAGATAATAAGATTAATTTTGTGTTTGAGAATTAAGTTGTTTTAACAAATAAAAATATGATAATTAAAAAATATCCTATAGAATAGACGCTTAAAAAAGTCTATTCTATAGGATATTTTTTTGAATAAGTAGTACTATATATTTTTGTTTGAAATGAAATATACAATAAAAAAATCTTTATAATTGATAATTATTTATTGTAAAACAATAAATTGTGTATTAAAATCATTATCATAATAAATCAGTGAGATGCTTTTTATAGAAAGGTAACAAAGCTGTTTTTTATTAGAGGAGGTAAAATTATGAACAATCAAAATTTGATTATCGAAAATATGGATAACCCTCATGAGTTGGAGAAGATGTATAGAAAAGATCCGAAAGCTTTTAAAAAATCATTCTCACAAGCATGGGACCAAAAACCTGATTCTCAGGTTCTAGCTGCTTGGTATGAAAGGTTGCATTTCAAGGAGAAGGTAAATAAAGAAAAAACATCTTTGTTTCAAAATGGTTTCTTATTCATGGGCCTTTTAGCTATTTTGGCCGGCATAAGCACTAGAATCATTTTCCACTTTGTTGAGCAGGAAGCAATTGCTCCAATTAATTTGGCTTTTGGTGTAATTCCCTTTATTGCTGCTTATTTTGTTTACAATAATACTCCGAAAAAAAGTATTATTTATTCCCTTGCAGCGTTGTTCCTAATTTCCGGGTATTATCTTAATACGCTGCCAGTAAATTATAAAGACAGTACCATACTTGCTTATTTACATCTTCCTATATTTTTATGGGTCTTAGTAGGGCTTGCATTTACAGGAAATGAATATTCAAAAGGCAGTACAAGATTAGCCTATATTAAATTTAATTTAGAATATTGTCTTCTCTACGGGAGCATGGCAGTGAGCGGAATGATACTTGCGGTATTCACCATGCGTTTATTTAGCTTTGTTGACTTAGATATAGGAGAATTCTATTTTAGTAATGTTGTTTTATTTGGAGCAGCGGCTCTCGCTATTGTGACTGCATACTTAGTATCAATGAATCTTAAGCTTGCTAAAAATATTACACCATACATATCTAAAATTTTTAGTCCTCTCGTCCTGATTACCTTGCTTATCTATCTTATAACGGTAATTTGGGTCGGGAAAAATCCATTCTTGGATCGCAATTTCCTAATGGCCTTCAACGGAATACTGCTTGGCGTATTGGCTGTTACTATATTTTCTATCGTTGAGAGTGACTCGGACGAGAAAAAGAACATTTCAGATTATATAAATTTTTCCTTAATTGTTCTGGCGCTTATTATTGACACTGTCGCATTGTCAGCCATAGTATTCAGACTTTCTTCTTACGGGATTACACCTAATAGACTTGCTGTTTTAGGTGTAAACATACTGGTCTGGGCAAATTTAATTTGGATTATGTTTTCCTATATGCGTTTCTTGCAAAATAAATCAGGACCAAAAGCTATCCAAGATGCCGTTACGAAGTATTTGCCAATATACGGACTTTGGGCAGCTTTCGTTATATTTACGTTTCCTATCATTTTTAATTAGAAAGGATCTGTTAATGTAACGAAAAGTTAATTCTCTATAACATATAAAATTTTTAGAGCCGATCAATTTATAATTGGTATTATTACGTTTGTAGTTTCGGTAATTTCATTTGTATTGATAAATAAGAAGTAAGTGTTGTATGTAGTCTTTCCATAATAAAAAACGTCCCAAAATGGGACGTTTTTTATTATGCATATTGCCGTTTTTTCTTAATAAGCAACAAAACTTGTGACACACAAGCTAGTACCGGTAACTCAATCAATGGTCCAATAACGAGTGCAAGTGCGATAAGAGGTTCGTCTGGAAAAGCGGTCACAGCGATAGCGAGTGCAACAGGTGAGTTTCTTGCTAACGTTGTTAAGCTTAGACTTACTGTATCTTTGTAAGATAAATGCATCATGCGCCCGATAAATTGTCCTAGTAAAAAATTAATGATGAAGAACAATAGAACAGGAACGAGTAATAATAAAACGACATTCATATTTTGCAGTAAATATTTACCTTGTGATGCAAACATCGCTACTATTGCTAAACTTAAAAATATAATTTGAGCAGAGCTGAAAAACGGAATGAGTTTATTCTCGAGAGTTTCAGCTTTTTTCATTTTATTCATAATGAACTTTGTAGCGTGTGCAAGTATAAATGGTAAGACGATTACGATAACAATACTTTCTACTAAAACAGAAATCGCTACAGTTTTCATGACACCAGCAAATAAAAATAAATAAATGGGAAGGAGCAGTACTTGCAAAATTAAATTTACAGGTAAAATTGCAGTAGAAAGTGCTACATTACCTTTCGCTATTTCAGTAAAGATTAAGTACCAATCTGTACATGGAGTAACCATTAACATTATAAATCCAACCCAAAGTGCTGGATGATCGGAAAGAAATAGTGCTCCTAACCCCCAAGCGAGTAAAGGTGTCCATAAGAAGTTAATAGTAAGACTTGTTCCAGCAAATTTTAAATTGCGAAATCCGTTTTTTATTTCTTTTAATGGAATGCTGAGGAATAATCCATATAGCATGAAAAATAAGAAGGGGACAATAAATTTGTCTGAATACGTATGTATCATATTAAATTGTCCGAGTACGATGCCGCATGTAACAGCAAAAAGAATAATAAAAGTTTGAAGCTTTTCTATAGTGCTCATGAATAAATCCTTTCTATATATGAATTTTCCTCTCAAAGTTTATTATACAAGTAATAAAGATGTATTTGGTGTTCAATTGTATTTTAGTTAATATTTTTAATTTGAGATTTTATTTTTTATTAAAAGTTACTTGACTAAAGTAAGTGGCTATATTACAATCACTTACATAAGGTAATTAAATAACAAAAAGTTGTGATAGCGTAACTTAAGGTATCTATTGGAACTTTTTCTTAGAATAAGAATTTTTATGATGATGAATAATGAATATGAAAAGAAAGATTAGGTGAAGAAAATGGGACTATTTAGCTCATTATTTGGTAAAAAAGAAGAAAATACGAATGTAGAGGGGAATAAAAAAATGTCAAAAGTATTATTTGTAAAAGCAAACGATCGTCCAGCGGAGCAAGCAGTTAGTTCAAAAATGTATGAAACATTTGTAAGTACTTATAAAGAAGCAAATCCAAATACAGAAATTACGGAATTAGATTTATTTGCATTAGATCTTCCTTATTACGGAAATATCGCGATTTCAGGTGGATATAAACGTAGCCAAGGCATGGAGTTAACTGCTGAAGAAGAGAAGGCAGTTGCTACAGTAAATCAATATTTAAATCAGTTTTTAGAAGCTGATAAGGTTGTATTTGCATTCCCATTATGGAACTTTACAGTACCAGCGCCATTAATCACATATATTTCATACTTATCTCAAGCTGGAAAAACGTTTAAATATACAGCAAATGGCCCAGAAGGTTTAGTTGGTGGTAAAAAAGTAGTTGTGTTAGGTGCTCGTGGTTCAGATTACTCTTCAGAGCAAATGGCTCCTATGGAAATGGCAGTTAATTACGTAACAACGGTACTTGGATTCTGGGGAATTACAAATCCAGAGACAGTTGTAATTGAAGGACACAATCAATATCCAGATCGTTCACAACAAATTGTTGAAGAAGGTCTAGAAAACGTTAAAAAAGTAGCAGCAAAATTTTAATTCATGATAGTAAATGGAAAAACCAACATGGATGACCATGTTGGTTTTTTAGTCTATTTTTCATGTTAAAAAATGTATATTTATAAAATAAAAGAAAAGTTCGAAAATAGTATTGCAAAATATTATATAGCAAACTATAATGAGTTCAAGAATAGTTGATACTTAAATTAAATATTCAGAAAATTCAATTAGTTAAAATTGGAAAATGAGATAAGGAAACTTGAATGGGGGTTATATTATGGCGAATAAAGTACCGTTTTCGTTCATAGTAGTTATTGGATTAATGTTATTTGCACTATTTTTTGGAGCGGGAAATTTAATTTTCCCAGCGATGCTTGGTCAATCAGCAGGAGAGAATGTATGGATTGCTAACGCTGGATTTTTAGTAACTGGTGTTGGATTACCATTACTAGGTGTGCTAGCATTTGGTTTTTCAGGTAAAGATGATTTGCAGTCGTTAGCTAGTCGTGCTCACCCAGTGTTTGGGATTGTGTTTACAACAGTTTTATACTTAGCGATTGGTCCGTTATTTGCAATACCGAGAACAGGAAATGTTTCTTATGAAATTGGTCTTAAACCGTTTATGCCAGAAGGAGTAGGTTCTACACCTTTAATTCTTTTCACAATTATATTCTTTAGTATCACTTGTTTTTTTTCGCTAAATCCCGCGAAAATTGTCGATATTGTTGGAAAAATCTTAACACCAATTAAGTTGACTTTCATCGGTATTTTAGTAATCGTTGCTTTTATACATCCGATTGGAGATATGCAAGCACCAGTGGAAGCTTATACATCACATGCATTCTTTAAAGGATTCCAAGAAGGATACTTAACGATGGATACGCTTGCATCATTCGTATTCGGGATTATCATTATTAATGCTATTAAAGAAAAAGGTGCGAAAACGAAAACACAAATTATGGTCGTTTGTGCAAAAGCGACAATTATTGCAGCATCTATTTTAGCAATTATCTATACAGCACTTTCTTATATGGGTGCTTCAAGTGTTGCAAAGCTTGGACATTTAGAGAACGGCGGAGAAGTATTAGCGAAAGTTTCTAACTACTATTTCGGATCATATGGCGGAGTATTATTAGGATTAATGATTACAGTAGCTTGTTTAACAACTAGTGTGGGACTTGTATCAGCATGTTCTTCATTCTTCCATAAGTTATTCCCAAATGTTCCTTACAAAGCAATTGCAATCACGCTATGTGTATTTAGTGCAATTGTTGCAAATGTAGGATTAACACAGTTAATCGCAGTTTCTGTTCCAGTATTAACAGCAATTTATCCACTAGCAATCGTATTGATTTTCTTAACATTCTTCCATTCATTATTCAAAGGAAGAGCTGAAGTTTATCAAGTGAGCTTAATCGTAACATTTATCATCAGCTTATTCGATGGATTAAGTGCAGCTGGAGTTAACATTGAAGTAGTAAGCCAAGTGTTCACTAAATTCCTTCCGATGCAGGAAGTAGGATTAGGCTGGATCTTCCCAGCGATTATCGGTGGATTTATCGGATATGGACTTAGCATTTTAAAAGTGAAAAACCAAGTTCAACCAGCAACTAGAGCGGATAAGAAAATAGGTTAAATAAAAAAAGTTATAGAACTTGTTTCTATAGCTTTTTTTGTTACTATTAATAATGAGAAAAAATAAAGTAGTAGGGGAAATAAAATGAAAAAAACAATTGATCATATCGGAATCGCAGTTCGTGATATAGATAGTACGATACGTTTTTATGAAAATGTGTTACTAGGAACTTTAATAGATCGTTACGTAAGTGAAGCTCCTGGTGTGGAAAGCGAAGTAGCCATTCTTGAAGTGGATGGAGATAGAATTGAATTACTTGCACCGACGAATAATACGACATCTCCAATTGCCCGTTTTATTAAACAAAAAGGTAAAGGTGTTCATCACGTTGCGTATCGTGTCGATGATTTAGATGTGGCTCTAGAAGAGTTAAAAGAACAAGGTATTCGGACATTAGAGCATACACTACGCATTAATAAGCACGGTAGAAGGTTAATTTATCTTAACCCAGCGGATACTGAAGGAACGATTATCGAGTATTGTGATTATCCGGAAGAGAAATAGAAGAGGGATATTTTTTTAAAGGTGTTACGTAATAACGTAATACCTTTTTATTTATGTATTTCACATTTTCTTCACAAATGATTCACGATAACTTTTCTTCTTTGATAACTTACATAAATATATTTTATGATATAATAACAATCGACTTTAAAAATGTAAGTTGTATCTATCATGATAGTTACTATTATATTAGAAGTTTAAAGGTGGAAGAGAAATAAAGAGTTATACTTTCTAGAAGTTTATATTTAATCAGGTTAATATTTCGCCGGAGAATCAAACTTCGGAAGTTAAAGTAATGAAAATAGAGCGATGAGGAAGAAAGAAGTGAAATGAGTATGAAAGTAATGAGAAGATTAGGGACATGGTTATTACTTGCATGTGTGCTTATCATATTGATACCGAAAAGTGCATCTGCTCATGCGTACGTTGTGAAATCAAACCCTACTGAAAATGAAACATTGAAGAAAGCACCATCTGTTGTAAAAATCGAATTCGATGAGGACATACAAGTTTCAAGTTTTAATACATTGTACGTGAGAGATACATCAGGTAAAAGAGTCGATTTAAAAGATGCTCATATTGATAAAAAAAATAAAAAGCTATTAGAAGCTGGATTAAAAGAAAACCTCAAAAATGGTCTTTACTCCATTCAGTGGAAAGTGATTTCAGCTGATGGACATCCAATTCAAGGAGTTATCCCGTTTCGGATTGGATTAGCGGAAGCGGAAACAGACGATATACAAGTGGAAGAGATGGGGTATGTCCCGCAAATCGATATGATTATGGAACGTGGGATTCTATATACGAGTTTCTCGCTATTTTTAGGAGTTCTCTTCTTTAATCTTATTATGTATAAAGGGAATGCAACCTCGGTTCGATCAAGGAGTAAGAACATAATATGGATCTCCTTATTTGGGATATTTATTAGCTTGTTATTCAACCTACCATTGCAAGCGAAAATAAATGCCGATGTTTCGTGGCTAGAAGCATTCAACCCTTTACTATTAAAAGAAACATTACAGCTTTCTGTTTTTGGTTATATATGGATCACTCAAATGATTCTCATTAGTACGCTTATAATTGTTACGTATTTTGCGGTGAAGCATGAGAAGTTTTCGTCGTTTAAAGTATGGAGTATTCCAATAGTGCTGTTTATTGGAATACTTGTTATGAAAGCATTTAATAGTCACGCATATGGTTTAAAGTTTAAAGATATTGCTGTTGTTATGGATTTTTTACATTTATTCGCAGCTTCATTATGGATTGGTGGTTTATCGTCTATTATTCTTCTGTTACGTAAAGAGGATAACAAATGGAATATGTATTGGGATATGATTAAGCGTTTTTCACCGTGGGCAACATGCGCTGTCATTGTGATTTTAATAACAGGTCTTTTTAACAGTACATTTTTTATTCCAACAATCCACTCGTTATTTGATACGAAGTATGGATTAGCTTTACTAGCAAAGATACTTTTATTCGTTTTCATGGGGATATTGGGAATTATTCATTATGTGAAAGGGAAAATGAGAGCGGAGCAAGGATTAGGTGCTACGGTGAAAGTAGAGTTTATCATTGGAATTATCATTTTCGTCATCGTAGCTTTTATGACAAACGTACAAACACCACCGATGCCTCCTACTGGACCTTTTACAGAGAGTAAACAATTAGATAATGGATATGAAATGACGCTAAATGTAAGTCCTAATAGAGTAGGACAAAATATATTCCATATTACTTTAAAGGATGAGAACGGACAACCCGTTACTGATATGGAACAAATTATATTAACGACTCAATCGTTAGATATGAATATGGGAAAAGGATCATTTAAAGTTTCGGCAGTTTCACCGGGAGAATATGAAGCAGAAGGTATGTATATTAACATGACAGGAAACTGGAATATACAAGTACATGGATTAACGAAATCGCTTGATAGCTTCGATACGGATTATAAATTTATTGTAGGTGGCAGATAAAGTAAAACTTTAAGCAGCCCTCATCAATTGGGCTACCCGGCGAATAGCGGGATAAAGAGTAGGTATAGATAAAAAGGAGCTAATTGAAAATGGAACGTATAAAAAAATTAGGAACAACAATGATCGCAACAGCAATTACAATGGGAATGTTTTCGTTACCTGTTAGTGCGCACGTTACTGTGAAGCCAGCAACTTCTGACATCGGTTCTTGGGAGACTTACACGATAAAAGTACCAGTTGAAAAGAATATAGCAACAACAAAAGTTACACTGAAAATACCGTCTGGTGTGGAATTCCAACAGTATGAACCAGTGCCAGGGTGGAAAATGGAAGAGCAGAAAGATAATGCCGGAAAAGTGAAAACTGTAGTATGGGAAGCAATAGGAGAAGGGATTTTACCCGGTCAGTTCCAGCGATTTACTTTCGTCGCTAAAAATCCGGATAAAGAACAAAAAATAGCTTGGGATGCATATCAACAATATAAAGACGGAGAAATTGTTGAATGGACAGGCGATGAGAAAGCTGAAAAACCGCATTCACTTACTACAATTGCAAAAGGTACGTCATTAACAGGAGAACATGGTGAAGTATCTAATGTAGAAAAGAATGAAGGTACTAGTAATATGCAGTTGATAGCAATTGTTTTATCTATTTTGGCAATTGTATCTTCGGTAGGTGCGTGTGTTTTTGTAGTGCGTCGTAAAAAATAAGATATAAAAAAGAGCCTACAAATAGTAGGCTCTTTCTCATATTTATTTCACTTCAACCTGCTGCCTTACAGCAAGTGTTTTCGGCTTTATATTTACAAAACAAATGCTCACAACAATAAATAATAGGCCAATAAATAAGCTCATTGTAATGGCTTCATGTAAGAAGATTGAACTTACAATAATAGCGATAAGGGGAATAAGGAATGTATAAGCCCCTACTTTACTCGCTTCACCAGCTCCAACGAGTGTGAAGTATGCAAGCCACCCCATTGCAATAACAAAGAATGAAATAAAGAGTAGTACACTAACAAATGGCATACTCCAAGCAATACTAGACCAACTTTCAAATTCTGAGCCAAATCCGATTAAACAAAGACCACCGATAAGAAGCTGAATTGTTACCATCCAAATGGCATTCACACGGTGACCAGTCTTCTTAATGAATACTGTGCCAAGTGCCCAGCCAATCGCACATCCTAACGCGAGAAGGATTCCAATAACAGAAATATGTCCTGTTAAACTGCTTGAGCTAATAACACCTACACCAATAAATCCGAGAACAAGCCCGAAAATTTTCAAGCCGTACATTGATTCTTCAAGCCATATCCACGAGAAAATACCGAGTAAAACTGGTTGTAGAAATACAATGGCGGAAAATAACCCAGCAGGCATATATTGAAGACCAACAGTTTGTAACCCGTAAAATATAATGATGTTAAGTAAAGAAGAAATAACGTATAAATGCCACGTTTCTTTTAAATGTAATTCTTTATATTTGGGTAGAGCGAAAAGGAGTAAAATGAATCCTCCAATTAAAGTTCGAACGCCTGCAAATAAAACGGGTGGTGTATAATGCAGGGCAAACTTAGATAAAGGCCAATTGATTCCCCACATGAAAACGAGAAAGGTAAGGATTATGGCCGTCTTAGTTCGAGAAAGCTGTGTCACGGTAAGACCTCCTTGTTGTTATTCATTTCACTATGATATGATATCGAATGTAATAAATAAAATGAATCTTTTTTATAAGGAGTATAAGTGATTAGTTATGACTATTACACAACTGCAAGTATTAATAAAAACTATTGAGTTAGGTAGTTTTACGAAGGCTGCCAGGGTGTTAAATATGACGCAGCCAGCTGTAAGTCATGCCATTTCAAGTATTGAGTCAGAGTTAGGAGTTACGATTCTTATACGTGATAAACGACAAGGATTACTCGTTACGGATGTAGGAAACAGAATTCTTGTACATATTAGAGAGATTTTGAACGGTGTAGAGAAGATTGAACAAGAAGTTGCGATGGAGAAAGGACACGAAGTGGGGACGATTCGAATTGGGAGTTTTCCGAGTGCTTCTGCACATTTCTTACCGAAAATGATAAACCATTTTAAGGAGAAGTATCCGAGCTTAGAGGTCGTTCTTTGTGAAGGAACAATTAAAGAAGTTGAAGATTGGTTAATATCGAGGGTTGTTGATATAGGAATTGTTATTTTGCCTAATAAAGAGATGGAGATTGTCCCGTTAACGAAGGGAAAAATGGTTGCTATCTTAAGAGAGGATCATCCTCTTTGTAAGAAGGACTCTATTACAATTCGTGATTTGGAGAATGAACCGATCATATTATGTAAGGGCGGATACGAACCACCCATCATTGATATGTTTAAACAAGCCAACGTACCACTTCGGGCTGAGTATGTAATTTCTACCGTTACTACAGCTTTAAATATGATTCAAGAAGGATTAGGCATTGCAATATTAGCTGAATTATCTTTAACGAATTTACCACAGAATGTGCAAACGAGAGAATTGGAACCGCAAGTATGGAGAGAAATTGCTTTAGCTGTTCCTTCATTAAAGGATTCTTCAATCGCTGTACAGCTATTTATTGAAGAATTTCAAGCGCTATTTGCAGAATAAAAAGGGGTGTCTCATATATCATAATGGGGCACTTTTTAATTTGCTTATAAAAAATCTATGAAAAGGATTGACTTATTTTTTAGTTGTAACTATAATGATTACATCGAGGTGGTGATTACGATGAAAATTAGTAGCCGCTTTTCCATAGCTGTTCATATTTTATCTATTTTGAAAAACAATCCATCTTCACTTTGTACTTCAGACTATATGGCTGAGAGTGTCAATACAAATCCAGTAGTCATTCGTAAAATCATGTCGTACTTGAAACAAGCTGGCTTTGTTTACGTAAATCGTGGACCGGGTGGCGCGGGATTACTAAAGGATTTACATGAAATCACATTGTTAGATGTGTATCATGCAGTGAACGTAGTCGAAGAAGACAAGCTATTTCATATTCACGAGCAACCGAATCCAGATTGTCCAATTGGGGCGAATATTCAAGCGGTGTTAGAAATTATTTTAATTCAAGCGCAATCCGCGATGGAAGAAGTTTTGAGAAATATTACGATGGGGCAGTTGTTTGAAACTTTGCAAGAAAAAATGAATGTTTAAATAATATTTATATTTTTTTTATCATCAATGTAACTGGTTTGATTACAACGATAAGGTAAGGTGTAAAAGTTATGACTGTAAAAATGAAAGTATACTCAGATTTTATATGTCCGTTTTGTTTTTTAGCAAAAGGTCCATTAGATGAGATAGCGAAAGAGAAAGATGTAGAGATTGAATGGATGCCATTTGAATTACGTCCAAGTCCATATTCAAAAATAGATCCATGGAATGAACCAGAAAAATTAGGTTCATGGGATGCTTTCATTCTTCCGACAGCGAAGAAGTTAGGAATTGATATGCGCTTGCCACGTGTTTCACCACATCCATATACACATTTAGCTTTCGAAGGATGTCAATTTGCGAAAGAACGTGGACTAGGTAATGAGTATCATCACCGCGTATTCACAGCATTTTTCCAAGAAGAGCAAAACATTGAAGATATTGATGTGTTAACAAAATTAGCGGTAGAAGTAGGACTTCCTGAGGCGGAATTTAAAGATGCTTTAGTAACTCGTAAATATAAAGAAAAGCATCAAGAAGCAATTCAACACGCATATGATGAAGCGAATATTATGGCTGTTCCAACTGTCATGATTGGAGATGAAGTCATTCAAGGGCTTGCTAGTAAAGAAACACTAGAAAGGGTCATTGATAAAGAAATTGAAAAGGATAAAACAAATTCATTTGAAGGTATGCAATGTAATACCGATGGATATTGCTAATTCGCTTGTTATGAAATAACAAAATAAATGATAAAACAAACATTTGGAGGAATTAAAATGTCAGCAACTACAACAAACTTAAAAGAAGCAATCGTGAACCGCCGTTCAATTCGTAAAGTAACAAAAAACGATGCAATTACGAAAGAAAGAATTGAAGAAGTGTTAAAAACAGCTTTACACGCACCAACATCTTTCAATATGCAAAGTGGTCGTATGGTTGTATTAATGGATGGAGAGCATGAAAAGTTTTGGGATATCGTTAAAGAAACACTAAGAGCACGCGTACCAGCAGAAAACTTTGAAGCGACTGTAGAAAGACTAAAAGGCTTCCATGCAGGTGTAGGAACAGTTCTATTCTTTGAAGATCAAGCAACTGTAGAAAAAATGCAAGAAAATGCCCCATTATACAAAGATCAGTTTCCATTCTGGTCTCATCAAGGAAATGCGATGTTACAACATACTGTGTGGATGCTATTATCTGCTGAAGGAATTGGGGCGTCATTACAACATTACAACCCAATCGTAGATGCTGAAGTGAAAGAAACTTGGAACATTCCGGCAGAGTGGAGCTTAGTAGGTCAAATGCCATTTGGTGAACCAAACGAACAACCAGCAGAAAGAACGTTCTTGCCTACTGAAGATGTAGTGAAATTTTATTAAGAAATACAATATGTAACGAGAAGGAAGCTGTGCTAAAAAACAGCTTCCTTTTTTGTAGTGGTGTTAATTTATGCGCATTTAGGGAAGAAATATAAGAAATAATACGGTGAGAAGGGAATTAGAAAAATGAATGATGAGAAAAAATATACAGTGGTAGGTACTGATGTTGAGGAAGTAAAGCGTTTAAATAAAAATTCAGGATTAACGTATAATCAAGTGAAAGAAATGTTAGCAAAGCAAATGCAAAAAAAGAAGTAATTAGATTGAAATCTTTCATTTTTTCATTTAGCATTTTGATTGGAGAGAGTTAAGTAAAAGGTAACTCTCTTTTTTGTATAGCTAAGCATCTTATAGAGTGGAGGAAGCAACATGAAGAAATGGGTAAAGGTAACGCTGTCTATCACTGGAGGCATTGTCTTATTAGCGTGTGCCGGCGGATATTACGTGTATAAAAATTATTTTCCAAAGGAACCTGAGCGTATTGTATATGATAAAGAAAGAGTGCTACAACCGATACATAATCAGCTTAAAGGAATCAATATAGAAAATGTAAAGATAAAAGAAAAAGAAGTCGTAAATGCGACTATAGATGAGCTTCAAAAAATGATTGATGATGGAAAGTTGTCATATGAAGAATTAACGAGTATTTATCTCTTTAGAATACAAGAACATGATCAAAATGGAATAACATTAAATTCTGTTACAGAGATAAATCCTAATGCGATGGAAGAAGCAAGAAAGTTAGATCAAGAGCGGGGGAGAAACAAAAAGTCGAATTTATATGGTATTCCTGTCGTTGTAAAAGATAATGTACAGACGGAAAAAGTGATGCCGACTAGTGCAGGAACTTATGTATTAAAAGATTGGATTGCAGATCAAGACGCAACAATTGTGAAGCAGTTGAAAGAAGAAGGAGCATTTGTTTTAGGAAAAGCGAATATGTCTGAGTGGGCGAACTATTTATCTTTTACAATGCCAAGCGGGTATAGCGGGAAGAAAGGACAAAATTTAAATCCGTACGGTCCGATTACATTCGATACTTCAGGATCAAGTTCAGGATCTGCTACAGTAGTTGCAGCAGATTTTGCGCCGCTTGCAATTGGAACAGAAACGACGGGATCGATTGTTGCACCCGCGGCGCAGCAATCAGTAGTTGGGTTACGTCCATCTTTAGGTATGGTAAGTAGAACAGGAATTATTCCATTAGCTGAAACTCTTGATACAGCAGGACCTATGGCAAGAATAGTAAAAGATGCAGCAACGCTATTTAATGCAATGATAGGTTATGATGAAAAAGATATTATGACAGAAAAAATGAAAGATAAAGAAAGGATTGATTATACAAAGGATTTATCAATAGATGGATTAAAAGGGAAAAAGATAGGGCTTCTTTTTTCTGTAGACCAACAAGATGAAAATAGAAAAGCAGTAGCAGAAAAAATTAGAAAAGACCTTCAAGATGCAGGTGCGATATTAACTGATAATATCCAGTTAAGTGCTGAGGGTGTAGATAATTTGCAAACATTAGAATATGAGTTCAAGCATAATGTAAACGACTATCTTTCACAGCAAAAGAATGTACCGGTAAAATCGTTAGAAGAGATTATAGCGTTTAATAAAAAGGATAGTAAAAGACGAATAAAATACGGACAAACATTAATTGAAGGGTCTGAAAAATCTGCTATAACGAAAGAAGAGTTTGAAAACGTAGTGCAAACGAGTCAAGAAAATGCAAGAAAAGAGCTAGATAGGTATTTAGTAGAAAAAGGTTTGGATGCTCTAGTTATGATTAATAACGATGAAGTCCTTCTATCAGCTGTAGCTGGTTATCCGGAATTAGCGGTTCCTGCTGGATATGATAAAAATGGAGAACCAATCGGTGTAGTGTTTGTAGGGAAACAGTTTTGTGAAAAAGAGCTTTTCAATATTGGATATGCGTATGAACAGCAGTCTAAAAATAGAAAATCACCTAGTTTATAAAAGGTTATATGAAAAATAACTGGAATCCACCGAAATTATGTTGGTGGATTCCAGTTAAACGAATCTAACAATATGAAAAGAAAAAAAGGATTCTTCTCAATTAGTAAGAAAGATTGTCTATAGGAGTTCATAAAATGTAATATATTCAATTTCCATCCATTGAAGGGGGAGGTTAATTCTTAATGAATGAAGTAAAGAGTTTTTTTCGAAGTAGAGGGTTTCAACGGTTTCTCGTTTTAATAATAGTAGCGCTTGTATTATACGCATTAAAAAGTATGATTAATTTAATATTAATTACGTTTATACTGACGTTTTTAATGGATCGATTTCAACGTTTTATTTCAAGAAAATTGAAAGTAAACCGGAAAATTGTTATTGCATGTTTATATATAATACTAGTTTCCTTTATAGGCACAACATTATATAAATATTTACCTGTGCTGACGATACAAATTTCACAATTAATTTATCAATTTAAACTGTTTTTTCAAAATCCACCTGATAATGAAATCGTTAAATATGCACTTTCGACAATTAATGGGATGGAAGTATCAAAATATATAGAACAAGGTGTAGACGTCATATATCAATCAATAGCAAATATAGGGAAGGTAAGTTTACAAATATTATTATCTCTAATTTTAAGCTTATTTTTCTTATTAGAAAAAGAGCGTATTATTACATTTACATCTAAGTTTAAAGATAGTAAGTTAAAAATCTTTTATGAGGAAATTGCATATTTTGGTGAAAGATTTGCAAGATCGTTCGGCAAAGTAATTGAGGCTCAGTTTTTAATTGCCATTGTAAATTGTATTCTTACTGTCATTGCATTAATCGTTTTAGGATTTCCACAGCTACTTGTATTAGCTGTTATGATTTTCTTACTAGGGTTGATTCCTGTTGCAGGTGTGATTATTTCTTTGTTTCCACTTTGTATCATTGCTTACAACGTAGGCGGAGTTATGTACGTAGTATACATACTCGTATTCATAACAGTAATCCATGCTCTTGAAAGTTATTTTTTAAATCCGAAGTTTATGTCTGCAAAAACAAATTTACCAATATTCTACACATTTATGATTCTTATCTTCTCAGAGCATTTCCTCGGAATATGGGGGCTTATTATCGGGATACCAATCTTTATCTTTTTATTAGATGTACTTGATATAAATAATGAGGATGCGACTAAAAAATAAGAAATGATAGAAAATCACTAAAAAGTCATAGGAGATAATGAAAATAAAAAGCAATCCAAAATAAATTGGATTGCTTTTTATCTTAATTAAAGAACCGGAGCCATTGTTTCTTTCAATACTTGAACAGAGTGGTCGAATTTTAATTCTTCATCTTCACTTAATTCAACCTCTAAAATTTCACGAACACCGCCGCGATTTAAAACAGCAGGTACCCCGATATAAACATCTTTTTGACCGTATTGACCTTCTAAGTAAGCTGATACAGTTAATACACTATTTTCGTCGTTTAAAATTGCTTTTGTAACACGTAGAAGTGACATACCGATACCATAATAAGTTGCGCCTTTACGCTCAATAATATGGTAAGCTGCATCACGGACGTTTATGAAAATTTTGTCTAAATCTTCTTGATTATACGTGTTGTCTTTTTCAAGCAGTGTTTGTAGTTTTTGGATACCAACGGAAACATGGCTCCAAACTGGAAGTTCAGTATCGCCGTGTTCTCCGATAATATAAGCGTGAATGTTGTGTGGACCAATATCGAAGTACTCACCTAACATATAGCGGAAACGAGCAGAATCAAGCGTTGTACCAGAACCGATTACACGTTCTTTCGGTAAACCAGATTCTTTCCAAGTTACGTAAGTTAAAATATCTACAGGGTTTGTTGCGATTAAGAAGATGCCATCAAATCCGCTATCCATAATACTGCGAACGATTTGTTTGAAGATTTTAGCGTTTTTCTCAACTAAATCTAAACGTGTTTCGCCTGGTTTTTGTGGTAATCCAGCTGTAATAACTACAAGGTCAGCATCTTTACAATCTTCGTAGCTGCCTTTCCATACTCTAGTTGGAGCTGGTGCGAATGGAACAGCATGACTTAAGTCCATTGCTTCCCCTTCAGCTTTTGCCTCATTTACATCGACTAAAACAAATTCTTCAGCTACAGCCTGGTTAATCATGCAGTAAGCATAACTACATCCAACTGCTCCTGTTCCTACTAATACAACACGGTTAATACCTTTTTTCATTTCAAAATTCCTCGCAATTTCATTGATTTTATTATGTAAGATAATACGTCTTACTTCTATAGAGTCATATCTAGTTTATTACATTTTATAAAAGATATTCAAGTATTTGAAAATGTATCCGTGCAAATCCGCGAACAAAACATAGGAATTCAGTGAACCGAATATAATTCAGTAAAATCCTTTGTAAAAGGGGAAATGGCATGGGGAATCCATTAGCAATGGAAGAAATGCTTCATATTATTCATGCAGGGCTTGTTAAAAAGAATAACCCAAAACGGATTACGATTGCAGGTGCAGGGATTTCTGGATTAGTTGCAGGTTCTTTATTAAAAGAGGCTGGGCACGAAGTAACGATTATAGAAGCAAATAACAGAATAGGTGGCAGAGTGTATACGATTCGGGAACCATTTAGTGTGGGTTTATATTTTAATGCGGGACCGATGAGAATCCCTGACACCCATAAGTTAACCTTAGCGTATATTCATAAATTTAAACTACCTTTAAACCTTTTTATAAATAAAACTTTTGCAGATATCATTTATACGAATAACATTCAAACGAGATTGAATGTGTTTGAAAATGATCCAAGTGTACTTGAATATCCGGTTTTGGATAAAGAAAGAGGAAAAACGGCAGAAGAGCTAATGATTGAAGTATTAGAACCAATACTAAATTACATTAAGAAGGATCCTGATAAAAACTGGCTTATCGTTGAAAAAAAGTATAAAACGTATTCGCTTGGTTCATTTTTAATGGAGTATTATTCAGATGGTGCGATAGATATGATTGGGGTACTTCTTGATATGGAAGCTTATATGGGAATGTCCTTAATTGAAGTATTACGTGAAATGATTTTCTTTACTTCAACAACGAAATATTATGAAATAACTGGTGGAATGGATAAGTTATCGAATGCATTCTTACCACAATTAAGGGAACATATTTTAATGCCGTATAAGGTTGATAAAATTATACAAGAAGATAATAAAGTAATGTTACAAGGAAATCATGAACAAACGTTAGAGCAATTTACAATAACAAGTGATTTTGCTATTATTACAATTCCATTTTCAGCGTTAAGATTTGTAGAAGTTCAGCCATACTATTTATTCTCTTATTTTAAAAAAAGAGCAATTCGTGAATTAAATTATATTGCTGCAACTAAAATTGCAATAGAGTTTAAAAGTAGATTTTGGGAGAAAGCGGGACAGTGTGGCGGTAAATCTATTACTGATTTACCGATACGGTTTACATACTATCCGAGTTATGGCATTCATACTCCAGGACCAGCTATCGTTATAGCAAGTTATACGTGGGCAGATGAGGCGTTAACATGGGATAGTCTCCCGCAAAGAGATCGTATTCGGTACGCATTAAAAAATTTAGCGGAAATATACGGTGACATCGTCTATAGTGAGTTTGTCACTGGAACATCTTTTAGCTGGAGTAAAAATCCGTATTCTTGCGGTGCATTTACAGCTTTCGAACCAGGCCAAGAGCTCGAGTTATTTCCGTATATTACACCACCATCTGGAAAAGTACATTTTGCAGGAGAGCATACGACATTAACACATGGATGGATGCAAGGGGCAATCGAGTCTGGAGTTAGAGTTGCATATGAAGTAAATGAACAGTGAATCTCTTATATTTACAAATGGTCATTCTTTTAATAAAATGATAAATATAAATCGTAATTATTACGCTTTGAATACATTTGAAGTAAAGAAATGGATGGTCGGTTGAATGAATAAAGTGGAGATTCATATATTAGGTGGTTTTTTAGGTAGTGGAAAATCAACATTATTACAAAATTTATTGTTAGCAGAGAAAAAGAAGAATAGAAAAGTTGCAGTATTAATGAATGAAATTGGTGAATACTCAGTAGATACAGATATTATTGGAAAAGAGAATGTTTTAAGAGAACTTCTTAAAGGATGTATTTGTTGTACGTTAAAAGAAGAGCTTGAAATACAATTACATTCGTTATACCAACAAGAAAGACCAGATGTAATTTATATAGAAACGACAGGTGTTGCGCATCCAATTGAAGTGTTAGACGCGTGTGTCTCGCCAATTTTAGCTCCTTTTCTGGAAGTGAAATCAATTGTAGTCGTTTTAGATGCAGTAAGGTGGTTAAATCGAAGTATATTAAGTGCAAATGTACAACAGCTATTGCATGAGCAACTGAAATTTGGTAGTCACATTCTTGTTAATAAAGCAGATTTACTAACAGATGAAGATAAGAATACAGTATTTGAAGAAGTAAAGGCAATAAATGATCATGCGAAAATGTATGAGACAAAGTATTGTAATATATCTTTAAAAGATATAGAAGAAGCAGAATTTCCAAATGATGAGGAACACGAGACACTACATGTCAAACAGCATTTACATATACAAACAATGACATATCAATTTACGAAACCGATTGATCAAGACAAATTATATGAATGGCTTTCGAATTTACCAGATAGTATTTATCGAGTGAAAGGTTTTGTGAAATTCCATGGAGATAAATACCCTCACCTATTCCAATATTCGTTCGGAGTACCAACTTTATTAGAACAAGACTTCGGTTTCCCGACAAACTTAGTAGTAATAGGAGAAGGACTAGATAAGAAACAATTGGCTGAAGGGTTAGAGAAAGTAGAACTTAACTCTAATTAAGGGGAAAAGACTAACTTAAAAATAAGTTAGTCTTTTGTATGGTCATTACTGAAATGAAACAGTATTTTCAATTGGATTGCAGAATATATATTGATTGTATGTCCGTTTCCATTACATAGGAAGGTGATTATATATTTGTGCCGAATGTAGAGGGTACTACAAGAGTTTTCCATTATCTATCGAATTAGTTAGTCATGATTACGGACAGGGGATTTTGGCGTGTTTGATTCTATCAGAAAGTAAAGTATGGGGAGGATCACAATGTCGATGAAAAAACGTAAGTGGCTAAAAACAATGTTTACTGGTTGTGTTTTAGGTTCATTATTAATAACGGCAGCTTGTTCAGGAAAGAAAACAAGTACAGAGGATGAAAAAACGATTAAGGTAGGAGTCCTTGCTTCTTTAACAGGACCGCTAGAATCGTATGGAAAACAAACAGTGAACGGATTTGAATTAGGGTTAGATTATGCAACTGGTGGAACTGGGAAAGTAGATGGGAAAAAGATTAAGTTTGTTGTAGAAGATACAGAAACGAAAGCGGATGTAGCAGTTAAAAAAGCTACGAAGTTATTAGAAGAAGAGAAAGTTGATTTTTTAGTTGGATCGTCTAGTTCAAGTGATACGTTAGCGGTTTTACCACTGGCTGAAGAATATGAAAAGATTATGGTTGTAGAACCGGCAGTTGCGGATAGTATTACCGGGAAGAACTGGAATAAATATATTTTTAGAACTGGAAGAAGTTCCTCACAAGATGCGATTGCAGGAGCAGCAGCAATTGCGAAAAAAGATGTAAAGATTGCAACATTTGCCCCAGATAACGCTTTTGGTCGTGAAGGGATTGCTGCATTTAAAGCGGGTGCGAAAAAATTAGGTGCGAACATTGTGAATGAGCAATACGCGGATACAAATTCAACAGATTTTACAGCGAATATTCAAAATATCATTAGTTCAAAACCAGATTATTTATTTATCGTTTGGGCAGGGGCAAATTCACCTTGGAAACAGTTGAAAGATATGAATGTGGAAGCGCAAGGTATTAAAATTTCTACAGGTGCGCCAGATATACCAGCATTAAAAACAATGGATGCATTAGTAGGTATGCAAGGTTTTTCTGTATATTATCACACACTTCCAAAAAATAAAGTGAATGATTGGCTAGTTGAAGAGCATAAAAAACGTTTTAATGGTGCAGTGCCAGATTTGTTTACAGCAGGAGGAATGTCAGCAGCAATTTCTATTGTAGAAGCCTTAAAGAAAACAAAAGGTGATACAGATGTAGATACCTTGATTAAGAAAATGGAAGGAATGGAATTTGATACACCGAAAGGAAAGATGAAGTTTAGAGAGAAGGACCACCAAGCGATGCAGACACTGTATTCTATCACATTGAAAAAGCAAGACGGTGTTGAGTATCCGGTGCCAGTGTTAGAGCGAGAATTAACGATGAAAGAAACAGAACCACCAGTTCAAAATAAATAGACTGAATTTTCTGTTGTTTTTGTATAAAGAGGGGGGACTCTCTTTATACATATTTCTTTCATACTCACGGCTTTAAAGGGAGGGATTTCGTGACACATTTGCTAGAGACGAAAAATCTTAGTGTATCTTTTGGTGAACATCAAGTTATTAAAGATGTAAATTTAACTGTCCAAAAAGGAAAGCTCATTTCTATTATTGGGCCAAATGGTGCGGGGAAGACAACGTTATTTAATTTACTAAGTGGACAGATTTCACCCACAACAGGTGAAGTGTATTTTAAAGGGCAAGATATTACAAAACTATCGATTTCAGATCGAACACGCTTAGGAATCGGTCGCTCTTTTCAGCTTACAAACATATTCCCAGAATTAACGGTACTTGAAAATGTCCGTTTAAGTGTTCAATCATTCGTACAAGATTACTATAGTTTTTTCCCGAGTTCAGCAAAATTAAAGCAACAAGTTGGAGAGGCGAGACGTTTCTTAAAAACAGTATTACTTCATGAAAAAGAGAACGTATTAGCGAAAGATTTGGCACATGGAGAGAAAAGGAAGCTAGAACTTGCGATGTTATTAGCTTTAAAAACGGATGTGTTATTACTTGATGAGCCGACGGCAGGTATTTCGGTTGAGGAAGTCCCTGCTATATTACAAGTGATTGAAAATATTAAGAAACATCCAGAGAGCACAATTGTACTTATCGAACACAAAATGGATATGATACTAGGTTTGTCAGATCATCTTATCGTTTTATTTCATGGAGAGTTATTGGCTGAAGGATTGCCAGAAGAAATTATGAAAGATGAGCGTGTACAAAGTGCTTATTTAGGGGGATTATGTAGTGGCACTATTACAAGTGAATAATATAGAAACGTATTTAGATCAGTTTCATATTTTGCAAGGAGTATCTCTTGCTGTTGAGAAAGGGACGATTACTGTACTGTTTGGTAGAAATGGGGCAGGAAAAACAACGACATTACGTTCAGTGATGGGGTTTCACCGCATTGCAGATGGTGAAATTTATTATGATAGTGCAAAAGTGAGTGGATTACCTACACATTTAATTTCAAGGAAAGGAATAGGGTATGTACCAGAAAATCAAGGTATTTTTCATGATTTGACAGTAGAAGAAACTTTCGCTCTTGCTAGGGGAAAAGGTGAGGAAGTAGAAGGGAAAATAGAGTGGATGCTGGAACTATTTCCGGATTTAAAGCAGTTTTGGAATAAGAAAAGTGGGCTCTTGAGCGGAGGGCAAAAGCAAATGTTGGCTATTTCAAGAGCGTTTATTAATAGTGATGGATTATTACTTATTGATGAACCGAGCAAAGGGCTATCCCCGATAATGGTGGAGAAATTAATGGTAGCTATTTTGAAGATGAAAGAGAAAACAACAGTTTTACTTGTTGAGCAAAATTTTATGATGGCCAGTCAAATTGGCGATTATTTTTACATTATGGATAACGGACGAATTGTTCATAACGGTTTTATGAATGAATTAAAAAAGGATAAGGAAATGTGTCATAAATATTTAGGAATCTCTTAACATGAATCCGAGGTGAAAAGGATGGATGTGTTAATCAATTTATTTGTAAATGGGATTTCAACAGGGATGCTCATTTTTTTGTTAGCATCAGGTCTTTCACTTATTTTCGGTCTAATGAGCGTTTTAAACTTTGCACACGGTGGTTTATTTGCATGGGGAGCATTTACAGGTGTTTGGTTATTTAATATGACAGGAAGTTATATATTAGCTTTAGTTGGAGCAGTAGCCATGGGAATGTTCCTAGGATTTATTTTAGAAAGGTTTCTTATTAGACCGGTATATGGAAATCATGTTCGACAGCTGCTCGTTACGCTTGGAGGAATGCTCGTTCTTAGTGAGTGTATTAAAATATTTTGGGGGCCAAACCCTATTAGTGCAAAATTACCGTTATGGTTACAAGGAAGTTTTACATTCGGAGGTATTATATTAATTAAATATCGTCTATTCGTTATTTTAATTGGGATAATTATTTACATTGCACTACTACTATTACTCAAAAAGACGAAGATAGGTCTTATGATCCGTGCAGGTGTAATGGATAAAGAAATGGTTCAAGCGCTTGGTATTAATGTAAAAGCGATATTTTCTTTCGTCTTTTTATTAGGGGCAGGGATGGCAGCTTTGGGAGGGTTCTTATTAGCACCGTATTCGGGCGTTATTTTCGCCGAGATGGGCATGCAGTATGCAATTTTAGCTTTTATAGTAGTAATTATCGGTGGATTAGGAAGCGTTCAAGGTTCAGCTATTGCTTCTTTAATTGTCGGATTAGCTGGTGCTTTTACAGCGTATTTTATACCAGATTTATCACTTGCAATTAATATGTTAATGTTACTATTTTTCTTAATAGTGAAGCCAACTGGACTTGTTGGTGAAAAGGGGTGAAATGGTGAACAACACATCGGACCGAATTAAAGTATACTTCGGAGTATGTATGCTCATTTGTTTAAGTGTATTTCCGTTCGTAAATGATTCACGGAGCCTGTTAATTTTGTTCACTCAAATCTTCATCTTTGCTATTTTTGCAATGAGTTTTGATGTATTGCTTGGGTATACAGGAATTGTATCGTTCGGTCATTGTATGTTCTTTGGGATAGGAGCATATGGGGTAGCGCTTTTATCTGATCGACAAGGCGTATCAATAACGAACTTTTTAATTGGAATAGTAGCTGCAATTATCGTTTCAGCAATCGTTAGTTATATAATTGGTTTGCTTTCTTTACGATTGAAAAGTCATTTTTATGCAATGTTAACACTTGCTATTTCACAGTTATTTTTCGTACTTGCTGAAAAATGGCGTGGGCTTACTCACGGAGGAGATGGTTTTACATTTGGGGTACCAGACGTATTCCGTGATCGTTTTACGTTTTATTATGTAACACTTATATGTTTACTTATCATTTTTGTTCTGTTACGTCTTTTCACCAAATCTTCTATTGGAAAAGTATTAAAGGCAATTTCCCAAAATGAGCAACGTGTTGAAGCACTAGGATATAAAGTGCTTCATTATAAAATTATTGCTAGCATTGTTGCAGGAGTAGTAGCTGCGATTAGCGGTGGTTTATTTGTTATCACATTGCGTTTTGTTAATACGACTGTATTTTCAATTGAAATGACATTAAATGCATTATTGATGACGATGATTGGTGGGGTTGGAACGTTAATTGGAGCAATTGCAGGAGCTGGAATTATTGAATCTCTAAAATATTATTTATCAGAACTAGCTACAGAGTATCCGATCTTTGAACGATGGACGATTATTCTTGGTTTATTGTACATTATCGTATTGCTAGTTTTCCCGAAAGGATTAGTTGGCACGGTTAAGGGACTGAAGAATATGAAACGGAATAAGAAGGAGAAAAGTGCAGAAGTGGAGCAAAATGTGTGAAAAATCAATTGTATAGAATATGAAAATCCCTCTTTTAGATTCATAAAGGAGGGATTTTTTATTAACCAAATAGTTCATCAGGGATTTGTTTGAAAGAGTTTTGATTTGTAAAAAAATGAACAGCTAATTTCTCAACTGGAACATCTTCAATTGGTACCAATTTATCATTTTTAATCGGCAAAAAGGCTATCCCTTTTCCGTCCTGAATAAACTCTTCCATAAGCGAATAAGAATCTAATTGTTGAAGTTGACGCTGAGATAAATTATTTTCTTTTAGAAATTGTATCGTCTTATTTCTAAAAGGACACTTTTTGTCATTACTAACGAAGAAGAGTTCCTTTGAATAGTCAATGATACATTTTTCTTGATCTTTTAGTAAGCCTATAGAAATTGAAGTAGTAAATACTTTTTTAAAACCTGCACCAGAATCATCCTCATAAGTGATGACCATATCAACTTTTTGTTGCTGCAGTAATTTTGGCAAATGACTACTATTTTCTACATATATTTGATAATTCATGAAATTTTCTTTAATACGCTTACTTAAATAATTAGTCAAAATCGATTGTGACGTCGCGATTATATAAGAAGACCCACTTGTTTTAATTTTATCTTTCGCTTCTTCTAATAGAGTTAATATTTGATTCGTGTAATCTAATAAAATGTCACCAGAAGGTAATAAGGAAACGCCTTTGTTATCTCTATGTAGTAAGGGCGTTTCTAATTCTTGTTCTAATTTTTTGATTCTTTCAGTTACGTTCGGTTGAACATAACCTAACTCTTTAGCAGCTTTACTAATAGAACCCTCACTGGCTACAGTTTTGAATATAATAAGATCATTTATTTCCATATATCTCAGCCCCTTATGCACTATCATTATAAATGATACCAAACATAATTTATACCTATTTTACGTTAGCTACTTATCGATTTATCATAATGTATATAAGATTGAAAGCGAGTGATAAACATGATTGGAATGCAATATAAGGTCATTTTGCCAAAGGATTATGACATGGAAATTATTAAGAAAAGGGTAAAGGATAATGGTTATAAAACTGATGGTTTCCAAGCACTAAATTTTAAAGCTTATTTAATTACGGAAACGGAGAAAGACGGGAATTTTTATAACTGCTATGCACCTTTATATATTTGGGATGGTCATGAAGGGATGAATAAATTTATATTTGAAGGGTACTACGATAATATTTTACAATCTTTTGGATGGCAACAAATACATATAGGTGTTCCATTAGTTGTTAATCTAAGTGATGATTTTAAGAAATGTAAGTATGTTGTTGAATACGTGGGGAGTATTTCTCAAAAGAATTCATTGATTGAAACTCAATTTAACTTTTTTAATAAGAATGTCCAGAATACAGAAAATTGTAAAGGGAATGTAATAGTGTATAACCCAGATAAGTGGGGATATAGTCAGTTTGGATTTTATGAAGTAAAGCCTGAAATTGAAGAGATAGAGGATATTACATTATATGAGGTTTTACACATTTCACAGTAGATGCGGAATTGAAATAGAAATAAATTATTTATAAAAAATCCATTTTGATTCAAGTAATAATGTTCAAAATGGACTTTTCTTAATTATCTTATGTATATTCAAAACAAATTGCTGCTTTTCTTAATTCTTTATTAAAGAATAAGTAAATACGATCGGCACCATAAGCTTGAAAATAATATCCTGTAACAAATCCAACATATGTAAAGGGATGTCCATATTCATCTTTTGGTACATATAGAAGATTCGTAAAGTCAAAAATTTCGTCTTCGTTATCGCAGTCTTCTAATAATTCTTCACCTTCTTCTGTCATAAAACGAATATCATCTAGGATACCATTTACCACAGGATAATTTAATCCCCAGCCATTTGTTTGTTTTTCAGCAAACCCTTGTTCTAATACTTCTACAGATGTTATTTCTTTTCCTAAGCTAGAATAAGGATAAATTTTTTGATTACGTTGAAAATACTCTTTACGGATTTGATAATCTCTTTTATTACGCTCATAGGCTTGTTCTATTATGTCAGAATTATTTTGTTCGATTTCGAAATAATTCCAATCCGCTTCAAATTTATATTTTCCATTAATGACATCGAATCCTAATGTATCTGCTTTCGTAAAATTTGTGTGAAATGGTTTGGTGAAATCACCCACGCAACCATCATGGATTTCTTTTGCTGACACAATATGTACCCATTCGTCCAATTCCGGTTCAATACATTGTAAGTTTATAGAACAAATGGGTAAAAAGTGCTTTTTATGTTGTTCCAAATCATCATAAAATATGTCTTCATATTCAGGGAATGGTTTTATAAATTGTTTAGAAATATGCATGTTCTGCCCACCTTTATATTAGTGATTTGTTTAATTTTATCATTTTATTTTAATTTTTTCTTATTTAAAAATTTATGATACACATAGTTATGGGAATAAAGAGTTCGTAAGTAAGGTGGATGTCTTATTGTTAAAATTTTATCATATGTCGAACAGTTGAGAGATGAAGCAAAGTAAGACTTCATACTTATACATAGCTTTATTACATTCGACACATAACGACAATATGCTGTCCATTTATCTGTTAGTATAATATATAGTTTTTGGGAACTTTTATCATTTTTACATTGGGGGAAGGGAATTTATGTTTAAAAAAATCGCGACAGTCACTTTAGCAGGGACGTTAGCTTTCAGTTTATCGGCATGTGATGAGAAGAAAGAAGTAGCTAAAACTGTATCAAATAATACGAAGGAAGAGCAAAGTAGTGCCAAAAAAGAAAATACGAAGAATGAAGATACAAGAGAATATAATGTTGAAAAAACTACTCAAATTAGAAATCAAAAATTAACAGTCCATAAAGTACAAATAGCACAAGTGGCAGAATATGATAAGCTGGAAAAAGGTAATGAGTTTGTTATTGTTCATGTTACAGTAGAGAATATTGGTAATCAAAAAGTTAGAATTAATCCATTAGATTTTTACCTTGAAAGAGGAGATGGAAGTATCGTGGACCATACATTTTCAACTAGTAATAAAAACGTTTTTAAAATTAAAGATGTAGATCCAAACGGTAAGATAACAGGAGCCATAACGTTTGAAGCGAAAAAAGGTGATTCTAATCTTGAATTAATTTATAGACCTGATGTTATGTCTAAAGAGGAAGTAAAGGTAGAACTTAAATGATATATCCTGTAAAAGCCCAATTGGTGTAAACAAGGTTTTTTATGCAAACTTATACAGGTTTTACATGAAGACGGTATGCTCAAATGAATTTACGTTACGATAAAAGAAAATAATAGATTAGATGGTGTGAATTTCAAACATACTGTTTTGAAAACAAAAAATAAATGCATGATAAGGATTGGCGTTGGAGCTTAATCCTTTTTTTATGAAGATGTAGAGAATGGCAAGTAGACCTAATACTACACGAGTGATGCCTTTAGTTAAGTAAAAGTAAGTTGAGTTATATAAAAAATGTGATTTTCTCTTGCATTACTATCACTTGAGTGGTAAAGTGATAGTGAGATTCACGATAGGAAGTGATCAAACATGCGTGATAATACGATAGGATCATTAATATGGTTACGTTTAATACGATTTACGAACCAAAGTAATCAAATGTCAAATGAGTTTTTAAAACGTTTTGATTTAACGACAGCTCAATTTGATGTGCTTTTGCAAATACGTACGTATCAACCACTAACACAAATGGAGTTAGCTGAAAAGGTAACTGTTACACAAGGTGGCATTTCTCGAATGTTAACTCGTCTTGAAAAAGAAGGATATATTGTACGAAAACAAGATTGGAAAACGAAAACAATTAGTCTTACAGAGCAAGGAGAAGCAGCTTTAGAGAGAGCATTGCCAGAACAACTTGCATTTCAATCTTCGTTTTTTGATGATGTATTAAATGAAGAAGAGCAGAAAATATTATATGAGCTGATGACGAAAGTTCATAAGCATAGTGAAAAAAAAGAATTACCGCAAGAGTAATTTTTTTTACACCATCAATTGACTAATCAAGTGATGGTGTAGGTAATACGGAGATAAACTTGACTTACCAACGTTTTTAGAAAAAAACTAATACTACTTTATTAAAGGGGAGAGTAACTATGGAAAAATACCGTATAGATACAAGAAAAGGAATTGAGTTTGGATTATATTCAATTGGTGATCATGTTTTAAATCCACATAATGGGGAGAAAATTACGCCAGAAAAAAGAATTCATGAACTAATTGAAACAGCTAAGTTAGCAGATGAGGTAGGGCTTGATGTGTTTGCTGTAGGTGAAAGTCATCAAACGCATTTTACAACGCAAGCTCATACAGTTATTTTAGGTGCGGTCGCGCAAGCTACGAAAAATATAAAAATTGCAAGTTCCGCAACGATATTAAGTACATCTGACCCAGTTCGAGTATATGAGGATTTCGCTACCATTGACTTGATTTCTAATGGTCGTGCTGAAATCGTAGCTGGTCGTGGATCTCGTATTGGAGGATATAGTTTACTTGGTTATGACGTGAATGATTATGAAGAATTATTTGAAGAGAAGATGGATCTTTTATTAAAAATTAATAACGAGGAACATGTAACATGGAATGGACAGTTCAGAGCACCACTCGCACATGCATCGGTGATTCCAAGAGCGAAAAATAATAACTTACCAATTTGGCGTGCAGTTGGAGGTCCACCAGCTAGTGCAATTAAAGCAGGACGTGCAGGTGTGCCAATGATGATAACAACACTTGGTGGTCCAGCAATTAACTTTAAAGTGTCAGTAGATGCTTACCGCGAGGCTGCTCAGCAAAGCGGATTTGATCCAGCTAGTTTACCAGTTGCGACAACGAGTTTATTTTATACGGCAAAAAATTCACAAGATGCACTTAGTGAATATTACCCTCACATTAATGCTGGTATGCTTACACTGCGCGGTGATGGGTATCCGAAACAGCAATTTACAAATGCAATAGATTACCGTGATGCTTTAATGGTTGGTAGCCCACAACAAATCATTGAGAAAATGCTTTACCAATATGAATTGTTTGGCCAACAACGCTTTATGGCACAAATTGATTTTGGCGGTGTACCATTTGATAAAATTGAGAAAAATATTGAATTCATTGCTACTGAAATTTTACCAGCCGTTAGAAAACATACAGCAAAATAAATAAAAAAACTGAGAGTTTAATCGACTCTCAGTTTTTTTATTTGTTCTGGAAAAATGACAAAAAAATGAACTTTTAGTCGAGGAAGAGGGAAGTTATTTTCTATTTTTGAATAACATTATTTCGAGTTTGAATTTTGAAAATACATTTTTCTCTTGACAAAAAATAAGCATTTATCGTGGGTGCTTTCGAGGACATTTTTCCGAGTGAAAGTCAAGCGTATGAAGAAAAAACGATTGTTTTATAGATATAAAAGTAAGAAGTATATTGAAAAAACACATTTTGCTAATGAGAAAAATCTGATTCAAAAAAATGACAAAAGACATATTTCAGACAAAATGATGTCAATAATACGTCAAAAATAACCTGAATTTACTATGCAGGTATATTATACAATTCGATTAACGAATAAAACACTACAGAAATAGTGAAAAGGTAAAAAATAGCATTACAATAGTTTGAAAAACTGAAACTTCATATTTTTCGACAATACATACAAAATGTTTTTGTCTTTTCGTATTTCTTAATAATTGAGTTTGATAAGATTGCTCAATTAACTTTTATTATAAAAACTATGAAGGAAGTGATTTTAGTATGGAAACGCTCGAATTGGCACGAATACAGTTCGCATCAACAACGATTTTCCATTACTTTTTTGTTCCGCTGTCAATTGGTTTAGCTTTTATTATTGCGATCATGCAAACGTTGTATGTGGTAAAAGGGCAAGCGGTATATAAGAAGATGGCAAAGTTTTGGACGCAATTATTCCTTATTAACTTTGCAGTAGGTGTAGTAACAGGTATTTTACAAGAATTTCAGTTTGGTATGAACTGGTCAACGTATTCACGTTTTGTAGGTGATGTATTTGGTCCCTCGCTTGCAATTGAAGGATTACTGGCATTTTTCATTGAGTCTACATTCCTAGGTTTATGGGTATTCGGTGAGGACAAATTACCGAAGCGAATTCACTTAATGTGTATTTGGCTCCTTTCAATTGGAACGATGTTATCAGCATTCTGGATTTTAACTGCAAGTGCATTTATGCAGTCACCTGTCGGGTATGAAATGGCAGCTGATGGTCGTGCGCAAATGAATGATTTCTTAGCCATTATTCAAAACCCACAACTATGGGTACAATTCCCGCATACAATTACAGCGGCAATTGCAACAGGTGCATTCTTTATTGCTGGTGTAAGTGCATGGAAAATTACAAAAGGACAAGAAACTGTAGTATTTAAAAAATCTTTCCGCATTTCTATCATTGTTGGAACAATTACAACGGCGCTTGTATTGTTCTTTGGTCATGCACAAGCGCAACAATTAATTAAGACACATCCAATGAAGATGGCGGCAGCTGAAGCGCTATGGAATACAAGTGAGGATCCAGCACCATTTACAGTATTTTCGAAAATTGATACAGAGAAGAAAGAAAATTCGTTTGAAATTCAAATCCCTTATATGCTAAGTCTATTATCGTATGATAAGTTTAGCGGTCAAGTTGAAGGGATGAATCAAATTCAAAAACAATATGAGGAAAAATATGGACCTGGAGATTATATTCCTCCAGTGCATACAATGTTTTGGAGTTTTAGAGCGATGGTAATGAGTGGAACATTCATGCTTCTTCTAGGAGCTTACGGATGGTTCTTATCAAGAAAAGATCGTTTAGCTGAAAAAACGTGGTATTTAAAATTAATGGTGTATGCAATTTCTCTTCCATTCATCGGTAATACAGTAGGGTGGATTATGACTGAAATGGGTCGTCAACCTTGGGTAGTATTTGGGGTAATGAAAACAGAAGATGCTGTATCACCAAATGTAACATTCGGTGAAGTATTATTCTCACTTATTTCATTCACATCAATGTATTTAATTATGGGTGGAATTTGTGTGTACTTATTTGTTCGTACCATTAAGGGCCACACGAATAAGAAAACGAAAAAGGATTATCAAAGCCATGATCCATTTGATAAGGAGGAAGAGTATGTTATCTCTTAATGAGTTGTGGTTTTTAGTTATTGCAATCTTGTTTGTTGGATTCTTCGTACTGGAAGGTTTCGATTTTGGTGTAGGAATGGTTTCGAGGTTTTTAGGAAAGAATGATTTTGAAAAACGAGTTTACTTAAATACAATAGGACCGTTCTGGCACGCGAATGAAGTATGGCTTGTTTGTGCTGGTGGAGCCATGTTTGCGGCATTTCCGCACTGGTATGCAACTTTATTTAGTGGTTTTTATATTCCATTTGTATTTATGCTTCTTGCTTTAATTTTAAGAGGTGTTTCCTTTAAATTTCGTGCGAAAATAGATAATCATAAATGGAAGAGTGCATGGGATTGGGGGATGTTTATTGGAAGTATGTTACCTCCTATCCTTTGGGGAGTTGCGATTGCAAACTTTATGGTAGGTGTACCTATTGATGAGAGTAAAAATGTTGTAGGTGGATTCTTGCAATTACTTCATCCATTTGCGTTACTTGGAGGAGTAATGTTTCTCCTACTATGTATTGTTCACGGATTACAATTTCTTACGATACGTACAACTGGTAAATTGAGAGAACGTGCACGAATTGCTGCAATAAAAATTGCACCATTTTCATTAATTACACTTCTTGTTTTTGCTGGTGTGGGGTTATGGAAAACCGACATTTTCACTGCTCATGGAACAGAATGGATTATGGTACCAATCGGAGCTTTTGTAGCACTATTAGTGTCCACTTTATTAAATAAAAGAAGAAGAGATGGTTGGGCTTTCTTTATGACGAGTTTAACAATCATTTTACTAAGTGCGAGTGTATTTATCGGTATGTTCCCACGTGTTATGATTAGCTCTTTAGGAGCAATGAATGATTTGACAATTTACAACGCAGCATCAGGAGCTTATGCATTAAAACTTATGACTTACTTTGCGATTGCTATTTTGCCTTTCGTTATCGGAAGTCAAATATGGAGTTATTATGTATTTAGACAACCTGTTAAGTCAGACAACGATTTGGAGTACTAATGAAAAGAAAAAGAGGACTTCCGTCTTATCCCGGTAGCCGTATTTTATATGTAGCGTTAACGATTATTAGTATTTTAGAAGCTTTTAGTATTATTGCGCAAACAATCTTTTTAGCACGAGCTATTACGTTTTTATTTCATGGAGAGACAGTACAAACAATATTAAGTGAAGTTGTGTATTTTGGTATCGCGTTTGTAGCGCGTAACATAGTAGTTCGAACATCACAAATATTAGTGGAACGTTTTGCTGAAAAAACAGGGTCGTTACTAAGAAAACAATTGATAGAGGCATATTTCACATTAGGTCCAAGGTATGTTCAAACTGTTGGAACTGGTCATCTGGTTACCTTATCAATTGAGGGGATTGAGAAATTTAAAACATATATTGAATTAACGATTCCTAAAATGATTAGAAGTAGTATCGTTCCAGGTCTAATTGTACTATATGTTTTTACGCTAGATATTGAGTCTGGAATCATTTTAGTTGTAACGATTCCTATCGTGATCATATTTATGATTCTTCTCGGATTAGCAGCGCAAAAAATGGCAGATAGTCAGTATGAGATATATCGTGTACTTTCGAATCATTTTGTAGATACGTTAAAAGGTTTAGAAACATTAAAGTATTTAGGGAAAAGTGAACAGCACGAAGGAAAGATTGAAAAAGTAAGTAAAAGATATAGAAAAGCAACGATGCGTACTTTGCGAGTTGCTTTTCTTTCTTCTTTTGCATTAGATTTTTTTACGAGTTTATCAATTGCGTTTGTGGCAGTTGGATTAGGGATACGTTTAATAGATGGAACGATTATACTATTACCAGCTCTTACAATTTTGATTTTAGCTCCGGAATATTTTCTGCCGATTAAACAAGTGGGAGCAAATTATCATGCGACATTAGATGGACAAATTGCGATGGAGCAAATAGAAGAGATTTTGCAACAACAAAAAGGAATACAAAAGAAAGATTTAAATGAAGATATAGTATGGAATGCCTCTAGTAGCTTGAAATTACAAGATATCAAAGTTAATAATACTGAATCTGAAAAGGCTATATTAGAAGGAATTAATTTTACTTGGGAAGGTAACGGTGCTATTGGTGTTATTGGTGAAAGTGGTGCAGGGAAATCGACGTTAATCGACGTATTAGCAGGTTTTTTATCTCCTTCGAGTGGAAAGATGTTAGTAAATGGTCTAGAAGTTGATGGATCTACTCGTGAAGAGTGGCAAAAAAATATTGCTTATATTCCGCAGCAACCTTATATTTTTCCGCTTTCATTAAAGGATAACATTCGTTTTTATGAAACAAATGCAACAGATGAAGAAGTTGAAAGAGTTATTAATGAAGTCGGCCTTCGTTCACTCGTTACATCACTTCCAAATGGGATACACGAAAGAATTGGAGAAGGTGGACGTATGCTAAGTGGCGGACAAGAACAGCGTGTTGCTATGGCGCGTGCGCTTTTAAGTAAAAAACCAATCATTTTATTAGATGAGCCTACGGCACATCTTGATATTGAAACCGAATTTGAAATAAAGCAAGCGATGTTACGTTTATTTAATGGAAAGTTAGTATTTTTAGCAACTCACCGTCTACATTGGATGAAACAAATGGACCATATCCTTATTTTAAATAAAGGGGAAATGAAAGAAAGTGGGACGTATGAAGAACTTTTAGAGAATGAGACATTACATTTTCATAGGGAAGAGAGGGGAGAGAAATGAGTAACTGGGTTAAACCTTATATAAAACAAAATAAAGGTAGAATGACTTTAACTATTTTCCTTGGTCTTCTTGGAGTTAGTTCAGGAGCGATGTTACTTTTTATTTCAGGTTATTTGATCTCAAAATCTGCCCTTAGACCAGAAAATGTAATGGCTGTATATGTTCCTATTGTTGCAACAAGAGCGTTTAGTATAGGGCAAGCTGTATTTCATTATATAGAGCGCCTAGTCGGGCATGATGTCGTACTACGTATATTAGAAAAAATGAGAACGAGGCTATATAGAATAGTAGAACCACAGGCGTTATTTTTCCGTTCTCGATTTCAAACGGGTGATATGTTAGGAGTGTTATCCGAAGATATAGAGCATTTGCAAAACCTATATTTACGTACAATATTTCCTAGCATATTAGCGTTAGTTGTTTATAGTATCTTCGTACTTGTTATCGGTGCATTTGATTTTGTTTTTGCACTTATTGTAGGTTGTATGTTAGCTATTATCGTTTTTCTTCTTCCATTTGTATCATTACTTTTGATGAAGAAACATCATGTTACTTTAAAGCAAGGAAGAAACAGTTTGTATCAACAACTGACAGATGCTGTTTTTGGATTATCTGATTGGCAAGCAAGTGGTCGTAAAGATGAATTTATTAATGAGTATGTAAAACAAAATGATCAGTTGTTAAAAATCGAAAAGAGAGTGAAACGCTGGTATCATATTCGGGACAGTATCATTCAATTAGTAGTAGGTATTGTAGTTATTTCGATGATCATATGGACTGGGAATGAAGCGGCAAGTGAACAAATTGCTCCTACAGTTATCGCAGCTTTCGTATTAATGACTTTATCTGTAACGAACGCGCTTATTCCTATTGTAGATGCCATCGATCGAATACCGTCGTATGTAGAATCTACCCATCGTCTTAATGGCGTAGAAAGTAATAGTGTTTTACATGATGAAACGGATTTGCATGGAGAGAAAGATTATATTGAACCAAAACATGTAGATATTGAACTGAATCACGTATCGTATAGTTATCCAGATAGTAATGAGATTGTATTAAAAGATGTAGCATTACAAATAAAAGCAGGGAAGAAAATTGCTATTTTAGGGAGAAGTGGGACAGGGAAATCTACTTTACTAAAATTGTTAACAGGGGCGTTAAGCCCAGTAAATGGCCAAGTTGTCTTGAATGGTGAAAGAGCTCATACGAATCTTTTATCTAAATATATTTCTGTATTAAATCAAAAGCCGCATTTGTTTGATACGACAATTGGAAATAATGTACGAATTGGCAAACCAGAGGCGACGGATGAAGAGATATGGAAAGCTTTAGAGAAAGCACAATTAGCTTCACATGTTACTTCTCTTCCGGACGGATTACAAACAAAAATGCATGAAATGGGAAAGCGGTTTTCTGGTGGGGAAAGACAAAGGGTTGCTTTTGCTAGAACTCTAATGCAAGAAACACCAATTATTGTACTTGATGAACCGACTATCGGTTTAGATCCAAAAACAGAATTGTCTTTAATCGAAACAATGTTTTCTGCAACGGAAGAAAAGACGGTTATTTGGATTACGCACCATCTTGTAGGAATAGAACATGTAGACGAAGTTATATTCCTTGATCGTGGCCAAATTGTCATGCAAGGTAGTCATAAACAACTTCTGAAAGAAAATGAAAAGTATCGTAAACTTTATGAGTTAGATAAAGGAATATAATTTGAATAAGCAATAATTGTAAAAATAGCTACGCCTAATGGTGGAGCTATTTTTTTGTTAGATTGCAGGTGTATATGATTGTTACGAATTAAAAATGAATTTCATATTATACATATAATGGAGGGGATGTGCATGAAGGAGCAATATAAAATCATTGTTTTAAGTGATGAATTATCAGGGGATAGGATTCGAAATACGTTAGACAAAAATAAATGTAAAACAATAGTTCATGTTGTAGACGTTTCAGATGTTGTTCGTATAGAAAGTTCTTTTCAATATATAGTCATTTGGAGAGGGGACGCAGAAAAACTTACAAATGAATTGATAAATAGGGGCGTGCAAAGTTCAAAAATTATTAATTTAACAAAATACATGTATGAATGGAAGGATAAATTAATTTCTATCTATCAAATAAATCCGGATCTTATGTCTTTATACATTTCTATGAAAAAAGCAAAGAGTGATCCGACGTATGAATTGTTTGCTACCGGTTTGTCTTATCCACATTGTGGCATAAGTACGGAGCTTCTCTCAAAAAAGTCAATAAAATTAACACTTCCATCGCAAGATCTATACTATGATTATTTAATAGCGTCACAACTTTTATCAAACAATCATTCATTTCAATATTGTTTAATAGGAATAGCCTATTTCTCGTTTTACTTTGATATGTCGTTATCATCTGAATCATATAGAATTCACAAAGTATATTATCCATTGTTTCAAGATGGTCATCATACTGTAGTTCACTCTCCTCTACCCACTGATGGATTCTCACATCTAAATACTCCGAAACCACTTCTTTCTATTTTTAATTTGCATTTTGAATATATTTTATTAGACCAACTAAAAGATGAATCATTGATACTGCCTTGGATAAATGCTGAATGGAATACTACTTCTCTTCATATTCCTTTTGAAGAACACGGGAAAATAAGAGCAGCTTCACATGCTAAATTGGCGTATCCTCATACTTTAGTTGAAAATAAAATGATTTTTAAGAAATATTTAGAATTACTGTTGAAAAATGATATAAAGCCATTAATTGTTGTGTTCCCTGTTACTTCACATTATTTCAATTGTAGTAGTAAGAAATTAAAAGAAGATTTTTATAAAGTTATAAATGATTTTCAAACTCAATATTCTTTTCAAATTATAGATCTATTTGATTCACCATTATTTTGTGATGAAGATTTTTATGATAGTGATCATATGAATAAAAAAGGTGCAAATAAAATGTCCGCGTTATTAAATATGTTTATTTAGGAACGAAAAGTATGATATTTTGTTTCATGTTTGCATAAAAGTATATAGGCTCCATACAGTTAAAGTAATGTGATTTTTGTGTCGCGTATATAAATAATATGCGAAGAGGTGAGAGAGTTAAAATGAGAACTCGTATTGAAAGAAATGAAGAGGTGGTAGAGCAACTTCCGTTGGTAAGTGTATTAATTCCTACGTACAATCGTCCTCTTTACTTTGAAAAGGCGTTATGTAGTGTGTTAGAACAAACGTACCCTAATATAGAAATTATAGTTGGAGATGACAGCACGAATGATGAAACAGAAAAAGTGTTACAAAAATACTTATGTGATCATTCAAATATTATTTATATAAAAAATAGATCAACTCTCGGACAATTTGAAAATGCGCTAATGTTATTTAATGAAGCGAACGGTGAATATATAAATTTTTTAATGGATGATGATGTATTTCATGTGAATAAAATTGAAAAAATGATGAAGTATTTTTTCAATGATTTAGATAATGAAATTAAGCTTGTAACATCTCATCGTCAAGTCATTGATGATAAAGGGAAAGAGCTACGACATATTTATTCGACTGTCCGTTTATTTGAAGAAGATACGATTATAGAGGGAACAGAATTAGGAAATAAGGTAATTGTGGATCAAAAAAATTATATTGGAGAACCGACAACAGTTTTATTTCGTAAAAATGATTTACAAGAACCATATGGAATTTTTGATAAGAGGCGGTATTTATGTAACGTAGATATAGCTTCATGGTTATCTTTATTAAGTAAAGGAAAAGCAGTATATATAGCAGAAACGCTTAGTTACTTTCGATTACATCCAGATCAACAGTTAAATGAATCTAATAAAATGATGGATGGGTTAGAAGATTTTTCACACAGTATTATAGCAGGCGAAAAATATGGTTTCTTATCCACTGAAAAAGAGTTAGACAAAGCAATAACTAATTTTCTAGATTATGCAAGAAGGATAGTTCCATCATCGATATTATATACATTAGACTATTACCAAAAAATTAGAGCGAAGAAAATAAACATAGAAAAGAAAAAACAACATATAAATAATAATTCTTCATTACCGAAAGTAAGTATACTTATTCCTGCATACAATAGACCTTATTACTTGGAATTAGCACTCAACAGCGCTTTGAATCAAACATATGAAAATATTGAAATTATTATTTCTGACGATAGTACAAATAATGAAGTCAATGCTATGATTCAACCGTACTTACGTGAATATGAGTGTATTACATATGTTAAAAATGAAACGCCGTTAGTTGCCGAAAACTTTAATAAGTGTGTAGAACTTGCGAATGGGGACTATATAAACTTTTTATTAGATGATGATTTATTTCATCATGAAAAGATCGAGAGAATGATGAAATACTTTTTGACGTTAGAAAATATTTCATTTGTGACGTCATATCGTGAACTGATTGATGAGAATGGAGAGATATTACCACCTTCAACATTAAATATGAAAATCGCGAAAGAAACTACACTTTTTGAAGGAAAAGAATTAGGAAATTATATGTTAAAAAACTTAAAAAATGTAGTTGGTGAGCCGACAACTGTTTTGTTTAATCGGGATTTGTTTGACGGGAAGTTTGGATATTTTAAAGGAAAGGCTTATTCTGCTATTAATGACATTGCAACTTGGCTAGATATGATGAGGAAAGGAAAAGTAGTTTATATGCAAGAACCTCTTAGTTATTTTAGACAACATAGTGGACAAAATCAAAAACAAATGCATTTTATTTTAATGACAATTGAAGAGTGGATTGAATTAATTATAGATGCATATAATAGTGGATTTTTAAGCTCCGAAAGTGAGTATAAAGAGAGTTTATCTTATTGTTTAGAAAATGCGGGATTTATAGTTAAGGATGCAGTAAGAAATGGCGAACTAGATCAAATTTATAATGAAAAGATAAAAAAAGGGTTAAACAAGTTAGTTGCTCATATGTTTGAGAAAGAATCTTGTTATTGTCAATATTGCAATCAACAATTTGAAAAATTTTCACCTTGGCCAGCGCATTATGATTTTCCGAAATATAAATTTGAGATGTGGAATAAAGATACAGGGATATGTCCAGTTTGCAATTCGATGGATCGTGAAAGATTGTATCGTGCGTACATTGAAACGGAAACGGACTTGTTAAATAGAAACTATACAATGCTTCATATTGCACCTGAAGCGAAGTTAAGAGATTGGTTTAACGAGTATAAAAATATTACGTATGTATGTGGTGACTTAGAACCAAAGGATCCATTAATGAAGGAAATTGATGTTACAAGGATTACATATGATAGTAATACTTTTGATGTAATATTATGTAGCCATGTGTTAGAACACGTTCCTGATGATGACAAAGCAATGCGAGAGTTATATAGAGTGTTAAAGCCAAATGGATGGGGAATTATTCAAGTACCGATCGTAATGAATGTAGATTTTATTATAGAGAATGAATTAATTGTAACACCACAATTGAGGAAATTAGCTTTTGGTCAAGAAGATCATGTGAGAATTTACAATCAATCGGGATTTATTCAACGATTAATGAATGCAGGATTTAAGGTAGAATTATATAACATAGCGGAAAAACAAGGAATGAAAAGTGCTAGGAAATTTGGATTATCTGAAACAGATATGCTCTATATTGTCCGAAAATGATAGGAAGGAATAGATAGATATGGAGAATATTCCTTTTTTACGTGCTTCAACTGTACCTGTAAGTGAGTATTTGGACGAATTGAAGGAAATTGATACATCTCACATATATACGAATTATGGACCTATAAATCAACGTTTTGAGGAAACAATTATGTCGTCATTTTTTCAAAACAGGGGAGCTGTTACAACAGTAGCAAACGCAACGTTAGGGTTAATGGCGGCTATTCAACTAAAGAAAAGAAGAAAGGGAAAGTATGCTCTCATGCCTAGTTTTACATTCCCTGCGACTGCCTTAGCCGCTATTTGGTGTGGACTGGAACCTTACTTTATTGATATTTCAATAGATGATTGGTATATGGATAAAACCGTACTTTTGGATAAAATAGAAGAATTAAAAGAAGAGGTTGCGATTGTTATCCCGTACGCCACTTTTGGATCATGGATGAACTTAGAAAAATATGAAGAATTAGAGAAGAAGGGGATTCCGGTTGTCGTAGATGCGGCGCCGGGATTTGGTTTAATGAATGGAGGGATGCATTACGGTCAAGATTTTAGTGGAATGATCGTATATAGCTTTCATGCAACAAAGCCTTTCGGAATTGGTGAAGGAGGGCTCATATATAGTAAAAACGAAGAAGATATACAACATATTAAAAGAATGGGGAATTTCGGATTTGATAAAAATCGTGAATGTACGATGATGGGGTTTAATTGTAAAATGTCTGAATACGCAGCCGCTATTGGGATTGCGACTATAAAAAAGTGGGATCAAAAATTAAAAGAACGCAGCCGTATTTCTGAATGGTATAAACAGTTGTTACAAAATACTGGGTTAATGAAAAAAGGGTGGAAAGTCCAAAAGACAGAAGCAGTTATTCACCAATTTATGCCTATCATTTGTCCAGAAGAAGTTCGCAACATACAAGTAATAGAAGAACTGAAAAAACAGAAAATAGAAGCTAGATTATACTTTTCACCATCTTGCCACCAACAAGTTCTTTTTAAAAACTATAAGTCTACAGATTTAACAAAGACGAATAAAATAGCAAAACGAATCGTAAGTTTACCTTTATGGGAAGGAATGACGAAAGAACTAGTAGAGCAAATTGTAATTTGTTTAGAGCAGAAGGTGGTGTCGGTAGATGAATAGTTTTTATAGTCAAGAAGAACTAAAGAAAGTTGGATTTTTATCTGTTGGGAAAAATGTATTGGTTAGTAAAAAAGCAAGTATATATAATCCGAGTGCTATATCAGTTGGCAATCATGTAAGAATTGATGATTTTTGCATTTTAAGTGGTAAAATCACAATTGGAAGTTATTCGCACATATCAGCGTATACAGCGTTATATGGAGGGGAAGTTGGGATTGAAATGCATGATTTTGCAAACATCTCAGCTAAAACAATCATATATGCAGTACTTGATGATTTCAGTGGAAATACATTAATGGGTCCAACCGTCCCGAATCAATATAGGAATGTGAAAGCAGAAAAAGTTATTTTAAAAAAACATGTGATTATTGGTGCTAATTCTATTATTTTTCCAAATGTAACGGTAGGAGAAGGTACGGCAGTCGGTGCGATGAGTATGGTAAAAGAGAGTTTAGATGATTGGTATATTTACGCTGGAGTTCCCGTAAGAAAAGTAAAACCTCGTCAAAAAAAGATGCTAGAGTTAGAAATTGATTTTTTAAAAGCATTCATTCTTAACAAAAAAGAATGAATGTTTTTTATTTTTATCTCGCTATTTGCCGGGCAGTAAGACCCTACCTCAAAATTCAGCGGAAGTAAAGAAGTTAGGTGGGGATCGGGCTGATAGCCAGTGGGGGATGAACAAAATCCTCACTGATTAAACTTTCACTTTATCCCGCTATTTGCCGATAAAGATTCGACTGGTGAGGGCTAATTAAAGTTTCACTTTATGATAGAGCAGAGAGTATCTTAACTTATTGTGTTTTAAATTTTGCTGACCAAGGCAATACTGAGCCATAGTGAATGTAAAGTTGGAGGGCGAGCGTATATGTTTGATGAGGATGGGATTGTTTTAATTATGGAACCAGCTGATGAAAGAAACTTGAGGAGATTTATTTTTTCAGTGCCAAAGTCAGTGTATGAAAAGAAGGGGCTTACATTACACTATGGAACAGCTATAGGACAAGGATATATGGATATAATTGAAGATATTATAAGCGTACATATAGAAATAGATGTTGTAACGATAATAGGGCATGTAAGAGGGTAAATAGCTATTTGAAAAAGGTTATAAACAATTTAGCTAGAAGTTATGTATAGAGAAAATTACAGACAATTATAAGGACGAAGGGGGTCTAAAATGAAAATAAAATCAATTTTATTAGTATTTATAGTTTCAATTGGTTTAATGGGATGTTCAATAGTGGAGGAAGGAAAGAACTCCATAGATTATGCTCAAAAGGCGACAGATTATGTAAATGAAATAAGTGCATTTGCAAATGATGCGCCAGCATTAGCAGAAAAGGCCATTAATGATAGCGAGGCTCGAAAAGAATTAGAAACGAAGCTTAGTGAAATTAAACAAGATATACCCGCATTCAATGAATTAACGCCACCTGATGTAGCAAAGGATCTTCATCAACAAATCGTCGGATATAACGAAAAATTAAATACGTTAATTGATACGGCGATGACAAAGATAGAAGAAGGGAAAGTGGATGTAGAGCAATTTAAAAACTCTGAGCTTATGCAGACGGTAGATCAAGTTCGAGATTTGAAAGATAAAGTGCAAAATTTAGGTCAATAGTAAAAAGCTCCGTTTGTGATAAACGGAGCTTTTTACTATTGGATACAATAAACGATTACACCAACGATAATAATCATGTTGCCGATGAGTTTACGTTTCGTTATTTTTTCTCCTAGGAAATACCAACCGAAAATTAATATGATGATATAACTTAAGGATTCTAATGCTGATGCTTGTTTTAATGCCATACCCTTCATGGCGATAACATTTAATCCGGCGTTAATTACAAATAAAGAGTAGCCGATAATAACATAAGGATTCACATATTCTTTTATTCTAGAATCGTATTGTTGCAAAGTAGCTTTTTTTAATAATATTTGTGAGTAATTAGCTAAAATTATCCCGAAAATAAATAATAACATATAACTATTCATCTTTTGTCACCACCACAATTCCGACAATAATAATAGCTGCACCAAGTAAATGATTCCACTGAATCGTATCTCCAAATAGAAATACTGACCAAAGCATTGACCACAGTATAATAATTCCGCGATGTGAATATGCTTTTGAAATTTCGAAATGTTTAATTACTTGTTGCCATAAAATTGCATATCCGAATAAAAGTATAACTAGTCCGAAATAAGCAACAAAAAATGAGATGGAAGCAATGGGGAATTTAGCTGCCCATTTCATGTAAACCATAATGATAGAATATATCAAAAAAGCTACATGTAAAAATACGTAATTTTTAATAGTTGGTTTCATTTATTCACTCTCTTTTGCATATAAATATATATTTATACCTAATTTTTCTAATGATAGATATTGGAACGTATTTTGTTTAATCTTTCACATTCCAAATTATATAGTATCATGGCTTTTATTGTAAAACAATAGAAGCTATGCATTCATTTTTTCCAAGGTTCTACAATATGTATCGTTTTATTTGTTGCATCCAACTCTACTTGAACACCGATAGGCATGGTAATCATGGGATGTGTATGACAACAATCGAAGTCAGCTAGAAAAGGAATTCTTTGATTTTGAAGTACTTCTAATAGTATTTCAAAAGGTTTTCGATTTGTACCACAATCATCAAATTGCTCATGTTTTCCAAGAATGATACCTGAAATTTTATCGAATACACCGTTAATTTTAAGTAATGAAAAGCTTCTTTCAATAGTAGCTGCATCTTTTGAACTGTCCTCAATGAAGAGAATGTCGCCTTCTTGAATATGTGGCATATAGGGGCTACCCCAAATTCCTTGTATCGTGTTTAAATTCCCGCCAATAATACGCCCAGTAGCTTTTCCATCAATTACTGAAATCCAATCGTTTGGTCGAAGTTCTTTCTCCTTCGTCTTTTCTTCCCAATTAATAAATTCATCTGACCAAAATAATGGTTGTTTTATATGATAAGGAAGAGAATGATCATGTAGTAAAGTTTCAGCAAAATATTTGTATGTGCAATCAACAAAAGGTTCAAATTCGCCAAAGGAAGGGACGAGAGCTGGTCCATAAAATGTAGGGATTCCTGTTTTGGCGTAAATTGCTAGTAATAAAGCAGTTGCATCTGAATACCCAATCATTATTTTAGGGTTCTTTAGAAAAGCATCATAATCAATATAAGGTAATATTGAATTTGAATTCATCCCACCAATTGTTGACATAATACAAGAAATATTAGGATTTCTTATTAAGACATTTAGCTCCTCAGCACGCTCTTGTATACTACCAGAACGATAAAAATCATATCGACCTGTTAATGAACCTTCTAATATATGAAACCCTTTCTGTTGTAAGTAAGATTTTGCTCGTTCAAATCTTTTTGGAGAAGTGTAGGTTACTGGTGAAGAAGGGGAGTAGATCCCAATTGTGTCTCCGTATTTTAATGATTTTGGAAGTAGCATTTGTATGAATCCCTTCTATTAAATAGTTTATCTCGCTATTTGACGGGTAGCCCGATTGGGGGGGCTGATTAAAGTTTCGCTTTATTTACGAGATTTTATTATTGAATATTCTTACGTTTCAACATTGTAAGTTTAACATAAATAAATTAAAATAATCATTGCTGTATATGAATAAATATACCTTTTACCTTGACTGTATAATGGAATTGTTGATAAGGTTAAATGTGAGTGTATAAAAGGTTTGCTAAAGGAGTTTTGAAATGAATCGGTTAAAATGGGGAAGGATGACAGTCCTATTAGTCATTATTTTAGGGATATGTTGGTTCTTATTCCAAGGAAATCAAAAGAGCGTAGCGAATGTAGAGGGACAACCTTTGCAAGTGGCAGAACTACCTAAAGCAGGATTTACTGAAAAAGTAGTCCCGCCAAAGTACATCCCACCAGAAATTAACGCAAAAGCAGCTATGATTATCGATGCGAGTGATGGAGATATTATTTATCAATATAATGAAAATGAAGCTTTTGCACCAGCTAGTATGTCTAAGATGATGACAGCGTATCTCCTACTAGAGAGTATACATAACGGGAAAGTTCGCTGGGAAGATCCAGTGAAAATGAGTGCGAAGGCGGCACAAACAGAGGGAGCGAGAATCCCAGTACAAGTTAATGACACATTAACTGTTAAAGATTTATATCATGCATTAATGATTGAGTCAGCTAATAATGCAGCTGTGGCTTTAGCAGAATATATGGCAAAATCGGAGAAAGATTTCGTTCAGCTTATGGATGCAAAAGCGAAACAGTTAAAAATGTCGGAACATGCTAAATTTGCAAATGCTTCTGGATTACAAGAGCCAGATGGAAGTGAAACAAAAATGACGGCTGGTGATGTAGCACAATTGGCGTATCATCTTATAAAAGATTATCCGGAAATATTAGAAGTGACTCACTTACGTCAAAGTCAGCTAGCATTTAATAATATTAATGTTATAAGCACAAACGACATGTTAAATAAAAATAATAAAAGTTTATATATAGAAGGAATAGACGGACTAAAGACTGGATTTACAGATAGTGCAGGATACTGTTTTACTGGGACTGCAAAGCAAGGTGATAATCGAATTATTACAGTGGTCATGGGGACATCAAGTAAAACAAAACGTTTTACAGAGACAAATAAGTTAATGTCGTATGCATTTGGATTAGTTAATTAAGTAAGTAAAATACGAATCTAGATCGCTACATAAGTAAGACTGTTTGTTGTTACTAATTTTAGATAACAACAAACAGTCTTTTTATTTTCATTTTAAAAAGGAAAAAGAGTCTAAATACAAGTGTTAACATTTGAGTTTATTTGTTGCTGTGATATTATAAAGTTATAAGCTTATTAATAATAAGTTTGAGGGGCGTAATATGATATATACATATGAAATAGCCTCAATTGAAAATTGGAGGGAATTATGATGGCAAAAGATTTTTACTCAGCAATTGAAGACAGAAGATCTATTTATGCGATTAGTAAAGAGCAAGTAGTTTCTGATGAAAAAATTCAAGAAGTGATTTATCATGCTGTAAAACATACACCTTCAGCTTTTAATTCTCAAAGTGCTCGTGTTGTTGTTTTATTAGGAGAACAACATGATAAATTATGGGATATTACGAAAGAAACGTTACGAAAAATTGTACCTGAAAATAACTTTGTACCTACTGAAGAAAAAATGAATGCATTTAAAAGTGGTTATGGAACGGTTTTATATTTTGAAGACAGTGAAGTAGTGGAAGGCCTTCAAGCAAACTTTGCATTATATAAAGATAATTTCCCAACTTGGTCTCAGCAATCATCAGGAATGTTACAATTTGCAATTTGGACAGCTTTAGAAATTGAAGGGTTTGGTGCTACATTACAGCATTACAATCCACTAATTGATGAAGAAGTGAGAAAAGAGTGGGGTGTTCCAGAAAATTGGAAACTCACTGCGCAAATGCCATTTGGTAAACCAGTAGTACAGGCTGGTGAAAAAGAATTCCAACCGTTAGAAAATCGTGTGAAAATTTATAAATAAAATAATTTGATAAAAGGTGAACAGGAATATAACCTGTTCACCTTTTTTTATACATAATAAGGGTTTTTTTGTCCGGCATTTTTCATCTGATTTTTTAATTCATTTTTACGTGTTTCAATAGCGGATACTTTTTGTAATGTTATCATTGAAACGAATTGAATAAAAGCATAGTATAGCTCTATATTTTTTTGTATTGGATCATCTATTATATTTCTCACAAATATGCCTCCTCTTTTTATTCCAATAAAAATCCGTATTAACGGGCAGCCCGAGTGGTGAGGGTTAAAAATTAGCGGAGGATGTATAAAACCCTTACTGATTAAAGTTTCATTTTATAAAATGAAACTTTAATCAGTTCGCTAAAATTCTTTTTTATTAAGATATGTATATAATACTATAAACATCCTATAAATTCCATTATCGGAAAAAGAGAACAGTTGGTATAGTGTGTGTTTTCTTTAAAGGAGAAATGGCTTTTGTGAAATAAATCTTACAATTCGTCAAATTATTTCAAAATTGTAGATAGTATAGAAATTTAGTTTTCTAAAAATATTATACTATTGATAAATAGAGTGATTTTTGTCATGATGAAAGTATACTTTATGTAAGAAGCTTTATAAGGAAATACATACTTGAGTTTGTATTAGGTTAATAGAATTTTTTATAATAGATAGAAAAGGGATATTTTATATTAAAATATTAAATGGAATGTCGAATTTTCATGCGATATATAAGAAATTTGAAAAAAACATTGCAAAAACACTGTGTTTAATGATAAAGTTCACATGAAGTTCACACGGATTTCACTTTGTTCATTTAAAATGAACTCTGTGTGAAAAATAAAACTCTTGCTAAAAAATGGAACTGGATGAATATTTTACTTTGATAATATTGTAAAGTATTAAAGTTTTAGTTTTTTTTAAGAGGATAGTAGGGAAAGGAAGTAAAGACAACTTATGAAAAAAGTAATTGCAGGTTTAGCAGCAGCTTCTGTAGCTGGCGTTGCAGTTCCAGGAATGGATTCTGCTCATGCACAAGTTTCAAATGAAGCGCTAAAAGAAATTAATGGACAAACTCAAACTCAAACTCAAACTCAAACGACTGTAACTGAAACAAAAACTGTAGAAACAACTTCTGAATTAAAATACACAGTAACTGCTGATGTATTAAATGTTCGTTCAGGTGCTGGTACAGGACATAACGTTATTTCTAAAGTAAAATCAGGCCAAGTGCTACAAGTAGTTGGACAAGAAAATGGTTGGTTCAAAGTAAACGTAAATGGTCAAACAGGTTATGTAAGTGGTGACTTCGTAACGACTGGTGGCAAAACAGGAACGACTGTTCAACAAGGAACAGGTACTTACACAGTAAACGTTTCTTCACTTAACGTACGTACAGGCCCAAGTACATCTCATACAGTATTAGGTTCTGTAAACAAAGGTAAAACAGTACAAGTTGTAGGTGAAGTACAAGATTGGTTTAAAATCAACTTCAATGGTGGAACTGGATACGTAAGCAAAGACTTCGTAACAAAAGGTGGTTCTGCTGTATCTAACGAAACACAACAACCAACTACAAACAACAATACTACAACAGTTCAAACTGGTGGTTCTTATGTTGTTAACACTGGTGCTTTAAAAGTACGTACAGGCCCAGCTACATACAACGCTGTAATCGGTGGAGTAACAAATGGTAAAGTATTAAACGTTACTGGCGCTGAAAATGGTTGGTACAAAATTAACCATAACGGCCGCACAGGTTACGTAAGTGCAGACTTCGTTAAGTTTGTAAAAGGCGGAGTAAACAACGTTACAAATAACAATAACAATAACGTTCAACAACCAGGTAAAGACGTACAAAAACCAACAACAGGTGGAGATACATCTTCAATCGCTGGATTCGCTAGATCTTTAAAGGGTAAACCATACAGAACTGCTGGTACAACACCTGCTGGTTTTGACTGCAGTGGTTTTATTTACTATGTATTAAATAAAACAGGTCACAACATAGAGCGCACAAATGTTAAGGGATATTGGGCTCAGTTAACAAAAACTAACAATCCACAACCAGGAGATTTAGTATACTTTAGCAATACTACAGAAGCTGGTGGTTTAACTCATATGGGAGTTTATTTAGGAAATGGTGAGTTTATTAGTGCGGAAACAACTTCAACAGGTGTGAAAATTAGTTCAGTAAATAATTCATACTGGAGCAAACATCTAGCTGGTTACACAAAAGCATACTAAGAAAAAGTAGTTTTATATACTTTTCGTATAGAGAAAAGGCTTTCCAAGGAAACTTGGGAAGCCTTTTTATAGTTGAATAAATTGGAGGTTTAATAGTTTTTATTTTAACTTTCCATTTAAAAATCGATCATATAAGTCATGGAAATAGTTAGGACGAAATAAGTTCGCTGCATGTCCTGCTAAAGGTATTTCCTTATATAAAACGTTGGGTAAAATAGATTTTAAATCAAATAGGCAAGATTTATAGAGATGATCATGCTCTCCCATTACCCATAGTATAGGGTGAGGAAGTGATTTTAATTTAGATTTTAAATCGAATTCTAACCGATGTCGTAATGACTGGGCAATTATGGATGAATGTAATTGTAATCCGAAACGGTAGTAAATATTTCTTGAAATGACTGCGAACGGATTTGCTTTTAGTATACCACTTGGAAAAATAGTATTTGCGTATTGAGAGAGCCATTTAGAGTATTCATCTCCTCGCTTCTCCCAAAAATTTTGAAATACATTATATAAACGAGAAGGGTTATTGTAATGTCCTCCAATATGACAAATACTTAATACTTTTTCTGGATGCATTTGTGCAAAAATTGTAGAGATGTAACAGCCGTAACTTAGCGCACAAATATGTGCTTTTTTAATACCTTCTTGCTCATATAAGTTTAATAATTGATCTACGAGGCGCTGTAATGAAAAGTCGATTGCTTCTCCTTTATCATCACCGTGACCTAATAAGTCATAAGTTATAATGTTGTAGGAGGAAGAAAAACGTTTTTGTTCCTTTTTGAAGGCGCGACGATTGCCAACTAATCCATGAATAAAAATAATTGTTTCCTTTTTAGAATGTATATTTGTTTGCAAAAAGGATACTCCTTTCACTAACTGGAGATTTATATCGTGTTGTAAATTATTTATCTATAATTTACATAGAATAATATTAAGTACCAGGTAATAATATCAGATGTTTATACCTGTTGTAAAGATGAGTTTTTATGTATATTTTGTAAAAATAGAAAAAGTGTGTTTACATTCAGTTTACATTTGTATCGTATTCTAATTTTAGAAAGAACAGTTTTGTTTACCACGAGGAGATGAACAGGAATGGAAGTTAGAAATGGAATGAAGAAAAAAGGGAGTTGGAGGCAGTTTTTACGCCTTATTCAAGATACAAATCCTCCGAAAGGAATTTTAGTTTTTGCGTTATTAATGAGTTTGCTTTCTACGGGAGCGAGTTTATTTATTCCTATGCTTACAAAAGGATTAGTAGATAATTTTTCGCTTTCTTCAATTAGTGCAGGACAAATTGTTGGATTAGTTGCTTTCTTTGTAATGCAAACTATTGCGGCAGGGTTGTCTATATATTTACTAAATTATATTGGGCAGAAGATTGTAGCGGGACTAAGAGAACGTTTGTGGAAAAAGGTACTTATCTTGCCGGTATCTTATTACGATCAAAATAGAACAGGTGATACAATTAGCCGTATGACGAATGATACAGGTGTAGTGAAAACGTTAATTTCTGAGCATTTGTCAAACTTATTAACAGGCGGTATTTCAATTGTTGGATCGTTAATTGTATTATTTGTTTTAGATTGGAAAATGACTGCGTTACTTTTAACGGTTATTCCGTTGTCTGTATTAATTTTAGTTCCACTTGGACGAAAAATGTATAAGATTTCAAAAGCGCTTCAAGATGAAACGGCATCTTTTACAAGTGTGTTAACGCAAGTGTTATCAGAAATTCGTTTAGTGAAATCTTCAAATACAGAAAAAAGAGAATATGAAACGGGCAATACAGGTATACAAAAGTTATTACAATTTGGTTTGAAAGAAGGGAAAGTGCAAGCATTAATTTCGCCAGTTATGTCGTTTGTTTTAATGGCACTACTTGTTATTATCGTAGGGTATGGCGGGATGCGAGTTTCTAGCGGTGCATTAACAACCGGTGAACTTGTAGCGTTTATTTTGTATTTAGTTCAAATTGTAATGCCGATGAGTCAATTATCTATGTTCTTTACACAATTCCAAAAGGCAATTGGTGCAACGGAAAGAATTAGTACGATTTTAGAATATGAAGTAGAAGATCATGAAACTGGTGTGAAAGTGACAAATGCTAAGCAACCGATTGTTCTTGAAAATGTACATTTTGAGTATAACGAAGAAGAGCAAGTTTTGAAAAATATTGATTTCACAATTGAATCTGGGAAAGTGACAGCGATTGTAGGACCAAGTGGTAGTGGGAAAACAACGTTATTCTCATTACTGGAACGTTTTTATGAGCCAACTAGTGGCGCCATTAAATTAGGGGAAGAATCAATTACGAGTTATTCATTAGAGTCATGGCGACGTCAAATCGGTTACGTATCACAAGATAGTCCGTTAATTGATGGAACAATTCGTGATAATATTTGTTACGGTGTTGAGGGCGAAGTAACGGATGAAGAAATTGAAAAAGTAGCAGCAATGGCATATGTTGATGCATTTATTCATGACTTACCAAACGGTTATGCAACAGAAGTTGGAGAACGCGGTGTGAAGCTTTCTGGGGGACAAAGACAGCGAATTGCTATTGCCCGAGCGTTACTTCGAAATCCGCAAATTCTTATGCTCGATGAGGCAACTTCAAGCTTAGATAGTAAATCTGAGTCTGTCGTTCAAAAAGCATTAAATAACTTAATGAAAGGCAGAACAACATTAGTGATTGCACATAGACTTTCTACTGTTGTAGATGCAGATAAAATTATCTTTATTGAAAAAGGGAATCTTACAGGTAGTGGTACGCATGATGAATTATTACAGACGCATGATATGTATCGTGAGTTTGCAACGCAGCAATTGAAAATTAAAGAGGGTGCATTATAAAATGAATCATCAGTGGGATTTTACTCCACTGATGATTCATTTTTAAAAAATATATTAGATGCTAAGTAGAAAGGAAATGGTTCCTTTGATACCTAAAATTTTAATAGTAGACGACGATCCACACATTAGAGAACTCGTTTCTGTATTTTTAGAACGAGAAGGTTTTCAAACATATGAGGCAATTGATGGAGTAGATGCACTTCAGAAAATGGATGACGTAAAAGTCGATATGGTTATTCTTGATATCATGATGCCAAATATGGATGGATTTGATGTATGTTTTGAATTAAGAAAATACTATGATATCCCGGTTCTGATGCTAACTGCCAAAGGAGAAACATCACAAAAAGTAAAAGGATTTCACCTTGGGACAGATGATTATCTTGTAAAACCATTTGATCCTATAGAACTAGTAGTGAGAGTAAAGGCATTATTGAAACGTTACCAAATTACAGTTTCGCAATCGATTCAAGTTGGAAATGTATTATTAAATCGTAAAACATTCGAAGTTACATCTGGAGAACAAACGGTTACGTTACCGTTAAAAGAATTTGAGCTGCTCTTTACTTTAGGGGCTAAATCGGGAAGAACTTGTTCGAGAGAGCAATTAATTGAAGAAATATGGGGATATGATTTTGAAGGGAATGAACGTACACTAGACGTTCATATTAATCGGTTACGTGAGAAGTTTCAAGAAGAGCAATCGAAATTTAGTATTAAAACAATAAGAGGATTAGGGTATCGCTTAGAGGTAAGTAAATGAGAAAAAGAAAACGAATGAGTAAGTTGAAGATGCTGAAAGTATTTGGAGCAGTATTAGCGCTCTTTTCTATTCTTACTATCATTTGGTCTATCGCATTTTATGTAGCAACTAGTTTATTGAATGCTTTTGACGTAAACGTATCGCCGTTTGTTGCCTTTCTAATTAGTGATATGGTCGGTTTTGTCTTTATTATTCTTATTTGGACATTGATTGGAATATTAATGAGACCAAAACGAGAGGCGATGATTTGGACTATTATTGAACCGATACAAAAAATTGCAAAAGGAGACTTCTCCGTAAAAATAAGAAATGAAGAAAAGTATGATGGTGAAATTGGCGTGCTCGTAAAAAGTATAAATGATATGACAGATGAACTGAATACGATGGAGAAAATGAGACAAGAGTTTGTATCGAATGTTTCTCATGAAATACAGTCACCGTTAACTTCTATAAAAGGATTTGCTAGAGCACTACAAGACGATAATCTTTCTGAGGAAAAAAGAAAGCATTATCTTACCATTATTGAAACTGAAACAACGAGATTATCTAAACTAAGTCAAAATTTACTAAAGCTAACTCTTTTAGAATCAGAGGAGTATACACCAGAAAGAGTGAGCTATCGATTAGATCAACAATTAAAGCAAATTGTGTTAAATAGTGAACCACTCTGGGCTGAAAAAGAAATTGAGTTAGAACTAGATTTAGAAAAAGTATATGTTATTGCTGACCAAGAAAGTATGAGTCAAGTGTGGATTAATTTAATTCATAATAGTATTAAATTTACTCCAAGCGGTGGTACGATTACTATTCAGTTAAAGGAACATGAGACAGTAGTGGAAGTGCGTATCCATGATTCAGGAATTGGTATATTAGAAGAACAGAAACAACATATTTTTGAGCGTTTTTATAAAGCGGATTCTTCACGAAATCGTGCCTATGGAGGAAGTGGCTTAGGTTTAGCTATTGTAAAGAAAGTACTCGACCTTCATCAAGGAGAGATAAAAGTGGAGAGTGAGGAAGGAAAAGGTACTGAATTTATTGTGCGTATTCCTAATTATGAAGAAAAATAGTGTAGTGATAAAGAACCATTTTTTATTTCATACGCAGACACTCTCTTATGAGGAGGGTGTCTTTATTTTGCATGAATAATGATAAATACGTGTAATGAATGCATAGTAATTTTCTACAGTTACCTACAAGTAACCTACGCACATGAAAGTGCATCATTGCCTTTTTACATAAACATAGATACAATTTTAATATAATACATAACTGAGATGATTAAGGAGTGTTATACTTGGCAGAATTATTACAAGGTAAAAATGCTTTAATTACAGGAGCAGGTAGAGGGATTGGTCGCGCTGTAGCAATCGCATTAGCGAAAGAAGGCGTAAATGTAGGCTTATTAGCTCGTTCAGAAGAAAACTTAAAAGCTGTAGCGAAAGAAGTAGAAGCAGAAGGTGTAAAAGCTGTTATTGCAACTGCTGATGTTTCTTCATACGAAGAAGTAACAACTGCGATTGAAACGTTAAAAAATGGTTTAGGATCTATCGATATTTTAATTAATAACGCTGGTATTTCTAAATTCGGTAAGTTTTTAGAACTAGACGTTGCTGATTGGGAAAAAATCATTCAAGTAAACTTAATGGGTGTATACTATGCAACTCGTGCAGCTTTACCGAGCATGATTGAACAACAATCTGGTGATATCATTAACATTTCATCTACAGCAGGACAAAAAGGTGCACCTGTAACAAGTGCATATAGTGCTTCTAAATTTGGTGTCCTTGGCTTAACAGAATCGTTAGCGATGGAAGTTCGCAAACATAACATTCGTGTAACAGCTTTAACTCCAAGTACAGTAGCAACTGATATGGCTGTAGATTTAGGATTAACTGATGGAAACCCTGATAAAGTAATGCAAGCAGAAGATATTGCAGAATTTATCGTAGCGCAGCTGAAATTAAATAAACGTACATTTATTAAATCTGCTGGGCTTTGGTCTACTAATCCATAGGAATTAAATTTAACTTTAAAAGAAGGGATATCTATTCTGTAAGGGGTAGATGTCCCTTCTTTATTTTTTGTATTCGAGACAGAATTTTCGGTATAATTAAAAGTGAATGGTAGAAAGCATTGGGAAATTGAAAGGGATGGCAGTTGTAAAAGAGTGATGTAAGGAGGAAAAAGGATGAAAAAGAAGTTTCAAAAATTATAACATGTATCGTGTATAACGAGATTAGCTCGTGGACCTCCAATATACATAACACTATATTATATATTAAAAAATTGGAGGATATAAGTAGATGAGAACTGAAAAAGAAATGTTAGACGTAATTATAAATATAGCAAAAGAGGATGAAAGAATTCGAGCAGTTATCATGAATGGATCGCGTGTAAATCCAAATGTGAAAAGAGATTGTTTTCAAGACTATGATATTATGTATGTTGTAAATGATATACAATCTTTTACGTCTAATCATAATTGGGTTCATAGATTTGGAGAAATAATGATAGTACAAATGCCAGAAGAAATGTCGTTAGTTCAACCAGATGAAGATGGGAAGTTTCCGTATTTAATGCAGTTCATGGATGGGAATCGGATTGATTTAACGCTAGTTCCAGTTGAGTTAATAAAAAAGTTCGTTGGACAAGATAGTTTAAGTAAACTGCTTCTTGATAAAGATAATTGTATGGAAGGATTCCCGCCAGCAAGCGATAAGGATTACTTAATAAAAAAGCCTACAGAAAAAGAGTTTTTGGATTGCTGTAATGAATTTTGGTGGTGTAGTACAAATGTGGCAAAAGGGTTATGGAGAGAGGAACTTTCTTATGCAAAAGGAATGCTTGAAGGACCAGTGCGAGATATGTTCATTGTAATGCTAGAATGGCATATTGGTATGAAAACAGACTTTACAGTTAATACAGGGAAGTTTGGAAAGCATTTCGAGCAATATATTGAAGAAGATATGTGGGAGCAATTTAAAAGGACATTTTCTAATGCTGAATATGAAAACATATGGGAGTCATTCTTTGTCATGAGTGATTTATTTAGGGAAGTGGCGAACGAAATCGCTAACACGTATGAATATCAATATCCGCAAGATGAGGATGATAAAGTGACGAACTATTTAAAACATGTGAAAGCTTTGCCAAAAGATAGTACATCAATTTATTAATAATATAAAGTAGTAAGACTGTCCTAATTAAGGACAGTCTTATTTTTGTTTATGAATAACAATTTCTCTAACAAAGTGCAGATGAATCACATATGAAAATTTAGGGAGGTTTTTTATCATGTATTATTTTTATTCGCCACAAATGTTTGCTCCATATCAATGGGGACTAGAACGAGATGTTTCGTATGCTTATATGCCATATAATTCATTTTATTATGGAGACTATATAAACTCATTGCCATACGCATATATCCCTCAAAATTATGAAGTACAAATGAAAGCATATGATCGTGGATCGTGGACACCATTTTCATGGGTTGAAAAATATGCGTACGCATTTTCAGGACCGTATAATAAAGCGGAAGTCGCTCTTACATTTGATGATGGACCAGATTTAGAATTCACGCCAAAAATATTAGATAAGTTAAAACAACATAATGTAAAAGCTACTTTTTTCTTACTTGGTGAAAACGCAGAAAAATTTCCGAACGTAGTAAAGCGTATTGCAAATGAAGGGCATGTAATTGGTAATCATACGTACAGTCATCCGAATTTAGCGAAAGTAAATGACGTTGAGTACCGTAATCAAATTATAAAAACGGAAGAAATATTAAAACGTTTAGCCGGCTATGCCCCTAAATTTATACGTCCACCGTATGGTGAAATACTTGAAAATCAATTGAATTGGGCAACTGAGCAAAATTTTATGATTGTACAGTGGAGTGTTGATACAGTTGATTGGAAAGGTGTAAGTGCCGATACGATTACAAATAATGTGTTAGGGAATTCATTTCCAGGTAGTGTCATACTGCAGCATTCTACTCCAGGTGGGCATTTACAAGGATCTGTTGATGCACTAGACAAAATCATTCCGCAGTTAAAAACGAAAGGGGCACGTTTTGTAACACTTCCAAGTATGTTCCAGACATCGAAAGAAAGAAAGTGAATGTGTTATAAATTGGAAAAATAAAGGTTGTGTCGTATAATGAAAGTGTAAGTTAGGGGGGGATAATTGATTGATGCACTCGTAAACATAGGAATAAGCATATTGATTGGTATTATTTTTATACTTGCGGCAATTATTCTTCAAAAAAATCCACCGACCGATATTAATGCGGCATATGGTTATCGTACGAAACGATCTATGAAAAATAAGGAATTATGGGATGCGGGTAACAGGTATAGTGTAGAAGTGATGAAGCAAAACGGATTTATCATGATGTTAATTGGAAGTGTTATTAGTATACTGTTTAGATATCCACATACAATAATAGCGATTATGGTGGTTATGGTATTGTTAATCATTCGCTTATTTATACGAGTAGAGAACAGATTAAAGACAATTGAACAATGATGATAAGGAAAATAGGACTCTCAGTCAATGATAGATAGGAGTCCTATTATATTTACAAACTATTATTTTTTAGTAGTTCTTTTCCTTGTGCAACAACAAATTCATAGTATGCAAGATCATACGGATAAATATCTTCAAATGTTATCGTAATCGGTTTATTGTTTAAGACTGAAATCGTTTTTAAAGATGAAATCTCTCCATTTAATAGTTGTAGAAAAGAAGTTGCATGTACTTTCATCACATCGTCTACTTCTTCACCTGGTGCGAATGGAAGTGGATTGATGACATTGTGAAAATACATATGACAAAATTCACGATCAGTAAGATTTGAAATTTCATAGTCTATTTTAAAGATTCCTTTGTATACTAAATCAGTAGTTTGAAAGGAAAGCCCCAATTCTTCTTCGATTTCACGAAGACCACCAATTTGTACATCTTCATCATGCATAATATGTCCAGCTGAAGTAATATCCCATATACATGGAGCTTCTTTTTTATTTTTAGAGCGTAACTGGAAATATAAGAATATATCTTTAGCATCTTTTTCTACAAACCAACAGTGAAATGTTTCGTGCCAATCACCGTCACGATGCACTTCATCGCGTAATTTCTTCCCAAGTGTATTTCTTTCAGAATCAAATATTGTTAACCACTCTGTCATTTTAATTCCCCTTTCTGCAAATTTTATTATACAATATTCGTATTGAATTTTGGGAAAATAAAGAAAAAGGGGCGATTATAAGTGGAGATAGAGCGTATGGAAATAAAATCGATTATTTCAACAGAGGAAGAGTTACGAAAAATATTGGGGCAACCAAGTGAGCGAGCATTGAAAAAAGTTATTTCATCATTAGACCACCATTGTGTAGATTTCCTTTCTAAATCTCCTTTTCTAGTATTATCTACTGCAAATAAGTTGGGGGAGTGTGACGCCTCGCCGAGAGGAGACGCACCTGGATTTGTATACGTACTCAATAATAATAAAATTATCATTCCAGAAAGACCAGGAAATCGTCGTATAGACTCCATTTTGAATATTATTTCAAATCCACGTGTAGGACTAATCTTTTTTATTCCAGGTCTTGGGGAGACACTCAGAATAAATGGCCGAGCATATATTACAAACGACGAAGAAATTTTGAAAGAAATGCAGGCGAATGGACGCAATCCGTTACTTGGAATTGTTGTTGAAATAGAAGAGTGTTACATTCATTGTGCAAAAGCGTTTATTCGTTCTAAGATGTGGGAATCAGAATCTTGGTTAAATAAAAAAGAGTTACCTTCAGCAGCAAAAATGTTGCTGGAGCATGCGAAAGTGAATACTTCAGAAGAAGATGTTGCACGTTCTTTAGAAGAAAGTTATACAAAAAGATTGTATTGAAAATTTTATTGATATAGTTTTGTAAGGTGGGTATGTACGGGTTTTAGAATGGGGAATTTATCCCGCATTAACGGGCAGTAAGATTCCTACCTCAAAATTCAGCGAAAACAAAGAAGTTAGGTGGGGATAAACAAAATCCCCACTGATTAAAGTTTCACTTTATATATGAACCGTTGATTTATAAACTGGAGAAATGACAAAATAGGTAAATTGAGTGGCAGTTGCATAATGTTATTGTGAAATATAATAAAAAATTATTTTGAAAATAGTTAGTAAAAATAGGCTTGCTTTTTAAAAAGTTGATAACTATAATAAGTTAACAAATAGACATGAACGAAAAAGTAATGATAAGGACACGAAATCATTTTTACGGTTTACAGAGAGGGAAGTCAAGGGTGTGAGCTTCCTAACACGAGAAATGGTTTTACCACCTTTGAACTTCAATAGTGAACGAGTAATCTAGTAATTATTGGCGGTATCAGCCGTTATCTGAACTTGAGCAATCTAGGAGGAGGTACGTCTAGATTGGAACAAGGGTGGAACCACGAAAACACATTCGTCCCTTTCCTAGGGAAGAATGTGTTTTTTTTATAGTATTATAGATTGAAAATTTAAAATAATTAAAAATATTATTGATTTTGTTTTTTATGCGAGTATAATGAGTTAACAAATAAACATGAACGAAAAAAGTAACGATAAGGACACGAAATCATTTTTACGGTTTACAGAGAGGGAAGCCAAGGGTGTGAGCTTCCTAACACGAGAAATGATTTTACCACCTTTGAACTTCAATAGTGAACGAGTAATCTAGTAATTATTGACGGTATCAGCCGTTATCTGAACTTGAGCAATCTAGGAGGAGGTACGTCTAGATTGGAACAAGGGTGGAACCACGAAAACACATTCGTCCCTTTCCTAGGGAAGAGTGTGTTTTTTTATTACTTTGAAAGGAGGTGCGGTAATATGAAACGATTTATAAGTACGGAAATAACCACCACCTGCATGACAAAAAAGCAGAGTAAGGTGATTTATAGATGTAACAATTAAACTTTTAGGAGGAGATTAGAAGATGAATAACGTTATAAATGTTGGGGTATTAGGTTTAGGTACGGTCGGAAGTGGTGTTGTTCATATTTTGAAAGAACATTATAAAAAAATCGCACTTGATACAGGATACGAAGTGAAAGTGAAAACAGTCGTTGTACGTGATTTGGAAAAAGAACGCGATGTTTGTATTGATGGAATTGCAGTAACAAGTCATGCAGATGAAGTTCTAAATGATTCAAATATTGATATTGTAGTAGAGGTAATGGGTGGAATTGAAGAAGCAAAGCAGCATATTGTTAAGGCTTTACGAAATAAAAAGCATGTCGTAACAGCAAATAAAGATTTAATGGCTGTATATGGTGCAGAGCTTCTTCAACTGGCGAACGATAATGATTGTGATTTATGTTACGAAGCGAGTGTAGCGGGCGGTATTCCAGTGTTAAGAGGACTAACTGATGGGCTAGCATCAGATCAAATTGAAAAAATAATGGGAATTGTAAATGGTACAACAAATTATATGTTAACAAAAATGAGTCAAAATGGATGGTCTTATGAAGAGGCTTTACAGGAAGCACAAAAATTAGGCTTTGCAGAATCGGATCCGACAGCAGATGTAGATGGACTAGATGCGGCAAGAAAAGTAGCAATTCTTGCAAACTTAGGTTTTTCGATGAATGTTTCATTAGATGATGTGCAAGTAAGAGGGATTCGAAAGGTCGAAAAAGAAGATTTACAAATGGCTGAAAAGTTAGGATTTACTATGAAGTTAATTGGTAAGGCTGAAAAACAAGGACCAGCCATTCATTTAAGTGTAGAACCGACGCTTTTACCGAGCCAGCATCCATTATCAAATGTGAATAATGAATTTAATGCGGTGTATGTCCATGGCCAAGCGGTAGGAGAAGTAATGTTTTATGGACCCGGAGCTGGGAAGTTACCGACTGGTTCTGCTGTAGTAAGTGATATTATTTCAATCGTTAAAAATATGAATCAAGTTCCGAAAAATAAAAGTGCGTTAAAAGAACCAGTTCCTTATGAATTACAAGGTGATGAAGAAGTAGTTTCGAAATATTTCTTACGTATTTCATTACGAGATGAGCCTGGGATGTTGCAAAAAATAACAGAATGTTTCGTTAATTATTCTGTAAGTTTAAAAGAGGTTATTCAATTACCTTTAAACCGTGAACTGGCAGAAGTCGTTGTTGTGACACATCGAACTTCCAAGTATCAATTTGAACGAGTTTTAGAAGCGATAGAAGCTGTCGCAAGTGAAATAAACAGTTACTACATTATTGAGGAGGAAAAACAATATGTATAAAGGACTATTAAAACAGTATGCGTCTTATTTACCAGTGAATGAAAATACACCTGATGTCAGCTTAATGGAAGGAAACACGCCACTTATTCCATTATTAAATATATCAAAACAATTAGGGATTCAGCTATACGGTAAGTACGAAGGAGCGAATCCGACAGGTTCTTTTAAAGATCGTGGTATGGTCATGGCAGTTGCTAAGGCGAAAGAAGAAGGTTCAGAAGCAATCATTTGTGCATCAACAGGTAATACATCAGCATCAGCTGCAGCATATGCGGCACGTCTTGGGATGAAATGTATTATCGTAATACCAGAAGGAAAGATTGCACATGGAAAATTAGCGCAAGCGGTCGCTTATGGAGCTGAAATTATTTCAATAGAAGGGAATTTCGATGATGCACTTAAGGCTGTAAGAAATATTGCTGCAGAAGAGCCGATTACGTTAGTAAATTCAGTGAATCCTTATCGAATTGAAGGGCAAAAAACGGCAGCATTTGAAATTTGTGACCAATTGCAAAATGCACCAGATGTTCTAGCTATCCCTGTTGGGAACGCAGGAAATATTACAGCATATTGGAAAGGTTTCTGTGAATATGAGAAAGAAAAAGGTTATAAGAAGCCAAGAATCCATGGTTTTGAAGCGGAAGGAGCAGCTGCAATTGTAAAAGGGCATGTAATTGAAGAACCTGAAACAATTGCAACAGCGATTCGCATCGGTAACCCAGCAAGTTGGTCGTATGCAGTAGAGGCTGCCGAGCAGTCTCGTGGTGAAATAGATATGGTATCAGATGAAGAAATTTTACATGCGTATAGGTTATTAGCAAAAACTGAAGGAGTTTTCGCTGAACCAGGATCAAATGCTTCATTAGCCGGCGTAATTAAACATGTTGAATCTGGAAAAATCAAAAAGGGAGAAACAGTTGTTGCAGTATTAACTGGAAATGGTTTGAAGGATCCTGATATCGCTATTTCTTCAAATCAACTAGACATCGCAAATGTGTCAAATGATATAGAACAAATTAAAGATCATATTAAAGGGGTGATTATGTCGTGATACCATTTAGCGTTCGTGTCCCTGCTAGTACGGCGAATGTTGGTCCTGGATTTGATTCAGTTGGAATAGCTTTGTCATTGTATTTAGATGTGGTGGTTAAAGAAAAAGCTGATAAATGGCAAGTAATCCATTCCTTTGAAGAATCAATTCCAGCAGACGATAAAAATTTAATCGTTAGCACGGCATGTAAAGTATGTCCTTCTATATCACCCCATATAATAGAAGTTACTAGTAATATCCCATTAACGAGAGGGCTAGGAAGTAGTGCATCAGCGATTGTAGCTGGGATAGAGCTTGCGAATCAACTAGGCAATTTGAACTTAACTGCTGATCAAAAAGTTCAAATTGCTACAAATTTTGAAGGACATCCTGATAATGTTGCTGCTTCTATATTAGGTGGAACTGTAATTGGAGCACTTGATGGAAAGGATGTTTCCGTCGTAAGAATTGAGAGCAAGGAATTAGGTGTAGTTTCTCTCATTCCGAATGAAGAATTAAATACAGATGAAAGTCGATCTGTATTACCAAAGATGTTTCCGTTTCATGAGGCAGTTAAAGCGAGTGCGATAAGTAACGTATTAGTAGCTGCATTATGTCAAAAGCGGTGGGAAGTTGTAGGTGAAATGATGGAGAGAGACCATTTTCACGAGCCATATCGTTTAGAACTCGTACCGTTATTACCATCTATTCGTAAATGCGCAAAAGAATTTGGTGCGTACGGCACAGCACTTAGCGGTGCGGGACCATCTATTTTTATATTAGCACCATATGAGAAACGTCAAGAAATCGCTGGGCAGTTAGCGAGAGTATTTACAGATATGAAAGTATGTGAGCTTGAAATCGACCATAAAGGTATTATTGTAAATAAGGAAGAGCATATTGGATCGTAAAGAAAGCTGGCATGGCTAGCTTTCTTTACGTTGCAAACCTATTTTAAATTAGGTTTTTTCGGAAGAAAATATAAAACAAATGTTGATTTTGAATAATGTAAGTAAAGAGTGCATTCATTTTGGAGGTGATTACATGAATAAAGAGTCACCAGAAGAAAAAAGAGAGCGTATGAGACAAAGTGAATTAAAAAGTAATCCTACGGGTTCTTTACGTGACGGACTCAATAGAGCGGAAACAGGTAGTCCAGTTGATATAGCAGGCGGTATGAATTGGAAAGGCACAGGAATAATCATTTTAGTACTATTTTTAGGATACATTGTATACACTTATTTTTTCAGTTGAAGAATGCTTGTTAAAATTTTGATTTGCTTAGTTTCATAATTATTGAGAAAAAAACGCAGTTACTGTATTACATATCTTCTAAGCAAGTTATAGTTGTTCATATCAACTTTTAATACTCCAAATAGAGCTAGCAAAATGCTAGCTCTATTATTTTTTGCCACATTCCTGTAACAAAGCACCTGTATATTCATTGGTGGAGGTGCAGAGGATGAAAAAAATGATAGCGATATGTCTTCTTACAACTATGTCGTTTTCGACTTTAGTCGGTTGTGACGTAAAAGGTAGTAATGCTGTACAAGAGTCTAAAATAAAGAAAGCGACGTATAAAGATTTTAATTATGATGTAAATCCAGAAACATTCACATTAACTGTAGAACATGAGGGGGTAAAGGAACAGGCATCACAACCCCTACCGAAAATGAAGGTATCGAATGTAAAAAAAGAAAAGGATCGTACATCGTGGGAATATCCAGATCAAAAAGTAAAAATAAAATTAGAAAAGAAAAAAGACCACTTAAACATTGAAGTGGAATCGACTGGTGCAGAAAGCTTTACATGGCCGAAAGTAGAAGCTGAAAATTATACACTTCCGTTATGGGAGGGTAAGCAAATTCCGAGCAATGATGAGAATTGGAAGAAGTTTTTAAAGGATGATGCATATTCATTTGCTGAATCATTTTCTATGAAGTTTTTCGCATTAAATGGTTCGAAATATTCAATTGTATATATTGCAAAGAATATGTTTAATAATGAATTGAAATTTCATTCGGATCCGAAAATAGGATTTGATTTTACACATGAATTTCCGAGCATAAATAAAAATAAAACATATGGATTTCGATTATATGTGACAAATAATGATGCGGTAAGCATTACTAAACTGTATAAGGATGATATTGTTCAAAAAGGTGAATTTAAAACATTACAAGAAAAGGCTAGAAAAAATAAAGAAATCGAAAAGTTATATGGAGCGGCGCATTTTTATTTTTGGAATCAAAATGGTTTATCAGAAAGTAATATAAATTGGTCAAAACTAAGAGAGCAAATAAATAGCCCGCTGTTTAGTCATATAAAAGAACTTATTCAAAAGAATAGTTCAGAGTCTGGGGAACTGAATGTATTAGATCAAGTAAGTAAACAAGATTTTATTGATAAGTATCAAAAAAATGTTATTTTACGTTATATAAACGAAGTGTTATCTATGAAGGAATTTTATAAAGAGGATATTTTTCAAAACGTTAATCAGGAAGCTAGTGTGCTATTAAAGAAAGGTGTAGGTCACTTAACGAATACAGAATTGTATAGCTTAAATAAGCATTTATTAAAGTCGCTACTTGGTGATGCGGTTGAAGAGGTAAGTAAATGGGGTAATGCAGATGGAACGGACATACTAAAGGAAATGAAAGAGGCAGGAATAGAAAAAGCATGGATTGGTCTGCCGAACTGGGAACAAGGATTTATGCAACCTAATTTCGTGACAAAAGCTAAGGAAATGGGGTATTTAGTTGGTCCGTATGATTCGTATCATTCCATTCACGAAAAAAGTGATAAAAATTGGAACACAGCATCCTTTAATGACCCATCATTATACGAAGAGGCTACTGTAACGAAGAAAAACGGAGAAAAGGTGCAAGGCTTTTTAGGTAGAGGTCGCAAATTAAACCCGACTTTATCGCTGCCTAGTGTAAAGGAACGCATGAATGATATATTACAAAATGGTCCTAAATATAATTCATGGTTTATTGATTGTGATGCGACAGGTGAAATTTACGATGACTATTCAGCGAAACATATAACGACGCAAGAGCAAGATTTAAAAGCACGTTTAAAACGAATGGACTACATTGCGCAAGAAAAGGATATGGTCGTTGGTTCTGAAGGCGGAAATGATTTTGCTAGTAGTACGATTGCATTTGCACACGGGATTGAAACACCTGTTATTAAATGGGACGATGAAGATATGCGGAAAAATAAAACAAGTCCGTATTATGTCGGTGGATATTGGTCACCAAATCAAAATGTGCCTGAAAAATATGCAAAACAAGTACCATTGAAAGAAGAATATAAACAAGTATATTTAAACCCAGTATATTCGGTACCATTATATAAATTAGTATACAATGATTCCGTTATTACAACGCATCATTGGGAATGGGGAAGTTTAAAGGTAAAAGATGAAGTTGGAAATCGAATGCTGTCTGAATTATTGTATAATGTTCCTCCGTTGTACCATTTAGATGAAGTAGAGTGGGATAAGCATAAAAAAGAAATTACAGAGCATCTAAAAGTTTGGAATGAAGTTCATGAAAAAGCAGTAAAAGAAGAGATGACGAATTTTGCGTATTTGTCAGAAGATAAGCTAGTACAATCTGTTTCTTATGGAAAAGATATTAAAATCATTGTGAACTTCTCAAATGAAGACATGGAAATAGAAAAAACGAAAATAAAAGCAAAGTCGGCTTACATTGATAATCAGGGGAAGAAAAGTGTGTATACGCCGTTTGAGAAATAATAAAGTTAAATATACTGTATTCATAGAGATTTTATAATTAGCTGGATTCTTTATTCATATCGTTTGTTAGGAAAAAGACATTCTAATTTAAAATGAAAGAGTTAATAAATTTGTAAATCCGCATGTTGCGAAGTGCTAAATTTTTGAAATTGGTAAATAGTGACTTGCCAAAAATAAGTACGAGAGTATAATGTGAAATGGAATACGTATTGGGTTTAAGTAGTAACCTTACAAAATTGTAAGGTTAGTGAAAGGAAATTCAATATGAAGATAAATAGACTTACATTATACTTGGTAAAGAGAAAGAGAGGCGAATGGGTATGAGCTCTGAATTAGAACAAAATACGAGAAGTAATAAAAAGCGTTCTAAAAGAAAGTCAATAAAATGGTTCATATTAATTCCATTTTTCCTACTTATTTTTGGAGGAGTAGGATATGGTTCGTTTATATATAATAAAGCAAAAGCTGTTGTAAATGATGCGTATGCAAAAATTGATAAGTCATCAAAGCGTGATAAAGAAGTCGAACCTTTAAAGGATAATATTTCAATATTAATCATGGGTGTAGATGGAAGTGAAATGAGAAAAAGCCAATATGGCGAAGCAGTTCGAACAGATGCACTTTTATTAGCAACAATTAATAAAGATGATAAGTCTGTTAAGCTAGTAAGTATTCCACGTGATTCACGTGTTTACATTCCAACTAGAAAAAAATTAGATAAAATTACTCATGCTCACGTATTTGGTGGCGTAGAAAGCACACGCGATACGGTGGAAAGATTTTTGAATGTACCTGTTGATTATTATGTGAAGTTTAACTTTGAATCATTCGTACAAATTGTCGATTCAATTGGTGGTATTGATATTGATGTACCAGTTACTTTCACTGAACAAGATAGTAAAGACCAAGCTGGTATGATCCATTTAGAAAAAGGTTACCAACATTTAAATGGAGAACAAGCTCTTGCACTTGCAAGAACGCGTAAAATTGATAGTGACGCAATGCGTGGACAGAGACAGCAACTTGTAATAGAAGCAATTGCTAAAAAAGCGATGTCTGTTCAATCAATTAGCAAAATGGGCTCTTTACTGGATGCGGTTGATAAAAATATGAAAACGAACTTAACATTTGACGATATGCTGGCCATTACAAAAAATATGGCAGGATCTAATTTGGAAATGGAAAAAATGCAAATAGAAGGTACAGATAAACGTATCGGTGGTATTTATTATTACATTCCAAATGAAAAAAATGTAAAAGATATTTCAAAAAAATTAAATGATCATTTAGGTGTAACGCCAAAATCAGTCCGAAACGAATAATAAAAAAAGATTGGCTTTTGCCAATCTTTTTTTTTGGAATGTATTTGTAACTTTTCTGTAACGATTTTTTAGTTTAGAAAAATTATACTCATATGTATGAGTATAATGGATAGGTAAAAAAGTAAAAGGACATATTCAAAATTTGTGGTAAGGAAAGATATCATATGCAGAAATGGTTAAGCATGATGGGAATTATCTTTATATTGACTGGATGTAAAATGTCTGAAGCTCCAACAAGTCTAATGGAAGCTCCTACAAATGAAAAATGGATTAATGAATTAAAGGAACAAATTGATAAAGATTTACCTGTTAATTATCGCTTACTTACTCCAATGTCTAACAAAGATAAACAGATGATTTGGTCAATGAATTTTAAACAAGATAATAAGAAAGAAGCCATCTTATTTTATAAATTGCCGAATGAAGATCATAGCGTATATTTAGCCGTATATGAAGAAATCGGAAATGGCTGGAGAATAAAGTCCACACATAAATTTGATGGTGGAGATGTAGATATCGTTGAAGTCGGTGATTTTACAGGGAACGGGAAGAGAGAGTTGTTAATCGGAATCTCTGTAAATCGTGAATCGTTAGAACATGTTATGTATGTTTTTTCGGAAGAAAATGAAGAGATGAAGGAAATATATAATCGAAGTTATACGAAGTTATTCATAGAGGATCTAAATGAAAATGGACTGAAAGATATAAGCCTTGTTACATTTGAAAAAGATGAGAAGCTGACAGTTGAGTTCATGGAACAATTTAAGACTTTATCTGAAGTGTCATACGATCCATTTATAAATAGTATTCAAAGAATACAAATGGGGCGTATATCTAAATCACTAAAGGCGGTAGTAATTGATGCAGGAGTTGGCGCTCATTCAGGTATAACTTATGTAGCAAAATTTGATCAGGATCATTATGAAGTATTACCTATAGGTGGGAAAGAAGATTTATTTAATGAATATGTTGTAGAAAGTAAAGATGTTAATGAAGACGGCATTATTGAATTTGTTCGTACTGTACGTCCAAAAGGTTGGGAGGATAAATCACATGGTGATAGTCCGCTTTTTGAACGTTACATACAGTGGAGTGAATCTGGAATTAAACCAATTGAAGAACGATATATAGATATAGAAAAAGGGTATTATGTGAAAATTCCTAAAGAGTTAATAGGGAAAATTACAATACCAGATCAGCAAAAAGAATCAAATTCTCAAAAGTTTTTGGATACAAGAACAAATAAAATATGGCTTGAAGTTCATATTTTTAAGCGGAAAGAATGGTTCAATATAAAAGGCTACAGCGCAGCAATTAAAACGGCTTCTCACGTATATGCAGTACCGAAGCAATCGGAATTTGAAAAAGTGAAAGCATATATAAAACCGCTAGCGGATTATCAACAAGAGTAGGAGGTGGGAATTATGTCAAAAATTTTAGTTTTAGAAGATGAATTAACGATCCGTAGCTTTATTGTTTTAAATTTAAAACGTGCTGGATTTTATGTAATAGAAGCTACTACTGGAGAAGAAGCATTACAGATTTTGAGTGAGCAAACTGTTGATATAGCACTGCTGGATGTAATGTTACCGGGGATTGATGGTTTAGAAGTTTGTAAGGCTATCAGGAAAGAAAATAAAAAAATGGGTATTATTATGTTAACCGCACGTGTACAAGATGAAGATAAGGTGCAAGGACTAGGAATAGGTGCAGATGATTATATTGCAAAACCGTTTAGTCCAGTAGTATTAACTGCACGTATACAGTCTTTATTAAGAAGAATAGAAGTACATGAAGAAAAAACGAATATTGTTACGTCAGGTCCATTTTCGTTAAATATTATAGAAGAAAGATTGTATAAAGATGGACAATTAGTCGATTTAACACCTACAGAGTATATGATATTACAGTATTTAATGAATCAGGCTTCAAAGCCAGTTTCGCGTGATGAAATTTTAAATATGATTTGGGGAACCAATTACGTAGGTGAGACGAAAGTAGTAGATGTAAATATGAGACGGTTACGTCAAAAGATAGAATGTAATCCATCAGAACCTGAATTTATTCTTACGGTGTGGGGAAAAGGATATGTGTGGAAGGAAAGTATGAGATGAAACGGAAAGTGACTTTATATTTTATGACAGTCATTACACTTATGCTTGTATTATTTGAAGTTGTATTTTCAGTCTCAATTTATCGATACTATTATAATGGTATTGTGCAATATATAGAGTCTCATGCGAAAACGAGTACACGTTTTTTTTCAGAATACAATTCACTATACTTTATTCGATTACAAGAATATAGTGGTGACATAATTAGTAGCTTTCAATTAGAAGGAACAGAATTACAGTTAATTGATCGTCACGGCTCGGTTATACAATCTTCAAGTGGTGAAAAGGTAGAAGGTAAAGTGAATATTCCACAATCATTATTAGAAGGTGAAATGTATAATCAAGTTACTACGAAAGGTAATAAAAAACAACTAGAGGTGCTAAGCCCACTTATACATCAAGGACAAACTATTGGTGTTTTAAAATATACGACTGTTTTAACAAATGTAAATAAAAAGATTATTGAAATTATTACGTTTACTATTTCTGTAGGTATTGTTATTTCGGGAGTCGCCTTCTTAATTAGTAGACGTTTGGCAAATTCATTTGTTGAGCCAATTGAATCCATTATTCAAGCCTCTTCACAAATTGCAGAAGGCACATTAAAGCAAAAAATTAAAGAAGATTATCCTGGAGAATTAGGTGAATTGGCACATAGTTTAAATTATATGGCCTATAAAATAGATAAGGCTGAGCAGATGAAAAATGAATTCATTGCTTCTATTTCGCACGAAATACGAACGCCTTTAACAGGAATTAAAGGTTGGAGTGAGACGTTAAAAACAGTAGATCATTTAACAGAAGAAGAAATAAAGCAAGGTATGGGCATTATTTCAGGTGAGACAGATAGATTGATTCATTTAGTAGAAGAATTGCTAGATTTTTCAAGATTACAATCAAATCATTTTAATTTATATAAACAAAAGGTGCAGTTGTACGATATACTAGAGGAGACGATTTGGCAATTAACTCCTAAATCGGAAGAGAAGGAAATTCAATTTATTACTACTATAGACCGAATTGAATTGATGGGAGATCGAAATAGGTTAAAGCAAGTTTTCTTGAATATTGTTCAAAATGCAATTAAGTATTCACATAAAAAAAGTACAATACACATTGAAGCGACTAAAATAGAAGGACAAGCAGTGATTAAGGTAAGAGACGAAGGGATTGGAATTGCTAAAGAACATTTACCATATATTGAGCAATCATTTTACCAAATTAATAATCATGCTGCAGGTGCAGGTATTGGTTTAGCTATCGTTAAAAAAATGGTAGAGCTTCATGGCGGTGTGCTTAGTGTTACAAGCAAAGAAGGAATAGGAACAACAATTTTGATAAAACTCCCATTATAATACAAATAAAATCTATTTATATGGTGAAATAAAAATAAATAGATGTATAATTATATTGGGCGATTTATATATAAGATTAATAGGGAGAGGAATTCGATAGAATGGAAAAAGCTTTAAAAATTAAACAAATAGTAGTCGTTTTAATAGCGATTGCCGCAGTAGCTATTGGGTATTACATGTTTCAATCAATTACTTCACCAGCAAAAGCTGTTGCGAAACAAGAAAATGTAGTGCAGCTTGCAAGTGAACAGCCGAAAGTTGAAATGAATAAAACGGCACCAAGTCGTTTTAATGGAAAAGAAAGAAAAGTTGCTTATCTTACATTTGACGATGGGCCAGGGAAATATACGGCTGAATTATTAAATACGCTAAAACAACATGATGCGAAGGCGACGTTCTTTTTAATTGGAGCGAATGTAAAAGAATTTCCTGATTTAGTGAAACGTGAAAATGCTGAGGGTCATTATGTAGGCATGCATAGTATGACACATAATTTCGCAAAGTTATATAAAAATGGCGAGTATGTAAATGAGATGAAAGAAGATCAAGGTTTAATCGCTAATATTATTGGGAAATCACCTAAATTAACACGTCCTCCATATGGTTCGATGCCTGGATTGAATGAAGGTCTTCGAAATAAAGTGGTAGAAGGCGGATTTAAAGTATGGGATTGGACAATTGATTCATTAGATTGGAGATACAATAAAATGCCAGTTGATGCAGCTGCAGCACAAATTGCTCAAAACGTATTAACAAACGCAACAAAACCACAAGAAGTAATTTTAATGCATGATATTCACCCGCAATCAGTTGCTGCTGTGCCAGCAATTTTAAAGGGGCTAAAAGAAAAAGGTTATGAGTTTGAAGCTTATCATGAAGAGAGTCACTTCCCAGTGAACTTCTGGCATGATAACCGTATGTAATGGAGGAATGAACGTTGAAGTATGGAAAAGTAGCAGTAGTTGGAGCATTATCAGTAGGACTTTTAACAGGTTGTTTCGGTGAAAAGCCAGAAGAAAATCTATATACAGCTTTTGAAACAGCAGCAACACAAGAAAAATCTTTAGTGGATGAAGCAAAAAAATTAGAGCAGTTAGAGAAACAAGGGCAAGAATTATATGCTCAAATTTTGCAAGAAGGTAAAGATCATAATGAAGCAGTTGTGAAGAAAATAGAGCAAGCTACTGCAAATGTAGATGATCGTGAAAAAGTATTGAAAAGTGAGAAAGAAATGCTAGAAAAAGCACAGAAGGAAACGAAATCTGTTCAAAGTAATATAGAGAAGATTGAAGATAAGAAGTTACAAAAACAAGCAAAAGCAGTAGAAGAGTCGTATAAGAATCGTTATGATGCATTCCAAAAGATGAATGAAAATTACACGAAAGTGTTAGCAACTGAAAAAGAACTGTATGAAAAATTAAAAGTAAAAGAAACGAAATTAAAAGAAATCGGTGAAAAAGTTAAAACTGTTAATGAATTAAATGTGGAAGCACAAAAGTCGAAAGAGCAGTTTAACAAATTTACAAAAGAGTATAATGACAGTAAATTAGCATTCTACAAAGGTGCAGAAATTAAGATTAAAGATCAGAAATAAAGAAGAATCTAAAGTGTAATAAAAAGCCGGAGAAACATCGTTATAAATGTTTTTTCGGTTTTTTACGTTAAATGAATAGAAAAGACTGGAATTGATATCATAAAAGAGTTATAGTGAGTTATTCTAAGGGAAACATTGTAAAGTAAGGAGAATAGGAATATGTCATATGAATTTTTACTCAAATTAGGTTTAGCACTCTTTTTAGGATTATTCATCGGGATAGATAGGCAGCTAAAGAATAAACCACTTGGTGTGAAAACAAGTATGGTTATTTCTGTAGCAAGTTGTTTAATTACGATGGTTTCAATTGAATCTGTGCATGTATATTCTGTTCCAGGACATACAAATATGGATCCGATGCGACTGGCCGCTCAAATTGTTAGTGGAATTGGTTTTCTTGGCGCAGGTGTCATTTTACGAAGAAGTAATGACGTTATTTCTGGATTAACAACAGCTTCTATGGTGTGGGCTGCTTCAGCTTTAGGAATCGCAATTGGTGCGGGATTTTATTTACAAGCGACAGTTGCTATGGTTTTAATTATTTTAGCGATTAATGTACTTCCGCAACTTGTGAAAATTGCAGGACCGTATTCATTAAGACAAAAGGATTTATCTATAAAAATTACTGTTAAAGAGCATCATGAGTTAGATGGTATATTTAAGCAAATTAAAAATTTAGGCATGCATGTGAAACGCGTGAAAATTAAAGATATAGATAGTGGAGCATTTCAGCAACTAGAGATGGTTATTTTAGCTCCAGAAGATTTATATACAACAGAATTATATAGTTCCCTGAAAGAGATTGATCGAGTAGTTTCAGTTGAAGTGGAAAGTAGATAATTGTGATAAAAAAGAGTGAAGTGAATTCACTCTTTTTTATTTGGATTTTTAAGGAATGAAATTGATATAATGATGAGTAATAAAGGGGGAGAAATGATGGGAATACATATTAGAAGAGCAATAAAGGATGATATACAAGGTATAGCAAAGGTGCATGTCGATAGTTGGAAAGCAACGTATAAAGGGATATTTGCTGACGAAATTCTAGATAATATAGCATATGAGAAACGAGAAAAACAATGGGAAGATATTTTTCAAAAAGAAGGTAATCATCAATTTAGATTTGTAGCAGAGAATTTAAATGGAGAAATAGTTGGATTCATCGATGGGGGGATAGAAAGAACTGATACATATAATTGTGATGGAGAATTATATGCAATCTACCTTTTACAAGAGTATCAAGGAATGAAAATAGGACAAAAGTTATTTCAAGCGTTACTATCAGAATGTGTAAAGAATGATATGCAATCACTTTTAGTTTGGGTTGTTACGAATAATCCTTCTAAAAAGTTTTATGAAAAATTTAACCCTGAAAAAATTGATACGAAATTTTTAGAGAGAGTAAGGGTAGAAGAAACAGCGTATTGTTGGAGAGATTTAAATTTGTTACAAAAACAAACAGCTATATAGATTTATACATATAATAATATTATGTAAATATATCATAGGGAAAGGTATACCTCATTTGGTGTACCTTTTTATTAATCCATCAAAAAATGGATTAATAAAAAATAGTAGGTAATTAGTTTGAAAGCAAGAAATTTTCTAGTGTACTTTTAACTAGATTAAAGAAAAGAAAGAAAAAAATAAAAATTTAATTTGATAAAAAAATTCTGAAATATACTCTTGAATTGAATATCATTATCAATTAGAATCATAATTGATAACGATGTTCAATTATCAATTGTAATATGAAATTCTCATAGCGTTAATATAAAGAGGAGGACCAACATGCAGCATGCGAAACAAATCGCAGAACATGCAACATTACAAAGCTTTTTAAACTGTTATTTAAGAGAAACAGGGAGTGGAGAATGGATTACAGAGGATGAAAGAATGAAGAGTATCTTCAGTAATACGTTGAATAGAGATACAGTCCCCACATATTTATGTTGTCGGCTATCGGCACAGAACGTTACTTTGTATGGAGAAGTTATATATAAATCATCAACAGATCGCCATTTGTTTGGAGAACAATTTTATTATCAAATTGGAGATAGTCATTCTGTTATTACAGCAGATTATGTTACAGTTATTACATTTTTAATAAAAGAGATGTCTATCAACTACGGAGAAGGAACGAATCCTGCGGAACTTATGCTTCGAGTTATCCGTAGTTGTCAAAATATTGAGGAATTTACAAAAGAGAGAATAGAAGATACATCCGCATTATACGGTTTTCATACAACTTTTATAGAAGCGGAGCAGTCTTTATTATTTGGGCATTTAACTCATCCTACACCAAAGAGTAGACAGGGGATATTGGATTGGAAAAGTGCAATGTATTCTCCAGAATTAAAAGGAGAATGTCAGCTTCATTATTTTCGGGCACATAAAAGTATAGTAAATGAAAAATCATTATTATCAGATTCTACAACAATGATTATAAAAGAAGAATTAAGTAATGATGAGATGGTTAGTAAGGAATTTATAGCGAAGTACTGTAAGGAAGATCAATATGCATTAATTCCAATTCATCCGCTTCAGGCAGAATGGCTCTTGCATCAAGCTTACGTACAAGATTTGATAGTTCAAGAATTGCTTGAGTATATTGGTCCTGTAGGTAAGTATTATATGGCAACATCATCACTAAGGACGCTATATCATCCCAATTCGAAGTATATGCTTAAGTTTTCATTTCCGGTGAAAGTAACGAATTCAATGCGTATTAATAAACTGAAAGAACTTGAGAGTGGTCTTGAAGGGAAGGAAATGTTAAATACGGCTATTGGTGAAGTACGAGAAAGATTTCCAGGATTTGATTTTATTTGTGATCCAGCCTTTATTACATTAAATTATGGAACACAAGAATCTGGATTTGAAGTGATTATTCGTGAGAATCCTTTTTATAGTGAACATGCAAACGACGCAACATTAATTGCTGGGCTAGTTCAAGACGCTATACCTGGGGAGCGTACGCGGTTATCGAATATTATTCATCGCCTAGCAGATTTAGAAAGTAAAAGCTGTGAAGAAGTAAGCTTAGAGTGGTTTAGACGATATATGAATATTTCTTTAAAGCCAATGGTATGGATGTATTTACAGTATGGTGTTGCATTAGAAGCTCATCAGCAAAATAGCGTTGTTCAGCTAAAAGATGGTTATCCGATCAAATATTATTTCCGTGATAATCAAGGATTTTATTTCTGTAACTCAATGAAAGAGATGCTTAATAATGAATTAGCTGGTATTGGAGAACGTACTGGAAATTTATATGACGACTATATTGTGGATGAGAGATTTCGTTACTACTTAATTTTCAATCATATGTTTGGCCTCATTAATGGTTTTGGCACAGCAGGATTAATTAAGGAGGAAATTCTTCTCTCGGAATTAAGGTCTGTACTTGAATCATTTCTTCCATATAACCGGGAACCTTCTACATTTTTAAGAGAATTATTGGACGAAGATAAGTTAGCGTGTAAAGCAAATTTACTAACGAGATTTTTCGATGTCGATGAGTTAAGTAATCCATTGGAGCAAGCTATTTATGTGCAAGTACATAATCCACTCGTTAGAGAAGTGGCTGTTCGTTCATAAATAACGTTAAAATTTCACGTAATACAAATAATGGTATTTTGTCATAAGGTGGAGGGTTTTATGAGAGTGGACATGTATCATACGAAAGTATTGAAGGCGCTCGAATCAGAAGATTACATTTCAGTACGAAGAAGAGTGCTACGTCAATTAGTAGAATCGTTAATTTATGAGGGGATTATTACACCGGTTCGCATAGAAAAAGAAGAACAACTTCTTTTTCTAATACAAGGACTTGATGAAGAAGACAAAAGTGTCACGTACAAATGCTATGGCAGGGAACGGATGACATTTGGACGTATTTCGTTAGACTCATTAATAGTAAGAGTTCAAGATGAACAGCAAGAAATACAGTCTGTCTCGCAATTTCTAGAAGAAGTTTTTCGGGTTACTAGTGTAGAACAAGCTAAATTAGATTCTTTTATGCACGAATTAGAACAAACAATATTTAAAGATACGATTGCACAATATGAAAGAAATAATAAGAGAGAATATACTCAAAAATCTTACGATGAGTTTGAAAGCCAATTAATAGATGGCCATCCATACCATCCTAGTTATAAAGCACGTGTTGGATTTCAATATCGTGACAATTTTCAATATGGTTATGAATTTATGCAGCCAATAAAACTCATATGGATTGCAGCACATAAGAATTATGCGACTGTAGGTTATGAGAATGAAGTGATGTATAACAACCTTTTAAAAGAGGAGATTGGCGATCGTAAATTAGAAGAGTTTATGGAACGAATTCGTAATAAGGGATGTAATCCAAAACAGTACGTGTTTATACCTGTTCACCCATGGCAGTGGGAGAATTTCATCATTTCAAATTATGCGGATCATATACAGGGTAAATTTATTATTTATTTAGGAACATCAGAGGACGATTATTGCGCGCAACAGTCAATGAGAACGTTAAGAAATATTACGAGTCCAAAGAAACCGTACGTTAAATTATCGATGAATTTACTCAACACTTCAACACTTCGTACGCTGAAACCATACTCTGTTGTGAGTGCACCAGTAATATCAAATTGGTTAAATGATGTTGTAAGTAATGACGCCTATTTAATGGATGAAGCACGTTTAATCTTGTTAAGTGAGTTTTCAAGTGTAACGTATGACACGAATAAGAAAGCTATATATGGTTCATTAGGATGTATTTGGCGCGAAAGCGTTCATAAGTATTTAGATGCACAAGAGGATGCAATTCCTTTTAATGGTTTATACGCTAAAGAGAAAGATGGTACACCAATTATTGATGCGTGGTTGAATAAATATGGAATGAAGGATTGGCTACAATTACTTATTCAAAAAGCGATAATACCAGTTATACATCTTGTTGTAGAGCATGGCATCGCACTGGAATCACATGGACAAAATATGATTCTAGTCCATAAAGAAGGGGTGCCTGTTCGTATTGCGTTAAAGGATTTTCATGAAGGGCTTGAGTTTTATCGTCCATATTTGAAAGAAGTTGACAAATGTCCCGACTTTACTAAAATGCATAAAACATATGCGAATGGAAAAATGAATGATTTCTTTGAAATGGATGGCATTGAATGTTTGCAAGAGATGGTGTTAGATGCACTATTCCTGTTTAATTTAGGAGAATTAGCATTCGTACTTGCGGATGAATATGGATTGAAAGAAGAACATTTTTGGATGATGGTTGTTGAAGAAATTGAAGATCATTTAAGAATATATCCACATTTGAAAGGTAGATTTAAAAATATTCAATTATATGCACCTACATTCTATGCTGAACAATTAACGAAACGTCGATTATATATGGATGTGGAATCGCTTGTTCATGAAGTTCCAAATCCATTGTATAGAGTAAGAAAACTTATGAAACAAAAATCAATTGTTACAGGGGGAAATTATGCTAATCGTTAATAAACAAGAGTATAGCAAAAGTGATTTTAATTTGAGATTACAAGTTTATGAGGAATTGGAACAATTTCAAGAAGCAGAAGGAAATAGATTTGCACTTTGTCTGAAAGATCCATTCGATATTATTACGCTTGTGTTTTTCTTAAAAGAAAAGAAATCATCAGTATTACTTATACATGAAGATACGCCAAAAGAAACGGTTATTGAAATGGCAAAGCGTGCAAATTGTGTAGGAGTTTTATATGGAGAATATGGCGATTTTACAAAATTAGAAGTAGGGAACTTTTTACTAGAAGAGCCTTCTTTATTGCAATATAGTTCGGGAACTACGGGAGAACCGAAACTGATTCGTAGAGCATGGACGGAAGTTGATACAGAAATTACTGCCTATAATGAAGCTTTAAACTGTGAAGTAGATGAAGTGCCAATCGTTATGGCTCCTGTTTCACATTCATACGGACTAATATGTGGTACGTTATCAGCAATTACGAGGGGGAGCAAACCTGTAATCATTACGAACAAAAATCCTAAATTCGCATTAAATATAGTTCGCAATACAGAAAAACATATCATATATGCAGTACCACTTATGTTACACATTATGGGGAGTTTTCCATTAGGAACGTTCCAGTTTCATAAAATTATGACATCAGGATCGCCTTTGCCAGAAGCACTATTTTATAAACTAAAAGAAATGACAACATATATGATGCAGCAATACGGTTGTTCTGAAGCAGGTTGTATTAGTATATGTCATGATATGAAAAGCCATTTAGATTTAGGAAACCCTCTACCTCATGCAAGTATTAGCATAGGTTCAGATGAAAATGCACCGGAAGAAATTGTCGTGAAAATGAATGATAAGGAAATTTTCACGAAAGATTTAGGTTATAAATCTGAGCGTGGCATTCATTTTATGGGGCGTATGGACGATGTAATTAATGTTTCAGGATTAAAAGTCTTTCCTATAGAGGTAGAAGAAACGATGCTTCGATTGGAAGGTGTGCAAGAGGCAATTGTATATCGAGGGAAACATCCTGTGATGGGCGAAATAGTTAAAGCGAAAGTGATCTCTCATGTTGATCCAGTGAAAATAAGAGAATGGTGTATTCAGCACTTACCTTCTTATAAAGTTCCGTATGAAATTGAAAGTGTAAATGAAATTCCTAAAAATAAAACTGGAAAAGTAAGTAGAAAGTTACTAGAGATGGGAGAGGTTACAACATGAGACGGGAAGCGTTAAAGAATGCCGTGTTAAAAATTATGATAGAAAAAATGGAACTGAAAAATGTAACGCATTTAGAAGAAACGATGCGCTTAAATCAAGATTTATATATAGATTCGGTAATGATGTTACAGCTTATTGTATACATAGAAATGGATGTAAAGCTATGCGTTCCAGAGGATGAGGTAGATCCAAAGGCATTTCTTACTGTAGGATCTTTGCTTGATTTTATGGAGGAGTTAGAGCCGTTACAGGAAGTAAATGTGAATAACTAACCTTTAGGAAAGTGGATGAGAGTATGACTTCAATTAAAGTGCACTGTTTAGTGAGTTGTTTTTGTGAAATTATAAAAAGGCGTAGCGACATTGATTTTCGTCCATTTTATTTTGGACTATGGGATGGAGATTTTGATATAACAGAAGGCGGAATTATTTCATATCACTCTGAAAACATTAACCATGATCATTATTTACTTTGGTTTGAAAAATTGTACGGTATTAAAGTAAACGAATGGTATGATCATGCAAAAGATAAAGATAGCAATGTAGAAACGTTTTTAGAATTAGTAGAAAACAAGCCGGAAAATCGTTATGTCATTGTAATGGTTGATATGTCTCTATTACCAGAGAGGGAAAATAAATTTCATCAAAAACCGTTTCCACATTATTTAATGATATCAAAAACAGAGAAAGAAGAAGAGTGGTTCATGCTAGATCCAGATTTTCGTTGGGAAGGAAATATGGAAAGAGAAAAAGTACTTCACTCTATTCAAGATAACCCATTTGGTGGAGGGTATTTCATTGATATAGAAGGAATTGGGGAGCCAACGCAAGAAATAGTAGCTAGTTATTTCACAGAAACATTCAAAAAGAACGACAATGAACTGACTATGGAACTGAAAAAATTAATTGTAAAAATGGCAAATGAGGAAGAAGGATATGCGCTTTCTGGACTTGTAGCAGCAGTAAAACAAATACCAGTACTTGCAATTCGTAAATATAGTTATGAGCATGCCTTTGCATACTTCCGTGAAACGTTGCAATATTCGGAGCAAGAATTTGATTATTGGTGTGATCGGGTAGAGGATATTGTACAAGGATTTACAAATGTACAGTATCGTGCAATTAAAATGGCAATGACGAATAATAAAGGTATGCTAGTATCAATTATTGAAAAACTGGATGAAATGAATGCAATTGAACTGCAGATTAAGAAGGAATTAGAGAGACAGTTTCTATCATGGAAAGGTATGAAAACAAATCAATCTGTTGCAACTCTTTAATAAGCTAACTGAATTTAAGATAGGGGAGTTTAATGCTATGAAATATTCGCTATGTACCATTTCATTTCGTCATCAATTAATTTCATTTACTGATATTGTTCAATTTGCATATGAAAACGGTTTTGAAGGAATTGAATTGTGGGGGACACATGCACAAAATTTGTATATACAAGAACGCGAAACGACAGAACGAGAATTGACTTTTCTAAAGGATAAAAACTTAGAAATTACGATGATAAGTGATTACTTAGATATATCATTATCAGCAGATTTTGAAAAAACGATAGAGAAAAGTGAACAACTTGTAGTACTAGCTAATTGGTTTAATACGAATAAAATTCGCACGTTTGCTGGGCAAAAAGGGAGCAAGGACTTCTCGGAACAAGAGAGAAAAGAGTATGTGAAGCGAATACGTAAGATTTGTGATGTGTTTGCTCAGCACAATATGTATGTGCTGTTAGAAACACATCCCAATACACTAACGGACACATTGCCTTCTACTATAGAACTATTAGAAGAAGTAAATCATCCGAATTTAAAAATAAATCTTGATTTTCTTCATATATGGGAGTCTGGCGCAGATCCAATAGACAGTTTCCATCGATTAAAGCCGTGGACACTACATTACCATTTTAAGAATATATCTTCAGCGGATTATTTGCATGTGTTTGAACCTAACAATGTATATGCTGCAGCAGGAAGTCGTATTGGTATGGTTCCGTTATTTGAAGGTATTGTAAATTATGATGAGATTATTCAGGAAGTGAGAGGTACGGATCTTTTTGCTTCCTTAGAATGGTTTGGACATAATGCAAAAGAGATATTAAAAGAAGAAATGAAAGTATTAATAAATAGAAAATTAGAAGTAGTAACTTCGTAATGTGAAATGATGTGAGAGTCTCGTTTTAGAGGCTCTTTTTTTATGGTAAAAAATAACCAAAAATTTCCATGTATTTTAATTTGAATTTAACACAATTTATATATAAATAAGGAGGTGATTGGTAATGGCTAGAAATCGTAATTCTAATCAATTAGCATCACATGGAGCACAAGCAGCTTTAGATCAAATGAAATATGAAATTGCACAAGAGTTTGGTGTACAACTTGGCGCTGATACTTCTTCACGTGCAAACGGTTCTGTAGGCGGTGAAATTACAAAACGCCTTGTAGCGATGGCAGAACAACAACTTGGTGGCGGATATACTCGCTAATTGTAGAAGGTTATAGGAGAAAGGAAGGATTCTTCCTTTCTTTTTTTTTCAATTAATTGGTATGGATATATTGTGAACTGGATTCAAAGAATAGGAATAATACTATAATTTCCCCAATTTCTTTTGTTGTGAATGGGAAGTAGTAAAGATGTAATAGCCCTGGTGGAATGAAAAGTTACGTTCCAGCGGGGCTATTATATGGTAAGAAATATATGATGAAAGGTTTCGAAGCCAACATGTTAAAAAAAGAAAACTGTTGTTTAATTGCGCTTGCATCAGTTCCACTTGTTATGACATTAGGGAATTCAATGCTCATCCCAATTCTGCCGACTATTGAAAAGAAATTACATATTTCATCGTTTCAAGTATCCATGATTATTACAATTTACTCTATCGTAGCCATTCTACTTATACCGATTGCTGGTTATTTATCAGATAGATGGGGACGAAAGATGGTAATGGTTCCGAGTTTGCTGATTGCAGCTATAGGAGGAGCGATAACTGGTTGGGTATCTTGGAAAGTTGATAATCCCTACAATTGGATATTGATTGGTAGAGCGATTCAAGGTATTGGTGCTGCTGGTGCAATGCCAGTTGTTATACCGTGTGTTGGTGATTTATACAAAGACGAAAAACAAGTTAGTACAGGTTTAGGAATCATAGAAACATCCAATACATTTGGGAAAGTGCTGAGCCCTATTTTAGGGTCTGCTCTTGCTGCCGTTGTATGGTTCTTACCATTTTGGGCGATTCCAATTTTATGCGTAGTATCAATTGTTTTATTACTTGTTCTAGTAAAGGCAAAGAAACAAGAAGGAGAAGTACCACCACTTAAAGAGTTTATAAAATCTATTCTGTCTACGTTTCGAGAAAAAGGAAGATGGTTAATTGCCATTTTTGCATTAGGTGCAATTATTATGCTTATTTTATTCGGAATTCTCTTTTATTTGTCGACTATACTGGAATCAAAGTATGACATTCATGGTATATGGAAAGGGTGTGTGCTTGCTATCCCGTTACTTGTACTGTCACTTAGTTCATATATGGCCGGTAAAAAAATTGGAGATAATCAAAATGTTATGAAGAAGTGTATCTATATTGGTTTTTTAATGGCAGCTGCATCAGTCATCATTCCTTTATTTATAAAAGGGATTTATTTACTACTTCTTTGTCTCGTTATTATGGGGATAGGGATTGGTATGGCACTCCCATGTTTAGATGCCCTCATTACACAAGGAATTGAAAAGGAGCAAAGGGGAACAGTTACGTCATTTTACAGTTCAATGCGATTTATCGGTGTAGCAGCTGGACCACCTTTATATTCTTTTTTCATGAAAGGGGCGGACCATGAAGTGTTTTATTTGACAAGTATTTTCGCTGCCATTGGTGCTGTCATAGCAATCATTTGGATTAAACCAGCAAAGGATGCAAAGACGGTAAAACCGAAACCAGAGCCTACTTCATAATTTGTAAGAGAATTGCATGATGTTTTGAGTAACATGCAATTCTCTTTCGTTCATTAAGAATAAATAACTTGTTTTAACATATAAAGCGCGACACCCCATATGATGAGACCAGAAAATTTATTTAATAATAAAATTGTCTTTCCGGTTGAGTCTAGTCTTTTTAGAAATTTCCCCGCTAACGCTAAGCTTATAAACCAAATCCAAGAAACGATAATAGTTGCAAGTGTGAAAGCCCATTTTTCACTTCCTATGTATTGAATAGAATTTGTTCCAATTACACCGATTGTGTCTAAAATAGCATGTGGATTTAATAACGAAACGGATGCTGCGAAAAGGATTTGCTTTTTTAAGGGCATACTTTTTTCTTGTTTTACATCGTTGGAAGGGTTACTTCTCCAAATAACAAAGCCCATGTATAGGAGAAAGAAAAATCCAATTATATATAACGAGTTAGTTAGCCAAGAAAAAGTAAGGAGTACAAGGGAGACACCTTGCACTGCAATCAATATGAGTAACGTATCACATATAGAGGCAGTTAATACTACAGGGGCTGCCCTCCAAATGTTTGGTTGGCTCGCACCTTGGTTAAAGACAAAAACATTTTGTACACCTAATGGAATGATAAGTCCAAATGCAAGAATGATACCATGAATAATTGCTTCACTCATCATATTACCTCCTATTTTAATTCATTATGATAGTGTATATTGTATAGAAGAAATGAAAATTTGTATCCATCCATATGGTTGGGGAGGTTACCAACCAAAAAGAATATAAGGTGATATAATGGAAAGATTCGTTTGGAAACCGAATATGTCTCTAGCGACTCCTCTGTATAAACAAATAGAAACGTATATAAAAGAAAGGATCGTTAATGGAGAATGGACCGTTGGAACGAAATTACCTTCACAAAGAGATTTGGCACATACATTTGGTGTGAATCGAAGCACAATTGTAATGGCTTTCGATGAACTAGTTGCAAAGGGATACATAGAAGGGAATGGCAGGAAAGGAACAATTGTTGTAAATAATAATGAGAATGCTTCAACTTACGCACCTCCGCCTAATTGGCAGTCTTATGTAGAAACAGGACTTCATTATCCGAATCTCCCAGCTATTCAGGAGATTAATCAAGCTGAATTTTATCCACATGTAATTCGATTAGGAACAGGTGAGCTCGCGCCGAGTCTCTTACCTGAGAAAAAGATGAAAGAAATTATGAATAAGCTTTTAAAGTCAAATGTGACGCTTGGGTATGAAGAGCCGAAAGGAAATTTTTATTTAAGGGAAAAGATTTCCGAATACTTAAAGGGGCATGGTATATGTGTATCTCCGGACTCTATATTAATTGTTTCAGGAGCAATTCAAGCGCTGCAACTTATCTCTATGGGGCTTCTTCCAAAAGGGGCATCCATCTTATTAGAAAAACCATCCTATTTATATTCGCTTAATGTTTTTCAATCCGCAGGAATGCGTTTCATTGGAATACCAATGGATGAGAACGGTTTAAATACATCATATATTACAAAATATAAGAAGCAATTTAATGCATCTATTTTATATACAATCCCGTCTTTTCATAATCCAACGAACTTTAGTATGAATGCGAAGAGACGAATAGAAGTGATGGAAATATGTAATGAAATTGGATTACCAATTATAGAGGACGCAGTGTATCAAGACTTATGGTTTGATGCACCTTGTTCGAAACCTTTAAAAGCCTATGATAAAAACGGAATCGTACTACATATTGGAAGCATGTCCAAAGTAATTAGTCCAGGGTTAAGAATTGGATGGATTGTTGGACCTGAGCCAGTAATTCAAAGATTGTCAGACATAAAAATGCAAACAGATTATGGTTCAAGCACTATATCCCAGCAAATTGCAGCAGAGTGGTTTACAAATGGTCTATATGATGAGCATTTGCGCTTTGTAAGAAGTGAATTGAAAAAACGAAGAGATTTTATGTTACTAATGTTAGATAAATATCTTCGTGAAATAGCAACTTGGCATGAACCAACAGGGGGATTTTATATATGGGTACATATAAAAGTAACCATTTCATATCGCAGTTTATTTGATAAAGCTCTGCAAGAAAAGGTTTTATTAAACCCAGGTACTTTATATGATAGAAGTGCAAATCAATTTTTGCGCCTATCGTATTCATACGCAACGTTAGAAGAAATTGAAATAGGTATAAAAAAACTTGCACAACTAATGAAAAAGTAAGAGGAGAAAGTAATGAAACAATATGTAATTTGCCAAATGATCAATGGAGAAAAATATTTAGCTGCTTATGCGGAGACGAAGCAAGAAGCGATTGAAAAAGCAGAACTGTTAGGATTAAGAACGGGAAATCGTTACATAGTTATTACTGCAGAGGAAGCCGAAGGGTTAACGTATCCTTAAACAATGTACGAGATTATATAATAATAAATAAGTCTAGTAATATAAGAAATTACTAGACTTATTTATTATTAAGTTGTTAAACGTTCTCGTATTTATACGCAAAGTAATAATATTATGAGTCAAGTTGACGAAAAAATCGATTTGTCTTTCGGTCTTGATTTCCTTTTCTATATTCATCGATATATTGCCTAAAGTTCCAAGCTTGTAAAAATTTATTAGCAGAGTTATAACCAGAATTGTAAAGCCATTCTTTTTCTTCCTTTGTCAGTTCAAAATTAGTACTTGTAATCGTTCCTGTTGGAATTGTAATCGTTCTTGCTTTTGATTCCTTATCTAAATGACGTAAATCATGAGCTTGCATCATTGTTTTAAATAGTCCTTTGAACATGGAAATAGGCTCGTTATAGTGAGCAGGATCAGCTTGAATCTCATCTTTTACAAAATGAAATCCGAAAGTCGGCCAGCGAGGAGTGGTAGGTGAATCGAAGATCCAAATTGGATAATTACTTAGAATTCCTCCATCAACCATATAACAAGGCTGCTTCCATTTTGGAGTTCTCCATTTTACGGGTTCAAAGAAGAAGGGGATTGTACTACTCATTCTTACCGCTTTAGCGATAGAGAAGCGATAATTTAAAAATCCGTAGTTTGGTAAGTCGTCAGGAAAGACAACCATTTTACCATTACTAATATCAGAAGCGATGATTTTGAGTTTGTTTAGATCCGGTAAATCAGTAAATAAATGAACACCTTTTTTTCGAAGTAATTCTTCAATCCATTCTTCTATAAATACATTAGAGTATATACCTAGAGTAGTCCATGCACTTAGTCCTTTTCCGATAAAGGGGATTTTGTCAATAAAGGTTTTCTTCGTAAATTTGTTATAATCGATATCAGTTATAATCGTTTTTAGCTCTGAACAAGAATATCCTGCCGCTACAAGTGCCGCGATAATTGCACCAGCTGATGTTCCAGCTACACGTTCCCATTCATAACCTTTTTCGGCTAATGCGCAAATTGCTCCAACATGTGCAATACCGCGTACACCGCCTCCTTCAAAAACACCATCGATCTTCATTAAACATACTTCCTTTCAAATAAAAGATTTGGAAATGGCAAAAAAGCACGTATTGTACGTGCTTTTTTACAATGGTTTTTAAGTTTACTAGCAGCCTACAAAGCCGCCCCAACAGCTAGCTCCGATGATGATTAGAAGGATGAATAAAACGATTAATAAAGCGAAACCTCCGTAACCACAACCACCACAGCTACCGCCGTAACCGTAACCGCCGCAACTATATCCGTAACCCATGTGGAATTCCTCCTTATATTAAAAATAAAAATGAACGAGGGGAAAATGTACTGGAAGAACTAAAGAACTATCGTGTTTGTAGGAACAATGTATAGTATGCTTTTTTAAACTTGTTCGCGTACGAAGGATAAGCCCGTTTTTGGGAGGCTTGTTGATTTTGTAAAGAATGAAGTATAATCTTTGTACTATGATATAAATAAGTATGTAAATGTAAGGAGAATTTATGAATAAAAAAATTGAAGTATTAATTGATAAATATGAACTAACACACTTGAAAGAAGAACTTATTAATACTGTATTTCCTTGTATAAAAGTTGTGCCAAAGCAGCAGGGAACTGTTGCGATAGGTAGTTCGAAAATGGGAGGAGTTCCTGATCTACCAGCTTTATTTGAATATCCAAAGCATAAAGGAAATCCACTACAATTTATCGCGCAATTTAACTTAAGTGATTTACAAAACGTTGGTATGAATCACAATCTTCCTAAGACGGGGATGCTGTATTTCTTTTGCATTGAAAATTATTTTGAAGAAAATGTGAATCTAACAGAAGCTGGGCGTGTACTTTATTATGATGTTCCTGTAGAGCAATTACGAAGAGAAAATGAAATACAAGCGAAATATAACCAGTGTGCAATTACTTTTGAACTGACATACAAATTACCAGAACTTTTCATTGAAGATGAGGCTGATTCAGATCGTTTCTTGCAATTACTTGAAGAGCTAATTCCAGATAACTACGATAACCATCAAATGTTTGGTGAGCCATTCTCTGTACAAGAAGAAGTGTTATATGAGACAGGAGAATATATGGGGGTAGACCCGCAGCAAATGACTCTTTTATTCCAAATTGATTCAGATCATAAAAATTGTAATATGGTTTGGGGAGAACTAGGTATGCTATATTTCTGTATTAGTAATGAAGATTTGAAAAATCAACGTTTTGAAAATACATGCTGTGTATTACAAACATGCTAATGAAAAAAGGTTGTTCTTTTAAAAAGAACAACCTTTTTATGTGAATTAGTTAATATGCATAATCTCATATGACCTATACGAAAAAGTATTGTATACTCTGAAACTATACGATACTTTTTCGTATAGTTATAGAATATAAGGAGTGACAAGATGGGAAAGACAAGTAAGTATGTGACAGCTGCCGCACTTTGTTCAACTATAGTAATGGGAGGCTTGCAAGCGTCATCTGTATCTTATGCAGCTACAAATCCGACTACAGTGACAGCACAATCAGATGTAAAGTTATTAGATGATTTCAGAAAAGAATTAAAAAAACAGATTGATAATCGAGAAGAAAATATTACAATCACATATAAAACAAAAGATAGAAATGCTAGAAATATTATGGATCAATTGTATGGTGAGTTTAATAAAATTGTAGATGCTGATGAGTATGTAAAATATAATGTAGCGTCTACTAGATATTCTATTAAAGGAATGCCAGGGGACTATACGTTTACACTGCAAGTAAAATACCGTGAATCAAAAGAACAAACTCAATATGTAAAAGCTCAGGCGAAATCAATTGTTGGATCAATTGTAAAACCAGGGATGGATGAGCATGAGAAAGTAAAAGCTATTCACGATTACGTTGTTAAGCATGTGTCTTATGATACGTCTTATCAAGCGTATACAGCATATGAAGCATTAGCGAATCGTTCTGCCGTTTGCCAAGGATATACATTATTAACGTATGAGTTGTTAAAAGAGGCAGGTATTCAAAACCATATTGTAACAGGCGCAGGAAACGGACAAGCTCACGCGTGGAATTTAGTGAACATTGAAAACAAATGGTATCACCTAGATACTACATTTGATGATCCAGTACCAGATAAAGCAGGGCGTGTAACTTACTCATATTTTAACATGTCTGACGAACAGTTAAGTAAAGATCACGACTGGGATCGTAGTAAATATCCAGCAGCAACTACAAGTTATTTTGGTGAATTAACAAACAAAATAAAAGCTGGTAGCTCAAAAACTGTCGTATATGAGCAGATGTTAAAAGAAACAAATTTACAATACTTATCTGCAGAATACGGAGCAGAAAATTATAATGAATTTAAGCAAAAGTTGCAGCAACAGTTTGCAGCCAAACCAGAAAAAGTAGAAGTGCGATATAAGCAGTCCATGGATGGGACGATGCAAGATATAAAGAAAGTATTAAATGAAATAAATTGGCCAAAAGGTGCAAAGCGTGTGTCTTATCAAGTAGCGCCTTATAGTGCATTGGCGGGTTATTCATTAGCGACAATTACATTTACGTATTAAGCAATGGGAAAAGCACCTGTAAAAGGTGCTTTTTTTATTTATTTATTGATTGATTGATTACTTTTGAATATTAAGAATTATGTGATAAAATAAAAGGATAAGGATGTGAATGTGGAATGAACTTGTTCGAAAGCGATATTTTTACATTGATATATACTTGTTTAGTAATCGGACTTATCGTTTTGTTTTTCATATCATTTACTTTGTTTATTAGAAGAGTATTACAAAGCAGTGCTGCAAAGAAACACCACGTGATTAATATGAACCAGAAGCTAGATCGAATCATTGAATTGCTTGAAAAAGATAAGAAATAGCGATAGAAGAGGTATGAAAGGGGAATGAGAATGGCGAATTATATAAAAGAATTACGTGAAAAAGTAGGACATGATTATGTTTTCTTAAACTTTGCCGGTGGTTGTGTATTTAATAAAGAAGGAGAAGTATTACTGCAAAAAAGAGGAGACTTTAACGCTTGGGGCTTTCCAGGTGGTGCAATGGAGATAGGAGAATCAGCTGCGGAAACTGCAATCCGGGAAATAAAAGAAGAAACCGGGTATGATGTAGAAATAAATGAGCTTATTGGAGTGTATACAAAATATTTTCAATCATATCCAAATGGAGACAAGGCCCAGTCAATTGTGATGTTCTTTTCATTCTCAATAGTTGGAGGTGACAAAAAAGTAGATGGTGATGAAACGTTGGATTTGAAGTTTTTCCCGTTAGACGACATGCCACCGTTATTTTGTAAACAACATGAAGATTGCCTGCAAGATTTATTGGAGAAAAGAGTAGGGGTATATCGTTAACATATAAAAAAGAAGCTAAATGAAGATTAGCTTCTTTTTTATGTTTAATTTATTTCCACCAATCATCAAACATTGACGCTGGTACTTGTCTTTTATGCTCACTCACTGTGTAACGTTTTTCAATTTTCTCTGCAACGTCAGCTGGAACTGCTTTACCTTCTAAATAATCATCTAATTGATTATAAGTAATACCTAACTCTGTTTCATCAGCTTGACCTGGTTTTTCATCTAATAAATCAGCTGTTGGCATTTTTAAGTACAGTCGCTCGTCTGCGCCTAACTCTTGTAATAATGCACGTCCTTGGCGCTTCGTTAATCCCGTTAATGGTAATAAATCTGCACCACCATCTCCGAATTTTGTAAAGAACCCTGTTACAGCTTCTGCAGCGTGATCTGTTCCGATAACAAGTAGCCCTTTTTGTCCACCAATTGCATATTGAGTAACCATACGGATACGTGCTTTCACGTTACCTTTATTGAAATCTGTTAATGATTCACCCAATAAGTTTTCATATTGATTTGAAAAAGCATCAACAGTTGAAGCAATATCAAATGCAACAGATTGATCTGCTTGAATGAATTGTAATGCTAATTGTGCATCATCTTCATCTTTTTGTACTTTATAAGGAAGACGCACGGCGATAAACGTTGCATTACCACCTTCGTTACGAATTTCTTCAACTGCAAGTTGTGCTAAGCGTCCTGCTAATGTAGAGTCTTGTCCGCCGCTAATACCAAGTACAAATCCTTTTGCACCTGTTTTTTTTACATAATCCTTTAGGAAATCAACTCGTTTACGAATTTCAACTTTTGGATCAATTACAGGCTGAACATGTAATGCTTTCATAATCTGTTCTTGTAATGTCATTATGTTTTCCTCCTATTCATATTAAAGCGGTAAATAAGTTTATATGTATAATGGTACATACTTCTATCCTTTATTATTTCGCAAAACTAACGAATATACAATAGGATGTGTGTATGAATATGAATGTAGTCATTATAAATAAAGTGCTACGTATAAGCAATTTTTTTAAACCTTTCAAAAATGTAAGGTTTTTGTCATTTGAATCGATGGAAGGTATTTCCGCACTTTACTAATATAAAAACATAGATAGTAGAAGGGCGGAGAAGTAATATGAACATTAGAGAACTAGCATATCGGAATGTAACCCGAAATAGACGGACATACTCAGCCTATTTTTTGAGTAGTGCATTTGCAATTATGGCCTTTTTTGTGTATTCATTTTTTGCGTTTCATCCGGCATTAAGTGCAGGAGAATTAGGTCAGTACGTATTCGTAAGTATGTCTTTTGCACAGTCTATTATTTACTTATTTACATTCTTCTTTATTTTATATTCGATGGGAATGTTTTTAAAAACGAGAAAGCGTGAACTAGGAATTTTAATGATGCTAGGTATGACGAAATATCAATTAAAGCGTCTGATCTTTTTTGAAAATATTATGATTGGAATAGGGGCAATTATTTTTGGTATTCTTTCAGGTATGTTATTTTCAGGGGTATTACTATTTGTCGCTCCGATGATATTGAAACTAGATATCTCCTTATCCTATTACATACCGATGAAAGCAATTGTTGTAACGGGTATTATGTTTTTTATTTTATTTATGATCATATCATTGTTTAGTGCAGGAATGATTCGTAAAAATAAGATTATGAAGTTGTTTAGAGGATCAGCAGAGGCGAAACCGGAACCGAAAGCATCAATCATTTCTTCAATATTAGCAGTAGTATTGCTTAGTGCTGGCTATGTAGGAGCTCTTCTATCACATGGAGCAATGGTATTTATTATGATGATTCCTGTTACAACGGTAGTTATTATCGGGACGTATTTTTTGTACAAGCAGCTGAGTGTCTTTATTATTCGATTATGTAAAAAAAGTAAACGTTTCTATTGGACACAGACTAATATTATTACGTTATCAGATTTAGCGTATCGTATGAGAGATAACGCAAGAATGTTCTTTATTGTAACCATTATTTCTACTGTAGCATTTTCCGCAATAGGGACATTAGTAGGCTTCGCATCCATGACGAAAGGGATAATGGAGAGACCAATTGCGTTTCATTACCATTCTAAGCAAGGGAATAGTAACGAATCACAACATATACAAATGATTGACAAAGGATTAAAGAAACATAATATAGCAGCTTCAAAAACTAATATTTCGACAAAGAAAACGGAGGAACAGTCGTTAAGAAGCGCCACTTTTATAAAAGAATTAGACTATAAGGAATATGCAAAGTTAACGGGAGAACCATTTAATACTGTAGCAAATAAAGAGGTTGTATTTTTGTCAGCTGATATACCAGGGCCAGCGATGAAAGAAAGAAAAGAAATTACTTTACCTAATATGAATGAAAGTTTAAAGGTGAAAAAAGTTACTTCATCTTCATTGGGGAAAATATTAAGAGGAAATGTTTATGTAATCTCTAATGATCAATATGATTCATTACAAGATGGATTTATAGAGACAAAAGATTATATGTATAAAACTGAAAGAACGAAAGATGAGATTGAAATTGGTAAAGAGCTTACGCATCAAATTAAACCGTATCAAGAATATTCAACGTTTAGTGCGGAAGAGTACGAGCAAAACCAAAGTTTACAAATTGCAGGACCGATTTTATTTGTAGGTTTCTTTATTGGTATAGTATTTTTCGTTTGCGCAGGAAGTTTCCTTTACTTCCGTTTATTCTCCGATTTGGAGGATGATGTTCGCTTGTTCGAAATGATTCGAAAAGTTGGATTGACAAGCAGGGAATTATCGAAGGTAGTTACAATTCGATTGGCGCTTTTATTCTTCGTTCCAATTGGTGTTGCAACATTACATGGGGCAGTAGCCTTAACGGCGTTAGGGCAAATGTTTGAGTACTCATTGTTTAAAGAAAATACAGTTGTATTAAGTATTTTCATAGGTATTCAAGTTGTATACTTCTTACTTATAAGATCCCGTTATGTAAAACAATTGAAAGAGAGATTACGTATGCATTAAATGTGTTTTTTTAACTCGAGTACAAAATTTTCTAAAAAGAGGCAAGTATTGCCAAAAAGTGATAAAATGGAAAAAGCGAGGTGAAAAAAATTAATAGAGAGAAAGGGGGGAGAAATATGAAAGCAACAGGAGTTATTCGAAAAGTAGACGAATTAGGACGAATTGTTATCCCTAAAGAATTACGCGATGTATTGGGAATACAAATCAAATCACCGCTTGAAATTTTTGTAGAAGCAGATAAAATCATTTTACAAAAATATCAACCTTACAATGCTTGCCAAATCACAGGTGATGTTTCAGAGCAGAACATATCATTAGCAAATGGAAATATTACTGTTGGGATAGAGGGAGCGGAATATTTAGTAAAAGAAATAGAAAAGTTTTTAAACAAGAGTGAGGTTTAGTCTTAATTTATATTATTTTTCAAATTACATATCATTCTTTTAAAAGACTGTAAGAGGACCATTAATTGGTCCTTTTATTTTGGTTATTAGTTGAATGACCCAGGCTATTATTTCCTATAAATCATAGGGGAAATACAAAAGTAGTATAGAGTTAGTAAATGATGTTGAGAAATATTTGAAAAGAAGGAAAACAAAAAGAATAAAACGAATGTTACATTTACACGTATTCAAAAGTGGTCTGAAATGAAAATAATACATTTTCAGGAGGGATTACGATGAGTAGTACAGTGAATAAACAAAAAGGTATACAATTGATTCCATTTATCGTAAATAAAGTTGTAGAACAAGTAAATGAAATTCCACCAGGTGTACAACTGATTCACGCTCCGCAAGTATGGGAAAAGAGTGTGAAGGGGCAAGATGTAGTCGTTGCCGTATTAGATACAGGGTGTGATACTAATCATATAGATTTAAAAGATCGTATTATCGGCGGAAGAAATTTCACAAAAGATTATGAAGCTGATCCAAATGTGTATCTTGATAATAACGGACATGGTACTCATGTCGCGGGGACGATTGCAGCAACTGAAAATGGTGTCGGTGTATTAGGAGTTGCACCGCTTGCTAAAATGTTAGTATTAAAAGTTTTAGCGGGAGATGGTTCTGGAAGTTACGAGCAAATTATTGAGGCAATTCATTATGCTGTAAATTGGAGAGGGCCGAATCAAGAGAAAGTGAGAATTATTTCAATGTCACTTGGTGGTCCGCAAGATGTTCCAGAATTACATGAAGCAATTCAAAAGGCGGTAAAGCAGGATGTTCTCGTTGTATGTGCTGCTGGGAATAATGGAGATTGTAATGATAATACAGAGGAACTAGATTACCCAGGTGCTTACTCGGAAGTAATTGAAGTCGGTGCTGTCAATTTAGAACGGAAAATCACATGTTTTAGTAATTCAAATCAAGAAATTGATCTAGTAGCGCCAGGTGATGAAATATTATCTACGTATCCAGATGGGAAATATGCAGTGTTAAGTGGAACTTCCATGGCGACGCCGCATGTTGCTGGAGCGCTTGCCTTGCTCATTAAACAGTGTGAGAAAGAATACGGTCGAAAGTTATCAGAGCCGGAAATATATGCACAACTTATTAAAAGAACTGTACCTTTAGGGTATGAACGTACATCCGAAGGTAATGGATTATTAGATTTATTAAAAGAATAGCCATATTAAAAAAACATCTCATATGAATATGAGATGTTTTTTTAATATGGCTCTGTCGCATGTAATACAACTTGTAATAAACCTGGGAATCTAGCATTTAAATCTTCTTCACGAATTGAAATGAAACGTTGTGTTCCTTCAAGGCGCGTGTACATAACACCTGACTCACGTAAAACTTTGAAATGGTGAGATAAAGTTGATTTTGCAACAGGGATGTTTAAAGCACCACAAGATTGTTCATTTTTCTCTAGTAACATATTTACAATTTGTAAACGAATTTGATCGCTAAGTGCATATAAGACAGAAGAAAATTGAATTTCTTCTCGATTTGGATGATAGAGTGTACGCATATTTCACCTACTTGTATAAGTTAAGATATTTGCACTATAACATATAAAGTGGTATATTTCTATTGTTCGAATATATTCGAACGATAGAAATATAGGGGGAGAAAAAATGAAGTATACAAAATTGCAAAAGGCAGGATTAAATATTTCAAGGCTGGGTTTAGGTACAAATGCAGTAGGGGGGACATAATTTATATGCTAATGTGAATGAAGAAGAAGGAAAGCAATTAGTAGAAGAAGCTATTCAGCAAGGGATTACATTTTTTGATACAGCAGATTCATATGGTGTCGGTAGATCTGAGGAATTAGTAGGAGAGGTATTAAAGAGAAAACGCCATGAGATTATACTTGCTACAAAAGGTGGAATTCAACCGTTGTTAAATGGAGAAACTTATATTAACAATGAACCAAGTTATTTAAGAAATGCTGTGGAAAATAGCTTAAGAAGATTACAGACTGATTATGTTGATTTATATTATTTACATTTTACAAACCCTGAAACAAGTTACATAGATTCAATTGGAGAGCTTACTCGTTTAAAAGAAGAAGGGAAAATCCGTTCAATTGGAATATCGAACGTAAACATAGAACAATTAAAAGAAGCGAACCAACATGGTCATATAGATGTTGTACAATCACCGTACAATATGTTAGAACGTACGGCTGAGGAAGAACTTTTGCCGTATTGTATAGAAGCGGGTATTTCATTTATTCCGTATGGACCTCTTGCTTTTGGAATGTTAGGCGGAAAATATACAGAATATTTAAAATTGAATGAAGTCGATTGGCGCCAAAGTGTAAATCTATTTGAAGAAAATACATATAAGAGTAACTTTAAGAAAGTGGAAAAGTTAAAAGGGCTAGCTAAAGAAAATGATATTGAAGTGTCTCATTTAGCATTAGCATGGTTATTAAATAAAGAAGGAATTGATACTGTTATACCTGGTGGAAAGCGGGCAGAGCAGGTAAGAGAAAGTGTGAAAGCGGTAGACGTTGCATTGAATGAAAGAGTCATGAAAGAAATCCAATCTATTTTAGAAGATTAGTTAAACAGAGGGAGAGTACCCTCTGTTTATATAAGGAGAAGGTCTAAATGAACAGAGTACTAGCTGTATTTTTTATGATAATGTTTATGATCGGTACAGATACTTTCTTAATTTCACCACTGTTGCCGACATTGCAACAGGTGTATCATGTTTCAACTGAGTTGTCAGGATGGATGGTGAGTTCGTATGCTTTAGGGTATGCTGGATTTGCGCTTATTGCTGGTCCTATATCAGATGGATTAAACAGAAAAAAAGTGATGGTACTAGGTATGAGTTTTTTTGCAATAAGTACGTTTTTGTGTGGAATTGCACCGAGTTTTTTATGGATGCTAACATTTAGATTTTTAGCAGGTGTAAGTGCAGCTTTTGTATCTCCACAAGTGTGGGCATCTATTCCGCTCCTTATAGAGAAGAAGCAAATTGTGAAAGCAATTGGGGTTGCAACAGCAGGGTTATCAATCTCTCAAATTTTAGGGCTGCCACTGGGAGCTTATTTAGCAACGATACATTATACAATCCCATTCTATTTCATTGGTATATTATCAGCACTACTTGTCATTCTTATTTATGTTGTATTACCAGAAATACAGTCGGTTCATATAGGTGGAAATAAAAAAGCGATTTTACAGCGTTATAAACAATTACTTACAGATTCAAAGGTTTCACTTTCTTATTTTGCATACTTTGTTTTTCAAACCGGAAATTTTGCTGCATTTTCATTTTTTGGTGTATGGCTTTCCATTCAATTTGGCTTACAAGTTCATGAAGTAGGTACAGCTATGCTCGTATTAGGGTTAGGAAATTTAACTGGTAATATTTTTGGTCCTAGAATCGTAAATAAAATTGGTTATAACCTTTCTTTCTATGGTGGAATTATATTTACAGCAGTGCTATATGTATTACTTCCACATGTAAAGAACATTGTATTGGTGGAGTTATCGTTCTTTGCTTTGTTTTTTTGGACAGGAATTTTGTTTGTATTAATGATGAGGCACTTACAAAACATATCTAGTGCAGCAAGAGGAACAGGAGCCGCGCTTGCAAATGCTTCTATGTATATTGGTCAAATGATTGGTGCGGCAATAGCAGGAATGTTATTTGCAGTATCTCACAATTTTATACTTATAGGTAGTTTTACTGCGTTACTATATATAGGAGCTTTATTTTTGTTTAGAAAAAGTGAAAAACTTACTGAAAATAGTGAAACAGGAATTGCATCATAAAGCTTGTATAAATATTTCGCAAATCAGAATTAATAAGAGTGTGAATACATGAATGTGCTTTTAATTAAAGTAGTTACTAAAAGTATAGAAATAGTAGAAGAAATGTATTGTAACAAAGTTATGAGGAATCAAAAAATAAAAATCCCTATAAAGATAGGGATTTATATATCGGCATATAGTTCCTTGGAAAAGGATATACTTAGTTTAGCATATCGGACTACTTATATTTGTGAAATAGATGTGAAAGTAATGTGAAAAATGCCGAAGGAAAAAACTATTTAAATAGAGGGCAATTTAGATGGGGATATGGATTTTACATAAATGTTGTGTTATATTTCTACTTATCTGTTAATAATTACATATTTTAATTTTATTAGGGATAAAAGGGAGAGGTTTAAATGCAATGGTATTTGAAAGCTCTAAAGAATTATGGGAATTTTAGTGGTAGAGCTACGCGAAAAGAGTACTGGATTTTTAGTTTATCCAATATCGTAATTTTTTGGCTACTGTTATTTTTATCATCATTTTCAGAGGTGTTAGTTGCTATTATTGCGTTGCTATTTATGTTAGTAATGATTATACCAAGTTTTTCGGTTGGTGCACGACGATTACATGATATTGGGAAAACGGGATGGTGGCAACTATTAAATTTTGTACCGTTTGGTAGCGTTGTTTTACTTGTATTTTTTATCATTGAAAGTGAAGAAAATGACAATCAATACGGACCAAATCCGCATTCAGATTTAAAAGAAGCGATTTAATAAACTTATTTAGTTTGTAGCATTACTAGTTCAATTATTTTATCTATTATTAAAATGGTTTGCGTGGGCTAATATTATTAGGTTGATCTTTAGGTCTAGATGACTTTTGAAACTGTAAAAATGGAAAGATAAAGGCGGAGAGAATATAGCATGGAAAGAAAAAAATTCTAAATAAAAAGCACTGTTTTAGCTAATGTAGCTAAAACAGTGCTTTTCTCTTTGATTGAACAGTTGCAGCATTTTCATCATGTATACCTGCATCTTTAATAATTCGTTGTTTTGCTTTATTTAATAGATGGTTTACTGCTTCACCAAAATAGTTAGCTTCGCTTTTTGTGCGGGCTTCTCGTAAACATTTATAGTTTTCTAGCAGTTCCTCTTTTTCGGAGTTTGTTAAGAAATCTTCTATTTTCTTTTTTGTCATACGAAACACCCTTTCTCCTGACAAACGACGCAATAGAAAATATTTATTTCTCATTATAACAATAATTTTAAAAGAAAGTATACACTAACGTCGCAATAATTTGTCAATTTCTTGAATCTTCTCATCAGCTTTCCCAATTTGCGTATTTTTAGCCTGTTCGCCACCAAGAGCTTGATGTAGTAAGAAAGTTTGGCCAGAAATAGCAGTTACAATGGATACTTTTATAATTTCTTTTATCGCGGTGACATCGAATAAAACGAGCCCAAGAAGTGCGGCTAGGCTACCAGTAAAAATATCAGTTAAAAATCCAAAATGAAAAAATGTTTTCAAACGGCGTGGAAGCAATAACTTACCTTGGTTATTGATTAGATGGGAAACGAAGCCGGTAATGCCACCAACGAGAACAGCGGTTAGCCATTGATACATTTCCATCGAATCCACTCCTTTTAGTGAATAAGATTCGATTATTTTATATTGATTCCTTTTAATATTTCATATAAGCATATTGAGAAAGTTTGTTTGGGTATATTTTGTATTCAATTTAATTATAACAGAAAATTTCGAAAGGTTTCAGTCTATTATATGAATCATTTTTACAATAATATGAATGCAGAAAGGGGTGCGTGATATGAAGATAGATTATCGAATAAGAAGTGTAGATGGTTATACAAAAAATATAGGGGAATTAGTAAGCATGCTGGAGCATACGAGAGCTGTAACATTAGGCGAAGTAAAAAATTTATCAGTTGAGCAATTAGATTTAATTATGCAGAGCAGCGGAAATTCAATTGGCGCCTTATTAAAGCATATAGCAGCTATTGAAAAAGTTCATCAGCTTATTTCATTTCAAAATCGTGACTTTACAAAAGAAGAATTAGAAATATGGGAAGATGCACTGTATTTAGGGGAAGCGGGTAGAGCGATCCGTGGTCATGAAATACAGTATTATGTACAACTTCTACAAAGTGTTCGAGAAGAATCTCTGAAGTATTTAAGTGAACAAGGTAATGAGTGGCTCATGTCAGAAAGAAAGTGGCCTAACGGTGTAGTATATAACCAGCACTATCTTTGGTTTCATGTGCTAGAAGATGAAATTAGTCACCGAGGACAAATTAGAATGCTCAAAAACAAGTTGTTTGAAAATTACGTTAAATGATGTAGCTTTTTATAGGAGAATTCCATATAATGAGGGTAATTAAAATAAGAACGGGGTGATGTATTATGGCGAAAATAACTTATATGAATAATAAACCAAATACAAAGGTGGATGGAAAGGGCGAAACGATATAAGTGAGCGCACTATCCTTCCACTTAGCTTACACTAGGGAGGATATCAATTTGAATCAAAATATTTTAGAATCGTATGGCTGGGATTCTTTTTTTGAGGAACAAGCTGTAGAGAACTTTGAAGTAGGGCGTATTTTACTTGAGCATAAGCATATATATCGAATTATTTGTAATGATGGTGAATATATGGCAGAACTGTCTGGGAAGTTTCGGCATGAAGCAGTTACGAAAGGCGATTATCCAGCAGTTGGTGATTGGGTGTATATAAAGAAAATAGAAGATGAAAAGAAAGCGATTATTCATCGTATTTTCCAGCGAAGAAGCTCTTTCTCAAGACAAGAGGCTGGAACAAGAACAGAAGAACAGATTATAGCAGCAAATGTAGATTATTTATTTTTAGTGAATGCACTTAATCATGATTTTAATGTTAGAAGGATGGAACGTTATTTATTATTAGCGTATGAAAGTGGCGCTATGCCAGTTATTGTTTTAACAAAGAGTAGTATATGTAATGATATAGAACAAAAAATTGTAGAAACGGAAGCTATAGCAATTGGTGTTCCTATTTTTGTTGTTGATAGTTTAGAGCATACAGGTATTGATTCGTTGAAACAATTCGTTTCTTCAGGGAAAACAATTGCTTTAGTTGGGTCATCAGGGGTAGGAAAGTCAACTTTGTTAAATGCGCTAATAGGAATTGAGGTAGCAAAAACGGGAGATATACGTGAGGAGGATAGTAGGGGAAGGCATACGACAACGCATCGAGAGTTATTTCAATTGCCAAGTGGCGCTCTCGTAATTGATACTCCCGGTATGAGGGAATTGCAACTTTGGGAAGGAAGCGAAGCGATTCAAACAACATTCTCTGATATTGAAGAACTTGCGACAACATGCCGTTTCCGTGATTGTAAGCATGAGAATGAACCAGGGTGCGCGGTGTATAGTGCAATTGAAAACGGACTTATTACGATAGATCGTTTGAAAAGCTATAAAAAATTACAAAGAGAACTGGCGTATTTTATAAGAAAACAAGATGCAATCCTTGCCAGAGCAGAGCGTGATAAGTGGAAAAAACTTTCTAAACAACATAAAAAAATGTAAAAACCAAAGGGTGCCCCTTTGGTTTTTTCTATTTGTAAATTTTATAATAATATTATTTATATATATAGACAAAGGGAAATTAATTGTTTAAACTTTACAAAGTATTCATCATAATAGGTTATGAAAATAATAATTAGGGATTGGGAAATATTCATAATTAACTCAATTTAACTTTTAAATTTGAAAATTAGGAGGTTCATAATGGGTAAACTATTAAATTTGTTTCGTGATATGAAAGTAGCAAAAAAGCTATTAATTTCATTCTTTGTAATTTTAATTGCGGCTGTGTCTATTATCGGAGGCATGTCTTATCAAACAGCCAAAAAGAATTTTGAATCGCAAATTAAGAGTAGTGCCAACGACAATATAAAAATACTGGATAATTTAATCAATCAAATGATTGATGCAAAATTTAATGATGTGAATAATTTTGCACGGGTGATTCAGGGGAATATGTATCAAGGAGATAATCAGGATGAATTAAGAAAAATGTTATCTCAATATATAAATTTAAATAAAGATATTGAACAAGTATATGTTGCCGGAAATGATAAAAAATTTGTACAAGAACCAAATATACAAATGGCAGCAGACTATGATCCAACAGAGCGTTCTTGGTATAAAGATGCGGTTGCAAAACAAGGTGGTATTGTTGTTACTGAGCCATATAAGGCAAAAGGAAATGGACATATTGTCGTAACAATCGCAAAACAAACAGAAGATAAAAATGGAGTTGTTGCGCTAGATTTAAGTTTAGATAATTTATTAAAAACATCAAAGTTAATTAATATTGGTAAAAAAGGATATGCCTTCATTTTAGATGGAAAGCAAAAAATAATTGCTCATCCACAAGAAAAATCAGGGGAAAAAGCGGCTGATTCTTGGGCAAAGAAAATTTATGAAGATAATCACGGTGCTTTTTCATATTCTTATGGCGGTAGTGAAAAGAATATGGTATTTGCTACAAATGTAAAAACAGGTTGGAAAATTGGTGGGACGATGTACTCAAGTGAAGTAATTGAAGCTGCTCAACCTGTATTTTATAATATGTTAATTGTTATGCTTATCTCATTAGTAGTAGGCGGGGCACTTATTTATTTTGTAACACTTTCAATTACGAAGCCTTTAAAGAGATTAGTTGTTACCTCTAAAGAAATAAGCGAAGGGGATTTAACGCAAACAATTGAAATTCATTCTAATGATGAAATCGGCCAACTTGCTAAAGGCTTTAATGAGATGACGAATTCGTTACGGACGTTAATTGGAAGAATTAACGATTCAGCTGGGCATGTTGCAGCGGCATCAGAAGAGCTAACTGCAAGTGTAAGGCAAGCGAGTGAAGCGACTGAGCAAATCACAATCGCAATGGATGAAATATCAAGTGGGGCAACGACGCAAACAACAAGCGTAGAAAATGGCGCTATGTTACTGTTTGATGTAACGGAAGGAATTCAACATGTAGCAAATAGTTCATCATCTATTAATACGGCTTCTGCACATACTCGTGAAAAAGCAGAAGATGGTGGGAAACTAGTAGGAAGAACAGTAAACCAGATGCAGTCTATTGCAGAATCGGTTTCACAATCAGATGCAGTTATACAATTACTAAATAATAAATCAAAACAAATTGGTGATATTTTAGAAGTAATTCAAAATATTGCAGATCAAACAAACCTTCTAGCTCTAAATGCGGCGATTGAAGCCGCAAGAGCCGGTGAGCATGGAAGAGGTTTCGCAATTGTTGCAGATGAAGTGCGTAAATTGGCAGAGCAGTCTAGCGTATCTTCTAGTGAAATTAGTAAATTAATATGTGAAATACAAGATGATATGGGTAAGACAGTCAAATCTATGAATCATGTAAATGAGGAAGTTCAATCTGGACTTGTTATCGCAAATGAAACGAAGCAAAACTTTGCTGAAATCTTACAATCTACAAATGAAATAGCTAATCAAATTAAGACGATGGTTGAAACGGCTAATGGAATGTCAAAAGGGGCAAATGAAGTATCTATTTCGGTAGGACAAATTGCAATGACAGCACAAAATAATGCGACAAGCACACAAAATGTTGCGGCTTCAGCTGAAGAACAGCTAGCTTCGATGGAGGAAATTGGATCTGCAGCAGGCACGTTATCTCAAATGGCTGAAGAGTTGCAAGGACTAATTGAGAGATTTAAAGTTTAATAGAGAACAGACTATCCCCTAGTAGCATTATGCCAATAGAGGGTAGTCTGTTTTATTGTGTAAAATCAAATGGAGATGTAAACTTCCTTTATGACGTTTAAAATGGTATTTTGCATAATGTTTGTCGAAAAATAGAGGTATTTGTTAGCTTTGTGTATAATTATTAACGTATAGAATACAAATAAAAGGAGAGTATTATGGGAGTGTATTGGGGGACAAAAAGACATTCTTGGCTTAGTTACGTCTCATTTTGGCTAAGTATTTCATTTTTTATTGTTTTTCTAATTGAAGTGTTTATATTAAAAACACTTTCGAATAGCTCGGTGCAAATTGTTAAATATTTTTATTTTATATTTGTACCAGTAAATATTTTTCTTAGTTTAAAGTTACTATTTAAGAAGAATGAAAAGAAAGCGTTACCTATTTTTAGTTTCATTGTCTCATTATTATTTGCAATTTTAATAATCGTATTAGTTTTAGCAGCTATAGGGAAGGTCTTTTGAGGGGAGTGGTATAAGTCACTCTCCTTTTTTATTTGTGGTAGTCTTACTATATGTAAAAGTGTGAATGCTGTGAGCTAATAAAAGTAGAGAGTAGACAATATTTGCATGGATTAAAGTCTGTCGTTATTTGAACTTGTAAGAGTGTATGGAGTAATGAGGTAATATACATAATAATGGAGATAGAATTAGTTATTTTATAAGTATGTATGAAGCAAATGAATACGGTAAGAGCGTTGATATATGGTACAATAGCTATGGATAGTGATAGAGATAAAGGGTATATAAAATACTCATCGTTTTTTAGTAAGAGAGGGGTTATCTTATGCTATACGAGGATTTGGAGACATTATTTCAAACAGCTCCGAAAGAAGATAGAGGCGGATGGAAATATATAATCCAAGAACAAAATAATACATTTAAAATTGTTGATGAAATACTGAAAAATCAAATGAGTGTCGAATTATATTTTAATGAATACGATGAGGTGAAAATCGCTTTATATAAAGATGGAATTCCCATTACGACTATGCAAAGAATTGCGATTTCAAAAGTTGAATTAGACGAAGATGAAGAAGGTATTCAATTTGTTTTAGAGCGCATGCCTAGTCGAATGATTCGGTTGCAGTTAAAGCCATATTTAGCATTAGAAATGGGACCGTATTGGGAAGTATGTGATGATTGTGAATGAGCATAAAAAAGCATCCAATAACATGGATGCTTTTTTATGTTTTTTGAAGTTGTTTAAACGCAATGATTGGCAGTATAACAATACTTACCCATCCGATGATAGGATATAGAATGTGAAGTAAGTCACTGTAACCGATGTAGCTAAAGCAATAACTAATTAGTAAAATGAAGAAAATAATATTGTTATTTTTCCACCCAGTAATAGATTGCATCTGTTTTGTCATTCCGAACACATTACCAACTAAAGTTGTGAAAACTTCACCGAAAATAATGAGAACGAAAAAGAAGTGAAAAGTTGCATTAAATCTTCTTATGACTTCAGCCATTGGGATGTTATATTGGTAAAATTGATCGACTGATAAGATTGCTAAATGGCTGCATAATAAAATTAAAGAAAGTCCAGCACCACCTAAAATCCCACCCCAAAAAATAGCTTTTCGATCCTTTACTTCACTGGCTAATGGGACGAGAACACTTTGGGCGAGAGAAAGATTTAAGGCGACATATGTAATAGGGCTAGTAATCCATTTCATATTCCAGCTCTCTGCAGGAATAGTGTTGTTAATAGGAGTTGTACCGTGAAAAAAGGTTGTAATAGCAAGTCCGATAATAAAAATCATCATAATAGGTACGACAAGTGTATTTACTTCAAAAACACCTTGTAATCCGCGGCTACTTATAATGAGACAAGCGATAACTGTAATAAGAATACCGAGTTGTCTTGGTAAGCGAAGTTGCTCTTCAAATACTGCACCAGCCCCTGATAACATAACGCTCGTTACGCCGAATAAAACGAGTAATAATAATGTGTTTACAACATTCCCAAATACATCCCCAAATAAATATTTGTTAAATTCTTGCGCTGAAAATGCCCCGATTTGTGATGAAAGTAACATCATCTTTGTGCCAAGCCAAATAAAAAAAAATCCACTTACACATATGCCAATTGTCCCGTATAATCCATTCACTGTGAAAAATTCAACAATTTCTCGTCCAGTAGCAAATCCAGCTCCAACGACAGTTCCGATATAAGTAGCGGCTACTTTCTTTGCTACTTGCCATTGTTGATTGTCCATGTTATCCCTCTTTCTACTATGATGAGCTTGATGTACTATTATGCATATGTATGAGCTTGGACAATTAGACGTATGAAGTGTTTGAAAAAATACATGAATTTAATGATATTAGGGAAGCATTAAAGGTGTTAAAACTTTGTTACATATAAGCCAATTGTTCGAAAGGAAAGGGAATGTATGGTAAAATGTAATTAGGTTATTAAAAGATAAACATTACAAAATGATAAGAGGAGTGATTGTATGAGTACGAAAACAAATGTTGTTGAAGTATTAAACAAGCAGGTAGCAAACTGGAATGTGTTATATGTGAAACTACATAATTATCACTGGTATGTGACAGGGCCACACTTCTTTACATTACATGAGAAATTTGAAGAGTTTTATAATGAGGCTGGAACGTATATTGATGAGTTAGCAGAACGTATTTTAGCTTTAGAAGGTAAACCATTAGCGACAATGAAAGAATATCTCGCAACATCTAGTGTCAGCGAAGGGACAAGCAAAGAATCTGCAGAAGAAATGGTGCAAACATTAGTGAATGATTATTCTGCACTTATTCAAGAATTAAAAGAAGGTATGGAAGTTGCAGGTGAAGCTGGCGATGAAACATCAGCTGACATGTTGTTAGCAATTCATACAACATTAGAACAGCATGTATGGATGCTAAGTGCATTCTTAAAATAACGATAAATATAATAGAAACCCATTGAAAAATTATTTCAATGGGTTTTTTATGATTTTTCAGTTTTCTTTTATGCTATAATATAGTAAAAAGGAGGCGATGCGATGTTTCGCTTTTTCAGAACTGGAAAAGAAGAGCGGGAAATTACGAAAGATGAATTAGAACAAGCGATGGCTCAGTTTTTAGAAACGAATGCTAATATCGTTTATACAGTATTAGTAAATGAAGATTATACAGTAAATTATGATTTGTTAAAACCGTATTTACCTGCATTTCCAACAAATGATTTTCTCATAACGAAGGAAACGCTTGAGGTATTTGAACATACAGCAGAAAATTTAAGCCTAGTGAAAGAAATTGATGTCGTACAAAAAGCAGTAGACCAATACGTAACAGAAAAAGAAATGTTCCCAATTGTTGAAGGTAGCGAAGATCGCCTCATATGCGGAATGAAGCTAGGACCTTACTTAAATCGTAGCTTAAAAAGAGACTTATATATTTCAGAAAAACATTATTTAGTTTCAAGTAAACCAGATAGAAAAAAACAAAAGAGCGGGTAGATGTAATGAAAACAACAATACATATATTGTTGTCTTTTTTTGTTTGTTAAAATATTGATTTTTCAGTCTATTATTATTTATACTAAATGTATTGGACAGGGAAGAGTAACTATTAAGCATCATTTTGAGAATAAGGTATTGTTAGCGTGGGTTATACAAAGTGGTATAAAGATTCGCAAAAAATATTATAAAAGGTTTCGGGGGAATTGGTACATGAAAAATAGCATGACTTACATTCAATTATTAAATGAAACGTTACGTTGTTATGCAAATAAAGGAAGTTTTGAAGCGTACAATTATATAATGGAAAACGCTACAGGTGTAATAGGGAATGAGGCGCAAATATATAATTTTAAGTATGCACTCGCAAGTGCATCGGGACTTGAAAAAGAAGCATTACATTTAATGAGAGAGGCCATTATAGAAAAGGGATTCTGGTATGGAAATGAGTATTTAATTTCCGACGAAGATTTAAAATCACTACATAAATTTGAAGAATTTCATACAATGGTGCAATTATGTAAAGAAAGAGAAGAATTAGCACATAAAAAGGAAAGACCAGATGTGAAATATATATACAGCAAGAAAGAGGGAAATCTACTACTTACATTGCACGGTGACCAAGAAAATATACAAATAGTAGAACCATATTGGAAATCTGTGTTGACACAAGATTATATGTTAGCTTTACCACAGTCTTCACAAATTGAGTTTTCAGATGGATTTGTTTGGGATGATATAGAGAGAGGGAAAGAGGAATTAAAAGAGCATTACAATAAGTTTATAGAAAATCATACAGTAGAAAGTGTAATCATTGGTGGTTTTTCTGCAGGGGCGAGAGTAGCTTTATATACGATTTTACAACAAGATATAAATGTAGATGGTTTTGTTTTTATGGCACCATGGCTTCCCGAGATTGAAGAATGGGATGAGTTGCTAAGAGTGCTGCAGGATAAACATATAAAAGGATATATAGTATGCGGGGATCAAGATGAAGATTGTTTCGAATCCACGCAGCAATTTGTACGATTATTAAGAGATAAGAATATAGAACATAAGTATAAAGTTGTGCCTAACTTAGATCATGATTATCCTATTAACTTTGATGAGCTATTAAAAGAAGCTATTGAATATATAGGAAATGAAAACAATAAGTAGTAAGAAAAAGAGATGCATCACATGTGATGCATCTCTTTTTAGAATTATAAATTAAAAGCATTTGCTAGTAAGCGATAAGACGTTAATTTATGTTCAAATTGATGGGTAATCGTGACAATCATAAATTCGTCAGTATTGTATGCTTTGCTTAAGTTTATTATTTTTTCTTTTACAGAAGACGGATCACCAACAATCATACGTTGACGATTTTCTTTTATACGGAATAAATCATAAGCGCTGTATGAATAATTTTGAGCAGTTTCAATAGAAGGTGTACCAGTAGTTCGTTTTCCTTGCTCTAATAATAAGATTGATAAATCTAAACTAGAAGCAATTTTTTCCGCTTCTTCATTTGTTTCTCCGCATATAACAAAGATGGCAACGATTGAATTAGGCTTATCTCCTAAAAATGAAGGCTGATATTGTTCTTGGTAAGCCCTCATAACTTCAGGGCCTCCGAAGCCGTTAATAAATTGTGCAAATGCGAAAGAAGCTCCGTTGTTTGCAGCAATTTTAGCGCTCTCTCCGCTAGAACCGAGCATCCACATTTCAGGAGACGTTGGGATAACTGGAGTGGCTTTTAAGTTTGCATAGTGATGGTTTTCTGGTACTTGATCATGTAAGTACATTGCAACGTCTGCAATTTGTTCTGGATATTGATCAAGTGAGACCATTTTCCCTTCTTGAAGTGCGCGAGTTGCTATTGGCATACCACCAGGAGCTCTACCAACACCGAGATCGATGCGGTTCGGATACAATGCTTCTAGAACACGGAAATTCTCAGCAACTTTATATGGGCTATAATGCGGTAACATAACACCACCTGAACCGACTCTAATACGGTCCGTTTTTGCGGCAATATGAGAAATAAGTATTTCTGGACTTGAACCAGCTAAGCTTACGGAATTATGATGTTCGGATACCCAAAAACGTGTGAATCCGAGTTTTTCAACTTCTTGTGCAAGCGTAACTGTATGTGAAAAAGCTTGGGCTGCTGTGCTACCATCTGAAATAGGTGATTGGTCTAATACACTTAACTTGATCATAGAATATACCTCTCAATCTTAATGTACATCCTATTATATATTTACTTATGAAAAATGCGTAGTGAAATGCTCAAAATGAAAAGCGGATAATCTTATTTCCGCTTTTAACGAGAAAATCCGCGTTCATAATGATTCATTTCGACTAGATTTAAAATATATTCATAGTTGTCAATTTCACGTTTTAGTTGTTCACGTTCTTTTTCAGATAGTGTCATATTGCTAAGTTTTTTACATAAGTTTTGTTTCTTTAATTCTAAATGTTTTTTTGTAGCATCATAGTCATAGGTATGTTTCATTTTTAACCACTCCTTCTTTGTAGTTGCTATATTATACGAAGTATAAAGAAAAGTGAGATCTGTCTCTTATGTACTTTTAGTGAATATTCAAATTGCAATGGTGTTATGTTTATGGGGATGTATGAATAAAATGCACTAAACCACTAACGTCCATTTGATGAAGTAAGGGGTGGAATTGTGCAGAAAGATATAATGTATAACACTGAAATGGATGAAGCGTTAAAAGTTATAGATAAAGGATTGAATAAGACGACAAGCCCAAAACAGATTATTGTAGTGGGAGCTGGTATGGCTGGGTTAGTTTCAGCCTCTTTATTAAAGGCTGCAGGACATGATGTGAAAATTTTTGAAGCAAATAACCGGGTAGGTGGCCGTATAGAAACGGTTAGAATGGAAGATACCGGATTATATTTAGATGTTGGAGCAATGAGGATTCCATATTCGCATACATTAACGATGACATATATAAGAAAATTTGGGCTACAGGTGAGACCTTTTATTAATAGGAATGAGACGGATATTATATACGTAAATGGACGGAAAACGACGTTAAAACAATATGAAAAAGATCCAAGTATTCTAAGATATCCTGTGGAAATGAATGAAGTTGGAAAAACGTCAGAGGAATTATTATTGTTAGCGGTACAGCCCATTATAAATTTTATAAAAAAGAACCCAGAAAAAAATTGGGACGTTGTAGTAAAGGATTTTGGAAGATACTCTACTGGGCAATTTTTAAAGTATCATCCTTATCAGTATAATACTTACTTTTCGCCAGTAACAATTGAGATGATTGGTGTTCTATTAGATTTAGAAGGTTTTTTGGAACGATCGTTTGTAGAGACTTTACGCTTTCTATACATTATGCAAGAGGAGAGCGGATTTTGTGAAATTGTGGGCGGGAACGATAGATTGCCAAAGTCATTTTTACCGCAATTAGAAGAGAATATTATATATAATCAAAAATTAATGAAGCTACATCAACACGATAATGGTGTGACAGCTTTCTATCGGAACGAGGAAACTTTTGAATATAGTAGTATTACAGGAGATTTAGTTATTGTTACCATTCCGTTTTCGACAATGCGTTTTGTAGAAGTAGATCCGTTTGATTCTATATCTCATGAAAAATGGAAAGCAATTCGTGAATTACATTATATGCCTGCGACGAAAATAGGAATTCAATTTAAAAGCCGATTTTGGGAAGAACAAGGACAATTAGGCGGCAGAATTATAACAGATTTGCCAATTCGTTATGCCTATTATCCAAGTTATGGAATTGGGCAGAAAGGACCGGCTATGATGTTAGGTAGCTATACATGGTCTTATGACGCGTTGTTATGGGATGGTTTATCAAAAGGTGATCGTATTTATTACGCATTACACAACTTAGCAACAATATTAGGTGGTCAAGTGTATGATGAGTTCATATCTGGAATATCAAAAAGCTGGACATTGGATCCGTATGCGCTTGGAGGATTTGCACTTTTTCAAGCAGGTCAAGAATCTGAGTTGCAACCAGCGATTGTCAAACCAGAGGGGAGAATATTCTTCGCTGGAGATCATACAACGCTATATCACGGATGGATTCAAGGTGCGATTGAATCTGGAATTCGTGTAGCGGTGGAAGTGAATGAGTAAAAGGTTTTCAATTCAGAAAATTCTTTACTATATAACTTGAGATGGATATTATTATATATAAAAGAAATATAGGGAGTGTTTACAGTGAATCCGTTATTATTCGATTTTCCTTCTGAATTTTATACTGACAGGCTTTTTATTCGAATGCCGAAACCAGGAGATGGTAAAGTTGTATATGATGCAATTCAGGCTTCAATAGAAGAACTAAAACCTTGGATGGTGTTTGCACAAAAAGAGCAAACAGAGCAAGAAGTAGAAGAAAGTATTAGAAAATCACATATTCAATTTTTGCAACGTGAGGATTTAAGATTACTAGTATTTTCGAAAGAAACAGGTGAATTTATTGCTTCAGCCGGATTACATCGTATTAATTGGGATATACCTCAATTTGAAATCGGATATTGGATTGATACAAGGTTTAGCGGAAAAGGCTATATGGTAGAGGCTGCGAAAGGTATAACGGATTACGCTTTTTCTGAATTGAAAGCAAACCGTGTAGAAATTCGTTGTGATTCTTTAAATAAGAAGAGTAGAGCGATACCTGAGAAATTAGGTTTTAAGTTAGAAGGTACGTTAGAAAGTGCGAGTGTTGCGGTAGATGGAAACGGATTAAGGGATATGTGTGTATTTGCCATGACTAGAAATACATATGAAAAAGAAGAGCTGTAAGAAAATAGCTCTTCTTTTTATGCATTATGGTACAGGATGTCCATTAGAGCTTTCGAAAATTGTAAACCATTGTTGACGGTCTAAGTTAACTTTTGTAGCAAGAGCGGCAGTTTTTACGCGATCTAATTTACCAGAGCCAACGATTGGCATCATATTAGCTGGATGAGCAAGTAACCAAGCATACATAACCGTATCGATATTAGAAACACCTAGCTCAGTAGCAACTTTTTGCACAGTTTCGCGTACACGTACAGCACGTTCTGATTGACCAGTAAAGATCTCACCACCAGCAAGAGGTGACCAAATCATTGGATTGATTCGTTTTTCTTGGCATAAGTCAATTGTTCCTTTTTCAAAATGCTCAAGCTGCAATGCAGAAACTTCAATTTGGTTCGTAATAAGTGGAAAATCTAAGTACGAATTTAACATATTAAATTGTGAAGGTAAGAAGTTAGATACACCGAAGTGACGAACTTTTCCTTCTTGTTTTAATTGTGAAAATGCCTTTGCCACTTCATTTGGATCCATAAAAGGATCGGGACGATGAATAAGTAATACGTCAATATAATCTGTATGTAAATTGTTAAGTGATGCTTCTACACTTTGCATAATATGCTCTGTACTAGTATTGTAGTGAGGAACATATCGTTCTGGAAATTTCGGTGATGGGGGAGCGATTCCACACTTTGTAATAATTTGCATGTTTTCTCGTAAGGAAGGCTTTAATTGTAAAGCTTCGCCAAATAACCCTTCACACGTATATGCGCCGTAAATATCAGCGTGATCAAAAGTAGTAATTCCCATATCCATACAATCTTCAATGAAAGAAAGTAATTCTTGTTTTGTCATATTCCATTCTGCTAAACGCCAAAATCCTTGAATAATACGAGAAAATTCTAGCGTTTCAGCCATTTGAACTCGCTCCATTATAAGTACCCCCTTGATGAATAATAATGTTTTGAAAAGGCTTTCTTACTACATATTATTATATAGTTAATTAGGTGTACAGACAATAAATATGTTTTGCTACAAAAATGATTTTCTCTATATGTTATAATGTAGAAACATATAGCTATAAGGAGATGTACGAAATGATTCCAGTAACAATATTAACTGGTTTTCTTGGATCGGGGAAAACGACATTATTAAATCGTATTTTATCAGAAAATCACGGTAAGAAATTAGCGGTGATTGTAAATGAAATAGGGCAAATTGGCATTGATAATCAGTTGATTATGAATGTGGAAGAAGAAATTATGGAAATGACAAATGGCTGTTTATGCTGTACTGTACGTGAAGACTTACTTGTTGCTTTAAAACAGTTATTGGACGTAAAAGCAGAAGGGAAAATGGATTTTGATGGTTTAGTAATTGAAACGACTGGCCTTGCAAATCCAGGCCCGATTATTCAAACATTCTTTTTAGATCCAGTCATCCAATCTGCTTACCAAATTAACGGTGTTGTAACGGTGGTAGATAGTTATCATATACATAAACATTTTGAAAAAGGATTAGAAGCAAAAGAGCAAATTGCGTTTGCTGATGTTGTTTTAGTAAATAAATTAGATTTAATTGAAGAGAATGAGAAAGAAAATCTCTTGCATGAAATTCAAGGAATTAACCCGACTGCAAAGTTAATTGAGGCGACTAACTGTGAGGTAGATATACCATCTTTATTACAAATCCAAACGTTTAAAACGAAAGATACGTTGCAAATTTACCCTCATAAAGAACATAACCACTTAGAAGGTGTGAAATCATTTGTATTACGTGAAGAACGTCCGCTGGATTTACAAAAGCTTAATGAGTGGATGTCAGCTGTCGTGCAAGAGCTAGGGGAATATTTATATCGTTACAAAGGAATTTTATCGATAGACGGAGTAGATAAACGTATCGTTTTCCAAGGCGTACATACGTTATTTGCTGCTTCGTACGATAGAGAGTGGCAAGAGGGCGAAGAGCGAGTAAGTGAAGTAGTTTTTATCGGAAGAGATATTAATAAAGAGTGGTTCCAAGAACATTTCGAGGAGTGTGTGAAATAAGTCTGCGTAAATTGTAGGCTTATTTTTTATGAGCATTCTATTAGATTGTAAAACAGAATTAAATAAGGGAAAGAAACTAAAAATTGATAACTGTATAATAAAAAGCCTGTTTTCACAGGCTTTTATTTTCGTCTATTAGTAACTCCATTACAACACCTACAACTGGACCTTCATCATCAATATCCCCATTTAAGCGGAAACCAAATGATTCATACAGTCCCATTGCAAGTTTGTTGTCTGGATGTAAACTTAAGTAAATTATTTTACATTCAAATTTTTCTTGTAAGAATTGAATGAGTAAGCGAAGGAAACGTTTTGCGTATCCTTTTCCTTGATATTGTTGGTCAATCATAAAGCGATCGAGCCATACACTTTTATGTTTTACTGAATACCATCCATACATTGCGTATCCTACAATTGTTTCGCCATCATATAAACCTACTGACGTTCCGTTTCCTTCATATAATGATTCTGCTAAAGAAAACGCGTTACTTTCAATAAATTGTTGCTGATCTTTTGCGACGTCTAAAGCAACTATTGAACGCCAATTTTTTGCTGTTACTTCACAAATGTGAAGATTCATAATTCCAACTCACCTTCTAAATTAATATAGCTTTCAAGCTAATATGGATAATTTTACTTGTTATTTTGGTCAAGTCAAGGATAAATACATAAAAAGGCAGCTGAATAACAGATTCAGCTGCCTAGAAAATATAATGGATTAGTTTGTTGCTTCTTTCAATGTATTTACGTTTTCTTCCATTAAAGTGAAGTAATCTTTATTATTTTTTGCATCATCTTCAGAAATAGTAGCTAAGTGATTTAAGCGTAAAACTTTTGTACCAGTTTCTTTTTGAATTACGGATGCTACTTTTGGAGTAGAGAACGTTTCGAATAAAATATATTTTAGATTATGTTCTTTTACTGTTTTTGTAATGTCAGCAAGCTGCTTTTGAGATGGTTCATCAGAAGCTGAAATTCCAGCGATAGGAATTTGTTTTAGGCCGTATCGTTGTTCCCAGTAACCATAGGCAGCATGAGAAACTAAAATTTCTTTCGTTTTTGCGTTCGCTACAGCTGCCTTAAATCCATCGTCTAAATCAGTAAATTTAGTTTGAAGTGCTGCAAAGTTTTTTTCGAATTCTTTTTTATGTTCAGGTTGTAATTCTACAAGTGCATTTTTAATTTTTTCTGCTTGTTTCATTGCTAGAGTAGGATCTAACCAAACATGTGGGTCTTTATCGTGATGATGTTCATCTTCTTTATGGCCATCTCCATGATCATGATGCTCTTCTTCAGTAGAAGCACGAAGCTCAATACCTTTAGATGCATTTACAATTTTAACATTTTCTTTTTGTAATGTTTTTTCCATTTTTTCAGCAAATGGTTCTAATTCAGCGCCGTTATAAACAAATAAATCGGCTTTTGCAACTTGTACTGTTTGTTTTTGACTTGGTTCAAATGTATGTGAATCTGCACCAGGTGGGTAAATTGCTTCAACATTTACATAGTCGCCACCAATTTTCTTTGCGAAATCAGCAAGTGGGAAAATCGTTGTATAAACTGTTAGCTTTCCATCTTTCTTGGCATTACTTTCTTTTTTATTTGAGCAGCCAGCGAAAATTAAGGTAAAAATAAGTAAGAATGAAAATATAGTCAATCTTTTAGGCATGAAGTTCTCCTCTTTTCTTTTTTACGGATATATTTTCCCCAATTATAGAAGAAAAATATCATTTTAATACAAAACGGAATAATTACGTTTTAGTTTGCGAACTTAGTATAATACATCTTTAATAAAGTTGCAATAAATAATAATCATTCCGATTTGTTTTTGTTATAAAGTTGTCAAATATAGGTGTATTATTTTGCAAATGCATGCATATGTGACAACGCTGTTTTCATATATTGAAAAGGAGGTAAAGAGGGGGATGAGCGCTTGGGTTACTTAATGGAAGCTATTTTATTAATATTAGCGGTAGTATTGCCATTATCTTTCGTATTAATTTTTTTAAGAAGATTAATAAGTAATTTAGGGGACGCTACAACAATAACGAAATTACAAGAGAGAAATGAGAAAAAAGAGTGAGTAAAGCACTATGCGTACGCATAGTGTTTTACTTGTGGTAAAATAAGAGCAGGAAACTCCTAAAGGTTGTATTTTACTGAAGGAGAGAAAAGTAAAATAAGAGGTATATGTATATATGAATAAGCGAACAGCGTTAATACTTGGTGCAAGTGGTTTAGTTGGACAAGAGATAACGCGTCTATTACTTGAATCAGATTACTACGATTCGGTTACTATTTTTGTAAGAGAGCCAATGCAATTGCAACATGAGAAGTTACAGCAGAAACAAGTTGATTTTTCGGTATTAGAGGAATATAAAGAGTTCTTTGCTGTGGATGATGTTTTTAGTTGCTTAGGAACAACAATAAAAAAAGCAAAAACAAAAGCAAATTTTAAAAAAGTAGATTATGAATATACGTTACGAGCTGCTTGTTTAGCTGAAAAACAAGGGGTACAAAATTTCCTTGTCGTGTCTTCTATGGGAGCGAATCCTAAATCATTTTTCTTTTATTCACAAGTGAAAGGGAAAATGGAAGAAGAATTGCAAAAGTTAGTGATCGGTGGTATTCACATTTTTAGACCATCATTATTAGTAGGAAATCGACAAGAATTTCGTTTCGGCGAACAAATGGCTGAAAAGTTATCTCGTATTATTCCTTTTATCTTTAAAGGGGCTTTCAAAAAGTATAAACCAATTTCAGCTAAAGATGTGGCGAAAGGGATGTATATAACCGCGCTGCGAGAAGAATCGGGTATCCATACTTATAATTCAAATGAAATTACAACGATAGAATAAATAAAACCGAGAAGAATGACTTCTCGGTTTTATTTATTCGTATGAATTTTCCCTGGCGCTCGCTTGTATTGATATGGTTCTTGCAATTCAAAGCCAAGTTCATTGGCCGCTATTCTCGGGAAGTACGGATTGCGAAGTAACTCACGTCCGATGAAAATTAAATCAGCTTCGTTATTGTTTAAAATTTGCTTTGCTTGTACTCCGGTCGTAATTAATCCAACTGCACCAGTTGCAATGTTAGCATGCTCTTTAATATGTTTAGCATATTGTACTTGATACCCAGGATAAACATCGATGCTTGCAGGGACAACAGCTCCAGAGCTACAATCGATTAAATCTACTCCTTGTTCTTTCATCCATTTTGTATACTGAACATAATCTTGAACTGTTAACCCTTCAGGATGATAATCATTTGCTGAAATACGGACAAATAACGGTCCGTTCCAAACTTCATTTATCGAGTCAATGATTTCGCGTAAGAAACGATAGCAGTTTTCAGGTGAGCCGCCGTATTTATCCGTCCGTTTATTAGTAAGTGGTGATAGGAATTCATTGATAAGGTAACCGTGAGCGCCATGTATTTCAATAACATCAAATCCAGCTTGTTTTGATCGTACTGCAGCTTGCTGAAAAGCTAATACAGTATTTTTAATTTGGTGTTTGCTCATTTCTATTGGCATTTTCATTGTTTCATTAAATGGAATGGCTGAAGGAGCTAACGCATCTGTTTCTAATTCTGCTTTTCTTCCGGCGTGAGCGAGTTGAATGGCAGCTTTTGCGCCGTTATCATGTATAAAAGTAGTCGTTTTATGTAAGCCTTCAATTAGGTTGTCATCCCAAATACCTAAGTCTTTGTTAGAAATTCGTCCTTCAGCTAACACCGCAGTTGCTTCAACCATAACTAAACCTACTTGGCCAGCAGCGCGAGTTCCATAATGAATGAGATGAAAATTCGTAACGCTGCCATCCTCATTCCCCGAGGAATACATACACATAGGCGACATAACGATACGATTTTTTAGTGTAACGTTCTTAATTGTATAAGGTGAAAAAAGCTTGGAATTCATCAAATAGCCTCCTTGATTGAATTTTCTTATATTTTACCATTCTCTTTTTTGTTTCTCTAATAAAACGCTTATACGAAAAATTTTGTATATTCGTGTTACAATGACTAATATGAACTGAATTGGAGGATGGCATATGTACCAGGCTTATTATGAAAGCGAATTAGGTTTGCTTGAAATTACAGCGAATCAAGAAGGAATTACGTCTGTTATATTTGTTGATGAACGACAAGAAGAAAATAAAAATGAAATGATAGAACAATGTATAAATGAGTTAGATGAATATTTTAAAGGGAAAAGAAAAGAGTTTACGGTCCCGCTGTCTGCGGAGGGAACAGCATTTCAAAAAAATGTATGGGATGCACTTTATACTATTCCATACGGCGTAAGTGCTTCATATTTAGATATTGCAGAGAAAGTTGGAAATATAAAAGCTGTACGGGCAATAGGAGGGGCAAATAGTCGGAATCCAATTTCAATAATTGTTCCATGTCACCGTGTAATAGGAAAGAGTGGAAAGCTTGTTGGATATGCTGGTGGTTTATGGAGGAAAGAGTGGTTATTAAAACACGAAGGTATTTTGAAATGACGTATGGATGGGAAGAGGGATTGTTTTGAAATGTATAAATTGTGGGCAACCTTGCGAGGAGGAACAGTTAAATTGTGCAAGTTGTCAGCGAAACTTGGATAATGAACAAGAGGAAGGTAGCTCGTTAATAGATAAAGAACTGGAAGTATATGTAGGGAGACAATATCCGTATTACAAAAGGAAATGGGATCTTGAGAATAAGCGGATTGCTAGGTGGAGCTGGAATGGTTGGGCTGCTATTTTCAATATAGGCTGGCTAGGATATCGTAAGTATTATGTACCAGCTGCTTTATTTATGTTGTTATTAGTAGCGTGTGATGCATTTTCGTATTATATGGGATTTAATGTAGCGTTGCCAATCATTAATATGGTGCCTCTTACGTTTTTATTACTCATTTTTATTCTGTTTGGAATGGGGATTTTTGCAAATGGATTATACTATCAATTTGCGGAAAGACGTATATACCGAATAAAAGCAAGAGAAATAAAAGATAAATCAGTTGAAAACTATCTAATCAATGATAGCGGCGGAACGAGCAAAATGGGAGCGACAATTGTTACTATTTTAGCAGTTGCTAGCATATTTTTTAGTCATTTCTTTTTTCCGACTGATCGAGACGTTATTCAAAAGGTTCGTACAAGCTCGCTTTATGAATATCCTTTCTTTTCAATAGGTGAATCTTTCGAAAATTATTTTCAAAATTCAGGTTGGATATATTATCGTGGAACGGAAGGGTTAGAATTAGTAGAATTCCAAGGATATAACACCGGAACGCCAAGACAAAAGGTGAAGATTCAATTTGTTGTCGATTATAAATTAGGTGAAGTGGAACCATACTCACTTATGGTTAATGGTGAATCTAAAACTGAAGAAGAGTTTTTGAAGCTGATGGAAGAAATATTTAAAGTTCAAAATCCATTTGATATAGAGGATGGATTACAAGTAAATGCTATTCAAGAAAGCGGCTGGAAAGAAATTTCCGATCGCTTTTTTCTATGTTTGTTAAAATAAATATTTAAAATAATCAGAATCTTTTGTATAATGAAATATATTATATAGGATTTAACTTATACATATAGATTGGGGGAAGGAAGAATGAAGAGAAAGACAACAACAATTGCTGCACTTGCGTTAACGACAAGTGTATTGGTTGCAGGATGTGGGAATGGTGAGAAGGCTTCGACAACGAAGAAAGAATCGAATAAGGGAATGGCCGATAAACAAGTTTTAAATTTGCTAGAAACAGCTGAAATTCCTTCAATGGATACATCTAAATCAACGGATTCTGTATCTTTCCGTGTATTTGTAAATGCAATGGAAGGTTTATATCGTCTAGATAAAGATAATAAACCAACACCAGGTATGGCAAAAGATGTGAAGATTAGTGAAGATAAAAAGACATATACATTTGAATTACGTGATGCGAAATGGTCAAATGGTGATCCAGTTCGAGCACAAGATTTTGTATATGCATGGCAACGTACATTAGATAAAGCATTAGCGGCAGAATATGCATTCATTTTATTTGATGTGAAAAATGCACAGAAAGTAAATAAAGGTGAATTACCAGCAGATCAATTGGGTGTTAAAGCGAAGGATGATAAAACGTTGGTAGTAGAATTAGAGCAACCAGCACCTTATTTTCTTGAGCTTACGTCGTTCCCTACATTTTTCCCATTAAATGAAAAATATGTGAAAGAGCAAGGAGATAAATACGGATTAGAAGCAGATAAATTAGTATATAATGGACCATTTACAATGAGTCAATGGAAACATGAACAAAATTATCAGTTGAAGAAAAATCCTAATTATTGGGATAAAGATACTGTAAAATTAGACGAAATTAATGTAAGTATTGTGAAGGAAACAAGCACGGGAGTAAATTTATATGATAGTGATCAAGCAGATCGAGTTATTTTAACTTCTGAATTTGTTGATAAATATAAAAAGAATAAGCCAGATGAATTTAAAACGAAGTTAGATCCACGCATATATTTCTTACGTTTTAACCAAAAAAATGCAACATTTAAAAACCAAAAAGTACGTGAAGCGATTGATTTAGCATACGATAAAAAAGGAATTGCTGATGTCATTTTAAATGACGGTTCATTGCCAGCATATTTCTTAGTACCTGAAAAATTCACGACAGGTCCGGATGGAAAAGATTTCCGCTCTGTAAATAAAAACTTCCGTGATAGTAAAGATAATGCAGAGAAAGCAAAAAAATTATGGGAAGAAGCGAAGAAAGAGCTTGGTCAAGATACAATTACGGTTGAATTACTAAACGATGATAACGGTAGCCGGAAAAAAGTAGGCGACTTTATTAAGGAAGAACTAGAGAAAAACTTGCCTGGTATTAAAGTAAATTTGAAACAGCAACCATACAAGCAGAAGCTAGATTTAGAAAAGAAATTCCAATACGAATTCTCATTATCTGCATGGAGCCCTGATTATCCGGATCCAATGACTTATATTGATATGTTTGTTACTGGAAGCTCATTTAATGAAATGGATTATTCTAATCCGAAGTATGATGATTTAGTAGCGAAATCAAAAGGAGAGCTATTAAAAGATGATAAAGCACGCTGGAATGCACTTGCGGAAGCTGAAAAAATCTTAATTGGTCAAGACGCAGCAATTTCTCCTACGTACCAACAAAGTACAGCTTATTTAGAGAAGCCGTTTGTAAAAGGCATTGCTAACCATACGTTTGGCGGGGACTTCAGTTATAAATGGGCATATATTACAAAAAAATAGTATAATGAAAGGTGAGTGAATTTTCGCTCATCTTTTATTTGTATAAGGAGGAATTATAGTTGTTAAGGGGAATCAATCATATTTGTTTTTCGGTATCTAATTTAGAAAACTCTATTATGTTTTATGAAAAAGTATTAGAAGGAGAATTATTAGTTAAAGGAAGAAAATTGGCTTATTTTAACATATGTGGAGTATGGATAGCGCTTAATGAAGAGACGCATATTTCGAGAAATGAGATTCATCAATCTTATACGCACATTGCATTTTCTGTTGAACAAGAAGACTTTAAATGTCTAATACAGCGATTAGAAGAAAATGATGTTCATATTTTACAAGGAAGAGAACGTGATGTAAGAGATTGCGAATCTATATACTTTGTTGATCCTGACGGTCATAAATTTGAGTTTCACTCAGGGACACTCCAAGACCGTTTAAATTATTATAGAGATGAGAAACCTCATATGACATTTTATTAGGGAGGGATAGCATTTGCATGCACTTGTAATTGGTGGAACAGGAATGCTAAAGAAAGTTTCTATGTGGTTTTGTGAGAAAGGATTTTATGTTTCTATTATCGGGCGAGATGAAGTGAAATTAGAAAATGTTAAGCGAATGAGTTCTGCACCAGAAAATATTACATGCCTTTCGTTAGATTATCATAATGATGAAGATGTAAAGCTAGCTATTAAAAGTACAATTGAGAAAAATGGCCCAATCACATTAGTTGTTGCATGGGTACACACAAGTGCAAAGCATGTACTATCAAATATTTGTAAAGAACTAGATTTGTCGTTTAAAACATATAGTTTATTTCATATTTTAGGTAGTAAAGCATCACGTATGCCTGCACAAAAAATAGGGAGTACGCGATGTATTTATCATAGAATTATTTTAGGTTTTATTTTAGAAGATACATATGGAAGATGGCTTACTCATGAAGAGATAGCTGATGGAGTTATAAAAGGGATTTGAAAGTAAACGAGCGGAGTGGATTGTAGGGAGAGTTGAACCGTGGGAATTACGACCAACATGGTGAGGGGGAGTAAGAAATGAAAACAACTATATATGTAACAAGGCATGGTGAAACAGAGTGGAATGTAGCGAAGCGAATGCAGGGACGGAAAAATTCTGCTTTAACTGAAAATGGTATAGTTCAGGCGAAACAATTAGGGAATCGAATGAAAGATTTACCAATCCATGCGATCTATAGTAGTCCGAGCGAAAGAACACTTCATACGGCAGAGTTAATAAAGGGGGAACGTGATATACCCATTATAGCGGATGAGCATTTCTATGAAATCAACATGGGTATATGGGAAGGACAAACAATCGCGGATATAGAAAACCAATTTCCAGAAGAAGTGCATCTGTTTTGGAATGAGCCACATCTTTTTCAGTCAACATCAGGCGAAAATTTTGAGGCCGTTTATGAAAGAGTAATTGAAGGGATGCAGCTTCTTTTAGAGAAGCATAAAGGACAAAACATATTGATTGTTTCTCATGCGGCAGCAGCAAAATTACTTGTAGGGCATTTCGCGGGAATTGAAATAGAAAATGTGTGGGATGATCCATTTATGCATAGTGCCAGTTTGAGCATAATAGAATTTGAAGAGGGTATTGGTAAAGTGAAACAATTTGCAGATATAAGTCACTTTCAATAAATGTAAAAAAGGCCGCAAAACGGCCTTTTTTGGGTGGTATAAAAACTAGCAGTTACGTTTTTTATACCAGAAGTGATCGAATTTCTTATTTTTGCAAGATGGGAATTTATGTCCGCCTTTGCAATCATTCCATTTGTGTCCGCTATCGTGACAGTCTTTACCATGATCACATGAATCATCGCAAGAGTGACCGTGTCTGTTAGGGAAGAATTCGCATTTTTTACAGAAACTTCGTTTTGTCCAGAAAAATTTCTTTTCAAAGCGTATGCATTTTGTAATGAATGTACAATGTTTTCTGCGAGTACGTTTTGTAACTAATACGCATTCTTTTCTACGCGTTACTTTCGTAACGAACGTCCATTTTTGAACACGTACACGTGTACATTTCGTAACAAATGTCCATTTTTTTACGTGCGTACATTTTGTAACGAACGTACAATGTTTCACGCGAGTACATCTTGTTCTTGGACATTTACCCCCAGTTGTACATTTACATCCAGTTGTACAATGATGATGAGTGAATTTATCATCATCGCATTCAAAAGTACTTGGATCTTGGTGTAAGAAATCCTCCATCCCAGCACTTTTGATTTCTTCAACAGCTTTTCTAATATCACGTTTCATAGAAATCCTCCTTATCATGTATTAAAGTGAAAAGGTATTCTTTTTCCTTAACATGATATGTATGTAGGCATCTTTCTGAACAGGACAAGAGTGTAATTTTATATAAATAGATGATTGCGGATGTATGGACAAGACAAGGCGCATACATTGAATGAAGAGAACTGAGAAGGGATGAGAAAACATGCTGCCTTCATATGATTTTTTTGTTCATCCAATGTACTTAGTGGAATTGAAAAAGGACATTTGGTCAGATAGTCCAGTGCCAGCAAAATTAACTTATGGAAAAAAGAAGTATGATATTGATATCGTATACCGAGGAGCTCATATTCGCGAATTTGAGAAAAAGTCTTATCATGTTATGTTTTATAAGCCTAAAAAATTTCAAGGTGCGAAAGAGTTTCATTTGAATTCGGAGTTTATGGATCCGTCTCTCATACGAAATAAATTATCTTTAGATTTTTTTCATGATATTGGTGTACTTTCGCCAAAATCACAACATGTATTTATAAAAATTAATGGTCAAATTCAAGGTGTGTATTTACAGTTAGAATCGGTTGATGAAAATTTTTTGAAAAATAGAGGATTACCGAGTGGTTCTATTTATTATGCGATAGATGATGATGCGAATTTTTCATTAATGAGTGAACGAGATAAAGATGTTAAGACAGAGCTCTTTGCGGGTTATGAATTTAAATATTCGAATAAAAATAGTGAAGAACAACTGAGTGAATTTGTATTTCAAGCGAATACTTTGACGAGGGAAGCCTATGAAAAAGAAATTGGGAAGTTTCTACATGTAGATAAATATTTACGATGGTTAGCAGGAGTTATTTTTACGCAAAACTTTGATGGTTTCGTTCATAACTATGCACTATATCATAACGATGAAACAAATTTATTTGAAGTTATACCGTGGGATTATGATGCGACTTGGGGGCGAGATGTACAAGGGAGACCACTTAATCATGAATATATTCGCATTCAAGGGTATAATACGTTAAGTGCAAGATTGCTAGACATACCTGTATTTAGAAAGCAGTATCGAAGTATTTTGGAAGAAATATTAGAAAATCAATTCACAGTTTCGTTTATGAGGCCGAAAGTAGAAGGGTTGTGTGAATTGATTCGCCCATATTTACTACAAGATCCATACATGAAAGAAAAATTAGAAACATTTGATCAAGAGGCTGATATGATTTATGAATATATAAATAAAAGAAGAAAGTATATACAAGACCACTTACATGAATTAGATTAATTTTGAAAGAGATTGAAACGTTATCAATCTCTTTTTTTTGTATAATAAAGATGTATCAATAAAAATGAAGTAATATATTTGATAGAGAATGGGGATGCGGATATATGACGATTAAATGGATTGATTGGGTAAAACAAATACAATCTATAGCTCAAGCGGGTTTAACGTATTCTAAGGATGTGTATGATATTGAGCGTTTCCAGCAATTACGAGATATTTCTATTTCAATGATGTCACATTACACGAAAACAGATTGGGAAGTCGTAGAGAAATTATTTGCACGTGAGACAGGCTATCAAACACCTAAAGTTGATATAAGAGCGGTTGTTTTTCAAAATGAAAAGTTATTATTTGTGAAAGAAAAAAGCGATGGGAAATGGGCATTGCCAGGTGGATGGGCTGATGTCGGTTATACGCCAACCGAAGTTGCAGCAAAAGAGGTTTTCGAAGAGACTGGTTATGAGGTAGATCATTTTAAGTTACTAGCTATATTTGATAAAGAAAAACATCAACCCTCTCCATCGGCGACGCATGTATATAAGATTTTCATTGGATGCGAGATTATTGGTGGAGAAAAGAAAACTAGTATTGAAACAGAAGAGGTGGAGTTTTTTTGTGAAAATGAATTGCCTAATTTATCAATTGCTAGAAATACAGAAGACCAAATTAAAGAGATGTTTGCCTACATGAAGGACCCGCAGAAAGAGAAATTAATAGATTAATCCTGCTTGAATTGTACATATTGTTAAAATGAAGATATTGGCAGATTGCAGCCTTTATGTAATAATGGGATGGTATGTGAAGAAAAAAGGAGATAAAAAAGAACATGTTAGCAAACATAATAGATCAGTTATTGCAATTTTTTGCAAGCTTAGGTTACTTTGGAGTAGCTCTTGCTTTAATGATTGAAGTAATCCCGAGTGAAATTGTACTTTCGTATGCTGGCTTTTTAGTAGCGAATGGTAAAATTAGTTTTGTGGGTGCAGTTATCGCCGGAACGATTGGTGGTACTTTAGCGCAAATCTTTTTATACTGGCTTGGATACTACGGAGGGCGTCCGGTTGTAGAGAAATATGGGAAATATCTACTTATTAATAAACATCATTTAGACATAGCGGAAGGTTGGTTTAAGCGTTATGGAGCAGGCGTAATATTTTCTGCGCGCTTTATCCCAGTAGTACGTCATGCGATCTCTATTCCAGCAGGGCTAGCTAAGATGCCATTAAAACTATTTACACTTTATACGGTTGTAGCGATCATTCCATGGTCAATTCTATTTATATACTTAGGTGAAAAACTTGGTGGGAATTGGCGACAAATTAAAGAGTATGCATCTGATTACACACATTACATAATTATAGGAGCTGTTCTTTTTATTGCTCTATACTTTGGTTTAAAGTATTTCAAAAAGAAAAAAGCAGCGCGTTAAAGTCAATGATTTTTCATTGGCTTTTTTTGTTTGTTTCGGTTCTAAAGAAAAGGAGTTGTCCATAATGTGTAATAATAAAGCGTAGCGGAGGAATGTGATGAAAGGGTCACCGTTTATACGTGGAACGATATTTTTAACGATGGCAACGATGATATCAAAAATGTTAGGGTTTATATATGTTATACCATTTACAGCGATGGTCGGTACGAGTGGTTACGTTCTATACACATATGCATATCGTCCTTATACCATCATGCTCAGTATAGCAACAATGGGATTACCGCTAGCTGTTTCAAAGATGGTATCAAAATATGATCAACTGAATGATTATCATACGGTTAAGAGAGTGTTGAAAAGTGGAATCGTGTTTATGTTTATAATGGGAGTCATTTCGTGTTTTACGTTATATATGCTAGCTCCGCATTTAGCTAAACTTGTCATCGATGGGAATGATCAAACGGGGAATAGTGTAGGAGCGGTTACTACTAATATTCGAATTGTAAGTTTTGCGTTAATACTTGTGCCAGTAATGAGTTTATTAAGGGGCTTCTTTCAAGGATTCCAATCGATGGGGCCTTCTGCATTAAGTGTAGTTGTAGAGCAATTTTTTCGGGTTTTAACCATTTTAATAGGAAGCTTTGTCGTTTTATATGTTTTAAAAGCTTCTGTTTCGCTAGCAGTTGGTATTTCAACGTTCGGTGCATTTATGGGAGCTGTAGGTGGATTAACTGTTTTAAGTGCGTATTATATAAGAAGGAGAAGGCACTTAAAGAAAAAAGAGATGGAAAGTATACCACAAACAACGAAATCTTTTTTCTCATTGTATAAGGAGCTCTTTACATATTCTATTCCTTTTGTTGTGGTGGGCTTAGCAATTCCGTTGTATCAGACGATTGATACATTTACAATTAATAAACTACTTATACAAATAGGGTATATGCAAGGAGAAGCGGAAAAAATTAATGCGATAATTGGTCTTGTTCAAATGGTTGTGCTTATCCCGGTATCCGTTGCGACAGCTTTTAGTATGTCTCTCGTACCAGAGATGACGAAAGCTTACACAGCAGGAAATACGAAGCTATTGTACAAACATTTTACGAGAACAAATGTATTAGTAGTAGCAATTACGGTACCGGCGGCAATTGGAATGATGGTGTTAGCCAAACCTGTATATACTCTTTTATTCGGTGCTGGAAATGATCCAGAGATGGGGAGAATCATTTTACAGTATTATGCTCCTGCTTGCATACTATTTTCTCTTTTTACAGTAACGGCTGCTATGCTACAAGGAATCAATCAACAGCAGAAGACGGTGCTAGGACTAGTGATTGGAATTATTGTGAAGATAGTTTTAAATATTGTATTGCTTCCGTATTTCGATTATGTAAGTTTTATCATTTCAACATACGCGGGCTATACGATTTCAGTCGGGTTTAACTTGTGGATGCTTTCTAAATATGTTATAAAGGCAACATAAGCTTTTAAGGCAGAGAGCACTCTGTCTTTTTCTATGTTTATCCCGCTTTAACGGGCAGTGAGACCCTCACCTCAAAATTCAGCGAAAAAAAGAAGTTTGGTTGGGGGCGGATAACCCGTAAAAGCCCGATTTGTAAGGGCTAATAATTGGTGAGGATGAAGCCCCCCACTGATTAAAGTTTCACTTTATAATATTTTTCTTATAAAAACGTTTTCAAAATAATTTTTCTATTGAAATTTAAACGTATGTTTCATATGCTGAGAATGGCGGTTTAAAAACTGTGATTTAAGAGAGGTAGATTCCTACATGTAAAAAGAATCGGGGTGATAGTATGTTAAATATATATTTAACAGACCGAAACGGAAAACTACAAGAGATTGAGGAAATGCAAAAGGGGTGCTGGATTAATGTACTTCATCCAACAGAAGAAGAAATTCAATATCTAGTACAAACTTTAAATGTAGACTTAGATTTCATTAAAGACCCTTTGGATGATGAAGAACGCTCTCGTATTGAAAAGGAAGACAATAATACTTTAATTATCGTGGATATTCCGACAGTTAGACATGATGAAGAAGGAAATTCGATTTATGACACGATTCCAATAGGTATGATTGTGATGCCGGATTGTTTTGTTACAATCTGCTTAGAAGAGAATCCAATTTTTGAACGTTTTATTAATCAACGTATTAAAGAATTTTATACGTTTAAGAAGACGCGCTTTGCACTTCAGCTCTTATATACGATTTCTACTTATTATTTAAGATACTTAAAGCAAATAAATCGAAAAACAATTGATTTAGAGCATCAATTAAATCAGTCAATGAAAAATAAAGAGATTTTCACATTGTTAGGCCTTGAGAAAAGTTTAGTATACTTTACAACGTCATTAAAGGCTAATAAAATTGTAATTCAAAAGTTAATGCGTAATAGTACATTTTTAAAAATGTATGAAGACGATCAAGATTTATTAGAAGATGTATTAATTGAAAATAAACAGGCTATTGAAATGGCGGAAATATATAGTCACATTTTAAGTGGAATGATGAATACTTTTAGCTCCGTTATATCAAATAATTTAAATAGTGTTATGAAACTGTTAACGTCAATTACGATCATTTTATCTTTACCGACGATGGTTTCTAGTTTCTTTGGAATGAACGTAAAGGTTCCGTTTGAAGGGGAAGCCCACGGTTTTGTAATTGTACTCATCATATGTGTAACACTATCTTTCACGTTAGCTTTTGTTTTTTGGAAGAAACGTTACTTTTAACGATAAGAAAGCTGCTCTAGCATAGTTATATAACTACGCTAGAGCAGCTTTTTTGCTATGAAATCTCAAATTTTGAATAGAATATAACTTGTACAATGTAATGTATATAAAGGGTATGTATGCCATATAAACCTTGTTCAATTAATGAAATGGGGTTAAAATTACATATTGTTAATGAAAAGTTGGAGGAAATACATCATGGAATTGTTTCAATTACCGAAAGCATTCCTGCAAATGAATACAATTTTTATCTCCATATTGATCGAAGCACTTCCTTTCGTGCTCATTGGTGTATTTATTTCAGGATTCATTCAAATGTTCGTGACAGAAGATATGGTGGCAAAATGGATGCCGAAGAACCGATTTCTGTCTGTTTTATTAGCTACTTTTTTAGGTATGTTGTTTCCAGGTTGTGAATGTGGAATTGTTCCGATTGTAAGACGATTAATTGGAAAAGGCGTTCCACCATACGCAGGGATTGCATTTATGTTAACTGGACCTATTATTAATCCAGTTGTATTATTTGCTACTTATGTTGCCTTTGGGAGTAGTATGCACATGGTATGGTATCGTTCTATTGTAGCGATTATCGTAGCCATTATCGTTGGAATTATATTATCCTTTATGTTTAAAGAACATCAATTAAGAGATGATCACTTCCCAGAAGTGAATAATAAGCGTCCACTGCGTAAAAAAATGTGGGATGTATGTACACACGCTGTTGAGGAATTCTTCTCAATGGGAAAATATTTAGTACTAGGTGCGTTAATTGCAGCAGCGGTACAAACGTTTGTACAAACTTCAACACTTCTTGCTATTGGACAAGGTCCGTTTTCTTCATCAGCTGTTATGATGGGACTTGCTTATATATTATCACTTTGTTCAGAGGCAGATGCATTTATCGCTTCTTCGTTCCAAAGTACGTTTTCAACAGCTTCACTTGTCGCGTTCCTCGTTTACGGACCGATGGTGGATATTAAAAATATGTTTATGATGCTTGCGACATTTAAAACTAAATTTGTAATTGTTGTTATAGTTACAGTTACTCTTGTTGTTTATGCAAGCTCACTACTCATTTATGCGATGGGGTGGTAGGTTATGTTTCGAGCATATATATTATTAGGTTTTACAATATTAATTGCGCAGCTTCATATTTCCGGTAACATTACGAAGTATATCAATATGAAGTATGCCTATTTATCAACAACAGCAGCAATTATTTTAGGTTTCTTAACGATTATACAAATTATCGTCGTTTTCCAAAAAGAGCACCAAAAGGAAAAAGAGAAAAATGATTGCAGTTGTGACCATAGCCATTGCGGGCATGATCATTCAAAAGATGAGAATACATGGTGGAAAAAAGCATTTTCGTACTCCTTGTTTTGTTTTCCAATTATCTCAGGGTTATTTTTCCCAATTGCGACGTTAGATTCGGATATTGTTAAAGCGAAAGGATTTCACTTTCCTGTTGCACAAGCAGAAAGTAAGGATCCATTTATGACAAGACAATTTCTAAGACCTGATACGAGCATTTATTACGGGAAAGAAGGATACCGTGGTGTAATGGAAAAAGGGAAGAAAGAGTTTGTTACGAAAGACAATATTAATTTGAAAGATGAAGACTTCCTAAAGGGTATGGAAACAATTTATAATTATCCTGGCGAGTTTACTGGGAAAAAATTATCTTTTAAAGGGTTTGTTTTTAGGGATGATTCTTCTAAAAAAGAACAATACTTCTTATTCCGTTTCGGTATTATACATTGCGTAGCAGATTCTGGTGTGTATGGTATGTTAGTGAAAAAGCCAGAAGGCGTAGAGTGGAATAATGATGACTGGATTCAAGTAGAAGGAGAGATAACTACTGAGTTTTATCAGCCGTTTCATGCGAATATTCCTGTATTAGAAGTAACAAAATGGAATAAAGTTGAACAGCCGAAAGAACAATATGTATTTAGAGGAGCCGATTGATAAAATCGGTTCTTTTTTGTGGACTAAAAGTTCTGAATGTTGTTAATATTAAACGTGTAGTTCATTTAGTATAGTGATTATTGAAATATTAGGGATAAATCATTAAAGGGGTGATAACAATGACAGAAGTAAAGGGGAAAACAGCCAATGAGTCAAGGGTGTTCAAAACGAGCCGAGTATTCCCAACAGATTTAAATGATCATAACACGCTATTTGGTGGGAAGATATTAGCGGAGATGGATATGGTTGCTTCTATTTCAGCATCCAGACATTCGAGAAAGGAATGTGTCACAGCATCTATGGACTGGGTCGATTTCTTACATCCTGTTCGTTCTTCAGATTGTGTTAGTTATGAATCTTTCGTAATTTGGACGGGAAGAACTTCGATGGAAGTGTTTGTGAAGGTAGTAGCTGAAGATTTAATTTCAGGTGAGAAGCGTATAGCGGCAACGTCATTCGTTACTTTTGTGGCACTTAGTAAGGAAAATAATCCAGTTCCAGTACCGCGTGTTATCCCTGAAACAGAAGAAGAGAAAGAATTACATCGTATTGCTGTGTTACGTGCAGAACAGCGTCATATACGTAAGGCAGAGAGTAAGAAAGTAGCCACATTGTTAACCTTTTGAGATGAATATTTAGCCATTTAAGTTACTATAGCAGTCGGAAATGGTTTTAAAATGAAAAGCGGACACCTAAAAATAGGTGTCCGCTTTTATAGTTTTTTCATCCACATATCATATGACAGTAGCTACTTAGCAGAAGCAAGCAGCACCGACGATGATTAAGAGGATAAATAATACGACTAATAGCGCAAATCCATTACCATGTGCGAAGCCCATTGTTATTTCCTCCTTTTATTTTAAGATACAACATACAATATGCAAATGAGCTATTGTTTGATATGGACATATATCATGCAATGACATATTTTCTTGAATGATAATGTAATAAAAAAGGGAAGATATAGAAATAACAGTAAGTGGAGAAAGGAATTTATCCATGAAGCACTTTTTCGCTATAATCCTTTGTTTAATAGGTGTATTCATTTGGATGAACATCGATGTGGAAATGGGGAAGGAAATGGCTAGTGAATATGAATTAGGACAAGTTCGATTAGGTGAATTTCAATTATATACGAACGGTGAAGAGTTATATAGAAAATTATTTGAGGATATAAACGATGCAGAAAAGTATATATATATCCATTTTTATATTGTAGGAAAAGATGAAATAAGCCAAGAGTTTTTACAGTTATTAGAGAAAAAAGCATCTAGCGGAGTAGAAGTGAAATTGTCAGTCGATCGGATAGGTGGATATAAGCTGAAGAAAAAGGTAATTAGCCGATTAAAGGAAAACGGTGTGAAGTTTACATTTAGTAAAAAACCGAAACTGAAAAATGTGTTCTATTCTTTGCATCAACGGAATCATAGACGTATTGTTACGATAGATGGAAAGGTATCATACGTCGGTGGTTTTAATATCGGAAAGGAGTACCTTGGACAAAATCCAAAGTTTGGGCCATGGCGTGATTATCACGTGCGCATCCATGGTGAGGGTGCAGCGGATATGGAAAGAAAGTTCGCCGAAGATTGGAAAGAAGATACAGGAGAAAAAATGCCTATACATGAAAGTATACCTACATTAGGGAATGTGAAATATCAATATTTATTTTCAAATGGAAAAGGCTTATGGGAAAAGTATGGGGCACTTTTAAAAAAGGCTAAAAAGTCTTTAATTATCGCTACACCATATTTTGTACCAAGTAAAGAAATGGTGCAAGAGTTAAAAGCTGCATTAAATCGTGGTGTTAATGTGAAAATTCTCGTGCCATTTAAAAGTGATGCCATATTGTTAAAACAAGCTGCCTATCCATATTTGAAAGATATGTTACATGCTGGAGCGGAGATTTATCAATATCGAAATGGATTTTTTCATGGGAAAGTAACAATTATTGATGGAGAAATTGTTGATATTGGGACAGCGAATTTTGATAATAGAAGTTTTTATTTAAATTGTGAGTCTAACTGTATCATATATGATAAAACAGTTGTTGATGAAGTATGGAGTCGATTACAGGTAGACTTTCATAAATCAAAACGATTTTCTGAAGAAGATTTTGAGAAAATTAGTAGATGGGATTGGTTTTTAGCGAGAATAGCGAATGTTTTAGCATCATATTTATAGTATATGGACAAAAGAGAAGGGAGGCGCTTTAATGGACTGTATGAAAGAATTAATGAAATATAGTTATATGCTAATATACAAGGTTGGAGAGTATGCTGGAAAGGTCAGAGACGAAGAATTAAAAAATCTATTACAGCACCATTTACCATATATGTTACAAGCATATAATGAACAAGTAAATTTTCAAGAAGGAGAGAATGTGCAGCATATAACCTGTGAAACAATGGAGTTTGATTTGCATGAAATGGGAAAGGAAACAGTTAGTAAATATACAGGGGATATTCATATTGCAACCAGTTATATTGCGCATTTGAAACGATTAGCTTTAAAGTTTGCTCAAGTTGCAGTGGAAGTTGCTAACCCAGAGTTTCGCTCATTTTTGGAAAATTGTTTCCTGAAAATGAACCGTTACGCTTATAGTGTGTGGCAATATGTTATGAAGAAGGAATATAAGATTACACATCTATATGAAAATGAAAAGTTTGCATGAGAAACTAAGGCGAAATGGTATGCGCCTTAGTTTTTTTTACGTCTATTGAGAGAAAAAACTAGTTTTATTGTGTATCGATTGGAAATGAAATATATAAATTAAAATTAGGTTTTGTTATCGGAAAATTTACAAAAATTTACCGTATATTTACTGTTTTTCAATCTCTCCTTTAAAAATAGAGAGTAATATGAGGTTGTACATATTCTATCACAAGGAGGAAACGCAAATGAACAAATGGGTTAAATCATTAACTGCTATGGCACTTGCAAGTTCTTTATTAATGGTAGGTTGTAGTAAAGGTGAGGACAAGAAGAAAGAAGACGACACAACAACACAACAAGAGGACAAAAAGGATAAAGAAACAAGCGGAACCGAGAAGTCTACTGATTCTAAAGAAAAGAAATAAAGTAATAATAAAGCTTCCTCTTATATATGAGGAAGTTTTTTTGTTGTAAATTGACTGAGATTATTGAAAAATAGAAAGAGAATGAAAGAGGGGGAAAACAAATGAAAGTATGTATATTGGGAGCAACAGGACGAGTAGGTTCAAACATAATTAATTTAGCATTAAAGGATTCAGCTGAAGTGACTGCATTAGCGCGTGATTTAAATAGAATAGAAATACAACATGAAAGGTTAAGAGTGATAGAAGGGAATGTATTGAACGAAAATGATATAAAGAAAGCGATAGAAGGAAGTGATATAGTAATTAGTGCACTTGGAACGGATCAAAATGGAACATTAGCGAAGAGTATGCCACAAATTATAAAGAAAATGGAAGAAGATGGGGTTCGTAGGATCATAACAATAGGAACAGCTGGTATTTTACAAGCAAGAACAGATCTAAATTTATATCGTTTTCAATCAACGGAATCAAAAAGGAAAACGACAACGGCAGCGGAAGATCATTTGGCTGCATATAAGGTACTAAGTAATAGTAATAATTTATGTTGGACAGTTGTTTGTCCGACACATTTAATAGATGGTGAGGCGACAGAGGTATATCGAACTGAAAAAGATATATTGCCAGAGGGTGGATCAAAAATTACAGTGGGTGATACAGCACACTTTGCATGGGATCTATGTAAGAAAAATATATATGAAAATAGTCGAGTAGGTATTGCATATTAAAAAACCATCCCGAAGTCGGGATGGTTAAAAGATGATATAACACAAGAAGATGATAATCATAATGATTTGGAGAATTGCTTTCGCTACTGTACTGCTTAAAAAACCAACTACAGTAGCGACTCCAACTAGAAAAGCATCTTTTGGCGATTTTTTATGTACTAGTTCTGTTATAAATACTGATAAGAACGGTATGATAATAAGTCCGAATGGTGGGAAGAAGAACGAGCCGACAATGATAGAAATCATTCCGACACGTTCACCCCATTTAGAACTACCGTATTTTTTTAAGAAATATCCATTTGCAATAAAATCAGCAACGAAAATGAAAAGAGTGAAAATGACTTGAATAATCCAAAAAGAAGTTGTTAATTCGCCTCCATTTATACCGAAATGGTAAATCAAATATCCAGCCCAGACAGCTAGTATGCCAGGGATAATTGGATAAATAAAGGCGAGAAATGAAACAACGAAACAGGCAATGATACAAATTGTTAATAAAACAGTCACTTTATAGCTCCTTTTTAATATCTAGTTTATGTACAGCAACTTTTTTGACTTGATGTCCATCAAGTTCTAATACTTTAAATTGAAAACCAGCGTATTCAATGGAATAGCCAGCTTCAATATTTAAGTCAACTGCTTGAGAGAGAAGCCATCCTCCGATTGTATCTAAATCACTATCATCAATATGTAGGCCAAACATATCATTTACTTCAGAAATAAGCACCTTTCCATCTAAAACAGTAAGCTTAGGTGTACGCTTTTCAATCATAGGTGATTCATCAGCATCGAATTCATCTTGAATTTCTCCAATGATTTCTTCAAGAATATCTTCCATCGTTAAAAGTCCGGCAGTACCACCATATTCATCCATAACGATTGCCATCTGAACGCGATTTTTTTGAAGGTGGACTAACGTTTTACGAATTGGAACTGTTTCAAATACAGTTAGAACAGGATGTATATAAGATTCAAGTGGTTTATAAATACCTTTCGTTTGATCATGGAATACTTCTTTCGTATTGATCATCCCAATGATATCATCTTTATCTTTTTCAATGATTGGATAGCGTGTATATTTTTCAGTAGCGACGATATCCATATTTTCTTCTAACGTATTTTCAGTAGACAAGCAAATCATTTCGGTACGAGGAACCATAATTTCTTTCGCAACTCGATCATCAAATTCAAAAATGTTATTTACATATTTATATTCGGTTTGGTTTATTTCACCGCTTTTAAAACTTTCACCTAAAATGAGTCGCAATTCCTCTTCAGAATGAGCAAGTTCACTTTCCTTCGCAGGTTCTAATCCGAGTAGTTTTGTGAAAAATATAGCTGTACTATTGAGTAGCCAAATGAATGGATACATAATTTTATCAAATAAAATAAGCGGTCTTGCAAATTTGAGTGTGATTGCTTCTGCTTTTTGAATTGCGAAAGACTTTGGAACTAATTCACCTAATACAACGTGGAAAAATGTAATAACACTAAAAGCAATAACAAAAGATAAAGTGTTAGCCATTGTTCCAGTAATATTAATTTTTTCAAAGAGCGGTCGTAGTATATGTTCCACAGTCGGTTCACCAAGCCAACCAAGCCCTAAAGAAGTGATTGTAATTCCGAGCTGACAAGCTGATAAATAAACATCTAAATTAGATAGGACGCTTCTTGCAGCTAAAGCTTGTTTATTACCTTCATTTGCAAGTTGGTCAATTCGACTTTTTCGTACTTTTACAACAGCGAATTCTGATGCAACGAAAAAGCCAGAAATAAGAATAAGTACAAAGATGAGAAAAATATTTAATATGTCCAAGCGTGTTCTCCATTCCAAGGTTTGGAATAAAGATGTCACCTCCTGCAATTATGTTATACTTTTATAATAAATCCAAATGAAAAGAATAGTCAAAGGAAAAGGGTAAATATTGGTATGTTTCTGTAATAGTTTTTGAATTTGCTGTTATTTTGTCCGCTATACAAAAGGAATAACCCCCTACTTTTAGATTATAGAGGGTTATTTTAAATTAAGGTTTTGGAACACTTCTCGTTAAAGTGTATGACTGTTGCTTGGAGTAGTTTGTGGTCCATAGTGTTTGAAGGAAAGAAAGTATGCTATATGGGATATAGAGTAGTAATAAGCCGATTGTAACAATTATGGGTGAATTTCCGCCAAATTGAACGATAAATTGTAACAGACCATTTGCATGAAAAACGCATTCCATAAAAACGAATGAAAGAATAATGGAACCTAAAATTGATTTATGATTTGAAGTAAGCGCTAAAAACAATGTGTCTACAAGAAAAGAATCATGTTTTATTTCATATTCATTTGTGTTTTTTAAGAAAGGAATCCATTTTTTTACTGCTTGCATAACGATAATCATGGAAGTACTACATACGATGATAAATGATGAGTAGTAAGGAAGGTTTATAAATTGTGCGATGTATAGAAGTGGTAATAAGACTGAACATTGTAATACTACAGTGCAAAAAGAGTAAGGTATCCATTTCAATACAATAGTAAACTTTTTAAACGAGTTAGGTACTTTGAAAAATAAATGGCCGATACCCAAACTTATGAAAAATCCGATCGCAAGGGTAAAAGTAAAACGAACAATCGATATAAAATATATTTCCCATATGTAAGGGAATAATGGTGTTGAATGATTAGAAGTATGTATCATTTGGTTTGCTGAGAAAAAGATAGATTCATGCATCCAATCAACCTTTGGAATTGATATAGAAGAAAGCTGTGCGAAGTTTTGAAAAATGCTAATAAATCCATTTTGATAAGAGTAATTGTGTGTAATAAAAAGAGCTGGAATAGGACTTATGGCAAAAATAACAATAACACCAATTATAAATTTACATATATGTGAGCGTAATAAGGACATATAACCACCTACTCTTAGAATATTCAGAAAATTCTTATTCTTATTTTAGCTTTTTTTGAAAGAAGTTACAATATATTTTTCATTTAGTAATTCAGAGAGAAGATTTGATAGCAAAAATATACAAGTGAAGGATTCATGAATAAATTATGACAAGAAAATGAATAATTTTCAGAAAAATAAAATAAATTATTTATTTTTTTCTGAAAATATAATATAGTTATGGCACAGAAAGTATTTTAACATAAGGAGGCTTTTTATGAGGATTAAAGGGAATTACGTGCCGAAAAGGGAAGTTTTACTGTGCTCAAGTTCGATTACGATTGGGGAAGCGTTAGAGCATTTAAATAAAACGGGGTATCGCTGTGTACCAGTTTTAGATGAAAAAAAAGAGAAATTTTTAGGGAATATATATAAAGTAGATATTTTAGAATATAAAGGATCACTTGATGAGAGTGTAATACAATTATTAAACGATAAAGAAGGATTTGTGAGAGAAGATTCATCTTTCTTTAAAGTATTTTTTACAATAAAAAAATTGCCTTATTTATCAGTAGTTGACGAAAAAGGGGTTTTCCTTGGAATTTTAACGCATAAAAAAGTTTTTGAGTTATTAGAGGATGCATGGGGCGTTCACTCTAGTAAATACTCTGTCATGATTGGAACGCAAGACTACAATGGAGCAATCCAAAAATTATCGACAGTTTTAAAGAAATACACTGGTATTCAAAGTTTGATGACTTTTGATAATGATGCCTTATTAGTTCGTAGAATTATGTTTACATTAGGAGAAGAGTTTAACGACGGTGAATTAGAGACATTATTGAAAGATTTAGAAGATCACGGATTTAGAGTTGTGTATGTGGAAGAGATGAAAAATCCACGTGAAGTTGAAACGATAGAGTAACATACAAAAGCCATCTAATTATATATTAGATGGCTTTTGTATGTTACGTGTATAAAGTTATTTGAAAATAACAATCGAATAATAGGTGAGATTGTAACAATATTTGTGTAAGAGAATAAAAAATGTAGATAATTTCGATTTTCAAAAAAATCAATTTGAAAATATGTTTTTATTTTGCAACTAAATATGTTACTATATGTGTGATAAAAACAAAGAGGTCTGACATCTACACTCCACGTAATAACACTCTAATGATTTAAAAATTCAAAAAAATCAAAATTCAAAATAATAATTGTATTAATGATTAGAGTAAAAATAAGGGGAATGGAGAAATTATGGAGAAAGACACTGCTTTGTAAGGGGCATATTTTATCATCTTGAGCAGAGAGGAGGATGCATAGCATATTGTAAAATATAGAGATAAACAATGAAAAAGTGCTATGCAAATGAAGAGCATGAAAGGACGTTTAAGGCCAGGTGATACGGTAGCAATTGGTTTAATGCTATTTGCATTATTTTTAGGAGCAGGAAATTTAATTTTTCCGCCAGTTTTAGGTCAACAAGCAGGAGAGAATGTTTGGATTGCTACAATAGGATTCCTTGTAACGGGAGTCGGATTACCCCTACTAGCTGTAACAGCTGTCGCGTTTGTAGAGGGGGACTTGAAAGCGCTATCTTCTAGAGTCCACCCTATATTTGCGTTTATTTTCCCATTGATTAGTTATTTAGCAATTGGACCATTTTTCGCGATTCCTCGTACTGGAGCTGTTTCGTTTGAAATGGGTATGAAGCCGTTTTTATCAGAGGCAATGGTTTCAGAGTGGTACATGCTATTTCTTTTCACGATAGTTTTCTTCGGAATAACGTGGTATTTATCATTAAATCCATCTAAATTAGTGGATTGGTTCGGAAAGTTTCTTACACCATTATTAGTATTAATTGTCGCTGTTATTGTCGGAAAGGCAATTATTGATCCAATTGGAGAGCCAGCTGCGCCGTTAGCTGCTTACAAAGAAAATGCTTTCTTTGGTGGATTTATTCAAGGATATTTAACGATGGATGCAATTAGCGCGCTCGTATTCGGAATTGTCGTTGTACAAGTTATCCGCTCTAAAGGGATAAAAGAGAGTAGTCAAATTGCAAAAATAACAGTAGTATCAGGTATTATTGCTGTACTTGGTTTAACGTTAATTTATTTATCACTTGCTTATCTTGGTTCAACAAGTACATCACTTGGTATCTCAGAAAACGGTGGCCTTATTTTAACGAATGTTGTAAATGAGCTATATGGGACGAGTGGTAAAATTTTATTAGGGCTTGTTATTATACTCGCTTGTTTAACAACTTCTGTTGGGTTAACATCTGCGTGTGCAGGTTTCTTTACAAACTTATTCCCAAAACTTTCGCATAAAACGATTGTAACAATGGTATGTGTATTTAGTTTAATTGTATCTAACCTAGGTTTAACACAATTAATCGCAGTAACATTACCTGTGTTAATGATCATTTATCCAGTTGCAATTGTATTAATCGTACTTTCGTATTTCCATAAGTGGATTGGGAAGCGTAATACAATTTATATTGGAGCTATTTTAGGTGCATTGTTAATTAGTTTCTTTAACGGTTTAGAAAGTGCGAAAATTAAAATTGACGCGATTTCTAATGTACTACAAATGTTACCGTTATATAACGAAGGAATCGGATGGTTAATTCCATCATGTATTGGCGGGATTCTCGGTTTCTTCTTCTATAAATCAAATGAATCAAGTGAATTACAAAAGAAAGGTGCTTAGGCACCTTTCTTTTTTTGAAGGGGATTTTTGTATTTTGTCTAAGTAATAATTGGGGGGAATGATAAATGGCTAATTTTGAAGATTTTTTAAATTTGGATTTGAGAATTGGAACTGTAATACATGCAGAGGAATTTAAAGAAGCGAGAGTACCAGCGATTAAACTAGCAATAGATTTTGGAGAAATCGGGATAAAGCAGTCAAGTGCTCAAATTACGAAAAGGTATATTCCAGAAGATTTAATCGGTCAACAAATCGTTGCTGTTGTAAACTTTCCACCAAAGCGTGTAGCTGGATTCAAATCAGAAGTGCTTGTGCTTGGTGGTGTTCCTGAAGCTGATGATGTTGTGTTACTTCAGCCTAATATGGAATTGCCAAATGGAACAAAAATTAGCTAGGGTGAAGGTAGGGGCTAATATGGATATCGGACGAGAATATTTGCAATGTGCGATTTCGAACTTTAAAGCAACAAAGAAACAAGGGGAACGGGCACTTTCTCAATTATCATATGAACAAATACAATGGTCTTCTCATGAAGAAACAAATAGTATAGCGATTATTATTAAGCATCTGCACGGTAATATGCGTTCTAGATGGACGGATTTTTTAACGTCTGATGGTGAAAAAACAGATCGTAATCGAGATGGTGAATTTGAAGGATGCTATCATTCAAAAGAAGAAACCCTTATAGCTTGGCAAGAAGGATGGAAATATGTTTTTAATACGATGAATACTTTAACGCCGGAACACTTATTGAAGACGGTATACATTCGCGGTGAAGCACATACTGTCATGCAAGCAATTGAAAGGCAAATTTCTCATTATGCATTGCATATTGGTCAGATTATTTACATTGGGAAGATGTTAAAAGAAAATGAGTGGGAATGTTTAAGTATTCCGAGAGGTCAGTCTGCGCGTTATGTAGAGAAAAAACGTTCAACATAATAATAAGAAAGAAACCGATAAAAAATAGGAAAAAAGAAAGTCAGCCAAATAATAGATGGTTCTGTAATCATAAGAATACTGCCAAAAATAAGTCCATATATAATAAGAAAGAAATTGAAAAGTGTATTCACAGGGAGAAATCGTGAGACGAACACTTGCTGTCGTTTAAAACAATCACTGTGGAATAAATAAAAGCGGAAGTACCATGTGGCTGTAATAAGGTCTTTCTTTCTCACAATTCTTTTTTTGCATGTATGACAGATAAATGGTGGTTGCATTTCATTACGCTCCATTTTTTATTTTCATAATAATGTGAGACAAAAGTAGGTACAAAGTGTATGTTCCTATATACGCTCCTGCAATAAGGAAAAATGGATTCAGTAAAATTCCATGAATGCTCGTCATGAAAACTAAATCTTGTATTAAAACATCGTATATATTAATGGAAATAATTGTACCAAGTACATATAGTGCCAAGTACGCAGAAATATGTAGCACAATAGAGATTTTTGGTTGCTTAGCGGACAAATAAAAAATGAATGATAGAGCGATTGGTAATATTCCTATTAATAGCTTCAATTCATTTCACCTCATTAACAATATAGCCGAAATTTTAACGGTCTATTCTCTAGGGCTTGTACATAACTTGAAATAGAGAGGTGATAGTATGAATCGGGGCTTTTTTTTTATGAAGTTTACAAATATGCGTAAGTTAGTTTTATTTGTTATTACTACAGTGCTAGCGACTTTTTTTCTTATTAGTCTGATGGTAACCTCTATGAAAGAGACAAAGTCAACGTATTTATATAATTGGTTAAATGAGTTATCGATGAATGGTTACATGTATGTACTTGGAAAAGAGAATCATTATTTTACACAGGAGTATCGAAATTTGAATCAAGATTTTTCAATTTCTTCTTTTCTCTTTTCTATGGCTACAAATATTCGCTTTAATGATGTACGCAGTTTTGTCGGGAAAGAGCTCCCGGGATTTGGTAAGTACGATACAGAAATTGTTATTGCGGGTGAGGGTACAAATTATTCTAACTTACCGATAGAGTCGAGTGTTCCTCTTGAAGAAGTAGTGAAGGAACGGACTAGTGGAACTGGACAAGCACCTAAACAAGATACGAATAAAGAGAAAAAACAGCCGTCCCAAACGACTGGGAAGAGACAAGTTGCGTTTATTTATCATACACATAGCTGGGAATCTTATTTACCTTTACTTAACTTAACGAATGACCCGAATCCGAATAAAGCAACGAGTTCTGTGTCGAATATTTCTATATTAGGAGATCGTTTCCGTGAACAACTAGAAGGTGAAGGGATTGGGGCTACTAACGATAAGAGTGATGTTGGTCAAAAGTTAATAAGTAAAGGTTTAAACAGTAATAGTTCGTATAAAATGTCACGAGAAATTGTGCAGCAAGCTATGGCTGGAAATAAAGATCTTCAATACTTTTTTGATTTGCATCGTGATAGTGCCCGAAAGAATGTAACGACAAAAACAATTGGAGATAAATCATATGCAAAGCTTGCATTTGTAGTAGGGAAAGGAAATAAAAACTATGAAAAAAACTTACAATTAGCGACAGCTTTACATGAGGCGATTAATAAGAAATATCCAGGAGTGAGCCGTGGGGTCATTCAAAAAGGGTTCCAGACAGGAAATGGAATCTATAATCAAGACCTATCAGGACAAGCGATATTAATAGAAGTTGGCGGTGTAGATAATACAGAGGAAGAATTGAATCGATCAATTGATGCACTTGCTAAAGCATTTGGTGAATATTTTTGGCAGGCAGAAAAAGTGAATGGATAAAGTGAAATTTAAATTGGTGAGAGACCTCACCTGATGAGGAGGAATTCACAGTATTTTTGAAAAAACGTAAGTGTAATGCTTGCGTTTTTTCTTTGTAATGATGAGACGTCACAGAATAGACATAATTTGTCGTTGTTATAGTAATATCGAAATTTGTCAATTTATAGCAGGAGATTTACAAAGGGATTTTCAGGAAAGTAGAGAAAATCTTTTTATAAGGAAAACTTTTTATGATGAAACTGGTAGGGTGATTGAAGTGATTAGGGAGATCGAAATAGAAGATGCATCATCATTTTTGCAATTAAGTAAGCAATTAGATGAAGAAACGAAGTTTATGTTATATGAACCAGGAGAAAGAAAAACTACAGCTGAGCAACAAGAAAAAATGATCCATCGCTTTATAGAAAATGAATATGCAACAATATTTGTAGCAGTTGAAGATGAGAGGATAGTAGGTTTTATATTAGTGAATGGAAATAACATTCAAAGAAAGAGGCATGTGGCAACCATTGTAATTGGTATTTTACAAGAGTATAACGGGCGAGGTATTGGGACGAGATTGTTTAAAGAGGTTGAGAAGTGGGCAAAATTACATGATGTATGGCGTTTAGAATTAACAGTAATGGCCCACAATACAAGAGCTCAGGCACTATATAAAAAAGCTGGATTTGAGAAAGAAGGTGTCAAAAAAGCTGCTCTTATTATCGATGGAAAGGGCATCGATGAGTATGAAATGGCCAAATTATTAAAATAAGAGGTCGTTATATGAAAAAAAGATGGGCACTACTTGGTATTGTAGCTGCAATAATTATTATTGGAGTAGCAGGAATCAATTATAAAATGTATAAGGATAAGCAGGCGCGGGAAGTAAGTGTAAATAGCATATTTCCGAAAGCGAAAGAAACGATTGCTAATATGGATGGGGATATTGCGGTAATTAATAATCCGAATTCAATGCTTGTACTTGTAAATAAAAGTAGGCGTTTACCAGATGGGTATAGACCGCCAGATTTAGTTATTCCGAAAGTGCGCTACTCTAGTGAAGGGGATCAAGAAAAGAAAAAGATGAGAAAAGAGGCAGCGAGGGCGCTTGAGGATATGTTTCAGCAGGCTGACAACGAGCGTATTTTTCTTTTTGCAGTTTCTGGATTTAGATCTTTTGATCGACAAAAAGCATTAAATACGATGTATAAAAAACAAGACGGGGAAGCAAAAACAGCAATGTCTAGCGCGGTTCCTGGCACAAGTGAGCATCAAACTGGACTAGCTATGGATATTACGTCTCAATCTGCTAAATTTCAGTTAGAGACAGTTTTTGGGGAAACGAAAGAAGGTCAGTGGCTTTCTGAAAATGCCCATAAATTTGGTTTTGTGGTTCGATACACAAAAGCGAAAGAAACGATTACGGGCTATCGGTATGAACCATGGCACGTAAGGTATGTGGGAAATCCACAAGCTACATATTTGTATGATAATCAACTGACACTTGAAGAAGTAACAGAGTGAACAATTGAGGGGAGAGACGTACAATGACGATGTTATATAAGAAAAAAGTACATGCATATATTACAAGAGAACAAGAGGGGGTTATGCAATTACTTGTTTTTAAACATCGTGATATACATGAAGCTGGTATTCAAGTGCCAGGGGGAACGGTTGATGAAGGTGAAACGTTAGAAGCTGCTATATTGCGTGAAGTACAGGAAGAATCCGGATTGCGTCATTTATGCATAGAGCGTTTTTTAGCAGATTACATTATACATATGAAAGAAAAACAGGAGTATGAAAAACGCCACTTTTTCCATGTAACTTTACTAACAGATGTAAAGGATACTTGGGAACATATTGTAAGTGCTGGTGAGGAAGATAAAGGATTAGTATTTTGCTACGAATGGGTTGATATTGCAAAATGCCCTGAATTAGCTGGAAAACAAGGTGAGTTTTTACATTTATTAGATGAAGTATACGCACAGTAATGTAAGAGTCTGAAGCGAAGGCTAATCCGTTTCAGACTTTTTTTATTTTTCGGGAAATTAAAGGTGTTTAAATAAGGATATTGAATTTCTTTAAAGGGATATTAATTTAGGATGTGTTGAGATGAAAAATTGAAAAAGTAAGGGGTATATGCTAAAAAAAGTTCATATAAGGGAGAATATAAATGGAAATTCAGTTTAATCCAATCTTAAAAAAGGAATTAACAATTCAAGATATTCAAAATGAAATGGAATCTGGAAAGCTAACTTCAAAAGAGCTAGTGATGTATTATCTCTATAGAATCGCAAAGTATGATCAAGACGGGCCGAAAATTAATTCAATTTTAGAAATCAATCCAGATGCTATTTTTATTGCAGAAGCGTTAGATTATGAAAGAAAGATAAACGGCGTAAGGGGACCATTGCATGGAATACCTGTTTTGCTTAAGGATAATATTGAAACGAATGACTTCATGCATACAAGTGCAGGTACAATAGCTCTAGAACAAAATATAAGCAGTGAAGATGCATTTCTCGTTACTAAACTGCGAGAAGCAGGGGCAGTGATAATAGGAAAAACGAATATGACAGAATTAGCAAATGCAATGTCTTTTGACATGTGGGCTGGATATAGTGCAAGAGGTGGTCAAACAATCAATCCATATGGAACTGGCAAGGATCATATGTTTGTTGGCGGATCTAGTACAGGATCTGCAATAGCAGTTGCTGCTAACTTTACAGTAGTATCTGTTGGGACAGAAACCGATGCTTCTATTGTGAGCCCCGCTGTTCAAAATTCTGTAGTAGGTATTAAACCGACTGTCGGTTTAATTAGTCGTAGAGGAATTATTCCATTTACTTATTCGCAAGATACAGCTGGACCATTTGCTAGAACGGTAACCGATGCTGCTATTTTGCTAGGAAGTTTAACTGGAGTGGATGAGAAAGATGTAGTTACTCACAAAAGTGACGGTAGGGCATATCGGGATTATACATCTTACCTTGATGCAAATGGTTTAAATGGAGCGAAGATTGGTGTGTTTAACGATGCACCAAAAGATTATTACGAAAATGGTGAGTATGATGAAATCTTGTTTAAGGAAACGATCCAAGTATTACGTAATGAAGGAGCGACAGTAGTAGAAAATATTGATATTCCTTCTTTTCATAGAGAATGGAGCTGGGGAGTTCCGCTTTATGAGCTGAAGCATAGTTTAGATAACTATCTTTCTAAATTACCTTCTACTATCCCGGTACATTCTATTTCGGAGTTAATGGAGTTTAATAAAAACATAGCAGAAAGAGCTTTAAAATATGGACAAACTAAGTTAGAGGGAAGAAAAGATTTTCCTAATACGTTACGAAATCCAGAATATTTAAATGCGAGATTAGAAGATATATATTTTTCTCAAGAACAAGGCATTGATTTTGCATTGGAAAAATATAATCTTGATGCGATACTGTTTCCTTCCTATATAGGTTCTACTATATGTGCGAAAGCGGGTTATCCGTCTATAGCAATACCGGCAGGGTATATGGAAAGCGGGAGGCCTTTTGGAATTACCATTGCAAGCACTGCCTTTAGTGAAGGGATATTAATTAAATTAGCTTATGCTTTTGAACAAGCGACAAAGCATAGAAAAATCCCCAACTTATCATGAATAGAATAAACGAAGAGGACAGGAATCCCTGTCCTCTTTGTTTTAGTGATTAAATTGAAATATCGTTCTGCTCTGTCTTATGATATTTTAATAAACTAAAAGATAAACAAGCGGAACATAAAATAAGAATAGAAGCGATGATATAAATTGTACGAACACCGAACATATCAGTAATAATGCCAATGATAAGCATAGATAGTCCAGAGGCTGTTGAAAGAAGTGCGCCATGTGCTGTATACATTTTTGATAATAAAGAAGGGGCGACACTTGATTGTAAAACAGTCGTTTGGGAAATATCTCTAATTTGATAACAGGGTCCCATTAGAACACATAGAAAAAGCGCAATAAATCCGCTGCTTGTCATACCATATAAAAATGTAAGAATGCTAAATATAAGAGAGCCAATCGACATAGATCGTATTAAATTGTTTTGAATATAGGAACTCATTTTCCAGGCTAATAGACCACCGATTAACGTGCCAACATAATAACTTGTATTAATATACCCCCACCATTCTTCGCCCTTATGAAGGATAGTCGTAACGTATGCCATCGTAATAGCGCCAATCCATATTGTCCCTGCGAAAGTTTCGATTAAGTCCATATATGTAACGGTACGGAGAGAAGGATTTTGAAATAGGAGTTTCCAACCTTCCAATAAAACAGTACTTTTGGAAGAGGGAGAATCTGCTATTCTTTCAGTATGTATGGAACGTAATGAAAAATGTAATGCAATGCATCCGAAAATCATTAAAATGTTATTAATCATGAGTGTAGAAGTAGCGCCAATGAGAAGAACGACAATACTCGTAAATGAATAAGCAACGGCTTGCACAATTTGTGTTGAAAAGGAAAAGATACTATTTACTTTTACTAATTTTTCTTTCGGTGTAAGGCGCGGAAGAATACCGTATAATAATGGAGCACTCCACCCGCTACATAATGAAATGACAAAAATAAAAGTTAATAGAGCTATAATGTTTGTGGATAAGACCGGGAACAAAATCATTAATAATAGTAAAAAGACTGTTTTCAACCATTGGAGCGTATATAGCAGCGTATAAGATGGAAAACGATTTATTATAAGTGGTGCAGAGATGTTAGCAATTAGATTTGTGATAACTTGTAATAATGGAAAAAGAGCAGTAATAGTAGCTGATTTAGTTGCTATATAAATATGAGTTGTAATAATCATTACATATACGATGTCAGCGAGAGTAATGCATATTTTGGAACCTAAATAGTAGATTAGTGACAGGTTTCTCAATAAGAATATCACCTCTATAAAAAATAGTATTTAGTAATTGTAATAATTGTAATTTAAAAATTAAAATTTTTAAAGAATTTAATTTTTTGTCACTTTTTGAAAGGGATTTTCATGTATAATGAAGAATATATTGATATAGTATTATATTAATGATCATTGTAACAGTGAATATGTACAATAGCTTGTAGCAAACGCCCAAGTGTAAGAAAGGGCGGATAAACCATTCTTTTCTTCATATACATATAGAAAATGAGAAAGAAAGTGAGGGTTGCATATGGCTGCTTGGGTAATTTGGTTTATAATAGCTGGTATTTTATTTATCGCGGAAATGTTGTCGATTACATTTTACATGCTTTGGCTTGGAATTGGAGCTGTTGTCGGAGGTCTTATTGCTTTGTTTGCTCCTGATGCACTACTGTTACAAGTTACTGTTGGTGCAATTGTAAGTTTAACTTTGACATTCTTTACGAAAAGAATTTCAAAAAACTTTCGAGAAGCAAAAGGTTTTACTGATACAGTAGATATGCTTGTTGGTAAAAGAGGGATTGTTATGCAAGCGATTACAAATGAAGCGAATGGTATTGTGAAGGTGGATGGAGATACTTGGACAGCTATTGCAGATTCTTCAATTGATGCTGGAGAAAAAGTCGTTGTTATAAAGAGGCATAGTACTATATTACAAGTGAAAAAGGAGAGTGAATAAATATGGTAGCATTAACGTTAACGATTATATTCGCACTAATTGTAGTTACATTTATCGCATTAACAATTAAAATTATTCCTCAGCAAAAAGTTGGGGTTGTTGAAAGATTTGGTAAGTTTCAACGTATAATGCACCCAGGGTTAAATATTTTAATACCAATTGTAGATCGTGTTCGTGTATATCATGACTTACGCATTCAACAAACGAATGTACCACCGCAAAAGGTAATTACGAAAGATAATGTTCAAGTAGAGATTGATACAATTATTTTCTATCAAATTGTTGAACCAGAACTTGCGACATATGGTATTTCAAACTATGAATATGGTGTTCGTAATATTACTTCAGCAACGATGCGTCAAATCATCGGTAAAATGGAACTGGATGAAACGTTATCTGGTCGTGAAAAAATTTCAACAGAAATCCGCTTAGCGCTTGATGAAGCAACAGAAAAATGGGGCGTACGTATTGAACGTGTCGAAGTTGTTGATATTAACCCGCCAAAAGATGTGCAAGCATCAATGGAAAAACAAATGAAGGCTGAGCGTAATAAACGTGCGATTATTTTAGAAGCTGAAGCAGCAAAACAAGATAAAGTCCTTCGCGCTGAAGGGGAAAAGCAAAGTAAAATCTTGATGGCTGAAGGGGATAAAGAAGCGCGTATTCGCGAAGCTGAAGGTATAAAAGAAGCAAAAGAATTAGAAGCACAAGGGGAAGCACGAGCAATTGAAGAAATTGCAAAAGCAGAACAAAATCGTATTGAATTGCTTCGTGAAGCAAATTTGGATGAGCGTATACTTGCTTACAAATCATTTGAATCATTAGCTGAAGTTGCAAAAGGACCAGCAAATAAAGTCTTTATTCCGTCTAATGCAATTGAAACACTTGGTACTCTTGGGGCAATTGGAGAAATATTTAAAGAAAAACAAGCGAAGAAACTACTTTCAAATGATACAGGAAAAGAACAATAAAAGTGAGGAAGAGAAATGGTATACCATTTCTCTTTTTTTGTGCGTATATTCTGAAAAGCTTGTACATATCCATGTATAAAGAAGGTGATGCAGTGAAAAAGTATGCAACTCGAATACATGGGAAGAAACTGATTTCGTTACTCCTTTTATATGCGCTAATAGTAATTATAATAGCGTCGATTTTGACGTCATTTTTACATACAATGAAATCGAATTATGCAAATCAATGGTTTGGAAAAGTATCGATGCAAGGTTTTGTTCAAATGATAGAAAGTGAGAATCGCTATTACGGATTTGATTATTTTAAGAAGAATAAAAGAGAGTCAGTTGGAAATTTAATGTTCTCTATCGCGACAGATTTGAAAATTAAAGATTTAAGAACATTCGTCGGTAAAGAAGTACCTGGTATGTCAAAGTATTATTCTAATATTATCGTAGCTGGGGAAGGGACAAACTTGACGAATATCCCAAATGAATCTAGTGTACCGATTGAAGAAGTAACGAAAGAACGGGAAATAGCAAAAGATAAAGTTACAGAAGCAGAAAAGAATAATCCGGTTCAGAAAAAGAACGGAGCGAAAAAAGGTGAAAGTGCAGTATATATTTATCATACACATAGCTGGGAATCCTTCTTTCCATTATTACCAGGGGCAACTGATCCATCTAGCCCAGATGTAAATGTGTCTTTACTAGGGAAACGTATGAAAGAGCAACTTGAAGGACAAGGAATTCCGGTAGTTCATGATAAAACGAATATGGGTGATTTATTAGCGAGTAAAAAGTGGGTATGGTATCAGTCATATAAAGCGTCTCATGAATATGTAAAAGAAGCATTAGCACAAAATAATAAAATTGCGTTTCCGATTGATATACACCGTGACGATCAGCGTAAGAAAGTAACAACAAAAGTAATTAACGGAAAATCGTATGCAAGATTATATTTTATAATTGGGATGGAAAATGAAGGCCGTGCTGAAAATGAAAAAATTGCAAGAGCGATCAATAGTTATTTAGATGAAAACTATTACGGATTAAGTAGAGGGATTTTTCCAAAGTATAAAAAAGATGGAAATGGCGTTTATAACCAAGATTTATCGAAAAATGCGATGTTAATTGAAGTTGGTGGTGTTGATAATACGTTAGATGAATTATATAACACAATTGATGTGTTAACAGAAGCGTTTAGTAAATATTATTGGAATGATGCGGAAAAAGTGAATGGATAAGGGACGGGAGACCGTTCCTTTTTTATTTTGGAATCTTAAAATGTGATATAATGGAATTTTATGAATGTTAAATAAAGGGAGAGAGGAACATGCAAATACTACTAATACGCCACGGAGAATCAGAAGCTGATATTTTACATGTGCATGAAGGTCGAGCTGATTTTGAGTTAACTGACAAAGGGAGACAACAAGTACAAAGACTTGTACAGAAAGTGAAAAAAGATTTTTCACCAGATTTCATTTGGGCAAGCACATTAAAACGCGCTCGTGAAACGGGTGAAACATTAGCAGAAGCAATTGGTTGTCCAATTCAATTAGAAGAGGAATTAATGGAGTTTAATAATGGAGTGCAAGCAGGCTTATCATTTGAAGAAGCAAAGAAATATCCAGAGCCAAAGTTTCTTCATGATCGTTTTGAAAACGGGGAATCGTTTATTGAGTTTCGAATGAGAATAGAAGGAATCTTTTCTAAAATCTTGACAGAGAATACATATGACCGAATTGCAATTGTTGCCCATGGAGGCGTAATTAATAGTCTATTACGTGCATTTTTCAAAATGCCAATTTCAATGGACTACTATTTCAAAATGGGAGATACGGGAATAAGTTTAATTGAAATTGAGGGTGAACAAAAAACGGTGCATTTCATTAATGATACGAATCATTTGGACGGGATGTAAAGACTTATGTACAAAGTTGTATTTTTCGATGTTGACGGTACGTTATTAAGTGAGATTGATAGAAGCATGCACGAAAGTACAAAAGAAGCGGTACAAAGATTAATAGATAAAGGAATTCACGTAGTTGTTACAACTGGAAGACCATATAGTTTATGCTCACAATTTAAGGAACTAGGTATAAATACGTTTATTTCAGCAAATGGTGCACATATAAAATGTGGGAAAGAAGTTATACATAAATCAGTACTTTCAAGCGAAATCGTTCATGATATTTCAAATTTTGCTGAATTACATGGTCACAGTGTTTCTTACTTTACAGAAGAATTTGCAATGAATAATATTGCTTCCAAAGATGAACGTGTCATGCGAGCGTTAAATGAAACTTTAAATTTAGAGCAGTATCCTGACAAAGTTAGAAACTTATCAGATGAAATGTATTGCATATGTCTGTATGCTGATGACACAGAAGCTCAAAAATTCATTGAAAGATATCCAGCACTTACGTTTGAGCGTTTTCATGGTTACGTTATAAATGTATTGGAAGATAGTAAAGTATCGAAGCTAACTGCAATTCAAAAAGTATTGGAACATTTAAATATTAGTAAATCAGAAGCCATTGCCTTTGGCGATGGTGGAAATGATATTGAAATGTTGCAGTATGTAGGATTAGGAGTTGCGATGGGAAATGGTGGAGAGGAGTTGAAGAGAAGGGCTGATTTCCTTACAACGAAGGCGAGTGAAGGCGGAATTTCTTATGCGTTAAAGAAGTTGCGCATTATTTAAAACTAATAGTTAGTCAGTGTGAAAAATCCTGTTTTAATAATGGCTTTTGTTAATATGTATACTGTTTTAGGGAATTATTTGAGCTCTCCTACTTACAATTTAACTGCAGAACAAATCCTTTATTTTCGCTTAGCAGGGCTGTTTGGTATGTTGCTGTCACCACTTGCAGGTCGTTTAACAAAGAGGTTTGAAGTAAGGAAAGTTCTTCAAGGAGGATTGTTGATTGCTATTTTTAGTCTAAGTTCAATGGGCTTTGTTTCGTATCTATCTCTACTTGTAATGATGAGTGTCTGTTTTGTAATAGGTATTGCTATATCCGTTCCGTCTTTAGTTTCTCTTGTAGGTCAATTAGGAGGGAAAGCAAGGGGAATAGCAGTATCTATTTATACTTTTATTTTATTTTTAGGTACTAGTATAGGACCTATCATTTCTATTTATCTTATGAAAATAGGCGGTTATGCTCAAACATTTATTTTATTAGGAATGATACTTTTTATTGGTTTTGTAGCTTCTCTATTTATAATTAATGAATGAGTGGAAAATCACTCAAATAAAGGAATGCGAGGATCTTTCATATGCTCGCATAATAAAATATGAATTTGTCCACGATGATGATAAAAGTGTGCAACGATTTCAAGTAACCATTCAAAGCGCGAATAAGAAATACCCCAATAGGCAGTCATAACTTCTGCTAATTCTATTTGGGAGTAGGAAAGAAATGTTTTAGAGAGAAGGTTGTATCCTTCAATCATCGTTTGTTGCATGTGAGCAACTGTTACGGGCGTATGTTCTATATAAAAGGTATGTAATTCTTTTTCTGAAATACCATTTAAAATGAGTAAATCAGCATGACAAATAAGAGAAAGATGTGCACACATTTCAAATAATGATCGTTTTGAGTGAATCGGTTGTATTTTTAAATCGTTTTCACTATATTGGTTAAGCATATAAATAGAAGTATCAATAGCAACTTTTAGTTGATGCAATGCAGATTGAACAAACATTGTAATTCTCCTCGTCTCCGTATATAATAGTTTCTTGAGGATATTATATCATACTCAAAATTCCGAAAATTCTAGTAGTTTGACTAGCATAATGAAAAGTATTATATTGTAAAAGGTCATATGAAACGTGAAATAGAATGGAATGCAATTATTGAGTTAGGAGTTAGACCAATGAGTTTGAAATATGGAAGAGATACAATTGTAGAAATTGACTTAAATGCTGTAAAACATAATGTAAAAGAATTTAAAAAACATGTAAATGATGAAGAAATTAAGATGATGGCTGCTGTAAAAGCGAATGGGTATGGCCATGGGGCAGTTGAAGTTGCCAAAGCTGCAATTGAAGCTGGGATACATCAACTTGCAGTTGCATTTGTAGATGAAGCAATAGAATTAAGAGAAGCAGGAATTACTGTGCCGATTTTAATTTTAGGATACACACCAGTAGCGGCTGTAGAAGATGTAATTCAATATGACGTTATGATGACTGTTTATAGAGTAGAAGATTTACATGGTATAAATGAAATTGCAAACCGTCTTCAAAAGAAAGTACAAATTCAAGTGAAAATTGATACAGGAATGAGTCGTATCGGTTTACAAGAAGAAGAAGTTAAACCATTTTTAGAAGAATTAAACCGTATGGAGTATGTAGAGGTAGTAGGGATATTTACGCATTACTCTACGGCAGATGAAATCGATAAATCATATACGAATATGCAAACAAGTTTATTTGAAAAGGCTGTTAATACAGCGAAAGAATTAGGAATTCAAATACCATATATTCATAGTTCAAATAGTGCGGGATCAATGGAATTAAGTAACACATTTCAAAATATGGTACGCGTTGGAATAGGCGTGTACGGTATGTATCCGTCAAAAGAAGTGGATCATTCAGTCGTTTCTTTACAGCCTGCGTTGTCGTTAAAATCAAAAGTAGCTCATATTAAACATGCGAAGAAGAATCGTGGTGTAAGTTATGGGAATACGTATGTAACAACTGGTGAAGAATGGATTGCGACTGTACCAATTGGTTATGCTGATGGTTATAATCGTCAATTATCTAATAAAGGCTATGCGTTAATTAACGGGGTTCGAGTACCTGTTATTGGCCGTGTTTGTATGGATCAGTTAATGTTGGATGTTTCAAAAGCGATGCCAGTACAAGTAGGAGACGAAGTAGTATTCTACGGTAAACAAGGTGAAGAAAATATCGCAGTAGAAGAAATAGCGGATATGTTAGGTACAATAAACTATGAAGTTACATGTATGCTAGATAGAAGAATTCCGCGTGTCTATAAAGAAAATGACGAAACAACTGCAGTTGTAAATATATTAAGAAAAAACTGAATCATTTCGATTCAGTTTTTTTATTCATATCAAATGCGAATATACCCTCGTTATGTAATACGGAGTAAACTTTGTGAAACACACTTTTTAGTTCATCTAAATTAAACTATCACCGGCAGAGATGACCAGTCCCGCAACAAAGATCTAATATACGAGAGTAGGGAAGAGCATCTTGTAAAACGAGGCTGGGTAGGAGTGTTAAACAAAATGTCTCCAATGTTTATTATAGATGTTTGCTAAAATATCATAATTAGAATAAATTGTTTTTTTAACATATGTATTCACCTAAAAATTCATTAAATTATAATAGTCATGCCTCGTTTTAATTTCAAAACCACATTGTGTATATAGTTTTAAAGCGTGGATATTTTTCGTTTCGACGTCTAACTCAATTGTTGAAACTCCTTCTGTAATAAGGGTATGTACTATATTACAAAGAATATCTTTTCCGTATCCTTTACCTTGATAAGAAGGATGAACGGCGAATCCTGATAGTGTAGTAGATTGCTCTTGTTTAGAAACTGTAATTGTTCCTATCACTTTTTCAGCAATAAGGGCACTGTAAACTTGATGGGAAGATGAATTCATCATTTTTTGTAACCATGTAGCCGTATTTTCTACTGAATCACCAAAAGCTTTACTAGAAATTTTAATAAGGTCAAGAAGTGATTCTGAAGGTGCAAGAGTAAGCTGTATATTATTATCTGTTGTTTTTTGAATTTCGTTTGTTTTGAACGCCATACTATATTCACTATATAAATATGGTAACTTCATATGTTTTACAAATGCATTCCCAGAAATAGAATCCCCATTAATAATAAGAAGAGCTTCATCTGTCGCTCTATTTTGTATTTCTTTCATTGCAGTTTGTAAAAGGATAGTTCCGAAATGTTGTTTTCTAAAATGAGGATGTACAAAGCCTATTAGTTCAAGCTTTGTTGGTCTTTCGAAATCATACATATTTAAAGCGCCAATTAATTGAGTACCGTTATAAAGAAGAAAAACGTTTATATAATCTTCATTTCGATTTTTTAAAAAGTTGATATGTAAATCTGAAGAGTAATCAAGATTATCTTGTTGTCCGCAAATATAAGCTAAATCCTTCATTTGCTGTATTTCACTTTCTGTTACAGAACGCTTTTTCTGAATATCCATTGTATACTCCCTCTCATTTGTATTTAAAAATAGGATGGGTGACTTAACCATTTCTTTAATTCCACATTACCTTGCACAGATAACAGTCGGTATAAATAACGATAAGGCTGTCTATATTCTTCTAAGTGAGGAATAGACATAATTGTTTCGTAACCACTTTTAAAGGCATGTGCTTCTTTTTCGGTAAGTACATATTCTAGTCCGATAAAATCAAACTCTCGCGGAGCAACAGCGTAAGCTTCAGTATCTACTAAACCCGTAATAGTTGTACCGTCAGATAAAAATTGAGTAGGATCCATATCAATTAAGACGAGTGTAGATTCCTTTGGTACGGACAGGGAAGAAAGTTGTGATTCAAAGGTAGGGAATGCATTTTTTATGCTTTCATCATCGGAATAAAACATATTCACAAGCTCTTTACTCACGTTTAAAATATGTGATTGGAATTCATCTAGTGGAACTTGGAACGTGCCAGACGGATTTCCTATGAAATCGGCTTTAAATTTATGTATTTCTGCAAGTCCTTTTCCTAGGCTGAATAAAATAGAATCTGGTTGCTCGATAAAAGATTGAACTGTGTTACCTACTAACTTTTCGACCACCACAAATTCACGGCTATTTAAAACATGTTTTTCTAATATTGTTGGGATAGGAAGATTCGTATGTTCTTGCAGCAATGTATGTACAGTTTCTAAATGATGGACGTTCCTTGGATCAATTCCAAATAGATTTTTACATCCCCACCAAAAATCATTATTTGGTTCTTCATTCATTTTAGAAGCACGAACGATAACTTCTGTATCTTCTGTTTGAACGAGAAAAACATCACTTGCATGATCTTCATAACCTGGGTGCAAGGCTTGAACGGATAGAATAGGTGAATTGAATAGTTGTTGTAACATGAAAAGACTCCTTTTTCTGTAAATTCCATAAATTCATTATATAACAGATGATGAGTTATGAGGATAAAGATAAAAAGATTGAAAGCATACTTACATTTATAGTGAAAACTCATTAAAAATATTATATTTCTCTATTTTTGTATGAATTGTCTAAAAATAATGGTGGTAATACTTGAATGTAAGACTCGTATCTTTAAATCTATGAAGAGTAAAAGTAAAATTAAGCATTCATTTATAAGATTGTGAATCACAATAATGTAGACTATAGAAAATATTTCTCAATAATAAAATGAAGAGAAAAGCATGAAGAAGTAGAATGCATTCATTTATAATAGACTTAAATTAATTAATATAATTAATTGTTAATTTTATTATATTAATTGGATAGGAGAGAATGTTATGGCAAATGTACTCGTAATAAATTTTCCTGGGGAAGGTCATATTAATCCGACTTTAGCTATTGTAAGTGAGTTAATTCAGCGAGGGGAAACAGTTGTTTCTTATTGTATTGAAGATTATAGAAAGAAGGTTGAAGCAACAGGTGCGGAATTCCGAGTGTTTGAGAATTTTCTCTCTCAAATTAATATTATGGAACGAGTAAATGAAGGTGGGAGCCCTTTGACGATGCTATCTCATATGATTGAAGCATCAGAGCGTATTGTTACTCAAATTGTAGAAGAAACAAAAGAGGAAAAATACGATTATTTAATATATGATAATCATTTTCCAGTAGGACGTATTATAGCGAATATTTTACAATTACCAAGTGTTTCATCCTGTACAACGTTTGCTGTTAATCAGTACATTAATTTTCATGATGAGCAAGAATCGAGACAAGTAGATGAAATGGATCCATTATATCAATCTTGTTTAGCGGGAATGGAAAGATGGAATAAGCAGTATGGAATGAAATGTAATAGTATGTATGATATTATGAACCATCCTGGTGATATTACGATTGTATATACTTCAAAAGAATATCAGCCACGTTCAGAGGTATTTGATGAATCGTATAAATTTGTAGGTCCATCAATTGCTACTCGAAAAGAAGTGGGGAGTTTTCCTACCGAAGATTTAAAAAATGAAAAAGTGATTTTCATTTCTATGGGAACAGTTTTTAATGAACAACCTGCTTTGTATGAAAAATGTTTTGAAGCTTTTAAAGATGTTGATGCGACAGTCGTATTAGTCGTTGGTAAGAAGATAAATATAAGTCAATTTGAAAATATCCCGAAAAACTTTAAGTTGTATAATTATGTCCCGCAATTAGAAGTTTTACAGCATGCTGATGTATTCGTGACACATGGTGGTATGAATAGTTCGAGTGAAGCGTTATATTACGGTGTTCCATTAGTTGTAATTCCGGTAACAGGAGATCAGCCATTCGTTGCAAAACGATTGACTGAAGTAGGGGCAGGAATAAGACTTAATCGCAACGAGTTAACTTCTGAATTGTTACGTGAGGCTGTAAAGAAAGTAATGGATGATGTGACGTTTAAGGAGAATAGTCGTAAAGTGGGAGAGTCGCTTAGAAATGCCGGTGGATATCAAAGGGCAGTTGAGGAAATATTCAAATTAAAAATGAAGCCGTACGTAAAGATTAAATAGATGTTAAAAACACACTTACTTTTAATTTGTAAGTGTGTTTTTAGTATTACGCGTTACATGTGTTACATAAAAATAGCGATAAAGGAGAAACTTTTCTGTATATAAATCGATACCTTTGAATTAGTAGTAAAATTACGTTAAAATAATACTAAGAAAATATATAAGTTTTGGGGGTAATGAATGAAGAAAGTATTTGAATACGTATTATTAACAATTGGCTCAATTATAGTAGCAGGTTCATTAGAGCTTATTTTAGCACCTAATGGATTAGTAGATGGCGGGGTAACGGCTATTGCTATTATGGCAAATAAAGTCGCAGGATTGCCGCTTTATGGTGTGTTCTTAGGAATTAATATCCCAATTTTATTATTTACTGCAAAAGTAATGGGAAAGAAATTTTTTATCCGTACATCTTATGCGAATGTAGTTACAACACTCGGATTAATTTATTTAAAACCATTTCCAGCAATTACGACTTCTGAGTTATTAATTGTACTTTATGGTGGAGTACTGTTTGGAATTGGTGTTGGGATTGTTGTTAAAATGGGTGGAGCAATTGACGGTTCGGAAATGTTGGCAGTTTGGATGAATAAACACTTTAATGTACCGATTAGTACATTTTTACTTGCAGTAAATGCAGTTATTTTCATTTTTGTTGCCATTTTATTTTCAATCGAACAAGCGATGTTCTCGTTAGCAATTTTCTATATTGTTACGAAGATGATTGATTTTATACTAGATGGTATTAATCAAGGTAAGAGCGTTATGATTATTTCTGGTAAGAATAAAGAAATAGGCGATTTACTTATGAAAGAATTGCAACTATCTGTTACGTATCTACATGGAGAAGGTGGTTTTTTAGGGGAGCATAAGAGAATCATTTATTGCATTACAAACCGATTCATTTATCCGAAAATGAAAGATCTCGTTCTCTCTGTAGATCCAACCGCTATAATTGAAGCTTCCTATTCAACAGAAACGACTGGTGTGAAACGTCCGGGAAGGAAAGTTAGGTCAGGTGAATAACTAGAAGAAGGCTGTCCAAAAAGTTATTTTGGAACAGCCTTCTTTTTTATTTTGTTGAATTGTTAACATGTTACAAGTTAAACCCAATGTTAACAAGTTTCCTTGCAACTAGGAAACCAAGCGTCTTTCAATAATATAGCCAACGTTTCAATTTTATTTTCCGGAATACTACCAAAGCCGAGTAATACGTATGATTCCTTACGTAAATCATTCACGAAATCATATGGAGAAAGTGGGTATAATTTAACGCTTTGTTTTTTAGCGGATTCAATCAGTTCATTTTCATTCATACTGTTATTTACACATAAAACAATATGAAGTCCGGACTGTTCGCCAAGAATTTGAACATTAGCCCCCATTTCTTTCGTAATGGATTTTACTAACGTATGATGTTTTCTTTTATATAGTGTACGACTCCGATTAAGGTGACGTTCCCAATTCCCGTTTTGTATAAAGTTAGCAAAAGCAAGTTGTTGTATTGTAGAGACTGTTTGTTTGAAAATTCCATGCAGTTCTTGATATGTTTTTAAAAGATGTGGTGGTAAAACAACATATCCCATTCGTAAAGAAGGTAAAAAAGATTTTGAGAAAGTTCCCATATAAATAACGCGTTCATTTGAATCAAGACTTTGTAAAGAAGGAATCGGCTTACCAGCGTAGCGAAACTCTCCGTCATAGTCATCTTCAATAATGTATCCATTGCAATCATTAGCCCACTTTAACAATTCTAATCTTCTAGATAAAGGCATAATAATCCCGAGTGGAAATTGGTGTGATGGTGTAACGTATGCGACATTGGAATTTGTATTGTATAAACTAGAAATATCAATCCCTTTTTCATCCAATAGTATGGGATGAATTTGTCTATCACAGCTTTTAATAATTGCGTGTATACGGTGAAATCCAGGGTTTTCAATGCCGTATTCTTTTGTAGGGCCAAGCAGTTGAAGTAGTAGCCAGAGAAGTGGCTGTGTTCCGGCGCCGATCACAATTTGATCAGGTGAAGAATGTACACCGCGAGAATGATATAAATATGTTGATATATGCTCTCGAAGAGCGAATTCACCTTGAGGATCTTCTTTGGCAAATAGTGCATTTTCGTATGTAAGTATGGATTCTTGTAATGCTCGTTTCCAATTTGTAATCGGAAATGCATTTTGATCAATAAGCCCTTGGCTACAATCATATTCAAATTTTTCTTCTATCAAATTGTTCGTCTTCTTTGCTGCATTTCGTTTTTTATTTGGGATAACGTCAATATCGAAATTTGCTACAAAAATACCACGTTTCGGTTTACTTTCTGCATAACCTTCAGCTAATAACTGTTGATAAGCTGATTCAACAGTAATGCGGCTAATATTAAGTTGTGATGCTAAATTTCTGTGTGAGGGTAGACGTGTGCCAACAGAAATAGTCCCTTGTATAATTTCAGCTTTTATATATTCGTAAATTTGCAAGTAAATAGGTGTGTTACTTTGTAATTGCAATGGGATAATAAAATCCATATAAAACTCTCCTTTAAAACTGGCCTTATAAAAAACACTTAAACTGCCACTTAAGTAAAGGGCAGTTTCTTTCTATAATAATGATATAACATTTAGAAAATTATTTAAATAGTTAAGGGAGAGTTAAAAATGAATGTTAAAGAAGTAGTAACAGAAGAGCAATTACATGAAGTATTACCTGTTTTACAGCAATTAAGAACGAAACTTTCAAAAGAGGAAACAAGCTCTTTATTTCGAAATATGAAAGAAGAAAATTATAAACTATTTTCGCTGCGTAATGAGGATGGTGAAGTTGTTAGCCTTGCAGGTGTAGCAATTTGTACGAACTTTTATAATAAGAAACACATTTTCGTATATGACCTTGTAACAGCAGAAGCACATCGTTCAAAAAGACATGGGAAAGTATTACTTTCGTATATAGAGAACTGGGGAAAGGAAAACGAATGTGAGTCTATCGTCCTCACGTCAGCATTTTCAAGAATTGATGCTCATCGTTTTTATGAAAGAGAAGGGTATGATAAGGTGAGTTATTCTTTTCATAAAGAATTATAAAAAATAAGAAGAAGTTGTCCCGCAAAAGTTGGGAACAGCTTCTTCTTATTTTTTAAGTTATTATTAAACCGTAAATAGGTTGTAAGTTATGGTATATGTATTTGAAAAGGTTATATAGTGTATTTTGTCGAATTGTTTTAATTTAATAAAGAGAATGATTGGAGCGCTTATACTTGAAAAAAATAAAGAAACTATCAATCCCTAATGATGCTAGAGTTATCGTCATATCTGATATTCATGGAGAATTAAATCTTTTAAAAGAAGCACTACATAAAGTTAACTTTAAAGATGAAGATTATTTAATTATTAATGGAGATCTTTGCGAGAAAGGACGAGATAGCGTAGGCGTAGTAAACTACGTTATGAATCTTGTAAAGAACAATTCAAAGGTTCACGTTGTTGAAGGGAATTGTGAAGTTATAGTTGATGCTCTTCTAAATGAAAATCCTGATCTTATTAATTATTTATGTATGAGAAAGCACTCGATTTTTAATGAATGGCTAGAGCAATTGGGTTTTTCAGTTCATGAGGGCACTTCAATTCGTGAAGTGAAAGAAGCATTGTTAAGTGAATTTTCACAAGAACTATATTGGCTAACAGAGTTGCCAACAGCGATTGAAACAGAAGATTATATTTTTGTGCATGCCGGTCTAGAAGATAGAGTAGATTGGAAACAAACTGAGCGCAAAAATGCGATAGCAATGCCACAGTTTTTTAATAAATCACATAAAGCAAATAAGTATGTAATAGTTGGTCATTGGCCTGTCGTGAACTATTCTGAAGAAGCACCGTCTAACAATCCAGTTATTGATAAGGAGAAAAAAATTATTGCAATTGATGGAGGAAATGCAATTAAAGAAGCAGGGCAATTAAACGTATTTATTATTCAGAGGAAACAAACGGGCGATACGTTTTCTTATACATATGTAGACTATTTTCCGGAGTATGAAGTAATAGCGGATTTTAATGCGAATTCAGAAATGCAGGGCGGAGTGACATATCCGTATTATTACATAGAGCCTATCGAGAAGATGCAAGATTACACCGTATGTAAACAAAAGGAAACGAATAATTTACTCACTGTAAAAAATGAATATATGAAACAACTTGAGTCAGGTGAATATACAGTGAAAACCGATATTTCTTGTGCGCAAATAAGCGTTAGGAAGGGAGATATCGTTTCTCTCATTGATGATAGCTGTTCAGGATATGATTTAATTAAAAAAGATGGCGTAGAGGGTTGGATAGGGAAAGGGATTTTAGTTGAGATAGAAAAAGTGAAAAATAAAACATTAAGCTGAAATAGGAGGGATATAACCTCCTATTTTTTTAAAGGAGTAGATTGCTTGCTGTCTTTAATAAGTAAATAAATCGTACTCGGCAGAATGATAAGCGTCATTCCTAAAAGAATTGCTAGTATAGCATAACCTCTATAGGGAGCAGAAACGATAAAAGGAAGTATCGCTAAAAAAATACCTGCTATCATCATTGAAATACTACTAATATTTGAAGCTCTTTTTTCAAGGTGCTTATCATTCCATTCTAATGAAACGGTTAATTTAGTCGTATCAATTTTGGAACTGAAATAACCTATTAATATAAATAAAAGCCCTAATGCTAAAAATATGAAATGATCAAGAGGAAGTGAAAAGCCAAGAGCGATGAGGGCGATGACAATATCGACAAAAAATAAGAATAGTAACATTGTGTTGCCGATCCAATGGAGAAATTTCTGGTTACTCGCTGCTTTAGATAAAGCTAAAAATACAAAGAATAAGAAGGAACATATAATTATATTTACGATTACAAAAGTGCTTTTATCCATTGTTGATGTAGGCGTTCCATTGAAGTCCCATTTCGTAACAATATTTGATGGTAAGAAGAAATATAGAATAATATTTGTCGTAATAATAGTGAGAAATATAGCAATACTAAATCGATTATTCACTAAATCACCAGCTTTCTAAATCAATAATTGGTATCTAATAACAAAATTATACAATATAATAAATGATATTAGTTTTGATTTTTCTGAAAAAATATTATAATTATATATGAAATAAAGAGGAATGCAGGAGGGAATTATGCAAAACGTTGTATTAAAGGGGAAGAAAGTTACAATTCGTACAATAGAAGAATCGGATATAAAAACATTATGGAATATCATATTTAAAGAAGAAAGCCCAGAATGGAAGAAATGGGATGCGCCATATTTCCCGTTCTCAATGCAAGAATACTCTTCCTATAAAGAGAAGATGCAAACTCGTTTGCAAGAAGAACCACTGTCAAATTTAATTATAGAAAATAACGGTCAAATTATAGGGACGGTCGGATTTTATTGGGAGCATAAACCGACGCGTTGGTTGGAGATGGGAATTGTTATTTATAATCCAACTTACTGGAATGGTGGCTACGGTACAGAAGCGTTAACGTTATATCGAGATTTATTATTTGAAAAGATGGAAATTGGTAGAGTAGGGCTCACGACTTGGTCTGGTAATGAACGAATGATGAAAGTAGCGGAGAAAATAGGAATGAGCTTAGAAGGTAGAATGCGAAAGTGTCGTTATTATAACGGAACATACTATGATTCTATTCGAATGGGCATGATTCGTGAAGAATGGGAAGCGCTATGTGTAACGAAGGGGTGAGAAAGATTGTACGCTATTATTGCTACATTTGATGGTGTGTTTACTAATAAAATTACAGAACTGCAAAATGAATTAACAAATGTAATTGGAACAAATCAATTAGCTGGAGTAGAACCTCATATAACGATTGCGGATTATAATGAGTTAGATGTTCATTTGTATACGGAGAAACTAGGGGAGTTTGTAGCTATTCAAGAAAATATAGACGCAGTAATTTTTCCTTCTGTTGGAATTTTTCCTACTAATGGAACGGTCTTTCTAGCGCCGACCGTTACCGATGAATTGTTAAAACTTCATTATTCTTATCATGATTATTTTAAAACTTTTCATGACAACCCAAATTCATATTACGTACCGGGAAAATGGGTTCCGCATTGTACAATTGCAAATAGATTACATACAAAGCAGTTTTTAAGTGTAATGGAATATATTTATGGAAAGTTTAATTTTGCAACAGCTTCAATTGAGAAATTAAAATTAATTAAGGTGAATTATGAAAATGGTTTTGCCGTTTCTTCTAGTATATTAGCAGAATATAATTTAAAGAGAATGGAGACATCGAGATGACATATATAATTAGAGAAATGAAGCAAGAAGACATTCACGCTGTACAATCAGTAGCAAAAATAGCTTGGCATGATACATATGAAGGCATTATTCCGAGAGAAATTCAAGATAGTTTTTTAGACGAGGCATATTCTGATGAAAAAATGAAATATCGTCTTAAAAATACACATTTATTCGTTGCGGAAGAAGAGGGTGAAGTAATAGGGTTTGCGAACTTTTCACCTGTTAGACTACAAAACGAAGCGGAATTAGGTGCGATTTATTTGTTACCAGATCAGCAAGGAAAAGGGATCGGAAGTGCTTTATTACAAAAAGGAATTAAAGCATTAAATGGGATACGGAAATTGTACATACATGTAGAAGCAGCAAATGAAAAAGGAAAACGCTTTTATGAAGCGAAAGGTTTTGCTGAATTAGAGCAATTTGAAGAAGACTTTGAAGGACATATGATGCAGACAGTAAGGATGGTTTTATACGTATAAGGAGAACTAGTAATGAAAATTTTTGATTTTAGTGAAAAAGTAGGAAAGCACCTATCAGTATTTCAATCTAATTTCATCATGTCGAAAATATTAAACCATCGAGGAAATATACATATCGGTGCTATGCATTTACACGAGAATGGAATCATCGGTAATCATGAAGCAGTTGTATCTCAACTGCTTCTTATTGTGGACGGGACAGGATATGTATGTGGAGTAAATAAAGAAAAGATAAAGATAGAGGCGGGACAAGCTGTGTTTTGGGAAAAGGGAGAGCTCCATGAAACAAGTACAGAACACGGATTAACGGCAATTGTTATGGAAGCGGAGAATCTTGAACAAGCGATAGTAATGCCTATTATTCAAGGGGAGTTGTGAAAAATGATAATTAAGGCGAATCAAGAAGATACCAATGAAATATTAAAATATGCGGCTCAATCGCTTTTTGAAGGGACGAGAGGCAATTGTCAATTAAGTACCAAGAAAGCAATTGAGATTACAAAGCCGATTGTAGAAAAAGGAGCATACTATTTAATTATTAAAGAAGAAAATAAAGTAATGGGATGGATATTAATAGGGGAAAATACAGACTATTTTTCTCGTGAAAAACTTGGATTTATATATGAATTGTACGTTTTCCCAAAATATCGCGGGAGAGGATTATCGCGAGAACTGATGGAAGCTGGTATTAAGGAATTAAAGGAGAAGTATTCAGAAATTCGGTTGAATGTATTTGCTGGGAATTTTGCAAAAGAGATGTACGAAGAGTTTGGGTTTGTTGAAAGGCAGGTAATTATGACTTTGAAGTGAGTATTATAGTCTGAATGGGAGGAAAATAATGATTTAGTGGCTACTTTATCGCTGGGATTTAAAGTGAATAAGTCCTTATAAATATATAAAATAGATGGTTTGCCTTTATTTTATAGTAGATTTATAGAGTGTGCTTAAAAAACAAATAAATTAGTATTATACAATATATCGTTATTATAGTAAAAGAGAAATTTTGGAAAAATATCATTTTTTTGTTTAGAAATTTTTAAATTATTGATATAATCAATTTGTAGAATTGATTATTGGTTAATTTTACTATTTTTTAATTTTAAGGGGGATTTAATAATGGCAGGACAAATTCGTATGTCACCAGAGGAGCTTAAATCGAAAGCGACTCGATATGGACAAGGTGCAAATCAAATTGAGGACATTTTACGTCAACTACAAAACTTACAAAATGAATTAAGAGGAGAATGGGAAGGTCGTGCTTTCGAAGGTTTTGACCAACAGTTCAATCAATTAAAGCCAAAAGTACAAAACTTCGCACAGCTATTACAAGAAATTAATATGCAGCTTAATAAAACTGCAGAAGCTGTTGCTAGACATGACGAAGATCTTTCTCGTAATTTCGGTCTACAATAAGACAGATAAAAAGAAATATATAATTTAGCCATGCAACCATACGTTGTATGGCTAAATTACTTTAAAACTAGAGTAAGATACGAAGTCTTTCATTAGATAGACTCGCAGTCGCAGGAGTGATAAGTAGTGAAAAAGTTCAAATGGAGCATCTTGTTGTTTATTATTTTAGCTCTTGTACTATCAACAGGGGTCTCCTATTTAGCATTAAATCAAAATGTTAAGAAAGCTAATGAGAATACTACACCAAAAATGACAGTTGCGTTGGTAAATGAAGATCAGGGTACTGTATTTGAGGGTAATAAAATAGCGTTTGGAGATCAATTTGTTAAAAATGTAAATAAAAATACGAAACAAGAATGGTACGTAGTTAGTCGCGGGGTAGCAGAAAATGGATTGAAAAATAATAATTACAATATGATGATTGTTATTCCAAATGATTTTTCTAGGAAAGCAGTTGCGATTGATTCAGAGATTCCGGAGAAATTAACGTTAAACTACAAAGTAAATGCAACTGGGAATAAGGATTTGAAAGCTGAGGCAGAAAATACAGCTTCTGTTATTTTAGAAGATTTCAATAAGCAAATAATCGACGTTTATTTTGCGAGTATTATCGGTAAGCTACAAGGTGCACAAGATAATATAGGTAAAATAATTGAAAAAGGAAACGTTCAAACAACTATGTATAAAAAAGATATACATAGTCCGTTAGCGAATTACACAAATCAATTTAAAACAGTACAAGATTATACAGGTGTTTCTGTTAATAGTTTCAAAGGATTTCAGGATGTTTTAAAAGGTTTCGGTCAAGCGTTAGATGAAGGGAATAAATCTAACAGTACGTACTTAGATGGTTTTAATAACTTTCAAAAAATGCAAACTGATAACAATTTGTTAGCGAATAATTTCACAAATCAATTCAATCAATATATGAATGATATGAATACAGGCGATGCTTTAAAGCAATTAAGTGCATTGGAATCCGCTAATAAAATTATTTCAAATCAATTTACGTTTTCAGAGAAAGAACCAAATATTTTAACTGATGCTGCAGCAATTCAAAAATATTTAGCAGATGTAAAAAAACAAGTGTCTGAATATGATACAGAACTTGCAGGGAAGTTAGAAAGTGATATTCAAGAGACGGTAATTAAGAAATTAAAGCAATCTATGTCGAATGATGGAAAGCAAGAAATCTTCATAAATACATTAATGAAACAACCAGATGCTCGAATAAAGAAACAAATCGAGAATTTAATTGCGAAATTACCTAGTTTAAACATGGAAGAAATCGGTCAAAGTGATTTGCCAGATACAACGAAATTACAACTGCAAAATGTAATTCAATTTACAAAAAAATATAATAAAGAAAATAATTTTTATTATGATCCTGTAAATAAAATATCTTTAGGAAACGCAATTAAAGAAGTAAAGGATAGACTTTATACAGAGGGAATTACATTTAGTGATACTGCTAAAGTAATTAAAATGGAATCTCCGCAAATTTTGAAGATAAAGATTCCAGAAGAATTTAAACTAGATGGAAGTACAGGATTCTTACATATTGATGGTGAGGATCGTACAAGTGACTTTCTTCAAAGCGAAGCAGGAGAAATTACAATAGCTCCTCGTAATGAAGGGGATATAAAGATTAGCTTGGATGTGAAGTTAAAAGATCCAAACATCAATATAGATGTTTTCTCTCCTGTAACATGGCAGTGGGAATTGAGTGGGACTCATACAAAAGAAACTAGTCCTGAAAAAGAAAAACCTAACAAAGAAGATAAAGGAACACAAACGGAAAATAGCAAAGTGGAAAATGTGGTTCATAAATCACAGTATGGCATAATGCCGTTAGTACACAATGCTAAAACGCCTATTATTCAAAAAACAGAACAGAGTAATAATGGTGACAGTGTCAAGCCTGATGCAGGAGGAAAACCTGATACGGGAGGAAATCCAGACACAGGAGGAAAACCTGATACAGGAGGAAAACCTGATACGGGAGGAAAACCTGATACAGGAGGAAAACCTGATACAGGAGGAAAACCTGATACAGGAGGAAAACCTGATACAGGAGGAAATCCAGACACAGGGGGGAAACCTGATACAGGAGGAAATCCAGACACAGGAGGGAAACCTGATACAGGAGGGAAACCTGATACAGGAGGAAATCCAGACACAGGAGGGAAACCTGATATAGGAGGAAATCCAGACACAGGAGGGAAACCTGATACAGGAGGAAATCCAGACACGGGAGGAAACCCTGATACAGGAGAGAAACCTGATACAGGAGAAAAACCTGATACAGGAGAGAAGCCAGACACTGGGACAGATAACGGTAGCAATTCAAAAATTATTGAAAGTACAACGAATCAAGTTGTACATCAAAAAACAGAAAAAATAACAGATATTACTTCCAGTGTATTAATAAAAGAAGCAGTAGATACAGTCGAAAGTTATCAAGGTTTAATGAGCCTTTACGAAATGTATTATGGGATTGATTTAAGAACGAAAGATGTAGGTCCTAAGTTAGAAGAGGGAAGTTTAGATGCAATTGCGACGGATCAATCTTTGTACTACGTATTAAATAAACAAAGCTTAATTGATTTAATTTCAAATCTTGTTTCATCAAGTATTACTACAGAAATAAAGCAAGATATGTCAGGTTTAAAACAAAAAATAAACTCTTATCAACAATCTATTACTAGTGCGGATCAAAATTCTATGCTACTAGCGGAGAAATTAAATGGAACGACGCAACAAGCAACTAGTATGAATGAAAATTTAGGAGAGTATGTAAAAGGTTTAGCGAAATGGCGTGAGAATAGCTTAAAGCTAGTTGAAGAGCAGCAAGTATTAACAACAAATCATGCTGGTGAGCAAACAGCTATTTTATCGTTAGATTCTGGTATTAAATCATTAATGATGCAAAGTCAGTCATTGGTCGAAAGTTCGAAGCATAGTTTAGCAACTTCAGACGATGTATATAAAACATTTGATCAAATCAATGGACAAGCAAAAGAAATTCAAGACAGCGGAACGACAATTGTTTCAAAAGCTGATTTATTACTAAACGACTTTACGAAGAAAATGGAAGATGATAAATCATTCTCCAAAAACTTTACGAAAATTTTAGCGAATAGTCGTATTGGAGATCGTCAAAATGAAATGCTATATGACTTTTTAGCTAGTCCAGTTCAAAAGCAAAATGATGGAGTAATTGTAGCAGGTAATGCTTTTACACCATACTTAATTGTATTAACTTGTTTCATTGTTGCATTATTTACAGCATACGCAATTGCGAATCAAGAAAAGAAACGAATGCAATCAGATCATTTTGAAGAGAAATTCTCATTAATTGATATGAATGTACCAACTACAGTAGTAGCTTTCGGTATATCAATTGTGGAAGGGATTAGTATAGGTATCATTTCTGGGCGTCTTTTAAAGTTTGGTCAGGATCAAAGTTTACTATGGATTGCGTTCATCACATTTATTATGATGGCGTTTGTATTAGTCTCAACCTACTTATTACGACAAATAAAAATGGTAGGAATGTTTATACTATTAGTATTTTTAAGCATGTACCTGTTTTTAACTGAGGCAGTTGGAAGTAAAGTAGATCAAATGTCGTCTGTCGGAAAGATACGTCAATTCTCACCGCTTCAGTATATAGAAAGTTTTCTAAATGATTTTATTAGTGGTAAAGATACTGGGAAAGTTATTTTTGTCGTATTGTTTGTAATTGCCATTATTGGATTGGTTAGTAATCTATTTGTATGGCATAAGAAATGGGAGGAAAAAGAAGTAAATGATCAAACAATGGAGCATAGTGGCTAAGTTATCATTTCTCTCTATCCTTTTACTGTTTGTCGCGCTACCGATAAGGAGCGCGGCTGACAGTTATCTTGGTGATGATGGGAAGATTAAGTTTAAAGTGGATCGACTTGAAGAAAGCGACCAAGAAAAAAATAAAAAGGAACATAAGGAAACAGAATTAGATAAAGCATCGATTGAATTATTTAACAAAGATATAGAAGAAGAAATTGAGAAAAAGAAAAAGAAAGAACAAAAAGATATGGAAGCTTTGCGAGATTCTCTTTTTATAAAACAAAAAGAGAATAATAGTGTTAAAGATACGAAAAATAGTTTGTTTAGCAGTGAATACATTGTCAGAAAAAGTGCAGATGAAGTAGCAAGTAATGAAACAATGAATGAAGAGCCAATTAGTATAGCAATAATATTATTATTTGGCGGCGGCATTCTACTTATTTGCATCGGTATTTATACGGTTCTTCGTAAAAGTTGGAGGTAAAGCGATGGCAATACAAACACATATCAATGTGACAGTAGATTTTAGTAAATGGAATGGAAATACATATGATTTGCGTATTCCGAATCATCAATCTATTAAATATTTATTGAAAAACTTATTAGATACGCTAAAGATTGATAATCATGAAGGTTCGCATTTTGTGATTAAAGTGAAAAATAAGTCAATTGTTTTAACAGATAATGATCGTTTAATTGATCACCAAATAACAGATGGAGATATTTTGCAAGTTTTATAAAGAATATTTTTTACTTTTAGTTATTTGAAAATAAGTTATTACGGGTTATAAAGAAAAGGAGAAGAGGATAAACATGACGGAAAAAATAATTCAAATTGATGCAATGAACTATCAATTTCAAATAGAAAAAGAAAATTGGAAATTGGAGATGACCAAATCTCAAACACGTATAAAAGACTTCCGTCAATTCGATATAATTACGGGCGAATCATCTGAATTTGTACCATTAACAATAGAAGAAACGGATGATATGTTTACGTTTCTATATCAAGTAGATAAAAAATTATATAAGTGGGGCGATCTTAGCCGTTTTGGAAGAAATGAGAAATTAAGACTACTTCGGAATGTTGCGCAGTTTCGTAAATATTTAAATAAACGAATCACGTTCTTTTTACATCCAGACAATATAGTTTTTAATGCTAATTTAATACCAAGTATTATACATAGAGGAATTCGAGATATTGTTCCGCCAACCCCATTATTAGAAGAGCAATTTTTAACACAATATAAGTGTCTAATTATTGCTTTATTCTCCCAAAAACATAACTTTGATGATTTGTATGCTGGGTTACTAAAAGATGCAAAAGAAACAACATTTGAACAGACCGTTGCTCAAATGGAAAGCTTAGATGCATTACTGCAGTTTCTTGATGACAGCTTTGAGAAGGAACAAACAAAAACAGAAAAAAATATGCAGTTAGTACCTAAAAAAAGCTATAAATCATTTAAATACTTAGCTTTTTCCTTCATAGCGGCGACAGTTATTTTAGCTGCTCCTTTAATATATTTCACTTTTATAAAATTTCCTTATCAAAATAAATTGTTAGAAGCAAATGCAAGTTTCATAGCAACTGATTATGACAAAGTCATTACGCAATTGAATGAGGAGGAGTTTGAATCATTACCGATTGCATCTAAATATGAGTTAGCATTTGCATACATTACAGCTGAAAAACTAGGTGAAGCTCAAAAGAAATCGATTATGAAAAACATTAGTTTGAAAAGTGATGAAAAGTATTTGCTGTATTGGATGTATAACGGAAAAGGTAATTTTGATAAATCATTAGATTTAGCTAAAACACTTGATGATCCTCAGCTTATTATGTACGGCCTTGTTAAACAAATTGAATCACTGAAAAATAATCCGGATTTATCAGGGGAAGAACGTGATCAAAAGTTAAAAACATATGAGCAACAATTAGATGAATATAAAAAGAAATATGGCAATTCATCAAACGATAAAAATTTGTCGGACACAGAGAAAAAAGAGTAAGCACTTGATGAGACAGTTGAAAAGGAGCAGTGAACACGGATGGAGCAACTATTAGTATTGACTTATGGAGACAAAATATATAAGTGCACATTACATCCAAATGAGCAATCAATAGTGTCGATTGGAAAAGAGTGGACAAATGATATTACGAATCCAAGTTTAGAACAAGAAGTAGAGTTAAAGTGGAATAATGAAGTAAATGCTTGGATGGTACAGGATCAATTAATAGAATTCAATAAGGAAATTGAGATTGGGAAAACAAGAGATGTGAGCTTGAAAATCTTTATATCTATTGTTGGCACAACTAAAGTGTTTGATATTGGAACGAAACATTCTCTTACAGTGAGTCAAAACGATTACGATGATATTTCTATTACCGGGACTAGTGTAGATTTAATGCTATCTCGCGAAACGTTGTACGATTCTTTTAAAGTGAACGTGTATGGCGGGGATGTATTTCATAATTATACGAAGTTAAAAGATAGCGTTATGTTGGAATCAGGAGACGTATTATATTTTGATGGTATTTTATTGGAGATTGGTAGTGAAGACATTCAAGTACTTTCTTCAGAAGATAAAGTGAAATCTGCGTTACCTATTTTAGTAGAATCAGAAACGAATTATCAAAGTGGTTATCCAGACTATCATCGTTCACCACGTATTATTTACCGTGAACCAGAAGAGAAAATGACAATTGCAAAGCCTTCAAGTATGCCATCAAAACCAACGGAGCATTTAGCAAGAATCATTGCACCTTCACTTGTCATGATTGTCGTAACTGTATTACTTGCTATTTTCATGAAATATGGAATGTTTATTATCGCATCGATTGCGATGACATTAGTAACAATCATTGTTTCTGTCACATCGTATATTAAAAATTTGAAGCAATATAAAGTCGACATTGTTGAACGAGATAAAAGCTATAGAGAGTATATAAAACAAAAAACGAAAGATTTACATGCAGAAAGTGAAAAACAGCGTCACGCATTACATTATCACAATCCAAATGTAGAAGTAATACGTAATATGGCAGTTCAAGTAAATCCTAGAATTTATGAAAAAACAATGTTACATCATGATTTCTTAACATTTAGCGTTGGAACAGGACAAGCTAATACGAGTTTTGAAATTCAATTTAATGAAGAAGAATTTAGTCAAACGAAAGATGAATTAATTGATATAGCACGTGAACTAAGACAGCGTTATCTATCATTGGAAGATGTACCAGTTGTAACAGATTTAATGAATGGACCAGTCGGTTATATTGGCCAACGCTCTTTAGTGTTAGAGCAATTACAATTATTAGTTGCACAAACGGCTTTATTCCATAGTTATTATGACTTGCAGTTTATTACTATTTTTCCGGAAGAAGAAAAAGAAAAATGGGATTGGATGCGCTGGTTACCTCATGGAAGTGTTCGCGATATAAATGTACGTGGATTTGTATACCATGATCGTAGCCGTGATCAAGTGTTAAATAGTTTGTATCAAATATTGAAAGAACGAAAATTAAAACTAGATGAAAAAAGTTCTACTAATGAAAAAATGTACTTTGCACCGCACTATGTCGTTCTCATTACAGATGAAAAACTAATATTAGACCATGTTGTTATGGAATTCTTTAATGATGATCCGAGTCAATTAGGTGTATCACTTGTATTTGTACAAGATGTTATGCAAAGTTTACCGGAGCATGTGAAAACGGTAATAGATATAAGAGATGCAAAACAAGGGAACATCATCTTAGAGCAAGGAGAACTTGTTAACCGTCAATTTAAACTAAATCATGTGCCAAAAGGATTCAATTTAGAAGATATTTCACGGGCATTAGCACCATTAAATCATTTGCAAAACTTAAAAAATAGTATTCCAGAAAGTGTAACATTTTTAGAAATGTATGGCGTTGAAAAAGTAAAAGAACTGAATATTACAAGTCGTTGGGAGAAAAATGCAGCGCATAAATCTTTAGCTGTACCACTTGGATTACGTGGTAAAGAAGATATCGTAAACTTAAACTTACACGAAAAAGCACACGGACCACACGGATTAATAGCAGGTACAACGGGTTCAGGTAAATCGGAAATTATACAATCGTATATATTATCTCTAGCAGTAAATTTCCACCCGTACGAAGTAGCCTTTTTACTAATTGACTATAAAGGCGGCGGTATGGCGAATTTATTCAAAAACTTACCGCATTTATTAGGAACAATTACGAACTTAGATGGAGCACAAAGTATGAGAGCGCTCGCATCAATTAAAGCTGAATTACAGAAAAGACAACGATTATTTGGTGAAAATGATGTAAACCATATTAATCAGTATCAAAAACTGTATAAAGAAGGCTTAGTAAGTGAGCCGATGCCGCATCTATTTTTAATTAGTGATGAATTCGCGGAATTGAAGTCAGAACAACCAGAATTTATGAAAGAGTTAGTTTCAACAGCGCGTATCGGTCGTTCACTCGGAATCCATTTAATATTAGCTACGCAAAAACCGAGTGGTGTTGTAGATGATCAAATTTGGAGTAACTCGAAATTCAAACTAGCACTAAAAGTTCAAAATACGTCAGATAGTAATGAAATTTTAAAAACGCCAGATGCTGCTGAAATTACATTACCAGGACGTGCTTATTTACAAGTTGGGAATAATGAAATTTATGAACTATTCCAATCAGCTTGGAGCGGAGCAGACTATGTAGAAAATAAAGAGGATAAAGAACATTTAGACGCAACAATCTATGCAATAAATGATCTAGGACAATATGAAATATTAAGTGAAGACTTAAGTGGACTTGGTAGCAGTAAAGAAGTAATAAGCGTACCATCTGAACTGGATGCTGTTATTGACTACATTCACGATTACGCAGAAATAAATGAAATTGAAGCGTTAGCTAGACCGTGGTTACCACCACTTCCAGAAAGCGTATATTTACAAGACTTACACGCTATTCAGTTCAAAGAAGCATGGACGAAAGAAAAGAAACCATTACAAGCAACAATTGGTCTACTAGATCAGCCTGAATTACAATCACAAACACCATTAACACTAGATATTAGTAAAGACGGACACGTAGCGGTCTTCTCAAGTCCAGGCTACGGAAAATCAACATTCTTACAATCAGTCATTATGGATGTAGCTCGTCAGCATAGTCCGGAGCATTTGCATGTGTATTTATTAGACTTCGGAACAAATGGCTTAATGCCATTAAAATCTTTACCGCATGTGGCAGACATCATTACATTAGACCAAGTTGAAAAATGCGAGAAATTTCTTCGTCGCATAGAAGACCTATTAAAAGATAGAAAGCAATTGCTAAGTAAATATGGTGTTGCGAGTCTTGAAATGTATGAGAGAGCTAGTAAAGAAGTATTACCAACAATATTAATTACGTTAGATAACTATGATGCTGTTAGAGAAGCTGGATTTGTCGAAGACTTTGAACGCATTATTGCACAAATTGTACGTGAAGGGGCAGCAGTAGGAATTCATTTAATGCTTACGGCTACACGTCAAAATGCATTGAGAGTACAAGTAAATACAAATATTAAACTACAAATTGCTCTATATATGATAGATGAGGCAGAATCTAGAGCTATTGTAGGAAGAACAGACTTAAAAATTGAAGAATTAGCAGGCCGTGGTTTAGTTAAAATTGACGAACCAACAATCTTCCAAACAGCTTTACCGACAAATGGAGAAGATGTCCTTACTCGAATTGAAAATATACAAGCTGAAGGAAAAGAGATGGATTCCTTCTGGGATGGAGAAAGACCGAAAGCAATTCCTATGGTACCTGAAGTTCTGGAATACAAGGAATTCATTGCATGGCCAGAAACAAGAAAAATTATTGAAGCAGGCAAACTAACATTTGGTGTAGAGACAGAAAACGTTACGCCTCTCGAATTAGATTTAACGGAAGCGTCTAATATTGTTGTAGGGGGAATTAAGAAAGATGAAGTTGAAAATGTAGTTCATCAATTCCTTCAACAGTTAGCAGACAGTGGACACTTTGACCTAGGTTTAATTGATACAAGAACACGAAATTTCTCAAACTATAGAGAGAGCGCTGCTTTATATGTAGCTGAAAAAACAGGAATTGAGAAAACGATTAAACAAGTTACAAACGCTTATAAATCGAGAGAAGCGGCGTTTAAAGAGGAGCAGGAAGCATCAAGTGAAACAGTGAATCCGGCAGAATTTATTAAGAAATTTAAGCCGATTGTAATCGTAATTGCAGATGTAAATGATATTTTAAGTAATTTAGAAGATAGCGATATATATAGTTTAGCAGAATTAATAACAAATGGTGCATTTATGGGCATCCACTTCGTAATTGGCTGTGATGTTGATTCAATTGACAGTCGATATGACTTAGTTTCAAAAACAATAAAAACGCAATCTCATGTTATTTTACTTAGAAAATCATCAGGCCAAATGGTCTTCGATGTATCTAATAAAGATTTAAGTAGTACAAAATTAAATCCATTTGAAGGGTATTTTGTTGAAAATCGTTTTGCTACTAGAATTAAAGTGCCAACTATTTAAGGGGGGATTTGCATGGGGATAGAGGAATTAAATAGTCAAAAATCTGGTTTATTAAGTAGTATAAGTCATCAACAAGGGCAATTGGCTGAACTACAAATGAAACTAAGAAGGCTAATAACTGCTAAAGGGAAATTTGTAAATAATCTTGAAGCAATTAAACAAAATCAAGAGCAGTTTAAGTCCTTAGAAATAAACGAGAGTAGTTGGAAAGGGCAAAGAGCAACTACTTTTAAAGAAACATATGAACAACAAGTCATTTCGAATTTAGGGAAGTTTATCGGAGAACTAGGGAGAGTGCAAGAAGACATCGATCAAGCTATACGGCGGCTTGAAAGAGAAATCGCTACATGTGAGTCTAGTATTCTTTCTCTAAGTAGAAGTGTTTCAATGGTTGACGCTAGTATTCAAGTAGAAGTACAGAAGGCGGGGAAATGATAAATGGGGGAAATTAAATTAAATAAAGGGGTATTTGATGCGAAAGTAAGTGATTTGAAAAGTGGTGCTAGTGATTTAGGGAAAACGAAATTTAATGATATGAAGTTGAGTCGTACGAATTTGACTAGATTAACTCAATTTTGTGAAGCAATCGAAATGTTATCTCAAAAGGTGCAGCAATATGAACAGTTATTAGAAAATGATTTAAATAACATACAACAAGCCGGGGAGAAAATAGTCGAACAAGATGAACAACTTGAAAAAAGTTTAAGCAGCATTCCGGGCCATTAATTTTGAAATAGGGGGGATGTAAGGTGGACAAAAATATTGAATTACAGGAAGTGAAAGAACTTCAAACGCGCTTTAATTCAAATGTTGAAGAGTTAAATCAACATTTCGAATCAGTATTACAAAAAATAATGGGTGTTACACAAATTAGCTCTTTTCAAGGGAAAACAGCTGATGGAATTAAAGGGTATTTAGCCATGGTTCATGGGAAAATTATTTCTAGTTATATGGAATCAGCTGAGTTATTAAAAGGTCAATTTCAAAAAACAGTGGAGGATTTCAGTTCTACGGTTGACAGTGATGCAGATGTCAAAATTTACGGAATTTATTTGGATGATGTAAAGAAAAGAATTAATGGATACAATGAAGGGTTTAATCACTCTAATGACGAAGCGAGACAAACGGTAGGATCCATTAGTGATATTATTGCAATTCAATATCCATCATCCTCAGGAATTACGGAAGGATCTGTAAAAAGCCAAAAAGAAATTAGTGACACGCTTGAAAAGTTAGAAACTTATAACAGTCAACAAAATGACCTGCAAGCGTTTCGTGAAATGATGCATGCATTAGACAGTGGAATGAATCAAATACGAACTAATAGTGGAGATTTTTCTAGTAGTTCAATAGAAAAAATTATGTCTAGCAAGTGGTACGGAACCATAAATAATAGCACTACGGGGGGGAGTAATGGAAATTCAGGAGATGGATTGAGCATTGGAGATATTCTTTTAATGCTTGCAACGAAAGGAACAGTTATAACTGGAAAAATGGGATTCGTATTAGGAGCATTAAATTTTGTTCAAAATGCTAAACCTAAACGTACTGATCTTATTGATATTCAAAAAGGTTTCTTAGCGAATGGAAAAATCGCGAATACATGGAGTAAATGGCTTAAAGGGGTAAATTCAGCGTTCTCTGTAGCAAGTTCTAAGAGTCTTTTTGGGAAAGGGCTAAAGGAAATTCCATTAGTCGGGAAGGCAGTTACAACTATGGGGAAAGTTGCACAAGAATTTTCCACAATTGAGAAAGTAGCTGCAAAAGTAGGGAATTTAAATCACTCATTACCTGAGAACAGTATTAAAGCAATTAATGTTCCAAAACATATAATAAAAAATTTGAAACCTTTTGGTATACCGGCGGTATTAATAAACTCTGCATTTGAAGTAGGTGAACTTCATACAGCTCTTAAATCAGACAAAACCGGGGTTGAGCAGGCAACCGACGTCACTTATTCTGTAGCAAAAGTTGCAGGTAATACTTACTTTTCGTGGGCTGGAGGTGTAGGTGGTGTAGAAGCGGGAGGTGCATTAGGTACACTAATTTGCCCTGGTATCGGTACTGCTGTTGGAGCTATTGCAGGTGGAATAATTGGAGCTACTGTAGGAAGTACAGTGTTTAGTAAAGCATTTGAATATATTGCACCACGAAAAAAAATGAAAGAATATGCATCGAATTTTACAAAATCTATAAAAAAATGGTTTGAATAAACTTATTAAAGAAAAGAGGGGAATAAAAGTCTTTTAACTAGACTTTTTAACAGTTATGGAAAAAAAATATACGTTTTCTTTAGAAGAATTAGCATTCCTATTAAATTATAAAGATAATCAACCCTTTGCCAAATCACTATTACAAATAGTTTATGATGAGCTTAAAGAAACGGAAACAGAAAAGATCTTTTTAACAGCAGCACATTCCTTATTAGCAAGGAATTTACTAACATTTGATGAACAAAAACAAGAAGTATTCCCAAAGCCTGATGTAGAAATATTATTTAATATTTTTAATCGTCCATCTATTTCTATTTTATTGCAAAAAATTGATTTTCAAAATGATATAACAATCACTGGTAATATTTATAATCAAGGTGACTTTAATATTTCATATCAAAGTACGAATGGAATTGTACATACAATTAAAAATTTATCAGATTATGAATTGTATGCAGAAGCAAAAAATCTATTGCAAATTGAGATTGAAAAACAAAATATAAATATTGATTTAGAAGAAACTTTACCAAATCATGTAGTACAAGAAATTGGTAATCTTATTACTTTGTCTATTGAAGAGGGGAAAAATATTTTAATTGAGAACGGTGTAAAACCTTCACATGCAGAAGTTTTCCTAAATGATATAAAAACAACAAAAAGTATATACAGTGTTATGCGACTTGATACACAAGACAAAGGTGAGGTTATTTCAGATAAAGGTTTCTTTATTATTGAAACAGCACATACACAATGGATATTATCTCATTTAGAAGATAGTACTATATTTGATTTATCACAACTAGACGATAATAGTACATTTACTTTATCTCAATTATCAAAAGGGAATTTTGAAAATGGAATGAAAACATTATTTATAAGTTAAATAGTAGAGAGAGGAATGTAACGCCTTGGATAAAGATCCTAAAACTGCAAAAACAGAAAAAGGTTTATTTGAAAGTGTAATAGCACCTATTATTGTCGGGATTATGTTTATTTTTTTAATTTTATATAAAGTAGCAGAGTTTCTGGGGAAATGGCTCATTATCTTGTCAATACCGAGCTTTATTGTTACTATGTTTATTTTTTTATATCAGAAAGAATATGGAGGTGTATTGGTTGGTGGGATAGGCTTAATAATAATGCTATCGATGTATTTTGTGTTTGTTAGAAAAAGTAAAAAGGGTTAATTCTATGTTGCAAACTAAAAAAGCTTTTTGTGTGGCGTTAAATTTATCTACAAAAATATAATTATTACATGAACGAAGTGAAAATAAAAAAAGTCTATTAAAAGACAGATAATCACCTATTATTTGTGGTTGATTATCTTCTTTTGTCTGTATATCGGTTTGGCTTTTAATCATTATTTAAAGTATGTCATACACCCTACTGTCCAGCTATACGTATCTGATCTTAGCCCGTTCCTTCATTTTTTATCTTAGAAATAGCATGGGCAGAAAGAGCGATAGTTTAAACATGTCGGGAGATTAAGTAGGAGTTACATGATGATAGGATAAATCAAGAACGTGTTGTGATGTAGAGGCACAAATCAAAATAGATTTATAATACCGAAATTAATAGGAGAATCATATGGAAAAATATTATATTTATGAATCGAAAGTTAAATTAATCAGAAGGTTTTTTTTATTCGTTGTAATTGAAGTTTTGTTGCTTATTTTTGTTATATTCACTTTCTCGTCTGAGGAAGCTTACTATGTAAGGGGGGCTATAGTTGGGATCGGTGCATTAATCATGTTAGTTGCTTTGTGGAAAATATTTAAGAAGATTATGAATAGAACACCAGTAGCCATTTTAGAATCAGAGTATATTACGGTTATTAATGATGCTAAATATCCTGTGAAAATCGCTTTAAAAGATGTAAATAGTATTTTACCCTATAAAATTCGCAGGCAGTCGTTCTTAGGAGTTTTGATAGAGGATGATGTTGAAGAGCAATATATAGCTTCTTTACCAACGAAAGCGCAACGGATGTATCGAATTAATAAGCGTACTGGATTTGTACCGTTTAATATTCATATGAACTTATTAGAAATAGACAGAGAAACATTAGTTGCTAAGCTAGAAGAATATCATATGAACGTTTTAGCTCCAGAAGATGAAGCGCAGTAATATAATAGGAGCAGTAACTTGATTTCATTTTTGAAAAATTTTTTATCTGTTATAAATGAAGCATCTCAAAAGAGATAGTTTTGAATAGTATAAAGCTATATGGTGCCAATAGAACCTTCTCTTTTCATGTAAATGAGAAGGTTTTTATTTTAAATCTACATGATTTAAGTAAAGGTAGTTAAAGGTGGGAAACTTGGATGTGGGATATAAAAGAAGAAGATTTAGATGAATTTAAAATTACATGTAGAAATCGTTTAAGTCCTGAGGCTGCTGTAGGTTTTATGTTAGGTTCAATCATATACACCTCATTAATAATGTTAGGTGTAATTTATGGTTTGGTGAAATTTGGTTGGTCCGTATATCCTAGTTTACTAGATGAAGCAATTATTAAAATAGAGTTATGTTTGTATAGCATACAAATCATTTTTCTTATTGTATATTTATTTCCCAAAACTCGTTTTAAATTGCAAAAGTTACAAGCTATAGTTATATTGCTATATGCACTTCAACTTGCGACTATAGGATTTGTAACAGTAGTTGTTTCGAGTATTTTCGGTTATTCAAATGATCGTGTTACATTGACTTATGGAGCCTTATTATTGTTAGGAGCCTTTATTATTCATATTTTTACAACAATTAATACCTTTAAGCAAGCTAGCGAAGGCGCATTTAGTAAGTGGGAAAATTCAGTTTCATTTTTTAGTAAGACAAAAGATTTATTAATGATTGCCTCTATACTATATGTATTAACTCTCTTAATCTTAATTTATATTAATAATGATTATACGATGGGGCAAATAGGTTGGTATGCCATATTGACCCTTATACTATATTCGGTAGCCATAGGCGCAGCTGAATTCCAATTATTAGCCTATTGTAGATTTAAATTTCCATCATTTTATATTTCGTGGGAGGAACATGAAAGGGAACGTCAGAAAAGACTAAAGCTTTATGAAGAGAAGGAAAAAAGAAAACTAAAGAAATAAAATAAGTTTTGTGTCGAAATGAGGAAAGATGAATGCTTAAAATAAAGGAAGAAGATTTAGGTTTTTTCAAAATTGAAAATAAAAATCGATTAAGTCCGGATTATATAAGAATCTTTTGTGGGGGAGTTTTTGCATATACTTCTATACCCATGCTTATTATGTTTTTAGCTTTTTTGTTGAACGGTGACAAGATTTCTCTAAATCCTTTTGAAAAGATAGTTGTACAAACTGAGGTTAAGTTGTATGTTTTGGAGTTCATTTTTTTAATATTATTCATGTCTAAAAAGATTGCTTTTAAATTACAGAAACTACAAACAATCGTAACTGTATTTTATGCTTTTCAGTTAGCGACATTACCTTTCATAGTTATGGTTGTTGAAGGAATATATGATTTTCCATGTGACAATAAAACATTGGTTTATATCGGTTTAATACTATTAGGAGCAATCTGTACCCACATTGTAGCAACGATCGATGTTTTTAGAAAAGCAAAGCATGGAGGATATAAATTAGAAGGACCGGCTGTCTCATTTTTTACTAACACGAAATTATATTTATTGATCGGAATAACGATCGGTGTAATAGTTCTACTTGTATTAATTTTTTTAAACCTTAATTATACATTTGATGAAATGGCAATTTATGTGACACAAACAATAATATTATATATATTCGCTGTAGTATCAGCAGAATTCGTCCTATTGGTGTATTGTCGCTTTAAATTTCCATCATTTAATATTACGTGGGAACAACATGAAAAGGAACGCCAAGAATTTATAGCAAATAGAAAAAGAATAAGAGAGAAAGAACAAAAGCGAAACAAAAACTGAAAAGAAAGTTATAAATGATACTCGTAAACTTATATTGAAGATAGAATGAATACATTATTCATAAATTAACTAGTAAAGGGAGGAATGTAATATCTTGAATAAAGATTCTAAAGCTGTAAAAAAAGAAAAAGGTTTATTTGAAAGTGTAATAGCACCTATTATTGTCGGATTATGTTTATTTTTTTATACCAGAAAGAATATGGAGGTGTATTGGTTTGTGGAATAGGCTTAATACTAATGCTATCGCTGTATTTTGTGTTTGTTAAAAAAAGTAAAAAAGGTTAGTTTAATATGAAATACCAAAAACATTTATTTACTCTCAGTTTGTCTACAAAAATAGAGTTATTACATGATTTTAGAAAAGATGGTGTAATTATATGTGGAATATAAAAGAAAAAGATTTAGATGAATTTAAAATAACATGTAGAAATCGCTTAAGCCCAGAAGATTCTATGGTGTTTATGTTTGGAGGAATAGTTTATAGTTCATTATTCATGCTTTTTATTTTGGCAGCATTAATTAAGATTGGCTGGGGTTACTATCCAACTCTCTTTGACAAAATAATTGTTAGTATTGAATTAGTGTTATATGGTTTGCAAGTAATCTTTTTCATTCTATATCTAATTCCAAAAGCTCGTTTCAAATATCAAAAGTTGCAAGCATTTGTGATATTATTATTTGCATTTCAGCTAGGAACTATAGGATTCACATTATTTATACTTCCAGCAATTTCAAATTATTCAATTGATCAAATTACATTATTGTATGTGGGCGTATTATTCCTAGGAGCAGTTTTTGTTCATCTGGTGACAACGATTGATACCTTTAAACAAGCAGAGAGTGGAGCATTTAGTATGGATGAAAGAGCAACTTCATTTTTTAGTAAAATAAAAAACAATACAATGATTGGTATTACGATATATGTACTAACCCTTCTTATTTTAATTTATTTTCATAATAATTATGAAACAGGGGTTTTAGTGGGGTATATGGCAGGAACCCTTGTAATGTACACAGTAGCCATAGGTGGAGCAGAGTTCCAATTATTAGCCTATTGTAGATTTAAGTTTCCGTCATTTTATATTTCGTGGGAAGAGCACGAAAAGGAACGTCAGAAAAGACTAAAGCTTTATGAAGAAAAGGAAAAAAAGCAAGCCAAAGAAATAAAATAAGTTTTGATTTCTGAAAATTCGAACGGAATATATAAACAATTAAGGATTGTATAAAAATCGATGCTATTAAAAATTAAAGTATCTTCAATATAATCTGTATGAGTTAATAAATACCGGTAAGTAAAGGTGAACTATATTACTATCAAAATGGGAATGTAATGAACCTAAAAATGCCTAGAGAAATCAAGGGGGTGTCAGTATGAAGTTAAAGAAGAAAGCTAGGATGATGATAGTTCTGTTAATAGTATCAAGTTTATTAAGTGGATGTAGTTTTGGGGAGACGAAGATAGATTATAAGCCATTTGTCAAAGCTTTGGATGAAGGTGATATGAAAAAGGTTATGTCTGCGAGTGATGATGGATATGCGTATGTGAAACAAAGAGGTATATATAGTACATATGAGCAAAAGGAAGATGGAGAGCACAGTAAAACAATCTATCAAACTTCGAAAGGCATATATAATACGAAAGATAAAAGTTTATATGGAAATACAACACAAGAAATTACCTCGGAAGTAGATAATAAAAATTATAAAGAAGAAGTTAATTATAGTACAAATATTAGTTATGAGAATGGACAGGTACAAAGTAGGGATTCAAGTCTGGATGTTTCATACGTGAACTTAATTGTAGATCGTTTAAAAGGGATAGGGAAACTAAAGATGAAGTCAGGAGGTGATATAAAAAAGTTTGGTCAGCCTAGTACTGTTGGATATACACTAACTGAATCAGAGTTTCAAAATATTATTAATGATAAGTTGAAAATACAATATGATGAATATGGTGGTGGATCGATCGCACTGCATATTGAGTTTACAAAGGGCTCAGAGCAGATATTGGAAGTGAGTATTGTAGTGAATTATAAAAAGAGAAATGAAGAAGGAAAGTCAGTAGAACACATATCACAAATACACACATACTTTGATAGTCAACAAGGTAATAATCAGGACGCGAGACAGGAATATATTGATTTTAAAGCACAGTATAATAAGAAGCAGTAATATTAAAAAGAGCATTTGCACGTAAAGATAATAGCGACATAGGTGTGATAAATATTTCATAAATATAGTGGAAAGAATTTGAGGATAAACGCCCCAATTGCTGGAGTAGATGCAACAATTGGGGCGTTTATCTATCTAAAATTAGCTTGAATACATGACATGTTTTAGTTAGGGGCATGGCTTTACAAGTAGTTTCTTCATAATAACGGTGTGGGGTTTTTGTGTAATCAGCTTTTATTGCTAAGTTACAACTATTTTCGTTTATAGAGTATCTCTTATTATCGATACATCGTCCACATTCCAATGTCTTTAAATCCTAGTCGTTTATAAATTCGTCCAGCAGCTGGATTGTTATAAAATAAACAAAGTGTTCGGCCTTCTTTCGTAAAGTCTTGGATCATTTTTTGTAATATGAGTGAAGCGTAACCATTTCCGCGATAATTCGGGTGTGTACATACACCAACTACCATAGCAGATAATGAATTTTCAGCGGAAGTAGAGGCGGATGCGATGATCACGCCATCTTTTTCAATATAGTATGTGCGTCCTGTATTTGTTTCGATAGCCTGCCTTAATATTTTCTCTGATTCATTGGTAGTCGGAAATTCAGCGATGTCACTTCGTAATTTCATAATTCGTTCTATATCATCGAGTGAGGCAAGTTTAATTGTTTCATGAATTGGTGTGCTAGGTAAGTTGTTGTCATTTAGACATTCGCAAAAATACATTTCATTTTTAGTACCTAGTTGTATATTTGAAGCAGTTTCAAATTGTTCTACGATAGTTGACTTACCAGAGAGTTTAAGCGGCTTATATGTGGAAAGAAGTGCCTCATAATCAGTGGTAATAAATTCTTCTTTACTATAGGGTATAAATGAATCGTGGAATCGGAGTAGAATTGATTTTAATGTTCCATTCTCTTTAAATACTCCCCATAATTCTTGAAAATCTGTGTCATAACCGAAAGCTTCAATATCTCCAATAATAAACAAGTTAAGGGCTGCTTCTTCTTTTAGATAAGCGAATACTTGTTCATGATCTTTCTTTGTTAATTTTCGCATCATAACGAATCGACCTCTTTTTTTATTTTTCTAAATATTACAACTTAAGTTTTTTGAAATCAATATAAAATTTTATGTTTAGTTCACAAACTTTCGGAAAAACTAGGAAAGATATGACAAAGGAGGTTATGAACGGTGGATCATCCAATTCAAGGGTTAATGAAAGCAGCAATGGAAAATTTAAAAGAAATGGTCGATGTAAATACGATTGTTGGAGAGCCTGTTCAAACGGCTGACGGTGGTGTAGTGTTAACGGTTTCTAAAGTAGCGTTCGGTTTTGGAGCAGGAGGTTCTGATTTCCAAACGAATGATGGACAAAGAGCGAACGGTAACCCTGCATTTGGTGGCGGTAGCGCGGGTGGTGTTTCGATTACACCAGTAGCATTTCTTGTGGTGAATAAAGATGGAGTAAATATTCTACATCTACAAAATGCGACACATTTAGCAGAAAAAATGATTGAATTAGCTCCACAAACAATTGATAAAATTCAATCGATGTTCCAAAAAGAAGAAAAGAAAGAGGGAAATCATCATCCTCAAAACCCTGATGAAATCCTTTAAAAACGCCTGCTTATGAGCAGGCGTTTTTTCTTGTAATCACTATGTAATAAAACACATGAAATTGTAAATAGTTTTTGAAGTTTTTTCTATGTTTCTAAAATTTTTCATGTTAAAATATGCTATAGAATTGAAACATATAAAACGAAGGTGGCTAGGTGCTTTGTCTGGAGGATCTGACCAAGTAAAGAATATGATATATATTAATGGTAATCGTCGAGGTCATTGTTTTATTACATCAGGAATTACGTTTAAAGAGTTTGCGAGTAACATCCCTTCACCGCTTCATCAAGTGTTGCTTTTAAAGCACAACTTTGAATGGACGGATTTTCATTATCATACTTTATTTGAATATGTTGAGGAAGAAAATATACATAAGTTAATTCAAGCAGAGATTGATGAATTTGATGAATTTTGTTGGGTAGATTTTGATGATGCAAGCGATTTAGATGAATTAGAGCCGAAAGAAATTGCAGAATTATTATATTTGGCTCACAAAAAAGAACCACTTGCAAGAACATTCTTTCCGTTACTGAAAAATCGATTTGTTTATTTTTCACATGATGACGGATGGTACAACAAAGTGTATTATCGTAGAATTGCTGATTTTGTAGGAATGTTAAGTAAAGTCATTCCGTATAAACTCGGTGCTTTCGGTAAGAAACGTTTTTCTTTCTTCCAAAAATCAAAAATTTTCCCAGCGATTTCAAAAGAATTGATTATGGGACTTATTCCACTAATGGAAGATGGTCTTTACATAGATCTAGCAGGGAAGATTGAGTCAAGAAGAGGTCTTGAAATTCCGGTATATGTAGTTGGTTCGTATGAAAGTACGGATGAGGTGTTAGATAATATCGATGAATTGAAAGAGGAAGCAACAGAAACAGGTTGGCTCATTTTTGATAAGAAAGAACAAGAGTGGCAATGGGTTGTTGACTAAGAAAACTTGGCGTATGAAGTCAAGTTTTCTTGTCATTTGAAAGGAGTACAAATGAAGAAATATTATACAATTGTGGGTATTATAAGTATTATTCTCGTGGCAATATTACTTATAACTTGTCCGAAAGAATCAGATTTTAAAGTGTATGTACAGGATAAGTATGCGTTGAATTGTAATGAGAGTAGTTTTGAATGCACGCAAAATGTAGATGGTAAAAAAGAAAAACTACAATTTGAAAGTACAGATGCACGAAATGGTGTATTCTTTATGACTGTAAAGCAAACATTTAAAACAGAAGCTGGTGTTTCAAAAGAATATAGCGGAGTAGGAATGTTTGGTACATTTCTTTTTGTTTCAGAGAAGACTTTCTAGTAATAGAAGGTCTTTTTTTTATGCTTATGTTCATATAGATGAAGTAAGACAAGCATAGGAGGGGTATTGATGAAGAACACATGTATTGTTTGTGGCGGTGAGGAGTTTTTTTCCTCAACGTTATATGCACGTACGAAACAAGATTGGGCATATGCACCAAACATGTATCGATTTGAAAAAGTATTTATTGAGCATCGAGATGAAGAAAATTATCCAGTGTTTCAAGAAATTACAGCGAAACATTGTTGTGGATGCGGCCATATTATGTTGTATCATGAATGAACACACCAAGTATGACTTGGTGTGTTTTTTTAAAACGCTGACAAAGCAAGCGGATAAAGTAAAGTAAATAAAACAGAAAAACTACCAAAACCAATGGCTGTATATCCAAGTGTTCTTGCTCCGAAATTGACAGCTAATAGGCCAACTAAAATTGCTAGGGAGCCGAGCGTAACTGGATAAAAAGCAATGGAGAATAACGAAAGAAATAAAGCGACATAGCCTACCATTGCACCGGTATTTGTACCTTCTATCTCATTTGCAATTTCTTTACGCTTATGTCTAATTGGAATGCCAGCTGGTGATATTTCAGCTGCATACTCTTCGTTTTTTTCACCACTTTTAAAATGATGATTTCTTTTTCTTCGCATGTACATCCCTCTCTTTCAATTGGGTGTACCTATAGTATCTTTCATAAAGAGAAGAACATGAGTATGAGTTAAACCCAAGTAAAGCAAAAAATGGAGAATACGTATTCCATCGTTAACATATCCATCTCCTATTGAAGATAAAGTGAGGGATTTTTTCCATCACGACTGATTATCAGCCAGCAACAATTGGATTTTTATGAGCAGTTCTCTCCCATTAACTGGTCCGCATCCATTGAATTTTGAGGTAGGTGTCTTACTGCAAGCGGGATAAAACAGGAATTTTGGAAAATGATGTAGAATGAAATGAGTGATAAAGCGTGAAGGTAGGGGAATGCATGACGAAATTTAATTGGCATGAATCAGCAGAAAAGAAATGGGATAGTAGCGCAGAGTTTTGGAATCAAAATAGTCAAGAGATGTGGGACAGTGGTAGTAGAAGTACAATTATTCCGTTTTTTGAACAATACGTAAAGAAAGAAGCACAAGTGCTCGATGTTGGTTGTGGTGATGGGTACGGTACATATAAATTAAGTAGCGCAGGCTATAAAGCAGTGGGAGTAGATTTATCGGAAGTGATGATTCAAAAAGGTAAGGAGCGCGGAGAAGGACCGAATTTATCTTTTATAAAAGGCGATCTTTCTGCATTACCATTTGAAAATGAGCAATTTGAATCAATTATGGCAATTAATTCTTTAGAATGGACGGAAGAGCCATTACGAGCGTTAAATGAAATAAAGCGTGTGTTAAAGAAAGATGGATATGCATGTATTGCAATTTTAGGACCGACAGCAAAGCCACGAGAGAACAGTTATCCTCGCTTGTATGGAAAAGACGTTGTTTGTAATACGATGATGCCTTGGGAATTTGAACAGTTAGCGAAAGAACAAGGTTTTAAAGTTATAGATGGCATCGGCGTATATAAGCGCGGAGTAAATGAGAAGATGTTAGGTCAACTACCTACAGAGTTACAACAATCGTTAACATTCTTATGGGTATTTATGTTAAAAAACGTATAAAGAAATGAAAGAATTTTTAGGAGGTAAATAAGTGCAGAAAATACAAAAAACTGATACAATATCATCAGAACCAATTAAAGGGGGACTAGGGTATATGACAACTACTACAACAGTGAAATCCGATATTGAAATCGCACAAGAAGCGAGTATGAAGAAGATTCAAGAAATTGCAGCTGATTTAAATATTTTAGAAGATGAATTAGAGCCATACGGACATTATAAAGGTAAGTTATCTCTTGATATTTTTAAGCGCTTACAAGATGAGGAAGACGGTAAAGTTGTTTTAGTAACAGCGATTAACCCAACTCCAGCTGGAGAAGGTAAATCAACAGTAACAGTTGGTTTAGGTCAAGCTTTTAACAAAATTGGTAAGAAAACAGTAATTGCACTTCGCGAACCATCTCTTGGACCAACGATGGGATTAAAAGGCGGAGCAGCAGGTGGCGGTTTTTCACAAGTCGTACCAATGGAAGACATTAACCTTCACTTTACTGGAGATATCCATGCGATCACAACTGCCAATAACGCATTAGCAGCGTTTATTGATAATCATATCCAACAAGGAAACACACTTGGAATTGATACGCGTAAAATCGTTTGGAAACGCTGTGTTGACTTAAATGATCGTGCCCTTCGTAACGTAGTAATTGGTCTTGGTGGACCTGTACAAGGTGTACCACGTGAAGACGGTTTTGACATTACAGTAGCATCTGAAATTATGGCCGTGTTCTGCCTTGCAACAGATATTCAAGACTTAAAAGCGCGTCTATCTCGCATCGTAGTTGCTTATAACTTTGCAAATCAACCTGTAACGGTTAAAGATTTAGGTGTAGAAGGTGCGTTAACACTATTATTAAAAGACGCATTAAAGCCGAACTTAGTACAAACGTTAGAAAATACACCAGCTATCATTCATGGCGGACCATTTGCGAATATCGCTCACGGTTGTAACAGTGTTATCGCTACAACAATGGCAGCAAAATTAGGTGATTATGTTATTACAGAGGCTGGATTCGGTGCTGATTTAGGCGCTGAGAAGTTTTTAGATATTAAAGCTCGTGCAGCTGGCATTAAACCAGAAGCAGTTGTTATTGTTGCGACGATTCGTGCGCTTAAAATGCATGGCGGCGTTGCAAAAGATCAATTAAAAGAAGAAAATGTAGATGCATTAGCAAAAGGTATGGAAAACTTACAGAAGCATGTTGAAACAATTCAAAGCTTCGGTGTGCCTTTCGTAATTGCAATTAATAAATTCATTACAGATACAGATGCAGAAGTTACATACTTACAAGAGTGGTGTAATGAGCGTGGCTATGCAGTATCCTTAACAGAAGTTTGGGAGAAAGGTGGCCAAGGCGGAGTTGACCTTGCTGAAAAAGTACTAAAAGAAATCGAAAAAGGTGAAAACAACTACGCACCACTTTATGAATTAGAATTACCATTAGAAGAAAAAATTCGTACAATTGCTCAAAAAGTATATGGCGCAAAAGATATTGAATTTGCTCCGAAAGCACGTAAGCAATTAGCTCAATATGAAGGAGAAGGTTGGAGTAATCTACCAGTTTGTATGGCGAAAACACAATACTCTCTTTCTGACGATGCAACAAAATTAGGTCGTCCATCTGACTTTATCGTTACAATTCGTGAGTTAAAACCATCTATCGGTGCAGGCTTTATCGTTGCGTTAACAGGTACAATGTTAACAATGCCTGGTCTTCCAAAACAGCCAGCAGCACTTCAAATGGATGTAAATGAAGATGGAAAAGCAGTAGGTTTATTCTAAAAGGTTGTAATTCATCTCGTTTATCTGTAAACTATATATACATCAAGTGGCGCCTTTCCATCGAAAGGCGCCTGTTTTTTGGAGGAAATTATGTTTGATCCAACTGCTTTTGACAATTTAAAAGTAATCGTAGAAGGTGCTGTGTATGATTTTGATCTACATGGAGATATTCTTGTAACAGATCGAAAAGATATGATGGATCTTGCTTCATTAAGTCGTATATATCATATCTCATTTCAATTAACAGAACCGTTTGAACCATTAGTAGAAGCAACATTTTCATTATCTGTGGATGCAAAGAACTTGTCTGGTGAAATACTAGAAGTGCCTCAGTTTACACCAGGTTGTGAAATGAAGCTAGCATTTTCATTCCCGTTAGAACAACCAGAAGTAAAATGCGAAGAAATTGAAACATTAATGCGTTCTATATGGGGAAAAGAAAGAATGATTATGCAGAAAGTTTCATACGAATATAATAAGCAAGCGATTTCATATCATAATAAGGTAGAGGTTCTATTTCAAAAAGCGATTACAGAAGACCATGTTGATGATTTAATAGCTGTTATTTCACACATGATAGAAACGGTGCGAACAATACAGCATTTTCTTCAAAAATAGAGATAAAGGAGAAAAACAAATGATAAAAGATATGCAACCATTTTTACAACAAGCTTGGGAGAAGGCTGGTTTTAAAGAGTTAACTGAAATTCAAAAACAAGCGATTCCAACTATTTTAGAAGGACAAGACGTTATAGCTGAATCTCCAACTGGAACAGGAAAAACATTAGCGTACTTATTACCCCTTTTACATAAAATTAATCCTGAAGTAAAACAGCCACAAGTTGTTGTTTTAGCGCCAACACGTGAACTTGTAATGCAAATTCATGAAGAGGTTCAAAAGTTTACAGCAGGAACTGAAATTTCAGGTGCATCTTTAATTGGTGGTGCAGATATTAAGCGCCAAGTTGAAAAATTAAAGAAACACCCAAGAGTAATTGTCGGTTCACCAGGCCGTATTTTAGAATTAATTCGTATGAAAAAGCTAAAAATGCATGAAGTAAAAACAATTGTATTTGATGAGTTTGATCAAATTGTAAAGCAAAAAATGATGGGCGCAGTGCAAGATGTAATTAAATCAACGATGCGCGATCGTCAATTAGTATTCTTCTCGGCGACAATGACAAAAGCGGCAGAAGATGCGGCACGTGATTTAGCAGTGGAACCACAATTAGTACGTGTAACACGTGCAGAATCAAAAAGCTTAGTTGAGCATACGTATATCATTTGTGAGCGACGCGAAAAAAATGATTACGTAAGAAGAATTATGCATATGGGCGATGTAAAAGCAGTTGCGTTCTTAAACGACCCATTCCGTTTAGATGAAATTACTGAGAAATTGAAATTCCGTAAAATGAAAGCAGCAGCTCTTCATGCAGAAGCAAGTAAACAAGAGCGTGAAGCGACAATGCGTGCTTTCCGCGGAGGGAAATTAGAAATTCTACTTGCTACTGATATTGCAGCACGCGGTATCGATATTGACGATTTAACACACGTAATTCATTTAGAGTTACCAGACACAGTAGACCAATATATTCACCGCTCAGGACGTACTGGACGTATGGGTAAAGAAGGAACTGTCGTGTCTCTTGTAACACCACAAGAAGAGCGTAAATTACTACAATTTGCGAAAAAACTAGGCATCGTATTTACGAAGCAAGAAATGTTCAAGGGATCATTTGTAGAAACGAAACCGAAAGCACCAAAGAAAAAGAAACCAGCATTTACTGGGAAGAAAAAGCCTAGATAAATGATAGGGAAGGCGTAACTATTTGTAGTTACGTCTTTTTTGTTTGTAAACAAGCGATAATGGGAATTGTATTAGTGTTTTTAATGTGCCTATCATATATATGCTTCTACTGGGAGTATCGAAAAAAGGGTAGTTTATTTATTTGGTTTATACGAGGAAATAATATAAAAAAAGTCGAATATTAAACTGACACGAAATAATAAAAAGAAGGTACACATATGGATAGGAAATTAGGAATGTTTTTAAATACGAAACATATTGAAGTAAACGAAGGAATACAAAAAGCAAGGGAATGGGATTTAGAATATATTCAATTATATGCTATGAATCCGACTTTCAACTTAGCTAACATCTCAAAGATACAATGGAATACATTAAAAGAAAACTTATCTTTTAATGAGATTCAAGTCCCATCATTAGCAATTAGCTTCGGAGAAAATGGAATAATAGGAACTGAAGCTGAATGTGTAATAGAGAGTTTTAAATATATTACTGATAAAGGGTTAGGGTTAGGAGCTAACGTAGTAACAGCCCATATTGGGAAAATCCCTGATGATGAAAATAGTGAGTACTATGATAAAATGCTACGTGTTTGTTATGAGATAGGGGAATTAGCGTTCAAATTTGGAGGATTCTTCGCCATTGAGACGGGATCTGAAAAAGCAATAGTATTAAAACGATTTTTAGAAACTGCAAACTCGAAAGGACTAGCTGTTAACTTTGACCCAGCAAATTTAATAAGTGATGTAAATGAAAATCCGGGAGAAGGTTTATTACTATTAAAAGATTATATAGTACAAACTCATATTAAAGATTGTAAAGAAGTGAAAAGTGATCGTTCAACTAAGTATATAGAAGTCGCAGCAGGGAATGGTGAAGTAGATTTCGATATATTCTTCAAAGTATTAGATAAAATTGGATTCGACGGATATAACATGATTGAAAGAAATGATTATTTTGATGAACTGGATGGGATGAGTCAGTCGATAAATTTTGCAAAGAAGTACATACCAACTCAAAAGGAATAACGATAGCATCTATAGAAAGTTACATAGAATATAAAAACAATAGGAGGAATACAAATGATTCATAAGGTCGGACAAATTATGTTATATGTAAATAATCAAGATGAGGCAGTAAATTTTTGGACGGAAAAGGTAGGGTTTCATGTAGTTGCAGAGGAAGATAATAAGCAAGGAATGAGATGGATTGAAATCGCTCCGAAAAGCGGTGCGGAAACGAGCATTATATTACATAATAAAGAAGTTATTTCGAAAATGAGCCCAGAATTGAATCTTGATACACCGTCTTTAATGTTCTTCTCAGAAAATCTTGATCAACTATATACAGATTTAACAAATAAAAATGTTACTGTTGGAGAAATGGTAACTATGCCTTCTGGTAAAGTGTTTAACTTTGCTGATAGCGAAGGGAATTATTTTGCGGTTATGGAGAAGAACCAATAATAATATTGCTATGTGAAAATCCCCCTCAAATATATTTGAAGGGGATTAAATTTTTGAAGTGGATTTTTCATTAGAGAGTTGTTTAATAAAAAATACTCCTTTTTCAATAGCTGTCTCAATATAGCCAACAATTTGGTCAAACGTAAATACTTGTAAGTCTTCATGCAAGTGTTGCTTTGGATATAACATATCTTCAAAAAGATACTTTCGAAATTCTAAAACGTTTTCTTTAGAAACCTCTTCAATATCCACAATGTGAGCCTCTTGATTGAGAAGAGAGAAAAGCTGTTGTTCTTGATCGTAATGATGAAGCAACTTTGCATTTAACAATTTAAAATCGTTATAGTACAGGGGTGCGATAGTTTCGTCATTCTCTATTCTATTTTTTAGCCAAGGTAGAAAAAATCCACTTAGCCAATTATCATCGGCAATGAGGTGGGTATAATAGCCTAAAATAAATGGGGAATCTATATGTGATTCATATTTATGAAAAAATGAATCATAATCTATTCTTCTCGTATAGTTCTTCGTTGTACCGTCATAAAAATGTGAGGTTCCTTTTTCTTTTTTTGAATGAACAGCATCAGGGGCTACAGCTCCAAGTAAGAAAGAAGTCTTATCGTGAATAGATAGTTTCTCAGCAATACCGTTAGCGATAATAACATGCATAATTCGTGATCCCATGAATGCCACCTCTGTTTCCAGTATTCATTTCAGGAAGAGGACTGAACAGTTAGTATTACTTTCCCTGTACTTTTTCTACTTTCGACCCATTCATGTGCTTTCCCTGCATCTTGAAGTGGAAAAGATTTCGTAGCCTTAATTTGTAAACGTCCGTCACGCAAATAACGGAAAACTTCATTTGCAGTTTCTTGGAGCAGTTCAGGACGCTTTTTTCGTGTGGTTCCAAAGCTAAAACCGAGTATAGAGCGGCAACTTGCATGTAAATCTTTCGTTTGAAAGTTACCAATTTCACCGCTAGCATTACCGAAATGAACGAGGCGACCGTAAAAAGCAAGGCAGTTTAAACTTCTTTCAGAAACAGTTCCAGAAATAGAGTCCAAAATAATATTCACTCCTTCTCCGTTTGTCAGCTCATTGACTTTCTCTACAAAATCTTCAGTTTGATGACAAATAACATAATCAGCTCCAGCATCTAAAGCGATTTTTCTTTTCGTTTCACTTCCGATAGTACCGATAACTGTTCTAGCCCCTAATAGTTTTGCAAATTGAATTGCGGTAGTACCAATCCCGCCAGCAGCTGCATGAATGAGTACAGATTCACCTTTTTGAATCCTTGCAACATTTGCGAGTAAATTATAGCTTGTAAAAGATACGATCGGACAAGCGGCTGCAGTGTGAAAGTCAACTTCATGGGGTAATACGAAAGTAAGATTTTCATTTGCAACAACGTATTCTGCGTAAGATCCATTTTGAGGAAAAGCAATGACACGTTGTCCAGGGTGAATATTTTTCACATGAGAACCGACACGTTCTACAATACCAGTGGCATCTATACCTGGAATAAAAGGTAGTGCTTTATTTCCTTTTTTACCATAACGTGATTTAATATCAGCGAAATTTACACTAGTAGCAACTACGCGAATTAAAACTTGATCTTCTGAAATAGCCGGTATATCAAAATCTGTATATTTCATCACTTCAGGACCACCGAACGACGTTACAACGATAGCTTTCATTATATGTCCTCCTAAATTTGACTATATAAATTATTTTAAATCTTTATCAGAAATTGGAAAATTATATAATAGTTATGTGTGGTTATAAGTGAAGCTTATGAACTCAGTGGATCATTATATTAATTTATATAAAAAACTTTTTCGGAAAAATCGAACGAAATATGAATTACCTGCCAATATATAGTGTAAGACAAAGGAGGGCTGGAATATGAAGGATGAAATAGATTACGCACATTTAATTCAATTAACTTTATCAGGCAATAAAGAAGCGTATAGCGAATTGTATGATGTAACGATTCAAGAAGTATATAAAACAGCACATTTTTTAATTGAAGATAAAACGGATGTAGATGATGTCGTTCAAGAAGTATACATACAGCTATATGAATCGCTTCGTAAATATGATAGCGAGAAGCCATTTCGCCCTTGGCTAATTGGGCTTGCGATTAAACAAATTCATTCTTATAGAAGAAAGAGGTGGATGCGACTACGAATTATAAAAAAAGCAGAAGAGCAAAGAAAGCCAGTGCAAATTGATTTTTCTAACGATGTTGTAAGTAAAATATCAAACCAAAAACTAATCGAACTCATTCATAAATTACCGTATAAATTGAAACAAGTTATTATCTTAAGATACTTACACGATTATTCACAAGAAGAAGTAGCACAAATATTACATATTCCAATCGGTACAGTGAAATCTAGAATTCATGCGGCATTAAAGAAACTACGTCAAAAAGAGCAAGTAGAAGAAATTTTTTTAGGAGAGGTAGGGAATGTGAAATGAGTTTAGATTGTAGAGTTAGGGAATCTATACAAGAAGAAGCAAAGGGTATTGTTGCCCCGCCGGATTTAAAAGAAAAAGTAATCGTGCAAATAAAAATGAAGCACGGCGAGAGTAAGAGGAAGAAACGCCTTATCGCAGGAGTACTTGCAGCAGCTCTTTTAATCCCGACGACAGGTTTTGCGTATCAATCTATTATGGCGGATGGTATATATGGATCTTTTGAGAATTTAAAAAAACATGCCGGAGCAATGACATTAGAAACGTATATGCGTTTTAATGCAAAATTATCAGAAGCGAAAGATGAAATGGGCACGAAGGAATATGAGGAGTTTACAAAAGAACTAAAAAAATTAACAAATGCAAAGCTTGCGTACGGAGATTCGAATGGTAATATAGATTATGATCAATTATCACCAGCAAAAAGAGAAGAAATGAAAAAGGTAAGTATGGGTCTTCAGCCATACTTTGATAAATTAAATGGTCATAAGTCTAGTAAAGAAGTATTAACACAAAAAGAGTTTGACCGTTATGTGGAAGCTTTAATGACATATGAAATCGTACAAGTGAAGACAAAATCAACTGGTGGGATGAAAGTAGAAGAAGTACCTGAGGCGTACAAAGAAAGATTTATTCAAGCGGAGCAGTTTATGGAGTATGTAGATGAAAAGGTGAGATAAGTAAAAAGCTCAATGCTTTAGCTTTGAGCTTTTTTATTAAAACAAAAAAAGAGTGTTCAATTATATTTTTTCATATTTGCAGTATCTTTTTGTATAAAACAATCTAAAAGTGAATAACCAGCTATTAAACTAATTATAGTAACAAAAGTTGTATTTATTAGAATAATATTAACTAAATAAGGTAGGTATTCTGCAAGTGGTGAAAAGAGTAGTGCTGGGGAAAAGGAAATGAATAGTGTAGGCACTGTAATAGCAATAAATTTATCCGGTTGAAAGCTCCAGTTTTGTTTACTTGTTTCGCGATTAATAGATTGAAGGAATCGTAATAAAATGCCAACTATAAGAGGGAAGAGTGTAAAGTAGAATAATCTTGGATAAACGTTAAAGTTCACTTGCGTGTCTGTATCTAAATAAAATTGAATTTTTACTCCTACAAATAATAATAAGACGATAAATAATGTAAAGCAGAGGTATAGCATCAATTTTTGCATTATATTCCACCATCCTTTACTCAAAATATATTCAAAAAAAGAAGAGATATACAATAACTACTGTTGTATATCTCTTCTTTTACTGTTAGTTAATAGTGGAGTTTGCTTTTTCTTGCTTCGTGAAATAATCAATAATGCCCATTGCGCTAATTTCTATATCTAAATGTAAAATATTATAAACGGAATGATCTGATGGAACGTTTAACTTTGTAAGATGAGAAGAGATTTTATCCATTAACAAAGTTTGTAAAGCTTTAGTCGCTTCATCGAAATCATTATACTTGTCAAAGACTTCCTTACCAGTCTGAACGAAAATAGGTAGCCAATGTTCCAATTGATTGTATACTTCTGTAACATGAGAGGATGCGCCGTAATGACCGAAATAAATAGTATCTACATTCATGCTTTGAATGTGATTTTTAGAAGCAATCATCGCATCTGGTTGGAATTGTGAAGGGGACGTTGATGGTAGATATAACTCTACATCAACGTCTGCGAGTTCTCTATAATAAATTCCAATTGTATCGCCAGTAAAAATCCCGTTTGTTAATGAATCGTGAATGCTAATATGGTGCTTCGCATGTCCTGGTGTATCATAAAATGTAAGGGTGCGGTCTTTTGCAATTTTTAACGTATCACCATGTTGTACAATATGAACACGTTCTTCTTCAATTGGAAGAATTGGGTCAAAGAGTTTATCGAAATCTTCTTTGTAGACAGCTTTTGCACCTAAAATAAGTTTTGTTGGATCAATCATATGACGAGCACCACGAGAATGCACATATAAAGTAGCATTTGGGCACTTTTCCATCATTAAACCAGCAGCCCCTGCGTGATCTAAATGAACGTGTGTAACGATAATGTTTTTAACTGCGTTTAAATCAATATGTAATTGTTGTAAGCCTTCTAAAATATACGGAAGAGAAGGGGCTGCACAAGTTTCAATTAAAGTAATATCGTCACCTAATAAAACGTACGTACCAGTTCGTTCATTATGTTGTAAATCGAAATCATCAATCAGATATAGGTGAGAAGATAATTGCTCTACTTTTTTCATATTTACCACTCCTTATATACTGCATGTTTCTATTATACGCTAAAATAGAAAAAAGGCAGAAAACGAAGCTCGTCTTCTGCCTTTTTGTAATATTATTATTTCGTTTGTTGTTTATTAATAGACATAATGAACAGTCCAACAATCCCGCCTACTAATGGAAGCATAATTTCTCCTGCTAAATTAAAGTAGGAGCTTAAGAATAAACCATTTACATCGATTACCCAGCCAGTAACATACAATAACATCATATATAGTACGAAATAAAACTCGCGATTTGAAATCGTTTCATGTTGTGCAGTTTTCATAATGGACACCATCCTTTTCTTTTATAATGGAATATAAACTGTCACATTTTGTTCACATTTCAATTGTAAAACTTTCCATCATAAAAGTCTAGTAGTATGTGTCGAATTTTGAACGAAAATAAAGCGCTATCATTATATCTTATAAGTACGTAATAAGAGATGTATATTCACGAATGTAGTATAGTATAAACATAGAATGATAGTGAAGAGAGGGGCAAAGACAATGACAGTTTATGATTTTTCAGCTAAAACAATTACCGGTGAAGAAAAATCGTTAAAAGATTACGAAGGAAAAGCACTTCTTATTGTAAATGTAGCTAGTAAATGTGGTTTCACACCGCAATATAAAGGATTACAAGAGGTGTATGATAAATATAAAGACCAAGGACTTGAAATACTCGGATTCCCTTGTAACCAATTTGGAGGACAAGAACCAGGTACAGAAGCGGATATTACTAGTTTTTGTGAATTAAACTACGGTGTAAACTTCCCAATGTTTGCAAAGGTTGATGTGAAAGGTGATAAGGCTCATCCTTTATATACATACATGACAGAACAAGCACCAGGTTTACTCGGTATGAAAGCAGTGAAATGGAATTTTACGAAGTTTTTAATTGGAAAAGACGGGAAAGTAGTAGGGCGTTTTGCGCCACAGACGAAGCCGGTAGATTTAGAGGTTGAGATTGAGAAGGTACTTGGAGAATAATTAGGAGTTTCACTTTATTAAAAAACGTCTCAAAGAACAATGTAGTTCTTTGAGACGTTTTCTTTAAACTTACATTTTCAAGATTAAATTACTGTATCAAAGCCATCTGATTTAGGTAGAGAAGCTGCTTTTTTCATAAGCACTTCCCATAAGTGTACGGATTTCTTCCATTCTGCTGCAGCCTGCCCCTGTTTATACATAGCGTTCTCATAACTGGCAGTAAGTTGTTGCATATCGGCCGAGTTGTAAAGTGTATCGATATGGAGAGCGTATTCTCGGAATGTTTGACTTTCACCCCGTGGTATGCCAATTCTTGCAAATTGTTTTAAAAGTGCACCGTAAGCTTTTTGATAAACAGCATCATTTTTTCGGTATTTATAGAAATGAATAATAAGAAATGTCCTCCATATCATTCTAGTGGTGAAGAGAATGTATCCCATAATACTAATTAGTATCGTAGAGAGGAATACGTACCACCAAGAAAAACTAGTTTGAGAATTTGTGACCTTTTTAGTAGAAGCTTCTTCTGTATTTTTTATTAAACTTTTAAGTTTTGCTTCATTATTTCGTTGTTGTATTTGCGTGTTATTAGAATTATTTGCTTCGCTATTTTGTGAAATAGGAGCAGGCGTATTATTTATAAAATTATAGGGATTAGTAAATCCTTTTGTTGGTTCGAATGGAATCCATCCGTATCCTGGGAAATATACTTCGACCCAAGAGTGTGCGTTATCGTTCGTGATTGTATAAACATCCTCACCTTCTGCAGAGGCAAGTGTATTGTCAAGAGTTCCTTCTGTATAGCCTTTTACCCAGCGAGCAGGAATCCCGGCAGAACGAAGTAGTACAATCATAGACGTCGAAAAATTATTACAGTAGCCGCTTTTTGTATCGAAAAGGAATTGATCTACATAATCTTGGCTTTTGGCAGGGAATAAGACATTCGTTGATTCGTATGTAAAAGAGTTGTCTGTAAAGTAATTTTCAATAGCTAATACTTTATCATATCGGTTGTCTTTATCATTTGTAAGATTGACAGCCAAGTCTTTTACGCGCTGTGGTAATGACTTGGGAAGTTGTGTGTACTTTGTCATAAAATAAGGATTTGTTTCTTGACCTTCATTTGTTTTTACAGCTTTCAAGTTTTCTATGGAAAACTCAGGGATCTCATATGTTACTTTATACGAATGTAAAGTAGTAGAAGAGTCTCCATTCATTGTATAAATTTTTTCTGAAAACGGGTCAACACTGTATGATACATCAGAAGCAGCCTCAACTGATACTAATCCTGCTGGATAGGTAAGGTGAGGATAACTTTTTTGCATGGTAATTGTTGCCTCAGTCGTTTTCATTTTTGTATTTTGTTCGTACCAGCTTACGACGTCGTTTTTATTTTTAAAAGAAATCTTTTTCGGATTTTCAGAAATTTCCCAGCCTTTTCCTGTATAAAAATCTTTTGTTTCTACTCTCCAATATTGTTTGTTTTGCGTTCGTGCTGTGAAAACAACTGTAGGATCCGCCTTAAAAGGACCGCCTAATCGCGAGTCATCTAAACCATACCCAATTGTAGAAACTTTTTGTTCTTTACTTGCTTCAGATGTGTTGAATTTTAAAAAATCCATTGGGTTTGGCCATTGAGGGCCAAATTTTGGAGCAAAGTATGCAATGGTTGCTAATAATACGATAAATATTGTAAGTGGTCTAAGTAATTTTGAGATTTCTCTAGCATAATTTTGTAAGTGTTCACGTTCTTTTATTCGTTCTACTTGAAGAAGACTAAGCATAAAAAAGCCGATGACAACAGTACGAATAATAGCGTAGTTTGCATTGTATAAATGTAAGTTATGAAAAGTTGCGATATAAATAATAGTCAATACAAGGAATAGAAACCCACGTTTTTTATGAATAATCCAAAATGAAGTGAAAGAACTCAAAAACCAAAATGAGAGAAAAAATAAAACCGTCGGAAAAACTGGAGAAATATCTAGTAAATTCCCTTGGAAAAACAGGGAGGAATTTCGAAACATATCAGAAAAGAATGTTGTTAGCCAAGATGGATTTATAAAAGCATTTTTATAATATAGGGAATGAATGATAAATAAGACTGTGACAATTTTTATAGGAATCTGCCACCTCGTTTGAAAAAAAGAGAGAGCGAAGCAAATTCCTATAAATGTTACGAAAATATCTAATCTACCTACATTTGTAATACCTATAAGAGGTCTTAGCCATTCTAGTAAAAGAAGAAATACACATGCATGCATGAAGAATCTGTTCGTATCCCACTTGTATTTTGCTTGTAATATCATCATTTGTTCACCTCAAAAAACACGTTTGTATACCGGTTTTCATAAACCGTGTTTACAAATATTTGTCGTTTTTTTAGAGTTTCTAGTATACTGAGTTCTCGGTGTGAAAGTTGATTCGCTTTTTCTTTCACGACAAAAACCATACATTTTCTATTTCTTATAGCAGCACAATCAGCCGCCTTTTGAATATCGGGAGAAAGATTACTGGTCACGAGTATAACCGTGACGGGCTCATAAATTTTTCTTAGTTCCATGTCTACACTCTGGGAGAGCGGGAATACACTGTCTGCTTGCACTTTTGCTAAATGACAAAGGATTTGTTGTAACTGCGTATCTCCATTGTCTAAAGGGAAGATAGTTTGTTCTTTTCCGATAGACACGAATGATGCTGGTGAATTTTGTTTCAAGACAGCCCTTACGATAGAGGCAGTAAATGTGACGACTGATTCGAATAGAGGAGACTCGGTTCTGTCTATGAATATCATGACATTATGGCTGCGCTGCTGTTCAAACTCTTTTGTCATAATATTGTTTGTTCGTGCAGTTGCTTTCCAATCAATCCATGAAAAGCGATCACCAGGTTTATAGTCTCTGACACCGACAGAGATTGTAGAGTCTTTTGCTGAATTTATATTTGCTGAAAGCGCTCCTTGTTCGAAATGATTTTCCAATTGTCGATATGCTATATCTACATACTGGGGATAGACTAAAAATGTATCTGGAACTGAAAAAGTTACTTCTTTCTCTATCATGCCGAATAAATCGCCGGTTTTGACACGAACGCTTGAAAAAGTGTGCTCGCCTCTAGGGATTGTGTCAATAACATATTGAAACGAAATATTTCGTTTCAATCCTGGGAAGAGTACTACCTTATTCATCTTTGTTTGTTTACAACTTATAAATTGTGGTGGCAGTTCATCTTCTATAACTAAATAAAGTAAGGGAAAAGGAAATTTTCTTTTTATTGTAATCGTGCTTACAAATTGTTCTCCTACTACATATCCATTCTGGTTTGTTATTCGCTTTACTTCAGCGTCCCGTAAAGCGTAGAAGGGGAGTAGTAGCGAATAAAGAGCAATGGGAATTATGCTGTAAAACAAAAACCAACTGACAAACCCGCCTTGAAACATAGCGTACATAAATGTTAAGACTAGGCATAAAGGGAGTAGCAATAACTTCATAACGTGATATAGCGCTCGCAGCATTCGTTTCATCAAGGGTTCATCGTCCTTTGAGTAGGCACGGTAGTTCGTGCAACGATTTTTCCGATAACTTGTTCTCCTGTTATTCCTTCAAATTTTGCTTCCATTTTTAGAATGAGTCTATGTGCTAAAACGTAAGGAGCTAAAAATTTAACATCGTCTGGAATAACATAATTCCTGCCATGGATAAATGCATAAGCTTGTGAAGCTTTCATTAAAGCAATCGAGCCACGTGGACTTGCACCTAACTGTATAGAACTGTACGTACGAGTCTGATTAACAAGCTTTACAATGTAATGCTTAATTGCTTTGTCCATACTTACTACCCGTACGCTTTGTTGTAAATAAATTAATTCTTCTATTGTAGTAATGGTCTGTAATTGAGAGAGTGGATTTGTTTTTTCCATCCGGTTTAAAATTTCAAATTCTTCCTCTGGTGTAGGATATCCCATTTTTAGTTTCAATAAGAAACGATCGAGCTGAGCTTCTGGTAGAGAATATGTTCCTTCATATTCGACCGGATTTTGTGTAGCCATGACAAAGAACGGTTTTGGTAAAGGTCTTGTAATGCCATCTATTGTAATATTGCCTTCTTCCATACATTCAAGTAAAGCAGATTGTGTCTTTGGAGATGTACGATTAATTTCATCAGCAAGTACAAAATTCCCCATAATTGGTCCAGGCTTGAACTCAAATTGGAGCTCTTTCGGATTATAAATAGAAACTCCTGTTACATCTGACGGCAATAAATCAGGTGTAAATTGAATTCGCTTATAATCAGCATCAATGGATTTAGAAAGAGCACGTACTAGCATTGTTTTCCCGACACCAGGAACATCTTCTAATAGCACATGACCTTCAGCTAAGAGAGCTGTCAAAGCTAAGATTGTTTCTTTTCGTTTTCCGACCATTATTTTTTCAATATTATTGATTATTTTTTCTACAGTGGGATGTAATGAATCAAGCTGGGGCATCGTAATCCTCCTAATGATATTATCGTTTTCTAATCAATTTAGTGGACATATTTCTAATTCTATATGTAGATAGTAAAAGGTCTACCTTAAATTCTAAGAATATTCAGATTATTTATTTCGATTACATCTAGTATAATTGTTTCCGTAACTAAGGGCAATACAGTAAATAATGATTTGTAGTTTTATGTAAAATCAGACTCAATATAAAATAATAACATTGGGAAAAATTTTTTTACATACAATTTATACTCTTTTCCTTATGGCAGTTTTGAAATAATATCAAAACTCTTTTTCTTTTGCAAAATAGTCGATACCTCAAAATAGCATTCTCCTAATAATTAAGATTAACCATAATCTTCACAACGGAACAAAAGATTTTCTCACAAACTTATTTTCTACTGAATTTTTGACAATCTCTTGAACTGTGCGAAATGTCACATCTGTATTTTACAACCTCTCTTATAGTAAGGGTATGTAAGAGAGACGTATTAAAGGAGTGAACAGTATGAAGAAAAAAACTTCAGCACTAATGAGACGTTTAAAATATTTTTCGCCAATAGATCGTTATAACGATAATCATACACAAGAAACATATGAAGATCGCGAATGGGAAAATGTGTACAGAAAGCGTTGGCAGCATGATAAAGTAATTCGTTCTACACACGGCGTGAACTGTACTGGTTCATGTAGCTGGAATATATATGTGAAAGATGGAATTGTAACTTGGGAAGGGCAGGAGCTTAACTATCCGACTACAGGTCCTGATATGCCAGATTTTGAACCGCGAGGATGCCCACGTGGAGCAAGTTTTTCTTGGTACATTTATAGTCCACTTCGTGTGAAATACCCGTATGTACGTGGTGTTCTTTGGAATATGTGGCAAGAAGAATTGCAAAATAACGAGTCACCATTAGAGGCTTGGAAAAGCATTGTGGAAAACCGTGAAAAGGCACGTACGTATAAGCAGGCGCGTGGTAAAGGGGGATTCATTCGTGCGAATTGGGATGAAGTGTTACAACTCGTTTCAGCTTCATTACTGTACACAGTAATGAAATACGGTCCAGACCGAAATGTTGGCTTTTCACCAATTCCAGCTATGTCGATGTTAAGTCATGCTGCAGGCAGCCGCTTTATGCAACTTATGGGTGGGCCGATGCTTAGTTTCTATGATTGGTACGCAGATTTACCACCAGCTTCTCCGCAAATTTGGGGCGATCAAACAGACGTACCAGAAAGTAGTGACTGGTATAACTCTGGTTACATTATGACATGGGGTTCAAATGTACCGATGACGAGAACACCAGATGCTCACTTTTTAGCAGAGGTTCGATATAAAGGAACGAAAGTCGTTTCTGTCAGTCCTGACTTCGCTGAATCTACAAAGTTTGCGGATGATTGGATTAGTGTGAAACAAGGTACAGATGGTGCACTTGCGATGGCAATGGGGCATGTGATTTTACAAGAGTTTTACGTAGATAATCAAGTGGAATATTTCACAAAGTATGCGAAGCAATATACTGATTTTCCTTTCTTTGTCACATTGAAACAAAAAGGAGATCAATTCGTTGCTGATCGTTTCTTAAACGCTGCTGATATTGGACGCGAAACGAAGTTAGGAGAATGGAAACCTGTTCTTTGGAACGAGAACACGAATGATTTTGCAACACCTCATGGCACAATGGGCTCACGTTGGGATAACGAAAAGAAATGGAACTTGCGTTTAGAAGATGAAGAAACAGGTGAAAAGATTGATCCACGTCTTTCTTTACTTGGAATGGAAGAATCGATTGGAACTGTACAAATTCCGTACTTCTCTGATGATGGAAACAAAGTATTAGAACGTACAATTCCAGTGAAAAAGGTTATGACAGAAGAAGGCGAAGTGTTCGTTACAACTGTATACGACTTAACGTTAGCAAATTACGGTGTGAACCGAGGGCTTGGCGGACAAGAGCCGAAAGACTTCAATGATGACGTTCCGTTTACACCTGCATGGCAAGAGAAAATGACAGGAGTAAAACGTGAGCTTATTATTCAAATCGCTCGTGAGTTCGCACAAAATGCTGTTGATACGAACGGTCGCTCAATGATTATTGTCGGAGCTGGTATTAACCATTGGTTTAACTCTGATACGATTTATCGCGCCGTTTTAAATCTTGTACTTCTCGTTGGGGCACAAGGTGTAAACGGCGGTGGCTGGGCGCATTACGTTGGGCAAGAAAAATTACGACCAGCAGAAGGATGGCAAACAATCGCGATGGCAAAAGATTGGCAAGGGCCACCAAAATTACAAAATGGTACATCTTTCTTCTATTTCGTAACAGATCAATGGCGCTATGAAGATACACCAGTTGGACATTTAGCATCACCAGTGGAAGGAAACTCTCGTTATCAACATCACGGTGATTACAATGTATTAGCAGCACGACTCGGCTGGTTACCTTCTTATCCTACATTTGAGAAAAATGGAATTGAACTATATAAAGAAGCTGTTGCTGCTGGTGCAACAACACAAGAAGAAATCGGAAAATACGTTGCACAAAAACTAAAAGAAAAAGAACTGAAATTTGCAATTGAAGATCCAGATAACAAAAATAACTTCCCGCGCAACTTATTCGTATGGCGTGCGAACTTAATTTCAAGTTCCGGTAAAGGGCACGAATATTTCTTAAAACATTTACTAGGTACAACAAACGGATTAATGAATGACGATAGTGATTCATTACGACCAGAAGAAATTAAGTGGCATGAAGAAGCACCAGAAGGGAAGCTTGATTTACTCATTAATTTAGATTTCCGTATGGCTGGAACAGCACTGTATTCTGATATTGTATTACCAGCTTCAACTTGGTACGAAAAACATGATTTAAGTAGTACAGATATGCATCCATTTGTGCATCCTTTTAATCCAGCAATCGGTTCACCGTGGGAAGCACGCTCTGACTGGGATATTTTCACTTCACTTTCTAAAGCTGTGTCAGATTTAGCGAAGAAAATTGATCTTGAACCAATGAAAGAAGTTGTTGCAACACCACTTCTTCATGATACACCGCAAGAATTAGCGCAACCACTTGGCAAGATTAAAGATTGGAGTAAAGGTGAATGTGAACCAATCCCGGGTAAAACGATGCCACAAATTCATGTTGTCGAAAGAGATTATAAAACGATTTATGACAAAATGACTGCGCTTGGACCGAATGTCGGAAAACAACCGATTGGTACGAAAGGGATCTCTTGGTCTGCGGAAAAAGAATATGAGCAACTAAAGAGCCGATTAGGAGTTGTTCGAACGGATTCTATCGCGAAAGGTTGCCCAGACATTAAAGAAGCAATCAATGCTGCTGAAGCGGTATTAACACTATCTTCTACAACAAACGGTCATATGGCAGTAAAAGCATGGGAAGCACTTGAAAAACAAACAGATCTAAAATTACGTGATTTAGCAGAAGAACGTGAAGAGGAATGCTTCACATTCGAACAAATTACAGCACAGCCGAAAACAGTAATTACTTCTCCAGCATTTACAGGTTCAGAAAAAGGTGGACGCCGTTACTCACCGTTTACAACAAATGTGGAACGTCTTATCCCTTGGAGAACGATAACTGGTCGACAATCTTTCTACTTAGACCATGACATGATGAAAGAATTTGGTGAAACGATGGCAACATTTAAACCAATTCTGCAACATAAACCGTTCCGTAAATCACGGCCCGAAGTAGAAGGGAAAGAGATTACACTAAACTATTTAACACCGCATAATAAGTGGTCGATTCATAGTATGTACTTCGATTCATTACCGATGTTAACGCTATTTAGAGGTGGTCCAACTGTTTGGATGAATAAAGAGGACGCTGCTGAAGCGGGTGTTGCAGATAATGATTGGATTGAGTGCTTTAATCGTAACGGTGTTGTTGTAGCGCGTGCTGTTGTAACGCACCGTATACCGAGAGGAATGGCGTTTATGCACCATGCGCAAGATCGTCATATAAACGTACCTGGTACGAAATTAACAAGTAACCGTGGGGGAACGCATAATAGTCCAACTCGAATTCATGTTAAACCAACACATATGATTGGTGGATACGGTCAATTAAGTTATGGATTTAACTATTATGGTCCGACTGGGAATCAGCGCGATTTAAACGTTGTAATTCGCAAACTGAAGGAGGTAGATTGGCTTGAAGATTAAAGCACAAGTCGGAATGGTAATGAACCTAGATAAATGCATCGGCTGCCATACTTGTAGCGTAACGTGCAAAAACACCTGGACAAATCGTCCAGGTGCTGAATATATGTACTTCAATAACGTAGAAACGAAACCTGGTATTGGTTATCCGAAGCAATGGGAAGATCAGGAGAAATATAAAGGCGGCTGGGAATTGAAAAATGGTGAAATTCAGCTGAAATCTGGTTCGAAAATGAAGCGTCTTATGAACATTTTCCACAATCCAGATCAACCAACAATTGATGATTACTTTGAACCTTGGAATTATGATTATGAAACATTAACAAATAGCCCACAGCGTAAGCATCAACCAGTTGCTCGTCCGAAATCAGCAATTACAGGCGAATTTATCGACAAAATTGAATGGGGTCCAAACTGGGAGGACGATTTAGCAGGCGGACATATAACAGGATTACAAGATCCGAACGTAAAAAAAATGGAAGAAGAAATTAAAACTGATTTTGAAAACGTCTTTATGATGTATTTACCACGCATATGCGAACATTGTATGAATCCATCGTGCGTATCATCTTGTCCATCTGGTGCAATGTATAAACGTGAAGAAGACGGGATTGTACTTGTGGATCAAAATGCATGTCGTGCTTGGAGATTCTGCGTATCATCTTGTCCATATAAAAAAGTGTATTTTAACTGGCAAACGAATAAAGCTGAAAAATGTACAATGTGTTTCCCACGTATTGAGGCTGGCATGCCAACAATTTGTTCAGAAACATGTGTAGGACGTATCAGATATATTGGGGTAATGCTATATGACGCTGATAAAGTAAAAGAAGCAGCGTCTGTTGAAGACGAAAAAGATTTATATGAATCTCAGCTTACTGTTTTCCTAGATCCAAATGATCCAGAAGTAGCAGCTGAAGCGAAAAAACAAGGCATTCCTGAAGAATGGATTAAAGCGGCACAACAGTCACCAATCTATAAAATGATTATCGATTGGAAAATTGCTCTACCTCTTCACCCAGAGTATCGTACAATGCCAATGGTTTGGTATATCCCGCCGCTTAGTCCAATTATGAATATGGTGGAAGGGAAAGGAAGTAACTGGCAAGCAGAAGAGATTTTCCCTGCTATCGATAATATGCGTATTCCAATTCAATATTTAGCGAATTTACTCACTGCAGGAGATGAATCACACATTCGTCTTACATTGAAGAAAATGGCTGTTATGCGAACGCATATGAGAGCGCTGCAAATTAATAAAGAGCCAAATGAAGCTGTATTAAAAGAACTTGGTTTAACAAAACAGGATGTAGAAGATATGTATCGTCTTCTTGCTATTGCGAAATATAAAGATCGCTTCGTCATTCCGGGCACTCACCGTGAACAAGTGGCAGATTTATATAGCGAACAAGGAAGCTGTGGTTTATCATTCGCAGGTGGTCCAGGCTCTTGTATGACAATTTCTTAAATAAAGGGGGCAGAAAATGATGAAACAAAGTTTACAAACTGCTTTTTCTTGTTCTTCTTTTCTTCTCTCCTATCCTGAACTAGGGTGGAGAGAAGCTGTAACTGAATTGCAAGAAGAGATTGAAACGATAGAAAAGGAAGAAGTTAAAGCATCACTTACAGCCTTTATAAAGCAAGCGCTAAATAAAACGAATGATCAACTCATTGATAGTTACGTATATACATTCGATTTTGGTAAGAAAACAAATATGTATCTTACTTATATGAACACTGGTGAACAAAGAGAAAGAGGTATTGAATTACTGGAGTTAAAACAGCATTATAAAAAATCTGGTTTTGAAGTAACAGATAAAGAACTACCTGATTATTTACCGCTATTGCTTGAGTTTTTTGCAAATGCAAATGAGATAGATATTGAACCAATTATGAGTAAATACAAGGAGAACATCCAAGCATTACACGTTCAGTTAAAAGAAGCAGGTAGTATGTATGAACCAATTCTTGCGGCTGTTCTACTCGCTATCGATACATGGGGTGTACAGACAAATTAGAAAGGAGAGTTGTTAAAATGATGGATCAATTTCTATGGGTATTGTTTCCCTATATCATTTTTGCAATCTTTATCGGTGGACATATTTTTAGATACAACTATGATCAATTTGGATGGACATCAAAATCTAGTGAACTATTAGAAAAGAAAATGCTCCGAATCGGAAGTCTATTATTCCACTTTGGGATTATGTTCGTAATTGGCGGTCATGTTATGGGGATATTAATTCCAGAAGCTGTATACCGTTCGATAGGTATTTCTGAGCATACGTATCACATAATGGCAATTAGTTTCGGGCTTCCGGCAGGTGTTGCTTCTATCATCGGTTTAATTATATTAACTTACCGCCGCGTAACTGTAAAACGTATCATTGCAACGAGTACAAAGGGAGATTATATTGCGCTTATTTTATTACTTATCGTAATGTTAGCAGGAATTTCTTCAACATTTTTAAATATCGATTCAAAAGGATTTGATTATCGTACAACAATTGGCCCTTGGTTCCGAAGTCTCTTTATTTTCCAACCGAAAGTTGAATATATGATGGAAGTACCAGTATGGTTTAAAATTCATATTCTTGCAGGGATGGGTTTATTCGCAGTATGGCCATTTACAAGACTAGTACATGTATTTAGTGCCCCAATTAAATATGTAAGCCGTAGTTATGTAATTTACAGAAGACGTATTCCTAATGAGTTGAAAAAATAATACTGCTGTAAACGGATAGGAGCTAATGGTTAAAACGAAACGAGGTCTAATATGGAAGGCCTCGTTTTTGTTTACATAGGGAATAACCGTTAATAAATAGCTTAAATTGAAAAAAGATTAGCATCTAAATAAGATGCTAATCAATGCTACAAACAGAAGCAGAGCAATCTTCACAAGCAATTTCACATTTTAAAAATTGTAAATCGTGGATTGTAATCTTTCCTTTATGAATTGAAATTGTACCTTGCTTTTTTAATTCATTTAACATTCGATTTACACTTTCACGTGAAGTTGCACAGAAATTAGCGAGTTCTTGATTCGTTAATGGTAAATCGATGAGAATACCATTTTCTTTTAATACACCGTAACTATTTGTCATTCGTATAAGAGTAGAGTACAGGGCACCTTTTTTGCCGTGTAATACTAAATCTCGGAACTTCGTTTGCATTCTTCTTAAATGTTCACTAATCCATTTCATAAATTCAAATACAAGAGCGGGTTTTTGGAGTAATGCTTTTTCTAACGCTTCACGTTTTATTACACCTACTTCAACATCTTCAAGACATTTTGAGTTTAATAAATATTTTGCATTATCCGTGAACAATGTTAATTCTCCAATAATGTCATATTCCGAACAAATTCGAAGTGTTAATTCTTGTCCGTCAGCACTAAGTTTACTAATTTGTACTTTCCCTGAGTGAATGATATAGAGTTCTGTTGCCTCCATACCTTCTTGAAAAATAAAACTACCTTTTTTTATCTGCATTTTATATTCAACAGATGCAAGTAATTCTTTTAAATCTTGAGATAATGTCATACTGTTTGCCACAGTGATCACCTTTCTTCTTATAAGCAATACATTTCCTATTTTGAGTGTAAGTATGATGAAAATGCAAGAGCTATTTAAAAATAAATTGAAATTTCAATGACCGTAAGGAGGAGTGGCTAAAGATGTGAACAAAATGCGAACGGATTTGTGAAAATTTTTTGAATGGGGAAAGTGATGTGAGAAAAGTCACATTGAATATGTAGCTTCTTTTTTATAATGAAGGCAAATAAAAAAATGAAAACTTACTAAGGATTGCAGCAGAAAAGAAGGGATATAGATGCACGAGAACATGAAAGATTCTTTAAAGCGGCCACTTCAAGATTTACGCATTTCAGTTATTGATCGTTGTAATTTTAGGTGCACATATTGTATGCCTGCTGAAGTGTTCGGACCTGATTATGCTTTTTTACAGGAAGAGTGTTTATTAACATTTAATGAAATAGAAAGGTTAGCTAGATTATTTATAAGTATGGGAGTTAATAAAATTAGGCTTACTGGCGGTGAACCTTTATTGCGTAAAGACTTACCGAAATTAATTGCAAGACTTACAAATCTAGAAGGCTTAAAAGACATTGGACTCACAACAAACGGAATTCATTTAGCAAAACAAGCTAAGGCGCTAAAAGACGCGGGATTAAAACGTGTAAATATTAGTTTAGATGCGATAGAGGACCATGTCTTCAAAAAAATTAACGGAAGAAATGTAAGTACAAAACCTGTACTGAAAGGAATAGAAGCAGCAAATGCTGCTGGATTAGAAGTAAAGGTAAATATGGTCGTAAAAAAAGGGATGAATGATAGTCAAATTCTTCATATGGCTCGTTATTTTAAAGAAAAAGAAATTCAGCTCCGTTTCATTGAGTTTATGGATGTAGGCAGTACAAACGGATGGAATTTTGAAGAAGTCATTACGAAGGAACAATTAATAGAGAAAATTAATCGTGTATATCCAATTGAGCCCGCTCAGCCTCGTTATTTTGGAGAGGTTGCGAAATTGTATCGATATGTAGGGAGTAATGCAGAAGTTGGATTTATTACTTCTGTTTCTGAGTCATTTTGTTCTTCTTGTACGAGAGCTCGTATTTCGGCAGACGGCAAGTTTTTCACGTGCCTATTTGGAGCGAAAGGAACGGATTTGCGAACGCTTCTTCGAGAAAATATTTCTGATGCATCACTATTAAAAATTTTAAATGATACATGGCGATATAGAACAGATCGATATTCAGATGAAAGAACGGTTGAGAATACAAGTAAACGTCCAAAAGTTGAAATGTCTTACATTGGTGGATAGTGAAAGGAGGATTTCTTATGCAAGAGCGTTATTCAAGACAAGTGTTGTTTTCTGGAATTGGTGAAATGGGACAAAGAAAAATAAGAGAAAAGCATGTGCTCCTAATCGGTGCGGGTGCGCTAGGAGCTGCGAATGCAGAAGCACTTGCTAGGATGGGAATTGGGAAATTGACAATTGCTGATCGTGACTACGTCGAATGGAGTAATTTACAGCGGCAGCAGTTATATACAGAAGAAGATGCGCAGCAGTGTAAACCAAAAGCAATTGCAGCAGCAGAACATGTAAGAAAGATTAATTCTGAAGTGGAAATTGTACCAGTTGTAACAGATGTCACAATGCGAGAAATAGAAGAGTTAACAAAAGATGTGGATCTCATATTAGATGCGACTGACAATTTCGATACGCGTCTACTTATAAATGACATTTCACAAAAAGAAAATATACCTTGGATATATGGCGGATGCATTGGGAGTTACGGTGTAACGTATACAATTCTTCCTGGGAAAACACCATGTTTTCGCTGTCTAATGGATCATCCTATGGGCGGTGCAACATGCGATACAGCCGGAATCATTCAGTCAGCTGTACAAATGGTCGTTGCTCACCAAGTTACAGAGGCGATGAAAATATTGGTGGGTGATTATGAATCATTAAGAGGAACGATGTTGTCATTTGATATTTGGAACAATCAATATCTCTCATTAAAAGTAAATAGACAGAAGAAAAATACATGTCCATCTTGTGGAAATACACGCACGTATCCAAGTTTAACATTTGAAGCACAGATGAAAACGGAAGTGCTATGTGGACGGAATACGGTTCAAATCCGTCCAGGGATAAAACGTGTTCTTCATTTAGAGGAAGTTCAAAAACGATTACAAAAAAGTGTACTTGTCCAAAAAACGCCTTACTTACTATCATTTCTAATTGATGAATATCGTTTCGTTTTATTTACAGACGGTAGGGCATTTATTCATGGAACAAATGATGTGAAAATAGCAAAACGATTATACGCAAAATATATAGGATGAACAGAAAGAGAGTTGCCCCTTATTAAAACGAGGTGAAAAAGAATGTTAGAAAAACGTATACCAATTCCAGTAGCAGAAGCAGTTGCTCGTGTAATGAAATATGCCTACCAAGGTGAAATGGAAAAGGTTTCTCTTATAGAAAGCTACGGTAGAACACTTGGAGAAGATGTTATTGCAGATCATGATGTTCCGCATTTTGATCGCTCTCCGTACGACGGGTTTGCGATTCGAGCGGAAGATACAAAAGAAGCGAGTAGTAGTAACCCCATTCAATTTGAAGTAATTGGCGAAATTGGAGCAGGCTTTGTTTTTACAGAAGAAGTGAAAGAATTTCAAGCTGTCCGTATTATGACAGGTGCGGCAATTCCTGCGGGGTGTAATGCAGTAGTTATGTTAGAGCTAACGGAAGGATTTGAAGAAAACGAAAAGACTTATATGAAATTGAAACGCTCCTTTGTTGCTGGGGATAACATTTCTTTTAAAGGAGAAGATGTAAAACAAAATAGCATTCTGGTGAAAAAAGGGACTGTTATTAAACCTGGAGTTGCAGCGCTTCTTGCTACGTTTGGTTATAGTACGGTATATGTTGTAAAACAGCCAGTCATTGGAATTGTAACGACAGGAAGTGAACTGCTCGAAGTACATGAACAATTAAAGCCAGGGAAGATTCGAAATAGTAACTCTTATATGGTAGCTGCTCAAATTGAACGAGCAGGTGGAATTGTACAGTATTATGGGCAATTCGCTGACAATTTTGAGACGTGTTATAACACTGTAAAAAAAGCGATAAAAGAAGTTGATATATTAATTACAACTGGTGGCGTTTCAGTAGGAGACTATGATTATTTACCGGCTATTTATGAGAGATTACAAGCTAATGTACTTTTTAACAAAATAGCGATGCGACCAGGAAGTGTGACAACTGTAGCTGAGTTAGAGGGAAAACTATTATTTGGTCTATCTGGTAATCCTTCTGCTTGTTATGTCGGATGTGAATTGTTTGTTCGACCTGTCATTGGAACATACTTGCATAGGAAAGATCCGCACATATATCGTGCAGAGGCAATATTACAAAAAGACTTTCCGAAAGCAAATCCATTTACTCGATTTGTAAGAGGGAAAGTAGAAATTGTAGATGGAACATTGCAAGCTATACCAGTTGGTTTAGATAAATCTAGTGCAATTTCTTCACTTGCAGAGGCGAACGCATTTATCGTCCTGCCAGGAGGAACGAGAGGATTTGAAGCAGGAATAACTGTTTCCGTACTGTTATTAGAATCAAACGCTGGAAGTGAGTGGCCGTGGGAAGAACCACTTCGATCATACAAATAATAGAAAAATAGATTACTAACTTATACAAAGATAAGAGGTGCAAAATGATACAAACGTATTATGAAGTAATTGATACACCTATTTCAATTGAGGAAGTTACAAACAAAGTAATTCGTCGTGAGTGTGGCGCAGTTACTACTTTCGTTGGTACTGTTAGAGAATTTACGAAAGGGCGTCGTACGCTACATTTAGAGTATGTAGCATATAAAACAATGGCAGAAAAACAACTTGAGAGAATTGGTACTGAAGTAGGAGAGAGGTGGTCTGGGACATTTGTCGCCATTACACATCGCATTGGTACATTACAAATTTCTGATCTTGCTGTTGTCGTCGCTGTTTCTACACCACACCGGAAAGCTGCATATGAGGCGAACGAATATATTATGGAGCGTATAAAACAAATCGTTCCAATTTGGAAGAAAGAATTTTGGGAAGATGGTGAATCATGGATTGGTGATCAGTTAGAGAATGTAGCATATGAGAATGGTGAACCTGAAGAGGAGATGAGAATATGATTGAAGTACTATTATTTGCACATTTACAAGAAGAAGTAAGTAAGCCAGCATTACAAATCGATTGTGAAAATATTACAGTTGCTGAACTAAAGAAGGTACTCATTAAGAAATACAACGTAGCGATTTCAAATGAAATCATGGTAGCTATAAATGAAGAGTATGCAAATGAGAATGACATCATTCAAACTGGTGATACTGTGGCGATGATTCCGCCAGTAAGTGGTGGTTGATTCTTTTCGACTTAATCATGTTACGACGTGATTAGGCTGGAGAGAATGAATATAACTATGCATACATAGGAGGGAACAGGATGAAAAGTCCTAATTTTCAATTAAGTTTACAAACTTCTAATCTAATTATAGGTTTTATGGTATGGGTCATTTTATCATCATTAATGCCTTATATTAAAGTGGATATCCCATTAACTGCGGGGCAAATTTCTATGGTCACAGCAGTACCTGTTATTTTAGGCTCTGTTCTTCGCATTCCAATTGGTTATTGGACAAATCGTTTCGGAGCAAGAAAATTATTCTATATTAGTTTTATTCTATTATTATTTCCTGTCTTTTATATTAGTGTTGCTAATTCTATGATGGATTTAATTATTGGTGGATTATTTGTAGGAATTGGTGGAGCTGTATTCTCTGTAGGAGTAACCTCTTTACCAAAATACTTTCCGAAAGAGAGTCACGGTTTTGTAAATGGTATTTACGGTGTCGGTAACGCCGGAACAGCAATTACTTCGTTTTTAGCACCTGTCATTGCAACTTCAGTTGGCTGGAGAACGACAGTACAATGTTATTTAGTTTTACTTGCAGCGTTTGCACTTATGAACTTTTTATTAGGTGATCGTAAAGAGAAAAAAGTGAATACACCACTAATGGAACAAATAAAAGGTGTATATAAAAATGAGAAACTTTGGTTTTTATGTATCTTTTACTTTTTAACATTCGGATCATTTGTCGCATTTACAGTATACTTACCAAACTTTCTAGTATCTCACTTCGGATTAGAGAAAGTAGATGCAGGTATGCGGACAGCCGGATTCATCGTACTCGCAACAATTATGCGCCCGATTGGTGGTTGGCTCGGTGATAAGTTTAATCCATTTAAAATATTAATCTTCGTATTTATCGGTTTAACACTTTCAGGTATTATTTTATCGTTTATGCCAAGTATGAACGTGTATACATTTGGTTGCTTACTAGTCGCATTTTGTGCAGGGATTGGTAATGGTACAATCTTCAAACTCGTTCCAATGTATTTCTCAGAACAAGCTGGTATTGTAAATGGTCTCGTATCAGCTTTAGGTGGACTAGGAGGATTCTTCCCACCGCTAATTTTAACATTACTATTCCAATTAACAGGTCATTATGCAATTGGATTTATGGCGCTATCAGAAGTCGCACTTGCTTGTTTAATTATTACAGTATGGATGTATAGCCAGGAGAAACTCTTAGTGATGTTAAAGAATCATTAATAAGGAAAAAGAACCGTCCCAAAGTATATTGGGATGGTTCTTTTAGTAATAGGCTTCAACATGTTTTTATTGCTATCTCAACAAACGCTCGTTTTCTAAAAGAATGTGCTTTTAAAATGAAAAACAGAAGGTTTATGGAATTTTATTTTAAAATATAGAAGTCAAAAGTTATTCAATTAAAGGGTAGATTAGTGAAGGAAATCTTAAATATATTCTAAAGATCGAACTCATTTTTAGAATGCAAATATTTAATTGAATCGGGATGTTTAGATGAAAAAAATATAAGTCCACTCAAGATAAACAAGTATCAGGTGTGTTAGGTAGTTTAAGCGACAAGTATGGGATTGATGTAAGTATTCTTCGCATAGTAACTGCAGTATCAGATTTTTTTAGGGCCAAATTTTTTGGTAAGGCTAACGGATATTGTGAAAAAGTACTACACTAAAGAATACAGTTTAGTTCGATAAGATAAAATTATGAATTTGTATAAATAATCCATAATTTTCTTTATGAGTTATATTTGATATGTTAAAGAAAAGAGAGGAGAGGGGAATGAAATAAGAATTTTTGATGAGCATTTTCATATTATCGATTTCAGTTTTCTGATTATTGAGAACTAAGGGTGTTTTCCGATGAATGAAATGTGTCCACATTTAGTAAAGCGTTTAATCCAACTAAAATATATTTAGAATGAGGTTTTACATGTTTGTATTTATTATATTAGACGTAATATTACCGATATTAATATTGATGCTAATTGGTGCAATCTTACAAAGAAAGTTCCAATTTAACTTAAAGCAGCTATCTACACTTATTACTTATTGCTTAATGCCAGCGGCTGTATTTGTGAATATATATGATATTCGTATAGAAACAGGTTTTTTGCTCCAGATAATATACTATTTAATGCTTTATAGTCTGAGTCTGATCATAGTAAGTCATTTCATTTCAAAAATATTAAAGTTAGAAAAAGGAGAAAGTGCAGCTCTAAAAAATAGCATTTCGTTAATGAATTCTGGTAATTATGGGTTACCAGTAAGTCAATTGATTTTCAGTCACAATCCAGTGGGGGTTTCCATTCAAATTTTTATTGTGATTTTCCAGAATCTTTTAACTTATTCATATGGGATATATAACTTACTATCAGCAACAAAAACAATCGGAGGTATTATTCGATCATTTCTAAGACTGCCTGTATTTCATGCGCTCGTATTAGGGGTTCTCTTTCAATCTTTTAAAATTCAAATACCTAATTCTATCTTGCTACCTCTTAATCAGCTTGCGAATGGTTTTGTTGCAATAGCACTCATATTGCTAGGGGCACAATTATCTAACATTAAACTTAATTTTTTCCATCGAGTCATAACATGGGCTTTAATTGGAAGGTTACTGATGGGACCATTATTAGCACTTGCCGTAATATACATACTAAACATCGATGGTATTGTTGCACAATCATTATTTATTGCAAGTTCTTTTCCTACTTCAAGAAATACATCAACCATTGCTATGGAATATCAAATAGAGCCTGAATTACATGCACAAATCGTTTTATTTTCAACACTTTTCAGTATTATTACAGTAACTGTTGTTATTTATTTGTCATATATTTTGTTTTGAATATACGTGCAAAAACGAATAGATTTGAGGCGGTAAATGATGGACGGAAACCCCATCGATATGAGAAGAAAACAGTCTATGATATATGGGGGGCGTTTACAATTGTACCGTGTCTGATAATCAAGTGGCTTAATTCAAAAAAAGGAAACTCGTTACGGGTTATTTCGTATGAAAATCTTTAAAGCATCTACATATAGACTTGCGAAAAAAGACACAATTTCGCTTATAATTGACGTTACATGAGCTTAGTTTGATAGCGGTGGGGTGGGAGCGTCAAGTAAGAATTTTTTCTTTATTGATTTTATGCGGTTTTTCCGCAAAATTGTAACTAAGGGGGGATTCCAAGTTGAGTAAACAGAATATCAGCACAACAGTTTCAGGAGATATAATTGTTACCCATCTAGTTGGCAATATAAAAACAGATGATGTGTATGAATGGTTTAATGGTTTTGAGCAGGTTTGTCAACAATTCATTTCTGAAGGGCGGAAATACAAACTGTTGGTGGATAGAAAAGGATACACGCCAAATCATTTTTCTGTTCAAAAAGTATGGAAAGAGAAGTTCTTCAATGAAATCATTTTGAATAACAGTAAGGCAATTGCATTTCTCCTTGAAGAGGGGGAGATAATGGATTATTTACAACAATCTAATACGAAAGAATCTGTGAGATTTTTTGATGATTATGAACAAGCGCTAATTTGGTTGAATGAATATCCAATATAAAACCTGTATTGAAGCAGTTGCTCTCAAGCAACTGCTTTTTTGTCCGTAATTGTTGCCGTTATTTTTCTTCACAGATTCTTGTCCAATTGTTTGTCTGATCCTAAAAAACGAAACTAAAGCAAAAAGAACAAACGTCTCTAAAAAACGTTTGTTCACAGTTAATTCCTATTTTAGCTAAGTGATAGATTCCATTTTATGAGTACGAGAAATTCTTTTTATAAGTTTAGGAAGGACAGAAGTTAATTCCTGTTTCATACGCTTCGTAAACGATGGGTCCTTACCTGAAGTCGAAATAGTGACAACATATTCATCATTTCGAATGACACCAGGTGTGTGAAACGATGATACTGTACCATCACTTACAACGTTAACCCACTGGAAATCATGAGCGGCCTGTTTGACCATCATATTTACAGCATGTTGATTTGTAGCTGCATAAATTAGATGAGCATCTTTAATATCATCATTACTAAAAGTTTTTTGTTTCCAAGTAATATAAGAAAGTTCCTTCATTTCCTCGCAAATTTCTGGGCTGACAACAGTGACGAAAGCGCCTGTATCTTTTAATCCAGACGCTTTTCGATATGCAATTTTACCTCCACCAATGATAATGACAACTTTATTTTGTAGATTAAACATAAGAGGGTACATGTTATACATATATGCATTCCTCCATTCGTTCTAATAATGTTAGTTTCATATATGTATCAAACTGAAGACAGTTACAAGTCGTGACGTGATTATATTTTTTTGTATGCAATTTAATTTTTTGAAGTAATAATCCGGTAAAGAGAAGGTACGGCATGACATATACATGGGACGCAGTCGATGTTATAGCCTTGAGCTCAGCAGCGAAAGAGGGAGTTCCTTTCGTTAAAAAGGAACAGGATACTGGCATACCAAGTTTTCGTTCGACAGCTGCTCCGATTTGTTGTAATTCATGTATCGGTTGTGGATCACTACTGCCTCGCCCTACGAGTAAAATACTACTATTTTGCATTGGCATAGCTTCACGTATTCTTTTCACTACAAGTTCCACCATATGTGGATGTGTACTAAAAGGAGGTACAACTGAAAATGTTATTTGTGGATATTTCTTTTGTAGTTGTTCTATTTCAAAAGGAATATCACGTTTATAGTGAGCTGCTGCAAATAATAAAACAGGTACAATCATTATTTCAGTTACTCCCTCTATTATCGTTTCTGTAACTGCATCCGAAATAGTAGGTGTCGTTAGTTCTAGAAAAGCTATTTTTTGAATTCTTTCGTTTCGCTCTTTCATAACAGATTGAATAAATTGAATGAATTGTTCATTACCTTCTTGTAGCCGGCTCCCATGTCCAACATATACAATTCCTTTCATTGTCTCACCATGTCTTTCTTCATAAGAGTTTCTTGTAATTGATGATCTACGTTATGAAACCCAACTTTATTTGCATAGTATAAAGTTGGAACGTCGGTATACGAGAATGGGAGAGTAAGAATATTGATAAAGCCAAGGCGTTTTATTTCTGCTAGAAACGTATCAATAGAAGCACGACCTTCAAATACAATGCTATCCCATGAGAATTCAGAAAGAATACGTGAATGAATTTCATCGAAGCGATGATCAATTGTGTACTCATGAGTCATCATATAGGAACCAGCACCAATTTTTTCTTGAATAACAGCAATTCGGTTAATGTTTCGTCCTAAATAAATCGTTGAATTCGAAGAAAATTGCGCAGGTTTACTGAACAATCCATATTGCATGAGCTTTTCTTGAATAGAAAGGTTCATATACTGAAGTTCTGCCTGTAAGGAACGAATATCTTTATGATATTTACTGCATGATTGCATTAAGATGTCTACACTGTCAGCGGAACAAAATACAAGACGATCAACGTTAAAAATCTTATTGATTTGTTCAGAGGTTAATGTGTATTCTTTCTTTTTGAAAGTTGGAATTTGATATATTTCTGCACCGGACTCTTGTAACTTTTGCTTTATTGCGCTTTTTTTATTTGTTGCAGCTGCAAATAAAACTTTCTTGCCGTGCAATGGTTTACGTTCTTTCCAAGAGATTTGATTCCGCAAAGTAACAACATCACCAACAATTGTCATAGAAGGATTAGAAATATTTTCGTTTTTGACAATAGAAACAATGGTAGACAGTGTCCCTGTGACAACGCGCTGTTTACCAGTTGTACCCCATTCAATGACTGCTACTGGCGTATCTTCTTTTTTTTCTGCTTGTAGTAAGTTTTCACAAATTGTAGGTAAGTTTTCTATACCCATGTAGTAGGCAATTGTGTCGCTATTGTGAGATGAATTATATTTTCCATGGTCGGTTAAAGGACCTTTTGCATGTCCGGTTAATAAAGTGACGCTATTACTGTAGTCACGGTGGGTGAGGGGAATACCTGCATAGATACTAGCGGCGATGCTAGATGTAATACCTGGTACAATTTCATATGGAATATTTGCTGATGCTAAAGTCTCTGCTTCTTCACCAACACGGCCAAAAATAGATGGATCTCCGCCTTTTAAGCGGACTACGATTTTTCCCTCTTTCGCAAATTGAAGGAGGTGTGCGTTAATCATTTCTTGACGCATAGTATGATTCTTTGGCATTTTTCCGCAATAAATAAGTTCACATGTTTCTTTTGTATAATTAAGAAAGGAAGGGTTTAATAAGCGGTCATATAAGACGATATCTGCACGATTTAAGCACTCTATCGCTTTTTTTGTAATAAGCCCTTCATCACCTGGTCCTGCACCAACTAAATATACATATCCGTTCATATTCCGCACCTCGTCTATTTTTATTTAAAAGGAAGCCAGGGGAGGCTTCCTTTTGTAAATTACATGTATATATAAATATCTCCGTCAATAACTTCTACTTCATACGTTTGAATACAACCATCATCAGGTTTTTGAACTTCACCTGTTAGTAGTGAAATTTTCCAATCATGTAGTGGACAAAAGACGAATTCTCCAGATACAATACCTTCCGCTAATGGCCCGTTTTTATGAGGACAACGATTTTCTACAGCTTGAATATCGCCATTTGAAAGGCGGAATAGGGCGATAGACATACCTTTCATTTGTACCTCTTTACCGATTTGAATAGGAAGGTCTTCTGCACGCATAACTTTTATTTTTTCTTTCGTTTGTATCATATAGATCACAGCTCCTTATTTCACAGTTTCTACTTCATACATCGCTTTTAATGATTTCGTTTCTAGTGCTTGTCCCCATGCTTCTTTATATGTGCCACGAGCTTTTTGGAAACGTTCATTTAACTTAGTGACCATATTTGCATCTTGCAGTATTTCCTTTATGTGATCGAAGCCTAATCGTTCTGTCCAGTAGGCAGTACGCTCTCCATAAATACCAGTTTCACGATAATACTGCATGTAAGCTGTAGCGATGCGAAGGACATCATCTTCAGTAGGGACAATCATTACAAAATCAGCTTCGCGTACTTCCGTACCACCATTTCCGCCAATATAAAGTTGGTATCCATTTTCGACACAAACAACGCCAAAATCTTTCGTCAGTACTTCCGCACAGTTACGCGGACAGCCCGTTACACCCATCTTCATTTTATGAGGTGTATCTACCATTTCTAATGATTGTTCAAGCAACATACCAAGTCCTAATGAATCTTTCGTACCGAAACGGCAGAAACGAGAGCCAACACATGATTTTACATTACGAAGAGATTTTGAATACGCATATCCAGAAGCCATATTTAATTCAGCCCATACGTTAGGTAAATCTTGTTTCTTAACACCGTATAAGCCAATTCGGCTCGCACCTGTAATTTTCACAAGTGGAACATCGTACTTTTTCGCAACTTCAGCAATTTTCATTAAATCATCTGCTGTTGTAACGCCTCCGTACATACGTGGAATAACAGAGAAGGTACCATCGTGCTGGATGTTACCATTCATTCTTTCATTCACAAAACGGGATGATTTATCATCTTCATATTCTTCTGGAATCGCCATACGTAAATAGTAGTTTAAAGCAGGACGACATTTCGAACATCCATCTTCATGTACAAAACCAAGAACGTTTCGTACTTCTTTTGGAGATTTTAAACTTTTCTCATGAATGGCCGCTACGACTTCATCACGTGATAAAGGTGTACATCCGCACATACCGGTGGTAGACTGTGCAGAAGCATCAAAAGCATCTCCAAGTGTATGAGATAAAACTTGTTCTACAAGCGGACGACATTTACCACAAGACCCTGCGGCTTTCGTACAGGCTTTAACTTCTTCAAAAGTCTTTAACTCCTGTTCTAAAATGGCGTGAACGATTGTGCCTTTCGTAACACCATTACATCCGCAAATTGTGTCATCCGCACTCATAGTAGCAACGTCAAGTTCACATTCTTCACCAGCTTTGTGAAGAATGGAAGCTGGTGTATATTCTTGTATATCTTCTTCTTTCTTTAACATGCTAAAGAGGCGGGTACCGTCAGCTGTATCACCGTATAAAACGATACCGACGACTTTATTATCACGAATTAATACTTTTTTATAGGAACGTTTACATTCATTAAAGATGGATATTGCTTTCGTTTGATCATCTTCATAAATTTGGCCAGCAGAGAATAAATCACAACCAGCAACTTTTAATTGTGTACCGACGATACTGCCCGAATATCCATCAGTTTGTAAATTTGTTATATGTTTTGCTAATATCGCACCTTGTTCATAAAGAGGAGCAACAAGTCCATATGCGATACCGTCATGCTCTGCACATTCTCCAACTGCATAAATGGACTCATCATTTGTTAGCATATAGTCATTGACTACAATACCGCGATTTACAATTAGACCAGCATCTTTTGCTATTTGCGTATTTGGGCGTATACCGACAGCCATTACGATTAAATCACAATCTACAACTTCACCATCTTCAAATTGAATGCCCTCAACATGGTCTGTACCAAGAATTTTTACAGTTTTCTTTTCCATTAAAAACTTCATGCCTTGTGCTTCTAAATCTTCACGCAGAAGAGCAGCTGCTTTCGTATCTAGTTGTTGCTCCATTAAGCTAGGCATTAAATGAACAACATGTACGTCCATTCCTAAATCAATTAGACCTCTTGCGGCTTCTAAACCGAGTAACCCGCCACCAATGACAACGGCCTTTTTCTTTTCTTTAGCGGTATCTATCATAAATTGTGTATCTTCAATAGTTCGAAATCCTGTTACACCAGAAAGTGCGGAACCTTCAACAGGTAAAATAAAAGCACTAGAACCTGTTGCGATAATGAGCTTGTCGTATGTAAGAGTACGCTTCTTTTCTGTAATAATAATTTTTTCTTCTCGGTTAATACTTTGAACTCTTTCATTCGTATACAAAGTTATTTCGTTTTCTTCATACCAACTGTATTCATTCATAATGATATCTTGCATATTTGTTTTGCCTTGTAAAACATGAGAGAGCATAATGCGGTTGTAGTTTGGATGCGGTTCATCTCCAAAAATAGTAATCTCATATGAATCACTATCATGTTTTAAGATTTCTTCCATACAGCGAATGCCAGCCATACCATTCCCGATCATAACTAAACGTTTTTTCATTTTCGTTTCCCCTTTTTATGTGAAATATTGAACAAAGGATTATATTTTTATTATAGAAAATCAAATAAGGGGGAGATGTGATATTTATCACATTTTTATAATGATTCACAAATTGTTAAAATTCGGTTTTATGTGAAGGGGATGTGAATATTTTTCGCAAAACGAAAAAGCAGGCCATAAGTATTTACACTCATGTCCTGCACTTGATTTATGCTTTCGTAATGGCACGCGGAAATAAAATATTATTTTCTAAATGAATATGCTCAAATAAATCAGACTCTAGCGCTTCGAGGCGTTGGTAAACAAGTCGATAAGTACCGCAAGCACCTTCTGGAGGAGTAAAGTCATTTGTCACTTTACGAAGTTCTTTTATAATATTTCCAGCATGATTGTGCTCATTTTCTAGTTCATTTACTACTTTACGTAACTTAGCATAGTTTTCATTAGTTGGATTTTGTTCAAATTCTAAAATTAATGGAAAATCTTCCATTTCTTCTTTAATTAAATGCTGTTCTAATTCCATTTTAAGTTCATGAAATAGCTTATGAATTTGAGCTAAATGAGGCTGACTTGCCCCATGAACACGTAATACTTTTGTCACATATGGACTTAACTGTGGTAATTCTTCATTTAAATAGCGGTGATGCTTATTTATAACATAATCAATCAATTCACGATAAGAAGCATTTTTCCAATCAATTTCCGATTCATTTAATCGTTTCGTATTATGATAAAGCGTATTTAACTCTGTAAGCACTTCAGTAGCTGATAAATTTCTTTCATGAATTGCATCAATAAGTGGCTTATTACCGCCACAACAAAAATCTATTCTATATGATTTAAAAAGATCACTAGCTTTCGGAAATTGTGTAACAATCTCACCAACAATTGAAGTTTCAGTAAATGTATGTTCCATATGAATGCCTCCATAAAATTTTAATGTAATATCTGAATTAAGAATAGCGATAAATTAAAATCTATGTAGTGATTGAAATCACTTATTCTGTGTCGTTTTTGAGAATAATAAGAAGAATGTTATTAAAATAAGGGGGAAAGTAATAAGTGGTAATATTTTACGTTAATAAAAAAGAAGCTTAGTAAAAGCTTCTTTTTTATTACTATTTTTCACATGCAATTCCATCGCCATCACGATCAAGATGAGAGCTATAACCTGGTTGCCCTTTATGTAAAGGAGCTTTCCCAGCTGCTCTAACTGCAGCACAATTTTTGTAGTATGCACTATCAGTATTACCATTAGCTGGTTGTGTTTGAGCTTGCTGTGCTTTTTGTTCTTCTTGTTGTTTGCGAGCTTGTTCATCAGCCAGACGTTTTTGTTCTTCTTGTTGTTTACGAGCTTGTTCATCAGCCAGACGTTTTTGCTCTTCTTGTTGTTTACGAGCTTGTTCATCAGCCAGACGTTTTTGTTCTTCTTGTTGTTTACGAGCTTGTTCATCAGCCAGACGTTTTTGTTCTTCTTGTTGTTTACGAGCTTGTTCATCAGCCAGACGTTTTTCATCCTCTTGCTTACGAGCTTGTTCTTCGGCTAGACGCTTCTCATCTTCTTGCTTTTGAGTTTTTTCGTCCGCCTCTTTCTTTTCTAGCTCTTTTTTCTGTTCGCTATCTTTTGGCTCTTCATTATTAGAGGCAACTTTTGTACTAGTTGCTGTCGTTTTTTCAGAAGAAGGAGCTGAAATACCTAATAACGCAACAAAAATGACAAATAATACAGCTGTAATAATAAATTGTTTTTTCGCTACACCTGTTTTCTTAATAACAGATAAGATTGCTAGAACAAGGAAGAATATAAATAGAATGAAACTTAAAGTAGAAAAAAACTCGACGACGGGGTGTTCCGATTTTGGTGTACCGGCCGTTATTAATATAATAGAAATCATAAAAAGAATAACGGTAGGACGTCCATATTGTTTTGATTTTCCATTTTTCTTAAAGAATGAAATGATACATAAGATTAAAAGAATAAAAGCAATAAAAAATAAAGCTGCACCAATATTACTTAAAATCGACATTTTCATACCTCCATTTGTAAGATTCTTCTTATTGATTATATAGGAATTTATTGGATATTACACGTTTTGTATAAATTTAGAAAATTAATATTTTTAATAGACTTATAAACATTTATTTTATATATAAGGAAAAATGGATATATTTCCTATTACTTTTTGAAAGAGATTTCATAAATTATAGTATATCGATTGAAAGGAGGAGATTTGAATGGAATTTCAATTGTTGGTAACTTGTATATTACAAGAAGGTAATGCTTACTTTTTAGTAACGAAGGTAGATGATGTTATTACGTTAAAAGTACCGATTACTGCGGGAGTAGCAGGTTTATTTTTAGCTTTAGGTGTACCAAGATGTTCTTAATTTAAATCTCTATAGTAGAAGGGGAAGGGACATGCCTTCCTTTTCTACTATTACATAATATAATTATGTAAACTTAAATATCATATTTGTGATAGCACGTTTGAAATGGACATGCATATACTATAATGTTTCATTGGATGTTAGCGGTGAAAGGTAGTTTTAATAAGTGCATCCAGTGATATTTTTAAGCTATGAAAATAAAAGAGGTGCTATTATATATGAAAAGAAAAACATTGGATATTCCAGTTACATTGCGAAGAGAGTGGTTTTTAATAGAGTTAGCTCATTTAACGAAAAAATATGGAATTGAAATTGCAACTAGTAAAATGGATGCTGCACCGTTTTTAAAAGATCAAGTTACGGAGTCAAAGATAGGGAAAGGGCTACAATACGATAAATATGATGATGAGTATATAATTGAAAATTAAAGGGTAACAACAAAATTAAATTAATTTATAACAAAATATAAAATAAAGCAGATTCTAAATATAGAATCTGCTTTATTATGAAATACTTGTAGTCAACTAGCCTCTTTCTAGTGTTTTTCCTACATATTTCTCTTGCGTTATTCCAAAAGAGTCACGAAGAATGCGAGCATAATCTTTAGATTCTATTGGTCGTTTATTTTTGGTGCCTTTAAAGGTTTCTGTATAATTTTTATTTGTTAATGATATGTGACCATAAGTAGTTAATTTACAAGTGATAGCTCCTTTATTAAAAGGAGATTCTTTATGCTCTACAATCACTTTTTGAATCTTATTCACTTTTTTCTCATCTATTGGATCTACAGTGAAAGCATAGCCTATTTTCCATTCGTTTGAAGGTTCAGATTGTAAGAAACTTGTAGATTCCCCGTTAGCTCCTTTTCTCATTTCTAAAATATGCGTACCTTTTCGAGTATTTCGCTTACGAATTCGATATTCTCCTGTTTGAGAGGAGATGACTTCTCCGTTAAAAGGGACTGGATGTAAAGGGAGATGAGATGCAAAACCTGCATCCACAACATAATCTTTATCCTCATGACTTAATATGATAATGACATGACCATCATCGGGTTTCCATTTATTATCGTAAAGGTCATAAACAGTACCGGCTACTTTGTATACTTGAAACCCACAATCAATTAAAAAATAATACAATAGGGAGTTTAATTCATAACAAAGTCCACCTCGTTTTTGAATAAGTAACTTTTCTATTAAGTTATCTTTTGAGATATTTTTAATAGTACCAGCCATAATATCAAGATTTTCATAGGGGAGAATCATTCCCATTTTTAAGAGAATTTCATCTAAATCATCAAATGTTATTTCTTTTGCAGGAATTTCTAAGCGTTTAAAAAACTCCTTTTGTAATTTGGTCATCATAAAGTATTCTCCTTTCTTTTTACAGAATTTTCTTCTGCTCACCGATAGGTTAGTACTTCTAAAAAGTTAATTCAAGTGTGCGGAAATTATCATAATATATGTTTCTGGAAATATGATTTTCTATTCGGAAATTTCAGTTTAATTTTTAATCGTAGGAAAGTCTTATAATACAAGCTCCTTTAAAATTAGTTTGTATTTAATGAAAAGAAAGTACATATCTTTATTATATTTTTAAATAACTAACTAGTAATAAAATGTTTTTTTACTAAAATTTTTTCAAGATTTGTATGCTTTATATAAACAATAATGATTTAAAAAATATCTGGGTGTAGCGAAGTAAACAATTATTGAGAAACTTTTTTGTCGTATTCTATCAAAAGGAAGAGGTAGAAACAAAGAGAATAACGAGAGTTAAGAAAGAGGGTATACAACTAGTAACCTTCTAAAAATAGGGCTAACATCTTTTTAAAATAAAAGATTAGCTATTATTAAGGAAGGGAAAATATAAAATATTATAAAGAACACCTTCTTTCAAAAAAATAGGGGGAGTAATATGCGACTGATGAGAAGATGTGTGGCCTTACTAATTGTATTTTTTATCATGGCTCCAACGATTAGCACAAATGTACAGGCAGAAGTTGTAAAAGAGCTTGGAAAGGGGTTTCCTGATACAGAAGTATTCACACCTGGAGAATGGTTTTTAGGCCAAAAACCTGCTAATTATGATGAGAATAAACCGCCAATTCTCTTTGTACAAGGAAGAAATGGTAATGCTGATAGTTGGTATGGAAAGACAGTATATCATGATATAAATGATATGTATGATTATGCTTTAAAAGCAGGCTATCAAACAGTGTTTATACAATTGTATGATGCAGCGGGGAAAGGTTCGGCTAGTCAGTGGGATAACGGAAAATTGTTGGCACAAAAACTTGAAGAAATATATAATCATTTCGGTAAGAAAGTTAATATTGTAGCGCATAGTAAAGGTGGAATTGATACACAAGCTGCATTAGTTGAATATGGTGCGAATCGATTTGTTGGAAATGTTATTACACTTGCTACACCGCATCATGGCTCAAATTTAGCAGATTTGTCATATAGTTGGTGGGCAGGGTGGCTTGCTTCTATATTAGGTCAAAAAGATGATGGTACGTATTCGTTACAAATAGGTGAAATGGCAAAGTTTCGTTCAATAATAGATAACAACCCAGCAGCTAAATTAAACCGTTACTATACGGCTACTGGGACTAGCTGGGGACCAACATTTTCTGCATTATCTATGGGCGGGTTATATTTATCATCGTACGGTTCAAATGATGGACTAGTAAATGAATGGAGTGCGAAGCTATCGTACGGTACACATTTATTTACAGATTCCAGATTTGATCATGACAATATAAGAAAAGGATCAGCTGTTTTTGCACGAATTGAACCATATTTACGTACGACAAATGTGGGGTTACCAGCTTTAGTAGCATCCAGCACTAGTTCAAATGAAAATCTAGAACAATTAAATACAACTTCAAATCAAAATATTTTAGGAGGCGAATTACCACAAAATCAGTGGATAGAGCAAAGTATTTCTGTTGATAAAAAGGCTGAAGGAATAGTTTCTGTACTAACTGCTTCTTCTGATGTAGAAGTACAAATGGTATCTCCAAAAGGAGAAATCTATGCAAACAAAGATAGCGCTATAACTACTGGTGAAGGCGAATCTTTCTTTAATGGGGCGACAATTAGAACATTTAAGTTTGATAAATTGGAAGTAGGCGAATGGAAAATCAAAATGATGGCGAAGCAGTCGAAAGATGCATATTTAGTTGTAAGCGATTACAATAATAGCGCGCCATTTGTTCTTCAAATGCCTACAAAAGTTAAAGTAAATAAACCTGAGTATAAACTGAAAAAATCACCAGTGGCACCTGAAATGAAAGGGGATCTTTCCATAACAGTAAGAGTCGTTAATAAAGAAGGTAAGTTAGTCTCTGAATTTAATGAATTACAAAATGTTAATACGAATACATTTACAGGTGCTTTGAAAGATATAAAACAACCGGGAGTATATAACGTTACGATGGATATAAAAGGGATGAATAAAGAAGGAAAACCATATAATCGTACGATTGTTAAGTCGGTTTATGTAGAGAAATAAGGAAGAATAAATAAGCATAATATAAAAGTGCAGAAATCTTGTGTTAGAAAGAATTCTGCACTTTTTTTGCGTGATGAAAGATAATAAAAGTCGAAGAAAACTGTTATTCAATAAAAAAAGATGCTGAAATAGCATCTGAATGTAAAGAAATAATATTAACTTAGTTTTGTAACTGTTAATTCAACTGAATTTATACCATTGTCACAAGTTACAATACTTTGACGATTAAAGCCACTATTATTTCTAAGTTGAAGAGTTGAATTAGCTGGCACTGTAACAATCGTTTCGCCAATGAGTTGAAGACATTCGTTATTTGATGAAGTATTCATTTGAATAGCGAAGTCACCTTGACTATTAGCAAGTGGATTGTTATTTAAAAATATAGTTATGACTGGGATATGTGGAAATACAGGATTTAAAGTAGTATTAATACTGGAAATGAACGAAACTCTATAATCACCAGCTTGTCTAAATTGTATAGTAGTAGGGTTTAGTAAGGAAACGCCTCCTGCTAAAGGTCCAACGTGATTAAATGGAAAAGGATCGCCAAAAGGAACAGTTATAAATTCAGTTTGCCAAAAAGTTCCGTATGCAGGACAGCTTCGTTTATGTGAATGGTCACATGAACATTTTTTATTTGAACTGGAAGAAGATTTGCATGAGCATTTTTTATACGAGTTTGAAGAATGATAGTATGAACCCAATATATTACCTCCTATTCTTAATAAATTTAAACCACATAGTAGTTTATGAAGATGAATCAAAATTGGCGTGTATGCTTGTACTATAAAAGGAGATAGATGTGGAATATAAAGTGGTCAAATGATGAAATGTAGTATTTGGGTATTACCTGTAACACCTTTTGAAGATGATAAGGTTCATAATTTGATAGAAAAATAAATGGAATTTCTAAATAGATTGAAGTAACGAGGAAACGTTTATCCCGCTATTTTTCGAGCAGTAAGACTCCCATCTCAAAATTCAGCGAAAGCAAAGAAGTTAGGTGGGGGGATGAATTAAACCCCCACTCATTAAAATTTCAATTTACTATATTTATTTAGTCTGACAAAACAGCAATATTATCTTTAGCTGTATGGATGTTATCATTTGGTGAAGTTATGACATTTAACTGTATGTATATTAGGTTATTCAGTTTATTTTTTTATTTGCGTAGCTGAGCAGGAAGAAGTCAGAAAATATAGAATAATGTACATATGAAGCATCGTTTGTTTTTGGTGTGAATAGTAATTAAAGATACGCTAAAATATTTAAAATTGTAACGAAAGAGAGATTAAATAATAGAGGGAGCAACTTACATGGAAAATATATTAAAGGTATCTTCAAAATCAAGCCCAAATTCAGTCGCGGGTGCAATAGCGGGTGTACTAAGAACAAGTGGTAATGTGGAAATTCAAGCGATTGGGGCTGGAGCTATAAATCAAGCGATTAAAGCAATTGCGATTGCAAGAGGGTTCGTCGCTCCAAGTGGTATTGACTTAGCCTTCGTACCAGCATTTCAAGAGATTTCTATCAATAATGAAGAAAGAACAGCGATTAAATTAATTGTAGGTCCTAGAAAGAAAAGGTCTTAGTAGAAGAGAGTGTTACTATAAGGGGAAAAGACCAATAGACTTCCCATGTTAGATACGTTATTTTATGTAACCGATCCTTGGGTGTGGACACGGCATTATGCCGGACGCATGTCTGTTAATTTCTCCTTAAATTTAGCGTGTGTTCTAGATACTTAAAAATGCCAAATCCTTTGTGATATAAGGGATTTGGTATTTTTGATGTTTTTAAAAATAAACAACCCTAAAACTGCTCATTTAGAAGATTTAGTTTTAGTAGCGGCCATTGAACGTTTTTATGATAGTTTACCTGATAAATAGAAGAGTTTACCAATGAAAAGTAACTGGGGGATTCAAAAAATGAATCAAACTATTTTAGAGAAAGTCCTAAAATTTCGGGATGATAGGAACTGGAAGCAGTTCCACAATCCTAAAGATTTAGCTATTTCTCTTTCTTTAGAGGCGAGTGAGTTGTTGGAGAATTTTCAGTGGAAAAGCAGTAAGGAAGCTGTAGAAACAAAAAAAGAAGACATGAAAGATGAGTTGGCAGATCAATTGGATATTGACTTAGAAGAGATTATTATAAACAAAATAGAAAAAATAATAAAAAATATCCAGTAGAGAAATCTCGAGACTCTAAAAAGAAATATAATGAAATTTAAAAAAGGTGGAATTAAATATGTTATATCTTTTTACTGCAAGTAATGATAGTGCTATAAAAAATTTGGAAGCTACTATTGAAAAAACATATCCTATTTCTACATGTTTAGCAGATTTAGATGCCGATACAGTAACTAAACTTAAAGATAATGAATTACATGAGAATGTATGTATGTGGGGAGCAACTCCTGGTTCTTCAAATGTTGATAGATGGGAAAAGTTAAAAGAGGGTGACGGGATTTTAGCATATTCTAAAGGGGAATTTAAGTTTTTCGGGACAATTTTTGCTAAGACTCATAACCCAGATGTGGCTAGAAAAATTTAGAAAACAAACGATAATGATGAAACTTGGGAATACATCTATTTTATTAAGGACCTAAAACCTGTAAACATTAAAGCAATCGAATTCGCAGCTTTCTTTGGCTACAAATTGAACCATACACCACAAGGATTTACTAATATTGATTCGGATTTTAGTAAAGTAAAGATTGCAGAAGAAGAGAAATCGGAAAATCGAAAAAAAACTAAAATGGAATCTGGTAGGGAAGTATGGCCTCGTGATCCGAAAAAAGCTAAACAAGCTATTAAACAGGCAGAATTTAAATGTGAAATAGATGACACACATGAAACATTTGTATCGGAAGCCAGCCGAAAAAATTATATGGAGGCCCATCATCTAATACCGTTAAGAATGCAACATGATTTTGAAAATAGTTTAGATGTTGTTGGAAGTATAGTTAGTATATGTCCGAACTGTCATAGGTTGATTCATTATGGAAGAGACAAAGATAAGAAAAAAGTTTTAGAACTTCTCTTTGAATAAAGAAAAGATTCTTTGAAGAAGTTCGGTATTGAGGTATTTCTCAAAGAGCTATTTGGATACTATGGAATTCTAAAATAAGAATATTCATAGCTATAGGGAAGGTAGAATGTTTCATACTTAAACATAGGTATTATTGTGATGGAAATTTAAATTTCGTCTTTTGAAAGTATCAATAATTTGTATTATTTTTATAGGGTTATATATTTTTCTTTTGCTCTGCTGTATAGCAGAGCTCTTTTTTTGTCGTACAAAAGCCACTTCAGTCCTGTCGGGCGGCTTCTTTTAATTTATATTCACCAATTCATCAAACTTAAACTTAGTATTCAAACCAAAAGCATCTGTACAATATATAGTTTTCGTCATCGGTTCAATATGTAATACATTTATGTACATGTCTTGCACCATTCCATCACGATAGTATGAGATATGTATTTCTTCTTCCTCGTGAAAAGATTGCATTAACGCTCTTTCTATTCGTTCCATAGTATCTTGTGTTAAAAAAGGTTTAGGTACTTTATATTGTTCCTCAAACATTCTATGTATTTCCTCGTATTGCTCCGGTATTGAAGCAAACGGATTCCATTTCACCATACCTCTTCCACGTACTACAGGAAAGCCGTTATATTCCATGATGTAATACCTCACTTTTGTTTTTTTAACTCCACTACAAACAAACGTGTGTTCTTTTTTTGGGTTTGAAAAGGGACCATTTTGTTAACATGAATATTCAAAAATAATTTTTTCAAGTTAGAATATTCAAAAACTTATTTATGCAAACAAGCATGTCATGATAACATTTAACAAAAGGGGGTAGAAGTAGATGAGTGTTGACATTATTTCTAAAGAAGAAATCACAAAATTATTAAACGACTGGTATCAAGCTATGATTTCACAACGTGTATTACAGTCTCAGAAAATAAAAGAAGATATTGCAAATAAAATCAATAATATTAAGGAAGACCAAACAATATTAGTCTACTACGCTTTATTGAATGCACGGTATAAACTGCTAATTCGGGATATGGATAGTACAAAAGATATTCTGGACAAAATCGAGCCTTTACCAGAGTCTACAGAAACATTTTTAGAGTACTATCATCATTTATTTAAAGCAATTTACGCTATTAATAAAGCAAACCATAGTGAAGCAAGAATGCAATTTGAAAAAGCTGAAACGTTTTTAGAGTACATGCATGATGAAATTGAAAAAGCTGAATTTAATTATTGGCTTGCAGTCCATTACTATCACGTATTAAAACCGATCCTAGCAGTTCAATTTGCTACAAAGGCGAATGAAGTATTTTCAATTAGTCCAGGGTATGAATTAAAAACTGCAGCATGCTTAAATACTTTAGGAATGGCACACATTCGACTAAATGAATTCGAAAGTGCAGAGGAATATTTACTTTCAGCACTAGGTACCTTCCAAAAATCTAATGATGAACTTCTTATTAAACGAGTTAAGCATAATTTAGGACTTTTATACGCAAGTCAAAACATGCCAGAGTTAGCAATTAAACACTTAGAGGATTCATTAGAAAATAACGCTAAAACTATGTTTCTTTTAGCAAGAGAACATTTTAAGTTAGGTTATAGTCATATCGCTAATGAATATATTGAGAATGGCTATAAGATTAGCGACTTATGTTATCGTCATCATTTCCGAATTTTAAAAGCAGTACATAACTATGTACCGCAAGAAGAATTAGAAAATGTGGTTATAGAAGGTATTTCGTATTTTGAAAAAGAAGAATTATATGATTGGGTAAAAGAATATGCTTCTCTTTTAGGTGAAATATTCTATGGTTCAGAAAATCATAGAAAAGCAAGCAAGTATTTGCACATCGCTTTAGATGCAGACAAAAAGAGCATAGAAAGAAGGGCGCTAAAATGAAAAAAGCAATCTTATTAATGATGATGTTATCCGCTGTTTTTACTTTTGGTCTTACTAATGCAAAAGACATACCACAAAACGAAGCAATTGAAGTGTTTATGGATCATGGAGAACATATTTAAAACCTAAGGAAGAGGGCGCTTATAGTGTCCTCTTTTTAATATCTATTATTTATATGATGAGGTTGCAGGTACGTCTTTTGGTTATTGTTTGATAAACGTAAGATGTTTCTAAAAATGTGTATACAAAGGTGTATTTTTGTACTGTATATGTTCACGTACTATATAAAAAAGTATGAAAATCTATAAAAATAATTATTTCAATAAAATTTGTTTTAGATATTAAAAAGTGCCAAAACCCTTGTGGTATAAGGGGTTTGGCACTTTTGTGTTTTTTATATTTTATCAAATAAACAACCCTAAAACTGCTCATTCTTCTCCCAAGATTCAACGATATAATGTGCAATCGTCGGATTGAAGCCTTTACCAACTAAAAACATAATCGCAGCAACTTCTGTTAATGCGTGTTCGTGTGATGTATGTTTTGCTTCATTTAAACCGTAATCTACCCATGGTTTTACGAAATCTAGTACAGGTTTCTTGAAAGGTAAAAATTGTGTACCGACAACTTGTTGAATTTGTTGTTGTGTTGGTTCAGTAATTGGTCCAGGTGGTAAGATTTGTGGTTGTGTAATGTCTAGTGTTGGTCCGGGCGGTAAAATTTGTGGTTGAGTTGGATCTATTGTTGGTGGTTTAGGTGGTGAGACACGTGCGTCGTAGTTTGGTTGATACATTTGTTGTTGATATTGCGGTTGTTGCGGCTGAGTTGTGTATGGGTTTTGTGGTGCTACATATGGATTTTGTGGATATTGTTGTTCTTGGTTTTGTGGTGCTACATATGGATTTTGTGGATATTGTTGTTCTTGGTTTTGTGGTGCTACATATGGATTTTGTGGATATTGTTGTTCTTGGTTTTGTGGTATTACATATGGATTTTGAGGATATCGCTGTTCTTGATTTTGTGGTGCTGCATATGGATTTTGAGGATATTCATAATTTGGACGTGTGTCATATGGATTTTGTTGAAATTCAGTTTCTTGGTTTTGCGTTGTTGCATATGGGTTTTCGTCATGTTGTTGCTCTTGCTGTTGTAACTCTTGTTCTTCGTATTGTTCTGTGTATCTCTGTTCTTGTTGTTGAGGATACAATGGTTGCCTTGGATAAGGCGGTTGATTATTATAGAACATGTTTATTCCTCCTTCATGATGATGCCTACCACCTAGTGTATGGGCGGACAAGAAAATATGTGATGAAAAAATGCGGGCGTGTTACAATAAGTAACTGGGTGAAGATAAAATGACAAAACAAGAAAAAATTCAAAAAACAATTACTTTTGTAAAACATATTTTAGAAAAAGATGCGAGTGGGCATGATTGGTATCATATTGAACGTGTACATAAAATGGCGATTTCTTTATCTGAGCAAGAAGGTGGAAATCGTTTTATAATTGAAATGGCAGCATTACTTCACGATGTGGCAGATGAAAAGCTAAATGAAAGTGAAGAAGCAGGAATGAAAAAAGTTTCTGATTGGTTAGAAGAGCTACGTGTTGAAGAAGAGGAAAGTAAACATATTCTTCATATCATCGCCAATATGTCTTATAAAGGTGGCCATGGCGGCACAGTAGAGTCACTTGAAGGGAAAATTGTTCAAGATGCGGATCGTTTAGATGCTCTTGGTGCAATAGGAATTGCTCGTACATTTGCATATGGCGGGGCGAAAGGGAGATTAATGTATGACCCAACTATTCCGCCGCGTGAAGAAATGACGAAAGAAGAGTATAGAAAAAATAATGATCCATCTTTAAATCATTTTTATGAAAAACTTTTGAAATTAAAAGATTTAATAAATACGAATGCAGCAAAACAAGAGGCTGAAATTCGTCATCTTTATATGGAACAGTTTATTGAACAATTTATGAAAGAGTGGAATGCACAAATATGAAAATGTTAACTGTGGAGAACTTATCAAAATCATATGGAGAAAAGCCGTTATTTGATGGATTATCATGTAGTATTACAGAAGGACAACGTGTCGGAATTATTGGTGTAAACGGAACTGGTAAATCGACATTATTAAAAATTATTGCGGGATTAGAAACTCCTGATACAGGTGATATGACGCATTCACGTGGGTATACAATTAGTTATTTATCACAGCAACCAGAGTTTGATGAAAAACTGACAGTATTAGAGCAAGTGTTCCATGGCGATACACCTTTAATTCGTCTTCTTCGTGATTATGAAAAAGCACTATTAAATATTGAAAAAGATCCAAGTAATGAAAAAGTACAGGAACAATTATTTGCAGTGCAGCAACGTATGGATGCAATGAGTGCATGGGAAGCAAATGCAAATGCGAAATCTCTTTTAACGAAATTAGGAATTACGGACTTCACTGCAATTGTTGGGAATTTATCTGGTGGACAGAAAAAACGTATCGCAATGGCACAATGTTTTATTGAAACACCGGATTTATTAATTTTAGACGAGCCTACGAACCATCTTGACCACGAGACAGTTGAATGGTTAGAAGAATATTTAGCGAGATATACAGGTTCGGTATTACTTGTAACCCATGATCGTTATTTCTTAGATCGTGTGACGAATCGTATTTTTGAATTAGATAATGGTAAACTATATAGCTACGAAGGAAACTATAGTACATTTTTAGAAGCGAAAGCACTTCGTGAAGAGCAAGAATTGGCACAAGAATCGAAACGCCAAAATTTATATCGTCGTGAACTTGCTTGGATTCGTCGTGGTGCAAAAGCCCGTTCTACGAAACAAAAGGCGCGTATTCAGCGTTTTGATGAGCTAAAGGAACAAGAAGGACCAGCTGCAAAACAGTCAGTTGATATTGCACTAAGCGGAAGTCGTCTAGGAAAGAAAGTACTTGAGTTAAAAGATGTAACGAAAAAATTTGGCGATAAGACGGTATTACATAATTTTAATCATATTGTGAAACCGGGTGATCGTATCGGAATTATTGGGGCGAATGGAAGCGGGAAATCTTCCCTATTAAATATGCTTGCAGGTAAGTTATCTCCTGATAGTGGTGAAGTGGAAGTAGGACAAACTGTAAAAGTTGCTTATTATACGCAAGAAAATGAAGAGATGAATTTAAATCAGCGTATGATTGAATACATTAAAGAGATTGCAGAAGTTATTCATACGACAGATGGAAAAGTAATTGGTGCATCTCAAATGTTAGAACGTTTCTTATTCCCGACTCATTCACATGGTACACCGCTTGGTAAACTATCTGGTGGTGAAAGAAGACGTTTATATTTATTACGTATTTTAATGGGAGAACCAAACGTACTTTTACTTGATGAACCTACGAATGATCTAGATACACAAACATTAACAGTACTAGAAGATTATTTAGAAGATTTCCCAGGTGTCGTTTTAACTGTATCGCATGACCGTTACTTCTTAGATAAAGTAGTAGATGAACTGTTCATCTTTACTGGCGGAGGCGAAGTGCGTGAGTTTCTAGGTAGTTATACAGATTATTTAGAAATGGAAAAAACGAGAGAACTTATGGAGAAAGCGGAAGTTCAAAAAGAGAAAAAAGTTGTAGAAGAAGCGCCAAAACAACAACGTAAACGTAAACTTTCATACAATGAACAGCGTGAATGGGAAACGATTGAAGATACAATTGCCGAACTTGAAGAGAAAATTGAGTCAATTGGAGAAGAACTTGCGAAAGTTGGATCTGACTTCACAAAGGCACAAGAATTATCTGAAGCACAGCAGAAAACAGAAGAAGAGCTAGAAAAAAAGATGGAAAGATGGAGTGAACTATCAGACATCGTTGAAGGATTAAAATAAAAACAAGCTGCATATATTGAAAAGTAAAGAGAAAAACTTTACACTATTGGTAGAACCTATTTTAGGAGGGAAAAAATGAGAACATCTAATCCAATGTTGAAAAAAGAGGCATTCCGTAAAGAGGGAGCAAGTGCTTCTGCGATGACGATTGGCGGAACAGTAGGCAAAACGTTCATTATGCTTATCTTGCTACTTGCAACGTCTGTCTATTCATACATACAGATGATGCAGGGGACGATGAAGATGCCAGTATTAATTGGTGCTTTAATCGTTGCGGCAATCATCGCATTTGCGTCTATGTTCTTCCCACGTATTTCACCTTTTGGTGCACCAATCTATGCAGCGGTAGAAGGGGTTGTGTTAGGAAGTATTTCAGCAGTTTATACAATGAAATTTGGCGATTCTATCGTTTTAAATGCTGTATTACTAACAATCTCAATTCTATTTGCAATGTTAGTGTTATATGCAACACGCGTAGTAAAAGTAACGGATAAATTCCGTACAGGCGTGATGGCAGCAACACTTGGAATTATGGTTATGTATTTAGTCGTATTCCTACTAAATATGTTTGGTGTAACTGTTCCATACATTCACCAAGGTGGTACAATCGGTATTATTATTAGTGCAGTTGTTATTGTAGTTGCTGCATTAAACTTATTACTAGATTTCGATTTAATCGAAAATGGTGTACGTAGTCAAGCTCCGAAATATATGGAGTGGTATACTGCGATGGGACTAATGCTTACATTAGTATGGTTATACTTAGAAATTCTTCGTTTCGTTTCTTACTTTACGAAAAATGACTAATAAAAAAATCCTGCATGAAAAATGCAGGATTTTTTTATTTTCAAAGATATATTGAATGCATGGTATAATATGGATGATAGCAACTTGAAGTGAAGGAGATGGAATATGATGAAAGAGAAGAAGGGGATTATGAAAAAACTATTTTCTAAAAGTTTTTTCATAGAACTAGATGAAGCTTTAACGTATCCATCATCAAAAGTTATTACTTCAGCGATTGAAGGATATGCAGCTGAATGCAATGAAAGACTAAAATTTGAGAGTAAAGTTAAACCGATTACTTTCTACTTAGAAAATGCAATGTACCGTGCTGAAATAAAGATGGCTCGCGGAGGATATTACATATCTTGTACTGAAGTGTAATAAATTTTGAAACCATACATGTTTGAACTATGTATGGTTTCTTTTTTTGTTTTGTAAGGTCTAAAATAATACTTTTTACTTACGGATATATCATTTTGTGCTTTTTACCATTCAAACATTTCTCCTTACAATGAAGAAAAACATGTGAGGTGGTATAACTTATGATGAATCGAGTTGTATTAATCGGTAGATTGACAAAGGAGCCAGAATTATACTACACAAAACAAGGCGTCGCTTATGCACGAATATGTGTTGCGGTGAATAGAGGATTTCGAAATAGTTTAGGTGAACAACAAGTCGATTTTATTAATTGTGTCGTTTGGCGCAAATCGGCTGAGAATGTAACTGAATATTGTAAAAAGGGATCACTCGTTGGGATTACAGGGCGTATTCAGACTAGTAATTACGATAATGAACAAGGCAAGAGAATATATAGAACTGAAGTTGTGATTGAGAGTATTACCTTTTTGGAGAGAAGGCGGGAGGGGGCATCGTAATAAAAGGTGATTTGAAGTAATAGCTTCGGAAAAAATTGTGGAAAGTATTTTAATAAACTTAAAGAGGGGATACCGCCAGCTTTTTTGAAAAAACAAGTAAAGAGTATACAAAATTTTATAACGTTTTTTGGCTAATCCAGTAACAAACGAGAACCGTAAAACCCATCACAGGATAGGAATGTATAAAAAGATGAATCGAGTGATAGAAAATAAAAAAGGGATTCCTTCTGAGAGTAAGGAATCCTCCTTTTTGTTGCTACCGATAATAGGACGTTATGTTAATTAGAAATGTATACGATATTCATAAAATCCGAACTGTTCAATTTGTTAAAAAAAACTATAGTTGAAATTCTTTCTTTATAATTTCAGCTACTTCTGTAGCATTTAAATTCGTATTATTGATCCTTATATAATTTTTCTCTGTAATTTCTCCTTCTCTTGAATTTAATCTAAAATTTTCAAATGTGCTTAATAAATTTTGTTCAGATTGTTCAATCTTTCTTTTCGTTGGCTTATGTTCAAGTCGATGAGGTGTTTTATTTCGTTGAAGTCTTTCTTCTACATCAGCTTCTAATTCAACAAAATAAATATCAACCCCTTGGGAACGAAAAATATTACATATACTTTCAACATCATCCCAATCTTTCTTTTCATTAAACGCCCATACGTATGTAAAAATCATTCCATAATGTTCACTCTTTGAAAATGATTGAAATATTTCCTTTCGAAAAAGATGTGTTAATCGCCACATTTCCGAAGAGAATCCATACAATGGCTCCAATAAATCAATTGTCATATGGTTATGAAATAATTTTAAATCAGTCATCTTTGCTAGTTCTTGTCCAACTGTCATTTTCCCAACTGCTTGTGGCCCAAATATCAAAACAAACTTTTTCATCGAATTCCCTCCAAAAAATAATAAGACATTAATTACAAAATAAGAGATTCTGTAAATGTATCACAATCAAAATATTTTGTAGAATCTATATACTTTTCTGCCTTTTGTATTTATAAAAATAGTTGTCTTCCAATAACGAAAATTATGTAAATAAGCTATCCATATGGATAGCTTAATATATTTTTTTGCTTAGCGTGTTTTTTTTTTTTTTTTTATACTGGTGGTACCTCAAGAAATGGATAAAAAATAAAAATCATCGGAAACGAAAGCTTTTAAAATCCCGTTCCTAATTTAAAATGTAAAAAGAATGAAATAGTATGGTAGCGGGAAGAAAGTAGTAAAATTAAGCATCCCAGTAGGAGTATAGAGTGATAACATGTTACAATACAGCTAAGAACACGCAATAAAGGAGAGTTTTTTACGTGAAGATTAAAGCAATTGAACCGACGCCAAGTCCAAATACAATGAAAGTTATTTTGAATGAATTATTACCATCAGGAGCACGTAATAATTATACAAATGAAAATAAAGAACAAGCACCAATGCAAGTGCAAGAAATTTTGAAAATTGAAGGCATTAAAGGTGTATATCATGTAGCCGACTTTTTAGCAGTGGAGCGAAATGCGAAGTATGACTGGAAAGTTTTATTACAACAAGTTCGTGCGGTTTTCGGCGAAGAAGTATTGGAAGAAAGTGAAGAACAACAACTGTCTCATTTTGGAGAAGTGAAAGTGTTTGTTCAAATGTTCTTTACAATTCCAATGCAAGTAAAGTTAACAGATGGAACATCGGAAGAACGTGTTGGCTTACCAGATCGTTTTAAAGAATCAATTATGAAAGTGCAAATGTCTGCACCAAACGTTGTAAAAGAGCGTAAATGGGTAGAACAAAGTACACGTTACGGTAATTTTGAAGAAATTGGGAAAGAAGTAGTGGAAGAGATTGTTGCTGCTTATTCAGAAGAACGTGTAAATGAAACGGTTAAAGAATTATTAAATCAAGCAGGTGCTGTTGAAGTAACGATTCAAAAGCGTGAGCCATATAAAGTAACAGAAGAGATGATGAAAGATTCTGACTGGAAAAATCGTTTTGCAGCATTAGAACAAATGGATCCTACTGAAGAAGATATTCCAGTGTTGAAGATGGCGTTAGATGATGAAAAAGTTTCAATACGCCGTTTAGCAACAGCTTATTTAGGTATGGTAAAAGGTGATGAAGTATTACCGTTATTATATAAAGCTTTGTTAGATCGCTCTGTAAGTGTTCGCCGTACTGCAGGAGATTGTTTATCAGATGTAGGTGATCCGGCAGCGATGTTCGTTATGATTAAATCTCTGAAAGATCCAAGTAAATTAGTACGCTGGCGTGCAGCGATGTTCTTATTTGAACTTGGAGATGAAAGTGCGATTCCAGCATTAAAAGCAGCGCAAGATGATCCAGAGTTTGAAGTAGCCATGCAAGCACGTCTAGCATTAGAGCGTATTGAAGGCGGAGAAGAAGCAAAAGGTTCTGTATGGAAACAAATGACGGAGTCTCGTAAAGGGGAATAATGTATGATTGTTTTCTATGATAGTTGGTGTCCGATGTGTACGGCCGTTGCAGAACGTACGAAAAAATTAGATAAAAAGGGTAAGATGAAATTTGTTTCATTTCGAAATGAAGATGTAGTTGAGAAGTATGAGCTTTCTCAAGAACTACAAAGTAAGATGGAACAAAGACTGTATATTTTTAAAAATAATAAGTGGTATGACGGTATTCAGAGCATAGATGTATTAGCAAAGGCCGTTCCATCTTATTGGTTTGCAGTTCCTTTTATAAAGCTATCTATCGTACTTGGTTTTGGAAGTAAAGTATACGATTATATCGCTAATAATAGAAAACTTGTTCCAGTGGGACATTGCCGCGGTGGGGTTTGTGAAATCCCTACAAAAAAATGAAATCATCGTTATCTTTCTTTTGCACCTATTAATAGAGCGTGATATGATGAATTTGGAATGAAAGTTGAAGGAGAGATTACAAGATGTCAAATGCTTATGAAGAATACATGCGCCAAATGGTAATCCCAATGCGCCAAGAGTTAGTGCGTTCTGGGTTTGAAGAGTTAACTACAGAAGAAGCTGTAACAGAATTTATGGAAAATACATCAGGTACAACTTTAGTAGTTGTAAACTCTGTTTGTGGTTGTGCAGCTGGTTTAGCACGTCCATCAGCAGGTCAAGCGGTTGTTCGTGCTGAAAAACAACCTGATCATCTTGTAACTGTATTCGCAGGTCAAGATAAAGATGCTACTGCAAAAATGCGTGAATACTTCGGAGAAATTCCTCCATCTTCACCATCTATGGCATTATTAAAAGGAAAAGAAGTTGTTCACTTTATTCACCGTCATGAAATTGAAGGTGCAACTATGGACGAAATTATTACGAACTTAGAACAAGCTTTCGAAAAGAATTGCTAAAGAAGGGGGAGAGTAAATCTCCCTCTTTTCTTTATATAGAGGTGAAACAATGATCGTAACAACAGCAGGAAGAACGAACAAAGAAATGACAGATTATGCAAACGAGGTAGCAGCAGAATTAAATGCTTCTTTCGTTAAACGTAATGACATACCGGTACATAAGCTACATGAGCAGTATGAACAAGATGTGCTTGTCGTAGGGAAGAACCGATTAGCTATTTATCCAAAAGGTACGGAAGAATCGTTTTTCTTTCATCCGAACTCAGCGATGTTTCGTGTGAAAAGGTTAATGCGTGGAGAACACGATCCGTTTGTACAAGCCACGCAATTAGAGAGAGGAATGACAGTGTTAGATTGTACGCTCGGGATGGCATCAGATAGTATTGTAGCTAGTTATGTTGTTGGGGAAAGCGGAAAAGTAACAGGACTTGAAGGCAATGAGTATATGGCTTATATTATGGAAAATGGTTTGAAAACATGGTCTTCATCTGTTTCTGAAATTGATGAAGCAATGCAAAGAATCCAAGTAAAGCAAACGGAGCATTTTTCATTTTTAGCGCAATGTGAAGACAATAGTTACGATGTCGTTTACCTTGATCCGATGTTTGAAGAAACTGTCATAGAATCCGATGGAATTAAAGGATTAAAACACTTCGCTTTGTATCATGATATTACTGACGAAACAATTGCGGAGGCAAAACGAGTGGCGAGAAAACGTGTCGTTTTAAAAGATCATTTTCGTAGTTCTAGATTTGAAAAACACAATTTTTATGTATACAAAAGAAAAAGTGCTAAGTTTCACTTTGGTGTAATTGACCCTTGCTAATTGTTTGAAAAGATGTATAATAAGCAATAATTAATTAAATATACTGTCTGTGATGAAGAGAGTAGTCTTTTTTAGAAGGAAAGCGAGCTAGGGATGGTGTGAGCCTAGTACGGAAGAAAAAGATGAAGCGCACTTCGGAGATGCTTCTTGAACGAATAGTAGAGAAAGCCGAGGCCCCCTGTCCTCGTTATAAACGGGAAAGTGGTTCGTAACGAACAACAAGGGTGGTACCACGGGTTAAAACTCGTCTCTTTTTTAGAGACGAGTTTTTTGTGTTTTAAAAAATAAGGAGGTTGTATCATGGATTATAAAATGCAGTTTGCGGAAAGTTTATCTAATATTTTCACGAATGAATTAACGCAAAAACAAATTTTAGATTTAATTGAAACACCGAAACAAGATGAATTTGGAGATGCAGCGTTCCCATGCTTTTCATTAGCGAAGCAATATAAAAAAGCACCAGCTCTTATCGCAAAGGAAGTTGCTGAGAAATTCAATGATCCGTTTTTTACGAAAGTAGAAGCCGTTGGTCCTTATGTAAATGTATTTTTCAATCGTGAAACTGTAAGTGATGCAGTATTAAAAACAGTTTTAGCGGAGAAAGAAGAGTTCGGTCAAAACCACTTTGGCTGTGAAAAAACAGTAGTAATTGATTATTCCTCTCCTAATATCGCGAAACCTTTTTCGATGGGGCATTTACGTTCTACAATGATAGGAAATTCGCTGAAACATATCGCTGAAAAATGTGGCTATGAAGTTGTAGGGATTAATTATATAGGAGATTGGGGAACACAGTTTGGAAAGTTAATTACGGCTTATAAAAAATGGGGAAATGAAGCAGTAGTTAAAGAAGATCCAATACGTGAGCTATTTAAGTTATATGTCCAATTCCATGAAGAGGTAAAAGACGACGAAGAACTAGAAGAAGAAGGACGTGCTTGGTTTAAGAAACTAGAAGAAGGTGATGAAGAAGCGGTAGAACTTTGGAATTGGTTTCGTCATGAGTCCCTTAAAGAATTTTCTCGCATTTATGAACTTCTCGGCGTAGAATTTACTAATTTTCAGGGAGAAGCATTTTATAATAATTTAATGGAAGATTTTATTGGGATTTTAGAAGAACATGAGTTGCTTGAACAATCAGAAGGTGCATTAGTCGTTAATTTAGAAGAAGAAGGAATGCCGCCTTGTTTAATTAGAAAATCAGATGGTGCGACGATTTATGCAACGCGTGACTTAACGGCAGCTTTATATCGTCAAAACACTTATGGGTTTGATAAAGCGCTATATGTTGTTGGTCCAGAACAAAGCTTACATTTCAATCAATTTTTCACCGTATTAAAAAAACTTGGCTATACTTGGGTTGATGGTATGGAACACGTACCGTTTGGCTTCATTTTAAAAGATGGTAAGAAAATGTCGACACGTAAAGGAAGAGTTATTTTACTTGAAGAAGTACTCGAAGAAGCAATCGAACTTGCAAAACAAAATATTGAAGAGAAAAATCCAAACTTAAAACAGAAAGAAGAAGTAGCAAAGCAAGTCGGTGTTGGTGCAGTCATCTTCCACGATTTAAAAAATGAGCGTATGCATAATATCGAATTCTCATTAGAAAATATGCTGAAATTTGAAGGAGAAACAGGACCTTACGTACAGTACACACATGCACGTGCTTGTTCTATTTTAAGAAAAGAAAGTGTAGAATTTGAAACATGTACATTTGCTTTAAAAGACGATCATAGCTGGAGTGTCGTAAAATTACTAAATAAATTCCCGCAAATAATTGAAGCAGCTTTCAATAAAAATGAGCCATCGATTATTTCGAAATATATATTAGATGTAGCACAATCATTCAATAAATATTACGGTAATGTTCGTATATTAGAAGAGAGCAAAGAAAAAGACAGCAGACTCGCATTGGTTTATGCTGTGACGGTTGTATTAAAAGAAGGATTACGTTTACTTGGGGTGGAGGCACCTGAGGAAATGTAACATAGTAGTAAACTGACAAACTGGGTCTAGTATAAACCTGGTTTGTTTTTTTATTGGATATATATTTTTTTTGCAAAATCAATTAAAATCTTTTTAGAGAGGGTGATTCATATTGATTCGAACTTTTATTTTACAAATTCCTTGTCATAGAAGATTAGATAGGAGTTTTTTTAAACTACAAAAGTACATACCTTTATGTGCGCGTTGTACAGGCATGCTTATTGGTATTTTAATGTTTCCAATTTATTTTTATATGACACCTTCATTTCTTTTGGCAATCATACTATCATTTTTCGCTCAAATTCCGTTACTTATCGATGGGTTCACCCAAAAGTGGAAATGGAGAAGTAGCTCAAATTTGCTAAGAATAACTACTGGTGTATTAAGCGGTAATGGTATGGGATTATTCATTTCCTCTAGTGTTATATGGATATTATCTTAAGATATATAGTAATGGAGGTATTTACATAGATGTTCTGGATTTACTTAATTCTAATTTTTATTTCAGGCGGAAGTGGAATTGGTTTTATGATTCAAAATAAGTATACAGAAGCAATAATAGCTTTTGTTATTTGTATACTATTGTTTGGGCTACTGTATTATTATCTTAAAAGAAACAAAAGAAAGAGAAAAGCAGATTGTGACGATTTAGACTGTACGGATTGTTTTGATTGTGATTGTACTTGTTAAATTTTTCTTCCAAATAAAAAGCTAGTGCATTATTAAAAATACACTAGCTTTTTTGCTTTGAAATTTTAAGAAAAGTGTAGGAATACGGCTATTATATAGAGAACTTTAGTTTTGTATATAAAAGGAGGCGTTAGATGTTGGAAACGTATGATTGGAACAATAAACTAACATATTTAAAAAACACGAGAGATTTATATTACAACGACGATTATGTAAGCTTTTTAGTAAATACAGTTTGGAAGATTACTAAGCCTGTACATATCGTTGATTACGGTTGTGGATATGGTTATTTAGGATTAGTATTAATGCCATTACTCCCAGAAGGTTCAAAGTATACAGGTATTGATAGTGGAGAAACATTATTAGCTGAAGCCAGAGAGTTGTTTCGTTTACTTCCGTATGATTCAGAATTTCTTGAAGGAGATGCTACAGAAATTGAACTGAACGATAAATACGATATAGCAATCTGTCATGCTTTCTTATTACATATGACTACTCCAGAAACAATGCTAGAAAAAATGATACATTCAGTTAAAAAGGGTGGAAAAATAATCTGTTTTGAACCACATTGGATTTCTAATATGGCTTCTTATTTACTAGATGGGGAGAAACAATCGGAATTTATTCAGCTAGGTGTTTTGCAGAAATTATTTGAAAGTGATACGCAAAGAAATGGTAAAGATGGCAATATAGGCATGAAAATACCGATATATTTAAGTGAATTAGGTGTGAAAAATATTGAATGTAGAGTAAGCGATAAAGTGAACTTTTTAGATTCAAATATGCATCACAATGATAAAAACGATTTGTATCAATCATTAAAAGAAGAGGGGATTGCAGGTGATCCGGGTGATAAGCAACAATTTGTAGAACGTTTAATAGCCAGAGGATTAACATATGATAATGCGCTAGCTCAATATGAAGCTGAACTACGATTTTTTAACATATTTCATGTGTATTCTTCTTTTGTATACGCTCCCAATATGAAAATTACATTTGGTGACATAGTTTGTTAAAAGGTATGATGTATAAGGATTGTCGTTTAATGTCGATAAGTCGATATTCGACATATAATCGCTGATAAATGTTAAGAATCGGTCGATATAATTTGAAAATCGCCGATAAAATGAAAGAATCGCTGATATATTTGAATTATCGCCGATATAATTTTATGTACTAATTTCAGCTTCTACAAGATAAAAACCGCATGTTACGTTATTCCATATAATTAAACAAAATACGGAGAAAAACAATCGTTTTTACTATATTTTGTTATAAATTTGAATAATATTAATTAATACCATCCATTTTAAGAGATTTTAGTTGAATACATACTATATGGTGTGTAAAATCTAAGCAAGTAGCAGTTTAAATATAAATTCGAGGTGAATGCATGCTAGATTTTAAGCAATTAGAAACTTGTTTAAAAGACAAGAGATTTGTAGATGGATTACAGGAAATAAATAATGAAATTGCATATATAAAAGAAACGAATACTTTATCCTATGTGAAGAATTGGCTTGCCAATATTCCTTCGCATAAGGAGTTCGATATATTAATTCGCCTTACTGATGAAGGGCTTATGCACCAATACAGTTCATTCCTCATTCGTTACGCTTATAAAAAATTCCCAAATATGAGAACGCTCTCTTTATATTGTGATGAGTTAATTGATGAGCGGAAAATTCTTGAAGCAGAGCAGTTGTTAAAATCTTCTTTAGAAGAGTTAAGTAAAGAAGAAATAGATGCAGATTTTTTAGCGAAAACATATTTTACGTTAGTACGATGTCTTTTAGAAATGAAACGAAACGAAGAAGCGTTAATGTATATGCAAAAAGCAGAGGAGTACAGTGCGCGCGCAGTGTTTGATAAATGGGGCTACGTTTATATGCATACAGGTGAATGGGAGAAAGCGGAAGAACAATTTATTGCTGGCATGCAGCATGAAGATTGTGAAGAGTTATCTACCTATTTATTATCACAATTGTATGCGAATAAAGGAGAACAAAAACGCGCGATACAGTTAATCGATGATGCGATTGTAAAATTCCCACAAGTACCATATTTTCATTTTGAGAAGATAAAGTATTTATTAGATTTAGAGCAATATGAAGAGATGTTAGCGGTAATAGATAACATAAATACTCAGCTGCCATATCATGCCTATAATACTTACTTTGTACATTTACGTGCAGAAGCACTGTACAAAATGAATAAATTTGCAGATTTACAAAAACTATTAAAAGAAGAAAAGAGTTTAAAAGAATCTTTATATCATAATTTAGAAAAAAATCCGGATGGAAAAAAGGTTCACTTGCCGATAGTTCCAATTGTACAAAAGGATAATTATTGTGTTCCGACAAGTTTAGAGATGATGTTGCGTATATGGGGAGAGAAACGTACACAAGATGAAATAGCAGAGTTTATTTTTGATATGACAGGATCGAAGTTTTCAGATACTGTTTCTTATTTAGAAGAATTAGGTTATGAATATCGTTATTTTAAAGGGAACGAAGAGAATTATAAGAGACTGATTGACGAAGGAATTCCTGTTTTATTAAGTATAGATATTGAGCATGCTTCACACGTACAAGTTCTATCTGGATATGATGATACATTGCAAGCTTTCTATGTTCAAGATCCAAACTTTATAGAACCAGTTCTTGTGGAATATAGTAAATTACAAGAAAAATATCGTTATACAGGCTGTTTAGCAATCACGTTTGTTCCGAAAGAAAAGAAGGAGCAACTAGCGTTTCTAAGTGAGGAAGAAAATCGTTACTTTAAATCTATTTTTTCTCTTACGGATCATTTAGATGAACATGACAAAGAGGGAATTAGTAACTTAGTACAATTTTTAAAAGAAACGAGTGATAATCCAAATACGTGGTTATATACGATAAAGCACTTAGATGTTGAAGTAGATAAAAAATTTATTTTATATTGTATCGATAAGTTAATGGAAAAGTTTCCGAACTCGGACTTTGTTAAATTGCATGGTGCACAATGTTTTATTCGTCTTCAAGAAGTAGAGAAAGCGGAGCAAATGCTGACAAGCGTTGAGAAGAAAAATAATCGTGCTTTATATCATTTAATAAACGGAAGATATGCGTTTGAACAGGAAAGTTATCTAGAAGCGATTTCAAGCTTTCGTTTATCGTTACAATTAGACGCAGATCAGCCTATTGCTTGGAGTTTTCTCGCTTTATCCTATATGTATATTGATCAATCTGAAAAAGCATTGCAATACTCTCAAGTTGCGTTAGAGCATAGTCCTGAAAGGTTCACTTTAACAAATCACGGTTTAATATTAATAGATTTAGAAAGATATGAAGAAGCATATGAAATCTTTAATGACTTGTTAAAAGAGTACAAATATGAAGCGCATGTATGGTATGAACGAGCGAGATGTGCACATCAACTAGGGAAATTATATTTAGCAATAAAAGGGCTTAAAGTAGCGATTCATTTGGATAGTAATGCACCTTACATTTATACGAAACTTTCGGAAATATACGAATCTGATTTGAAGGATGAGGAAAGTGCGAAAGAAATTTTATTAAACGGTATTGAGAATTGTGATGATAAAGCACCTCTTTACGTAAAATTAGGTGATTATCATTTTCAAAATGATAGCTTGGAAGAAGCAGAAGTATTGTATAAGCGTGCTTTAGAAGAAAATGATGAGGATGTTTATTCTCACTTCGGACTTACACAAGTTTATATGGCAAGAGAACAATATAAGGAAGCAAAAGAATATATACTTGGTCTTGAGAAGCAAATTGAAAAGAGCCAAGATTTCCTCATGAATGCAGGAATGGTTTTATGGGATGCTGAAATTGAACTTGGTGGAAATGAAGAAGGGTTTAAAGTAGCACTATCTAAGTTAGAAAGTGGTATAAAGAAAAGTGATTATAATGTAGCAAGTGCGTTAGATGAATATGTGAATCGAATTAAAGGAACGGAATTTGTACAACGAGGTATAGCATTTTTAAGAACGTTACACAAAGAAAGAAATGAAGTAAGTGAGTACGGTTGTTATGCAGGTATTTTATATGAATCTATTGGACAGTACGGCCAAGCGATGAAAAGATATAATAAGGCGATAGAACAAATGGAAACGGCATTACCGTATTACCGAATTGGTGAAACACTTATGGCATTAGGGCAATTGACGGAAGCAAAACAAGCGTATGAAACATGTTTAGAGCTTGATGGGAATTTCGTAGGTGTACATTTACAGCTTGCGGAAATATACGAAAAAGAAGAAAACCGTTCTAAAGAACAAAGTCATATGGTTCAGGCGATGAAAGAAGAGCCGTTGCATATTAATATGGAATATTTAGCACAGCTTTCAGTAGATATGAATCTTCAGGAAGAATTGCTGACTGAACTAGAACAATTAGCGGACGAAGTACCTGAAATATGGCGTTTAGATGCGATTGCATATGTGTACGGAGCGATGAATGAAATAGATAAAGAACAAGCACAGGTTGAATACGCACTACAATTAGATGGTGAGCATATAGAAGTTCTATATCATTATGCAAAAGTATTAGTGAAAAAAAGAAATGTAAAAGCAATTGAAGTTGCAATGAAAGTAATACAAAAAGATTTTGATAATGAACGTATATTTGATGTTTATGTAAAAGCAGTAGAGCAACATAAAAAATTGTCTAACATACGAGATTTTCTTCATACGTTAAAGGTGAAAAAAGCAGAAAGGAGTACAGCATTCATGTATGCTGCAGCTGCGGTCACGGAAATATGGATTGAACGCCAGCTGCATGAACAGCCAAAACGATCTATCATTACGAGAGCTTTTTATCGTATGAAAAATCGTGCGAAAGAAATTTCAATGGTTACTATGATAATTGATTTATATGAAATCTCTTTAAAGTTAAATCCGAAAAATAGTATGGCAGCACAGCGATTTGCGCTATTTTATGAGAATGTAGAGATGGATAAAGAAGCAATAGAGATTCTGCACACGTCACTAGAAAATAAATGGGATTATGACGTAGCGAAGCAACTTGTAAATCTTTTCGTTGAGTGCGAGGAAGAAGATATGTTAAGAGATGCTTTGGAATTAACGAAACAAATGGTTCGAGAACTACCAGATGATTATGATACTCTTCTTCTGCAAGCACAAGTATTCTTTAAAGCAGGGGAAGAAAGAAAAGCAGAAAAGATTATCTTACAATTAACAGAGCAAACACCGTTTGTAAGTAGAGCATTTCTTGCTTTAGGAGAAATATATCAAAGTCAAGAAAGGTTTGAAGAGGCAATTCATGTATTAGAAAATGCTTCTATACATCATCCAAATGAAACAGCAATTCTTCTTTCTTTAGCATCTTCATATCATGGTGCCGGCCAAACGATACAGGCAGAAAAAATAACAAATGAAGTATTAATAATTGACGCGAGTGATTTGTTAGCAAGATATGATCGTGCTTGTTATTTAGCGCAGTTAAATAGAAATGAAGAGGCGAAGGAAGAGCTTGAATTTGTCCTTCGTGAGGATGAATCGGGATTCTTTGCTGAACTTATTGAGGATGATGAAAATTTAGCAGCATTGCGAGAATTTGAAAAGTAATTGTATAAGAATAGGGAAAAAAGATAAGGATATATTTTGAATTAGTTGACAATTAGTTGCTAAATGGCATAAAATAACTTTTAACAAAGTATACAAATCTGAAGACGAGAAAGAGTAAAATAGTGAGCTGTTCTCCAGAGAGCCGGTATATTGCTGAAAGCCGGTGTGCAGACGTTATTTGAAAATCATCTCCGAGGAGCCGAGGCTGAAAGTAAGTAAGCCCGGACGGATGTCTACCGTTACAAAGAACACGTATGATAGTACGTTGCTAAGTGCTATTAGTGAAAATGCTAATAGAATTAGGGTGGTATCGCGGGTAAACCCGTCCCTACTTTATAGGGACGGGTTTTTTGTGTGCTTTAAAATATTCAAAGGAGTGATTGTATATGGAAAAAGTAGATGTAAAAGAATCAGCTGTAGGAAGAGAAATGCGAATTCGCAAACAGTGGAACGAACAAAATATTTTCGAACAATCAATTCAGAATCGAGAAAGCGCACAGTCTTTCGTATTTTATGAAGGACCACCAACGGCGAACGGACTACCGCATGTAGGTCATGCACTTGGACGAACAATTAAAGATTTAGTAGCAAGATATAAAACGATGGCTGGTTATAAAGTGTTAAGAAAAGCGGGATGGGATACACATGGTTTACCTGTAGAATTAGGCGTTGAGAAGCAACTTGGTATTTCTGGTAAACATGAGATCGAAGAATATGGTATTGAACCATTTATTCAAAAGTGTAAAGAGAGTGTTTTCACATATGAGAAGCAGTGGCGTGAATTCACTGAAAGTATTGGTTATTGGGTAGATATGGATGATCCATATGTAACTTTAAAGAATCCATATATCGAAAGTGTATGGCATATTTTGGGGACAATCCATGAAAAAGGATTGTTATATAAAGGACATAGAGTTTCACCATACTGCCCAAGCTGCCAAACCTCATTGAGCTCACATGAGGTTGCACAAGGGTATAAAACAGTAAAAGATTTAAGTGCAACTGTGAAGTTTAAAGTGAAAGATAGTGAAAATGAGTATTTCTTAGGTTGGACCACAACACCTTGGACACTTCCAGCAAACGTTGCGCTTGCTGTCCATCCAAATATGGAATACGTTAAAGCAAAACAAGAAAGTCATGTATACATTGTTGCGAAAGAACGTGTACAAGAAGTATTAAAAGAGAACTATGAAGTATTATCTGTTCATAAAGGCGAAGAATTATTAAACACATCTTATACAGCGCCATTTCCGATGAAAGAAGTTACAAATGGTTACCGCGTTATTGCAGCAGATTTTGTAACGGGAGATAGTGGTACAGGACTTGTTCATATTGCTCCAGCATATGGAGAGGACGATTATAGAGTTGTTCAAAGTGAAGGCTTGTCATTCTTGCACGTTGTAGATGAAAAAGGTGAGTATACAGAGGCAGTACCATTTTTGAAAGGGAAATTTGTAAAAGATTGTGACGTGGATATCGTTCGTTATTTAGCGAAGGAAGGTTTACTGTATCATAAAGAAAAATATGAACATAGCTATCCGCATTGCTGGCGTTGTGATTCACCACTACTTTATTATGCAGGAGAAAGTTGGTTAATCCGAACAACTGCAATTAAAGATACATTTTTACAAAATAATGATTCTGTTACTTGGTATCCGGATCATATGAAACATGGGCGCTTTGGTAAGTTTTTAGAAAATATGGTGGACTGGAATATTAGCCGAAATAGATATTGGGGAACGCCATTAAACGTGTGGGAATGTGAAAGTTGTGATCATCAGTTCGCACCGAAAAGCATTGCCGAATTAAGAAAGCATAGTACGAAAGAAACACCAGAAGATTTGGAATTGCATAAGCCTTATGTAGATGAAGTGCAAGTGTGCTGCGGGAAATGCGGAGGCACAATGAATCGTACACCAGAAGTGATTGATGTTTGGTTTGATAGTGGTTCTATGCCATTTGCACAATATCATTACCCATTTGAAAATAAAGAGTTATTTGAAGAGCAGTTTCCAGCGGATGTTATTGCTGAAGGAATTGATCAAACACGCGGCTGGTTTTATAGTTTATTAGCAGTATCAGCACTATATACAGGAAAAGTACCGTATAAACGAGTGTTATCACTAGGGCATGTTTTAGATGAAGAAGGGCAGAAAATGTCTAAAAGCAAAGGAAATGCACTAGATCCAGTTGATTTAGTAGATAAATTTGGTGCAGATGCGCTAAGATGGGCTTTACTTGTTGATAGTGCCCCGTGGAATGCGAAGCGTTTTTCTGAAAGAACAGTACTGGAAGCGAAATCTAAATTTGTAGATACATTAGTCAATGTGTATAGCTTCTACGTTTTATATGCAAATTTAGATGAATATAATCCGAAAGAAACGTATGATGTAAGGCTTACAAAATTAGACGAATGGGTATTATCAAGATTGCATAGTACAACGAAAAAAGTAAGAACTGCACTTGATGATTATCAATTTACGAATGCAGCTCGTGAAATTGCAGCACTTGTAGATGAAGTGAGTAACTGGTATGTAAGACGCTCACGTAATCGTTTCTGGGAATCTGGTATGAACGCTGAGAAAGCAGCTGCGTATGAGACACTTCATGAAGTGCTTGTAACAATTAGTAAATTAATTGCACCATTTACACCGTTTGTCGCGGAAGACATTCATCTAAATTTAGAAGGAGGCAGCGTTCATTTAGCTGATTATCCAGTTGTAAATGAATCACTACTTCAACCGAAATTAGAAGCGGAAATGGATGCTGTTTTACAAGTTGTTGAACTTGGAAGAAGTAACCGTAATCAGCATTCTTTAAAAGTAAAACAGCCGCTAGCAGAACTTGTATTACTTGAGCATAACGAGAATGATATGGATTGGGAATCTTATCGTGATATCGTTATGGATGAGTTAAATGTAAAAGCATTCCATGTTGAACTCGATGAAACAAAATACACATCATATCAATTGAAGCTTAATTTTAAAACAGCGGGGCCGAAATTCGGTAAAAATGTGAATGCAGTGAATGGTTGGCTAAAACAATTATCACAAGAAGAAGTACAAAACTTTGTATCAACAGGAAGAGCAGTTTACGAAGCAACACCAGGAGAAGAAGTAGTTGTAACTGCTGAAGATGTGTTAGTTGAGAAAGTTGCAAAATCAGGATTCTCTAATACGACTAACGGACAATATACGGTTATGTTAGATACGAATGTAACGGAAGAATTGTTGCAAGAAGGAGTAGCGCGTGAATTCATTCGTGCGGTTCAAGAATATCGTAAACAGTTGAATTTACCAGTTAATTTACGAGTGGATGTTATTCTTGATACAGAAGTAGAGCTACAGCGAACGTTAACGAACCATAAAGATTTATTGGAAGAAAACTTACTCGTTAAACAATTTACATTTGGTCACTTAACGAACGAAGATGATGAACTTTCTTTAGGTGAAACGAAAGTTCGAATTAAATTAAGCGCGGCTCATTAAAGGAGAAGGAAGTTGGAATGATTCCAACTTCCTTTTTGTATGATGGAAATTTATCCGGCTAATTTCCTCATAATCCATTCGATAGGACCTCTAGAAAATTTCTTTCTCCATAACACACTAATTAAAATGCTGAAAATGAAAAATGCAGTAGCAAATAATAAAACGAATAGTAGTGATTGATTTTCCATTCTATTTAATAGAATTAATGTCCCAATACCGATAAATACATGACTGACATAATGAGTTAATGTTAATTGTCCTGTTTGTACAATGGAAGTGACAAACCAATTATTTCTATATTTTTCAGCGATATAGAGGCAAATGATTAATATAGCAATAGAGGATCCTGTAGCAGATAAAATATATAATACATTTGGTAAGATGGGTCCTGTATTAAATAAAAATGTGGCGGCCTCTCTGCCGATGTATGGAATAAAAAAGTGTGTAAGTCCTTTTGATAAAAGTTCTGTCAATATTGTGATTGTAATACCGAGTAAGAGTAATCTTTTTTTTATTTTTTTATTATGAAGATCTAACCTGCCAATTAACATACCGATTAAGAAGAACGAGAACCAAGGGAAAATAGGGTGATAGCCATTAAAGAATAAGTTGCGAAGAAAACCCTTTATTGTCCAGAAGTCTACATAATTTATAAATGGAGTTGGACCTACCCAACCCTCGAAAGTATTGAAAGTAAGCTGAAGAGATTGTGCGAACAATAAAATAATGATAGAAAGAAAAAGTAATAGTTTTTTGCGTACTGTCATGAGTAATGCAGCAACGAAAAGGTAAACACCATAGTAGTGTAATATATCCCCAGTCCACTCCATTACATATAGTAGTAATCCTAAAATAAATAAGAAAAGTGATCGTTTCCATATGGTCTTTCGGCTATTAGAAATTTTTATTTGTTCATTGCTAGCAACGGCTGACCTAGTCATTAAAGTTATACCGATGCCAGCAAGTATAACAAACAAAGCAGAGGCTCTACCTTCAAATAGTGACATGAAGGTTATTAAAAAAGGGGGACCATTTCCTTCTGCACCTGTTATCACCATGAAATTAACAAGTAGCATACCAAACATCGCCCAAGCTCTAGCAAAATCTAAGCCGATAATGCGTTTTTTTATATTCACTTCAACCCCTTCTTTCAAAAATGTTATTTACAGCTTCAATCCAAATTTGTTTATAATCTATCTTTGCATCAATCATCATAAAATTTCCGATATTATCAAGCACTAATGCTAACATATGAGCTTTTGAAACTAGATTTTTATTTTCAATTAATTGAAGTTCATTTGCTTTTGTAAGGAGTACTTCAAATCCATGTAAATATTCTGTTTGCACAGTTAGTAATCGATCTTTGTACATCTTGTTTCTTGAAGATAGTAATACATATTCTTGTAGCACTCGGTTAAAATAAGGGTCGTTTCGCTGTTCATCAATTATTTTAAGGCCAATTGCAATACATTTTTCAATAAAATTTGATTTTGTAAACTCTTCTGTATGGAAATACGAAGAGAACTGCATAGCTTTACATAATTCAGTAAAAATACATTCAATTAAAGCATCTTTAGACTTAAAGTAGTAATATATAGATGGTTTTGCGATACCAACCTCCTCACCAATCATTGTATAAGTTGTTTTAACAATACCGTACGTAGCAAAAAGGCGATAACTTGCTTCCATTATTGAAGAGAGTGTTTCTTCACTTTTACTCATATAGATCCTCCTAAAAAAAGGTTATTTAAATCGTATCATTTACAAGTGATTTTTTCAACCTACCGTTAGGTAAAAAATAGCCTATTTTTTTAAACAGTAATATGAAAAGCTTTAGGGATAAGGAATGGATTTAGAAATTTCTTTCTAAAGTATTGTGTTCACTTTACACATAAATATTGAGAAAATTTCACTTACCCTAAATGGAAAGGTAATAGAAGTGTTCATAGAGAATTACTCGTAGATTCAATTTTTATCCATCCGTTTTGCGGGGAATCATTGCCTAGTGGTAATGGGATAAGGTTGAGCTACTTTATTAGGGGGAGTGGTTCTATGTTTAATAAAAAAATGGTGGCAATGGCAATGACTGTGCCGTTAGTAATGGGGACAATTTCTACGGTTTCGGCATTGGAAAAACAACAGCAAGTAAAGTTAGAAGCTTATTCGCCACAGAAAAAAGCAACTGAATATTTAAAAGAAAATGCTGCGCAGTATGGATTGAAAACAGATCTTTCAGACTTGCAATATATTTCTACAACAGAAACGTCAGTAGCTTCATATGTTAGGTTCCAACAAGTTGTTAATGGTGCACCTGTATTTTCAAAACAAATAACAGTTACGCTTAACGGAGAGGGAAAGGGAGTACTCGCTGTTTCTGATTATCAGCCTGTTACAGGTGTGAAGGAAGTAACGACAAAAATTAGTGAAAAAGATGCAATACAAAAATCAATGGCGTATGTTGGAGAAGCAAGTGAGCAAAATTTATGGGCTCCTACAGATAAAGAGTTCGGATATATTGTTGAAGAAGGAATTGCTCGTCCAGTATATAAAGTTGTAGTCCATTCTAATAATCCATTTGGTGCATGGGAAACATTTATTGATGCAGAAAATGGAAAGTTAATTAAAAAGGTTGATATCAACCGAAAAGCTGAAGGGTCAGGAAAAGTATTTTTACCTAACCCAGTCGTATCTAGCGGTAGTAAAGTAGGCTTAAAAGATAATAACGATGCAGATTCAACAGCTCTAACGAACCAACTGAAAACTGTTACGTTAAAAGGTTTAGATGGAACAGGATTTTTAATTGGAGAATATGTAACGATTTCTTCAAAAGCGAAAACAAAATCTACGAATTTACAATTTAACTATACACGCGCAAATGATAGCTTTGAAGATGTTATGTCGTACTATCATATCGACACATTGCAACGTTACATTCAAAGTCTAGGTTTTAAAAATATTAATAACCGTTCGATAAAAGTGAATGTTAATGGTACAACTGATGATAACTCATTCTATTCTCCATCAACAAAAGCTTTGACTTTCGGTACTGGCGGTGTTGATGATGCAGAAGATGCTGGTATTATCGCACATGAATATGGGCATTCGATTCAAGATAACCAAGTTCCTGGCTTTGGTAGTTCAGCAGAAGGTGGAGCGATGGGAGAAGGATTTGGCGACTTCTTAGGTGCTACATATGAAGATGCAGTATCGACTACTGGATATGGTAAAGCATGTGTTGGAGAATGGGATGCGACAGCTTATTCTAGTTCAGATCCAACATGCTTACGCCGATTAGATACGAATAAAGTATATCCGAAAGATATAACGAATGAAGTGCATGATGATGGTGAAATTTGGGCTCAAGGCCAATACGAAATGGCACAAGCTTTTGGCCGTGATGTAGCAACAAAAATCATTTTACAATCACACTGGTCATTAACACCAAACTCTAAATTCAGTGATGGAGCGAAAGCGATTAAGCAAGCGGATGCTCTTTTATATGGCGGACAACATGCTGCTGATATCGATCGCATTTGGGCAGCGAGAGGCATTAGTACGAATTAATATAAAAAGTCGTGGCATTATAAGCCACGACTTTTTAATTTGCTTACGAACTGGTACTAGTAAATAAAGCTATATCAATGATAGTGTGAATATATCCGTATCCCATTTACTTTTTAGCTTCTTTAAAAACAAAATGCTCTTTAAATTTTCTAGATTCAACTTTTTGACCATTTCGCATCGATTGGAATGGGTGTTCTTGCCATGTAATAATAACATCAACTTCATCTGCTTTTGTAGCAACGGGTAAATTAGCGTGTTCAAATCCAGTTTTTCCACTTGCCAAACGACTTTCCTTTAGGGAAAAGAGTTCATATTTCGTTTTCTTATTTGGTTCGTTGCGGAATACTTCGACGTTTACATTATATACTTCACTATTCCCGACATTCTTTACTGAAAAATGATATGTTTGAAATTCATCTTTTTTAGCTTGAAGCATATTCTTGTTTGTTTTTTTCGGTTTATCAATATTCACTTGCCATTGATCAGAGTTTTGAGAGATTGGTAAAGATTTTGGTGAATAGGCATACGTTTCGTTTACTACAATTAAGCAAAACAAAAGGAGAAAGAAACTAATTGCTTTTTGCATATACACACCTCGCTTTAAAATTTTTATTAATATGCGTAAATGAATTAGTTTTTATGTAAAAATTGGAAAATATTAAAGGTGTAATTTTGGATTTAATACATAAGAATATGTATTACAAAATTAACTTTTCACAATTTAGAAGAAGTTAGGAGTTATAAAACCAGAATGTTTCAAAAAAAGCTTGCGTTTTATAAGGTGAGGAGTTAGAATACTCTGTAAATATAAAAAGTGATGATCAGGAAAAGTACATGGTGCAAAGGTCTACAGAGAGCAGCCGGTTGCTGGGAAGGTTGCGATACCGCATGATGGAAAGACACCTGTGAGCGTTGCTTTGAACGTGATTATTAGTAAAAGCAAACGGTACCTACCGTTATTAGGGCTAAGATGGTCAGTATGACAATTTGGGTGGTACCGCGGAAAAAAATCCGTCCCTATTTATAGGGGCGGATTTTTGTATTCTTTGAAAGGGGGTGAGTGACCGTGGATGATGACGATGACAACAATAACGTAAATAAATATAAAATTACTGGAGGGAAAAATAATGGATTCAATAATGAAGCGTTCACTCACAAAAGAATGTACAAAGCAAAGTGGAAAGGTTGTATTACTTCAAGGATGGGTAAAAAAAATTCGGCACCTTGGAAATGTTAGTTTTTTATTATTACGGGACAGAACAGGAGTAATTCAATGTGTATTAGAAAATGAATTGGCTGGATATAAAGTTGATGTAGAAAGTGTCGTCCACGTAATTGGTGAAATAGTCGAGACATCGAAAACAGAATTGGGTGTTGAAGTACTTGCTCATGAAGTGAAAGTAATAAACGGTGCAGAGCCACTTCCATTTGAAATAAATAAAAAGAAGTTACAAGTTGGCTTAGATCAACTACTTAATGAGCGAGTAATATCATTAAGGCATGAGCGAACCGCAGCGATTTTTAAAGTGAAATCTACACTCGTTCAGAGCTTTAGTGAATTTCTTATAGAGAACGATTTCACACGGATCTTTACGCCGAAAATTGTTTCGCAAGGGGCAGAAGGAGGAGCAAATGTTTTTAAGCTTCCATACTTCCAAAAAGAAGCTTATTTAGCACAATCACCACAGTTCTATAAGCAAATGATGGTGGCAGGTGGGTTAGAACGAGTTTTTGAAATTGCACCTGTATATAGAGCGGAACATCATAATTCTTCCCGTCATTTGAATGAATATATATCGTTAGACTTAGAGCTTGGTTTTATTCATGATTTTTATGAAGTGATGCAACTAGAAACGGATGTTTTACGATATATGTTTCAAAAAGTAGCGAAAAAATGTGAAATAGAACTACAACTATTACAAATAGAAGTACCTGTTATTACTGAAATACCTAAAATTACATTGTTAGAAGCACAAGAAATTTTGAAAAGTAAGTATCGTAAAGAATCTCCTGTAGGGGATTTAGATACAGAAGGTGAAAAGTTACTAGGGAAATATGTGAAGGAAATATATAATAGTGAATTTGTTTTTATTACGCATTATCCGAAAAAAGCGAGACCGATGTATACGATGCCGAATAAAGAGAATCCAGCTATTACTGATTCATTCGACTTATTATATAAAGGATTAGAAATAACGTCAGGGGCACAGCGAATTCATAATTATGAAATGTTACTCGCTTCGTTTAAAGAAAAAGGATTACACCCAGATAAATTTCAATCTTATTTAAATACATTCCGATACGGTTGTCCACCACATGGAGGTTTCGGAATTGGGTTAGAAAGGGTTGTATATAAACTTTTAGAATTAACAAATGTACGAGAGGCGAGTGCTTTTCCGAGAGATTGTACTCGTCTCATACCGTAAAAAGAATCTTCGCGATTATCGCGAAGATTCTTTTTTTATAGTTCGTTTGAAAAGGTGAAAATATAGATTCTTTCTTTTTCTAATAAGCTTAGTAAAAGTCAGTTGAAATATGAACCATTTCGACAAAAAAATCAATATACCCCTTGACAGTTACAAATATAACCGATATACTTCATATTAATTTCAAAAGAAAATATATTCTAAATATTACAATGTGTTGAATAGGAGTAGTAAGGTCATGTATTTGTGCAGAGAGCTATGGGTTGGTGCGACATAGTCAAATGACATCCTGAACTCGCCTAGGAGCAGTAAGGTGGAACGGAATCACATTCTTAGTAAATCTTAACGGTTAACCTTCGATATTAGGTTTGTAATCAAACGATTACTACTAAGGTGGATTCATAATGGAATCAATAAGGGTGGTACCGCGTTAAGTAAATGGCTTAGCGTCTCTTTATATAGAGATGCTAGGCCATTTTTTTATTATATGGAAGAAGAAATGGAGGGTTTATTTGAATAGGTTTATAAAATTTATTTATTTATATAAAAAGATTTAATTAGGAGGAAAATGAGATGAAACAGACGGAGCAATGGACTTCGAAATTAGGTTTTATAATGGCGGCAGCCGGATCAGCAATTGGACTTGGTGCGATATGGAAGTTCCCTTATATCGCTGGGAAGAGTGGGGGAGGAGCGTTCTTTTTAATATTTATATTATTTACTGTTTTAATTGGACTACCGCTACTTATAGCTGAATTTATGATTGGACGCAGTACGCAGAAACAAGCAGTTGGAGCATTTAAAAGCATCGCACCAAATACAGGATGGCATTGGATTGGACGCCTTGGTGTTGGAACTTGTTTTATACTACTTTCGTTTTATAGTGTTGTAGGTGGATGGGTATTAATTTATTTATTCAGAGGAATAACTGGACAACTGATTACTCCAGGAAAAAATTACGGTACATTATTTACTGAAACAATTGGGAATCCTGCTTGGGCTATTATGGGACATTTCGCTTTTATGTTCATTACGATATGGGTTGTATCAAAGGGTGTACAAAACGGAATTGAAAAAGCAAGTAAATATATGTTGCCAGCATTGTTCGTTTTATTTGTCGCTCTTATTATTCGTTCGTTAACACTTGATGATGCAATGAAAGGTGTGAAGTTTTTCTTACAACCAGATTTCTCAAAGATTACTTCGGAAAGTATTTTGTTCGCAATGGGGCAATCATTCTTTGCAATTAGTATCGGGATTTCAATTATGGTTACGTATAGTTCCTATTTAAATAAAAAAGAAAGTTTACCAAAATCAGCAATAACAATTGTTGGATTGAATTTATTTGTTTCTTTATTTGCGGGTCTTGCCATTTTTCCGGCCGTATTTTCATTAGGAATGGAGCCGACAGAAGGACCTGGATTACTATTTATCGTATTACCATCTGTATTTAGTCAAATCCCATTCGGTGGATTTTTCTTAACAGTATTTCTTGCACTATTTACATTTGCGACATTAACATCAGCATTTTCTCTACTAGAAACTGTTGTTTCAGCATTAGCAAATGGTGAACAAGAAAAGAGAACGAAATTATCATGGCTGATCGGTTTCGGCATTTTCTTAGTAGGTATACCATCAGCGTTATCATTTGGAGTATGGAGTGATATTACGATTTTCGGAAAGAATATTTTTGATGCAGTAGACTTCTTATCTAGTAATATATTAATGCCACTTGGAGCACTATTTATTAGTATTTTCGTTTCATTCAAAATGGAGAAGAAGGTACTAGAAGCAGAGTTTTTTGTAGGTGGAAATTATGGAAAGAAAGTATTTACTTGTTGGGCATTTTTACTTCGATTTGTAGCACCACTTGCAATAATTATCGTCTTCTTAAATGTAATAGGAATTATTTAATATTAAATGTTATAATATTCAGTAAAAAAGGGGTGGTGATCATAAAGGAAAATTTGATAGAAGCAGGGAAATACATGAATATTAGAGGGAAAAAGCTATACGTTGAAACACATGGAAATCCTAAAAATAAGCCAGTCTTATACTTGCATGGTGGACCAGGAGAAAGTTGTTATGATTTTTCATTTCATCAAGCGGAACGTTTAAAAGATTCTCTATATGTAATTATGATAGATCAAAGAGGTGTTTGTCGCTCAGAAGAAATTACTGAAGACGAAGCTTTTGGATTAAATGATTTGATTGAAGACTGTGAGGAACTAAGAAAAGCATTACAAATTGAAAAGTGGTCTGTAATTGGACATTCTTTCGGTGGCTATTTAGCATTGTTATATGCGTCGATATATCCAAGTTCAATAGAGAAAATAATATTTGAAGGGCCAACTTTCGACTTTGCATTAACAAGTAGAGCTTTATTACAAAAAACAGGATATTTATTAAAAAAGCATGAAAAAGAAGAAGTAGCAAAAGAGTGCTTTGCTTATTCATCTAGCTATGCTAGTTCAGAAGAGTTGTTAGAAGCCTATATAAGATTAAGCGCTGAATTAGAAGAAAAAAGAATGGAGATTTACAATTATAAGGAAGATGAGACAGACTATAGTTTATATAGCGATGAAGAGTGGGAAGTATTTTCAAATCGCTCTCAAATTCATTTTGATAGATTAAAATTAGAGGGTGCATGTCATAAATCATTATTATATAAAATAAAAGAAGTACAGAATCCAATGTTATTAATTGTAGGAAAACATGATGTAGTAACGTGTGAAGAACAAATTAAAACATTTAATAAAGATGCCCGAAACGGCAAGTATATCGTATTTGAAGAGAGCGGTCATTCACCTCATTATGAGGAAGCAGATAGGTTTGCAGAAACAGTCATACATTTTTTGAAATGAAGAAAAGGGTGCTTCTATAAATGAGAGGCACCCTTTCTATATTTCTGGATATGTGATTGTGATGTTAGGCCACTTACTTTGCCAATTCTTTTTTATAACTCTGTTTTTGTACATATGGAATCGTTCTTTCGATTCAAGAAAATGAGCTGTTGGTCTCACTTGTAAGGAAAGGACATCTTCAATACCACATGGGGCTGTTAATATGACGTTGTTTAGTTCATCAAGTGTAACTCCTAATGCCGTTGCTGTTTCAGGAAATTTAGAAATAGCATCAACAGAAGAAGAATATGGTGGCATATTATTCACTACATGCATACGAGCTTGATTTTTTACAGACCAAGGGATAGTAGCATCAATATTCATTGATTTCGTTTCTAATGATTGTTCGTATATCTCATCTTGATGTAGACTATCATAATAAATTACATCAACATCAGGCATAGCCGTTTTAGCTTCATAGTCATGTAAAGTATCCCAAATTTTAGAACGAACAAATCCGGCACAAATCCACCAATCAGGTAACTCTAGTGATTTTGCCATTTGTAATACATTCATCATCCATTCGTCGTTTTCTATTAAGCGAATGATATCTTGTTCTGTTTGTATAGTCATTTGTTATCTCACCTGCTTTTTTTTAGAGAGTAAATTTAATTCATAAGCTTTATAATCCATGTAATCCAGTAAGCACCTGGTATGAATAACAGTTGAGCAAGTAATGTACCAAAAAGTCTAGAAATCATTAGCCAAGCATACATTTTACTCATTGCTTCAGCACCTTCTTCTGATTGAAGAGCTCGCTCTGTTAAAAGAGCAATACGTGGATCTAGTAGCACTGTTAATAAAATAGTAGCAAAACCATTAATAAGACCAGAAGCTGTAGTGGCTTTTGTTGCGAAAGCTGGAATTAAAAAAGAAGCATATAGTGCGGAAAGAACTCCCGCTGTATAAATTGCAGTAGCGAACATGTTAATAAGCATTATACGCTTTGGAATACCGCCGATACGCAGTCTATGAATCATTTCTAACTTTGGAAAGCGGACATATTTTTTTGTGTACTTTAATTTTTGAATGTTATTCGTTTTCATCATTCGAATGAAAGAACCGTCTGTTTCAAAGTTTTGAATGACATATCCAAATAGTTTTGTCAAAGTTGGATACAGTATAATCGCAAGCAATGTACCGATAGAAGCAGATAATAGTACAAGACGTATAATATGCTCTAAATCAATAGAAGGATCTAGTTTTGCTTCGTCCACAATCCCGCCAAGTAAAAAGGCTTGTAGTAAGTTTGACGTTCTTGAAATGAGTAATACGATTCCTACGACGGATAATGCGACAGCAATCTTCTTTAAACGAACCCCCGCTAATCGAATACTATAAGAGCTTGTTTCAACTGCGTGGATCACAATTGTGAAAGCCATTATAAAAATTAACGTAATTGACATTTGTTTCACCAGTTTCTATTAAAATAATTGTAACTTTTTTACTGTATCATATCTATCGTATTTTGTAACTGAAAGTATGTGACATATGGAAATTGATTTTTCGAAAAAATAGATAATGATAGTATAATAGGGAGAAGTGGAAGAGATGTTAGCACTTAGTTATACAGCAAATTAAGTGGAGGAATGAAGCATGTATAAAACATTTCTATTTGATTTAGATGGAACTTTAACGGATCCGAAAGAAGGGATTGTAAACTCGGTTTTATATGCATTAAAAAAAGTAGGAATTGAAGAAGTACATATAAGTGAGTTAGATTCATTTATAGGTCCTCCTATTCAGCAATCATTCATAGAGAGATATAATATGAGTGAAGGAGAGGTTGAACGTGCTGTTTTTTACTTCCGTGAGTATTTAAAGCAGCGTGGATTGTTTGAAAATAATGTATACGAGGGGATTCTGAAGCTCTTGCAACAATTAAAAAGTTCAGGGAATCGCATATTCGTAGCAACTTCAAAGCCCACTGTATTTGCGAAACAAGTTATAGAGCATTTTCAATTAACGAATTATTTCGAAGACATCATTGGAAGTAATTTAGATGGTACGAGAATAAAAAAAGAAGAAATAATTGCTCATATTTTACAAACAAATGAAGAACTAAATAAAGAAGAAATGATAATGATTGGTGATAGAAAGCACGATATAATAGGTGCAAATCAGAATGGAATTGCTTCAATTGGTGTTTTATATGGCTATGGCTGTGAAAAAGAACTGACTGAAGTTAGTGCGACCTACATAGTGAAAGATGTTGAAGAACTGTATCATTTTTGTGTAGAGAAAAATTTAATAAAGCAGTAAATATAGATTCTAGCAATCCCTTTATAACGTATGACGATGAATTCGTTTCTGTTTAAAGGGATTTTTCATATGTAATCGAATAATTATAATTAGACATTTTTAGCATAAAAATTTGTATGAATAAGAGGAGGGATGTCAGAATTAAAAGGTTAGTAGAAATTTATCAATAAAATTTAGAATATTCTGTTTAATGGAGGGGTAAAATTGGAGTTAGTTATTATATTATTAGCACTAAGTTTACTTATGTTCGTAGCATACAGAGGTTTTTCTGTTATTTTATTCGCGCCGATATTTGCATTATTTGCAGTATTTTTGACAGAACCTAGTTATGTATTACCTTTCTTTTCTAATATCTTTATGGAGAAAATGGTTGGATTTATAAAATTATATTTTCCTGTGTTTTTATTAGGAGCAATATTTGGGAAAGTAGTGGAAATGTCAGGAATTGCAGATTCTATCGCAAAAACGATTATTGAGTTAGTTGGTGAAAAACGTACTATATTAGCGATTGTATTAATGGGGGCTATTTTAACGTATAGTGGTGTTAGTGTGTATGTAGTAGTGTTTGCTGTTTATCCGTTCGCAGCTAAGTTGTTTCGACAAGCTAATATTCCAAAGCGTTTAATCCCTGGAACGATTGTTCTTGGAGCAGTAACGTTTACAATGGATGCGTTACCTGGATCACCACAAATTCAAAATGTAATACCTACAACATTTTTTAAAACGGATATTTATGCTGCACCGATACTTGGGATTGTAGGAGCAATTTTTGTTCTTACATTAGGTTTACTATATTTAGAGAGTAGACGTAAGAAGGCAAAAGCGGCAGGTGAAGGATACTTTGGTTTTAATGATGGAAATACTGAAATGGCAGCATCTTTGCAAGTAGAACAAAAAAATATGCCATTAATTAATAACATTGAAATCACAAGAGCACAACAACTTATTGCATTTATACCACTTATTTTAGTAGGTGTAATGAATAAAGTGTTTACTATTATGATACCGAAGTGGTATCCAAGCGGTTTTGATTTTTCTGCAATTGGTATGAAAGCATTTGGAAAAGTAGAATTAAGTGCAGTAGTAGGAATTTGGTCTGTAGAATTGGCACTTATTATAGGGATCTTAACAACGTTATTATTATATTGGAAGCGAGTAGTAACAGGTTTCCAAGCTGGATTGAATACAAGTATTGGTGGAGCGCTACTTGCAACGATGAATACAGGAGCTGAGTTTGGATTCGGTGGTGTCATTGCAGCACTTCCAGGTTTCGCAATTATGAGAGATGGCATCTCTGTTACTTTCACAAATCCGTTAGTGAATGGTGCAGTAACGACGAATATTTTAGCTGGAATTACAGGCTCGGCATCAGGAGGAATGGGAATAGTATTAAGTGCAATGGGAGATAAATTTATTGCAGCGGCCAATCAATTTGATATTCCATTAGAAGTTATGCACCGTATCGTATCAATGGCATCAGGAGGAATGGATACACTACCACATAACGGGGCTATTATTACTATTCTTACAGTAACAGGATTAACACATAAACAGTCATATAAAGATATATTTGCTATTACAATTTTGAAAACGTTTGCTGTATTTTTAGTTATCGCATTCTATACTTTAACAGGACTCTATTAAACATTCGAATCGTAAAGATTCATCAAATCGATAATTTATGTTATAAAATATTAATTAGGATAAGAAGGGGTGGGGGACTTGCAAGAGGTTTCTGAGTTTCGTATGCCAAAGTCGGTATTATATGGAAGGAATTCGCTTGAAAAACTGGGAGAACAATCAAAAAAGTTAGGGAAAAGAGCTTTTATAGTTACTGATACAATTATGGAAAAATTAGGATATGTTGAAAAGTGTATGCAACAATTAAATAAGAAAGGTATTACTGTTAGTACATATAATAAAGTGGATGCTGAGCCTACAAATATACACGTATTAGAAGCGTTATCTCTTTGTAAAGAGGAAAAGTGCGATTTTATTATCGGTATTGGTGGTGGAAGTTGTATTGATGCTGCGAAAGCAGTAGCGGTTTTATATACAAATGGTGGAGAAGTTGAGGATTATGTCCAAAAGGATATTGAAATAGAAAACAATCCACTACCACTTATTGCAATTCCAACAACTTCTGGTACTGGATCGGAAGTTACAAGTGTAGCAGTAATAACGAATAAAAAAACAGATGTAAAAATGATGATGAAGCATCCTAGTTTTATACCGAAAGTAGCAATTATAGATCCAGTTTTGACAAGTTCGTTACCCCCACAAATTACGGCAGCAACAGGAATAGATGCGTTATGTCATGCGATTGAAGCGTATATTTCTAAAGTTTCACAACCACTTACAGATGTACTTGCTCTTTCAGCTATTGAAAGTATTATGAAATATTTACGTATAGCATATGAAGATGGACGTAATATGGAGGCAAGAGAAGCGATGATGATTGCTTCCTTACAAGCTGGAATTGCATTTTCTAATGCATCAGTTACATTAGTTCATGGAATGTCAAGGCCAGTGGGAGCATTATTTCATGTACCGCATGGAATATCAAATGCCATACTATTACCTACAGTGTTAGAGTTTACAAAAACAAGTGCAATAAAAAGGTTAGCAAAAATTGGACGTAGTTTAAATAAGGATTTGTATTCGAATTCTGATGAGGAAGTAGCAGACTACACACTTGGTGAAATAAAAAAACTTTGCTTTGATCTTCGTATTCCAAATTTAAAAGAATACGGAATCGATGAAATTGAATTTGAAAATGCTATTTCTAAAATGGCATCAGATGCAATTGAAAGTGGTAGCCCAGCTAATAACCCACGTGTTCCATCATATGATGAAATCAAAGAGTTGTATCGAGAGTGTTTTAATTATAAGTATAAAGAATTTATAAAAACATCAGATTGTTAATTTCAGAATATTCTATAAAAATTTCCTTGGAAATGAAAGTAGAATTATTATTTATTATTCCGTTAAAACAAGACTTTATATTCCAAACTTAAAGTCTTGTTTTATTATGTATAATATACATAATAAAACATTGTTATTAGTTTTATAAAAATAGTTTAGGTAGGTGTTTATATGAAAACGATAGGTCTTATAGGTGGTATGAGTTGGGAATCAACTTCTGAATATTATCGAATTATTAATGAAGAAATAAAAGAGAGATTAGGAGGGCTACATTCAGCAAAATGTTTGATTAATAGTGTGGATTTTGAAGAGATTGAACGATGTCAGTCTAGCGGAGATTGGGATGGTGCTGGAGAAATTCTAGGGAATGCGGCATATTCATTACAAAAGGGGGGAGCAGACTTTATAATCATTTGTACAAATACAATGCATAAGGTAGTTGGAAAAATAAAGGCGAAAATTGATATTCCAGTCTTACATATTGCTGATGCAACTGCAAAAGAAATTAAAAGAAAAGACATTCAAAAGGTTGGTCTGCTTGGAACTAAATATACAATGGAGCAAGATTTCTATAAGTCACGTATTGAAGAGCATGATATAAAAATAATAGTACCATCAGGAACAAATAGAGAAAAAGTAAACGAAGTAATATATACAGAATTATGTTTAGGAAAAATAGTAGTTCAATCTAGAGAGTATTATAAAAGGGTTATAGAAGAATTAGTACAAGAAGGAGCACAAGGAATTATATTAGGTTGTACGGAAATAGGTTTATTAATAAAGCAAGAAAACGTATCAGTCCCGATATTTGATACGACCCATATACATGCAATTGAAGCAGTCAAGGTAGCTTTAGATAAATAGATTATAATTATATTATGTAAACTTAATTCGTATATCTGGAAAACATTCAGAAAATATTTTATAATGTAAGTGGTTACATTTAAGGGGGAATGCGTATGTTTTCAGTTCAACCAATCGCATTTGTACATAATGAAAGAAAGGAAATAAAAGATGATGAGTGGGGAGAAGTAAGATCCCGTATAACTTTAACTGAAATGTATGCAGAAGAAAGTATACAAGGGATTGAAGATTTTTCTCATATTGAAGTTGTTTTTTATTTTCATAAAGTAACTGACGAGCAAATTCAGTATTTTGCTAGACATCCTAGAAATAATAAGGATTATCCTGAAGTAGGTATTTTTGCACAGCGCGGAAAAAATCGCCCGAATCGCATAGGTGTAATAATTGTAAAGGTGATCAAAAGAGAAGGTAAATCAATTATTGTTGAGGGATTAGATGCTATTAATGGTACTCCTATATTGGATATAAAACCAATAATGAAAGAGTTTATGCCGAAAGAAGAAATACACCAGCCTAAATGGGCAACGGATATAATGAGACAGTATTGGAAGGGGAATGGAGTAAAATGAGAATATATGAGGCAACAATTGCAGATTTAGAGGGACTAGCATCAGTTTTTAATAACTATCGCATGTTTTATAGGCAGGATTCTGATTTAGAAGGTGCAAAAGTATTTTTACGAAATCGAATTGAGAAAAAAGAGTCCGTTATTTTCGTAGCAGTTGAAGGCGGCGAATATATTGGATTCACGCAACTATATCCATCATTTTCTTCCATTTCAATGAAAGAATTATGGATTTTAAATGATTTATTTGTACAAGCGGCGAAGCGTGGAGCCGGAACAGGTAAAAAATTATTAGAAGCTGCTAAAGAATACGCATTAGAAAATGGAGCAAAAGGTGTAAAATTGCAAACAGAGATTGATAATTTATCAGCACAACGATTATACGCTGAAAATGGCTATTTGAGAGATAATCGTTATTTCCATTACGAATTAACGTTTTAAAAAATTAAGTTGAAAGAGGCATTTTCAAGAAAAAGAATTTCTTTGTAATGAGAAATTCTTTTTTATTTTTGCCTAAATTAAAAAACATGACAAAAATAAAACGATATTTATTTATTGTTAAACAATAAATGTTGTGATAAAATTATGTTGCCATTAAATAAGTGAGGTATTGTAAATGAATCTTAAACGAAGTTCAACAACGTTCTTAAAAGTAATTATTTTTCTTGCTGGAATTTCAGTACTTGCTTTATGCATATTTTTAGTGCCGGAAATGGCGAATTTCGCAGCAAATTTGTATCCTAATATTGCTCCGATGAAATATCTTGTTTTCATTGTGATGTATGGAGCAGCTGTGCCTTTTTACGTTGCTCTTTATCAGGCTTTCAATCTTTTACAGTACATTGATGAGAACACAGCGTTCTCGGAATTATCAGTAAAGGCGTTAAAGAATATAAAGCGCTGTGCAATTACAATCAGTGGTTTGTATGTATTAAGTTTGCCACTTTTTCATTTTATAGCGAAAAAAATGGACCCTCCTATTGGGCTAGTGGGACTCATTATCGTTTTTGCTTCGCTCGTTATCGCCGTTTTTGCTGCTATCCTCCAACGACTTCTACAAGAAGCAATTCACATAAAATCAGAAAATGATTTGACGGTCTGAGGTGGCGGATATGACAATCATTATTAATATTGACGTCATGTTAGCAAAACGAAAAATGAGTGTAACGGAGCTTTCGGAGAAGGTTGGAATTACGATGGCGAATCTTTCTATTTTGAAAAATGGGAAAGCAAAAGCGGTTCGTTTTTCAACATTAGAAGCGATATGTAAAGCTTTGGAGTGTCAGCCAGGGGATATTTTGGAGTATAAAAACGATGAGAATACTCAATAAAAACAGATAACAAATGTAAATAATAGAAGTCAATAAAGAAGGGATAGCCACTAAGCTATTCCTTCTTTACGTTAATTGCTGTTACTAATAAAAAATATAATTTGAATTGCAATGTTTGCGTATCAAAAGGGAACTTGCTACCTTTTGAGGTGATCTGTTTTGTGGAATACAATTATTTGCCAAAAAGGCTATTTTAACTATGTTTTAAATTATTTCGGGTGAATCAAAATTTTCATTTGTATTATAGTTGATTTAAAACCCAGTTTGTTGCATCTTCAAAGTTATCTGCAATGTAGTTTGGTTCAATATGTGCCCATTTGTCTCGGTACGTATGCAAAGCATCATACCCAGCGCCTGTTCGGACTAGAATCGTAGTCGCATTTACTTTTGCTCCTGCAACAATATCAGTCCAACGATCACCAACTACAGCACATTGTGTTAAATTAAGTCCATGTTTTTTTGCTGCTTTAAGCAGCATGCCTGTACTTGGTTTACGGCATTCACAACCATCACCGTGTTTATGAGGACATACATAAATATCATCAAAACCGAAGCCTTCTAATTCTTGTACAAAATCGGCTACAGTTGCTATTCCATCTGCGATACCGGGTTGATTTGTGAAAGAGAAAATTTTTATATTTTTAGCTTTTAGTTTTTGCAAGGATGTTTTTGTGAATGGAAATAATGTAAAGGATCCTGGATAATGTATTGTAGTGTCACCACCAATTGTACCGTCACGATCAATGAAAATTGCTTTAATGTTTGTCATAGTTATAGTCCCTTCACTTTATAAAGTAGTTTAAAAATATTTTACAAATCGGTAGCCATTTACTTCATAACCTAATTTTTTGTAAAAAGGATGAGCTTCTACTCTTTTTGTTCCACTAACTAGCCATGTGCCAATGCAATTATGTTTCTTTGCTAATTGCTCGGCATAATCCATCAAAACTTGTCCAATGCCTTTCCGTCGTATGTTAGAATCAACGCTAATAATTGAAATCTCTCCATAACGTGTTACATCTTCTAAATTTTCACGTATACGAAATCCAAGTAATCCAAATATAGATTCTTCTTCCTCGTAAACATATAAAAAATCAAACGGACTCATTTGTACGAATTGTAGGCGGTTGTTCATATCTTCATAGGAAATAGAGGAACCTTTTAATTCTTTCGTTAAAGAACAAAGTGCGTCTATATCATCTATCGTTGCTTCACGAATTTGAAAAGACATATTATCAACTCCAATAAAATGTAATCAAACATTTAATATTCTGTTAAAAAATGTTTTTTCCTGCTATGAAAATAAATATTTTATAATAATATATAGATAATTATATGTTGTTATTTTCCTTGATTGTATTAGAAATGGAAAGAGGGGAAATACATGTTAGAAGTAAATATCCGCTCAGCTGGATATGAAATAGGCGAAAAAACAATTCATGATATAGCTTTTTCTATCGAAAAAGGTGAACTAGTTACTCTTATTGGAGCGAATGGTGCTGGGAAAAGTACGACGATTAAAACGATACTCGGATTACTTGTAAATATGGACGGTGAAATATCATTCGGTGAAAAGAAAAATCCGTATGCATACGTACCAGAACATCCAACATACTATGATTACTTGACGCTCTGGGAACATATTGAATTATTAATGGCAGCTCGTGGAAGTGAAATGGGAAGTTGCGAAGAACGAGCGGAACAATTATTACATACTTTTCGAATGAATAAGCATAAACATGAGTATTTATCAAAGTTTTCAAAAGGCATGAAACAAAAATCTATGCTAATATTGGAGTTTTTAACTGAGCCAGATTTTTATATCATTGACGAACCTTATATCGGTTTAGATCCAGTAGCTACGAAAGAGTTTTTAAATTATTTATATAAAGAAAAAGAGCGCGGGGCAGGAATTTTACTTTGTACGCACGTATTAGATACTGCTGAAAAAATTTGTGAAAGATTTTTACTCATTTCACAAGGTACATTAGTCGCAGATGGACATTTAGAATCTATTCAAATATTAGCGGAAATGCCGGGTAGTTCATTATTAGACTGCTTTGATGTAATTGTAAGGCGTGAACAACATGATTAAACAACAATTTTATAAGAGATTACGCCATGAACTCCAGCGGAAATGGAAGTCTATATGTTCGGTAACAGATTGGACAGTCGCATTATATATTATTATTCCAGCACTTATATTTATGGGAATCTATTATCGATCGCTATGGATAAATGAATTATCAACGGAAGAGACGATGTATTTCGGATTAGGATTACTCGCATTTTATTTAGTAACATATCCAAGAGGAGTTCGTTCATTTTTTGAGCAAGCGGATAGTTTATTTTTAATTTCGTATGCAACACATATGCGAAAATTAGTCCAGTATGGCATGATGTACACAGTTGTTCGAATAGCGATAACGAATATAATAGTAGTCGTTATTATGTTACCGGTGTTGATGAAAAGTATCGAAGTAACAGAGATACAAGTCCTATTATTTTGGGTATTCTTTACTATATTTCGATTTATGTTGTCGTTGTTAACGAGATTTGTTCATGTACATGTGGGGAAACGATGGATTTTATGGATTGTAAAAAATGTAGTATTTTCTATGAGCGTGTCCTTTTTTGGAATTAGTTTATTTTTTATTTATAAAAATCCGTTGTATTCAATTTTATTTATCGGTCTAGTAATTTTCTTAAGTAGTGTATTAGTAAAAGAGAAAATGAATTATAAAAAGTTCTTTTTTAAAGAAATCGAGAAAGAAAAGGAGGAAAGCATGCGCTGGACGAGCGGAATTATGCAAGTTGGTGGTCATGCGGCTAAACCGAGTAGTTCGAATAAAAAACCGTGGATGTTTCCGCGCTCTAAAAGACTTTTAGGGAAAAAAGCTGATTCTCGTATTGTCGAATCTTTTTTGAAAGAATTTTTCCGTACAAGTACTGCACGAATATTTTATATTCAAATTGTATGTATCAGTACTGCAAGTATAATTATGACTCCAAGGTGGATTGCAGCTATTGTTCTCGTATTTGCTGTAGTTGCAATTTCTCGCTATGCACGTGATTATTGGAATGAATTTACGAATAAGATGTTTCTTCGTTTATATTGTGATGAAGGGAAATTACTATTGTTAAGATGGAAGGCAGATCGTTATTTATTACTACCAGCAATACTTTTATATGGAATAGTTATACTTTCACAGTTTTATTTATTGCCAGCTGTGGTAGGCAGCGTTGTTTTTATTTTATTAATTGTATGGATTGTATTTGTACCATTAAAAAAGAGCCATTGACGGCTCTTTTTCTAGTCTGTAACACATTGATAAATAAAATATACTAAAACGAGTATACTTGCGGCGGAATACATGACATCTAAAGTCATCTGATCGCCTCCTTATTGTTGTTGTATTTTTATTGTATGAAATCTTACAATTTCATATTCAAGTGAAAAATATGTGAACGTTAACAAAAATGTAAAGTGCAAAAATTACAATCATTTTGTATAATAGAAGAAACCACCGTTATATAAAAAATAATGAGTGAAAGGGGAGGGAACATAAATGCCAAATTGGTTTAGAAAAACCTTAGTCGCATTAATTACCGTGTTTACATTTGGTTTAGTGACGCCTCCTTCCATATTACTTGATAATGCCAAAGCTGCGGACAAGCCTACGAGCACAGCTGGGCAACAAAGTTTGGAGAGCACGTCCTATACATATGAAGAAACGAATGACAGGTTAACCACCGATACTTTTATTACTTATGCAATGCAAGAAGCAGAGAAGCAGTCGATGCAAAAGTTTGGTACTAAAATTGGTCCAGTAATTGAAGATGAGTTTAAAGATGTAATATTACCGAAAATTGAAGAGGCAATTGCTGAGCTTGCTAGTGATGTACCAGAAGATTCACTACAATCATTAGCGATTTCTCAAAAACCAGCTGGTGGAAATAATGAGAAGATTTTTCACGTCTACGATACGAAATCTGGAAATGATTTATTGCGTTTCCATGTAAGAAGAGATCATCCACCGCAAGATGGTTATTATTTTAATTTCCATTACCACCGTTTTGATGATGGATACTCTGGACATCATGAGTTAGGAAATATTTATTGGAATACGAATGTACCACCGAAATGGTTGTCTTAAAAAGAACAAGAGAAAATCTTGTTCTTTTTTATTTTTATAGAAGGGACAGACAACTATGTTGTTGAATAACATAGGTTTAGAAAAAAGAAGCAAAGGGAGTATGGGAATGCAAAAATATATTGTTTTTGACTTTGATGGCACATTAGTAGATTCACAAAATATATTTGTACCGATTTATAATCAACTTGCTGAAAAACATGGGTATAAAGCAGTAAAGGAAGACGAAATTGAACATTTACGTAAATTAACGATGCCAGAGAGATGTAAACAACTTAATGTACCACTGTATAAACTACCGATATTAGCGTTGGAATTTTATAAATTATATCAGCCTGCTATAAAAAATCTCGTTTTGTTCCATGGGATGAAAGAAGTATTAGATGAACTACATAAAAAAGGCTACGGAATTGCAGTCATATCATCGAACTCAGAAGAGCATATTCGGGCGTTTTTACACAAGAATGGTATCGAAAATATTCAAGAAGTGTATTGTTCTAAAAATTTGTTTGGTAAAGATAAAATGATAAAAAGATTTTTGAAATCAAAAAAAATAACAGAGAAAGATATGTTATATGTCGGTGATGAACAGCGAGACGTAGCAGCGTGTAAAAAGGCTGGAGTGAACGTAATTTGGGTATCTTGGGGATATGATGTTATTGAAACAGTGAAAAAAGATGCACCAGATTACATGGTTCATAAGCCGATGGAAATTGTGCAAGTAGTACAAGGAGCGTATTCTTAATATGAATACACTGCGAGCAGGCATTCATCATATTGAATTTTGGGTAGCAAATTTAGAGGAATCCATTTCTTTTTATAATAAGTTGTTTTCCATAATTGGGTGGAGAAAGTTAAATGAAGTAGCATATAGCACAGGAGAAAGTGAAATATACTTTAAAGAAGTAGATGAGGAAATTGTAAGGACGTTAGGGCCTAGACATATTTGTTATCAAGCTATTCATAGAGAAGTAGTTGATGAAGTAGCAGATTTTCTTTCTAGTACGAAAGTCAAGGTAATACGTGGTCCAATTGAAATGGATCATTATTCGGAAGGTTATTATACGATTGATTTTTACGATCCGAATGGATTTATTGTAGAAGTTGCCTATACACCAAATGCAGAAATGTAAGGGGAATAGATATGAAGATAATTACAGCATGGCAAAATAATATACAAATAGTAAAAGATGCAGTGGATATTAAAGAAATTTCTAAAGGTTTTTCGCCTGATAAGAAATATATAATTACGAGTACGAATAATGAAAAATATTTATTGCGGACAGGCGATATAAAAGAGTATGAAAGAAAGAAAATAGAGTTTCAAATTTTAAATGAAATGCAAAATCGTAGTGTGCAAGCACAAAAACCAATTGAAATGGGTTTGTTGGCAGAAGAAGGTTTATGCTATGGCATTTTTTCATATTTAGAAGGGGAGGATGCGAAGAAGCTATTGCCTACGTATTCACCAAAAGAACAATATGATATTGGTATAGAGGCAGGAAAAGATTTAGCAAAAATGCATACATATGAAGCTCCTAATAATATACTTCCATGGTATGAAAGAGCAATGAAAAAACATAGTAAATATTTAGAGGCATATAAAACATGTGGAATAAACATAAAAAATGATGATAAAATCATAAAGTTTATTGAAGAAAATGAAATATCTTTAAAGAACCGCCCAAATCGATTTCAACACGATGATTTTCATTTAGAAAATATAATTGTACGGGATGGAAAATATGTAGGTGTTGTTGATTTTAATGGCTACGACTGGGGCGACCCACTTCATGATTTTGTGAAAATTGCACTGTTTGCAAGGGACATTAGTATTCCGTATTCAATCGGACAAATAGAAGGATACTTTAATAGGAAAATACCAGAGGAGTTCTGGAAATTATACACAGTGTACGTTGGCATGACAGTTTTCTCCTCAGTTGTCTGGACATTACGAGCAGCACCGCATATGTTAGAGGATATGTTAGAGCGTCTTACTATAGTTTTAGAGGATCATAATAACTTTGAGTTATCGAAGCCAATTTGGTTTCAACCAGATAAGATTGATATGAAATAGAAAAGGTAGGTGTGATTCGCACCTACCTTTATTTTTTACCATCAAAATACTTATTTAATTTTCTTAAATGTAAGCGGCTGAGTACTTAATGTAGCTGGTACATGTAACTGAAGGGATGGGAATTCACCACTTACATTCATTTCATAAGCGAATAATAAGCTCATTTTCATTTGGAATAAGTCAACTTTTGCAGAGAAGATGTCGTAATGATGATGCCCTAATTGAATATCCATTTCCATAAATTGTGCATATAACGAATCATCTCGTTTGTATACTTGTAATGTTCCGTATGCAGGATGTTCAAAAGTACCAGTATAATCCTCTAACTTGTGCGAAGGTGTAGTCCCTTTAATTTGTTCAGGGAGGGATTCAGTTGCTTCTTTCATCATTTCCTTCATTTTTTTAGTATCTTCTACAGCACGTTTATGCCAATCAATGGATTCTAATTCAAGTAGTTCGTCATAAATTTGATTAGCGAGATAAGTAGGAAGTAATGTTCCTCCAGCATTCGTTAAAATGACAAGGCCTATGTTTTCTGTTGGTATGAATGAAACAAGCGCTGAAAATCCATCGATATTACCGCCATGATGAATCACTTTTTTACCACGATAAGCGCTAATAAACCAACCAAGACCGTAACTATTTAATGGAGATTCAGGGAGTGATAAAACCGGTTGGTCTGGAATTGAATTGTGTGGTGTATACATTTGTTGTAATAATTCAGAGGAGATTAATTCATGATCTCCAAATTTTCCTTCATTTAAGTGGAGAAGTACCCAATGTGCCATATCTTCAATTGTGGAATTAATACACCCAGCAGCGCCAACTGTATCGATGTTACGGAATGGAACTGCTTTTATTTCACCGTCATTTTCAATGTAAGGTAAAGCATAATCATCTGTAGTTTGTGAATCGTTAACAGAGAAGTTTGTATGTCTCATATTTAAAGGTTCTAAAATATGTTCTGTAGTGTACTGCTCCCACGTTTGATTTGTAATGTTTTCAACAATGTAGCTAATTGTTGCATACATTAAGTTGTTATATAGAAATGCAGTCCGGAACGGTGCATCAAGTGGTAAATGTTTTATTTTTTCAACGAGATCTTTTCGAGATAAGGAAGAACTGTACCAAAGAGCCTCATGACGACTCACTCCAGTTCGATGAGAAGCTAAATCCCGTCCTGTAACTTGTGAGCTAGCAAGTAGTTCAGATAAAGTAAAGTTAGGTATATAAGACTGGATAGGGGTATCCCAATTAAACTTTTTTTGCTGTGCTAACAAGCTTAATGAAAGTGTGCCAAATGCTTTCGTTGAGGAACCGATTGCGAATCGAGTATTCGGTGTAACAGCCTCTTTTGTTTCTATATTACGATAGCCAAAACCTTCTGAAATAATAACTTCACCGTCTTTTATAACAGCGACAGCAGCACCAGGAACATTTAAATCCTTCATCATTTTTTCAACCGTTGTTTGTAAAGAAGTCATAACAGGCGTTTCAATTTTAGACATACTTCTAACCTCCAAATATAAATTTTGTTCTACCGCACTATACTTTCGGTAATAGAAAATGAAAACCTTTTTATATTCGGAAAGTTAATAATTTTGTAAGAATTAGCGCAAGAAATTTTATTAATTAGGATTATTAAATTTATCATTTTTCATGTTATGATAAATTGCATATACGATTGAAAGAAGGTTTTCCTACATATGAAACATGCTGAAAATGAATACTTAAATTTATGCCGCCATGTAATGGAACATGGTACGAAGAAAGAAGACCGTACAGGGACAGGCACTGTATCTGTATTTGGATATCAAATGCGTTTTGATCTAAGTAAAGGTTTTCCTTTATTAACAACAAAGAGAGTACCGTTTCGCCTTGTAGCAAGTGAACTGCTTTGGTTTATGAAAGGTGATACAAATATTCGCTATTTATTGCAGCATAATAATAACATTTGGAATGAATGGGCTTTTAAGAGCTGGGTAGAAAGTGATGAGTATACTGGTCCTGACATGACTGATTTTGGTCTTCGCTCACAACAAGATGAAGAATTTAAAGTACAGTACGACGAGCAAATGGAATTGTTTAAAAAGAACGTTTTAGAAGATGATGAGTTCTCAAATAAATATGGTTATTTAGGAGACGTTTACGGTAAACAGTGGCGTGCTTGGAAAACGACAGCTGGTGAGACACTTGATCAATTAAAAGATGTAATTGAAATGATTAAAAAAACACCAGACTCACGTCGTTTAATCGTTTCTGCTTGGAATCCAGAAGATGTACCAAGTATGGCCTTACCGCCTTGTCATACGCTATTCCAGTTTTATGTAGCAGATGGAAAGCTTTCTTGTCAGTTATATCAAAGAAGTGGTGACATATTCCTTGGAATTCCATTTAACATTGCAAGTTACTCACTACTAACACATTTAATTGCACATGAATGCGGACTTGAAGTGGGAGAATTTGTTCATACAATTGGTGATGCACACATTTATACAAATCATTTTGAACAAGTAGAAAAGCAATTGGCACGTGAACCACGTCCATTCCCGAAACTTACATTAAATCCAGATGTGAAATCTGTTTTCGATTTTGAAATGGAAGATTTAACGATTGAAGGATACGATCCGCATCCAGCAATTAAAGCACCGGTTGCAGTATAATTGTAGAGGAGATGAAAAAATGATTGTTTCATTTATGGTCGCTATGGACGAAAATAGAGTAATTGGTAAAGATAATAATTTACCTTGGCGTTTACCGAGTGAATTACAATACGTGAAGAAAACAACGATGGGTCACCCGCTTATTATGGGAAGAAAGAACTATGAAGCGATTGGTAGACCACTGCCTGGAAGACGTAATATTATTGTAACTCGTAATGAAGGGTATCATGTTGAAGGCTGTGAAGTTGTTCATTCTGTAGAAGAAGTGTTTGAACTATGTAAAAATGAAGAAGAGATTTTTATTTTTGGTGGAGCGCAAATTTACGATCTCTTTTTACCTTATGTAGACAAGTTATATATAACAAAAATCCATCATGCATTTGAAGGAGATACATTCTTCCCAGAAATAGATATGACAAATTGGAAAGAGATTTTTGTAGAAAAAGGTTTAACGGATGAAAAAAACCCATATACGTATTATTACCATGTATATGAGAAACAACAATAATAAAAAAGATTGATGTGAGAATTCGCATCAATCTTTTTATTTATATTCACCAATATAAGTTTATAGATGAGATTCGATAGTGCTATAATGATAGGTAGCATGTAAAAATGCTAAAATTTTCAAAAGTACTAATATAGAAAGAGGAGGAGAATCGATTGAGAAAGATATGGGGGATTCTTTTTCTTTGCTTAACATTCATGTTAGTTGGATGTGGTAAAGAAGAAAAACCACAAGAAGCGTTTGATACATATGTAAAAGCGTGGAATAAACAAAAATTTGCAGATATGTATGATCAACTATCAAAAAATGCAAAAAAAGATATTTCAAAGAAAGAGTTTACTGAGAAATATGAAAAAATTTATTCTGGTATCGAAGTGAAAGACTTAAAGGTAGAAACAGGGGAAGTAAAAGAAGATAAAAAAGATGAAGGCCCTGTTCCTTTTAAAGTAAGCATGGATACAGTTGGTGGTAAAATTACATTTGGTCATGAAGCAAAAATGGTGAAAGAAAAAGATGGAGATAAAGAATCTTGGAAAATAGATTGGACTCCTGATTTTATTTTCCCAGGCATGACGAAAGATAGTAAAGTGCGTATGCAGACAACACAGCCAAAACGTGGTGAAATATACGATCGTAATGGAAAAGGTCTTGCAACGAATGGGAAAGCTTCTGAAATCGGATTGATTCCTGAAAAGTTAGGCGATACTGCTCCGCAAACGAAAGAAACAGTAGCGAAGTTATTAAATATGTCTGTAGAAGAAATTGATCAAAAATTAGCTGCTAAATGGGTAAAACCAGGGTATCTCGTACCAATTGGAATTTTGCCTGAAGGGGCAACACAAAATACGTACATTGATTTACCAGGTGTTTCAACAAAACCTGTAAATGTTCGTACATATCCGTTAGGGGAAGCGGCAGCTCATCTGACTGGTTATATTGGAAAGGTAAATGCTGAAGATTTAAAAACGCTACAAAAGAAAGGCTATCAAGCTGATGACCCAGTTGGGAAAACTGGTTTAGAGCAAGTATTAGAGGAAAAGTTACGCGGTAAAAAAGGTGGCCGTGTCTTTGTAGAAGATGCGCAAGGAAAAGAAATTAAAAACTTGGCAAAAACAGATGCTGTTGATGGAGAAAATGTAACTTTAACTATTGATAGTGCTGTTCAAGAAAAAACGTATAATGAAATGAAGGGTGAAGCTGGTTCAAGTGCAGCAATTAATCCGAAAAGTGGAGAAACAATTGCACTAGTAAGTAGTCCAGCATATGATCCTAATATAATTGCACGAGGGACATCGAAGGCACAACGCGAAGCTTGGAATAATGATCCGAAAAAACCAATGACAAATCGCTTTACACAATTGTCGGTACCAGGTTCTGTATTTAAACCTATTACAGCTGCAATTGGTCTTGAAACGAAAACGATTGATCCAAAAGAAGAGTTGAAAATTGAAGGATTAAAATGGACAAAAGATTCTTCTTGGGGTAATTACTATGTAACGCGTGTGAAAGATGCAAATCCGATTGATCTTGATAAGGCGATGAAATACTCGGATAATATTTACTTCGCACAAGAAGCTTTGAAAATCGGAAAAGACAAGTTTATGAGTGAAGCAAAAAAATTCGGATTCGATGAGAAACTACCAATTGAATATGGATTCCCTGCTTCTAAAATTGCAAATGACGGCATTAAAAATGATATTCAAATGGCAGATACGGGATATGGACAAGGACAAGTATTAATGACTCCTCTTCATTTAGCTTTAACGTATGCGCCAATTGTAAATGATGGAACGATTCCGTCACCGTATATTATTAAAACAGATAAACAACCAAAAGCTTGGAAAGAAAATGTAATTTCTAAAGGAAATCAGGATATATTAAAAACTGCAATGACGAAAGTAATTAATGATCCAGATGGTACAGGGAAAATTGCTAAAATTGATGGCATGACTCTTGCTGGAAAAACAGGTACAGCGGAATTAAAAGTATCAAAAGAGGCCGAAGGAAAAGAACTAGGTTGGTTCGCTGCATTTGATTTAAATTCCCCAGATATGGTCATTACAATGATGATTGAAGATGTAAAAGGTAGAGGCGGAAGTAATATTCCAGCTGAAAAAGTAAAACATGTATTTCAAAAATAATATGTAATAGTAGGCTATCTCTATAAGTTGTAGAGGTAGCCTATTTATATGAAAGAGTTTGTAATATCCGTATACTAAATTTTAAGGAAACAAAGTAAATCATTAACTTACGAAAAAAAAGTAGCTATTTTTTATTGACATTGATTAAAACTTTTTGTATTATACTTACATAAGGTAAGTTATTAACTTTTGAAAAATAAATCTTGAATTAAAGATAAAGAGAAAAAAGGGAGAGAATACAATGACAAAAGTACTATTTATCACAGCAAATCCAAATTCAGCAGAAGGTTCTTTCGGAATGGCAGTAGGGGAAGCTTTCATCGAAGCTTATAAAAACGAACATCCACAAGACGAAGTTGTAACAATTGATTTATTCAACACTACAGTACCAGCAATTGATGCAGATGTATTTGCTGCTTGGGGTAAATTTGCAGCAGGTGAAGGCTTTGAAGCTTTAACTGAAGTTCAACAACAAAAAGTAGCAGCAATGAACACAAACTTAGAAACATTTATGAATGCAGATCGTTATGTATTCGTAACTCCAATGTGGAACTTTAGCTATCCACCAGTAGTAAAAGCATACTTAGATAACGTAGCAATCGCAGGTAAAACATTCAAATATACTGAAAATGGTCCAGTCGGCTTATTAGAAGGTAAAAAAGCGCTTCACATTCAAGCAACAGGTGGCGTATATTCTGAAGGAGCATACGCAGCTGTAGACTTCGGTCGCAATCACTTAAAGACTGTATTAGGATTTGTCGGTGTAAATGATACTGAATATATTGCAGTTGAAGGTATGAATGCAAACCCTGAAAAAGCACAAGAAATTAAAGAAGCAGCAATTGCTAATGCTCGTGAATTAGCAAAACGTTTCTAATATAGAATGCTTAAAAAGTCCGAACACTTGCTGTTTGGACTTTTTTTCTTCTTTTTCCTTCGTTTGTCTAGTATAATGAAGGTCGGAATGATAATAGGTGGGGGTTCTGTATGATTCAAACGTTTTTTAAAATCTTTTATTTAATTTTAATCGTAATTGCGATTACACCGAGAATGTGGCGTCTTAAAAGACAAGTAAATACGATGGCGCCAAAAGAAAAAGACAATGCTGTGTATAAAACGACAAATTGGTTTGGTAAGAAAATGGTACGTGTAGCTGGAGGGGCAGTAGAAGTGAAAGGACTTGAAAATGTTCCGAAAGACAAGCCAGTACTAGTTGTAAGTAATCACCAAAGTAATATGGATATCCCTGTTTTACTAGGTTACTTAAATAAACCAATTGGATTCGTTTCAAAAGCAGAGATTAAAAAGTTCCCAGTTGTACCAACTTGGATGGAACTGATGAATTGTGTATTTATGGATCGTAGCGATCGTCGTCAATCTCTTCAAGCGATTAAAGATGGAATTGAACTATTAAAGAATGGACATTCTATCGTAATTTTCCCTGAAGGAACGAGAAGTAAGGGTGGCGAAGTTGGAGAGTTTAAGGCTGGTAGTTTTCATCTGGCAGTAAAGTCAGGTGTAGCAATTTTACCTGTAACATTAGATGGTACATATAAGATGTTTGAAGCGAATGGAAATCGTATGAAGCCAGCTCATGCAACAGTAACAATTTCTAAGCCGATTACACCTGAAGATTATGCGAATATGGATATTAAAGAATTAACGAAGCATACACAGGAAGTTATTGCCTCACAATTACATAAGTAATAAAAAAGGATTCAGCTTATCGTAAGCTGAATCCTTTTTTATTATGCTGTAGGTAAGACATAAAAGAGTACACAGAAGAACATCATCGCACTACCACCTAAAACGAACAGGTGCCATATGGCATGGTTGAAAGGTAGCTTTTCCCAAAGGAAGAATATAGCTCCAACAGAATATAAAATTCCACCTGCTAAAAGTAGTGAAAAACCATGTCCAGTTAGATTTTCATAAAGTGGTTTAATAGCAACGATTATGAGCCATCCCATAATGATGTAACATAAAGTTGAAGCCTTTATAAAGCGACGTACAAAGAAAATTTTGAAGACGATACCTCCGATTGCTAGTGTCCATATTATAGCAAGCAACGTCCATCCTAATGGGCCACGAAGTGTAATAAGTAGAAAAGGAGTATACGTGCCAGCAATCAATAAGTAAATGGCTGAATGATCTAAAATAGTAAATATTTTTTCTACTTTAGGATGATGAATGCTATGTAGCAATGTTGAAAACAAGTACAGTAAGAACATACTTACACCATAAACAGTAAATGCAACTACGGCTGATGCGGTACCGTGCTTAGAAGCATGAATAATCAATATGATTAAGGCAGGGATGCTTAAAATGGCACCGATACCATGTGTGATTGCATTTGCAATTTCTTCTTTTACAAATTGGGTCATTCGTGTCATTTTTTCAGTCATAATGCAAATCCTTTCTACTATCATAAAATAATATGTCATTTCCCTTACCATATCATACACAAGAGCAATAGAAAATGAAATTTGTATAATTGATTATATTTTTGAATTTTTTTGACAAAAGACAATGGATTTGTTGACGTTTTCAAACTTTTTTGACAAAATAAAATTATGTAATAGTAGGACAAGGAAACTACTAATAAAGGGGATGGGGAAATGTTTTCAAATATTGGCTTTCCAGGGTTAATTTTAATTTTAGTAGCAGTACTCATTTTATTTGGACCTAAAAAATTGCCGGAAATCGGGAAGGCTTTAGGGGAAACGTTAAAAGAGTTTAAAAAATCAACGAAAGAATTGACAGATGACGCATTTCAAGAAAAGGAAAAGAAAGAAAAAATGTAGTGTATTTTCCTTGTAATGGATAAATAAAGTGTGGTGAACGAGATGGAAAATCGGGAAATGAGCGTAGTAGAACATATTGTTGAGCTTCGAAAAAGAGTAATATATACGGTGTTATCCTTTGTACTATTTTTAATTATTGGATTTACTTTTACAAAGGATATTTATTTTTGGCTTGTAAAAGATTTACCAATGAAATTAACTGTTCTCGGTCCAAGTGATGTATTGTGGATTTTTTTCTCGATTGCTACAGTATTTGCTATCGTTTGTACAATTCCTTTTGCTGCTATACAAATTTGGTTATTTGTAAAACCGGGTTTACATCCAAATGAACAAAAGATGACAATAATGTATATACCGGTATTGTCTATATTATTTATCGCAGGTTTATGTTTTGGATACTTTATTGTAATGCCGTTTCTATTTCACTTTTTAACTACGATAGGTAATGAAATGTTTAATACGATGTTTACGACAGAAAAGTATTTTCATTTTGTACTTAATTTAACAGTTCCATTTGCTGTGATTTTTGAATTGCCAGTCGTTGTAATGTTTTTAACTAGTATTGGAATACTTACGGCGGAATTTTTAATAAAAATAAGAAGGTATGCTTACGTAGCATTAATTATCATTGCATCTTGTATATCACCGCCAGACTTTTTATCTCATAGTTTAGTTGCAGTGCCGCTTATTTGTATTTATGAAGTAAGTATTGCGTTATCAAAGGTTGTTAGTAAGAGGAAAAAGAAAAGAGAAGAAATGCAGTCGAAAAGTGCCTCGTTATAAAGGCACTTTTTTATTTATTTGTTATACTATAGCTATAAACGTATACAATATATAGAAGAAAAAAATTATAGAATCTCCAAAATTTAGACAAACTTTGCGCTTTTATAAGCTTATACTAAATGTATTAAACAATTGATGGATAATGAGATTCCCGTCTCAGAGATATTTAGAACGGGAAGGTGAATTAGGTGGAGATGAATAGAGTATAAATCTTCTAGCCATAAGGACTACAGAAATCATATAAGTCTGATTTTACTCCACTTTAAACAACGTGTTACAGCGCAAAGTAGAGGAAGTTCAAAAATCCAATGAAAAAGAGGATTGATATTGTGATTACGAAAAGTTTTTATTTCACTCATTCAACAGGGGATTGCATTAAAATATTTGAAATCCCTGTCCTACAGGCACAGCATCCATTATCGTTTCTAATTCAGTCTCGTCTTCAATTATTTATTGCAAAAATTCAAAAACAAAAACACCCAAGATTTTCGTATTCTTTCCGTGAATATTTACAAAATTGTTTGAAGTGGAATGATTATTTAAATGTATATAAAACAAATACCCTTGAAAAAAATGCATGATACGAAGTACGGACAGGGTTAGTAAACTCTGTCTTTTTCATTTTAGATATGAAAATATAATTAATTTGATGAAATTTCGTTCCAAATTGTTGAAAGCAATGGGAATACTAGTATAATAACAAGGAGAGCGTATTGGAAAGGGAAGAAGTATAGTATGCAAAAAATTAAAATTGTAACAGATTCAACGGCAGATTTATCACAAGACGTAATCGAAAAGTATGACATTCATGTTTTACCATTATCAATCTCTGTAAATGGACAAACATATTTAGATCGCGTTGATTTACAACCTGACGAATTTATTGAAGAAATGATTAAATCAGAGGAATTACCAAAAACATCACAACCAGCTATGGGTACATTTGTAGAAATGTATGACAAGCTAGGGGAAGATGGAAGCGAAGTCCTTTCTATCCATATGACAAGTGGAATGAGCGGTACTGTAGCAACTGCAAATAGCGCTGCATCAATGACTGATACAAAAGTAACAGTTGTTGATTCTCAATTTATTACACATGCTTTAGCATATCAAGTAATTGAAGCTGCAAAAATGGCAAATGACGGACGCTCACTAGAAGAAATTTTAAAACGTGTAGATGAAGTAAGAAAGAATACTCGTTTATATGTAGTAGTGGATACATTAGAAAACTTAGTGAAGGGTGGACGTATCGGTAAAGGAAAAGCGTTTATCGGTTCGCTACTTAATATAAAGCCAATTGCTAGTCTTGAAGACGGTGTTTATAATCCTGTAACGAAAGTTCGTAGCCAAGGCCAAATTGTAAAAACATTAGCTAAGTTATTTGAGCAAGATACGGCTGGAAAAGTCGTAAAAGCTGTTGCAATTCCGCATGCGAAAGCAATTCCTTTAGCTGAAAGTATGAAAGCGGCGGTTGAAAAAGTGAGTGGATTTGCTCAATCAGAAATTTTCTATACAACGCCTATTATTAGTACTCATACAGGTCCGGGCGCAATCGGATTTATGTATTTAGCAGAGTAATAAAAAAGCTACTTGAAAATATATTTCAAGTAGCTTTTTTATGTAAATAGAAAGTAAGAAATAAGAAGAGCTACACAGGCACTACCGCTAATGATATAGCGAGTCTGTAAATATTCATTCATAGAAAACACCCTTTATCCCGCTATTTGCGGACAGTAAAACTCTCTACCTCAAATTTAGCTGGAGCAAAGAGGTTAGGTAGCGGGCTGCCCGTAAAAGCTTGATTGGTGAAGGCAAATAATCAGTGGGGATGAAGAAAACCCACTAATTAAATTTTCACTATAGGATTTTCTATATTATATGTTGGATATAGAAAATCAGTCATTACGTTACACATGTAAAGTTTCAATTTTTTCGTTTATTTGCTTATTATTTGTTGCGTTACTATAAATAAAAGTTTGACCTAAAAAGAGTACATGCAGTTGTTCCCACGGTAACATGCGCAAATTCCAATTATTTCGAAGTCTAGTTATTGCTTCACGAGGTGTTTCATCGGCGAGTGCAAAAGCTCCGTAATGCATTGGTATAAAATGCGTAGCGTTTAAGTCTAAATAAGCTTGCACGGCCTCTTCAGGTGAAACATGAGATACTTTCATAAACCATTCTGGTTCATAAGCGCCAATGGGCATAAGAGCAATATCAATTAAAAAGCGTTCACCAATTTCTTTGAAACCTTGGAAATAGCCACTGTCACCACAAAAATATATGGTTTCCATAGTCGTTTCATTATCAATAATCCATCCACCCCAGTGAGACGTATTCATATCAAATAAGAATCTTCTCGTCCAGTGCTGAGCAGGTACGAAGTGAAAAGAAACTTCGTTAATTATCGTACTTTCCCACCATTTATACTCTTCTACATGTTTAAATTTCTTACGAGTAAATAATTTTTTTAATCCAATAGGTACAAGATATAGAACATCATCATTCAACTGACGAAGAGTTGAAAAATCTAAATGATCATAATGACCATGTGAAATAAGGACAATATCAATTTTAGGTAGTGCTTCTATAGAGAGTCCAGGTTCTGTAAGTCTTGGAACTAGCTTTAATTTATTAGCCCATACTGGATCTGTTAATATATTAAGTCCATTCGTTTGGATAAGAAAAGTGGAATGCCCAATCCATGTGATAGTCGTTTTTTCAACATTACTTTGCAAAAATGCACTTTGTTTAACGGGTGATTGTTCTACTAAGAAAGAAAAATCTTTTTTGTTTTGCTTTCGTTCTTTACGCCAGCGTAAAAAAGAGCGAATTGATTTTTTTGTACTAACATTATCCATATTTTCATAGCGCTTTGCCATGAACATCACCTCATTTAAAATCGTTGTATTTGTATTGTACCGAAATGTTGTTAAGGAATACAGTGTAAAACATGGATTAATGTTTAAGGAATTGTTAAAAAATAGGGAGAGGTATTTACAAAAGTAACAATAAAATTAGTTTTATCACTTTTATTTATAGAAATAATAGTAAAAAAATATATTTTGTCTAGTAATTCGCTTGAAATAAAGAAGTAACATACGTAAATTCGTACGATTTCGTGAACAAATGTAGTAAACAATTTTCTCGTAGTGTTAACTTTTGTTATTATAAACATAACCTATTTAAATTTAGGATAGAGAAAAGAGGTTTATAAATGAAGCGTTATCAAAAAATAATTGGTCTTATGGTTGTATTTTGTCTCTTTGTACTTGCTGGATGTAGTGAATCAGGTTCAAAGCTTCGTAAACCATTAAATTGGGATTTAGAAACCTTCCAATTTACAAATCAAGATGGAAAGCAATTTGGTACAAAAGATTTAAAAGGGAAAGTTTGGGTTGCAGATTTTATGTTCACAAATTGTCAGACAGTTTGTCCACCAATGACTGCAAATATGGCCAAGCTTCAAAAGATGGCAAAAGAAGAGAAATTAGACGTTCAGTTTGTTTCATTTAGTGTAGATCCAGACCTTGATAAGCCAGAAAATCTGAAAGCTTTTATTCAAAAGTTTACAGAGGATACTAGTAACTGGAATTTATTAACGGGGTATTCGTTAGAAGATATTACAAAGTTTTCAAAAGATAATTTCCAATCACTTGTAGATAAGCCGGAGAACGGTCAGGTCATGCATGGTACATCATTTTATTTAATTGATCAAAACGGAAAAGTAATGAAAAAGTATAGTGGCATTAGTAATACGCCATACGAAGACATTATACGTGATATGAAGCGATTAGTGGGTTAAAAATAAGGGTGCATAGCACCCTTATTTTTTTGCATTAGTCTATCGATAAAATGTCATGTTGCTGGGGAAGTTTCGGCGCCCGAATTTCTAATACGCCGTTTTGATAAGAAGCTTTTGCCGCTTTTTTATTAATTGAATACGGCAATTTAATCAATCTTGATGCTTCTGAAATGGAACGTTCTCGGCGATAATAGTTATGGGATGTTTGTTCTTCTTCCTCTTCAAGTATCTCTTCTTTTACAGAGACTTTTAAGTATTCACTTTGTATTTCAATTTGGATTTGTTCTTTTTGTATACCTGGTAGTTCAGCTGTAACAACGAGTTCTTCACCAACTTCATATAAATCTACAGGGAATGTTAATAAACGGTTTCCTTTTTGGAAAAAATGATTTAAATCAGCGATTACATTGCGAAGAGGTGTTTGCTCGAAGAAATCATCAATTTGCTTTAAGTAATTACGAACCGGTGGGCGAGAAGAATCTTTTTTTTCTTCACTCATGGTATTCCCTCCTAGAAATCAATTTGCAATATCATATGACAAAAGCGGAGAAAGGTGAGTGCCTAGTTTTCATGTTTTCATAAAAAATTGTTAAAAATGTGAAATGGAGTGATTTTTTTATAGTTTTTGGTCGCCTTATTCAGTTGATTATGCTAGTATAAATAGGGTTGATATAGTAGTATAGAGACAGAATGAAAACTGAAAGAGGGTAAGAAGTATGTGTGGTTTTGTAGGATGTTTATGTGAAAACCCTAGAGAGTTTTCAGAAACAGAAAAACATCAATTTGAAAATATGAACACGATGATTTTCCACCGTGGTCCAGATGACGAAGGATATTTTCGTGATGAACATGTACAATTTGGCTTCCGCCGTTTAAGCATCATTGACTTAGAGGCAGGACATCAGCCGCTAACTTATGAAAATGATCGATATGTAATTATTTTTAATGGTGAAATTTACAACTATGTAGAATTACGTGAAATGTTACTTGAAAAAGGTGCAACGTTTGCAACGCAATCTGATACAGAAGTTATCATTGCATTGTATGCACATATGAAAGAAAAATGTGTAGATTACCTTCGTGGTATGTTTGCATTTATGATTTGGGATCGTGAAGAAAAGAAACTTTTCGGTGCACGTGACCACTTCGGTATTAAACCTTTATACATCGCACAACAAGGTGATACTACATTCTTCGCATCTGAGAAGAAAAGTATTATGCATGTGATGGAAGATAAAGGCGTTAATCCAACGTCACTACAACATTACTTTACGTACCAATATGGTCCAGAGCCAGAAACTTTAACAATTGATGTTAATAAAATCGAGCCTGGTCATTATTTCGTAAAAGAAATCGGTAAAGAGATGGAAATCCATCGCTACTGGAAACCTTATTTCAACGCTTCAAGTGCAACGAAAGAGGAGCATATCCAAGCAATTCGTGATGTGTTATATGATTCAGTAAAAGTGCATATGCGTAGTGATGTACCAGTAGGTTCATTCTTATCTGGTGGTATCGATTCATCTATCATCGCTTCTATCGCAAGAGAAATGAATCCAAATCTTTTAACATTCTCTGTTGGTTTTGAGCAACGTGGTTTCAGTGAAGTTGATGTTGCGAAAGAAACTGCTGAGAAATTAGGCGTTAAAAACCATAACGTATTCATTTCAGCGAAAGAATTTATGGATGAGTTCCCAAAAATCATTTGGCATATGGATGATCCTTTAGCTGATCCAGCAGCTGTACCATTGTACTTCGTTGCGAAAGAAGCACGTAAACATGTAACAGTTGTTCTTTCTGGTGAAGGCGCAGACGAGCTATTTGGTGGTTATAACATTTACCGTGAGCCAAATTCACTAAAAATGTTCTCTTACATTCCTAGCCCAGGTAAGAGCGTTCTAAAAGCATTAAGTGGTGCTCTTAAAGAAGGATTTAAAGGTAAGAGCTTCCTAGAGCGTGGATGTACACCAATTGAAGAGCGTTACTATGGAAATGCTAAAATCTTCCGTGAAGAAGAAAAAGCTGAATTAATGAAGTATTACAATGAAAGTGTTAACTATATGGATATCACGAAACCATTGTATAACGAGATTAAAGATTATGATGATGTAAGTAAAATGCAGTACATTGACATGTTCACATGGTTACGCGGTGACATTTTATTAAAAGCTGATAAAATGACAATGGCAAACTCATTAGAACTTCGTGTACCGTTCTTAGATAAAGAAGTATTCGATGTTGCATCTAAAATTCCAACTGAATTTAAGATTGCTAACGGAACTACGAAAGCTATTTTACGTGAAGCAGCACGCGGAATCGTTCCAGATCACGTATTAGATCGTAAAAAACTTGGATTCCCAGTACCAATTCGTCACTGGTTAAAAGACGAAATGCATGATTGGGCTATAAATATTATAAACGAAAGTAAGACAGAGCATTTAATCGACAAACAGTATGTATTAAACTTACTGGAAGCACATTGTGCAGATAAAGGCGATTATAGCCGTAAAATTTGGACTGTACTTGCGTTTATGGTATGGCACCAAATTTATGTTGAGCATAAATACGATACGAATAAGTTCCATGAAGAAACAAAACGTGCGTATAGCTTAGTTTAATTAGAAAAACCTTAAGATCGCATACGGTCTTAAGGTTTTTTCATAAATAGGAAGTATTATTGATACAATAATAGTAAAAGGATGGACAACATATGATTACGTTTGAGAAAGTTACTGTAGAAAATGAAAGCGTTGTTAAAGAAATGTTTAAATCGCATAGTTTAGGTGAGAAAAAGGTACAGTACTGTGTGAAAGTTGATGATACATATATTGGTGTAATAGATTATAGTGTACAAGAGGAACGGGCTGTTTTATCACAGCTAATTATTCATTTTGATTACCAAGGTTACGGTTATGGTACAAATACGTATTTTACATTTGAAGAAATGATGAAACAAAGAAATGTGAAAGAAATAAAAGTGCTACAAGAGAAATTAACAGAAAAGGCGAAGTCTTTCATAGAGAGTTTTGGTTTTACTTCAGAAGATGAAGAGTATGTAAAGAAAATATAACGATGATTATTTATGCGATACAATAAATATAAGACAGGTGGATGTATGACGATGACTTCTGGTCTTGTATTAATTGGAGGGTGCTTTATAGTAGCAGAATTATGTCATATAATCATTCGGAAAAGAATGATTAAGAAAAAAAAGCCGTATGAATTACAATACGTCCCTGTCTTTTTCATTATGTTTTGTATGCTTAGTGCATTGCAAAATCTAACAAACTTTCCACCACTTGTAAATGTTTTTTTAAAGTTCGGTTTACTTTATAGTGGTGTTGGAATAGCACTTTTATTTATTTTATTTTGCATACGTTATGTTCACTATCAATCGTATATATTTATTTTAAATTGGTTAAAGCAAGATGATAGAAACCGCCTTACATAAGGCGGTTTTTTTATTTGCAATTGTAACAGAACTTGTACATTTCACATAAAATAGGACGAGTAGAAATGCAAACATATTACAAGAGAGGGGCGGGGCAATAAAATGAAACTTGTTATAGACGCAGGGCACGGTGGATATGATTCTGGTGCTGTTGGTAATGGTTTAGTAGAAAAAAACTTAACACTTCAAATTGCTAGACGCGTTCGAGACATTTTAACGGTAAATTACCCAATTACAATTAAAATGACACGTGATAGTGATGTGTTTATTTCTTTATCTGAACGTGCTAATATTGCTAATGCTTTCAGTGCGGATTATTTTATTTCATTTCATATTAATAGCGGCGGGGGTACAGGTTTTGAAAGTTATATTTATAATGCGTTATCCAATAGCAGCACTGCATATGCAAAGCAACAAAAAATGCATACAGCTGTCAATCCTGTATTAACAAAATATGGTCTTCGTGATCGAGGAGCAAAAAAAGAAAATTATGCGGTATTAAGAGAAACCGCAATGGATGCAATTTTAACTGAGACTGCTTTTATTGATACAGCTTTTGATGCAAATTTATTAAAAAATCCACAATTTATTGAAGATCTAAGTCAAGCGTATGCAAATGGAATAGCAGCTATTTTTGGAGTAACTCCAAATCCACAACCTCCTAACCCACAACCGGTACCTCAAACGAAGGGAATCGCTTATGTTCTTGGGAAAAATGTAAATTTAAGAAATGGTCCATCAACTTCTTCCTCAGTTATTCGTCAATTAAATTCTCCAGAATCTTACGTTGTATATCAAGAAAGTAACGGATGGCTAGATTTGGGGAATGGACAATGGGTGTATAATGATTTTTCTTACATTAATTTTGTAAAGACAAGCAATAGTGATGGAAGCCCGATTGGGGTTGCATATATACAAGGGATGAATGTAAATTTAAGAAGTGGTCCATCAACTACATCTGCAGTTATCCGCCAATTAAATTCTCCAGAATCTTATTTAGTATATATAAATGAAAATGGTTGGTTAAACCTTGGTGGAAATCAGTGGGTATATAATGACCCAGCGTATATTAAGTATACTCAATATTAGGAATTGAAATGATAGTGCAATATGGATGCGTATCCTTGTTATGTATAACAAGGATACGCATTTTAATAACAACATTTTTTTCATACTTATGCACTATGTTTTAAAAAGAAACATTAGAAAAGCGGATAGAATCTAAATAGTATATATTAAAAAAGTTTTCTGATATACATTGACAATGTATGTAAGATACATTAATCTTTAAATGTTAATGATAATCGATTTCATCTAGGGAGGACATATGATACATACTAAAAAACTAATTATGTTCTGCATTATGATACTCATGGTTGTAATTGCAGGATGTGGTAAAGAAGAGGAAAAAGAAAATAATATATCAGCGAAAGCAAAAGATTCATATACGGTAAAGCATGCAATGGGTGAAACGACAGTAAATGGTACACCTAAAAAAGTTGTTGTTTTAACAAATGAAGGCGCAGAGGCTCTCCTAGCTGTGGGCGTAACGCCAGTGGGGACTACGAAACCACGTGCTGGTGATGAATGGTATCCTCATTTAGCGAAAGAGTTAAAAAACACGGAAGTTGTAGGAACTGAACGTGATATTAATTTAGAGGCTGTAATGAAGCTTAAGCCAGATTTAATTATCGGAAATAAAATGCGTCATGAAAAAATATATGATCAGCTAAAAGAAATCGCACCAACTGTTTATGCAGAAACATTACGCGGTGATTGGAAAGAAAACTTTACACTTTATACAAAAGCTGTAAATAAAGAAAAAGAAGGGCAAAAAGCTCTTGATGATTATAAAAAACGCATTGAAGGAATGAAAGAGAAGTTAGGCGATAAATTGAATTCTAAAGTTTCTATTATTCGTTTCGTGCCAGGTGATGTTCGTATTTATCAAAAAAACTCATTCTCGGGCGTTGTTTTAAATGATATTGGATTTAAACGACCACCATTACAAGATAAAGATGATTTTGCGATAAAAGGAATTACAAAAGAGCAGATTCCAAATATGGACGGAGACTACTTATTCTATTTCACGTCTGATAAAGATGCAGATAAGAATAATGAAGGAAATTCGTTAGCGAAGGAATGGACAGAAGATCCACTCTTTAAGCAACTACAGGCTTCTAAAAATAATAAAGTATTCCAAGTAGATGAGGTAATTTGGAATACAGCAGGCGGTATTAAAGCTGCGAACCTTATGTTAGATGATATTGAAAAATATTTCCTTAAATAAATGATAAAATACATCACTTTTACGAAGTGATGTATTTTTAGTTTGTAAAAATACAGAAAATTCCTTCTTTCAGGGTGTCATAAGTTGTACAATAAAATCAATCATGTGATAAAGGAGTGGGGAAGAATGAAAGCTATTCATAAAGATTGGATCTTGTTTAATGGGAGAATGATTAATACGAAAGAAGAACAGCCGATGGTAGCATTAGAAGAGCGAGGCTTCCAATTTGGTGATGGGATTTATGAAGTATTTAGACTATACGATGGCAAGCCTCATTTATTAGATTTACATTTGGAACGATTCTTTAACTCTATGGCAGAAATAAAACTAATTCCACCATTTACGAAGGAAGAATTAGTAGAAGAGTTATATCAAATGATTGAAAAAAATCAATTTCAAGAAGATGGGAATGTATATTTACAAATATCAAGAGGTGCACAACCGCGCAATCATTTATATGAATCAGATTTACAACCGACATATTTTGCAAATCTTGTTTCGTTCCCAAGACCAGTTGCTTCAATGGAGGCAGGGATTAAGGTGACAGTAGAAGAGGACATCAGGTGGAAGTTTTGCCATATAAAATCTTTAAATTTGCTTCCTAATATCATGATCAAAAACAAAATAAATGAACAAGGGTATCAAGAAGCAATATTAGTACGAGATGGTATTGTGACTGAAGGGTGTCATTCCAATTTCTTTATCGTGAAGAATAATAAGTTGATTACACATCCAGCGGATCATTTCATTTTACATGGTATTACACGTCACTATGTAATTACATTAGCGAAAGAGTTACATATCGATGTAGAGGAGCGAGAGTTTTCATTACAAGAAGTATATGAGGCTGAGGAGTGCTTCTTTACAGCGACGCCACTTGAAATATTCCCAGTCGTTCAAATTGGTGATGAACAGTTCGGGGCTGGTGAAAGAGGAACAATTACGAAAAAACTACAAGCTGCATACGAAGAGAGGATTCGTTTGTTGAAAGTGACAAATTAATCATGAAGAAAAAAGCTGGTATTCTTCCAGCTTTTTTTCATGATATAATTCAAGCATAGGACAAGTTTTGAAAACGCTGTAAAAAGGGGATTTAATATATGAATTATGAAGATTTTAAAGAAGTAATTCACGGAAGACGAAGTGTTAGAAAGTTTACAGATCAAGAAGTATCTACTAATGATATAAAAGAAATAATTGATTGTGCTCGTTACGCACCAAGTGATACGAATTCACAAACGTGGGAATTCTTAGTTATCATGAATCGAGAGAAGATTAAAGAAATTGAACAAATGACATGGGATGCATTACATAAACTTGCGGCAAAAGCAGCAGAAAATGGAGAAGAGAAAGCAGGGAAATTACTTACACGTTCTTTCGGACCATATGCAACAGCTTTCTCGGAGGCACCAGTATTAATCGTATGTTTGGCAACACCATATGAATCAAAGTTCCGTGAAAAGATATTTGATCCAATTGCTTTTGTTCCAGATTCAGTTTGGGAAGAAGAAGGCATTAAGAGTAGCTGTTTAGCGGCACAAAACTTAATGTTAGCTGCACATGCAAAGGGACTTGGTACTTGTCCAATGACAGGGCCAGTATTGCTAGCTCAAGATGAACTGCGCCAATATTTACAAATTGAGCCTGAAAAACAAATAAATATGGTTATTTCACTCGGATTTCCGAAAGATAAACCGAAGAAACTTCCAAGAAAAGAAGTAGATGAGATTACAACGTTTGTTTTTTAATTGCTGTATAGAAAAGACATTGAATTAACAATGTCTTTTTATTTTTGAGGGTATGTAATTCATATGTTGGGCTAAAATGATAGATAAGAGGGAATTACTATTTATTTCATAAAAAAAATTAATGTTCTATTAAGGAAAGTATGATACATTAATCGTGAGCAGGATTCTATTTGTTCATGAAAGTGTTGAATGTAGTCTCAAAATTTAAAAGTTATTTTTGTATAATAAATTATAATGAAGTTACAGGGGGGATGAATTTTGAAAAAATTCATAATCACTGGATTGTCTGTATTGTTATTAGTTGGTTGCGGTGCTCCACAGGAAAAAGAGGACGCGCAATCAAAACAGGAAGAACAAGTTGTAAACGCAAGTGATGAGAATATGGTTGTATTTCCTGAAGGAGCAATGTCAATTGGAGAAGGGAAAGTAAAAGTTATTACTCCAGATGGTACTTCTGAAAACGGCAATATACCGACTGTATTCATCAAAAAGGATACGTTAATTCAGCAAGTTGAATTAGAACTTTCTAATTTTCAAAGTGATAAAGAAACATTCGTATTTGTAGATCAAATGTATACAGATAAACATCAAGTAACTAGTACAACGCAGACAACAGTGCAGTTAAAAGAAAAAACGCTGGAAACAGGTAGTCATACAATTACTGCAGTTCAGTATGAAAACAATGATCCGAAAGGAAAGGTTATTAGTTTTAATCAAGCAACATTTGAGACAAAACCTGCGTCTTAATAAGAATAAAAAGTACATTACTCAAAAAGTAGTGTGCTTTTTTGTTTGGACTAGAGTGTGCAAGAGTGAATAACTTATTTCATTTTCTAATACGATTAAATAGGAAGTAATCACTTGTTACTACTATGACAGAGAAAGAGGTTGAATACGTGAATTGGTGTATTCGTATCATTTTGATTAGCCTAATGATGGCAGTAATTTGGTTTACGATACAAGAGTTTATGCAAATAACGCTCAATTATCAAATTCATGACTTGTTAATAGGAGTTATTTGTTTTACCATTGTTTATCTATTATATGATAAACTCGGACTAAGGTAAGTTTCAGAAGAAAAATGTAGGTATTTCATTTGAAATGTCGAATAGTACATACGATGTCGTAATAACAAATTTTCTATTGTTTACTGTGAAACAGAAGAAGGAGAGATAGTGGTTATGAAACGAGCTCTTATTAATATTGATTATACATATGATTTTGTAGCGGAAAAGGGGGCTTTAACTTGCGGGAAACCAGGACAGGAAATTGAGAAGGAAATTGTATATATAACGAAGCAATATATTGAAAATGGAGATTACGTTGTCTTTGCTATTGATAAACATGAAGAAAATGATGTATATCATCCAGAATCAAAGTTATTCCCGCCCCATAATATAGCTGGTACAAGTGGAAGAGATTTGTTTGGTGAATTACAAGATGTGTACGAAATATATAAAAATGCAGAGAATGTATATTATATGGATAAAACACGGTATAGTGCATTTGCTGGAACGGATTTAGATATGAAGCTAAGAGAAAGAGGAATAGAAGAAGTTCATCTTGTAGGTGTTTGTACCGATATTTGTGTTCTTCATACAGCAGTAGATGCTTATAATAAAGGGTTTAAAATTGTTGTTTATGAAAAGGCGGTTGCATCTTTTAATGCACAAGGGCATGAATATGCACTTGGACATTTTAAGTCATGCTTACATGCAGAAGTGAAGTGAAAAAAGAGGCCTTTAAAAAAGGTCTCTTTTATTTGTCCTTGTTCATTGAAAACAGCTACAGCAACTCCTGCTAGATTGAGTGGTCTTGATCCGACAACTTTTCTAAGTTCTTCAATATATCCCATTGTATGTAACCTCCGTAAGAAAAAATAAGAGCAAATAAACTATTCGTTATTATGTAGATATATTCCTCTTTATAAGGGGAGAGATGACATATAACTTATTTGTTTTATTTGGTAAAATATACATCAAAAAAGGTCAAACAAAAACTTTGACCTTTTTTGACCAAATGTTATAATAAAGGCAGAAAGAGATAATCTTTCATTCATAAATAATAAGGAGGAAAAAATATGCGTAATTTATTTCCAGAGATAACAAAACGTCAAAATGGCATTTTTGATTTTGGGCCTTCTTTATTAGAAGGGATGACAGATGCTTTCTTTAAGCCACTGAACATGGATACTTTTAAAGTAGATGTTCATGAGCAATCTGATAAATATACTGTGAAAGCAGATTTACCAGGTTTTCAAAAAGAAAACATTCAAGTTGATTTTGAACAAGATGTATTAACGATTCAAGCAACTAACCATAATGAAGTAGAAGAAAAAAATGAGAATGGCACATATATTCGTAAAGAACGTTCTATAGGTTCTGTAACTCGACGCTTTAGTTTTAAACAAGTTGAGGAAGAAAATGTTAGAGCAAATTATAAAGATAGCGTACTGACAATTGAATTACCAAAATTGAAAGAAGAAAAGAGCAGTAAGACAACAATTAATATCGAATAAAAGAGCTGATAAATTCAGCTCTTTTTTTACGTAGTTAATGAATAAATGAGTTGAAATCGTAATGACATGAATAAAGTTTTAACGTATAAAAAAATTTCACGATTTGCTCCCCCCTTAGGTTATTAAAAAGGGTATATTTAAAGGGAAAGGAAAAAGAACACCTAGACATACTGTTTAAGGTGAATTAGTAATAGAGTCAAAATACATAGTAAGGATAGTGGCATTTTAGATTAGGATAATAGATTTTTCTGGAACAAACTTAGGCGATTATGAATTTTTTAATTAGTAAGGAAGTGGTTAAATGAGCTTATTAACGTATACTGAAGAATTTTTTAATTATGTAAGAGAGTTTTTACTTTTAAGATTTTTACTATTTGCTTTAGTTTTAATCATTATTTCTTTTGTAATAAACCGTATTATTGATTGGTTTTTTAGGAAATCAAGCTTTTTTGATGAAGAGATAGAGCAGACGATTCAAAGTGTAATTCGATCTATTTTTAGATATATCATTATCATCAGTCTTATCATATATTTAATTAGCCAATTTGTAGATATAAAAAGTATTATTGCAGGTGCAGGGATAGCTGGAGTTGTCATCGGTTTTGCTGCACAACAGATGCTAAAAGATGTTATATTAGGCTTTGCAAGATTAGCGGACAAAGAGTTTCGGGTTGGTGATTTTGTAACTTTTAACGGAACAAATTCAGGAACTATTGAAGAGATTAGTATTCGTTTTATGCAAATTCGTGAATGGTCAGGAAAACTACTTACCATCCCGCACGGAGAGATTAGAACGATACAAAATTTTAATAAAGGATGGATGCGTGTAATTGAACGCATCACGGTAAGTTATCAGGAAGATCCAACAAGAGTGAAGGAATTGTTAGAAGAAGTATGTATTATATGTAATGAAGAATTGAATCAAACTCTTTATAGAGTAGAGGATGAGGCTGTTGAACCATTTAAATACGTCGGTGTTACAGACTTAAATCCTAACTTGAAATATGTTGGCTATGAATTTTGTATTACAGGTTTAATAAAGCCAGAAGATTATTTTGAAACTTCTAGACAAGTAAGATTTGAATTAATGTCTATGTTCCATAAGAATCAAGTGCAAATGCCAGCAGCGAATATGGTTGTTACTACTGAAGGTTTACAGCATATCCATGGTGGACAATCTTTATCGGACAGCTAAAGTAGAATCGTTTGTTAACAAAAATTCTGCTTCCAACATTGGATAGAATAACAATAATAAAATGATTGATATAAAGAAAGGGCTGAAGGAATTCGGTTCTTTTTTTATTTATAGAATTTAGAAATTTCTTAATGTTATAATTGTAGTTGGTGATGAGAATGAACTTTGAAGAAAAAGAGATGCGTCGTTTAGAAGCATTAAAAGAAATTGCTGAATTATTAAATGAAGCAACAAACTTACAGCATATGTTGGAAAAAGTGTTGCATACATTGTTACAAGTAATGAATTTACAAACAGGGTGGATATTCTTTATTGATGAAAGTGGAAAGCACAGCATGCTTGTAGACGAAAATTTACCAGAGGCTCTTACGTGGCAAAAGAAGAAGCCGATGTGTGAAGGAAACTGTTGGTGTGTAGAACGTTTTGTGAATGGGAGATTGGAAAAAGCGACTAATATTATTGAATGTAAGCGAATAGAAGATGCAATTGAATGTAATTGGGGAGAGACAGAAGATGTTACACATCATGCGACAATTCCGCTTAGGTCTGGATCAGAAAAATTTGGTCTACTAAATGTGGCTGCACCTCATAAGACTCATTTTTCTGAGGAAGAGTTAGCCTTATTAGAATCAATTGCATTTCAAATTGGAACGACAATACAACGTATTCAATTAGTTGAGAAAGAACGTAAATATGTAGTGGTAGCGGAAAGAAATCGACTTGCACGTGATTTACATGATTCAGTAAAACAATTGTTATTTTCTATTATGCTAACGGCGAAAGGTACTCTGAATATGACGCAAGATAGAGAATTGCAAGAGATGTTAAGTTATATTGGGGAATTATCACAAGAAGCATTACAAGAGATGACGCTATTAATTTGGCAATTAAGACCTGAAGGATTGGAGAAAGGATTAGCAGAAGCAATTCAAAATTACGGGAAGTTATTAGGAGTTCAAGTGGAAGTTCGAATTGATGGGATGGTTTCAATTGGGGATGAAATAGAAGAAGTTTTATGGCGTATTAGCCAAGAGGCGCTACATAATTGTAAAAAGCATGCTTCGTGTGAAAAGGTACATATTCTTTTGAAAATAGAAAATAACCAGTTACATTTTTACATAGAAGACAATGGAATAGGATTTATACAAGAACAAGTAAGGGAATCAGCACTTGGCCTGAAAAGTATGAAGGAACGTATTCAGTTAATGAAGGGATCGTTTCAAATTATAACAGAGCTGAAAAAGGGTACAAAAATAGAAATTCAATTGCCGATTTGAAGGGGAGAATAAGGTTGAAGATTAAACTGCTACTAGTTGAGGATCATCATATCGTTCGAAGAGGACTTGTATTCTTTTTGAAAACGAGAGAAGAATTTGAAATTATTGGGGAAGCGGAAAATGGCGAAGAGGCATTACATTTCGTGCAAAAAGAAAGACCAGATGTCGTACTAATGGATGTATCGATGCCGAAAATGGATGGAATTGAGGCAACAAAACGTCTAAAGCAATATGATGAGACAATAAAGGTACTTATATTAAGTAGTTTTTCAGAGCAAGATTATGTTATACCAGCACTTGAAGCTGGAGCAGATGGTTATCAATTAAAAGAAGTACAACCTGAGCAACTTGTCGCTTCTATTATTGCAGTACATCAAGGAAATGCGAATTTTCACCCGAAAGTAACACCTGCATTAATGGGGCGTTCTGCAGTAAAGAAGGAAGTAGAAAATCCTTTTTCAATGTTAACGAAAAGAGAGCAAGAGGTACTTCGCGAAATTGCGAAAGGAAGAAGCAACAAGGAGATTGCAGCAGAACTTCATATTACAGAACAAACTGTGAAAACACACGTTTCAAACGTTTTAGCTAAATTGGAAGTGGATGATCGTACGCAAGCCGCATTATACGCAGTGAAACATGGAGAGAATTATTCATAAGCATGAATAATTCTGTTATATCGTATGACAGAATACATAGGAGCAATTAAAATTTATAGTAATCCCTAATATAGGTTTTTCTTCTTTCGATAATTAGGTACAATAAAGTGAAACTCTAATCAGTGGGGGACCATCCCCACTGATGATTAGTTTAACTAATCGGTTTTTACAGGATAAAGCTACGATGGAAGGGGAGGATATGCTATGCCTGGTACAAGAAGTGGGATTGGAAAGATTCAGGCTTCGTTAAATGGTTTATCACCGAAATTGCGAAGTATTGCCGAACATATTTTGAAACATCCACAAGATGTTGTACATAAATCTATTACAGAATTAGCTGAAGTTACGAATAGTTCCGAAGCTACGATATTCCGCTTATGTAAAAACCTTGGTTTGCAAGGTTTTCAAGATTTAAAGATTACATTAGCTCGTGAAATTGTACATACACCGATGCAAAATATCCATGAAGAGGTATCAGCAGAAGATAGTATGGTAACTGTTGCTAAAAAAGTTTTTCATTCGCATATTACAGGACTGCAAGATACTTTACATTTGCTTAATGAAACGGCACTTGAGCAGGCTGTACGAGCCTTACAAGAAGCAAGTCGAATTGAGTTTTATGGAAATGGTGGCTCTGGTATTATTGCAATGGATGCGTATCATAAGTTTATGAGAACGGGTATTTCTTGTATCGCTCATACTGATTCGCATTTTCAAATTATGGGAGCAGGTTTACTCTCGGAAAATTCAGTTGTTATTGGTATTTCTCATTCTGGTAGCAATAAAGGATTACTTGAAGCGTTAGAAGTAGCGAAAGCAAGAGGGGCCAAAATTATTGCGATTACGAGCTATAAGAAATCAGCATTAAGTCAACTTGCTGATATAACGTTATATACATCAACACGTGAGACTGAATTCCGCACAGAAGCAAGTTCATCACGATTAGCACAGTTAAGCTTATTAGATACTTTGTATGTAGGGTTGTCGTTGCAGCGACAAGAGGAAACTCTAAAAAATTTACAAAGTATACGTGAAACGATTTCGATGAAGCGAATATAAAAAAAGCTCTTCAAATGAAGAGCTTTCAGACTGTAGACAAACTATTTTTGGAGAGTTCAAATGCTAAAAATAGTTTGTTTCTTATTTTAGGGATAATTTATCCAATGGAATTTATATGTAGTGCTTTCTATACTATAATTTACTATAAGTGAGGAAGATGTCTTATGAAAATATCTGTTTATGTTGCAAGTGCATTTAGCAAGGATCATAAAGGCGGAAATAAAGCAGGAGTGGTATTTATTGAGAATACAAATACATTGACCACTACTCAAAAAATGGAAATAGCCAAACAACTGGGTTATGCGGAAACCGCATTTATATCAGAATCTGAACTTGCTGATTATAAATTTGAGTATTTTACTCCAAAAGAAGAAGTTGATTTATGTGGTCATGCCACAATTGGCTCTTTCGCGATACTGATGCATTTAAATAAACTTTTCAGGAATCGCTATACGATTGAAACGAACAGCGGTGTTCTTACTATTACTATAACAGATGACATCATATTCATGGAACAAAATAAACCGATATTCTATGATGTTGTATCTCCAAATGAGTTCACCGACTGTTTTGATAGTAAAGATATAGACAATAAATACCCAATTCAAATTGTCTCCACGGGCTTAAAAGATATTTTAATTCCTATAAAAAGCGAAATACAATTACATGCACTGCAACCTAATTTTGAAAAAATTAAAGAAATCAGCAAGTATTATAATGTTGTCGGGATGCATTTATATACTTTTAATGACAATCGAATTATATGCAGAAATTTTGCTCCGCTATACGACATCAATGAAGAAGCAGCGACTGGAACTTCGAACGGTGCATTAGCTTGCTACCTTTATGAACAGGACTACTTGAAAAAAGAAGTCTATGTATTTGAACAAGGTTATTCTCTACACTCGCCTTCTGAAATATTAGTTAAATTAGCAACCAATAGCAAAAATAAAATAGAAAAAGTTTATGTTGGTGGCAAAGGATATTACTGTGAAACTAAGTGTTTACATGTAGAAAATATTGAGTGAAGAGCTTTTTTATCGGTGAGAAGTTTGTTACTTTATTTTGTTTTAGAAATATGTGACTTACTTATAGTCAATGATAAACTCTCATTTTTAAAAATTTAAAATAAAGACCGATTTGTGTAATAATTCAAATATTGTTCATAATTTCACAAGTTGTTTATGAAGTGTCATGTTATGATGAAGATGTAATGATGATTGAACACTTAAATTTGGTACAATAACTAGCCAAAGTAGTGAAGAAAGTAGTTGTGAGATAAACTCATTAAAATGCTAAAACACTAAAGGGGAGATCACATATGAAAGCAGTAGTGGTTAATAAAAACAGCAAAGCAAACATCGAAGTGATTGAAAAAGAATTACGTCCGTTACACTCAGGTGAAGCGTTAGTAGATGTAGAGTATTGTGGAGTGTGCCACACTGATTTACACGTTGCGAATCATGATTTTGGTAACACTGATGGCCGTATTCTTGGTCATGAGGGTGTAGGTATTGTTACGAAAATAGCTGATGATGTTACTTCACTAAAGATAGGTGACCGTGTAAGTATTGCATGGATGTTCCAATCTTGTGGACGTTGTGAATATTGTGTAACTGGTAGAGAAACATTTTGCCGTGAAGTTAAAAACGCTGGTTATTCAGTGGATGGTGGTATGGCTGAACAATGTATCGTTACAGCTGATTATGCGGTAAAAGTACCAGAAGGATTAGATCCTGCTCAAGCATCATCAATTACTTGTGCTGGTGTAACTACATATAAAGCTATTAAAGTATCAGATATTAAACCTAGTCAACCTATTGTAATCTATGGCTGCGGTGGATTAGGTAACTTAGCTATCCAATATGCTAAAAATGTATTTGGTGCAAAGGTAATCGCAGTAGACATTAATGACGACAAATTAGCCTTAGCGAAAGAAGTTGGTGCTGATATGACTATCAATCCAATTTCTCAAGGTCCTGCTGATAAAATTGTGCAAGAGGAGTTTGGTGGCGCTTATGCTGCGGTAGTAACAGCAGTCTCTAAAGTAGCCTTTAACTCAGCAGTTGATGCAGTACGTGCTTGCGGTAAAGTAGTTGCAGTAGGGCTACCAGTAGAAACAATGGACTTAAACATCCCACGACTTGTACTGGATGGAATTGAAGTAGTTGGTTCTCTAGTTGGTACTCGTAAAGATTTGGAAGAGGCGTTTATGTTCGGGGCAGAAGGAAAAGTAGTGCCAGTTGTTCAAACTTGTTCTCTAGATAAAGTACAAAATGTATTCGAAGAAATGGAACAAGGTAGAATTCAAGGGCGTATGGTAATTGATTTTAAAAAACATAATTGTGATTGCAAATAATTCACTTTAAATATAAAAAGCATGAGTCTAGCAAAGGACATGTAAAAAAGCTAGACAGCATAAGAAGATGATCCCTGTATTTAATAGGGATCATCTTCTTTATTTTCTACTAATATCGATGCCAATTAATACTTGATTAATGAGAAATGATTAAAGGTTTACTTTATTGGCAAACGAAAAGGAATCTTTATGTTTAACAAATTTTTTATGATCTGGAACGTTTTGAATTGCTACAATTTGCGAATCTCTTGCTTTCAGTGCATCTTGAATCCCGATGGTCATAAGCTTAATAAATAGAATCGTAATAAAGAATGAAGCGAGAGTATAAAAAATAATCCACCATGAAAGATTCATTTCATTACGATTTAATCCAATAAGACCTGCCCAATCATTAGATAGAGAAACAGGTTTGGGCACTCCGTCATAGAGTTCACGCATTTGTATGCCGCCAATTACAATGTTAAGCAACGCTAAATGGATAACGAGTATGAGTGTTTGGACGATATGTTCCATAAATAATACAAATAAGCGGTCAAGTAATAAGACTCGTAAGTGTTTTTTTATAATATGAAAACGACTAGCCCCCAGTAATTGTGAACTTAAGACGTAATCTTGTTTCATAAATTCATCAACTTCTGAGGATATGTATAAAGAAAGTGTAGGCAGAGCGACGAAAATAAGTACGAGTACTTGATAAAACGTAAATGAAATATTTGGATCTACCCCATCAGCATTTGATGTGATTATAATATTAACGGGCGTGATGAGTATGAATGCGATAAATAGAGTTGGAATATAATAAAAAACTTCTGAGCATGACTGGAAAAATCTTTTGAGTTTTGGAGCAAATAAACTTAAGAGGATTCCTATACATGTTCCGCATAAAATTCGAAAGAAGCTAATTGCCATGGCTAATAAAATAGTGAATTTTGCTCCTTCTACAATTTGTAAGAAAACAGACTCTCCAAAACGATCAGATCCAAAAGGTGGAATTAACGATGGCGGAAAGGGGGCCTTTCCAAGTAATTCGTTATTGTCATTGTAAAGTAACTGAGGAGGTTTTGGGATGTTATCTTTAAAGAACCAACTATAAATAAAACTAGCTGAAATAAGTATGAATAGATAAGTAAAGCCGATTAAAAAGCGTTTTGATTTCCAAATAGATTTCATAATGATACTCCTTTCAATTGCTTTTTCCATCTATTCATCATGAATGAGACTATTTGGAAAATAGCATAAAATGGTAAAATAATCATAACAAGTATGATTAATGCAGCTGGAGGTGAAACAAACGCCTTATTAAATAAAAATTGAATAATGCCTTCCATATTAAAAACAAATTCTAAAATGAATAAATTAGAAAGTAAGAAAACAAAAATCGTTTTTAAATGGTGGAAGAAGTGGATAGATATATTTTTGAATAAATGAATGCATAGTATATAACTTGATGAAAGGCCTTTTCCATATGCAACCTCTACGTAATGTTTTCCTTGCTCTTCTTTTATGTATAACACCATCATCCGAAACATTTGTAATGTAGGTAAGACAGCTAATGATAAAATAGGGAGTAAATAAGCTCGATTTTCATTAAAGGAAATAATAGTGACAGGAGATTCCCCAAATTTCTGAAGTACCCATATGAAAAAAATTTGCAAACAAATCATCATCATCATATCAGGGACAGCTTCTAATATGAACACAATTCGGTTTATCCATTTTTTTATATAATCTTTTGCTAAAAAATAAAAAAATGCCATGCTAGATGATAAAAAGAGAGCAAGAAAAAAGGCTAAAAATAATATAGTAAATGAATATAGGTAAGGTTCTAAAACAGTTGGAAATAATGGTGTTTTTTTGAAATGGCCAAACTTCGGGTCTGATCCTATAATCACTAATGATTCAGGGGAAAAAACCTGTTTTAACATAGTAACGGTCTGATTAAAAAAATAAATTGGTTGAAAGGTAAATCCTTGTTGAGTAATAAATAAATAAGGTAAATTTAATAATAGTAAGAGTGATAAAAGAATTGATGAAAGCTTAATTGTGAATTGAGATATTTTATTTAACATTAAATCCCTCCGACATCTTTTTACAACATTATACAATAAATTTCGTGTTATTGTTTTTATTTTTCTGAAAAATAAAAATACTTTTCGATTTTATAGTATGCAAGATATATTTACAAGATAAAAAAGTGATAATAGGGGGTCACGCTCTATGTTTATCAAGATAAAAGACTAGTGAACCTAAAACAATAAATAAGAGTAAAATGCACAGAATTCTCATTCTGCGGTTAGTTACTTTTCTTGGTTTGATGGTGATGTTACGTGACCGCTAAAAATAAATATTGCTTTTCAACTCTTTCTTCAAGCAAATAAGTAGAACGTATGGAGGACTATGTATGTGTTGTTAATGAGAGAAAAGAGTGTATTGCGTAACGAATATAACGTAATTTTACCGCATGGAAAAGCTAAATTTAGTATATAAGTGAAATGGAATGAGGGGATTTATTTTTTGATATGAAAAAAATTTTCTTTTTATAACTTGATAAACGAAAAAATATTTTATATACTAATTCATGTAAACGGTTTACTAAATCGTATTTTGCTAGAAATGAAGGGAAGATTCGCATGGAAACAAGGGGGAGAGTAATCGGGATTGATATCGGTACCACAAGTACAAAAACGGTTGTGTTCACAGAAAAAGGAAAAGTCATTGCATCACATGCAATCGATTACCCAATTATTCAACCGAATGTAGGATGGGCTGAGCAAGATCCTGATGTAATATGTGCCGCTGTATACAAAAGTGTAAGCGTTGCCATTGAAAAAGGTAATGTATTACCAGAAGATATTTCTTCAATCGGTATTAGTACAGCTATGCACGCATTAATTGCAGTAGATGAAAATGGTGCGCCATTAACGCGTTCTATCATTTGGGCAGATAATCGAAGTACGAAGCAATCAGAAAAATTATTACAACAAATGAATGGGCATGAGATTTATAGACGTACAGGTACACCGATTCATCCAATGTCACCACTTTCTAAATTGTTATGGATGAAAGAAGAGGAACCAGAGTTATATACAAGTGCCTATAAATTCATTTCCATTAAAGAGTATGTGATTTACCAATTATTTTCACGCTACGTAGTTGATTATTCGATTGCTTCTGCTACGGGGTTATTTAATTTAGAAACATTAAACTGGGATGAAGATGTTTTAACTATGTTACATATGTCACCAGAACAATTATCAACCCCTGTACCAACTACATATATTTTATCAGGTATGAAGCCAGAATTAGCACAGAAGATGGGGATAAGTGCAGAAACACCAATTGTCATCGGAGCAAGTGATGGGGTTCTTGCAAATGTAGGAGTTGGTGCGATATCACCGGGTGCGGCTGCAATTACGATTGGAACGAGTGGTGCGGTTCGAACAATCTCATCAAATATAAATACAGATGAGAAAGGGAGAACGTTTTGTTACGCATTAACAGATGAGCACTGGGTAATCGGTGGTCCAACGAATAACGGCGGAATATTACTGAGATGGTTACGTGATGAATTTGGTAGTCCAGAGCAAGAAGTAGCAAGAAAGCTCGGCATTGATCCTTATGATTTATTAATTAAATATGCAGAAAGCGTACCAGCTGGAGCGGATGGGCTATTGTTCTTACCTTTCTTATCTGGAGAACGCGCACCTTACTGGAATGCAAATGCTCGTGGTACATTCTTTGGAATCAATCTTCAACATAAGCGAGAACATTTTATACGTGCAGTGATGGAAGGTGTTTGTATGAGTGTATATTCAGTAGCACTCGCAATCAGGGATTGTACAGGGCCACTTACTGAAATACGAGTTTCAGGAGGGTTTGCAAAATCTGCATTTTGGAGACAAATGTTGTCCGATATGATGGGAAAAGAATTGCTTGTACCTGAAAGTCATGAAGCATCTGCGCTTGGGGCAGCGGCAGTTGCTTTATATGCTGTAGGAAAAATTGATTCTCTTGAAGAGGTAAAGGATTGGATTGATATTGTCCATCACCATGTACCGAATAAAGAAAATACGGCTATATATTTAGAAATGTTTTATATGTATGAACGACTTTACAATCGCTTGAAAGAAGAATTTGATTGTATAGCTGCTTTCCAACGTAAACAATAGGGGGATTGGGAGAAATGGTAGTTGGGATCGTACTAGCGGCAGTTGTCATACTACTTTTACTTATTACGGTAGTAAAATGGCATCCATTTGTCGCATTAATTTTAACAGCAATTGGTGTAGGATTAGCAATGGGAATGCCTTTAATTGGAACTTCACCAAAAGATCCAGGGATTATTGATTCTATTAAACTAGGGCTTGGTAATACGTTAGGGTTTTTAGCGATAGTTTTAGCACTAGGAACGATGCTTGGAAAAATGATGGCCGAATCTGGTGGTGCTGAACGTATCGCTAACACATTAATTAATCGTTTTGGGAAGAAACGAGTTCACTGGGCGATGATGTTCGTTGCATTTTTAGTAGGGATTCCGGTATTTTTCCAAGTTGGATTTGTACTATTAATTCCGTTAGTATTTACAATTGCGTTAGAAACTGGGGTATCACTTATTACAATTGGTATTCCGCTAGTAGCAGGACTGTCAGTCGTACACGGACTTGTTCCACCGCATCCAGCGGCAATGGCGGCAGTTGGTATTTTTAAAGCAGATGTAGGGAAGACAATTTTATATGCGTTAATTGTCGGACTTCCAACTGCAATTATTTCAGGTCCACTTTACGGGAAATGGATTGGTGCTCGTATACATAAGGAAGTACCATTAGATATAGCGGAGCAATTTGTTGAAAAAGATAATAAAAAAGAGCTTCCTAGCTTTTGGAATACATTGTTTACAATTTTACTTCCAGTATTTCTTATGCTTGGTGCATCAATAGCAGAAGTTGCATTAAATAAAACGAGTCAACTAGCACAAGTATTACACTTTATTGGAGATCCGATTGTGGCTTTATTAATTGCAACCATTTACTCTTTCTTTAGTCTTGGATATGCAAAAGGTTTCTCAAAAGATAAAGTGTTACAATTTACAAATGATTGCCTTGGACCTATTGCAAACATATTGTTAGTGATTGGTGCAGGCGGCGCATTTAATAAAGTATTATTAGATTCTGGAATTGGAACGACAATTGCAGATATGGCGAAAGAATCACATATTTCACCGATATTATTAGGGTGGGGAATTGCGGCACTAATCCGAATTGCAACTGGATCGGCAACTGTTTCTATGATGACAGCAGCTGGTATTGTTGCGCCGATTGCAGCAAGCACACCAGGTGTAAATGTTGAATTATTAGCACTTGCAACTGGTGCAGGGTCATTAATTTTATCACACGTGAATGATTCAGGATTTTGGATGATTAAAGAGTATTTCGGAATGACTGTGAAAGAAACATTATTAACATGGACTGCAATGGAGACTATATTATCTGTAGTAGCACTTGGGCTAATTTCGATATTAAATATATTTGTATAGAATAGGAGATTGATTAATATGAAACTAGGATTAATTGGATTAGGAAAAATGGGATTCCCATTAGCTGAACACTTACATGAAGACAAGCATGAAGTAGTTGTATACGATGTAAATAAAGAGCTTGTAGAAAAGGCAGGAAAACTAGGAATTACTGCACGTCATACATTAAAAGAAATGATCGCTGAATTAGAAGCTCCTCGTACAATCTGGGTAATGGTGCCTGCAGGAGAAGTTGTAGAGTCAGTATTAAAAGATGTGTATCCGTTATTAGATGAAGGTGATATCGTTATTGAAGGTGGAAATTCATTCTATAAAGATACGTTACGCCGTGCTGAAGAAGCAAAAAGCTTCGGATTACATTATGTAGATATCGGTACATCTGGCGGTGTAGAAGGAGCTAGATACGGTGCTTGTTTAATGGTTGGTGGAGAAAAAGAAATTTACGACCAATTAGAACCTTTATTTAAAGATTTAGCAGTAGAAAATGGCTATTCTTATGCTGGCCGCGTTGGTAGTGGTCATTTCTTAAAAATGGTTCATAACGGTATTGAATACGGCATGATGCAAGCAATTGCTGAAGGATTTGAAGTACTAGATAAGAGTGACTTTGATTTCAATTATGAAGATGTTGCAAAAGTATGGGCGAACGGATCAGTAATCCGCGGTTGGTTAATGGACTTAACTGAAAAAGCATTTGCAGATGATCCTAAACTTGATGGCATTAAAGGTGTAATGAACTCTTCAGGAGAAGGGAAATGGACTGTTGAAACTGCGCTTGAGTTACAAGCGGCGGCACCAGTAATCGCGATGTCATTATTTATGCGCTATCGTTCTCAGGAAGATGATACATTCCATGGAAAAGTAGTTTCAGCACTACGTAATCAGTTCGGTGGACATGAAGTTGTGAAAAAATAAGGATGTTTTTGAAAAGAAACTTGTGCATAAGCGCAAGTTTCTTTTTTATAGTTTAAGAAATTACTAATTTAAAAATACCAATCAATCATCGTTTTTTTGTCACAAATGACAGCTTCAACATTCATTGATTGAACAATATATTCTATATTTTCTTCTTTAGCTAATAATAAGGTTGTAAAGGAATCGTATATACTCATAAACGCATACTCATTGTCTTCTCCAGTAATAATTAACTCATTATTGCTAATGTCCCAAATATCTAATGGAGTAGTATTATTTACCTGTAATAATCCGTTTGTATTAAGAATTGGTTCAGAGAAATATAGATTTTTTGCACCTTTAGAACCGAGGAGTTTAAGTAATTTGTGTAATAAAAATATAGACGTATAATCTTCTGTTGGATAATAAAGATTTTTTTTAAAGTTTGAATGTAGCTTTTCAGCTAAATCCTCTCTTTTATATTCTTCTGAAAGGGCACTAATGGAAGTCAACATGGCCATTGCTAGGTCTGCGTATGAATGTAATCCACTACAAGACATCATTTCCTTCCAAGAAACGGATTTCCCATTGTGAATGATTTCTTCAGCGCTAGGATAGATGTGCTCATATGGTCTTTTTCTCACAGACTTTTCCCATCCTAAAGGCATTTGGACAAATGGATGTAGCAATATAGCTGCAGATTTAAAATTACTTGGTAGTTGTTCTAAAATTGGTGATTTATCATCTAGCCAAATGTAATCCAACAAAATATAACCTCCTCTTAGACTTTGAAAGGTACGGATTCCCGTATTATGTTTTTTTGTATTGATTGTATCAAATATAAAGCGAAGCATGAAATATGTCCCAACATAAAAGTAAGAATAAATAAAATGAAGTTTTCATAAATAGTAAAAGGGTGCTTATGTCATCAGTATAGCTAAAAAATGTTGTTACATATGAGAAGAGCGTGTTAATAAAATATGAGGTGGTTAAATGGGAAATGAGCAAGTGAAGTCTGTAAAGGAAGAAAAAAAGTTATGTCTTTGTATGATTGTCAAAAATGAGTCTAGAATTATGGAAAGATGTTTAAATGCAACAAAATCAATTGTAGATTATGTTTCTATTTGTGATACTGGATCGACGGATAATACGCCTGAAATTATTGAAAATTGGTGTAAGGAAAATGAGATACCTGGGACGGTTCATCATGAGCCGTTTAAAAACTTTGGTTATAACAGAAGTTTAGCTGTTTCATTAGCGCAAAAAACATATCCAGAAGCAGATTATTTATTAATATTAGATGCGGATATGATTTTAGAGGTTGATCCGAATTTCGATAAAACGAGCTTAACGGAAGATCATTATCTTACATTGCAATATGATGTTCATATTAAATATTGGCTTACACGTCTTTTGAAAGCTTCTTTACCATGGAAATCTGTCGGTGTTACTCATGAGTATTGGGATATAGATCGCTCAAAAGTTGGAGCGAATTACAATACGAAGGTAGATCGGTTAGAGACTCTTGTCGTGAATGATCCCGGAGATGGCGGGAGTAAAGCTGATAAATTTGAAAGAGATGAGAGGTTGTTGTTACAAGGAATAAACGACCCAGAAACAACGCCAGATTTGCATATAAGATATTTATTTTATTTAGCTCAGACTTATTTTCATTTAAGTCAATTTGAAGATTCGATTAAATGGTATAAAAAACGAGTGGAAGCAGGGGGGTGGGTTGAAGAGGTATTCTATTCGTTATTGCGAATAGGATTTTGTTATGAGCAGTTAGCAAATCGTTCAGCAAATAAACAAAATGAAGTGACAGATGCTGATGAAAAAGAAACTGTTAAAGGGCAAGAAGAGCAATATTTAGCGTTAGCTGTTTTTTATTTTCAAAAAGCGTGGGAATATAGACCAACCCGGGCTGAACCATTATACCAACTTGCAAGATTGTATCGATTACGATCTCAAAACAATATTGCTTTGATGTATGCTCTGCAAGGGAAGGAAATTCCTTTTCCAAAGGATGATCTACTATTTGTAGATTATCATGTGTATGATTACTTATTTGACTATGAAATTTCTATTAGTGCTTTCTATATACCTCATAAAAAACATTTAGGGGCGGTGTCGCAAAAGTATTTGGAATCGATAAAAGAAAAGATTCCATTTCATATAGCAAATATAGTAGAGAATAATGCGAAATTTTATTAAATACATTTTCGATTAAAGGAGTAGTGGAGTAATCATGGAATTAATGCGATGGGCGATTGAACTAGGAGAATCGGTGCATGGAAATACGTATGAAGAATTGATGCCACTACTAGACTATTATTATGATCGTGATCATTTAAAAGCGTACTGTATCGCAAATCTTCTTTTAAACATGGATGTATTAGATGAAGATCGGGAAAGAATCGAATTAAGAAGATGCATCGCTGCTTATTATGCTGGATTATATAAAGTAGCAAGAAAACATGCAAATGAGTTGGTACTTAAACATCCGGATGTAGATCTATATAAAAATAATTTAAGATTAATGGAAGTTTATTTGAATAAAGAATATGATTATTGTCTTTTTATATGCCCAAAGACATACGGTAGTTTCATAGATGTTGCGCGAGCTTTAAAGTGGCGGTTGGAGCAGGAGGGAAATACAGTAATTATATCAGAAACAATACTGGAAAATGTAAAGAATACAGTTGTTTTTGGAGCCCATACATACGCATATAACCCGAACCTTCTTCCGAAAGATGCAATTATTTATAATTTAGAACAGCTATACGAAGGAAGTCCATATGCGCATCCCCTTTATTTAATATTATTAAAAGATAGAGTGATTTGGGATTATAGTAAACAAAATATAGAATGGCTTAAACAAAAAGGGGTAGGAAAAGAAATAAAACATGTAGAAATGAACTATGCTCCAACTTTGGAAATAAAAAAAGATGCGTTTGAAGATGAGATTATTGAAGATATTGATATTCTGTTTATAGGTGCTCTTAATCCGAGGCGACAAGCTATTTTTGATCATCTAAAAGCGATTGCCCCGAATTTAAATATAGTTTTTAAAAATAATGCGTGGGGAATTGTTCGAAATGAATTGATTGCTAGAGCTAAAATTATATTAAATATTCATTTTTACTTATCAGGAATTCTTGAAACACCTCGCGTATCTTATGCAGTCGCAAATAAGAAATTTATTATTTCCGAAAATAGTAATCCAGAAGATGAGGTAGAGTGGCCAGGAATTGTATTTACTCCGTACGAAAAAATAATTGAAAACGTAATGAAATATATAGAATTACCAGAAGAACGGAAAAGATTAGCGGAAAAAGCATATAATCATTTTGAAGCAAATGAAAGTTTAGGTACATTGAGCATGAGAGATGAATCAAAGTAATTGTACGAAACTCATACGAAAGTATGAGTTCTTTTTTGTTTATCATACTATTTTATGAAACAAGTTAACTCTTTATATTGTGTTTTGTATAGAAATTTCTGATAATATATAAGTAGAACTTGAAAACAAAGGGGAGAAATAATCATGAAACTAGTCGTTATTAACGGTACACCAAGAAAATTTGGTAGAACTCGCGTGGTGGCAAAATATATTGCGGATCAATTTGAAGGGGAATTATATGATTTAGCAATTGAGGAGTTACCTTTATACAATGGAGAAGAGTCGCAACGTGATTTAGAGGCAGTAAAAAAATTAAAAACGTTAGTGAAAGCTGCGGATGGGGTTGTATTATGTACACCAGAATATCATAATGCGATGAGCGGTGCGCTGAAAAACTCTTTAGATTACTTAAGTAGTAGTGAATTTATTCATAAACCAGTTGCGTTGTTAGCGGTTGCTGGTGGCGGTAAAGGTGGAATAAATGCATTAAACAGCATGCGAACGGTCGCTAGAGGTGTTTATGCAAATGCAATTCCAAAACAAGTTGTGCTTGATGGATTACATGTGCAAGATGGTGAACTTGGGGAAGATGCAAAACCATTAATTCATGATGTAGTTAAAGAATTGAAAGCATATATGAGCGTATATAAAGAGGTGAAAAAACAACTAGGAGTGGAGTGATATGTCCTCACTTTATCATGATTCTCGCTTGTATTACATTCTAGGAGCCAATAGTCTATCTGCTATTGGTTCCGGAATTGTTATGATAACGATTCCTTGGCTGTTAATTAAAGAGAGTGGAGGAGAGACAACATTTGGTTATGTTTCTATCATTGCAACCCTCATTATGTTTTTATTAACACCATTCATTGGGCAAAGTATTGATCGTTTTTCAAGAAAATCTTTATTGCTATGTAACGAAGGAATCGGAATAGCCGTAATCGGAATAATGGTTATATGGGGATTTGCTGGGCAACCTTATCATTCTATTCACTATATTCTTATTTATATAGCCGGATCATTCTACTATTTATTATTTTATCCTACAATATTTGCGTTCAACCAAGAGATATTTCAAGCAGAACATTATAAAAGTTTAAGTGGAACGATGGAAATACAAGGACAGTTAACACAAGTTATTTCTGGAGCGGCTGCGAGCTTCTTAATTGAAATTGTATCTTTGAAGTGGATTTTGTTAGTAGACATGTTAACTTTTGCTGGAGCATTTTTTCTTTTCTTATGTATACCGTACGTAAAGAAAAAAGAAGTGAAAAGAAAAATAACATTTAAGAAGCAATTGTTTGAAGGAATTCACTTTATGAAAAAACGTCCTAAGCTCTTTTGGTTCTTACTGGCCACTTATATGCCGTTTATAGGTGTTATGATGGCAAATTATTTAATACCAGTTTATATTTCGGATATACTTAAAGCCAATGCCTCTGTATACGCAATAGAGGGGATGATGTACGGGGTTGGAGCGGTTGTTGCAGGAATCTGTATTCCACTCATAATGAAATATATCAAAACAGAAGTTTCAATCGTTATGACGATGTTCATTTATGTAATTTCAATTACCGCAATGATTATTGAACCTTCCGTAATTTTCTTATATGGACTTGCAATTTTTCATGCAGTTGGAAATGCGGGTACAAGAGTGGCGAGAAATGTATTGATGATGGAGGAAATTCCAAACGAAGTAATGGGACGTGTAGACAGCTTATTTCGCCTAATTGGTACTGGAATACGAATTGTATTATTAATGCTGTTTACAGCGGGTGTATCTAAAGCCGGAGTAATGCTTCCGTTTTACGTATTAAGCTGCATATTGATCTTCTCATTAGGAATCGCTATTTATTATGTACTATCACAACGTAAAGTAGCGGCGAATGTTTCTAATAAATCAATCGTTTAAAAAAACACTTCTGCCGCCCTTTCTTTTTCTGTATAATAAAAAGAAAGGGAGTGCAAACTTATTTATGAACAAATGGATCTTTCTTATCATTTTATTATTACCGCCACTATACATCATTTATATGACGTTTAGAATGAACAAAGTTGCTCGTGAAAAGTTGAGCTATCACTCTCCGTACGTTCTTATACTGGGTGCAAAGTTATTTGGAGATAGACCGTCTTTATCTCTTCAAAATCGTTTGGATGTAGCGTTGGAGTATTTATTTTCACATCCTGAAGCGAAAGTAATTGTTTCAGGTGGTCAAGGAGAAGATGAAGATATACCGGAAGCTCACAGCATGAGAAACTATTTAATGGTACACGGTATAGATGAGAGTCGTATTTTAATAGAAGATCAATCTACAAATACGTATGAAAACTTAAAGTTTAGTATGGATTTATATAATGTGAAACATGCGGTAGTTGTAAGTAATACGTATCATTTATATCGAACGAAAATAATTGCAAAGCGTTTAGGCATGAAGATGGAGGCACTAGCTGCTGAAACGCCAATTCGTTCTAAGAGAAAAATGTATGTTCGCGAATATGCTGCTATTATGAAAACAATATTGTTCGACCGTTAGAGCTCAAATGTGAGCTCTTTTTTAATTTAAAAGCGTATCATTTGAAATGAATGCCATATTCCATCAAAATAAAGGAAACAACATTAAAGGAGTTGTATTTGTGATTCAATTTAATCATGTGTCAAAATCGTATGAAGATGGCACGAAAGCAGTGGATTCATTGCATTTAGAAATTAAAAAGGGAGAATTTTTTGTTCTCATCGGTCCGAGTGGATGCGGGAAAACAACGACAATGAAGATGATTAATCGTTTAATCGAAACGACTGAAGGATCGATTTTAATCGATGGAAAAGATATTCAACAATATAATATAAACGAATTACGTTGGGATATAGGATACGTGTTGCAACAGATTGCTTTGTTTCCTCATATGACAATTGCTGAAAATATTGCAGTTGTTCCTGAAATGAGGCAATGGAGCAAAAAAGAAATTAAAGCACGCGTCGATGAATTGTTACATATGGTTGGATTAGATCCGGATATTTATCGAAATCGTATGCCTGATGAATTGTCAGGAGGACAAAAACAACGTGTCGGTGTCGTGCGAGCATTAGCTGCAAACCCGAAAATCGTTCTTATGGATGAACCATTTAGTGCGTTAGATCCATTAAGTAGGGAACAGCTTCAGAAGGATATTGTACAGTTGCAAAAAAAGATTCAAAAAACAATCGTATTCGTAACACATGATATGCAAGAAGCATTATCACTTGGAGATCGCATTTGTATTATGAAAGAAGGAAAAGTTGTTCAACTAGATACACCAGAAGGAATTATACATAATCCGAAAAATGAATTTGTAGAGGAATTCATTGGAAATCGTGGGCGAACTTGGTATGAGGGGAAAAGTATAGCAGATGTATTGCCGCTCGATCAAAGTGTGCAATTAGAAGGGCAGGCGCTATCATTACATTCTTCTTTACAAGAAGCGTTAGTTCGTGTGCGTGATGAGGAGGTCGTTCCAGTTGAAAAAAACGGTCAATATATTGGAACGTTAACAAGTCGTCATATTGTCAATTACATTGTTGAACAAATGAAGGAAAGAGGCTAAACAGTGACTAATTTTATACAAACGTTCCAAGAACGAAAAATAGAATTACTAACTGCATTAAGTGAGCATTTACAAATATCGCTTATTTCATTATTTTTTGCAGTAATTATAGCGGTGCCACTTGGCATCTTATTAACAAGAAAAGAACGAATGGCTGAATTTATAATAGGAACTTCTGCAGTAATGCAGACAGTGCCATCACTTGCATTACTCGGACTATTAATTCCATTAGTAGGAATCGGAAAACTTCCAGCGATTATCGCATTAGTTGTGTATGCACTATTACCTATTTTACGAAATACATATACAGGAATAAGGGAATTAGATGAATCTCTAATAGAAGCCGCGAAAGCTATGGGGATGAATAGTTGGAGAAGATTGTGGAAGGTAGAACTTCCTCTTGCATTGCCTATCATTATGGCTGGTATTCGTACAGCTATGGTATTAATTGTTGGAACGGCTACATTAGCAGCTCTCATTGGTGCTGGTGGGCTCGGTAAGCTTATACTATTAGGTATAGATCGAAATGATCATGCACTTATCATTTTAGGGGCCGTACCAGCCGCGTTACTCGCTTTATTCTTTGATATAGTACTTCGCATACTTGAACGACCGAAACGCTCTTCTAAGCGTGTTATATTGACGATATGTATTGTTTGTATAATGATTGCTTCTCCATTTCTTTGGAGTACAGAAAAGAAAGATATTGTTATTGCGGGCAAACTTGGATCAGAACCTGAAATTTTAATTCAAATGTATAAGCAGCTTATTGAACAAGATACAGATTTACACGTACAATTAAAACCAGGTCTTGGAAAAACAGCATTTGTATTTGAAGCGTTGAAATCAGGGGAAGTAGATATATACCCAGAATTTTCAGGAACAGCTTTATCTACTTTCGTGAAAGAAGAACCAAAGAGTACAAATCGTGATGAAGTATATGAGCAGGCTCGCATTGGAATGGAAAAGAAATATAATATGATTATGTTGAAGCCAATGGAGTATAACAATACATATGCACTAGCTATGCCGAAAAAAATAGCAGATCAAAAGAATATAAATACAATTTCTGATTTAGGGAATGTTGCGCAGGAAGCCAAAGTAGGATTTACATTGGAATTTGCTGATCGTGAAGATGGTTATAAAGGAATGCAAAAATTATATAACTATAAGTTCTCGAATGTTAAAACGATGGAGCCGAAGCTGCGTTATAGCGCAATTGAATCTGGAGATGTTAACGTAATTGATGCATATTCAACAGATAGTGAATTGGAGCAATACGGACTGAAAGTGCTGAAAGATGATAAAGGGTTATTCCCACCTTATCAAGGAGCACCATTATTAAGAAAAGAAACGTTACAGAAATATCCTGAACTTGAAAAGGTATTAAATAAATTATCTGGAAAGATTACAGATGAAGAAATGCGAAAAATGAATTATGAAGTTAACGTAAATGGTAAAAGTAGTGAAGAAGTCGCAAAACAATTTTTACAAAAAGAGAAGTTACTTCGTTAAATTTACAAGAAATATACAAATTTATCTGTTTGAAATGACCGTTCATTACAAAATGAGCGGTTTTTTTGTGCATACTTATACATTTTTTCAAAAAAGTATTCCATTTTTGCTCATTTTCTTTTAGAATAAGTAATGTTTTCCTGAAAAAATATAAGAGAAACGTCTATTAGAGAAAAAGGTGACTTTAATAGTTGAACGAACATAACACCTAGAATGACAGATGGGGTGGTACAAATAGAAAAGAAGTTAGGATTTTTTCCATTAATCGCATTAGTAGTTGGAACAATGGTTGGTGGCGGTGTTTTTAGTTTACCGCATGATTTAGCAGTAGGAGCAAACAGTGGTGCAATAATAATTGGCTGGTGTATTACAGCGATGGGAATGATTCCACTTGCGCTCGTATATCAAACGTTAGCAAGACAAAAACCGGAACTTGAAGGTGGAATTTATAGTTATGCACGTGCTGGTTTCGGTGAATACATTGGATTTAATAGTGCTTGGGGATATTGGCTAGCAGGAATCTTAGGTAATGTCGCAACAATTATGTTACTGTTTAGTACATTAGGTTATTTCTTTCCAATTTTCAAAGGAGGAAATAATGTTGCGTCTATCGTTGGGGCATCACTTTTATTATGGACACTTCATTTTTTAATTTTATTTGGAATCCGTGAAGCTTCTATTATGAATGTGATCGCAACAATAGGGAAGTTAGTTCCAATCGTTTTATTTATTGTGGTAATGGTAACAGCCTTTCGCTGGGACACATTTACACATGATTTGTGGGGAGAAGGAACGATCTCACTTTCCGCTATACTTGGTCAAGTGAAAAATACAATGCTTGTAACACTTTGGGTTTTCATTGGAGTTGAAGGAGCGGTTGTATTATCTGGAAGAGCGAAGAATAGTCGAGATGTTGGTAAGGCAACAGTATTGGGACTTATTTTAGTAATGTCCATTTATATTTTAATTTCTGTCCTGTCAATGGGAGCTATGACAAGAGGCGAACTTTCTGTGTTAGAAACTCCGTCAATGGGACATGTATTAGAGCACGTTGTTGGTCCATGGGGTGCAGTTGCGATTAACATCGGATTAGTTGCTTCACTTGTCGGTACATTAATTGGCTGGTTTTTACTTGTTTCTGAAATTTCTCATGTAGCAGGAAAAGATGGCGTATTTCCGAGAGTCTTTACGAAAACAAATAAGAAGCAAACACCGCACATGGCATTATGGATTTCAAATGGTGTTGCCCAAATTATATTTATCATCGTTTTGTTTTCGGAATCAACATATCAAATTATGTATTTCATTGCATCAACATCAATTTTATTACCATATTTATTATCAGCGTTATTCCAATTTAAATTAGTCATTACAAACGAGTTAAAAGACGCTAAATTAAAAAATGGAGCGTTAGCTTTAATTGCTTCTATTTACTCTGTATGGCTTCTTTATGCAGCTGGTTTAAAGAATTTACTACTCGTTTCAATTGTGTATGGAATTGGAATTATTGTTTACACGTTTGCAAGAAAAGAACAAGGGAACCGTTGCTTTGTAGGTGCAGAGAAGTATGTGATGTGGGCAATTATTGTTGCGGCTATCACATCCATATATATGTTATTAACTGGAAATATAAAAATGTAAAAAGTCCTTTTCATTTAAAGGGCTTTTTTCTTTGTTTAGAGAATATTTACTACATAAGATATTCAGGAGGGATGAGAATGGAAGAAAAAGAACAGTTGTCTAGAATAATTGATTTAGCTAGTGAGTTAAGGAAAGTATTAGTGCAAGAATCTTTTTTTAATCATCATCCTGAACTAAGAGGAGTCATTGAAAATTTAGCAAGTTCTGTTGAAAATTTGGCGGAATTACAAATAAGTAAAGATGAAAACGCTGAAGATCGATTACGTTACGTACTTGCGAAAATGAAAATTGCTCATAATGCAATTTTACAAGAGAAAAAAGCATTTCCTTCTCATTAATATAAGTTTTTATTTTGAACCTGGCGGATAACGTCAGGTTTTTTATTTCTAGTTTTTCGTTTCTTTCATACACTAAGAATAGTATGAAAAAAGAAGGTGACTAAGGTGAAATTACATAAAGCTCTTCAGCCAAGTTTTATAAAACGAATGTACTATATGAGATTTTTAGGGAAATTTACAAAAGCTGAGAAAGAGAAGAGTGGAGAGAATTTTTTTGTACAATGCTTATCGCCAATACCATTCACTTTACAGGAACAATTTATAAATGAACCATATGTATTTGAAGGGTTATGTAGCAATAAAAAGAATGAAAAAATCTTTTCGGAATTAAAGAAGAGGAAATTAGAAAAGCAATTAGTAATGTTTCGTCTTTATTATGAAAGAGGAAATGTATACGTGGAGTTAATATGTACAGAAGAACCGAAAGAAATAGCAAGCAGCTATAAAATGATTCCGGCACCTAAAGTTACAAATCATAAAAAAAGAGAATCTTTAGAGCGAAAACTTAGCAACGGTTATTTATCATTTCTTATGCCAAAATTTCCGAAAGACTTTGAGCCTCCTGAATTATTGTGGCACGATGGAAGACTGTACGGAAACATATCCCTAAAGTCATCAATTAGCTCAATCGCCTATTTTGAACAGAAACGTGAATGTAAATATATAAACTGCAGTGACTGGACGAAGTATGTAGAAATAGCGGTAGAAGATCAATTATATTTTGTAAGTGATTATGTGTATGAGCAATTAAAAAAACGAATGCATGAAGAAGGTAAGCTAGTTGAAGTAGAGGATATAAAAATACAAAAAGATGAATGGGAATGGGATGAGCGTGAATCGTCCTTTTTACAGTATGTACAAAGTATGGTGCATAATAAAGGGTTATATTTGGATGAAACGGATATTTATAATTTCCATATAAGTGTAAAAACAAATATGTTAACGATTCTTGGTGGTATACCGGGCGTTGGAAAATCACGTTTTGTGCAAACTTATGCAGAAGCATTAGGGTTACAGTATGGGGAAGAGTTGGTTTGGATTCCAATTTCGCCATCGTATCAAGAACCACATGATTTACTTGGTTACCTTCATCCAAATGGTACTTTTATTGAATCTGAAGCGAAGTTAGTTAGGACGTTAATGAAGGCGAAAGAAAATCCAAATCAACTGTATATAATCGTTTTTGATGAAATGAACATGTCTCATATTGAGCATTGGTTTACTCCGTTTCTATCTGTTCTTGAACTTGAAACAAAAAATCGTATTTTAAACTTGTATGAGGGTGTACAGGACATAGAGAATTCAATTCCATCAACAATTGAAATTGGAGAAAATATTATATTTGTAGGTACTGTAAATTTTGATGAAACAACGAAAGAGCTCTCTGATCGATTATTAGACCGAACGAACCTAATAATGTTACAGAAAATTCCGTTTTGTGAGATGGGCATGGAACAGGGGAAAGTCGTATTACATCCACCTTTGAAAGTAACGGCGGGAGAATTTCGGATAAATTGGATGAGAAATAAAGCGATGATTGAAGTGTTTTCTGAAGAAGAATTAGAGCTATTAGATAAGTTGCATGTCGTATTGTCATCACATGACGCGTCTAAGGGAATTTCTTTCCGATGTGCAAATGCAATTGCGACTTATTTGCAAAACATACCGTTTCAAAATAACCATACCTATATGATTAGTAGAGAAGAGGGGTTTGATTTACAAATAAAGCAGCGTGTATTGACGAAAATCAGAGGGACCGAAATGATGGTTGGGCCTTTACTTTCTGAAGAAGCAAAAAGGGGGGCGACCTTAGTACCTCTTTTGCAATCTACACTTGCAAACAGAGTATCTACATTTGAACACTCTTTAGCATATATACGAGAAAAACGTAGAGAACTGGAGTTGTATGGATATGCAAAATGAAGGGCGTTATGAAACAAAAATCGTTGATACGAATGAAACGCTCCCTTTTGTATTAAAGTTAATCATTGGAAATGAAGGGAAAGGAGATTATATTTTATTAAATCGTCTTTGTACATCTACTACAGCATTAGTTCAATGTATTTATAAAGTACAAGAATTAAAACCAATAAGATTACAGTACAATTATGAAATCCCAATGAATATTACTTTTATATGGAATAAAGTATATGAGGGACAGAAAAATATAAAAGAGGCTCAATATGAAATAAATGAAAAAAAACAAAGAGTATTAATATATGAACATGGGAAAACAGAATTCTTTTATCCATGGCGCTGTGGTCTATACCATTTTGAAGTGCGTATAGAAGATACAACGTATTATGGCGCATTTCAAATCGTACCGAAAAACTTTTTTGATGATCAATTTGAAATGATTCAAGACTATGTGAAGTCAATTTTAAATGAGTTGATTTTGGATAGAGGTTACTATAAAAAGACCTTCTCTGCACTTAGCGATATTGAGGATTCTTCTTATTTAGTGTTACTTAGAAAGTTACCGCAAAAAATGAAAATGATAAAGCAAATCTTTAAGAAAATAGAATCAAGCTCAACTTTTATAAATGAATATAAATGGGAAGGAAAAGAGCGAAAGCCAACAAGAAAAGGAACTATAGTGGCAGAACGAAAACCTTATGCCAAACATTATAATCGTAAGTTTATGGAACAAAAAAATAGTAAGGAAAATGCATTTCTTAAATATAAAGCGATGCAATTTTATCATTATTTAATTGAAGCTAAAAGTTTTTTACGTCAAACAATTGAAATCTTAGAAAGAGAAAAAAAGAAAAAATCAGAAGAGTTTCAAGCTGTAAAAACGATTATACAAACAATTGAGCGTAATGGATCAGTAACCGATAGAGAGAAGCAAAAATATAAAAATATACATTTACTAAAAGAAGCCGATTTACGAAAGAGCTCAATGAAAATACAAGAATATAAAATATTGGCGCATATTGTGCATGAAAATGTACAATACTTTCAAATGTTAATGCACTCTTCATTTTGGAGGGAAGTTACTGAAACAAGTAACATGAACTTACATGATTTACCGATACCACATCAACAATTACTACATCATTTAGAAGTACTCCCGCAATATACGGATCAATCTCCATCATTATTATTTGTTTATAAGCCAACGTTTTTAGTGTATGAATATTACGCTTTTTTTATCGTTATTTCACTTTTAGAGCAAATTGGTTTTGAGGCTAGAAACTCCATCCGTGAACAAATACAAGAACATTTTTATGTAGATGGATTACAAGATGGAACGACAGTAGTTTTAGAACGAGATGATATAAAGGTGCATGTCGCATTTAATGACTTAATTGAAACACATCCTCTTATTGCATTAAGTAAAGGTAGTAATTTTTACAATGGTGAGGATACGAAGAAGCCAGATATTCGCTTAGACTGTTATGTAAAAGAAGATGGGAAATACGTATATAAATCTTCTATTATTATTGAAGTGAAGTATAGTCCAATGTACAATATTTTTCAGCACGTCGGAAATACGAAAGCAACTGAGCAAATGTATAAGTACTGGTCTATAAAGTATGTAGAAGAACAGGATGGAAAGCGAGTCTATTATCGAAGGTCAATTTATGAAGTCATTTGTGTATATCCAGGAAGCCATATGCATAGTAAAAAAATTGAGTCTGGATGCGGTGTTTTCTTGCAGTTATATCCATATAAGACGAAACAAGGGGAAGAGAAATTAGCTGGAAAACATGGGATGGTACAAATTTTTGAAAAATGGCTAAAAAGCATTAAGAAGTAAAAGAAATCCTTTTTCATAAAGGATTTCTTTAGATTAAGAAGAATTATATGCTGTATGGAAAGAAACGTAGTGTAATTGAGATTTGAAAAGTGCTACAAATGTGTTATTAAAAGGAATGTGAGCGCGGGATAAAAGTCGATTAAATTGGAATCTAATTCATTTTGCAGAATATAATAAGTCATAAATATTTTTAGTTGCATACGAAGATTTGTTCTTATATGATAGATAGTGAAAGCGTTATCAAAAAACAGAGCGGCGATGGGAAAGGCGGTTAAATATGTTCCAGCGTGTTCAAACAAAGGAAGAACATTTTGGGTTCGAGCAACTATGGGGAGATTTTTGTGAAGAAAGAAACTTAATGTTCGTAGAACGTAATTTAAATCCATCACGATTTTTATTAATAGAAGATGAACATCCTATTGGTACAGTAGAATGTATTAAGTATACGGTACCTGAACAATCAAATTCTGAGTTTTTCTATCCGTTTTCTAAAAATGATTTAGTAAAAGATTTGAAGAATGTATATGAAATAGGCAAGTTAAGTATTTCGAAAACGTCTCGTGGAAGAGGACATTTCAAAAGGCTAACAGCTATTTTATTTATACATGCGTTAGAAACAAAAGCTGAATGGTACATTGCAGCAGTAACAAAAAGAATGTATATGTATTTACTTACACTTGGTTTTCCAATTGAACCAATAGATAATCCTTTTCAGTTTCATGATACTTTACAAGGTGTACCAGTAAGAATTCATGCTCGAAAAGGGGTTACGCATTTGTATTCTTTAAAAGAATTTCGTGATGTGATTCAAGGGAATGCTCATGCACAGGCATTAATTACAGAATACAGTAAAAATATTATGTTAACGAAATAAAGCGAAGTGAATATGTATAATAAAGAGAATAATATTTGTATAGGATATAACTCTTCATTAAAAAAGACCCTTATTATTTTAATAAGGGTCTAAAAATTATAATCCAAATATACTAAAAATCATTTTGCGGCGCTTCGGTTTCTTTTCTCGTTCATATGTTGGTTTTGAATCCGGAGTAATATAAATGGGTTCTTCTTTCGTTAGGGCAGCTTCTAACTTTTGAATTCGCTCTAACATTTCCTCCATTTCACGACGGTGTTGTAAAAGTTGGTACGTGACGACATCATTTGCCTTATCTTGCATTTGTTCTTCCATTCGATCAAGTCTTCTCGTAATAGTGTTTAATTGATTAGCTAATTGCTCAAAATCATTCGATGATATGTTTTGAACAATTGTATTAACTTGAGTTTTTAATTCCTCAACTTCATTTGAGGAAGCCTTTTGAGTAGATTGAGAATTTTGAGATTGCTCTATTTGAAATCGATGGTGTTCTAACATTTGATCGACATCCTCTTGTGTGAAAATAAAGTGGCCATATTTGTTTTTCTCTATCGTAAGATTTAATTGTTGTGCGATCCGGACAACAGCCTTTGGGCTAACACCTAATTTCTTTGCGATAAATGGTGTTTTATATTCCAAAATAATCCCTCCTATATATATCCTGTTGAATGATTTCGAGCTATGAAGTAAGTTCCCTTCTAGTGCGACAAAAGAAGTGTGGAATCGGCAAAGAAAGTGTTTTTTCACGAAATTGAGTTGAGGAGAATAGTTCTTTTAAATAAAAATGTCTTATCGTAACATTTAGAATAATTTGACGAGTGTAAATGAATTAGATTATCATAATGATAAATATCTTTTTTATGTATGCATATAATATATAAAAAGGTGGTTGCTAATGTAGAATTTTGTTAGAGTATTAGAATGCTTACTTCACTTGAATAAAATTAAGTAGGAGGTGGCTTCCTTGCTTACAAAGTAAGTAAGGAAAAGTATTTGGACATATATAGTATAAGTATAGTGATTGTTTTAATTGCCTTAACGGCATTTTTCGTTGCAGCAGAATTTGCAATTGTTAAAGTGAGAAGTTCACGAATTGACTATTTAATTGCAGAAGGAAATAATCGTGCAACATCGGTCAAAACAGTCATTACAAACTTAGACGAATATTTATCTGCTTGTCAGCTAGGAATTACTGTTACAGCTTTAGGAATTGGGTGGTTTGGTAAACCTGCGTTAAAGCAAATGTTTGATACGCTTTTTGCAAATTGGAATATCTCTACTCAACTAGCAGACATTTTTGCTGTAATTTTAGTATTTTTGTTAATTACTTTTTTACATGTTGTAATAGGGGAATTGGCCCCAAAAACATTTGCAATTCAAAAGTCTGAACAAGTGAGTTTGCTTGTTTCTAAACCGTTAATTTTCTTTTATCGTATTGCATTCCCATTCATTTGGCTATTAAATGGTTCAGCTCGAATCATTACGAAGCTGCTAGGGCTGAAACCGCCGAAGGGGCATGATGAGGTTCATTCAGAAGAAGAATTACGGTTGTTAGTTTCAGAAAGTTATAGAAATGGTGAGATTAATCAATCTGAATATAAATATGTGAATAAAATTTTTGAATTTGATGATCGGATTGCAAAAGAAATAATGGTACCTCGAACTGAAATGAATATTATAAGTAAAGAGATGCCTGCTGAAGAAGCTTTGCAAAAAATGTCTCGTGAAAAATATACAAGGTATCCAGTTGTTGATGGCGACAAAGACCACGTAATAGGTTTTGTGAATTTTAAAGATATTTTTACTGAATTTGTACAACATAAAGCTGTTAATAAGAAGACAGTAGAGCAATATATGAGACCAATTATTTTAGTTATCGATTCTATTCCAATTCATGATTTGTTTTTGAAAATGCAAAAAGAAAGAACACATATTGCTATATTGATAGATGAATATGGTGGAACATCTGGACTTGTTACTGTTGAAGATATTCTGGAAGAAATTGTTGGAGATATTCAGGATGAGTTTGATACGGATGAGCAGCCAGAAATTCAACAAGTTAGTGAAACGAAGACGATACTAGAGGGAAAAGTACTTGTTAGTGAAGTGAATACGTTATTTGGTTTAGGGATTGATGATGATGGTGTTGATACAATCGGTGGTTGGATTTTAACGAAGAATATAGAGATTGCTGAAGAGGATTCCATTGAAATTGAAAATTATAAGTTTTGTGTGAAAGAATTAGATGGACATTATATAAAAAGATTAGAAGTTACAAAGATAGTAGAATCGATTGTTATTTTAGAAGATGAAAAACAAATTTCGTTACAAGAGCAAATTAGCTCGTAAACTCTGCTATATAGCAGAGTTTTTTTGAGCATAATGTTTTTTGAGGGATAAGGGCTATGATACAATGACATAAGTCAAACCTTTCACTAGGTGAAGTATTGTTGTATACATATATTTGGAAGGAGCAGAAGTATGAAAAAGCATTTATATATAAATGGAGATTGGAAATCTGTAAACACGTATAAACCATTATACGCACCATATTCTGAAGAAACATTAGCGGAAATTGCACAAGGCACGGAAGAAGATGTAAAAGAGGCTGTTACCGCTGCAAAAAATGCAATGACAAAAATGAATACATTATCTGCATATGATCGTGCGACTATTTTAGAGAAAGTTGCACAAAAAATGGATGAAAGAAGAGAAGAATTTGCAGAGATTATTGCAAAAGAAGCTGCAAAACCAATACGTGCTGCAAGGGGAGAAGTAGATCGTACTGTTCAAACATACAAATTTGCAGCTGAAGAAGCGAAGCGTATATATGGTGAGACATTGCCATTAGACGCCGCACCTGGTGCAGATGGGCGTATTGCATATACAATCCGAAAGCCGATTGGGGTTATAGGGGCTATTACACCATTTAATTTCCCATTAAATTTAGTAGCGCATAAAGTTGGACCAGCAATCGCTGCCGGAAATACAGTTGTATTAAAGCCAGCTGATCAAACGCCATTATCATCTTATGCATTAGTTGAGTTATTTGAAGAGGCAGGATTGCCAAATGGAGCTTTAAATATCATTTCTGGCCCTGGCTCCACGGTTGGTGAGGCAATCGTCAAAAATGATTACGTTGCTTCTATTACTTTTACCGGAAGTCCAAAAGTTGGAATCGGAATAAAACAAAAGGCTGGGCTAAAACGAGTTACGTTAGAACTAGGCTCAAATGCTGCTGTTATCATTGATGAAGATGTAGAGTTAACAGATGAAATAATTGAACGTGTAAAATGGGGAGCATTTGTTAATAACGGGCAAGTTTGTATTTCAGTACAACGTGTTTTTGTACATGAAACGAAAATGCATGAATTTCTTTCGAAGCTAAAGAAAGCGATGGAATCAGTTGTTGTTGGTGATCCACTGCTTGAGGAAACGGATGTATCAGCTTTAATTTCAAAAAGAGATGTAGAGCGAATTGATATGTGGGTTCAAGAAGCAATTAAGGAAGGAGCAACTGTTTTATGCGGTGGTAAGAAGCGGGATGCAAGAATTTTTGAACCGACTGTATTAACAAATGTTCCAGATCATGTATCTGTGCAGTGCCAAGAAGTATTCGGTCCACTCATGACAGTAAATACATTTAAAGAATTTGATGAAGCGATTGGGCAAGTAAATAATTCGCGTTACGGCTTACAGGCAGGAGTATTTACAAATAATTTATTTAAAGCAATGCGTGCAATTGATGAGCTAGAGGTTGGTGGTGTCATGATTAATGATATTCCAACGTTCAGAGTAGATCATATGCCTTATGGTGGTGTGAAAGAAAGTGGCACGGGACGCGAAGGAATTAAATATGCAATAGAAGAAATGACAGAAATGAAATTAGTATGTATTAAAAAATAAAGTGGAAAAACTTAAAACTTGCACTAAAAAACGAGTAGGAAATGTTTACGATTCCATACTCGTTTTTTACGCTTCTAGTAACTATTTAATTAAGTGTAACTTTTACTTCATTTCTTGTTTGAAAATAGTATCTTCTACATAAATTTGTTCTTTATCTATAGCAGTAGCATGAGTTAATACTAAACCGATTGGTGTTTTTGTATCTTTATTTTGAACAATTGTAAAAGGAACATTTTTTTCGTTTGCTAATTTAATGTATTTTGATAAATGTGGGTAAGCAATGCCACCATTTAGGAGGAGTTGTAATGATTGAGAAGAGCGCATGCTACCCGCTACTTCAGAGTATACATTACTTTGCATTACTTGACCGATTGTTAAAGCGATTTCCACACGCTCACGTAATGTAGTTAAATACATATTACGTTCTTCTGGTTTGTTTTGCTTTTGGCCGTAAATGCCTTCTTGGAGATAATCTTCCACATTTTTATTTACCATATTTTTCACACCTTTCATTTTCTATTGTACGCAAGAATTAAAAATGATGCAAAAAAAAGTCGTTTTGATTACGGAAATAATGAAAATATGTGAAGGAAAAAGGGGATTTGTATACAATTAGTTAAATAAGAAAGAAAAAATAATTTTATCAACAGAAATTAACAAAATGTGACAAAAATCTATTAACGAATCGTATTTTTTGTGTTAATATTCAAAATATAAAGGGTATTCGTCGTATGGAAATGGAGGGAATGGAGGTTTTTCCAATCGATAAGGATATTAAAGAAATATTTTGTTCACACTTGAAAAACAATAGGCACCAATTCGTAGAGAACTGGAAAAACAAAATGATAATTTCCGAAAAAGATCCATTTAAACTAGAAGTAGTTCAAAATGGAGAGGATTTACTAGAGTTAATTATCGAACTTACTATGGAAGATAAAGATATAAATTATCTTCAACCGTTATGTGAGAAAATTGCTATTGAACGTGCTGGAGCAGATGCGAATATTGGAGATTTTGTTTATAACGCAAACGTGAGAAGAAATGAACTTTTCGAAGCGATGTGTGAATTAGATGTTAGCGCTCGTGAATTGAAACCAATTATGGCAAAAATACATACTTGTTTTGACAAATTAATTTATTATACCGTTTTAAAATACTCGGAAATTATATCGAAGAATTTAGAGGAAAAACAGCAATATATTAACGAAACACATAAAGAAAGGCTGACGATTTTAGGGCAAATGTCAGCTAGTTTTGTACATGAATTTCGTAATCCGCTTACTTCCATTATGGGGTTTGTTAAATTATTAAAGGCGGATCATCCGAGTTTATCGTATTTAGATATTATTTCGCATGAATTAGATCAATTAAATTTTCGTATTTCGCAATTTTTACTCGTATCGAAAAAAGAAATGTGGAATGAATCGGAACGGTTTTGGCTTAATGACTTGTTTCAAGACATTATACAATTCTTATATCCGAGTTTGGTCAATGCGAATGTTTTGATTGAAAAGAATTTACCGTATCCAATTCCGCTTGTTGGTTATCGGAGTGAAGTGAGGCAAGTATTTTTAAACATATTAATGAATTCAATTGATGCTCTTGAATCAATGAAAGAAGAACGAAAAATTATCATTGATGTATTTGAAGAAGATCAAGCTATTCGAATTGTGATAAAAAATAATGGACCAATGATTCCAGCTGAAAATGTAGAAACGATTTTTGAACCATTTGTAACTACTAAAAAGTTAGGAACTGGTATTGGATTATTTGTATGTAAACAAATTGTGGAAAAACATAATGGATCCATTATGTGTCGATCAGATAACGATTGGACAGAATTTCAAATTGCATTTCAAAAATAAACAGTCTACACCAAATGAATGGTGTAGACTGTTTTAATTTGTGAGTATAAGGGCTTCTAATTTAGGATCTTTAGTTGAATAACCTACTATTGAAATTGTATAAATAACATTTGGTTCAACATTGAATTTCGGTATAGTCAATAAAACGTTTTTATTATCTGCGAGTGAAATTTCAATATCTGCTGTACCAGGGCTAACTTGCAAAAAATCTGTTATTTGTTTAAAGAGTACATTTTCAAATAAATGATCCCCATCTTTTAAATCTACGTTTACAACAGGGGTATCTGGAGAGAAATGTGCAAACCGTATTTTGGCTTGACCAGCTGGTAAATGTGTATTATCAAGTATAGGCTGTAATTGTAGGTGATTATCACTATTTATTGCAGCGAGAGTATAAGTATGATTTCCCATTATTGGTACCAACGCTGAAAAGATTGGAGTTTCATTTCCGACAGGAACAATATCTATACGGTATTTACCTTGCACTAATGATAAATAAGGGCTGAATTGCTTAAATGAAATATTTTTAATAACCGTTTGTCCGTTTACTAAAATGTCAACCGCTGGTATATTTGGATCGGCATGAAAAATTCTTATATGTGACGGTAAAGCAGCTTCTTGTGAGTCTCTTGTTTCATACGCCTGTACAAGTTTTGATAGTGCATCGTAATATTTCATATATAATTCTATATATTTTTTAGGATTACGAAACTGATAGTAACGTGCGAGTTGTTCGTATTGTGTAACTTCTTGTCCATATTTTTCGATTTCAGATTGAGACATGAACATTCCTCCTTTGTCATCATTAAAACTATATGCGAAGCAAGAAAGCGGTTATGCAAAAAAAATGATTTTATAAAGGGAAAATTAAAAATTGACAACAAATATGTTTTCATAAAGAGGTGCTGGTGCTTACGAGAATTTCGCAGAGTAAAGCAGTACATATGACTGTACGAAAGTAAAATAAATGCCAAGTTGAAAGTGCATTTCAATTAACATATTGAATACATGTCCAAAAATCGCTAGAAAACTAGGGATTTTTTTAATTATAGGCAAATACACATACAAAGTGATAATTGTCCTACATAAATTATAAAGGAAAGATACTTTGAATCTGAGGAAAGGAGTGCCACTTCGGGATAGGGATATCCCGATAGTAATTGTGAATGAAGTTATGAAAAGGTTTTGTGTTATAGGCTGTAGGATGAATTTGTAAACTTCATTTTTCTATTTATTTTAGCAATTGACAGTATTAACCCATAAGAGAGCGTCATGACGAACTGATTAGTGTGGTTAATCGGTTCTTTTTTTATAGTTTAAAACTGAAAAGTTTACATAATGAATAGGAATCTGAATTGATTAGTAAGGTGGGTGTCGAAATTTGTTTTAAAATATGCAATTTAAAGTAGGATAATAGGAAGGAGTTTAACGGGAGTTCCGTCGAAGTGTACAGAATGTCGGCATTTAAGGACAGCTGGCATTATGCTATAAAAACATTTGGTGATGTACTCATTTCATATAAAAGGGAGGGGTATTTGGGCGTATAGAAAAGGGTTGGTCTTCGTTTTCAGTTCTGAATTTTCTGTTTTATAAAAATTTTTAAGCACTCATTTGTATATTTTATAATAGTTTTTTGATAAATTCACTGCTTTTGCAGAGGATTCTTTTTTATGAAAGAAACGTCAATTTTCTTCATATATATATACAAATTGGAGAAATGGGGGAGCGCTATGCGCGATTACTTAATTAAACCACTTGTTGGTCAGCCGTATCCAATGATTTCACATGGAAAAGGTGTTTATTTGTATGATCAAAATGGCAATAAATATTTTGATGGTTCGTCAGGAGCAATTACGGCAGGTATTGGGCATGGCGTAAAGGAGATTGCAGACGTTATTAAAAAGCAAGCTGAGGAGATTGCTTTTGTTTATAGATCACAGTTTACGAGTGAAGCAGCTGAAAAATTAGCGAAGAAGTTAAGTGATTTAAGTGTAGGAGATTTGAACTGGAGTTTTTTTGTAAATAGTGGTACGGAAGCGAATGAAACAGCTATGAAAATTGCAATTCAGCATTTTCAAGAGCGAGGTATTCAAGGGAAACATAAAATTTTATCAAGATGGATGAGTTATCACGGTATTACGATGGGTGCTTTATCGATGTCTGGGCATCCACTACGTAGACAACGCTTCGTATCTATTTTGGAAGATTATCCGACTATACCAGCTCCATATTGTTTCAGATGTCCTGTTCAAAAGGTATATCCAACTTGTCAGCTGGCATGTGCGACTGAACTAGAAAGATCAATTGAAAGAATTGGTGCAGAGCATATTGCTGCTTTTATTGCTGAGCCGATTATCGGAGCAGCTGGAGGCGCGGTTGTTCCGCCGAAAGACTATTATAAAGTCATTAAAGAGATTTGCGACCATTACGATATTTTATTTATTGCGGATGAAGTAATGACTGGGCTTGGTCGTACTGGAGCATGGTTTGCGATGGAGCATTGGGGCGTAGAGCCGGATATTATGACACTTGGTAAAGGGTTAGGAGCGGGATATACACCGATGGCAGCGACAGTTGTAAGTGATCGTGTTATGGAACCAATATTACGTGGATCACGTTCAGTAATGAGCGGTCATACGTTAAGTGCAAATCCATTGTCTGCAGCAACGGCTTTAGCTGTTATTGAATATATGGAGAAACATAATCTTCCTGAAAAAACAGCAGAAAAGGGAGAGTATTTAATAAAAGGCTTACAGAAAGTTCAGCAACAATCGACAATCATTGCTGATGTGCGCGGAAAAGGGTTGCTAATCGGAGTAGAATTGCAACCGTTTACAAAAGCGTCAGAGCTTATTTCAGTTGCAGCTAAAAATGGTCTGCTTTTATACCAAGCAGTTTCAGGGCAAGCAGGAAAAGAAGATAGTGCACTGCTTGTAGCACCGCCAATGACAACTACATATTCCGAGTTAGATGAATTACTTTCAATTTTCTCTAAAAGTGTGGAAGAGATGATGCAAAAAGGAGGGCATAGTATCGCATGACAACTATTACAAATACATTCGGTAAATTAAAAGAAATTGAGGAAGTAATTTCTTTGTTCCATGATGATATGACATTGATGTTTGGGGGATTTGGAGGGATTGGATCCCCTCCATCTTTAATACAGGCAATTTTAGAAAAAGGCGTTACAAATTTAAATTTAATTGGAAATGACACTGGATTTCCTGATGTAGGTATCGGTCGTCTTGTTACAAATGAAAGAGTTAAATCAATAATTACTTCTCACATTGGCTCCAATCCAAATGCAGGAAGGCAACTAAACGAGGGAAGATTACAAATTGAGTTTTCTCCGCAGGGAACATTAGCAGAGCGTATTCGCGCTGGTGGCGTTGGTCTTGGTGGTGTTTTAGTTGATGTTGGTGTTGATACGATTGTGGAAGAGGGAAAACGAACAGTTGAAATGAATGGTAAGACCTACTTAGTTGAAACAGCATTAACTGCTGAAGTTTCAATTGTATATGCGAAAAAGGCAGATCCGTTTGGTAATCTTGTATTTGACAAAAGTGCACGAAATATGAATCCCCATGTAGCTATGGCTGGGGATATAACAATTGTAGAAGCAGAAGAAATAGTCCCGCTTGGAAGTTTAGATCCAGAGGAAATTGTCGTTCCAGGTGTTTTCGTAAATTATATTGTACCGTCGGAAGGAGTGAACTGGAAATGGGTATGGGCGTAGAAGTGAGGGATAAGATTGCTAGGCGTGCGGCGAAAGAAATACAAAATGGTATGATTGTAAATTTAGGTATTGGCATACCATCGCTTGTACCAAATCATTTGCCTGACGACATAAATGTTATGTTTCATGCGGAAAATGGAATCGTCGGCATGGGACCAACGCCAAGTAAAGGGAATGAAGATGAAAATTTGTGTAATGCAGCAGGTTTACCAACTTCTCTTATAACAGGAGCGAGTTATTTCGATAGCTGCACAGCGTTTGGGATGATTCGAAAAGGTTTGCTAGACATAACGATTCTTGGTTCATTACAAGTAAGTGAAAATGGTGATTTAGCAAACTGGATTGTACCTGGAAAACGTGTTCCAGGTATTGGTGGAGCAATGGATTTAGCACAAAAAGCGAAGCGGGTCGTTGTTGTAATGAATCATGTTGATAAGTACGGAAATGCAAAAATTGTTTCAGAGTGTACATTGCCATTAACTTCAAAGAAATGTGTAGATTTAATTATTACTGATATGGCAGTCATGGAGGTAACTCCGAGTGGACTTATATTACAAGAATTAATGAGCCCATACACAGTAGAAGATATAAAACGACATACAGAAGCTGATTTTCAAATTAGTTCTAACTTACTAGTAATTGAATGAAGGGAGATGTAATATATGGAGCAATTAAAAAAGCAAGTTTGTGATTATATTGAGAGCCATGAAGAGGAAAGTGTGAAATTTTTAAAACGATTAATTCAAGAAAAGAGCGTATCTGGTGATGAAAGCGGTGCGCAGGCAATTGTGATTGAAAAATTACGTGAATTAGGTTTAGAGCTCGATATATGGGAGCCTTCTTTTTCTAAAATGAAAGATCATCCTTATTTTGTATCACCCCGTACAAGTTTTTCAGATAGCCCAAATATTGTAGCAACTTTAAAAGGAAGTGGCGACGGGAAATCTATGATATTGAATGGGCATATTGATGTAGTTCCAGAAGGGGATGTGAATCAGTGGGAACATCATCCTTATAGCGGTGAGAAAATCGGAAATCGTATATATGGCCGTGGAACGACGGATATGAAGGGCGGAAATGTCGCACTTATGCTTGCGATGGAAGCAATTATTGAATCTAACATTGAATTAAAAGGAGACATCTATTTTCAAAGTGTAATAGAAGAGGAAAGTGGCGGAGCAGGGACATTGGCAACTATATTACGAGGATATAAGGCAGATGGTGTCATTATTCCGGAGCCTACTAATATGAAGTTTTTCCCGAAACAACAAGGTTCTATGTGGTTTCGTCTACGTGTAAAAGGGAAAGCTGCACACGGTGGAACGCGCTATGAAGGGGTTAGTGCAATTGAAAAAAGTATGTTTGTTATAGAACATGTAAGAAAGCTAGAGGAGAAAAGAAATAGTCGAATTACAGATCCGTTATTTAAAGAAATTCCGATTCCAATTCCAATTAACATTGGGAAAATTGAAGGAGGGAGTTGGCCAAGTTCTGTTCCCGATGAATTAATTTTAGAAGGAAGATGCGGTGTTGCGCCGAATGAGACTATAGAGGCGGCAAAAGAAGAGTTTGAGAATTGGATTGCTGAATTAAATGATGTGGACAATTGGTTTGTTGAAAATCCAGTAGAAGTAGAATGGTTTGGAGCGAGATGGGTTCCTGGTGAACTAGAAGAGAATCATGAACTCATTACGACACTTCATCACAACTTTGTTGAAATCGAAGGGAACGAACCAATTATTGAAGCATCTCCGTGGGGGACTGATGGAGGTTTATTTACACAAATTGCAAACGTACCAACAATAGTATTTGGTCCAGGAGAGACGAAAGTAGCACACTATCCAAACGAATATATAGAAGTTGATAAAATGATAGCTGCCGCAAAAATTATTGCATGTACATTACTAGATTGGTGTGAGGTGAAAAAATGAAATACTATGAATCTTTTAGAGAACAGACGAATTGTTATACAGTAGAAGGTGTTTTAGATTATTTTAATAAGCGTATTCGGGTAGATCACTATACAGGAAATGTTGAAAGTATTATACAGACAATTGACGAACTAGCAGAGAAACATTCTTTCACTAAATGTATTATTAAAGGAAAGGGAGAGCATGTTTCAACATGGCTCTCTTTCGGTTTTTTGTTGGAAGCAACGATACCTCATTATTTTCAAGGACACGATGCATACTTTTTTGTGAAATATAATAATGATGAAAGACGAAATAGTATGCATTGGATTGAGGAAGATACTATATTAAGCGGTGTAAAAGGAAAAGAAATAAAAGAAAAAGTAGTTCCAAAGAAATTTTTGCTGAGAAAAGCGACTGAAGAAGATGCAGAAGAATTAGCAACTGTATTCGGAAAAGTATTTGAAGTGTATCCGACACCTTTAAATGAAGCGAGTTATGTATTACAGACGATGAAAGAAGACGATACAATTTACTACGTGTATGAATTTGAGGGGAAAATTATTAGTACAGCATCTGCAGAAATGAACATAAAGGAAGGGAATGCAGAATTAACGAATTGTGCTACTTTACCTGAATACCGTAAACATGGATTTATGAAAAGTTTACTAATTAAATTAGAGGAAGAACTTCAAGAAAGATCTATTTTCTGCTCCTATACAATTGCTCGATCGCTTTCTTTCGGAATGAATGCTGCCTTTCATCAATTAGGCTATACGTATACAGGAAGACTGGCGAATAATTGCTACATTTTCGATAAGTTGGAAGATATGAATATATGGGTGAAAGATCTATCTAGCTATTCGAAAGCAGTAAAACTTCCACCTCAAAATTTGGCTGTAAAGCAAAACAGTTAGGTGGAGCTGGGTGTTTGAAAAAGCCGTACTAATTAGAGTTTCGAGTTATCTAATGAAAATATAAAATTGATTAAAATTATAGAACGGAATCGTCATGCTTACAATCGCACATAGGTGTGCCGAAAATTCGGCATGTAATTGCTGGATTTTCGGCAAGAGGGGGGATGACATTGCTAGCAGTTTCGACACAAGAAGTCATTGAAGCGATTTTGGGCAGTATTGATGAGGCTATACACGCTGTAGATGAAAATGGAATTACAATATTTTATAATTCTGTAGCTGCAAAACACGATGGATCGAAGATTGAAAAAGTGTTAGGGAAACATCTGTTAGAAGCGTTCCCGTCTTTATCAAGGGAAACGAGTACATTGATGAAAGTACTAGATACAAAAAAACCTATCGTACATCAGGTACAACATTATCAAAATTTAAATGGTGAAGATGTTTGTACAGTAAATACGACGTTACCTATTTTTATAGATGGGAATATTGCTGGGGCTGTTGAAATTGCAAAGGATTACTCTACAATTCAAAAGCTTACTGACACAATTGTTGACTTACAGTCGAAAATAAAGCGATCATCTAGAAAAAAAGTGATTAAAAAGCACGCTGCATTTGAGACGATAGTGACAAATGATACGCGGTTTAAACAGACGAAAGAGTTAGCACAAAAAGTAGCACCAACAGACGCGAATGTTTTAATATATGGTGAAACAGGAACGGGAAAAGAACTGTTCGTACAAGCAATTCATGAAGCTTCTAAAAGAAAAAACAAGCCATTTATTGCACAAAACTGTGCAGCTTTACCAGAGTCGCTATTAGAAAGTTTATTGTTTGGAACGACAAAAGGAAGCTATACGGGAGCGATTGAAAGAGCTGGGCTATTTGAACTTGTTGATGGTGGTACATTATTTTTAGATGAACTGAATTCAATGCCTCTTGATTTGCAGGCAAAAATGTTACGAGTGTTAGAAGATGGAGTCATTAGAAGAATTGGTGATAATAAGACGAGAAAAGTAGATGTTCGTGTTATTACCGCGATGAACCAGCCTCCAGAAATATGTTTACGAGAGAATAAAATTCGCACTGATTTATATTATCGCTTAAACGTATTTTCATTATATATCCCACCGCTTCGTGAAAGAACTGAGGATGTACTATTATTAGCATCTTATTTTTTGAAAGAATATAATAAAAGTTATAAAAAAGGTGTACTTCAAATTGATGAGGAAGCGAAAGATAGACTGCAAGCTTATCAGTGGCCTGGAAATGTACGGGAGTTAAAACATACGATTGAACATGCTGTTATTATTGCAGAAGGGAATACATTAACAGCCAATTGTTTACCACGTACATTTCGGAAAGAGAAGTTTTCGAAGAAGAAGGGTATAATGCCACTTAGAGAAGCACTTCATCAAACAGAAAAAGAATTAATAGATCAAGCGTTGATTGAAACGGAAGGGAATATATTACAAGCCGCAAAAATGTTGGGTATCCCTCGTCAAACGCTTCAATATAAACTGAGCAAGTACGACAAAACCGCCGAATAATCGGCGGTTTTTGTGTGTTTGCACCAATAAAAGAGCGTTTACATATATAAAAAGTAATGAATATGATGTTAAGTATTGATTTCATACAACGCTTAAAAATATTTTTTCGCTTATGTAATAGGGTTCTCCGCACATTTACTTATCAACAATGTAAAGTTGGCATAACTATTGCTTATATAAAGGATGAGCGTATAAAAAGGGGGAATAGCAATGTTACATGATGTATACAAACCAAATCGTCACTGGAAGGATATCGAATTATGGAAAGATGTTACTGAAGAGCAATGGAATGATTGGGTTTGGCAATTAACGAATACGATCAAAACGTTAGATGACTTAAGAAAAGTGATTAACTTAACACCTGAAGAAGAAGAGGGCGTTAAAATTTCAACGAAAACGATCCCGTTAAACATTACACCGTACTATGCTTGGCTAATGAATCCTGATGATCCACGCTGTCCGATTCGGATGCAATCAGTACCGATTTCGGAAGAGTTATATAAAACAAAATATGATTTAGAAGACCCACTTCACGAAGACGAAGATTCACCAGTTCCAGGGCTAACACATCGTTATCCGGACCGTGTACTATTCTTAGTAACAAATCAATGTTCTATGTATTGTCGTTACTGTACACGTCGTCGTTTTAGTGGACAAATTGGAATGGGTGTACCGAAGAAACAATTAGATGATGCAATTGCTTATATTCGTGAAACGCCACAAGTACGAGATGTATTAATCTCCGGTGGTGACGGACTTCTAATTAACGATAAAATTTTAGAATATGTATTAAAAAATTTACGAGAGATTCCGCATGTTGAGATTATTCGTATCGGAACGAGAGCACCAGTAGTATTCCCACAACGTATTACAGAAAACTTATGTAACATTATTAAAAAATACCATCCAGTATGGTTAAATACACATTTCAATACATCTATTGAAATTACTGAAGAATCGAAAAAGGCATGTGAAATGTTAGCGAATGCTGGTGTTCCAGTCGGAAACCAAGCAGTAATTTTAGCTGGTATTAACGACAGCGTTCCAATTATGAAAAAACTTATGCATGACTTAGTAAAAATCCGTGTACGTCCATACTACATTTATCAATGTGACTTATCTGAAGGTATCGGTCACTTCCGTGCACCAGTATCTAAAGGTCTTGAAATTATTGAAGGTTTACGTGGACACACATCTGGTTATGCTGTTCCGACATTCGTTGTTGATGCGCCAGGTGGAGGCGGTAAAATTGCACTTCAGCCAAACTATTTAATCTCACAAAGTGCAGATAAAGTTGTACTTCGTAACTTTGAAGGTGTTATTACGACGTATCCAGAGCCAGAGAGCTATATTCCAGGAAGAGCGGAAGGATACTTTAAAGAGATTTATCCGAACTACGAAGAAAAACGTTCAGATGTTGGTATCGCAGGTCTTATGAGCGATAAGAAATTTAACCTCGTTCCAGACGACTTACAGCGTATGAACCGTCGTAAAGACTACGAAGATAATGATACTCATGCATCTTTAAAAGATAAACGTGATAAGCGCGATCAATTAAAAGATAAAAAATATCAAGCACAAATGGCTAAGTTAGAAGAAAACGACAAAAAAACTGAGGGTGATGCAGTATGAATTGTATGTGGTGTGACAGTACAGAAGCGAAAGAAAGCTTGAATACTGTATATTGGGAATTACCAGATGGTACGAAAGCCATTGAAATCCAAGAGACACCATGTATTTCTTGTTCCTCGTGCGGGATGGACTATCAATCAGACCATACAGTAAAAGAAATTGAAGATCAATTATTCTTAATTTACACGAAAGATTTACCAAAACAACTAACATATGAAGAATTAATGGGAAGACCGCGTCTATTAAAAAGAAATTATTTCGACTTTTAACCAGCTTTTATGCTGGTTTTTTTCTTTTTTGCCTTGTATAATGTACCCAAGTTAGAAAGGTAGGGAATATTTTTGAAAAAGACATTTTACCATTATATGATGAAGCATCGTGCAGCTTTATTTAGAAATGAAATTTCAGATTTAGCAGAGGCGATGTATGATGATTTAAGTTTTCCGAAGCAATCTGAAGACTATGATGAAATTAGTTCATACTTAGAGTTGAGCGGAATGCTAGAAAGTATGTCTATATTTGATGAAGCCTGGGATTTATACATACAAGATAGATAAAAACTATTTGAAAACATACAGAATACATTACTTTATTTAAAGTGAAGTATTCTGTATGTTTTTTATTATGAAATTTGTTGATTTGAAGCTAGTCTAGTTACTAGCTTTTTTTTGAGTGCAATGTAAATTTTATAAGATTATATTTTTTATTGAAAAAATTTATGAATATAAGCTTCTGTGATAAGCGTTTTTATGTAGGTTGCATATACTGATATCAAAATCACGACGTCAAAAAAAGGAGAGATAGAGATGGCAAGAAAAAAACAACCTAAATACAACGTAGGGGACATAGTCGTGATTACGCTATATGGAACCGTTGGGAAAATCACAAATATGAAGGTTTTAGATGGAGTTTATGTATACGAAGTCAATAATCACGATGGGTTTTACGTAGAGCAAACATTGCAGCACGTTACAGAGCAAGATATGAAAAAGGGCGATACGGAGTGGATTGAATTAAATTATAATTTCACGTTTGGTGATCTTGTGCAAGTAACTGGATATGATAAAGATGTTTTCCGTATTGTTGGTTTTCGTACAGAAGTATGGAGATATAAGAATGACGCATGGGAAGATACAATTTATGAATTGTCACGGATTACGGATGGTGAATGGTTAGAAGCGGATGAATCAGATTTAACGTTACTCGCCAATGCTCAAACGGCAAATGCAATTTTGAAGAAAATGAAACAAGATAAAGCAGGTATGAATAAATTAGATTTAGGAAAGTTAAAGTCAATTAACAACTCGAAAAAAGTGAGTGTTAAGACGAATCGTCAAGAAATCATTGATGGATTACTTGATATTTATAACGATTATCAATTATTGTTCGATACATTTAAAGATGAAGAATATAAAATTGTAATGGATGTTGTTCATAATTATTTAGTTAAATTGACAGAGAAAAAATAGTTAACTAGAAAGAGAGAATAAATTGAACAACAACATATGCAGTATAAGGTATGCCTACAACTATTAAAAAAATAAAAAGCCACTTTATAAGAGAGTCTGCCCATTGATCTTCATGCATGAACTCTTCTTTTGTTTGTCCTACTTCATATTGATTTTCCATTATTATTTCCCCCTTTGAATAGCTTGTACTACAATCGTATGCATCTCGTCCAAAGCTTATGACCTATAAAAAAATAAAATCTATTTTTCTAATCTCATATACATAATTTTGAGATTTTTTCATAAAACAGAAATAAAGGAGTGATGCTCATGAAGGAAATTGAAGTCGTGATTGATACGGAAGAGATTGCGGAGTTTTTTTATGAGCAACTAATTGAAAGAGGGTACGTCCCAAAACGAGAAGAAATTGAAGATCTCGCAGATATTACATTTGAGTATTTATTAGAGAAATGTATGATTGATGAAGTTTTTGATGAAGAGGATGAATGAAAGTAACGACGGGCATAACTCGTCGTTTTTTACTCTTTACAAACCTGTCACAAATATAGTCAATAATTATTGGTATAATGAAAAGGAAATTTTACTCAAGAGGTGAAGGAATGTTCAAAAAAATTATTGATTCTTTATTAGGAAAGAAAAAATATCGTTCGTATTCAAGTAGTGATTATCGTCGTAGAGGGCGCTCGTATTCAAGTAGCGACTATAAACGACGTTCATCTGGTTATGGACATCAACATTATAAAAGAAAACGTAAAAGCCGTAGCTTCTTTTCAAGTAGCTGATGAAATGGTGTCGTGTACTAGCATTATTTGATAGACCACTGCGAAAAAATACAATTGTTGCAGAACGTTATAAAATTGAATCAGTAATTGGAATGGGCAGTTATGGGGTTACATACGTCGTTAATGATTTACAAACAAATAGATATAAAGTCTTAAAACAATTAAGACAAAGTAAACAAAGATATGAGTCTGGTAGAAAATCATTTGAACAAGAGAAAATGATTTTACAAACATTAAATCATTATGCAATTCCTAGTCTATATGATCATTTCATATGGGAGAAAAAGAGCTTCTTTGTGATGGAGTACATGCCTGGTGAAAATTTTGAAGATTATATTTTCATAGATGGGTATGTATATACAGAACGTGAAGTTTTTAAGATTTTATATGAAATATTAGAAATTGTATCGATGTTTCATAGTGAAGGCATTATTCATCGAGATTTACGCATTCCAAACATACTAATGAAAGAAAATCAAATTAGTATTATTGATTTTGGATTGGCTAAATGGAAAGGTGAGGATGATGAGCGAGCTACAACTTACGAAGGTGAACAAGCTTTGATGCGAGAAGTTCACTTTCGTAGCGACTTTTATGCGCTCGGTCATTTCTCATTATTTTTATTATATGCAGGATATGAATCTAATGAAAAACAGGAAAAACCATGGTACGAAGAATTAACTTTGGAACATTATAATCGCGAAATTCTTATGCGAATGTTACAAATAAAAACGCCGTACTATGAGAATGTACAAGATTTAAAACAAGATGTAGCTTCTGCTTTAGAAAGGATGGAGACTCCATGTTTCAAAAGTTTTTAGCAAGCGTTGGTATTGGAAGTGCAAAGGTAGATACTGTTCTTGAAAAAGATGAGTATATTGTTGGGGAAGAAATAGTTGGAAAGGTTCATATAACTGGAGGTTCAGTTAGCCAACAAATTGAAAGCATTTACTTAACATTATCGACGTCTTATGTACGAGAAGTGGATGATAAAAAAGTAACAGCAACGTATGATTTAGAGCGAGTACGCTTAACAGAACCTTTTTCTGTAGAACCGAATGAAAAAGTTGAAATTCCATTTTCTTTTCCAATGCCAATTGAAGCACCACTTACACTTGGTATGAAAACGGTTTGGATTCATACAGGTCTTGATATTAAACGTAGTATAGACCCAAGTGACCGCGACTACGTTCAAGTGTTACCCAATGCATTATTAAGTAGTGTTTTAGATAGTGTAAATGAATTAGGGTTTAAAGCACGTCATATAGAATGTGAAGAATTACCGCACCGATTACGTAAGCAAGTTCCATTCGCACAAGAATTTGAGTTTATTCCGGTTTCTGGAGAGCACTATGGGAAATTAGATGAATTAGAATTATTAATCTTGCCACGTGCATACGACCGACTAGAAATTATTATGGAAGTAGATAGAAAATCCCGTGGTTTAGCTGGATTATTCGCTGAGGCGCTTGATCTTGATGAGAAGGTGATTCGTTTTACCGTAACAAGAGAAGATATCCCTGAGATGAAGCGGAAAATTAATAATTATATTTTTTAATAAACTATGCATAAAAAAGAAATGGAGAGGAAAACTAAAACAACCGCTCCATTTTTTTGCATAGTGAGGTTATGTATGTGAAACGATATCGACATTTATACTTGCTAAGTTTTACGTTACTCATTTGTTTTGTCGTATTATCACTTTCGTATCATACCGCTTGTATTGAGAACTTTGACAATATAGTCGCACATTTTATTCAAAGCTTTCGAAACGATTATTTGACGACCTATTTTACTTGGGTGTCTTTTATCGGTTCCAAAAGAATATATTTTCCATTACTCATTATTCTTGTAATGTATTTTCTCGTTAGAAAAAAGTTGCTTAGTGCGTTACTTCTAACAATTAATTACTACGGATCTCGTTATTTAAACAGTATGCTTAAACTATGGTATGAACGAGCAAGACCTGATGTTACGCAGCTTGTTACTGCAACTGGATATAGTTTTCCGAGCGGTCATACGATGAATGCTACTGCTTTTTTAGGATTTATTGCATACGTCACAATTACTGAAGAGCGTATTTCGTTGCATAAAAAATTGTTAATTATTCTTATAGCAAGCTTTGTTGTATTATCTATTTCAGTTAGCCGAATATATCTTGGCGTGCACTATCCATCTGACATATTAGCAGGATGGGCAGCTGGCGGTAGCTGGCTCGTTTTATGTGTTATATTCCATAAAACGTTCATAAAAAAAGAACCTATGTCATAATAGGTTCTTTTTTCATTGGCTCAACATGAATGTGTGCATGGTAAATTCCAAATTTTTTGCGCAGCATAGCTTCGATGTTGTCGGTAATACAGTGACTTTCTCCAACATCCATGCGAGCATCTACTTCAATTGTAATATCAACGTACGTTTGATTCCCATACATACGTGCTCGAATATCTACAATGTTTTCCACACCGCCAATATGCTCAATAGCATCAGCGTATTCTTCCATTTTATCAGGATCAATTCCATCTGTTAGCATATGAGAAGATTCTACGAAAATCTCCCATGCAGTTTTACAAATAATAAGACCGACAATTAAAGCGGCAATAGGGTCTAAAATAGGCATTTGGAACTGAGAACCGACAATACCTACTACGGTACCAATACTTACGAGTGCATCTGATAAATTATCCTTTGCAGCGGCTTCTAATGATTTACTTTTTGTTCGTGCTGCAATTTTTTTCGTATACAAATACACGCAGTACATAACGACAGCAGAAAATAAAGCAACCCATGCAGCGAGTACATTAGGTGCTGCTTGTTTCGGATTTAAGAAAGATTGAATGGCACTAATAACAACTTCTAATCCGACTGTTGCCATAATGAAGGACGCAACAAGTGATGCGATTTGTTCGGCACGCGAATGCCCATACGGATGATCTGGGTCACGAGGTTTACGAGATATTTTTAGACCAATTAATATCGCTAAAGAAGCACCGATATCCGTTAAGTTATTTAAACCGTCAGCGCGTAATGCGCTAGAGAGGGTAATATAACTGATGATGATTTTCATAGAGGATAAAAATATGTAGGCCATAATGCTGACAATAGCACCTTTATCAGCTTCTTTATGAGAAAGAGTATCCATTTTAATCACTCACCTTTCTTTAAAGGAATTTCTTTCTATAAATAGAGTATCAAACGAAAGTCGTGTGGGTCTATACAAACATTGTTGACGTTTTATAGCTTTTTAAGAAGGGGATAACAAAGTTTCGTAAAGGAAAAATATGTTGAAAAGTACAAAGTCAAGGTGTGAACCTAATTGGAGTTTATTTACTAAAGAGATAGGAGGGTAGATGGATGAGGAAACGAATACTTTTCTTACTACGTATTATTCTTATCATGACAAGGTGTAATTCATTAAACGATGAAAAACTTCAAAAGATAATTGTGAAAATAGATGAAAACCCTCTGAAAAATATTTTCCAGAGGGCTTTCATTTTAGTATGCTTCTAAAAACTCAGTAACTTGCTCTTCAGTTTTTGCGTTAGCACTATGTAAGTGGCCTAACTTCTCACCATTTTGGTATACAAGTAAACTTGGAATACCCATTACTTGATACTCTTCAGCGATACTTGGAAACTCATCTTTATTAATAGAATACCATTCAAATTTATTGAACTCTTCCATTACATCTCCGATAAAGTTGTCCATACGTACGCAATCTGGGCACCATGTAGTAAAGAACTTAACAACTACAGGCTCCTCGCTTGCGATGATGTCTTTGAATTCTTGTTCTGTTTTAATTTCTTTCATAAGTAAAACTCCTTTCAATATCACACGAATTTATATGCAAAATTCGTATTTGCAAACATGTTGCAAACTTATTATTTGTTTTTTAGTTTTGTAGTTCGTTCACACTTATAAAATTGTATGTAACATGACTGCGCTACTAAGTGTGAAAATAACGAAACCTCACTTTTCTTTATAAGCTTTTTCCAGGATTGTGTCAAACTTTTGAATTTTATACAAAAATTAAAGAAGCCCACACTTTGATTGAGTATGGGCAGAGGGACTAAAATTAATCGCTTATTAATTTCGAATAGATATTTAAATCGATAAGCTTTCCAGCTGATTTTTCGCTCTTTCTCAGAGTACCTTCAAAAGTAAAGTTTAATTTTTCTAATACTTTTATGGAATTTACATTTGCAGGTTCAACTTTTGCTTCAACACGATTTAGTTTTAGATGTGTAAAAGCATAATCTAATAAAGAGGATATTGCTTCAGGTGCATATCCTTTACCCCAAAATGTTTTTGAAATATCATAGCCAATCTCAGTCTTTGAGTTTTCAAAATCTAAGGAATTATAGCCACATGAACCGATAATGTGATTAGATTCTTTTTCAATAATAGTAAAACGTATAGCTTTATTATTTTTAGCGAGTTCGTTAAGGAATTGAATCATATCTTTTGCCTGGTTCTCATCAGTGAAATTACTTATATTCATGAATTTAGTAACATCAGGATCAGACCATATTTTAAACATACTTAGTGAATCAGATGCTTTCATTTTCCTTAAATATAATCTCTGTGAGTGTAGTTCTGTAATCAATACTTTTACCTCCGTTATGTTGTAATGATAGGTAGATTAAAAATATTGATATCTGCGCATAATTCAGTCCCTTCTAGATTAATTAACTTTTATTATACAAGAAAATTACTACATTGAACAAAGGCGTTAATTGGAGGTAACGAAATGACAAACTCATCAATTGAATATTGCGTTCAGTGTGATTAAGAAAGTGGTGTATAAAGATGGGACGAGATGAGAGTTACTTCCAAACTAAAAAAAGAGTAGATAATTTAAAAACATTTTACATTCATTTAACCATCTACATACTAGTCAATCTGATGCTTTTTTTACTTTTTAAGTAGTGAATTAGCTATTTTTTATTTTAATTACAAAAATTGAATAAGGTTAGAAATTATATGGTTGTAACGGGAATTAAGGGATATGAATAAAAAAATTTATCTCGCATTAACGGGCAGTAAGATCCTCACCTCAAAATTCAGCGGAAGCAAAGAAGTTAGGTGGAGTCGGGATGCCCGTAAAAGCCCGATTGGTGAGGGCTGATTAAAGTTTCACTTTATTAGGGATTTGCCTTAAACATTTATTGCAGTTAAGAATATTTATAATAATATGAACTAAAAAAGGTCCGATTTTTGTAATGTTGGAGGGGATTATTGTGGACATAACTCAAAGCGTATCAAGAATAGTGGTTAATGGAAAAGACCTTTCTTTCACTTCAGTTCAAACCTCTGCATGGAATCATGGACCTGTAAATGATTTAATCATTACGACGAATCAGAGGGTGAATGAGCTTTTTCAATTCATGTGGTCACAAGTACCGGTTACGATGTCGATATATTTTCTGCAAGGGGCGGATTTACTTAGGTTCGTCAGGGTTGCGGGAATTAATGAGCGTGTAACAGGAGAATATGTATATCATTTCATTTGGTAATAAGAAGGAGTCAAAGTAGTCTAGCAGCTACTTTTTTATTTTGTTATTTGAATATAAGCGAGTGGACTAGCTTTATAGTACCCACTGAAATAAAGAATCATAATATAATTTGTAATAACTTATACGGGAAGGGAGCTGAAAATCATGTTTTATTCATATTTTAATTCTGAAACTGGTATGCGACCAGCGTATGGTACATCTATAACGTATAGTGGAGCACAAAGTACAGTCCAAGCTATTCAACAAGCATTGCAAATGCAACAACAATTGCAAATGCAGCAGCAAGGTGTACAACCGTATTATTCATCCGTAGAGTATTTTTACCCAGTACATCATGTTACACCGTACGGAAGTTCTTTTCTTACTATTCCATATGGAACTGTATACAACTTATAACTAGTAAGGAATGAAGTGGTGTATATAAATAAGGGTGCAGGTTAATAGCGCCCTTATGAATAATAAAAATAGCTAGTCCAAACCTTATAAATCAATCTTACATAATATGTAGTAATAAGTTTGAAAGGGGAATTAGTATGTCTTGTTATTACTACTGTAAGTATTGTAAGGAGTATAAAAAGAAGCATCATGATTGTTGTAAGAACACTAGTAAGTGCCATGATAACAAGGACAATCTTGTTAGAGCATCCGCATTTAGAGCTAGAAATACTGTGAATCAAAATGTTCCTGCTAATACTTTTGTGAAAGTGTTATTTCAAAATGAACAATTTGATTTAGCGAATGAGTATAATCCAGCAACATCTATTTTTATGCCGAAGACTAAAGGTGTATATTCTATTATTGGAACGATTGGTTTCTTTCCAAACGATCCAACTTTAAATTATAGAGCGCGTGTAGAAATTCGTGTGAATGGAAACGCAGCGATAGCTATAGATAATGACTTTTTTGGTCCAATAAGTTTTGGAAATGTCGTAAGTGTTTCGACGATTGTTCAACTGAATGCAGGGGATGAAGTTGAGATTTATGCACAAAGTAGTATAGATGGAGTTTTAAGTCCTTTAGAAGATGGTGCACATTTTGAAGCAGCAAGATTTCCTTCTCCAACTAAATAAAACTGATCATTAAATGTTTTTTAGTAGGTTTAGTTAATCCCCTTACCAAATGGTAGGGGATTATTATTGTTTTTCTAAAATATATAAGTAAATAGGTAAAGCGTAGTTTAATTTGTAGGGGCTTCAACCTTCTTCAGATAATAAACAGAATAATAAGTAACATGCTTGTAAAAACGCATTGTTAGTAAGTTTACTAGTTTTCTTATAGAACAAGAAAGACGGAATACATAAAAGATCGTATCATTATGTTTTTTCTTTACTATATAGAAATTATATATTGAACATAGATTTGTGTAGGGAATGCTAATACACTGAAAAGAATAGCATAAAGGCGATTACACTATATAAAAACAAAATCAATCCTAAGATGAGTAGTATTGGATGCAACTTGAACATATTTGACCTCCTTGAGTATATAAAGAATTTTAATATATTGTTGGTCAATTTAGAAGGGGGACGGTTACATAAAAAAAGAGCATACATAAAAAGTACGCTCCAAAGAAAGATAGGTTTTATGAGTGGATAATCTCCATACGATAATATATGTTCTTTTCATAAAAACGTGTAAAAAATCAATGAATTATCAATGGAATATCATAACATGAGTAATTTTAGTCTAGGAATGCAGTTATTTTCTTTCTCGGTTATTTTAGGTAATAAAGTTGTGAAAATCGTGCATTATGCGGACTAACAACGGGATAGCGATCGTACTTCCGTTACATATTTCTTAAAGTCTGGGTATTGCGTGATAGTTTGACATTTAGGGGTGCATAGTTGATTAATTATAGACACATTTGTAATTACTTCGTTACAAGGACCGAAAAATGTAATTTTTAGCTTTGAATTTGGTGGGATTTTGAACACGATAGGTTTTTTTTCCATGAAATCAGCTCCTAATATTGAGTATTATAATTTAATGGATATAGAGTCGTATTAGTATAATATGAAATTTCAGTGGATTTGCTTATAATAAAGAATTTTATAGTAGTAAAAGTGCTTAAAGATGTAAAGGGGAAATTGAGAATGGGAAATAAAATGTTTAATTAATATAATCAATAAATACGGAAATGGTTAATATAACTAATGCATTTTTTTGTTTGTTACATATTATGTTAGTAAGAATGGTATAAGGAGGTAGTATAAAATAGTGGAAGAAAATGTACAAGCTCAGCTTTCGCCACCGTGGATCACATATTTTAATGAATTAAAAAATTCAATAGGTGCTGATCCAACTGTTACAGTTGGGCCGCTTATTCCTGTTGGTGGTAATTATATTATTTTAGTGCATGCGTTAAGTTTGGAAGTTTTAATTTAATAATGTAGGGGGATGTTTTCTAATATCCGTAAAAATGATTGATACCTGGATTGATAGGACGAGATTACATAACAAATGAATAGTAGGGTATATTTCGAATGTTTTATGTGGCATACATGTTAAAGTTGATAGAAATATTTCTGAAAGAGAATATATTTTGAAAAACAGTAAAGATTCTTTTTATTTATATTATAGATAGCTAGTTTTAGAGAGAGGAGGCTTACAATAAAACAAGCTATGAATAAGACATTCAAGAGGAGCTGAAATGTATGGGGTATATTGTAGATATTTCAAAATGGAATGGAACTATTAATTGGGATATTGCAGCATCTCAGTTAGATTTAGTGATTGCTAGAGTTCAAGATGGCTCTAATACGGTGGATTTTATGTATCAAAATTATGTTAGTGAAATGAAAAAGCATAGTATCCCATTCGGTAATTATGCTTTTTGCCGTTTTATATCTATTGCTGATGCAAAGAAAGAGGCACAAGATTTTTGGAATCGTGGTGATCAATCTGCTAAGTTTTGGGTAGCGGACATAGAAGTTCAAACGATGGTAGATATGCAAGGCGGGACACAGGCATTTATTGATGAATTACGCCGTTTAGGTGTGGAAAAAGTAGGATTATACGTAGGGCATCACACGTATTTATCATTTGGAGCATGTAATATTGAAGCTGATTTCATATGGATCCCTCGTTATGGAGGGAATAAGCCAGCATATCCATGCGATATGTGGCAATATACGGATTCAGGGAATGTTCCTGGTATTGGGAAATGTGATCTGAATCGATTAGTAGGAAATAAGTCACTTTCTTGGTTTATAGATTCCAACAAAGCAAATCAATCTAACATAGTGTATACACAGCAACCGAATGGCATTGGTATTGCAGTTTCGAAATATCCTGATGGACACGGAATAAATTTATATGAAACTCCCATGACCCCTCAATTTACAGGTGCACTCACTCAGAAAATTCCATATTTAATCTTAACAGGTTATTGGGGAGGCGGTGAGCAAGATATGATTTGTTTAGGGAACGATAAGCAGTGGGCATATTTAAAACATTTTAATGTGAAATGGTTTTATGCAACTTCGAAATATCCTGTCGGTTACGGAGTAAATTATTATGAAGAGCCTGAATGTATGAATTATAAAGGGGATATAGATGGATCGACATCTTTTCGAGTGTGGGGTAGAGTGGGAAATGCGGTAGATATCGGGCAGAATAGTTGGATACCTGAAAAACATGTAATTATTAAGTAACTATAGCGGCAGTATTGTTTTTAAGGAGTATGTAAAGAGTCTTCTTACTATACATAATAGTAAGAAGACTCTTTACGTTTAAAAATGAAAATACATGATACATAGTCTACTCATATGAAATGAATTACATGTAGAAAACACACTGTTTTCACAATGACTGTGTATAGTTAATTTGCATAATGATAAAAGTGAGGTATTTGAATTGAAAAAGAAAAAAATATTTATTGGAACAATTATTTCATGCGTGATGCTAGCATTATCTGCATGTGGTTCCTCAGACAACGTAGTAACATCAAAAGTAGGGAATGTTACAGAGAAAGAATTAAGTAAAGAATTACGACAACAATATGGAGAAAGTACTTTATATCAAATGATGTTAAGTAAGGCATTGTTAGATAAATATAAAGTTTCAGATGAGGAAGCAAAAAAGAAAGTAGAAGAAGCAAAAGATAAAATGGGTGAGAACTTTAAATCGACTTTAGAACAACTTGGGTTGAAAAACGAAGATGAATTAAAAGAAAAAATGAAGCCAGAAATTGCATTTGAGAAAGCGATTAAAGCAACAGTTACAGATAAAGATGTGAAAAATAACTATAAACCAGAAATGAAAGTAAGTCACATTTTAGTGAAAGATGAAAAAACGGCTAAAGAAATAAAGGAGAAAGTAAATAATGGTGAAGATTTTGCTGCCTTAGCAAAACAGTATTCAGAGGATACTGGTTCAAAGGAACAGGGCGGGGAAATATCTGGTTTTGCTCCTGGGCAAACAGTGAAAGAATTTGAGGAAGCTGCGTATAAATTAGATGCAGGCCAAGTAAGTGATCCGGTTAAAACAACTTACGGTTACCATATTATTAAAGTGACGGATAAAAAAGAATTGAAGCCATTTGATGAAGTAAAGGATAAAATTCGTAAAGATATAGAACAACAAAGACTACAAGATACGACAGGTAAATGGAAACAACAAGTAGTCAATGATTTATTGAAAGATGCTGATATTAAAGTGAATAATAAAGAATTTAAAGATACATTTAAATTTCTAGAAAAGAAATAATGACTGTAATCATAATTAGAAAAGGGAACTCATATAGAGTTCCCTTTTCTAATTAGTGTGTGAGTTATAAATAGATAGTAAGACAATACAATATTACATTTAAATATTAAGAATTACAATGGAAAATTATGGTTTATAATTATTTCAACGAAAGTGGATATTCTACGGTTTTCATTATGCAAGTTTATTACATATATTTACTCTTTAATAATGAATATCGAACATAATTTAAAAAATAATACATATAATGTTTTTGAATAAATATTTAACATGGATAATTAGTAAAAAGCTGAGCATTCGATTGGAAAGGATGCTCTTTTTGTTGTGAAAATTTTAGGATAAAGAATGAATCGTTTTAAACGCATCATTTACCACATCAATAAATTAAGGTGGGGAGAATATATGAAAGTAATCTTTCAAGGAGAGGGCGGAGCGAAAATTTTTGAGTCATATGATGAAAATATAAGTGATTTATTAGCTATATTAAAAGAAACGAAAGGGATTAAAATCGGAATTGTTGAGTATAAAGTGTTAAAGTACGAACTTAATTATTTTCGTCATCCGAAAAAAGCGGATACAGAGAGAGAGTTACATATAATAGTACAACCTAAGTATATGTAATGAAATATAATAATAAAAATCACTGATTCAGTTTTGTAAAGTTCCATAGAGTATGTAAGAAAAGAGAGTGTTGTAAATGCTCTCTTTTCTTATGCTTTGTGAGTTCGTTCATCATAGTATATGTGTTCAGTTATAGATGGTTAATAAACGAAAAAATTTAAAACTTTTTTGTTTAGGCAGGGATTTTATATTTGAGTAAATAAATATACTATGAAGTATTTTTTATACGAATATTGGAGGAGTATAAAATGAGTTTAGCAAGTTACATAGGCTGTAATGTAGAAATTCCGTTAACGGAGCCCGATTCTAATGATGTAATTGTTTTTGGACCATGTTTTGCAGATGAAAGTATGCTTGAAATTGTACAAGAGTATCAATTCCAAAAAAATTACATATATGAGGTTTCAACTAGTTGGGGAATTGAACTTGTCGAGTGGCAAAACGTAAAGGAAAAAAAGAAGCGAAAGAAAAACTTTTAACTTTATGCAAGATTATGGAAGGTTATTTGGAAGATGGAGACTATTTTGAATTATTCAGTTGTTGGGTTGGTGATGAAGATAAGGAACGAGTAGGGGAATTGAAATTAAAAATAAATCATTTTAATATAGATGAATTATGTATTCCAGAAAGAACATTAGTTAGGATAGAAAAATAAGCTTTGAATATTTTTTAGAAAAAGGCGATTTCACTTTGTGTGAAGTCGCCTTTTAGTTTTTATATGCATTTTATATAAGAAATGAAAAGTTTATTTGATAAAGGAAAAAATATGGAGATAAATAAAATTATGTTTTTTGTTAAGAAATAATAAGTATAGCTCTTCTCAAAGGAACGTAAGTTCGTGTATAATAAGAACGAATGTTCTTTTAAGAGGTAACCTAATTATAGTTTAGAAGTAAATTCGAGTTTAGTAAGTATTAAAAATAACTAAGGGATAGCATGAATAAATAAATGTATAAATGATCAAGGAGATAAAAAATGAACGATGTAAAGATACAAAAAGAAGAAAGAGAGTGGGTTCCGTTTACAGTAATGTCCGAACAACTTTTAAATATGAGAAAGATTATTGGAGAGAAATTAAAAGTACAAAAACCGCTTTTAACAAATGAAGCAAAAGAGAGGATTTCTGATAAATTATTAACGTCATTACTGTCTGAGAAAGAAATATTGGTAACATATTTTGAAGATGGTTACATATTAACAAGCTACATGACTGTTGTACATATCAATCCGGTAAAACAAATTGTAATTTGTACAGACGCCTTTTATAAAACTTACGTATTTAACGCTATGGATATTATTGAAATAATGTAAAAGAAGCTGAATATTAAATGGCAGCTTTTTTTATTTCTGATTTATGAGACAAATAATATAAGAAAAAGCAGCTAGCTTTGTGCTAGCTGCTGAGCCCCAGGGAAAGGGAGAAAAAGATAGGGTACTCCAAAATCGATAAGAGCTGTCAAACAGCCTGATTATAGTATAGACAAATTAAAATTTTCTATACAAAAAGTTGAACATAAGATTAGGCTGTACCCACTTGGTTTTGATCTGCAAGGTCAGAATCAAATGTATTGGTCGCGCTAACACCGCTAAAAGTATTAACAACAAAACCAACGTTTGATGCGCCGGAACCATTATAAGCTTTCGTATTTTCTTTCGGAGAAACGTTGTAGAAATCACCTAAGTTAAATGATCCATTACTATTTTGTACAACTAAATTTCCTACAACTGATGGCATAATTTTCACCTGCTTTATAATAAGTTGTTAACATTACTATATGGAGTTATAGTCCAGATGGTTCATATAATAAAAATTGTGGAATAGTAAAACGTTTGGAGCATGGATTTCAATAAAAGTGTGTTAAAATTAATATAATAAAGTTGAGTAATTTTTTAAAAAAATTTGTATAATTGATATATATGAAAATAAAGGAGGCAAAATGTAATGAAAGATATTATGAAAAAAGTTGATTTAACAGATGCCAAATCAAGTAATCTTGTTGCACTAATTTATAGTAATGAAGTTATATTAGTTGAAGACGCATTTTGTCCAAATGAAATAAAATTAAAGTTTAATGAAATTGCAATTTTATCTGCAATTAAAACAGCTCATATTGCGAAAGTGTCTATTAGGAAAGAACTTGAAGCGCTTTTTCATGATACGGGTGTTATATTAGTGAAACAAAATGTTGATTATGGTAGTAGCCAATCTATTACCATGCATTTTGAGCAATTTAAAAAGTTGCAAGATGAGATTGAACATTTAAATAAAAGTATGTAATAAAGCAGCTAAATAAAGGTTCTATCATAAAGGTGGAATGTGTTGTGTTGAAAAAGTGGTTTAAAAATTATTTGGGTGAATCGCATTGTAAACATAAATATATTTTTATTAAGATGCAGGATAATGAGAATTTTAAAAAAGGGACATTAGGTGTAGTTTATATTTACCAGTGTGAGAAATGTGGAAAAGAGAAGTTGAAATGTAAAAACAATAATGAAATAAACAATGAATTTTTAGATATATAGCAAAAAGTAACCATGATGGTTACTTTTTTGGTTTATGTATACAATATCAAAACCATTACTAAAGTATGAGTTGAGTTGATACTATAGTAAATCGCTGAATAAAAATGAAGAGAGTAAGATATAGGGAAGGAGGATGAGAGAAATGAAGCGAAAAGAAATTAGTAAATCTGTAATTATTACAGGCGTGACACAAGGGTTAGGGCGTGCGATGGTTGATCGATTTCATGAATTAGGGTGGAACATATATGGTTGTGGACGTTCAAAAGATAAAATTGAAGAACTAAAAAAGCAGTACAGTAAAATACATGATTTCCAAGTAATTGATGTTTCAGATTCTCAGCAAGTTAACAATTGGGCAAATTATATACTTAATACACATACAGCTCCCGATATGATAATAAATAATGCATCGATTGTAAATCAAAATGCACAACTTTGGAAAATTACGGCTCAAGAATTCGAAAATGTAATGAATGTAAACGTGAATGGTGTAGTAAATGTAATAAGAGCATTTGTTCCAGCGATGGTAGCTAGGAAAGAAGGAATTATCATTAATATGAGTTCTAGTTGGGGGAGAGAAGGTGAGGCTGAGCTTGCGCCATATTGTGCCTCGAAATTTGCTATTGAAGGTATCACTAAATCTATGGCCCTGGAATTACCCCATGGCATGGCTGTAGTTGCTTTAGATCCTGGAGGGAGTATTAGTACTCCAATGCTGAAGTCATGTGCGCCACAATATATAAATGAATCGCCTACACCTGAAACTTGGTCACATAAAGCAATTGAATATATATTGAATATAACAATAGATAAAAATGGAGATTCATTGACATGCCCAGCATGCATATAAAAAGCACCTTTAAGGTGCTTTTATATTAGTAGCACATTATATCATTCACAAAATTACATCTAAAAAATAAAATAAAAGATTAAGGGTGAGATTTGTTTGTTTTGAAAGCTTTAGAAAATATTTAAATAGGTGATAAAAATGAATCCAAGCAGTTTAAAAGTGACAGGGGCATGGTTTCAAGTGGGAGGGAATCTTACAGCTGCTATTGGAACGACAAGAGGATTTATTGGAGAAGAGAAAGTTGAATCGGATCTTGTTATTGTAGGAAGCTCATTACAAGCCCTCGGATATATATTACAAATCATTGCGAGCAATTATGATGATGGGGAAGAAAAAAGAGAAAATCAAAATATAGGCTTAGAGAATCAAAGTAAATTACTTGATCAAATAGGAATTGAGTTATTAGCATTAGGCAATATATCAAATGTAATAGGAACATATTTTAATATAAATGAACAATTGAAAGAAAATGATTATCTTATCATTACAGGGAACAGTTTACAATCGATCGGTGCTTTTTTAGGAGTAGAAGCAGCTTTGTTGGATATAAATGTATTACAGAAAATTATTATACTGGGTAACTCCATGCAAAGTTTAGGGGCTGGATTACAAGCGTATCAAGGTGTTTCAAATGTATTGAAAGATGAGAGAGAAAATGAAGATAGTATTTTTGATAAGAAGGATGAGAGAATCAGTGCACTCATTGGTATTTGGATACAAGCGATAGGAACGTTAATTTCTGCAATTGGAGTAACTGCAATAGAGGAAGAAAATAGGCTAGAAAACAATAAAAAGTCTGAAATACTTATTTAAATAGAAGGAGATACATTGATTTTAGAGGTAGGTTAAGAATAAAATGGTAGTAGGTTTTTTTGCGTATAGATAGAATATATAAAGTAAGAGATGTTATATATACTTAATGAAAATTTATGTAATGCCAACATCATAAGATTTCTTTGCGTATATTTTGAAAAGTGATATATAAAATAAAAAATAAGGAGTTTTCAAGGGATGATGTATTTATTAGCAATTCTTCTTCCACCTGTTGCTGTATTATTTTGTGGAAAACCAATTCAGGCAATCATAAATTTTATATTAACATTAATATTTTGGGTTCCAGGGGTTATACATGCAATTCTTGTAGTGCATGATAAAAAAGCTGATCGGCGTTTGAAAAAACAAATTCAAGCATATGATGAAATTAATAAGAGGAATCGAAGATAATTCATCTGCAAAATGTTTTTAAAAGGAAGGAGGATTAACCTCCTTTCTTTTTTAGTGGGTGTTAAGTTTAGATTTTTGTGTGGCGGAAAGAATTTTTAATGTAAGTATTATGATAATAACTTTTAGATTGTGCATGTAATAGGCCAGTATAAATACTTTCTGGTACATTAAAGAAATCGTACATACCATTCTTTAATTGGATTCGCAAAATCATAGAAAAAGGATTGTAGCCAACAGCAACTATATTTTTTGAAATTACGGGAGATAGCTTCATCATTACACAACTCCTCACTTTTCATTTTTAATAATTTCTTGTAGATGTTGAGGTTGTGATGTTGAAATCCTTATAATTTAAGAGGTATTATACTTATATGCAATATATTAAATGTTTGTTATACGTAATTATAAGGAAGTTCACACGAAGTACATATCGTTGTGCTATTTTTATTTCACCTTTGATTTATAAATAAGAAAATATTGACCATTTGAAAAAAAGGTATATTATTTATACGAGGTATTAAAAATTCACTTTCTACATTCTATGCTTAAAGGGGCAGCGTTATTAGGAAAAATAGAAGTGAAAATAGTTTGTATAAGAAGTATTCTAAAATTTATAATCTGTGAATTAGGAAAATATTGAATGCTCCAGGTCAATATACTTTCTTAATCAAATTCATTTTAGAAAGTGACCTCAATATTTTTAAGTAAATCAACGGGAGAATTGAAAGGCAGGAGAAAGTAACATGTCAGAAAATTATCGTTCTCGAGAGGAACGACGACAAGTTAAAAAGAAAAAACAGCCAGCTTCTAAAACACAAAAACCAAAAGGTAAAACATCATTCTTTCGCAAGTTTTTAATTACTTGTTTATTACTTGGTATTGTTGGTTTAGTGGCGGGGGTTGCTACCTTTTTCGTAATGATTAAGGATGCACCAAAACTTGAGAAAGCAAAACTTGTTAATCCGTTATCCTCAAAAATTTATGATAAAAACGGGGATTTGGTATATGAATATGGAAAAGAAAAAAGGACGAATGTTACGTATGAGCAAATACCTAAATTAGTAGAAAATGCATTTTTAGCGACAGAAGATTCACGTTTTTATGAGCATAGCGGAGTAGATTTTAAAGGTACTGCCCGTGCTGTTCTAGTAAGTCTTAAAGGGGATTATGGTTCTCAAGGTGGAAGTACGATAACACAGCAAGTTATTAAAAACTACTTCTTATCAATGGACAAAACACCAAAGCGTAAGGCGCAAGAAATATATTTAGCTTATAAGCTAGAACAACAGTATTCAAAACATGAAATATTAGAGATGTACTTAAATAAAATTAACTTAGGAAACCGTTCATATGGGATCGCAACAGCAGCACAAAACTACTATGGTAAAGAATTGAAGGACTTAACATTACCAGAAGTTGCGATGCTTGCAGGTTTACCGAAAGCACCGAATAACTATGATCCAACGAAAAAAGAAAATGTTCAAAAAGCAACAGAAAGAAGAAATGTTGTTCTAAGTTTAATGAACCGACATGGATATATAACAAAACAGGAAATGGAAGAAGCAATAAAAGTTGACGTAGAAAAGGGACTCAAGCCTGCAACTCAACTACAAACAATGCCATACCCTGCATTTATGGATGCAGTTGTGAAAGAAGTAGAAAAAGAATTACCAGATGCTAATATCGGTTCTGACGGTTTAGAAATTTATACAACGTTAGATCCGAAAGCACAGAAACTTGCTGATAATATTTTAAATAATAATATCATTGATTATCCGAACGATAAATTCCAAGGTGCATTCACATTTATGGATACGAAAACAGGAGAAGTTCGTGCTATAGGTAGTGGCCGTGGAGAAAATAAAGCTGTATTTAAAGGGCATAATATGGCAATTGAATTAGATCGTGCAGCTGGTTCAACGATGAAGCCGATTTTCGACTACGCTCCTGCAATTGAATATTTAAAATGGGCTACGTACCATCAAATTGATGACTCTCCATTTAAGTATTCAACGGGACAAGAAGTACGAAATGCAGATAGAAGTCATATGGGTCCAATTACAATGCGTGAAGCATTAAAAATGTCGCGTAATATTCCTGCAATTAAAACTGCAAAAGAAGTAGGGATTAGTAAATCGAAAGAATTCTCTGAGAAACTAGGTATTACATTTAATACAGCACCGACAGAATCGACAGCGATTGGTACAAATGAAGTATCGCCAACTGAAATAGCGGGTGCTTATGCGGCATTTGGTAATGAAGGTAAATATACGAAACCACATTTTGTTAAGAAAGTCGTTTATCCAGACGGTAAGTCACAAAGTTTTGGACAAAAACCAAAACAAGTTATGACAGATTCTACCGCATACATGATTACTGATATGCTTCGTTCTGTAGTTACATCTGGTACTGGTACATCGGCAAATGTAGGCTCCTTAGATGTAGCTGGTAAAACGGGTACGACAAACTATTCATCAAAGCAATTAGCTCAATATAAAATTCCAGAAAGTGCAACTCGTGATAGTTGGTTCGCTGGATATACACCGCAATATACGATGGCAGTATGGACTGGGTATATGAAAGATGGTAAAGACGAGTATATTAGTAGTAAGAATACGAAAATTGCACAGTTGATCTTTAAAGAAATGATGAGCGAAATGGCTACAGATAAATCACGCTTTAAAATGCCAAGTAGTGTTATTCAAGAAGGTAGTGAGCTACGTATAAAAGGTGAAAAACGTGATTCATCGCCAAATACTAGCGTACCGGATACAACGGAGCAACCAAAACAAGATCAACAGCAAAAAACTGAAGAAGAGAAAAAGCAAGAAGAATTAAAGAAACAAGAAGAACTGAAAAAACAAGAAGAACAAAAGAAACAAGAGGAACTTAAGAAGCAAGAAGAACAAAAGAAACTAGAAGAGCAAAAGAAACAAGAAGAACAAAATAATGGAAATGGCCAAGGAACGACACCTCCAGCAAATAACGGAGGAGGTCAAGGAAATACGACACCTCCAGCAAATAATGGAGGAGGTCAAGGAAATACGACACCTCCAGCAAATAATGGAGGAGGTCAAGGAAATACGACACCTCCAGCAAATAACGGAGGAGGTCAAGGAAATACGACACCTCCGGCAAATAATGGAGGAGGTCAAGGAAATACAACTCCACCAGCGACCACACAACCAGAGACTGGCGGTAATGCAGGAGAGCCCCCTGCTAATAATGGGCAATAAGAAAAATTTATAAAAAATATTAAAAAGCACTTAAGATTTGTGAAAATTACAATCTTAAGTGCTTTTTTCGTTTAAATGTAGTAGCTATGAAATGATGTGTTTTAAATGTTAAACGTACCATAAAAATTTTGAAAATAAATTGATGGGAAATGATAAAAGACTTGAGCCTGAGGTAGTGGAGCGTGGCTAGGATGATAAAAGGTAGTGCTACTTGGATGGGCACCATGATGCCAAAATGAAGGGGTAGCTTGACCTGGTGATTGGTATTGTTGCCAAATTGCTGGAAGTTCAATGCCGACATCGGAACTTGCTGTATGAACGGCGGGGGCATGTATTTCGGGTATCGAAGGAACCGCGACAGTTACTCTTGATGATAATACCCACATAAAATAATCACTCCTAAGTTGTGATAATAAATTAGTATATTCTTTTCACACGTATAAAGGTACATATATAGGACTTTCGTTTAAAATATGCGTACAAAGTCTTAAGACTAATGTAAGCTGATGGTGGACTATTTAATATGAAAAGATACGTCTATTTGCGGAGGGAAAAGAGATTAATAAAATGTACAATGAGGGTGTTAATCGTAATATTTTACGAGTGTATGGAGGTATTTTTATGGAACGATTATGGACGAAATCATTTATTCAAATGACTTTCGCAATGTTATTTTTATTTACAGGATTTTATTTACTTGTTCCAACGCTCCCGCTCTTTATTAAAGAGATAGGTGGCAATGAATCGCAAGTTGGACTTATGATGGGGATGTTTACAATAGCTGCTGTTGTAATACGACCGATTATTGGAGGAATGTTAGATCAATATGGTAGAAGATCCTTTATTATTTTCGGACTCATCTTTTTTGGCTTAACGATGTACTCCTATAATATAGCATCGACTATTGTCCTTTTAGCTGTTTTACGTGTTATTCACGGAGTAACATGGGCTGTTTCTACAACAGCTGTTGGAACAGCAATAACGGATATTATTCCAGATTCACGCCGCGGTGAAGGTATGGGTTGGTATGGGATGGCGATGACAATTGCAATGGCGATTGGACCTATGATTGGATTATGGGTTGTGCAAAATTATTCATTTGATGGTCTATTTTTATTAGCGACGTTGTTATCTTTTATGGCAGTTGTATTATCATTAATAACGAAGATCCCATTTACGCCACAAAAAGAAAAAGGGAAAATTCAGCTATTTGAGAAATCCGTATTAACAATCACGATTGTAGTATTCTTTTTATCGTTTGCATATGGAGGAATAACAACCTTTTTACCGTTATTTGCATCATCAATTCATGTAAACCCGGGAACTTTCTTTCTTGTATATGCAATTGCATTAACAATTGTAAGACCAATTTCAGGGAAACTATTAGACAAGTATGGAGAAGTATTCATCATACTTCCAGCATTATGTATTACTATTTTAGCTATAGTTGTTTTAACTATCTCAAATGGTTTGATAGGTGTAATTATCGCAGCAACATTATACGGTATTGGATTTGGTTCAGCGCAGCCAGCTTTGCAAGCGGCAATGCTTACAATTGTCGATCCGAGTAAAAGAGGAGTTGCAAATGCTTCATTTTTTACAGCGTTTGATTTAGGAATCGGGTTAGGTGCTATTTTACTTGGAGTTGTTTCACAAATGTTTGGTTATCGTATTTTATTTTCAGGGAGTGCAATTTCAGCATTGATAGCCTTAATTATTTTCGTCTTCTTTGTAAAACAACGATTAGGAAAAAAAGAGTTTGCGTAAACTGGAGGAATAAAGATGAGAATTTCAATTGATCGTAAAGCTCTGCAATGGTTCCAGGAAGAATTACGTATAAAGCACGGTGAATCTGTACGTTTTACTGTAAGGTACGGAGGGGATAGTTCAATTCAGCCCGGATATTCTTTAGGGGTTGTTGCTGAGAAACCCGATGGCGAAATAGTGTCAGTTGAGAAGGAAGGTATTATATTTTTTGTAGATTCTGATGATCTTTGGTATTTTCAAAACTATGATTTATTTGTAAGTTATCATGAGGAAATGGAAGAAATTCAATTTAATTATGTAAAATAATAACTTTATTAAAAATGAATAAGTTTTATATAAAAATTATATTTAAGAGATAGTGAAATAAATATCATATAGTAACGAGCTGTATTTATGTACAGCTCGTTTTTTCTATTTCTCAAATAAAATTAGAATAATTGTATATTTGGCGGTGTTATATGAAAAATCTTTATATCTTGTTTTTGAAAATACGCAAAGAAGTCTATCCTTTCTTTATAAAATATAAGAATTATTTTCAAAAAATTGTATTGTTACAGTAAGAAAAGTGTAGGAAACTTATCATTATAAAATAAATTGAAATCTTCTAAAAACTCTGATACATTGAAATAGAAATGTAGTTTCACAGTATTGTAAAGGCTTACAGTTATGTGCACGAAGATCTATTAGGATTGGAGGAAATAATGATGAAAGCTGAAGAGAAATTTTCCCCGGGATTAGATGGTATAGTGGCAGCGGAGACGAAAATCTCGTTTCTTGACACAGTAAAAGGTGAAATTGTAATTCAAGGGTATGACTTAATCGAACTCTCAAAAACAAAAGAGTATTTAGACATTGTGCACCTTTTATTGGAGGAACACCTACCGAATGAAGATGAAAAAGTAACACTTGAAAAGAAATTAAAAGAAGAATATGCAGTACCAGAAGGTGTATTCAACGTACTAAAGGCATTGCCTAAAGAGACGCATCCCATGGATGGATTACGTACAGGTGTGTCAGCGTTAGCTGGTTACGATAATGATATCGAAAACCGCTCGTTAGAAGTGAATAAAAGCCGAGGATACAAGCTGTTAAGTAAAGTGCCAAACATTGTAGCGAATAGCTATCATATTTTAAATAATGAGGAGCCAATTGAACCTCTTAAAGAATTATCTTATAGTGCGAATTTCTTCTATATGTTAACTGGTAAAAAACCAACTGAACTTGAGGAAAAGATCTTTGATCGTTCCCTTGTTTTATATAGTGAGCATGAAATGCCAAACTCTACATTTACAGCTCGCGTTATTGCATCAACACAATCAGATTTATACGGTGCTTTAACAGGTGCAGTTGCATCTTTAAAAGGAAGTTTACATGGCGGTGCAAATGAAGCGGTTATGTACATGCTTTTAGAAGCTGGTAATGTTGAGAAATTTGAAGAGTTATTACAGAAGAAACTATATAACAAAGAAAAAATTATGGGCTTTGGACACCGTGTTTATATGAAGAAGATGGATCCAAGAGCACTTATGATGAAGGAAGCTTTAAAACAGTTATGTGATGTAAAAGGTGATTATACACTATATGAAATGTGTGAAGCTGGAGAAAAGATTATGGAAAAAGAAAAAGGAATTTATCCAAATCTTGATTATTATGCAGCTCCAGTATATTGGATGCTAGGTATTCCAATTCAACTTTACACACCAATCTTCTTTAGCTCTAGAACAGTGGGGTTATGTGCGCACGTTATTGAGCAACATGCAAATAATCGTTTGTTCCGTCCTCGTGTAAATTATATTGGCGAGCGACATGTACTTAGTAAATAAGAACAACTGGGGAGTTGTTAGCGCCGCCCGCCAGATGGGTGTTTGACCGACACCCATCATTAATAATAACGAATTTTCGACAGAAAGGGAAGAATAGCATGATTAAAACAAATGAAATTAAGCAAAAAGATGCATTATTAGAAGAGATTACCGATTATGTATTAAATAAAGAGGTTACTAGTGCAGAAGCATTCAGTACAGCTCGTTACGTATTACTTGATACACTTGGATGTGGAATTTTAGCACTGCAATATCCAGAATGTACGAAATTACTAGGACCAGTTGTGCCAGGAACAATCGTGCCAAATGGTACACGTGTACCAGGTACGTCTTATGTACTAGATCCAGTAAAAGGTGCATTTAATATCGGATGTATGATCCGTTGGTTAGACTATAACGATACTTGGCTTGCAGCAGAGTGGGGACATCCATCTGATAACCTAGGCGGAATTTTAGCAGTTGCAGATTATATTAGCCGTGTTCGTATTTCAGAAGGAAAAGAAGCTTTAAAAGTACGTGAAGTATTAGAAATGATGATTAAAGCACATGAAATTCAAGGCGTGCTTGCTTTAGAAAACAGCTTAAACAGAGTTGGTCTTGACCATGTATTATATGTAAAAGTAGCAACAACTGCAGTAGTTGCGAAAATGCTTGGCGGAACACGTGAAGAAATCTTTAATGCATTATCACATGCGTGGATTGATAATTCTAGTCTTCGTACATATCGTCATGCTCCAAATACGGGCTCACGTAAATCATGGGCTGCAGGTGACGCAACGAGCCGCGGTGTTCATCTTGCAATGACTGCTCTAAAAGGTGAAATGGGTTATCCAACAGCATTATCTGCGCCAGGATGGGGATTCCAAGATGTATTATTCAATAAACAAGAATTAAAATTAGCAAGACCACTAGAGTCATATGTAATGGAAAATGTATTATTTAAAGTGTCATATCCAGCAGAATTCCATGCACAAACGGCTGCAGAATGTGCAGTGAAGTTGCATCCGGAAATTAAAGAGAGATTAGATGAAATTGACCGTATTACAATTACAACTCATGAATCAGCAATTCGTATTATTGATAAAGAAGGTCCATTAAATAACCCAGCTGATCGTGATCATTGCTTACAATACATTACGGCAATTGGTTTATTAAAAGGAGATATCGTTGCAGACGATTATGAAGATGCAGTAGCAAACGATCCACGTGTAGATGAATTACGTAATAAGATGGTTGTTGTTGAAAACAAACAGTACAGTTTAGATTACCTTGACCCGAACAAGCGCTCAATCGCCAACGCTGTTCAAGTTCACTTTAAAGATGGCACAGTAACAGAAAATGTGGAATGTGAATATCCGCTTGGTCACCGCTTCCGTAGAGACGAAGCAATTCCAAAAGTTGTTCAAAAATTCACTGCAAATATGGCAGGTCATTATTCTAGTAAGCAACAAGAACAAATTCATGAAGTTTGTTTAAATGAAGAAAAACTAGAAAATATGAATGTAAACGAATTTGTAGATCTATTCTTAATTTAATAATAGGGGGGAATTTAGAATGGCTTGGGTTGTGAAAAAGCAGTCAACACAAGAGGAGCTTGCGAATCGATTCCGAGCTTTAGTAGAAGCAAATGAAATTTTGCAAATTCCAGGTGCTCATGATGCAATGGCAGCTCTTGTTGCGAAAAATACAGGTTTTTCAGCTCTTTATTTATCAGGAGCTGCTTATACTGCAAGTAAAGGCTTACCAGATTTAGGTATCGTGACGTCTACTGAAGTGGCTGAGAGAGCAAGAGATTTAGTAAGAGCTACAGACTTACCTGTTCTTGTTGACATTGATACAGGATTTGGTGGTGTACTAAATGTGGCGAGAACAGCTGTAGAAATGGTGGAAGCGAAAGTAGCAGCTGTCCAAATTGAAGATCAGCAATTACCCAAAAAATGTGGACATTTAAATGGTAAGAAACTTGTTACTACAGAAGAATTGGTTCAAAAAATTAAAGCGATTAAAGAAGTTGCACCGAGCTTATACATTGTAGCACGTACTGATGCTCGTGGCGTTGAAGGATTAGATGAAGCAATTGAAAGAGCAAATGCATATGTAAAAGCAGGTGCAGACGCAATTTTCCCTGAAGCGCTTCAATCAGAGGAAGAATTCCGTCTATTTAATAGTAAGGTAAATGCACCTTTGCTTGCGAATATGACTGAATTCGGAAAAACTCCATATTATAGTGCAGAGGAATTTGCGAATATGGGTTTCCAAATGGTTATTTATCCTGTAACTTCACTTCGCGTTGCAGCGAAAGCGTATGAAAATGTGTTTGCTTTAATTAAAGAAACAGGTTCTCAAAAAGATGCACTTTCTAATATGCAAACGAGAAGTGAATTATACGAAACAATTTCATATCATGACTTTGAAGAGTTAGATACTGGTATTGCAAAAACAGTATTATCAGAAGATCAATAGATAAAGCAGCGAAGGCGATGAAAATACATCTTTGGCAAAATAAAATGCTTGATGTGAAAAATCATCGCCTTCTATTTTCAAAAAAGATATTCCACTCATCGTAGACGAGCATAAGCAAAAAGCTATGAAAGCCGAATGATAGGGGGATACATATGGAGAAAACGAAGTTACCATGGGATGAATTTTTTTCACTTAATAAAGATATAAATCATACTTACTTTACACCAGAAGATTTTTCAGGTGATGAAGATTTAATCGCAAAAACGACAGAACAATTCGTTAAACAAGAAATTGTTCCACAAATGGAGAATATTGAACAACATAACTATAAAGTTTCTCGTCAATTATTTGAGAAAGCTGGGGAACTTGGATTATTAGGCATTGAGGTACCAGAAGATTATGGCGGGTTCGAGTTAGGAAAGGCTGTCTCAGGTCTTGTAGCAGAGAAAATGGGTTACGCTGGTGCGTTTAGCGTTTCTTTTAATATACACGCTGGTGTCGGTACATTGCCTTACATATATTATGGAACGAAAGAGCAAAAAGAAAAATATTTACCGAAAATCGCATCGGGAGAATGGATTGGGGCTTATGCTTTAACAGAGCCAAATGCTGGTTCGGATGCATTAAGTGCAAAAACAAGCGCCGTATTGAATGAAGAGGGAACAGCTTGGAAGTTAAATGGTGAGAAGCAATGGATTACAAATGCTCATATGGCAGATGTATACGTTGTTTTTGCGAAGACAAATAAAGGAATGACAGCGTTTATTGTCGAAAGAACATGTGAAGGTGTATCTATTGGATTAGAAGAAAAGAAAATGGGGATTAAAGGTTCTTCAACAGCGACTCTTATTTTAGAAGATGTTGTCATCCCTGCTGAAAATGTTTTAGGGGAAGTTGGGAAAGGGCATCACGTAGCCCTTAATATTCTTAACTTTGCTAGACTTAAACTTGCTTTTGGAAATATTGGAACAGCAAAACAAGCAATTGGTTTGTCGGTTCAATATGGAAAAGAGCGAAAACAGTTCCAAACGGAATTAGTAGACTTTACGATGATTCAAGAGAAAATTGCAAATATGATCATTGCTACATATGGAGCCGAAAGTGCAGCTTATCGTACGGCAGGTGTAATCGATGAAGCAATTCATGAGAGCGATGAAGATCTTATGAAGAAAATGTCCCAATTTGCAATTGAATGTGCACTAAATAAAGTAAATGCTTCTGAAACACTTGCTTATATCGTAGATGAAGCTGTACAAATTCATGGTGGTTACGGTTATATGCAAGAGTATGAGGTAGAACGATTATATCGTGATGCTAGAATTAGTCGTATTTTTGAAGGAACGAACGAAATTAATAGATTAACAGTTGCTAAAATGCTAATGAAGCAAATCGAACAATTAGAAGATACTGAAGTAGAAAGTGATGTAGCAAATGTAGAAAGAAACCATCGTTACATTTTATTAGCGAAAAAATTGTTGAAACAATCTTTGAAAACGCTCTCTAAAACTCCAGGCCTAAAAATTGACCAAGAACAAGAATATTCACGTGTAATTTCAAATATGTTGACGGACGTGTACGTCATGGAATCAGCATTTTTACGTACGAGAAAAGCGGTACGTAAAAATGGTGAGGAAAAAGAACGTACGAAGCAATTAATAACGGATGTTATTTGTGAAGAAGGATACCGTAAAGTAGAAGAAGCGACGATTTCTGTACTTTCAGCAGCTGTCACAGAAGAACAAGATAGACATGTGATTTTAGCTGAAATCCGTCAATTATTAGTGCCTTTATACACGAACGTATTTACGAAGAAGAGAGAAATTGCGAAAGCTATTATAAATCGCGGGAAATATATTGTGTAAATAGGAGGAAAGCGATATGAAAAAGATTGGTTTTATCGGTTTAGGTAACATGGGCCTTCCAATGTCAAAAAATCTAGTTAAATCAGGTTACACAGTATATGGCGTGGACTTAAATAAAGAGGCGGAAGCGTCCTTTGAAAAAGAAGGCGGAATTATCGGTCTATCAATCTCAAAACTAGCAGAAACATGTGATGTAGTTTTTACAAGTTTACCTTCACCTCGCGCTGTTGAAGCGGTATATTTTGGAGCAGAAGGATTATTTGAAAATGGTCACTCGAATGTAGTTTTCATTGATACAAGTACGGTATCGCCGCAGTTAAATAAACAGTTAGAGGAAGCTGCAAAGGAAAAGAAAGTAGACTTTTTAGCAGCACCTGTGAGCGGTGGTGTAATCGGAGCCGAAAACCGTACATTAACGTTTATGGTTGGTGGATCAAAAGACGTATATGAGAAAACGGAATCTATCATGGGCGTACTAGGCGCGAACATTTTCCACGTTAGTGAGCAGATTGATAGTGGTACAACTGTTAAGTTAATTAATAACTTATTAATTGGTTTTTATACAGCTGGTGTGAGTGAAGCTTTAACATTAGCGAAAAAGAACAATATGGATTTAGATAAAATGTTTGATATTTTAAATGTAAGTTACGGTCAAAGTAGAATTTATGAACGTAATTATAAAAGTTTTATAGCACCTGAAAACTACGAGCCAGGATTTACTGTGAACTTATTGAAGAAAGATTTAGGATTTGCAGTTGACTTAGCTAAGGAAAGCGAACTCCATTTACCGGTAAGCGAAATGTTATTAAACGTATATGACGAAGCGAGTCAAGCTGGATATGGTGAAAATGATATGGCTGCTTTATATAAGAAAGTTAGCGAGCAATTAATTTCTAATCAAAAATAAATTATACAAAGGAGAGAATACAATGATTACAACTGAAATTAAACGAGTAAAAAATCACATTAACGGTGAGTGGGTTGAATCGACAGGTACGGAAGTAGAAGCAGTTCCAAATCCAGCGACTGGAAAAATTATCGCTTACGTTCCATTATCTCCAAAAGAAGATGTTGAAAAAGCTGTTGAAGCGGCAAAAGCAGCATTCGAAACATGGTCTAAAGTACCAGTTCCAAATCGTTCAAGAAATTTATATAAATATTTACAGCTATTACAAGAAAACAAAGATGAGCTTGCAAAAATCATTACGCTAGAAAATGGTAAGACGCTAACGGATGCAACAGGTGAAGTACAGCGTGGTATTGAAGCGGTAGAACTTGCAACATCTACGCCAAATTTAATGATGGGTCAAGCACTTCCGAATATCGCTAGCGGAATTGATGGATCGATTTGGCGCTACCCAATCGGAGTTGTTGCTGGCATTACACCGTTTAACTTCCCGATGATGATTCCGTTATGGATGTTCCCACTTGCAATTGCTTGCGGTAATACATTCGTATTAAAAACATCTGAAAGAACGCCACTTTTAGCGGAGCGACTTGTAGAATTATTCTATGAAGCAGGTTTCCCAAAAGGCGTATTAAATTTAGTGCAAGGCGGAAAAGATGTTGTAAATAGCATTTTAGAAAATAAAGATATTCAGGCTGTTTCGTTCGTTGGCTCTGAGCCGGTAGCTCGTTACGTATATGAAACAGGTACGAAACACGGAAAACGTGTACAAGCGTTAGCAGGTGCGAAAAACCATGCGATTGTAATGCCAGATTGCAATCTTGAGAAAACAGTACAAGGTGTAATTGGATCTGCATTTGCAAGTAGTGGAGAGCGCTGCATGGCATGCTCAGTAGTAGCAGTAGTGGATGAAATTGCTGATGAATTTATTGATGTATTAGTAGCAGAAACGAAAAAATTAAAAGTAGGCGATGGCTTTAACGAAGATAACTATGTTGGACCATTAATCCGTGAATCTCATAAAGAGCGCGTTTTAGGCTATATTAATAGCGGTGTAGCAGATGGGGCAACTTTATTAGTAGATGGCCGTAAAATTAATGAAGAAGTTGGAGAAGGTTACTTTGTAGGTGCGACAATCTTTGATGGCGTGAATCAAGAAATGAAAATTTGGCAAGATGAAATTTTTGCTCCAGTATTAAGTATTGTACGTGTTAAAGATTTAGAAGAAGGTATTAAACTAACAAATCAATCTAAATTTGCAAATGGTGCGGTTATTTATACGTCAAATGGTAAACATGCACAAACATTCCGTGATAACATCGATGCTGGTATGATTGGTGTAAACGTAAACGTTCCAGCACCAATGGCATTCTTCGCATTTGCAGGAAATAAAGCTTCATTCTTTGGTGATTTAGGTACAAATGGTACAGATGGCGTTCAATTCTATACACGTAAAAAAGTTGTAACTGAGCGCTGGTTTTAATATAGAGTAAACAACCAAATCAGTTATTAGATGAAAACCACCACTATTAATAGTGGTGGTTTTCGTCTTGTTAATTATTTTTTTCAAAAGCTAGTTTAATACCAAATCCAATTAGGACGACTCCTGTTAGCCCTTGAATATAACGTTGCGTCTTCGGTTTTTTCATAAAAGCACTAATTTTATCAATTAAAAATATATAAAATGCAAACCAAATGACTGTTAAAACGAGGTAAGTAAGGCCCATTACAAGAAGTTGAATAAATGTATTATGATTTGGATTTAAAAATTGTGGTAAAAAAGTTAAAAAGAAGACTGCTACTTTAGGATTTAATAAATTTGTAAGAAATCCTTGGCGAAAGCAAGAAGTATGTTCGTTTTCATTATTCAAAGATAGATCATTTGTATCTAAGTTTTCTTTGTTTCTTACTGCTAAAAGGGCTTTAATACCGATATATATTAAATAGAGAGCCCCAACGTACTTGAAAATAGAAAATAAAAGAGCTGACTTTACAATAAGTGCAGAAAGACCAATTACAGCAGCTAAAGTATGAATTAATAGTGCAATACATGTACCAAACACTGTTTTCACTCCACCGACTTTACCAGCAACCAATGTATTTTTCGTAGCCATTGCTGTATCTGGACCAGGTAAAATGATGAGGCAAATAGACATAATGATGAAAAGAAGATAATTTTCTATCATAGCCGTCCCTCCTTTTTATTTTTAGAATATTTGATTAAAATCAGTGTAGCACAAAAATGGATTTAATAAAATTAAATTTTATTAAAAATAATTAAATAAAAAAGACTATATAGTAGCTCTAATTACACTACTATATAGCCTCGATTTTATACCGCTATTTGCGGGTAGTAAGATTTTCACCGCACAAGATTTAGCTGAAGAAAAGAAGTTAGGTGGGGGATGAACAAAACCTCCCCTCATGACAATTTCATTTTATGCATTAAGTAAGTTAAAGAAACGATTCACATCTTCTTCTGAAACGTCACTTAACTGTTTATATTTATAATTCGGATTTTGATCTTTATCAACGACAACGGAGCGTACTCCCTCGAAGAAATCTTCATGTCTCATGAAATTTTTAGCAAGTATAAGGTCCGTAGCGAAACATTCTTCAACGGATTTATCTTTTCCATCAATAAACTGTTTTAATGTTACTTTTAGTGAAATAGGGGATTTTGATAACAGTGTTTCTTTCGTTTTTAGAGCAAAGGAACTTTCATCTTTCTCCAATGAATGGATGATTTCTTCAATTGTATCGAAAGCAAAATGTGAATTGATTACTTCTAATGAAGGAGCAAGCTCGCTTTCTAAGTTTGGAGCAGTTGCAAATGTACGAATAACTTCTTTTAAATTAGTATGTACATCATCTTCTTTATGCCAATTTACACTTTCAAGTTCAGTAAGAAACTCTGGTAATGAATCAGATGTCATAAAGTAATCAGCAGCATTAATAAATAATACGTCAGAAGCTTTTAAAATAGATGCTGTTAAAGCAACGAATCGTCCTGTATATCCAGGCGCTTTATTTAAGAAATATGCAGCTCCGACGTCTGGGAAGAAGCCGATATTCATCTCTGGCATTGCCCATTTCGTACGCTCAGTTACAATGCGATACTTCGCACCATTTGTAAGACCGACACCACCGCCCATTACAATTCCATCTAAACAAGCAATAATCGGTTTTGTATATTGATAAATATATGTATCAATTTCATACTCTTCTTCAAAAAAACGTTCTGCATGTTGCAATGCCACTTCATTGGAACGCGCTTCATAAAGAGTTTTAATGTCGCCGCCTGCACAAAAACCTTTTGTGCCAGCTCCTTTTAACACGATAAGTGCAATACGCTCATCGTGTTCCCACTCTTTAAGTTTTTGTCCGATAGGTTGTAACATGTCATAAGATAAAGAATTAAGTGCTTTTGGACGGTTTAAAGTAATTGTCGCAACGCCGTTTTCACTAACAGAAAATAAAACTTGTTCAGTCATAATGCATCCTCCCTTACATATCTTCTTATTCTTAATTCTTGATATGTACTGAAATGTCCTTTATAAATTTTGTCAAAAGTTGACGGTAAATATTAATTTGGTCACTGCATATTTTGACGAGTTATCTTTGCAGGATTTCAGAGACTGAGGGGGAATATTACAACATTACTGTAAGTGTAATTATTTGAAGTTATAATGATAAAAGCGCTATTATATAGGTGTGAAATGTTCATTATCAATTCTAAAAGTGTGTTTGAAGAAAAAAGAAATCGTACAATTGTAATAAAAAATTTTACACTGAATTAGAAATAGAGAAAGGAGAAATCGGAATGCCAGGACCTTTACTATTGTCGGTTATTATTTTGTCTTTTTTAATGATAGGAATAACGCAGTATTTTCATCATACAGATACGACAGAAGAAGTGAAGGATAAAGTACGTCTCGTATTTCCGATTTTTATAATATCTATTTCATTCTGTATTTTATTAAATAAAGATGGCTACATTGTCGCAGTGTTCTCATTTTTCGTCGCAATCGTCTTAATTACCGTTTTATATTATGTAATGAAAGACTTTATACAAAAATAAAGATGTCACAATAGGCATTTTTATTTTGGGGAAAATGTAAAATTTCACATACCGTATTTTATATAAAATACATAAAGCATATAACAATAGAAAAGTGTGTACTTTGCTGTGTATGTACTTGTCAATCTTGCATAGCCACTATACTATTAAAATGTAGAGATTATAAAAAGGGGTTGTATCTATCATGAAATTTGAGATGCACACAAAAATTATTTCAAATGAAAAAGAAGTAAGATTACATATTGAAGAAAATATATTTCAATTAATATTGGATGGTTATCACTTATTTACAGTTCAAGAAATATTGCCTTTATATAAATCAAATGAAGAAAGAATTGGAAGTGCAACGATATTGAAGCTAGAGTGGGAGAACGGAAAAACTACAATAAACTATCAACTCGTTTCACTAAAATCAGTAAATTAAAAGGAGTAGAAAAATATGAAGTTATTTCATACAGCGGATTGGCATTTAGGAAAGCTTGTTCATGGCGTGTATATGACTGAAGACCAAAAGATTGTATTAGATCAGTTTGTACAGGCTGTTGAAGAAGAAAAACCAGATGCTGTAATTATTGCAGGGGATTTATATGACCGAGCAATTCCACCTACAGAAGCAGTAGACTTATTAAATGATGTGCTGCAAAAAATAGTTATTGATTTACAAACACCAGTTATTGCAGTAGCTGGTAATCATGATAGTCCGGATCGTATCCATTTTGGAAGTAGTTTAATGAAAAAACAAGGATTACATATTGCAGGTCAATTTCAATTCCCGTACGAACCTGTTGTACTAAATGATGAATATGGAGAGGTTCACTTCCATCTAATACCGTATGCAGACCCAAGCATAGTTAGACACGTGTTGAAAAATGAAGACGTACGTTCTCATGATGATGCGATGCGCATTTTTATGAATGAGCTCTCTGAAACGATGGATAAAGAAGCTAGACATGTATTTGTTGGACATGCATTTGTAACTTCTTCAGGAGAAGCGGAGGAGAATACAAGTGATGCAGAACGACCACTTTCAATTGGTGGTGCTGAATATGTAAATAGTCATTATTTTGATAAGTTTCATTACACAGCGCTTGGACATTTACATCAAGCGCATTTCGTACGTAATGAGACCATTAGATATTCAGGTTCACCACTTGCCTATTCAATTTCTGAAGAGAAACATAAAAAAGGTTATTACATTGTAGAACTGAATGAAACTGGTGAAGTAGCAATTGAAAAAAGGTTACTTTCACCACGTCGTAAAATGCGAACAGTAGAAGCGAAAATAGATGAATTATTACAGCACCCAGTAAGTGAAGATTACGTATTTGTAAAATTATTAGACGAAAACCCTGTCTTACAGCCAATGGAGAAAATACGATCTGTATATCCAAATGCAATGCACGTTGAAAGAGCGATGCAAAGGCGAGAACTCACAGATACAAATGAAGTAACGGTTTCAAGACATAAAACGGATGATTTATCTCTTTTAAAGGCTTTCTATAAAGAAATGAAAGGGTTAGATTTATCAGAAGAGAAAGAACGCCTATTTATAGATGTATTACAAACAGCGCAAGAACGGGAAGGTGAACGAGGATGAGACCGATTCAGCTTATTATGACAGCATTCGGGCCATATAAACAGAAAGAAGTAATCGATTTTGAAGATCTTGGAGAACATCGTATTTTCGCTATTTCTGGGAATACGGGAGCTGGAAAAACAACGATTTTTGATGCGATTTGTTATGTGTTATATGGTGAGGCTAGTGGAGAAGAACGTAGTGATACGAGCATGCTTCGAAGTCAATTTGCTGATGATAATGTTTATACAAGTGTTGAATTAACCTTTCAGTTAAAAGGGAAACGCTATGAAATAAAACGACAACTTGGACATAAAAAACAAGGGAATAAGACCATTACAGGACATGCAGTAGAATTATATGAAGTTATTGATGGAGAAAACGTTCCAGCCGTCGATCGTTTTCATGTAACAGACGTAAACAAAAAAGTGGAAGATTTAATTGGGTTAAGTAAACATCAATTTAGCCAAATTGTTATGTTACCCCAAGGGGAATTCCGAAAACTATTAACATCTGAGACGGAAAACAAAGAAGAGATTTTACGTCGTATTTTTAAAACGGATCGTTATAAATTAATGCGTGAGTTACTTGATCAAAAGAGAAAACAATGGAAAGATGTCTTGCAAGAAAAACAAAAAGAGAGAGAGCTCTATTTCCGTAATGTTTTTAAATTACCAATCCGTGATGGAGCATTATTAGAGACATTAGTGGCACAAGAACATGTAAATACGCATCAAGTAGTAGAAGCGTTAGAACAAGAAACAACCGTGTATAAAGCAGAGGTTGAGCAATTACAAGTAGAACAAGATGTTCAAACGAAGCAATTAAAGGATGCAGAAACACGTTTTCATGCAGCAAAATCTATAAATGAGAAATTTATAGATTTACAACAAAAGAATGAGAAATATAACACTTTACAAGAGAACCGTGCAGCAATTGAAAGGAAAGAAAAATCCTTTAAACGTGCGGAACAAGCAAAGCGCTTATTACCATTTGAACAATGGTATGAAGAAGCGATGGAAAATGAGCAGAAAGTTGAAAGTTTGTTAAAACAGATAATTGTCAAACAAGAACAGATAATGAACAGCTTTGAACTTGCTAAGGAGAAGTATGAAGTAGTAAAGAATAAAGAAGCTGAACGAGAAGAGGCTAAAAAACTTGTTCAAAGATTAGAAGAGTTACAAGCAATCATTGAATCATTAGCTGAGAGAAAGCTGAATTTACAAAATGCCGAAATTCAAATAGGGAAATTAAAAGAAAGTATGCAAAAGTTAGATCAACAACTAGAAGAGCATACAAACCAAAAACAGAGAATGTCTGATGAATTGCAGCAATTAGAACAAGCACTTGAGCAATATGTAGCTAAAGTAGAAGAACTAACGAATATGCGAGAAGATGCAAAAGTTTTAAAGCAAGCATATGATGTTTGGCAAGAAAAACAAAAATTCGAGCAAGAAAAAGAAGCGGCAACTAATAAAATGCAAGTGGCAGTTCGTGCATATGAAAACATGGAGCGCCGCTGGTTAAGTGAACAAGCTGGTATATTAGCTCTTCATTTACATGACGGTGAATCTTGTCCGGTATGTGGTAGTACGAATCATCCGCAAAAAGCTACAGAGCAAAGTAATGCGATCGATGAAAAAGAGTTAAACAATTTAAGAGATAAGAAGAACATTGCTGAAAAATTACATGTGCAAGTAGAGGAGAAATGGAATTTCTATCGACTACAATATGAACAAGTGATAGAAGAAGTTGTGAAGCGCGGCTACAATTCGGAAAAATTAGCTGAAACATATAGTGCACTTGTTCAAAAAGGAAAACAATTAGCTGCAGACGTGAATACGTTAAAAGCAAGTGAAGAGACACGTAAGCAGATTGCTGCGAACATGAAAAGCGTAGAAGAAAAAATAGAAGAACTTCAGAAACAAAAACGAGAAGTGGAAACAATGCAGCACCGTACAGAAATGGAGTGTATGCAACTTCGTACGTCATATGAACATGATAAACGAAATATTCCAGAAAACTTACAAACAGTACAAGCTTGGAAAGCACAGTTTGACCAAGCTATGCAGGAACTTAGGTTAATGGAAGACGAATGGAAGAAAGTCCAGGAAGCGTATCAGCATTGGCAAAATGAAAATATACGTATTCAAGCAGAACAAAAAGGTGCTTCTAATCAATTTGAAAGTGCAAAATTAAAGAAAGAAGAGACTTTCGCACGCTTTATGAAAGAGCTAGAACAAAGTGGGTTTACAGATGAATTCACGTATAAAGAAGCCAAATTAAGCGATGCCGAGATGGAGATGTTACAAAAAGAAATTCAAGGTTATTATTCATCGCTTGAAGTGCTTGCAAAACAAATCGAAGAGTTAAACTCAGAATTAAAAGATAAAGAGTATATGGACATTACATCTTTAGGTGAACACATAAAAGAACTAGAAATTAATCTCGATATCATTAAAGAAAAACGTCAACGTGCGCAAAATGCGGTAACATATATTTCGGATTTACATGAAAACATTAGACGTATTGATGAGCAAATTCATGAGGAAGAAAAAGCTTTCCAAGAACTTGTTGACTTATATGAAGTAATGAAAGGTGATAACGAGAGCCGTATATCATTTGAACGTTACATCTTAATTGAGTATTTAGAACAAATTGTTCAAATTGCAAACGAACGATTACGTAAATTATCAAACGGACAATTTTATTTAAAACGAAGTGAACGAGTTGAAAAGAGAAATCGTCAAAGTGGATTAGGTTTAGATGTGTACGATGCATACACTGGCCAAACACGCGATGTAAAAACACTATCCGGTGGAGAGAAATTTAACGCATCACTTTGCCTAGCGCTAGGAATGGCAGATGTCATTCAAGCATATGAAGGCGGTATTTCCATCGAAACGATGTTCATCGATGAAGGGTTCGGTTCATTAGATGAAGAATCGTTAACGAAAGCGGTAGATGCCTTAATTGACTTACAAAAATCAGGCCGATTTATCGGTGTCATCTCACACGTTCAAGAGCTGAAAAACGCAATGCCAGCTGTATTAGAAGTAACGAAGCAGAAGGATGGGTGTAGTCAGACTAGGTTTGTGGTGAAGTAAGCTTAGTTCACCGTCGATTCTTCCTCTCGTTTTTTCGAAATTTTAAGGCCGAGTCACACTAGCGGTCACACTTTTCGAAGACTTCGTCGAGCTTTTCAGCTACAGAACGTTGCATATCAGGTAACACGTGACTGTAGGTATTTAATGTCGTACCTATATCAGCGTGACCTAGTCGTTCTGAAATTAATTTTACATTAACGTTTTGTTGTATCAACAGCGTAGCGTGAGTATGTCGTAGATCATGAAATCGTATTCTAGGTAATCCGAGTTTCTCGGTTACATTATAAAATGATCTACGTATGCTACGAGAATCTAACGGCTTTCCGTATTTGGAGGGGAGAACTAAGTCTAAGTCGGTGTATTTATCACCGGCTTTTTCTTTTTCGTACTCAACAAACTTACGGTGAGTTTTTAACTCTTCTATTAAAAGCTTCGGAATATGAATCGTACGTATGCTCGTTTTATTCTTTGCACCGTATTTTAATTCCCCGCGCTCAGATAACGTTTGTCTGACAAATATTCTATTGTTTTCAAAGTCGATATCTTTCCATCGTAGCCCCAAAATTTCACCTTGACGCATTCCAGTAAATATCGCTATTGAAAAGCTAATACGAAATCTCGTAGCGTTCCTCATCGTCTTACTTCCACTTAAAAAGTAATTTACCTGATCCAACGTCCATACTTCCATTTCAGTTTTAGTTACTCTAGGTAAAACAACATCAGTTGCCGGATTATTCTTTATAAGTTTAAGTACTTTCGCTCTTTTTAAAGAGGTTCGTATAAAACTGAAAGTTAAATTCACTGTACCTTTTGAGTAACGATTCTCCTCGATTAACGAGTTAATATAGTGTTGTAGATGCATCGTTGTAATATCTTGAATCTTCAAGTGTCCGAGACGAGGTTTTATTATATTTAAGTAATGCGTGTAATTTGCTCGAAAGGTACATTTTTGAAGCTGATTTTGCCTTTCTTTAAACCACTGTTCCATAAATGCTTCGTATGACATATGGGAAAGCTTAAGAAAATCATCGTTAAGATAATCAGCCTTTAAGAGCGTCATTTCTTCATTTGCTTCTCGTTTAGAAGCGAAACCTCTACGGCGTATCTGTTTACGCTTGCCTGTCATTGGATCTTTAATAGCGAAGATAAAATCCCATTTACCTGTATCCTTATTTTTACTTACTGTACCACTCAATCTTATGTCCTCCTTTAAAAAGTCACAAGAAAGAGGTTATATCTTCCATTACCTGTATTCTAAAACTAAAGTCACAAATTGTATAGGGGTATAAAAGGTAGAAAAAAGTAAAAAACATTGGCTCAATTTCAAAAGCCTAAACGTTTATATAAGCGATGAGAAAAATAAATCCGAAATTTATTTATGAAAAGTGCGCGAGTTTACAAAGTCTCGCGTCATAGTAAATGTAAGGAGTTCACAAGGCATTACACGGAGGTGGAAATGGGTGAGTACAGTGAGCGAAAATAGCAACTTAGTATCAATCGAAGCCCAAACGGAATATTCAATTACGAGTGGAAAGCGAGAGACACGTATCTTTCTAAAGATGTATGTTGACGCAGTACACTCCGGTTTAATAGCGGACTTAGGTCCTGAAAGATGGACGACTTTATGTGTACTAGCATCATTCATGGACGAAGATGGTGAATGTTATCCAACACAAGATATGATTGCTAAACGATTAAATATAAGTCGTGAGAGCGCGAATAGACGCATCAAAAAGCTATGTGAGTATCGTTGGGATGGAAAACCCTTGGTCGTTAAGGAAAGACGCAGACACGAGCGTACGCAGCAGTGGGAGAATACGGTATATACGATTCTACCGATCAGTCAACTAACAATATTCGGAAATGAGCCGGAATCTATTAGTCCATGTGACGTATGACCACATATGGTAACTTCCACACATGGTTGTAGTTCACACTAACAAGAACTAACTCTTAACAAGAACTATCTTTTAACTAGAAAAAGATTAAGAGCTAAAACCCTGAAGTCTATTTCTATCGAAATATCCTTCCATCATTAATATATTCGGCGGTAATTACTTATATAAAAGAACGCCGCTAATAGATAATGAGATACAACGAGCGTGAGCGAAGTTGTCAGGTTTTAAATACTAAGGAGGTGTTATTAATGAGTTATGAAATAGCGAAGTTATCTAATGACATTAACGTAATCACCGCAGAAATAAACGCTTACCAACGAGTAGCGGGTGAAGCTATTTTCGAGATAGGAAAGCGCCTGAAACACGTAAAAGAAAATGATTTGGTACATGGTAGATGGGCTTCATGGTGCAATTCTATTGGTATGAGTAGAAATCAAGCGACAAAGTTTATAACTGTCTACGAAGAGTTAGATGTAAATGATTCGACGTCGAATCAAATTGGGCTTGAAGCCTTATACCTTATCTCCACAATGCCAGAAGAACAACGAGATAAATCGCACACAATCCCGTCAACTGGCGAAACCAAAACAGTAGACGAAATGACGGTCCGTGAATTACGCGAAGTAAAAAAGGCGTTGAAACAAGCCGAACAAGATAAACAAGTACTCGGTCAACTACTAACAGAAGAACGTAATAAACAACCGGAAGTCGAATACGTAAAAGACACCGAATCAGAAGAACAATTACGTTTGTATCGGGAACGTTATGGGGATATATCCGAAAATGTTTACAGGATTACGAACGAAACTGAAATATCCGGTATGGTAATGGAGTTTTCGGAGCACACACGTGATTTCATCAAACAATACGTATTCTTAAAACATTACTAAGGTTAGTTTCATGCGTTAAATAGGCAATCTAAAGCGGAGTATGGAAGTCAGTTAAATGCCATTACGGGATTTTTTAAACGATGTGCAACGCGTAGTAGAGTATTTGAAAGCGTCGCCCTTTCAACAATGTATTTAACTATATGCATTACTAAGGCTTATTACGGACTAGGGCGCTGGTTACCTATTATTTCCGTTCTTATATTCCTTACGTATTTATAGGTTGCACAAAGTAGTGAAATCGTGCGCCTAAAATGAAGAATTAATAAAAATTTGTTAGGAAGGTACAGCAGAGGAATACAGCGTTAATCGGAAAAGCTACAAGCCTCCGGTACATAGGAAACGAATTAGAAAAGAAACGTGGCAAATCGATAGAGAAGCGAAGTTTAGGAACGAGGAGAGAGGGAAAGTATATCGGGAGTTTACGAGAGTGCATGCGGTTAGGAGTTATTATTAAAAATAAATAAAGAATACGTATGAATTATTCCGTAAAAGACCAAATGGGTGAAAATGTTTTTTGTAAATTTATTCTTTAAATTAATTTTTACACTGATTAGCTTTTTTATTATCTATTTAGTAAAATTTTATAAGGTAAGTAGGAACATTTTTGGTAGTTATGGTAAAATACACTAAAGTATTATTGTTAATTCAGTATAAAAATATATTTATACATAATATAGTTAAAAATAATAGAAGGGGTTATTATTATATGCTAAATGAATTTATTACAAATCCATTAGTAACTGCCATGACTACAGAAGCTATAAAGAAGAGTGTGGGGGCAATTATTGATAAATGGGTACAACCAAAGTTGGAGGATATTAAAGTACGAAGAAACATAGATAGTCAATTAGAGAGTTCATTTATTGAGGTTTTTAATGATTATCTTGTTCGAACATACGAACAAAATAAATTTGTTAATGTTATTGCTCTTGGGAATAATCAGGTGGATATAGATCAAATATACCAACCATTAAAAATTAGTAGTGAAACTTATGGGGAAAACTATTACATTACGGATTATGATAGTGGTCTTTTTAATACATACAAAAAAGTTATAATAGAAGATAGTGCAGGTATGGGGAAATCAACTATTATGAAAAAGTTATTTATTTCTTGTATAGAGAAAAATGAAGGTATTCCTATATTTATTGAGTTAAGAAAATTACAAGAAGAAACTGACATAGTAGACTTAATAATAACCCAGCTTAATTCAATTCATAAAGAACACGATAAACAATTAGTGTTAGAGATTATAAATCGAGGAGATTTTATATTTTTCCTAGATGGATTCGATGAGATTCCTTTTGAGTATAAAGATAAAATAGTACATAAATTAAAAGAATTTATTGCGAAATCGAATAATAATATATTCTTACTTACGTCGAGAAATGATAATGTCCTTTCTAGTTTTGGTCAGTTTAAAAAATTTCATATTAATGGAATGCAGTATAATGAAGCTTGCGAAATGATTGAAAAGTATGACAGGATTTTAGGTTTTAACTTGTCAGACTCAATTATTAAACAAATAAATGAGAACTTAGAACAAGATGCATTTAAGGATTTAGTAGAATTTTTAGAAGTTCCCTTTCTTGTTTCTTTAATATACTTAACTTATAAACATAAGCGAGATGTACCAGTAAAAAAAGATCAATTTTATAGAAAAGTATATGATGCATTGTTTGAGGAACATGACCTATCTAAGGATGGTTATAAGCGTCAAAAATATAGCGGATTATCAACAGATCAATTGCATAAACTTTTAAGGAAATTAGGGTTTATTTGTTTGAAGGAAAATCGAATTGAATACAATAAAGATAAATTATTATCTTTGATTGAAAAATCGATAGATAGTCCTTATTTTGAAAATGTAAAGCCTCATGATGTTTTCCAAGATTTAATTTATAATGTACCGTTATTTATAGAAGAAGGGTTTACGTATAGATGGTCACATAAGTCGTTTATGGAATACTTTGCTGCTAATTTTATTTTTATTGACAACGGTGATAGAAAAGAGGAAATACTAGAAGGTATCATGAAAAGTAAGAGAGTCCCAATTTATCTAAATATATTAGATTTGTATTATGACATTGATCAAGAAAATTTTGACAAGGTAATAATTTATCCAATATTAGAAGACTATATAAACTATATTGGAGATATAACTCAATACAAATCTGAAATGGAGCGTTTTTATAAAGAATTCATGTATAAGAAAATAATTATAATTCAAAAAATGTATACTGGATATCCTATATGGGATGGGATACGGATGTTAAAAGAACGTTATTCTGTTGATAATGATTTCTTTTACGAGATAAGCCATGTACAATCTGTTGGTGAAAATCGAGAATTGGGATTGTTCGGTGAAACTACTAGCGTATTAGATTTATTCCTGTTACTTAAAAATAAAAAATCTAATATAATGAAAAAATTCTCGTTTGATCCAGAATGTATGGTGGCAGAGGTAGATAAGGATATACATATTATTTCATATTTGGATGTTAGTTTAAATGAATCTGAAATTAAAGAGAATATAACATATATATCAAACTCAGGTTATATTCGCTATAAAAATTTAAATTATTACCTTGATTATGAAAAATGCTTGGAGTATAAAAAACGTATTGAATTAGAAATTGAGAAAAGAAATAACGACACGATTTTTAGCGACTTCTAAACTGTTAAAAATCACTTTTTAAGTGATACGCAAATGCAACGTAGGCAGGAAGGTACTCGTCAGAGGAAGGGAAACGGCAGTGGAGTTTCGTTAAAGGCAGCTTTCGCTTTAGCAGCAGATTCGTTAGACCACCGTATTCCTAGACGAAGAAAGCGTACAGTTAACGAAATGTTACGAAGTGATACCACAAAGTCTAGGAATAAGGAACGTGTGGCGAAGTACAGGGAGTTTATAGGGATACAGCCTATTATGAATTATGTTGTTAGGGAGGAAATTGTAAAGTAGCCTTAAGGGCGGCAACAGAAAAGATGTACAGGACCGCTTATATTGCGGTCTTTTTTTGATTACATCAGCTTTTATGGACAAACGGCAAAATAAGATTTAAAATAAAAAATACAATATTATCCTAATTAAATAATATGATAGATTCTAGGTGAATACTGAGTTTGAACATCAGATCAAGTGTTTTTCTATAATGAGGGAGAGGGATATAAACTGGGGAAGTATCAAAAAATAAGGCGCAAAATGAGAAACATAAAAAACTTTTTCCGAAAAGTATATTTTAAGGTGGAGGGGAAGATAAGATACCCAATAACCTATTCTTTGTTTACCTTTGTCAGATATATAGAAATAGGAATAGTCGTATTGATAATTACGACATTATTACAAAAATTCAGGGTTTTGAATTGGGAATGGTTAGAGGGAATTTTGAGTCTAATACCTACTATATCTGATGAAACACTAAATCGACAATTTTTGTTTTCACAAATCAGTACAACCTTTCTTATTTTATCTTTGTTTTCATTAATAACCAATCTTAAAAAAGAAAAAGTTTTTGGGATTTCTATTTATAAAATTGCCTTTGCTAAGTCTGTTTTAGGGAATATTATATTTATAAGTGTTTCTGTATTTTGTCTTTTGTTTACTAATATTTGGATATATATTACCGATAGTTCTTCTAGTATAATTTTTAATGTGTTTCTAATAACTTTGTTTTTGTTAAGTTTGTTTGTTATCAAAATTATTCTTTATTCCAACAGCCAAGCACTAAGTATTAATAAGGTTGCTAGTATGTATTACACGGAAAATATAAAGATAGTGCGTAAACCGAGAATGAAGATAGGGGCACAGGAAGAATTTTCAGAGTATCTATTTGATTTAAATGAAGATGCTATAGAAAAAATTCTAAAAGGAGATATAGAATATCATAGAAACTTTTACATATACGAGAGAATAGCGAATTTATCATTGATAAACTATAAAAGTAAAATTCAAGAAAACTATACTGAAATCTCAAGCAAACCTGATATCATATTAATGTGGGTTTCAGCTATTGAAGAGTTAGTAAAAAAGGGACTATATACAGAAGCCCTTAGTCAATACAATAGAATGATTAGTTTGTTCATTAGGCACGAAGTGTATTTATCTTCATTTCGAATCAACGAACTTCTAGAGCAAATTTTGATAAGTATTTCTGCAGCAGAAAGTAAAGTAATCCTTGAACAGAATCAAAAGTTAATATTAGGCTCTATAGAAGTTACAATGAAATATGGTTATTTTGGATTTAACAATGATTTCTCCTACACAAGATTAGGAAAAAAGAAAAATATGTTTTATTTACAGCCTTTATACGGTAATTTTATGAATGATTGTTATAATTTGATCGATAAAAATAAAAATTTTACGGACTTAGAAAAATCGAGAAAAGTTTATGAGTATTTTGAAAAGCTTAGAATGATGCCGTGGAGTGTAACAAACTACATACCAACTGAGATAAAATATTTTGACGTGAGTAGGGAACTTAAAGAATATAATGAAGATGTATATTTAGTAGGGGTTCCACTAAGTAATTTGTTGTTAGTATTGATACAAGAGGATAAGAAAGGGAGATTACTGTATTTTTTAAATGACTATAGAGATAATTCGATATATCTGGCTTGTTTGATAGTTGCTTCTAAGTTGGCAACCTTATATGTAAGAACTAAGGAAGATGAGAAGGATAAAAAACTTATCGGAGAATATTTAGTGTGGATATTATCTAAAATAATTGAATTAGATGAGAAGAAGATTAAATATTATTGTTATACTATAGGACAGACAATGGGGAGAGCAACGAGTAACTTATATAGTGCGGTTTATTTGACAACGAGAAATAAAGAAATTTTAAACATCGTTAAACAAACTATTATGATTAAGAAGAAAAGTATTAATGTGGAGGATATAGTTTTTTCTAACCGGGAGTTGAGTGAAATAGTAAAGCTATTTTTCGCTAAATATGATAAAAATCTTTTGAAAGATAAGCAAGAGGAAGCAGATCAGAAACTTAGTGAAAAATTTGGTTTGTTGGTCAATTTATTATAGTTCATGTATGTTTATCTATCGTTTAACTACTTATTTTATAGCTTTTTGTATCCTATTAAAAGACGTCCCTCAAGGGCGTCTTTTTTACGTATTATAATCGAAGAGGAGACGATAATATGGTAGATAACTACGCGATTGAAATTAAAGACACGGAAGGTAAAACGTATTTACTCTGCAAAGAAGGTAGCGCTGAATTATTAACGTTCGCTACATACGAAGAAGCAGACGATTACAACTACGAATTTGAAGATACATTATTCGACGGACTTACGAGTCGCGCCGTTAAAACAAGCGAATATTTCAACTAAACTTACGGCGGTCATTGCGACCGCTTTTTTTATTTTACTTTAATCTATCGGAGGTTCTATATATGGAAAACAAAGGGTACTTTTACTGTTATTCGCCAGCGTTACACGTATTTTTACGAGAGCGTGGTATACGTTATATCTGCATGGCATTAAACGAGAATACATTACGTAAGTTTTGGCAGTATAAGAGTTCGCCAGAATTAGACGAAGCACTAGCTACTTGGGCAGCGAATAAGCCTAAGTAGCTTTTTATATACGTTAAGTAGCGGTTTGTTTATATCGAATATATTTTATATGGAGGTTTTATATATGGAAAACGAAAAGCAACGCGCACTACCGTTTGATTTATCGAAAGGGTTCACGGCTATACCTACGTCTGTAATGCGTCACTACACGTACTTACCTGGATTTAACGGTAATGTCATTCTAGTGTACGGATATATTATCGCGATGTACAATCCGCAATACGGTTACGCGTTTCCTACGCATGATCAAATAGGGTTAGCGTTAAATATGTCGAGGAAAACAGTCGGTAAACACATCAGCGTTTTAGAGGACGCTGACCTTATCGAAGTAAGTAAACGTGGTGGTAGTACAAACGATACTTATACGTTACTTAAGCCGATAGAGGAAGAACGTGAATTCTATTCGAGGTTTCCACAAGCGTGGGAGAAACGTCAGAAAGCGGAAGTAACAACGGGGAAAGATGTTAAAGAGCGTTATGAAAGAAAGGCTAGATACGAAGATAATCAGGATAGTAGTGACGATATCATATCGTATTTGTAGTACGATTAATCCAGTGAGTAATTATTACACATTGAATGAGTAATTTTTACCCATTGAGTGTGAACTTTTTACTCCGTATATATATTTACTTACTATAAAGATTTACTATTAAGAGATTAAGAGTATAAGTACTATTCGGTAAGTATTCACTAACGTTCATACTTACCGGTAATCCTTTTCTAACGAAAAGAATTACTATCTTATATATTATCGATAAAGTATTTATATAAAAGATACTCCGCTAATGTATTGAGAAATATATAAGGATATTAAACTTCAAAGGATTCTCCGTGGATAAATAGAAGTATGTCCGTATCTGTTTATATTGAAAAGGGAGAGTCGGTTAGTATGATAAGTTTTGGGATTAATTTACGTACTATCATAAGTTATACGCAAGTGAGTAGGAATCGTAACAATATAAAAATACTAAGTAAGTTGGGCATAAGATTATTTGATACGAACGGTGAACCGTTACCTGTTTCGGAGGTTAATCAAGAATTAATGACGGCATTAAAACGTCAAGACATAAATAAGCAACGATATATAATAAGCCATTTAGAAGGATAGAAAATATGGTATTATTCGGCGTCTCTTAAATAGAGGCGTTTTTATTTTGCGTAGAAAGGAGGATGTATTCTTTTCTCTAAGAGGAAAATGATAAAATACTACGAAAGTAATATAGAGGAGGGATGGCGAGTGAAAGGGAGCGTTTTATTCGATAAGAGCAGAGAGAGTTGGTACTTTTCATTTGATAGAAAGAAGGATCCATTCACAGGAAAGCGTCGACAAGTGAAGCGAAGGGGCTTTACATCTAAACAGGAAGCCTACGAAGCGATGGTGAAATTGCAAGCTGAAATGCTAGACGAAGAATTTACGGATCTATCGACGATGAAATATGGTATATATGTTGATGAATGGATGAAGGAGCGTTCATTTTATCTGCAAAAGTCAACGTTCGATATCCATAAGACGTATATAAAAAATGTAATTAAACCACGTATTGGTCACTTTGGATTGCAAAAGATTCAACCAATACATATGCAATCATTCGTTAATAATTTAGCTATGGAAACTAATTATTCGGCTTATACAGTTCACCTTATATTCCGAATAGTAAGTGCTTCGTTAAAAAAGGCGCAGGTTTTAAAGCTTATTAAAGAAAATCCTACCATAGGAATTACATTACCTAAGATAAGAAAAACAGAGGAAATAAATGTATGGACGTTAGAGGAAGTAAACCATTTTATAAATGAGGGTAAGAATGTTTATCGTCCTACTCGATTTTATATTGCCTGTGTCATCGCATTACTGACGGGTATGCGTCAAGGCGAAATCATGGGGCTACGTTGGAGCGACATCGACTTCGAAAATAGGATAATTTACATAAGACAGACGTTAACCCAGACGGGGGAAATTAAAGTAGGCGCTAAAAATAACGCAAGTATACGTAATATACATTTTCCGATAAAACTAATCGAAGAGTTAGAGATACATCGTGAAATGATAAAGAGAGAACGTTTATATCACGGTAGAGATTACGAGAATAATGATCTAGTAATATGTGCACGTAAAGGAAACCCGTTAATCCCTAGAAATGGTCGCATAGAATTCTATAACTTAACGGAGAAACTCGGATTACCTAAGATACGATTCCATGACCTACGCCACACACATGCAACTATGCTGATTCAGCAAAACGTGAATGTAAAGCTGATATCAGAACGGTTGGGGCATACGGATATTCAGACGACTTTGAATACCTATAGTCATGTGCTACCGACAATGCAGCGTGAGGTTGCAGAGAAGCTTGATGAGATGTTTGGGGAGTAGTGAGAAAGAGAGCGCTATGCAAAGCGCTCCAATCATCCCAAGCTACACAACTCTATTTTCTTCTCGCTGATTATCAAACCACCTTATTACTTGTTGAGCAAGAATATCAACACACATAACAAATTCGTAAAGTTGCTCTTTTGGACACTCCATTCCCTTTTTTTCGTAATTAGTTTTCGCATGGGCAAACATATTTCTTGTATTATTGATGGCGGTAGATACTTCTTCAATCGCTTTTTGTTTATTATCTGGAGTGTTAGCTGAAACTAATCGTTTTGTCGCCTTTAAGAAAGGGGGGGCTATTGATAAAATTTCAGAAATATCACAGCAAGTTTGAACTGTTAATTTTATTGCCTGATGCTCTTTTTTGTTATTGCGGTAATCTTCAAATACTTTACCTAATTCAAGTATATATTCTGCATCTGGTTTTAGTGCTTTAGGACTAGCTAGTTTCTTTAAAGCCTCTTCAATTAATTCTTGTTGAATAACTGTTTGAGATACGTATTCTATTACTTTTGTATAATTCAGCATTAAAATTTCTGCATCAGCTGTGGACAATGTAGAATTATATATTTGTAACAACTCTCTAATCCCTTTCCCCTCTAATAAAGGTCGAGCTCTGGAAGGTATGTCATCATCTTCTTCATCATTTGTGTCAGTTAATTCAGGGATTACTCTTTGTGATGTATGTATATTTAATTTAAATGATGATTTTAATTCGAATAGATAAGCTTGTGCTAAATCGTCAATAACGGTTTCATCTATTCCATCGTCACATCTTATCTCTATAAAAATATCCTCGTAATTGAAAGCAGGTATATATTCTGTATACAAATCCTCAATAATAAGAGACATTCCGTAACTAGTTATATCCTCCACAATTTCAATAGTATATTTTTTATTTTTTATATATTGTGTTACGATATCCGGAGCTTGATACCTTGCTTTTAAAATAGAATCATCATGACTATCAATTGGAATTAATGCGACCTTATCTCCTATAAACTTGTAATCATCTATGGTTTTTCTTTTTTTTGCTTCTGATACTACATCTAGCAGCCTTTCGAGGCTAACATTATGATTTTCATATTCATTATTTCCACTATCGAAGTAGAAACTAAATTGTATCTGTCGGTCAACGAAAACATCTTGATCAGTATCTTCCCCGGTATAAAAATAAGATTCTAAATCAAATTCATCATTAGCAGTAATATTGTATTCCTCAAAAAAGGTAAATAACTCCTCTGCTTCATCCTTTAACTTCTCTGGAATAAACTTTATAGACATATATCTCCCACCTTATCTTGAAACGTATCTTAATTATAATGGAATTAAAATGCATATTAAACAAAAAAGGCATCTATTGCAAGTGACTACCGCTAACTAAGCGAAGTGTAAACGTTAAGGAAGATCGGTAAGAGGAAGGGAAGACGTTAAGTTTATACGGAAATAACGAGATAACTTACTGATAAAACGGAGGAGGAATTACGGTGATTAGGGATAAGATCGGCCTTACATATTTCCTTATAATATATAGATAATAAAGAGTGAAATTAGTATAATTGTAGTGAAAATATAAAGGGCATAAAGAAAGGGATTATTTAGATGAATGAATATTACGGGGAACGTCACGGTTTAGTCAATAAGAATAAATATGACCTACGAGACTTAAGGGATTTATTTGTATTATTTCATGATAATTTACGTAAAGATGGGTACCTAATTAAATTCTATGGCGGAAAAGATAGCTGGGGAGGTTTCCATTCAGGTATTTGTGGGGATAATATGGATGTTTTTTGTTTTTCTAAAACTGGATATAAAGGACTCTTGCCAGTAGATTACGGTATCAGATATAAAGAATCTCAAATATTTACTTTAATAGAGATGTTTTATACATATGTTAACGATAATGATCCTTTTTCTGATGGCGACGGAAAAATAGAGTATAGAAAGCGTATAAACAAAATACTTAACAGTTATGGGAAATGTTGGGAATTGACTGATGAAGGCTATGTGCGTGAATTAGTGGATAATGGATTATCAAATCTTTTAGCACAAGAATACGATGATTCAGATATCTATACTGATATTAGTGAAGCTAAACAAAAATTCCTTAAATATGGAGCAACACTAGACGATAAAAAAGACGCGTTAATCCGTCTAGGTAATATAATGGAGCCCCTTCGTGATGAAATGAAGGCATCACTATCTAAAGCAGATACGAGCGATATTTTTAATCTATTAAACAACTTCCAATTACGCCATAACAATGCTAAACAAAAAACGGATTATGATAAAGAAATTTATTATCCATGGATGTTCTATCAAATGTTAGCTGCGCTAGATGCATTTTTGAAAATCAAAGAGCGAGGGCAATAAAGGCGAGTGATATTTGCCAGGAGTACGGTTATTAAAAAGAGGCTACCTTAATTGGCGGCCTTTTTTGTTTTCCTATAATTGATAGCTGGCAAGGGGAGTAATTAGTGATATTTTACAAAAAAGTTATCTTGTTTATTACACCTATCTATTTTTTATTATATGTATCTTTAATAAAACTAAATGATTTATCCTTTAGATAAAAGCTCAAATGTGGATACTCTAAATTAAATAATAAATAATTAAATAACCCCCAAAATAAACTTTTTACTTTAGTTTCTGAGGTTCCTTTAATCCTCTGGAATATATGTTTTTTAACATTTTTGGGGAGTAAGTTAATAATATCCTCTATTACTCCTTCATCTAAATCCATTTTTAAATCATGTGCTAGTCTATTTCTTAAGCGGTTTACTTTTGAAATTGCTTGGTACGTTTCTAATTCAATAAAACCAATACTTCTTATTAGTTCTAGTTTTTGAGAAAAATTAAATATATTCATTTTAGGGGTATTCGGAAAATAATCTACAAGCATTTTGTTCATTATTGATTCTAAATATAAATGACCTTTAATAAAAATATATAACGGTTCTTGATTTTCCATATCACTAAAAAATTCACACATAAAATCAAAGTGTTTATTTATTTTGTTTGTCATTTCCAAGTGATTTTCCCTCCCGCAGACATAAATACCAATTAATATTATTTAATTCTATCATACAAAAAGCACGCAAAAAAGACCGCTTATAGAAAGGACAATGTCGAAATCGATTCTTTAAATGCTTGAATAAATCTGTTTGTTGATCCGTCCGGCATTTCGCGCGCTTTCTCGAGTTCCTCGTCGGAGTATGACGTTAATTCATATAGAAAGGACATTGTGGTTGGTAATTCATGCACCGGTGCATGTTTCCCGAATCGTTCATACACTCGAATAAATCCACGTAAACCTAACATAACTGAACAAATAAGCGAACTCTCATCGTTATGCATTACGTTACATATTCATATTACCAGCCGAACGCTCGTGACGCGCGTCCACCCTCTGAATCTCACCTTTTCGATAATTTCTCCCACGCACGGAAATCGTGCATCGTAACTAATGTAATATCTAACGATGGGAAGTAGCTGTTTTCCTTCGTATATATAGAAATAACTAAAATATCGATTTCCCAACGCTTCCCATTTCGCCAGCTTTCGGCTTGTTATATACAGCCATTCCGAAACTTTTAACGTAAGTGTAAAGCGGCTTAATTCAACACTATATATAGAAGAGATTGATTACGGTAGTTTACAACGGTTTACATTTTATCAGTCTCCGCCGTCTTACACACACCCGCCTGGAATTTTCGGAAGTGGGTCATTTTTCGCCTATATATAGAAGAAACTCGTTTAGCGCCTTTCTTAATACTTCCGATTTCATCAGCTTCACCCCTTCGGAAGAGACGTGCCTTGAAAACTTCAACCCAGCCGTCCGTTACCTCCGTTCATAAAAGTATACCTTTACGAACCATCGATAATAGGTCGATTATTAGGTGAAATGGCGTTCGTTTAATATTAGAAATCAATTTACGGACGTTCGTTTATTTTGTTGACTTTTACGAATGTTCATTTTACAATCGAGTCAAACATGAAGGAAAGGGAGTAAGGGGAATGGCGGAGAGTAGAAAGATTGGGTACGTTAGGGTAAGCGCTAAGGATCAGAACGAAGGCAGACAGTTAGAAGCGTTAAAGAAGTTAGGGATTTCCGAGCGTGACATATATGTAGATAAGCAAAGCGGTAAAGACTTCGACCGACCAGAATATCAGATACTAAAGCGTGTGTTACGTAAAGGGGATATATTATACGTTCATTCGCTTGATAGGCTAGGACGCAATAAAGACGCAATACTAAAAGAATGGAACGAGATAACGCAAGAGATACAAGCAGACATCATCGTAATAGATATGCCGTTACTAGATACGACGAAGTATAAGGATAGTGTCGGTACGTTCGTGGCTGACCTGGTACTACAAATACTATCGTGGATAGCCGAAGAAGAGCGTAAGAAGATACGTATACGGCAAGCTGAGGGGATATCCAACGCACGTAAGCAAGGGAAAGAGTTAGGCAGACCGAAAGCAACGATTACAGATAATTTTATGGATGCATATAAACGATGGAAAGCTGGAGAAATAACGGCCGTAGCAGCGATGAATGAGGCGGAAGTAGGGAAGACGACGTTTTATAAACTAGTAAAAGAATATGAAGCAAAATTATAGTCGGTAAGTATACTCGCTTTTTTATTTAGGGGCGGGGGAGGTTTTCGGGATTATGCTTCACCAGGTGCTTGCAAAATCCGTGCAAAATTTAAAACTTCAGCTCTAACCCCTAGATACTACTCTACGTTTTAAAGTATATAAGCTGTTTGGAAGGTATTTATACAACTTCGCATGTACATACTCAATTTCGCTGATAATACTCTAGGAAAAACGGCCTTAAAACGTGTAATATAGACGCCAAAGTTGACGTAAACGGTTCGCCTCAATACCGCGTGCACAATTCGAAAGGGAATACGTATTACATTATGGCTAGTAATTCGTATATGGAAGTACGTTAATCGGACGTAAAAAGACCGCCTATTACGGGCGGTCGATTTTTTTTATTAAGTGTTTTTTAATGCTTGTTTTAGCGTTTTAACTGTTTGTTCAAGCCATTCTAATGGTGTTATTTCTAATCCTTCAAAATATATCCCATCTGCTGAAAACTGTATGTACTCATTTTTTTCTTTATCACTATAATCACTTTGAATAAATTCAGTTAGAAAAATAATAGCGTCTTGTAAATATTCCGTACTTTCTTCTTCAAGTAACTCTTGGAGTGCTTCTTCGTAAAATGTATCTTGATGAAATGTTGCTGCTAAGAACTGATAAACCGGATTTTCTGGATTTTTTTTTAATAGCATATATTTCTTTCCTCCTATTAGTCAACTGGATAACCTGTTAAAATGAAATTTCCATTGCCGTCTTTTTTTAAGACAATTTTGGCATTTTTCATATCATGAGCTGTTGTAGCCCCTCTCCGTACTCCACGCCCAATAATATCATTATTATAATAATCCAACGCTATCGTAGAACGGCTTCGGGGATTATTTAACCAATCTCTAATAATTCGTTGGTTATTAGGGTCACTGAGGGTAGCATTAGCTACTTTCTCAGCGGTAGCCCTATCAGTAAAAGTTGATGCCCCTGTTATTCTAGAATCATTCTGTAATCTTTGCAACAACTCTTCATCTGTTTTTCCTACGTGTCTTTCGATTAAATGTCCACCTCTAGCTTTATGCGCTTCTAGTCCGCCTCCTGGAGTAAGCGGACTGCTATCACCAGGTTTTACATTAAGAATATTTTCATCTCTAGTAAATTGATAGGTCGATAACTTTTCCTCAACTGCTCTAAAATCTGGCGTATCAAATCTAGACCGCAAACTGTCTCCGCCAGCAAAAGCAAATCGGTCTTTCAATGGTAATTGACTTGAAATAGAAGGGATATTCTCTGAAAATCTTGCTGAATTTACAGTGCTTCCAAGGGAAGTTACTTTTCCAATTTTGTTTGCTCCTTTATCCCCAATCCATCCTAACCCAAGTTCCATAAAAATCTGTGTTCCCCATTGTGTACGCCTTTCAGCATCTCCATGCCAAAAATCATTCATAAATGAATCAGAAAAAGTATTCCACGCAATAGAGGCTGTCTCTAGGGGATGACCTATAGCATACTTAATATTTTCTTTTGTTACTGTATCGTCTAGTGAATTGAATCCTTCTACAATCTCTCCGATAACTTGCCCAGAACCAACGTATATACCGTCCCAAACTTTTCTAAGCATAGATTTTTCAGGGGGGGTATCATACATTGTACCTTCTTCGATATTACCATCTGATGATAAATCGCTAGTTACAATATTGTCCGCTTGACGTTCCCTAGCTTCTGTAATCGCTTGAATAGAAGTAGTCCACTCCATATTCAACCCTTGCGTACTAAATGTACCACTTGCGGGACTAAAACCTTTTCCACTTTGAACTTCGGCAAGACCTGCCGCAATACTAGCTGCTAGTTGAATCGCTGTAGCATAATTATTACTAGACGTTTGATTGAATTCATACAGGTGTTCTAACTTTTCTTGAAGTTTGTGCCTCATGGCAATAAAAAGATTCGCCATAGCGTCCATACCTGGGATCGGCATAGTTTGGTTGAGCGCTTCTGTACTTGCTATCATTCGGTCAATTTCTCGAATTTGTTCTAATATTTCTTGTTCAATTACATCTGCCTGAGCTACTTGTGATTGAAATTGACTTGGAAAGGCATCGTTCTGACGGATTAATTCTTCACATAAATAAATGATTCCTTGTGCTAAAGGGCGAAAAGTTTCTGCGAAAAATGCTTTTGCACTATCGTAAGTTTGCCCTTGTAGAACGGTATCACTGGTAAAAACATCAATCGACTGAATAGCTTGTTCCATACCTTGAATGGTAGCGGTACATACAGCATTCATACTTTGAGTTTGGCTTTGTACTTCTTCTAAATACATATTTAAACTCATGGATTCACTCCCCTGAATTTTTTGCAAGTATAATTATACCAAAAATTATCTATATTTTCCTTTAGGTATTTGTATTACTTTATATATATACCGCTAAATTCCTAGACAATTCTCTCGATATTTGACCATAGAATTTACGTTAGCACTTCGAAAAGGTATCCTTTAGACCGCATATCTCTTCATGTGACCAAATAAATACCTATTTAGAAAACGTGTTGCCAAAATGATACCTATTTCGGACTCCGGTGACGTATCCTTTCCATAGTTCCCGACGTCGGGAAGTTTCCATAAAAAAGAACGCTCTATTCAGCGTCCGATTGGTTCGATTCTTTCAAAATAATAAGTTCTCTAATATCTACAATTTGTAATTCAGTAGCAATTTTTTCGATAGCCTTTATAGGAAGTTGCTTGCTTTTATTGTGATACAGATCGTGAATAGTCGCTGCTCTTACCCCGGTTGCTTCAGACAAATCCTTCTGGGATAATCCTCGTTTTTCCAATTGTTCTTTTAATAACACCTTAATCTCCATAGGTTAAAACTCCTTTTTTATTTTAAGTATAAATTAAATTACGAAAATCGTAAAATAACACTTGAAAATTACGAAAATCGGAATTATACTAAGTTTGTAATTACGAAAATCGGAATTTTGAAAGGAGATAAAACGAAATGAATCTAAAAAATCTCGAAGAGGTAAATGTAAAAGTAACTATTCAGAATCACGACGGCAGCACCGCTATATTCACCGAAAAGGGGCTGAAAATCTGTGATACATTAATTCTTAGTGTTTATGAAGCTGGCTTATCTATCAACAAGTTTCACTACGATCAAACAGGCGACATAGTTCTAGATGAAGAGATACTCGATTTGCAAGGTTCAGTCAATGACTACGGACTTAACTTAGAAGAGATTAGTAACATGAACGCTATCGAATTCTTATTGAAAATCACAACGCTCACAAAGGGTTTACATTAATGGAGGCGCTGAAAATGTTCGCAAAGCTAAATCGTTACTTCGGTCTTGAGACGTTATCTGATCGTGTCTGGTATTACGGAGTCTTCGGAGTAGGCGGAACGTTGTTTTTGCTTGATTTATTCATAGCGTACGTCTTATAAAATTTCGAAAAGGTGAGTCGTAGCCGTTCGCCTGCGGTAGGCAGGCAGGTGAATAATCGACCGAAGTGGTGCGTTAAGGTGGCATGGAGCCTTAAGGTTGGCGCCTTATGATTGCATGTGACTTTTCGTCATCGGCCTATAAATAAAAGGGGGAAACGAAAATGGAGAAAATAACGGTTAATTTTCATTATCAAGATGTAGATGGATTAAAAGAATCGAAGTATGAAGCGTTTTTGTTATCGGATTCTGTATATTACGAGTTTAACGGAGAGAACATAACCTTCCGAGAAATACCTTTGTACGAACGCGGCAAAAAAGAGTTAACGATTTACGATTCAGATAGTTATAAATCGGCCGAAATTCAATGTAAAGCAGAAATCGAAAATATACACGAAATGAGCGCCTTAGAATTTATTGAAGCGGTACTAGAAGGAGAGAATTAAACCAGCGGCAACTGGTCGAAAAATACACCCAGGCAAGGTAAGACGAAAACAACGACGGCAATTATATATATATATAACGATTTAAACACACGCAGCCTATACGCGTGTTTTTTTGCGTTTATGTGATTAGGAACTGTGCGGAATGAAAAATTTACACGATTTTTTTAATATAACCGAAAATTTATCCAGGATTTTTGTGCGAAAAGGATAAGTCATGCGTCTTATTTAGTGTAGGAGTTAAACGTCATAAAAAAATTTGCGTAAAAGTATCTAACGGGAGTCTAACTTAGTATATCTGTAACACGCCAATCCAATGGGTAATAATTACTCGTTGAGTGTGTACTTTTTAATCCGTATATAGATTTACTATTAAAAGATTAAAACCTTGCGACTTCGGTTCCGGCTATCGCCTACACTTGTCGCCCTATCCTTTATATATTTTCGATTATGTACTTAATATATTATCGGCGAAGGAATTAGATAGTAGCAGACGGCTTTGGAGCGTAGCGGAAAAGGCGGATGCAGGGTTTAACTACTTTAGCACTTTTATATACTTCTCTTTAAGGGTGAGGGCTTATAAACCGCGTCATATCAACGTTTATGAGGTCGGTTTAGCACTTTTTTTCTTCGGAAAGTAGTAACGGAATGATGTAGCAATTAAACGGAGGGATGATTGCATGGAGAAAATAACGGTTATTGATTCGATTATGGGTAGCGGGAAAACGAGCTGGGCGATACAACATATCAACGAAAGTCCATCGTATAAAAAATTCATATATATTACACCATATTTAGATGAGGTTGAGCGGATTAAAAAGGCGGTTACCAATCGTAGTTTTGCAGAACCAAACAATGCTAATGAGGAAGGGCGTAAGTTACGTAGTTTAAAAGAATTAATTGTTAGTGGCAAAGATATCGTAGCGACTCACTCGCTTTTTCAGATGGCTGATGATGAACTTATCGAACTTCTCAAAGGAGCGGGTTATACGTTGATACTGGACGAGGTGATGAACGTAATTGAAAAAGCGAGTATTAACAATCACGACATAAAAGCGCTACTTGACCTTGAATACGTAAAAGTTATCGATAATAAAGTACGGTGGATCTATAACGAGTACGTTAGCGGTCGATTCTACGATATTAAACTCTTGGCGAACGCTGGAAATCTATTCTACCATCGTGGTAGGTGGTTAATATGGTCGTTTCCTCCGCAAATGTTTAAAACATTCGATGAAGTATTTGTAATGACGTACTTGTTTAAAGGGCAGATACAACGATACTACTACGATTTACATAAGATGGAATGCGAATATAAGGCGGTTAAGTATAACGGTACCGATTACGAATTAATAAAGTACAAACGTGAAAATGAAGGAAGACAAGGAATCTTTGAATTAATCGATTTATACGAGGGTAAACTAAATGATTTTGCTACTGCGGACAACGCATTAAGTTCTACGTGGCTAAGACGGGCAAACGATGAATTACTCGAAAATATTCAGAAGAATATTTATAACTACTTTCGAAATGTTACTAAAGCTAAAGCTGGAGAAATTCTATGGACAACTCTTAAGGAAAAGAAAGTAGATTTAAGCGGCAAGGGGTATACGAAAGGGTTTATTCCATGTAACATGCGTGCTACAAACGAGTATGCAAATAAAAGTGCGTTAGCCTATGTATTTAATCGTTTTCTTAATCCGATGGAGGGTTCATTTTTCGGGGATCATGGCGTTAAAGTGGACGAAGAAATGCTTGCAGTCTCCGATTTATTACAGTGGGTATGGCGTTCGAGAATACGAAATGGTGAACCGATAAAATTGTACTTACCGTCTAGTCGAATGCGTCGATTATTGAAAGAATGGGCTAAATACGAGGTGTAAAACGAAAAGAGTTTTAAATTATAACGTCTAAAATGCCGTTTTACACACCTTTAGTATGAAGAGAAGGGATTATTTTTATTTTTTAACTTGTAATTTTGGCTTATATACCCCTTTAAGGTACGCACAGTAATTTTTTTCTAAAAATACTAGCACAAAATGGTGTTTTAGACACCTATAAAGGGGATAGACTTTTGGTAAAATAATTATAACTTATAACTTCCAAAATGTCGTTTTACGCACCTATAAGGTGAGAGAGGAAGAAGTTTATAAAAAGTAGTACTAATTTATATCGTTAATTATCTATGCATCATGAGGGGATATAAAAAGATAATCAAAAATGGATTAGGGTAATAACAAATACGTAATACTGTATCAGGAATAGTGAGAAATACATCTAATTTTTGATGGCTCAGTTATCCTAGTAAGTGATACTAATTTTTTTCGGGAAGACTACTATTTTTTACCCTCTCAGTTACCTATACCTTATGATGGGAAATTTTAATCACTGTATCTATTGCTTTCTACTTCTTTAGTTATCTATAAGTAATGTAGATACTATGAAATTATTTATCGTTTGACTATTGTATTTCATACCGTTTTGCGGTTATACGTATTGAGGAGACTACTAATTTTTAGTACGTTTTGTATCCCATTATATGAGAAATTCCAATCAAATTTTGAGGTAGTACCGACTGTAAGTAATTATGGTCGTTATTATATAAACTAATTGTTCTAGTTTTTAACGCATTCGTTTTGCAAGCATTTAGAGGGCGCTTCCTTAGTGGAGCGTTTTTTTCTTTTACCTTCAATGTGAAGTTTTGGAATGAAAAAATAAAAGTTTATAAGAAAGGGGTTGAATTGGATTGAAAATCGATGGCAAGTTGGTTCGTTTAATTCGTTTTGATGAGGGATTAACACAAGAAGCTTTTGCAAAAACATTGGGCGTAGGATTAACTACGATTGCTAATGTTGAGACAGAGTATCGTCCGGTTTCTAGTTCGTTAAAAGTAAAACTAATCCGCACGTTTAACTTAACGGACGCTAGATTGGAAGAATTGAAAGCGATAGAAAAGGTGGTTTTTGCATGAAATCAGATAAAATGATAATCGATTTTGCAGCTTTACGTATTCAAAACGGAGTATACATCGCAGGCGCAGCGATAGACTTTTTAAACTTCGATGATGAAGCAAAACGTATTTACATTCCGTACAAGGTAGCGAGTCTTTACATCAATGATACGGAAGTGAATTCAATGAGGAAGTGTATCAAGTGGTTATTAAAACGATTGTCAAAAGAAGTTCCGGAAGGCGTTACACAAATTATATTTCGTTCTGACTTACCTCATCTTATTCGCAATAGATATTACCGAAAAGAAATCGAGAGTTTAACTGGCGCTGAGGTTTTTATTAAACATGTCCCTATGTTGGGTAACAAACGAAACGAGATTCGGTTATTAGCAAACGATGCATTAATCCGTAAAAACAGTGTGATAGGAGAGATTAAATGAAAGAGGTAATGGCAATTATTTTCCTAAGAAGTCACCCTGTAGCTGGACTAGCAGTAAATTGGCATGTCTTTGATAAAGCTACTGGTGAAATCATTCGTAATAATGCTTTCTCTCGATTCAAATTTGAGATTGTGGATACGATACATGAAGTAATGCAAGAAATTACCGGAGTATGTAATGAGTTTGATTTACGTTTGACTGATATTAGGTTGGAACGAGGTTAAACAATATGGAGAAGATAGAAGTTTATAGAGAGGCGTGTAACGTATACGTAGGAAATCAATCATCTGGAGATAGGGAGACCATCGTTTACTATAGCGATCGGTCTTTTTCTATTATAAATTCAAATGAACAAACAAAAAATGAGGAGAGATTATATGATTACAACAGAACAAAGTTTAAAAGAAATCCAGAAATTAGTGGATAAATTAACTAAAACAGCGGAAGCACCTGAAACTAAATATTATATAGGCATGTTACTACAACTGTTTGGCCGCGAAGCAGAAAAATTCGGAAAACTAAACCTAGCACTAAGCGAAGAACTTGCTGAATTAGAAGCATTACGAAGGTTTGTAAAATCCCAGGGGCTGCAATCTAATTTCCAATCATATAAAAAACTTGGGAGTAGATAGGTATGGGGGTTAATCGCGTTGAGGTACAACTTTTAGCAGATATATCTAATCTACAACGGGGTATGCAACAAGCAACACAAGCAATACGTAACTTCCATCAGGCGGTGAATCAACCAATAAATATACCAACGCCTAATATGAGTGGTTGGAATTCCGCAGTTCAAAGCGCGGGTCAACACGTACAACAATTGAACAGTCAAATGCGAAATATGACTCCGCCTCCACCACCGAATATGAGTCCATGGCAAAATACTTTTCAGAAGGTAAGTAGTCGAGTTCAAGAAGTGGGACACCGAGTACAACAAGCAGGACAGGTAGCACAAAATGCTTTTGCACCAGCCGCCGCCGCTTCCGGATTTTTTCTAGGCAGAATGATAAATGATGCGAGAGAGTTCGAAAGCCAAACGAGGAGAGCAGCAGTACTAACGGGGGGTTCTTACACCAAAGTAAAATCCGATATTTTAGACATGGCAAAAACGTCTGTTTATTCGACAAGAGAAGTAGCCGCTGCGTATGCGGAACTAGGGGCGAAAGGATTCGAAGCAGTGCAAGCAACTGATGCATTACCTGGTGTTTTATCAGCGGCAGCAGCGTCGGGCGAGGACCTTGGTATGGTAGCCGATACGATAACTTCCGCATTAAACGCATTTAGTATGGAAGCGAAGGATAGTGGGCACGTAGCGGACGTCCTCGCTCAAGCAGCAAATGCAACCGCCGCAGGCGTGTACGATATGCAATATGCCTTTAAGTACGCGGCAGGTCCGGCAGCACAGTTGGGTATTGGAATGGAAGAACTTGCAGCATCCGTCGGTATCATGTCTAATGCTGGTATCAAAGGTGAGACGGCCGGTACAGCGTTAAGATCGGCAATGCTCCGTTTAGTCAAACCGCCGAAAGTAGCGGCAAATATGTTGAAAGAATTAGGTGTTACTACGACTGATAGTAGCGGTAATATGAAGTCACTCTCTCAAATTATCGGTGAATTACAAAAAGGTATGGACGGAATGACAAGCGCTCAAAAAGGTGCAGCACTGGCTACAATTTTCGGTACGGAAGCTGTTTCTGGTATGATGGCGCTTGTTTCAGCAGGTCCGGAGAAAATCGATAAATTAACGCAATCTCTTATTAAATCGGATGGTGCTTCGAAAAAGGCAGCCGACTCGATGCTCGAAGGTTGGGCCGGCGCGCTTAAGATGATGGAGTCTGCTATAGACGCTAACTCTAAACTATTTGTAGATGCGCTTGGCCCCGCTATAGAAGCTGTTGCTAATTCAATTACTAGTTTGGTTAACTGGTTCGCTAATTTATCAGGGACTATGCAAAGTGTAGTAGCTATCTCAGCGGTATCTGTAGCTACATTTTTAGTAGTTGCTACGGCATTTGGGATAATGATAAATGCTATAGGAGCCACCTTACTTGTATTCGGAAAGTTATTTCTAGTGATAGGTAAGTTAGGTTCACTTATCAGCGTACTAGTTGAAGGAATAACTATCCTAGGTACTATAATCAGTGCGCTTTTAGGGCCAGTTGGTATTGTAATCGCAGCTCTTTCTCTACTAGGAGCAGCACTAGTTCAACTTTACAAACATAATGAAACGTTCCGTAACGCAGTAAATAGCGCTTGGGAATCGATTAAAACTACAACTATATCAGCCGTGGAATCTATGAAAGCGGTGTTTGACTCATTTGGTGCGTATCTTGCAACTATCCCCGCTAAATTTACAGCGATGGGCGTTGCGATAGGTGCTTTTTTTAGTTCCGTAACCGCTAAGCTAAGCGGTATCGGTCAGAGTATAAGTGGAGCTTTCGGTTCAGCTATTGAAGGATTAATCGCTAAGTTTTCAGGTATGGGAGCAGCGATTTCACCAGTTGTAGATTTTATAAAAGCATCGTTCTCATCAATCGGTAACACAATCGCTACATTAACACCGCTAATCGTACGTTTGGGATTATCGTTTTTAGGTGTATCTGGCCCTATCGGTTGGGTTATCGCTATTGTTGCTTCATTAGGCGCTACGATTTTTAAACTTGTGAATACGAATGATCAGGCAAAAGCAGCGTTAATGTCAGCGTGGGAATCGATTCAAAGTGTGTTTAGCACGGTCGCTTCCGTCATCATGCCGATAATTACTTCACTAGCGCAAGGTTTTATCGATGCATTCGCGCCTTTAGCACCGGAGTTTCAAAAAACCGGTCAAGTCATCATGGAAAGTTTCGCATCGCTACAGCCAGCATTTGCAGAGTTAGGCGCAGCGTTTGGCGAGTTAGGTTCGACTATTATGAGTCTTTTTGGAGACGTTGTAAAACAAGTAATGCCGGTAGCAATGGATTTATTTAAGCTATTCGGAGAAAACATTCAATTAATCATGCCTATGGTTACGGATTTAATGAAGCTATTCGCTGATACAACGATTGAAATTATGCCTGCAATTACGCAAGTAGTCCAGGAGTTATCTCAGATGTTTGCAGAATTGGCGGCTGAAGTAATGCCGATGCTTTCACAAGTAGCACAAGAAGTGTTCCCGACAATATTAAACGTTATCCAAGCATCGGTTGGTATATGGGTAATGCTTATAAAGACTTTCGGTGAGATTCTTGTAATTGTAGCGCAAGAGATGATACCGGTCATACTTACGGTTGTTCAAGAGGTATTTCCTATCATTCAATCGATTATTGAGACGGCTATTCCTATAATCATAGAAGTTATTAAGTTGTTCGGGGAAATTATAACGATAGTTGCTACGACTGTAGTTCCGCTTATTTTACAAGCGGTGCAAGAGGTCTTTCCGGTAATTCAAGCAATTATTCAGGCTGTAATTCCTATAATTTCAGCATTGTTACAAGGTGCAGCCGAGATTATTAAAGGTGTATTAATTCCAGCGATTCAATTCATTTTACAAATTGTGCAGGCGGTATTCCCAGCGGTAATGGGTGTTATTAAATCTGTTATCGGCATCATCACGAACATTATCAAACTATTTACGTCTATATTGAAAGGTGATTGGAGTGGCGCATGGGATGCGGTTAAGGGAATTACGTCAAATGTAATGTCGTTGATTAAAAGCATTATCGATGGAGCGATTTCCTTAATAGGTGTAATCGTACGTAACGGGTTGAATTTAGTCCAATCGATTTTCTATAGTGTATTAAATGCGGTATGGAATGTAGTCAAATCTATATTCGAGGGAATACGTAATGTGATTTCATCAGTAATTTCAGCAGTAGGGAATATCATTTCTGCGGGTTGGAATGCAGCTAGTTCCGCAACGTCTAGTATCTTAGATGCGATGTCTAATACGATATCAAATATATGGAATAAGATCATCTCGTTCTTAAAAGGGATTAACCTATTGGATATCGGTAAGAACATCATGGAAGGTATGTTAAATGGTATAACTTCGATGGCATCTCGTATTTGGGACAAGGTAACCGAGATAGGTAACGGTATTAAGGACAAGCTTACCGGACTGTTCTCGATTCACTCTCCTTCACGTTGGATGCGCGACATGATCGGCGTAAACATGATGCAGGGTTGGATTAACGGTGTTGACGGAATGAAAAGTTCGGTGCAACGTACGACGCAACAGATGGCGGACTGGATGAAACCGGAAATGTTAGCGGTGGATACAGGTGCTTCCATACCGAGAGGAGTAAGCGGGTTAGGTGCATATCAATCAGCTAAACCTACACCAAACATGTATAAACCGAGTCAATACGAAAACCAACAGTCTAGAAATAAGGAACCGGCGAATATTAATATACAAATAGGTAAGCAGGAGTTTTCAAGATTTGTTGATGATATTACTGGCGAGCAAGAAGCGGTTAAAAGACGTAGAGAAGTATTTTAAAGGAGGGCGGTAGCTTGCTAGTTTTTAATGGAATAAATTTAGAAGAATACTTTAAGTAATTATTAAGGCGTGTCTTTCCATTACGGAAGGGCACGTCGTTTTTTATTTGGGTACAAATGAAAGGAAGCGATATTATGAGAGCAGAAACTAAAGTCAAACGATTAGTAAGGGAAACGTGCGCTTGTTACACTCCGAAAGAAGGTAATTGTGTTTACCAGGCGAAATGCCCGTTCCTACAATCGATGTATTATCGCGATAAAGAAGTAAAATTCGAAAGCAAACGCTGTGGATACTTTGAAACGTACGTATTACCGGCTGATAAAGAATTATACGCATTGTACTTTAACGAAGGTCGGAGCGGTAAGGTATGCGAGGTGTGTAACGATTATTTTATCGCTAAAGGCAATCGAGCTAAATACTGTGACGGATGTCGTGACGGGGTGCGTAAGAGACAAGCACGAGAGCGTATGCGTAAGTATAATCGGAAAATAGGATAGATATTGACACAATAGGATGGTAGAAATACGTTATAAGTCTAAATTTTACTGATAATACTCTCGTTAAAACGAACGGTACATATTAGGTCGATTAATTATGTTATGATACGGTTAATCGTAATCTATTACGTAAAATTCTCAAATCTTATATTGGAAGTGTAAGAGATAGAGAGAGTAGGCTAACTTCGTTGATCAAAATAAAAAGCGCAGGAATCCCTACGCTAGTTAAAGGAAGATATAAACTCTTGTCCTGTAACAATTTATTATATAAATTTTACTGTGCTAGCGGTCACACTAGCGGTCACACTTTGTGTAAAAATCCTTATCAAACGCCCTCCACAAAGCCTTTTGTATAGCGGTTTCTGTGTACGATGCATACACTGGCCAAACGCGCGATGTAAAAACACTATCCGGCGGAGAGAAATTTAACGCATCACTTTGCTTAGCTCTAGGAATGGCAGATGTCATTCAAGCATATGAAGGTGGTATTTCCATCGAAACGATGTTTATTGATGAAGGATTCGGTTCATTAGATGAAGAATCATTAACGAAAGCGGTAGACGCCTTAATTGACTTACAAAAATCAGGACGATTTATCGGTGTCATTTCACACGTTCAAGAGCTGAAAAACGCAATGCCAGCTGTATTAGAAGTAACGAAGCAGAAGGATGGGTGTAGTCAGACGCGGTTTGTGGTGAAGTAAGCTTAAAAAATGGAGTAGGGAATCTACCGATACTTTTAGTGTCATATGTATGAATAATAAAACGTCGTCTCTTCATATTGGAGGCGACGTTTTATTTTATAAAATATCTATGAATTATCTGTAGAAGGCGGCGTATTCTCCAAACGATTATAAGCTTTAAAAGCTGAAATTGCTGAGATAACCCCGCCTACTAAAAATAAAGTCGATCCTCCCACTAAGATGATACGACTGACATATGTTTCCCGTGCTTCTTCGACTTCTTCTTGTAACGCTGTAGGCATATGAATCCTCCCTTTATAAAAGTTGTTTTATAAATAGTATATACAAACGCCTAAAATGTGTTAAAATAACTGATGATTTTATGCAGTGGGTAATTAGATGAGTAGGATGCGAGTGGCTAAGTAAATCTTCATCACAAATTTATGTGAACTTCACATAGAGCACATATTAACATTGTATTATGTATATGTACCAAATAAATAAATAAAGTAAATGTAAGTTCTGTTTTCAAAAATTTAAAATCCTTTTATTTCTATATGAAAGTTTTAATCAAGGGTTTTAAAAAATTTGGAAATAGATCTTATGAATATGGAATTCATATAAAAGGGGAATGTCTTATGACAACATATACGAGTGAAATGAGAAAAACTTTAGTTTCAGAAGAAGATGTAGATATTTTAAAAATTATGGCGCATCCAATCCGACTGCAAATTGTAAATGAATTAAGTACGAGAAAAACTTGTAATGTAACACAATTAACAGAGTTACTGAATATTCCGCAATCTACTGTTTCACAACATCTATCAAAAATGAAGGGTAAAGTGTTACGAGCAGAGAGAAGAGGTTTAGAAATTTATTATCATATTAACAATTTAAAAGCGAGTAAGATTGTTAATGTTTTAGGGTATATAAACTAGTGAAATATTTTTATATAAAATAGCCCCTGCTGTTGAGCAGGGGCTATTTTGTGTTGTTTTATGTATTTGTATTTAAAACTTTATAGTTTTTATGATTTACAATTGTTCGATCAAATTCAAAAGTACCACCGCTTACATTTGTAATTTCAACTAAGACCGATTCAGTATAAAGTTTTAATACAGATCCTGTAATCTTTAAATTATTTCGTTGAAAAAGTATAGTATCCCCTACGTTTGCTTTCATAGTACCTCCTCATTAAAGACAGAAATATTTTTTTATTATATATATTAAACCACGGATAGATATATTAGTGAATATTTAGTTTTATTTATTGGAAAAAAATTTGTTCTCTAATTGAAGAGTATAAAGTACTCCTGTGTTAAAAGTTATATTTTATTTAAGTTTATCCCGCTATTTGCTGGGCAGTAAGACCCCCGCCTCAAAATTCAGTGGAAGCAAAGAAGTTAGGCGAGGGCTGATTAAAGTTTCACTGTATTATAAGCAAAGTAAATTGTTTTCAGCATTAGCGAAACTAAATACTGCAGAGAAACAAATTATTCAAAAGACAGACACTATGTAGCACAAAACGTAAAGTAGATAAGTAAAGTTTTTTTCAGGAGTATAAGAAAAATATACGTTTATTAATAAGATCTCTAATTGGTAAAATTCCAATTAAAAACATAGGAAAACTTTAATATAAAAAGGTAATCAATTACAAATGTAGAAGTAATATATACGAAAGGAAAGATTTATATGTCTAAAGGGAAAAAACAAGTTAGTCAACTTAGTTTTCTGGTGAATTTTATGAACGACAAGGGGAGTCTTGTGAAAATTTAATAGTATTATAGTATCCCCTTGTGAAAAAATGGTTGGGGGAATATATAAATGATAACAGAAATGAATATTAAAGTAGTTTGTGAAGAATCGTTTTCAAAAAGAGAAATAAAAATTTTAGAGACGTTTCTTTCAACTTTATCGGGACATTCTAATGCTCTCGTTACAAAAGAGGGGATGTTTTTAAACCCATTAAGTAAAGAGAAGAGTGTGATTTATTATCACAACTTTGTATTTGTAAAATCACTTACAGAACAAATGTGTGCAGAATTAAAAGAAGTTTTAACAAGACGTATTAAAAATGCTTTCATTATGATGGAATTTGTAGAGCCAATTGTTACATTTGAAGAAACAATTATAAACGTATAAAGAAAGTCAGGCTTATGAATTGACCCAATAAAACCGTCTCTTTAATAAATAGTAAAGAGACGGTTTTATTGTTTCACTTTTTAAAAAAGAGTTCAAAAATAAATGTAAATCGATCTTATACAAAAACTACTTATTAAATAACTGTTACGTATTTAATAAGTAGTTTTTGTATTTCATCCTTCGTTTTTTGTAACTGATTCTACGTTTTTGACGCTCCGCCTTGTAAGTGCTTACACAAACGAAAACATCTTATACAATGAAGGTGTCAAATCAAAAGAGGTGACCAAAATGAACATAAAAAAAGTAAATTTAGCGAATAGCATTGAAATAGAAAGAGGAGGCGGAAAGGTATGAAAAAATCAACTGTTAATCCATGGCTTGTTGTCCTTGGCACAGTTATAGTACAAATGGGGCTTGGGACGATATATACATGGAGTTTATTCAATCAGCCTTTAGTTAGTAAATACGGTTGGAGTCTTAACGCTGTTGCGATAACTTTCTCAATTACTAGTCTTTCTTTAGCATTTTCAACTTTATTTGCGAGTAAATTGCAAGAAAAATGGGGACTTCGTAAACTTATTATGATAGCTGGATTAGCATTAGGACTAGGATTAATACTTAGCTCACAAGCATCCTCATTAATATTACTTTATGTACTAGCGGGAGTTGTTGTAGGTTATGCAGATGGTACAGCATATATCACTTCACTATCAAATTTAATAAAGTGGTTTCCAGAGCGTAAAGGTTTAATTGCTGGTATTTCTGTCTCTGCATATGGTTCAGGTAGCTTAATCTTTAAATACGTTAACGCACAGTTGATTGAATCAGTTGGTGTATCGCAAGCATTTATATACTGGGGTTTAATTGTTACAGCTATGATTGTAATTGGTGCTTGTTTAATCCATCAAGCTGCAGATCAAGGAGCAGTTCATGAAACAAAAACTAAGGAATACACAACGAAAGAAATGTTAGGCACAAAACAAGTATACTTATTATTTATCATGTTATTTACATCATGTATGAGTGGCTTATACTTAATTGGTATGGTAAAAGACATTGGTGTTCAACTTGTAGGACTTAGCGCAGCAACAGCAGCTAATGCGGTGGCTATGGTTGCAATCTTCAATACATTAGGTCGTATCATTTTAGGACCATTATCGGATAAAATTGGGCGTTTAAAAATCGTTACTGGTACTTTTGTTGTTATGGCGAGTTCAGTCTTAGTTCTAAGTTTTGTAGATTTAAATTATGGTATTTACTTCGTATGTGTAGCAAGTGTAGCGTTTTGCTTTGGTGGAAATATCACTATTTTCCCAGCTATTGTTGGTGATTTCTTCGGTATGAAAAACCATAGTAAGAACTACGGAATTGTGTATCAAGGATTTGGATTTGGGGCGCTTGCAGGTTCCTTTATCGGTGCACTTCTAGGTGGATTCAAACCAACGTTCATGGTGATCGGTGTATTATGTGTCGTGTCATTCATTATCGCAATTTTAATTCAAGCACCTAAACAGAAAAAAGAAAAAGAAGAAGAGTATCGCAGCGTAGCATAAGTATATAAATCTTCTATAACAATATGATTACGAAAAAGCATCCTATTCTATTAATTAGGATGCTTTTTTATGAGTTATTTTAACAAGGTTAAATTACTTTTGTGATTTTCATAGATGTAAAAGTGAGTGAAATGCCGATTTGGATTATATTGAAATATAATAAATCGATACATCGTATTCGAAATATATATTAAATCTTAAATGACAAAAAAGACATTCATTAGTATTTGTAAGATATATTTTCAGAAAAATATTGAAAAAATATATACTTGAGTTTTTCATAAAGCATTTTAAATGAACGTATCTCTAGTTTAGCTTCTTCAATTTTAAAAAGAGGACTTTGAATTTTATTTATAATATAAGTACTTTTAATGCGTTTACATATGATTTTATTAAGAAGCATTAAAATACTTTATCTGAAAAATAAAAAAAGATTGACAAGTTTATTGAGAAACATTATCATTTCGGTGTAAGATAGTAAATGAAAAACATTATCAATAAAATGGATTTTAAAGTAATGCGCACTTGACCAATTAGTTTAGTAAGTGTATTATTTTTTACGACACAACTGATAATGAAAATCAATATCATTTGTGTCACTTAATGAAATTAATGTTTATGTGAAAGGATAGAGAAAATGAACTTAGGGGAATTTGATGGGCAAACAGTTTTAGTAACAGGTGCAGCACAAGGCATAGGCAGTGTTGTTGCCAAAATGTTTTTAGAAAGAGGAGCCACAGTTATTGCGGTTGATCAAAATGAAGAGGGGTTAAATGTACTCTTAAATCAAAATGAATTAAATAAAACACGTATGAAAACGTTTCGTTTAGATGTGAGTAATAGCGCTGCTGTTGAAGACATGGTAAATCATATTGCAAATGAAATAGCGCCAATAGATATTTTAATAAATGTTGCAGGGGTTTTACGTATGGGACCAATTCATTCGTTAAGTGATGAAGATTGGAATAAAACATTCTCTGTAAATACTACAGGGGTTTTCAATATGTCCCGAGCGGTAAGTAAAAATATGATGTTAAGAAAATCAGGGGCAATTGTTACAGTCGGTTCAAATGCGGCAAATACGCCGAGAATGGAGATGGCTGCGTATGCTGCGTCAAAGGCTGCAACGACGATGTTTATGAAATGTTTAGGACTAGAGCTTGCGGCATACAATATACGCTGCAACTTAGTTTCTCCAGGTTCTACTGAAACTGAGATGCAAAGATTACTATGGGCTGATGAGAATGGAGCTAAAAATATAATTGCTGGTTCTCAAAATACATATAGACTCGGAATTCCATTACAAAAAATTGCACAACCTTCAGAAGTTGCTGAAGCCGTGTTATTTTTAGCCTCAGATAGAGCAAGTCATATTACAATGCACAATTTATGTGTCGATGGCGGTGCTACGTTAGGAGTTTAATAAAAATTCAGGAGGTTATTATATTATGAATGAACATATAGCTGTAAAGGAATTGTCAGAAAAACTTTTAGAAAATTATAAGACTGAATCTTCATTCTTTTTCGCTTCACCAACTCGAACGATATTAGCAGAAGGAGAGTTTACTACAGTAAAGCATCGTGAAATTGAAAATTTCCCAGAGCTTGTGCAAGCGACATTAAGTAATGCGAAACAAGCTGGAAATCCAAATCCTATCGTTGTGGGTGCTTTGCCATTTGATCGTAGAAAAGAAGTCCAACTTATCGTACCAGAATATAGTAGGATTTCTGAGCGTTTACAATTGGATACAACAAATCAGCTTGAAACAAATGAGAACGTAACATTTGAAATGACGCCAATGCCAGACCCTGAAGTTTATATGAATGGTGTGAAGCAAGGAATTAAAAAAATACAGGACGGTGATTTAAAGAAAATCGTTCTATCCAGATCGTTAGATGTTAAATCTTCCGAAAAGATTGATAAGCAAAAACTTCTGCGAGAATTAGCAGAACATAATAAGCATGGTTATACATTTGCTGTGAATTTACCGAAAGATGAAAAAGAGAACAGTAAGACGCTAATTGGAGCAAGTCCTGAATTACTTGTTTCACGTAATGGTATGCAAGTTATTTCTAATCCGTTAGCTGGTTCAAGGCCACGTAGTGAGGACCCAGTAGAAGATAAAAGAAGAGCAGAGGAATTACTTTCTTCTCCAAAAGATTTACATGAACATGCGGTAGTAGTTGAAGCGGTTGCCGCTGCACTTCGTCCGTATTGTCATACATTACATGTTCCAGAAAAGCCATCAGTTATTCATAGTGAAGCGATGTGGCATTTGTCTACAGAAGTGAAAGGTGAACTGAAGGATCCAAATACTTCTTCTTTACAATTAGCAATTGCCCTTCATCCTACGCCAGCAGTTTGCGGAACTCCGATGGAAAAAGCAAGAGAGGCTATACAGCATATTGAGCCATTTGACCGCGAGTTCTTTACAGGAATGCTAGGATGGAGCGATTTAAATGGAGATGGAGAATGGATTGTTACAATTCGTTGTGCTGAAGTACAAGAAAATACACTGCGTTTATATGCAGGAGCTGGAGTTGTTGCTGAGTCAAAACCAGAAGATGAGTTAGCAGAAACATCAGCTAAGTTCCAAACAATGCTAAAAGCTTTAGGGCTAAGAGATAGTTCACTTAATGAAAAATAGGGGGAAGAAAGAATGCTAGTAGGTTATACAGAATGGCCAAAAGAATTTGCCGATCGTTACCGAGAAGAAGGATGTTGGCTTGGTGAAACATTTGGAGGAGTGTTAAGAGAGCGGGCTGAGAAATATGGAGATCAAATCGCGGTTGTAAGTGGTAAGAAGCATATAACATATAGTGAACTTAATAAAAAGGTAGATCGTTTAGCAGCAGGTTTACTAAATTTAGGAATAAAGAAAGAGGACAGAGTTGTAATCCAGTTACCTAACATTATCGAGTTTTTCGAAATATGTTTTGCACTATTTCGAATTGGAGCGCTTCCTGTCTTTGCACTGCCGTCACATCGAAGCAGTGAAATTAGTTATTTTTGTGATTTTGGCGAGGCGAGCGCTTACGTTATTTCAGATAAGGCTCTCGGTTTTGATTATCGAAAACTAGCAAGAGAAGTGAAAGAGAAAGTGCCAACTTTACAACATGTAATTGTAGTGGGAGAAGAAGAAGAGTTTGTGAACATAAATGATCTGTATATGGATCCCGTCTCATTACCAGAAGTTCAGCCAAGTGATGTTGCGTTTCTCCAATTATCAGGAGGCACAACAGGTCTTTCTAAATTAATTCCTAGAACACATGATGACTATATTTATAGTTTACGTGTTAGCGCTGAAATTTGTAATTTGAATGCAGAAAGCGTCTATATGGCAGTTCTTCCAGTAGCACACAATTACCCAATGAGTTCTCCAGGGACATTTGGAACTTTCTATGCGGGTGGAAAAGTGGTATTGGCAACTGGTGGTAGTCCAGATGAGGCCTTTGCTCTTATTGAAAAAGAAAAAGTTACAATTACAGCGCTCGTTCCGCCATTAGCAATGATTTGGCTTGATGCTGCATCTTCTCGTAATGCCGATTTATCGAGCTTAGAGGTTATTCAAGTAGGTGGTGCTAAGTTTAGCGCTGAGGTTGCAAGACGTATACGCCCTACATTTGGATGTACGTTACAGCAAGTATTCGGTATGGCGGAAGGATTAGTGAACTATACAAGATTAGACGATCCGGAAGAAATTATTATTCATACACAAGGTAGACCAATGTCTGCACTCGATGAAGTACGAGTTGTTGATGAAAATGACAACGATGTACAACCGGGCGAAGTAGGTAGTTTATTAACACGAGGTCCATATACAATTCGTGGTTACTATAAAGCTGAAGAGCATAATGCGCGATCATTTACAAAGGATGGATTTTATCGCACAGGTGATCTTGTAAAAGTAAATGAACAAGGATACATCATTGTAGAAGGAAGAGATAAAGATCAAATTAACCGTGGTGGTGAGAAAGTTGCTGCGGAAGAAGTTGAAAATCATCTATTAGCACACGATGCGGTCCATGACGTAGCAATTGTATCTATGCCTGACGATTATTTAGGTGAACGCACCTGTGCTTTTGTTATAGCTCGCGGACAAGTTCCAGCAGTAAGTGAATTAAAAATGTTTTTAAGAGAACGTGGTATAGCGGCTTATAAAATTCCAGATCGAATTGAATTTATTGAATCATTCCCGCAAACAGGAGTCGGAAAAGTCAGCAAAAAGGAACTACGTAAAGTCATTGCTGAAAAACTTATTACAGTAAAACAATAATAAAAACCGGAAGGAAGTGATTAGATGGCTATCCCATCTATTTCAGTATATAAAATGCCAATTGAATCAGAACTACCAAAAAATAAAGTGAATTGGACACCAGATCCGAAACGTGCAGTGCTTTTAATTCATGACATGCAAGAATATTTTCTTGATGCATATAGCGATAAAGAATCACCAAAAGTAGAACTTATTTCAAATATTAAAGTGATAAGAGAAAAATGTAAGGAACTTTGTATACCAGTTATTTATACAGCACAACCTGGTGGGCAAACGTTAGAACAACGAGGTTTATTACAAGACTTTTGGGGTGACGGTATACCTGCTGGACCAGATAAAAAGAAAATTGTTGATGAACTTACTCCTGATGAGGATGATATATTCCTCACAAAATGGAGATATAGTGCATTTAAAAAGACAAATCTATTAGAAATTTTAAATGAACAAGGAAAAGATCAACTCATTATTTGCGGTATTTATGCGCATATTGGCTGTCTTTTAACAGCTTGTGAAGCATTTATGGATGGTATAGAGCCGTTCTTTGTAGCAGATGCAGTTGCTGATTTTTCACTAGAGCATCATAAACAAGCATTGGAGTATGCATCTAATAGATGTGCAGTAACGACATCAACAAACCTACTGCTAAACGATTTACAAAGTGTAAAAGATGATGAGAGTGAAGGAATCACTATACAGGAAGTGCATGAACTAGTTGCACAACTACTTCGTGAGCCAGTAGAGAGTATTGATATTGATGAGGACTTATTAAATAGAGGGCTTGATTCGGTCAGAATTATGAGTTTAGTAGAGAAGTGGCATCGTGAAGGGAAAGAAATCACTTTTGCACATTTAGCAGAACGTCCAACTGTTGCAGGTTGGTACAGTTTACTATCTTCACAAACAGCACAGGTGCTGTAACAAATAGACTACATAATAAAGGGGTAGTAAAGAATGCCTAACAGTCAAAAGATTCGTCATTCGTTATCATCTGCGCAGTCTGGTATGTGGTTTGCGCAACAATTAGATCCGCTTAATCCGATATATAATACTGGGGAATATGTAGAAATAAACGGGAATATTCATCAAGACATTTTTGAATTAGCTGTACGTAAAGTTGTAATGGAAGCAGAAGCACTTCACGTTCGCTTCGAAGAGGATGAAATTGGCCCATGGCAAGTTATTGAAGAATCACAGTTTCATATGCATTTTATTGACGTTCGGAAAGAAGAAAACCCTGAAGAAGCTGCTAAAGTATGGATGAAAAATGATTTATCTATGCCAGTCGATTTGAAAAAAGATACTTTATTTACTGAAGCACTTATTCAAGTTGAAAATAATCGTTTCTTTTGGTATCAGCGCATCCATCACATTGTGATGGATGGCTATGGATTTTCACTTCTTAGCCAAAAAGTGGCGAATGAGTATACATCACTTATAGAAGAAACAAACAAGAATGAAAAGCCGTTTGGTTCTCTTACAAAAGTCGTGCAAGAAGATATTGAGTATCGTGAGTCTAAAAAATTTCAGGAAGATCGTACTTTTTGGTTAGAAAAATTTGCGGATGAACCAGAAGTTGTAAGCTTGGCAGAGCGAGCACCGAGAACATCAAATGGATTTTCACGAGAAACAGCTTATTTATCTAGTTCTAGCACGAAAACTTTATTAGAAGATATCAATATTTCGTTAACAAGTTGGCCGGAATTCATTGTCGCTATAACAAGTATTTATATGCATAAATTAACAGGTGAAAATGATATTGTTTTAGGTTTACCGATGATGGGACGTCTAGGTTCTGTATCTATTCATACACCAAGTATGGTAATGAATTTAGTTCCACTTCGTATTACAGTAACTCCAAATATAACTCTTGCAGAATTATTGCAACAAGTTTCTAAAGAAATCCGAGATGTACGTCGCCATTATAAATACCGTCATGAGGAATTAAGAAGAGACTTAAAGTTACTAGGTGAAAATCAAAGGTTGTTTGGACCGTTAGTGAATGTTATGCCTTTTGATTACGGGCTTAATTTTGCTGGAAATCGTGGTATTACGCATAACTTATCAGCAGGACCTGTAGATGATTTATCGATAAATGTATATAAACGTTTTGATCAAAATGAGCTAATGATTCATTTTGATGCGAATCCCGAAGTATATAATGGCGCAGAGCTAGCATTGCATAAAGAAAGATTTATGAATCTATTTGAATTAGTAATAAATAATTATGAGAAAAACGAGCCGATTGGAAAAATAAACATTACTCTGCCTGAAGAAAATCATAAAGTTTTATTGGAATGGAATGAAACGAAGGAAGACGATGAGTTAATCAGTTTACCTATATCATTTGAAAAACAAGTGCAAAAAAATCCAAATAAACTAGCGATTACTTGTGACGGTGTAATCCTTACGTATAAAGAGCTAAATGAACGAGCGAATGAACTAGCACATTATTTAGTAGAAGAAGGAATACGACCAAATCAGTTTGTAGCTTTAGTATTCCCTAGATCAATAGAAATGGTAGTTAGTATGCTAGCAGTCTTAAAGGCTGGTGCAGCGTATTTACCAATAGATCCAGAATACCCAGCAGAAAGAGTTACTTATATAGTAAATGATGCAAAACCAGTTTGTATCATAACACATTCATCTGTTTCATCTAAGTTAGTTATAGAAAAGGATATGAAAAAAATTGTATTAGATGACGAAGAAACGAAACTAGCGTTAGATACATATTCTCGTATGAATATAGCATGTAAGAATGATGTATCACTTTTAAACCCAGCCTATACAATATATACTTCAGGCTCAACAGGAAACCCAAAAGGTGTAATTGTTCCTATGAGAGGTTTAAGTAACTTTTTAATGGCTATGCAGCAAAAGTTTTCATTAAATGAAAATGATCATTTATTAGCAGTTACAACGTTTGCGTTTGATATTTCTGCTCTAGAAATTTATTTACCTCTTATTAGTGGTGCAAGTTTAACAATTGCGCAAAAAGAAGACATACAAGAGCCATCAGCATTAACGACACTTTTACAAGAAGAAAGAGTGACAATTATGCAGGCTACACCGACGCTTTGGCAGGCGTTAGTAACTGATTATCCAGAGAAGCTACAAGGGCTAAATATACTTGTTGGTGGTGAAGCTCTCCCAGCGCATTTAGCAAATAAATTAAAAGAATTAGGTTGTTCAATAACTAATTTATATGGACCAACTGAAACGACGATTTGGTCTACTTTCATGAACATTGATGAAGGTGAAAAGGGTATACCACCTATTGGAAAGCCAATTTGCAATACAGAAGTGTATGTATTGGATGCAGGGCTACAACCAGTTCCACCTGGAATTATTGGTGAATTATATATTGCAGGGGAAGGACTTGCAAGCGGATATTTAGGAAAACCTGAGTTAACAGCTGAACGGTTTGTTGCAAATCCTTATGGAGAATCAGGGAAGCGCATGTACCGTACAGGAGATCTTGTGAAATGGCGTAGTGATGGTGCGTTAGAGTACATTAGTCGCGCAGATCATCAAATTAAAATTCGTGGATTCCGAATTGAATTAGCTGAAATTGAAACGGTATTACAACGACATGAAAATATTCAACAAGCGGTAGTAATGGTACGAGAAGATCGTGCAAATGATAAACGCATCATTGCGTATATCGTTGCAGAAGAAAAGGAACCGATTAATCTTTCAGAAATTCGTTCTTATGTTTCAGAAAGTTTAGCGAATTATATGATACCATCGGCATTTGTTGTGCTAGAAGAATTACCATTAACGCCAAATGGTAAGGTTGACAGAAAGAAATTACCTGCTCCTAATTTTAATGGAATGAACAACGAGAGAGTTGCTAGAAATCCGAAAGAAGAAATATTATGTGATTTATTTGCAGAAGTACTTGGTGTTTCTCGAATTAGCATTGATGATAATTTCTTTGAAATGGGTGGACATTCACTTCTCGCATCTCGTTTAATGGCAAGAATTCGTGAAACGTTAAGTGTGGAATTAGGAATTGGGAAACTATTTGAATCACCAACTGTTGCCGAACTGGCGAAACAATTAAACCATGCAAAAAGCGCAAGACCAGCTATTCAGAAAGCAAGTAGGCCAAATGAAGTTCCACTTTCATTTGCACAGCGCAGGTTATGGTTCTTAAATTGTTTAGAAGGTCCAAGTCCTACTTATAATATTCCGCTAGTCATTCGTATGAATGGAATATTGAATCGGGAAGCATTACAAGGTGCTTTTTATGATGTAGTTGAGAAACATGAAACACTTAGAACAATTTTCCCTAACGTATTAGGTAGTTCCTATCAGAAAATTTTAGATATGGAAAATTTAAATCTAGAAATGGTTATAACTAATACATGTAAAGATGAATTAGAAAGTGTACTTTCAGAGGCGGTAAGATATAGCTTTAACCTCGATATTGAGCCGGCAGTTCGTTTGCAACTTTTTACAGTGAGTGAAAACGAACATGTATTATTAATTTTATTACATCATATTGTAGGTGATGGCTGGTCATTACAGCCGTTAACGAGAGATTTTACAGCGGCGTATAAAGCACGATGTCAAGGTGACAGAGTTCAGCTGGAGACACTACCAGTTCAATACGCAGATTATGCACTTTGGCAACAGCAATTGCTAGGTGATGAAACGACACCAGAGAGTCTTATTTCAACACAATTAGATTTTTGGAAAGAAGAACTTAAAGGTTTACCAGACCAAATGGAGTTACCTACAGATTTCCAGCGTCCAATTGAGACGAGTTACCGCGGGGAAACAATTCATTTTCATATAGATGAAGGTATGCATAGTAGGTTAGTAGAGCTTGCACGTAAAAATGGAGTTAGTTTGTTTATGGTATTGCAAGCAGGGCTTAGTGCACTATTTACAAGATTAGGTGCAGGCACTGATATACCAATTGGAAGTCCGATTGCTGGAAGAAATGATGATGTACTTTCAGATATCGTTGGTTTATTTGTAAATACATTAGTGTTACGTACAAATACGTCAGGAGATCCAAGTTTTAAAGAATTATTAAATAGAGTGAAGCAGGTAAATCTTGCAGCTTATGAAAATCAAGATGTTCCATTTGAAAGGCTTGTTGAAGTGTTAAATCCAGTACGTACTCGAAACAGCCACCCGTTGTTTCAAGTTATGTTAGCTTTTCAAAATACACCAGAAGCAACGTTTCATGTACCAGATTTAGAAGCGAGCCTTGAAATTCAAAGCGTTGGTTCTGCAAAATTTGATTTAACATTTGAAATTAGTGAGAGTAACAAGGTTGATGGTACTCCGAACGGTTTACATGGATTACTAGAGTTTAGTACCGATTTATATAAACGTGAAACGGTTCAAAAACTAATAGAACGATTCATTTTGTTATTAGATGATGCAGCTACAAATCCGGATCAATCAATTGGCAGATTAGAAATATTAACTGTAGCAGAGAAAAATACAGTGTTAGAAAAGTGGAATGGTGGTTTTCAAATTGCGCCAGAAATGACATTGCCACAATTGTTTGAAAAGCAGGCTCATATAAATCCAAATTCTATAGCTGTTGTCTTTGAAGATAAGAAATTAACTTATGAAGAGTTAAATAGAAAAGCAAATAAAATAGCTCGATCCCTAATAGCAAAAGGGATTGGTCCTGATCAACTCGTTGCTTTAGCGATGCCAAGATCATTAAACATGGTTGTAAGCTTATTAGCTGTTCTTAAAGCTGGTGCTGGATACCTTCCGTTAGATCCAGATTACCCAGCAGACCGTATTTCATTTATGCTACACGATGCGAAACCAACATGTGTTTTAACGAATTCAGAAGTGGAAATTGAATGTGATGAGGCACTAAAAGTTTTAGTTGATGATGTAAAAGTAATAGCAGAAGTTGAGAAATATAGTGAAGAAAATATTGATGAAGTGGAACGCATTAAGCCATTATCTCCATCACATATTGCTTACGTTATTTATACGTCAGGCTCAACGGGTAGACCGAAAGGCGTTATGATACCTCATCAAAATGTAGTAAGACTTTTAGGAGCAACTGATCATTGGTTCCAGTTTGACGGAAACGATGTTTGGACGATGTTCCATTCATACGCTTTTGATTTCTCGGTTTGGGAAATTTGGGGACCTTTATTATACGGAGGGCGTTTAGTTGTAGTGCCACATACTGTAAGTCGCTCACCGAAAGAATTTTTACAGCTTCTTGTTAAAGAAAAGGTTACGGTTTTAAACCAAACTCCATCAGCGTTCTATCAATTGATGCAAGCAGATCGTGAAAATGAAGAGATTGGCCAAAAATTATCTTTACGATATGTTGTTTTTGGAGGAGAAGCACTTGAGCTAAGTCGCTTAGAAGATTGGTATAGTCGACATCCTCATAACGCACCAAAGCTTATTAATATGTACGGTATTACGGAGACGACAGTACATGTTAGCTATATTGAATTAGATGAAACTATCGTCTCTTTACGAGCAAATAGTTTAATTGGGTGCAGTATACCTGACCTTAAAGTGTATGTGTTAGACAACTATTTACAACCAGTGCCACCTGGAGTAGTTGGAGAAATGTATGTTGCAGGTGCAGGGCTTGCACGTGGATATTTAGGAAGAGCAGGATTAACGGCTGAACGCTTTATCGCAGATCTATTTGGAAAGCCAGGTACAAGAATGTATCGTACAGGAGACTTAGCTCGCTGGCGTAAAGATGGGACGCTAGATTATATAGGACGTGCAGATCATCAAATCAAAATTCGTGGATTCCGAATTGAATTAGGAGAAATAGAAGCAGTCATAATGAAGCACCCTAAAGTTGAGCAAGTAGCTGTTATTGTACGTGAAGATCAACCAGGGGATAAACGGTTAGTTTCTTATATCGTTGCATCAAATAATGAAGCGATTGATACGAATGAAATGCGTCAGTTTGCTAGTGGTAGTTTACCAGATTATATGGTTCCATACGCTTTTGTAGTAGTAAATGAGTTACCTTTAACTCCAAACGGTAAATTAGATAGAAAGGCATTGCCAGCTCCAGAATTTATCGCATCATCTTCTAGTCGTGGTCCAAGAACACCGCAAGAAGAAATGTTATGTGACTTGTTTACAGAAGTGCTAAGTGTACCTCAAATTGGAATTGATGACGGATTCTTTGATCTTGGTGGCCATTCACTCCTTGCAGTGCAGCTTATGAGCCGCATGAAAGAGGCGCTTGGAGTGGAACTAAACATTGGCACTTTATTTGCAGCACCGACTGTTGCAGGGTTAGCTGAAAGACTTGAGATGGGGAATGGTCAAAGTGCACTTGATGTGTTGCTTCCATTACGAGCAAGCGGGGATCAATTACCACTATTTTGTGTACATCCAGCAGGTGGATTAAGTTGGTGCTATGCAGGACTTATGAAATCTTTAGGAAAAGATTATCCAATCTATGGTGTACAAGCACGTGGTATTGCTAAAAATGAAGAACTTCCAAAAAGTTTAGAGGAGATGGCGGCGGATTACTTGAAACATGTTCGTGAAGTACAGCCTTATGGACCATATCGTTTATTAGGTTGGTCGCTTGGAGGAAATGTTGTGCATGCAATGGCGGCGCAACTACAAAATGAAGGGGAAGAAGTAGAATTACTCGTTATGCTTGATTCTTATCCTGGACACTTCTTACCGAATACGGAAGCGCCTACTGAAGAGGAAGCGTTAATCGCATTACTTGCTTTAGGCGGATATGACCCAGATAACATGGATGGTAAACCACTTACAATGGAAAGTGCAGTTGAAATCCTTCGTAAAGATGGAAGTGCATTAGCAAGTCTTGAAGAAGAGACTATATTGAACTTGAAAGAAACATATGTAAATTCAGTAGGGTTGTTAGGGAAATATGTACCGAAAGTTTATAACGGAGATATCTTATTCTTTAGATCTACTGTTATACCAGACTGGTTTGATCCTATTTCTCCAAATACGTGGCTAAATTATTTAGATGGGCAAATTGTGCAGCACGATATTGATTGTAGACATAAAGATCTATGTCAGCCAGGTCCACTTACGGAAATTGGACAAGTATTAGCGAAATATTTGCAGAATAAGAAAGGGGTAAGTAGAGTATGACGAATCCATTTGAAAATGATAATTACACATATAAAGTATTAATAAATGAGGAGGGCCAGTATTCTCTCTGGCCTGCTTTTCTCGATGTACCTATTGGCTGGAATGTCGTATATGAAGAAGCTAGTAGGCAGAGTTGCTTAGAATATGTTGAATATAACTGGAAAGATTTGAATCCACAAGGTAATCAAGTTCGCGAAAAAACATTAGTAGGAAAACGATAATGAAAGAAAAACTAAATCCAAAAGTAGTTGTAAGTATCGTTTATATAACTGCGATGTTTATGGCTGCGATGGACGCAACGATTGTAAATGTAGCACTGCAAACGATAAGTAGAGAACTACAAGTACCTCCATCTGCAATGGGGACGGTGAATGTTGGATATTTAGTTAGTTTAGCTGTTTTCCTTCCGATTTCTGGTTGGTTAGGAGATCGTTTTGGTACGAAAAGAGTATTTTTAATTGCTCTTTTCGTATTTACAATTGCATCTGCTTTATGCGGAATGGCTAACGATATTACTTCATTGAATATTTTCCGTATTATTCAAGGTGCTGGCGGAGGGCTTTTAACACCGGTTGGAATGGCGATGTTATTTCGAACATTTTCACCAGAGGAAAGACCGAAGATTTCCCGGTTCATTATACTTCCAATTGCTGTAGCACCAGCAGTTGGTCCTATCATCGGTGGTTTCTTTGTAGATCAAATGTCTTGGCGTTGGGTATTTTATATTAATCTACCGTTTGGAATCGTTGCATTGCTCTTTGGACTTCTATTTTTAGCAGAGCATGTTGAAAAATCAGCTGGTCGCTTTGATTCGCTCGGCTTTATTTTATCAGCACCAGGATTTGCGATGCTCATATATGCACTCAGCCAGGGACCGTCAAAAGGATGGATTTCTCCAGAAATTATGAGTACCGGGGTAGCTGGGGGTGTATTCATTACGTTGTTTATAATCGTAGAACTGAAAGTAAAGCAACCGATGTTAGATTTACGTTTATTAAAAGAACCAGTCTTTAGAAAGATGAGCCTTATATCATTATTTTCATCAGCTGGTTTACTAGGAATGTTATTTGTTTTTCCACTTATGTATCAAAATGTGATAGGAGTTTCCGCGCTGGAATCAGGACTTACGACATTTCCAGAGGCGATTGGATTAATGATTTCTTCACAAATTGTGCCATGGTCATATAAGAAATTAGGAGCTCGAAAGGTAATTTCTATTGGATTAATTTGTACCGTGGTTATCTTTGTTTTATTAAGTTTTGTAAATCACGATACGAATCCGTGGCAAATCCGCGCATTATTGTTTGGTATCGGTATTTTCTTAGGTCAATCTGTCGGTGCGGTTCAATTTTCTGCCTTTAACAATATCACGCCGCCTTCTATGGGGAGAGCTACTACTATATTCAATGTGCAAAATCGATTAGGTTCAGCAATAGGAGTAGCTGTTTTAGCTAGTATACTAGCTGGTTTTGGAAGTAATAACGCTCAATCCGATTTTTTACCATATCAAGCAGCATTAATTGGATCAGCAATATTTTTGCTCATAGCACTACTATTTTCTTTACGTATTTCCGATAAAGAGGTAATGTCAAAGAAGAAAGAAAAAACATTATTTGTATCAGAAAAAGAGAAAGTACTTGTCAATGAATAACAATATACGCATGCTTTCTTATGAAAATTGATATTCGTTGAATAAAGGAGAGTTTACATGATAGAAAGTAAAGTTGTAGATTCTATTCCAACTTTGAATGAGAATGATTGTCAAATATGGTGGGCAAGAATTTCGGATTTACAATCATGGCATTACAATTTACTAAATGATATAGAGCGAGAGAAAGCAAATTCGTATCATCATTCGGCAGATCGAGCTCGTTTTATAATAGGTTGCGTAGTAAGTAGATTAGTTCTCGGTAAGATACTTTCTATGTCACCAGTCCAAGTACCAATTGATCGAATGTGCTCAGTATGTAAAGTGCAGCATGGAAGACCACAATTACCAGAAGGTATGCCGCAATTATCCGTTTCACATTCAGGTGAGTGGGTTGTCGTTGCTTTTACAAAATCTGCACCTGTTGGCATAGATGTAGAACAAATGAATCCAAATGTAGATGTTATGAAAATGGCAGAAGGTGTATTAACAGACATTGAAATAGCGCAAGTTATGAAACTGCCAAATGAACAGAAAATAGAAGGATTTTTAACATATTGGACTCGAAAAGAAGCGGTGCTGAAAGCGACAGGTGAAGGACTAATGATTCCGCCAGTACATATTACAGTATCAGCTCCAAATGATCCTCCAAACTTGTTGGTTTTTAAGGATAGACAAGAGTTATTAAATAATACAATGATGGAAGATGTAAAGCCTAGTTTAGATTATAGGGCCTCTGTTGCAATATTCAGTAAGGAAGTAACTGAAATTACGCAATTAGATGCGGCAGCACTTTTAAATCTTAAATAAAAAAATTATAGAAGAGGTGTTCCTCATGTTAGTAGCGGAAAATAGAAAGAATGAATTCACTTATAACGTACAAGCAATTAAAAATATTTTATTTTCTGGAGATACATCATCCATTCATGCTTTAGAAAAGCTTTTAAATGATACAGTTCAGTTTGATGTTCTTGAACAAGAGGCACTTGGTAGACAGTACATTCCGAAAGAAGCAAAGAATTTCTTTGATAAAGATGGAACATTTCTTTACCGTGTATCTAATGTTAGTTATAAAGGCAAGGTGTTATCTGAAAATCTAATTTTTGCAGACACTTCGTTTTTACCGGACGCAATAAAGAGTGAATTAGAGAGTGGAAATATTCCTGTTGAAAAGCTTATAGAAAAGATGGAAGTAAGAAGAAACGTATTATATGAAGGATATCAGCCATCTGGAAATATTATTGAATTGTTTGATGGATGTTCTGTTACAGCGAATGTGTATCCAACTAGAAAGTATCAAATTGTAAGTAACTGCAAATGTGTATTTTATATTTGTGAAGTGTATCATGCAGAGAATATAAAGCAATTGCTTAAATAAAAACAAGAAACCAGCCTATAAAATGGCTGGTTTCTTGTTTATTTAACAGCTTCTTTTAATTCTTTACCTGCTTTAAATGCAGGAACTTTACCAGCAGCGATTTGAATTTCTTCGCCAGTTTGCGGATTACGTCCTGTACGAGCAGATCTTTCGCGCACTTCAAAAGTTCCAAACCCGATTAGTTGAACTTTATCTCCAGATTGTAATGCATTAGCAATTGTGTCAAATACGGATTGTACAGCTGCAGAAGCGTCCTTTTGAGAAATATCAGCTGATTGAGCTACGTTTTTAATTAATTCTGTTTTGTTCATGTTTTCACCTCATAAAAAAATTTTTGGAATGAATGTTTTAGTATAATAGATAGTAAAGATAAAGCTATCACTATGATTAGAAAGAATACTATATAATTATGTTAATTTCGTTGCAAGAGACTGAATCCCTTCTATTATTTAGGGATTAATTAAGAATCGATGCATATAAAAAGCTTTAATATGAGGATGAGGGGGAGTATATGAATGATTTTTCGTGAAAAAAATGAGAAGGAAAGTATATTAATTCGTCAACATGATCATGGTTTTTTAGCTGGAGAGATTGCAAAACATATAAAAGAAGACTTTTTTGAAAGTAAAATATATTTAAAAGAAACAGTTGATGCAATATATGAGCATGACAGAGGATGGATAGTGCTTGATAAAGTACCAATTTTGAATGATGCTAAAAATATTCCATATACATTTATGGATTGTCCAAGCCCATTACGTTTTGTTTTTTATACGATTGGTTTGAATGAAATTGAAAATTCTAATCCATACGGGGCATTGCTTTGTAGTAAACATTTTTTATCATTTCCACTAAACGAGGAAGATGAAGAGATGATGTCATTTTATAAACATGAATTAGAACGACAAAAAAGAATCTTGAAAACGTTAACAAAGGAACAGTTTGCGATGTTCGATAAACATTATAGATTATTAAAGTTTTGTGATGAACTTTCTTTATACGTATGTATGAATAAGCCTGGTGTCAAAAAGAAAGATGAAATTGACTTATTTAAAGATGGTTTTGAAGGAACAGAAATGTTTAATAGTAAAGAGGAGAAACTTATTCAAGCTGAATGGGTGGACGAGGAAACGATTCGGATTACACCATTTCCATTTCAAACGGAATTTTATACGTATGTAAAATATAAAACGATAAATAAGCATGAAATGAAAGAAAAAGGGATTGCAAAGGCTGATAGAGAATCAGAAATGAAGAAACAAACCATTCGTTTCATACAATAAGGAGGTAATATAAGTTGAAAGATTATATATTAAAACAGTGTGATTACCATGCTTGGGCTAATACTAGATTATTCAATCGATTAAAAGAGTTACCAAACTATGAGACGATTTTTAATGAGCAGATACAGAGTGTATTCCCATCCATTAAGGATACTTTTGTGCATATTTATATTACAGATCAAGTGTGGTTACATATATTGCATGGTAAAAGTATGAATGAAGCAATACAAGACCGAGAAGATTTACGAAAACAAATTGAAACTAAATCGTTACATGAATTAGAAAAAATGTTTGAAAACATGGCAAATCAATATAAAGATTTTTTAATTACAATACAAGATGTGAATGCTGTATTTGTTATTGAGAATCCATATGTAGGGAAATTAGAAACTTCGATTTTAGAATTAGTGCAACATGTCGTAAATCATGGTACATATCATAGAGGAAATATAACAGCGATGATCCGTCAACTTGGTCATTCGTCGACAATGATGGATTTTGTACTGTATTTACATATGGTTAAAAAGCAGGGAGAGTAATATAGTTTGTAAAAAGGAGAGGCTTTAATTGTAGAAGCCTCTCCTTCTATTTTATCCGGCATTAATGGTAGATCGACTGATTAAAATTTTACTTTATTTATTAAGAAGCTTTATTTTCTTGTAATTGCTTAGCGTATTGTACAGCCTTATATGCATTGACTCTACCGTTTTTCCAGTACGTACCTGTACCACTAATTTTATCAGTAGTAGACTCAATAATTTGGCGGATTTGTGTATTGCTATATCCTTGATTTGCTAAAAGAGCTGCGACTCCTGCAACATGAGGTGTTGCCATAGATGTACCACTTAATGATTGATACGTACTTCCTTTATATGTTGAATATATATTTGAACCTGGTGCTGCAACATCTACCCAGCTACCATAAGTAGAGAATGAAGATTTTCTATCTGATTGATCTGTAGAAGCAACTGCAATTACTTCGCTGTAATAAGCAGGGTAATTAGCTTTTGTATTTCCAGCATTTCCAGCAGCTGCAACTATAACAGAGCCTTTATTCCATGCATATTGAACGGCTTGTTGTAATGCAGTACCACCATTTGGAGCTCCTAAACTTAAACTAATTACTTTTGCACCCGAATCAGCAGCTTCTCGAATACCTTGCGCTACAGCATCAAGAGTACCACTTCCTTGATTATCTAATACGCGGACAGCATAAATTGAAGTTTGTGGGGCAACACCAGCAATTCCGACGCTGTTATTCGTAAGTGCTCCAGTAATTCCAGCACAATGTGTACCATGACCATTACCATCATCAGATGTATTGTCGTTATCAACATAGTCATGCCCGTAAATTACTTTCGAAGCCAAATCAGGGTGTGAGCCTTGAACTCCTGTATCAATAATAGCTACTTTTACACCAGGATCACTTCGTTGGCTATCCCAAGCTTGTGGAGCTTGAATCTTTTGTAATCCATATTGATTATTAAAATATGGGTCGTTTGGAGTCCAAAAGGCGTGAACGTAATAATTCGGTTCTGCATATTCCACATCTGGATTATTTTTATAACTCTTTATTTTTTCTTTTACAGTACCTTTTGAAAATTGTACGACTTCAAAACCTAACTTATCATCTTTAGATAAGACATTAGCTCCGACAGATTTATGAAAAGATTGCACATTACTTAAAGATGCATTTTGTTTGAACTTAACGATTAATTGGTTAGGAACGTAATCAGTAGATGATGTTTCAGCACTTGAAGTATTCGTGTTAAAGAAGAAACCACCAATAATAAATGATAAAACAGATAGGAAAACAATGATTTTGTTTTTCAAAAGATTTTTCCTCCCTTTTCTTGGATGAGTTTTTCAGCGACACTTTAATGTCGCATTCCTTTTCAACTATATAGTTAGACCATACGATTTATGACATTTATGTGAAAAACTTTTGGAGGAATAAAAAGGAGTAAATATTGATATAAATATATTTTTAATGATAGTAATTGAGTAAAAGAGGGGATGAAAAAAGGAATGCTCATCATGTATGAGTCATTCCTTTTTTCATAGATTAACTTGCCTGTTTTTTATTATTTTCTTTCAATTTCTCTGCTTGTAAAAAACGATTCGTTTCAGCAACAACAATACTACTTAATCCAATTAGACCAATCAAGTTTGGAATTGCCATAAGTCCATTTGCAATATCAGCAAATGTCCATACGATTCCTAGCTTTAAATTAGCACCAATTGCAATCATGACAATAAAGATTGCTTTATAATATTTAACTGCACTTTCTCCGAATAAATAAGCTACACATTTTTCTCCATAATACGACCAACCTAAAATAGTAGAGTAGGCAAATAAAATAATTGCGATACCGAGAATCATACTACCAGCAGTACCAAATACAGATTGGAACGCAAGTGTTGTAGCTTCAACGCCAGTTTTACCAGATTTCCAAGCGCCTGTAGTGATTAATACTAGTCCTGTAATTGTACATACAATAAACGTATCTAGAAAAGTACCAGTCATTGAAACTAAAGCTTGCTTTGCAGGCGAATCAGTTTTTGCAGCCGCAGCAGCAATTGGTGCACTCCCTAAACCAGCTTCGTTCGCAAATACACCACGCGCCATTCCGATTTGGATAGCTGATGCAACTGTTGCCCCGATAAAACCACCAGCAGCTGCTGTACCATTAAATGCACCAGAAAAAATAAGTGAAAATGCTTCTGGAATTTGGTCGTAGTGATAGAAAATAATGATAAGACCAGCAATTATATAAAAGAAAGCTTTAATAGGAACGACATATCCCGTCACTTTCCCGATTTTTTTTACACCGCCTAAAATAACAATTGCGATTAAAAATGACATTACTATACCAGTTAAAGCAGGAGGGAAAGAGAAATTAATTCGCATTGCCTCTGCAACTGAATTAGATTGCACCATATTACCAATACCGAAAGAAGCAGTTGTACCAAATATAGCGAATAATATAGCAAGCCATTTCTTACCTAAACCACGCTCTAAATAATACATTGGTCCACCTGAATATTCACCATTTTCATTACTAACACGGTATTTCACTGCAAGTATTGCCTCTGCATACTTTGTTGCCATACCGAATAAAGCGGTAATCCACATCCAAAATATTGCACCAGGACCACCAATTGTAACAGCTGTTGCAACACCGGCTATATTTCCCATACCAATCGTTGCGGCCATAGCTGTCATAAGTGCTTGGAAGTGACTAATATCTCCAGAAGAAGAGGCATCTTCTGATTTTTTAAATGCTAGTTTGTGAGCGTATAATAGTTTACTAAACTGTAAACCTTTTAAACGCACTGTGAGAATGATACCTGTTCCAACGAGTAGCAACAAAGTTGGTAATCCCCACACGTATTGATTTAGTTGTTCTAATACTTTACTTACTGTCTCCATCTTTATTCTCCTTTTTTAGAAAAAATAAAAACCACTTCAAGTAAATGAAATGGTCTCTGGAGAAACAAGGGATAGAAAAATAAACCGATACAATCGGCTTTTTCTTTCGCTTGTCTCTGTCCTTTTACCTGAGAGATTATCCGCTAAAGTAGCGGATTTGCTCCTTCGGTGCTCGTTTTCCTCCGCGCTCTATGAAAGCGAGAGGGAGTCTCTCCAGAGATTCGTCCCCATGCAGTTCTACTTGTAACCAAGACCTGAGAGTTTCAAAGTTGGTATAACAACTTTTTGCCCCGTCGGTAGATCAATAGACCTTCTCCTGAATGGTTCATCCGAATTATAAAATTTATAAACACATTGATTGTAAATCAATAAAAACATTATAGACATACAAATTGTGAATTGCAATCATTTTTTATTTTAAAATAGTAAATAGTTTTATTTTTTTGTAAGTCCTAATTTATCTTCAACTTCATTTAAAGTAGATAAAGCGATGACAATATGTTGATCCGCAAGTCCTAAAGCTTGTTTTGTTTTTTCAATAGTTTCATTGGTTGGAGTAGAGTTATTTGCTCCGTCTATAATTAAATTTGCTGCATTTTTCATGAAATTTGATGCGGATTTAAACTGAGTTGTGAATTGAAGTAGTTGTTTTTGTATATCTATATCTGTTATGTTTTCTTCAATTTTAAGCGTGTCTATTTCGTTCATAATTGTTTCGTACTGTTTGGAAACAGCACTCATTGTAACTAATAGTTTATTTCGATCTACTGAATCTCCATTCGTGTTAATCTCTTCCCAGGCAGGTAACCAATCTTTTTCGATGATGTCATTATAATGAGTAGTCAATTCATTAATTTTAGGTTGTAATTTCGTTTTGAAAGTTTTTGTCTCCGCTGTTTCTACAGTTGCTTTTTCGCTGTTATTATTAACATTAGTAACGTAGAAAATTGTACCAAAAATGATGAAAATAGAAATAACAACTGTCCATTTAGTAAAAAGTAATTTCTGCAATATGTAACGCCTCCAAAATTTAAAAACTTATAATTATAATATATAACAATAATGTTGTTTAAAGTAGAGAAAATAGGTTAGAAATAATTTAAATTATGTCTTTTCTATACGTGAATAATTAAATTTAGTAAAATGATGAAAGTTATATGCGAGAAAAGAGGGTTTTTAGTGAAAATGAATAGAAGAAAACTGGTTTTAAGTATTTCAATGGCTATGTTATTAGTTGGTTTATTTGCACTCATATATGTAGACAAAGAATCTAAAATTAAAGATTTTCCAGTGCCAATGTCAGCAATCCATATTAACGATGATAATGAAGAGGACTATCAATATATAAGTGTAATGCCTATTACAAAGGCAAATGGATGGGAGAACTTAGGGGAAAACGGGCATACTGTTAGTTTTAAAAAAGAGGAGCGGAAGGTAACTGTATTACATTATCCAGGAGAAATTACGTATTATTTATTTGAAAAATAATTGATGATAAGAGAGATAGGGAGTAGATGATAATGTAGGATTGTTTACTTTCTATCTTTTTTGGATTTTAATTCTGAATTGTTTGAATTTAAAATAGTATGCGTATAGAATAAAATAGTATATTTTATTGAATGATATAAATAGCAATACATAATTATATTATGTAAACTATAACTGGGATAAGAAAACAAAGTAAGAGATTTTAATTTTTATATTTTAGATGTATTTTTACACGGTAAGTATTCTCGTAATCAACTTACAACATTTACGGAGGGCATCAAATTTTGATTAAGTAATGGAGTTGATAACAAAAAATTAATGTTTGTGTATATGGAAAAATAGAAAGTATGGCGAGTGGGAAATGGATTGGATCATAAGGGGGAATTAAAAATGCTACTAAAAACAATCTACTGTAAGGTGGAAGAAGAGAAAAAGGAATTGTTTTCAAATGCGCAAGGAAAATGGTGTGATATACGGCACCTAGATGGGTTTCATGGACAATTTGGTGGATGGTATGAAGATGAGGCATGTGTATTTACTTTATGGGAAGATAGAAGTACATATCAATCATTTATGAATGGTGCTCACGATACAATTTATTTAAATAGTAATCAAGAGGATACGTTTCTTTCATGTGAAATTGAATTATTTCAAACGTTGTATGATATAACTGATACGCATTTGAAAGACGTTGTTACAGAAGGATCATTCGTAAGAATTGCTATATGTGATGTAAAGGTGGAAAAGGAAAATCATTTTTTACAGAAGCAAGAAACAATTTGGAATAAAGGAATGGAAAAAGCAAAAGGAATGTTAGGTGGAGTAGTTGGGAAGTCTTTAAAAAATGAAAATCGTTACATAGTGTTAACGTATTGGAAAGATGAAAAGACGCATCAACATTATGTGGAAGAGATTTTCCCAGGTTTATATAAATTAGCTAATATTCATGAAGAGATAGAAGAGATAAAAGGAAAACAAGCTGTATGTAAGGAAGAATGGCTTGTATATTAAACGCTGAAAAAGTGGATAAATGAATGTATAATAAAGATATTTTCTTATAAACAAGTAATTAATAGAAGACGTTATATACCCTTTCATGTTAATATATTTAAGTTATAATAGGAGGCTTACCCTTTTGTATTGTACGGTAGAAGCAGTGTGAGCTTGAAATTTTTTTTAGAAAAGGATGTGCCTAATTTGCGTATCAATAAATTTATTAGTGAAGCTGGAAAAGCGTCTCGACGTGGAGCGGATAAACTAATTAATGAGAGAAGAGTAATTATTAACGGTAAGGTTGCAAAAATTGGTGACCAAGTGAACCCAGGTGATGATGTACGAGTAAATGGAGAGCAGCTTCGAATTGCTCGAGATCACGTATATATCGCTTTAAATAAACCAGTAGGTATTACATGTACGAGTGAAAAATCAGTAAAAGGTAATATTATCGATTTAGTGAACCATCCTTTACGAATTAGTCACATTGGACGTCTTGATAAAGACTCAGACGGTTTAATTTTGTTAACGAATGATGGTGATATTGTTAATGAAATTTTACGTGCTGAAAACAAACATGAGAAAGAATATATCGTTTCAGTAGATAAGCCAATTACACCTGATTTCTTAGAGAAAATGGCAGCGGGTGTTAAAATTTTAGGAACAAAAACGCTTCCTTGTGAGGTTACACAGTTATCAAAATATGAGTTCCAAATTATTTTAACACAAGGGCTAAATCGTCAAATTCGCCGTATGTGTGAAGCTTTAGGTTATCAAGTATACATGTTAAAACGTACGAGAATTATGAATATCGAATTGAATAATTTACCAGTTGGGCAGTGGAGAGATTTAACGAAGAAAGAGAAAAGACGTCTATTTGCAGACTTAAATTACGAACCACAAGATTGGTAAAATTGTGAAGTGAAACCAAAAAAAATTGGTTTCACTTTTTTAAATTAAATAAATAATTTTTTTAAACACTTGCAAAAATAAAATGAATAAGATATATTAAATAACAATAAATGGATGTTTTACAAAAAGCAAAGAAAAGGACACGAGTTATTTTCCCCGGTTATACAGAGAAGGAAGGAAAGCTGAGAACTTCCTAACGCAGAAAAATAACTTACCACCTTAGAGCTGCACTAGGGAAATGAAGTATCTAGTGCCGTGTATGCGACGTTATCGCAAAAGAAGCCATTATGTTTTTTGTGATGGGAATCTGGGTGGAACCACGGATATAAGCATATTCGTCCCTATATTTAGGGATGAATATGCTTTTTTGCATTCAATTTCATAATAAGCGAAGAAAAGGACACGAGTTATTTTCCCCGGTTATACAGAGAAGGAAGGAAAGCTGAGAACTTCCTAACGCAGAAAAATAACTTACCACCTTAGAGCTGCACTAGGGAAATGAAGTATCTAGTGCCGTGTAAACGACGTTACCGTAAACGAAGCCATTGTATATTTACAATGGGAATCTGGGTGGAACCACGGGTAAAAGCACGCTCGTCCCTATTTTAGGGATGAGTGTGCTTTTTATTATGAAATGGAGAGATGAAAAATGAAAGAACAAATGATTGAAATTAAATTTCCAGATGGTAGCGTTAAAGAATTTGTAAATGGAGTTACTTTAGAAGAAATTGCTGGATCCATTAGCAGTAGTTTGAAAAAGAAAGCAGTCGCGGGGAAAGTAAATGATGGATTATATGATTTACGCCGAAATATTGAAGAAAATGCGGAAGTGGAAATCATTACTATAGATTCAAATGAAGGGGTAGAAATTGCAAGACACTCCGCGGCACATATTTTAGCGCAAGCTGTAAAAAGATTGTATGGTGATATAAATCTTGGAGTAGGACCTGTTATTGAAAATGGATTTTATTATGATATGGATCTTCCAAGTAGTGTAAACATAGAAGATTTACGGAGAATCGAAAAAGAAATGAAAAAGATCATAAATGAAAATATAAAGATAGAACGAGTTGAGGTTTCTCGAGAAGAAGCAGCTAAACTGTTTCAAGAAATGAACGACCGCTTGAAATTAGAACTTTTAGAAGCAATTCCTAGTGGGGAAAGTGTAACACTATATAAACAAGGTGAATTTGTAGATTTATGTAGAGGACCACATTTACCATCTACAGGTTATTTGAAAGCATTTCAATTAACTCACGTTTCCGGTGCATATTGGCGAGGTGATAGTAATAACCAAGTGCTTCAGCGCATATATGGTGTTGCATTCTCTTCTCAAAAAGAATTAGAAGAGTATTTACATTTCGTTGAAGAAGCAGCAAAAAGAAATCATCGTAAGTTAGGCAGTGAGCTTGAGTTATTTATGTTTTCTGAAGAGGCTCCGGGAATGCCGTTTTATTTACCGAAAGGACAAATGATTCGTAACGAATTGGAAGCATTTTTAAGAGAAATTCAAAAAGAGTACAATTATCAAGAAGTACGCACTCCGTTCATGATGAACCAAGAAGTATGGGAGAGATCAGGGCACTGGGGACATTATAAAGATAATATGTATTTCTCTGAAGTAGATAATAAAAGTTTTGCATTAAAACCGATGAACTGTCCAGGACACATGCTTATGTTTAAAAATAAATTGCATTCTTATCGTGAATTACCGATTCGTATGTGTGAATTTGGTCAAGTACATCGTCATGAATTTAGTGGTGCGTTAAACGGATTATTAAGAGTACGTACTTTCTGCCAAGATGATGCACATTTATTTGTAACTCCAAAACAAATTGAAGATGAAATCAAATCCGTAATGGCGCAAATTGATTACGTATATAAAACTTTTGGATTCGAGTATGAAGTAGAGCTTTCTACTCGTCCAGAAGATTCAATGGGTGATGATAAATTATGGGAGCAAGCAGAAGCGGCATTAGAAAATGTATTACAATCGCTAAATTATAAATATAGACTAAATGAAGGTGATGGCGCATTTTACGGGCCGAAAATTGATTTTCATATTAAAGATGCTTTAAATAGAAGTCACCAGTGCGGAACAATCCAGCTTGATTTCCAAATGCCAGAGAAATTTGATTTAAATTATATAGATGAAAATAATGAAAAGAAAAGACCAGTTGTTATTCACAGGGCAGTTTTAGGGTCATTAGATCGCTTCTTAGCAATATTAATTGAGCACTTTGGAGGTGCGTTCCCGGCATGGGTGGCACCAGTTCAAGTGAAAGTAATTCCAGTTTCAAATGCAGTACATGAACAATATGCCAATGAGATTGCACATAAATTAGCACAAGCTGGAGTTCGTGTTGAACAAGATGCACGAGATGAAAAATTAGGATATAAAATAAGAGAAGCACAAATGCAAAAAGTACCGTATGTTCTTGTTATTGGGGATAAGGAAATGGAAAACGGAGCTGTAAATGTACGTAAATATGGGGAAGAGAAGTCAGAAGTTATTGCGCTAGATGTATTTGTGGCAAGTATTGAAGAAGAAATAAAGAATAGAAAATATTGATTGTAAAGAAAACACACTATTAGAAATTAGTGTGTTTTCTTTTTTATCTTACAAAAATGTAAGGTAAATGTAAGCGAAATCGAGGGAACGAGTTGTAGAAAAATGAGAATATGAAGTAGGAAAAAGGTTCATGTTACAGGTGTAACTCTTCTTAAATGAATAATTAAAAAATTCTTAAGGATTCACATGACAAAATAATAAGAAATATGTGAGAAATTAATTTTATACAAAAGGGATGGAGTGAAAGAGATGTCAACAAATGTAGTTACTGTAGAAAGTGTAGAAAAAACGTATGGGAAAAGAAATGAGAATCAGTCAAAAGCATTAAGGGGTGTATCGTTAAGTATTAAAGAAGGAGAATTTGTCGGGATCATGGGACCTTCTGGGTCTGGAAAAACAACTTTACTTAATGTGATAAGTACACTTGACCAAGCGACAGGTGGTAGTGTGACGATAGCTGGTACAAATATTACTTCTATGAAGGGCAATGCGTTATCTGATTTTCGCTCTCAAAAATTAGGTTTCATTTTTCAAGATTTTAATCTTCTAGAAAACTTATCAATTTATGAAAATATAGCTTTACCACTTTCTTTGCAAGGCGTACCGTCAAGTGAGATTACTGGAAAGGTAAATGACGTTGCGAAGAAATTAGGCATCACCGAAATTTTAACAAAATATCCGACGGCTGTTTCTGGAGGACAAAAGCAAAGAACAGCGGCGGCCAGAGCTTTAGTACATAATCCAGCAATTGTATTAGCAGATGAACCGACAGGTGCGCTTGATAGTAAAAACGCAAAAAGTTTATTAGAAGCGATGCAAGATTTACATGAAAATCACAATGTAAGTATTTTGATGGTTACACACGATGCATTTAGTGCAAGTTATTGTGAGCGTATTTTATTTATTCAAGATGGTCTTCTTTATAAAGAATTAAATCGTCAAGGCACTAGAGAGAATTTCTATCAAGACATTTTAGGTGTGCTCGCTCATATGGGCTCAGCTGCTGAGTCTAAGTAGGGGGCGAAACTATGTTATTTAAATTATCACGTCATAGTATGAAAAAGATGTTAAAAGATTATATGGTTTTACTTATTGGTCTCGTTATTAGCATTAGTATTTTTTACATGTTCCAAACGATGGCGATGAATAGTGAATTTACGAAGGATAATAGTCTTATTAGTAGTATTAGACTCGTATTCTGGGTAGGTGCAATACTATTATCTTTCATTACTGTATTTTATATTATATATGCCAACTCTTTCTTACTCACATTAAGAAGAAAAGAACTCGGTATGTACATGATGCTTGGTGCAAAAAAGAAAAAAGTAGCACAGTTATTATTTATTGAAACATTCGGTATGGGGATTGTCAGTATTATTATCGGTATTTTAGTAGGGATGTTACTTGCAAGTGTAGCAGGAAACTTTTTAATGAATGGAATGGAAATTTCAGCAAAAGGTAGTTATGCATCTGTATACACACCAGCAATTTTAGTTACAGCTATTTTCTTCTTAATACTATTTTTCATTACTGGCTTAATGAACAGTGTCCGATTGTTACGTAAAACTGAACTAGAGTTAATTCGTGAAGATGAAACACTAGATGAAGTGAAGAAAAGTAAAACTCGCATTATTATAATGACAGTACTTGGTGTATTACTAGTAAGTATAGGGTACTATTTTATGATCAATGTAAAAATATATGCTGAATTAGGTTTTATTATAGCAACCATCGTTACAACACTTGGAACATATTTTATCTTTAGTTCATTACTCCCATTTTTTGTGATGAAAATTAAGGGGAATAAAAAACGAAATGAAACTGGTCTAAATAGTTTTACATATGCACAGCTACGCTTTCGAGTAAATAGTTTATCGAGAGTATTAGGTACTGTAGCGATGTTAATTGCATTAGGGGCAGGTGCGATGACGGCAGGTATGGCTTTCCAAAAAAATGTAGGTATTATGACAGACTTTTCTCGTGTATATGATGTTGTAATTCATGATCCGAATGATCAAGACAAAGCTGCCTTGAAAGAAATGGAAATTGTTGAAGAAAGCAAGTACAAATATAAAGTAGATGGAGAAGCGGTTTATTATTTACGTAACGACTTAACTGCGAAACCACCACTTGTTTCAGACCATTTTGATACAAAAACGTTAAAAGAACCTGTTCGTAAACGTGTGACTGAACCTTTAACAGAACCTATATATTCAGCTTTAGAGGCTCCTGAATTAGTAAAATTCCCTCGTATGCCAAAGGATTGGGAAGACGCAGTTGTAAGAGAGATACAAATTACGCATAATCAATTTAACGGAAAACCAGTAAGAATTGCAGACGAAGAGCATTATAAAGGAATTCAAGGAACAGAACACACTGTAACATTAGCAAAAGTAGATGATATGAAAAAATATAAACTGTTATTGATCGAAATAGACAAGAGACAAAAAGCACAAATTGAAAAAGTAACAGGTGAAAAGGTAGACTTATTTACGAAAATGACAATTTATCAGTTTATGAACAGCTTCATGAGCGGAACAATGTTTATGGGATTTTTCCTCGGAATTGCCTTTTTAGCAATGATGGCGAGTTCCCTTATGTTCAAAATATTAACAGGTGCTTCTCGTGATGTACGCCGTTATGAAATGTTACGAAAAATCGGTGTAAGACGTAGCATGTTAACGAAAAGTATATATAAAGAAATTTCATATTTATTTATCTTCCCAGCGATCATTGGCATTTCTCACGTTTTAGTAGGGCTTAACTTATTCAGCTTTATATTAGTTGACCCGTTTGTAAAAGTGTGGGTGCCAATAGGAATTTTCTTAGTCATTTATTTCATTTATTACTGGATAACTGTTCAACTTTATAAAGGTATGGTAATGCCGAAAGAAGAGGTAGCTAAATAGTTTATGAAAAGAGTCCTTGTGTTGAGAATAAGGGCTCTTTTTTTATGTTTTTTATTAAGAAGGAAAAGATTGGATAATGGTCGAAAAATATAATGTAACTTCCAATAAATGACTAAAACAGTACTATTTTGTCGAGAGAAAGGATACGAAGTATGAAAGAAATGCTACAGTTATTTCGCAACAAAGTGTATGCACGTTTTTTTCTAGCAAATATTTTAGAGCGACTCGGTTCTATGATTGCTGGAATTTCTTTAATGTTTTATTTGCTAGATCAATACGGAAAACAACCAGTTTACGCAACGATGACACAAATTATGATTGCATTACCTGCATTAATCTTTTTTCTATTAGTAGGGACAGTAGTGAATCGTTTTGATAGACAACGTATATGTACAGTAAGTAACATATGTTGTTCGCTCTGTAATATTGGAATCCTAATTTCGCTTTATTACGGGATGATTATACTTGTCTTTATATTTTTATTTTTGGAAAATGCATGTATACAATTTTTCTCTCCATCAGAACAATCGATGATACAGGGAGTAGTTGAATCAGACCAATACGGTGCAGCAGCGGGTATTAATCAAATGGTAAATAGTTTGTATGCTTTGTTTGGTGTAGGAATTGCAACGATGGTGTACTGGACTTTTGGAATTTATGGGAGCATTTTAGTAAATACACTTACTTTTATTACGAGTGGTATTTTGATTCAAACGATCTCCATTCCAGAAAAAGTTCGTTTACCAAATGGTAGAACAAAATGGAAAGAAGTTAATTTGAAGATGTTAATAACAGAGTTTAAAGAAGGGATTAGGTATATATACCAAAATGAAACTTTAAAAAAATTACTTTTGGGATTTATCGTGTTTGGTTGATTATTTTTTGTTACGTGTTTATTCCAAGCTATTTTACTAAGTGGGAAAAAGCGAATTCAAGGTATGGTTGAAGATGTTTGTTTTTTTCTGAATATTCTTTTTTAAAGGGGTAATAGTTATGTTGATGCGAACTGCTAAGTGGTGTGGGATTACTTGTTTACAATTATTCGCTGCAATTCTATGTATAATCTGTTTAGGTGCGCTCCCTCGATTATTTAAGGGATTACAAATTGATTTAATTGGTTTTTGGAACACGATTGTGTTTATTGGAGGAAAGTTACTCCAACCTTGGGAAATTACATATGGATTTCGAGATTCGAGGAAATTATTTCCGCAAATATGGATTCATTATTTAGAGACAATGTTTGTATTTATTTCGGCATTTTTACTGTCATTACTTATTGCGTATGTTCTCGTTGTGTGGGTATTACAACGGTCTCAATCAAAGCAACGAATGTGGAATGGGATTTTTGTTGTACTTGAAAGCATCCCAGATATTTTAATAATTTTATTATCGCAACTTCTAGTCGTAATAATCTTTCAAAAGACAGGCTTTATGCCAGTAAAACTAGCGGGGATTGGGGAGGAAAGGGCTCGCCTATTGCCAATAATATGTCTAACTTTGCCTACAACACTATTATTTATTAAGCTACTACTATTACGTTTCAGAGAAGAATTAGAGAAAGATTATAGTATATTTGCTAAAAGTAAAGGGCTTAGTTTACGACATATTTTAACAAATCATATTTCAAGAAATGTTTTGTTAACAACAATCTATTATGCAAAAACAAATATTTTATTTATGTTATCAAATTTATATATTATTGAATGGATATTTAATACGTACGGTATGTTTGTTTTTGTAAAAGAAAATTCGAAATTAGAAATATTTACAGTAAGTTTAATTATATTATACGTACCGCTTTTTATACTATTTCGTTTATTACATACGTTTTTACAAAATGTAATAAAGGAGCGTGTTTAGCATGTGGCAAGTTGTAAAAAGAGATGTGAGATTTTGGTTTGGTGTTACTTTTTTAAGCGTACTTATGATTGTTAGTATTGGAAATACTTTATTTTTCGATGGGAATATCCGTGAACTTACGATGATGTATAACGAAAAAGGAGAACTAGAGGCTGCTCCATTTTCACCGTCGAATAAATTTTGGTTCGGTAGTGATGAGAAAGGACGCGATCTTTTCCAGCTAATAATAGAAGGAGCGAAATGGACAGTTGGTGCGAGCGTAATTATAGCGATTCTACGAGTTATAGTTGGAGGAGGTATTGGTTTGCTTCTTGGTATGTATAGCAAACGTTCTTTTCCAGTTATAGCATCTTTTTTTGATCCGTTCAGCATTGTACCTATGGTTATGATTTCTTTTTTTGTGTTAAAGGAAGTTTTAGTGTTTGAAAATGGGACAGTACCAGAGCCGTTTCATTTAAGGGTAATATTTCAAATGGTTATCCTTACGTGTTTAGCGGTACCAACAATTATGTTATATACAGCGCAGGAAGTCCGTCGGATAAAAAGAGAAGAATTTATGATGGCAGCAACTGTGCTTGGGGGCAGTAAATGGCATAGAGTGAAAAATCACGTATGGCCACACGTATTACCATCATTTTTTTTACTTGTTGCTCAACAATTTGTGAGTACTTTATTACTTCTCTTGCATCTTGGCTTGTTAGAGTTATTTTTTGGTGGAACAATTATCTTTGGTACAGAGGCAGATAGTGTAACAAAAGAATGGACCGGCCTAATTGGTCAAAACTTCCGTCATTTAACTACTCATACATGGATTGTACTTATACCGATTGCTTTTTATAGTATGACAATTTTAGCTGGAAATCTAATTAGTAATAGCATGCAAGATGCGATTAAGTTAGGAAATGTGAGAAAGCTAGAGAGGGAAAGTAAAGAATTACAAGTAGAGAAACAAGTACAACCAACTATGAATGACTTTTCTTTTTATAGAGAGATACAAAAATAAAAAAGATAGCTGAAGACAAATTGTTTTCAGCTATCTTTTTTCGTTTAAAGTGGAGGTAAATCAATCTTACCTTCTTCAAATAATTCTTTTATCATATGCTTCGTATAACCAGCGGCTTGACCAAATGTGATTTTTGCTGGCATTGGTGCTTCGTTAGCATCTACAACTACATCAATAATACACGGTTTATTTTGTTTTACTGCATTTTCGAAAGCGGGAAGGAGTTCATCTAAATTCTCAACACGGTATCCAATACCTCCACACGCCTCTGCATATTTTGCAAAATCAGGGTTCGTTAAATCTGTTTCGAATTCGATATTACCCATAACTTCTTGCTCGAATTTAATCATCGCAATTTTATTATTGTTTAATACGACGACAACGATTGGCAATTTATATTTTACAGCTGTTACGAAGTCATTCATCGTCATTCCAAATCCGCCATCACCACAAACTGCAAATACTTGTTTATCCGGGAATGCAATTTTTCCAGCAAGAGCACCAGGTAAACCGCAACCAAGTGTTGCGAGCCAGCTAGAAATGACAAATTGCTGGTTTGTCATACGGAAGTGTCTTGCGGTCCATACTGTTACATTTCCGACATCGACTGATAGAATTGCGTCATCATGTGCTACTTGCTGCAGAGCATGCATAACGCGTTGTGGTTTAATTGGAATGGAAGAGTCTTCTTCTTGATCGTGTAATTTTTCTTCCCACTTTTTCATCATTTCTTGGTGATGTTCTAAGAAGGAATGGTCTGTGTGTTCTTCAACATTTTCAATTAACCATCGTAATGTTTTATCAGCATCACCAGCTAAACCAATATCTGTCGCATAACGTTTCCCGATTTGGGCAGGATCTGTATCGATATGAATTGTTTTTGCTTTTTCAGGTAAGAAGCCGGTGAACGGATAAGAAGTACCGACCATAATTAAAGTATCTGCATGCTTCATTGCTTCATAAGAAGGTTTCGTTCCAATTAATCCTAATCCACCAATACAAAGAGGGTGTTCATCAGGAATAATTCCTTTAGCTGGTAATGTAAGTACGATTGGAGCACCAATATGTTCTGCCAATGCAAGTAAAGATTCTCTCGCATGTTTTGTTCCTTTTCCAGCTAAAATCACAGGCCTTTTCGCTTCATTTATTGCGAGTTTCGCTGCATCTAAATCGTTTTTTTGTGGAAACAACTCAGGCAAAGTAAAAGAAGTATTTGTAACACGGGCACCATTTTTTACTTCGAATTTAGGGACATCATCTGGAATTGTAAGAACGGATACACCTTTTTTCGTATAAGCCATTCGAATTGCTTGATTCACTACGGCAGGTAGTTGCTCTGCTGACATAATACGCTGGTTATAAACCGCAACATCATCAAACAATCTTTCTAAATTTACTTCTTGGAAAAAGTCCGTTCCAAGTAAATCGGTTTCTACTTGACCTGAAATTGCTAGAACAGGGGCTTTATCGAGTTTCGCATCATATAAACCATTTAATAAATGAATAGCACCAGGTCCTGCAATTGCCATACAAACGCCAAGTTTTCCTGTTAATTTCGCATAGGCAGCCGCTGCTAATGCACCAGCTTCTTCATGGCGAACTTGAATGAATTTAATTTTATCTTGTTTTTTTCTTAAAGCTTCAATGATAGAATTAATGGAATCTCCAGGCATGCCGTATATGTGTTCTACTCCCCAGTCAATTAATAAATCAACTAATGCTTCACCGGCTGTTTTCCCAAACATAATTGTTCCTCCTTATAATAGGTAGATAACATTATGTTTTGGAAAAATAGGAAAAATATACAAATAAGAAAATTTATCTGGTTATTTGTAATCCAAGAATCAGTGTGGGAGGAACAAAAGTTTCACTTTAGCAACTTTAATGATGACCAGCGAATAAAGTGAACACTGTTATTAGTAAAAAACCACTAGTTGCCCACATTAGAAATGTAAGGAAAGAGAGCTGTTTCTTAGCTTTCCAAAGCATTTCATGAATTGTGACATATCCAAGTGAACCAATAGCACTTCCCATAATGAGGCCTTGCAGGTGAAGAGCTTTTCCTTCCATCAAAATGCCAAAAACTGTGCCAGTACCGAGAATAAGAGAAAGTAATAAAGTTGTTAATAAAAAGGAAATATATTTATGTTTTGTAAAAAGAAATGGAATAATTAAAGCTAATCCTTCTGGAATATGGTGAACGACGATTGCTATTAAAAAGGGAATGGCAGAGTCATTATGATTTATAAAAGCTGTACCTAACGCAAATCCACTCGGTATATTATGAATAAATATAGCGAAAGAGAGAAAAAGAAAGGTTTGCCATGCTTGTTGATCTTTTTTATGTATCATTGGATGGTGACAATAGTTATCTAATAAGCCCATAACTAAAATACCGATAGCTATACCAAGTATAGGTCCAATCATTTCATAGCTTGAAAATGTTTCAGGAATAATTTCAAGTGACAATAACCCAAACAAAATACCGCCACATAATGCGTATAAACGATGCATCTTTTCTTCAATGAGTTGGCGTGTTGCTACTCCAACAGCACCGCCTAATAGCAATCCACCGAACGAAAAAAATGTTACAATCATTGGGATCCATAAACGTTCCATAGTATCACACTCCGATTCTATTCCCTTATTTTTAGCTTACGAAAAGAAAAGTTAGATTAGTCCAAGTAATTGTGTTTGAGTATAGAGAAAAAAGTAGTGATTCGTTATAATCTATATATTAAACTTAAGTGAGGAAATGAAAAGGGGAATTGGTTATGCAACAAATTAAAAAAATAGGAAACTCATTTTGGTATATGACACCTGTTTCTGAAACAGATAGACCTATATTAGGAATGGTTGTTGGAAAAGAAAAAACGTTAATGATCGATGCAGGGAATTCAGAAGAACATGCACAATTATTTTTAGAAATGTTAAAAGAACAAAATGTATCAAATCCTGATTTTGTAGCACTAACGCATTGGCATTGGGATCATATTTTTGGATTATCTGTATTACGGAATGCATTAACTATTTCGCACGCTGAAACGAAAAAAGAAATGCAGACAATAGTATCTTATGAATGGACAGATGAAGCGTTGGATGCACGCGTAAAAGAGGGTACTGAAATTGAATTTTGTGCGGATTGCATCAAGAAAGAGTTTGAAGAAAAAGCGAGAAATATTAACATTATTCCTCCGGCCTTAACGTTCCAGGATCAAATGGAATTAGATCTTGGTGAGGTGACATGCGTGTTAAAACATGTGGGCGGAGATCATGCACATGATTCAGTTGTTATGTACATAAAAGAAGAAAAGATATTGTTTTTAGGGGACTGTATATATGCAGATATTTTTTCCTCGAAGTGGAACTATACGACGAAAAGAACGTTTGCATTAATAGATGAATTAGAAAAATTTGATGCTGAGACATATATTCTTTCTCATGGGGAAGCGATAAATCGAGAGGAGTTTTTACAAGAGATTCGCTTGTTAAAAGCAGTAGGAACTTATACAGAAGCTCATAAGGGCGATGAAGAGAAGATAAAGGCAGCGTACAAACAAGAACTAGATAGAGAATTAAATGAAGATGAGTTAGAAACAATAACGTATTTTGTCAATGGTTATGAAATGAATAATCTGTAAGACACTACATTAATCAAATATAATTAAATTGCACAAAAAGAGTATTGAAATTTAATTCAATACTCTTTTAAATATTAAGTCCCAAGCAATTTCTAAATTTTTTGGCTGGTTCATCATCTGGATTTATACCACTTTCAAAACTGGTAGTGAAAGGTAACCACTGCCAATCTTCGCATCCTACAAAAGCTACTCTTGACCAATTCTCAATGAATTCAATGAAATTATTCGCAATCTTATACCCATGTCCTTCTCCATCGTCGTGGCTTAGGTAAATTATTGGAGCATCTATATCATCTTTCATATCAAATGCTAAATAATCTCCATTTCCCACTTCACAAAATGCTAATTTGTTGTGCCAAACTACATCATATTCATCATCTAAATTTGAAAAAAACTCGTCAACCAAGTCTTTACGTTCTTTTTCGAATTTAGAAAGACTTTCTAAACTCCAGTGGGGTGTTCCGCAAAAAATATCAGTAAATTCATTTGGTAGCTCTACATCGTCAGGTAAAAACCAGCGTAAGCTAAAATTTCCTGAGAACTCTAAAAGTACTTTTTTGAAGCTATTTGGTAGTTTAATATCCAGTTTTTCTTCTACTTGGATTATTTGTTCAAGGGAAGATGGTTCATCTATATAAACTTCTTGAACTTCACCACCTATGTATTTAATTCTAGAAGTTATAATTTCTATTCGTTCTTTTAGTAACTCATAATCCATCTTATCACCTCATGTTATATTAATTAAAGTATATCATTCTTAATAAATTTTTTTCGTGTTATTGAGGTTTCAAGTAGCAGCTTTTTTAGCTAATTTAGTAATATATTCAAAGAAAACATCGTGTTTTACATCGTAAACGACATTTACAGGTCGTCCATTAGTAGTTTCCTCTGTACGTCCTTGGCTTGGTCCGTATGTATGAACAATACTATTAATTGTTTCAGTTTTTGCAAGGTTAGTGTTTCCGACAAGCGCGGTAGTTAGTACATCCCATAAATAGTAGGTAGAGTTCGTTGAGAAGTGAACGAGAGGGGGAACCATTGCATAGCATTGACCAAGGAAATCCATACCAATATACTTTCGTTCTTTTGCCCACTGTTCACGTATGTTTATAGTTAACGGAACTTGGTTTGTACTTTCTAGTGTCACTAAGTCGATTTTAATTTGTGCATCCCATACACGAGCCACTGCTTCAGGGTCCCAAAACGAATTCCACTCAGCTGTTCCATCATGCTCTGGTTCATGTACATTGCCTGCTGTAAGAAATGTACCACCCATCCAAACGAGACGTTCAATTTTATCTTCGATGATGGGAGTTTCATATAATGCACGAGCAAGGTCAGTTAGGGGCCCGGTAAATAATAAAGTTGTTTTTCCTTCCGTTTGTAGAAGTGTTTCTATTAAATGGTGATGTGCAGGCTTTGCCACCACGGGTGTTACAACTTTTCCAGACTCATTTAAAATTGGTAAAGCATCTACATAAAATGCATGCATCCGCCAGTCTTTCGGAAACGGGTTTTGCCCGCGAGAGTTTGAAGCGGCTACGGCAATATTACCTTTGCCGAAACGATCGATAATTTTACGACTGGCAGACATTGCGGGTTCTAAATAGCAGTCTGCTGGGATAACAGATACACCGGTAAGTTCAACGTTTTCCATTTGAAGTAATAAAAATAATGAAATTAAATCATCTACGCCGCCATCATGATTGAAGTACACTTTTTTCTTCATTGTAATCTCCATCCTATATGATTTAGTTAGAAATTAAATATGAATTGAGGAGAAGTCATCAATAATTTCCACCACTTCAATTTCTCCATTAATCAGTAGCTCAGGAAGCTCATTTCTAATATTTCCTTTCCAATACTCTCTAGCTTGTTCGATTTTTTGAGAAAAAGGAATACCATCTTCTTTCGGTAAAAGATTCCCGTCACCTTCAAAAGAACTTCCGATTACTCGTAGTTTAACAATCTGCAAAACTTCTCGATTGTAAGAATCAAATAGCGCTCTCCATTTCAAAGCATCCTCATAGCTTTTAGCAGCGTATAAACAAGATAATCTGGAAGGGTATTCAGGGAATTCTTGTAGTCTAACCATTTCTACAATTGTTTCTCTAACTGCTCTAATTGTTTGATCCATATAATTCATAACTACTTTAGCATTTTCATTATTTATATGTAATTCGTTATTTTTATAGTGTTTATTTAAAATTTGTATGCCATCTTCACCATTAGCATTTAATTGTTCTCTTTCAAAAAAGAAATGGTATAGAGTATTGTGTTGATTTTTGTTAAAAGGAATGATTTGTCCGATATGCATTTTTTTCCTTGTTACGATGTGATATGCGTAAAATTCTGCTTCATTCATGGTTATCCTCCTAGTAATAATGTAATGCAATGTTAAATTTAGTAATTCAACATTGAAATATATAAAACCTTTATAAGTAAAAGTGAGAATTTGAGTTGAAAGTAAAGAAAATACATGAAAACGTTTTAAATTTGTTCACAAAATGTTCACTTACGAAGGGGGGGGCAATGTCGATATAATGACAAAGACTCAAAGAGAGAGGATGATGAAATTTGCCAACAACAAGAAAGGAAAACCTCCAATTTGGCATGATGATGTGCCTTGGAATGGTTATCGTAATGACGTTTTACAATTTACTAATGAATGAAACAGGAGGATCAATTTATATTAAAGAGATTGCATTAGAACTATTAATTGGCTTTATTATTGCGCTATTAATTGAAATATTTATAGTTGGACCTTGTGCGAAAAAAATTGTATTCATGTTGCCATTTGATAAATCTAAGAAAATAAATATTATCGTTGCAATGGCGACAACTATGGTAATTGGAATGGTGTTCTTTATGTCATTTTTCGGTATGGCTATGATGCATTTACATGGTGGACTAAAAGGAGATTCATTTGTTTCAATTTATTTTTCGATTTTTATTAAAAATTTCATAATGGCATATCCATTACAATTAATTATTATGGGACCGCTTGTACGTTTCTTATTTGCAAAGTTTGTTATGAAAAAGAAATCTTTTAATGTAGCGTAATTTAAATTTATAAAACTTTATATATGAATAATCAACATAAACACATCTCGCATTTTTGAGGTGTGTTTTTTGTTCATTCCAAGTTATTTTCATAGTGATGTGACATTTGTCCTTTTGCGATTATAGGATGATGGTTTTTAATTAAGTCAGAAATAAAGGATGAGGAGATGATTTTTTGAAAGGTATTATATTTGCTGTTTTTGCGGGGATATTTATAACACTTCAAGGAACCTTTAATGCGAAACTTAGTTCACATATCGGTATATGGTCGACGAGTATTATAACCCATTTAATTGGATTCATTATTGCAACAACTGTATTTTTGTTAAAGAAAGAAGAGAAAGTAACAGATTTAAAGAGTGTGAAAAAAGTATATTTAGCAGCGGGTGCATTTGGTGGATTCATTATTTGTGCAGAAACGATGGCGATATATTCACTAGGAGTTACATTGACAGCTGGCACACTAATGGTTGCTCAATTGTTAACGGCAACAGTTATTGAAATGAAAGGACTGTTTCATATAAAAAAGATACAGATGGAGAGATATCATATTGTGGGAACAATAGTAATGATTATAGGTATTGTTGTATTTAATATGTAAATGAAAGGAGAAATGAATATGGAGGATAAATCAGCTTTAATTACGCATTATTTGAGAACCAATAAAACGCTCGAGATTTTTTCAGAAATAGATACAGCTTATTTTCAATTAAATCACTTTGAAAAAGGCGAGCTTATTTGCAATATAGATGACGAAATGGATCGTTTATATTTTGTTGTTAAAGGTAAAGTAAAAGTTTACACGATTACACCTGAAGGGAAGAAACTAATCCTTCGCTTTATCAATCCATTGGCCATTGTTGGTGATATTGAATTAATTCAAAATAGCAAAGCACATAATGTCGTTGAGGCTTGTTCAGATGTTGTAGCAATCTCTATTTCTAATACGGTTATTAGAAACAAGTTATTACATGATCCTATATTTATGAAGTTCTTGCTTGAAAACATTGCCAACACGTTAAAAATATCGACTCGTTTTACTGCTCTTAATTTACTTTATCCTGTAGAAGTACGTGTAGCTAGTTATTTGCTTTCAATTTCAACAGATAGTAACGGGAATATGTATAAAGGGGATTTGGATGCAACTTCAGTAACGAGTATTGCAGATTTTATAGGGGTAAGTTATAGGCACGTAATTCGGGTATTACAAAGATTTTATAATGAAAAACTAATTGAAAAGAGTAATGGAGTTATTGTAATTAAAGATTTTTCTAGAATGAAGGAAGTCGCTAAAGATAATATATATGAGCAATGAAAGGGAGAGGAAGATTTTGATTGGATTTAGTTTAGCTATATTAGCAGGAATATTAATTAGCGTACAATCTGTTTTTAATGCAAAAGTAAATGAAAATGTAGGACAGTGGTTAACAACTACATGTGTCCTTGGAATAGGTCTCATTAGTTCTATTCTATTTTATATCATTACAGAAAACAGTATTAACATTAAAGTGTATACTACAAATTATTTGTTTTATGTAAGTGGACTGTTTGGTATCGGGTTAATTATTTGTATAATGGGTGCAATAAAGAGCTTAGGCCCAGCATATACGGTGCTAATTAGTCTTATTACTCAATTGGTCGTTGCGTTATGCATTGATACATTCGGATTATTTGGAATGGAGAGTGTTCCATTACAAGTAAATAAATTAGTTGGTATAGGTTTATTAATTGTGGGAGTAGGAATTTTTAAAAATCTATTTTTGAATAAGAAAGCTATTCATATAAATGAGGATAGTGTCTAAAGAATATAAAGGGGAAAAGTGTAAATGGTCAGAACTTATACATTTAGATAGTAATAAGTGAGCGATGAGGAGAGAGGATAAATGAATCAGTTAATGTTGCAAGATGGTATACACTATTTGAAAATCAATGGGATTATGCATTGGTGTAAAGTTGCAGGGACAGCTCATAATACAGTCCCTCTTATTATAGTACATGGTGGTCCAGGTGGTAATCATTATGTATTCGAAAGAGCGCTTGGTTTGAAGTTAGAAGGAAATATGACTGTAGTTTATTACGAACAAAGAGGTTGCGGACGAAGTGAGGCACCACAAGATGACAGTGAGTACTCAATCAATACTCTAGTCGAAGATTTAGAGGAATTAAGAAAGCAATTACATGTAGAGAAGATAAATTTGTTAGGATATTCTTTTGGTGGACAACTTTGTTTAGAGTATGCTTTGAAATATTCGAAAAATGTTGAAAAAATGGTATTGCAAGCACCATCGTTAGATGATTTAAATGATATGTATACTGTGCAGATAGAAGGTTTTCTACAAGTAACGAAAGGGGAAATGAAAGAACAAATATTGAAAATAAGTAAGTCGAAAATTGCGCTAAAAGAAAAATATAATCAAGTTTGGAGTATAGTTGATACAGAAAATGTAGATCGACTATTGTTTAAAAATGAAGAATTTGCAAAGCTAAATCGGAGTCTTTGGGAGGAAAGTCAGTTAAGTAATACAGGGAAGATGAGCAAAGTTATTTTTGGAACAAAAGCATCTTTACCGCTTATTGAGCGTATTAAAGGTTTAGAAATTGATACGTGTGTCATAGTTGGAGCGCATGACTATAACACGGGTGTAGGAATGAGTTATAGAATAACGAGACAATTGAAAAATGGTAAACTTGTTATATTTGAAAATAGTGGACATTTCCCAGATATCGAGGAGATGGATAAAGTATGTGAAACGATTATTGAGTTTTTGGAATAAAAGGGGGATATTAAGGTCGAACCGAATTAATAGAGTTGAATTGGCTATTGGGATATTAAATCATGTAATATGCTAATTGTTTACTTGTAATTGAGGAAGAATCAATTAGTGTATTTGGAAAATAAGTAAAAAAGATCTCGTAAGGTGGAGGTCTTTTTTACTTATTATTTAATATTTTGAACTTATATGAACTGAAGTAGAAGAGTATGATAAGCACTTTCAGGGAACGAGAATATAACCGAAAATAAAATATTACTAAACATATATAACTAATGAATACAATGTCTTTTTCAGTTATTAAGTTGTAAATCATTTTATGATAAAATCTTTTACATAATTTAATAAAGGGGTAGTATTCAATGGGTTATTTCTCAAATGGTTTATTAGTTTTGTTTGTGCTAATCGTATGCAGTTGTATATTTTTTGGTTAATAATATAATGAGAGTCTTATATAAAAAGAAGTTATCTTAAGTGAGATAACTTCTTTTTATTTTATATTGAGAAGGAATTCTATCTTTCTTATTGAAGTTTGTTCTAGTTATTTTTACATCGATCAGATTTGTGTAAAAGGAATTTTATGAAATATAAACAAGCCAGAGAATAGGGAGTATTTACATGGAAAATAGTATACGCTACACAAGTGAACATCCTACAGATTTTAATGGATTATTATCCTTATACGAATCTTTAGGATGGAATTCTCTTAAATTAACGGTTAACGAGTTAGAACGAATGTGTAAGCAAAGTTGGTATGCAATTTATGTTTTTGATGATAAGAGGTTGGTAGGGATGGGGCGTGTCATATCAGATGGAGTCATAACAGGCATTATTTGTGGAGTTGGTGTATTGCCAAAATATCAGTCTAGTGGCATCGGAAAAGAAATAGTGAAACGATTAATCCAGCACTGTGAACAAAACAAGGTTATTCCACAACTTATGTGTGTAGAAAAGTTGCAATCTTACTATGAATCTATAGGGTTTGAAGCATTCTCTATTGGGATGACAAAACATATTATAAGATAGAGGTGCTTTATCCCGCTATTTGCCGGGTAGTAAAACCCCCACTGATTAAAGTTTCACTTTATATTTTCAGTTTACTCGTACATATTTTCAAACTTCAACATAAAGGAGAATGGCTGTATGGAGATTGCTAAAGGGATAGAAATGTTACAACTTGAATTTCAAGAATTTGTTATTCATCCAATTCTTTTATGGAATGATGAAATGGCAGTATTAATAGATACGGGTTTCCCAGGACAAATTGAAGATATACAAGTAGAGATGGAAAAGGTTGGGGTATCATTTGATAAGTTAAAAGTCGTGATTTTGACGCATCAGGATATTGATCATATAGGTAGTCTTCCGGAGTTGTTGCAGCGCTGTCGAAGTAATATTAAAGTTTATGCGCACGAACTAGATAAGCCATATATCGAGGGGGATTTACCTTTATTGAAGGACGGAAATATAGAGAACCGACCAAAAGGAAAAGTGAGTGACACTGTGATTGACGGGCAAGAACTTCCGTATTGCGGTGGAATACTAATTCTCCATACTCCAGGGCATACTCCGGGGCATATTAGTTTATATTTGAAACAAAGTAAAATTCTTGTCGCTGGAGACTCGATGTATAGTGTGAATGGAGTGTTAGGAGGAGTTCATGCCCCAACAACTTTAAATATTATGGAAGCACGGCAGTCTTTGAAGAAGTATTTAAATCTAGATATTGAATCTGTAGTTTGTTACCATGGGGGATTAAGTAAGGAGAATATAAATGTTCAACTTCAAAATTTGTAAAAGGTAAAGATAATAATTTTTTAATAATGGATGCTAAAGTGTAGTCTAATTGTTGGTATATAAATAAAACACTTAAATGATAAAAAAGCATGTTTGAAAAAATTCAAACATGCTCTTTTATTAAAGCAAATTAGTTTAATATGAATGACCTAATCCGTTCCAATAAAAAGAAACGATTTCTTGTGCTAATTCATCTATATTTGCAAGAATAGGATTGTGATTTTCATCTTTAAAATTCCCAATAGATAATAAAGATACGAAAGCATGAGCCGCAAATTTAGCGTTTCCTTTCGGAATTTCTCCGATGTGCATCGCATTATCGAGTGCTTTTTCTAGTACTTCATACATATTATCTTCAGCATTTTTTAATTGTTTCAATTGTTCTTCAGATAACGACAGTTTTGCATCTTTCATAAAATTTTTCATATCAATATCCATCGTTGCGTGTAAGTAAACTTTAGCGAAGTCTAATAATCTTTCTTCTAAAGTTTTGTTTGTAGAGAGTATTTGAGACATATTCTCACGTATACGTACCATCATTTCGATCATAGTAGCGGTAAATAAATCGGCTTTTGTTGAATAGTAATAGTAGACAGTTGCTTTCGTAACACCACAAACTTTTGCGACCTCATCCATAGAAACGACTTGATAATTTTGTGTAAGAAATAAGCGGGTTGCTACTTCTAAAATGGTTTCTTTTGTAGATTTTGTATTTTTATTTTGACGCGGCCTTCCGAGAGGACGTTGTTTTTGTTCCAAATACATTCGCTCCTGACATTTATGATTGAGATAATTATAACATAATTTTCAATCATTCTTGATTAATTAACCGACCAGTATATATAATTAATAATGGAGGAAAAAAGGAAGGTGGGTTTTTATGAAAAAGCACCCGTTACATATGTTAGGGAGGCTTGTAGCAGGGAGAAATACGCAGTGGATCACTTTATCGGTGTGGGTTCTTATTACATTATTACTTTCATTTACGTTACCACAAGTAAACAGTACGAAAGAACCGAATCCGAAAAATTTACCTGAAACAGCTATGTCACAGCAAGCGGAAGCGCTTATGAAAAAAGAGTTTCCGAATAATGCAGGGAATCCATTGTTAGTAGTATGGTATAGAGATGGTGGATTACAGTCACAGGATTATAAACTCATACAAGATGTTTATAAAGAGTTAAAATCTAGTCCTTTAAAAGAACAATCAACGTTACCACCATTTGATACAATCCCAGAGCAAGTATTATTAAAAAGTGCGTCAAAAGATGGTACATCATTTGTTACACCGGTATTTTTTAATAAATCTGCTGGTACGGATATATTAAAAGGAAATCTTGAAGAGTTTAGAAAAATAGTGAATAGTAAGGTGGATGAAGATCCATTTAAACAAAAAATAAGTGAATCTGGTTTACATGTTCGATTATCAGGACCTGTAGGTATTCAAACGGATGCAGTTAGTTTATTTAGTCAAGCAGATGTGAAATTGTTAGTGGCTACTGTACTACTAGTGTTAGTTTTGTTAATTTTACTGTATCGTTCACCAATTTTAGCGATTTTACCTATACTTGTTGTTGGCTTTGCATACGGTATTATTAGTCCTACACTCGGTTTTTTAGCTGATCACGGATGGATTAAAGTAGATGCCCAAGCGATATCAATTATGACAGTATTATTGTTTGGCGCTGGAACGGACTATTGTCTATTTTTAATTTCGAGATATAGAGAGTACTTGTTAGAAGAAGAAAGTAAATATAAAGCATTACAACTTGCGATTAAAGCTTCTGGCGGTGCAATTATAATGAGTGCATTAACTGTTGTACTTGGATTAGGAACATTACTACTTGCTCATTATGGAGCCTTTCATCGATTTGCAGTACCATTTAGTGTTGCTGTATTTATAATGGGAATCGCTGCTTTAACGATTTTACCAGCACTATTATTAATATTCGGTAGAATTGCATTTTTCCCGTTTATACCGAGAACAACTTCAATGAATGAGGAGTTTGCAAGAAAGAAAAAGAGGGCTGTAAAAGTTGAAAAATCAAAAGGCTCCTTTAGTAAAAAACTTGGAGATATTGTAGTACGAAGACCGTGGACAATAATTATGCTAACTGTATTTGTATTAGGCGGATTGGCTTCATTCGTACCACGTATTCAATACACATATGACTTATTAGAGTCGTTTCCAAAGGATATGCCTTCTCGTGAAGGGTTTACGTTAATTAGTGATCATTTCTCAGCTGGTGAACTAGCACCAGTAAAAGTTGTTGTTGATACGAAAGGCAAAGAGCTTCCTATTAAACAAGAACTAGAGAAATTTTCTTTCGTAAATACAGTGAAAGAGCCAAAAAAGGGAAAAGAAAATAAGCAAATACAAATGTATGAAGTTTCTTTAGCGGAAAATCCATACTCAATTGAAGCGTTAGATCAAATTCCTAAATTGAAAAGTAATGTAGAAAAAGTATTAAAAGATGCTGGGATTAGTAATGCTGAAGAGCAATTGTGGATTGGTGGAGAAACAGCTTCATTATATGATACAAAGCAAATTACGGAACGTGATGAATCAGTAATTATTCCAGTAATGATTAGCATTATCGCTTTACTATTACTTGTCTATTTACGATCGGTTGTTGCGACGATTTATTTAATTGTAACTGTTGTCCTATCATTCTTCTCAGCGTTAGGAGCAGGATGGATATTACTTCATTACGGTATGGGAGCGCCGGCCATTCAAGGTGCGATACCGTTGTACGCATTCGTATTTTTAGTTGCTTTAGGTGAAGATTATAATATCTTTATGGTTTCAGAAATATGGAAAAACAGAAAGACACAAAATCACTTGGATGCAGTAAAAAATGGTGTAATACAAACAGGTAGTGTTATTACATCGGCAGGTTTAATTTTAGCAGGAACTTTTGCTGTGTTAGGTACACTTCCAATTCAAGTATTAGTTCAATTTGGTATTGTAACTGCAATTGGCGTATTACTAGATACGTTTATCGTAAGACCGTTACTTGTACCCGCGATTACAGTAGTTTTAGGTCGATTTGCTTTTTGGCCAGGTAAACTTTCAAGAAAGAGTGAAGAAATACAAAAGGTGGATGCATAGTGAAAAAAGCCAAGGATATTTCCCTTGGCTTTTTTCAATGTAGTTAATTAATTTTTTGAAGTCAAATCATCAGCTGCAGCGTGATCAGCATCTTCAATTGTTGTTTCGGGCATTCCGTATAAGCCGTTCATTGCTTGTTCTTCAATAGTAAGGTTTGCAGTATTATTATTTTGAATAGATGTAGTATTTTCAGTAACATTTTCTTTTTTATTCATATTTTTTTCATTCATGTATGTATCCTCCAAATTTCATTTGATTTATCTATAGTATGTGGATGGATTTCCAGAAATATGTGAATTGATTCTTACATATGTTATATAATTAAATAAATAATTAGGGTCAAATGTATAAACTGTTAGGAGTGAACAATTATGGTGAAAGCAAGGGAATTAGCCTTCTAAAATAAAAAGAAAATTTTAGGAGGCTATTAGAATGAAGTTTCATGTAATTGATAGAGAAGATTGGAATAGAGAGCAGCATTTTGAGCATTATTTAAAGTTGAAATGTACATTTAGTATGACTGTGAATGTTGATATCACGATGTTATTAGGGGAAGTATATCAAAAGGGAATAAAATTTTATCCCGTTTTTATATATTTAATTTCTAGAGTAGTAAATAATCATAAAAAATTTCGAACATGTTTTAACGATGAAGGAGTTGTAGGCTATTGGGAGGAAATGATACCGAGTTATACAATCTTTCATAAAGATGATAAGTCTTTTTCAAGTATATGGACGGATTATTCAAGTGATTTCCGCACTTTTTATAATAATTATGAAGACGATATGAGATGCTATGCTAGTGTTCATGGTCTTTTCACGAAAGAAAATATTCCGCCTAATGTATTTCCGATTTCTAGCATACCTTGGACTAGTTTTACTGGATTTAATCTTAATATTAATAATGATGAAAATTTTCTATTGCCAATTATAACTTGTGGGAAATATTTTAACGATGGAAACAAGGTTATGCTACCAGTTTCATTACAAGTACATCATTCGGTTTGTGATGGATATGATGCGAGTCAATTTATAGAAGATTTACAGCAGTTAAGTAATACTTGCAACGAGTGGCTTAAGTAATATCTAATTTTTAATTATATAAAGTGAAACTTTAATCAGTGGGGTGTCAGCCCCCGCTGATTATTAGCCCGACCCCCACCTAACTTCTTTGCTTTCGCTGAATTTTGAGGTGGGGGTCCTACTGCCCGGCAAATAGCGGGATAAAATTGAAAATGAATAAAAGAAGAGAACATGTTTATATTACATGGTCTCTTTTTATTATTCATTAATATTAAGTAATCGTGGAAAATATAGGGTGATTTGTAGTTTAATAGTAAAGAGGGTGATTAGTGTTAATTTTCTTTGTTTTTAAAAAAATAAGGATATAAATGTTTTAATAGGGGGTAATAAAGTGAATTGATAATTATGCCATTCACAAAAATGGTTGGTTTGTAATAATGAAGGGGAAAACGAAAATGACGAAAATATCTATAGAAAAAGCTACAATTTTAGATGCTGAGAAATTAACAGAAATAATGAAAAGAACATTTGATGCAGAAGCAAAACAATGGCTATACGGCCAAGATGATGTCATTGATTATAACATTCAACCGCCAGGATATTCTTCAGTTGAAATGATGGAATATTCCATTGAAGAATTGGATTCTTTCAAAGTTGTAATGGATAAAGAAATAATAGGAGGGATAATAGTTACGATTTCTGGTAAGTCGTACGGTCGAATTGATCGTATTTTTGTAGATCCTGTTTATCAAGGAAAAGGAATTGGATCACATGTTATGAAATTAATAGAAAAGGAATATCCGAACATAAAGATTTGGGATCTCGAAACATCTAGTAGACAAATTAACAATCATCACTTTTATAAAAAGATGGGTTACCAAATGATTTTTGAATCGGAAGATGAGTATTGTTACGTGAAAAGAATAAAAACAAGCTCAAACAAAGCGAGTGTAGTTACAAATAAAGATATGAAAAATAGTCAATACGAAAACTGTAATTTAGCAAATACAGAGTATTATCAAGTGAATTTAAAAAACAGTTCATTTGTTGGTAGCAATATAATGAATATGAATATGAGTAATTGTAATGTAAGTCAATCCAAGTTTAGAAATATAAATTTTAGAAGGTCATCATATGCAGATTTAAATCTTTCTGGCAGTAAATTTAATTTGGTGACTTTAGGTGGAGTACAATTTAAAAATACAAGTCTCGGAGATGAGAAGGAACCTATTGTATTCGATAAATGTGATTTGGAAGGTAGCACTATAAGTAATAGTAATCTGAAAAATATTGAAATAGAAAATTGTGATATAGTCGGCATGAAACTAAATGGTATTCTGATTGAAAATTTGCTTGATTTATATAACAAGGTGAAAAGTTAACCAAATCCATATAGTCGTTAATATTTTTGGAAATTAAGTATTATATCGAAATAATTATGTAAAAATGACATAAAGAAATACGGGCGAGAAGGTCATTCGTGAACGTTTCTAGAATACACACAAATATATTGTTATTTATATGGAGGAGAGAAAGATGGGAATCAACGTTAGAGCAGTAGAAATACAAGATGCTAGAGCAATTCATCGTATATGTATACAGGATGACGTTTTACCGTATATGGTTTTCTTACCTAGCATGCGTGTAGAAGCTATGGAAAATAGAATTCGAAATTTAGCACCAAATCAATTTGAATTTGTTGCAGAATATGATGGAGAAGTTGTTGGGTTTGTAGGTTTAACACAAAGTCCGGGCCGAAGATCTCATTCAGGCGATTTATTCATTGGAGTAGACAGTGAATATCATAATAAAGGAATTGGGAGAGCACTTCTTACGAAGATGCTTGATCTGGCTGATAATTGGTTAATGTTAGAGAGAGTAGAACTAGGTGTGTTAGAAACGAATCCAAAAGCAAAAGCTTTATATGAAAAATTTGGATTTGTAGAAGAGGGAGTAAAGATAGGGAATTTGAAAGCTCATGGAAAGTTTATTAATGAAATTATGATGAGTCGTTTTAGACCGAATGGTTTAATTGTACATAATGAATAGTTAAAAGCATGACAGTATACTGTCATGCTTTTTTATTAGAACTTGGCTGCAATAAAAATAATACTAAACCAATAAAAATAACGGTAATTCCTAGTCCTTGTTGTAAAGAAATGGTCTCATGTAATATAAAGTACGCTAGTATACAAGTGCCAATTGTTTCACCTAAAATACTCATTGAAATTACAGTAGCACTCATCCATTTTAATAACCAATTAAAAATGGTTTGTCCTAAAATTGTAGCAATGAAAGCTAATCCAATAAAGCACAACCAAGTTTGTGTAGAGTAATGGATGAAAGATTCTTGTTGCGTGAAAGCAAATATGCCAAGAAAGCCAGCACTACTTCCATAACTAATTACTGAATAGGGTATAAGTGACAAATCTTTACGAACGTGTTGGCTAATGAAAAAATAAGCAGTAATGATACCGGCAGCAATAAATGCTAAAATATCTCCATATAAAGCTTCTCCACTAATTTGGAAATCTTGCCAGCCAATGATGATACTACCTGAAATAGCGATGAGGCAACCAATAACTGCTCCTTTCGTAAATCTCTCCTTAAATAAAAAATAACCACCAATCATTGAGAACAAAGGTTGTAACGTTACGATAACTGTAGAGCTTGCTACAGAAGTATATTGTAATGATTCAAACCATAGTACATAATGTGCAGCTAAAAATAGCCCAGATACGAATCCAAGTGCCCATTGTTTTTTCGTTAAAGTTTTTAGCTCATTTCGACTATTTTTATTAAATAGTAATAACGGTAACAGAATTAGTGTGGCAAAGAATAATCGGTAAAAAGCAATGATTGTCGCAGGAGCATCTGCCAATTTTACAAAAATTGCTGAAGTTGATAAGGCGAATACACCAAAAAATAAGATGCAATATGAAAGAATAGTTGATTTCAAAGTTTGTCCCTCCGATAGAATGTTTATTATAATAAACTTAATGTGATATAATGTACAAAAGTAAGTATATAAGTTCCGGAGATAATAGGGAAGGGTTATTTGCCTTTGTTTAGTATGTCAGCACAAAGACAACGAAACATGCATTATGATGGACGAAAGGAAGTTTTACTATGATACATGATAGGCTTGGACAAACAGTATTAAGTTATCGTAAGAAAAATAATATGACAATTCGTGATTTCGCTGATTATGCGGGGATTAGTACATCACTAATTAGCCAAATTGAAAGAGGACATGCTAATCCTTCTTTAAATGTTTTGGAATTAATTGCAAAAGCATTAAATGTACCGCTGTTTACACTTTTTATTAACGATATTGATACAGATTCGCTCATTTCTAAGAAAAAAGATCGAAAAAAAGTATATCGGGAAAACAATGATCACATTGTATATGATGTATTAACACCTGATTTTATGAAAGCACGTATTGAAATGTTAATGATGGATTTAAATAAACAAGCAAATACAACAGAAAGCCATTATTCCCATGAAGATAAGGAAGAGATTGCTGTTATTATGAAAGGGGAAGTGTATGTGGAATTGGAGGGAAAAGAATATTTTTTAGAAGAAGGCGATGTTGTACGTATTCCACCGAATGTGAAGCATCGATTTTTGAATAAAAGTGATGAATCGAATCACATTTTATTTGTCCTGACACCATCTTTAGGATGAAAATATAGTGATTTTTATTAGGAGAAGAAAAAATGGAAAACAATGGAAAATAAAAGCATTTTAAAAGGCGGTCTTTCAATTATTTCTCAATGTAAAAAAGAAACAAATGATATTTGGCATGCACATTTTGGAGCAGCTGCAATTGCTAGTTATTTTTTTATGAAAGATAATAATATTGATGAAGAAACAGCTCGTAATATGTATTCGCAAACAAGGATGATGCTGAACAAGAAAAAAATTGGTGAGATGATTGATGATAAAAAAGAAATAGATTTTAAAATTGCGGAAAATATGATTATAAAATCTTTAGAACAAACGATTGATGAGCTTCATTGGGTGGGGCATAACGTCATTTATGCGTCATTAAGTTTATTAGCTATGAAAGAGCTACAAAAATGGGGTGATAATCAAGCAATTGAAGGGATTACTACTCTTATTTTATCATTTCGAAAAACAATTCCGGGTAGATCGTGGATTGGTTATACGACGAAAGAAGTAAAACAATTAAGTTTTGAAGAGGAGATACAAAGTGAATTGAGTAATCCAACACAAGTATCTCAGTTCATTTTAAATGAGTTATCGAAATTTAATAGTATTTATCGAGCGGAATCACATCATGATTTAATTGGGCATTTGCTTACATACTCCCACGCAATTAATATAATGTACGATTTAGGACATATAGATATATTTCAACGAGGGATACGTCCGCTGTTAAAACTAGTATACGTACTAAGAGCTAGCCAAAAGCTCAAGCTGAATACGGAAATAACTTTACACTCACCTATAGATCGATTACCTTTAATTCAATCTAAACGTGCAAATATTTTACCAACTGAAAATATATTTTGGATAAAAGACTATAGTGAATTCGATTGGGATTTTGGTCATGTATTTAAATTCTCATATAGTTATTTTAATCATATACAGAGAGCTCCAAATTATAAAGATATCACATTAGAAAAATTCCGTTATGTTATTCATTCTTAATGAATGTTAATGATCTGTAAAAGGATGTTTAATCTAGTTTCTTTTTTTGTTAGTAGTATATTATTTTTTCAAATATGTAAGATTTTACATGTGTATTTTACTTTTACTAATTATGTAAGTAGGCTATACTGAAATACATACATTTTATTTTTGGAGAGATGTAAAACGACATGGAACTAGCGAAATTGGAAAAAGTAATTGAAATAAAAAAAGAAGAACTTTTATATTTAGTATCGGATTATGGAATTCAACATGAAAAAGTATTGGCATTGAGTCAAGAACTAGATAAATTAATCAATTACTTTATGTTTTTAAAATAAAGAGAACTATGACGGGGTTTGTAAATGTTATAGTTCTTTTTATTAGGTAATTAGACAATATATTCAAATATATTGTCTAATTTCTTACAGAATGCACAACTTGCTAGTCGAATATAAGGACTTTTGGTTATAATAAAAAGGAATTATTAATTGTATCGGTTAGGAGCGCAGCACATATGAAAACAGTTGTTGTTATCGGTGGAGGTATAACGGGACTTTCTACTATGTTTTATTTAGAAAAATTAAAAAAGGATTATAATATCGCTTTAAATTTAATTCTTATTGAGAAAGAAGAGTATTTAGGTGGTAAAATCCATAGTGTGGAAGAAAAGGATTTCATTATGGAGTCAGGAGCGGATTCAATCGTTGCTCGTAATGAATATGTTATGCCACTTGTAAAAGATTTAAATTTAGAAGATGAAATGGTATATAATGAAACGGGTATTTCTTACATATATTCTGAAAACATGTTACATCCGATTCCTTCTGATACTATATTTGGGATACCGATGAGCGCCCGGTCGTTGTTTAGCAGTACGCTAGTCTCAACGAAGGGGAAAATCGTAGCTTTAAAAGATTTTATAACGAAAAATAAAGAGTTTACGAAAGATACATCACTTGCTCTATTTTTAGAAAGTTTCTTAGGGAAAGAGTTAGTGGAAAGACAAATTGCTCCTGTGCTTTCAGGTGTATATTCTGGTAAATTGAATGAGCTTACAATGGCATCTACATTACCATATTTACTGGATTATAAAAATAAGTATGGAAGTATTATTAAAGGTTTTGAAGAGAATAAAACACAATTTCAATCAGCAGGAAATAAAAAATTCGTATCATTTAAAGGTGGACTATCTACGATAATTAATCGCTTAGAAGAAGTGCTGACTGAAACTGTCGTAAAAAAAGGTGCTATAACGACGGCTGTAAGTAAACAAGAAGATCGATATGAGATTTCTTTTGCAAATCATGAAACAATACAAGCTGATTATGTTGTTTTAGCAGCTCCACATGATATAGCACAAACTTTATTACAGTCTAATGAGTTAAATGAGCAGTTTAATACATTTAAAAACTCATCTCTTATTAGTATTTATTTAGGATTTGACATACTAGATGAACAACTACCAGCTGACGGTACGGGGTTTATTGTAACGGAAAACAGTGATTTACATTGTGATGCTTGTACATGGACAAGTCGAAAGTGGAAACATACATCGGGTAAACAAAAATTATTAGTTAGAATGTTTTATAAGAGTACCAATCCTGTATATGAAACAATCAAGGATTACAATGAAGAAGAATTAGTACGAGTAGCTTTATATGATATTGAAAAGAGTCTCGGAATTAAAGGTGAACCAGAAGTAGTTGAAGTTACAAATTGGAAAGATTTAATGCCGAAATATCATTTAGAACATAATCAAGCGGTTCAAGCATTGCAAGAAAAAATGACAAATCTTTATCCAAATGTATATTTAGCTGGTGCCTCATATTACGGTGTTGGAATTGGTGCGTGTATTGGAAATGGAAAGAATATTGCCAATGAAATAATGGCTACATTAAATAAATAATACTGTAGAATAAATAAAAACTGTTCCTTCAGCAAAATGAAGGAACAGTTTTTATTTATTTTATTTGAATGGAAATTTTATTGTTTTTTACATTGTTTTCTTTTATTGTTAATGTTATTTCTCCAGATTCTTTAAATGAATACGGTGATAGTTGATAAATATCTTTTATATCATGTTTTTCTTGTAATTTACTTATCGGTATTAATACGATATTTGGCTTCCATGTTTCTTGTTTTCCTGAAGGATATTCTATAAGTATTACCGGATTTTTTAACTGCATTTTTTTCCAAGAGACGAAATATAGTTGAACTTCAGTATCTTTTTTTAATAATTCTTCGGAGAAATAACCGAATTCGCCTACATTACCGAAAACAGTGTAGTTTTGATTTTTTAATTTAATATCTAAATAACTAGGTTGATATGTTACTGCATGATAAGTTCCATATGAAAGTGAGAGTATGGCAGCGATTAAAATACCGATTGAAAATGTCTTAAAGCTATTGCCTTTAAAGTTAGTCATCATGAAAGAGTTTGGTGTGAATTTTTTTGCGAATAAAAAAATAAGTAATATGAGTAAGAGGGATAAGCCGATGAATATATACATAGGAAATTTACACCTCCACAATAAAATAATATATTAACTATATTTTACCATAAATGTATGGGGTAGGGTGGTTGTTTGGAAGGAGAAAATGAAGAAACAATTTTTTTTACAGTTCTTGATAATTTGAAATTCGATTTATGGAAATTATAGCGTCATGTTTGAGTAGTAATCAGAAGGTATCCAATTCGTGTATATAGAATAAAGAGGGAATGCGTCATTAGAAATGTTTGATTTATGGAACAATAAGGACTTTAGTAATTATAAATATTTTTTCTGATATAATGAATGAGTAGAGAGAAAGGAGTGATCCTATGGCATTTCCTATATTAGAAACAGAACGCTTACGTTTAGTTGAAATAGAACAATCTTATTGTCAAAAAATATATGAAATCTTTTCATTGGATGAAGTAACGTGTTATTACGGTATGAATTCTTTTACGGAGTTTGGACAAGCTTCACGTATGATCGAATCTTTTTCGAAAAATTACTTTGAGAAAAAGGCAATACGATGGGGAATTGTGTTAAAAGAAACGAACGTTTTAATAGGAACAATTGGACTAAACAATTTACAATTATGGAGTAAACGATCTGAGATTGGATATGACCTGCATCCTCGTTATTGGGGAAATGGTTATGCGTCAGAAGCGGCTCGAGAAATTATTGATTATGGGTTTAAAGATTTGGGTTTGTTTAGAATTGGAGCTATTACATATCCTGAAAATGTTACTTCTTGTAGAATGTTATCTAAAATCGGCTTTCAAAAGGAAGGTCTATTGCGCGGATATATTCATCAAGGAAATAAGCAACACGATGCATTATTGTATTCTATAGTGCGAACTGATATTGAAGACATAAATTTATAATAAAAAAAACCCTCTTAATTAAAAGAGGTTTTTTTTTATTATAAATTAACCTAATTTAGGCAATAAACGTTCTCCGCTTTTCATGCTACTTTTACATAAAGGGCATTTAGGCTCTTCTTCAAATGAAAAGTTCTTTCTCATCCATCCTAAACAATCCTCTGATTCACATTCCCAAACAGGGGTTTGTTCTGGTGGTACTTCTGCTACATCGTTCTTTCGATTGCGATACATGTAACCACTCCTTTTATGTAAAAAATTTTAGTTATATATTAAAAAGGTTGTTAACCTTGCTGGTAACAACCTTTTTATTGTTTGAATTATAGCTTTACAACGTTTTTAGCTTGAGGTCCGCGGTTACCTTCGTCAAGAGACTTGAAGCCGTCGCCAGTGATAGCTGAGAAGTGAACGAATACGTCGTTACCGTCTGCAACTTCGATGAAACCGAAACCTTTTTCGCTGTTAAACCATTTTACTTTACCTGTTAATGTCATGGTAATGCCTCCTAAAAGTAGAAAAATTACAATATGATCGGCCTTATTTGAATGAAAATAAAAGTTCACATATTATCAAAAACCCATAAGGAGTACAAAATGTCCCTGATTGATACTTGATAATATGCAAAGAAAATATAGTGTTAAATTGACCTTAATTACTATCTTACAACAAATGGTGGGAAATAGCAAGTGCTGGTAATACCACTGAGTAATCTGGGTGATAATAGTAAAGGCACAAAGGCACCTCTTTTATTTATATATTATTCCTAATTTGGATTTATGCAAAATCATGTAAGAAAAACTTAGAGTAAATATTAATATTGCATTTTTTATGGTAAAATATGGTTGTTAACTGTTGGTAGTTAAATATTATAAAAGGAGAAAAGAAAGTGAAAAATAATTCATTTATAATAATTGAAGCAGCAAAAGCAGGGAGAAAAAAGGTGCATCCAGTCTTTGCTGTAATATTAGCCATTATATTTTTGACTTTAGGCGAACTTTTTATGTTATTTATGTTATTTTTACCAAAAGCTGAAACGATATTCATGAAAGGTATTTATGACAATGTTAGAATGGTGTTAACGTTTGGCGGAGCTATATTTATTTTATTTATATGGGTTCGTTTTGTAGAAAAAAGACCTTTTTCATCCATTGGCTTTTGGAAAGAGAAATGGATGAGAAAGTATTTAAAAGGTGCGTTAATAGGGTTTGTATTTATTTCAACGCCAGTTATTCTACTATTATTAATGGGGAGTATGAAATTGCAAGTACAACATATTACCTCAACAGTAATAGTAGGAATAGTAGGATCTCTAGTTGCATTTTTAATACAAGGGGCAACGGAAGAAATTATTGTACGAGGTTGGTTATTCCCGGTTCTTTCTGTTAGAAGTCGTATATGGGTTGGAATAATTGTAACTTCATTTTTATTTGGATTTCTTCATCTACTTAATCCGGGAATTACAATATTATCTATATCGAATATAATATTAGTGGGTGTTTTCGCAGCTTTATACGTATTGAAAGAAGATGGTCTGTGGGGAATATGTGCATGGCACTCAATTTGGAACTGGGCTCAATATAATGTATATGGCTTTGCAGTTAGTGGCACAACTGTATATTCTACTCCAATTTTTAAGTCTATAACAAATGGACCAGAAACATTGCATGGAGGCACGTTCGGAATTGAAGGTAGTATCATTACAACAATCATGCTCACTATCGCTTCAATTGTTTTATGGAGAAAGTTATGGGGAAGAAAAGCGAAACAACGAAATTTTAGTTAATGAAAGAGGGGGAAACTATGGGGATAATAGCATTTGAGGGAGCAAGCGCTGTTGGTAAAAGTACCACGTGCCGTGAATTAGAAAAGAATTATGGTGCTTATATAATACCTGAAGTGAATTCTTTATTTGAAAGGCCAAAAAATGAACATAGAACATGGTATTTTGAAAAACAAGTTGAGCGCTGGAATATAGCTGTTCAGAAGTCAGAGCAATATGAATTAGTAATACTCGATGGGGATATATATCAACCACTTAGTTATAATTGGTGCTTTCATTTTGATATATTTAATCAGCCATTATCTTTAATAGAAAATTTTTATAAAGAAAAGATGATAAATAGGGAAATTGGTTTTCCAGATCAATATTTTTATTTATATACGAACGATGAAGAACTTAGAAAGCGGAAAGTATCTGATGAGACGAAAAGAAGAAGAAACTTTGAAAAACATTTACATATATCAAAATCGTTTCAGCGTTATTATGAAAATTTAAATACTGTTACAGATGGGTATTGTAAATTAATTGAGGCGAAAAGTGTAAGAAATAATGAATTAGAAATAGTGAGAAACTCAAAAAATTTGAACATGTGTGAAGAAAGACGTTTTGATGTTTCGAGGTTAGATGCTATTACGAAGTGGTTAAAAGAAAATCGTGCATAAAGTAAAAACAACGAGTGTTGTAGAACGCGCTCGTTGTTTTTTTGTTTCTTTATAAATATAAAGGAAAAATTTGTAGAATATTTTCATTATTTAACAGAATAATCTTTCAATTTTAAAGAAAAAGAAATACAATATGAGGAAGTATATATAAATAATATGATAGGGGATGCGATATTTTGAATGAAGTAACAGTTTTTATATAAGAAATAATTAGGTAGTCAGAACAGAGATATTTGGGAGGAAACAAGCGAGATGAAAACATTTTTGAAAATAATAGGTGTTATAGCTGGTATGGCGGTAATCGGAGTAGGTTTAACATATGGTATGCTGCATTATTTAAATAATAGTAAACCAGCTGCGAAAAAGGCATCACCAGCTGCTCCAGCAGTAGAAGTATTAGCTGATAGTAACGTAAAAGCAGAAGATGCAAAGCTTTTAGAAAATGGCAATTATTCATTGCCAAATAGTGGTTTTAATAAAAATTTTAAATGGACAGATGAGAACATACAGACAGCATTACATGAAATGGCACATCAAAAAGCGAAAGCTGATCAAAAGTGGGGCTATATTTTTATTACACAAGAGCGGATTGAAAGCTTAATTGATATTGTAAAGAGTAATGATCTTGTGCAGGGAAGTACATATGTAGAAATTTTAGAACGATGGAAACAAGGGAAATATGAAAAGGTTGATGGGGATCACAATAAGATTTGGAAATTACAAAGTGGGAATTTAGGAGAAGGAAAAGGAGTAATGTCGGAAGCTGAGCAAAAAGAATTAATTAATCAAGTGTTTATGAACAAAGGTACATATTCAGGTAGTAAATTAATTGCAGGTGGGGGACAGACTAATAAATAGTATACTAATTAATGAAAGAGAGTAATTGCTTATTAGGCAATTACTCTTTTTATATGTACGTCTTAATATTTTAGTCTCGTTCAAGTAAGGAAAGAAACGACTGTAACACCGGGGAAATCCATCTAGATTTATGATAGATTACATGACTTTGAATAACTGTTGGAGTTTCGATAGGCTGAAAACATAGTTGTTCTTTTTGACAACTTTCTTGTACAACGATATAAGGAAGAATTGAAATGCCTAACTCACACATAACGGATTGTTTAATGACTTCAACATTGGAAGTTTCAAATGTTTTATCTGGAATATTCCCGCTTTGACGTAAAAAACGATCTACCATTGGCCTATAGCCGCAGCTTTGTTCTGTAAAAATGAACTGGGTGTCCTGTAATAACTGGAATGGATTTGTATGCGCAGAGGAATAAGCTGGTAAAATCCATCCAAATGTTTCATTACTAAAAGTACGCGTAATAAAATCATTATGTTCTATACTTTCTCCAATTATGAAGACAGCGTCTGTTTCTCCTTCACGTAATTTTTGTAATGCTTGTTCATTTGTGTTCGTTTCAAGCATGATATTTACTTTCTGATTTTTCTGTTTGTAAGTACGTAATAATTGTGGTAATCGATATACCGCTAATGATTCATTAGATGTAATACTTAATGTACCTTCTAAATAATCTGTGTTTTGGGGGATTTCTTGCGCTTTTTCATATATTGAAAGTAATTCTAATGCATAAGGATGAAATTGATGACCTGCTTTTGTAAGTAGCACTTTTTTCCCTAACCGATCGAAAAGTGGAATATGTAAATCGTTCTCTAAAGCTTTCATATGTGCTGTAACAGTAGATTGCGCATAACCTAGCGCATGAGCAGCTTTAGAAAAATTACCATACTTCACAATGGCGCAAAATGTTTTAACATGTCTCATTTCCATAAGCGATCCCTCTTTTATTATCATGATTTGTGAATGATTATATCATGTATTTTAATTTTCCAAATGATTAAATTCTGTATAAAATGAAATTGTAGAAATATTCATTTAGGTGATATTGGAGGAGAAAAGATGAACAAAAAGGGCTATCATGTAGCTGTTATTGGGGCTACAGGTGCGGTAGGGCAAAAAATTATTGAACTGTTAGAGAATGAAATAAAGTTTAATATAGTTGAAGTTACATTGCTTTCGTCAAAACGATCCGCTGGTAAGAAAGTAAGATTCAAAGGACGAGAGATAATTATACAAGAGGCAAAAACAACTAGCTTTGAAGGTGTAGATATTGCCTTTTTTAGCGCTGGGGGAGAAGTATCTAGACAATTTGTAACTCATGCAGTTTCTAGTGGTGCGATTGTAATTGATAACACAAGTGAGTACCGAATGGCGCAAGATGTACCGCTCGTTGTTCCGGAAGTAAATGCGCACACTTTAAAACAGCATAAAGGTATCATTGCAGTTCCAAATTGTTCAGCATTACAGATGGTAACAGCACTTCAGCCGATTCGAAAATCATTCGGTTTAGAAAGAATTATCGTTTCAACATATCAAGCTGTATCGGGTTCTGGCATTCATGCGATTCATGAATTACAAGAGCAGGCTAAGTCTATGCTTGCTGGTGAAGAAGTGAAAAGTAATATATTACCGGCGAAAAAAGATAAAAAACATTACCCAATAGCGTTTAATGTACTGCCTCAAGTAGATATATTTACAGACAATGATTTTACTTTTGAAGAAGTAAAAATGATTCAAGAAACGAAGAAAATATTAGAAGATGAAAACCTGAAAATGGCAGCTACTTGTGTACGTGTTCCAGTTGTATCAGGGCATTCAGAATCGGTTTATATAGAACTGGAAAAAGAAGTAACCGTTGCGGAAATCAAGGAAGTACTAATGGATGCACCAGGTGTTATTTTGCAGGATAACCCTAGTGAACAGCTGTATCCAATGCCATTATATGCAGAAGGGAAAATAGATACATTTGTCGGAAGAATACGTAAAGATCCTGATACGCCAAACGGATTCCACCTCTGGATTGTTTCCGATAATTTATTAAAAGGTGCGGCTTGGAATTCAGTTCAAATCGCAGAGACTTTAGTGGAAAAGGGGATACTTTAATATAGTTTAAAAAACTGGGAAATCGTTAATGATTTCCCAGTTTTTATTTCATAATGGTTTTCTATATTTCGACCAACTTTACTTTAAATTAGTTGTTATTGAATTTTTATAAATATCTACTTTATGTGCAGTGAAGCGTAAGGTTTTGGATTCTGCATGAATTGTAAGATTAATAATAATCGATAACGGCATTTCGACCGTTTTCACAATATCTTCTATAGCAATATACTCATTTTTTGCTTCCTTATAATAAACAACAGAACGAATTACGGCCTCGTCACCTTCAATATCAATTTCACACATCATAGGGAATTTTTCACCATTATGTAAGAATAATTCGCCTAGTACGATTGAACCGTTTAATTCTTCTGTAAAATTAGTAGTTGCCGCTGGTTTTACCCATGTTTCGTCATGTTCTTCGTTTTCCTCTTCATCTATTGCCCATTCCCAAATGGGGTTTTGTTTTAGGTCCTCAATAGTTAATTTATCAATTGGTTTGCAACTACTCATACATAAATTCTCCTTTTATTTTGATAAATAAGTTTTTTGATTTCATGAATTAGATGATTGCTTATAAGTGGGTTTAACAAAGTATTTTGCTCATTTGATATCCAAACTACTTTATTTTGAAATAAAGCTATTACAGCAATATTAACAAAACTTTAATTGTCTAGTAAATAATTATTAGTGGAGATATTAAAATGGAATGGTGTTAAAGAAAGATAGTAAAAAACATCAAGGATGAATGAAATCCATTTGGTACGATATGGATATATCCAATGTGAGGGGGAGTTTGATGTATCAAGTAAAGGGGTATTTTTCATCATTAAAAGGAAGTTATTATGAGATTGGAAAGCAACAAGGGGAATTCGTGAAACAAAATCCGTATCTCATCCCGCAATTTATACACGAAGAAAATGTAATATCTAATAACCATTGGACAGAATCGAGAAATATACTAAACAAACATTGTCCAGGCATAAATGAAGAAATTGAGGGGTTTTGTGAAGTGTTAAAAATTCCTTCAAAAAATATGATGTATTACTATCAAACACTATTGAAAGCAGGTTGTAGTCATTGTGCAGTATTACCTAAAAAGACAGATTCAAAACACACATATGTATTAAGAAATTATGATTTGTCACCAAAAATAGATGATATGCGTTTTTGTTCAACTCATGTTGAAGGTGCGTATGCACATAGTGGCTTTTCTACTCAATATTTTGGCCGAACGGAAGGGGTTAACGAGCATGGATTAGCTGTTACATTTTCAGCATGTGGTCAACCAGTAGGAAACATTGCAGGTTCAAGAAAGCCAATGGTAAATGGTTTACAGTGTTTTGCGGTAATTCGATTGTTGTTGGAGAAATGTAAAAATGTGCAGGAAGCTAAGTCACTAATAGAAGAAATACCAATTGCTAGTAATATTAATTTAATAATAGCTGATCCTTTAAGTGCAGCATATATTGAAATATTTGACGGTCATAAATCGACAATAACGATTGATGGTGAAAAACAAGCTTTTATTGTATCAACAAACCATGCAGTTAGTTCATCAATTCAGAAATTAAATAATAGGAAATTAGAACAATCAACAAAGAGATATTACCTTTTACATGAGCATTTAAATAGATGTGAACAAGTAAGCATAGAGTCTTTAAAAAAGTTAGTAGAAGAAGAATATCCTGCTGGACTTACTGTGCATAACTATGAAGAATGGTTTGGAACTTTACATTCTGTATTATTCGATTTACATGATTGTACAATGAAGATTTGTTTCGGATCACCACTTTTAAACGACTGGTATCCATTGAAAGTTGGAGGAAGTATGCCGTTTTCTGAGGTGAACGTGAACTTTAAAAATAAAACTTATACTGACTTTTGGAAGGAAGATAAGAATGAATTGATACCTAAAAGATAAATGGGATAAGATGGTGATGTAAAGAGTGCATTTATACTGGAGGGATTATCAATACTAAAGGTTATGTTACCATTTGTTCTTATCTTTTTTCTTGTCATTGCGATGTATATTGCTTATCAAAAGAGAAAAAAGTCTGGGATAAAAGGATTGAAAAGTGCGGTAACTTCTATTTGCTTCTTTTCACTTGCAATCTTAAATATGTTTGCATATTGGTTTCATTTTGGCGGTGCTTTTACTTGGTTATTTTCAATTGTATTATTGCTAGTTGGTGCATATTTTACAAAATATATTCCAATATCTAAAAGGGTACATTAAAGTTTATAGGAGTTAAATATAATGTTTACTTTGTTTTGAAAAGAGATTATTCTACTAAATTGTTGTGAAACGGTTTCATAGGATAATCTCTTTTGTTTAGTTTTGGAAAGAACGTACTGTGATTTTTAGTTGCTCAATAAATTCTCGAGTTGCAGCACACATATATTTATCTTTTCTATAAATTAGCCCTATTTCAATTATTGGAGTAGGGTTTTCTATTTTAATAGCTTGAATGTTTTTATTTTGTAAAAAGTCTATATATGGTTTGGGTAACACTGTAATTCCCATTCCTTTGGAAACCATTTGGATTAAAGATTCCATCGTACTAATTTCTAAAATTGGCCTTGGTTTAAAGTTTAACTTTTGACAATGAGATGTAATTAGTTCGGTTAAAAAGAAATTTTTAGGTAAAAGAATTAAAGGGTAGTTCTGTAATTCAGCAATAGATACATGATTACGTTCAGCTAATCGATGACCAGTGGGCACGACCAATGTAAGATCGCTTTTGTATAGAGGGATGGAGATAATCTCTTTATCTTGCACCGGGAGAAATGTAATTCCAATATCTAGTTCGTTTTGTAATAATTTTTCACGAATATCTCCTGTACGAAGCCCTAATACAGAAAGCTCTATATTAGGATATAAATTATTAAAATTTAAAATAGCTGGTGGTAGTAAATAATTTACGACGGTTAACAAAGCCCCTATTGTTAAGGAACCTTGCTGTAATCCGTTTAGGTCTTGAATAGCTGAACGAGCTTGTTCGACTTCATGAAAAATGGTTTTACTATGTGATAATAAAATCTTCCCTGCTTCAGTTAATGATATTTTTTTACCAATTCGATCGAAAAGTGGCATTCCTACTTCATGCTCTAATGCACGTATTTGTTGACTTAGAGAAGGCTGTGAAATATTTAATTTTTCAGCTGCTTTTGTGAAATGTAATTCTTTTGAAACAGCTAAAAAGTATTCAAGTTGTCGTAATTCGATTGGAATCACCTCAAGTATAATAATAGGTTATACCTATCATTATTATATAAATAATTGAATTGAACAATGGTTTTAGAGGTTTTATAATCATCTTTATATAACAGAGAGGTTTGTAAAAATTAATCGAGAGAAAATACATGTAACACCTGTAAAGGAGGAAATAGAATGGCTAATGAATATCAATTATTATCTTTAAATATAGGATTACCAAAAGAGGTTACATACGGCGGAAAAGTAATTCATACAGGCATAAATAAGAAACAAGTAAAGGAACCGGTATATTTATCCTTTGTAAAATTTAATGGGGATGGACAAGCTGACTTAGTTCATCATGGAGGAGTAGATAAAGCAGTTTGTGTTTATACTGGTGATCACTATCCATATTGGAAAAAAGAATTGAATCAAGATTTTGTATATGGGGCTTTCGGAGAAAATATAACAGTTAGTGGTATGCGCGAAGAGGATGTTTGTATTGGTGATACGTTTGAGCTAGGACAGGCAATCGTACAGGTAACACAGCCAAGGCAACCTTGTTTTAAATTAGCAAAAAAATATAATATTCCAAAGTTACCACTATATTTTCAAGAAACAGGATATACAGGATTTTATTTTCGTGTATTAAAAGAAGGATGGGTATCATCAGTCGATACCTTAAAAAAACTACAGTCTGATCCAAAAGGTGTTTCAGTAGCGTTTGCTAATCGTATCATGCATAAGGAAAAACAAAATATTGAAGGGGTAAAAAGGATATTAGAAGTAAATGCACTTTCAAATAGTTGGAGAAAGTCTTTTGAAAAGCGTATAAGTGGAGAAGAAATTAATACGAAGGAAAGACTTGAAGGGATAAAAGAATAAAAATATTTTATTATAAATAGTGTATTTCTATTAGTAAAAGCTAATTAGAAAGCGCTATTTTTATATAATAAACTAATTAATATCCAGAAATCTTAATATTGTTTTATTCGACTTATTTTCAAATAGTCAAAACATAAAATTAATTAGACTTTTTTTTATGTTTTATGATAGTATATTGATTGGTAAGACCTCTATTTTTAAGAGTAGGTCATATAAGTATATCTAATTTAATGGAATTTAATATTTGGAGGTACAACATGGGGAATGTTGAAAAATTGGCAAGTCTTCTAATAGAAGAACCGAAAAGAGAGCAGTTATTTCCTTTATTTGAAGAAGTGTTTGGAATTAAAACTCAAACATTGAATGATTTTTCGGATAAAGGATATTGGGATGATACATATAAAGCTTTATCGTTTTTACAAGAAGATAAAGTGATTGCAAATGTTGCGGCATTTTCACTCCCATTATTAATTAATGGTGAAAAAATAAATGCAGCGGGTATTCAATCAGTAATGACACACCCTAATTTCCGTAGACAAGGGCTAATGACACAATTAATGGGTAAAATGATAGAAGAAATTGATAAGAAATGTGACTGTGCATTATTGTTTACAGAAAAACCTGAACTATATACAGCATTTGGGTTTAAAGTTGTGCAGGAATATTTGATGACTATACCATATGATAAAAATATTAATAATAACGATTCACTACTTAAAAAGTTAGATTTCTATAATATAGAGAATAGACAGTTAATACATGAAACTATTGATAGTAGCCAAAGACTTTCAAATAGTTTTTCAACTTTAAACTTCCATCCTTCATTTTATTTGAATATGTATGATTCGGAATGGAATGAGAAATTGTATTATTCAGAGAAACTAGATGCTCTAATCGTTTATGAAGTAGACAATGAAAAGTTGAAATTATTTGGAGTATTTGCGCCAGTACTTCCGGTTTTAGATGAATTATGTGGAGAAATCAATGAAAGGTTTACGGAAATCGAATTTTATTTTTCTCCGGATCAATTAGGGGTTGAGGATGTACAGTTTACAGAAGTACAGTCTAGCAAGTATTTAATGGTTCGAAGTGATAAAGAGTTAGATTTTAAAGGTTATAAATTCCCAGTATTAGCGGAGTTTTAAATGTCTATATAAATGCTTTATTATGGAGGAGCTATGAATATATCGTATATACCAGAACATATTGAGCAACTCACTATAATGAATGTACCTGATTACTATAAAATTAATGATAATCATGCGTTTATTGTCCGTTCGAAAGCAGAAACTGATTTTTGGCTAAAAACACATTATGGTTTTGAAGTAATGAATGGTCATGTGTTTTATAATGAGATGATGACAGACTTTCAAGCTGAAGTTCAGTTACGTATGAATCCAAATTCAAAATTCGATCAAGCAGGTCTTTTTGTTATGATTTCGGAGAACTGTTGGCTAAAAACATCTTTAGAATATATCCCCGAAGGGCCATCTCACTTAGGTGCTGTCGTAACGAATAATGGATATTCTGATTGGTCAACGCAAGATTATCCAACTGAAGCAGCTAAGCAACAACTGCGTTTTCGAATTATTCGAAAACGCGGTGATTATACAATATATGTGAAAAAGAGCCATCAATGGGAACAAATAAGAATCGCTCATTTAATGGAGGATATAGGAAATGAGCCTATTAAAATAGGTTTTTACACGTGTAGTCCTTCTAAAAATAAGGGATTTGAGACTGAGTTTTTAAATTTTACAATTGAAGAATTATAGATGAAAAACCGTATTCTTTTCATTAAGAATGCGGTTTTTGTATTTACATAATATAAAGCATATGTATTGACCAGAAAGTCATTAATACTTATCATTTAATAATGTTAAATATTAATTTACATAATATAATAGAAGTAATGAAGAAATTACAAAAAATATCGCTTAAATAAGGAGGGATATGAATTATTCAGTGGTAATTTCATGGGAAAAGGAGACTATGTATGAAATCATTTCGTAAGTTATTACAGTATTTAAAACCATACATGTTCTTCGCTATTATTGGACCGCTATTTATGGTACTTGAGGTTGCGATGGACTTAATTCAACCGACTATTATGCAACATATCATTGATGTTGGGATTGCAAATCGGGATTTAAATTATGTAATAAAAATGGGGCTTCTTATGATAGGAGCAGCAGCACTCGGTTTAGTTGGAGGGCTTGGGTGTATGATGTATTCTACAAAAGCAGCTGTTAATTTCGCTACTGACATACGAAAAGATGTGTTTGCGAAAATAGAAACATTTTCTAGTAATAATCGTGATTCATTTGGAACAGGTAAATTATTAACGATCGTGACGAATGATATCACTTCCATTCAATCAGCAATGACAATGACATTACGTGTTCTCGTTCGTGGTCCGCTGTTATTTATCGGAAGTATAATTATTGTTTTTGTAACAGCAAGAGAGTTATTTCCAATATTACTTGTAGTTGTTCCGATTTTATTACTTGCGATTATTTTAATTGCAAGCAAAGCAAGTGGTACATTTAAAAAGGTGCAAGAGGCATTGGACAAAGTGAATACAAAGTTACAAGAAAATTTATCTGGTGTACGTGTTATAAAAGCGTATGTAAGACAAAAATATGAAATCGCTCAATTCGGAAGTGTAAATACAAATTTAACGAAGATAAATATTCGAGCTGTGCAACTTATTTCTTTAATGATGCCAATCATTATGCTAGTTGTAAGTGGTGGGATTGTCGCAACATTATGGATTGGTGGAGAAAAAGTATTCAATGGAACGCTTCAAGTAGGAGCGATTTTGGCATTTATTAATTACTTGAATATCATTTTAATGTCACTTATGTCGATTAGCATGGTATTTATTCAAATTGCGCGAGCTTTTCCATCTGCGGATCGTGTACAGCAAGTGTTAAATACCGAGGTTGATATTATAAGCGCAGCTAATGCAATCGAACCTGAGAAAATCGAGGGGAATATCGAATTTAAAAATGTTAGTTATAGCTATACGAAAAATAATGAATACGTTTTAAAAGATATTTCGTTTAGCATACAAAAAGGTGAAAAAGTAGGGATTATTGGATCAACTGGAAGTGGTAAATCTACCTTAGCGAAACTGTTACCACGTCTATATGATGTGGATCAAGGTGAAATATGTATAGATGGAATAGATGTTAAAACATATGATTTGCAAAAACTCCGTGCTTCAATAGGGTTTGTACCTCAGAAGGCTTTGTTGTTCTCAGGTAGTATAGAAGAGAATTTACGTTATGGTAAAGAAAATGCAACACATGACGAGCTGGAAGTAGCAGCTGCATCAGCTTGTGCGACTGAGTTTATCAATAAGCTGGAAGAATCTTATCAATATAATTTAACACAAGGCGCGACAAATCTATCAGGTGGACAAAAACAACGTGTATCAATTGCAAGGGCACTTGTGAGAAAGCCACCGATTCTCATATTAGATGATTCTACATCAGCAGTTGATGCAAAATCAGAGGCTACTATTCAAATAGCTTTAAAAACAAAATATAAAGGCACAACAACTTTATTAATTGCGTCCAAAATTTCTTCCATAATGGATGCGGATAAAATACTTGTATTAGATAATGGTGAATTAGTTGGCAATGGTACACATGAACAATTGTTAGAACAAAGTGAGGTTTATCAGGAAATTTATCTTTCCCAAGGTGGTAATTTGGATAAAGAAGGTGGGGAAGAACATGCGTAATTTTCAAGGGCAATTTGCTAATAAAGGTGGACGAAACACCCCAAAGATGGGAAAAGCTAAAAATGCTCAAGGAACTGTAATGCGGGTATGGAACTATATGGGCTATCAAAAAGCTGCTCTTATGTTTGTTATATTTCTAGTCGTTGTTACTACATTACTTGGATTATTAGGTCCCTATTTTATGGGAGTCATTATAGATCAATATATTGTACCGAAAGATTTAAGTGGTACAGCAAGAATGTGTATGTTACTTATCGTGATTTACGGTGTAACTGTACTTTTAACATGGTTACAAACATTTGTCATGATTAACGTTGCATTAAAAACAATTCAAAAAATACGACAAGATATTTTTGAGAAAATCCAAACGCTTTCTTTACGGTTCTTTGATGTGCGTTCCCAAGGTGATTTAATGAGCCGTGTGACAAATGATATAGATAATTTGAATCAAGCTTTGACACAAAGTGTTGTACAAATCATTTCATCAGCGTTAACTTTTATAGGTGTAACGATTGCAATGTTCGCCTTAAATTGGATTTTAGCAATTGTAACTTTAATTACAGTACCTATTATGTTTTACGTTACAAAAAAACTAGTTGCATATAGTGGTAAAAACTTTGCGAAGCGTCAAAAAGATTTAGGTGAATTAAATGGATTTATTGAGGAAGCAATTACAGGTGCGGATGTTACAACGTTGTACGGAAAAGAAAAAGAAACTGTACAAAATTTCAATAAAATTAATGAACAGCTAAGAGTTTCAGCTACGAAGGCTGATACATTTTCAGCTTTTATTTTTCCAAGTATGAACTTTATTAATAACTTAGGTATGGGGCTTGTCATTGGGACTGGATCAGTTATGGTTTTAAACGGAATGACAACAGTAGGAGTTATTGCGGCTTTTATTAATTATTCTCGTCAATTCTCAAGACCGCTAAGTCAATTTGCGACTTTAATGAATACAATTCAAGCGGCAGTTGCTGGTGGAGAACGTGTTTTTGAAATTATGGATGAGGTACCAGAAATTCAAAATAAAAAAGACGCATTCGTTGTACAAAATTTAAAAGGGCATGTTGTACTTGAGAATGTTTCATTTGGCTACGCAGAAAATAAAACGATTTTAAAAGAAGTGAGTCTTAAAGCGCAGCCAGGAGAGACAATTGCTTTAGTTGGTCCGACTGGATCAGGGAAAACAACAATCATTAATTTGTTAACTCGCTTTTACGATATACAGCAAGGACAAATTCATATTGATGGAAAAGATATAAAAGATTATGATATTAATTCTTTACGAAGTAAAATAGGAGTAGTTTTACAGGATGCGTATTTATTTGCTGGTTCGATTATGGATAATATCCGTTATGGACGCTTAGATGCTAGTGATGAAGAAGTTATAACTGCAGCTAAGGCAGCATCTGCACATTCTTTTATTAAGCATTTGCCAAATCAATATGAAACAGAAATTGCTTCAGAAGGATCGAATTTAAGTCAAGGACAAAAACAACTTCTTGCGATTGCACGAGCAATTTTAGCAGATGCAGATATATTAATTCTCGATGAAGCGACATCAAATATTGATACAAGAACAGAATTACAAATACAAGCAGGACTAAATAATTTAATGAGAGGTCGCACAAGTTTTGTGATCGCTCATCGACTTAAAACAATTGAAAAAGCTGATCAAATTCTTGTTATAAAAGATGGAAATATTTTAGAAAGAGGGAATCATGAATCTCTCATGGAAGATAGAGGGTTTTATTTTGATTTGTATACGAGTCAGTTTAAAATATAGTAAAAGCATTGATATGTTGCGGTTTCTCTTGAGAGGAGAAACCGCATTTTTTATATTTGCAAATATTACTATCCAAATGGCCTTTCACTACATATTTTAACAGCATCCACCTGCATTCCAGGCAAAACATGTGAATAGCGATTTAATGTTATGAACATATCTTTATAACTGAAGTGTTCACTTACAGTCTTTGGATGTATACCTTGTTTCAAAAGTAGCGTAGCATGTGTATAATAACGTAAATCATAAAATCGAACTTTAAAAATCGGAGTTTAAATAAAAAGAGCGCTGTTAAAAGCGCTCTGAGACAAACCATACATTTAGAGAGGAATCAAGATAATATATGGATATTGTGTGAGAATGTTGTAGGTTTTAATTAAAAATAAAGCACACATATAAGTGTGCTTTTATGAACGCTTTAGATTTGTATGACTATATAGTTATACAATAAAATATGCTTGTTTAATATAAATGTGTGTCAAATCTATAAAAAGATATTGTGTATAAGGAACAATAAATGTTAATTAGCCAAGTCTTTTGTTTTTATCCTGCTATTTGCCGGACAGTAAGACCCCCACCTTAAAATTCAGCGGAAGCAAAGAAGTTAGGTGGGGGCCGGACTGCCCATAAAAGCCCGATTGGTGAGGGCTGATTAAAGTTTCACTTTATTAACGAATTTGCACAACTGTTAACGCTGCAGAACGAATATCTACTGTACCTATTACTTCAACGGGGACAATTTGAATTAAATCACCAGGGTTCAAGTTAATTAGAATGACCCCACTTGATACATCAACTTCACCAGTTCCGATAATATTAGAACGGACTGCGGATCCGGATCCTGCAATAACATTAGTCGATGAATTTAATGTCAAGAAAAAGCGTGCTGCTTCCGGGGCTAATGGAACGTTATCAAGGCTAATCGTTAATGTATAGCTAATTTGATAAATACCAGCTACCTGAATTTTAATACCAGTTCCAGTACTAATTGTATCATTGATTACAGGGACAGTAATATTAGGATTTGGGCCTGTACTAGGTAATAGTAGTGGTGTAAATAATGTTGCAAATTGAGGTGAAGTAGCATTGAAGGCAAAACCTAGGGCAGGTAGTGTACTAGGTGCTTGTGCTTCACAATTAAAATTAGCGAATTTACGAATGGATGAGCGCATATTTTCACTCCTTTCTTGTATTTAGATTTCGTGAGTATTAACTTCACATTTTGGACAAGCATAATACAATATATGAAAATTTATAGTAGATAGTGCACAAGCATTACTATTACGGATAAAGCTATGAATAATAATAAATACTATATGGAAAAAGCAGTTAGCTAACTGCTTAGTAGGTTCTCCAAGAGCAAATAGGCGCAAAATTATTGCACTCTCAAAAAGATCACTACAGATAAGTGCTCTTTTTGAGAGTGAGTATAAATTTCTATCATTCTATCTAGTATTTGCACTGTATTATGTAGTTGCTACTAAAATTGATGTGAATTTTTAAAATTAGAGGTTTCTTTTAATGAAACCTCTAAAAAGACAACTAAATTTACGTTATAGTAAATTCAATTGCGATAGGAGTGCCTCCATCTAGGACTGCTCCTCCTACAATAGTAGCAGCTGTAGTAGTCACACCAGTAATAGTATCACCTGTTTGAATAACACCATTAATATAAAGTGTTAAAAAGGCATAAGAAGCAGGGAATGTTGTTACAGCACCAGTGTCATCAGTGAAGTCTGTGTTAGCAAAAGTTAAATCTGCACCAGCAGCAGTTCCTGTTGCGGCTGTACTTACAAATCGTCTTCCGGCTATAAAAGGTTTAACGATAGGCATTTATATTCACCCCTTTTTGAGAATTAACTTAGACAAGTTTTTTGAAAGTTTTGTCCTGTATCGTATATTATGCTGTGCTTCTACTAAGAGATACGGCTTGTATACTAGTAAATAAGTATAATTATTATGCGTTTTATAAGTTAGGTTCTTATAAGTAATTAAGTGGTTAAGGTTGGATTTTGTATATGGTATGTTTATGTTAAAAAAGAGAGCTCTTTTAGAAAGAGCTCTTAATCAAATTATTATCTTAGTGTTGGAGGGAAACTGGCGGCCTCAGTGACAGATGGTAGAAATAATTTACGTGGTATTGTAATAAATTCAAGCGCAATTTGCTTTGGATAAAAAAGTATTTGAGTTAAATCTAGAGAATGTATTAATAGTATCATGAAGCTTGTAAGAATGATAAAACTACCCCAAAAGAAACTTTTTGAAGTGTTGCGGAAATCTTTTATTAAAGAAAAGAATGAAAAAAATGCGGTAACAATGAGAATAAAAAATTTATACTTATCAGCCATTGTGATCCTCCTAAAGAACAGTAATTTATATTATACCGTATTTTTCAATATTATTATAAAAAGATTTTAAAGTGAATAATAAGAAAAAAATAAAGCCATAACTTCAAACATTAGTTTAGGTTCTATTGTTTGAAGTTTTTGTTTTAGAAGGTATATAATCTGAAATTGAAAATTTTCCAAATGAATTACGATTTTTTATTTCTGATCCAACATCAAGTGCTTAATGAAATGGTATGAAAGATTATAGGCTAGTGATACGAGATTAAATAAGAGGAATTTGCGTGCTGCAAGCGTCCTAGCTCAGATTTCTACTAGAGAAAAGTATTTAGTTGGAGTTGGTATGTTAATAAAAAACGGATGGATGACGAAACTAAATATTCATGACATTAAGGACAAAGATCAGGAAATATAATTTGGTATTCTGGGAATAACCGGAGATCCGTAGTTAAGGTTGCATAGTATTTGTATTTTTTTTCTAATTTTTCAATTGTTGTTAAGTGATGAGAACCTAATCCGCGTCGTACACTATGTTGAGAAAGAGTCGGCCCAATTTGTAATTTTCGTTTTTTCATTGCATCGTTCCATGGACTATAAAAAAATTTAAAAATAAAAGCAGGTTCCATGTAAATGCTATAAGGATAATGCGAACCATGTCTCCCGACTCTATAGTTCCCGTGCGAATTATTGTGAATTAATCTACCGTTAAGATATAGTTGGTTTGGATTAGGTTGAATTATTATGCCGTGATAACGTTGTTTAACAAGCGGAGAGCTATATCTTGGATTAGTGTAGCCATGAGTCGGTTCATCAATCATCATAATCATTCTTATTGAAAACATATTGCCGCTCATAGTGTTAAGTGATTTGAAAAATTGTTCTTTATTATAACAGCACAGGAATTCTGTCGTATTCAATACCATTTTCCATCCTGTAATTTCTCTTTCAATTTCCATAACTTCTTGATCAACTAAATAAGCATCAAATTCGAGTGATTTTGAGTTTCGTATTTCCCAATTAGGAGCGAATGTTTTACAGATTTCAACTGAACGATCAGTGGATCCACGGTTAATAAGAATGCCATGATCAAATAGCTTTGTATGGTGCATTAACCACCATGGAAGTAAATATTCTTCATTGTAAAAATGAGAAATTAAAGTAGTCTTAATCAAAATCACCTCCGTATTTAACCTGCTTCTTATTTAATATGATATGGAAGGAAACCTATTGTTAGAAGGTTTCCTCTTAAAAGTTTTAAACCACATAGGGTATGTGGATGGATTAGTATATAAAGTAGTCTGATTGATAAAGAGTGGTATTAAAAAGTACAAAATCTAAAATGAGCATCGAATTAGTGTATAACGATTGAAACGGCACTGAAAACTAATAAAACAGCCATAATGATGTTGAATAATTGGTTATGTTTTACTAATAATTTTTGGAATATTGAACCAAATAAACTCCAACTAAATGTACTCAGTAAACCGACTATACCTAGAAATAATGAGAAAAGCAGAAAACTTGAATATGAATTGTAGTAGGGGAGTATAAAAGTAGAGACTACTGTGAGTCCGAATAATATTCCTTTTGGATTAACAAATTGAATGAAAATACCCACTGTAAATAAGTTTTTATTATTTTTTTCATTGTGATCTGCACCGCCTTTACTAGTAATTATTTTAAAGGCTAAATATAGCATATACGCGACACCTAAAATTTTTAAAGGAAATTCAATTATAGGGATAATATTAATTAATACAATATTAAAGAAACTGCATAAAGAAGTGAGGATGAAAAAACCGAATGCTACTCCAAAGCAAAAGTTTATGCTTCTCTTTAATCCATGTTGATTTGCGTATGTCATAGCTAAGAAATTGTTGGGACCAGGTGTGAAGCTACTTATAAATACAAATAACAAAAAAGAAAATATAGGCATTTCAAAACCCCCTATTTTTTGTGTGTTATAATGACCAAAAAGAACAATATAACGTGTGCTTTTTATTATACATAACGGTCGTTATATTGTATACAGTGTAGGAGTGTTTTTTATGGAAGAAATTCAACTTATTCTGGCAAAAAATTTAAAATCAATACGTGAAAAAGAAAAATTAAGTTTAGAAAAGGTCTCTCAATTAACAGGTGTAAGTAAAACAATGATTGGACAGATAGAAAGAGGAGATTCAAGCCCGACACTAACAACAATATGGAAAATTGCTAATGGTTTGAAAGTATCATTTACCTCTTTAATTAATAATCCACAGCCTGATACGAAAGTAGTTTTACGAAATGATGTTCAAGTATTGTCTGAAGACAATGGGAGATATAAGGTGTATCCCTCATTTCCTTTTCGAGATGATAGGAATTTTGAAATCTATATGGTTGAAATTGATACAGAAGGGAAATTAAGTTCAGAAGCGCATAAAGAAGGAACAGAAGAGTTTATAACGGTATTTGAAGGGAAATTGACAATTGACATAAACGATTGTCAATATACGTTAAATAATGGAGACTCAATTCGCTTTAAGGCGGATAGACCGCATACTTATACTAATTCAGGAAGAACATTAACGCGGTTAAGTATGACTATTTATTATCCAGCTTTATAAGCTGGCAATAATATAAAGAGTAAATGTGTATTGTTAAAACCATCTATAAGAGATGGTTTTATTTTTTTGAATATAAAAAAAGACACTCAATTGAGTGTCAATATAGTATTGCTCTCGCGTATAGGATTGGAGATGTTCCTCAAATACATATTGAGATGGTCTGTAAAGAAGAAACGATCTTCATCTTTAATGTAACACCGACATGGGGGAAGTGTAAATTGATAATATATATACGGAAAATTTAGTATAGATGTTTTCTACTATGGATATAGTACAATTTATTTTTATTACGTCATCACTCTCGTAATATTTACCAATTGAGTATTTAGATTGTTTATTATAAAAAGAATGAATCATTTTTTAATCAATTCGTATAATTGTAAGAGAGGCACCTGTTGATCCACCTCCAACTAAATTCACGACAGATAATATACCAAATAATTGTAGTGAAATTGTATTACCAGCATTTAAATTAGTAATTAAATTATTACTATAATTTGAAGTTGATAAAGCGGGAGAAAAAATAGAGCCAGGAATTGGCGTAGAAGCGTTTAATAGTAGTCTAGTTCCAGCAAGTAGAGCGGTTGTCGTATTAACTTGATAGGTTAAATGATATCTTCCAGTTACAGGAATTGTAAATACGTCATTTGAAGCGTTAACTGTAAAATTACCAAGACTTTGGTTATTTGAAAGTGGAATGTTTGTTCCTCCTAATATGACTGAAACAGGACCACCTGATGTATTATTAGCGAACATAGAGTTTGTTGTAACGATAGACCCAGTACTTCCGGTAGGCCCAGTACTTCCGGTAGGCCCAGTACTTCCGGTAGATCCAGTACTCCCGGTAAGCCCAGTACTTCCAGTAGGCCCCGTAGGTCCAGTAAGCCTGTAAGGGAAAATAATGTCAAGGGCCATTGACATTATTTCTTTTTTTCTAATTTCATTATTATCTTGAATATAAATCACCTCATCTTTTTAAATAAGAATGTAATAGATTTAGTACTTTTTAAATAGAATGATTAATTTATTATATTAATTAAAGCGGTTATAGCAACGGTAAAATGTTTAATATATGTAATAATTCTTTGGGAAGAAAAAAGAGAATAGTTATAAAGTTATTCTTTAATGATAGGGTCATAATGATGTGTATGAATTAAAAAACATGTGGAATGAGGTATTAAATTGAAACGCAATGACAATTTATCATTGAATAAGGGGATGATAGGCCCAGAAAATATTGGACCTACATTTCCGATTCTTCCACCAATTTATATTCCAACCGGAGCAACAGGCCCGACTGGAATAACGGGGCCGACCGGAGAAACGGGGCCGCCCGGAATAACGGGGCCGACTGGAATAACGGGGCCGCCTGGAATAACGGGGCCGCCCGGAATAACGGGAGCAACCGGAATAACGGGGCCGCCTGGAATAACGGGGCCGCCCGGAATAACGGGGCCGACTGGAATAACGGGGCCGCCCGGAATAACGGGAGCAACCGGAATAACGGGGCCGCCCGGAATAACGGGAGCAACCGGAGTAACCGGGCTAACCGGAATAACGGGACCGCCCGGAATAACGGGAGCAACCGGAATAACGGGGCCGCCCGGAATAACAGGAGCAACCGGAATAACGGGGCCGCCCGGAATAACGGGGCCGCCCGGAATAACGGGAGCAACCGGAATAACGGGAGCAACCGGAATAACGGGACCAATCGGAATAACGGGCCCGCCCGGAATAACGGGAGCAACCGGAATAATGGGACCAACTGGAGTAACCGGGCTAACCGGAGCAACGGGACCAATCGGAATAACAGGACCAATCGGAATAACAGGACCAACCGGAGTAACCGGGCTAACCGGAGCAACGGGCCCGACCGGAGCAACAGGTCCAACTGGAGTAACTGGAGCAACAGGTCCTACCGGGGGTATTGGTCCTATAACAACCACCAATTTGTTATATTACACTTTTGCGGATGGAGAGAAGCTTATATATACAGATGCTGACGGGATACCTCAATATGGTACAACGAATATTTTGTCTCCCAGTGAAGTTTCTTATATTAATTTGTTTGTTAACGGAATACTGCAACCACAACCATTATATGAAGTGAGTGCTGGTAAATTAACTTTATTGGATACGCAACCACCATCGCAAGGATCTTCAATTATATTACAATTTATCATTATTAATTAAAAGGACAGATCCTTAATGAAAAGGAATCTGTCCTTTTTGTTTTATATTTAAATAGTTAAAATTAAGTAAAGGTACATTCAATTTCTAGCTGTCATAAATGGTTGAATGATAGGGATTTTAACTTCAATCCTTTTCATAGTGTATTGGAATAAAATATAGAATGAATTTTTTAATATATTTTATATGAGAGTTCTCTATAATACAAACGGCTTCATGTTTAAAAAGAGAACACAATCTTAGTAAAGAAATAATGTAAATTTATATGTAAAAAATGGCACCGTTAATTGTTGAGTACATTCAAATTAATATGTGTCTTTGAACCTAAGAGATAAATGCGGAAAAATAAAATAAACTCTTAAGTTTAGGTATTTAATCTAAGCAGTCAATTATTAAAAACATATAATTAATATGTGAGTCATGAACATAATTAAATGACGTTTTCAAGTTTGATTATCATTCATGTTTCCTATTTTAAGAGAAACATATAACTCAACTACTTTTTTCAATGGCATCTTTTATAGTACTTAGAATAGGAAAACACTCAACTATAAGAAAAGTAAGGAGGAAATAAATGAAACATAATGATTGTTTTGATCATAATAACTGCAATCCGATTGTTTTTTCAGCAGATTGTTGTAAAAATCCACAGTCAGTTCCTATTACTAGGGAACAATTAAGTCAATTAATTACTTTACTAAACTCATTAGTATCAGCTATTTCAGCATTTTTTGCAAATCCAAGTAATGCAAACAGATTAGTGTTACTCGATTTATTTAATCAATTTTTAATTTTCTTAAATTCCTTATTACCTTCCCCAGAAGTTAATTTTTTGAAACAATTAACTCAAAGTATTATAGTTTTATTACAATCTCCAGCACCTAATTTAGGACAATTGTCAACATTATTGCAACAATTTTATAGCGCCCTTGCACAATTCTTCTTCGCTTTAGATCTTATCCCTATATCCTGCAACTCAAATGTTGATTCTGCAACTTTACAACTTCTTTTTAATTTATTAATTCAATTAATCAATGCTACTCCAGGGGCGACAGGTCCAACAGGTCCAACAGGTCCAACAGGTCCAACAGGTCCAACGGGCCCAGCAGGAACCGGAGCAGGTCCAACGGGAGCAACGGGAGCAACAGGAGCAACAGGCCCAACAGGAGCGACAGGTCCAGCAGGTACTGGTGGAGCAACAGGAGCAACAGGAGCAACAGGAGTAACAGGAGCAACAGGGGCAACAGGAGCAACAGGTCCAACAGGTCCAACAGGGGCAACAGGTCCAACAGGGGCAACAGGAGCAACAGGAGCAACAGGTCCAACAGGAGCAACAGGTCCAACAGGGGCAACGGGCTTAACAGGAGCAACTGGTGCAGCTGGTGGCGGAGCTATTATTCCATTTGCTTCAGGTACAACACCATCTGCGTTAGTTAACGCGTTAGTAGCTAATACAGGAACTCTTCTTGGATTTGGATTTAGTCAGCCTGGTGTAGCATTAACAGGTGGAACTAGTATCACATTAGCATTAGGTGTAGGTGATTATGCATTTGTAGCACCACGTGCAGGAACTATCACGTCATTAGCAGGTTTCTTTAGTGCAACAGCTGCATTAGCTCCAATATCACCTGTTCAAGTGCAAATACAAATATTAACTGCACCTGCAGCAAGCAATACGTTTACAGTACAAGGCGCACCTCTTTTATTAACACCAGCATTTGCCGCAATAGCGATTGGTTCTACAGCATCAGGTATCATAGCTGAAGCTATTCCAGTAGCTGCTGGAGATAAAATACTACTGTATGTTTCATTAACAGCAGCAAGTCCAATAGCTGCAGTTGCTGGATTTGTAAGTGCAGGTATTAATATCGTTTAATTTGTTACAATGTTTAGTAGGAAATTAAACAGGGGTTTGTATATAGTCCTTCCTAATAAATTTAGGAAGGACTATATTTTTTGGGGAAATAAGTAATAAATCAATTGAACAATTACTCTTTGTTAAGTTCGTATAAAAAAGTATAATTTACCCTTTCTCATTTTAGTAATAAGTTATGTAACTTTAAAAATTTCCGGTCAGTAAAAAAAGATGAATTCTTTTAAAAAAGAATTCATCCATAAAATAAACTATTTATTTTTATTACAGTTACATCCTTTTTTCTTTACATAGCCTTGCTCGGCTAATTCTCTTTGCGATTGGGAATTGGAAGATTGAGAATTGGAAGATTGAGAGGATGCTGAAGAGCTACTATTTTTATTATAAGAGTAGTTTTTTCGATAGTTATAATTACTCATAGTACTATCACCTCCAATTTAATATATAAATATTATATGTATGTACACTATCAACTGTTACTATTTTTAATAGGAAGAGAAGATACAATAAAAAAATCTCCTTGGTATTTTCCTAGGAGATAAATGATGATTCTTTTGAAAATTTACAAATTAATAGCCCCAGTAAAGAGGAAAGTAATAAGAATCTTGGTGATACAGATTATGTTTTTGAGCGAGGGGCTGGGTTGGATAATTTTTCATTTCACGGTTTTGATTGCAGTTTGCCGGAGGACCAATTACAGTAGTTGATTGAATAGGGGAAACCGCTTGTTTCCATTGTTGTTCATTGAGACAGTAAGTATGGGCCATCATATGAGCTGGAGTTAACCTTAAAATGTCAGAACCGAAAATAACTTCTGGAGTTGGAGCATTGAAAATAGCTAATAAATGAGTATTATTTGCTGTAGCAATTTCGTAATGCCACCACGCTTGTGGAATGTTGGCAACTTGCCCGGGTTTTATCGGTAAGTTTAATATTTGATTCGTAAATGGATTAAGTAAAGAAACAACAGCAGACCCTGAAATACAATAAACAAGTTCAGCTGCATTTTGATGAATATGTGGTTCTACAACATTTCCTGTACTTAAATAAATATCTAATAAAGAAGTATTTTCTAAAGTATTTAATTGTTTAATACCAAGTACATTTATATAATTTTGGGCATCTTTCCGAAAAAAATTACTTTTATTTACATCATAAGTAAAATTGGTTGTGGGGGAGGTATAGTCGATGTTGGCAGTCAATTGTATTACCCGCCTTTCTATAGGTAAGTTAGGTTACAAAATTAGGATATGTGTCTAGTCTTTGTTTTGTGCTGTTGTTGGTAGCTTAATAAATTCACTTATTCCATAAAGAATAAGGTGTTAAGACCAAACTATATTCGTATTCCCATTCATACTTTGGATTGATGGAAAAAAGTAATGAAAATGTTAATTTAAAATTACATCAATCATTTATAAGGAGTGAATGTTCATGTCATTTAGTGAAATGATTAGAAATGAAGTACTCAGCTGGGCGGGTGTTTCTGAAAAACCGCATCGATTTGGTGGTATTGAAATAAATTATGGCAAGAAAGAACTTGGCCATCTTCATGGTGATAAATTAGCTGATTTACCATTTCCGAAGTTAAAGCGAGATGAATTAGTGAAGCAAGGCTTGGTAAAACCACATCACGTATTACCTGAATCAGGATGGATCAGTTATTATTTAAAGAGTGAAGAGGATATTCCATTTGCAATTGAGTTATTTCGTATGCAATATGATCGAATTAAAAAGTAATGAAATAAAGTAGGATAATAAAAATTTATTTTTATGTCACATCCCTCCTTAATCGTTCGTCTTGTATGTAGAACGATTAAGGAGGGATTTTATTATGAATACATTTGATATAGCAATTGTTGGCGGTGGGCTTGCTGGATTAACAGCATCTATATATTTAGCGAAAGCTGGAAGGAAAGTGATTGTATTAGAAAAGTCCAGTCAATTCGGTGGCCGAGGGATGACTACAAATAAAAATGGAATCTGCATGAATCTTGGTGCACATGCTTTATATAGAGGCGGGGCAGCGTTTATAACTTTTAATGAGCTTGGTATGACTCTTCCAGGTGGAATACCATCTACAAAAGCACATGGAATATGGAAAGGGGATATATTCACTATCCCAACAGATTTTTACTCAATTTTATCAACACCACTACTTTCTTGGTCTGCAAAAGTACAATTCTCACGTCTTATGATTCGTTTAGGAAATTTAGATGTAGGAGAAGTTCCGAAAATGAGTCTAACTACATGGGCAGAAAATGAAATAAAAGATCCAATGGTTCGCAATATATTTTATGCGCTATGCCGAACAACAACATATACGTTTGCTCCTACAATACAATTAGCATCATCTGTACTAAAGCAAATACAGCTTTCTATAAAAGAGGGAGTGCTTTATGTAGATGGTGGTTGGGAGACGATAATAACAAAATTAAGAGCTATAGCGAATGATATCGGGGTGCAGTTTTTGGCTAAAAAGCATGTTGTGGAAATTGAGCATTCCGAAGGTAAACAAAGAATACATTGTGTTGATGATGAGGTTTTTGAAGTAGGCGCAGTCATCGTGACGACTCCGCCGAAAGAAGCTTGTAAAATAATAAAAGGTGCAGAAGGAACAAGTCTGCATAGATGGAGTGAACAATCGGTACCGGTTACTGTTGCTGCATTAGATATTGGCTTGAGACAATTACCCAATCCTACACATCAATTTGTATTAGGATTAGATCAACCTATATTTTTCACAAATCAATCGAGAGCAGCTAAATTAAGTGAAGATGGATCAATTGTAGTGAGTCTAATTAAGTACTATAATCCTGTACTCGAGATGAATCATATTCGTGATGATAAAGAACAGTTGGAAAGTACGATGGAGTTGTTACATCCAAATTGGAAAAGAGAAGTTGTTGCACAGCAATATTTACCGAAAATAACAGTAGTACATGATTTTCCTCATATTGACCGTGTTGAAAAAGCGGGCCCTAATATACCTGAAATGCCAGGTGTTTATGTTGCAGGAGATTGGGCAGGGCATGATGAAATATTAGCTGATGCTGCGGTAGCAAGCGGGAAACGTGCAGCGTTACACATTTTAAAGCAATATGAAAGTGAGGCAGTTCATCATGGAAACGGAGCAGTTATATGAAGCGTATCAACTATTATTATTTTCGTTAGCATACAGAATCCTTGGGAGTGTTATGGATGCTGAGGATATCGTTCAGGATGTATTTATCTCGCTAAATAATATAGAAGATCTTCAATCTATAGAAAATATGAAAGCATATTTATGTAAGATGACGACAAATCGTTCAATTGATAAATTACGATCGGCAGCGCATAAACGTAACGTGTATGTAGGGATGTGGTTGCCAGAGCCAATTGTAGAAGAGAGTGATGAGCCATCAAAGTCATTTATAATGAAAGAATCCCTTTCCACCGCATATTTATTACTTTTACAACAATTATCTGAGGTAGAAAGGATTGTTTTCATATTAAGAGAGGTTTTCAGTTATGAATACGAAGAAATAGCTTCAATTGTTGATAAGAGTAGTGTGAACTGCAGGAAGATCTTTCAACGTGCACGAAAAAGCATGTTGGAGAAACCGAAGCAATCAAAATTAAGCACGGAGAAAATGGCTTCTTATATTGAAAAGTTTGTATCATCATTACAGTGTGGGGATGCGGAAGGTATGTTAGAAGTATTAAAAACAGATGCTATACTCAAAGCTGATGGTGGTGGTAAAGTTACGACTGCGATTAACCCGATTTATTCTGCGGATCGAATTATACGTTTGTTCTTTGGGATTGCACAACGATTGACAGAAGAGTACACTGTTGATTTCAAAATGGTCAATGGTATACCAGGAGTTATAGTTACAATAAACAATAAAGTAACTTATGTTCTTTCGTTTGCATTTGAGGATGAGAAAATTTCAAATATTTATATGATGGTTAACCCTGAAAAACTTATGCATTTAAATGTAAAAATATAAAAAAGCGCATTTCTTCAGAAATGCGTTTTTCATTATTTTTCCAACATTTCAAGAGGTACATCTTTTTCGCCAGCTACCTCAAATTTAATTTCCCCGTCTTCTTCATAAATACGTGTAATAATCGGTATAGTAATCATTAATTTTTTATGCTGCTTTCGTTTTCGAGCAGCATCTAAGCTAATCACGTTCATTTGTAAGCATCCTTTCTTCTGGAAATATATAAACAAAGAAAATGCGTCCGAAAAGGGCGCTTAATTGAATTTGAAATACCGATTCATTTAAATGGGGTTTATATAATTTAATAACTGCAATTTTAATATGAAATAATATGAATGGAATAATTGCACGTAGAAATTAACTTTACCAAAAAACGAAACAATATGCTATAAAAAAATTCAAATCTTTGTCATATAATAGGAAAAAGGTCTTTGTTTCGCATATAATGAAAGTAGACGGGCAGCAAGAGCTTTTTCATCATATTGCTTTGGAAAGGCGATGAAAAAAATGGATACGTTAGATTCATTATTATTTCAACTTGAACAATATGGAGAAGAGCATGATCGAAATAAAAAAACACGGGAAGAAAAATTACGGAATATTACTCGTGAGATGGGGCAATTTTTATCAATTTTAGTAAAAGGGTGTAGCGCAAAAAACATTTTAGAAATCGGAACTTCTAATGGCTATTCTACATTGTGGTTAGCTAATGCGGTAGAAGAAACAAATGGAAATGTAACAACTGTAGAGCTTTCTTCAGAACGAGTTGGAGAGGCACTTGTCAATTTTGAAAAGGCAAACCTTTTACAAAGGATTGATGTTCATAATCAAGAAGCAGGGGCATTTTTAGATGCGCAATTAGATCATTCATTTGATTTTATTTTCCTAGATTCAGAGCGTACGCAATACATGTGGTGGCTTGAGCATATAAAACGCATTTTACAACCAAAGGGTTTTCTTGTTGTTGATAACGCAACCTCTCATGCAAATGAATTAGCCGAGTTTAAAAAAATGATAGAAGAAGATGAAATGTTTGAAACGGTGTTATTGGCATTTCAAAATGGAGCATTCGTAGCGCGCAAGAAGAAATAGGAGTGAGCGCAATATAATTATCACATTGAAAAAGGGTGTATGTCAAAAGATTGAGTACAGAAGGATAGAAGAACATAATTTATATACGTAACATACGAAGAATCCGCCTTCAGCATGTCGTTCTCTAGGTCTTAAGTCTGAGGAAAATTATGTTGATTACAGGTATACTTATAGTAAGAAACAGGGAATGACTGCATAAACAGGCATTTCTAAAAAAAATCGATTTCAAGCAGTCAGAATGTATATGAAATACGATATAATTGATGAAATATAGTGCATATAAATTCGCACATATAAATAAAGGAGCGATTTTGTTGACTGAACTCGAGAAAAAAGAACCTGTATCCATTGTGAAAGATAATAATGTAGAAGTAGTAGTTGATACAGTTATAAAAGATGAAGAATTAGAGGAACTAAATAAAGAAGCTGATCTTTATGTACAAAAGTTAAATAGCGAGCAAAATACAGATTTATCAAAAGTATTGTCTCAGCTAGGAGATTTAGGGGATAAAGAGCAACAGGCAGCAGGACAAACGTTATCAGCTTTAAAACGCCCTGTAACAGCGATGATGAATGGGAAAAATGAAGAAATTCCAAATACATTGTTAGAATTACGAAAAGTGGTATCAGAGCTTGATCCCAATTCACTTAAAGCAAGTGGTATGAAGAAAATAATGTTTAAAGTATTCAAGAAAAATCCACTTGAAACATACGTGCATAAATACCAATCTATAGATAAACAAATCGAGGAAATCATTAGATCCCTTCTAATTGGCCGTGATAACTTACAAGAGGATACAGTGGGTCTTGAAATGTTAAAAGAACAATCGCACGATAAAATTCATGCGCTTGATAAACAAGTATACTTAGGGAAAAAGCTTGCTGGCATGCTTGAAGCTGAGAAACAAAACCCAGAGCGTCAAAGAGATATTCCATTAATTAACGATGCGTTAGAAAAGATACTTGTACGTACACGTAATATGCAGCAAGCGAAAAGTGTTTTATTACAATCTATCGCATCTGTAGACATTATTAAGAAAAATAATGAAAAGTTAACAGAGGCAATTCGTAATGCAATTACGATGACGCAAAACGTTGTAACGGTTTCAGCTGCTATTCAGTTAGCGTTAACAAATCAACGGAAAACAATCGATGCAGTGAATGCGACAAATGAAGCAATTGAATCGATGGTATTAAGTAATTCTCAAGCGTTAAAACAAAATACAGAAGAAACGACAAAATTGCTTGAAAACCCTGCTATTAGCATGGATAAATTACGTGAATCATTCCAAAATGTGTTCGCTGCAATTGAAGCATCTGAAAAATCGTCAGAACGTATTATCGAGTCAAGTAAGAAGTTCGTTATTGAACTAGACACATTTAATGATGAGATGAAGCAGAAACTCATTCAGCGTCCAAGGAAATAACGGATTATTAGAGGAGGTGAACAAATGAGTTTCATTCAAACAGTATTATTACTACTCGGTACATTGCTTTTAATAGCATTTACTGTCGTTGTTTTAGTCGTATATTTCGGACGGAAGCTGTATTTTTCATGGACGAAGCCATATAAAAGAGCGCAAGATTCTTTAGACAAGTTATCAAACAAATCAATACCGTTTCTACAAGAATTTACACAACATCCACTGTTTTATCGCTGGATTCGCACTGAAGGAAAGAAAGAACAAAATACATTAAATACTCTATTTTGTGCATCAGGTCAACGTACGAGAGAACAAGTCTTCTCGATGTTACCGAAAGAAAAGCAGAAAAAAGTGCATGTAATGGCAAAAACTACGAAAAAGCTTACGAATGAAGATATTGATGTAGCTGCGATGAAAGTGAAAGATTTCTTAAGACAAGAGACACAGCAAACTGTAAAACCGACAGACTTATCATTTTACAAATTGTATTTTTATGACCGTTATCCAGACGCATTAAATACAATTCAAGCGTATAAACGCTCAATAAATCCTTCATTACAAAGAACGGTTGATGATATTACAATTTCAGTATTGAATGCACTTCCGTACTATCAAGAGCAACGCATGTTTGAACAACAACATAAACTTGAAACGTTCTTAATGAAAGATTTAACGGCCATGTTATCGTTGGTAGTACAATTACCACCTTCACAAAGACCAGAGAAAGAAGAAGAACTGAAAATCTACTTGGAAAATTTCCAAAAAGAAATGGAAGTAGTAGAGCGAGATATTCGCGACTCAATTGATCACGATTTAAATGTGAAGATGAGAGCAGCGACTGAGAAGTTTAAGAATAAATAACAAAAAGCGCCTTAAAAGCTAAGTATCACAGCTTTAGGGCGCTTTTTGTTATGAGATTTTATTTTGCACTAACGGTAGTATGACTAGAAGCCATACTTTCATTATGCAATCGATCAACTGCAGTTACGACATACGTATACGTTTCTCCAGAAATAGCGGTTTTATCTACATAAATTTCTCCAAGTTTTGTTTTTCTTACAGTAGTAAGTAAATTTTTGGGATTTTGTATATCCACTTCATTTTTCCCATTCACGCGGTAAATAGCGTAATAAGCAGAATCATTATCTCTATTGTCAATGATACCGATTGCAATACCTTCATCTCTTGGAATGGCGCCTTTTAAAGTCGGCTGTTTTGGTGGATCATGATCAAGCCAAGGCATAGGCGGGATTAATGCAGGATGTTTATATATGTTTTTTGAAAGTCTATCTTTAACTCCGAGTGGATTGTTATTAATATCTTTTAAGCTAAAATGCATACTACCTTTTATATCAGGATATAGCCGGTTTAATGCAATTTGTTTTGGATATTCTTCTGGATCAGACCAAGCAGGGACGGAGTTATTATTAATTTTATAGGCCGCTTGACCGATGTATAGGTGAAGCGGTTTGTTATTTGTTTCTTTAACCCACCAATCTACTAATATGTCATATGCAGCTGGGGTGAAACCTATATTCCAATATATTTGCGGTGTAATGTAGTCAATATATCCTTTTTGTATCCACTCACGTGTGTCAGCATAAAGGTCATCATAGTTTCTTTGGCCTGCGGTTGTGTTAGAGCCAGTGGGATCGTCAGCTATATTTCGCCATACGCCGAACGGACTAATGCCAAACTTTACATATGATTTTTCTTGTTTTATAGCAGTATTTAAATCTTTTACAAGTTCATTTACATTATTACGTCGCCAATCTTCTATATTTGTAAATCTACCATTATTATATGTTTCGTATGTTTTCTGATCTGGAAATTCTTCACCGGCTACTTTATATGGGTAAAAATAATCATCCATATGCAGCGCATCAATATCGTAATTTTGTACGATTTCTAAAGCGCCTTCTGTTATAAATTTTTTCACTTCCGGAATACCGGGATTGTAATATAACTTTCCGCCATAAGTGACAACCCAATCGGGATGTTGCCTTGCAGGGTGATTATTTGATAATCGATTTATATCGGTGTGATTCATCGTTATTCGGTATGGGTTAATCCAAGCGTGGAATTCTATATTTCTTTTATGAGTTTCTTCAATCATAAATGCGAGCGGGTCATAACCAGGATCTTTTCCTTGTGTTCCTGTAATGTATTCAGACCAAGGACCGTAATTTGAAGGATAGAAAGCATCAGCGGTTGGTTTAATTTGTACAACAACTGCATTCATACCAGTGCTTTTTACATCGTCTAATAATCTTATAAATTCTTGTTTCTGTTTTTCAATGGGTAAGCCAGTTTTTGAGGGCCAATCAATATTCAGAACAGATGCAATCCATACAGCACGTAATTCATGTTTTTTGTACGTAGTATTTACTTCAGCATAAGTAAAGTGAGGGGGAATGAAAGAGAAAGGGATGAACAAGATGACGATACAACATATCATTAATAAACGTTTAACGATCATTTATACGCCTCCCTATCATATGATTATTTAAAATAATATATGAGGCGAGGTTGACTTTGCAATAGAGAAAATTGCATATTGAAACATTAATTTAATAGGAAAAATATTTTTAATGAAATTTACTTTCATTATAACTAAATTCATTTACTACTTCATATGCTTGTTAGTAAAGTGAAACTTCCTTTCATTTGAAGGGTAATAAATTATAAGTATAGGAGGATTAATAAATGAAAGTTTTGTTCGTCTGTTCTGGAGGAATGTCCAGTGCAATTGTTGTAAACGCTTTAAAAAAAGAAGCGGAGAAAAATGGTGTGAACATGGAAGTGCATGCAATTGGAACGAATGAGGTAGAGGAAGAAGTAAAGAATGGCTGGGATGTCGTAATGGTGGCACCTCAAATAAGACACCGATTTGACTCTGTAAAAAAATTTGCAGAGGAGGAATCTATTCCGTGTGGCATCATACCGCCGCAAGCATACACACCGCTTGGTGGCCCGACTTTATTAAAAATTGTAAATGAATTAATAAGTTAGGGGGAAACGTTATGAATAAGTTTGTCACGTTTCTTGATAAAAACTTATCTGGACCGATGGCAAGGCTTTCTGAGCAGAGACATTTACAAGCAATCCGTGATGGAGTTATTTCGGCGTTACCATTTATTATAGTAGGAAGCTTCTTTTTAATAGTAGCATTTCCACCACTGCCGAAAGATAGTTTCATATCAGTTTGGGCATTAAAGAATCAAACAAGTATATTGATACCATATCGTTTAACCATGTTTATTATGTCCTTATATATCGCATTTGGAATAGGATATAATTTAGCGAAAAGTTATAAATTAGATGCTTTATCAGGAGCACAGCTCGCGGTATGTTCACTACTTTTAACATTAACGCCTGAGTTAATTGATAAAAAAGGATTCATGCTTCCGATGACAAATCTCGGAGGTCATGGATTATTTGTGACGATGATTGTTTCTATTTTATCCGTAGAGATTTTAAGATTTTGTAAGAAGAAAAATGTAATGATTAAAATGCCAGAACAAGTACCGCCATCTGTATCGCGTTCATTTGAAGCACTTATACCTGCAGCATTCGTTATTATTATAATGAGTCTAGTAACTGTCGTTTTTAGCATTGATTTACACCATGTTGTTGATAAATTAGCAGCACCATTAGTAAAAGCTGGGGATAGTTACTTCGGTGTAATGATTCCAGTGTTTTTAATTACGTTTTTTTGGTCATTCGGAATCCATGGTGTGTCGGTTGTTGGAACTGTTGCTCGGCCATTATGGGAAGTATACCTAGGGAAAAATGGTGAAGCAGTTGCTAGTGGAGCAGATCAGTTGCCATTTATTTCACCAGAGCCGTTATATCAATGGTTTATATGGATTGGCGGTTCTGGTGCGACGTTAGGGCTTGTATTAGCTATGATTGTATTTGGTCGATCGAAATATTCGAAAGCATTATCAAGAACTTGTATTGTTCCGGGTATTTTTAATATTAATGAACCAGTCATATTCGGATTACCGATTGTACTAAATCCAATTTTAATTATCCCATTTATCATTACACCACTTGTAACAGCAACTGTTGCATATTCAGCAACTGCGATGGGATTTGTAACACCAACGCATATTATGCCGCCATGGACACTACCTGCTCCAATTGGTGCATATTTAGCAACAGGTGGAGATTGGCGTGCGATTGTATTAGTTTTTATAAATATAGCAATATCGTTCCTTATTTATTTACCATTCTTTAAAATGTACGACAAAAATATGCTTGAAATTGAAAAAAATGGTGACGGGGAATCTGTTAATCCTTAATCTGCACGCTGTTATTTTGAGTGATAGACTTTTTGTCTATCACTTCTTTCACATTAAAACTAGAAAGGGGGAAATAGAATGAATATAAAATTTAGTTATAAAGGCGTATTTTTATTATTATTTGGAGTGATTTGTGCAAATTTACTTTTTGTCCCTTTATTAGGCATGCTAAATCTATCACAAATGCATAGTATCTGGCTTGTTACAAGTATTGCGGCAAGCGTTTTGCTTACGGTAGTTGTTTCTTTCATTGATGGATCGTTTGCATCGAAAGCTCAGTTGTTTTTTAGATTTATATTGTTTTCGATTGGTTGTACGTTCGTTACTTACATGATTGTTTTTTAGTAAATAGGAGGTCATGCACGTTATGTATATTGCAGGGATAATGTCTGGTACTTCATTAGATGGAATAGATGTAGCGCTCGTTCATATAGAAGGAAGTGGTGTAGATTCTAAAATCGAACTCATCCATTTTACTACTGTTCTATTTTGTAATGATATGAAAAATGAGATCCAACAAGCGTTATCAATTGAAACTTCGAATGTCCAACTTATATGTAGTTTAAATTTTAAACTTGGTTTATGCTTCGCCAATGCTGTAAAGGAAGTTTGTAAAGAGGCCAATTTTCCTTTGAGACAATTAGATTTAATAGGCTCTCACGGACAAACGATTTATCATCAGCCAAAGCAAGAAGGGAATATTATTTCTTCAACATTGCAAATTGGGGAACCAGCAGTAATAGCATATGAAACGAACACGACGGTTATCTCGAATTTCCGAACGATGGACATGGCGGCAGGGGGACAAGGTGCACCACTTGTACCATATTCAGAGATTATTTTATATCGGCATCAAACTAAAAATAGACTACTACAAAATATTGGTGGGATTGGTAATGTTACAGTGGTTCCAAGTAAACGAAGTAAAGAGAGTGTTATTGCTTTCGATACTGGACCAGGCAACATGGTAATCGATGAAGTATGTCAAAGATTATTTCATGTACCATATGATCAAAATGGTTGGATTGCAAAGCAGGGGGTAGTTGTAGATGAAATTTTAACATACTGTATGAACCATCCATTTTTGAACATGAAACCACCAAAAACAACAGGTAGAGAACAGTTTGGAGAAGCGTTTGTGACTGAATTATTGAATCGATTTAAAAAGCATAGTAAAGAAAATATATTGGCAACTGTCACGATGTTTACAGCATGTTCAATTGTTCATCATTATAAGGCGTTTATTTTGCCGTATTATGAAATTGATGAGGTGATTTTAGGTGGTGGTGGAAGTTATAATAATACACTTGTTGAAATGTTACGGAATGGATTAAGAGAAGAGAAATGTAGCATATGTATACAAGAAGATATTGGTCATTCTTCAGCAGCGAAAGAAGCAATTGCATTTGCTATTTTAGCAAACGAAACGTATCATCGTAATCCGAGTAATGTGCCGAGCGCAACAGGTGCTAAGAATTCCGTAATTTTAGGGAATATAACATTCCCTCCATACGCAGATGAAAATGAGGCGAACATATGAAGTATATGATTGGAGTAGATGGCGGGGGAACGAAGACCGAGACAATTGCATTTGATAAAGACGGAAATGAACTTGTAAGAGCTACCAGTGGTTTTGGAAACATATTAATAGATTTTGAAGAAGCTCTTGTGCATATTATGGAAGCAATTAATCAATGCCAGAAGAGTTTAATAAATGGGCATTGCGTTTGTGTTTGTTTAGGATTAGCTGGTATAAGCGGAGCGAATACAAATGAATTAACATTACATTTAAAAAAGAAATACGGAACAAAAATTGAAATTTTTAATGATGCAATGATCGCACATGCAGCTGCTTTAAAAGGTAAGGATGGAATATTAACTATAGGTGGTACAGGTGCAATTTGTATAGGAATGAAAGGAGAAGTATATCAGTATAGCGGTGGATGGGGACATATTTTAGGAGATGAGGGGAGCGGATATTGGATTGCATTACAAGCTTTAAAGAAAATGGCAATTCAGTTCGATCAAGGAATCAGTCTTTGTCCATTGAGTTTGAATATTCAAAGGCAGTTTCAACTTTTGACACCGTCTCATATAAAAAGCTTAGTATATACTTCTTCTAAAGATAAAATTGCAGCAATCGCCCCATTAGTTATTCAGGAAGCGAGAGATGGCAATGATGATGCGCATGAAATTATGATGCAAGCTGGAAAGGAATTAGCAAGGATTACAGTAAATGTTTATAACAAGTTGAACTTTAAGCACTCAACGCCAATTGCAGCAAGTGGCAGTATATTGCGTTTAGTTCCTGAAATATTTGCTGTATTTAAGAAATGCTGTGAAGAAAGTATGAAAGAAATTACATTCGTATCACAAGCAGAAATGGCAGTGAAAGGAACATATTATTTAATGAGGGATATATATTTTTAAAAATAGGTATGAGAATTTTTGTATGATTTGTAAAAATATGATGTTAAAATGTATAAAGGGATGTATGTTAAAAACGTACAATATACGTAGTAATTGAATATTGTATATGTATTCCCATGTAGAAAGTGAATGATTACATGATTAATAGTATGCAGTTTTTATATTTGGTGGCTTCTTATTTAATTGGAAACATATTGACCGCTTATATAGTAACAAAATTGAGACATAACGTTGATATTAGGGATGAAGGAAGCGGAAATCCTGGCGCAAGAAATATGGGGCGCGTATATGGAAAAGGGTATTTCATCGCTACATTTTTAGGTGATGCAATTAAAGGGGCAATCGTTGTTGCTGTAGCAAAATATCTTTTTGAAGATCCTACATTCGTAATGTTAACATTATTGGCCGTTATTATTGGACATATTTATCCAGTTTTATTTAAAGGCAAGGGCGGTAAAGGTATTTCAACATTTATAGGAGGACTAATCGCATTTGATTATTTGATAGCGCTTACCCTCTTAGGCATTTTTATTGTATTTTATTTAATATTTAAAGGGTTTACGAAGCCAGGACTAATTACGATTGCTTGTTTACCAATTTGTATGATTCTTTATTCTTATTCTATTGTTACCACTATATTAAGTGGAATAATTATTGTACTTATTCTATATGTAAATCGAGAATAAAATGAGTGTTTAATAAGTGGGGATAATCTCCACTTATCATTTTTTATTAAATAGATAAAGGAGATAAGGCATGGGGTTAATTTATAAAGTTGCTGATCAAGATTGGGAATTTGAAAGTATACATAAATTGAATTATAAAACTTTTGTAGAAGAGATACCACAACATGAAGAAACGAAAGAACGGTTTCGTATAGATCGGTTTCATAAAGAAAATACATATTTAATTTGTTTAGATGAGGATAGATTAGTAGGTATGGTCGCAGTGCGGGGAAAACGACCATTCTCGTTAGATTATAAAATTTCAAATTTAGATATTTATTTGCAAGAGCATGGAGAAAAAGTGTATGAAATTCGTTTACTTTCAGTAGAACGTGAATATAGAAATGGAAGAGCGTTGTTAGGATTAATTCGTTTTCTACATCGTTATTTGCTTCTAAATGGATATGAATTAGCACTCATTTCTGCAACAACACGTGAACTAGCTTTATATGAGCAAATGGGATTCAAATTTTTCCATACGTTAGTTGGTACAGAAGAAGCAGCCTTCCAGCCAATGTATGTTACCCCTGCTATGTTTGAAGAGTCGAGTGTTGGGGGGATTATGACGAAAGAATATACGTTTTTACCTGGTCCAGTAGATATTGAAGAGAACGTTCGAAAGGCATTTTCTACGCGACCTATTTCCCATCGCTCTAAGTCATTTCAAGTGATGATGGACAATGTGAAAAAACGGTTACTTCACATGACAAAAGCAAAACATGTACAGCTTATGTTAGGAACAGGGACGTTAGCAAATGATGCGATTGCTTTACAGTTACGTTCTTTAAAAGGGAAAGGACTAGTATTAACAAATGGGGAATTTGGTAATAGATTAGTTGGACATGCAAAACGAGCACGGTTACATTTTGATACTTATAAAAAGGAAATGGGAGATCCATTTATTTATACCGAATTAGAAGAAATTATGACAACTGGAAATTATGAATGGATTTGGTTTGTTCATCATGAAACATCTACTGGAATGTTAAACGATTTAAACGAGCTAAATACTCTTTGTAACGAGAATCAAATGAAACTGTGTGTAGATTGCATAAGCTCAATTGGAGCAATACCATTAGACTTGAAGGATGTGTATTTTGCAAGTGGTGTTAGCGGTAAAGCGATTAAATCATATACAGGAATTTCTTTCGTTTTTCATAACCACATTGTAAAAATAAACGAGGCTGTGCCGGCCTATATGGACATTGGCATGTATGAAGAAAATGAAAGTATTCCATACTCACAATCATGGAATTTAATTTATGCATTGCAAGAAGCGTTGAAGAGATTTGAAGATGAAAAGGTATTTGTAAAAATTAAAGAGACATACGAGTATATTGAAGAAGTTATTACTGATATGGGGTTAAAGCTTGTTTCACCTAAAGAACATGCCGCGAAAATTATATTTACAATTCAAATAAGCGAAGGTCAGTCTTCTAAAACGGTAGGTGATGCGTTAGCTTTACAAGGATATATTGTCCATTATGAATCAGCGTATTTACAAAAGAATAACTGGATCCAAATTGCATGCCTGAATCATTATAAAGAACGTGATATGAAGAGGATGTTAAATTGTTTGCAAATGTGTTTATTTCAGAGTGGGGTACATATATAAAGACTTTTTCTTTTCGTATAAAGGAGCTACGACTTACGAAAACTTAGGAATAGAACATTGGAAGAGGTGTAAGTATGATAACTAGAAAACTCCCATTACATATAGACGATATTAAAAAAGCTCACAAGATTCTAGATAGAAATGCTCGTAAAACGCCATTAGTAAAATCTTTTTACTTGACTAGTAAAACGGGCGGAGAAATTCATTTGAAATTAGAAAATATGCAGTTAACGGGTTCTTTTAAATTCCGTGGCGCATTTAATAAAATGTCGCGGCTCACGGATCAAGAAAAAGAAAAAGGTGTAATTGCATGTTCAGCAGGTAATCATGCGCAAGGAGTTGCATTATCAGCGCATTTACTTGGTATTAAGAGTAAAATTGTTATGCCAATTTCTGCACCTCAGGCGAAAGTGGAAGCAACTAAAGGATATGGATCTGAAGTGATTTTACATGGTGAAACCTTTGATGATGCAAAGGCAAAATGTGAAGAAATTATAAGGGAAACAGGTGAGACATACTTACATCCATATGATGATGTAGAGGTAATGGCTGGGCAAGGTACAATTGGATTAGACATTCTGGATGATATGTGGGATGTTGATACTGTCATTGTACCAATCGGTGGAGGCGGAATTATTTCTGGTATTTCTGTAGCATTGAAATCTTTTAATCCATCCATTAATATAATTGGTGTCCAAGCAGATAATGTTCATGGAATGAAGGCATCTTACGATAAAGGAGCAATCGTAGAACACTATGAGGCGCCTACTATTGCAGATGGTTGCGCAGTTAAAATACCAGGTGAATTAACATTTGAAATTGTAAAAGAATTAGTAGATGATATTGTAACTGTATCAGAAAAAGAGCTGGAAGTAGCGATGAAAGATTTATTACAACGTGGGAAAGCTGTTGTAGAAGGTGCAGGTGCATTAGCAACTGCTGCACTTCTTGCAGGAAAAGTTGATAGTTATATAAAAGGGAAAAAAGTAGTGGCTGTTATATCTGGTGGGAACGTGGACTTACAGCGCATATCAAGTGTATGTGAGCACTTTTTTGTCGCTAATGAAGTGAAATAGTTTTATGAAAGAAGAGCTAAGAGAAATGATCTTAGCTCTTACTTTTTGTCTACCGTTTACTGTAAGTAGAAATAAACTTGCAAAATTTGCTGTTTAAAAATTATTTTATTTAAGCGCCTATTTTTACACATATCTTTAATGTTATAATAATTATTTCAATATTGTCGAAACGTAAGCAGAAATTTAATATAATAGTTTTAATGTGCTAATGAGCGGTGAGGAGGGTAGGGCATGAATAAAGAAGAACAGGTCATGAACGGTTTCAGGGAATTATATAATAAGCTGGTTTGGCTTAATAAAGATAAGATGGAAGAGGGTCTTAAAGGTTTTAAGTCTTCTGAAGTCCACTGCATTGAATATATTGAAAACAATGCAGATTCTAACGTGACACAACTCGCAGAGGCTTTTTATGTGACTCGCGGTGCTATAAGTAGAATGACTAAGAAGCTCATACAAAAAGGCCTTGTTGAAAGCTACCAAAAGTCAGAAAATAAGAAAGAAATTTATTTTAGGCTTACCGAACAAGGGAAAGAAATTTATAAAATCCATGAAAATCTGCACAAAGAGTTTCAAGAGCGAGATAAAGCTGTATTTGAACAAGTAACTGAAGAAGAATTCAACAGTATAATTAGCTTTGTGGAAAAGTATAGTAGACATTTGGATGCGGAAATAAAGAAACAAGGTATACATATTAAATCGTAATATATTTTAATAATAAAGTGAAACTTTAATCAGTGGGGGTTTTCTTCATCTCCACTGATTATCGGCCCTCACCAATCGGGCTTTTACGGGCAGCCTTACTCTAATGAGAATAGGCTGCTTTTTTATCATGTTATTTTTGTTGACTAATCAACAAAATGGAGTTATCATTTTGTTGACACAGCAACAAAATGTTTTGAGGAGAGAAGTTAAATGTCTATATTTAGATCACAAAATGAAAGGGAAACTGAAAAAAACATAGATAAACATGCTTTACTATTCGGACTTATTTCTGTATTTCTTTGTGGTATAGGTTTCAGTATCATCATGCCTGTAGTTCCATTCTTAGTACAGCCATATATAAGTAATTCAGAAGAACAAGCATTAGTTGTTACACTACTAACTTCCGTATATGCGGCTTGCGTGTTTTTTGCTACCCCAGTACTCGGAGTTTTAAGCGATAAATATGGGCGTCGTCCATTACTTTTAATATGCTTATTTGGTTCTGCAATTGGGTACTTAGTTTTTGGTATAGGAGGAGCTTTATGGGTACTATTTGCTGGACGCATAATAGAAGGAATAACAGGCGGGAGCATAAGTACTATCTTCGCATATTTTGCAGACATTATTCCAAAAGAGCAGAGAACGAAATACTTTGGATGGGTGAGTGCAGTTGTAGGTGCGGGAACTATCATTGGCCCAACCCTTGGAGGATTACTTGCTAAGTTTGGTGCTACTGTACCTTTGTATTTTGGAGCAATCATAACTTTATTAAATGTTGTATATGGGATGAAATATATGCCAGAGAGCCTTGACAAAAATAATAGATTGAAAGAGATTACTTTTGTAAGGTTGAATCCTTTTGCACAGCTAGCAAACATACTTTCCATGAAAAATTTAAAATGGTTACTTGTCTCGGCGTTTTTACTTTGGATACCTAACGGATCTTTACAAGCAATTTTTACACAATTTACAATGGATACTTTCAGTTGGAAACCTGCATTAATCGGACTTATGTTTTCAATTTTGGGCTTTCAAGACATTGTTTCACAAAGTTTTATCATGCCAAAGCTTTTGATCAAGCTTAGTGATAAACAAATAGCAATTCTTGGGATGGTTTCGGAGATTATAGGATACAGTTTTATTGCGGCATCAGCTTTGTTTTCACTCTATCCACTACTTATCGCTGGGATGCTGATGTATGGTTTTGGGGATTCAATTTTCGGACCTTCATTCAACGGGATGCTTTCAAAGTCTGTCAGTTCTAGTGAACAAGGAAGGATTCAAGGTGGAAGCCAATCTATTCAAGCTTTAGCAAGAATGATTGGTCCTATTCTTGGAGGACAAATCTATGTATCACTTGGTCATGCCGCACCTGCTTTTATGGGTATGATTCTTATAGTAGCGGCAATAGCAGTTTTATATAAGGGAACGCATGAAACTGTATAACAGATAGATATAAGAATAAATAAAAGGGAGTCAGAACTTAGGAACAAGTGCTGATTCCCTATTTGTTTACGGTTTGAGAGCTAAGAGAAAAGCTTTTGATTAGGAATTTATTCTGCTATGCTCTCATGGTGAAGAGTAATATTCAGTGAGGTGGAACTATCATTAATTACAGTTAGCTTTATTTGAAAGTAAAAAGGTAGGTAAATGACTAGATAGTTTCATTATGCTTGTGCTGAAGTAAATAATGACTCCATCTTTATTTTGCTCTTTTCTCGAATTTCAGCATCTGCGTGTCTCATAACGTATTTATGCGCTACAGCGATTGCTAAAACATCATCTAATAAGCCAATCCCAATAATAGCAGCTATATCTGGAATGAAATCGATTGTTAATACGTAATAAGATAAAGCGGCTAATATTATGAATTTCGCTTTAGTAGGTAATTCTTTCTTTTTCATTGTGTAGAATAAAATAATACTTTCATATACGCTAGATTTACCGAGGTTTACAGAGCTTTTTTTGAACTTTTTCCAAAGTGTCTGTTTCTCCATATAAACACTCCTTTTACAAAACATAGATTTTTTAAAAGGATGGACAAAGAAGTGAAAGATTAATCAATTTTATTGTTTTTCTTATTATATATTTCCATAAAAATAAGGGATTACCTGTTCAAAATAATATAATGTGGATTATACAATGATTCACATTGTTCCGTTACATAGTATATATATTGTAAGATGTATGTGGATGATTTAGTTATTATTATGCATTTTATAAGCGGTATGGGGGAAGAAAAATGAAAATAATAGAACTACCAATTGAATTCGAATTTAACGGGCAAAAACAATGTGTTTATCCAAGTTTAATTATAGTACATAATGAATTAACATTAGTCGATACAGGATATACAAGTTTTTTACCTTTAATTGAAAATGCAATATTAAAACATGGATATGAGATGAAAAACTTAAAAAATATAATTATTACTCATTATGATGATGACCATATAGGGTCTGTATACGATTTTAAAGTGAAATATCCTCACATTAATGTTATTGCTAGTGAAATTGAATCTAACTATATTAGTGGTGATATAAAATCAGAGAGGTTAGTTCAAGCTGAAGAAATGTTAGAACGTATGCCAAATGAAGAAAAAGAATTTGGTAAATGGTTTATACAACAGTTAAAAAATATAAAACATATTTCCGTCGATGAAAAAGTGCATGATGGTCAAATGATTTTGAATAATGAATGTCAAATAGTAGCGACGCCAGGACATACTTCGGGGCATATTTCATTATATTTTCCGAATTTAGACTGTGTAATTACGGGAGATGCGGCTGTTCAAGAGAATCGTGAGTTAGTAATAGCTAATCCGAATTTTTGTTTGGATATAGAAAAAGCGAAACAGTCTTTAAATAGGATTAAAAGTTTTAAAGCAGCACAGTATTATTGCTATCATGGAGGAAAGCTTACTGTATAAAATAATAAAAAAACGATCTTTCCTATATCGAAAAGATCGTTTTTTTAATTCATAGATTCTGCAATTTTAATTAAATCCTTTACGTTATGTTTTCCTTGTATATAGCGTTTGTTACCAATTGCAATTGTATATTGAAAACCATTCTTCTGAAAGATAAGTTCATATGCTGAATCAAAATGAGGATTATATAATGCGTTCATATTATTTTTTAAACTGTAGAACTTAGCTCCCCTATGTACATAGAAGCCTAATTTATTTTGAACTGGTGAAACAGTGATTTTTAAAATCCCATTAATATCTTCATTGTAGTATTGGAGGTTTAAGTAATCGTTATAGATGTACCCTTGAAATTCGTGAATTTCGAATGGGAATTTTGTAGGAGTAAGTATATGTTCCTTACAATTCATTTCATATTCTTTTACAATGGAAACATTAATAAAATCCGAGAAAAAGCAAAAAGAATTTGTTCATCTAGTACACGATGAATATAAAAAAAGAAGATAAGAATTTTTTTATTTTTCATATTTGGCGAAACAAATGGTACAATGAAAGCTAATGTGAAAAATAAGGAAAAGAAGTGGTCTATTTGAAAAACTTTTTAGAATTAGGAATTAGTGAAACTTTTAATCATACATTACGTGAAAATGGAATTACAGAAGCAACACCAATTCAAGAGAAGGCAATTCCAGTTATTCTGTCAGGTAAAGATATTATTGGGCAGGCGAAAACAGGAACGGGTAAAACGTTAGCATTCGTGTTACCGATTTTAGAAAAAATCGATCCAGAGTCTAGTGATGTTCAGGCCTTAATTGTTGCACCAACAAGGGAACTAGCTCTGCAAATTACAACTGAAATTAAAAAAATGCTTGTTCAAAGAGAAGATATTAATGTACTAGCGATTTATGGTGGGCAAGATGTAGCACAACAATTGAGAAAATTAAAAGGTAATACACATATTGTTGTTGCAACACCAGGACGATTATTAGATCATATACGACGTGAAACAATTGATTTAAGTAATCTTTCAACGATTGTACTAGATGAAGCGGATCAAATGCTTTATTTTGGTTTCTTATATGATATTGAAGATATTTTAGATGAGACACCAGGTAGTAAACAAACGATGTTATTCTCAGCAACGATGCCAAAAGATATTAAAAAATTGGCGAAGCGTTATATGGATGAGCCGCAAATGATTCAAGTACAAAGTGAAGAAGTAACGGTAGATACAATTGAGCAGCGTGTCATTGAGACGACAGATCGTGCAAAGCCAGATGCACTTCGTTTTGTTATGGATCGTGATCAGCCATTTTTAGCTGTTATTTTCTGTCGTACAAAGGTTAGAGCAAGTAAGCTTTATGATAATTTAAAAGGACTAGGTTATAATTGTGCTGAACTTCATGGTGATATACCTCAAGCGAAACGTGAAAGAGTTATGAAGAGTTTCCGCGAAGCTAAAATTCAGTACTTAATCGCAACGGATGTAGCAGCTCGTGGACTTGATGTAGATGGTGTAACGCACGTATTTAACTATGATATCCCTGAAGATGTAGAAAGTTACATTCATCGCATTGGCCGAACAGGACGTGCAGGTGGATCAGGTCTTGCAATTACGTTCGTTGCAGCGAAAGATGAAAAACATTTAGAAGAAATTGAAAAAACGCTTGGTGCACCAATACAAAGAGAAATAATCGAACAACCGAAGATAAAACGTGTAGATGAAAATGGAAAACCGGTACCAAAGCCGGCTCCGAAGAAATCAGGTCAAAATCGTCAAAGAGATAGCCACGAAGGTTCAAGAAGTGAATCAAGACGTGATTCGAGAAATAGCTCAAGAAGTGATTCAAGAAATAGTTCGAGAAATAGTTCTAGAAATGAAAATAACCGATCATTTAATAAGCCAAGTAATAAAAAAGGTAGTACAAAGCAAGGTCAGCAAAGACGTGGCCGTTAAATAGTTATAATTGTAAAAGAGTCGCAAAATATTGTGGCTCTTTTTTTGTTTGTATACAACAAGGATGATGGCAAGAAAAAACAAAAATTTCATTCACCGAATTTGAAATTTATAAAGGAAATTTTATAGTCCAAAACCAGTAGAGCAAGGGTATTACTACCATGTCGCAATTCAAGAACAAGTGCAACTTATGCATAAAAAATATTTAAGCGGAAAAATCGAGAGAAAGCAATTTGTAATATATTCAAACGGTACGGGAATGTTATGCAGTAGCAAAAGAGAACGGAACTTATTATGTCTATTATTTCGGCAGAACACTTTGGTTGAAAGAAAAGGTATTAAAGTGAGCGAGTATTTTCATTACACGTTCCGCAATTATCGAAAGGGGACAAGAGAAGTTTATGAAGAATTTAACTCGTATTGGGGTACGATCGTTGGAAACTGGAAAAATAATTTGTTCTTTTTGTTCGATGGGGAACTCAAGAGGCACAACTGCCATCCTTATTAGTAAATTGCTTACTATGATGATGAAGGTAATGAAGAATGAAGTTACCAGAAGGGACAGCATGCGAAATAAGAAAAAAGGACTAGCAGTCGTACCTGCCGTCCTTTAATAGGAGAAAAAGTAATCTTGTTTAGAACTACGCATAAACAGAAAATCTGCTTGTAATTAGTTTTACCCTAAATATACGTGTCTATACAAAAAAGGGATAAGTAAAAAATACTTATCCCCGGAAGGGAAATCCCAAGCACCAAAATGGCTCGTATTGGTCTGCAGGTTCAAAAGTAGTATATGTAAAACGAAAAATCTCATACAAAAAGCAGACAACGATTTTGGTTGTCTGCCAGTGAGTTCAATGAGTTAGCTAATTGTGATAATTTGCATCCCCATTGCGAGAAGAGTGAAGCTGCTAGTTCAAACAGCTTGTTGGTATTATTTTCGATTTCTTAAAAAATATACAGAGAAAGCAGATAAGTGAAGAACCTACCTGCTTTTGCTGTAACAAAAGAAAGAGGTATTAGCCGTGGAAACGGCGGCTTGAAAATAGTATGTATTTTTGTTTGAAAAATATTCAAGAGGTGAAGAAACATGGAATGTTTAAAAGGTGTTTGTGAAATTAATCAGCTAATTAGTAAAACAAAATAGTTATTTGGGAGAAAGGGAAAATGAATATGAGATGAATTGAAGCTGTTGAAGAATTATTTGAAGTGATGAAAGAATACTTTTGGAAGGGAACATCTTTAAAGGGTGAAGCTAATGATTTTAATATTGTATCTTGGCTAATTGAAGAAGCGATCCGTAAAACAAAATAAAGATTTCATTTTGTAGCAATGGGGAATAGATATGTGTACTTATTGGGGGAAAGTAGATAGGGCAAGAACCGGAACAAAATAAAAGAGCGGCTAGCAAAAGCTAACTGCTCAATACAAGGAGATACAGAGAAGACTACTTTAAATGAATGTTGGCATACAGCCTACATACAGTATTGACCGAATATTTATTTTAAATTCAATTTATTTAAAGTAAACATCCCAACAGATAAAATGGTTGCGCCTGCTACAGAACCTAGCCAGTCTCTCCAGCCTAATGTATTTAAAGATGCATCTGTTAAATCCGTAATTAAGAAGATAGCAAACATTAATACACCAAATGCTAAGCATCCCCAAAATGTTTGCAAATATTTAATCATCTTCTTTCGGAACTTGCTCATATAAATCACCCTTATTAATAATTTATATTTTTATAAATAAATTATCGCATGTGCGAAAATTAAAAGTGCGAAATATGCAATATTACATATTGGAACTCAACAAAATACTCCATTGATAAATACATAGATTGAACGGAGGGGGAACCGTATCGTATGAATCAAATGTCATTTTTTGAAGTCATCGATGTAAAGGAGATGCGCTGACTTGTGGTGAAGGAGCTGAAAAACTACAAAGTATTGTGCGTCTGGATGAAGAATCGAGAAAAATAGGATCAAGCGGAGGGCATCGTTCTTTTCCTAAAATGAAAGGTGACGATAAAAAACATGAGATACGTTTTAAACAAATTGAGCGTACGTTAAAAAATAAAAATTTATAAAGGAAATAGAAAGTAGGATGTTGTATATACAATAATAGGAAACTTTTTGCAAACTAAACATATAATTTTAATAGACCGACAGTCGGTCAGGTGGGAAGGAGAACTTGAATGCGAATTGTAAAGGAGTATGAGGAGCGTAGAAAGGAAATTTTAGAAACAGCTGAGCGTTTGTTTCTTAAGAAAGGTTATACGAAAACAACCGTAAATGACATTTTAAAAGAAATAGGTATAGCAAAGGGGACGTTTTATCATTATTTTAAGTCGAAAGAGGAAGTAATGGATGAAATCATTATGAGGATTATTAAAGAGGATGTCACTAAGGCGAAAAGGATTGTCTCCAATCCCGATATCCCCGTTTTAGATAAGTTATTTAAAATTTTAATGGAACAATCACCAAAATCAGGAGATGTAAAAGAAAAAATGATTGAACAATTCCATCAACCGAATAATGCAGAAATGCATCAGAAAAGTTTAGTGCAATCCATTATACATTTATCTCCTATATTAACGGAAGTTTTAGAGCAAGGAATAGAAGAAGGCATATTTTCTACTCCATACCCACAAGAAACAATTGAATTATTACTCTCTTCAGCACAAGTCATATTTGATGATGGTTTATTCCAGTGGAAACCGGAAGAAATGATAAACAGAGCTAAAGCTTATATCAAAATGATGGAAGCATCTGTCGGAGCGAAAGAGGGATCTTTTGATTATATGATGGAAGTTTTAATTAAACAGAAATAGTGATTTTCTGTTTGAGTATTATCGACCGGCAGTCGGTCTAACTAAATGAAGGATGTGATGAGGATGCCAGCAAGTATTCAATCTTCCTTGAAAGATTTTCACTTAATGGTAAGTGGTCAAATTATTACTATTTTAGGTTCAACACTATTACGTTTTGCACTGTCTTTATATGTGCTAGATATAACAGGACGTGCCGATATATTTGCAGGGTTATATGCCGTAACGAGTATCCCGTTTTTGTTAGCTCCTCTTGGCGGAGCGATAGCAGATCGTTTCAACCGCCGTAATGTAATGGTCATTTTGGATTTTATAAACGCTGCTATTGTATTAAGTTTTATAGTTTTGTTATTAACTGAATCGATATCTATTTTATTGATTGGAACAATTATGTTTTTACTAGCAGTCGTTAGTGCAATGTACGCACCAGTTGTTATGGCAAGTATTCCGCAATTAGTCCCAGAGAAAAAGTTAGAACAAGCGAACGGTATCGTAAATGGTGTGCAAGCATTATCTAATATAGTTGCACCTGTACTAGGAGGACTATTATACGGCATAATCGGTTTGAAAATGCTCGTAATAACAAGTTGTTTTGCTTTCTTTTTATCTGCGATTTTACAAATGTTTATTACAATACCATTTATAAAAAGAATACAGGAAGGCCATATCGTACCGACAATTGTAAAAGATATGAAAGAAGGTTTTCTTTGTGTTTTAAAGCAACCTTTTATTTTGAAGGCTATGTTACTTGCAGCTTTACTAAATTTAATTTTGACACCGTTATTTGTTGTCGGAGGACCTATTATATTACGAGTAACTATGCAGAGTAGCGATATGATGTATGGAATTGGAATGGGATTAATTGATTTTGCAACCATATTAGGGGCATTGTCAATCGGTTTCTTTGCTAAAAAGTTACAGATGAAAACATTATATAATTGGATGCTTATCATAGCTTTATTAGTTATACCAGTGGCACTATCAGTTACACCGTTTACTCTTAATTTAGGATACTATCCACCATTTATCCTCTTTATACTTTCTTCTCTTCTAATCGCAATGATTATGACAATTGTATCCATCTATGTGATTACTGTAGTCCAAAAGAAAACACCAAATGAAAATCTAGGAAAAGTAATGGCAATTATAACAGCGGTATCTCAATGTATGGCACCAATTGGGCAAGTCGTATATGGTTTTATGTTTGAAGGATTCAGTACGAAAATTTATTTACCTATATTAGCTATAAGTTTCATAATGATAATAATAGCGGTGGTGACGAAGAGAATATTAAGAAATGAAGGGAACTAGCTTCATATGCTTAGAGTATTAGCGAAACCCAATCCTAATCAATTCTTTATCATTTATTTCAATTACGAATCTATATTCTTTGTCTAATATCCAGTAATAAAAACTGACTGCATCAACGTCAACTAATGATTGGAATACTTTATCAAGATTTGTACTTACTACAGGGATTTCATAGTTATCCCATATTATAAAAATCTGTTCGTCAAAATCTAGTTGGTTTGCTCTAATAAGGGAAATTAGTTGTTCTTTGTTCGAAGCTATGAATTGGTTATCTATCTGTTCCCAATCTATTCTTCCCGAGACAGTTATAGGAAATGAATTCATTAAAATAATAGCAATCTGCTGGCTTTTTTCTTGGGAGAAAATGAGAGTTTCGTTTCCTAGGGATTCAAGGCATTCACTAAACAAAGGGTTTGTGTCATTGTTGTTTTTGGTTTTCAGTGCTCTTAACTTTTGTCGCAATTTCCATTGTCTTGACGATCTATCATCCATTTTTAACATTCCTTATACAATTATTTAAGAATGAGTATAGCATATAAGGGAAGTCTTTATGAAAAGGAACTTTTTAAATATAAATTAAATAAAAGCGTTATTTGAAAAAAAGCCTTTTAAGGAAAGATAAGAGGCCATCAAAAAATATAACAACATGAAAATTTTATATTATGTATATACAATTTAAAGAGTTAGTGGAAATAATAAAATGTATAAAATTCTTATAAAAAAGCCCTAGGATTAGGGGATCTAGGGCTTCCTCTGTTGGTATATCTCACACGACATTATAAAAAGAAAAGAACTTAATGAAGGTAACACATGAATGTTTCGTAAATGTATCAAAAAAGTGAACAAAAGCGTTATTTTATTAGAAAAGTATGATTGTATGAAATAACATGTATGAAAGAAGAGGCGTTAGCAAAAATATCCCTTAACGAAATCGGCTTTATTTTTCAGCAAAGTAACCTTCTTAAGTGACTCATGTTGTATAGGTAGTAGAGAAAACAGAAAGAGTTCTTTTTATGGAGGACGGAGAAGTTGTTAGTGAAATACAACTAGGCAAGTTTAGGAATGATGATTTAAAAGCGCGAGAAGAGAAATTGTTAAAATGGTTAGCTGTACTCGGATTTTAAAGACAAAAACTCCTATTGAATATAGGAGTTTTTTCTTTGTTTGAAAGTTCGAAAAGATATATAATAATTTTCTGACTATTAATTTATGGAGGGGTATTAATGAAAACTGAAACGTTACACACACAAGAAGACATTTTAAAAATGCTTGATTCATTATTAAGACCTGCAGAACCATTTTGGAATGAGTTTTATGAGAATAGAGAAAAGGATGTTCCGTTTTTTGAAAATGTTCCAGATGAGAATCTAGTTTCGTATATACAAAAAGAGAGAGTTTCAAAAGGGAAGGTATTAGAACTTGGATGTGGTCCAGGTAGAAATGCCATTTATTTAGCAACTCAAGGATTTGATGTAACAGCAGTGGATTTATCTGTAGAAGGCATTAATTGGGCTAAAGAAAGGGCATTGGCAAAAGGGGTAGCAATTCATTTTATTTGTGATTCAATTTTTAATTTAGAGGTTCAAAACGAATTTGGTTTTGTATACGATTCGGGCTGTTTGCATCACATTCCACCGCATAGAAGAATAAATTATGTGGATTTAATTAAAAACTCATTAAAATCGGGTGGTTATTTCGGATTAACATGTTTTGCGGCAGGCGATTTAGATGAGCGAAATGGATCGGAAATAACAGATTGGGATGTATATAGAGGATGGAGTCTACAAGGTGGTCTTGCATACTCGGAAGAAAAGTTAAGAGAGATATTTAAAGAATTTGAGGTAATTGAGATTAGAAGGATGAAACAAATGAAACAACCGAAAGAAATGTTTGGAGAATCATTTCTTTGGACAGCATTATTTAAGAAGAAATAATAAAGTAGATAATTGACAAACTCATCGTTTTTATAGACAATACACTTATAGGAATATACGTTCGGTTTTTGGCCGACTTATGTTTTACATAAATATATAACAAGGGGCTGTCTCCATATGAGTAACACAAATCAAAAAATTACTACGTTTTTAATGTTTGAAGGCAAAGCTGAGGAAGCAATGAATTTTTATACGTCGCTATTTGATCAATCGGAAATTGTAAGTATTTCTCGCTACGATGAAAATGGACCTGGTAAAGAGGGAACTGTAATTCATGCAACTTTTACGTTAAATGGCCAAGAGTTTATGTGTATTGATAGTTATGTAAATCATAATTTTACATTCACTCCAGCTATGTCTCTTTATGTAACTTGTGAGACAGAAGAAGAAATTGATACGGTCTTTCATAAACTAGCGCAGGATGGAGCAATTCTTATGCCTTTAGGTTCTTATCCGTTTAGTAAAAAGTTTGGCTGGTTAAATGATAAGTATGGTGTATCTTGGCAGTTAACTCTTGCTGAATAAAAAAGAAAAAGCGTAACTTATTTGTTTAATCGATTTAGTTAAAAGCTTGAAAAATGAAATAACATAAAAAAGCGTTCCAACTGTCAACAGGTTTGGAATGCTTTTTTTATGTGGAAGTGAGTTGTTTAAAAGTTAACAATTCTATAATTAGTTTAAATGAATGGAATAGATGTGTAATTTTTTGTCTTTTTAGAATTTTTTTAGTGATTTTTGCATTTATCTGTTAATGTAAATATAGACAACTATGTATGAACTATTAGGCAGGTTAATAGAAAAAGGAAAGCATTAAGCTTACACATTGAATGCAACTAGATCGTTAGGAGGACTAATCGCAATGGATACTACACAACAAAACAGTAATGCATGGGATAAGAAGGTTGAAGAAGGTTCTAGATACACGCAGCCTGTAAGTAGCGAGGTTATTGAGAAAAGCAAATCAGGTGAATGGGAAATTACAGTCACTACGGAAAAATCAGTTCCTAGAAAGTGGTTTCCAAAGTCATTAGATGGATTAAAGATACTTTGCTTAGCATCAGGTGGCGGACAACAAGCACCTGTTCTAGCTGCTGCTGGAGCAGATGTAACAGTTACTGATATATCTAAGAAGCAATTGGAACAAGATGAAAAGGTAGCAAAACGGGATGGTTTGACTTTAAAAACCGTACAAGGAGATATGTCAGACCTTGGTGACTTTGAGGATGAATATTTTGATATTGTTGTAAATCCTGTCTCTAACTTGTTTGTAAAAGATGTTCATTTTGTATGGAATGAAGTTTCTAGGGTTTTAAAGAATAAAGGTATTCTTATTGCTGGATTTACAAATCCGTTACTATGGATTTTTGATGATAACCAAGAACAAAAAGGTATTCTTGATGTTAAACATTCAATTCCTTCATCAACATTGGATTATTTACCAGAGGATGAAGTTCAAGATTACATCGATTCAAATCAAACAATAGAATATGCGCATACTTTAGAAGACCAAATCCAAGGCCAAATTGAAGCTGGTTTTGCTATAACAGGTTTTTATGAGGATGATTTTGGTGGAACAAGGATATTAGATAAGCATATTAAAACATTTATTGCGACAAAAGCTATAAAGTTAAAGATGGATTAAGAATTTTTGCTTGTCGCACGGGGCGTTAGTCGAAGAACGCTCTTAAAATAGAAAAGGATGGTGCTTTCCATCCTTTTCCTTATGTATTTTGAGTGTCGAAACTATTCTCAAAACAAGTTTTACACTACCAATTGTATAATTAGGTTATGCTTTTATATTAAGAATTTTGCTGACCAAATCTTTTCCCGAGTTTAGCTAACAATTCAGGTTGATCGCTTTGGCTCATTATAACTTCAATAAAGATAAGTTGATTCTTATTAAAAGTTATATTTGTTAAGACTTCTGCTAATTCTGATTCATTTTCTACTTTAAATGTTAGACTTTTTTCTTCTGCCCCAAATACCATTGATAGTTTATTGTAATCCCAAATTTGTATATCATTATAAGGTTGGTTTTGGCCGTGAATGGCACGTTCAACAGTGTATCCGTTGTTATTGATTAAAAATATAATCGGTTTTAAATTATGACGTAGTACAGTTGATAACTCTTGGGCAGTTACTTGGAAAGAACCGTCACCAATAATTAAAATGTTGCGCCGTGATAAATTGGCGAGCTGTGTACCAAGTAGAGCAGGCAGTGTGTAGCCGATAGATCCCCATAACGGTTGTCCTACATATGCAGTGTTATTAGGTAGAGGGATAGCAGCACTACCAAAGAAAGGTGTTCCTTGCTCTACAATTAAGACGTCGTTTTCTTGTAAGAAATGGTACATTTGCTGCCAAAAACGTTTTTGTGTGACCATTTGTGCTTTTGGAATGAACTCTTCAGTAAAAGGTGATGATTCTAAAATAAATGGCTTAACGTCAAGGGTATCTTTATTACGATGCTCAATTGAATCACTTAAATGTTGTAAAACATCCTGCATTACAACTGGACCGTATTTTTTATCTATAATTTTCACAGTGTAGGGATGGATTTCTATAACTTGTTCTTTTGTAAAACCTTGTGTGAAGCCACCTGTAATAGTATCAGTTAACTTCACACCAATACTAATAATACAATCAGATTCATCAATTCTTTTTCGCAAGTACGGAGAACTTACATCACCAGTATAAACCCCTATAAATTGAGGCTGTTTTTCTGGGAATATTCCTTTTCCCATACTTAACGTCGCGATGGGAAACCCAGTTTTTTCTACGAATTGATGTAAATTTTCTTTAGCGTGAAATCGATCTACTTCAAAATCAGCTAAAATAACAGGTTTTTTGGCACTATTTATTTTTGAAATGGCATGTAGAAGCATTTTATTTAATGCTTCTTTATTACTTAAAATAGGTTTATTTATAATAGGTTCTGTCGGTTTATTAATTGGTTTATTATACACATCAATTGGCAAATTAATATGAACCGGGCGTTTTTCATTCCAACATGCACGTAAAACACGGTCAATTTCCTCAGCAGCATGCTCAGGTGTTACATTTGTTTGTGCTATAGTGATTTCTCGATACATATTGGAAAAGTGATCGAACTTTCCATCTCCTAACGTATGATGGACGATTGCTCCATTTTCCATTACTTTTGTTGGTGGCGTACCCGTAATTTTTATAACTGGCACGTTTTCCGCATATGAGCCAGCAATACCGTTAATAGCACTTAATTCTCCAACACCGAAAGTAGTAATAAGAGCAGCGATTCCTTTTATGCGAGCGTACCCATCTGCTGCATATGCAGCATTTAATTCATTACAATTTCCAATCCACTTTAAATTTTCATGTGCTACTACATCATCTAAAAAGGCAAGATTATAATCACCAGGAACGCCAAATATATGTTCAATTCCTAATTCGTGTAGTCTATCCAATAAATATGCACTTATAGTATATTGTTTTTTCAAATGAATCATCTCCTAATTATGCAATGAATGTTTCAATAGACTAAATAAGTTCTAATGCGTTGATTAAAATATTCATTACTAGATTGTGGTATAATTTACATACAGGGGGAAAGTAGATGACACAACATAAAGAAGAACAGATGAATGAGGCATTAGCATTATTTTATTTTGCATATAAAACATTTACTGAAAAGCCAGATGAAATTATAAAAGAATATGGCATTCAACGAGTACATCATCGAATTTTATTTTTTATTGCACGTTTTCCAGGGATAAGTGTAAATGAGTTACTATCACTATTAGAAATAAGTAAACAAGCTCTTCACGGGCCGCTACGTCAACTTGTGGAAAAGGGCTTAATTGAGAGTAATGAAGCTATGCATGATCGACGTGTAAAACAGTTGTCTTTAACAGAAAAAGGTGCAGATTTAGAGAAAAAACTGAGTGATGTACAAAGACAACAAATGGGTGCTATTTTTTCAAAATTTGGTGAATCATGTGAGGACAATTGGCACCAAGTTATGAATGAAATGGCAAATAGCCGATCAGGTTTTGATGCTTGGATATCGAAACGTGAAATACCAGTCGATCAAAAATAATGAAAAAACTTCTGTTTTTATCGTTTGAAAAAGAACAAATTTTATCCATACATTTGGCAACTATGATTTGGTCATAGAGTGAATGGATAAAAAGATACATTACTAGATACTTTATACGTGTACGCAATGGAACAATAAAATTCACATTTCCGAAAGGGGAATTATAATGATAAAACTTGTACTTATTCGTCACGGACAAAGCTTATGGAATCTTGAAAATCGCTTTACTGGATGGACAGATGTTGATCTATCAGAGAATGGATTAAGTGAAGCGAGAGAAGCAGGAGCAATATTAAAGAAAAACGGATATACTTTTGATATGGCTTATACATCTGTATTAAAACGCGCAATTCGGACGTTATGGATTGTACTTCATGAGATGGATCTTACTTGGGTTCCAATACATAAATCTTGGAAGCTAAATGAAAGACATTATGGTGCATTGCAAGGGCTGAATAAAGATGAAACTGCTCAAAAATATGGTGAGGAGCAAGTTCATATTTGGAGAAGAAGTGTTGATGTAAGACCACCGGCTCTTACTGAAGACGATCCTCGATATGAAGCGACCGATCCAAGATATAAAACACTCAAAAAAGGTGAATTTCCATTAACTGAATGTTTAGAGGATACGGAGAAGAGAGTACTTGCTTATTGGCATTCAGAAATTGCGCCGACATTAAAAAGTGGTAATAAAGTAATTATTTCATCACACGGTAACACAATTCGCTCGCTAGTAAAATATTTAGACAACCTTTCAAGTGATGGTGTAGTTTCATTAAATATTCCAACTAGCATTCCGCTTGTTTATGAATTAGACGAAAACTTACGTCCGATTCGTCATTATTATTTAAGTATGGATGGAGAAGTACCTGAAGGGGAAATTCCGAAACATATTTCTTTTTAATACGAAAATTTGAAATGAATGCTTGTCTACATATACAATATAGACTCATGGTAAAGTGAAATTTTAATCAGTGGGGGTCTTATTTCCCACAAATAACAGGATAAAAGACGTGGTACTTTCTAATATATATGCGATGTAGCTAATTTTAGAAGCTTGTCCACGTCTTTTGTCATAAAGAGAGCAGCTTGCGCATGTAATGATATCGTGAGTAGTTTTTGAATGGAGGGTGATGTGATTAATGATCTCTAACATTCGAATTGGCTTATTTGTTTTAGCGATTGTCTTTGTAGTCCTTGTTTTCTTTTATTGGAAAAATGAGGAGTTGTACGAGGAGAAAAAGCAACGTATTAGAAAGACTTGGTATGGTTTGTTTATCATATCTGTCACCGTGTATTTCATGATAAAAGGAATCGATTTAACCCTCTGGAAAAATCTTTTAATGTTTACTGCAATGGTTATTTTTGTTGATATTGCGTTCATTTTAACGCCTAATATTTCAGAAATATGGGGTGCAAAATTTAGCGATATTGGCAAGACAGTTCAATCCATAAAACGATCATTAATTGCATCTAAAGCAAGAGGAGAAATATACACGACAATTATTCAAAATGTTAATCCAGCAGTATTCGGTACGATGGAATGGCATACGGAAGAGGAATATACAAAGAGCTTAAATGCATTTTTAGATTCATATGGGGAAAAGATTGGCGCGAAAATTGTTGTTTTTGAAGCTGCGAAGGAATTAAATACAAACTTTCGTGGTATTCGCTCACAATTTAGTATTATCGTCCCGTTAGAACATATCGAGCAATTGAATGAGCAGAAAGCGGTGCAAGTGGAAAATGTCGGGATTATACCAGCAAAAATAGTAAGTGACGTTTTCATTGTTATTGATGGAAAGAAAAATAACCTGCAAGATCGGGATTTTGAAAATGTATATAATTTAACAATACATCATAGTTATTTTAGTAAATAAGGACAGAATCTTTTTCTGTCCTTTTCTTCTATACATAAATTAAAAACAAAATCCGACAAAGTTGAATAAAATTGGACAATCATTCCTACACTAGCATGTAGAGGTGATTGTAGTGGTAAAAGATTATGACAATGATTTTTTTAAAGAGGATAACGAAGATACAACAGATTTCTCTTTAATAAAAGGGGATACGTTGCAGCAAGTAGAAGAATTAGAAGAAGAATTAAAAAGAAAATCATAAGTGTACACTCTTTCTACATTTGCTATATAATATAAATAAAAGGTTGTATCTTTTTGAAAAGGGGGAGAAGAGATGGCTGAAGTCAATGTACAAAAGTCTTCGTTTTTTAAAGAAAAAAAAGAAGAATCCAATACAGATTTCTCTCTTGTGAAAGGTGCATTAACGGAGAATATAAATCGGTTAGAGAAACTGATGAATAATAGTAGTTCAAAATATATACAGGTGAAAAGAACAAAAGAAAATGCATAGAGCATTTTCTTTTGTTTTTTATTTAATAGTAAACTTATCTTTTACTTTTTTAGGTAAATCTGTTTTCTGAATCTCTTCATAGGACTTTACTTCAATTGATGATATTTCATTGTTGCTATTATCATCTTGATCTACATAAAGGCGTAAAAACGCGTCTTCATTTAATTTATGATTGTTTTCTTTTTTTGTACTTCTAAATGTAATTTGTTTTTTGACGCCATCTTCATCAAATGCGGACAGCGTATAGTTTCGTAAGTTTCTATGATCTACTTTTTCGATAGTTCCTTCGCCTTTTATCTGCATGTAATATACATCTTTACCAATTCTATTTAGTGACGCTCTCTCACAGCCAATAGTAAAACTAAAAAATAATAAACATAGTGTAATAATTGCTAAAAACTTTTTCATTTTCTTTATCTCCTTTAATGTGTTTCTTTAAAAAGTATACGACTATTATTAAATGTGAAAAATCGATATAGCTTACAACGCCCTTACAATGTTGTAAGAGTGTTGTACATAAAATGAACAATAAAAGTTAAAAGAAAGGTAAAATAATGAATCGTGGTATAATGATATGAGACTTACATATTATTTTTTCATTTTGAGAGGAGCTTGAAAAATGTATTCTACTTTAGAACAATTAACAAAGCACCCTGTATTTTATCATTTTGCAGAAATTTCAAAGATTCCTAGAGGATCAGGTAATGAAAAGGAAATTAGTGATTATTTAGTGGGCTTTGCAAAAGAGCGTAACTTAGAAGTCATTCAAGATGAAGCATTAAATGTCATTATTAAAAAAGAAGCAACAGCAGGTTATGAAAATGTACCAGCTATTATTATTCAAGGTCATATGGATATGGTTTGCGAAAAAAATCAAGCAACAGTACATGATTTTGAAAAAGATCCAATTGAATTACGAATCATTGGGGACATGTTATATGCAAATCAAACAACTTTAGGTGCTGATAATGGTATTGCAGTTGCGTATGCATTAGCTTTATTAGATTCAAAAGAAATTCCGCATCCAGCACTTGAAGTCGTTATCACTACTGAAGAAGAAACGACAATGGGCGGGGCTTTTGCTATTGATCCAAATCATTTTGAAGGAAAGATATTTATAAATATTGATTCTGAAGAAGATCATAAATTACTTGTAAGTAGTGCAGGTGGTGCGAAAGCTGTTGAAACAATTCCCGTAATTTGGGATGAAACGCCAGCGAATATGGATGCATACCGTCTATATGTTGGTGGTCTAAAAGGCGGCCATTCTGGTATGGAAATTGATAAACAACGCGGTAATGCGAACAAAGTATTAGGACGAGTATTACGTGATTTATCAGCACATACGGAGTTTTACATAAGTGAAGTTCACGGCGGATTAAAAACGAATGCAATTCCGCGTGAAAGTGTAGCTACAATTTTAATTCGTACAGAAGATGTAGGACAAGTAGAAGAAAAACTAGAATCATGGACACGTGTATTACAAGAAGAAATGCGTGCTGTTGATCCAGATGTTCATGTTACACTGACAAAATTGGATGAAACAGTTGAAAAAGTATTTGCTAAAGAGACACAAAAGCAGCTTATTTCATCATTATTCTTAATTCCAAATGGCATTCAAAGTATGAGCATGGATATTAAAGGCCTTGTAGAAAGCTCAACGAATTTAGGTGTTATTGAAACGTTGCGAGATGAAATTAAATTACGTAACGAAGTGCGAAGTTCTGTAAGTAGTTTAAAACAACATGTTGCAGAAGAAATCAAATATATTGCTGAATTAGTTGGTGCTACATTTGAAATAGAGTCAGAGTATCCAGAATGGCCATACAATCCAAACTCACAAATTCGTAATTTATTTGAAAAAGTACATCAAGAAAAATACAATAAAGAAATTGAAATCTTCGCTGTACATGCGGGGATTGAGTGTAGCGCATTCGTTCAAAAGATGCCTGAATTAGATGCAATTTCATTCGGACCAGACATCTTTAACGTCCACACTCCAGATGAACATATCAGTATCTCTTCTGTAGTGAATAACTGGGGATTCTTCATTGATGTAATGAAGGGTACGAAAGAATTAGCTAAGTAATAACGACGAAATAAAAAGGAGCCTATAAAAATTTATAGGCTCCTTTTTTGTATTGGAATTTATCCCGCTATTTGCCGGGAAGCCCGATGGGTTCAACTAATAATCAGTGGGGGATGAATAAAACCACTACTGATTAAAGTTTTACTTTATGAGAAGTCATTTTTCGTTAGTATGTAATATTAAGCTTGAACAATTAATAAGGATGAATTGTTGATGTTTTTTAGTACTGATGAAGGGGTGGAGAAATGAAGGAAAGAAAGCATTTTATTGTTTGTATGTTTTTATTGTTCTTCACATTTAGTTTTATTGGTGTTCAGAAAATAATAGCAGAAGAAGTTGAATTTTCAGGAACAACAGCTCCATTGAATGTAAATGTTAGAGAGGCAAAAAGTTTAAATGCAAATATTGTAGATGTGATTCCCGGAAATACAAAAGTATCTTTTAAAGGATGGGAGTATGGTGAAGCGGTTAAAGATTACTGGACAGGAAATTTAGATAATCGTTGGTTTTATTATTTTAAAGATGGAAAAAAAGTATATGTAACGTCAGCGTATATTAATGGAAATCCTCCAAATACATCAATAGATCGTAAATTATCTGTACCTAACATATTACAAGAAAGGTCAAATTGGTGTTGGGCAGGCACTTCGGTTTCAGTTTTAAATTATTTTGGGAAAACTCCATCACAAGATCAGTACGTTAGGTATGTTAAGGGTGGATCATATAATAATCCTGCAACTTCACGTGAAATACAATATGGATTATCGGGATATGGTGTTAGCTCAGCTATAAGTTCTGGAGCAAAATCTTATGATTGGTTCAAAAGTCAAATTAATAGTAATCAGCCGATGATTGCACTCATTATGTGGCAAAATGGAGCTAACATCGGACACTTTCTAGTACTTGATGGGTTTTATAAAGGGACAAATGGAACAGATTATATAACATACATGGACCCTTGGTATGGTGATCATTATAATCATAATTTCAGTACGTTCCATAACAATAATAATTTTTGGTGGAGTGAAACTGTTTATAATATCCATGCAAACTAATAATATTAAAAGCGGGGGTTCATAAATGGGAAAACTACTTAAGCTTGTGATACCGTGCATGTGCTTAATGACTGTTATTATTTTTGCTAGTAAAATTAGTTATGCATCAAAAAATAAAAGTGAACCAGTACAATCGATTGCATTAAAAGATTATCAATATAGTAAGGGAGGTTCTTCAGAAAATTTAAGTTTTGAAAAAATAACAACATCTCCATTTTCGTTACCAATCTATGAAACAATTCCAGCACAGCAAATTTTAAATAGCTCTGAATTTAAGTATTTACTATTACCAACAAATGAAAAGCTATGGTTTATTATGAAGGATGAGCAGCCAGAAGGATTGATTGTTGCGAATGATACTGAACCGATTCGAACGGGCGGAGAAAATAGAAGTAAAGATTTATATGGATTATATAAATCAATAAAAAATAATACAAATGAAACAAAAGATATTATTTATTTCGAATTTGAAGGGCAAGGAATATTGGTAGTAAATCAAAATAATGATCAAGAAATATACCTTAGTAAAGGTGCCGCTGCCATATTAAAACTTCCTGCTGGTCAAAAAGTATTGAGCAGTGAAGTAATACAGAAAATGAAAGAGAGAATTGTAACTGCTTTTGAATAGTTAAATATAAACTGAATAAATATATATATGTATTTAATATGAAATTTCATGTACTGTATTATTTTCGAAAATAATACAGTACATGGTATAAAAAGGATAACAAAAAAAGAGTGTAAGATATTATGAAAAAATGATGATTATAGTAGGAATAGTTGATTCTTACTTATTTTGTATAGAGTTCGATTCAAATTGCACTTCACATTTAAAATATTTAAATAATTCAAACGGAAAAGCTTGACCTTCACACTATGTAAAGGTTTACAGTAAGACAGAAAAGGAGGTTAAGAAATGAAAAAAATAACGAATTTGTGTATGAGTGCTATACTAACCACATCTATTTTCAGTGGTTATGCTCTAGGGAAAGGGATTGAGAAAGTTCAGGCGAAGGAAATTGAAAAAACGCAAAGAAAAGATATGAAGAAAGTAGAGGTACGAAAACAAGTAGGAAAGTATACAATGCCAGATGAAAAAAGCAAACATGAAGGAACATGGCTACAATGGCCTCATGAATTTACATATGGGCAAAAATATCAGCAAGAAGTAGAGCCAATTTGGATTCAAATGACAAATGCTTTAAGCAAAGGCGAAAAAGTTCATATTGTTGCATATGATCAAGAAGAAAAAGAAAGAATTACTGAGGTTTTAATAGATCACGGGGTAAATATGGGAAAAATTGATTTCTTTATCGCACCTACTGACGATGTATGGGCGAGAGATACTGGACCAATTTTTGTTTATGATAATGACAAAAATCTAAAGATATTAGACCCAGGATTTAACGGATGGGGAAAGAAAACACCATATAAGAAAGATGCTCGTCTTCGTGAGAATCTTAGTAAACAGTTAGGAATTGAAAGAATTGATTGGAATAAATTTGTTCTTGAAGGTGGCGCATTTGAATTAGATGGTAATGGAACTGCTTTACTAACTAGAAGTGCTGTAACGAATAAAAATAGAAATGCAAAATTGTCAGAAAAATATATTGAAAAATATATTAGTGACCTTGAGGTAACAAATTTTATTTGGTTAGATGGAGTACCTAACTTAGATATTACTGATTTTCATATTGATGGATTTGCAAAATTCCACGATAAATCTACTATTATAACATTAAACAAAAAAGATTTAGCTGAATGGGGAACGTCTGATAAAGATATTAACAAGTTGTTGCAGGCAAAAGATGCTGAGGGTAATAAGTACAAGTATGTATATCTGCCGCTAAGCAAGAATAATGTTACATTAGAAAACGGAAAGCAACTTGATTATAAAGGTTCATATATTAATTATTATATAGCGAATCAAGTTATCTTAGTACCTAACTATAATGACCCTAATGATAAAATAGCAAATGAGACGATTCAAAAACTTTATCCTGATCGTAAAGTGGTGGGGGTTGATGTAAGAGAGCTTTATAAAAATGGTGGTATGATCCATTGTATTACTCAACAACAACCAATTAATTTAAAATAATATATTTATAGTGTTTAGGGAAGTTTTCTATTTCTTATGAGAACCTGTTTATCTATAGGATAGGTAAAGATGCGATGGCATTTTTACCTATTTTATTTTTTACCCTGCATTAACGGGCAGCTCGAATGATTAAAGTTTCAGTTTATAGGAAAGGTATACTTAACTTATAAACTGAAGAAACCCACCCTTTTTGAAAAAGCTTAATCAAAATGGATGGATTTTCTACATTAAAAGCTATACTTGCTGTTACGGAAGAAACATTGTCTAAAGGTATGTTTTTACCTTTTAAAAGTTCCTGGTACAATTAGTCTTACTAAAATATCTAAATACAATCTATATTTTTTCTTTTAGCAAGCCATACATGCCCATTACCTTCAGAATACAGAATTACCTTAAATAATAAAAGTTCAGCGACTTTTCTGTTTTTATTTGTAAATGAACCACATTATACTTGGTCAATTATTGTGCAACCTTTTCGAATAAATGATTTTCTTTATTTGAAAATAAGGGTGCATCTATAAAACCATAATGATAAACTAAAATACCTAATTCTACTCTAGAATTAATATGCCATTTTTCTTTAATATGATTAATTATCGTTGAAATTCTTCGAGGGGTAACATATATTTTTTTTGAAATTTCTACATCTGTAAATCCTTTTGCTACATAAATAGCCACTTCTAACTCTCTTTCGGTCAACATTCTTTTCATAAAATACGCTCCTTCGAAATGATTTATATAAAAATCAAAAGAAACTATTAAAAGAAATAAAGGTGGAAAATCATATTTAGTTCTTTTAATTTCGCTATTTGCGGACAGTAAGATACCCACCTCAAAATTTAGCTGTGGCAAAGAAGTCGGACTCTCTGTAAATGCCTGCCTGGAGTGGACTAATAATCAGTGGGCATGAATAAAACTCCCATTGATTATTAGTGAACCATATTTTAATAATTTCTCGTATTGTGATACAAGTTTGTAAAAGAAACTATAAATCCATATAATTAGTAATTGTAACTATATTAATTTTACATTACATTAAAAGTTGGAAAATATTCTTATACTCATAAAGTGTTACATTTGAGGGAGGAAAGATGGAATTCTACAATCTTGGTATTATTATTAAAGAACTTAGAAAGAAAAAAAACATGTCACAATCTGAATTATGCCATGGAATATGTTCACAAAGTCAAATTAGTAAGATAGAAAAAGGTATTATTTATCCATCTAGCATATTGTTGTATCAATTATCTGAAAGACTTGGTATTGATCCAAATTATATATTTGCACTAACCAAAAACAAAAAAATAAAATATATTGAAAATGTAAAATATGTAATGAGAGATTGTGTGAAACAAAAACAATATAATGAGCTTTACGAAATAGTGAAAAAAGAGAAAAACGAAAATAATTTCCAATCAAAAGAAGATAAACAATTTCTATTATGGCATGAAGCGATTGCTATATATTATGTAAATGGAGCAACAATTAATGCTTTTGACATTTTAAATAGAGCACTAAAACAAACCTTAAGTAGTAGTAACTTTTTATCAGAAAAAGAAATAAGCATAATGAATTCAATTGCTATAATACATGCAGAAAATAAAGAGTATGAGAAAAGTATAAATATATTAAAACAAAGTTTAATTAATTTTAATAAGATAGAATTTCCTAGAGAAAAAGAAATCAAATTAAGACTCATTCATACGTTAACAAAATGTTTACACCTTGCAAATCAATATGAAGAAGCAATAAAGTATAGTGAAATAGGCATAAAATTAGCCATAAATATGAATACTTTATACTTATTAGGTGAATTATTCTTTGAAAAAGGTGCAATTTTATTAAAAGTTCAGCACTCTAATGAAGTTGGTTTAACATACATAAAAAAGGCATTATTTATATTTGAATTAACAGAAAGAAAACAATATATAAAAATGATCAAGGATAAATATATTAAAAATCAAGAATAAACAAGAAATAATTCTAACATAAGTTATTCCTAATTGGTATTTATTCCTAAAAAAAGTGCTGTAATACGAACTATTCCTAATTGTTGTTTATTGCTAAAATAAGTACCGTAATATTAGATAAAAATAAAGGGTGGCATTTTATGAAAACAAGAGGGATTACTCGTAAAGCAGATAGCATGGGGCGTATTGTTATTCCAATGGAAATAAGACGGAGTTTAGGAATTGTAGAAAAAGATTCTCTTGAAATGTTTATAGAAGAGGATCAGATTATTTTACGAAAATATCAATCTCCAAGAGCTTGTGCACTTACAGGGGATATTTCAGACAGCAATATTTCGTTAGCGAATGGGAAGATTATTGTAAGTCCAAGCGGGATGGAACTGTTAATAAAGAAGTTACAGCAATATCTTTTAAAATAAAAGGTAAGTAAGAAATTTAAAATAGAATATACTTGGAAAAAGGTCCTCTATCACCATTTAGGGGACCTTTTTATTGTTATCAATAAAATTGAGAGGCCGTAGTTGGTTCAATGAAATACGAATTACCTTATAAATAGTCTGACTATTTTTTATAAAAAAACTATTTATTTACATTTTTTGGTTTCGTGTTATATTTTTAGTGTCAATATATTTATCTTGAAAATTCTGATTTTAAACTCGGGAAAACTTTAGAAAATGAAATACTCTTACTTGAATTGAAAATCATATAAACATAGTTTGAAAGTAAAGTATGAAAATGAATCAGATTTTCAAATTAAATTTGTCAATTCAATAGAGGTTCGTGGGGGAAATGTAGCTAAGAAGAAATCTCTTATACTCCATGTTTTTTATTTGTAAATCGGTAATTCTAATAGCTCTGACGAAAAGTAAAGGAGTAAAAAAGAAGTGGATAGTTTGTTTAATGAAGATAGGGTGTAAAAAATAAAACAACGGAGGTTTTATAATGAATAAAGGAATACTGCAGATTACAGAAATTGAAGAAATTACTATTCCGAATCTATTGAAGGATAAAATGAAGAATCTGATAGAAAATGAATTAAAAACTCATAATCCTTATACTTGTGATCAAGAAATAGCAGCATATTTTTCAAAAGAGTGGCTTAATTGTTTGATTGACTATTCAAAGAAAAATCCGAATTCAGATATGAAAAACCTACTACATATGATAAAAATAGCGAATTGTGGTGGGAACGTACCGCCTATCCTTATTAAAAATACTCCATGTGATCCTATAGAAACACTATTACCTGGGGAAAATCGCAGAGGTTTTAATTATGGTGAAGACGAACACGATAGAATGAAAAAATATTTTTATGCAGAATGGGTCACATGGCTTTTTGCCACACTTTTTAATTATGATGCTTTAATTCACCCATCCGAACATGCAGGGAAAAATAGATTTCATCTTATTTCGCCTTTAAATAACGATGAAGTTTTGCGAAATGTCGGTGCAAGCACCGGTGGCGGGAACTTTTATCAACATAACGATGCCACAGTGTATACAGATATGAAAGACCAGTCAGATATTGAAGCGAGATTGAATACATTCAATACAAATTTAGAAATTGTATCAAATAGACTTAATAAATCCGTGGAACGAATAGTGTCTGAAATTACTTGTGGAAAATTTACTAGAGTTGATGCTCTTTTATTAAAAGGAGTGTTAAATTTAAAAACTCAAACTCATATTGGAACGCCAAAATTACTTCAAAAGCATCTTGAAGAAAATCACTTCAGTAAAGATGATATATTGGCGATAAGTAAAATGCCTATTGCTCATATCGCAGGAATGGCGGATGGTGAAATATCTGGATTTGTAGGGGAAATAAACCAAATTATATTTTTGGATGACAATGGTGATATTATTGCAACTTGTTTGAATGGAGCAGAAAATAGATTGATTTATGTGGGAGAAAGTGAAGAAGAAAAATTGAAATTTGACATGTTTTTAGAACTCTTACGAACAACGCCTACTTATAAGGTTCCACTTACATCTGAAGATTTATTAATTATCCCAAATTCATACTATGGTAAACAAACAAATGTAACTCATGGTAGGGAAAGGTTATCTGAGGAAGAATATAAAATCCCGATTGGAGATAATAAGTACGGAAGAAGAATTGTTTGCAGGCAGTACGTTTCCAGCCGATTACGTGATCAGAAAGAAAGTTACTTTACAGATATCATTAACTAGTTTAAAGAGAGGAGGGGCGATGGGGAGGTTTGGGTTATAATAGCTCAAGCCTGCCCCTATTCTTTGTATGGATTTTACTATTGAATTACTCATACTACTATTTTTAGTAGCTGTATTAGCAGGATGGATAGATACAATTGCTGGGGGCGGTGGTATGATAACTATCCCGATAATGTTATTAGTAGGTATGTCTCCTTCTGTAGCGATAGCAACTAATAAACTACAAGGGAGTAGCGGAACCCTCATGGCAACAATGATTTTTATTAAGAAGAAAGAAATTAATCTCAAAGATATGCGTTTGTCCATCTTAATGACCTTTTTGGGATCCGTTTTCGGTGGATGGCTTGTTTTACAGATACGGGCAGAATATCTAATCATGATATTACCTTTTTTACTTATTATTATTGGTCTTTATTTTCTATTATCTCCAAATATAGCAAACGAAGATCGACCGAGAAAAATAAGTATGTTGTTGTTTGCGTTAACAGTGGCTCCATTCCTTGGATTTTATGATGGCTTCTTCGGCCCAGGAACAGGTAGTTTAATTGCTTTAGCATTCATTCTTTTATGTGGATATAGTGCTACAAGAGCAACTGCAAATGCTAAAATCTTGAATTTTACAAGTAATTTCGCCGCTTTGTTATATTTTATTATTTTTGGCCAAATCGATTGGACAATTGGGTTGATTATGATGCTTGGTCAAATTATAGGATCATATATTGGAGCGAAGATGGTGCTTACAAAAGGGACGTCATTAATACGACCAATAGTGGTTATTGTTTGCTTTGTCATGGCAATTAAAATTTTTTTACAAAATATGAACTAAATGTAATCAAAATATTATTTGGATCAAAGTTAGAGTGTTTTCATGTTCTTATTGCAGTATTACGCTGTTTAAGATGTGTTCAAAATTACACAATTTGACTAGGGTAATGTATTGCGTTATGCTTTTTTTAGTATAAAAGAAAGGCTTGAAGATAATGATTCGTCGTTTGAGAAAGCTAAAAAATGTAGCTGTCGTAGTAAGCTTCTAAGTAAATAGCAAAATATATAATACTTAGAAGCGAGGAATAAAGTTATGAAGTATCCATTATTTAATCATTGGTCAGAAACACAGTATATAAAAGATATAGTAACAAATCCACTCATTGAAGTGGGAGAGTACTCCTATTATTCAGGCTATTATAGTCATCAAAATTTTGAAGATGGCTGTGTAAGGTATTTGTGGGGGGATGCCAAGTCTCAAGCACTTTTCAATCCAATTGAACAGATGGGATGGCATCTTGATAAACTCATTATTGGGAATTATGTTTGCATTGCAAGTGGGGTAGTCATTTTAATGGGGGGTAATCATAATCATCACTCAGAATGGATTACAGTATATCCATTCGCTGAGCAAATTAAACAATCATATGAACCTAGGGGAGATACAGTCATTAAAAGTGATGCTTGGATTGGAATGAATGCTATAATAATGCCTGGCGTTACTATTGGTGAAGGTGCAATTGTTGCTGCAGGATCAGTCGTAAGTAAAGATGTTCCGCCGTATACAATAGTTGGTGGAAATCCTGCTAAGGAAATAAAGAAACGATTCACTGATACAGAAATAAACATGTTAATGGAAATGCGTTGGTTTGATTGGGATAGGAAATTGATTGAGAAGGCAATTCCGCTGTTATCTAGTCCATCCATCGAACCATTATTTACTTTTTATAAAAATGAAGTGAAAAATAAATAAATCAGTTAGAAAAACTACATCCAGTATAGGGTGTAGTTTTTTATTTTTTGTAAATGTGGAACAAATGTATTATTTAGATTGTCTATTAACTGTAATCCTAAAAAATATGAAAGTGTGAATCATTTTGAAAAATATAAGGGGATTAAAAATAAGGATATGTGTGGGAATACAAAGTATTAGCGCACATAAAAGTGTCGGATGAGATGGTCTATATGAAAGCGATTCTAACGTTTTATATGTATATATAATTTGAGAACACTGTCTATTTTTTGCGGGATTATGTTAAAATAACGCTTTTTTTGAGTACAAAGAAATTGGAGGTAACAGAAGTGAAAGGTATGTTTTGCAAGAGAGTTATTGCAATAGTAACAGTGCTTACAATATTTTGTAGCATGGTCGTTACAATTGGAAGAGCAGCAGCGGAAACAGTTCCTGCTATAGACGTTGAAGCAGGATCAGCAATTTTAATAGAAGCAAATTCCGGAAAAATTTTATATGAAAAAAATGCAGATGAATCATTGGCAATTGCTAGTATGACAAAAATGATGAGCGAATACTTAGTTCATGAAGCGGTGGATAAAGGAAAACTTAAATGGGATCAAAAAGTTAAAATCTCTGAATATGCACATAAGATTTCGCAAGATCGTTCACTATCAAATGTTCCATTAGAAAATGGTGGCTCTTATACGGTAAAAGAGTTATATGAGGCAATGGCAATTTACTCTGCAAATGGTGCAACAATTGCTTTAGTTGAACAGATTGCTGGTAAAGAGGTCAATTTTGTAAAAATGATGAACGATAAGTCAAAAGAGTTTGGTATGAAAGATTATAAGTTTGTAAACTCTACCGGCTTAACAAATCAAGATTTAAAAGGATATCATCTAGAAGGGACAACTCTAGACGAGAAAAATAAAATGTCTGCAAGGGATTGTGCAATTTTAGCACAACGTCTTATTCAAGATTTCCCCAAAATATTAAATACAGCAAAAATTCCTAAAAAAACATTCCAAGAGGGTGGTAAATATCCAATTGATATGGCGAACTTTAATTGGATGTTAAAAGGTTTAATTAAGCAATATGAAGGTGTAGATGGTTTGAAAACAGGAACGACTCCAGAAGCGGGAGATTGTTTCACTGGTACAGTAGAAAGAAATGGTATGCGCCTAATTTCTGTAGTGATAAAAGCAAAATCTCATACGGCACGTTTTGATGAAACAAAGAAATTATACGATTATGGATTTGCGAATTTTGAAGTGAAGAATGTCTACGGAAAAGATTCAGTAATAAAAGGACATGAAACAGTTCGAGTGGCAAATGCAAAAGACAAAGATGTAGTAGTTCAAACGAAGCAAGCTGTTTCACTTCCAATGCCGAAGGGCAATAAAGACATTTATAAAAAAGAATTTAAAGTATCGAATACGGAACAAGAAGCGCCTATTAAAGAGGGAGTAACTATTAGTAAAATGATTATCTCTCCTAAAGATAATACAGATTCTGGTTTCTTATCAGGTAAATCATTACAAATAGACCTTGTAACAAAATCTGATGTGGAACAAGCAAATTGGCTTACACGTTTTATACGTAAAACAGGATCTTTTTTTAGTGGTATGTGGGATAGTGCGATTGATATAGTAAAAAGCTAATTTTATAGGATACAACTAAATATTAGTTTGAAACAAAAGGTTTCAAAGCACTATAGATTCTTATGTGGATAGCTTGGAATGTCAGGGTGTAATTTTTTCTTCTCACTTTGTGCATTGCAATGACAAGACTTTTTTCTATAGTTTCGTATCATTTAATCGAAAAGAAATCAACTGGGCAAAACAAAGAACAACAATTTTTTTGAAAAAAGTATAATTTCTAGATAGATTTTATTTCTTTAGTAAATATATGAATATGACCGATTCCTAAGTATACTTAGGAATCGGTCAATTTTAGATTCTAAATGTAAATATAGTAAAGTGGAATATAATTGAAATCGAAAACCACTTAGAAATAACAATTACGGTGTGAGCTATTGTATAGTATAGATATGGTTAACAATAAAGGGGGAATACATATGTGGAAGCGATTTGTAGCAATTGGCGATAGTTTTACAGAGGGGATAGGGGATGAAGTTGAGGGAATTGCATTAAAAAGCTGGGTAGATCATTTTGTTCAACTGTGTGAAAATGATATAGAATATGCCAATTTTGCAAAGCGTGGGTTAGTAACTAAAGAAATTCGATTGCAGCAATTGGAAAAGGCGCTAACTTTTAATCCAGATTTGGTTAGTCTCATTGCAGGGGCAAACGATGTTTTAAAAGGACGTTGGAATCATGATGCATATAAGAACGATATGGAATTTATGATAGATACATTAAGTAAAGCAGGGGCTGATATTATTATAGCAAACCTTCCAGATTTTACAGTTAGGCTTCCTTTTGCTTCTGAAAAAAAACAAGTAATAAAAGAACAATTATTAGAGGCAAATGAAGTTATACATTCACTGAGCAGAGAGTATAAGCTTCATCATGTTGATTTTTGGAATCATCATTTAGTTAATGACAATACGCTTTGGTCTAAGGATTTAATTCATCCAAACTCAAAAGGATATGTAAAAGTTGCTGAATTAATTTTTAGTAGTTTGCCTGTACAGAAGACAAAATAATAGTTTGCAATGTAACGAATATGATATTAAGTGTATGAAGCTATGTTTTTTAGTAAATGGAAAGAACTAAACATTTAGCAAACAAAGCGTTTCTACGATATATTTCTACAGTAGTGCACAAATACAGAATCACAAAGAAAGATCACTTATGGAAGTAGGTGGTCTTTAAATGTTTTTATAACTAAATTAGTATATACTGTATTACTAACAGTTTCGTACTACATAAAAATTAAGTTCTCTTATAGAAAAACTAATTTTATATTATCTTAAAATATAATAAAACGTTCAAAACATATTTTGGGTATGTATCCTAATTGTTAATGATGTGTAATTTTTTTGAAGTATAAATATCCAATAAATAAAATAGGTAGTAGGTGCAGAAGTATTAATACTATATTATTCAATTCTTGTTAGGAGTACATTAGTGATTGGTAATATTATATTTTTATTATCAACTTTAGTTATTGGAATTAATTTGCATAGAAAATATGTAGGATAAGAAAAAAATATACTTTATTGTATATTTTTTTTGTTTAGTAGGATTTACGGTCTCTTTAAACTATTATGTTAATAAAATTAAAAAACTTAATTCTTGATACACTTATGGTTAAAGCTATCTATAAAATGAAAATATAAATAAATAATAGTTTGTTATGATTTGTGGATTTGGTTTTTTATCCGAATTTTCTGATTCAAATATTTCAACTTTATGAATATAGTAGGTGAAATATTTGTGTGATAGTATTTGAGATAGAAAAAAGCCAACTTTAAAAAGGATGTGAATTGAATGTGTAAACGACTGTAAAGGGTTATATTAAGGCAACGTTTAGCTGTTATTAGTGTAAGGTAAAGATATATTTTGTAACAGTTGATATAAAAATGAAGAAATAGGTACGCTTTCGTTTGTCTGACTATTTTAAATATATGAAAAACAAGACTGGTTTGAGTTTTGACGAAGTTAAATTCTAGGTGAGATGTCAATAATGATTAATTAAGTTTAATAAAGAGGTACCTTATACGCAAAAGCGTTTATATTAGTAACCTAAGGAGCTTGCTTTTATGAAAACTACTGATTCAAAAGGCCTATTAGGAAATAGGGTTTATTTACAGGTTTTCTCTGCCTATTCATTGCTTATGCTTGGTGTTTTTATTGATATGTTAGCGATTATGACTATAGTTGGGTTTGAATGGGAAGTAGATCCTACTATGATTGGATTGATTCCTGTTGCATATGCACTTCCTGGAATTATTTTTGGCTCATGGGCAGGTGTTATTGCAGATCGTTTTAGAAAAATTCCAATTATGATGTTCTGTAATCTAATGGTTGGTCTAATAACAATTGCTCTTTTATTTGTACAAGATATCCACTGGCTCTTAGTAGCATTAATGATTCGTTCCATTTTTATTGTTTTCTATTATCCTGCACAGCAAACACTAACAAGACAGATTGTATCCCCGGACTTGCTTACTAAAGCAGTAAGTATCAACGGAATAGTAGAGCAGGGTACAAAGATAGTAGGCCCACTTATAGGGGGCATGTTGCTGAGCTGGTTTCAACCAGAGTTCTGCCTCATTATAAGAGCTATAAGTTGTTTATTAGCTACCTTAGTTCTCATACCCACAATAAAATTTAAAGAAACTATATCGAAAGAATTTGTTGAAAAGCAAAAACAAAGTACTTGGACCGCTTGGGTACAAGGGTGGGGTTATGTGTTATCTAATCGGATAATATTATCAACCATGATTTTCGTTACAATAGCCATGGCAGTATTACAATTAGTAGACTCACAATTCCCAACTTTATTTAAGAGCTTATTCCCACATGATAAAAGTAAAATGGGATATATCATTTCTATTATTGGTCTTGGCGGAATACTTGGTGCATTACTAACTCAGAAATTAAAACAATTTCAATATGGCTGGGTAGTATGTGGAGGTATGGTTTTAATGGGAATTGGTTTTGGGGGGATTGGTTTGATAACGCCCGGTACGGTCTTCGTTTTAGCCTATTTAATTAGTTTTATCGCTGGTATCGGAAGTGGGCTGATGCTTGTATCTAATCAAGTCATTTTACAAATAGAATCCGATCAAGATCAAGTAGGAAGAGTATTTGGTATACAAAGCAGTTTAACAAACGCAGTTCTAATTATTTCTCCTGCTATGAGTGGTCCATTAGTGCATTTATTTGGAGTAACTCAACTCTATGTTTATGGAGGGGTTGGGCTTGTTATTATTGGAGTAATTGGAGTTTCACTGCAGAAATATTTATGGGCTAAACATAAACACGAACCTATAAGAGCAAATAATTTTTGAAGGGAAGATTTTTATGACCAATGAGGAATGTTATCCATTAAGCCATCCGCAGCGAAGAATATGGTATACAGAAGTTATTCATTCTGATAAAGGAATATGTAATTTAAGATTTTTATTTAAACTTCATCGGAAAATGAATTATTCAAAATTAAACCAAGTTGTGAATCGCGTTATCAGCGAAAATGACGGTCTGTGCATTAGGTTAAAAGAAAATGGGCATCAGGAACCGAAACAATATTTTACTAAACATGAAGAACAAGAATTTGAGTTTTTTGATTTCAGTAATGTGGAGAATACAAATTTGCTTGAGGAATGGATTGAGCAGAAAACAAAAGAAACGTTTACATTATTTAATTCGAATTTATACTATTTCGCTTTAATAAAATTAAACGATAATGAATGTGCAGTCTTTGGAAATGTTCATCATATTATTATGGATGGTTTATCAATTCAAATATTTACTGAGCAGATTGCAAAATATTATTATGACATGCATAACGAGAATGAAGAAGGCGAAATTAAAAATTCATATGTTCAATTTCTGACCAATGAACAAACATACTTGAATAGTAGTCGCTTTCAAAAAGATCAAAAATTCTGGTTAGAGGAATTTAAAACACTGCCATCTGCGACTGGATTGAAGCCTTATAATACGTACCAAGTTAGTACCAAAGCATCACGTGAGACGTTTATATTAACGGAGCATTTGAAGAGAAAGACAGAAAAATTTTCTGAAGATTACAAATTTAGTTTATACACCCTTTTTGTTGCTGCTTTCTCGTTGTCCATGTATCGGTGGACCTCATCGCTTAATATTGGTTTAGGAATGGCTTACGGCAACCGTATGACTAAAATGGAACGAAAATTGATTGGAATGATGGTGAGTACAGTTCCTTTAAGAATGGATATTGATCCAGAAGAAGAAGTACTTTCATTTATTAGTAGGGTGTCCAGAAAACAAAGTAAATCATTAAGACATCAGAAATATCCATTTGATTTGTTATTAAAGCGGATTAATAAAGAGAATAACAGTAATGTGAGACTTTTCGGAACTACGATTGATTATAGGGATCGTGATGAAAGTGGTGACTCACTATGGATTCCAAACCGTGAAGAAGTACAAGATTTTGCAGTGCATATTGAAAATCTAATTGATATAGACTCTTTACATGTACATATTGATTATCGTGAGGAGCTATTTTCTAAGGAAGAGATAAAACAGTTTTTTAACGTGATGTTAGCGATAATGGAAAACACTTTTGAAAACCCAAAGCAGAAGGTGGCTGAAATAGAAATCATTTCTGAGGAAGATAAAAGAAAAAGTTTAGTTGAGTTCAACAATCCTAAACTGGATGTCCCGCCTCAAGTAACTATTCATGAAATGTTCGAACGGCAAGCGATGATTTATCCAAATGCTATTGCAGTTACGTATGAAAAAGAAAAAATTACTTATAAGGAGCTTAATGAACGTGCAAACCAGTTAGCTCATTATCTGCAGAAAAAAGGAGTAGGACCTGATACTTTAGTTGGACTGTGCGTTGAACGTTCCCACGAGATGATTGTAGGTATTTTAGGGATTTTGAAGGCTGGTGGGGCTTATGTCCCACTTGATCCAACATATCCAGAGCAACGACTTCAATATATTTTAGAAGATGCTAGCATTCAGTTATTCGTAACGCAAGAAAGTTTAAAAGAATTGAACTGGTTACCAGAAAATGTTGAGTCGATTTGCCTGGATCGTGATCAAGATGAGATGGGGAAAGAAAGTAAGACTTTGCCGGTTTCTAGTGTCGGTCCCCAAAATCTGGCATATGTAATCTATACTTCGGGATCAACGGGAAATCCAAAGGGCGTTATGATAGAGCATCACAATGTCATTCGGTTATTTAAATCGACGGATTGTTGGTATCAGTTTAATGAAAAAGATACTTGGACGCTTTTTCATTCTTATGCATTTGATTTCTCAGTATGGGAAATTTGGGGAGCATTATTATATGGTGGAAAATTAGTTGTTGTTCCGTACTGGATTAGTCGATCACCTAAGGATTTTTATCAATTATTGGTGGAGGAAGAAGTCACAGTTCTAAATCAGACACCTTCCGCATTTCGACAATTAATACGAGTGTGTGAACAAGAAGATAAGAATAAAAATTTGCAGCTGCGTTATGTCATATTTGGCGGAGAAGCGTTAGAACCTACTAGCTTGTTACCGTGGTTTAAAAGGTATGGGGAGAAAAATCCACAGTTAATTAATATGTATGGAATTACAGAAACTACAGTTCATGTTACATATTATCCAATTACTCTAGATGATGTGCAGCATGCTTCAAGAAGTAATATTGGAAAGCGGATTCCCGATTTAGAAGTGTATATACTAGACGCTTATCAACAACCTGTTCCTATAGGTGTCGATGGTGAACTTTATATTGGCGGGGCAGGGCTTGCACGTGGGTATTTAAATAGACCTGAATTAACAGCAGAGCGTTTTATATCTCATCCATTTAGTAGTGATCTGAAAGCAAGATTATACCGGACAGGAGACTTAGCGAGGTATTTGCCAGATGGGAATCTAGATTATCGTGGAAGAATTGATCATCAGGTTAAAATACGTGGTTTCCGAATTGAGATTGGGGAAATTGAGTCTACTTTACATACATATGCATATGTAAAAGAGGCAGTTGTAATTGTAAGAGAAGATCAGCCAGGCGATAAACGATTAGTAGCATATGTTGTAGGAGATGGAGATGGAAATGTAGATGCGTGGAGAGAGTATCTTAAAGCGAAACTACCAAGTTATATGGTTCCTTCGGGATTTGTGGCGATGGAAGCTATTCCACTTACAGCTAACGGTAAAGTTGATCGTGAGGCCTTACCTATGCCGGAGGAAACGCAGATTAATAGTGAATGTGTTGGCCCTCGGAATAGTAACGAACAGATACTAACTACCATTTGGAAGAGAGTATTAGGTGTTAAAAAGGTGGGAATCTATGATAATTTCTTTGAAATTGGTGGCGACTCGATTCTCAGTATTCAAATCATATCTCAAGCAAGTCAAGTGGGGTTAAAACTTACTCCAAAGCAAATGTTTGAATGCCCAACTATCGCTGAGCTGGCACAAGTGGCTATAGAAACGCAGGGAGTACAAGCGGAGCAGGGAATTGTGATAGGTGATGTGCCTCTTACTCCAATTCAGTGCTGGTTCTTCGAGCAAGAACATCCACATACAGAGCATTGGAATCAATCAATGCTTTTAAGAGTAAAAGAAAGATTGAATGTGAAATTACTAGAGGGAGCGATATTAAATTTACTGAAACATCATGATGCTTTACGTTTCCGGTACGAACAGTTACCAAACGGAACGTGGAGGCAGAGAAATGAAGGGACTGATGAGCTGTCAGTACTCCATGTTGTAAAACGTAATCAAGTTAATGAAAAAGAGTGGAATAAAATAATACAAGAAGAGATGAACATTAATCAAGCTAGTTTCAATTTAGTTAATGGTCCGTTAATGAGAGTAGTGTACTTTGAAGATAACTTGACTAGAAATGATCGAATATTCTGGGTGATTCATCATTTAGTAGTAGATGGAGTGTCATGGAGGATTCTATTGGAAGATTTACAGGTGGTATATAACCAGATGAAACAAGGTCAAGAAGTTCGCTTACCTGCGAAAAGTACATCTTTTAAAGAGTGGTCTGAACGACTCCAGACATACAGTGATTCGGGTATTTCAAAAGAAGTAAAGGATTATTGGAATGAACAAGTAGAAAAAGAAACGATGAAAATTCCAATGGACTATCCAATACAAGAAACGACAGAAGAATCGATTGATCAAGTGACGAGGACTTTAGGAATAGAAGAAACACAAACATTGTTACACGAAGTTCTAGTCACTCATAAGACAAGGATTGATGAGGTACTATTAACGGCATTAGGACAAGCTATCGTCGATTGTACAAATCAGCAAACCGTTTCTATTCATCTAGAAGGACACGGAAGAGAAGAGATGATTGAAGGTATTGATTCATCAAGGACAGTGGGCTGGTTCACGAGTATTTATCCCGTTCATCTCAATTTTCAAGGAACTCAAACACCTATTGAAGGGTTAAAGGCTGTCAAAGAACAATTACGTCGAATTCCAAATCGCGGAGTTGACTATGGTATTTTACGTTACTTGAATAAAGGATTACTTCCGTTTTATCAGCAAAAGCCTTCAATAAGCTTTAACTATTTGGGCCAATTTGATCAGGTGTTTTCAAGGGACTCTTTGTTTATGCAAGAGACAGGATTTACATTTTTAGATCATGCTCCAGATTCCAAACCATCTCATCTAATTGAAGTTATCGGAATGGTGAAAGATGAAAAGTTACATTTTATTTGGATGTATAGTAGGGAACAGTTTTCTAAATTAAAAATTCAAGTGATAGCAGATGGTATGTTAAGGCATCTCCGTCAACTTATAAATAAACCAACAACAGAGTCTGCTTTTACGGTATCAGATTTTGCTGATGCAGAGGATCTTACGGAAGAAAGCTTAAGCAAAGTATTACTTAAATTAACAAAGAAGAGGGTGTAAAAATGGGAGACGTTATTGATATATATGGTTTATCACCTTTGCAAAAAGGAATACTGTTTCATACTTTATACGATCAAGATGATGAACATTCTTTTTCCTATATTGTACAAGTAGGTTTCTTGCTCGGGGGGCAATTGGATGTTGATACTTTTGAAAAGGCTTGGGAATATGTTATTAATCGACATGAGGTTTTACGTTCAGTATTTGTATGGGAGGAAGTAGAAAAGCCACTACAAGCGGTTTACCAACGTCTTCCTTTTACTATTCATCAAGAGGATTGGAGCACCTATCCACATGAGGAAAGGGTGAAGAAACTACAACAGTTTTTGAATGTAGATCGTAGAAAAGGATTTTTATTGGATGAAGCACCATTGATGAGAGTCACTGCGATTAAAGAAGCAAAAGAGGAAACGAGAATTATTTGGACACATCATCATATTTTGCTAGATGGATGGAGTGTGTCATTGGTCTTTAGTGAAGTGATGGAAGTTTATCTCAAGATGATAAAGGGAGAATTGTTGAATTTCCCTAAATCTCTTCCTTATAAAAAATATATCCAGTGGATAAATAAACAAGATCAAAGTCAAGCAGAGGAATTTTGGAAAGAAGAATTAAAAGGGTTCTATGCACCTACTCCATTAGCAATGGAAAGAAAGGATCAAGGACAAGAGAAGGGCTATGGAGAGTGTGTTTATCAAGTATCTGAGAAACTTACTGAGAAGTTACAAGAGTGGGTACGAAATAGTCGATTAACGTTGAATACGTTAGTACAAGGTGCATGGGCTTATTTGATGAGTAGGTATAGCGGTGACAGTGACGTCGTATTTGGCGTAACTAGCGCTGGACGTCCTACTGATTTAATGGGAGCAGAGAATATGGTGGGGCTATTTATTAACACATTACCTACCAGAATTCGATTAACGGATAATACATCAGTAGTAGATTGGCTTCGTAAAATACAAATGAAAGAAATGGAACGAAGACAGTATGAGTATAATTCGTTGATAGATATTCAAGGCTGGAGTGAGGTTCCGCGAAATAGCTCCTTATTCCATACCTTGTATGTGTTTGAAAATTATCCAATTCAAGGTGAGAGAAATGATGATTTAAGATTACTAGATGTTACAAGCACGGAACAAACAAATTATCCTTTAACACTCATTGTAATGCCCGGTAAGAAAATTACTTTAAAGTTGATGTATGATCGAAGCTATTTTAATGAAGAAACAATAAATCTGATTCAGAATCACTTATTGCAAATATTAATTCAGATGACGAAGAGCCTAGATTCAAAACTATTTGAAATTACTCATTTAACAGAAGAAGAACAGATACAGTTACTAGAGGAATGGAATCATACTCAATTTAATTATTCGGCTAAAGGCATGATTCATACGATGTTTGAGGAGCAAGTTAAAAAAACACCGGAAGCAATCGCGGCTAGTTACGAAAATGAACAAATTACCTATAAAGAGTTGGAGAAGCGTGCAAATCAGCTAGCTCATTATCTACAAAAGCATGGTGTAGGACCAGAGTCTCTAGTTGGGGTATATATGGAACGTTCATTACAAATGATGATAGCGTTATTAGGTATTCTAAAATCAGGAGCAGCGTATGTTCCACTTGACCCTACTTATCCAGAGAGTCGACTTCGATATATATTAGAGGATGCTGGAATCGAAGTACTAGTGACGGAAGAAAATTCTAAAAATTTGTTTGTATCTGAAAAAATAGAAACGATTTGTATGAATAAAGATTATACTGCAATTGAAAAAGAAGAATCAACCCCATGTATAAGTGGTGTAACAGGAGAAAATTTAGCGTATGTTATGTATACTTCAGGATCTACAGGGAATCCAAAGGGAGTAATGATTGAGCATCATTCAGTAATTAATTATCTAGAATGGATGCAACATAAATATCCGCTTTCTGAAAAGGATGTGGTCTTGCAGAAAACGCCATTCTCATTTGATGTCTCTGTTTGGGAATTGTTTTGGGGCATTCACGTTGGTGCAAGTGTATCTTTCCTACCTCCAGGTGGAGAAAAAGATCCTTCTATTATAGCTGAAGTGATTAAACAACATCAGGTTACTATAGTTCAATTTGTACCTTCGATGTTATCTGTTTTTTTAGACCACTTCAATCATATTGAATTGAACATGAATTGTTCATCCGTACGCCATGTATTTTCTGGTGGAGAAGAACTAAGTTCAGGGTTGGTTAGACGATTTCAACAGAAATGGAATTATAGTGGACAAGTGAAATTAACCAACTTTTATGGACCAACTGAAGCCACTATTTATGTGAATGCATTTGATATTCAGCCTAATCAAGAATTTGTTTCTATTGGACAGCCAATACAGAACACGCAATTATATGTATTAGACCAAAATCAACGCTTGCAATCAATAGGAATTGAGGGTGAGTTATATATTGGTGGTGCTGGTTTAGCACGTGGATACTTAAATCGTCCGAATCTTACTGCTGAAAAATTCGTTTCGCATCCATATCGATTTGGGGAACGACTATATCGAACAGGAGATTCAGTAAGATATTTAACTGATGGAAATTTAGAATTTATAGGTAGAATGGACCACCAAGTCAAAATGCGTGGTTTTAGGATTGAATTAGGAGAAATTGAAGCGACTTTAGAAAAATGTTCGTTTATTAAAGAGGCTGTCGTATTAGTTAGAGAAGATCGTCCAGGTGATCAACGATTGGTTGCATATGTAATAAGCGATGGAAATACCGAGGAGTGGAGAGAGTATTTACAAAAACAATTACCGACTCATATGATTCCAGCGCACTTTATAGAGTTAGAACACTTCCCGCTTACTCCAAATGGGAAAATTGACCGAAAGGCCTTGCCAGCACCTGATGAGCAAGCTATTGAAGATTTAAATGTGCTACCTCGGACGCCATCGGAAGAGCTTATTGCCTCGGTTTGGAGCCAAGTGTTAGGAACAGAAAATATTGGTATTCAAGATTCCTTCTTTGAACGTGGTGGGCACTCACTACTTGCTACTCAAATTGTCTCTCGATTGCAAGAACTGTTCCAAATTAAAATTCCATTACGTGAACTTTTCAAGCACGATACAGTGGAAGCATTGGCGAAACGAGTGGATCAGTTACGAAAAGAAGATAAAAAACGAGAGGTTGCGCCCCTTGTACCTATGAAACGAGAAGAAGTTATCCCACTTTCCTATGCGCAGAAACGTCTATGGTTTATTGATCAATTAATGCCAAATAGTGCTATGTACAATATCCATGCAGCGTGTCGCTTAACAGGTGAATGGTCAATTGAAGCATTGGAGGTCGGATGGAATCGATTGTTGGAGCGTCATGAATCATTAAGGACGACAATTCTAGAACAAGAGGGTGAACCTTTTCAACAAGTTCAATCTCATGTGTTCAGGCATATTCCTCAAACGAATCTAACAGATCTTTCTTTGGAAGATAGGGAAAGAGAAATGAAACGCCTTATTCAAAACGAGGCGGAGGAACCATTTCATTTTGGACAAGGTCCTCTGATTCGAACACGAATATTGAAAGTGGACAGGGAAGAATGGGTTCTCATTTGTACGATGCATCATATTATTTCAGATGGATGGTCAATGGGAATCTTACTTGAAGAATGGATGGCTTTTTATGAAGGAGCACTAACCGGAAAACCAGTGGAATTGAAGGAGTTATCTATCCAATATGCAGATTTTGTTATGTGGCAGAAGGAATGGCAAAAAGAGGAGAGTTTGAATCAGCATCTTCAATATTGGAAGGAAGAATTATCTGGGGAACTACCGGTTTTACAATTACCGATGGATCGTCCTCGACCTGCAGTTCAAACCCATCGTGGTGCAAGTCAGTCCTTAATAGTGGCGAATTTCTTACAGGAAAAGCTCAAAGATTTAAGTTTGCAAGAAGGATGCACTTTATTTATGACATTGATGGCAGCGTATCAAAGCTTCCTTTCTCGTTATACAGGACAGGACGACATTATAGTTGGAAGCCCAATCGCTAATCGAAATGTGAAAGAGATTGAGGGATTAATAGGATTCTTTGCAAATACGTTAGTTTATCGGGCTGATTTCAGTGGAAATCCGACGTTCCAAGAACTTTTGTGGCAGGTAAGAAAAAAAGCACTAAAAGCATACGAGTATCAGGACATCCCATTTGAGAAAGTGGTAGAATCCGTAAAACCTGAACGGAATACAAGTCATTCACCAATATTCCAAACTATGTTTACTTTACAGAATACGAAACAAGAGTTTCTTCATCTATCTGAAAGACAAATGGAACTCATGGAAAGCCATGTTTCTGTTGCCAAATTTGATTTGAGTTTATTTGCTTCTGAGACGGAAGAAGGATTATCACTAACCTTTGAATATAATACTGATTTGTTTAATGATACAACCATTAAACGTATGGTAAATCATTTTGAACATTGGTTAAATCAAATTGCCTCTTATCCAAAATGTTTATTATCAGAATTGAATATGTTATCGAAAGTGGAATATAAGCAACTACTAGAGGAATGGAATGAATCAGCCGTTATAGATATAGAAGATAGTACGACTCATACAATGTTTGAAGAACAAGTGAAAAAAACACCAGAAGCAATTGCAGTAGTGTGCGAAGATGAAGAACTAACATATCGAGAGTTGGACGAACGCTCGAATCAGTTGGCACATTATTTACAAAAAAATGGTGTAACATGCGAAACATTGGTTGGGATTTGCGTTACACGTTCATCCGAGATGATTGTCGGTCTCTTAGGAATTATGAAGGCGGGAGGAGCATATGTCCCAATTGATCCAGCGTATCCGGAAAGTCGACTGCAGTACATTTTAGAAGATGCTCAAATAAAGGTACTGGTGACACAGGAAAAGTTACAACAAAAAATGGTTATACCTACATTCGTTAACGTCATTTGTATTGATCGTAATCGAGCAGAAATAGAACAAGAAGTTACTACGGTATGCACGAGTGAAGTGACGGGTGATAACTTAGCCTATATTATCTATACTTCAGGTTCCACGGGAAATCCAAAGGGAGTAATGATTGAGCACAGGAATACAGTAACAATGATTCATTGGGCGCATCATACGTATTCTCGAAAGGAATTAGCGGGAGTATTAGCTTCAACTTCACTATCTTTTGATTTATCCGTTTTTGAAGTATTTGTTCCCTTAACGATGGGTGGTAAGGTGATTGTCGCTGAAAATGCTCTACATCTAGACAAGTTGTCTACCAAAGGTGTGACTTTGGTTAATACTGTGCCATCGGCAGCAAAGGAACTGGTTCGAGCAAAAACAATTCCTTCTTCAGTAAAGGTAATAAATTTGGCTGGAGAACCGTTACCATATCCGCTTGTTCAAGATTTATACGAGAGAAGTACGATTGAGAAGGTGTTCAACTTATATGGACCGTCTGAAGATACTACGTATTCCACGTATATGGAATTAGAAAAGGGTGTCATGCATAGGGTACCACCAATTGGTAAACCAATCTTCAATACAGAAGTATATGTATTGAGTGCTGAACAAAAAATGGTTCCAATTGGTGTAGTTGGTGAGTTGTACATTGGTGGATCAGGGTTAGCACGTGGATATTTAAAACGCCCTGACTTAACGAAAAATCGATTTATACCGCATCCGTTTAAAGAAGACGAGCGAGTATACCGGACTGGAGATCTAGTAAGGTATTTGCCGGATGGAAATTTGGAGTATGTTGGACGAATTGATCATCAGGTGAAAATTCGTGGGTTCCGGATTGAACTAGGAGAAATCGAAGCGGTATTACAAAAGCATACATTAGTTAACGAAGCTATTGTGATGGTGCGCGAAGATTATCCTGGCGATCCACGTTTGATTGCCTATGTTGTAGGAGACGGTGATTCTCAAAAGTGGCGTGATTATCTCAAGGACCAACTACCAAATTATATGATTCCATCCTATTTTGTTGGATTAAATGCATTTCCACTCACTCCTAATGGAAAAATTGATAGGAAGGCTTTACCAGCACCAGAGAAGCAGGAGATAGCGAGTTGTTATATTGCTCCTCGTACGTCTACAGAAAAAACAATTGTTTCGATATGGCATGAAGTTTTAGGCATGGAAAACATCGGAATTCAGGATTCGTTTTTTGAAATTGGTGGACATTCATTACTTGCTACGCAAGCTGTTTCCAATCTTAAAGAGGCTTTTGGAATCGAGATACCATTGCATGATTTATTTATGTTTCATACGGTGCAGCAATTGGCAGAACAGATTGATCAATTGCTCGATAACAAAAATCAAGAAATGCAGAATGATAGTAAGGAGAATATAAGCCTTCAAGATTATATTCAAAAAGAAGCAGAAGTGAGTAATGATGAAGAATTACTGGAACTGCTTAAGCAATTAGAAGAGTTATCAGAGGAAGAAGCACAAGGGATATTTGAGAGTAATTTGATTGAGGAAGGGGTAAAAAAATGAGAAGTGATTTACTTGCAAAGCTGAGTTCACTTTCTCCTGAGAAGAGAGCATGGCTTCAGAAGCAAATGCAAAAAAAGGAGAATAAAGAAGCACTCCCGTTGTCTTATGCACAACAACGTTTGTGGTTTATGGACAGATTTAACCCAAACAGTTCTTTATATAATATTCCAACAGTATGGCATCTAAAAGGAAATTGGATACCTGAAGCATTAGAGAAGGGATTCAATCGACTCATTGAACGTCATGAATCATTACGAACTGTTTTTAGAGAAATAGGAGAACAGCCTGTGCAACAAATTGTCGAATTCCTTCCTAGAGCATTACCTGTAAGGGATTACTCTCAACTTCCTCTAGAAGTAAAAGAAAAAGAGGTAAATAGTTTAATTGCGAGAGAAGCGCAAGAACCATTTGATTTAATGAATGGTCCTTTAATTCGTAATCAGCTTGTTCAATTAGAGAAGGATGAATGGTTATTACTGTGTACGATGCATCATATTATTTCTGATGCTTGGTCCATTGGTATATTCATAAATGAATTCCTTGCTTTCTATGAAGAAGAAACGGGCGGAAATCCTGCTAAATTAAGTTCATTATCTATTCAATATGCAGACTTTGCGAAGTGGCAAAAGGGGTGGTTGCAAGGTGATGTGCTAAATCGTCAGCTTACGTATTGGCAGGAAGAATTGTCTGGTGAGCTTCCTATCTTACAACTGCCAGTGGATCGACCTCGACCGGTTAAGCAGACTTACTCTGGGGCTGCGCATCATGTGATTTTTCCTTATAAATTGCTCAGTCAATTGAAGGATATAAGTCGACAAGAAGGATCTACTTTATTTATGACTTTAATGGCCGCATACCAGAGCTTTCTTGCTCGTTATACGGGACAAAAAGATATTCTAGTTGGTAGCCCGATTGCAAATCGGAACCATAAGGGAGTAGAAGGATTAATTGGTTTCTTTGTTAATACGTTGGTTTATCGATCAGATTTGAGTGGCACCCCTACTTTTCGGGAGATTTTGAACCAAACAAAGAAAAAGGCGTTAAAAGCTTACGAATATCAAGATATCCCATTTGAAAAAGTGGTAGAAGCTGTGCAACCTGAACGAAGCATGAGTCATTCCCCTATATTTCAGACCATGTTTACGCTACAGAATATAAAACAAGAACGACTAGATTTGCCTGATAGAAGTATTGAAATGGTAGAAAGTAATATGTCTATTGCTAAATTTGATTTGAGCTTAACTGCCTATGAAGTGGAAGAAGGTCTATTCGTCTCATTTGAATACAACACGGATTTATTTGATAGTAGTACCATTGCACGTATGGCAGGACATTTTGAGAACTGGCTAAATGAAATCACATATCATCCAGATGAATCATATACAAAGCTGTCAATGTTATCGGATACTGAGCAAAAACAACTCCTAGAAGAATGGAATGATACGGACGTAGTTTATGGTCATGATTGTATGATTCATGAGCTATTTGAGCAGCAAGTTGCACGGACACCTGATGCAGTGGCGGTAGTTTATGAGGGGGGAAAGCTAACGTATCAAGAACTTAATGAAAAATCGAATCAATTGGCACATTTTCTACAAAAACGAGGTATCGGACCTGAATCATTGGTTGGTATATGTATTGAACGTTCTCCTGATATGATTATCGGTCTCTTTGGGATTTTGAAGGCAGGTGGGGCTTATGTCCCACTGGACCCAAGTTATCCCGAAAACCGCCTGAGATATATTTTGGAGAATTCACAAATTCAAGTGCTGTTAACAAAAGAAACACTACAGGACTGGTTACCTAAAGATATTCAAGCAATTTGTTTAGACCGGGATCAAGTGATGATTTCTAAAGAGAGTAATTTAGCTCCGGTAAGTGGAGTAACAGCAAATAACTTAGCCTATATCATATACACTTCGGGTTCGACGGGAAATCCAAAGGGGGTAATGATTGAACATCATTCCGTTATCAACCGTCTACAGTGGATGCAGAAAAAATACCCATTGTCCGAGGAGGATACAATCCTACAAAAGACACCGTTCTCATTTGATGTTTCTGTCTGGGAATTATTTTGGTGGTCATTTGTAGGAGCACGTGTTTGTTTACTTCCACCAGGAGGAGAGAAAGATCCTGCGGTGATTGAGGAGTATATTGAACGATATCGTGTGTCCACCATGCACTTTGTTCCGTCGATGTTATCTACTTTTTTAGATTATATGGAACTATATAATTCGAAAAGGGATGTATCGTCTTTAATTCAAGTTTTTACTAGTGGAGAAGCGTTAAACACTGAGCAGGTTCGCCGGTTTAAGGGGATCTTTTACAATGTTCAGCAAACAAAGTTAATTAACTTGTATGGTCCTACTGAAGCAACTGTGGATGTGACTTATTATGATTGTGATTTAGAAAAAGAAGCAATGCTTATTCCGATTGGTCGTCCGATTGATAATACAGAGTTGTATGTGCTAGATCAATATCAACAAGTGGTCCCGATTGGTGTGGCAGGGGAACTTTACCTTGGAGGAGTAGGATTGGCACGTGGCTACTTCAATCGACCGGATTTAACTACTGAACGTTTTATTCCGCATCCTTTTAAGGACGGGGAACGATTATATCGAACGGGTGACTTGGTGAGATATATGAATGATCGTAACTTAGAATATATTGGAAGAATAGATAACCAAGTTAAAATTAGAGGATTCCGAATTGAATTGGGAGAAATTGAAGCAGCTTTACATGATCACTCATCTGTAAAAGAGGCAGTCGTGTTGGTGAAGGAAGATCGACCAGGAGATAAGCAGTTAGTAGCTTATGTAGTGGGTGAAGGGGATACTGGAGAGTGGCGTGAATATCTCAAGAAGCAACTGCCACATTATATGGTTCCGGCATACTTTTTCAAAATTGAAGGTATGCCACTCACTCCAAATGGTAAGGTGAATCGGAAAGCCTTACTGGAATTAGAAGAACAGTTCATAAGTGAAGATATTACTTCATCACGAACACCAGTGGAGGAGCTTATCGTTTCCGTTTGGAGTCAAGTGTTAGGAATAAAAAATATTAGTGTTCAGGATTCTTTTTTTGAAATCGGTGGTCATTCACTACTAGCTACTCAAGTAGTGTCACGTTTACAGGAAATTTTTCAAATTGAATTACCAGTACGTGAACTATTTGAATATACAACGGTGGAGTCACTGGCAAAGCGATTAGATCAGTTACGTAAAGGAGATAAAAAACGAGAGATTCCGCCGCTAATACCAATGAAACGAGGAGAAGCTATCCCACTATCTTATGCCCAACAACGCTTATGGTTCATTGATCAATTTACACCTAATAGTGCCCTTTACAATATGCCAATGGTATGCCGTCTTACAGGGAATTGGCTACTTGAAGCATTGGAAACGGGATGGAATCAACTAATAGAACGTCATGAATCACTGCGGACGGTCTTTCAAGAAGTGAATGGTCAACCCGTACAGCAAATTGAACCGTATGCTTTTCAATCAATTCCGAAAACGGATTTAACTATGCTTTCTTCTGAAGATCAAGAAGAAGAAGTTAAACGTTTAATTCAACAAGAAACAGAAGTGCCGTTTGATTTAACAGAGGGTCCATTAATCAGGACAAGTATTTTGCACGTGGGAGAGGAAGAATGGATACTCCTTTGTACTCTACATCATATCATTTCAGATGGATGGTCAATGGGAATCCTACTTGAAGAATGGATGGCATTTTATGAGAAAGCAACGGATGGAAAGGTAGCGGAACTTGAACCATTACCGGTTCAATATGCCGACTTTGCTCAGTGGCAAAAAGGATGGCTAAAGGAGGAGGTGCTTGATCAACAACTCCAATATTGGAGGGAAGAATTGTCTGGGGAGCTTCCTGTACTCCAACTTCCTGTGGATCGCCCGCGTCCCGCAATACAAACTTATCACGGGTCGACATACACTATGGTTCTGCCAAGCACGCTACATGATAAATTGAATGAACTTAGTCGAAAAGAAGGGGCTACGCTCTTCATGACGCTTTTAGCTGCATATCAAAGTTTTCTATCTCGTTATACGGGACAAGAAGATATTCTGGTCGGAAGCCCAATTGCGAATCGGAATTATAGAGAAATTGAAGGACTAATTGGTTTCTTCGTTAACACGCTGGTTTATCGAGCTAATTTGAGTGGTAGACCGACATTTCAAGATGTACTGTATCAGGTTCGTCAAAAGGCATTGAAGGCGTATGAATATCAAGATATTCCATTTGAAAAAATTGTAGAAGTTGTGCAACCGGAGCGAAGTACAAGTCATTCGCCAATCTTCCAGACTATGTTCATCTTGCAAAATATGAAACAAGAGTTACCGGTGTTATCTAGTAGAAGTATTGAAATGATAGAAAGCCATAGTCCAATTGCAAAGTTTGATTTAAGTGTAATGGCAGTTGAGACGGAAGAGGGATTACTTTTTACTTTTGAGTACAATAAGGATTTATTCAATGCTACTACTATTGAACGGATGGCAGGACACTTTGAGAAATGGCTACATGAAGTTTCTCATCGCCCACAAAATCCGTTGCATGACCTGAGCATGCTATCAGAAACCGAGCGTACTTTGTTATTAGAAACATGGAATGACACTGTAATGGAAATGTCTCATCAGGGTCTTATTTGCGACAAATTTGAGGAGCAAGTAGCAAGGCGTCCTGATGCGATTGCGATAGTTGATCAAACAAAACAGTGGACTTATGGTGAATTGGATACACAAGCAAATCAGTTGGCAAATGTTTTACAGCGAAAGGGAGTAGCCCCAGAGTCAGTGGTAGGGGTTTATCTTCCGAGATCAGCTGAGCTGATGGTAAGTTTACTAGGCATTTTAAAAGCTGGTGGAGCTTATGTCGTTTTAGATCCGTTGTATCCAAAATCAAGGTTAGAATACATGATTGAAGATGCAGGAATTCAATTTGTAGTGACGGCGGAAGGACAAGAAGGACATTTCGCACACGTCGAAATGGTGAGGTTAGAAGAATTAACGGTGGAAAGCGTAATCGCACCTACGCGTCAAATAAATCCAGAGAACTTAGCCTATATTGTTTATACCTCTGGTTCTACAGGAAAACCGAAGGGTGTAATGGTTGAATATCGCTCATTAATGAATATGGTTTCTTGGCATCAGGAAGTTTATCATATTTCAGCAGAGGATCGTGCGACTCAAATTGCAGGGGTTGCTTTTGATTCGGCTGTCCAGGAGATCTGGCCGTATCTAACTGCTGGCGCAGCACTCTACTTGTCAACAGAGGAACTGAGAATTAATCCAGAAGCACTAAGGGACTGGCTCATTGATTCACGAATAACAGCTAGCTTTGCACCTACGCCTATTCTGGAAAGACTCTTGAAATTATCTTGGCCAGATAAAACGGATCTTCGTTTTATCATTACTGGTGGGGATCAATTAACGCAGTATCCATCTAACGATATTCCTTTTGCGGTAATTAATCAGTATGGTCCATCGGAGAATACCGTTGTTACCACAGATTGTTATGTACCTGTAGGAGTGACAACAGGTACGCCATCGATTGGTCGACCGATTGCGAATACAGAAGTTTATGTGTTAGATTCTCATCTTCAGCTAGTACCAATTGGTGTAATTGGAGATCTCTATATCGGAGGGAAGAGTCTTGCACGTGGATATGCTAATCGTCCGGATCTTACAAAGGAAAAATTTATTCCACATCCTTTCAAGTCAGGAGAACGTCTCTATTATACAGGAGACAAAGCAAGTTATCTTTCTGATGGTAATCTCCAGTTCCATGGACGTATAGATGACCAAGTGAAAATTCGTGGTTTCCGGATTGAATTGGGAGAAATAGAAGCTGTTTTGCAGGCGCATTCTTCTGTGAAAGAAGCTGTTGTATTGGTGCGAGAGGATAATCAAGGTGATAAGAGATTAGTAGCTTATGTAGTTGGTGAAGGAAGTGTCCATGAATGGCGAGAACATCTACAAACACATTTACCTAATTACATGGTTCCAACAAACTTTATTGAGATGGAATTTTTACCACTTACACCGAATGGAAAACTTGATTTGAAGGCATTGCCTATACTTAGTGAACAATTCGCTGAAAATACTGTATACCCAAGAACTCCGCTGGAAGAACTTATTGCTTCAGTGTGGAGTCAAGTGCTAGGAATAAGAGACATTGATGTTCAGGATTCTTTCTTTGAGCTCGGTGGTCACTCTCTACTTGCTACACAAGTGGTCTCACGCTTACAGGAAGTCTTTCAAATCAAATTGCCAGTACGTGAACTGTTCGAATATTCAACGATCGAGGCATTAGCGAAACGAATGGATCAGTTACGTAAGGGGAGCGAAAAACGAGAAATTCCACCATTGATGCCGATGGAACGAGGGGGAAATATTCCACTGTCTTATGCCCAACAGCGCTTATGGTTTATTGATCAATTTACACCTAATAGTGCACTTTATAATATGCCGATGGTATGCCGGCTTACAGGGAATTGGTTACCTGAGGCATTGGAGTTGGGATGGAATCAGTTGATAGAGCGTCATGAATCTTTGCGGACTGTATTTTATGAAGAGGATGGCCATCCTGTGCAGCAGATTCAACCGTACGTTTTCCGTCCGCTTCTACAAATGGACTTAACTAAGCTTTCATTAGAGGAGCGAGAAAGAAAGTTGGAGCAATGGATTCAAACTGAAGTCGAATCTCCATTTGATTTAGAACAAGGGCCATTATTCCGTGGGAAACTCATAAGAATTTCAGAAGAAGAATGGATTCTTCTGTGTAATATGCATCATATTATCTCGGATGGGTGGTCGATGGAAATCTTGCTTCAAGAATGGATGGCATTTTATGAGAATGCGATTGGTGAAAAACAAGCAGAGCTGGAACCACTACCAGTTCAATATGCCGATTTTGCTCAGTGGCAAAGAGACTGGTTGAAAGATGAAGTACTATATCAACAACTTGCATATTGGAAGGAAGAATTATCTGGTGAGTTACCAGTCTTAATGTTGCCAATGGATCGTCCGCGTCCGCCAGTGCAAACCCACCATGGATTAACTCATAATGTTTTGTTGTCACGCTCATTACTGGATAAATTAAACGAACTAAGTCGTCAAGAAGGGGCCACACTTTTCATGACCTTATTGGCATCGTATCAAAGTTTCCTTGCTCGTTATACGGGACAAACGGATATTATTGTCGGCAGCCCAATTGCAAATCGAAATTATCGAGAAATTGAGGGGCTAATTGGTTTCTTTGTCAACACCTTGGTTTATCGAGCTGATTTAAGTAATGCACCGGCATTTCAAGAGTTGTTATCTCAAGTACGGATAAAAGCATTGAAGGCGTATGAGTATCAAGATGTTCCGTTTGAGAAAATTGTAGAGGTTATCCAACCTGAACGAAATACAAGTCATTCTCCGATTTTCCAAACCATGTTTACTTTGCAAAATACGGGACAGAAGCTACCAGAACTACATGGAAGAAATATAGAAGTAATGGAAAGTAATGCTCCGATCGCTAAGTTTGATTTAAGTTTAACTGCTGCAGAAGTGGAAGAGGGTTTATTACTTACTTTTGTTTATAGAACTGATTTATTTGACAGCTTAACTATTGAATCCATGGCTGAACATTTTGGGAACTGGTTGAATGTAATCGTGGAGAATCCTGATAAATCATTAGCTAAGTTGCCTATATTATCAGGATTACAGCAAAAACAGTTGGAAGAGTGGAATAATGGTGCTGTAGCATATCCACAGGAAAGTACGATTCATCAGCTGTTTGAAGAGCAAGTAAATCGTACACCTGATGCGGTAGCAGTGGTAGATGAAAAACAGCAGTTAACATATCGAGAGCTGAATGAAAAAGCTAATCAATTGGCCCACTATCTTCAGCAATGTGGGATTGGGACTGAATCATTAGTTGGAATTTGCTTTGAGCGTTCAGTTGAGATGATTGTTAGTATTATGGGGATCTGGAAGGCTGGAGCAGCATATGTTCCATTGGACCCATCATATCCAGAAAGTCGCCTACGATATATTTTGGAGGACACTGAAATTCAAGTATTAGTTACGAATGAGTCATTGGAAGGTTGGATACCCAAAGAAGTCAAGGCAGTTTGTCTAGATAGGGATCAGGCAATGATTTCAAAAGAAAGCATTTTTTCACCAAAATGTGAAGTAACAGGAGAAAACCTAGCGTATGTTATCTATACTTCGGGATCGACGGGGAATCCAAAGGGTGTCTTGATACAGCATCATTCTGTACTAAACTTGTCGCATGGTTTACAAAAAGAGGTTTTCGAACATGAGATACCATCTAACATGCATGTCGGTTTAAATGCGTCAATTGCCTTTGATGCATCTATTCAGCAATTACAAATGCTGCTTTATGGTTCAAGTTTGTATATTATTCCGAATGAAGTACGAAGTGATCCGGAACAGTTTGTAGCTTATATTAGGGAGAACAAGTTAGCAATCTTTGATATAACGCCTTCAATGCTTCAATTACTTATAGATGCCGGATTGTTAGAAACGTACGATGGTGTTCATGTTCCAAGTAAGGTATTGGTTGGCGGCGAAGCGATTATGCCGTCATTATGGGAACAGCTAGTAGAGACTGATAAAATACAGTTTTATAATGTATATGGTCCTACAGAATGTACGGTTGATGCAACATGCTATCATATTAAAAAAGATAGTAAGAGAGTAACAATTGGGCGTCCATTGCCTAACATCCAAACTTATGTATTAGATAGAAATAGGTTGCCAGTTCCAGTTGGTGTGATGGGGGAACTTTATATCGGAGGAGCAGGTCTAGCAAGGGGGTACTTGAATCGTCCAGAGTTAACATCCGAACGATTTATTTCTCATCCATTCAAAGAAGGCGAGAGGTTATATAGAACAGGTGATCTTGTGAGATATCTTCCTGATGGTAATATAGCCTACTTAGGAAGAATGGATAATCAAGTGAAGATTAGAGGATTTCGAATTGAACTTGGAGAGATTGAGTCGACCTTACAGGAGCATTACTTAGTAAAAGAGGCAGTTGTAATGGTTAGGGAAAATCAGTCGGGAGATAAGAGGCTGGTAGCTTATGTAGTGGGCGAAGGCAGTTTAGAAGAATGGCGAGATTATCTTAAAACAAAACTGCCAATCCATATGATACCTTCCTACTTTGTCGAAATGAAAGAATTACCGCTAACCATAAATGGAAAGGTTGATCGGAAATCGTTACCTATACCAGATTATCAAGGAACAAAAGAAGGATACGTGGCCCCAAGAAATGAACGTGAACATAAGCTTTCTATCATTTGGGAACGTGTGCTAGGTTCAAAACGTATTGGTATGAATGATAACTTCTTTGAAATTGGTGGAGATTCAATTCTTAGCATTCAGATTGTCTCGCGCGCGAAGCAAGTTGGTTTACAATTGACACCAAAACAAATATTTGAACACCAAACGATTGCTGAGTTGGCGCAAGTAGTCAAAGAAGAACAAGGTGTACAAGCTGAACAGGGAATTATAACTGGAGAGACGATACTTACACCTATTCAGCAAAGGTTTTTTGCACAAAATCATCCTAACCCACATCATTGGAATCAATCCATGTTCTTTAGAACGAAAGAGAAATTGGACATAGGATCACTGGAAAAGGCGGCAGGTAACCTTCTACTTCATCATGATGCTCTGCGTTTAAGATATGAACGTTTGCCTAATGGGGTTTGGAAACAGTGGAATGAAGGAATAGAAGAACAATTGATGCTTACTGTCATTTCATTAGACGAAGTGCCGGAAGCTGATTGGCATCAGGTTATTCAAAAAGAGATTAATGTTGCACAAGAAAGTTTGAATTTACATGATGGTCCGCTAATGAGAATGGTGTATTTTGATGAAGGTGAGCACGCTGGCCGATTATTTTGGACAATTCATCATTTAGCCGTGGATGGTGTTTCTTGGCGAATTTTATTGGAAGATTTGCAAACAGCATATACGCAAGTAGTCCAAGGGCAGAAAATTCAATTACCTATGAAGAGTACATCTTTTAAAGAATGGTCGGAGAAATTACATCATTACGCTGAAACTGGACTATCAAAAGAAGTGCTACATTACTGGGAGGAGCAGGCTGAACAAGACGTAGTTAAATTGCCGGTAGATGGTACTATAAGTAATCCAGTAAGCGCAGTAACTGAGGAAATTACTGTGGTGTTAAATGAGAATGAGACCCGTATGTTATTGCAAGAGACTTTAAGCACTCACCGTGTCCAAATCAATGAAGTATTATTAGCAGCATTAGTACAAGCTACGGCAGCATGTATGGGGCAGCCGATATTGAGCGTAGATTTAGAGGGACATGGTCGAGAAGAGATTATTGAAGATGTTGATTTATCGAGAACTGTGGGATGGTTTACAAGTATTTACCCAGTTCATTTAAATGTTACTAGTGCTAATACGCCAATTGAAGCATTAAAAGCAGTTAAAGAACAAGTTCGCAAAATTCCTAATAAGGGTGTTGATTATGGGGTGTTGCGTTACATGAACGCAACAATGTGTGAGCAATTAAGCTCCCAATATACACCGTCTATTAGTTTTAACTATCTTGGACAATTTGACCAAATGTTTTCTAGCGATGCAATGTTTATTCCGGAGAACGAATTTAAGCGTTTAGATCATGCAGCCGGTTCCAAGCGATCGCATGTAATTGATGTAATTGGGGTTGTAACGGATGGAAAACTTCAGTTCACTTGGGTATACAATGTTGGACAATTTGCCAAATCAACGATTCAAAGTATTGCACAGAATATGCTATATCAACTGAGTGCATTGATTCAATTTTCAGATAGAGAATCTGCACTGACCATTTCGGATTTTGCAATGGCTAATCTTAGCCAAGAAGGTTTGACAAATGTACTAAACAAAATGCATCGCGGAAAGAACAATCAGATTACTGATTTATATCCACTATCACCTTTGCAAGAAGGTATGATTTTCCACACATTGCATGACCAAGGGGATGAACATGTTGCACCGTATATAGTGCAATTGAGTTTTATGATTCGAGGAAAAATGAATATTCCTACATTTGAGCAGGCGTGGAAATCTGTAATTCAGCGGCATGAAATTTTTCGTACAGCATTTGTATGGGACGAAATTGAAGAACCTGTACAAGTGGTGTATGAAAATATCCCATTTAAAGTGAACAAAGAAGACTGGCGTACAATGACAAGTGAAGAGATAGAGGAAAAAAGAAAAGTCTTTTTGGCATTAGATCGAAAACAAGCCTTCCAATTTGATGAAGCACCATTGATGCGGGTAACAGTCATTCAAGAAGGTGAGGAAGAATATCGGATTGTTTGGACCCATCACCATATTTTACTGGATGGATGGAGTTTACCATTAGTATTTAATGAATTACTTACAGTCTATCAGAAGAGAATGAATGGAGAAGCTGTGAAGTTACCTAAGTCCTCACCATATAAGAAATATATCCAATGGTTAAGAGAGCAAGATAAGGAGCAGGCGGAACAATTCTGGAGAGAGAAGCTAAAAGGTTTTACTGCGCCAACTTTGCTGGGCTTAGAAAGTAAAGAGGAAGAAAAAGGTTACACAGAGAAGGTTACGTATTTATCAGAAGAGCAGACTCAAGCGTTACAAGGATGGGCGAAACGCAATAAACTTACTTTGAGTACAGTAATTCAAGGTGCATGGGCATATCTCATGAGCCGATATAGTGGAGAAAATGACATTGTTTTTGGTGTAACAAGCTCAGGGCGTTCTACGGAGATTATTGATGTTGAAAACATCGTAGGTCCTTTCATTACAACGTCACCGACGCGAATTCAATTGGTGGATGATATAAAATTAATAGATTGGTTGCAGAAGATACAAGAGGAAGAGATAGAAAGAAGACAATATGAGTATGCTTCTTTGACAGAGATTCAGGGGTGGAGTGAAGTTCCTAGAGGAATACCGCTGTTCAATAGTTTATATGTGTTTGAAAATTATCCAGTGAAAGAGGAGTCTTCAGAAAATCTGGAAATTGGTGAATTGGAAGGGGTAGAACAAACCCACTACCCATTAGGGTTAGCTGTAGTTCCAGGAATCCAGTTATCGTTAAAGTTAATGTATGACCGTAGTAAGTTTAATAGAGTAACCATTGAACGAATGCTGGGTCATTTACACAAAGTGTTAATGCAAATGCTCAAAAACATTGATCAAAATCTATCAGAGCTAGTATATATTACGGAAGCTGAACAAAGAAAGCTATTGGAAGAATGGAATAATAATACTATATCCTATCCACGTGAGAATGCAATCCATCAACTATTCGAAGAGCAAGTAAATCGTACGCCTGACGCGTTGGCAGTGGTAGATGAAAAACAGCAACTAACATATCGAGAGCTGAATGAAAGAGCTAATCAATTAGCCCATCATTTACAGAAATGTGGAATTGGGACAGAGTCATTAGTTGGCCTTTGCTTTGAGCGTTCAGTTGAGATGGTTGTTGGTCTCATGGGAATTTGGAAGGCTGGAGCAGCCTATGTTCCATTAGATCCATCGAATCCGGAAAGCCGCCTACAATATATTTTAGAAGACACAGGAATTAAAGTGTTAGTTACAAATGAAGTATTACTAGGCTGGATACCTAAAGACATTAAGACAGTTTGCCTAGATAGGGACCAAGCGATGCTTTCTCAAGAAAGCAAACTTTCACCAATATGTGAGGTAACAGGGGAAAACTTAGCGTATGTTATCTACACTTCTGGTTCGACAGGGAATCCAAAGGGGGCTTTAGTACAGCATCATTCTGTAATAAACCTATCATATGGTTTACAAAAAGAAGTTTTCTCACATGAGATACCTAGTAATATGCGCGTTGGTTTGAATGCATCAATTGCCTTTGATGTATCTATTCAGCAATTACAAATGCTGCTTTATGGTTCAAGTTTATATATTATTCCAAGTGAAGTTCGCACTAATCCAGAACAATTTGTGTCCTATATTAGGGAGAATAAATTGGAAATGTTTGATATGACACCTTCATTACTTCAATTACTAATAGATGGAGGATTGCTAGAAATAAGTGCTGATGTTCATGTACCAATTAAGATATTAGTCGGTGGTGAAGCAATCATGCCGTCATTATGGGAACAGCTAGTAGAGACCGAAAAAATTGATTTTTATAACGTATACGGTCCTACAGAATGTACGGTTGATGCAACATGCTATCATATCAAAAAAGATAGTAAGAGAGTAACAATTGGACGTCCGTTGCCGAACGTTCAAACTTATGTATTGGATAAAAATTTGTTACCTGTTCCAGTTGGTGTAACAGGTGAGCTATACATTGGGGGTGCAGGTATAGCGAGAGGATACTTGAATCGCCCAGAATTAACAGCAGAGCGATTCATCCGTCATCCATTTAATGAAGAAGAGCGTTTATATCGTACGGGAGATTTGGTTCGTTATTTACCTGATGGTAATTTAGATTACTTGAGAAGAATTGATAATCAAGTAAAAATTAGGGGCTTTCGTATTGAGCTTGAAGAGATTGAAGCGAGTATAGAGAGGCATCCACTGGTAAAAGAAGCAGTAGTTTTGGTAACAGAGGATAAATTAGGAGAGCAGAGATTGGTTGCTTATGTAGTTGGAGATGGTAGTATGCATGAGTGGCGTGAGTATCTCAAGACACAAGTACCAAATTATATGGTTCCCGCACACTTTATTAAGGTAGACGAGATTCCTCTTACAACGAATGGCAAAGTTGATCGAAAGGCATTGAACAATTTAACTATTCATAGAGAAAATAACTTCTCTACACCAATCATTCCAAGGAATGAAATTGAATATCAGTTGATTAAAATCTGGCAGGATGTGTTACAGATAGAAGATGTCTATGTAAATGATGATTTCTTTAATAGAGGAGGACACTCTCTCCTTGTAATTAAATTAGTTTCAAAAATTAGGGAGAAGTTTGGAAAAGAGATTAAGGTTTCAACATTGATTAAGAACCCAACATTGGAAGGAATCGCATGCCTTATTCGTGATAAGCATGATATGACCAAATCAGTAGCAGCGCTAGTTCCACTACAAGAATCAGAAAAAAGCCCTTTCTTCTGTGTTCATCCGTTTATGGGGAATGTATTCTGTTACATTCAACTAGCAAGATTACTTAAGAACCATTGTTCATTTTATGGTTTACAGAATCCTCTTATAGAAAAGGGAGAAATTGATGAATTGACCTTGCCGGAAGTAATTCAACTTTACATTGAAGAAATCAAACGTGTTCAGCCAGAAGGTCCATATCGTCTTGGAGGATGGTCTTTAGGCGGTGCGATTGCTTATAAAATCGCAACTGTACTAAAGAATCAAGGTGAGGAAGTTGAGTTGTTGATACTAATGGATACTAAAGTGCCTTCAGAGCAGGACTATAAAACAACGGAGGATATGCTCTCATATATATATGAGCATTTCATTTCTAGAGGTTTTACTGAGCAGGGGGAAGGCCTCTTCCATGAACAAGATATGCTTGTAGAGCGATTAATTATGGAAGGAGTACTCCCGCCTGATGCAGATCTTATGAATTTGAAGCAAGTTATCAATGCTCATAGGAAATGCCTGAACATAATGGCAGATCATGATTTAATATCATACTCTGGAGAAGTTCTCTATTTTAGTGCTGAGGAAGGAAAAGAGTTGTTTACAGATTGGGGACCTTTATTAAAAGGAAGAGTAAATAAGTATTCTGTCCCTGGATCACATGAGGAAATAGTAGACTTCCCCGCAGTTGAAAAGATAGCTAAGTACCTATTAAATGAATTTGAAGGGATAAAAGAAACATCCCTTTCATTAACTGAAAAGTAGAGAGTGCAAAAGATGCAACGCTATGAACGAAAAGGGCAGCCCAATAACTGCAAATAAAGTGTAGGCAATAATGAATATATCAAGAGTATTACTTTTTAAGAGGATAATGTAAAAAGTAATTGGTAGAGACATAGAAATCTTTGTAATAGAAGCGAATGCCTGATGATATTACTGAGGAAAGGTGCATATTTTCATTGATATGTAAATATGCACCTTTTCTATTGTATTTGCAATTTAATAAAGTTAATTTGAATTTATGTAACGCACATATATGAAGCCATCTTTTAAAAAAGGAAGTGATTTATCATACACATTCAAGCTGTGAAAATACCAAAGAATATTGAAAGTCATTTGTTTAAGCAACTTAGTAACTTGGTTTCAAATGAGAAGAAAGAACGAATGAAGCGTTTATTAAACTCATGCGACGTTAATAGGACCCTGATAGGGGATTTACTAATCCGATCTCTAATCTGCCAAAAGTATAAAATTAATAATGAAGAAATTAGATTTAAATATAATGAGTATGGAAAACCTTTTGTTGAAAATTTTTCTGACTTTCATTTTAATCTGTCACATTCAGGAGAATGGGTGGTTTGTACTACTGCTAATTTTAATGTGGGTATTGATATAGAAAAGATTTCAGAGATAGAGGCGCTTAAATTAGCAAAAGAATTTTTTTCAGCGGATGAATTTTATGATATATCTAATATGAATTCTGATGAACAAATTAATTATTTTTATGATTTATGGACATTAAAAGAAAGTTATATCAAAACGATTGGAAAAGGACTTTATATCCCGTTAAATTCATTCTCTATAAAAAAAGAGTCACGAACTTTAATTTCATACAAGAATATACCTAAAAACTTTTACTTTAAACAATATAACATTGATCCAAATTATAAGTTATCTGTTTGTGCAACAAGAGATGAATTTCCACAAGAGATAATAATTAAAGACATTTATACAATTTGCCAAAATATATACAAATTTGAAAGTAAGGAGAAAATCAATGCAGAAGACTAAACTTTTTTGTTTTCCACATGCTGGGGGATCTGCGTTTAGTTACGCAAAATGGAAAAATTACTTTAATCCATATATTGAGATAGTGCCGATAGAGTTAGCTGGTAGAGGATATAGAATTGAAGAAAATTTGTACGGAAGTATGGAAGAAGCGGTAAATGATGTCTATAATAATATCGTTATGCAGATAGATGATTCGCCATATATTTTATTTGGGCATAGTATGGGAAGTTTGATTGCCTATGAAGTAGCTAGAAAAATACAAGATTCTAAAAGCGTATTGCCTAAATTTCTTGTTTTATCCGGTAGAAATCATCCAAATAGTAAAATAAAAAATATCCGACATAATCTTTCTAACGAACAATTTAAAAGAGAAGTTATTGCAATGGGAGGTACACCATCTGGGGTACTGCAATCAGAAGAATTAATGGAGATCTTTCTCCCTATTCTAAGAGCAGATTTTAAAATCGTTGAGACGTATATTCATGACAAAAATACACAACCATGTGATATTGATTTTCTTATATTTAATGGGGAAAATGATGAATTTACTACATATGATCAAGTAATAAAATGGGAACGATACACAAGTAAAACGTGTACTTTTCATTCTTTTGAAGGTAATCATTTCTTTCTAAATGAAAATATTGAAGAAATAGCAAAGAGTATTATAGGAAAGTTAGATTCTAAAAGATTATCGACTAGTTTTTAGGATTTTTCAAAGTATGCTCATGCCTAAGAAACAAAAATATTAATGATGAAAAATACAGGCATTGCTGAAATTTTATTGAATATATGCATAGAAGCCTAAACGAACGGTTTAAATGCAGAAACTCTAAGCAAAATGTATATGAATTGACTTTAGTTTAAGCTTACCTATAATACCATCTAGATTCTTTATTATACTTAATACAAAGTACATAACAGTTAGGGATGCAATATGTGAAGTAAAAAGGCCGACTCTTATAATTATGAGTGGGCCTTTTGGTTTTATGGATATCAAATTAGTGAGCAACATTTCAAAGGGTATCTTGTGATATAACTAAGTAGAATTTTTTAAACAAGGGGATGATGAGATGAATAAATTGAAGGGGAAAATTGCATTAGTAACAGGGGCTAGTAGAGGGATAGGCCGAAGTATTGCCTTACATTTGGCACAGGCTGGTGCGTTAGTCGTTGTTCACTATAGTAAAAGAAAAGAAGAAGCAGAAAGTGTAGTGGATCAAATTAAACAAGATGGCGGTTCCGCGTTTGCGATTAGTGCAGACTTAAGTACTTTTAATGACATTAATAAATTGTATGCAATGATGGTCAATCTCTTCAAAAATATATAGGTGATACTACATTTGATATCCTTGTAAACAACGCTGGGATTGGGCAGGTGTTAACGTTAGAGGAATCTACGTTTTTTTAGTAGGCTCTTTCTAGCTAATGATAAGGTACCAGCAAATAAACTATTTTGTCTAATTGACAAATAAAAAGTTTACATAACGTTTTTCTGGTAAACAATTCTGAGTCAAATAGTGTGATCAATTAAGTTATTTAGTGTGTCTTTCATCATAAATATCTAAAACTACATATTTATGAAATTTTCACACTATATTTAGTCCTAAATCATACGATTTTAATACAAAATACTATAATTTGATTAATAATAGTAGTGAAAAAAATATTAAATATATCTAAGTTTTAAAGCTAATGTTAGAAGCTGGTGTACCGCATTCTTATTTCAATAGCACATATGCAAGTATTAAAGTCCAGAACTCATCTGGTAGCGTTATGTACAATAAGGAAATTATGGGAAATAGACAACAAAATGCTGAAACCCAAACAGTACCTGTAAAAGAGGGAGATTATATAGAATTTACTCATATAGAAGGGGAAGCAGCAAAGGAAAAAACACGCACGACTTTAACTAACCTTGAGAATGGAAAACAGGAACATATCGGGTTACATCTACAGGATTAATTAGACAATAAACGTATAAAAAAGTTGGGGAAATCCCCAACTTTTTTATCATTTTAGTCAAGAAGGTTCCTTCTTCAAGGAATGCGAAGTGAGTAGGTAGAGATAAATTGGCTTCGAATAAGGAATGGCAGGAAGCTTTATCAATAAGTATGCAAATATTTTAAAAACTAATTTTTATACAAAAAGTGTATACTTACGACAAAAAAGTTTACCTTAACCAACAATTTTGTTTTTAGTAAATTTAAGGTGCATAATTATGTCAAATTATCTTCATTTACATGACTGTGAACGTGGTATAAAAATGAAGCATATCCAAAATTATTAAAGGGGCTGAAAAAATGATTAAAAAACTTATTATTGGTTCTATTGTTTTAGGAACAGCAATAGGAGTAAGTAAACCTACATTTGCTTCAACAAATGATTCTCCATCACAGTTTCAAGATAGGGGAGATGCCCAAGTTCAATCAATACCATCGCAATGGCAGTATTTAGGGCAAACCTCTAGGGAACTTCAAATTAAAACTAAGGATCCAAAAGTGCTTGCTTTTGAATTAGCAAAAGAAGCTCCATTTTACGAAGATGAATTAGTGGATGTGTGTTTTGCAATCTTAAGAGAAAATGTAGATGTAGTATATTGGACAAGTAAGGAATGGGCTAGATTTGAAGTAGGAAATTACGAGTTTAAACATGAAATGAAAATTTATAGAGATAAAGAACGTCAGCAATTAATTACTTCAATAGAATCATAAAAAAAGAAGCTATCTTTAGTAAGGTATGCATCCAATAATGTAGACAGGAAAAGAGAGCACATAAAACTGTTGCGATATTGGAAAGTAAACTAAAAAAACAAGTATAATTACTTGTTTTTTTAGTTACAGTAATTATTTAAAAGGCTTAGCTTGTATATGGTCACATACATTTATTGGATAACCATAATCCTCTCTATACTATGATTGGGATACAAAAGCTAGAAAGGTATTAATCCATTTATTCTTAAATGGAATTAACATTCCTCCGTCATGGTAGGTTTCGTTATATTTTGAAAAAACACTTCACAAACAATATGTATTACTCTATGGGAACATTATTAAATTTGAACGACATTAACAATGCTTTGTTGATAATTAGCTAAAAAAGTATTGTACGATTAAATGTATTGTGTTACATTTGTGTTACAAGATTGTTACGAAATATTATAATCATTTCTATGTCATTTCCTTTTTGTTTCCTTAATGTTACGAAAGGTATAGATGTTTTATGTGTATAGGAGTGTGTGTAGTAAAGAGTCTGAGTTGAAAATACGTGCACACTTTAAATTTCCTTTCTGTCTGAATGAAGAAGACTACCAACTAATTAAAGGGTTTAAAGTAACAACTTTAAATAAAATGTGCTTCCTTTCCCACACACAATTTAGTACATATTTAAAGTACAGCCTAGTTGCTACACAGACTCTTGTACATATAAACATTAAGGTGAAATAGAGATAAAGATTTATTACATAATAAGCATTACTTAGCTAAACGTAAAAATATTATCTGTGCATTTTTATGAAATGTCTAGATGATATTTTTTGAAGATTTCTTGGATATGTTTATGAATAACAATTGCTAATACTTAATGATTCTCTACTACTAAGATATCTGATAATTTATGTAATCGGATTTATAGGATGTATGTACATTCACTTATATAGGGAAAATGAGGTTTTTCATATGAAGTATAGTTACAAAGTGTTTATATTTATTTGGACAATTATTTTATTGTTTTTTCTACTTTATTATGGTTACAGTGAAATTTCCGAAACCGAGCAAGTGCCAGTCATAACAATCAAACAATAAAAATAAGAGATACTAAAAAAGCAAAATATAATAAAAATAGATACCCTAAAATGTTTAAGAACAGGAACAATTACATACATAAACAACCTTACGATTTCCATGCATACCCCGCGTCATTTGGGCAATAGGGGGAAAAGTATTATTATTTGGCGTGCGCAATCTTCCGTCACTAGTAGAAACGGAAATTTCCTTATCCCTGCTGAAGGAGGAAGATGTCTACCTGCCAGGGATCGGATCTATTCTGCATCTAGAAACATTGGAATTAAAATTGTAGAAAACAAATAGTGAAAAGGGAACATATCTTGTGTTTCCTTTTTTATTCTTGTAGATAAGTCTGGAGAGAAAAAGGCGATTTCTGCACGAAACATAGATCTTATTGATATACTAATTGTGCTTTACGTATAGCTGGGAGTGGATGTGATGGCATTTGCAATTGCTGCGAGATTCCGTCATTCTTTTCATGAAATTGAATTATTAGACATTCCAAATATATTGTTTCCGAGTCCTTGCGGATTTTCATATTTCCAAGGCCGTTGCTTCGCTATTCTTGTTAACTGTTTATCATGATGAACACCGCAGGACTCTTTGTAAAGGCGGAAATTGATTATAGGACCATATGTACAAGTTGAAGGGGAATGGTAAATTGTTCAAAATAATGGTTATAGAGTACAAATAAACATTAAGCAGTATAAAGACTTTCTTAGCGTCTTTGCCTCAAATTCTAACTTAATTGAAAAGAGCCTCCATTACTTTATTGGAGGCTCTTATTTTTCACTTCAGTACAGAAGGTGATATTTTTTCTAACCAGAGAATGCCATCATATTGTTCTGTCGGAATCATGATTTCTTCTTTTAATTTATTTCCCCAATAACTTGCTGCAGTAGGAGTAAACATCCATGAAGTTTCTGGTCGGTTACTTTCTCCTTTTAAGTTAACGAAAACATGGGGACTTCCTACCGGGCTGATGATTTTTTCAACGCTTGGTTCTTCATGTTCATTATGTACAGGAATAACATCTTCATTAACATCATCCCAACTGCTTCCACTATACGCAAATACACCAATTGTGTCCATTTGGTCTTTGATACGCTGTGGAAGATAATCCATCATATTTGGGCCAACATAATTGTATTGCTGCATCTTCGTAAAGTCTAATATCATTTTTGAAATATGTTTTATTTTTATTGTAATACCTATCCAGTTCAATCAACTCTGACACTGCTGTATCAAATTCACTCTTTACTTCAGGATTTACTTTTTGCAACCATTCTTTTGCATAAGAGCGGAATGAAGATTTATAAAACAAATTCATATCAAAACCAGCTAATGTGAGTGGCTTTCCTTTTTCTTTTTGTTCTTTCATATAGGTAAATAATTGTTCAAGTTCCTCAGTTTTCCATACAGAGTATAAGGATTGTTTCATCGCTTCTGTAGCGGTTGAGTTATCAAAATTTTGCTGAACAGCTGCTGCTTCCCAAAGCCCTGTTTCAAATGCAATCACATCATATTCCAGGTGTAACAGCTTGAGAGGAAGTGCTGGAAGACGGGATCCCTAAGAAAGCAAAAAAACTAGGTGTGAAATAATCAGTTATTTGTGATGGTGGATTCTCCTAGGTGGAGGGTTCGCCGTTTTTTATTATATGTTATGTTGTGGTTTTTATATAAAGCATATTGAAAAGATGGATTAAATCTTCTGGAATGATGTCTCCATAATTAATAACTTGTACAATAACCTTTCAATTATCACTAAATCCATTCATATCAACAAGTTGTCCCATATATCCCTTTGTAGCAATATCTTTTAAAGTACGCTAAAAATACCCTTTATTTTATCTTTATCTTATCTTTACCTTATCTTTAAATTTTTATATTAAACTTGAAACCTTAAAGTATTGATATATGAGTCTAAAAAGGGCGGGAGATAGATGTTCATTACATAGTTTGTATATAACCAATTACCTTTGAAAAATTGAATTTCTTATACGAGGAGGAATATATGAAGGATACAAGTAAAAAACAAATTATAAAAGTGTTCCTTATTAGTATTTTAGGCTTAGGAACAATACTTGGAATGCTATATTTTAATCATAAAACCAATATTCAACAAAATAAAGCGCAAGCCACCGAAAAACGTGTATTGCAATATGAGTCTACCTTAAAAAAAGAATTAGAAAAATATAATTTAGGAGAGAAAACACCAATTTTATTAGGAATTATGTATCAAGAGAGTAGAGGTGAGGGAAACGATCCTATGCAGTCATCTGAATCACTTGGATTAAAGCCAAATGAAATTCAAGAGACAAGCTTGAGCATTGAACAGGGGGTAAAGCACTTTGCTAAAATGTACAAATATGGAACGGACAAGGATGTTAGCATGGATACAATTATTCAAAGTTATAATATGGGACCAGGGTATATTGATTTTATTGCTAGTCAAGAAGTTAAACAACACTCGGAGGATTCGGCCAAAAAATTTTCTAAGATGAAAGTTGATCAAAATCCAGCGATGTATACTTGTGGTGGAAATAAAAATAATTTTAGGTATCCATATTGTTATGGTGATTTCACATATGCCACAAAGGTAAATGAAAAAACAAAACTTATTGAAGAACTTCTTCGAAATGTACATAGCTTTTCTAAATAAGTTGCAGAATGAAATATAATGATACCATCAGTTATTAACAATAATATCTAAGAAAAAACTACTTTCTTTCTTAATTAACATAATTTTCAAAAACAAATCCCGTGGATGTTAATATTTGTTATATAATATATTTGTCAAAGCATTATCCCTAAAGTTTCTAAAGTCAAGCTGTAAGATAGTTTGTTTGGCCCGTATTTTCACCTTAAAAGTGGAGTTTAAATATAGTTGCAATTTTTTGAGGGGGAAAAGTAAATGTTTATAAAAACAGAAAGATTATTAATACGAAAATTTGAGTTCAAAGATTGGCAAGCTGTTCATGAGTATACATCAGATATCAATGTTATGAAATACATACCTGAAGGGGTTTTTACTGAAGAAAATACAAGAAACTTTGTGAATGAAAACATTGGTGAAAACGCTAAAAACTTTCCTGTAGTATTAATTGATAAAGATATTCTGATTGGTCATATAGTTTTTCATAAATATTTTGGTGAGCATACATATGAGATTGGCTGGGTGTTCAATCCTAAATATTTCAATAAAGGATATGCTTCTGAAGCAGCACAAGCTACATTGAAATATGGCTTTAAGGAAATGAAATTACATAGGATTATAGCTACATGTCAGCCAAAAAATACCCCATCATATCGAGTAATGGAGAAGATTGGAATGAGAAGAGAAGGCTATTTCAGGAAGTGTATACCACATGGGAATGAATGGTGGGATGAATATTATTACGCTATTTTAGAAGAAGAGTAGTGCCTTGGAACGCATCATTTAAATTGAAACTCCTATTCCTAAATAGGCAAGTTGGCTATCTTTATTGGAGATTCTTGCTACTAAAGGTGAAGTTTATTTCCGGTATCGCTGACGTGCAAAACTTTGTATAATCTGATCTTATCTCTAAATCACAACTGTTACCCCATCACCATCAAGTTAAAGTTTCATTTTATTTTGCTAACTTGAGGGTGATGTGACGTAACCTTAATTATTTAAAAATTTTAAAAAGGCCCCTTAGTCATGTTAAAGGAACCTTGATTACGTAAATGATCTGTCAACCAATTCATTTTTGATATACAGATCATTTGTATGATAATTTTTATGAATAATTGCTAAATAGTGAATTTACATAAATGCTTTTAGAAGTTCTTGAATTAATGGGATTGCTCCACCTATAAATTTTAAAACTGCCATTGCGATTTCCATATTATTCTCTCCTCTTTTTCGTATTAAAATGTAATAAATCTTTATAACCTTATTATAGTAAGCGCTTACAATAATAACAATACATTTCCGTATGCAATATTGCATATTTATACATTAGATCTCTATTATTCATTTTTTAATGGTACTATAGCGAGGTGAGAGTCTTTAAGGGTTCTCTTTAATAGGAGGAAATATGGAAAGAGTGCAAGCGATTTACAGTAATCAAAAATTTAAGAGTTGGGTTAAACAGGTATTAGCTGTAGGAGGAGTAATAGGGTGCTGTTATTTGGTGTTATATGTTTTCTGTTTCTTAGTTATCATGTAAATAGTATACAACTAAACTAGTAGAGTCTTGCCTAGAGAGGTAAGGCTCTTTATTGTAGTACCTGGAGATGAGCAAACTACATACAATATCTCTCAGGTTTTTCAGATCACTTTGTAGGATTCCTTGTTTAGAACACTAATTCATATCATTGAAAACAGAATTCTATGGATAAAAAATATGTTTTTACTAGATACATACTAAAAAGATAAGCATAAATTATATTAGATTTTGGCAAAATCTTTTTGAATTGGAAAAGGATTTAAATCTTACTTATAGATTTGATTCCTTTTTATATACCATAATCCTTATATTGATACGTAAATATAATACAGTAATAATAAATTAAAAGCAAGAATTTTAGTAGCGGTACGTTCACACATCCATCAACTTAAGATTTTCAAACAAAAAATTCTTTTTTTAATTGATTAATAGTAAACGAGAAAGATTGGCAAATTAACAACTAAAGAGATTTCTTCAGGTAAAATCTATCAAAAGGTCCTTTACAAAATTTATACATAAGTCAATTATAAAATCATGTAAATATTATGTATTTTTGTAAAAGAAATTCATTGACACTTGTGTATATAAGTAACTATACTCGTTACATCAAATTGAATGCGTGATAATACGATTTTATTATTATTACAAACATGTAAATATAAAAATAGAAAATCTCAATTTGATAAATACAATGGTAGAGGTGTTTATTTTAATGAAGCACAAATTAATTGCAACAGGTATCCTTGCAGGAGCTATATTATCCTATTCTTCTAATATTTTAGCAGATACTCATAAATTCCCTGATGTTCCTACATGGGCTGATAAATCAGTTAACTATTTAGTTGATAAACAGGTATTAAATGGTTATCCAGATGGAACTTTTGGTTCAAATGACTCTTTAGACAGAGCTTCGGCTACAAAAATTATGACAAAAGTTTTAGGTATAAAAATTGATCCTAATGCAAAACCATCTTTTACAGATTCACAAAACCACTGGGCTACTCCTTATATTGCTGCTGCTGAAAAAGCTGGTATTGTTAAAGGTGAAGGGAATGGAATCTTTAATCCATCCGGAAAAGTAACTCGTGCTGCTATGGCTACCATGCTAGTAAATGCATATAAACTACAAAGCACAGCAAATCATAACGAGCAGGTTAGATTTGAAGATTTAAAAGGGCATTGGGGAGAAAAACATGCCAATATTTTAATAGATTTAAAAATTTCTAATGGTACCGAGAACGGTTGGCAACCAAATAGATTTATAACACGTGCTGAAGCTGCTCAACTTACTGCAAAAACAGATATGTTACAACAAAATTTAAACGATGAAAAAGAGGTTATTACTGCTACCTCATATGAAGATTTAAATTTAACAGTGGCTTCGAAAATTACAGCTCAAGAGATTGATAGTTTTATTGCAAAATATCATTCAGATAGTCCCTTAGTTGGACATGGACAAGATTTTATCAATGCGCAAAATCAATATGGCGTGAGTGCTCATTATTTAGCAGCGCATGCGATTTTAGAATCTGGATACGGAAAATCAGAAATCGCATATCAAAAACATAATTTATTCGGTCTACGTGCATATGATGGAGATCCGTTTAAATATGCGAAATATTTACCAAGCTACGGCGATAGTATTGCTTATAATGCTAATTATGTACGAGAAAGATATTTAGAAGAAAGTGGTATGTATTATAACGGGTCAACATTAACTGGCATGAACGTGAAATATGCATCAGATAAAGGCTGGGCTAAGAAAATTGCGGGTATTATGGAACGTATTAAACCGTTTCGTGTAGAAGACTATACATATGCAAAAAAATTACCAAAGAATCCTGAAACATTAGATGTCGACGCGTTATCTAATGAAATTCCATATAAAATGTATGCAGACGGTTCAAGCTCAAATGTTGTATCATCAGCTACTTACTATCAGGTACCTTATCCATTTAATTTAAAAATTAAAAGTAGACCAGATGTAGCTGTCGAGGAGAATAAAGTTGGTACAGTAACTCCTGGAACAACCATCTTTATTTATCGTGAAGATCCGAATGGATGGGTAGAATTCTCTTTTGAAGCTAATGGAGAAAAATATTGGACATTAAAAAATAAATTAAGTATGTAATTAAAAAGATCTATTTCACTAGTTTTAAAAGTATGGGATTGTACAATTGATTCTCTAGATTGGAAATACAATAAATTACCCGTTGATGTAGCAGCTGCAAAGATTATTCAAAATGTCTTAGCAGGTGCGACATCCGCATACTTTTTTTGGAAAATGTTGCGCAAAGTAGGTTCATTTTCAGCACTATCTCCTGGTTTACCGTAATCTTCAAGGATGTAATATTCCTTATCTTAAATGTATATATTGAATATATGAATATATTGTGTTATGATGTGAATTAGAAACTCGCGTGTTTCAAATACAACATTTTTATCTTATTGATGACCTCTTATCTTTCCGTAAGAGGTCCTTTTTTATCCCTCCGTATTGCATAGCCGCTAAAATACTATGAAAAGATACTAGAGACTACTACAATGTGATATTCTCTAGTATTTTTTCTTTATCCATATTATCTATTGTTGGGTAATCGATGAATTATTAATTTTTGTATAATTTTCACAAAATAACTTTGAACCATTATTTATTTCAATATAAAATAATAAAGGAGTATATATGAATAGGTATGTCCTTTTTATGTGATGATAATGCGGATTGAAGCGTAATACTGAAACGGTAAATGAGAAGAATCAGGGCCGAAACAGATAGTAAGGAAAGTAAAACAGTAACAGCAGACAATACTTATAATGAAAACGTTCATAATGGACTGTCTATGGATGGAGAAAAAATACGAAAAGATAAAAGGGGCAAATGAATATGAACAGAGCCTTTAAAGGTACCGTATTAGCAGGGATAAGTGTGGGTTTCTTGCCAGCTGGTTGTACAAGAGAAACATATGTCCTAACGCAGTCCAGAATATAAGCAAGTAGATTAAGTATTCTAAGCAGATAAATGAAGACTATAGCGATGAAGAAATTGAAAGACAACTAAGAGGTATAGCATCCTGACTTTCTAAATAACATGAGTGTTTCTATAGAATGAATCCTTAGGAGGGCTATTGTGGAACCTTTAATCAATGCTATTTTATACTTTGTATTTTTATTTGGAGCACTGTTTCTTATACTGGGTACTGCATTGGTTTTATTAATCGCGGCTGCATTACCAGTAATCTGGAAGAAGAATCTATCATTCCTAATGATTAGCTTAGGTATAAATATACTTGTCATTCCATTGTCTTTTTTTATTGGCGGGATGGCAACAGATTCCCCTGGTAGTACGATGCACGATTTTTGGGAAGTATTTTTGTTTATTCAGATATTTCCGTTTCCCCTAGTACTGCTATCTTTAGTTTGGTGGCTTGTGCGTCGAAAAAAAGCAAAAGTTCATGTGTAGCGTTTTTAATGCAAATAAGCTGTCCGTTTGGGCAGCTTATTATATTTATTACTAAGCGTGATTATTTCCAAAATGAATGCAATACCACTATACAGTTAAATTGAAGGTGAAACATATTGAAATCTTATCAAACTTTAGCCCACTTGTATGCATTAGGACTAGGCTGCGGACTTTGGAATAGAGAGGAGGTTATTTCATGGTGCGATAGGTTGATTGAAGCAAATGATCACCCGCCATATGAAATTATGGAGATATCTTTAATGTCTAAAGCAAAGCTGATATATATAGAATCGGCTTTACTGTCATATAGCCGCATAGTTGATGAAAACCCCTCGGTAAACATCCTTCTTTCAGTCTTAAATGAAAAGTTAGTAGCTCAGAAATGGAATATTAAACAAGCTATTACTTGCTCTACTCGATTACTAGTAAATAGAGGCCTGTATTGGGAAGAAGAATATTTTGATTTATACAGCCTTAATGATAGCTATGACTTAGCACAGGAAGGTATCCATTTTAATGAAAAAGATGTGATTTCTGCTTATATCGATACATTAGGTGTTTTTCGCGTCCATTTTAACGAGTTTGAAGATCTCTATTTACAAGTCATGAAACAGAGGTGGCAAGGGTAGAAGGCAGGAAAAAGAATCATTGAATCGTAAGAGTTACTTCCTGTATTTATCACCAAATTTATCTAGCCAAGACAAATCTGTCTTCGTGTTGATGAATTTTTGTCTCTTAATAACTTAATGCTATCGTTTTTATTTTTTCCGACAGCAAGCTAAGTTAGCATGTTTAATGCATAATGAGACGCGTGTAAATGAGCATTACTATTTAAATTTTTACCAGAGAGTAATTTAGTTAATTAGTAGAAAAAGGAAGGGGCCTATTTAGCTCCTTCCTTTTTCTCATACATACATAACGCTTGTTGACAACTTATGAAATAATAGCATTCATCGCTATTAAAATATAACATTAAAAGCAATTAATTAGATATGTAATTTTGCATATATTGTACTATTTCATGAATAGGAACAAAACTATTTATCTCTTTCTGTATGGAGACAAATAGATTTAGGTTTACTTAAGTTAAGAAGATCTGATCATTGATTACTGGTTAAACCATATTTCTACGTATTTGAAAAAATTATTTTACTGGATTGCATGTTAAAGAGAGTGAGGACTTTATGAAATGTAGGTTGTTCCTTGATTTCTTACTCGTGATTTTACTAGGAGGATGCATTGGAAAAGAAGTTACGTTATATACAATTTCAAAAGGGGATATTAGTCAGTGTATCCAAAGATGCGCTCCGCTTCCTGTTTCCTATCCTACTAAATTACCATTCCAAGCAAATTCCTTCTCTTTCAAACAATTCATCCATTAAATAAAGATAATTTGGCCATACGTATCGGAGGGCATGAAACCTTTTTAATAAGATTTGGAATATATTTCAATATAATTCCGATACTATAACAGATCGAAAATTTCTCTATTGGAGGTATATAATGGCATATCCATTTCATAACTTAGTATTTGAAGGTGGCGGGGTAAAGGGAAGCGCTTATATAGGTGCCATCCGTGCACTAAATGAAGAAGGGATTTTACCAGAAATACAACGATTTGGGGGTACTTCAGCAGGAGCGATTACTGCATTACTTTTAGGTCTTTCTATTCCATTCGCAGATCTTGTAAAAATCCACAAAGACATGAATTTCAAAGCGTTTAAAGATGATGATTTTTCGATTGTACAAGATAACATTCGTTTATTTTTTGATGGTTTTGGTATCTATAAAGGGGATTTCTTCACTGAGTGGGTAGGAAAGATTGTTGAAAAGTGGACAGGGAGTAAGGACACAACTTTTCAGCAGTTGTATGACAAAACAGGAAAAGACGTGTTTTTCCAAGGAACGAACGTTTCTACACACGAGCTTCGTACGTTTTCTCGCGAAACGACACCTGATGTCCCGTTAGTAGTTGCTGTGCGGATTTCGATGTCCATCCCATTCTTTTTTAAATCTGTGGAATGGGATAAAGATTATTATGTAGACGGAGGTGTACTCGATAACTACCCAATTCGTTTATTTGATCGGAAAAGTTTTGTGAATAAGGAAGAACACTTCACGACCACAGATACGATTGACGAGGTTAATAAACTGATAAGCAATATGGAGGATCATTCTACACTAAGAAGCTTACACACGAAATACAATGCATCTTTCTTTGATCCTACAGATGAAATTGTCTACAACAAAGAAACACTAGGTTTCCGTTTAGAATCTCAGGCCGAGGTTGCCATGTTAAAACATATCGCAACTTCAACAGAACATCATATTGGCCATTCTCTTATTCATTTTGCATGGAATTTGTCTCAAACGATGATCAAAGGTCATGAGAGTGGAAAAACAACCAAAGAAGATGCTGCCCGCACTGTATTTATCAATACATTCTTTACGCCGTCATTTAATTTCGATATCACAGAAGAAGAAAAGAAAACACTCATGAATTCAGGCTATACTTCTACTAAAGACTATCTACATCAGTTTAATACGTCTGAAGTAAAAATGTTTAATCGACCATAACATAAAGCCGAGTGCAATGCACTTGGCTTTATTTAATCGTCCTGTAAATTTTTTTAGTAGCTAATAAAAATTCAAATAGACTATGCATAGAACAAGAGAGAGGAGATAACAGAAAGTAATAAATATAAGTTTTGATGACCTCTTATTTTGTAAAACTAGGGTGTAGAAAGGGTGAAACAGGTGGAGGAAAAACGAATTATGATTTATAAAATTTTTCGGCTAACACAGTACAAAAGAGAACCCTAAAACCGTGGATGGGAATGTATCAAAAAATGAATAGAGTAAAAAGGCGGATTTCTTGTGAAAGTAGGGATTTACTTTTTCTTTCTACTGATAATAAAGCGTTATGTAGACTGGAAATGTATAAGGTATTCATTGCTATTCCTTCAAAATGCTAATGTTACATCATATTAAAATAACCTCTAATTTAAGTATTGAAATTCTCTAAATCTCGATGTATTATATTCTTGTATTTTCTCACTTTGCAAATCCGAGAAAACATCATCACTTCTGAAAGAACCCGAACTCCAGCAGGTTCTTTGGATTTACTTGAACTTATTTTTGAATCATTGTATTATATTTTCGAGTCTTACTTATATAAATCATTATCAGGAGAATCTGCAAATTTGCAGGTTCTTTTTTTATTTTATTGAAAGTAAACTTTTAGCCAGTCGTTTATTTTCATATTATTGGTTTTTATACGTGTTTGGTAAAAAATCAATGAGTTGCAAAAACATCTCTATTTTTATTCCATAACTTTCTAAATTTTGTTCGCGATAGTTTGATATTGTAAAAAAAGAAAATATGTGGCACGATATCACTTTGTTTTTTATACAGCTTTGTAATTAAACTATAATATTGTATTTTTTCTTCATTATTGAAATTAGTAATAATAAAATGTATTATTGAAAAGCACAATTTATAATTCAAGTAATCAAGCATATGTACCCATAATAATTCGAACATTCAGAAATTATAATATTGTCTAAAAATGAGGTGAGATTCATAGAAACAGTACATATTAAGTGGTATGGCATGTATAGTATAAATGACTTTTATAATAGGGAAGAAGCTTCTAAGAAGGGGCTATTTGCAATCTCTAGAGTATATGCTAAGAATGTAACATTGCTCTATATAGGACAAACCAAAAGAAGCTTTATACAAAGGATAAGAGAACTTAATAAAGAGTGGACTTTTGAGGAGAGCGAATTAAAGATTACATTAGGAATAATAGAATTTCCTAGTGGTGAAATTTACTCTGAAAAGAAGGTGAAAGAGATAAAATCTCTTTTGATTTTACGACATACCCCATTAGAAAACGAAACATCTTTATTATACTATAGAGGGAAATTTAATTTAAAAATTATAAATAAGGGAAGAAGAGGCTTAATTGTTAAAAAGCTTTCTACAGGAGATCTAATGTGGACGTAATTGGAATCACCTTTGAATAAAATTGAAGGTTTCTTAAGTGCAGAAGCTTATCAATTTTTAATGTATTAAACTATTTTGAATAACATATGTCAGATGCTTGAAAAAACACAAATTTTATTATGATATGAAATCCTGTATGGAAAGTGTAGTTTATTTCTATTGTTTAATAAAAATATTAAGAATTTTAGGGATAATACATAAAGAGTAGAGGAGAAAGTAAACACGGAGGTTTGAAGAATGGGACAAGTAAGCAGATTTCAGGAAAAACAACAGAATCGTCGTCAAAAGGCAATTTTTAATATTGCATTTACTTTGGTATTAGTGACAGTTGGTATAGTGACATACCAATTGTTTACCCCTTCTAATACATCAACGAAAGCAATTGCTCAAGAAAAGAAAGTAACAAAGATAGAAGAGAAGAAAACTGAAGATAAAGAAACAGCAAAGATAGAAGAGAAGAAAACTGAAGATAAAGAAACAGCAAAGATAGAAGAGAAGAAAACTGAAGATAAAGAGACAGCAAAGATAGAAGAGAAGAAAACCGAAGATAAAGAAACAGCAAAGATAGAAGAGAAGAAAACTGAAGATAAAGAAATAGCAAAGATAGAAGAAAAGAAAAGCGAAGATAAAGAAGCAGCACAGTTAGAAGGGAAACAAAAAGTAGAAAAATTGGTAAAAACGAACGGAAATGAAAATAAAGAGGAAGAAAAAACGGTATCTCAAGAAAAGGATCTTCAAACTAATCCTTCATGGAAGCCAATTGGTACAGAGCAAGGAGCAAAACCTGAAATGAAATTTAAAGAAGGAACAGTAGATTGGAGTGAGATGAAAAAAGCAATCTCTTATGCTGTTGATGTTCCAGAGAGCCAATTGATTTTCGATTTTATTGGAAATAATGGTAATAATAAAGCCTACGGTAATGTACGAGATAAACAAAATAATAAAAAATATAAGGTTAATATTGATTGGGTAGAGAATCAGGGGTGGAAACCAGCATCTGTACAAGTGGTAAAATAAATAATTGAGATTAAAAAATCCAATATCCTTTAACTTTTAATTATTCCAGTAAAAGGCTAGAGATTAACTATTGAAATAGATAGTCTCCAGCCTTTTTTTATTAGTGGGGAGAAAAGGGTTTTATAAGGAGTGCTTAATATTCAATTATTTGTTAAATTATTATTCGAAATATATAATTAAATCTTATGGAAAAGTTGTGATATAAAGCACATAATATTTTTTTGAAATTCATTAATTTTAATATGAGGTGTAGAGAATGGGAAAATCTCGCGAACAAACAATTGAAAATATTTTAGAAGCGGCTAAGAAAAAATTTGGAGAGAGTGGATATGATGGTACAAGTATCCAAGAAATTGCAAAAGAAGCAAAGGTGAATGTTGCTATGGCTTCGTATTATTTTAACGGAAAAGAGAACCTTTACTTAGAGGTATTTAAAAAATATGGTTTTGCAAAAAAACTACCAAATTTTCTTGAAGAAACGCAGCATAATCCTAAAACTGCTCTAAGACAATATTTAACTTTCTTTATTGCACATATAAAACAACATCCTGAAATTGGAACGCTTGCATATGAGGCAATTATCAAAGAAAGTTCACAATTAGAAAAAATAAAACCATATATTATTGGGAATTTTGGACAATTAAAAGAAATCTTATTGGAAGGGAAAGAACAAGGAGTTTTTCATTTCTTTTCGACAAGCCATGCTATTTATTGGATTACCTCCATAGTCTTATTTCCGAAATTTAAAAAGTTTATTGATTCGATGAATCAAAGTGACTCCGACGATATGCAAACAGAGTGGATAACAGATGATCTTGTAAACAGAATTATTTCTTCATTAATACATAATCCTACATTATAAAATATCCCTTATTTAAAAATGAATCGACAACTGATTCAATTTCCCGATTCATGAAATTACTAAAAAGTATTTGGAGTTATACCCACTGGTATTTCACATCCTTAAATAATTGTAAGTGCCATTATTTAGAATGTATCGGTATAAAAGTACATAATTCTTTTTTTAGATGATAAAAAATTAAAAACTGCTAGTGCCATATGTATGTGTTGAATAGGATTAGTTACGTTATAATTTGTAAGTTTATAAATTACATAGATAGAATTTTTAAACATTTTACATTTCTAAATAAAGTTAAAAATCCACATCTACAGAGGTATTGGTGGGTGTGGATTTTTTAATTTTTTAGAGTAAGTGACTAAGATTTCTATGTCATAGGAGGGCTCTTAATACAGTATGCAAATCGTGAATTGTTTGTATACAAACATGAGGTAGTATCTCACTATATAGATATGCGATTAGGTATATTTTATTTGATGAATTATAACTATTATCTCCAAATATCTAACGAGACCTTACTAGAGATATTGGATTCGTATAACGAATATGTAAATAAAAAATAAAAAAATTAAATAATTCATATGAAAGGATGGGAAGAAGAAAGTAATTTAATAATGTTACTCCTTGAATTATATTATCTATAAATACAAGTAATGTAATATTAAATATTACATATTTAAATAATTACTGTATGTAAAATGTTATATTCTTTGATGGAATATATAATTGGAGGAAACATTATGAATAAGAATTTAAAATTTACTCAAATGATGATTGGGATTAGTACGGTGGCATTATCATTTGGAAGTATTCAAACACAGGTATCAGCAGAAGAAAAAGTACCCTATAATATCTTACAGATAAAACCAATTGGGACAGAAACTTCAAAAGATGAAATCGTACATGTTACAAAAACTGACGAAACATTGACTTTTGAAGAGCGTTTAAAAGTAGGCGATTTTTCACAACGTCCTACTCTGGTTATGAAACGTGATGAAATTCAATTAAAGCAAAGCTACTCTCTGGCAGAACTGAATAAAATGCCTGATAACGAACTCATTGACACACTCTCAAAAATTTCTTGGAATCAAATTACTGATTTATTTCAATTTAATCAAGATACGAAAGCATTTTATCAGAATAAAGAACGCATGAACGTTATCATTAATGAATTAGGACAACGAGGAAAATCGTTTACTAAAGAGGACTCAAAGGGCATTGAAACATTTGTTGAAGTACTACGTTCTGCTTTTTATGTGGGATATTATAATAATGAATTAAGTTACTTAAAAGAGAGAAGCTTCCATGACAAATGTTTACCAGCATTAAAAGCAATTGCAAGAAATCCCAACTTTGCATTAGGTACAGCCGAGCAAGATAGGGTAATAGCTGCGTATGGAAAATTAATTAGTAATGCTTCTAGTGATACTGAAACAGTGCAGTATGCGGTAAATATTTTAAAACACTATAATGATAACCTTTCTACGTATGTAAGTAATTATGCAAAAGGACAAGCTGTATATGAAATTGTAAAAGGAATTGATTATGATATACAGTCTTATTTACAGGATACGAATAAGAAACCTAATGAAACAATGTGGTATGGAAAGATTGATAACTTTATAAATGAGGTTAGTAGAATTGCTCTCGTGGGGAATATAACAAATGAAAATAGTTGGTTAATTAATAATGGCATTTATTATGCAGGACGTTTAGGGAAATTTCATAGTAATCCAAACAAAGGATTGGAAGTTATTACACAAGCGATGAACTTGTATCCTCGTTTAAGTGGAGCTTATTTTGTAGCAGTAGAACAAATGAAAACAAACTATGGTGGAAAAGATTATAGTGGAAATGCAGTAGATTTACAGAAAATACGTGAAGAAGGGAAACAACAATACTTACCTAAAACATATACATTTGATGACGGATCTATTGTCTTTAAGACGGGAGATAAAGTAACAGAAGAAAAAATTAAGAGATTATATTGGGCAGCCAAGGAAGTAAAAGCACAATATCACCGTGTAATTGGAAATGATAAAGCACTAGAACCAGGTAATGCTGATGATGTACTAACAATAGTAATTTATAATAATCCAGATGAATATCAATTAAATAGACAATTATATGGATATGAAACAAACAACGGTGGAATTTATATTGAAGAGAAGGGGACTTTCTTTACATATGAGCGTACGCCAAAGCAGAGTATTTATAGTTTAGAAGAGTTGTTCCGTCATGAATTCACTCACTATTTACAAGGAAGATATGAGGTTCCTGGTTTATTTGGAAGCGGAGAAATGTATCAAAATGAACGATTAACTTGGTTTCAAGAAGGGAATGCAGAATTTTTTGCAGGATCTACACGTACAAATAATGTTGTTCCGCGTAAAAGTATGATAAGTGGCTTATCATCTAATCCAGCAAGCCGTTATACAGCAAGCCGTTATACAGCAAAGCAGACTTTGTTCTCAAAATATGGATCATGGGACTTTTATAAGTATTCCTTTGCACTACAGTCATATTTGTATAATCATCAATTTGAAACATTTGATAAGCTTCAAGATTTAATCCGTACAAACGATGTGAAAAATTATGACTCATATCGTGAATCATTGAGCAACAATACACAATTGAATGCAGAATATCAAGCGTATATGCAGCAGTTGATTGATAATCAAGATAAATATAATGTACCGCAAGTAACAAATGATTATTTAATTCAACACGCACCAAAGCCGCTAGCTGAAGTGAAAAACGAAATTGTGGATGTAGCAAATATAAAAAGTGCCAAAATTACAAAATATGAGTCGCAATTCTTTAATACATTTACCGTGGAAGGCAAGTACATAGGTGGTACATCAAAAGGTGAGTCTGAAGATTGGAAAGCGATGAGTAAACAAGTAAACCAAACTTTAGAGCAGTTATCCCAAAAAGGTTGGAGTGGTTATAAAACAGTTACAGCCTATTTCGTAAACTATCGTGTGAATGCAGCTAACCAGTTTGAATATGATATTGTTTTTCATGGTGTTGCGACAGAGGAAAAAGAAAAAACGACTACTATAGTAAATATGAATGGACCATACAGCGGGATAGTAAATGAAGAGATTCAATTTCATAGCGATGGTACAAAAAGTGAAAATGGAAAAGTTATTTCTTATCTATGGAACTTTGGAGATGGTACTACAAGTACAGAAGCAAATCCTACCCATGTATATGGAGAAAAAGGAACATACACTGTGGAACTAACAGTAAAAGATAGTAGAGGAAAAGAAAGCAAAGAACAAACAAAAGTTACTGTAAAACAAGATCCGCAAACAGGTGAATCTTATGAAGAGGAGAAGGTACTCCCGTTTAATACGCTTGTAAAAGGAAATCTGATTACTCCTGATCAAACAGATGTTTATACGTTTAATGTTACAGATCCAAAAGAAGTAGAGATTTCTGTGGTAAATGAACAAAATATTGGGATGACATGGGTACTTTATCATGAATCAGACATGCAAAATTACGTAGCTTGTGGTGAAGATGAAGGAAATACTATAAAGGGAAAATTCGTAGCGAAACCAGGGAAATATTATCTGAATGTGTATAAATTTGATGATAAAAATGGTGAATATTCACTATTAGTAAAATAAATTCATTTCCGATATGTATACGAGAGTTGTATTTTAGGAGGAGTCTGTCACGATAGGCTCCCCCTATTTTTTTATTTATAAGGATGAAACTAAGCTTCCAACCTGTGTTCCGATTGGGAGGCATACAGGTGACACTCCAGGATTTAGTACTTTTGCTGAAGTACACTTGACGGAGAACGCATGCTTGTTATCAGGTTTGAGTAATACGAAAAGCGCTAACAGTCAGGATTCTTCTTCCATTTGGTGAAAAAGAAAAAATTTCCACGGAACAATAATTTCTCAAGTAGAATATTTTGTTATGTGGAAAATAAAGTAAAATGAATATTTACGTTATAGAAGTAGTGCTGTAAAATATTGTTTATATTAAGATTTTTTGTATATTTCAATAATTAATTCTATTGGCTTTCATTCCAATCAAAAAACTGTCATAAAAAAAGAGGGGGGAAGACATTATTTGCTAAAATTTGTTTGTAAAAGCTTTTAACCTGTTAAGAGCAATCCTAAGGTAGACTATTAATTTCTTTAATAATTTTTGCTTTCCTTTAGTACTTGGCATAATGCATTAAAAAGTTTAAATTTTGAAAGGAGAATTTGACATTTTATATATATAGTATTTTTTATTGTATTCCTAACCATTCAAAGAGAAGGGGATGTGATTAAGGTGAATAATACATATAATGAAAAGACGCATACATTGATTAAACAATTATTAAAAAAGTTTTCACCAAAAGCTCCTGGCTTTGCATATATTGCTAGTTTTGATAGCGGAGTAACGTATAAAGGTGCAGTTGGCTTAGCTTCTATAGAGGAAAATCTACCGATAACCACAAAGAGCGTTTTTAATATCGCCTCAGTTTCTAAACAATTTACAGCGTTTTCTATATTACTCTTAGAACAAGAGAGGAAATTGAGTTTAGATGATTCAATTGTAAAATTTGTCCCTTCTATAGGTGCATATGCTGAACCTGTAACATTGAGACATCTAATTCATCACACTGGTGGACTAGTTGATTATATGGAATTGGCTCAAGCAGAAAATATTAAATTTACTGATATATTAACTGTGGAAGAATCGCTAAAGCACCTTAAAAATCATCAAATTGCAGGGTTCCCTGTTGGCACAAAATTTGAGTATAGCAATACAGGATATTTTTTATTGTCACTAGTGGTAGAGAAGGTAAGCGGCAAGTCTTTACGTCAGTTTGCAAAAGAACGTATTTTTGATTCTTTAAATATGAAAGACACAACAATTGTAGATTGCTACCCAACTACTATATCAATTGCTAGGGCGTATTCAAAGAATGAACAAGGAGCATATATGGTCTATGAAAGCCCTTGGGAACATACAGGTGATGGGGCAGTTCATGCAACAGTCGAAGACCTGGTAAAGTGGGGAGAAAATTTAACTACAGGTACCGTTGGCGGAAAAGAACTTGTTAAAAGAATGAGCGAAATAGGTCCGGAAATTTCTCCAACTGGGGAAACAATTATTGACAATGAAGATTATGCTTTTGGGCTAAGGCTTGCAGAAGATTTTAACTGTCGATACTTGGAACATTCAGGTAGCTGGGCAGGTTATCGTTCATACTTCATGCGGTTTCCAAAAGAATATTTGACTGTTGTAGTACTAAGTAACTATGATGGATTTGACTCTAAAAAATATGCTAATAAAATAGCGGGAATTATTTTAGAAAAGTAAAAAACAGGGTGTAGAAGAGTATCTGGATTTGGTTAACCACAAGTTGTTTTAGGTGTAATTGATTTTGGGAACGGAAGGCAGGCATATATTTATGCCTGCTTTTTTGTATTAAAATGAACATAGATATTAATTTTTTTGTAAATATGGAACAATGTCATTACTTACAATGTCTATTAAGCGTTGAAACATTTTTTATTTAATAAATTAAGAAAGGAATAATGATTTTTAATTAAGGGAGAAGATTGAATTGAAAAAATTATGGATGCTGTTTTTCATTTGTTTCGCAGTTATGTTGGTAGGATGTAATAAAAACGAACCGCCAAAACAAGCATTTGAAGAATATATTAATTTATGGAATGATAAAAAGTTTGCAAATATGTATGATCATTTATCAGATCATGCCAAAAAATCGATTTCTAAAAAAGAACTCACAGAAAAATATCAAAAAATCTATGAGGGGATTGGAGCTAATAATTTAAAAGTTAAAATGAAAGGAGAGAATACGAAAGATAAAGAGGTTTTTCTTTTTGAAGTTAAGATGGATACGGATGTAGGACCAGTTTCATTCATCCATGAAACAAAACTTGTGAAAGATAAAGAGTCTTGGAAAATAGATTGGACACCAGACTTCATCTTCCCAGGTATGAAAAAAGATTACAAAGTACGTATGCAAATAGAGCAAGGAAAACGCGGGGAAATATATGATCGAAATGGAAAAGGGCTTGCAACGAATGGTAAAGCAACTGAGGTTGGAATTATTCCAGAGAAACTAGGCGAAACAGCAGTGCAAACGAAAGAAATAGTAGCACAATTACTTGATATGTCTACAGAAGAGGTTGAACAAAAGCTCACAGCGAAATGGATAAAACCAGACTCCTTTGTACCAATTGGTATTTTAAAAGAGGGAACCAGACAGAATGATTATATTGAATTAGAAGGAGTTTCATCTCGTCCAGTAAATATTCGTACGTATCCATTAGGTGAAGCAGCGGCACACTTAACTGGATATATAGGAAAGGTGAATGCGGAGGAGTTAAAATCACTTCAAAAACAAGGTTATCAAGCAGATGATTTAGTAGGTAAGACCGGTTTAGAGAAAGTGTTAGAAAATAAATTGCGTGGTGAAAAGGGTGGACGCGTATTTATAGAAGATGAGAATGGGAAAGAGATTAAAAACGTAGCAAAAAAAGAAGCAAAAGAAGGAGAAAATGTTACGTTAACAATTGATGCTGCAATTCAAGAAAAAATCTTTAATGAGATGAAAACTGAAGCAGGGTCTAGTGCAGCGATTAATCCTAAAACAGGTGAAACAATCGCACTTGTAAGTAGCCCTGCTTATAATCCAAATATAATAGTTAGAGGAGCATCGAAAGCCCAACGAGAAGCATGGAGTAACGACTCGAAACTACCAATGACGAATCGCTTTACACAAGCAATTGTACCAGGTTCCGTATTTAAAACGATCACAGGTGCAATTGGTTTGGAAACAAACACAATAAATCCGAAGGAAGAATTTAAAATTCAAGGATTGAAGTGGACAAAAGATTCATCTTGGGGAAATTACTATGTAACGCGTGTGAAGGATGCAAGTCCAATTGATTTTGATAAGGCAATGAAGTACTCTGATAATATTTATTTTGCTCAACAAGCTTTGAAAATAGGAAAAGATCAGTATGTAAATGAACTGAAGAAATACGGTTTTCATGAAAAATTACCAATCGAATACGAATTTCCTATTTCAATCATTGCAAGAGATGGGATAAGAAACGATATCCAACTAGCAGACACAGGCTATGGACAAGGACAAGTATTAATGACACCACTTCATTTAGCATTAACATATGCACCGATTGTGAATGAAGGGAATATTCCGTCGCCACATCTTTTAAAAGAAGCAAAAGTAGCGGGGAATTGGAAAGAAAATGTGGTTTCTAAAAAGAATCAAGACATATTAAAGAGTGCATTAATCAAAGTCATTAATGACCCTGATGGCGCAGGGAGAATTGCAAAGGTTGATGGTGTTACGCTTGCTGGTAAAACTGGTACAGCAGAACTGAAAGAGTCGAAAGAAGCAGAAGGAAAAGAACTGGGATGGTTCGCAGCTTTCGATGCAAATGCGCCAGACATGATTGTTACCATGATGATTGAAGATGTAAAAGGAAGAGGAGGAAGTAACGTTCCAGGTGAAAAAGTAAAACATGTATTTCAGAATTAATACTTAATTATAAGGTGAATTTTTTGACTACATTTATTACATGTTTGCTTAACTCAAAGGTATAAATTGGGGGGAATATAGAGCAATTAAATTTCAAAAAAGCATTCTTTCTAATCGAGAATGCTTTTTTGCTGCGACTCTAGAAAGTTAATACCTTATCTTAATTTTCATTTCTGAAAAGTTGGCATTGCTAATGGTAAATAGAAAGAGTATAGCAAGTTGAAATGGACAAGTGGAGTGTTACGTTAAATTCAAAAAACAGATTTTCATGAGTAGAATTTTATCATTGTATGCTTTACTTGTTTTTTAGTAGTATTATTCTGCGTGAAAAAAGATAAACAATGGAACAAATGAAACTTGTATCTTGTCTATATATTGAAACCATAATAAAAGTGAGGGTAGTTTTACGTTTATTCAAATAAGTTTGAGGTGTGGAAATGGAACAGACGTTTATTGAAAAGTATAATCATGATGAGCTGGACGATGTTATAAAAGACTATTGGCAAGATGTATGGAATTATTCATTTATTATTACGAAAGATCCACACTTATCAGATGATATTACGCAAGATGTATTTATAAAGGTATTTAAAAATTGGAATTCATTTCGAAAGGAGTCATCTATTAAAACGTGGATATTAAAAATCACAAGAAATACGGCAATAAACTATTTGAAATCATCTTATTTTAAAAGAATATCTTTAATAGGTTTTTTTAGTGACGATAAGCAATCCCAGTCGGCAGAACAAGAATTTTTTAAGCAAGAAGAAATGAATGATGTGTGGAAAGTTGTATTAAAGCTACCTAAAAAGCACCGTGAAATAATCATATTGGATGCAAAATATGAATTATCTTATGAAGAAATGGCTGAAACGTTAGGAGTATCCATTGGAACTGTAAAATCGAGATTAAGTAGAGCGAGAAGTAAGGTTTCAAAATTAATAGGGGAGGGTAGTAGTGATGAACAATAAACAAAATCCTGACTGGTATAGAAAAATAAAAAAAGGCCCAATGGAGAATCGTAAAGATGAAGAAGAATTTATTTCTAAAATAAAGCAGTCTATATACGAAAATAATGAAGTGGATTTTGTAAAACATAAAAGACCATTTCGTAAAAAAGCATTACCTATTGTAGTTGTTTTAGTTTGTACAATGTTATTTTTCATTGTTCAACAACCTTGGCTTGATGATAATAAATCACCAGTACAAAGTAGTACACAAATTAAGCCTAAAACAAAAGATGAGTCTGCTCAAGATCCATCATTAAAACAATTTATGAATGAACTATATCAAAGTACGAACTCAAAAAATGAAAATGACCTGTACAAAGCGTTAAATGATGAAGTTCTATTTAAAGGGAAGAGTTATAAGAAGGATGAACTGAAGTTTGATGAAGATATTTTTCATGAGTTGCAAGTCGCCCTTACAATGGGGGGAGAGTTTGCAAATGATACAAAGCAAATATATAAAGTACCAAGTGGATTGACGGAAAGTAACCAACGAAAGCAAGCACATTTTATATATGCAACTGTTACTGGAAATAAAACAAAAATTTTAGCAGAACCAAAGCGAGAATCACAAGTTTTATATGAAGTATCTAATGAAATGGTAAAAGCTTGGATTCCAGAAAAAGTGCAGAATGATGGATATATAAAAATATCGACAATTAACGGTAATACTGGATATGTACAGAAAGAGTACGTTTTAACTGATATTAAATATTCATTTATGTTCGAAAAGAATAATGAAGGTATATGGAAAATAATAAATATAGATTCTATATGGTAAAAGAGGAAGGTTCACTTTAATGAACCTTCCTCTTTGTTTTTATTCTCTTTTTGAAGAGTATTCCAGTACTCTAAAATTTCTGATGTAACGAGAGCGGCAATGTTTTTTTCGGAATTACTACCAGGAATAACGACAGAAATAGCAATTTGTGGATCTTCAGTAGGAGCATATGCAATGAAAAGAGAATGATTTATCATTCTTTCTTGCTCATTTGGAAAACCTGTAATACCTGTTTTACCTGCGACGTCAAAGGGCAACTTTTTAATTTCCTCTATATTTTGACTCATTCCACCTTGCACGACACTCCAAAAGTTCATCGGGTAACGATTTGAACTTTCTAAAATGGGTTTAAACTTTTTTGTTTCCTTACCATCTTGACCAATAATCGCACTTACGATTTGAGGTTTATATTTATCACCTTTACTTGCCAATGTTGCTGCATATTGAGCGAGTTGAAGAGGAGTATGCACTTCATTTCCTCCCCAAGAGGCATTTAATAAAGCAGAAATCCCATTTTCAAATTTATTAGATGGATGGAATTCATATTGTCCGTCTTCTTCAAAGGGCAAATCAATCCCGGTTTTAGAACGTAGGCCGAATTGCATTAAATAATCTGTCCATATATGTGCCACTTTTTCTATATTTCCATTATTTTGGTTGAATAAGGGCAGAGCTACTTTTGCTGTCATAAATGTGTTAGATGAATTAATGATAGCCTGCCTCGGTGTAATCTCACCTGTTGGTGTTCCAGGTGCATTCGTAATGTTATTTTGATTATCATACTGAAAAGTACCTTTATCTAAATAAGTATCTTCGGGTTGAAAAAGTTTTTCGTTTAATCCAATTAAAATAGTAAGTGGTTTTATAGTAGAAGCCATATTTACATAAGATTCACCATACTTTAATTTTTGAATCGCTTTATTTTGCGAAAGAGATTTAATATTTTCTTTTCGAGAAGATACATGTGTATTTAATATATTTGGATCAAAAACTGCCGAGTTGACCATAGTTAAAATCGCGCCAGTTTTTGCATCGCTCACTACAGCATAACCAGCTTTAGCATCAGGTGTTTTCTTAATTTGCGATCTTAATGCTTCTTCTGCCTTTTGCTGCAACTCAGAGTCTAAAGCTAGCCGTACATCTTTTCCTTTTTGTACTTTTTGAATGTTCCATAAGAACTTTTTATTTTTCAATTTAAAAATAAGAGTTTTACCTGGTTTTCCTTTTAAGTCATTTTCATATTGCAGCTCAATCCCGCTTTTTCCAACAGCCATATGCTTTGAATTAAGGGCATTTTCTACATACCCAATTACCTGTGAACCAATTTCGTGTTTAGGATAATATCGAATCCATTCATCTTTAATTATTACATTATTGGGTTTGTTTTTGTTTATAAATGCAAGTTCATTCTCAGTTATGTCAGAGTATAACGGTATACCATTCATAGTCTGCTTTTTACAAGATTGTTGTAATTGAGATTTTATGTTCTCTGTAGAAATATCATGTTGAAACTCGCTTGAAAATTGATTGAAAAAAGCTAATGTGCTTGATGTATCTTGTTTCGATAGCTTTTCATCATTAGAAGTGCAATATAGAGACTTAACTTTCTTATTTGTAGCTAGTATTGCACCATTTTGATCAAAAATCTTTCCTCTTTCAGCTGAAGAAGTTGCGATAGTAATTGAAATGAAGTTGATTTTTAATAAAATTAGTAAAATCAAACCTACAATAGAAAGAACCGCAAATAATCTCCATCTTTTTGTATGTAACATATAACCCTCCCTTATGTAGCCTACTTCATCTTATATTTAATTATTTTTTTTGTAAATGTGGAACAACTGTATTGTTTAGGTTGTCTATTAAGTATTACAGCATGAAGAAAGGAATAATTAGCATGAAAAATTACTAGCACGTTTATATGTAAGTTTAATAAGAGTCATTATACAGTTTAGCACTTCTAATGCAAGCAGCAAAAAAATAGAGAGAAAACAGGAAGGGAGAGTTATTAATTCCGTAGCTAAACGAAAAGGAATGGATGCTTACAAGGATTAAGCTAAAAATTGAGGCGATATTTATAACCGATTATCGGTATCTAATATAGAAGGAATGCTTTTAGTATTTAAAGCAATTCCTGAAAGGATTAAATGGAGGATTTATGAAAGAACAAAAAGGCAAGAAGCAGAAGACATATATATCTATTCGATTAAATATAATGTTCCTTTGTATATTTGTACTATTCTCAGCTATTATTATGCAGCTAGGAAAAGTACAAATCGTTGAGGGAGAGGCTTATAAGAACCAAGTAGAAAGTAGTCAAAATGCAATAACTAGTATTCCAGTTCCGCGTGGACAAATTTTAGATCGAGAAGGGAAAACAGTCGTTAATAATAAATCTCTTCGCACAATTACGTATACAAGGGTAAAGGGGATTACGAATGAAGATATTTTAAAAACAGCAAAAGACTTGGCGAAAGTACTTGAAATGCCCAAACAAGATATAAATAAATTAACAGATATCGATAAAAAAGATTTTTGGATGCAGTTGAATTCGAAACGTGCGGAGACAAAGATTACTAAGAAAGATATAGAAAAGTTTAAAGAAAAGGGTATAGAGGGAAAAGAGTTAGATAAAAAAATAGAAGACTTAAGAAGAGGTCGTGTTACAGAGGTAGAATTAGCAGAATTAACAGCAGAAGATTTAAAGGTGTTAGCTATTAAAAGTAAAATGAGTTCAGGTTATCAACTAACACCACAAATCATTAAAAAAGATGTAACAGATGAAGAGTATGCGCGGATAAGCGAAAATCTTGCGAATTTTCCAGGAGTAGATGCAACTGTTGATTGGGAACGTAATTATGTAAACGGTAATTTATTTCGTTCTGTATTAGGAAATATTACGAGTAGTGAAGAAGGATTACCGAAAGAAAATTTAGATTCTTATTTAGTACGTGGATATAACCGTAATGATCGTGTTGGAAAAAGTTATATTGAACAGCGATATGAAGATGTATTACACGGGACAAAAGAAGAAGTGAAAAATATTACTGATAAATCAGGAAACATTGTTAGCTCAGAAATAATCTCTAAAGGAAAAAGTGGTAATAGTTTAACATTAACGATTGATATGGAATTACAAAAGAAAGTTGAAGAAAGTATAGAGAAAAACTTGAGAGCTTTTAAGAGTTCAGAGCCACTGCTCGATCGAGCTTTTGTTGTCATGACAAATCCAAATAACGGACAAATTTTATCAATGGCAGGCAAAAAGATTGTAGAAAAAGAAGGGAAAATAGAGGTTGAGGATTTGGCATTAGGAAACATGACAACTTCGTATGAGCTAGGGTCAGCTGTAAAAGGTGCTACTTTATTAACTGGATATGAGACAGGGGTAATACATCCAGGAGATCAATTTTATGACGCGCCGATGAAATTTAAAGGTACACAAGCTAAGAAATCGTGGAATGTATCCGGATTTGGTAATATTAATGATTTACGGGCTTTACAAGTATCTTCGAATGTATACATGTTCCAGACAGCATTAAAAATTGCGGGAGTCAATTACGTACCAAATGGCTCATTGGATATTAAACAAGGAGCATTTGATACGATGCGCTATTATTTCAAGCAATTTGGTTTAGGCGTCCCAACAGGTATTGATTTACCGAATGAAATAATTGGACAAACGAGAAAAGTAGATAGTCAACCTGGGTTTTTACTAGATTTTTCTATCGGTCAGTATGATACGTATACGCCGTTGCAATTAGCGCAATATATTTCAACGATTGCGAATGGTGGTTATAGAATGCAACCTCAAATTGTACAAGAAATACGAGAACAATCAATAAAAGAAGAGGTTGGCAAAGTTATACGTTCCATAGAGCCTGTCGTATTAAATCGAATTGATATGAAGAAAGAACATATTGATCGGATAAAAGAAGGGTTTAGATGGGTATTCCAAGAAGGTGATGGAACTGGCGTGAAATATTTCAAAAACGCGCCATATAAACCAGCAGGAAAGACAGGAACAGCCCAAACTGTATATGGTGGAGATGACCCGATTGGCAGAAATGCAAAAGGAGAACGTATGGAATGTTACAACTTAACGTTAGTTGGATATGCTCCATATGATAATCCGGAAGTAGCATTTTCCGTAGTAGTTCCATGGCTTCATGATGATAAAAATGGAATTAATTCTATAATTGGAAAGGAAGTTTTAGATGTATACTTTGATTTGAAACAGCAACGTATACATGCTGAATCTACTAGTACAGGTAGTTCTAAGCAAAATTAGAATACTTTTCTCAGGGAAGAGAACCTGTTTATATAAAGCCATTTATAAGAAAAAATGAAATATGAAATAAGAGATAGCGGCGATCATAGCTACTATCTCTTATTTTGTTAATAATTCTCATACTAGCTATAAATTTTTTTCAGTTTGTGGAACAAATTTGGTTCGGTGATTGTCTATTATGTGTACGTATAAAAAGGTGCTAAAAATTTGGAAGGAATGATGATTTTGAAAAAAAAGAGGATGCTAAAAATAGGAATATGCGTTGGTATATTAGGTTTAAGTATTACAAGCCTAGAAGCTTTTACAGGAGGGGCATTGCAAGTTGAAGCGAAAGAAAAGACTGGACAAGTGAAACATAAAAATCAGGCAACGCATAAAGAGTTCTCTCAACTGGAGAAAAAATTTGATGCTCGATTAGGTGTATATGCGATTGATACTGGTACAAATCAAACAATCTCTTATCGACCTAACGAAAGATTTGCCTTCGCATCAACTTACAAGGCTTTAGCCGCAGGAGTATTACTACAGCAAAACTCAATTGATACATTAAATGAAGTAATCACCTATACGAAAGAAGACTTAGTGGATTATTCACCTGTTACAGAGAAACATGTAGATACTGGAATGAAACTAGGAGAAATTGCTGAGGCAGCTGTTCGTTCAAGTGATAATACTGCAGGGAACATTTTATTTAATAAAATAGGAGGACCTAAAGGATATGAAAAAGCGCTTAGGCATATGGGGGATCGGATTACTATGTCTGATCGCTTTGAAACAGAATTAAACGAAGCTATTCCAGGAGACATTCGTGACACTAGTACAGCGAAAGCTATTGCTACGAATCTTAAAGCTTTTACGGTCGGAAATGCACTTCCTGCTGAAAAACGTAAAATTCTTACAGAGTGGATGAAAGGAAATGCTACAGGAGACAAACTTATTCGTGCAGGCGTACCAACTGACTGGGTAGTTGGAGATAAATCAGGTGCTGGCAGTTACGGGACAAGAAATGATATTGCTATCGTTTGGCCTCCAAATAGAGCACCAATTATCATCGCAATTTTATCTAGTAAAGATGAGAAAGAGGCAACTTATGATAATCAACTCATTGCAGAGGCAACTAAAGTTATAGTTAAGGCTCTTAGGTAATAGTATTTTAGTTTTCGCATTTTTAACATGAAAGTATTAAAAGTATAAAGTTAGAAAACGACTCTTTTCGTGTGATAAGAGTCGTTTTTGTATTCTTATTATTAAAAAGGTAAAAGTAAAAATATAACGAATATATATGACATATCTCATATGAAATTTCATGTACTGTATTATTTTATTAATTTAAATAAATTTCAAGAAAGTATAATTTAATTCAGTTAGCATATAGAAGTTTTTGATGAGAATGTAAAGGAGAAAATATGAAAAAGAAGATTAATAGAATTGTAATGATTATTTGTATATTAGTAGGTTTTACAATCTTTTTATATTTACAGAACAATTTAATAAGTATAACTGAGGTTAAAATAACCTCTAGTAAAATACCATCCTCTTTTAAAGGGTATAAAATTCTACAAATTTCAGACTTACACAATAAAAAATTTGGCGATAATCAAGATGTGCTAATTCAAAAAATAAAAAGTATAGACCCAGATATTATTGCGATTACGGGTGATTTAATTGACAGTAAATCATACGATGCAGAAGTTAGTATGCAATTAATACGAGAAATTGTAAAGAAATATCCTGTATATTTTGTGACAGGAAACCATGAACAATGGTCTGGAAAGTATAACAATTTAGAAAAAGAGTTGAAGAAATATGATGTCAATGTTTTAAGGAATGAACATGTAGGCATTCGAAAGGGTGAGCAAGAAATAAACTTGCTAGGTATTGATGATCCAGAGTTTGTTACTGGAAACCGTGATGAAGGAAATATTATAATAGATGAAATTAAAAAAGCGAAAATTGAAATGCAACCAGATAAATATAATGTATTATTATCCCATCGGCCTGAATTTATAAAGGAATATACGAATGAGAGGTTGGATTTGGTTTTATCGGGACATGCTCATGGAGGGCAAGTTAGATTGCCATTTATCGGAGGATTAGTTGCGCCAAATCAAGGTGTTTTACCTAAATATACAGCGGGTTTATATGTAGAACAAAATACATCAATGGTAGTGAGTAGAGGATTAGGAAATAGTATCATTCCGCAAAGGATTTTGAATAGGCCAGAAATTGTAGTCGTGCAGCTAAATTAAACTGTACGATTTTTTTTATACAAAAATGAGTAAAGGGGCTTTCTGTATTTTGCAGGAGTAAACATTACAATTTTGTTAAAAATTTTCTACGTTACATAAAGTAACAAAATTTGACCCTCAGTGTTTGTTATAGTGTAAATAATCAAAAAACTTAAAATTTGTCGAGTGAAAATTGTGATAAGTAATTCATATAAAAAACTTAAAGGGGTGTACACATGCATAAAGAATATGAAATTGAAGAATACACGGCGATTGAGGAACAAATCCATTATTATTGTAAATGTTTATTAGTAAGTCATCCTGATCAAATAATAAAGTATTTAGAAAAAAGGTTAGAAAAATATGCAGAAACATTACAATATGCACATTTATATCCTGACACAGTTATTTTACCGTTACAGCAATTAGTTATTGAATATTCTTTAGACGTTGCTAGAATTCGGAAGTATATGAATTTAAAAACGTAAAGTGAAATTTATAGTTTAAATGAAACAGAGTCGACTTTAGGAAATGAAATTCTAATGTCGACTCTGTTTCATTGTTTCATATCGGTGATTGAACATACATACTAATCAACGAAGTTTGACATATAATTAAGCAAGAGTAAAATAAAAGTGAGTACTCACTCATTTTATTGGAAAAGGAGGATGAAACGTGCAACAACCTTCAATTATTTTACGGACTGTATCAAAAAGTTTTGGAAAAAAAGAAGTGTTACACAATCTTTCATTGCAAGTTGAAAAAGCAGAAATTTTTGGTTTTGTTGGACCTTCTGGTTCGGGGAAAACAACGCTCATTAAAATGATTGCAGGTATTAATGAGGCAACGAAAGGTGAAGTGCTTGTTAATAATACTAATATGCCTAATTTAAATGAAATGAAAAGAATTGGTTATATGGCTCAGGCGGATGCATTATACGAAGAATTGTCAGCATATGAAAATGCAGATTTTATAGCAACGATGTATGGACTAAAGGGAAAACGTAAAAAGACAAGAATTGCAGAGGTTTTTGAACTTGTACAATTGTCACAGTATATGAAAAAGCAAGTACAACAATTTTCAGGTGGAATGAAAAAACGCTTATCATTAGCAATAGCACTCCTTCACGAACCAGAAATATTAATTTTAGATGAGCCTACAGTGGGGATAGATCCACTTCTTAGAAAAACGATTTGGGAAAAATTTTATGATCTTAAAAAGAAAGGTACAACGATTATTGTAACGACGCACATTATGGATGAAGCTGAATTTTGTGAGCGTCTAGGGTTAATTAGAGAAGGGAAACTAGTTGCGGTTGGAACAACTGAAGAATTGAAAAAACGCGTGTCATCTGGACGGATTGAAGATGTCTTTTTGCTAGAAGAGGTGGTGCCATCATGAGAGTTACTGGTGTAATCATACGTATTATTCGTCAATTTTTTCGAGATAAGCGTTCGTTAGCAATGATGTTTGGAGCACCGATGTTATTACTTTGGCTTTTGTCACTAGTGTTTACACAGAAAGACTATATACCGCAAATTGCTGTTGTTGATATGCCCGCTCAAATAGTAAAAGTGATGAAAAATCAAGAAGCGTCAATTTATGAATACAGTAAGGAAAAGGCGATTTCTGAGTTGGAAAAACAAAAGGTAGATGCAGTATTTCGAATAGAGAATGGAAAAATGAAACTTCTGTTGGAAGGTAGTGATTCGTCAAAAAATCGTGCTGTACTTCAAGTATTGCAAAATAGCACAGAGAAGAATGATGTATCGATTATGAAACCTGAAGTAAATTATTTACATGGCTCTAAAGACTTTACGATGTTTGATGGGCTTGGTCCTGTATTAATTGGTTTCTTTACATTTTTCTTTGTATTTATATTATCAGGTGTATCTTTCGTAAGAGAACGTTTAAGTGGTACGCTAGAAAGGTTATTATCCACCCCAGTAAGAAGATGGGAAATAGTCGCAGGGTATATTATTGGTTTTGGAATCTTTGCCTTTATACAATCCATTATTATCGTAAGTTTTTCCGTTTATATTTTAGATTTATACGTAGCTGGCTCCATATGGCTAACGTTACTTATTACATGTATGCTCTCTTTAACTGCACTAACATTAGGTACGTTTTTATCGGCATACGCAAATAATGAATTTCAAATGATTCAATTTATACCGCTTGTTATTGTGCCACAAATCTTCTTTTCTGGATTGTTTCCAATGGAATCTATGAATAAGTGGCTACAAATGTTAGGGAAAGTATTTCCACTCACATACGGCGCTGACGCAATGAGACAAGTGATGATTCGGAATCAAGGGTTTACAGAGATTGCATTAGATCTTACTGTATTATTACTTTTTTCACTATTATTTGCAGTAGGAAATGTATTTGCTTTAAAGAAACATCGTAAAATATAATAATGACAAAAAGGAGCTTTATAAATGCAGAAAGATTGGCTGGAGGAATTAATAGCTGCAACTAATACGGATAAACGAAATGAACGTCAAATGCGAATATTAGAGGCGGCTGTTGATATGTTTGGAGAAAAAGGATACGCTTCAACTTCAACAAGTGAAATTGCAAAGCGTGCTGGTGTAGCGGAAGGAACCATCTTCCGCTACTATAAGACGAAAAAAGATTTATTACTAGCGGTCGTAATGCCAACTTTAACTAAGTTCGCTGCACCATTTTTCGTACAAACCTTTGCAAAAGAAATATTTAAATCAGAGTATGAATCGTATGAAGGACTTTTAAGGGTTGTAATTCATAATAGATTTAAATTTGCTCAAAAACACTTTCCTATGATAAAAATATTAATTCAAGAAGTACCATTTCAATCAGAACTGAAAAATGAAATACAGCAATTAGTAGAAACAGAACTGTTTTCACATTTCAAAAAGTTGATTGTGAAATTTCAAGAAGAAGGAGAGATTATTGAGATACCACCATCTTCCGTACTACGTCTTACTTTATCAGCTGTATTAGGTTTATTATTAACACGATTTTTATTATTGCCTGAAGAAAAATGGAATGATGAAGCAGAAATTGAAAATACGATTCAATTTATATTGTATGGATTAACTCCACGAATTTAATCGTCGAAGTGTGAATTACATACATTACTTTTTAAGTAAAAATAAATCGCCTTTAAAAAGGCGATTTATTTTCGTTATATATTTTTGATAAATAAGTACTTGTTTATTAAAAACATTCTAAATCAGTGTGTTTCTTTGTCTCTTCTTCTAAGACCTAATAATCCTGCTAGTCCTAATAAACCAAGCCAAGCCCAATTATTATTTCTATCACGATTATCATTTAAATCATTTGTTGTATTTACATTTCGAGTTCTTACATCATTATTAACTCTGTCTAAATTATTGTCATTTACTCGAGTTGAAATATCAGTGTTATTCACTCTATTCATATTATTTCCATCGTATTCAGCTTGCGCAGATGTACCTAAAAACATAATAGAGAGTGCTAAAACACTTAAAATAGATGATAATTTCTTTTTCATAACAATTCTCTCCTTTCTTAATCATTAATTTCTCCGAAGCATCTGTGTATTATTCATTTCACAATATCTAAAGCAGTATAATAGGGCGCACATTTATTGAAAATAGAGTTGAATGATTGTTAATATATCATTGGATATATATTTCTCATAAAAATAAAGGAATCAAACTTTGCTTAAAATGTTAATCTTAGTACAATTTATAGTATACGGACTAGCACTAAGGAGGTAATGAGATGCGACAATTTGCAAAACCTACAATCGTCGTAAGTAAATGTTTAGAATTTGATGCTTGTCGTTATAATGGAGAGATGATTCCAGATGTAACAATACGAAATTTGCAGCCATTTGTTACATTTATACCTGTTTGTCCAGAAGTGGAGATTGGATTGGGAACTCCTCGTGAAACGATACGAATTGTAGAAGAAAATGGTGAGAATAGACTTGTGCAACCGTCGACACGAGAAGATGTAACTGAAAAAATGGAGCAGTTTTCAAATGACTTTTTACAAACGATACCGGATGTGGATGGTTTTATTTTAAAGAATCGTTCACCAAGTTGTGGTACGCGTGATGTGAAAATTTATTCTGGTTTTGAAAAAGCGCCAGCAAAGGGAAAAGGAGCTGGCTTATTCGGCGGAGCAGTAGTAAAAAATTTTTCGCATCTTCCTATTGAAGAGGAAGGTAGATTGTCGAATTTTATTATTAGAGAGCATTTCTTTACAAGGTTATTTACAATCGCATATTACAAAATGATTAAACACAATAAAAATATGAAAGAACTTGTATCGTTTCAGTCGGACAATAAATATTTATTTATGGCATATAATCAGGTGAAACAAAAGGAATTAGGTCGTATAATTGCAAATCAAAAAAATGAAAAGATTGAAGTGGTATTTGAAAACTATGAGAAGACTTTATATGAATTATTTATGCGTGCGCCCCGTTATACATCGAATGTAAATGTATGCGAGCACATTTTTGGATATTTTAAAACAAAGTTAAAAAAACAAGAAAAAGATCATTTTATAGAACTGTTACAAAAGTATGCAGAAAAGAAAATACCACTTAGTAGTTTACTTACAATATTAAAATCATGGGCTATTCGATTTGATGAAAAGTATTTATTAAGACAAACGTATTTCGAACCATACCCTGAAGCATTAGTAGAAATTTCTGATTCGGGAAAAGGTAGAGATTATTAAACAATAAATTACATAATTCGACACAAAATCTCCTATGTTGTTGTAGAACAATGTAGGAATTTTTTTGTGCATTAGTACAGAATCTGTTTTAAAATTAAGTTATGACAGAATTGTAGCAATTGTCTAACTAATATTCTTGTCTTTTAAGTTGTTATGTTTGTAGTAGAAACTCGCACGCTGTCGAAACTCAATATTCGATAAGGGGTGTGTAGCGGAATGGAATTTACTCTAACTCGCGAAAAACAAATGATTAAAGAAATGGTACGTGACTTTGCTGAAAAGGAAATCGCACCGAAAGCTGTATATTATGACAAAACTGCAGAGTTTCCATATGAAACATTTCAAAAAATGGGCGAACTAGGATTATTAGGCATCCCATTCCCAGAAGAGTATGGAGGTTCAGGTGGCGATACGGTATCGTATGCGTTAGCAGTTGAAGAAATTGGTCGCGCTTGTGGTGGCACCGGTTTAAGCTATGCTGCAACAATTTCATTAGGTGCTTCTCCAATTTATTATTTCGGTACAGAAGAACAAAAACAAAAGTATTTAGTTCCAATGGCGTCAGGTAAAACATTAGGTGCCTTCGGATTAACGGAGCCGAATGCTGGATCAGATGCAGGTGGTACTCAAACGAAAGCGGTATTAGATGGTGATGAGTATGTAATCAGTGGTGAGAAGTGTTGGATTACAAACGCAGAGTATGCAAATACAATTATTGTAACCGCTGTCAACGGTATTGAAGAGAATGGTAGAAAACGTATTTCTGCATTTATCGTGCCTACTACGAGTGAAGGATTAACGATTTCAAGTCCTTACGATAAGATGGGTGTTCGCGCTTCTAATACTTGTGAAATCGTACTTGATGGTGTTCGTGTACCGAAAGAAAATATTCTTGGTGATGTAAATAAAGGCTTTAAACAATTTTTATATACACTTGATGGAGGGCGTATTTCAATCGCTGCATTGGCAGTTGGTATTGCGCAATCAGCCTTTGAACGTGCATTACAATATGCGAAAGAACGTCAACAATTTGGAAAGTCAATCTCTAATTTCCAAGCGATTCAATTTAAATTAGCTGATATGGCGACTGAAGTAGAGCTAGCACGCAATTTAGTACATAAAGCAGCTTGGTTAAAAGATAACGATAAACCTTTCGGCAAAGAAGCGGCAATGGCAAAACTATTTGCATCGGAAGCAGCAAGCCGTATTGCGAATCAAGCAGTACAGATTCATGGTGGATATGGTTATATGCGTGAATATGAAGTTGAACGACATATTCGTGATGCGAAACTATTAGAAATTGGTGAAGGAACTTCTGAAATTCAACGTCTCGTAATTGCTAGACATTTAGGATGTAGATAAAAGGGAGGAATCACTATGTTTCAAAAAATATTAATTGCGAATCGCGGGGAAATCGCTGTTCGTATTATGAAAACTTGTCAAAAACTTGGTATTCGCACTGTTGCTATTTATTCTGAAGCAGATGAAAATGCCCTTCATGTGAAAATGGCAAATGAAGCTTACTTAGTAGGTGGACCGCGTGTCCAAGAAAGCTATTTAAACCTTGAAAAAATTATTGAAATAGCTAAGAAGACAAATGCAGAAGCAATTCATCCGGGTTATGGTTTATTATCAGAGAATCCGTCTTTTCCGGTTCGCTGCAAAGAAGAAGGAATCGTATTTATCGGTCCTTCAGAAGAAATCATTACGAAGATGGGAAGTAAAATCGAATCACGTATCGCAATGCAAGCAGCAGATGTCCCAGTAGTCCCAGGTATTACTACAAATATTGAAACTGCTGAAGAAGCAATTGAAATTGCAAAACAAATTGGTTATCCATTAATGCTTAAGGCATCCGCAGGCGGCGGAGGCATTGGTATGCAGTTGATGGAAACTGAGCAAACGCTCACCAAAGCGTTTGAAAGTAATAAAACAAGAGCGCAAAACTTCTTCGGTAACGGAGAAATGTATTTAGAGCGATATATAGCAGATGCGCATCATATTGAAATTCAGCTTTTAGCAGATACACATGGTAACACAGTGTATTTATGGGAGCGTGAATGTTCGGTACAGCGCCGAAATCAAAAAGTAATCGAAGAAGCACCTTCACCATTTTTAGATGAAGGTACACGAAAGGCGATGGGTGAAGTTGCTGTACAAGCTGCCAAAGCACTTGGCTATACAAATGCAGGTACAGTTGAGTTTCTTGTAGATGATCAGAAAAATTTCTATTTCTTAGAAATGAATACGAGATTACAAGTAGAGCATCCAGTGACAGAAGAAATTACGGGATTAGACCTTGTAGAACAGCAACTCCTTATCGCAAGTGGAGAGAAACTATCATTTACTCAGGATGATGTAAAACGTAGTGGTCATGCCATTGAAGCTCGTATTTATGCAGAGGATCCGAAAACATTCTTCCCATCACCTGGGAAAATTACAGATTTAACATTACCGTCAAATGTACGGATTGATCACTTCTTAGAAAATCATGTAACGATTACACCTTTCTATGATCCAATGATTGCGAAAGTCATTGCACATGGCGAGACTCGTGAAGAAGCAATTTCGAAATTACATGATGCTCTAGAAGAATTAAAAGTAGAAGGTATTAAAACGAACACGCCAATGCTACTGCAAGTTTTGGAAGACGAAGTGTTCAAAGAGGGTATTTATACAACGGGTTTTGTAACGAAACAACTCGTTAAAAAATAAGATTTAACAATATTAAGGGGGAAAAATGATGACGAAAGTATACGCATCGATGGCAGGAAACGTTTGGAAGATTGTTGTAGGAGTAGGAGATACAGTAGAGGAAGAGCAGGATGTCGTCATTTTAGAATCTATGAAAATGGAAATTCCAATCATTTCAGAAGAAGCTGGCACAGTTATGAAAATTAATGTGCAAGAAGGCGATTTTGTAAATGAAGGAGATGTATTATTAGAAATTGAATAGGGAGATATAGGGGGAAGCGAATTGAAACTACCTAATTTTGCTGTCATTAAAGAAGTCGGGCCACGTGATGGCTTACAAAATGAAAAAAAGATTGTTGGCACAAAAGATAAAGTAAAATGGATTCAACTACTTACAGAAGCAGGATTGTCGTATGTTGAAGTTTCCTCATTCGTTCACCCAAAATGGGTCCCTGCATTAGCAGATGCAAATGATGTATTTTCTGAGCTGAAAAGGGATCCAAATGTTACATATGCTGCGCTTGTTCCGAATCAAAATGGTTTGGAACGAGCTTTTTTGCAAAATGTAGATGAGGTGAATGTTTTTTTATCAGCAAGTGAATCTCATAATAAAAGTAATATTAATAAATCGATTAAAGAAGCGTTAGTTGTAATCGCAGATATAACAAAACAGGCATTATTCGAAGGGAAAAAGGTAAGAGGCTATGTTTCTACTGTATTTGGATGTCCTTATGAAGGGGATATAAGTGTCACAGCAGTTGACGAATTATGTAATCAACTATTTTCATACGGCATTTATGAAGTTTCTCTTGGGGATACAATCGGTGTAGCGAATCCATTACAAGTAGAACAAGTATTAGAACATCTATTAAAGAAGTATGATGCTTCGCAGTTTGCCATGCATTTTCATAATACGTATGGAATGGCTCTAGCAAATGTAGTTAAATCATTAGAATACGGTATTACAACATTTGATAGTTCTTGTGGTGGACTCGGGGGCTGCCCTTATGCACCAGGAGCATCAGGTAATGTTGCTACTGATGACCTAGTACATATGCTCCATAAATTAGGAGTTCAAACGAATATAGACGAAGAAAAGTTATTGCGAGCTAGTCAATTTATTCAAAGTAAGCTAAATATCCAATTACCGAGTCATGTGTATAGAGCGCTTCAACATAAAACGATAAGTAGGTGAGAAGATGCTACAATTACAAAACATTTCAGTTGATTATGTAACACCTCACGTTGTAAAGATTTCGTTATATCGTGAAAGACAAGCAAACTCATTATCTTTAGCGTTATTAGAAGAGTTACAAAACATATTAACTCAAATAAGTGAAGAGTCCAATACGCGTGTAGTTATTCTAACAGGTGCTGGTGAAAAAGCATTTTGTGCTGGTGCTGATTTAAAAGAACGTGCTGGTATGAATGAGGAACAAGTTCGCCATGCTGTTAGTATGATTCGCACGACTATGGAGATGGTTGAACAATTACCACAGCCAGTTATTGCTGCTATAAATGGAATCGCACTTGGTGGTGGTACGGAATTAAGTTTAGCTTGTGATTTTAGAATTGCTGCTGAATCTGCAAGTCTTGGTCTTACTGAAACGACACTTGCAATTATACCAGGAGCGGGTGGTACACAGCGCTTACCGAGATTAATTGGTGTTGGTAGAGCAAAAGAATTAATTTATACAGGTAGACGTATTTCAGCGCAAGAAGCAAAAGAATATGGTTTAGTAGAATTTGTTGTACCAGCTAATTTACTTGAAGAGAAAGCGATTGAAATAGCAGAGAAAATTGCTAGTAATGGACCTATTGCTGTTCGATTAGCAAAAGAGGCAATTTCAAATGGTATTCAAGTTGATTTACATACCGGATTACAAATGGAAAAACAAGCGTATGAAGGTGTAATCCATACGAAAGATAGATTAGAAGGATTACAAGCATTCAAGGAAAAACGCACACCAACGTATAAGGGGGAGTAAATATGTTAGATCAAAAACAACAATCTAATTCATTTGAAGAACGAGTTGAAACGATTAAACAAGGCGGCGCACCAAAGTATCATGAACAAAATAAAGCAAAAGGAAAATTATTTGTTCGAGATCGTTTAGCGCTTCTATTTGATAATGGCGAATATGTAGAAGATGCATTATTTGCTAACTGTGAACAAACAGGCTTACCTGCGGACGGCGTTGTAACGGCAACGGGTAAAATACATGGTCGTACTGCATGTGTAATGGCCAATGATTCTACTGTAAAAGCTGGATCATGGGGATCACGCACAGTTGAAAAGATTTTACGTATTCAAGAAACAGCTGAAAAACTACGTGTTCCGTTATTTTATTTAGTCGACTCTGCTGGAGCGCGTATTACAGATCAAGTAGAAATGTTCCCAGGGCGCCGTGGTGCAGGAAGAATCTTCTATAATCAAGTGAAATTATCAGGTAAAGTTCCTCAAGTATGCTTATTATTTGGACCTTCTGCAGCTGGTGGTGCCTATATTCCAGCCTTTTGCGACGTTGTAATGATGGTAGAAGGAAATGCATCTATGTATTTAGGATCTCCTCGTATGGCTGAGATGGTTATCGGTGAGAAGGTAACTTTAGAAGAGATGGGCGGAGCTCGTATGCATTGCTCTGTATCAGGATGCGGAGATGTTTTATGTAAGACAGAAGAAGATGCGATTACACAAGCAAGACAATACATTTCATATTTTCCAAACAACTACTTAGAAAAGACTCCATTGGTTACACCTCAAGAACCGAAACAATTCGATAAAACGTTAGAACAAATCATTCCAGAAAATCAAAATGCTCCTTTCAATATGAAAGATCTCATTAATAGAGTTATTGATGAAGGTTCATTCTATGAAGTGAAAAAATTATTTGCTCAAGAGCTAATTACAGGCTTAGCACGTATTGATGGTAAGCCAGTTGGTATTATTGCAAATCAGCCGCGTATGAAGGGCGGCGTATTATTCCACGATTCAGCTGATAAAGCTGCTAAGTTTATTAATTTATGCGATGCATATCATATTCCATTATTATTCCTTGCGGATGTACCAGGATTTATGATTGGTACAAAAGTAGAGCGTGCCGGTATTATTCGCCACGGTGCAAAAATGATTTCTGCAATGAGTGAAGCAACTGTACCGAAGATTTCTATCGTTGTTCGTAAAGCATATGGCGCTGGTTTATATGCGATGGCAGGTCCAGCATTTGAACCAGATTGCTGTCTGGCATTACCGACAGCCTCTATTGCGGTAATGGGTCCAGAAGCTGCGGTTAATGCTGTATATGCAAATAAAATTGCAGCTTTACCAGAAGAAGAGCGTGCTAGCTTCATTGCTGAAAAACGTGAAGAGTATAAGAAAGATATTGATATTTATCATTTAGCATCAGAGATGGTGATTGATGGTATTGTTCATCCAAACAATTTACGTGAAGAGTTAAAAGGACGTTTCGAAATGTATATGAGTAAATATCAAGTATTCACAGATCGTAAACATCCTGTATATCCAGTTTAAAAGCCCTATTTAGGGCTTTCTTGCTCAAAAAGTTAAGGAGGGGAAAACATTGAAACAAGCAGTTTGGTTTCCAACAGAAGAGTACAAGGAAAAAACACGTTTATATGGTTGGATGAAATCATTGGGATATGAAGACTATGAAACTTTTTATAATAAATCTATTGAGGAAACAGCTTGGTTTTGGGGAGAGGCAGAAAAAGTAGTAGGCTATCAATGGATGAAACCTTATACAGAAGTGTTAGACTTAGAAAATGGTACACCGTTTGCACAGTGGTATAATGGCGGAACATGTAACGTTGTAGAATCAGCTTTATCTCGCTGGCTTGCGGATGAAGAGACGAGAATACAGCCAGCACTTCAGTACGAAGGGGAAAATGGAACTTCAAAATCATTTACATATGAAGAGCTTGACAACTGGGTAAGCCGTGTTGCAAATGGTTTGAAACACGCGGGTATTGAGAAAGGTGATCGTGTAACAATTTATATGCCGATGATTCCAGAAACAGTTGTTGCGATGCTAGCTGTAATGAAAATCGGAGCAATTATTTCACCAATATTCTCAGGCTTTGCGTCTGATGCAGTCATGACACGTGTGCAAGCGGCAGGTTCAAAAATGATTATTACCGCAGATGGATTTTCACGCCGCGGTAAAATTGTTTCTTTAAAAGATGAAGTAGATAAAGCTTGTGAACATTGCCCAACTGTTGAAAAAGTTGTTATCGTTCGTCATGCAGGAAATGATTTTACACCACATAACTATGACTTTTCGTGGAGTACGCTAGAAAAAGAAAAACCATTCATACATGCCGAGGAAATGCAAAGTGATGATCCATTAATGCTCATTTATACATCAGGAACGACTGGTAAGCCGAAAGGAACAGTACACACGCATGCAGGATTTCCTTTGAAAGCAGCTTTTGATGCAGGATTTGGAATGAATATTAAACAAGGTGATCGTGTATTATGGGTAACTGATATGGGCTGGATGATGGGGCCGTTTCTATTATTCGGTTCACTCATTAATGGAGCAACGATGGTTATGTACGAAGGTGTTCCAGACTTCCCAGAAGCAGACCGGTTATGGGAGACAGTTGATAAATATGAGATTACTCATCTAGGTATTTCGCCAACGTTAATCCGAGCATTGATGGCAAAAGGTGATGAGTATGTCAATAAACATTCTTTAAAGAGTTTGGAAGTATTCGCATCAACAGGAGAACCTTGGAATCCTGATCCATGGATGTGGCTGTTTGAAACAGTTGGAAAAGGAAATGTCCCAATCTGTAACTACTCAGGTGGAACTGAAATCTCTGGTGGGATTTTCGGTAATGTTCTTATTAAGCCAATAGCACCGATTAGTTTTAACGCATCTTTACCAGGAATGGCAGCTGTCGTACTGGATGATCAAGGTAAACCAATTCGAGATGAAGTCGGAGAATTATGCTTAGAGAAACCTTGGGTAGGTATGACGAAAAGCTTCTGGGAAGATGATGAACGTTACGTAAACACATATTGGTCGCGTTTTGAAAATAAATGGGTCCACGGTGACTGGGTCATTTACGATGGTGAACAATATATCATCACAGGGCGTTCAGACGATACGTTAAATATTGCAGGTAAACGTATTGGACCTGCTGAATATGAATCTATTCTTGTGAAACATAACGATGTAATCGAAGCTGCTGCAATTGGTGTACCTGACGAAGTAAAAGGTGAAGTTTGTCATTGTTTTGTAGTGTTAAGAGACCATGTAACATTCACAGGGGAATTAAAGAAAGAATTAATGAGTTTAGTAAACTCTCATATTGGAAAAGCGTTGTGTCCTAAAGACATCCACGTTGTAGAAGATTTACCGAAAACACGTAATTCTAAAGTAATGCGCCGTGTTATTAAAGCAGCTTACTTAGGAAAAGAATTAGGTGATTTATCATCGCTTGTAAATCCTGAAGTAGTTCCGTTTATTCAGGGGTTACAGTCTAGTAAATTATAAAGTTAGAAAGGATCTCTATATAAATAGAGATCCTTTTTTTTATGTTTATAAAAAGAAAAGAAGTGAATTTGATGAAGAAGAAAAATTTTACTATTAGTGTTAAGTATGTTTTTTAGTTTTAATCAAAATACGATATTATGGAATGTCTATTCAATGGAGAAATACTAATTTACAACAACAAGGTGATGACAAAGCGTGACTGCTTATATGTCTGTTTAAACCTTTACGTGTTAATATATAAAAAGCTGACTATAAGCAGTCAGCTTTTTATATATTACATTCTAGTATTTGCCGGGCAGTAATGCCCCCATCTAAAAATTCAGCAAAAGCAAGGAAGTAGGTGAGGGATCAACTTTCCGGAAAAGCCCGATTGGTTCCAAAAGACATATTCTTTCCTTTACGTTGACATTAAAAATATTACCAATTTTTTCTTTTACAATGGCAACAAATAAAGAAACATTTACAACGACACTTATTTCGTTTAGAACTCCAATTATCATCACGATGACACTTTTCTTTAGATTTCCACCAATCATCATTACAATGTTTTTCCTGAGAACTCCAATCGTCATCACAATGACACTTTTCTTTAGATTTCCACCAATCATCATTACAATGCTTTTTCTGAGAACTCCAATCATCATCACAATGATGCTTTTCTTTAGATTTCCACCAATCATCACAGCAATGCTTTTTCTGAGAACTCCAGCAATCATTTTTCCAGGACATTTATTTCTACCTCCTTTCAATAGTGTTCATATTATTCTATGTTTTAATAAAAAAATGGCTTGTTTATTAACCTACTATTTTATCTTTATATGATAGAGAGTCTTCTACTCGATATAGAATTCATACAAACTATGCTAATTTTTAAGAGAAAGTGGAGAGAACTACTACTAGTTATGGTATTTTTCAATAAACACTTGTTGAAGAAAATGTTCTGATTACAAATAATATCTTATTTTCGAGTACGCTTTTTAAATGTATATTTCACAATGAAAAATGGGAAATCCACAAATAAAGTCTATGTATATGTGAGTTAATGGGGAAATCTAGTGTGTTTTTAAGGGGCGTCTTATTTAAAAGAAAAAAGGTTTGTTTTAGAAAGTGGTGTCTAAACATTAAATGGAGTAGGACTAAATTCACGGCCGCTCATTAAAAAGCTTTTAATTAGGAGAAGTCTGTTTTTATAATGAATAATGAAAAGAAAGTTTGGTACAATTGTTTGTTTTTTTCTTTTTATGTGTTTGCCTCGTACCCTTTTAAGCTAGTGGACATACTTTACTAATAGAAAGGATTAGGGGGTGAGGTATTGGGTTCTCGATTTAATAATTGTAAAAAGAAGTGTACATGTAAACAAGATGATTGTTGGGAAGTATTCGAAGAGTGTAAAAAAGAACAGCATGAGAAATGTGATAATTCTTGTGTACAAGGAATTAGAGATGAACTTAAGAAATTAATTAATCGAACAGTTCAAATTAATACAGAGGGACGTACTTATGTAGGTACTGTTTCGTCTGTAAGTTGTGATGTAGTTAGGCTTGCGGCTATTCCTGGATCGGTTGGAGTAATTATTTCCATTTGTAAAATTGAAGCAATTTTCCCACCTGTTACAACGGTTACTGCTGACTTTGATTTTAATGGTATTGATGTAGCAAACAAAGCATAATTATGCTGCTTTTTTGTAAAGCCATTCACATGAATGGCTTTATTTTAATTTCATATAAAAGGAGAATATATTCTTTATATAGAAATAAGTTTGAGGTTATAAAGCATGATGTACGAAAGGAGCAAGGAAGTGATTAAACTAGAAAGTTTTAAGAAATCTGATTTTAAACAATTAATAAATTGGATTAATTCCGAAGAATTTCTAATACAATGGTCAGGAAATGCATTCACATTCCCTTTAGACGAACAGCAATTAGAGAAGTATATAGAAAGTGCAAATACACTCGCTTTCAAAGTGGTAGATGAAGAGACTTCAGACGTTATTGGTCATATTTCGCTTGGGCAAATAGATAATATTAATAAGTCCGCTAGAATTGGAAAAGTATTAGTTGGTAATACGAAGATGAGAGGACGTTCTATAGGAAAACATATGATGAAAGCAGTACTTCATATTGCTTTTGACGAATTAAAACTACATAGAGTAACTCTTGGTGTGTATGATTTTAATACATCGGCCATTTCATGTTACGAAAAAATAGGGTTTGTAAAAGAAGGCTTATTAAGAGAGTCAAAAAGAGTAGGAGAAACGTATTGGAATTTATGGGAAATGAGTATGTTAGAATATGAATGGAAGAAGTAGCAACGATAGTAACTTATAATTATATTATGTTAACAAAGGGGCTTGGTGGGTATAGTGGATAATAAAACAAAAATAATTTCAATTGCAGCTGTTTCGGGGGGAGGTAAAACTACAATTACAGAAAGATTAAAGCATAAGTTTAAAAACTCAAAAGCTCTATATTTTGATAGTTATACATTTGATAACTATCCTGCTGATATTTGTAAATGGATTGATGATGGGGCGAATTACGACGAGTGGGTATTAACACCATTAATTCATGATATTGAGCAACTTATACAAAATAATACCTTAGACTATATTATTGTAGATTATCCTTTTGCATACTTAAATAGTGAGATGCGAAAATTCATTGATGTAACTATATTTATTGATACGCCTTTAGATATTGCGATGGCTAGAAGGATTTTGCGAGATTTTAAGGAAGGTACAATAGATGAAATACATAATGATTTGGAACATTACATGGCATATGCGAGAAAAGCTTATTTAGAGGCAATTCATACTGTTAAGCCGAATTCAGATATCATATTGGATGGTTCTTTATCTGTAAGTGAAATAATTAATCACGCTGTAGAGGAACTTGGCCGAAGAGAAGTGATTGTCAATGGTTAAATGTATAACAGATGCTGTTAGGTGGATAATTGAAGTAAGAGAGATAAATGTGTACACTTTATTTCAATATAATTGGCAAGTAAGAGATGATTGGTTTAAGTGGTGTGAACAACTTTCAGAGGAAGATTTACTTTGCAAACTGGGGGTATTTTAGAAACATTATTTCATATTGTAGATGTAGAGTATAGTTGGATTAGTGCTTTTCAAGAAGAAGATAGAGAACCGCAATTTAAAGATTATCAATCGATTCAAAAAGTGAAAGCGTTATCTGATTTATATAAACGAGAACTTGAAGTTTTTTTGCAGTCATGATCATCTAGCCTAGAATGCTAGCACACTTAAAATAAGCCGTATAAAAAGTTAATCATTGGTGCTTTGATTATATAACGTCGGCGAAATAAATAGTGTGAAGGACAGCTATTCTAACAAGTATTTTATGTAACGTTCGTATATTTAAATTTTCTTGTAATTAATCGAATTCTAATTTTTTAGAAACGGATAATGAGGTATGGGTGTTGATCTTTTTTATTGAATAAAATGGATTGATTTTTCGGATTTTCATTACAATATAAAAATTAAAATTTTGTTAGTTGTTAAAAAAAGATGAGAAAAAAATAGAAAAAGAGGGCTAATGCCCGCTTTTTCTTTTAATTTGGTAATTAATCACAGATTGGTATCCCAAGCACTCTTAGAGCTAATGCTACTTGAAGGGAAATCTCTAATCTAGCAATTTCAATACCAGCTACTGAAAGAACTAAAAAAGGTTGTCCGTTTACAAATACAACACAACTATCCATAGTTAAGCCTCCTTTCTAGTAATCTACTATAGTATATGAGTAGAACTTTAAAGTGTAATAGTTCAATTGTTGGATTTAATAGAATTAATAGATTAACCCATTTAAACTAAACAAACGAACACAACGAAAGGAAACAGAGATGGATGTATGCCTCAAAAAACATAAGTTTTAAGACATGTAATGGGATATGAAATTTATCATATTGGTCAGCTATCTATATGGGCGAGAGAGTTAAACTTGCAACCAGTTTCAGCAAATTTGCTTGGAAGAGGATGATAGAATTAAAAACCGACTTGCATCTCAAGCGCAAGTCGGTTTTATATATATAAGAAGATTTCTTAATTGAAATCCTCGGATTTTTTCTGACGTATATGTAAAAACATTAAGGTGGTAATGATTAAAAAAATCATTATAGTTTGTATAATTAAATTTTTAAACTGAAGCAATATTGTCCAAGATGTAAGGGCGTCTTTAAAAGCTTGGAGTGCAGAGTACGAGGAAGGATCAAAACCATACTGGAGCAACTTTTTTGTTTCAATAAATGAAATGTTTTCTTCATCTGCATCTAATATTACTGAAATTAGTCTAGTATCTCCAAGTTTTACTGTACTGACAAAACTATAATTACCGTTAGTTGAAAAACTAGTTTGTAAGCCATCAACACCTTGAAGTTTAATGTTTTCATTAAGGGAATATATCATTTTATTCGTATTGAAAACCTGGGAATCTTTGAAGGTAAATTGGTAAGAGGTTAGTTTCGTAATATTCAATACATCTGGAAAATCTTTTACTAATCGTGCTGCTAGTTTAGCTGCGTCTATCGCTGTTGTAGTTGATTGTTTATTTGTATTATTATTAATTCCAGTAGAGTTTAGAAATGGAGATGGTTGTAATAACTTTAGTTCTTTTGCTTTTTTATTCATTAATACTGTAAAGTTATCTTCATTTCCAGCAATGTGTTCTGCTAGGGCGAGTGCAGAACGATTATTCCCTGCCAGTAGCAATGCATGAAGTAAATCACGAACCGTTGTTTTATCATTCGATGTTACTTGTATAGGGCTTGTTTCTACTCGGAAAACTTCGTTACTTATTTGTACGAAGTCATCTAACTGTATTTTTCTATCATTTAGTTGCTCCAATACGATATATTCTGTCATTAATTTAGATAAAGCAGCTGATTGTACCGGAGTTTCTTCATTTTTTTTATAAACAATTTCACCTGAATTAGCATTTATTAAAATAGCTGATTTAGCTTGAATAATCGGACCATTTACATAAAGATAAAAATATAAAACGATAAGTGCGGTAATAAAAAAAGATAATAATAAAATAGCGAATTTCTTTAAGAATTGCATAAGCGATCCTCCTATTATGACATCAATACTAGTATTGTAAAAAGGAATGCTTAATTAGGAAGAAAGAAAAGGTAAAGAATTTCTAAAGAATTATAAAGGATTATTAAATTTTGGGTATTAATGGAAAAAGTTCAATTTCTTATATGATAAGAAATTGAACTTTTTATTTATAATATTAACATTTGTATGGGAGTAGTTTTACAGTGAATGTTGTTTTTTCATCATCACTATATACTTCAATTGTTCCTTTATGCAATTCGACTATACTTTTTGCAATAGCTAATCCAAGTCCAGATCCACCAGTGTTTGTAGAGCGAGATTTCTCAACGCGATAAAAACGCTCAAAAATATGAGGTAAATCCGTACTAGGAATAGGTTGTCCGTAATTTGTTATATCAATTGTAATCATATTATTGCTTTCATAAGCAGTAAGGTCAATATAGCGACCTTCGCTTCCATAAGCGATAGCGTTTATAATAAGATTTTCAAACACACGCACTAATTTTTCACCATCAGCTAATACCATGAGCTTTTGAGATGGGAAAGAAGGTCGACATTCTATATTTGCTTCTTGAAATTGTATACGGAATTGAACAGTTAATTGCCCAAGTAACTCTACTATGTCAATAGGGACAGAATACAAGCTTAACTCTTTATTTTGAACACGTGTATATTCGAACAGGTCATTCATTAATGCATTAAGACGAGTGACTTTATCGTAAATGACTTGAATATAGTATCGCAATTCTACTTCATCTCTATAATTATCATGATGGATTAAATTTACGTATCCAACTATAGAAGTAAGGGGAGTGCGTAAGTCATGTGATACATTTGTAATAAGCTCACTTTTTGCTTGTTCCGCTTGTCTTTCTTCATCAATTGAGACTTTTAATTGTTCAACAATTTCATTGACCCCGATTGCTAACTCTTCCAGATAATTATGATTTACAATAGAAACTTTATGATTGAAGTTTCCATTTGCAATATAACGAATTTCTTCTATCATTTTTTTAATACAAGTTTCATAATAAAGTTTTTTCTCGTGACGATAAAAAATGTAAAGATAGGATGAAAAAATAGAAAATAAAAACAAATAAGATACAATCATCATCCATAACGATTCTTTAATCCCTTTATACTTTTCATAACCAAAAATTCGAATGAATTCTTTACCAAGTTCAGTTAGAGTAAGTGAACTCTCAATTACACTCGTAACGAGGCGATAAATAATTAACTCAGTAATAGGCGTGAGTGTGATAGCTAATAAGAGCCAAAAAATAAGTTTCCATTTAGGGATATCTTTTAATATATCAAATGCTTCATTTCTCAATTTTATAGCCAACTCCCCAAACAGTGTGAATAAATTTTTCTCCATTTATTACTGTTTCAAGTTTATCCCGTAAGTTGCTAATATGAACCATTACAGTCTTATTTGAACCGTAACCATCTTCATTCCAAACGCGTTCGAAAATTTCTTCTGAACTAAATACTCTTCCTGTATTACTTGCAAGTAAATATAAAATATCGAACTCAATAGAGGTTAATTTAATATACTCTCCATTTACTTTAACAGTATGATTATGTTTGTGTATTTCAACAGAGCGAATACGAATAATACCATCTTCATTCTTTTGCGAAGTAGCGTTTTGGAAAGAGGATCTTCGTAATAAAGCTTTCACTCTTGCTACTAATTCTAATGGATTGAATGGCTTGATCATATAATCATCGGCACCTGTCATAAGACCTAATATTTTATCCATATCTTCTGCTTTTGCACTAAGCATTAGAATTGGTACAGTATTATTTTCACGCACTTCCTGACAAACTTCTAATCCGTTTCGTTTTGGCATCATAATATCCAAAATCATAAGGTCAACTTCATATGTAGAAACCTTTTGCAATGCTTCATCGCCATCATAAGCTTTATAAATGTTATAGCCTTCATTTCGCAAATAAACAGCAAGTAATTCAACAATTTCTTTATCATCATCAATAATTAATATGTTTTTATTCATTGTGTAGTTCCTTTCCTTACAAATCATCAACATTACTATAATATCAAACATTTATGTACTTGTAGCGATGATTCTGTATAAAATTTCATGTAACGTATTAAAAAGGAGTAAAAAGATTAATAACGAATATAAAATAACGAGGATATTTAGATTCTACATTATAATGAAAGTTAGTTATAAGGGGGATTTTCTATGTTATGTAATGATATATATTCATTTACTCCAACTGGAAAAATAGAAAATGATATTAAAGCTTTTCTACTAAAATATAATAAAGAGTTTACATATAAACATTCAATTCGTGTGGCAAATGAGGCAAAAAAGATTGCAGAAAAGTTTCACGTAGATAAAGAAAAAGCAGCAATTGCAGGATATTTACATGATATTAGTGGCATTTTTCCGAACGAGGAGCGGATTGCAGTTGCTGAAGAATTTGGTGTAGAAATAGTGGAAGCAGAAAGAAAGTTTCCTATGATCATTCATCAAAAACTATCGAGAGTAATCGCAAAAGAAATATTTAAAGTAGAAGATGAAGAGATTTTAAATGCAATTTGTTGCCACACAACGTTGTGTAAACATGCAACGAAGATGGATTTAGTATTATTTGTTGCAGATAAAATAGAATGGGATCAAAAAGGGACACCACCATATTTAATAGAAATAAAAAAAGGATTGGAAAAATCTTTGGAAAAAGCAGCTTTTGTATATATTTCATATTTGTGGGAAAGGAAAGATACATTGAAAGTTATACATCCATGGCTAGAACAAGCATACTGGGATTTAAAAGGAATTGTACAGTAGAAAGGACAAGGAAATGCAATTAAAAGAATATGTGAATCAAACATTTCCAGGAGTTACATTAGTACCCTACTTATATTCTTAGTGGGAAAATCATTTACATTTTGATTTTGGAAAAGATAAATATCAAATTGTAGAAGGAACCGACGATTTAAATATGGAATACTTTTCTCAACTATATACATATAATAAATTCTTATTTGAAGACATATTTTCAAAAGAAGATGTAGTGTTTGTAGTGACAAATGTTTATAGATTTAAAAAGGAAAACATAAAAACTCCACAGAAAATAAATGTATACAATAAATATATTAAGAAAAGAGATTTAAGATTTCATATAAGACAAGAAACGTTACCGTTTCTATTTGAAGATGAAGAAGCAGATTTATATTGTACATATCAATTTTCTTTAAAATGTCTTGCGGAAGATATTAAGTATAAATTGCTTATACAAGCTGCTAATTATGAGGATTTCTCTGCTCTGTATCCTCGATTTGGACGAAAAAAAGAAATTTCTTATCCAAATGTATTTCTCATAAATGCAACGAAAGATATTGTCATGTTTATGTATGATAATAGAGGAAGTGAAGTAATTGGGAAGAATAAAGAAATAATACGAGATTTATATAAGAAATATAAAGAATGGATTCTAGATTATGAATGAGAAAGTATAGATAACTCATTTAAATGACAATAGGGGAAGTGAAGCGTGTAATGAAACGTATTGCAATTGTCTCTGCATGGGAACCAGAACTGACGTATTTGCATCAACATTATCCAAGTGAACGTGTTGAAAAAAGAGCAGCTTGGGAATTTCATTTTCATACTATTAATGAGCTGGAAATTATATCAGTTGTTACTGGTGTCGGTAAAGTAAGCTGCGCTAGTTGTGTACAATTGTTAATTAGTGAGTTTCAGCCAGATGAGTTGTTTATGACAGGAATATGCGGAAGTTTATCAAACAAGGTGAAAAACGGTCATATTGTAGTCGCACTAAACGCAATACAACATGATGTTACTGCTGCTGGTTCAGGAGAAGATGTTTTTAATTTATATAACGGTAGAACAGCACCTATTGAAACAACAAAATCACTTGTAAGAAGAATAAAAAAAATACGATCGTATGATCCGATACATTTCGGTACATTTTTATCAGGAGATCAACGTATTCGTAGTTCAGAAATGAGATATTTACTCCATACCGTATATGGAGCATTGGCAGTTGATCAAGAAGTAGCAGCTTTCGCCTATGTATGCCAAATAAATAAAAAACCATTTCTCTGTTTAAAAGCTGCTTCAGATCAAGCAAATGATAAAACGAAAGAAGAACAAAAAATCTTTAAAATGCTAGCATGTGAAAGAGCATGTGAGCATTTAATTGCTTTTTTACGTGTTTATGAGGTTAATGTAGTAAATAATAGATAGTTTGTTATAAAACAAATCAATAGTGAGTTATATGTAGGGAAATGTCCGCTCATTTCAAATTAAGAGCTGAAATTTATAATAGATGGAATATATTATATGGGTACACGTTGAGTTTAATATAAGCAGTTGGAGGGCAATTTTATATGATTCAATATAAAAGGTGTAGTGAAGTAAATATTGATTTAGTATATGAAGCTTTTAAAGATGGATTTTCAGATTACATTATTAAGATGGAGGTTTCAAAAGAGGATTTTATACAACGTTTTTTGGGACCAGAAGGTAATTTGCTAGAACATTCTTTTCTCGCTTTAGAAGAAGGCAAACCTGTTGGCGTAATACTAGGTGGTATAAAGGATTATGAAAGTATAAAGACTATGCGCTGTGGAACATTAGCGGTTCATCCTAATTACCGCGGTATTGGTGTAAGTCAAAAATTATTTGAACTGCATAAAGAAGAGGCGATTCAACATGGATGTAAGCAACTTTTTCTCGAAGTCATTGTAGGAAACGACCGAGCGATTCATTTTTATAATAAGTTGGGCTATGAAAAAGTGTACGATCTTTCTTATTATAATTTAAATGATTTGACTAAAATAATGAATAAAGATTGTAAGGATATTGAAGTAAAACAATTAGAATTTCCAACTTTTAAAGATGAAATTCAGAAATGGTTAAACTTCCATATAAATTGGCAAAATGATATTGATTATATCAAAAAAACAAATAATTTATTTTATGGTGCATATGTCGATAATGACTTAAAAGGCTCTCTATGTGTAAATAAACAAGGTAAAATTAGTTTTATTTTCGTAGACAAAGATTATAGAAATATTGGTGTTGGGATGAAATTATTACAAGTAGCAAGAGAAGAATTAAATTTATCAAGTTTATCAATTGGGTTTCCTAACAATAATTTACTGGAAGGTTTTCTTAAGAAATGTGGATTTGAAAAGAATTCTTTAGCACAATATGAAATGTATTTATTACTCTAAGAGCGGAAAGATTTATTCTTTTCGCTTTTTATTTTGCTGTTATGTTGGTAAATGCTCCGCAACTATAATTTATAATGAGAGGGATTTTATGTATCCTTAAGTTATTTTTTAAATTGTCAATTTCATGCTAATAATTTTCTTTGTATAATATTCTAATTTTATGTAGAATAGATACGATGGGAGGGGATGAAATGAATAATGGATTAAAGTTTAAGATTTTTGAATTGCATTGTCTCGTTCAAAAGACTTATTCTGATATTAAAATAGCGTGTGATATTGCTATTTATCAAGAAAACACTTCTAAATATTTAATTTCATTAGGATTTTTAAATAAATCATATATGACTTATATAGAAGCAAAAAGATTCTATCGCGAAAATGAAGAGCTTGTAAGTGTAGAATTTGATAATTTCTTTGATATGTATGATAAATTAGAAAACGAATTAAAACAAGTTATTTCAACTGAAGATAAAAATCCTTCATTGTTACATAGCAGACTTGATCAGTTTCAGCAGAAAGTTGAAAATATAAATGACCTAATAAAAGTATTGCAAAATGCTCGTTAATGAATGCTTTTTTCTGTTTGTATAGAAATTATGTATTAAAAACATTTTAGGGATATTACATATTGAAGAGGTGGCTTTTGTAGATTACAAAAGTCATCTTTTTATGTTAGGAATAGATTGTATACATTTTAGCAGTTTCATATAAATAATAGAAATTTATACGAGGTAAATATCATGGGAAATAAAAAAGAAATAGCTATAGTTGCATTAACAACAGGATTCGTTTTAACAAGTGTAACACCATATGGAGTAGGTCATGCAGAGGAACCTGGTCAAATGCAAGTTGAAATTCAAGAGGATTCGTTCCGTACAGGTGATCTGACACAACCATCAAAAAAGGCACCAGAGAATGTAGTGAAAGATGCACTTAAGGAAAATACGGAGCATTCTTTGTCTCCAAAACAAGTTAGTGCAGAAACAGGAGTAGATTACAAGGTTCTTCAAAAACGTGGTTCTTATGATGGAACTACACTTGTGCGCATGCAACAAATATATGAAGGAAAAGAAGTATATGGCCACCAGTTGACTGCTCACGTAGATAAAAAAGGTATTATTAAAAGCATTTCAGGAGCTAGCGCACAAAATTTAACACAAGAAGATTTAAAGAAACCTATTAATTTATCAAAAGAAGAAGCAAAACAATATATTTATAAAAAGTACGGAAACGATACTAAATTTATTTCTGAGCCAGAAGTTAAGGCAGTTATTTTTGTTGATGAAAATCATGGGCAGGCTAGCAATGCATATCAAGTTACATTTGCTGCTACAACACCAAATTATGTATCTGGAACTTATTTAGTGAATGCTCATAATGGTGAAATGTTAAAAGATATGGTACAAGAATCAAGTTTGAAAATAAGTGAAGAGTATGTTGAATCCGTTAAGGAAAATAAAACTAGCAATTTCACATCATTAACTGGAACAGGAAAAGATGATTTAGGCGTAACTCGTACATTTGGTATTTCTAAACAGACCAGTGGGAATTATGCACTTGCTGATTACACAAGAGGACAAGGAATTGAGACATATGATGTAAATTATAGAGATATTACAAATGAAGAAAGTTATTATCCTGGTATACTAGCAACTAGTGTTTCAACAACATTTAATGATCCAAAGGCGGTAAGCGCTCATTTCTTAGCAACAAAGGTATACGATTTTTATAAAGAAAAATATAAGCGTAATAGTTTTGATAATAAAGGAAAAAAAGTAGTTTCAGTTGTACATGCATGGGATTCTGGAGGAGCAAATGATCCTGAAAATTGGGAGAATGCATTTAGTACTAATATTAATAACATTAGTATGCTTTTATATGGAGATCCTATGGTAAAAGCATTCGATATAGCGGGTCATGAATTTACACATGCAGTTACATCAAGTGAATCTAACCTTGAATTTTCAGGAGAATCTGGGGCAATTAACGAGGCATTATCGGATATTATGGGAACGGCTATAGAGAAATACATAAATAATGGGGAATTTAACTGGACAATAGGAGAACAAACTGGATCGACTTTTCGTAATATGAAAAATCCAACTGCAATTAATTTTTCAGAAGGACTACCGTATCCTGATGATTATAGTAAATATAATGATTTAAATGGAGAGGATTATGGAGGCGTTCATTTTAACTCAAGTATTATTAATAAAGTTGCGTATTTAATTGCACAAGGTGGTACTCATAACGGTGTAAATGTAAATGGTATTGGTGAAGATAGAATGTTTGATATTTTCTATTATGCAAATACTGATGAATTAAATATGACTTCTAATTTCTCTGAATTGAAATTGGCATGCCTTAAAGTGGCAACTAATAAATATGGAGCGAACTCAATTGAAGTTCAAGCAGTCCAAAATGCTTTTGATGCGGCAAAAATTACAGGAACGGTGAAAGAAAACGAAAAAACAGCAGAAAACCAAGCTCCAGAGTTAACTGTACCGTTTACGATTACACTACGTGTAGGTGATACGTTTGATCCAATGAGAAATGTAAAAGCTGTTGATAAAGAAGAGGGTGATTTAACAAATAAAGTAAAGCATAAAGGCGATGTAGATACTTCAAAACCAGGTACATACATTGTGGAATACTTGGTCGTTGATTCCCAAGGGAGAAATACAACGGCTAGACAGACTGTAATTGTAGAGGGAAATGGAGAAACATCAGATTTAGAACCTAAATTAACAGTGCCTGTTGGAGCGACAATTCATGTAGGAGATTCATTTGTTCCAATGGCAGAAGTATTAGCTATCGATAAAGAAGACGGTGATCTCACTTCTAAAATCAAAGTTGATGGTGAAGTAGATACAACTAAAGCCGGTACTTACGTATTAACGTACACGGTTACAGATTCTAAAGGTCATGAAGTAACGGCGAAGCAAACTGTAACGGTCAAAGTTAGAGAAGAAGTTAAAAATGATAAACCAATACTAAAAGTACCTGCTACAACTTCAATTACTGAGGGTGTTCAATTTGATCCATTGGTAGGGGTATCAGCTACTGATAAAGAGGACGGTGACCTTACTTCTAAAGTAGCGTATGAAGGAACTATAGATACAACTAAAGCTGGTACTTATGAAATAATATATAGTGTTAGAGATTCCATGGGTAATGAGGTAAATACAATACAAAAAGTATTAGTGAAAGATAAAGAAACTAGCAAAGCTAATGGCCTTACTAATAAGACAAATAACAATAATAGCGATAAAAAAGAATATACATATAAGGAGCTTCCAAAGACGGGTGTAAGTACAACTAACAGTGCAGCAATCGGCATATTGATGATTATTACAGGCACAGTACTCACTTTTGTTCGCAAATTTAGAAAGATACAAAAATAATAGTAGGGATTATTCGTTTGAAGAAAAGAGTTCAGTATTCAAAAGAAATAAAGTAGAAAGTAAATAAAACGAAATATGGATTTTTTACTTATTAAGATTTTAATAGTTAAGCGGTACATTTGGCTTTTATAAAAATTTGCAGTTGGATACTATTCTGTCTACAGAACTATATTACATATAAAACACGTTACTATTCTTTTATTTTAATGAGAATAGTAACGTGTTTTTTGATTTGAAAATAGCATAAATCCTATAGCTCATGAATATAGGAGTACTTCTAATTTGCCATTGATAAGTTACTGAAAACACTTTGCTTTAATGGAAGTGTCACTCTAAATGACAACATGAGATTTTCGATATTTACCAGGTGTTTCATTGGTGAATTTTTTAAAAATTTTAGTAAAATAACTTTGATCGCTAAAATTAAGCGAAGCGCATATGTCTGATAAAGGATAGGTGGTGAAAGTTAATAATTTCTTTGCTTCTTCGATTCGTTCACGTTGAATGTACTCAATTAATGAAATACCGACTTCTTTTTTAAATAATATAGATAAATAATCTGAATTCACATTTGCAAATTTAGCAAGTTGTTTAACAGATATTGGATTGTAAATGTTTTTAAAAATGTAGTTTTTGCAAATAGCAATAGTCTGTGAATGTTGCTGTGTTTTTTGTGCCTTTACACGGTCTGCAAAGGTACAAAAAGCATTTTTTAATAAATCCCAAACAGATTCTTTGTCTTTTAAATCTTCTGTTCTTTGAATATATAAATCATAAATTTTGTAAGCAATCCCAGATGGAAGTCCCCCTTTTATCGCATATCTAGTAGCGAGCGTGATGGATGAAATACAAATGTTTTTATGACGTCTTAATTGATGGAATGAAGATAAAGATGAAAGAGTCTCTTGTTGGAATTCGTAATAATATTTGAGTACGGTTTCTTTATCCCCGTTTTCTATAGAACCAAGTAGTTGCTGCTCTATATATAAATTATGATAAATGGATTCGTCTTTTTGCATTGAAATATATACATCTTCGTTTAAGATTCTGCTATGACTTATATGAAGTGAGTCACTGTTATTTGAAAATGTGCTTACATCTGAATTTTTTTTATAGAGAATGTTATAGAACAATATTGCTATATTTACAAAGAAATTTTGATCTTTGACTGACAATGAAAAATAATGGTCTCTTGTTCTTTTATAATTTGGAATAAAATTAAGTTTACTATCCGCTTTACTTGTAGAAAAATTTACATGTGCCAAGGGCCCGATAATAACAGTACCGTTCACCATATAATCGCTCTTTATGTGAATTAAAATAAAGTGCCCTAGATGTTCGTGAGTTCTGAAGATGGGGGAATTATATGTATCATTTCTCTGAAAAAGCACATGTAACTGTTCTATTTTTGATGTATACAACAAGTGTGAATCATTTTTTGATGTGAATTCTAAAAGAATATTTTTGTTACAATCTAAAAAACAAACTGGAATTTCAAAAGATTGGAAAAACATATTGCAAATGTACTCTATCTCAACTAGACTGAGCTTTTTAGTCATATTCTTCCTCCTTACAGTAATGCGTAATAGTTAAATAAACATATATTCCTTTTTTCATAAGTAGAAACGGAAAACCTTTATTAATAAAAAATATAAATAAAAGTTATAAACTTCTAAGAATAATACCATAATTTAACATGAACAGCACATATTATTTGAATATACAGGTAATAGTTTTGGACAGTAGCGTAAAATATGAATCGTCACACTTATTTGTTGGTTATTACTTATATGTATTAAAAAATGATTAAGATTGGATTTTAAATAGGGATAGGAAGTGAGAAATGAATAGATTGACAGTAAGTGACTAGTCAAAATTAGCAGTGAAAGCTATTATGTAACAAATGTAATGATTCTTGAAATAGGGATATAAGTGTAATTTAGGGGAGAAAATTACATATATCATGTGGAGAGACAACGTAATAATAGAAGATAAGAAAAGTGAATAAGTGATTGTAAACAATGGATTGTTGGACGACTATGTTTTATGTTATTCGTTTAAATCTGATACTTGGCACACTATTGCTTTTAAGAAGGTAATAGTAATAAAGAAATTTTTAAAATGATAGAAGTAGTAAAGGGGATAAGAGAAATGAAAAAAATATTTAGTGTGCTTTTAGTGTTATTCTTAACATTTTCTACATGGTCTAGTGTATTAGTAAAGGCAGATTCACCATCTAAAGGTACTTTAACGATTCATAAGTATGAACAAGAAAAAGATGGAGCGCAGGGACTAGAAGGTGAAGGTTCTGCAAATCAAGAGGTGCCAAAAGATGCGAAACCATTAAAAGGTGTAACGTTTGAAGTGAAAAGGGTTGCTTCTTTTGAAAAAATTTCAAACGATGGGAAAATCGTGAAAGAAGATGTGAAACCTGTAATGGGAGCAACTCCAAATCAAGTAGTAACAGATGATAACGGACAAGCTGTATTAAAAGATCTTCCGCTAGGACGTTATGAGGTGAAAGAAGTGGCAGGACCTCCACATGTTAATCTAAATCCCAATACGTATACAGTGGATATCCCATTAACGAATAAAGAGGGTAAGGTGCTAAACTATGATGTTCACATGTATCCTAAAAATGAGGTTAAACGTGGTGCAGTGGATTTAATAAAAACTGGTGTAAATGAAAAAGCATTAGCAGGTGCAGTATTCTCTTTATTTAAAAAAGACGGTATAGAAGTGAAAAAAGAGTTAGTAACAGATGCTAATGGTCATATTCGCGTGCAAGGATTGGTGTATGGAGAATACTATTTCCAAGAAACAAAAGCTCCGAAAGGCTATGTAATAGATCCAACTAAACGTGAGTTTTTTGTTAAGAACTCCGGAACAATTAATGAAGATGGAACTATTACTTCTGGTACAGTAGTTAAATTAGAAGTGAAAAACTATGAAGAACCAATAATTGATAAAAAGATTAACGGAAAATTGGAAGCGTTACCAATCAATCCGTTAACTAATTATAATTATGATATTAAAACATTAATTCCAGAAGACATTAAGGAATACAAAAAATATGTGGTAACAGATACTTTGGATAATCGTTTAGTGATTCAAGGAAAGCCAATCGTGAAAATTGATGGAGCAGAAGTAAATGCAAGCATTGTAGAGGTAGCTATAGAAGGTCAAAAAGTAACAGCTACAGTAAAAGATTTCACAAAATTAGATGGTAAAAACGAATTTCATTTGCAAATTAAATCTCAAGTAAAAGAAGGAGTACCATCTGGTTCGGAAATTTTAAATACAGCAAAAATTGATTTTACAAATAAAAATGATGTAATTGGAGAAAAGGAATCTAAACCTGTAGTTGTTGTTCCGACAACTGGAATAATTGAGTTAACAAAAATTGATGGTGCTAATAAGAATAAATTAAAAGGTGCAGAGTTTGTACTTAAAGATAAAAATGGAAAAATAGTTGTTGTAGCAGGAAAAGAAGTAACAGGTGTATCAGATGAAAATGGTGTTATTAAATGGTCTAACATTCCATATGGAGACTATCAAATTTTTGAAACGAAAGCACCAACATATACAAAAGAAGATGGTACAAAAGCTTCTTATCAATTATTAAAAGATCCCATTGATGTAAAGATTAGTGAAAATAATCAAACGGTTAAATTAACGATTGAAAATAATAAAAGTGGATGGGTTCTTCCGGTAACGGGTGGCATAGGAACGACTCTTTTTACTGTAATAGGCCTTACGTTAATGGTTACAGCGGCATTTGTTTTCTTTAGAAAAAAGTTTGCTAATAATTAAGATTTTAGGAACATGTAACTATGGGAAAAGGGGAGAAGCAAAATGCTTCCCTCTTTTCGATATTTAAGCATATACAGAGGTGGAAATATGAAACGAAATCTTGTTTTGGGAGGTATTTTTTTATTTGGATTAGGTGTTTTTTTATATCCTACTATTAGTAATTGGTTGGCGACTCGTGCACATTATTCTGAGATTAGCTCTTACGATAAGAAGATCAAAGCGCTACAAAAGAAAGAAGTTGAACGTAGGGAAAAAGAAGCAGCCGAATATAATAAACAAGTTCACACTTCCACGAAAACATTTACTGATCCATTTTCTGAAAAAAAAAGTAATCATCAAGCATATGCTGATGCGTTAAATTTAGGAGATGTAATGGGGTATATTGAAATATCGAAAATTAATATAAAACTGCCAATCTATCAAGGGACATCTGAGGAAGTATTGAGCCGCGGGATAGGTCATTTAGATTTTTCTTCGCTCCCGATAGGTGGAGAAAATACGCACACTATTTTAACAGGGCATCGTGGTTTACCATCAGCAAAATTATTTACAGATTTAGATAAGTTGAGTGAAGGAGATCTTTTTTATATTCATTCTTTAGACAAAGTTCTTGCTTATAAAGTAGATCAAATTAAAGTAGTGTTACCACACGAAACGGACGATCTACAAATTGTAGAAAATAAAGATTATACAACTTTAATTACGTGTACGCCTTATGGAGTAAACACCAATAGGTTGCTAGTTCGAGGTGTGCGTGTGGAGTTAAACGAGAAAGAAAAACAAAAAGTGAGTACAGAGATATTTATGTTTAATAAGTGGACTGTAATAGTTCCAATCCTATTGTTATGTGTGTTTCTAGTCGTAATTTATAAGAAAAGGTTAACTCGATAGAATGTATTTATTTATCCTGCATTAATGGGAAGTGGGACCGGAAATTCAGAGATAAGTAAAGAAAGTATAGAAAGTATAGAAAGGATGAAGTAAATCCTCATTGGTGAATATGTCATTTTATTCGACTATAGAAAAAATACGGTAAAGGTGGGAACAAAGGAATTGAGGCTACGATTAAAGCTGGTAAGTATTCATTTTATTGTTTTGTTAATGTTAAGTGTAAGTTTTGTCATATATGTACCAAAAGAAGTATATGGATCCACGACAAACTTAGAAGGTCTAGGTGATATATCGCGCTATAATGCTGTTGTCTTTGGTAACCATAAAGCAATAGGTGGCGACATTGAAGGAGCAATTGCAGTTCAAGGTGATATGGATGCATCGGGGTATACAATTGTAGGTGCTGCAGCGGGAACATCTAATATAGTAGGTGAAAAATGGGTTGATGAGGGATATCCGTCCTTGTTATTGTCTGGAAAATTTAAGAAATCAAGAGAAGAATCTTTTATCATTCAAAACGGAATAGTAGTAATGACAAAAGAGAGTGATCCAGATCGCATCATACAATCCTCTTATGATCGTATCGTTTATAAAGAAAAACTAGAAATTGACGCGAAATTTAATGAATTTCGCAATATAGTGAACCAAGTCAGTAAAAATACAGGTCAATATAAAACAAATACCCCAATTCCAAATATGAGTCATGGAATCGGAAAAGATATAAACAATCCTAATATTTATGTTTCATCAGAATTGACAGGGAAAATTAATTTAGATATAAGGGATGTATTTTTACCAAATGCTAAGGACAAAGATTTTATTGTTATGCATTCGGATGCAACAGAGGTTACATTTAAAAATGGGTCTATTCTATATGACACGAACAATATTGGAAGGGCTACAGATATAATTCCTACATCACAACCATATTCTCCTAATTCCCCGTTTACTGAGCTATACGGGAAAGTGATTTGGGTTTTTCCAAATGCGAAAAAAATTACAACAGAGGGATATGGTGTCGTTGGGAGTGTGTTTGCCCCAAATGCTGTATTAGAAACAAAAGGCGGCTCGATTAATGGACAAGCATTTGTCGGCGCGGTACAACAAACTGGTGGATTTGAATTTCACAATTTCAAATTTAACTGGCAACATTGGAACAAGCCTAGTACTGGAAAAGTAAAAATAAAAAAAGTTGATAGTAATAATGATAATAAAAAATTGGAGGGAGCAAAGTTTCATATAGAAGATTCAAAAGGAAAAATAGTTGGAGAACTAGTAACAAATAAAGAAGGAGAAGCGATATCAAAAGACTTACCAAAAGGAAACTATACCCTTGTAGAAATAGAAGCGCCAAAAGACTATGAATTATTAAAAGAAAAAATAGCTGTAAAAGTAGAAAAAGATGCAGTAGTAGAAATTAAAATAGGAAATAAGAAATTGCCAGATCCAATGGGGAAAATAAAGCTTGTGAAAGTAGACATAAGTGATAAAAATAAAAAACTAGCAGGGGCAAAGTTTCATATAGAAGATTCAAAAGGAAAAATAGTTGGAGAACTAGTAACAAATGAAGAAGGAGAAGTAATATCAAAAGACTTACCAATAGGAAACTATACCTTAGTGGAAGTAGAAGCACCTAAAGGTTACGAATTATTAAAAGAAAAAATAACTGTAAAAGTAGAAAAAGATGCAGTAGTAGAAATTAAAATAGGAAATAAGAAATTACCAGATCCGACTGGACAATTTGAAATTGAGAAAGTTGATGATAAGGATATCAATTTAAAACTACAAGGCGCTATATTTCAAGTCTTAGATAAAGAGGGTAAAGAAGTGGCTAGATTAACAACGGATGAAAAAGGAAAGGTGATTTCCAGTCAATTAGTACTTGGAAAATATACGATAAAAGAAATAAAAGCGCCAAACGGATATATGTTACTTAGGGATCCAATAGAAATAGAAATTACAGAAGCAGTAAAGACACAAAAAATAACAGTGAAAAATGCGAAGAATAATTGGGTAATTCCTAATACTGGTGGGAGCGGAACAACAATTTTTTACGTAATTGGTATTATGCTAATGTTTGCTGTGCTATATTTCTGTAAGAAAAATCGTATATTATGAACTAATTTTATAGAGTTAGACAGATCGCTGCGTTAGAGAGTTTTTAGGACATGAGTTCGGTATTGTACTGGACTCATGTTACTAAATTTTGAAGGAGGAAGGATAATAGTAAACATAGAATATATTAATGAATTAAAATATTTAAGAGGTAAACATGGTGGCGATAAAACAAGACGAAATTAAAGTAGTTGTCGGAGCTGGAGTGTTTAATAATAATCCAGGTTGGATTCAAACGCAAGAAGATGAACTTAACTTACAAAGCTACGTGGGAAGGAAGATTTGAATACAACTCTATTTCAGCTATTTTAGCTGAGCATGTATGGGAACACCTTACTTTTGAAGAAGGTGTAAGAGCAGCTGAAATTTGTTATGAATTTTTAAAACCATTTGGTCATATTCGGTGCGGAGTCCCTGATGCATTCTTTCAGGATGAGGCATATCAAAATATAGTTCAAATAGGGGGACCCGGTCCGAAAGATCATCCAGCAGCAAGTCATAAAATCGTTCATAATTATATAACATTAACGAAAATGTTTGAAACTGCTGGATTCGAGGTAGTTTTACTTGAATATTGTGATGAAAATGGTCGGTTTTATTACAACGAATGGGATGCAAACGACGGTGTTATTTTCCGTTCGAAAAGGTATGATTCTAGAAATAAAGGCGATAAACTTGGTTTTCCATCGCTAATTGTCGATGCGATTAAGCGTTAATCATTCAACAAAACAGGAGTTAATCCTATGATTTCATAAGTCGCAAATGCGGCTTTTTTATTTGTACGTAAATCTATATTTAATTTTCAATACTATATAACTCGATTTAGAAAATATTTAAGTTTTTCTCAGCGTCATTCACTTTAAATTAACACTTCGTTGACATAAATATTTATTTTATATTTATATTCGTGTAAAATGAAATGAGAACATATATTCTATATAAGGGGGCAATCAAAATGATAGCTGAAATTGGGAAACTAAATGATGGATATATTGTGAAATTTGAACGCCAATTTCCATATACGGCAGAAGAAGTTTGGTCTGTATTAACAGAAAACAGTAAGCTGAAAAAATGGATGTCCAATTTACAGATTGAAAGCCTTAAAACGGGTGGAATAATAAAGTTCGACATGATGAACGGTTCATTCATAAACATTGATATTTTAGAATGTCAAGTAAACTCAGTACTTGAATTTACTTGGGATAAAGATCGTGTCCGATTTGAAATACATAAAGAGGAAAATGGTACTCTTTTATTCCTTAAAGAGTACATTCATGAATTAACAGATCATACACCGAGGGATTTAGCTGGTTGGCATATTTGTTTAAATCTTTTTTCTTCTGTTTTAGAAGGAGAAGAGAAAGAATTTTCTAAAGATGAATGGCAACAATGGTTTGAAATATACAAGGATAAGATTCATGAAGTGAGAGGATAATTGTATAATAGGTAATATTCATTATGTAATTATTATATTTTAAAAATGCTTTTGTGAATAAATAAGAATAGAGGTTAATATGAAAGTAAATCAATTAATTGCTAATAACATAAATAAATTAGATGCAACTATACCGTTTAATAAATCGTTTGGAATTGCTGGGTTATCTGGATCGGGTAAAACAACTTTTTGCCAAACAATTGGTGAAGAGTCAAAAAAACGATTAGTTTCTTTATTACCAAAGGCTGAATATCAATATTTATTTCCTAACATTATGGAAACAAATTTTAGTGCTATTAAGATGGAAGAAATGCCATTAGTACTTTTTCTAGGAAAATCATCGATTTCGTCTAATCCGCGTTCAACGATTGGTACTCATACTGGTGTTTTTACAGAGGTTCGGGAAAAACTTGCTGAAGTATTTAATCTTTCTCCAGAGGTCTTTTCATTTAATAATCAATTAGGCTGGTGTACTGGTTGTAAAGGCCGTGGTACTACAAAAAATGTTGAGTGTAAAAAATGTAAGGGAAAACGTTATAGTGAAGAAATTGAACAATATGAAATTGATTTGTTGGAAAAGCCACATTCAATCTCAAATATTAATGATTTAAGTGTTGAATCTATTCTTTCACTAGCAAAACAATTAAATATTAGTGAGGAAAAACAGCATATACTGCAAAATATTATTAATATGAACATTGGTTATTTAACATTAAATCGAATTATGGGTACGTTGTCAGGTGGAGAGTTAACACGACTTTATTTGGCTGAATTCATGGCAGTAAGTGAAAATGCTGTAATTATTATTGATGAGATTTCAGTTGGACTTGATCATGAAACATTATTACAAATTTTAGAAGAGATTAAACGATTAGGGTGTAAAAATCAAATTTGGCTTATTGATCATTCAGATACGGTACTAGATACAACTGATGAGCAATTGTTCTTTGGACCTGGTAGCGGAAAATATGGCGGGAAAATTGTGAAAGAATCACCAAGACCAAAGTCAATACTGTGGGAGCGAAATAAAGAAATACCAACAGAATATTATACATTCTATGATTTATATTGCCGTAATATCCAAATGGCGGAGTTTCAAATTCCTAAAAACAGGCTTGTAACGGTTACAGGAGAATCGGGATGTGGGAAATCTACACTTGTCAACGAATGTCTAGCTACAGATTTTTTAAAACGATATCCAAAAGATAAATTAGTTATGGTAGGACAAGACCGAAATCAATCAATTACAAGTCGATCAACTGTAGCAACTTTCCTAGATATTAAAAAGAAACTCACAAAGTATAGTGAAGACATTGATGATATTTTTGAGCGCTCGATTGAGGATATTATTGATGAACTTCCAAATGAAGATATCGCTTATAAACGTTTGAGCTTACTAATTAAATTAGGGCTTGGCTATTCAACATTAGAGAGAAAAACACAAACATTATCGACAGGTGAGTTTCAATGTGTTCATTTAGTTTCGGAATTATTTGCAAACACTAGAAATCCACATACATTATTCATTTTTGATGAGCCTTCAAAAGGTTTATCACAAAATATTTTAAATCAATTTATCGATAGTATTAGAGGTATTCTGCAAGATGAATCAGTTTCTATCATTATGATTGAGCATAATCGTTACATGTTAGAAAGCTCTGATTATATAGTTGATTTTGGAAAAAGGCAGAATGAATCTGTAGAGCATTTGGATGTTGTTAAACATGAGGATTACTATCGTCAAAAAAGTAATGTGAATAGCACAGAGAAAATAAATATCTCTTCAATGCTTAAGCAGAAAAAAGGAGTTCACTATTTAGAAGAAAATCATATTAACTATTTTAAAAATGCCGAAAATGTTTATAAGGGCGGTATTTTAAAAAGTTTATCATCAATGGCTAGGTTAATTTATGGTGAATATGAATCTGATACAATCGCACCTGTTATTGCTATTGATCTTGAAAGACATTTATATAGTCAATATAGTTTCTTATATGAGATTGGTGGATTAATTAATCATATTGTAGCTGCTCATCCAATTAATAAAGATACGAGAAGTTTTGATTTCTATTCACAGGACAATCATTGTCCATCTTGTTCTGGACGTCTTCAAATTGAAGTTTTTGATAAAGATATTGCCATTCAAGATAAAAGTGTTCCATTTTGGGATGGGCTATTCGATCAAGAAATCATGAAGGTATTAAAATTTTATCAGCATGAAAAAATAGAATTTCTATTCGAAGAAATAAAAAATGAGCTTGGTCACGATTTGTCAAAGAGCTATAATGATATGTCAGAAGAAGAAAAGCATACGTTTTGGTACGGATATTTTGAAAAATCATTTTATGATAAAAAAGGAAAGACACGCAGAACATGGGTAGGGTTTAATACAATTATTGGTGGATATATTGTTATTTCAAAAGCACCTATTAAAGAAGAAATTAAGAGTTCAAAAAAAATGATGAAATGTCCAATTTGTGAGGGGACGGTTTTAAATCATCATAAACCACTTAAATTTGGTAACGTAGATATTCGTGAAATAATCAATCAGCCTATTAATAAAGTATTGAAAATAGTTGGTGATTTACCGGCACTTGTTAAATTGAAGTCTATTGTTGGTGGCGATATGGTATTGACGGAAGATGTTTCTTTATTGCCAAGAAAAGCACAAGTTGCATTGAAAATGTTTGAATTAGAACAAGCAAGCTTTTCAAACTATGAAATGGTGTTACAAAATGTCTTACCATTCTGGAGCGAAATAAAAGGAAATATCGAATCCATTAGTGTTAATAATCAGGTAACTGTTTGTGATTTCCCTAATGTTTATGAAACGAGAGAAACCATTATAGATAAGTATTTCACAAATGGTAAATATAAAAAACTTACGTATGTATACGAAGCGTTTGGATACAAAAAATTAGTTACCCAAATTAATAAAATTAAAAAAAGTAATCCATGTCCATTTTGTAAAGGTAAGAAAGTGATAACCGAAGATAATTTACATGATGGTGTCTTTAAACTAACAATTCCATGTGTAACTTGTAATGCAAGTGGTATTAATGACGAAGGGTTAAAAGAAGTTGTCGAGGGCGTGGATGTACAAACGTGGTTAACTGGAAAAGTAAGTGATGTTGTGAATGAAAGCTTATTAACAGAAGCTGTTGGACAAATACCCATTTTCAATCGCATACGTGAGTTGGATAAACGAGATATGATGGCGGTTTATGAATGTCTTGAGAAAAATAACTAGTGATGGATTGTCAATTGCAGTAGTCATAAAAACAGGAATATAGGTTTTTAATTATATAAATATAACATGTTAAATTGTTATTTAAATCGTTAAAAATAGTTGACCCTCACACAATGTCATTGTTTAAGATAAAGTTGAGCTTCAAAGTAGATGTAACTTATAGGAGGAAATCATGTTTAAAATAGGGGATTTTTCAAAACTATCTTCCATTAGTATACGAATGTTGAGACACTACGATAAAGTGGAATTACTACAACCAGTAAAAGTCGATGAGCAGAGTGGATATCGATTTTATTCAGCAGACCAATTAAAAAAAGTAAATCAAATTCAAACGTTAAAAGCTATGGGGTTTAATATTGCTACCATCAAAGAAATAATAGAATGCGATAATATAGATACCATAAAAGAGAAATTTTTAAATCGTAGTGCTCAAATTAAAGAAGACATGAATAACCTCCAAAAACAATTACGTCTCCTCGAAGACTCAATGAAAACGATGAGAGAGGATGTTGTTGAGATGAATTATCATGTTTCAATAAAAGAAATTCCAGAAAGAACTGTAGCTAGTGTTAGAAAGATTATTCCATCGTATAATTGCGAAGGTGATTTATGGAGTGTATTAATGCAAGAAATTCAAATGAAAAATATTAGTATTGCCCAACCGAGTTATAGTATTGCGGTTTTCCATGATCGTGAATACAAAGAAAATGATGTAGATATAGAAATACAGCTAAGTATTCTAGGTAAGCACGAAAATACAAAAGACGTTACATTTAAAAATATGGAATCGACTAATGTAGCTTCTATAACAGTTAATGGAAGTTATGAACAGATGACAGCTGTAAATGAGGCTGCGGCAAAATGGATTGAGACAGAGGGTTACAAATTAGCAGGCCCGATGTTTAATATTTATCATGTGAGCCCAGCGATGGAATCCGATCCTAATAAGTGGGTTACAGAAGTTTGTTATCCAGTTAAATGAAGATAAAGAAAAAAGGCATTATTTATATGCCTTTTTTCTTTATAAACTTATCCATAAATATCAAGATAAATTACTTCTTGATTTGATTCGTCAACTACTAGCACGATTGAATTTGCAAATGTACAAAATGAGCGGATTATAATGGATTCCTTTAATGAATCTTCTAAAAACCAACCTGTTGGTAATAAAGAAATGCAACCATCTTTTTGGAAATTTCAGCAATGTTTACATTAGCAACAAAATCCACCGGAATAAGGGGCTTTTCTCTTAAATAATTTAATGGTATGTGTACCCTCCATCAGGAAATAATACATTACCCGTAGTAAAACTATTTTGCATTAAATATAGGACAGTATGTGCAATTTCATCATTATATCCAGCTCGTTGTACAAGTGAAAGAGATTTATAAGCTTCATAAGCAACTAGTCTATGTTCATTTTGTTCATTTTCTCTTTGTATTGTTCCAGGAGAAACAACATTAACTCTTAAAGGAGCTAATTCAACAGCTAAAGCTTTCCCTAAACTTTCAATAGCACCATTGCAAGCGCCATAAGCAGGTGCGCCTTTAAGTGGTCTTTGACTAAATGCACCGGACATTAACACGATTGATCCAGATTTTGAAAGAAAAGGAATTGCATATTTTACGGCATAATATTGAGGCCAAAACTTTCCGATGAAGCTACTTTCAGCAATTTCCTCTGTAGAGGTAATCGGTCCAAGTGTGTAAGAGGCTCCCGGTGTGAATAAATGATCAAAGTTCCCAACTATCTTGAAAAAATTTTGTAATTGCTCTTTATTTTGATTATCCAATATATAAGTTTGAAGATGATTGTTATTTATTACTTCTCGAGCAACTTTTAATTTTTCTTCCGAGCGTCCGGCAATAATAACATGTGCGCCTTGTTTAATTGCTTGTGTTGCTGTTGTTAATCCAATACCAGAACTCCCGCCAATGATAACAATACGGCTATTTTTTAATGTAGTAATAGACATATTTTAGCCACTCCTTTAATAAAAAATTTAGAATATAACTAACTGTGCTATGCTTTTATTATTCGCTAAAAGGGAGCAAGTGAAAAGTACGCACTTTATATGTACATAGTCGCAAATTTCGTACTAATTGCTATTTATGCGGATAAGTGATACGAAAAATTTCTAAATACGGTTTATCCCGCATTAACGGGCAGTAAAACTCTCACCTCAAAGTTAGGAAAATGCAAGGAAGTTAGGTAAGAGATCAACTGCCCGTAAAAGCCCGATTGGTTCAACTAATAATCAGTGTGGGATGAACAAAACCCCCACTGATTAAAGTTTCACTTTATGATATCTGAGGAGAGGTGAGAAAAATGGATTTACAAGAACCGAAGTTAAAAGGGGTAATAGCAACATTACAAATAATCGGTGGGAAATGGAAGCCACTCATTTTGTTTATTTTGCTAACAGATGGAACGAAACGTTTTGGTGAATTAAAGAGATTAATACCAGATATATCTCAAGGGACGTTAGCAAAGCAATTACGTGAATTAGAGCAAGATCAACTAATAAAACGCGAAATTTATCAAGAAATACCACCTAAAGTAGAATATAGCTTAACTGAGCATGGAAAAACAGTCAGTACTGTTTTGAATAGTATGTGTAGTTGGGGAAGAGGACATTTAGAACATATAGTTAAAGATAAACTATAAAATTGTTATGTAAACTTAATGTAGTACGAAGTGAAATGTTGTTTTAATAATTTGCATTTTATAATATATAATTAAGGAGTGTCGTAGGTTATTATACATATTTAATTTATTTTTACAAAGGGGAAGTAATAAGATGAACGAATTAGAGTATAAAAGCTTCTATGATAAAGTAGGAAGATTAAATGGATGGGATTTTAGTAAAATAAAATGTGAAACTGTAGGAGATACATGGGACTTTTATAGTGAGGTAAAAGAAAGGTGTAAACCATCACATATTTTACTTGATGTTGGTACAGGGGGAGGAGAAAATGTACTTAACATAGCATCATCAGCTAAATTGTTGATTGGAATTGATAATTCTAACGGCATGATTGCAACGGCACATTCTAACTTGAAAAAATCAGGTGTACAAAATGTTGAGTTTCTTCAAATGGGTTCTGAAGCTTTAACATTTCCACATGCACATTTTGATATTGCTTCAAGTTGTCATGCCCCGTTTCTGGCATCTGAGTTAGCGAAAGTAATGAAAAAGGGTGCCTTTTTCTTAACACAACAAGTAAGTGAGAATGATAAATTAAACCTGAAAGAAGCATTTGGTAGAGGGCAATGCTTAGGTGAACGGGATGGTACTTTAAAAGAAAAGTATATGAATGAACTTATTAGTGCAGGATTTGATCTCGTGCAAGTACGCGAATATGATGTTACTGATTATTACAGTACGCCTGAAGATCTCATTTTCTTATTAAAACATACCCCTATTATTCCTAGATTCGGAGAACAGGAAGAGGATTTTACTATTTTACAAAAGTTCATTGATACGTATAGTTTTGAAAAAGGGATTCGTACGAATTCAAAAAGATTTATGATTATTGCTGTTAAATTATAATATATTTTAGTGTAAAAGCTGCTTTTCATTTAAAGAAAAGCAGCTTTTTGTGTGGAAAAGAATACAGGAAATACTTGAAAATAATAGAAATAAATAAAGTGTAAATTAAAAAATCAAAATATGGAGGATAAATGTTTTGAAACGTTACTATATTAGCAATGAAAAAATAAATGTACATATTACTGAATGGGGGAATAATGACAAGCCCGTTATCTTTTGTTTACATGGATTAGGTAGTACGAGTTTAAGTTTTATAGAAATTGCTGAGGAATTAAAAGAAGAGTATAGATTTATCTCCGTTGATGCACCTGGACATGGTAAAACACCCCCATTTGAAAGAACAGAAGATTATGAGATGCACAATTTAGCAAATTGGTTAAATGAAATAATAAATGAATTGAGAATCGAATACTTCTATTTTCTATCACATTCATGGGGAAGTTTTGTAGCGTTATTTTATTTGTTAAATCATCCAGAAAAAGTACAAGGAAGTATTCTTATTGATGGTGGATATCAAACAAAAAGGCTTAAAGAAGAAACGTTGGAAGATGAAATGGCTTATTATGAAAAAGACTTTGATGAATACGTTTTTAATAATTGGGACGAATTTTTCAAAAGTGAAAAAGCAGCTTATACTAGGTGGTCTTCATTGTTAGAAGTTGCTGTAAAGGATCTAGGGATCGAAATGGATAATAAAGTATGGTGGCATGCCAGGGGAAATACAGCTAGTAATATAATAAGAGGTATGCATAAAGATGAAACTATAGATATATATGAGAAGCTACCGGCTAATATTGTATTACTTCGAGCTACAGTCCCACAAGTTTGGGCGGATTATAGAGATAAGACAGTAAATGTTTTTAAAGAGAAAACGGACAGTATAGTAAAAGTAATTCCTGATACTACACACATGTTGCACTGGGATAAACCAGAAATTGTTATAGCAGAAATAAAAAATAATTGGAGCTAACATATTCATACTAAAGTTGTAGTTTCTACATGAAAAATCCATCCTTCCGTTTGATTTTATCTATTTATAAGTGTAATACAATACGAATAGATAATAAGAAACAAGGGGGAATGTAACGTGATTACACATATATTAGATATAAAATTACAAACGGTTTCCATAGAAGGGGTAAAACAAGTTTATAGGGACATATTATCTTTTCCAATAAAAAAAGAAACAGCATCCTTCATTCAATTTGAAGTAACACCTTATACAACAATTAGTTTTCAAGAAGTGTATGAACCAATCGCACCTGCACATTTTGCTTTTGAAATCCCATATTCAAAATTCCATGAAACAGCAAAATGGTTAAAGGACTCTGGATTACTCATTGTAAAATGGCAAAATGGAAATGTAATTGGTGAAGAGAATGGTCTATTCAATTTATACTTTAAAGACGGAGATGGAAATCTACTCGAAATTATCGCACATAGTTATGTTAAAGAGGATGTATTAGTACCACACTCACCTTTAAACATTTTATACGTAAGGGAAATTGGTCTTCCTGTTAAAAGTGTACCTGTTTTTACGGAATGGTTAAAATCAAATCTAAATATGAAAACGATGGAAGATGGGGATATTTTTAACTTTGTTATAGGTGGCACTGCATATATCGTCGCGACTTGGTGGCAGCGACCTTGGATTCCAATCGCGATGAAAGCTCTATCACCGAAAGTACACGTTTCTTTCGGAACACCAGACGTCGCATTTTTACAGCGAATCCAAAATAACTTTAAGAAAAATAGTGTATCATTTGAATGTAAACGTAATGAAGTATCATTTATTGAGCAAGGATATACATTTTCAATTGTGCATACATCAGAGTTTCATTCCGATATTCCTAGTAAAATAAACTTACCGCTTTCTATATAGTTATAGAAAGCGGTAAGTTTATTTTGTTTTAAGGAAAATTAAAATCTAGTTATTATGTTGATTTAACATTTGAGCTATTCCTTGACCAAATGACCAATTCTCCATAGGTGTCTCGTGTAGTGTAATGAAAACATCAGCAGTAGAGATTTGTAAAATATTAGCCGTACTAGTGGCTATAGCTTTATATAAATCTTTTTTTTGATTAATTGTTCTTCCAGGTCCACATGTAATAGAAATATAAATCATATTATTGGATCGTTTTAACGAACCTTTTAAAAGATAAGATGAATTATAAAAAAATTGATGAGAAGGATAAGGTAAAAACATTTGAAAATAATCATTTTCAGGAATATTGAAATGTTCAATTAACGAATGGTGAATTTGATTGCTTACATTTTTTAATAACTTATTATCGGATAATTTTTCAGGATGATAAACAGTGACAAATGGCATAGTAGATGACTCCTTTCCTTTTTATTTCATTTTACTTCTAATATTTCCATTTGTATAATTGAAAATATATTAACTGATTATCAATAAAATCGATGAAGTTGGTGTATGAAATGGAAATAAAAGAGTTACTTACATTTAAAAAAATTATTGAAGAAGGTACGTTTTCACAAGCTGCTAAAAAATTAAACTATGCACAATCAACAGTAACAACACATATGAAAAAGCTGGAAAATGAAATTGGTTTTCTGTTATTTGAAAGAGGATGGGATGCAAGATTAACAGAAGAAGGAAAACTTTTTGCAGAGGAAGTAGAAAACTTATTAACACATTGGGAATATTCTATAACTCAAGCACAACGTATTAGTAATGAAGAGAAAGGAAGTTTGAGAATAGGCCTATTAGAATCCGTTGCTAAAAGGTTAATACCGATAATATTAAAGTTTTTAAATGCTGAAAAACCATATATACATTGTGATTTTGTAGTGGGAAATACAGCACTTTTATCAGAAATGATAGAACATAATAAGATTGATTTTGCGGTGTGCGGAAATAATGAAAATAAATCAAAGGTAAAATTTATCCCAATATGTGATGAACAGATTGAATTTGTAGTGAATAATCCCAAGCATCCTTTGTTACAAAAAGAATTCGTTGAAGCATTTGATATTATAGATTATCCAGTTATTGTAGGAGAAAGTAATTGTTATTCCTATCAATCTGTAAGTTCTTTCTTGGCGGAAAACAATTTATCTTTTAAAAGAATTTACAATTGTAGTGCTTTAAACCTCATTCCAGAAATGCTTTTTGAAAATGCGATAGGAATTATCCCGAAAGGTACAATTTTGAATGAAGAAATACTATCTTTTAAGATTAAGAACTTTAATTCTAAAATCCTGATTGGTATATTAATTTCTACTAAAAATAACAATTATTTAAGTCAAACGAAACAAAACATTATAAACATCATTAAAGAAGCGTTATAAACGCAGGGGAAATAATGAAAAAGCTATATTCAAAAATCTCCTTTAATTTAATAAATAATGGAAACTTGTCTATCATCTCTTTTGGTAGTTCATTTTCCTCTTGGTAGCCTTCAAATAGTGCTTTTGTAATAGAATACTCATAGTCAACGATATTCCCATTTCCAGCAAATGAATATTCTATCGCACTATAAATAGGAACGGCTAAATCGAATATGTAAAAATGTTTTTGGAATTAATCCAAGAGAATATCAACTTAACAAAATGCCTATTCAATCATTTGTTAAACTAAATTTAAATAAAGAAGGGGCGTTTAATATGAATATTTCTAGAAAAATAGAGGTTGAGCAGTTACGAAATAGGAAATGTGAGCTATTTGATAAAGAGGTACTTAACATATTAAATGGTCAAGTTATGTATGAAGAATTTAAAAACGAAAAGCTAATGGGTGATTCTGATTATGCCCCATTTAATGAGGCAATGTGTGTGAACTCGGCTACTACTCAAGTTTTTAATGAAGAGTTTATTAAAACAAGAGCGAAAGGACATAACAGTTCAGTAGAAAGTTATATAAAAAAGGTTATAGATCCGTTAGAAAATCTATTTGCGAAAAAGTATAAATGTATTGTTTTATGGTTCGGTGAAGATATGTTTTGCCAAATGAATCTACTTACTTTACTTTCATACCTTGAGCAGTCGTGCTATGAAGGGAAAGTATACTTAAATAGTTTCAGGGAGGATGAATTTAAAGTAAATCAAATTGAACTTGAATTGGGGGATTATTCTACTATATACAATGAAGTATTAGTAAACCATAAAAAGACTTATCATAAAGTACCACCTGTAATGTATCAAGCTATAGATTTATATTTAGAAATGCTAAAAGAAGATAATATCGTAATGAAATTCATCTCTAAAAATAAAGGTTTATCAAATCAAGAATTATTAACAAAGTTGTTTTATCTTTTTCCAACAATCGGATATGGTGATACTCAGTACATAGAACTGATTAATAAAATGAAGAAGAAAACTACACCTAAAATATAGGTGTAGTTTTCTTCTTATAATTGCTCAAGTAATTCTAATTCTTTTTCTACAAATAGCATTAGTTCTTTAATGGTTTCACCAGAGAAATCAAAACGAATACCGGCTGCATCATATACTTCTTTTATAGATTGCGAGCTTCCTAGTGATAATGCCTTTTTATAATTTTCTAGCGCTTGCTTAGGATCCTCTTTATATTGTTTATACATTTGTAATGCCCCAAGTTGGGCAATCGCGTATTCAATATAATAAAATGGTACTTCAAAAATATGGAGTACAGGTAACCAACTCGTTGCTATCCAGTTTTCGTAGCCATCAATATGTATGACGCTAGATTGATAATGTTTTTGAAGTTGTAAGTATTTTTCATTTCTTTCTTCAGAAGTATGAATTGGATTTTCATACAGCCAGTGTTGAAATTGATCTACAATAAGCATAATAGGTAAATATGAAATAACATCTTTAAAGAAGTTAATTTTTGCTTGTTTTAAATCTTTTTTGTCTGTATAGAAGGTATCCCAATAATTAAGCGAGAATAACTCCATTGTCATACTGGCTAGTTCAGCTGTTTCAGCTGGAATTTCTATATACTGTCGTAATTTTAATGGTTTTATGAGTTCGTTATGAATACTATGACCTATTTCATGTATAAAAGTGATAATATCATCTTGTGTATAATTTAAGTTCATAAAAATATAAGATAATTGTGAAGCTGGTAAGTACTCACAAAAGCCACCAGCTGCTTTTCCTTTGCGGCTTGTTAAATCAAGACAATTGTGTTTATACATTCGGTTTAATAGTGCTGAAAATTCAACATCTAGTTTATTAAAGATATGAGTGCTCTTTTCAATTAAATCATTTTCATTTGCAATAGGTTTAAGTACTTTTTGATCTGGAGTTACAGCTGATACATCCCACGGGCGAAGCGTATCAACTTGCAGTTTTTCTTTTTTCTCTAGCATTATTTTATCTTTAAGAGGCACAACATATTTACGTATGGATTCGGCTAGTTCATAGCAATCTTTCGCTGAATAATCAAAACGCTCGTATTTTTTGAACATATAATCGCGATAATTCTCTAGTTGAATATTTTTTGCTTTTTGATGGCGAATTTCAATTAATTGATTTAATATGTTTTGGAGTTCTTTTTCAACAGATAAAAATTGTTCAGAAATAATAGTTTTTGCCTTTTTACGGATGTCACGATTCGAATCTTGTAAATAGGATTGTAATTCTGTTATCGTTTTTTCTTCTCCGTCCCAAATTCCACTTAATCCTCCAGTGATTTCAAAGTACTCTGTGACTAATTTGTCTTCCTGTATTTCTAATTCGATATTTTCCTCACAAAATAACTTTTGAGCATTTTTTATTTTTGCATCTAACAAACCATATACGTTAGAATCTAATTCCATTCGAAAAGGTGACTCTAAATATTTATTATCCAATAAATTTTGGTACCGCTTTAAAAGTGGCTTTACAAATTGTTGATCATGTTCAAAAGTATCCTTTATTCCTTCATCATCCGTATTACATTGAAAGGCGATGTAATGTGATCTTAATTGTTCTTCGATTTCCCAAATTACTTTTGACTGCTCTTTTAACCAATTTTCAAGGTCTAGTTTTGAAGAAATCATCTTATTTAATAAAGTCGAAAGAGTTTTTTCCAATTGTAGTACATTACTAATATCAATCGTATTTACACGTTGCATTATATATCCCTCACTTTTTATTTATTCATAGAGATATTCTATTTATTAATTGTAATTCCCTTGTTAAGTGGGGAAAATGTGAAATAATGTTAAATTTAATAATTATAGAAGGTATTTATATGTCAAAGTAAAAAGTTTATCGTAAATGAAAATGTGTGGAGGGGTGCTACATGAGAAAGGGAACAAAGGTACTTGTATTTTTAATTCCATTTGCTTTATTATGTGCCTGTGAGAATGAGATTGAAGATGCTAAAAGTGAAGATTCTATAGTGATGGATATTGCTACAGTAGCGGTAAAGGAGGAATCTTTTTTTAGTGCTGCTATATGGGATGAAAAAGCAAGAATAGTAGATTTAGAGATTGCTGATAGCGAAAATGCTAACGAAATAAAAAAAGAAATTAATAAAAGATTGCAAATTCAAGGCATTATGTCCTATAAAGTAAATATATCTCAAAGAAACAAGGAGATTGTAAATGCAGAACAAAGATGGCAGTTAGTTTTCGGACAGATATTTGATGACGTATTGAGAAAGAATGGATATGAAGGATTTAGTATTCAGCAAATAAATTATAAAAAGAATCAACCTGTTACCATTGATATAAAAACTAAGATTAGTGATGATGAAGTAGGGGCGAGAGAACTTGGACAGAAAATAGAAAAAGAAGTTGAAGGGGTACTTAAAACAGAAGAAGTAAAGAAATGGATTGAAAATGATTCATATGCTATTGGGATTTACGATATAGATGATCGGAAAATTAACTAATTGAGGAATGAATGCTATATGAATGAAAAATCGATATAATTAAATATAGAATTACTGAAGGAGGTGTAAGATGTATAAGTATTTACATATTTCAAACGACATAGAAAATATGATTCAAAATGGAGAAATAAGAGAAGGAAAGAAATTACCGTCTATACGGTCACTCGTTACGCAATATGAATGTAATAAGGCAACAGTTATACGTGCTCTTCATGAATTAGAAAAGCGTCACATTATATATTCTGTCCCTCAAAGTGGATACTACGTTGTTAAAAAATCAGAGAGTACTATAGAAAATAACGAGATAATTGATTTTGCCTCCTCAGCACCAGATCCAGATGTTTTTCCGTATTTAGATTTTCAACATTGTATTAATAAGGCTATTGATACGTATAAAAATGATTTGTTTGTATATGGAACGCCAAAAGGCTTACCATCTTTAATACCAGTTATTCAAAAACAACTAGCAAATTATCAAGTCTTTACAAAAGAAGAAAATATTTTTATAACATCAGGTGTTCAGCAGGCACTTGCTATATTAACTTCTATACCATTTCCGAATGGAAATGAAACTGTATTAATTGAACAACCAACATATCATCTATATATTGATTATCTAGAAATAAATAAAGTTCCTGTAATCGGTATTAAACGTACGAATGAAGGTATTGATTTGAATGAATTGGAGCAAATATTTCAAACCGGAAAAATAAAATTCTTCTATACGATACCGAGATATCATCATCCGCTTGGAACGTCTTATTCTAAAGATGAGAAAGAAAAAATCACACTATTGGCTAAGAAATACAATGTATTTATAGTGGAAGATGATTATTTAGCAGATTTAGAAACTGATTCAAAAGCAGATCCATTATATAGCTTGGATAATTGTAGTCATGTCATATATTTGAAAAGTTATTCGAAGATTATTTTTCCAGGTTTACGGGTTGGAGTTGCGGTCATTTCACCATCCATTGCAAATGCGTTCTATACATACAAAAAGATACTAGATATTGATAGTCCGATGATTTCTCAAGCGGCTTTAGAAATTTATATAAAGAGCGGTATGTTTGAACGTCATAAAAGTAAAATTAATTCTTCCTACTATAATAGATCAATAAAACTAGCAGAAACATTAGAAAAAGTGCAAAATGAAGATCCATCATTATTTACATATAATAGACAAAACACATTTGGAATACACACCTGTTTAGAAATGCAGAAAAACATAGTTACAGAAACACTTATACAAAAATTAGGTGACATGCAAATAAGTGTCGATACTATTGATAAGAATTATATGAGGAATTTCCCTAAAGAAAAACTGTTAAAGTTAAATGTTTCGAATGTAAAAGAAGATAAGATTGAAGAAGGTATTCGTAAAGTAATTGGGGAAATCAAGCAATTAAGACAGTTTAATTTTCAGTTTAGAAAAGAATAATTTGAATTAGGAGGTTTGTTTGGTTTTGAGGCGAAAAATCATTCTCTTGTTTGTATGTAGCGCTATAGTAGTTGGTGTAATGGTTGTGGCTAAATATAAAAAAGAGAATCAATGCATAGCAGTTGCAAAGTATTCAAGAGGTATTATTGTAGATCAAAATAACGAACCTATAACTAATGTGAAAATTTATGAAGATTCAATTGAAAGTAAGATGCGTAGTATTTCAAATGCACAAGGTGAATTTGAAATACCACATGGAGTTTGTGGTGAAATTGCATTAAAATTAGTTACTCAGAATGGGGAAGCCTATACGAGAAAATATGATAAGGATCATGTATAAGAAGAAAACTAAAGGTGAATAAAATGAAACCATTACAGAGAAAAGTAGCAGTTGTGGACGGAGCAACTATATATGTAACTGAATAACTATATGTTTTTTAAGAGCGCTCTTAGAAAAGAGTGCTCTTTTTCATTAATGTAAATATTTACTTAGCATCTTTTTAAAATGATTTTTATCATAATTTACATATTGCGTAGCTGTATTTCGTATTGGATCTCCGGCATAAAATCTTTCATACAATTCGTGTCTAGATCCTAATGGACTTCCAATGATATCCCAGGCCAACTTAAATAATTTTGTGCGTTGTTCGGCATCTATATTCGTTCCTTTAAAGTACTTTTTCAATAAATCAGCTATAGGACTCTGGAAGTCATTTGAGCTCGAAGGAAGTTGAATGAACCCACCTGCTCCAATTAATTGTAAAATTTCTATTGCACGGGGATAATATTTGGAACCAAGATTCCTTGCAGTTTCGATATATTTAAAATTCGGCAAATAAGTTTTCGTTTCATTTGTAGTACCTTCAACTTCAGCAGCAATTAAAAGTGCGCGAATTGTGTCGATTTGCATAATTAATTCCCCAAGCTTCTCTTGAACATGCAAATAAGTAGTAGCACCGATCGCTTCAGCAATTTCACAAGCAATTGCAGTTATAAATTCTAGCTTTACTATTAATCGTACAATTGCTTGGTGATAAGCTAAACTACTAGAAGCTACATCTGACTTTATTGCCCATAAAGCTTCAGGGTTGTTATACAGTAAGACACGTTCCCATGGTACAAATACATTATCAAAGATTAATAGTGCATCCATTTCATCGTACTGTGAGCTAAGAGGGGAATCAACTGTAATTGAATGTGTATTCGCAAATGGTTCTCTACAAACCATATGTAATCCAGGGGAATTGGCTGCCACAATGAGAAAGTGAGCTAAATCTTTTTGAGTATCAGTCAGTTTTGCTAATGGATAGATTAATAAATCATTTGAATAAGGAGAAGCAGTACCAATCATTTTAGCACCACTTAAATAAATTCCATCAGAAGTTTTTTTCGTAACTCTTAGTAATCCTAAGTCGTTTGTATTCAACATTGATTCTGTAGATCGATTTATTTGTGGATCACGTTGAACTACGCTTAAGAATAAGTGATTATCTCTCGCTTCTTCATAATAAGATGTAATTTTATCTGGAAACTGTGCATCGAATTTTTTATAAAAATATTTTGATACGTACCAGCCAGTAAGTCTCGATCTTGCGTAATCAGATAGTCTACTCATTACACCGTCTGTAGCATAACTCCACGTTTCAAAAGCGGTTCTCCTCATTAATAATTCGTTATAGGAATTCGGAACTAAAAAGGCTGTATGAACAAATTCTTTCGTTTTTGGACTAACATATCCAACAGAATCTCTTCGTATTGGATCATCAAACAATGTAAATAAATTAGAAATGGTACTTAATGTTCCTGCAAAATGTTTGTCTGTAGTTACATCTACTTTTTGACCATAGAGCCAAACGTTACGACCATCTTGTAAGCTCTTTATATAGTAATCTTTCAAATTTTGCATATTTCCTCCTTCTAAAGACTATTCATATATTTGGACATCTTTTAATGGTGGGGAATATACGTGGAAAGTTATTACTGCTGAATCTGTAGCATTATACATTTTATGCACAGTATCTTTTTTTACTGTGAAAATATTTCCCTCTGTAAACTCTTCAATCCGCTCGCTATTATTTTCGTACGTTATATTTTGTAACGTACCATTGACTATTAGTATACATCCTACAGGTATTCCATGATCGTGCACAAAGGTCTTTGCTTTGCTGGGGAAATTTAATACTAAAATCTCTACAAATTCAGACTGATAGATAACGTTCCTTCCGTATTCAAGATTAACTGGTGAAGTAATAAAAGGAGCTATTTTATGAAGTGAAATATTTAATGATTGAATAGTGTGTATTAAATTGAACGTATCGTAGTTACATAGGTTATTAAATGCCTTTCTTATGTTATGAATCAATTGCATGTACAACTTCCTCCTAAGCATTTGCAGTGAAAGAAAGTAATCTCCTATTATATCGTGTGTAGTCGATTACATAACATTGTATTGAATAAATTCAAAAAGGTGACTGGTTTTAATTGGGTAATATTTGCTCTGGACCACATGGTAATTAATTCCTTTTTCGTAGCATGCTTGAACTATAGCCCGCTTTCTATTGGAAAGGTGATGAAATAAATGGCAGTTCTTTTAGTGGATAATCTATATCAAATGTCTATTGTTTTACTGATCTTATGTTCATTTTGTTTTTATAAATATTTAAAGAAAATAAAAAGGGAAAGAAAGCTTACAGGTTTTGAAATTACGATGTATATCGTGACGCAACTTGCGTATTTCATTTGGGCGGCAACAACTTTTCTTAAAATGTTATCAGAATAGTAATCTTAAAGTATTAGACGCTGAACAGAAAGGTACAGGAGCATTAAAGGTATAAACGTGGGCAAGGGTAATTTATCATCTATTAGGTAAATAAATTTAGTCGAAATCTAGATGGATAACAATATTACTTATAACATCTTTATAAAAAGAGAGGATATAAATGGAACAATATAAGTTAATTGTAAAAGGGCCTAAACAACTTGAGTGGGAAACAAATGAAATTAAGGACATACAGGACGATGAAATTATCGTTAAAACAATCGCAGGATCGATAAGCATTGGGGCCGAGTTACCACAGTATAATGGATCCGATGTTACAGATCCGCATCCTTTTTATCCAAGAAAAACTGGATATGAAAGTTATGGTGAAGTAATTCAAGTTGGTAATCAAGTAACACATGTAAACGTAGGTGATAAAGTAGTTTCTTTTTATGGACATGAAACGATAGGGATAGTTAAGGTACATAAAGTAATTCGAGTGCCTAGTTCTATACAACCTAAAGTTGCTTTATTATCCATTCTTTCATGTGATGCTGCTAAAGGAGTATTGAAACTAAACCCGCGACATGATGAAAAAGTACTTATAACTGGAATGGGAGTTATTGGTTTGTTCGCTTGTTATTTCTTAAAATACTATGTAGGCATTGAGCACGTGGATGTTGTTGAGCCTAATAAAAATAGAAGAGATTTTGCAAAGAAGTTTGGTCCGAAAAACATATATGATTCAGAAGAGAAAATAATAGAAACATATAATTATGGTTTCGAATGTTCTGCTACAAATAGTGGGTTCCATACTTTGCAAAAAGCTCTTAAAATTAATGGTAAAATATGTATATTATCTGATGGTAATATAGAAGAACTAACATTAACTGCTAACTTTTATCAGAAAGAATTGCAAATCATTGGATCAAGTGATGGATACGATTATCAAAAGCATGCAGATTGGTTTTTTGAAGAAATAGGAAAAACACCATTTATAGAAGAGATCTTTCAACATGAAATACATTATACTTCACTCATACAATGCTTTGATGAATTGAGTTTAGGGATAATTAAAACATTAAAAGTATAGGTTTCATATGAATAACGAAAAAAATGAGCAAATATTTGTCACATACCTTACAAATGTTTCGTCACATTTATGATTACTAAATGAGGAGGAACATATATGAAAATATTTGTAGCAGGTGCAACGGGTGTAATAGGACGTTCTTTATTGCCAATGTTAATAAAAAATGGGCATACAGTTTTTGCGATGATCCGTAATACTTCGCAAGTAGGAGCAATGAAAAAGGTTGGTGCCATACCAGTAATAGCTGATGTATTTAATAGAAAGGCTGTATTTTCTGTATTAGAAGAAACAAATCCCGATGTAGTTATTCATCAATTAACGTCATTATCTTCATGGGATTTTGAGGATAATGCAAAAATTAGAACAAAAGGCACTCGTAACCTTGTCGATGCAGCTAAAAATGTAGGGGTACAGAAAATAATCGCTCAAAGTATTTCATGGGCGTATGAACCAGGGGATACATTTGCGACTGAAAAAGATTCACTACATATTACTGCTTCCATGCCTCGACAAGTCACTGTTAATGGCATATTGAAATTAGAAGAAGCTGTTACTGAGTTACCTGAATCGGTAATACTTCGTTATGGCACATTATACGGACCAGGAACATGGTATGCGGAAAACGGATTAATAGCAAATCAAGTTCGTAATAATGAGATTATTGCATCAGATGGGATAATCTCGTTTATACATGTCGAAGATGCTGCAAGAGCTACTATGCTAGCCCTTAATTGGCCTTCAGGAATCGTAAATATTGTAGATAATTATCCAGCAACTAGTAAAGAATGGTTACCAATATATGCAGCAGCGATAGGGGCACCTAAGCCTAAAGTTCAAGATGGGAAAGATAGTTGGGAAAGAGGAGCTTCCAATAATAAGGCGCGTAAAGAGTATGGTTGGATACCTTTATTTCCATCATGGTCTGAAGGGTTTAACAACTTAATAGGTAAGTAAAACACAACTTTAATGGGAATGATAGTAAAATACACCATTAAAGGATTGGGTTATTATGAATATAATTTTGGAAAGTATTATATTAACTTTTACTGGAATAATTGTTTTAAAAATGACAGGTAGTGCATCTGTCAGCCAAATGACAAGAGCTGAAATCATTATAGTTGTATCAATCGGCCGTATTATTGTGGAACCTGTATTAAGTAGAAAAGTAGTCCCATCTATATTTGCGGCTATCATATTTGCAAGCATACTACTTATCATTCATTTCTTTGAATTGAAATCAAGGAAGGTGGAACAATTTCTAAATGGAAGTAGCATTATAATTGTTGAAAACGGAGAGATTGTAAAAGAGAATTTGATGCAGGCAAAAATGTCGGAGCAACAACTATATATGCAATTAAGAGAAAAAGGAATCCATGATGTAAAGAGTTTACAGCAAGTTACAGCGGAACCGAATGGTCGTATTGGTTATCAATTAATAAAAGAAGCACAACCAATAACTTTAGAAATGTTAGAAAAAGTATTAGATCGGTACAATATAAAAAGATAATTTCTCGTGAGAAAAAGCCAATACTATAACGGAAGTATTGGCTTTTTTATTTTTCTACAAGCGTAAGGATTAATAAAATAGGGTGGATTTTAAACCAATCATTATAATAGATATAGGCTTATAATTGTGCTATATTCAATGGACTTATAGTGAATGTGGTAAAAAATTAATTTGGCATAGGTAGACGCAGCGTTAAAATTTATAAGTTTTTAATGTGATACTAAAAATGGATTGAAAATAAGGAGATAGATACATAATGGAATTTTGGGAATCAAGTTTTATCGAAAAACAAACGATGTGGGGATTTGAATCTACAGAATCTGCAATTTTGACAAAAGATTTTTTTCTTGAAAAGAACGTTAAAGACATATTAATTCCGGGTATTGGATATGGAAGAAATGCAAAGGTTTTTATCGATAATGGTATAAATGTAACAGGTATTGAAATTTCAAAAACAGCCATTGATTTAGCAAAGCAAAATGGACTAGAAGATATTAGTATCTATCACGGTTCGGTAAATGAGATGCCTTTTAATAACGAACTGTATGATGGGATATTTAGTCATGCACTTCTTCATTTGTTGAATGAACAGGAAAGAGAGAAATTTATTGAAGATTGTTATAATCAGTTAAAATCAGGCGGATATATGGTTTTTACAACTGTTTCTCAAAAAGCCCCAATGTACGGAAAAGGAAAACAGCTGGAGCAAGACTATTATGAAATAATGGAAGGCGTAAAAATGTTCTTCTATGATTCTGAATCTATAAAACGAGATTTTAATCAATATGGATTAGTACAAGTTTCGGAAATTGATGAACCAAATAAGAACGTGGTAAATAAACCTTCAATCAATTTTGTTACGATAAAATGTAAGAGAGAACTATAATTAAAAGTTATTAAGAATGATTAAAGATGTTTATATATTGATTATGCACAAATAAAAAGGACAAGCATATAATAGAAGTACCTATTAACTTTAAGTAACCTTAACTTTCTTTAATAGGATATCTCAAAATCCCCAAAAAGAGCACTTGCGGAAACAAGTGCTCTTTTATTTTTTGTTTCATAAATATTTATAGTTGCAAATTTCGTGCAATAAAAATAAATCTGAGAGAAATAATCATATCTTTATTATACGATTATTTTTGAACTACAAACGTTATAGCATTTGTTTTTAATTGAATGTGTCTTTCATTACGAACTATATTATAAGCTAATTCTTTTATTTCAACTTTTACTTCTTTCCATCCTTTATAAATGCTTTTTAATAGACGTATTATTTCTTCGGTTGGGAGATTAATTTCAATTAAAGCTTCTAATTCTTCATTCGTTTTTAAATCAATTTCTTGTATGTTAGAGTTAATAATCAAACAATTAATACCGCCGTTTTTTGTCCCTTTTTTCATAGAATGAAGCACGTTTTTAAAATCTTCTTCTGATTTGACATGTTCTAAACTTGATACTGCAACGATATAATCATAAGCGTTAGAGTCAATATGATAGTTTTCAATTGCTGCTTCTTCTGTTTTTATAACCTCGAATACATCATGTTCTTTGCTATAAATTTGTAGTTTTGTTAAAGCGGAATTAAGTAAATCAACACATGTAACAGTGCCGCTAGTATTTTTTATTTTTTTGCAATTGGAATGCTATTTCTCCCAACGCCAGAGCTAAGATCAAGTACTTGCAAATTGTTTTGTCCTTCAAAGTGATCCATCAAGTCCATAACTGTTTTAACCGGTTTGTACAGCCAAGAGCCAATTTCAAATAGTTTATATTGTTCATAGCAAAGGTCGTGATATTTCTTTTCTTCTTGTCTTATGTAATCGATACGGTTCACATTGTTTCAACTCCAATATTTTTATTGCAAAATTCATATGTAGGACAACCTTTTATATTTGTTTGAATTCGAAAAATACCACCAGCATGTGGATACTCTTTTAATTCGTCATCCGTCATTCTTGTTCTGGCTGTTGTAACATATAAATCTGTTAAATTAGGTCCTCCAAATGTACATGATGTTACATATAAAGCTGGAATTGGAATATTTAATATTTGTTCTCCAGTAGATGGATTCCATCTAGTTATTTTTGAACCTCCCCAATGTGCAATCCATAAACAACCTTCTTCGTCAATTGTCATACCATCAGGTAGACCATCATTTTCAGAGAAAATGATTACATCACTTGGATTATGAATTTCTCCAGTACGTATATTATATTGATAGCGAACCACTTTTTTAGTAGGTGTATCTATAAAGTAAAAGTATGTATGATCAGGTGACCAAGCAATTCCATTTGATGTATTTACATGTGAAACTTTTTTCTCTACACTTAAATTATGATGTAAACAATACAAGGAACCTGCAGCATTCATACCGTATGTATCTGTAGAACCTGCCCAGAAACGACCAGCTGGATCACATTTTCCATCATTGAAACGATTTTCTATTAAATGTGGTTCAGGGTCAAAAATATGTGTCAGTTTCTCGGTATTTACATTAATAGAATAAAAGCCTTTTTCCATAGCTAAGAGTAGTACATCCTCTAAATATGGAACAACACAGCCAATTTGTTGATTGAGAGCAATTACTCGGTTCGTATTAGCGGTAGGATTGTATATGCATAATTTTCTCTCTATAATATCAACCCTAAAAGTTGCTTTTTTCCATCCCAACATGGTCCTTCAGCTAAACTTGCTTTAGCATCTAAAACTAATTCTATATTACTGAACAAGATGTTCACCTCGCGTTATAAGATATTAATATAATTCGATAAGAATAGAGGTAAACCTTTCAGTCAAAGGATATTAAAATTTATACTGTAGAAAAATGACCTTCTCACAAGTGATTAAAAAAGTGTATAAACAAGGAGAGGAAAATGCATATGATGTTTTATGAGATTGTTTGCTTTTCTTGTAAGAATATATTTCGTGTTTACGAAGGCAGTGAAAAATATAAGCGATTTAAAGAGAAACCAAACGGGGTATATTGTTGTGATGAGTGTAGTCATAAAATTCAATTAGAAGCGATAAAGAATTTTTTTAGGTAATTAAACTAAAATTCCGGAAATCATAACTTAATTTTTATTTTAGAAGATTTTTTAAGAATAATGTCTAAATATAGAATGTAAATAAAGATGAAGTATACACAAAACAATTCGTTTAATCGATAAGTATATATTATGAAAATTGAGTTAGAAATAAAAACGGCAAGCTAGAATTCGCTTGCCGTTTTTTTTATAGTTTTGTATGTATTTGTATACCTTTTGCTTTTTCTTTTTCGTTCTTTACGCGTACAATTAAATTATAAGATCCAGATTTTGGTGCTTCAAAAGAAAGTAAACCTTCTTTTTGAGAAGTGACTTCTTCTTCGTAAATGACCTTATCGTCTTTAGTGATTTGTAATAAAATTGTACCCTCTTCAACGGTTGCATCAAAAGGAAATTGTACATTTCCTTGTTCAGTTTTGATCGTTTGTACATCGTAATACCCTTTCAGGGAGCCAATGTTTAAAGTTGTTTCGCCGTTTTTTTGAACCTTGGTGACTTTTACTGCTGTATTACCACATGCGCTTAATAATACAACAAGAGTTAGAATGAGAAATAAACGTAGTAATTTCATAGTGATCCCCTTTTTATCATTATAAAATTTTTCCAATGCGTAAATTAGTTTATCATTTTTTTATAAACAAATATATACATTAAAACTAAAAGTTGTTATTTAGTGATAATCTCTTATATACCATTTGGTTTCTATTAGTCTAAGAAACTTCAGTACATGTTGAATATTCGATTAATAAAATGTTATAGGAGTTAAATATTTTATCTTACTATTAGATTACTTGAATAAAAAGAAAACACCGAAAGTATATATAAAAGCAGGTACTTTCGGTGTTTTCTTTTTTACTATCGTGAATACATTTTCGGACATTCATCACCACTTGGCTCATAAAAACAATGGCTTTTAAACTGTCCTACAAATGGCTGATTATACCATTCAGGTGGACAAGCTCCGACTGGACGGAAATACCAAAGAGCCCATCGTGCAGGCCAGCGCCATTGACCTTGTAAAACTTTTCGTGCGATTTCTTTTTCTGATTCACGAGCGCGTTGATAAAAATATCCATATTGTACTGCTTCAAATCCGCCGGGGCTTTGATATACAGCGTCTCGTACGGTACGGAGTTGTTTAAAATCTAAGCAATCACAAAATACACGGTTTACTACAACGCATCCAACTAACTCCTCACCTTGGCGACCTTCGCCTTCAGCTTCAGCACGAATTAATCGAGCTAGTAAATCAACATCACTTTCGTTGTATGGAATAAGGGGCATAGTGATACCACCTTTCTGTTATAGTAAAGAGTGTATGTTATAAAACAATCTGCGTGCTTTTTTACATAAAAATAACATTTAATTTTAAGAGGAGCTTGTATAAAAAGAGCTAATTAGTAATAGTAGATAAATATAAAAGGGAGAGGTATTATGTATCGAATTCATAAAGACCATATTATTTACTCAATGTCACCAGAAAATAAGCCTTGTATGGAAGTGGAAATTGGGAGCAGTCTTGTATTTGAAACATATGATTGCTTTGAAAATCAAATCGATTCTGAAGATGTTGTGTTTCAAGAATTAGATTGGAACCGAATTAATCCAGCCACTGGACCTGTATATGTTAAAGGAGCAGAACCTGGCGATATATTAGCCGTAACAATTGAAAAGATTAAAATTGCAGAGCAGGGCGTTTTGACTACAGGTGCAAACCTTGGTGTAATAGGTGATGAGTTAAATGAAAATACAGTGAAAATTGTCCCAATACATAATGAACATGTTTTGTTTTCAAGTGAACTACAAATCCCGATTAATCCAATGATTGGGGTAATTGGTACTGCACCGAAAGAAGAGAGCATTTCATGTGGCACACCGCATGATCACGGCGGGAATATGGACTGTAAAGAGATTAAAGAAGGAACAACATTACTACTACCAGTTAATGTCCCAGGAGCACTATTAGCGTTAGGTGATTTACACGCAGCGATGGGTGATGGTGAAATTGGTGTTAGTGGTGTAGAGGTTGCTGGTGAGGTAACGGTGACAGTTCAAATTATAAAAGAAAAGAAATGGCCGTTACCAATGGCTATTCAAAAAGGAAAAATGATGACGATTGCTTCAGAGAAATTGTTAGATGATGCAGCAAGTCGTGCTGTACATAATATGGTAACATTTTTACATGAAGAATTAGCAGTGTCTAAAGCTGATGCAACTCTTTTATTATCGGCAGCAGGTAATTTAAAAGTTTGCCAAGTTGTGGATCCGTTGAAAACGGCGCGTATGGAATTAGGGATGGATTATGTGGAGAAACTAGGATTTACTTTTAGTAAATTTCATATTAAATAGATAAGGGACGAAAAAGGATACTTTTGTATAAAAGCATCCTTTTTTTAATTTACGGATTTTGTGAAAAGAGGTAGTATTTATTTTATATAAGTATATTTGAGATTGTGGATTAAAAAGGAGTTCAATAATGGTCAAAATTATGATTGTAGAAGACGATATGAAAATTGCAGAACTATTATCAACATATGTTGCGAAATATGGTTATCAAGGAGTTATTGTATCGGACTTTCAAAATGTATTAGACATTTTTTTAGATGAACAACCAGAGTTAGTTTTATTAGATATTAATTTACCGAGTTTTGATGGTTACTTTTGGTGTCGTCAAATTCGTGGTGTTTCTACATGTCCGATACTATTCATTTCGGCTCGTGAAGGTACGATGGATCAAGTTATGGCGTTAGAAAACGGTGGCGATGATTTTATTCCGAAGCCTTTTCATTATGAAGTTGTAGTGGCGAAAATTCGTAGTCATTTAAGACGTGCATATGGAGATTATGCACCGAAACTAGAAGAGCGAATGATTGAGCAACAAGGCCTTTGTTTATATCCTGAAAGACTTGTATTGAAACTTAGAAACGAAGAGATTGATATAACGAGAAACGAAGCTATTTTATTAGAGACATTAATGAAAAATTATCCGCGTGTTGTGAGTAGGGAAGTGTTGTTAAATAAATTATGGGATAGCGAATCTTATGTTGATGATAATACATTAAGTGTAAATACAACACGTGTGCGTAAAAAGTTACAAACGTTACATATAGAAGGTGCGATTGAAACGATTCGTAGTGTTGGATATAGATTGCATATTACTTGGGATACTGGCATAGAAAAATGATAAGGTTGTTTATACGTGATCATATACCACTTATTTGCTTTACTATAATTCAACTACTAGCTATATTTCTCGTATATTGGTTTGATGGGCATAATCATATTACAACGGCGTTATATGCAATGTTTCTAGGTGTTTTCTTTATGGGAAGTTATTTAGTGTTTCGTTATTTTACACATCGTTCTTTTTATGAGCGCTTAGCAAACCCGATGCAATCTTTGGATGAATCTGTTCAAAAATCTGATTTTGCAGCTGTATCGGCTGCTCTTCAAGAACTACTTGAGGTGCAATATCGACATTATCAAAATCAGCTGCAAATGCAAGAGAGAAAAAATAATGACCATTTAACCTTTATGAATCAGTGGATTCATCAAATGAAAACACCTTTATCTGTAATAGAATTAATTACACAGGATGAAGTAGATTCACGTTTTGAAAGTATAAATGAGGAAACTGATCGATTAAAAAAGGGATTAGAAATGGCTCTGTATGTCGCACGTTTAGAAGCATTTACACAAGATTTTTATGTAGAAAGAGTACAACTATATAAAATAGTGAATGATTCGGTACATGAGCATAAACGGTTCTTTATCCGGAATTTTGTATATCCAGAGCTTGAAATTGATAAGGACATTACAGTAGAAAGTGATGCGAAATGGTTACAATTTTTAATTGGACAAATACTATCGAATGCGATTAAATATTCATCTGGTAGTAGAGAGAAGATTAAAGTGAAAGCTTGTAAGGAAGGTAATAATGTTATACTTGAAATTTCTGATAATGGTGTAGGAATACCGAAGCAAGATTTACCAAGAGTGTTTAAACCTTTCTTTACAGGAGAAAATGGTAGAGATTTTAAAGAATCAACTGGAATGGGGCTATATCTCGTACATGAAATTACGAAGCAATTAGGACATAGTGTAGAAATCCATTCAGAAGTTGGTAAAGGTACCGTTGTACGTATTAAATTTTAAATGTGTAAAAATGACTCAGGCTAAAGAACTTTTGAAATAAGTTTTTTAGCCTTACTTTATATGGATTAAATAAAATGATATAAAAGACTGGTATGATCCTAATAAAAGGTCGTGTAAGTATGTGTAATGACACAATAATAAATAAGGCTGTTAAATGAGAGGTTTTTAATAATTTATTAATATTTAAATAGTTTTTTGTAAGAAAAAAGCTCGCCCTTTGAAAGAGCTAGCTTCATGAATTTTAATTAAGTAAACAAACTTAATAATTTATATCCAATTAATCCTAAAATAGTGATAGGAACCATCATTAAGAAAGAAGAAATTCGATTAGCATTAGAGCGTTCTAATACAAGAATCAAGATAATCCCGACTATGACTTCGGTATATCCAACAGGTAACATGTGACTATAGTCTTCAAAATTTAAAAGAATGTGAAGTCCATCCGTTACAAAAACGCCACTAATAAGCGCGCTTCCGAATTTATGAAGTGGATCCGTAGTATCTTTCCATAGAAAACCTGCAACTCCAAAGATAGTTCCTCCTATACATGCACATACAATCCATACGGATATAAAATAAATAGAGTGAGCTACATTTTTAATAACTATTGCATAACCATAGTAGCCTAATACCATACCGAGTAGTGCAAGGATACCAGAAAGTATAGCTGTACGCTTAGAATAACTAAAGCTAGCCACAAAAAAGGATGGAACTAACCAAACGCTTCCTAGATTAGCTAATGAATTCCAATGTCCAGGAAGTATACCTTGCCCCAATTTAGTTAGTATACCAACAATTATCCCTACTATAATCGGGACGAGAAAAATCCTTAAAAACATATTTAACTTTGTGATTTTTAATGTCCTGTCCATAAATTCAATCCTTACATTAATATTTTCTGTAAAGATATAATAGCTTATTACAAGGGAATAATCAATAAAAATTTATCGAAAAACAATAAGTTGTTATTGGATAATGAATAACATTTTGTTTTTATACAAAATTTATCCCGCTTTAATGGGCAGTAAGACCCCCACCTCAAAATTCAGCGAAAGCAAAGAAATTAGGTGGGGGTCGGGCTGCCCATTAAAGTCCGATTGGTTCAACTAATAATCAGTGGGGGTGAAGAACCCCCCCACTGATTAAAGTTTCACTTTATATAATAGAGAGTGCTTAGAAGTTTACTACTGGGGAAATCTAAAAGACGTATTACAATCAATGTAACTTGTGCTTATTCAACATGAAGTTAAGGAATGATAAATAAACCTAAAAGAAAGCAATCTTTTTAACAGCACATATAATTGCATTTACTCATACAGTACTAGTATGGTACAATATGGTTATTAACGACGGAAAGGAATGATGGGTGGACGATGATTAACTAATCTTATTTTTAAATGTTGAAATTCAATAAATTTCAATTTCTAAAAAATAGGATTAGTCTGCCCAATTTCCATACAACGGTATTGCTATTTATATTGCGCAATAGCTTATTTGGGTATAAATAATGTAATGACTAATCCTGCCAAATTTATTTGGGAGGATTTTTTATTCTCCCTTAATGAAAGGGATCGGTATTTATGAAAGAACTATTAAAATTAAATGATGTTTATGTTGAAATAAAAGAAAATATGTTGTTAGAGAAAATGAATGTGACAGTAAAACAAGGGGATGTTATCGGATTAATCGGTAAAAATGGTGCTGGTAAATCAACGTTACTTCAATTAATAAATGGGAAGATTGAACCTTCAAAAGGTACTGTTGAATGGATGCAAATGAATATGACAACAGCATATGTTGAGCAAGAAATAGAATCTTTTATTAGTAATGATGTAATTGCAAAAGAAGCAGAACTTCTTGCGAAATGGGGCGTGCCAACGAACGATTTTCATACTTTAAGTGGTGGTGAAAAGCTGAAAATTCGATTAGCAAAAGGATTTGCTGAAAATCCTAATGTCTTAATATTAGACGAACCGACAAATCATTTAGATGAGATCAGTACGGGATTTCTCATTAAACAAATAAAAAACATGAAAGGTACAGTTATCGTTGTATCGCATGATCGATATTTTTTAGATGTTGTCGCAACAAAAATATGGTCAATTGAGGACAAAAAATTAATTGAGCATAGTGGTAATTATACGAGCTACATGAAAGCACGTGAGAAAAAAAGAAAGTCGCAGCAGCGTGAATATGAAAAGCAGCAAAAAAAGATAGAACAAGTAGAAACACATATAAAAGAATTGAGTTCATGGTCACAAAAGGCACACGCGCAGTCTACAAAACAAGAAGGTGTGAAAGAATTCTATCGTGTAAAAGCGAAGCGAATGGATGCACAAGTGAAGTCAAAACGAAAACGACTTGAAAAAGAGCTGGAGAAAGCGAAAGTAGAACGTGTGAAAGAAGAGTATTCAGTTGAGTTTTCTATTCAAGCGAACAAAAAAGTAGGAAAACGTTTTTTAGAAGTGAAGCAATTAAAAAAAGACTTTCATGGGAAAGTATTATTTGAAAACGTTAATTTTACAATTCAGCACGGTGAGAAAGTTGCGATTGTTGGACCAAACGGTAGTGGGAAAACAACATTACTGAAGATGATTATGGGAACGGAAACTGCTGAAGGAGAAATATGGATTTCACCATCTGCGAACATCGGCTATTTAACACAAGAAGTTTTTGATTTACCGCTTGATAAAACACCAGAAAATTTATTTTTTAAAGAGACGTTTGAAGAAAGAGGAAAAGTCCAAAATTTAATGAAACATTTAGGGTTCCAAGCTTCTCAATGGAAAGAGCCGATTGAGCATATGAGTATGGGAGAAAGAGTAAAATGTAAGCTAATGGCTTATATTTTAGATGAAAAAGATGTACTCATTTTAGACGAACCGACGAATCACTTGGATCTACCTTCACGTGAACAACTTGAAAATACATTAGCTGAGTATAACGGAACATTAGTAATTGTATCTCACGATCGATATTTTTTGGAGAAAACAACTAACACAAAACTCGTGTTTTCAAACAATACGATACAAAAGCAGCTAGAAGAACCTACGAAAACAAGAGATGATATTGAAGAGCTACGTTTAACGTTAGAAACAGAGAGACAAGAAGTATTAGGGAAATTAAGCTTTTTAACTTCTAACGACAAAGAATATAAAGCACTGGATGAACGGTTTATGGAACTTACGAAGCAGATTAAGGCACTATAATGTATTTGTAAGCGTGATTAAGGGGGATGGTTACATTCCCATCAAGCTAATCAAGTAAATTACTAGATACGAAATGCTTCTTGTTTCAAAACTAGTAAGTGATAAAAAAGTAGGCATGCTAAAGAAGCCTATTAAAAAGTGATTTTTCGCTAGGCAGCTTGTCTATGCTTCACCGTCGTGTTATACACAATCCCTAGAATATCAAAGACGGTCATATTCTTATGTCTATGACATTTACGACCGTTCTTTTTGAGCAGTTGATAAAGGCGATGCAGAATTTTTAAAAGTTCTTCTGTGCCAACCGCTATCGCTTGAAACAGTAAAGGAAAGTAATCTTTAATCATATAAATCGCTTTGTATTCACTCAGTTCCTGCTTTTTCTTTTCAAGCAGAAACTGTCGCATTTGAAACATTGTAGAAGAACAAAGGAGAATGCCTATGAGTTGCCCATATAAATGACACTCTAGGTGTTCTCTTTTTATATTTTTACATTCATCAATTTCAAAGAATGACTTCCGCGTTTTAAACAAAATTTCAATCTGCCAACGAAGTGAATATAATGAATGCACGTAGTTCGTCGGTACTTCTTCTAGCGACGTGTTCGTGATATATACATTCATGCATGCTCATTAAACGTTTACTTTTATCCTTCATGACAATGCCTTTCTTCTTTTAACGTATTTCTTGGTTTTTCAGACGTATTTGCGTTTGATCATCGGTTAAACGATGGATAATAACACGTGCTGGAAGTTTCTGATTTTGACCAATGTATGCCTCGGGGATTTCCATCGTTTCACCAGGGATTAGACCAGACAGCATTTGTGTCATATCAAGCTGGATGTATTCCGTTTGCTTTTTTAACGTACCATTATTGTAATATTGGCTTACGTTAAGCTTGTGAAAAAAATATATTCATGTATAATACAATTGATGTATGATACATTAGTTGTAGGAGGGTGACCTATTTGAAAAGAGAAGATGCCTTAAAACTAAGAACAGATATTAAGAAAATGATTATAATAACTGGGGTTTTTGAATCTCAAAATTTGCCCAATGGGCCATTTGAAAAACCTTTACCAACTTCTCAAATGATGGCGTTAGAGGAACTAGAGGTGGAAAAATTAACTGTTTGGCAACTATCCAATAAACTTAGATTAGAGACTTCAACTGTAAGTAGATTGGTAGATAAGTTGGTAAAAATGGGGCTTATTTATCGTGAAGTAAATGAAAAAAATAGAAGAGAACTTTTTCTGCACCTCACAGAAAAAGGTCACATAACTGTTAATTGCTTAAGAGAGCAATCCATTACATTTTATCAAAGTATTCTCAATAATTTATCAGAATCAGAACAAAAAATAGTTGTGGATGGTTTTGAATTATTTATTGATTCTATTTCTAAGTCTTTTGATTAGAGTGAGGTAAATCATAACATTTGGAGGGTAAAATGAGTTTGGATTTTGAACGTCCTATTATTGAATTAAAAGAGAAATTTGATGAATTAAAGAAAATTATGAAAGAAAATAATGTAGATTTATCGCCAGAAATTCATGTATTAGAAAAACGTTTAAATAAAATGCAAGATAAAATTCATTCTAATATTACACCTTTTCAACGAGTTCAAATTGCAAGGCTACGTAACCGGCCCACGACATTGGACTATATACCTTTATTGTTTACAAACTTTCTCGAACTTCATGGTGATCGATTATATGGTGATGATAAAGCAATGATAGGTGGTATTGCAAAATTTAAAGGGATGCCCGTTACGGTTATTGGTCATCAAAGAGGTAGAAATACAAAGGAAAATATAGAAAGAAATTTTGGAATGGCACATCCAGAAGGTTATAGAAAAGCGCTAAGACTTATGAAACAAGCTGATAAATTTAATCGCCCTATTATTACATTTATTGATACAATAGGCGCCTATCCAGGGAAAGGGTCTGAAGAACGTGGAATTTCTGAAGCGATAGCTCGAAATCTATTTGAAATGGCTACACTTAAAGTGCCAATTGTTTGTATTGTAATTGGAGAGGCATCAAGTGGTGGAGCTCTTGGCATTAGTGTCGGTAACCATATCCATATGTTAGAGTATTCATGGTACTCGGTAATTTCGCCAGAAGGAGCAGCATCTATCCTATGGAAGGACGCTAAGTATGCTCCAGAAGCTGCTGAACATATGAAAATTTCAGCAAAAGATTTAAAACATTTAGGAATTATTGATGAAATCATTCCTGAAATTAAAGGTGGAGCACAAAATGATATAAAATCACAGGCAAAAGTGATTGAATCTGTAATCGAATCATCTCTGAAAAAATTGATACTATTATCCTCGGAAGAGCTTATACAACAGCGATATGAAAAGTATAGACAAATAGAGAATTATAAATGAAAATATTTAAAGTCCGTATTACATTTCGGAGGATTCTCGCGAAAAAATTTTAAATATTTCGTAATCAGCTTCTTAAACTGGGATATGCTGATACTATTACTCTACAAAAGGTGTGTGATCGGTATGGAAAAGGAAAATTTGTTCAAATGGATGCATTATCACATACCCATCAACTTAAGAAATTGATTGTTCCCGAAAACGAAAAAATGAGCTGAATTCTCATAAATAACTGTAAAAAGGTGAAAATTTCGGTATGGGGGTATCTCAAAAGCTTAGGTTGATGGCAATGGGGGATGGTCATGGAAATAGAAAATTCCGCTAAGTTATTTAGGCTAGATTGTGGTGAAATTTACTTACAAGAGTTTTCCACTAAAGATGCAGAGAGTATTTATAACATATCCAATCAACCAGAAATAGAAAAGTTTTTACCAGACTGGAAATCAACAAAAGAACAAAGGGTTAATTGGGTTGTAAATTATGAAATACCAGAAAATAGAGCGTTTCTTCATGCAGTGAGAACTACGACTAACATAGATGATCACATATTAAGACTAGGAATATTTAAGAAAACCACAAATGAATTTATTGGATGGTGCTGCACAGGTATGAAAGAAGAACTCTCTTCACCAAACAGAGAGATAATGTATGCTATCTCAAATGAACATCAAAATCATGGCTATGCTACAAAAGCGACTAAAGGTTTAATTGACTTTTTGTTTAAAGAAACAAATTTAAATGTCCTTAACGCAATTGCTTTAATTAACAATGTAGCATCAAATAAAGTTATTGAAAAATGTGGGTTTATTTATAAGAGCCAACAGAGGATAGAAAATCAAATATATAATCATTATATATTGAGAAAATCTGAGTGGATAAAAATATAACGTTGGGTAGTAAAAGACCGATAAAGCAATCGGTCTTTTCTCATTTATATAATAAAGGTTTCATATACTTTGTATTTCCTGCTACTATACAATTATTATAAGATAGTTATGCGTTAATTTCAGTTTAAAAAAAGTTTTATTATCAGTTTTTTTAGAAATCTTACAAGCGTGTAAGATAAATGAAAGACGAATCAATATGAGCTGTAAGACAATTCATTTACACTCTGTTATGAGACGTGCAAATGAAGGGAGAATATACATGGAAATTTTACATGCAAAAAGTATTAGTAAAGTATATAAAGGGAAAGTACCTTATAAAGCATTAGTTGATATTGATTTATCAATTCAAGAAGGTGAATTTGTAGGGATTATGGGGCCATCTGGTAGTGGAAAAACAACGTTATTAAATATGGTATCTACTATTGATTCTCCATCATCGGGAGAAATTTTAATAAATGGCACAAATCCTTTCCAATTATCATCAGAAGATTTAGCGTTATTCCGCAGAAAACAATTAGGATTTGTTTTTCAATCATTTAATCTTCTTAGCACACTTACTGTAAAAGAAAACATCGTATTGCCGATGACTTTAGATGGTGTTTCCGTGCAAGAAATGAACAAGCGATTGGAAGAGATTGCAGAGAAGTTAAATATTACAGATATCTTGAATAAAAGAACATTTGAAATATCAGGGGGACAAGCTCAAAGAACAGCAATCGCTCGTGCGATCGTTCATAAGCCGCAATTATTACTTGCAGATGAACCAACAGGGAACTTGGACTCTAAATCTTCAAATGATGTAATGGAGATGCTTGATACTCTTAATAAAGAAGAAAAAGCAACGATGATGTTAGTTACACATGATCCGTATGCAGCGAGCTTTTGCAGCCGAGTAATCTTTATTAAAGATGGTCAACTATATAACGAAATTTATTGTGGTGAAAGCAGACAAGCCTTTTATCAAAAGATTATGGATGTTCTTTCTTTGTTAGGAGGGAAAAGGCATGACTTTTCGTCAGTTCGCATTTAATAATATTTTTCGTAATAAGCGTACATATGCTGCCCATTTTTTAAGTAGTACATTTTCTATTATGGTTTTCTTTACGTATGCTCTTTTATTATTTCATCCTGATTTACAAGGGGAATTAAAATCAACAAGTGCAACAATGAGTGCATATGGTACGATGGGATTTACAATTTCGCAAGGTTTGATTTTTGTATTTTCATTTTTCTTTATTTTATATTCAGTTAGTTCATTTTTAAAAACTCGTAAGAAAGAATTTGGCATATTAATGATGCAAGGTATGTCAATGAGACAGTTTAAGAAATTATTATTAATTGAAAATATGTTGATTGGACTTGGTTCAATTTGTATAGGGATTTTCATTGGACTCATATTTTCTAAACTAGTTTTATTGATAAGCGCAAGTGTATTAATGATTAATAATGGTTTGCCTTTTTATACACCAGTGAAGGCTGTATTATTAACAGTTATCACTTTTCTTTTCTTATTTTTCATTGTTTCACTATTTACATTTAAAATGGTAAAAATAACGGAACTTGTCGAACTTATTCGAGCAGAGGAAAAACCAAAACCTGAACCGAAATCTTCAATTTTATTATCACTGCTTTCTTTAATTAGTATAGGATATGGATATTTCTCAGTATTTCGCTTTATTTCAAGTTCCAGTTTTACTACACTTGGAATGGGTGTCTTACTAGTAATTATAGGAACGTACTTTTTATATACACAGTGTAGCGTTTATATATTACATCTTGCTAAAAGGAGAGAATCTTTCTTTTTAAAAAGAACAAATATATTAACGTTTTCTGAATTAATTTACCGTATGAAAGATAATGCAACGATGTTTTTTATTGTATCTATTATTTCAGCAGTTGCATTTACAGCTATTGGTACAACAGCTGCTATTGGTAATAGAAATTTAGTGTGGATGACAAACCCATATACATTTCTGTATGAAAGCTCTGAAAACAACAAATTGGTAGATAAACATCTCTCTATTATAAAAAAACATCTCTTGGATGCAAATATTCCGTATCGAATGGCTTCATCTTCAAGTAAATTTACAGAAAGTAACGTAAATGTATTGAAATTAAGTGAATATAACGAACTTACGAGAGCACTCGGGTACCAACATGAAACGATTGAAAAAGAAGATGAAATTTTACTAATCCCTGGGAGGGTGTCACAAAAGCAAGAATTTAAAAATGGTGACTACAAAAAAAATATTGAAGTCATTCAAGGAGATTGGACAAAGACATTTCGTGTGAAGAAAACTGTAGAGAATTTAGTTTTACCACATGATTCTAGTAGTATTTATATTGCTGTTCAAGATCATGTGTATGATGAAATTCCTCTGACGAGTAATCCAGAGGATGAAGATATTCAACATCGTACTTACGGATTTGTTGTAGATGATTGGATAAGAACGAAAGAGATTTCAAATCAATTAAAAAGTATATTCGATAAAGATCTTAGAGACAGTGATTTCTACTTTGAAGCTTTAACATTAAACTTGTTGGAGGCAAAGCAAAAGAATGGTTTATTACTTATGGCAAGTGTTTTAGTCGGAATCGTTTTCTTTACATTTGCTGCTAGTTTTATTTATTTCCGATTATACACTGATTTGGACCGTGATCAACAACAATATAAAATGATTTCGAAAATGGGATTAAGTAAACAAGAGTTAAAAAAAGTTGTAACGAGACAGTTATTATTAATGTTCTTCTTACCGATTGCTGTTGCGGTGATTCATACTGTAGTAGCGTATACGGCACTGCAACAATTAGTTAGTTTTTCTATTTTAAATAGCTCGATTTTTATTTTAATTTCATTTATATGTATACAAGTTTTATATTTCTTTATTACTCGTTGGCGTTACCTACAAAAGCTTTATAAGACTATGGAGCAATAAAGGATATCAACTAATAAAATTCCAGAAAAGCATGTAAAAAATGATATGAATTATGAAAGGAACCGTGATGAAAAGAACTTTAACTATTTTTATGTTAACTATAATACTTTTAATAAGCTTTAGTTCATGCTCTAAAAAGGATAACTCATTTCCTGCAAACGGTGTATTAATTATTGGAGATGAAAATAATATTTCACCAATTATTAATCGTTATAAGGAAATTACGAAAGAAAATGAAGTGTTTTCTGTGAAAAAAGGTGAAGTTGGAAATGGACATGTATTAATTTTAAATGAATCTACAGCACTAGCACTGATTAAAGAAAAAATTTTTCATAAACGAGGTAATGGCTCCAATTATATTTTAGATACGTTACCAAAATTCCCAAAAGAAGGATCACTATTGTTTACAAATGAAGACGAAAAGAATATGAAAAGTATTAAAATAGAAGGAAATGAGATTCCTGTTACATACGATAGTGACACTTGGATAGGAAACACTCGTAAATATCCAACGCAATCGTATGTGATTGTAGCAAAAAATAGCGTATATAAGGAAATAAAAGCAAATGAAACGAAAATGCACCTTCTTCAATTAAAGAAATCTCTAGGTGATGAAAGACCTAAAATGTCGACAGATAATACAATGGTTAATGAAAATGTCAAAGTAAAAAAGCTAATTAAAGGTTTGGAAGGAGAAGTATCTTTTCAATTTGTAACGATTGGCGAAAAACCTTAAAAAAGAGTTCGGAGTTGATAAAAATTTCATCAGCTTCGAACTCTTTTTAGTTTATAGACAAATCAATTATTATGCTTTACATTACTTCATTTAATCGAGTCTCGTTTGTTTCCTCAATCCCATTTGAATTTTGAACTGAATTATTTTGGGCTTCTTTTTCTTTACGAGCCTTTTGTAGCATTTCAAGGATGATCCATAAGGGAACACCTTTATCCTTTAACATCTTCCATAAATCTAATTCATTAAATTTATGCTCAGGCTGTTTCATTTCTTTTTCAGATAAACGAATATCAAACTTGATAGGATCATTTATTTTCTTACTTTCAAGTTTAGTAGAAGAGATAGTATTATGCTCAAGATTAGATGGAGTTATTTTAGTAGGTTGAGACAATGTATGAATATTTGATCCGATTTGCATGATTTTTCCTCCTTTTCAAGCAATGAGATTAGTTTTCTTATGGTTTTTAAATCTTTTTAACATGAGGAAACTATATCTAATTATAAATCTAAATAAATAGATTTACAAGTTGTATTGTAAAAAGTAAATATTTACTTGAATTAATATTTATCAACATTTGTATATGTTTTCTATATATACAACGTATATAAAATACTTTACATTATGTTTAAGTTGTTAAATTATTCTGTTATTTTTTCGAAAAGAAAAATGTAAACGTTTTATTAGGGGGAGAAAGTATGGGGAAGTTATTTTTAAAAATATGTTTTTTTGCATTAGTGACCGTATGTTCATTCGCAGCGAAAATATCATACGCTGAAGAGAGGCAACAAAATAATTATCCTATCATATTGGTGAATGGATTTGCTGGATGGGGTAGAGAAGAAATGCTTGGCGTAAAATATTGGGGTGGTGTTCATGATATACAGGAAGATTTGAAACGAAATGGTTATACGGTACATACCGCAGCTGTTGGACCTGTTTCTAGTAACTGGGATCGTGCATGTGAATTGTATGCACAAATTAGCGGTGGGACAGTAGACTATGGTGCAGTCCATGCTGAGAAACATGGACATAATCGTTTTGGCAGAACTTATAGTGGTTTTGCGCCGAATTGGAGTGAAACAAATAAAGTTCATTTAGTTGGACATAGCATGGGTGGACAAACGATTAGAACATTAGTACAGCTATTAAAAGAAGGTAGTTTTGAAGAAAAGAATTATGTGAAAAATCACCCAGACACCAAAATATCACCACTATTTGAAGGCGGAAAATCATACGTTCATAGTGTTACAACATTAGCAACCCCTCACAACGGTACAACACTTGCGGATGGTAGTCTTCTACTGCCGTTCGTTAAAGATTTACTCATTACAGCTGCAAGCTTTGGAGGAAACAATAATTTATCATTATATGATTTTAAATTGGATCAATGGGGTATAAAGAAGAATGCTGGAGAGTCCTTTTTCGAATATAGTAATCGTATTCTAAATAGTTCACTTTGGAAAAATACAAAAGATATAAGTCAATGGGACTTAAGTACAGATGGTGCAAAGGAGTTAAATAATTGGGTAAAGACGCAACCAGATGTGTATTATTTATCCTATAGTGGACATGCATCACAAGCAGCACCTATAACAGGTTTACATTTGCCTCATATAACGATGAATAAAGTGTTGATGGGGAATGCATTTTTCTTAGGTTCTTATGCGAGATATGAAGAAAACCGTCCGTTAGTTGATACTTCTTGGTGGCAAAATGATGGTGTAGTAAATACGAATTCTATGATTGCACCATCTTCTAATGTTGCTGTAAATAATAATGGGTCATTACAGATTGGAAAATGGAATCATATCGAAACGAAAGCGAATTGGGATCATCTCGATATGGTAGGATTAAGTGTTTCAGACTCATTAGGTTTTTCTAGCATTCAAGAGTTTTATAGAACAATTGCTGAAAAGCTATCACGTTTACCGAAATAGGTAATAATAAAGCGCTCTCGATGGAATTCGAGAGCGCTTTATATTATATTGAAAGAGGGATTTGGTAGAAAAATATGGGGGGATATTATGAAAATTCAAGTTGTATTATCAGGATACGGAACAGTAGGCAGAGAGTTTATAAAATTATTAAATGAAAAATATTCATATATATATGAAACATATGGGATTCAATTAGTTGTAAGTGGCGTATTAGGGAGAAATATTGCAATACATAATGAAGACGGCTTATCACTTCATCATTTATTGATGTATGGTGGCGGTACCGCTGCAATTGAAAAATATTTAGAGTATCATCCGAAGGAACGTGCAACAACTAGCATAAGTGGTACTGTATTGGTAGAATCAACAGTTACAAATCTTAAAGATGGAAATCCAGGGAAACAATATATGAAACAAGCGATTGAGAAACAGATGGATATAGTAGCAATTTCTAAAGGTGCGCTCGTTACAAACTGGAGAGAAATAAATGAAGCAGCAAAAGGCGCAAATATACGAATTCGATATAGCGGTGCAACAGCCGCTGCACTACCGACACTAGATATCGGACAATTTAGTTTAGCCGGTTGCAGTATTGAAAAAATAGAAGGAATATTAAATGGAACAACTAATTATATTCTTACGAAAATGTATGAGGAAGATATGACATTTGAAGAAGCACTGAAAGAAGCACAAAATAAAGGAATTGCTGAGACGAACCCTATATTAGATATAAGTGGTTCAGATAGTGCGTGTAAATTGTTACTTTTGACAAACAGCTTAATGGAAACAGAGAAAACACTTACTGATATACATATAAAAGGAATCGAGCACGTTACAAAACAGCAATTTAGAAATGCTAAGGAACAACATAAAATTATTAAATTAATAGCATCAGCATATAAGGATGAGGGTGGCAATGTCAATTTAAATGTTGAACCGTGCGAAATAGAAAAAGATCATCCGTTAGCAAAAGTAAATGGGACCGAAAAAGGAATTACGTTCTTTACAGATACGATGGGACAAGTTACTACAATTGGTGGGGCTTCTAATCCACGAGGCGCTGCAGCTGCAGCTTTAAAAGATGTAATTAACTTATATCGAAAAGATTTGTAAGACCGTACCGCCCTTTATAAAAAATACATATGTCGTGGACCTTTTGAGAATGAAATAAATATGCAAAAATGATTGCAGGGGGTAAGGAATTGTTTAAGGATTTTAAAGTTGTTAAAGATCGTCCCGTTTATATTCAGTTGAAAGATTATTTGAAGAAGATGATTATGAAAGGGCATTTGCTCGGGGATCAAAAAATCCCATCAACAAGGGAACTAAGTGAATTACTAAGTGTGAGTAGAAACACTGTACTCGCTGCTTATGCAGATTTAGAGCAAGAAGGACTCATTTATGCAGTTAAAGGAAAAGGGAACTTTGTTGCGAAGGTGGATATATCTAACACTTCGTCTGTTGAAATAGATTGGAAAAAGAAACTTAATACAGTGACCGCATTAGCGGATGAATTAGATTTAATGAAACATGGTGTTCGTTGGGAAAAGGGAATGATTGTTTTTAATAGTATAGCCCCGGATGAGAAGCTATTTGATGTTGAAAATTTCAAAAGAGCTTTTCTTACTCGTATGTCCATTGAAGGAGACATCGTATTGAACTACGGATATGCAAAGGGATATAGACCGTTAATGAATTATTTACTTCATTACATGGAAATGAAAGGTGTAGGCATTTCGAATAAAGATATTCTAATTACAAATGGATTTACAGAAGGATTGGATATTGTACTCTCTTCTTTATCAAAAAAATCCGGGCGTGTCATTTGTGAGAATCCAACTCACCACGCTGCACTTAAGCTTTTCCGTTTACATGGACTTGAAGTTCATGGGATTGATATGCATGAGGATGGTATTGATACGAATGAAGTTGAAAAAAGTTTGCGTGAAAAAGATTTTGATTTTGCTTATTTAATTCCTTCTTATCATAATCCAACCGGTATTGTTACGAGTTCAGAGAAAAGAACGGAATTGATGAGGTTATTCTCAAAATACAAGGTTCCTATTATAGAGGACGGATTTAATGAAGAATTACGTTATTCAGGTTCACATTTAGCCCCATTATTAACTTTTGCTGGAGCTGGCAATAATGTGATTTATATTAGTAGCTTTTCAAAGGTACTTTTCCCTGGTTTACGTGTAGGCTGGATTATTGCAGATAAAGAGCTGATTCATTATTTAGAAAGCGTAAAAAGAGCAAGAACGATCCACACATCTACGTTAGATCAAGCTGTTCTGTTTCAATATTTACATGAGGGATATTTTGAGAAATATTTAAAAAAGGCAAGATCTGTTTATAAGAAAAAATATGAGTTAGCTGTCGGGGCATGTGACCAGTACATTCCTTTTAAAAGAATGACTGGAGATGGTGGACTTCATTTATTTATAGAACTAGAAGAGCATATGAATGCCCGCACACTTTTACAAAAGTGTTATGAGAAAGGCGTTACGTTTTCACCTGGAGATGTTTTTTACTCTGATGGAGAAGGAGCGAACACTTTCCGATTAGGTTTTTCGCGCTTGAAAGAAGAAGAAATAGTTCGGGGAATTAAAATAATTGGTGATACATTAAAAAATGAAATTTGGAGTTGAGAAAATGAAAATCGGTGTTATTATGGGTGGGGTATCGTCTGAAAAACAAGTTTCAATTATGACGGGGAATGAAATGATTGCTCATTTAGATAAAAATAAGTATGAAATAGTTCCAATTCCATTAAATGAAAAAATAGATTTAGTTGAAAAAGCGAAAGACATTGACTTTGCGTTGCTCGCATTACACGGAAAATACGGAGAAGATGGGACAGTTCAAGGAACACTGGAGAGTTTAGGGATTCCTTATAGCGGAAGTAATATGTTATCTAGCAGTATATGTATGGATAAAAATATTTCGAAAAAGATTTTACGTTATGAAGGTGTAGAAACACCAGATTGGATTGAACTTACAAAAATGGAGGATCTAAATCTTGATGAGTTAGATAAGTTAGGATTTCCATTAGTAGTAAAACCAAACTCTGGCGGATCGAGTGTCGGAGTGAAAATCGTTTATAATAAAAATGAATTGATCTCAATGCTAGAAACTGTATTCGAATGGGATTCTGAAGTAGTAATTGAAAAGTATATAAAAGGTGATGAAATTACATGTTCAATTCTGGATGGAAAACAGTTACCTATAGTTTCAATTCGACATGCAGCCGAATTCTTTGACTACAATGCAAAATATGATGATACTAGTACAGTTGAGGAAGTTATCGAACTTCCAGCAGAAATTAAGGAACGTGTAAATAAAGCGTCACTTGCTTGTTATAAAGCATTAAAATGTAGTGTTTATGCAAGAGTTGATATGATGGTGAAGGACGGAATTCCATATGTAATGGAAATTAATACATTACCAGGGATGACACAATCAAGTTTATTGCCAAAAAGTGCAGAAGCAGCGGGGATTAGTTATAGCAAACTATTAGATATGATTATTGAAACATCATTAAAAGTTAGAAAAGAAGAAGGGTTTTAAGGGAATTATATAACGAATTTTTTTGACAGTTTCACGAAGTATGCTATGATGAATACATTATAAAAACAAAATATTTATCCACTAGGGGGGCCTTTTATAGGCTGAGATCAAATGTGATTTTGAGACTCTTAGTACCTGATCTGGTTAATGCCAGCGTAGGGAAGTGGGAAAGACGTTGCTATTTAATGAGTAAATAAATACTGTCGATTTCACTTTCTTTACGCCTGTAAAGAAAGTTTTTTTATTTTACAGCTTTAATAATTGTGGATAAATACTTATATTTTATACATTATTGGAGGGATTTAAATGACTTTTTCACAATCATTACGTAAAGAAGTAGATTCAATTTGGGAAGCGAGTTTTAACCATCCTTTTGTAAAAAAACTTGGTGAAGGAACGTTAGATTTAGCTAGTTTTCGCTATTATGTGCTTCAAGATTCATATTATTTGAGTCATTTTGCTAGAGTACAAACATTAGGAGCTGCAAAAGCTCTTGAATTAGAAACGACAGCTCGTATGGCACACCATGCCCAAAATACATATGAGGCGGAATTATCATTACATGAGAATTTTGCGAAGAAATTAGGGATAACGAAAGAAGAAAAAGATAATTTTATCCCTGCTCCAACTGCATACGCATATACTTCACATATGTATCGTGCTGCGTACGAAGGACATTTAGGCGATATCATTGCAGCAATTTTACCTTGCTATTGGTTGTATTATGAAATTGGCGAACGCTTAAAAGAGTGCCAGCCGGAAGAGCAAATTTATAACGAATGGATTTCTGCTTATGGATCTGATTGGTTCCGTACGCTAGTTGAAGAGCAAATTACACGTTTAGATACTATCGCTGAAAAAGTAACAGAGGCAGACCGCAAACGTATGAAACAGCATTTTATTATTAGCAGTCAATATGAATATTCATTTTGGGAAATGGCTTATACATTAGAAAAGTGGCCAGTGGATACAGACGTAAAAGACGTAATTGGATAAAGAATAGAAGTAATGTTATAGATAGGTATGGATCATACCTATCTATATATTTTTTCTTGTCAAATTTGCGTAAAGTCATTAGTGCTACGGATATGGCGAAATAGAATATCGATAATTTAGCTCATTTACTTGTCTACGCATTAACTGGATAAACTTCTGTCACATTTATTTTACAATCAAAGAACGTAAATGTTGGTGGTATGAAGTTAAATAAGAAAAGAAACCCGAGCTGTTAGCTGTAACGGAGTTGTTTTTTCTTTGCAGGAATTTCTAAATTATCATGGAGTGTTGTTAATACGATATGCAAATATGCATATCGTATTTTTTTTTGAGCTCTTTATGTGTTAAAATCAGATATAGAGATATGGAAATATAAAGAAGCAAAAGCAGGAATATCCAATGAATTTTGAGAGGTGTTATATGTTTACAAATAAGAAATTAATTCGATTTGGTTTATCGTTATTTGTATTTTTAGGGATAATTAATTTTACAATCAGCTATTTCCAAACATATCTTGAAACAGCAGCAGATATTAAATGGATAATTCCAGAAATTTGGAAAACCATTTTGCTAGATGTTCCTCAAGGGATACTTGTTCTTTTAGGCGCAATTGCTTTATATGATTTCACAAAAGAGGCATCACAAAAAGACGCATCAATCTAAGTGTGTCTTTTTTCTATTAGGAATTTCATAGAGAGTTTTACTGGAGAAATAGAATGAAAAGCCCTAATTAGGGCTTTTTTTGTTGGAATTTCTTATCCGTCATAGAAACCGGTCACTTGGAGGTGTTATAGCGAAAGCCATTTACAGTACAGAAAAATCTAAGCAGCAGACGGAAATATATAGGATATGGCATCATAATTATTGAGAAATTAATTGAACTTAGTAAGTATGAAGATATGACGCTAGAATTCATATTTTTTAATTTTTATTTATCCCGCTATTTGCCGGGCAGTAAGCCCCCCACCTCAAAATTCAGCGGAAGCAAAGAAGTTAGGTAGGGGATGAACAAAACCCCACTGATTAAAGTTTCACTTTATAAAAATGAGCCCATAGTAAAAATAGGTATATGAACAAGGTGCATCATCTAGTGATAAGTCATACTTTGTTGGTGTACGTATTGAACTTAGTTTATAGCGCTATTTCTACTTAGATGTAACGAACAGGAATATAGGGAAGTATCGATGAGGTTGTATTTTATAAACGGAGGTTATGAAAATGAATCAGTTTCAACAAGAACTACAAGCGTTAAGCCTTAATGATTACCGGTCTGGAAATATTGTCTATTGGGACCAGCAAAACCAATATCCATATTACTATATTGAAGATGCTGCTCGTCGCTGTGGCGGTTGTGGTCGTTGTGGCGGTTGTGGTGGAGGTCGTTGTGGCGGCTTCCGTTGTGGTGGCTTCCGTTGTATTGGTTGCTTCGGTTGTTTTGGTTGCGGAGGCTGTGGCGGTTGTGGCGGCTGTGGTGGTTGCTCTAACTGTTTTGATGGTTTTACTGATACTACCGGTACTATTGTAACGTATGAATATTGATAACATCTATCTTGCTAGTTGCGGGCAGTAACATCCCAAAAAAAATTCAGCGAGAGCAAAGAGAAGTTAGGTGGCGGACTGCCCATAAAAGCCCGATTGGTGAGAGCTGATTAAAGTTTCACTTTAGCAATTAAAAAACATTAGTTATATGTACGTGCCGACAAAGAATATAGCCATTATTAATGGATATATTCAATCATTCAAGTGAAAAAGTAACAATAAGATATATAGATGTAATCAAGATGTGATGGATAAAGCAATGACTAGATTTAAAATCTAATCATTGTTTTTTTCTTATGGTTTTATCATTAAATATCTGTCTAGTTTGGGCATTGCTTCCTTCTAGCTAATGATTTTATTACAACCGTGTAAGGTTAATGTAATGTTAATCGATAGTAAAATAAGTTGCTTAAGTGTATTTTAAATAAGATTAAAAAGTACTGTTTATCTACAAAATAATAGGGTAAATACTATGTAATTAGGAAGTGTATGAATATGGTTGAACTAAAATCTATTTTCCATTCGTATAAACTAAAGAGAAAAATAGCTAAAGATTTATACGGAAAAAGAGATGAATTATCACTGTTATTAAATGAATTTAATAATATGAAATGTACAGTAACATCTGAAAAGAAGAAAAATAATATATTATCTCGTTTGCAACTAATTTATCAAAATATGAAATCGGATAAGCAGTACCCTCTAGCAGTTGCTTTTGATAGTAAATTATTGGAGCGATTAGAAAAAGAATCTCTACATACTATTGAGGAGGGTGTAACATGTCTACATTTAATGTTAGATATGAATTATGAGAAGATAAAACAATATGGTTCGGGTACAAGTAGGTCATTCGTTCCATTATCGCAGTCTTCTATTTGTCTTGCTGATTGTATTTGTTTAACAGGAGTTGTAGTAGGTTTACTAGGAGCAATTTCATTTGGGGGATTACTGTTATCTATATGTTCAATTACATAAAGGTTGATATTTGTAAAAAGGGCACCGAATTAAGGTGTTCTTTTTTGGTTTTTTTGTAAAGTTATTGTAAATGATAAGTACAATGCATTATGTGTAATGTATAATTCGAATGTATTGAAATACAAATATTATAGAGGTGTTATACATGATAATTACTTTGAATTTTTAAAAGAGTCGGTTTGATAATAGTTTATGTAGATAAACAGTTTTTACGTTTCTTTTAAATACTTGGTTTAAATGGATTAGATTAAGTAACTATTGTTCTAGCTTTTTGATAATCAAGACAACTGAAGAAAGGAAGGAATCATTTTATGAAAAAATTAAGGCTGCTAACATTTGAAAATATAGTAGAACCCCTTTTAAATGAAAAGGTATCATTTATATACTTTCCTATTGAATGGCTGGACATCGTAGAGATACATTATAAGACATTTTTATTAACGAGTAAGTTGAAACGTTTGAATGAAAGATTGTATGATATGTTTTCGGATATATTGTTTATTCAGCATAACCCGTACGTATTAAATGAAAATACACCATGGATTGTATCGAAAGAACCTATTAGACAAGAGCAGCTCGATTATATTTTTCAAAGTTGGTATGAGATTATTCATGATTGGAAACCAAATAGATTAGTAGAACCACCAAAATATGAATGGCAATCCGATTTGATTTCTAATTTGCCAGTACTACATGATAATGAAACGTATTCTAAGTGGGTGCCCGCTTTAATCTCACATATTTTTTGTGAGCGTCCTATATATTTAGAAAATACAAATGAAGAAGAAATCTATTTTTCCCCTCTTAGATCACAAAATATTTGTGAGGCGATGTCTGGGCCGATAAAAGATGAAAAAACACAAGATTTTTTCTCCTATGTATATCGATTCGAATGCATAACCCGCGGTGGTGAGAACGCTCCATTATTAAATATTTCAATAGGAATTCGGAGATTTTATCAAGAATATAATCATCCAGATATTCCTTTACTTTTAAGACGAAAACGAGGCATGATATTGATTTCTACCTCAGAGTTTGCGTCAAATAATAAAAAAATACGGTTTGTAAAACTAAAAATACAACAAGCTACAACCGGCATGAAATGGATTAAGATATTTAGAAATTTAAAAGATGATTTTCAAATAGGGGGAGAGGTGGATTTAGACCATATTCTCCAATATCCGAAAGATTATATTGTAGGGGAAAATAAAAGGGTGTTATTTCCATACAATGAGAGAATTTATAAAGTTCGAGGTACTAAAATAGAACCGGGTATAACAGTAAAGGAAAGAGAGTATTTATTTAAAGAATTTCAGCGTAAATTCTCTTATTTCACAATACTTCCAGAATGTAAAAAGGTAGCAACAAATAACAAAAATGAATTATTTCCTTTATTTGCACCAAAAGGATTAGAGACATTAACATTAGAAGTTTGGTCTGAAAATATAGCGCTGGAAATAGAACAAGCATTACTTGATAGCAAAATTGTTTTGACTAAAGTTGGTGAAAATTCTTATGTATTGAATACAGATTTTCCGGTGTTATTAAAGATTGTGAGATACAATATTGAAAAGGTGTTACAAAATCCATATAAAATGCAATATTGCCAAAAATATAAAACAAATCTTGTAGATGATGTTAAGAAAGCTGTCTATGCTACCGCGGGTGAGCGCAGTGATGCGACATTAGCATTAATCGCAATGAAAAATTGTGATGGACGCGAAAAAATTGATCCAAAACAAATCATTAGAGAGGGATTTGCAAGAACAAACCGTATTTCAACATTTATTAATTTATTTATAGGACAAAATGTATCTCGTAAAACAATTGTAAATAGTGTTTTTAGTCTATTAGAACAAAAAGGATTTTTGAAGCGTAGTTGGAATAAGATAAATTTACCTTGTACATATGTTAGTTTATCAATTGAACGAATATCGAAATTCGATTTCTTACCTATTTTTTCAAAAATAAAAGGAAAAGAAATTTTATATAAATTATATGGGAGTACAGAGTGGCAAACGATTGATTACGTATTATTAAATATAAATAAACATAATGCATTTTTACCACAACCATCAAAGAGAAATGATATGGGGGCTCTTTTTAAACAATATGTTTTCGAAACATTAGTGGAAATTGTACAATATGCAAAAGAACAAAATGAACAAGTTTACTTCATTGTAGATGCAAATTTGAGAAAATATTGGATAAAAGAGTTACAAAATAAAGAAATTAATATAGATATTTTACCTGATATTGTTCCAGAGGTCTTAAAGGTTCCAAATTTAAATATTATTAGAATAAATACAGGTTTTGATGTACCAAGTTACGGTGTAATAGAGCGGGATGATGGTCTAGATAGCATTGGCTTATATGCAGATCAAAAAGGGATGTATTATAGCACTGGTGAATATTCACTTAATTGTAGTGGGATTTTTCAGCGATATATACTTGAAATTTTACCATTGGGTGTAAAACCTGTAGAAAGGGATTATATCGCTAAAATGATACATTACATGTGCTGTAATTCTAGTATGCTTTCGAAAAAGAATGTACACATGACATATTCCGTACATATGGAAAAAGTAATGAAGACTTATATTACTGACATAGATGCAAGAGAGTTTAAAGAATTTGATGATGAATTGGATGTAGATGTAGTAAAGGTAGAAAAGAAAGATTCAATTACTCTACTTTAAATACTAGTAAACAAATCCTGCTCGTTATATCGATCAGGATTTGTCATTTTTTTATGTAAATAAGGATATCCTTTGTCAAGTATCTTTTCGTTTACATATTTACTTTATGTGCAGACAGGATTAATATGTTTTTTAGAAATACAAAAACTATATCATATGGAAAAAGATTTTTATTAATTGAAAAAATTTGAAAGGAATGGGGAATTGTGAAGAAATTAGATGTGCTCTTAATGCTATTGAGCGGCCTCTTTCCAATTGCAGGACTTACAAAGCAAATCCCTCTAGAACAATCTATATATATTGGAGGGCTTTTATTTTTTACTAGTTTCGGTAGTTATTTTGCTAAAAAGATGTATTCACGTATATGCAGCTGGATAGCGTATGCGCCATTTATAACATTACTGTTAGTTATTTGGCATCAGGATATTTCAACAAGTTCAATCATAACAAATGCAAAAATTGCTGCATGTGTCGCGTTAATTCCATGTTTATTCCGTTTTCGTACATATGGACTTACTTTGGGCTTATTCTCATTATGGGCCGCTTTACTATGGGATATAAAAGAAGTACAGTCGTTAGTCATACTTGAACGCATAACGAGTTTAATGACAAGCCATTATGTATATATATTACTATTAATTGGAGGACTTGTAGTAGGAGGATTACTTGCGATGTTCATTCACCGCAAAGAGAAAGATAATAATAAAGAAAATATAAATCTACTTGGACCAAAAAAGAAACGCAAAAGATTATCAATTAAGATTAGACTTCCAAGATTGCCGAAATTAAAGATGAAACTATTTAAGTTTGGTGGGAAAGAATCTAAAAGTAAAATGGCAGAAAAGAACCATGAGTATAAGTACGATGAACCAGTTGCAACATATGAAATGACAGAGCAAATAGATCCATACAAAGAAAATGCAGTTCAAGGTCAAACAAGGATGGAACGCCGAAGAAATAGGTATAATGCATAATGAAGTTTAATAACCCCGTAATGACTTATCTTAATATTGATAAATCATTACGGTTTTTTTATGTAATGAAATGAAGGTTGCTATTGCGGAGGGGAACAGCATATTTTATAGGTAGGAACCAAAATGAAATAAGGGGAGGATAAAATGCTTATCATTACATATATATCTGCTTGTATATTATTCTTAGTTAGCTTTTTACATGTATATTGGGCTTTCGGAGGTAATTGGGGGACAAATAGTGTTATTCCAACTAAATCAGGGGAAAAGGCGTTTACACCTCGCGCCGGAATGACATTGTTCATTGCATTATTATTAAGTATGGCAGCAATAATTTTGTTGCAACAAGCAAATATTGTTCATTTTGCAGTTCCTAATGTTATTATTCAAGTCGGTTCCTGGATTTGTATGATCGTCTTTTCTATTAGAGTAATTGGTGAATTTAACTATTTTGGTATCTTTAAACGCCAAAAAGATACGCACTTTGCAAGAATGGATACCGGTTTATATATTCCACTTTGTGCATTTTTATCTTTATCTTTTTTATTAGCAATAATTTTGTGAGTGAATAATAGTAGTTTCCGTTCTCAAAATATATGTAAACGTGAGAAATCTAAGAGTAAATAAAAAGGATGTAAGCGCCTTCTTGTCGAAAGGTAAATTATTATGAAAGGCGGTGACACTATGAAGTATGTAAAAGTTAGTATGAATGGTGGAAGTGAACATAAATTCTCAATGACTTTAGATCGGTTTGAAGAACTTATTACTACAGAGAATGGGATATTAGAAAATAAATTAGTATGTATTGAAAATGTAATGATTAATCCTACTAATATATCTTCTGTAGTTGAAAAAATTGGTGTACCGGCTAAGTTTATGGAAGCTTAAAATCGTTAGATAAAAAACATCCATTGAGGATGTTTTTTAATTTATAAATATGAAATTGTACAGTGAATATTTGAGTATATTTTTTAGCAATGACTATGCATATATTAAGTACCTGAACATGGTGCTTAATACATGCACGAAATAATAAGTACAAGCATATATTATGTAGTAGGACAAGATCTTCGTGTCCTACTTAATACTCAGAAAAAACCTCTAATCACATAAGAGCAGCCAATTGCAGGGTGCTCTTATTTTTTTATGAAAATCTACTATGAGCCTTATTTTATAGTAGGATGCAATAATAAAGGTCTATTTTGAAATAGTGTTTTTTAGCCTTTAATTTTAAATTTATCTTTAACGTTAATAAATATTAAAAATAATATGATAGCAGAAATTAAGTTAGATAAGTAGAAATTTTGATGAAACAGTAGTTCAAAGATGACATCGAAAGTAACGAATAAGGCAATAGCAGGTAGTATGCAAATAAATATAAATCTCCAATTTTTTAAGTAATGTTTATAATTTGTAAGTACTTTATCCATAAATATAGCTCCTATATTTTTGTTTTTATATAATTATACATTTAGATACAAGGATTTTCAAAGTAAAAATATTTAGCAATTCAAAAATATAAGGAGAGCTTTTGTTGAAAATCCAGATTGCTGTAGTAATCTGAATTTGACTTTAAAGAACTATACTAAAATGATACACTATAATCTACGTTATTTTTGAAATGAATAGAGGGATTTGTGTGATAGATAAAATTAAAAATGCTGTAGAGGATATGTACGAAGATGAGGCTAAAGGTTTACTTCAAAGTATTCTCATACAGTTAAACTTATTAAAAGAAAACTATAGTGAAGATACAATTAAAAATTTGATGGATATTCCGAAACAATTAACAAGTAATCCTACTTATAAAAGGAATGTAAAAGAAAGTACGCACGTACATATTGCTTTTGATGATTCAACGGCTGGTTGCTTGAAATATATGTTAAGTCAAGAAGAATTATTTGAAGAGAGTGTTGTTGCTTTTTCGGAATTCTTTTCAATTGGACCGATATATAAGTTGCATACGAATGAGGGGCAACTAGCAAGACAGAAGTGGTTAATAAATAACTTAACTGCATATGATAGTTATTTTGAAGAAGAATATTTATTAAGATTTATAGCAACTATAGAAGAACTACATACTATTCCTGTTGAAACGCCTATTACAATTTGGAGGGCTGATAATGCACATGAACATGTAGGTCTAAGTTTTATAATAGCACAATTAAAGGATAAGAAAAACATTCGAATAATTAATACGTCTGAAGCAAGCAGAGAAATATTAAAACAAGAGTATGATATTCGTGGAACGGGAGAATTACCACCTGAAAGTTTAGCTCTATTCCAAAAAAGTTTTATAAAGTTACCTTATTTAACTGAAGAGAAGCGCATGAAGTTTGAACATGAGTGGAATAGATTATCGGAAAGCATAGAATGTTTAAGAGTGTGGAAAGAAAATGAAGTGCATTCTGTACAGGAAGATTATTTTGATCAATTTATAATTGAATGCGCGAAAAGTGTGGGTGCTGATCGAGAGTTCCTCAAAGCTCCTAGAGTAATTGGTGAAGCACTTGGTCTTGTTGAACAATTGGTTGGAGATACTTTCTTAGAATATCGCTTGAAACAATTAATTAAACAAGAAGTATTTGAATTTGAAGGTTCGTTAGATGAAATGCGTTTTTATAGTGTGAAGTTAAGGAGATGATAAAAATATTCTATTTTTAAAAAACTCGTATTTTTAATAATACGAGTTTTTTAAGTTGAATTTGGGCTATACATAAGCTTCCCAGAGAGGGCATATCACATATGAATGATAAAGGTAATGAATGAAAAGAAGGTGATTTGTTAATATGTATAACCAACAAAATTATCCATATGATCAAGCGATGTATTATAATCCACATGACTACGGGTATGAACCTACAAATGAAGTGAGAGATATTGAACAAGAAGATTACAGACCAGATGATGCGGAGGATGCTCCAACGTCACCACCACCGTCACAAGCGCCATCGTTACCGTCTACATTTGCTTCTCCAGCACAACCAGGCAATATGAAATCATGGATGTGTAACTGTTTAGGAAGATGGGGCTATTTACGTTTACATCGTCCTGGACCTTTTGGAAGGGATTTATGGTTCTTTCCGACTGAAGTGAGAAGAAACGGAGTATCAGGTTACACTTGGCAAGGTGGTCGTCGTCGTAAAGTAAGTTATCGCTATCAACAAATTAGTAATTTTATGTGCTTCGCATAAAGAGAGGTGGGAGAGTAAAACGATTGTACTCTCTCACTTTTTTATTTTTCAATATACGAAGTAAGATTTTGATTAAAAATTTACAATTTTCACGTTTTTATTAGAGTATAATGCATATGTTGGTTGGTTTTCAAAAACAAATGAGAGTGAGGGAATACAATGTCAATGAAAAACAAAGTTGGGTTAAGCATAGAGGATGGCATTAATTTAGCTTCAGCTCAGTTTAAAGAAGATGCGTATGAAATTTATAAAGAATCGCGAAAAAAACAACCTATATTATTTGTAAACCAAGTTGAAATCGGTAAAGAATGGCTCATTACTAGATATGAAGATGCTCTGCCACTTTTAAAAGATAATCGTTTAAAAAAAGATTGGACAAATGTGTTTTCTCAAGATATAAAGAACATGTATCTTTCCGTTGATAATAGTGACCACTTAACAACACATATGCTAAATTCAGATCCACCTAACCACAGTCGTTTACGATCTTTAGTTCAAAAAGCTTTTACACCGAAGATGATTGCACAATTAGACGGAAGAATTCAGAGAATAGCAGATGATTTGATAAGTAATATAGAGCGAAAAGGTACATTAAATCTTGTGGATGATTATTCGTTTCCGTTACCAATTATTGTAATAAGTGAGATGCTCGGTATTCCAAAAGAAGATCAAGCGAAATTTAGAATTTGGTCTCATGCTGTTATTGCATCACCAGAAACACCTGAAGAAATAAAAGAGATCGAAAAACAACTATCTGAGTTTATTACATATCTTCAATATTTAGTTGATATTAAAAGAAAAGAGCCAAAAGAAGACTTGGTGAGTGCTTTAATACTTGCAGAGAGTGAAGGGCATAAACTTAGCGCTCGGGAACTATATTCAATGATAATGCTATTAATTGTCGCAGGACATGAGACGACAGTGAATTTAATTACAAATACGGTATTAGCACTTCTTGAAAATCCAAATCAATTACAGTTATTAAAAGATAATCCAAAACTAATTGATTCGGCTATTGAGGAAGGATTGCGTTATTATTCTCCAGTTGAGGTTACAACTGCAAGATGGGCAGCGGAACCTTTTCAAATTCACCATCAAACAATACAGAAAGGAGATATGGTTATTATTGCATTGGCTTCAGCGAACCGTGATGAAACAGTATTTGAAAATCCAGAAATATTTGATATTACACGGGAGAACAACCGTCACATTGCCTTTGGTCATGGTAGTCATTTCTGCTTAGGAGCTCCACTTGCGAGGTTAGAAGCAAAGATTGCTATTACTACTTTGTTTAATCGAATGCCTGAACTACAAATAAAAGGGAATCGTGAAGAAATTAAATGGCAAGGTAACTATTTAATGCGTTCTTTAGAGGAATTACCTTTAACTTTCTAGAATAGTTAAAAGGAGACATGCATACATCGAAAATGATTTACATAGAGTATGTATGTGTTATTTAAATTCGAAACGGAAGGGTGAAAACATCCCAATGATCAACTAATTCTATTTGTAAGAGATCTTCGTTAAAAAACGAAATATTCTTCTGAATAGGGTTAGTCTGTACATTTATAGAAAAGGGATGTATTTCGCTCTGCGAATATATAGTCTTTTTATATGATTTGTGCTGCCTCCTGTTCAGAACATGAAATAGGAGGCTTTTTTATGTCGACAAATGTAGTAACGAAACAAAACAATGGGGCATCACAAGTATTAAAAAATCGGTTTGTTCAAGGGATTTTAGCATCAGCATTATTTTTACAAATAGGAATATGGGTTCGAAACTTTGCGGTATTACTATATGTAATGGAAATGACAAAAGGTGATGCTTTTGCTATTTCGATGATTTCAGTTGCTGAATTCGCTCCAATTTTTATTTTTTCATTTATTGGCGGTACTTTTGCTGATAGGTGGAAGCCAAAGAAGACAATGATATGGTGTGAAACGTTAAGTTCCATTTCAGTATTCGCTGTATTAATTACGCTTATGTTTGGAACGTGGAAAATTGTGTTTTTTGTGACACTCATCTCTGCAATCCTTTCACAGTTTTCACAACCATCTGGAATGAAATTGTTTAAACAACATTTATCAACAGAACAAATTCAATTAGCAATGTCTATATATCAAACGATATTTGCAATATTTATGGTATTAGGACCAATACTAGGGACATTTATCTTTCATAGTTTTGGAATTTATATTTCAATCATCATAACAGGTATCTCGTTTTTACTTGCGGCAGTTGTATTGTTATTTCTTCCGAAAGATCTTGAAAACGACGTAGAAAAGAAGGATATCACTCTGTTGCAAGAGATGAAGGATGGTATTAAGTATGTCAAAAAGAAAAAAGCATTAACTTTGCTAGGGCTTTGTTTTATGGCTGCAGGACTAGGTATAGGATTAATTCAGCCATTAGGTATATTTATTGTGACTGAGCAGTTAGGATTATCAAAAGAGAGTTTACAGTGGCTACTAACAGTAAATGGTGCGGGAATGATTGTTGGCGGAGCATTAGCAATGGTATTTGCGAAAAATGTTGCTCCGCAAAAGATGTTAATTATCGGTATGCTTGGTCAAGCAATTGGTATTGGCATTATAGGATATTCTACAAATTTATGGGTGACACTTACAGCGCAGCTTTTTAGTGGTTTAGCTCTTCCTTGTATCCAAATTGGTATAAATACACTTATTATTCAAAATAGCGATACCGATTTTATAGGTCGTGTAAATGGTATTTTAAGTCCGCTTTTTACCGGTTCAATGGTAGTAACGATGAGTATAGCTGGCTCATTAAAAGAGATGTTTTCATTAAGTATGATGTATGAAGGGACGGCTTTACTTTTTATAATTGGATTATTGTTTATTTTACCTATATACAATTTAAAGCCAGTAATAGCGGTAGAAAGTGAAATAAGTGGTAAAGGAAGTGCCGTACAAAATGAATCCTAATCCAAATGTTAAATACCCTATTGAAGGAAATCAAAACGTTCAATTTATAAAAAATATAATAACAAAACCTAATATACTTGTTGGTGACTATTCTTATTATGATGCGAAAGATGGAGAAACATTTGAAGATCGAGTATTACATCATTATGAATTTCTTGGAGATCGCCTTATTATTGGAAAGTTTTGTTGTATTGCATCTGGAGTTAACTTTATTATGAACGGAGCCAATCATCGGATGGATGGATTTTCGGCATATTCATTTAATATATTTGGAAATGGGTGGGAGAAGTATACACCTAGTTTGTCTGATTTACCTTATAAAGGTGATACAGTTATAGGAAATGACGTTTGGATTGGTATGGATACAACAATTATGCCCGGAATAAAAATAGGGGATGGTGCAATCATTGCAGCTAAATCTGTTGTGACTAGAGACATCGCACCATATACAATTGTTGGTGGAAACCCTGCAAATAAAATAAAAGAGAGATTTTCAAATGAAATAATTCAAGAATTATTGCAAATTCAATGGTGGCATTTTGATATTGAAAAAATAACTGGAAATATTGATGCTATTGTACGCGGAGATATTGAACCATTAAGAAAGCTAAAAAGGGAATGAAAAATGGATGACAAATAGTATCATACCTCCGAATTTTGTTAATGATAATAGAACAAGGAGGTGTGATACTATGGCACAAGACGTTTTATGTGAAGTAAACAACTGTAAATTTTGGGCGAACGGTAATAAATGTAGTGCAGAGGCAATTTACGTAGTAAGTCATAAAGGTAAACATGCATCTACAACGGAAGAAACAGATTGCAAAACATTTGATCCAGAAGTGTAAATTCTTTAAGGGTAGCCAAATCGTGGTTGCCCTTTTATTAATGATAGTATTGATAATAAATATCATTTTCATTCATTAATTTTAGCTTTTTTGTTATTTTTTCATATTTTCTTCATAAGTAATGTAATCCAACTCAATTCATGTTCAATTCGTGATTTACTAAATTCAATGACTTCAGTAATAAAGGCTGAGGTAACCTCTAGAGACTGAATAGCGGTAAGTTGACTATGTAGTACGTTTTGACGTACAGTCAAAATCTCTTTTCTAGCTTCATATTCAAGTTTTTCAAATAGCGCGATACGAACAAGAAATTCTGCATTATTTGTCGCAAGTTTTTCGGGAAACTCTCGTAACATTTCAGAAAAAATTTCTTCTCCTGTTTCTGTTATATCGTACATATTTCGGTTTGGTTTTCCAACTTGTTTATGTATTTTTTTCGTTATAGCACCCATATTTTCAAAGCGCCGAAGGGCAGGGTAAAGCATGTTGTGATTTAATTCAAAATTCTCACCTAAACGATTTTGAACATTTTTTTTGATTTCATATCCATGTTTTGGTCCGGTCGTTAATTCTGCTAGTAGTAAAATATCAACGTACATAAAAATCCCCCTTATATATTTCTCAAGTTCTCTAATGAAAAATCCCCTTTAGTATATGTTAAAATAACATATGATAGTTTATACAACTTTGAACTGCCGACCTATCACTTTTATTGTAAAAGAAAAGGGAGGAAAGAACTATGGCTTCACCTGAAAATGTTATTTTAGTTCATGAAATTTCAAAGCTGAAAACAAAAGAAGAATTATGGAATCCATATGAATGGTATCGTTTGATGAGGGATAATCACCCAGTTCATTATGATGAAGAGCAGGATGTATGGAATGTTTTTTTATATGATGATGTAAATCGTGTTTTATCAGATTATCGCTTATTTTCAAGTAGAAGGGAGCGCAGACAATTCTCAATCCCTCCTTTAGAAACTAGAATAAATATAAACTCTACAGATCCACCAGAACATCGCAATGTACGTTCCATTGTTTCTAAGGCATTTACTCCAAGAAGTTTAGAACAGTGGAAACCTCGAATACAGGCTATCGCAGATGAACTTGTACAACATATCGAAAAATGTAGTGAAGTTAATATCGTTGAACAGTTTGCTGCACCTTTACCTGTTACCGTTATTTCTGATTTATTAGGAGTCCCAACAACAGATCGTAAAAAAATTAAAGAATGGTCTGATATTTTATTTATGCCGTATAGTAAAGAAAAGTTTAATGATCTGGATACTGAGAAAGGGATAGCATTAAATGAATTCAAAGCATACCTTCTACCGATTGTTCAGGAAAAGAGATATCATTTAACCGATGATATCATTTCTGATTTAATTCGAGCTGAATATGAAGGCGAAAGATTAACCGATGAAGAAATTGTAACCTTTTCATTAGGTTTACTAGCAGCTGGGAATGAAACCACTACAAATTTAATTATTAATAGCTTTTATTGCTTTTTAGTAGATTCACCTGGAATTTATGAAGAGTTAAGAAAAGAACCTAACTTAATTTCAAAAGCGATTGAGGAAGTATTACGCTATCGCTTTCCTGTTACATTAGCCCGGAGGATTACAGAGGATACAAATATATTTGGTTCTTTAATGAAAAAGGATCAGATGATTGTTGCGTGGGTTAGTGCAGCGAATTTAGACGAGAAAAAATTTTCACAAGCCTCTCAATTTAATGTACATCGAACAGGAAATGAAAAGCATTTAACCTTTGGGAAAGGTCCTCACTTTTGCTTAGGAGCACCACTTGCACGTTTAGAGGCTGAGATTGCATTAACTACCTTTATAAATACTTTTGAAAAAATAGAGCTATCTCCATCTTTCTGTTTAGAAAAATGTATATTGGAAAATGAACAAACATTAAAATACTTACCTATTCGTTTGAAAGCTAAATAAAAATCTTAACAAGGTGCATACATTTGCATCTTGTTTTTTGTTTCTCAATTGTGAGTTTCCGGTAATTACCTTAATATGGAATTGTATAAAACGTAGAGGAGGATTCTTATGTTGACTTGTAATGGAAGTAAATCATTTCAAAAGTTTATTAAAGGTGTTACAGATCTTATGGAAAACGGTTTATTTGAAGAAGAAATAGTGTGTGGCATTGAAAAGTTACTAGAAGAACTTTTAGAAAAGAAAACATGGCTTCCGTTAGATAAACAGAAGGCCAATTTGACTCAATATGCACGACATTTATTGTATGAAGATCCGCTCAAACGTTTTGAAGTACTAGCTCTCGTATGGAAAGATGGACAATCTACACCTTTACATGATCATGACGGCACATGGGGAGTAGAAGGCGTTTTTTCAGGAAGGATTATGGTGCAGAACTTTATACAAACGAAACAACTTGGAAATTCACTTGTTTATTTAACACATATAGGAAATCTTTATTTGGGAGAAGGAGAAACAGATAAAGTAATTCCACCAGCGGATTGTCATATTCTTGAAATTAGCAAAAATGAAAGCGTTATTACGATTCATGTCTATGGAAAACGGTTAGAAAAGTTTAAAGTATATATCCCAACTGAAGAAAAAAATGTGTACATGTGTGAGACGAAATACATTAGTTATAATTCATAGTTTAAAATCCAAAGCTTTTTTAAAAAGAAAAGCTTTGGATTTTATTTTTAATTATTTCTTGACCTGAAACGCTTTTCATAAATTATAAATAAGAAGTACCTCACGAGGATTGTATGAAAACGATACCTAATAATTAATTAGAACTCGTGTATTTATAGAAAGTGGTGAAGAAATAATGAAATTAATTGCAATTGATTTAGATGGAACTCTTCTTTCGGGGAATAAAATGATAAGTAAAGAAAATGCAGAAGCAATTCGAACATGTCAAGAAGCTGGCCATGTTGTAGCAATTTGTACAGGACGTTCTATTGTTGACATTGAGCGATTATTGTTAGAAGTTGATTTAGAGTGTCCAATCATTGCGGAAAATGGTGCTCTTATATATAAAGATAAAAAAATGATGAAGAGATATCCAATTCAAAATATGCAGGCACTTGAAATTGTAGAATATCTTGAAGAGAATGGTTTATATTATCAGCTCTATACTGATAAAGGTGTGTATGTACCGGATTATGGAGTAGAGAGTGTACGTAATGAAATTGAGCATGTGAAGAATTCAAAAGAAAATTTCGACTTGAAAGAGTTAGAAACAATCGCAGCATTATATCTTGAGCATACAGCGTTTCATAGTGCGGAAAGTTGTAAACCAATTGTAGAAACAGATATACATGTGCATAAACTATTACCATTTTCTTATGAAATTGAGAAATTAAAAAAACTAAAAGAAACATTTCTTCATAATACAGATTTAGCAATTACATCTTCATATTGGCACAATTTAGAGATTAATCATCGAGATGCTCAAAAAGGGAATGGATTATATACTTTAGCAGAACATCTTAATATTCCGGTTGAAAACACTGTAGCGATAGGTGATGGGCTAAACGATGTTTCTATGATGGAAAAAGCGAACATATCAATTGCAATGGGGAATGCAGTAGAAGAAATAAAAGCAATGTGTAAATACGAAACGTTATCAAATGAAGAACATGGTGTGGCACATGCTTTATATAAATATGTAATGTAATTAAAAAAGAAAAAAGAATCCAAATGGATTCTTTTTTCTTTTTTATTAGGGGTAAGGTATTCTATGAGATTCATAGAAGCCTTATTACATTTTATTATATAGAATATATTGGAATAAATGTTTATATTTTTCATAAAAATTGTGAATATTTTATGAACTTTATACTTATTGCATGTTTATACCGCTATTAGTAACGTGTATGACTCTCAAGTGAAAATTCAGTGAATGTAAGGAGGAATTCAAGTTACTAGACAATAAGTGAGGAATCAACGAAATATATACTAATTAAAGGTATATTCAGTATATATATTCTTTTCTTATTTTAATTGAAAAATAAAATTTGTTCGAATAATTATTCTACAGCTATATACCTACACTAGCTTTCTTCGTATAATGGAGAAGTATGAATTTTAGATTTGTATTAATTTTACATATTGAGGTGAAAAAGGAATGAATTCGCGGCTAATGGAACTTATTGATGTGAGTACAATAGAAACCATGGCAGAACAATTTTATAAATTAACTAATATATCACATCAACTTCTTGATGCTGAAAAAGAATGTGTTTTTTCATTCGGAATGAATGAGATAAAAAAGAGTAAACTTCCAAAGATTGAAATCCCCATTTTCTTATACAATCAACATTTAGGATCTTTTGTTGTATGGTCCAAAAAAAGTGAAATTTTCAGTTGTCAAAAATACTTTGAAATGCTCTCAAGTTTAATTTTAGATAGCGCAATAAAAGTATTTCAAAGTAAAAATACAACGTTGCTTTCTCAGAAAGAGGAGGAACTACATACGATTTTACAAAACATGCCTGTTATGGTCGATGCGCTTGATTATAATGGAGATTTTGTTTTGTGGAATCGAGAATGCGAAATTGTAACGGGTTATACCGCTGAAGAAATAATTGGAAATCCCAATGCACTGCAATTATTGTATCCTGATCATAATTATCGCCATCAAATACAAAAGAAATTTTTAACTTGTGGAAAAAATTTCAGAGATTGGGAAATGCACTTAACATGTAAAAATGGTGAAATCAAAACAATAATGTGGTCGAATATATCAGAACAGTTTCCTGTAACAGGATATAGTTATTGGGCTGTTGGTGTAGATATTACACATTTAAAAGCGATAGAAGAGCAGTTAAAACAACAAACATCTGAACTGGAATTAATTTTTAAAGCTTTACCAGATTTATGTTTTTTAACAGAAGATGATGGCACAATTATAGATTACAAGGCAGGATCTCCTACAAAGTTTTACGTACCCGCAGAAGCTTTTATGGGAAAAAAGTTTTACGAAGTATTACCATCTTCAGTAGCACAGCAGTTTCAGGAAGCTATTAATCAAGTGAAGGAAAAAGGAACGAATGTAATTGTAGAATATCCACTCACACTTAATGGAAGTATTGATTTCTTTGAGGCTAGGTGCTTACCATTATTACATGATAAAATTATGATTATTGTACGCGACATTACAGAGCGAAAAAAGACAGAAGAATTGCTAAATAAATCAGATACGCTTGCAGCAATTGGTCAATTAGCAGCTGGCGTGGCTCATGAAGTAAGAAATCCTTTAACTGTAATTAAAGGTTTTATACAGTTATTTCAAATTAATAAAGAAGATCAAGAAAAATATTTTGATCTTATGCTCTCTGAAATTGAAAGGATAGAAGCAATCCTGCAAGAATTTCTGGCAATTGCTAAAACAGATGAGATAAATACAGAAAAGAAAAATATTTATCAAATTTTTAAAAATGTCGTATCGTTAATGAATACAAAAGCAATTATGACAAATATTCAAGTTGAACTATTTACGGATGACAAAGATATAGTTATTGAATGCTCAGAAAATCAATTGAAACAAGTATTTATTAATATTTTGCAAAATTCAATCGAAGCTATGCCAAATGGTGGGGGAATTTCAATTCACATAAAAGAAATAAATGATGATGGTGTCATCATTCATGTAATAGATGAAGGAATAGGAATACCTGAAGAAAGAATTAAGAGATTAGGTGAACCTTTTTATAGTACGAAAGAAAAAGGGACTGGTATTGGATTAATGTTAAGTTATAAAATTATTGAAAGTCATCAAGGGACAATTAGTATCATGAGCGAGGTTGGTGTCGGGACAACAGTAACTATTTACTTACCGAAAGTACTAAGTAAACAATCTCTTTCTAATTGTGACGACAAATGTATAGCAATACGCACTAGTAGTAATTCTTAAATCAATTAATACCCAATAACAAAGCGATTAGTGAAAACTAAGCTTTTTGTTATTGGGTATTTTTTATATTTAATTTAGTAAACTTTACCTTTTCTTTACCTTTGTTTTAATTTCTATTAAGTTTTAAACATTATATTGATATTTGTACAAAGCAATGTATAGAAATTGTACATTACTTTTAATATAGAAATGTGATTATTATTTGAAATATTGTAAGGAGGAGATTATGACAAGGTGAAAAAGCAAGAGAAGAAAAGTGGTAGAGTAGTACCTCTCCGGTTAAATATTTTATTCCTTTGTGTATTTTTATTATTTTCTGGCATTATTATTCAGTTAGGGAAAGTGCAAATTTTTGATGGAGAAACATATAAAAATGAAGTAGAGAAGAGAGAAAATGCAACCGTTGGTCTTTCTGTACCACGTGGGAAAATATTTGATCGTGAAGGAAATCCAGTAGTTGATAATAAGTCTTTACGTACGATTACATATACAAAGGTGAAAGGTGTAAAGCAAGAAGAAATATTAAAATCAGCAAGACAACTTGCAGACATTATTGAAATGCCGCAAGAAGATATAGACAAGTTAACGGAGACTGATAAGAAAGACTTTTGGATGCAATTAAATCCAGAACTTACTCAAGACTTAGTATCAAAAAAAGAAATAGATAAGTTCCGAGATAAAGATATTACCGGAAAAGAGCTAGACAAAAAAATAGAAGATTTAAAAAGGAAGCGCGTTACAGAAAAAAATCTTCAAGAACTAACGGCTAAAGATATAGAAGTGTTAGCTATTAAAAGTAAAATGACCTCAGGTTTTCAAATGGCACCTCAAATTATTAAAAAGGACGTTAGTGAACAGGAATATGCGGTGATTAGTGAAAATTTAGCGAACCTTCCAGGGGTAGACGCATCAGTTGATTGGGAGAGAATCTATGTAAATGATGGATTATTCCGTTCTGTCCTTGGTAACGTTTCAAATGCTGATGAAGGATTGCCACGTGAACGATTAGATTATTATTTAGTGCGTGATTATAGCCGAAATGATAGAGTTGGCAAAAGTTATATCGAACAGCAATACGAAGATGTACTTCATGGTACAAAAAAAGAAGTAAGAAGCATTGCTGATAAACAAGGAAATACTATTAGAACGGAAACGGTTTCGGAAGGGAAAAGCGGTAAAAATTTAACTTTAACAATAGATATGGAATTGCAAAAAAAAATAGAGGAGAGCATAGAAAAAATATTAAAACAATATAAAGGATCAGAATCAATGTTAGACCGTGCTTTCGTAGTAATGATGAATCCGAAAAATGGCCAAGTATTATCGATGGCTGGGAAAAGGCTTGTAGAAAAAGACGGGAAAATGGAAGTTGAAGATTATGCTTTAGGCACGCTGACAAGTTCATATGAGCTTGGATCAACGGTTAAAGGTGCGACAGTGTTAACAGGGTTTGAAACAAATGCAATAACTCCTGGAACACATTTTTATGATGCACCTATGAAATTTAAAGGAACTAAGGAAAAGAAGTCTTGGAAAAATTTTGGTGATATAGACGATCTAAGAGCGTTACAAGTTTCTTCAAACGTTTATATGTTTAATATAGCATTAAAAATTGCTGGCGTGGGTTATGTGAAAAATAGTTCACTAGATATTAAACAAGAATATTTTGATAAAATGAGGTATTATTTCAGGCAATTTGGACTAGGTGTACAAACTGGTATTGATTTACCAAATGAAACTGCAGGGCAAATTGGAAGAAAAGATAATCAGCCTGGTTTCTTATTAGATTATTCTATTGGACAATATGATACGTATACACCACTTCAGCTTGCACAATATATTTCTACTATCGCAAATGGGGGGTATCGAATGAAGCCACAAATTGTTCAAGAGATTAGAGAACAAACCGTTCAAAAAGATGAGGTTGGTAAAGTAGTACAATCAATAGAACCCGTTGTTTTAAATAGAATCGATATGAAACAAGAATATATTAATCAAGTAAAAGAAGGATTTAGAAAAGTATTTCAAGAAGGAGATGGAACGGGAGTAAGAGCGTTCCAAAAAGCACCATATAAACCAGCTGGTAAAACAGGGACCGCACAAACTGTATATGGTGGAGAAAATGAAATTGGGCGAAATGCGAAAGGCGATCGTAGAGAATGTTATAACTTAACATTAGCTGGATATGCGCCATATGATGATCCAGAAGTAGCATTTTCTGTTGTAGTACCGTGGGTTGAAAATGATAAATCGGGCATTAACTCCGATATTGGAAAAGAAGTTTTAGATGCTTATTTTGATTTGAAAAATAAGCGATTAACTGGTGAAGCGCCAAAAACAGATGTCTCTAAAGAGAAGTAAAATGTACGAAACGTCTCTAGCATTCCTGTAAACTAGAGGCGTTTTTATCTGGGAATAGATTAGAAATGAGGTATATATGAAGCTGTTTATTCTAAAATATTGAGGAACATATGTAGCTACATATTCATTATAATAGGGGTTATTTTTATTAATAAGTCCTTTTTATTTTGTATGGTAGAAGGAATTTCGATGCAACCTACTTTGAATGAAAAAGATTATATACTTGTTAATAAGGTAAACGTCTGTTTATCGTCTTTTCATCATGGAGATGTTGTCATTATAAAAAAAGAAGACGAGCCTACTTACTATGTGAAACGAATTATTGGATTATCGGGGGATAACATACCTCTAAAAGAGGATGAGGTATTTATTAACGGTAAAAAGCGTGATGAGTCGTATATACATTTAGATATGTCACAAGTATCCAATCGTTTTTCAAATTTTAGAGAAATAAAAGTTCCTACGCATAAATTATTTGTGTTAGGTGATAATCGTAATCATAGTAAAGATAGTAGGAATACACTTGGACTTATTGATGAATCAAATATAATAGGTAAAGTAGAAATGGTATTTTATCCATTTAATCATATAAAATGGATAAAATAATTCTATTAACGATTCACATTTTATAAAATAAATCATATATTGATAGCATAGGACAAGCAGAAACGCTTGTTCTAACCTCACAGAACACTCCTTATCACGGTTAGGCATCTACATAGGTAGATGCTTTTTTTTATGTTGATGACTGAAAATTATTTATCAATATAATGTAGCAAGCATATTAGGACTATTAAGGGAAGATTACTTGTACAAATAACAGTATGCTTAATTAAAACAATGAAATGTAAGGAGTGAGGAATAAGTGCTAAATATTTTAGTGGTTAATTTTCCAGCAGAGGGACATGTAAACCCTACATTAAATTTAGTAAAAGCCTTTACTGAACGAGGGGATAACGTACATTATATTACAACGGCAAACTTTAAGGATAGAATTGAAGATTTAGGAGCTACTGTACATACTCATCCGGATCTATTAAAAGAGATTTCTATTGATGCTGAAACCTCATCTGGGTTAAATGCTTTCTTTCATATGCATGTTCAGACTTCTTTATATATATTAGAAATTACGAAACAATTATGTGAAAGTATAAATTTTGATTTCGTAATGTATGATATATTTGGCGCAGGAGAGTTAGTAAAGGAGTATTTACAAGTTCCAGGTGTAGTGTCCTCGCCTATATTTTTAATTCCGCCAGAATTTTTGAAGACATTACCTTTTCATCCAAATGCAGATATGCCATTCCAACCAGAGGAAATCTCTGAAAAATTACTAAATCAGATGGAACATAAATTTGGAGTAAAACCAAAGAATAATCTTCAATTTATGAATAATAAAGGTGATGTTTGTCTCGTATACACAAGTCGTTATTTCCAACCTAATAGCGAATCGTTCGGAGAAAATAACATTTTTATTGGACCGAGTATTTCAAAGCGTAAAACAAATATAAAATTTCCACTGGAATCACTTAAAGAAAAGAAAGTTATTTACATTTCAATGGGAACACTGCTTGAAGGACTCGAACCATTCTTTAATACTTGTATTGATACTTTTTCAGATTTTGATGGGATAGTTGTAATGGCAATTGGTGATAGAAATGATATTTCAAAAATAAAGCAAACGCCAGATAATTTTATAATTGCTCCATACGTACCTCAATCAGAAATATTAAATGAAGCAGATGTTTTTATTACACATGGCGGTATGAATAGCGTACACGATGCCATTCATTATAATGTCCCATTTGTAATAATACCGCATGATAAAGATCAGCCTATGATAGCGCAAAGATTAACTGAACTGGAAGCAGCACATAGACTATTGAAAGAACATGTTAATGTGTACTCTTTAAAAGAGGCCGTAACAGATGTACTTTCAAATGAAAAGTATAAACATGGTATAAGAAAACTTAATGATAGCTTTTTAGAATGTGGTGGTTCAAAAGAAGCCATTGCAGTTATTGAATCTCTTTTAAATAAAGTAAAACTTTAATTGGTGGGGCTTTACTGCCTGCAAATAGCGGGATAAATAGTCGTAACTGTATACAAGCATAGAGGTTCTCACCTTTATGCTTGTGTATTCTTATCCAGCAAATTGTACAGCAGTATTTGCATGTAAAAAAGCAGTATCAAAAACGGGAACAGTAAGATCATTTTGGGAGATGAGTAAAGGTATTTCAGTGCAGCCTAATAATATACCTTCAGCGCCGTTTTGAATTAATGATTTTGTAATTTGTAATAACCTTTTTTTAGATGTTTCTGAAATGATCCCTCTACTTAATTCATCTAATATGACATGGTGGATAAAAGTTCTTTCCTCGTCATTTGGGATAATTGTCTCAATGTTATATTTCGCTAATCGTGATTTATAGAAATCTTGCTCCATCGTTTGTTTTGTTCCTAATAGTCCGATACGTTTTATATTCTGTTCTACCATTTCTTTAGCACTTACATCACCAATGTGAAGAAGCGGGATAGATATTGCTTGTTCTACCTCCTCGGCAAATAGATGTACAGTATTTGAACACATTAATAAACATTCAGCCCCAGATTTTTCAACTTTCTTTGCAACTTTAACTAGTTCATTTTTCACTTCTTCATATTGATAGTTTTGTAATAAAGTAGTTACTTCACCAAAGTCCATACTATATAAAATTAGCTTCGCATTTTGATCGTATTGAGAGAGTGTAAGTGTATTAATATGTTTATAGTATAATGATGTAGATTCCCAACTTAATCCTCCAATCAAACCAATAACTTTCATAATGCATTCCTCCCGAAACGATTTTGAATTCATTATTTCACAATTCCGATAAGAATACAATGATTTAAATGCGCTATTTAATAAAAAATGAAAATAGTAAGAAAAGTGTTGAAATTTACATTCTTTAGTGCCATAATACGAATTACAAATTAATACTTATCCAGAGAGGTGGAGGGAACGGCCCTAAGAAACCTCAGCAACCCCTATGCAATTTTATAGGAAGGTGCTAATTCCGCAGAGGACACGATGTGTTTTTTGAAAGATAAGAGGATTCTTGAAAGTGAAAGAAAATGACCTCTTATGTAAGAGGTCATTTTTTTGTTGTATAGAAAGGGAGTGTCGATGCATAATTCATTTTTAAATTAAATATAGAGTAATAAAAGTTGACTAATATGAGAGGGGAATTGTCATGAATAAATTATCAACAAAGTTAGTAGTAGCAATCGGTATTGGAGCAGCATTATACGGGATATTAGGACTTTGGGGATTTTCTATTGCACCGAATACATTTATTAAACCAGCATTAGCTATATTAACTGTTTTTGGAGCATTATTTGGTCCAGTGGCAGGACTGTTAATCGGACTTATCGGTCATACCGTAACAGATACGATTGCTGGCTGGGGTATTTGGTGGGGATGGGTTATTAGTTCAGGTATTATTGGTTTTTCAATGGGGCTTATTCAAAAAAGAGTTGGTTTTAGTGTGAAAAACGGGTCGTTTAACAAGGGAGATATTTCTTATTTAGCAATTACTGGGCTAGTTGGTATTGTCATTGCTATTATATTTGCTGGGGCATTCGATATTATTGTGATGGGAGAACCATTTGACAAAATTGTTATACAAGTATTAGGAGCAACAATTTCCGATGTCATCGTTTTCTTAGTACTTGGATTGCCACTTACAATTGGTTTGGCGAAATCCAATAAGAAACATACACATTTAAAAATTGAAAAGTAGGGATGTTAACATGCAACCAATTATTTCGTTTGAACAATTCACCTTTCAATATGGGCATGCTGCGCAGCCTACTTTAAGTGATATTACCTTTCATATATACCCTGGGGAAAAAGTATTAATTGCTGGACGAAGTGGTTCAGGAAAGTCGACATTAGCTCATTGTATAAATGGGCTAATCCCATTTTCTTACGAAGGGAATAGCACAGGTAACGTTTTAATTGCCGGTAAAGACCCAAGGGAAGGAAGTATTTTTGAACAAAGTAAACAGGTAGGAACAATTTTACAAGATCAAGATGCTCAATTTATTGGTCTGACAGTAGAAGAAGATGTAGCTTTTTATTTAGAAAATGAATGTGTAAAGCAAGATAACATGAAAAAGATTGTTTCGGACTCATTAAGAAAGGTGAAGATGCATACGTTTCATAAACAAAGTCCACATGAATTATCAGGAGGTCAAAAGCAAACAGTTTCTCTTGCTGGTTTATTAACAACAAATGCGGATATATTATTGTTCGATGAACCATTAGCGAACTTAGATCCACTAAGCGCCATACATACGATAGAACTTATGAAAGATATACATGAGCAGTATAATAAAACGATTGTTATTATCGAACATAGGATAGAAGAAATTTTAAAACTGGATTTAGACAAAGTTATATTAATTGATGAAGGTAAAGTCATTGCGATGGGAACACCAAAAGAAATCTTAGCGTCAAATATATTACCACGTATTGGCTTAAGAGAGCCTATTTACATCGAAGCATTAAAGAGATTGCATTTTGATCGTAATAATGACGTAATATATCCAATGGAAAACCTTCAAAAAGAAAAGGTAAGCAACGTTATAAAAGAGTGGATGGAGAAACAAGTCATATTAGAAAGGAATGCTAAAAACAAGGAATTACTTAAAGTGGAGAATTTATCATTTTCATACCCTAATAAACAAAAAGTATTAGAAAATGTAAACCTTTTAATATATGAAGGAGAAATTGTGGCACTGTTAGGACATAATGGAGCAGGGAAATCAACATTAGCTCATAGTCTTATAGGTATAAACAAAATGAAAAATGGGAAAATTTCGTTAAAAGGTGAAGATATTAGTTCTTGGTCTATTCGTAAACGTGGGGAAATCATATCTTACGTGATGCAAAATCCAAATCATATGATTACACAGTCTACTGTTTTTGAAGAAGTTTCATTTACATTAACATTACATAATTTTTCTAAGGAAGAAATTAAGAATAAAGTAGAAGGGATTTTAAAAATTTGTGGTTTATATCCATTTCGTAATTGGCCAATTCAAGCACTAAGCTATGGGCAAAAAAAGAGACTAACAATCGCATCTGTATTAACAACAAATCCTAAGCTTATCATATTAGATGAACCGACAGCGGGACAAGATTATTATCATTATAAACAATTTATGTCGTTTATTAAAAACCTAGCTAAAAAGGGAATTTCATTTGTTTTTATCACTCACGATATGAATCTCGCGCTAGAATATACAGACCGTGCAGTAGTTCTACATGAAGGGAAAATTATTGCGGATAATACAGTGTTTGATGTATTAGGCAATCAAGAAACGTTACAAAGAACCAACTTAAGAGAGAGTTCTTTAACCAAGCTTGTTAAATTTAGTGGGATTGCATGTCCAGAAAAATTTATGGAGCTTTATTTAGACAGTAATAGGAGGGAGGAAGGTGCATAGTACATATTTTCATCGTATGGATGGGGTAGTGAAATTGTTTTTATTTATTTTTTGTATGACGCTTACTTTTTTGTTTTTTGATTTTCGGGTGTTGCTAATATTATTTATTATTGGGTGTATCGGACTCAGCATTGCTAAAATTCCATTTCGTAAAATTTTAATTGTTTTTAGTGTCATATTTACATTTAGTTTATTAAACTCTGTCATGATTTTATTTATTACACCAACTCATGGATCTGAATTAACTGAATCATATACCGCGTTTTTACATGTTGGATATGCAACGATTACATATGAAACATTATTTTATGCAGCTACACTTTCATTAAAGTATTTTACGTTATTACCATTTACACTTCTTTTTATTTACACGACAGATCCAAGCGAATTTGTAAGTAGCTTAAGTAAACTTGGTATTCATTATAAGATTACATATGCAATAAATATTGCACTACGTTATATTCCTGACATCCAGTCTGAGTATAAAATTATTAAACACGCGCAAGAAGCGAGAGGAGTGGCTTTTGAAAAAGGAGAAGCAAGTTTATGGGTTCGTATGAAGAACCGTGTTTTAATTTTCTGGCCACTAATCATTCATTCTCTAGAAAGAATAGATACAGTTTCAAATGCAATGGATTTAAGAGGATTTGGAAAGAAGGATAAACGTACATGGTTTTATACAAGTAAGGCGAAACGTGAAGATTTCCTTGCTTTATTTGCCGGTATTTTCATATTTATTGTTGCGGTATATTTAAAATTAAACGTATTTCAAAACTTTTGGTATCCATTTTAAAGCACTCTTTAAACGAGTGCTTTTACTTATTTTTATGTAGACATGCTCAAAAAAGGGATATATACATAATGTATAATACGAACCAGTTAAAATGATCAACTACCTATTAGTTTTCAAACCAAAAGGAGGAGAAAATATGAGTTACGGTGGTTCTTGTGGTTTTGGTGGAGGTTTCGCTTTACTAGTTGTGTTATTCATTCTATTAATAATTGTAGGATGCAGCTGCTGGGGCGGAGGATACTAATTTTTAATTAGTCTTCACAAATGTAAACTAAAAAAACATTGAAGATACTTATGTATCGAAACAAATAAAAAAGGAGCAACTATGCTCCTTTTTTATTTGTCTAAATGCGTATTCTTATTATATTTCGGGAACGTAATCGTTAAAGTCGTTCCTTTACTAACGATACTTCGGATTTTTAAACTTCCATGCATCGTCTCAATAATCTTAACAGCAACCATTGTACCTAAACCGGTTCCTTTTGTTTTTGTACTAAAATACGGTTCACCGAATCGATGTATTTGCTCCTGTGACATTCCAACTCCGCTATCTTCAATTCGTATTTCAACTTTACTATTATTGATAGATGAGGAAATATTTAAGGTACCACCATTAGGCATTGCTTCAATACTGTTTTTGATTAAGTTTAAAAAACATTGTTGAAAGTGCTGTTTATTACCAACAATGGTTGCCTCAGAAAAATCCTGTGTAATATGTATCGTATTCATATTACACAATGGCAATATCATATTAATAACTCGATTTAACTCTTGTTTTACTGAAATTTGATCTAGTTTTTCTGGAGCAGGTTTGGCAAACGTTAAGTAATCATCGATAATTTCTTGGGCACGATTTAACTCTTCAAGTATATGTTTAATATATTCGTCTCTTGATTCAGTAGTTAAATTTTGTGTTTTTAAAAGCTGTGTAAATCCTTTTACAACCGTTAAGGGATTCCTTACTTCGTGCGATATACTTGCAGCGAGTTGGCTAACAATCTCCATTTTTTCCATTTTAATTAATTTTGAGCGCATTAATACAGCATCTTTAATAACTTCATTTATATAAACAATAAATAACATTAAAGTAGTCGGTAATACCATGAAATAAATAATATACAAATTATTCACTTCAAAATCTGATAAGGTTAATACAATTAAAGTTGTAAATATTGCTAGGAAAAAGGTTAAAAACATGGAAAAAGCTACTTTAAGTTTTCTATTATATGTATTAAATTTTGAAGATGCGAGTGCTGTAACGATGAACATTATTCCGTAAACAACAACTGTCAGCATGTTAAAGCCATAAAATAAAAATCTCGTAATTAATAAAATTGTAAACAATATGATACCGACAGGGAATCCACCATAAAGCGTACCTATTATGACCGGAATTTGTCTTAAATCATGAATACAACTTTCATCTATATAGATAGGGTATCGCATACATAAAATAAGCGGGATACTAGAACAAAGGGTAATCAGTAGTATTTTATATTTCTTTAAATAGTGCCGGCTATCATATATGAAATAAAAAACAAATATACTACATAAAATGTATAGAAGATTATTTAATACGTTTTGATTAATATAAACAAAGTCCATAATATTTGCCTCGTTATTCTGAATTTACTTAACATATGTATTATACATAATAACATATGTTAAGGTGAATAAACCTTGTTAATACAAGATTAGTTTGGCTTTTTGTTATAAAATGCAAACATTTCTCAAACGTTAGCTATCCAAAGATACTTTTACTAAAATTTTTTACTCCTTCTTCCTGCATGTTCGGTAAAACATGAGAATAAATCCTAAGAGTTAATGAAATGTCTGTATGACCTAATCTCTCACTGATAATTTTAGGATTAACTCCTTGTTTCAATAGTATAGTTGCGTGTGGATGTCTTAAATTACGAGTTTTAATTTTTTCACTGCTGCATTTTTTATTTCCTTATAAAACTTTTCCCTGAAAGCATTTCTGCATAACCCCCCACCTGATTTATTACAATTAATTAAATCTAAATCTTGATAAGCAGAACTGATTGGTAATAAGAAACGTTTGCATGAGATTCTAAATAAATATAAAAATACTAAAGGAAAGTAAGGTATGAAAAAACAGGTGTTTCAAGAAAAGTGGACGAGCTAGGTCGTGTAGTAATTCCAGTAAGAGTTTATTTGGGAAGTGGCTTTTAAAACTGATGTTGTTGAGTACATGTGGTAGTAAAAGGTAGATGGACATATGAAAAAAGTAGAAATTGATGTTAGTAGCAACAAACTTTTAATAGTTTAGGACGAAAATGTAACAGTAGTCAATCCACCAATGAGCGGATTTGATGAGCAAGTCGCGGTTTAGATAAACGGTAAGGTTGATCATGTAGATACTAAGTTTACTGAAAAGATAAAATGATTATTTTTAGAAAGATACCCAGACGGATTTAGTCGAGAAGCTAGTCAAAATCGCGTAGATGTGAAGTGAAAATCGTAAAAAAAGAGTCATGAGTGGAAAGGCTCATAGCTCTTTGTATAAGGGTAATGATTTTATAGGTAAATATTATCATGTGATTCCAAAAAAATCAATTTCAGTAAAATTATTGGTATTTAATTTGGGTTTTATAGAAAGAGAGCAGCTAACAACAGCTAGCGGCTCGGCAGGTTCTGTAAGACAAAACAGAAAAGAATATTAACAGAATATAAAGGTTTATCCTGGTTGTTTGAACGTAGTTAAAGAAAGAATATCACATACTATCAATTTTAATAAAAACTATCTGTGGCTTTCACTTCTTTATTTTATTCACAAATAGTTCCAGTAGCTATTCCGGTTGGAGCGACACCTACTGGGACATTAGTGATAACAGTATTCGTAGCAATATCAATAACGGAAACAGTATTACTAGCTTGATTTGTAACATATGCTCGAGTGCCATCAGGTATGATAGTTACTTGATCAGGGGATAAACCAACAGAAATTGTATCAATCACAGTATTTGTCGCCACATTTATTACAGATACATTATTGCTAACTTTATTTACAACGTAAATAAGATTTCCACCCGGTGTAATATCTATACCAACAGGTTCGGTACCTACGTTAATTGTATTAATAACTGCATTGGTAGCGGTGTTAATAACAGAAACAGTATTGCTGTTTTGATTTGTGACATAAGCACGAGTACCATCTAGTGTGAAGACGATTATTCTAGGACGAATACCGACAGGAATGGTAGCGATAACTGCATTGGTAGCAGTATTAATAACAGAAATTGTGTTGCTTAATTCGTTTGCAACATATGCAAAGGTCCCATTTGGTGAAACAGTGATTCCTTGTGGAGCGAGGCCAACAGGAATGGTAGTGATAACTGCATTGGTAGCTGCATTAATAACAGAAACAGTATTATTACCATGATTTCCAACATAAACAGTTGTGTTATCTGGAGAAACAGCTACACCGATTGGATCAGTTCCAACGGGAATGGTAGCGATAACAGTATTCGTAGCAGTATCAATAACGGAAACGGTATCAGAAAAAATATTAGTAACATAGGCACGAGCTCCATTTGGTGAAACCGTTACTTCAAGTGGTGCATTACCTACAGTAATTGTATCAACTACTATATTTGTTCCGGTGTTAATTACAGATACTGTATCATTTGTAGGGTCATCTATGAGTCCTGCATTTGTAGCATATACTAGGAAATTACATGCAGGTCCGGTTGGCCCAGTAGGTCCGGTCGGTCCAGTAGGTCCCGGTGGACAATCACAATCTCCGGTAGGTCCCGGTGGTCCTTCCGGCCCTTGGATTCCTTGCACACCTTGAGGTCCAGTGGCTCCTGGTGGTCCTTCCGGCCCTTGAATTCCTGGCACACCCTGAAGTCCAGTGGCTCCTTCCGGTCCTTCCGGTCCTTGAATTCCTTGTACACCCTGAGGTCCAGTGGGCCCTTCCGGTCCTTCCGGTCCTTGAATCCCTTGGATACCCTGAGGCCCAGTAGGTCCCGGTGGTCCAGGAATTCCCATTCCGGTCCCTGAACCAGTAGGCCCAGGTGGTCCAGGTGGTCCTTGAATCCCTTGTACACCTTGAGGTCCTTCCGGTCCTTCAGGTCCTTCAGGCCCCTGAATTCCTTGTACACCTTGAGGTCCTTGAGTCCCTTCAGGCCCTTCCGGTCCCTGAATCCCTGGCACACCTTGAGGTCCTTCAGGTCCTTCTGGTCCTTCAGGCCCCTGAATTCCTTGCACACCTTGAGAACCCTGAGCGCCTCTAGGTCCAGGAAATCCTCTAGGTCCAGTGGCTCCAGTCGGCCCCGGTGTTCCGATGTTACTTAATAGCGAACTATTTAAGATTCCTTGTAAAATTAAGTTGAATGTTTGCTGTAATAAGGGGTCCAATATATTTGAACAACTTATAAGTGAAGACAAGCTTTGGAATAGAAATTGGAATAATGCTGAGATTTGAGTGAGAGATGCGGTAGGTAAAGAATTAATTAATTGATTTATAGTTCTTATAACTAAATTTCTATTTGGTGTATTTGGTTGTACTGCTATTAATAAATCATTTAATGCCTGTAATGCTGATTGGAGTATTTGTATAGTTGTTGGATTTGGTGTTGTGAAAAAAGAAAGGATGGCTTGATTTAATTGATTTATTATTTGCAATAATTCTTGTTGTTGAGCATTCGAGAAAAAAACAGGTGTACAGCAATTACTTTGATCACAAGGGGATATAGAAATAAAACAGGGTTGCTGAAATTTATCACACGTATTTTTGGAATTTGATTTTCGATTATATCTCATAAATACCTCCTTTTAAAAATTGAATATTAAGTAATTTTTGGTAAATTATTAGCAACTGAGTTTGTAGGTATATGTTTAATGTGAAATGTTTTTTCCTTCAAAGTATATGCCAATAAAATAGAGGTGTTCATATGGGATATATAACCAATACTTGGTTGTTAGGAGGATGTTGTAATCATAGGAAAGAAAATGAAGGTTACAAAGTTTATAGGCAAGCGATTGTATTTTAAAAAAGCGTTATTGTAATAAAATTTGAAGTTTATTAAAAAGAAGGAATGAAGGAAGATGTAAAAGATTTTGAAAGATCCATAAAAAGAATTCAGTAAAACACTGAATTCTTTTACACGTATTTTTATTTGTTAATCCATTTAGAAATAATAGGAATTTGTTGTGCCTATTAAAATATGTACTGTTGGTAATTATAACATGAAAATGGATTGTAATAGAATAATGCATAAAAAAGAACAAGTAATAAATTAAACAAAAGCTTTATTTTATTATAGATAAATAGGTGACTCAGCAATTGTGCTAGCCGAGTCACCTAGTACTATGGAACCAAATAATGTTCTTTTTCTATATGTAGTTATGTGGAGTTCTTAGAGGCTAGCCCAATAGACAGTTAAGGGATAAATAAAATCATTTTAGAGAGTTTTACATTTTATTATGTTAATGCTACAACAGCAAGAGTTAAGCCCAATGTATTTAATGTATTAGAATATGGTCCTACATTAACAGTAAGAGTACTTGTTATACCTAAAGGTGTAGTGAAAATAGCGGGTGCTGATACAGAAGTGAATCCTGCAGTATATCCCAGAGAAGTACCAGAGCCAATGATTGGATTATTATTAAGATACATAGTGATACCTGCCGAATTACCTCCTGGTTGAATGATAACTTGCACTTCATAGATTGCCAAATAGGTTCTTCCACCTTCAAGTAAAACAGTTGTTGGTGGTGTGAATGAGATTGCCATACCATTAGAATTTACCACGGTATCTAGTGGAATCGCAGAATTTACAGAGACTATTGATGGGGTAGTTTGAACAACATTTAAACTGTTAGCCGTGGGGGATGGACAAGTGCAAGGTTTGTGAATGTTAGGGTTATTATCATTTTGGTAATTCACAAATAATCAAGCTCCTTTGCGTAAGATAATTTTTTATCCTATATAAAACGTAGCTTTTTTGTATCTAAGTTATTTTTAAAGAGAAGTTGAATATTGTTGGTCAGTTAACTTTTAAAAGCATTTGATACTCTGGGATTTAAAAGTGCATCTGATAAATATATATGAATGTTTTTTAAGGACATTACTGTAAGTTAGGAAACATAATAAAATAGTTATTTTAATAAAAAATGGGGAAATGAGGGGAGTGAAAGGAAAAGAACCCTTTATATAAAGGATTCTTCTGGTGATTTAATCTATCAATTACATTCTTGGTAATATTCATTACATAAATCGTTATTATCATTACAGCATATACAAAATGTTTTTTGAACAAATAAACTAACTACACTAGTAGAACCTTCCTGCTTTGTAAAAGTAAGACTTTGAAAATCTTCAACTTGAAATATTTTTGTTTGAACAGGTTGTAATATAGTAGTAATTGGTACGCTAGATCTTCTTGTTAGAATAGTTACTTGAACGGGTGCACTCATACCAACAACGAATAACTGAATTAATGTTTTATTATGATTGTTTGTAAAATCCTCAAATACAGTTTGTGGAGCGGTGGTTTCAAGGAAAACAGACACAGGTATATTTCCATTTGCATTTTCTGCAGAACCAGCTATCGTATGAGTTTCAATAAAACAGTTGTTTTTTTGATTGTTGGAATGCGATTGGTTTTTATAATATTTTTTACCATCTTTATAGAAGTAATCAGCCATATGAATTAAAAGCTCCCTTCTTTTAGATATTTATATAGTCTATTTAATAAAGTGAAGTAGTGCTTGTACATCATAATAAAATCCGCTCTCGTAATTACATGAAAATGTTATTTGGAAATTAAAGAGCGCCATTCAAGGCGCTCTCGGATAAATATTAATATTGAAAAAGAATACCACATTATATTTTATGTATGTTCTTAATAAATGTGCAGTTTTTTAGCAAAATCCTTATTTAAAAACAAGAAGCCCTAGAGTTAGGGCTCTAGGGCTTCTTAGTTTGGTATTCTCACATGGTTTTTCAAAAAGAATAGAACATATTGAAGATAACATGTGAATGTTTCATAAATGTATCAAAAAAGTGAACAAAATTGCTATTGCAGAAGAAGCAGAAATGAAGTCTCTAATACGTAAGTACGTGAAAGGTATTATTTCCAGTGGATAAAATGCGCGTGGGACACCTAATCATTATTTTATAGGGGGAAAAGAATATTTTATGAACTTGATTGAATGAAAAAATGAAAATTTTACTTTTAGAGTGAAACTAAACAAAAACGCTATTTTATTAGAAAAGGGGACTTAGAAATGAACTTAAAGGAGTACGTCGTTTATAAACGTGAATCATTGTTATGTATCGGAACTATACAGAAATGCGCTAATTATATGGGCGTACTTCCTGCGACAGTTCGTTTTTATACAAGACCAGTGGATCAAAGTAGAATAGCAAGTCGGAAGAATGCTAGGAATTATATAACTGTTACGGAGATGAGGAAGATTAATAAAAATTTCATTTTGTAGAGAAATGGTGTGATTAAGTATGGGCATTGAATACGGAATGTTTGTATTAAAAAAGAGCAGACTTTAACCTACACATAAAAGTGCTGGAATTGTTCTAAAGGAAGGAATATCTGAAATATAAATATAATTGAGGGGAGTGAAATAATAATGGAAACTAGTACTTTTTTAGGGCTGTTCTGGGGATGGATGACGGTTATCGTATCGGGAATACTTTTCGTCCGTCCATCGGTGCTACGTGACTTGAAAAAATTAGTGGTTGAAGACAGAGGGTTTGGTATTATGTATGGTTTTCTATCGATTTTCCTAGGATTAGGTACTGTAATTCTACATAATGTATGGGTATTCAACTGGAAGGGATTCCTAACGGTTATTGCATGGTTTGCATTATTAAAGGGAATTTACATAATTGCATATCCTGAACCTTCCAAAAAAACAGACTTTGAAGTAAGGATACTATCTACACGTATAATACTCGCTATCATTGGTGCTTTGGCTTTATGGATGCTTATAGTAATCTATATAAAATAATCTTTTTTTAATAAATAAAAGAGCTTGATGTGAGAGAAAAGGCCTTTTCAAAAATTGCATATGAGGAAAATCAATGTCAATAGTTTAGTACCAATAAATGAGAATTAATTCCAGGTATTAAGTATTGAGAAATAAAAAATATTTAACACAACAAATTGGTTAACTTTATGAGTTAACCAATTGTTACACAAAAGAAAATTAGGCCCTATAAGTAATAGATGTGTAACTTAAAGTTATAGTTATAGTGTAAGCGAGATTGGAAATGTTATACAAAAGTAATTATGTTAAAAAGTTTCATTTTACCATAAATAAAAGAGCAGTTAGCCCAGCCTAACTGCTCGATACAGAGGTAATAATCTAGCTACATAGATATTAATAAGCTGAGTTATTGATTTTATTTGTGTAAAACACAAAAGAGCAGCTAACAAAACTTAGCCGCTCTAAACAGTGATGTGTCTCTAGATGTAGTTGTAGTATAAACAGAACGTTGAGTTTTATTCATGGGGGATAGAAATGGGCTTGAAAATAGAATATAGTCCGGCTAGAAAACTAGAGGACAAAAATAAAAACCTTTAACTTCCGCTAAAGATAATTATGTTAATGATCTAGTGATGGCAGTTCGCGTAAGGACAAGAAGAGGAACGTATAAAAATAGAGTTGTAGAAATAGAAAGAGTGGATTCCTTGTGAGAGAGTAGGGATCCACTTTTTTCTTGCCACTGATAAAGAGACACTATATCTGACTTACATAAATATCCTATTTAATCAAGTTTGTCCTTGCTAATGGTACAATTAGATTCATGGAGGGATATTATGGTAAGTTTTTATGTAAAACTGTTTCTTATATTTGGTACTGCGATATTCTTATTTTTTTGTCTGGTTCATCAAAAATTAAGGCTAAAAATCTATCATTGATAATGATCTGTTTAGGGATAAATCTACTCACAAGTCCAATGGCTTTATTTATAGGTGTGATGGCAACAGACTCTCCATATAGTACTAAGCTTGATTTTTTTGGAGGATTTCTCTTTATTCAGGGCATACCGCTCCTCCTCCTACTTGCAGCTTTTTTGAAGTTTGCAATAGCAAAGAAAACAAAACAAGTATAGTATAAACTCTATATTTCTTTTAATAATTTAGGGTTATATCTTTTCTGCGTTAGCTGCTTTTAACCACGCTTCGTAGAATTCTATAACTGATGCATACCGTTCTGCTCGATTGTCACTTACAGCACGATACGCTACCTCATATAATTCCTTACTTGCTTCCCATTTTATAAAGGAACGATCTTTTTCACCGCCTAAAAGTGAGAAAGCCATTGCTCCCATATTAAATACATTTGTTCTTTCATCAATTGTTGCGTTTAGTTCAAATTCCTCTGGTGACATAAAACGGGAGGAACCCCATAGCCGACCCATTTTATTTATGTAAGGTTTCTTACTGTATAAATCTATATCACAAATTTTAGTCTCGTTTGTATTAAAATTATATAAAATACTACCGTCATAAAAATCTAATGCTACATAGTTTTTCTTTTCTATATAAGTATGGAAAGAAAAAATGGAATGTAAGGAATGAATTCGTTCTATAGCAGATAAATGTCTAAATTTATAAAATGGTGAGTTTGGATTTTTATATTTTTCAGGAGATGGGAAACGCCAATGCGAATGAAGACACTCACCATCAAACCAATCGAAAATTAATACATATCCAGATTGAACTGGAAAATGATCAATTAATCTTATGAGCGATTTATGCTTTAAATCTTCATAGATAGTAACTGAATTTTTTAGCCTTTCAATAGCATCACCCGTTGTTCCTTCATATGCAATTGTTTGTGCTCCTGCGTATTTGATAAATTTCTTATGCCCATCTTTTTCTACACCAAAACTTATATTACCTGAATCTTGTTGGTCAAAAACTGCAAATACGGTCCCTAATTTAATAAGCCAATCAAAATTATGATATTCTTTTAATTGGAATGTTACGTTATTTAACTGAATTTCCACGGAATTATCTTTCATAGATTACCTCACATTTAATATAATTAAGTTGTACATTCCACTATTCGACATATTTTATGGAAATCCTATGCTAATAATATAAAATTTTATAAATATAATGATAAATATTTATAGAGAGGTGAATACAATGGATCAACAAATTGTTATTAAACCGTATCAAAAAGAATGGGTTGAAGAGTATATAAAAGAAAAAGAGAAATTCTGTTCCTTGTTAGGACAAGAAATAATTGCTGTTGAACATATAGGAAGCACAGCAGTAGAAGGATTAGGAGCTAAACCTCTTATTGATATGATGATTGGCGTAACAGAATTGCAAATAACTGAAAAGTGGATTGCAGTTCTATCGGAAATTGGATATGAGTATGTTCCAAAAGATGCAACGAATTGGCGTTTTTTTAGAAAGGGAAAATGGAGAGCGGGTACTCATCATTTGCATATTTATATTTATAATAGTGATGAGTGGAGAAACAATATTTTATTTCGTGACTTTCTAATAAGCCATGAATGGGCACGTAAAGAATATAGAGAATTAAAAGAGAGGCTTGCTATTACATATGCTTTTGATCGTGTTTCATATACAAAGGCAAAAGCGCCGTTTATTCGAAAAATATTAGAATTGGCTAGAATTCAATAAATTTATAGATTCTTATCTAACTAGTTTTGAAACCTCTTCCTATACTTTTTATAGGGAGAGGTTTTTTTTCATAACAAAATATATAATTTCTAATTATTGGAGGCAAACTATTTTATTTATTTTGATATTTCTAGTACATTGGAAATATTAAGGGGGAATTAAGCAATGAAAGCTATTGTACATCAATATGAAAAAGGATTAGAGGGGTTAGAATATAAATTTTCACCTGAGATAAGTCCTAATGCAGGTGAAGTGAAAATAAAGTTAAAAGCTGCAGGGTTGAATCATAGGGATTTATTTATTATAAACAATAGAAAAGAAATGGATCTACCATTAGTAATAGGTTCAGATGGCTCAGGAATTGTTACAGAAATAGGAGAAGGAGTTTCAAATATTACACTACATACAGAAGTTATTATTAATCCTAGTATTGGATGGGAACATGCTACTGAAGTACCGGAGTTACCGGAAGTACTAGGTGGGCCGAAAGATGGAACGTTTGCTGAATATGTAATTGTACCAGCTGAAAATGTAGTAGAAAAGCCGTCATATCTTACTTGGGAAGAATCAGGTGTTTTATCTTTATCTGCATTAACTGCATATAGAGCGCTTTTTACAAAAGGGAGATTGAAGTGCGGTGAACACGTTTTAATTCCGGGAATAGGCGGTGGTGTTGCTACATTTGCCATGTTATTCGCGAAAGCAATTGGCGCTAAAGTGAGTGTTACTTCAAGGGTAGAGAATAAAAGGAAACTTGCTGCAAAATATGGTGCAGATATTTCTTTTCATAGTTCTGGAAATTGGGAAGAGAGCTTACAAGGTGAAAAAGTAGATTTAATAATAGATAGTATAGGTCCAGCAACTTTTTTGAAATATTTTGATGTATTAAAACCAAACGGAACAATCGTGAATTTTGGTGCAAGCTCAGGAGATAAAATTGAATTACCATTACGCGCGCTATTTTACAATCAAATTGATATTATGGGAACATCCATGGGTAGCCGTGAGGAATTTAATGAGATGATAAAGTTTATAGAAAAACATCAAATTAAACCAATTATTGATAAAGTTTACTCGTTAGAAGAGGCAATTCGAGCACTTAGCCGTATGGAACATGGAGAACAATTTGGAAATATTGTACTTCAAATGAATTAAAAAATATGATTTTGCAATTAGTATATTTAAATGAACATGTTATGTATTTCAAATATGAAAAAAATACGAACCGCCTTATTATAAAGGCTTACCGGCTTTATACATAAATAGCGTATAAAATTTGTTTAATAATTGTCACATGAGTAATAGTAAAATGAGAATTAGATGAAAAAAGTTTAAGCCTATTTTCATAATGGTATTGTATACTGTGTAAATCAAGAACACTTGTATGTAAGGAGAGAGTTTAATGAATTACACAGTATTTCAGTGGTTTAATAATTTTGCTGATTCATCCAAACTATTAGATACGTTAATGATTGCTATTACAAATAGCGCTGCATACGTAGCCGTTCTATTTATGTTTATCTTATGGTTTAATAATGGAAAGAAAGAAAAGGCAATTAGAAAACAATATACAGTTTTATATACGACGCTTTCGGTTATTATTGCATTAGTAGTAAATGTTCTTATACACGCGGTATATTACCATCCGCGTCCGTTCGTATCACATGATGTACATCAATTAGTACCACATGCAGCAGATTCATCATTCGTTAGTGATCATTCTGTACTTGTATTTTCAATCGCCTTCGTATTTATTCTTAGAGGAGAAAAACTGAAATATATCGCGCTATTATGGGCAGTACTAGTCGGTATATCACGTATGTACGTAGGTGTTCATTATCCTTTAGATATACTTGGTGCAGCATTCTTAACACTTATTACGAGTGCTTTAGTAATGCAAAGTACACGTATGTTTGAACCAATAGCGAAACTTGTATTCAAAATGTATGCATTAGTAGCGAGACGAATTCCTTTCTTAGCGAAATATAACCATATCGCATAATTTTCCTATAAAAAGTTCCCCTTTGGACATCCAGAGGGGAATTTTTTTATAGGAAATACGAAAAGAGTTTAGAGTGCTCTGTAATCAAGTTGTACTAATTAATATTCTGAAATTTCACGCACCGTATTTTAAATATATAAAATAATAACACAAAATAACAACAGTTAGTTTTGCATTGTTTTAAAGGAATTAAAAAGAAAACTTCGAAACATATAGTATCGTAAACAAAAACTACAAATTTTAAAACGGATCTTCGTACGAATCCATTCCAAAAGAGAGGAGATAAGTATGCAAAAACTCCAAACGAATAAAGGCGCTCGATATATGATGATTGCTTTTATTGTTTTGTTTCTTATTATGATTTTGCGTATATTCTATATTCAGGCAGTAGGAGTCGTGCATAATGTGAATGTAAAGGATCTCGCGAATGAACAACATAATAAAAAAGGTGTTTTAGAAGCGAATCGTGGCACTATCTATGATCAAACCGGAAAGGTGTTAGTACAAGATTCTACAACGTATCGAGTTGTTGTGAATTTAAAAGGAAAAGATAAAGTGAAAAATAAAGATGAAACCGCACAACAATTAGCCGATGCGCTTGAAATTGATAAAGAAGAAGTATTAAAAAACTTTCATGAAGGGCGTACGCAAGTTGAAATTGGGAAAATTGGTCGGAACTTATCTAGGGAAAAGAAGGAAAAAATTAATGATTTAAAAATACCAGGTGTATCTTTTATGTCGGAAAAAGCAAGAGTGTATCCGAATGAAGACTTTGCATCCTATATACTTGGTTTTGCTAGACCAGATGATAAAGGGAATACGGAAGGGAAGTTTGGGCTTGAAAAGAGTTTGGATAAATATTTGCACTCTACAAACGGAAATATAGAATATGTGGGTACACGAAGGGGAATTCCGCTTACAAATGATATAGGTAAAGTAGAACCTGCTAAAAATGGGAATAACGTATATTTAACGCTTGATAAACAAATTAATAGTTTTTTAGAAGAAGCGATGAACAAAGCGCAAGAACATTATGATCCTTCTATGTTAATTGGCATTATTGCTGATCCAAAAACAGGAAAGGTTTTAGCGATGTCTAGTAAACCTAGTTACAATCCTAATGTAGGTGATATCGAATACTTTTTAAATGACCCGATTGCAAATGCATATGAACCAGGTTCAACTATGAAAGTTTTTACGTTAGCAGCTGCCATTAATGAAGGTGTATATAACGGAAAAGAATATTTTCAATCTGGAAAATATTCCGTTGGTTCATCTGATATAAAAGACCATAATGGTGGATTTGGATGGGGATCAATTACATTTGATGAAGGATTTGAAAGGTCATCAAACGTAGCTTTTTCTATTTTAGAAGATCAGTTACTGAAACCAAATAAATTTAAGCAATATATGAATAAATTTGGATTCAATCAAAAAACAGGGATAGATTTACCTGGAGAAAGGAAAAATACTTTATTATTAAATACACAAATTCAACAGGTTACAACTTCTTTCGGTCAAGGTTCTACAGTAACTCCGATTCAATTAATCCAAGCGGCTACTGCTATAGCAAATGACGGGAAAATGATGCAACCATATATCGTTGATAAAGTTGTAAATCCAACAAACAAAGAAGTTATTATGGAAAATCAACCGAAAGAAATTGGGAATCCGATAAAAAAAGAAACAGCGGACAAGGTTAGAAGCTTAATGGAGCGTGTTATAACATCTTCAAAAGGAACTGGTACAATGTATAAAGTGGATGGTTATCCAATTGGAGGTAAGACAGGAACAGCACAAATCCCGAATCCTGAAAATGGCCGATATATGGAAGGGAAAGAGAATTACATTTTCTCCTTTTTAGGAATGGCTCCAATTGACGATCCGGAGTTAATCGTATACTTAGCTATTAAGCAGCCAAAGTTAAAAGGAGATGAGTATGGAGCTCAGCCTCTTGCTGAAATATTTAAACCTGTTATAAAAAACAGCCTTGAATATTTAAAGGTGAAACCGTATACAGAAAAACAAATAGCTGATGCAGCGAAACAATCTCAATTAAAAGTACAAAATTATGTAAATCAATCGATGGATACAATAGAGAAAAGTGTAGAAAAAGAGAAGCTACAGCCGGTAATTTTAGGAGAAGGAAAAATAATAAAACAATATCCACAGTCTGGCGAGGTAATGAGTGAAGGTGATCGTATATTTTTATTAGGGAATAACGCACAAATGCCAAATGTAAAAGGGTGGTCCATGCGTGATGTTATGCATTTCTCTAAACTTTTGAAATTAGATTTGAAAACTTCTGGTACGGGTTATGTAACGAGTCAAAGTATTGAAAAAGGACAAGATTTACAAGAAGGAGATACACTAGAACTAGAATTAGAACCGCCGTTACAACCGTTAACAGAGGCGAATACGAATTAATCCAGGCATTTGGAAAGAGCTATATGCAAATAGCTCTTTCTTTAGAGTTGCGAGTAATTTCACGCACCGTAATTTTTAGAAAAAATAATAAATAAAAGAACTAACAGTGACACGTTATTAAATATCTGATTATTGTTTATTTACAGTTAAATTTATATGTGATAATATGGAAAAAATAAATGCAGTGAAGAGAAGAGTAAATAAAATGAATTTTTCACAGAGAGCTCCATGTAGCTGAAAAGGAGTAAAAATTCTTTATTGAACCAAGCCTCTGAGCAGCACATCGGAACCTATTATTAGGGGATGGTGTGACGGGAGCTCCCGTTATAGAGCTATGGTATAAGCATGAATTAGAATGCAGTACCTGATAAGGTTAGTATGGTGACATATTAACAAACTAGGGTGGCACCGCGATGATAAATCTCGTCCCTAAGATTAAAAGTCTTGGGGGTGGGATTTTTTATTGTTGTAAAACAATTTTGAAAGCGGGGGCCAAAAATGAAAAATTTACTTAAAGATTGGAAATATCCTTTATTACTATTGTCCGGAGTTGGTATTGCGAATTTAGGGGCATGGATTTACTTAATAGCACTGAATGTACTTGTCTATAATATGGGTGGCTCAGCCTTAGCTGTTGCTACTTTATATGTAATAAAACCATTAGCCACTTTATTTACAAACGCTTGGTCTGGGAGTATGATTGATCGTTTAAATAAACGGAAATTAATGATTCACCTCGATATATATCGTGCGTTATTTATCGCTATTTTACCTTTACTTCCGTCACTTTGGATTGTTTATGTATTCGTATTCTTTATAAGTATGGCCAGTGCAATTTATGAGCCAACTGCTATGACGTATATGACGAAATTAATTCCAGTAGAGCAAAGACAACGTTTCAACTCATTACGTACTTTAATAGGATCTGGTGCATCATTAATTGGACCAGCAGTAGCGGGGGGATTATTAATTGCAGGTACACCAGAGTTTGCTATATATATGAATGCTATAGCATTTCTCTTATCAGGATTCATTACATTACTTTTACCGAATCTTGATAAGAAAGAAGATTCGGATACAACTAGTAATACATTATCACTTACAGTATTAAAAAAGATTGGAACACTGTTATAAATTTTAGTAGAAAACATGTGTATGTCGTATGTGTGTATTTCTTATTTCAAAGTATGTTCGTATTAGCAACTGCTACTGATTCACTTGAACTATCGTTTGCGAAAGAGGTATTACTACTAACAGATAGTGAATACGGTTTTCTAGTTAGTATAGCTGGTGCAGGATTTATTTTAGGTGCCATAACAAATACAATTTTATCAAAGAAATTAGCACCTTCATTTCTAATTGGAATAGGATCATTATTCATCGCAATTGGTTATATAATTTATGCTTTTTCAAATGTATTTTTAATAGCTGCTATTGGATTCTTTATTTTATCTTTCTCTATGGCATATGCAAATACAGGATTTTATACATTTTACCAAAATAACGTTCCCGTTCATATAATGGGACGGATCGGGAGTATATATGGACTTGTTATTGCGTTAGTAACAATCTTTATTACAATATTATCTGGTGTTGCGACTCAGTTCATTTCTATACAACTTGTAGTTATTGTAGGTTCATTGATCATGTTATTTATTACTATCGTCTTGTGTGTGTTTACTTTATTCCCATCACAATCTAAGTTGTATTCTACTGAATCAATAAAGTGAAACTTTAATCAGGGGGGGCATCCTCCGCTGATTATTAGCCCTCACCAATCGGGCTTTTACGGGCAGCAGGGCCCCCACCTCATTTCTTTGCTTCTACTGAATTTTGAGATGGGGGTCTTACTGCTCATAAATAGCGGGATAACTTCGAAATGAACTTTGTGTTCTCATTAACAATTTATCGTATTTAATAAGAGGGTTCTTTCCTCTTTATATGGAAAAATTAATAAGAGGAAAGAACAATACCGAAAGATAAGGGTGGTTGTCGTGATAAAAACAAAAGATGAAATTGATAAAATTGTAAAAGAAATACAAAAGAAAATAGATTTCTCTGGAGTAGTTTTAGTAAAAAAAGAAAAAGATTTAGTCTATGAAACAGCATTGGGTTACGCAAACCAAAGTGAATGTATAAACAATACGATACAAACAAGATTTGGCATTGCCTCAGGATGTAAAATCTTCACTGCAATTGGCATCTGTCAACTTGTTGAAAAAGGTGTTATTTCTTTTCATACAAAATTAAAAGATTGTCTAGAGATAAAATTTCCAAACTTCGATGAAGATATTACAATACATCAACTACTAACGCATAGTGCTGGTATACCAGATTATTTTGATGAAAGTATTATGGATAACTTCGAAGACCTTTGGAAACAAACACCTATGTATCTATTAAAGAGCGTAAAAGACTTTTTACCATTATTTCAAAACAATAATATGATGTTTGCACCTGGAAATAAGTTTCACTACAACAACGCAGGTTTTATTATACTTGGATTAATAATAGAAGAACAGACGGGACTTAAATTCACGGAGTATATAGAAACAAACATTTTTAATTCGATTGGTATGAATGATTCTGGCTATTTTTCGTTAGATAGATTACCAAGACATACAGCTCTAGGATATATAAAGGACGAAACCAACCAAAATTGGAGAACAAACGTCTACTCTATACCAATAAAAGGAGGAGCTGATGGAGGTGCATATGTTACTGCACCAGACATGTTGAAATTTTGGGCGGCACTATTTAATAATGAAATTTTAGGAAAGGAATATACAAAGTTACTTTTAACTCCCCACATTCATGTAAATGATAAACAGTCTTACGGATATGGAATATGGATTGAAACACGAGAAAACAAGGTATTCAAATATCATGTAATGGGATATGATCCAGGCGTCAGTTTTCGCTCGGCCATATATCCAGAATTAGGAATCACTTTAGTTATTCCATCGAATAAAGGGGCAGGACCCGAAAAATTAATGACAGAAATAGAAAGAGCTTTTTAATTATATGGATATAAAAGAAGAGATACGAAAATAATTTAAACGGGTTCATGCTTGTTTCTGTTTTGAAAAATATTTTAGTTAACGAGGAACCCTATATTCATTTAATAAGGTTTTTTTGTAATTCCGCACAATTATATATAAATATATGGATTTTTAAATAAAAAAACATTACTATATAGTTGTAAATTTTAATTATTACTTCATATGAAAGGATGTGTTAACAATTTGTATATGATCAACGGTAGTTTGTTTATTATTTTAGGGGTTATTTGTTATTTAATTGTACGTGGAATATTAATTGGTACCAAAAATAAAAAATATGTGATTTGGTGGAAAGAACTAGTAAGTTTTTTATTCGTGGTCTACATTTGTATGGTTGTTGCAGTAACTTTATTCCCTTTACCAATCGGTTTTCCTTCTAATATTGAAAATCTGAATCGCTCGGTCAATATAATACCATTTGCATCAATTATTAAAGACATCAATCAAATTGGTAGTGCTTATGATGGAGATGCCCTATTTATGATTGGTCTAATTGTAAGAAATGTAGGCGGGAATATTTTATTATTAATGCCTTTAGGATTTTTAGCACCTATCCTATGGGATAAATATAAGAAATTCAAAAATACAATTTTATTAGGATTTTCTATATCAGCTAGTATTGAATTGCTACAATTAATTGAGTCGTTATTTAGTGGAGTGGGACGTATTACTGATATTGATGATGTGATCTGTAATGTTCTAGGTTCTATTTTTGGATATTGTATTTATAATATCTTTTTAAAAGCCATTAATAAATTTAACATTCGAGTGTTGGGTAAAACTAATTCTAAAGGTATGGAATTAGTTGATAAATAGGAGTTTAAACGAGTTATTAAAGGCGTACGAGTAAAAAGTACGTCTTTTTATTTTTATAAATAATGCTTAAGGCTGATGAGAAGGGGAGAATATAAGCTTTAAAGATAAACAAGTTTATAGGAGGATTCTAAATGGATATTTTACTTGTTGTTCTTATTATTGTTTTGATGCAAAGTAAAGAACGAAAAGTGAAAATAAACCGTATTTGCCTCATTTCGGCTTTGTTGTGCTTTGTAACAATCCAGTCCATTATTCATATGGGACAAATAACATCCCTTGTTTAACATTGCTAAGAACGGTAATACTAATTAACATTGAACTTTTACAACAAGGGATGATAATATGATATACATTTACACAGATTTTGGTGGAACACATACTACCTCACTAGCTGCAGCGTATCATTTAAATAAACTACCAACGGATCGTAAGTTAACGAAAGAAGAAATTTTGAATGTAGATTACTTTAATAAATTGAAAACAGAAGATATGGGAAAAATTATTTTTCATGGAATCGATGAACATGGTCATCCTGTATATACGATTGGATGCGGCGCATCAAAAGTTGTTGTACCTGCGATGAAGCATTTAGGAGAAATCTTGCAAAAACATTATCAAAGCCATGAAAAGATTATATTTTCTAATACATCACCAACAGTGCCTTTACCGATGACTTTCGGTGGGCTGTTTTCTAGAAGGTTCCATATTGATTTTATTGGCGTACCGTTACTCGTATGGGGAGCAAAAATTTGCTGTGATAATATACAAAGGCTTGTTAGTTATACAAAAGAAGCTGGACGATTAACGAATGATTATGTAGTAATTTTAGATAATGAAACTTTTAAATAGTATATGATAAGAAGAAAATCGAGCAAATTCCTTGATTTTCTTTTTTATTTGTGAAATAGACAAGAAATAGTCACATTTAATATGCATCTACTATAGCCAAAACAATAAAGTCCTGTTACTATTACAGGGATATTCTCTTTTCATAACATAAATATATAGAAAAATTAGAAAAGAGGAATTGAATTAAGGGAGGAACAACATGAATCGTGTTGCTTGGATTACTGATAGTACAACTGCGAGTTTTAAAACAGAAGGAGATAACTTTGTTATCCCAATTGAAGTTATTATTGATGGTGTGTCGTACAAAGATTGTGAAGAAGGTGTGCGTGAGCGCGTTTATAATGCTTTGAACGAAGGTAAAACTGTCACTACATCACAGCCTAACATAGGGGAAATGGTAGAGTTATTTTCGAAATGCAAAGAAGAATATGAAGAAGGATTTGCAGTTGCTATTAGCGGAAAAGTAAGTGGAACCTATCAAAATATGAAGTTAGCTGCAGAAATGGCAGGTTTTCCATTAACGGTATTAGACAGTGAAACAACAAGTTATCCAATGGATGAACTAATTAGAAAAGCGAAATCGTTATACAATGATGGTATGACTTTACAAGATATACACAAAACATTAGTAGAGGAAAAAAGAAGACCTTTCCACGTATTCCCGAAAAGTTTAAAAGGCCTTTATGCAAGTGGGCGTGTAAAGGGCATTCAATTTTTACTTGGAAGTTTATTAAGTGTTAACTTAATATTAGAAGTAAAAGGTGGAGAGCTTTTACTTGAAAAGAAAGTTCGTAAAATCCAAAAATGTCGAGAATATATTAAAAATGAACTTGAAAAAGAATTACCCAAAGTACTTCATATGTTCCATGCTAATGATAAAGATGGAGCCGAAGAATGGATTGCAGATATTAGACAAGCATTCCCTGAAATGGATTTCAAATTATATCCATTACCAATTTCATTTGCGGTTCATGCAGGTGAAGGTACAATAGCAATTAGTTATTAAAGTAAAACCCGTGAATTATTCACGGGTTTTTTATTTAATTAAAATGAAATGTGATCTCGACATATCTCCATCGAGGTTAGAAATCGATGGTCGAGTTACCTTCTCATATATAACTGTGGAATGCCTTTTTTATGACTTATCCAATTATTTCTTACAAGGTTTAAGGAGGATTGAGTTGAAAACGAATTGATTAAAGTGTAAAATTACACTAAATAACACATTAGTTACTTTTGAGGGGGAAGTAAAGTGAATAAGGAGCATGCAATTGAACTTATTTCAATGAAAATAAAGTTAATACGCACTGAAAAAAGATATACACAAGATAAAATGGCTGAAGTTCTCGGCATATCAAAAAAAACGCTTGTTCAAATTGAGAAAGGGAGAACGAATGCAGGTTGGACCAACACTGTTGCTATTTGTGCATTGTTTAGAGATAGTGAAGTTTTACAGAATACTCTTGGGGATGATCCATTAGTAGTAATCGAAACAATGGCCCACAATAGCACTAACAACTTCAAAGAAAAAACATTGGGAGGAAAAGTCTGGTGGAAGCAGATTCAAGAAAAAGGGAACTTTCGCTTACAACAAAATCTAATTAGTCAGCATTATCGTATTCTAGACAGACAGGATTACCGCTGGTTCAATTCGTTTGATTTAGAAGAAACGCTAAATCAACTTAATAAATTAGCAACGAATTCAGAACATCAAATAACCAGAACTACAATGAGCGAAAATAAATAGGAGGAAATTACATATGATCATCTTGCATTTTCTTTGGATTTACTTTATGCCAATTTACTGGTTATGTGGATTTATAGGTGGAATCTATTTAATTATTGCAGGTATCAAATATCTTAAATTACTTGTAAGTGTAATGGGATTACTTTGTCTTACCCTTGTCGTGTTACCTATTGTTTGTTGGGGGACAGGGATTAATGCGGAATTTCTTCTTACACCCGTTTCCAACTTTTCACTATTCTCTTTAAGTGGGTTAATAGCAGGATTTATTGGATTGTGGTCAAAAATTAAAGGCATAAGAAATATGGGATTTACTATTTTTACTTGTGGAGTAATAGGTGCCCTATTCTATTATTTAATGTCTATACCCGATTCATACTATATAGGATAGTTTTTCAAAACTCAGTTCATTTACAAACAAAAGGATAGTGAAACAGGAAAAACATTATTTCTATTCTTTCTGTCTAACTTATTAAATAAAAAGGAGGTGCTATAGAACTGGTAGCGTTTCCTTTTTCACATGAATCATTCACCTATCAGATAGGTTGCGCTCCAGTACGTAGTAGGTAGCATATCAATAGCTAGCTATAATTTCTACATTCTCTGACTTTAAATGATAAAGGAGATGTTATCACAGTTGTTCCTGCAAAGAAAAAATGAATAGTTGTAGTAAAAACATTCTAGAATACAGAAGCTTAGGAATATTGGATATAAAATATGATAAATACGAGGCATAAGCCAGTTTACAATTTTTATGTCAACACTACAAACTTGACATGTGTGTATTTCGTTTTGCACTGTAAATCATTCATATTGAGTAATAGAATTGTAGAAATATATAATAGAATATTCGCACTAATATTTATACAGCTACAATCTATTTACATATAAGGTTATTAGGATTATATTGAAAATGAAAGAGAAAACAATAGATGGAAGGGGATGTTTTTTATGTTTAAAAAAGCAGCACTAGGGATTTCATCGTTAGCAATTACAGCGTTCGTCGGATTAGGAATGGCAACAGAAGCTTCAGCTGGACCAGCAGCACCACTTACTTCACTAAACGTCGTACAAGTAGAGTCTGAGCTAGGCGGGGTAGAAACAATTAATCAGAACAGCTTCAGCACATCGCGTAACCACGGGGGAAAATATTTATATATTACAACGAAAGAAATGGGCTATGGCCAAAACCCATTTGCTAAAATGAATGGTTCTAATGTAAAAAGTATTGATTCCACTATAATTGGCGGAAGACCAATCGTTGGCTGGTATTATAAATGGGATGCTTCTGGACACCAACAAGGAACGTTTGAGTACCAAAAGACATCTATAAATTCACCATTTAATACAATGCGTACATCAATTTATATCCAATAATCTTGAAAGCGTTCGCACATATAGAATAGTAAAAAAGGTACTTCTAGGAGTACCTTTTTTTGATTTGAATCACGTTCATCTATATTTACAATCCTGATTTCACAGCAAAAATACTTACCATAAAACAAAATCCTTAAACGTCTATAAAATTAATATGAACGCGTAGTACAAGTCCGCTACAGTTAAAGTACGTAACTTTACATATTTCAACTCAATGAAGAAGGAAGAAACTGTAGTACTTACGCCGCAGTTTTTAATTTATCCATGAACTCATAGTTTAATTTTAAGTTTTTTAGATATATAGACATAACCGTACTACCTGCTACTCTTTTTTAAAATTCAAGATTAAAAAGAGTAGCTAAATTTAAATAAGCTTAGCTTGATGGATATGTGGCGGAACTCTAAAATTAATTACATCTTTTTCATAATATAAACAATTTTATATAGGGAGATGAAAGGATTTTTTAAAATAATAAAGAAGTATGTATAAACAAATATATAAATGGTAGTGATTAGGATGAAAATCAGTAAGTTTGCAGAAGTAAATAATGTAAGTGTAGATACGATTAGACATTATATGGATCTCGGACTCGTTATTCCTGAGAAAAAAGGAAGTCACTATTTTTTTGACGAGTATTGTCAAAAGGATATAGAACTTATATTAGAGTACAAATGGATAGGGTTTAGCTTGAATGAAATTAAAGAACTGTTTCTTTATAAAAATTTAGGGAAATCCTTAGACTATGAAAAGGATATTTTTTATCAATCTTTATTTAAAGTAAAATATGAAAAGATTGAACAAGAGATAAAAACCTTAAAGGAACGAAAAGATAAATTAAAGAAAACGTTAAATAATTTATCTATAGAAACTGAAATTTCGAGTTCAATTTTAGGGGTAGATTTAAAAGTACTTCATTTATTTAAATGTGTTAAGTGTAACGGAAATTTAATTCTTGAAGATGGCATTATTAATAAAAATCAAATTGTTGAGGGGAAATTACTTTGTAATTGTGGTGAAGAATACGCGATTACTTCCGGAGTTTTAACAGCTGGAAAATTATTTGAGGTGTATAAGAGGAAATCACTTGAAGATTCTATTTCAGATTATATCCATGAAACGGATACTGCTTTTTTGGAAAATGTTCAAAGAGGAGGAGAATGGGCGAAAAAGAAACTAATGCAATTAGATTTAAATGAAAAAATACTACTTGATTTAGGGTCTGGTATTGGGTTCTTTTTACGAAATATTTATGAAGAACTACCGGAAGAGTGTTTATATATTGCTGTTGATCGAGATTTGAATAAACTTTTACTTTTAAAAGATGTAATTGAGAGAAGAAATGTGAAAAGAAATATTGTATTTATCTGTGCCGACTTTCTAAACATACCTATTCAGAATAATTCTGTTGATATTGTAATCGATCAATCAGGTACAAGTAATTATAGTTTTGAATATGAGGAGTTCTTATTGTGTGAATTAAATTCCCTTTTTAAACACAATTGTTATTTATTAAGTTCATTTATTTTATTTAATAAATTCAGCATAAATAGCCAAATTGCACCTAGACTCAGAGAGAATTTTACATCTGCAAAAGTAACAAAAGAAATCGAAAATTTACAGTTTCAATCTATTGATGAAAGTACTTCAAATTATTTGATACGAGGGGGAAGGTACGAGGATTTCTTTGTTCAAGGAGAAGAAATTTATACATATTCATTTTTCGGAAAAAGATGGGGTTAACCCCATCTTTTATTTATTTCCCCTTAAAACTTTTCAAATAGTACATATTGCTATTGGGTTGACCCAAGAACTTACAATGTACGTAACACAAAGTTAGGTAGGGGGAAAAGTGATGGGAAGTTTACGATTACATATAGAAAATAAAAAAAGAAACCAAGAACTAAGAAATATGTGTCTCTATTCATTCGGGAAAACAGTATCAATATTTGGTAGCTCTATTTATAGTTTTGCATTAGGATTATATGTTTTACATATAACCGGATCAGCATTAAATTTTGCCATTACGCTTATTTTAGGAACTATTCCGATGATTGTTATGAATCCATTTGCTGGTGTAATTGCAGATAAAGTTGATAAAAAGAAATTGGTCATTTGTATGGATTTACTAAGTGGAAGCTTATTAATTACTGTTTATATATTTAGCAGTAATTATGGATTAGACTTATTCACCATTTATGCTACTACCTTTCTTATAACGGTATTTACAACATTTTTTGGAATAGGATTAGAAGCTGCAAAACCAAATATCGTCTCCAAAGAGAGGCTAATGAGTATTAACTCTATAAATAAAATTATCGATTCTATATCTTTAATTCTAGGTCCTATGTTAGGTGGTATTGTTTTTGCAGTCTTTGATATTAAAATTTTTATAATTATAAACGGTATTTCATTTATCCTTTCGGCTATTTCCATATTATTTATTAACTTTAAATTGTTTGAGCAAAACATAAATGAGGAATGTTCAATTAGAAAAATTAATTTTATTGAAGATATAAAGGAGGGATACTCTTACTTAACGGAGCGGAAAAGCTTAAAAAATACGTTCAGTATTTTAATTTCACTTAATTTCTTCTTAGGGTTTGCTGTAACTGTTCCATTGCCATACATTATTAATACAGTTCTCGATCTTGGTTCTAAACAATTTGGTATGATTCAAGGGACTTTTCCAGTAGGCATGATAATTGGTGCGATTTTAGTAAAAAAGATAACCGATCGTTTTTCTTACGCTTATCTTTTGAAAAAGTTAAGCTTTATGTTGGCGGTTTTTATGATTATTTCAGGAATTCCAGTTTTATTCAAAAGTTTTGAGGTAAATGATTTTGTATACGTTATTACCTATTGTGTTGTTATGTTCTTTTTAGGACTAATTATAGTGCTTATTGATATACCTATAGCTTATTTCATGCAAAAAGAGATTCCTGATGAATATAGAGGGAGGGTTCTCAGCATTGGATTAAGTATAAGTAAAATGATGCTTCCTATAGCAATGGCGCTATCCGGTCTATTATTAAATTATATTCCAGCCTACATGATTACAATTGTAGGGGGAATCTTATATTTAATAGTAATTAAAGTTTCATCGAATTGTTTCATATTAGAAGTTCATTCGAAAGATTATAGCGCTTAGTAGATCTTAGATTATTTATATAATGGATACTGCTACATTTTTCAAGATAAGAAATGCAAATACTATAAAATGAAAAAATCGGCTGATTTCCCATGAACAATTTTGAAAAGATTACATATTCGTTTTGGAGACTACTTTAAAATTGTAGGTTGAGGGGGATGAATATCGTTCTAAATACAATAAGAAAATTTAACTTTGTTGATTGACCTTCCCCTTACAGGAAGCAGTATATTTAAAATAATTAATTACAGGAGGTGAGTGTTATGCTTTCAATTGGAGAGTTTTCAAAAATATCTCATCTTACAATGAAGACGCTGCGCTATTATGATGAAATTGGGCTTTTAAAACCAGCTTTCATAGACCCTAAGAATGGATATCGCTACTATGATATTTTCCAATTAGAAATAGCTTTATTGATTACACGATTAAAAACTTATTTATTTTCGCTGGAAGAAATTAAGGATATTTTAGAAAATCGGGAGAAAACTGAATTGCTTAACTCTAAAATGAAAACCAAACAAGAAAATCTAACACAGCAGATAACATATTATTCTTCTTTATTAAAAAAATTAAAGCGTGATATTCAACAATTAGATGAAGAGGAAAGTATCATAGGTTACTTAAATCATATTGAGATTAATCTTGTAAATCACTTAACCTATAATATATCATCTCAGCGAAAACAAATTAATACCGTTGATTTCCTAACACACTTTAATGAGTTGTTTAGTAAAATTTCATTTGAAAATTTATTACCTATTGCAAAACCACTTGCTATTTTCCATAGTTCAGAATATGTACCTGAAAATTATGATGTGGAAATTGCGATTCCCCTTGCAGAAGCCACAAATAAAACAAAAGTGTTTAATCCCGGTCTTTGCGCAATGGCTACGCTTATTGGTTCTTACGAAGAATTACCTTTTATTCATACAAAGCTACACGTTTGGATTGAAGAAAATAACTATAAACTGAATGGAGCTCCGTTTGAAGTTTATAAAACGAATCCTTATAGCACACAGGAGGAGAATAATATCATAGAAGTTTATTTTCCTATAAAATGAATAAAGGAAGGAGCGTATCACAATGTATGGTATAAACCGGCCAACAATAAAAGAAAAAATATTAATTTTAGTTACTGAGATTATCTATCTAATCATTGCGTATTACTTACTTTTCATTACTTATTTCAAACCAGGCATTTCAATAGGGCTGTTTATAGCTTTAATTATCACCGCTTTACGATTAACGGCTATGATGTTTATATGGTTGCCTAGAGGGATTTCATGGCAAGAAGCCATTATGAACAGTATTGCTTTTGGAATTTATTATTTAGGTTTTCCAATCTTAATGATTACTAGTAATCAGGATCCTAATTTAATATTACTTACAATAGGTTGGATATTGTTTTTAGGAGGAAGTATGTTAAACACAGTTTCAGAGCTACTTAGAAAATCCTTTAAAGACAATCCTGTAAATCAAGGTAAGCTATATACAGGTGGTTTATTTAAATATGCGATTCATATTAATTATCTGGGGGATTGCCTTTGGGTGTTAGGTTTAGCATTTATCGCTAGCAATATTTATAGTTTATTTATACCTCTAGGCCTGTTCTTTGTATTCGTTTTTGAATATATTCCAAAATCTGATGGTTACTTACAGAAAAAGTATGAAGAACAATTTACAGTCTATAAACAGAAAACAAAAAAATTAATACCGTTTATTTGGTAAATCAGTTTCATAAATTATAAAAAGCGCAGGATCAGCATCCTGCGCTTTTCTATCGTAATTCAGCTGTTTTTCTAATAACAATCTTATCCATATCATCTTCTTCATCACCAATAAATAACCCGCGCTCTTTTAAATACGCTTCAAAATATAAATCTGCTTCTGCACGTTCATCATATGGTTTGACAGATAGAACGAAACCTAATTTGTTTTGTTCTTCTAAATGAGAAGTGGAAATGTATGCCGGTACATTGTGGCGTAAAAAGAGTTCTTTAACCGGAATAATCATATCTTTCATTAATTTCGTTAACATACCCATTTCAAACTCGAAATTAAAGCGATCTATACTAGATAAATCAGCGAATACTACACCGATAAAACCTGTATTAAATACTTCTTGATATTCTACATCTTCGTCATGGCCGCCGTAAAAATTCTTTTCGATTAAATAATTTACAAAATAAGCAACGCCATCACTTTGTTCAAATGGTTTCGTTGAAAGAACAAAGCCAATTTTCTTTTGTTTATGTAAATATACACATGACATGTATGCTGAAATGTTATGTTCTTTAAACAAAGCGCTTGTTGCTCCAGAGAGACCATCTAATACGTGATGAACAATTTGAAGTTTTTTACGAGCGAAATAATAGGATTTCTTTTGTAACTCCAATGTATCAATAAAGACAGAGCCGATAAAGCCTGTATTTGAAATAATAGGTGCTTGCTTTTTTCTTCCTCTGCGCTTTAATGGAGCCATTGTTAAAATCATCCCTTCATGTACGTTTAAAATAAAAAAGAACGTTTGTTCGTATAATTATATTTTACTATTAAAACGCTATAAAGTAAAGGGTTTTTGATGAAAATATAACAAAAAAGACACCTTATAAAAGGTGCCTTAAACGCTGTAGGGAATAGGGTTTACCCTAACTATTTATATTATGATACAGAAACAATCTCTTCTGTATCTTCTACATCTAAATGACAGTCCATAGTACGAACATCTTGATCTTCATGACTTCCGAAATAAATAGTAATTTTCATATGTATCGCTCCTTTATTCTAGGAATACCTAAAATAATTACTAGTAATGTTAATATTTATTATATACCACTTTTTTCATTCCGACAACGTTATATCATTTTTAATTATTTTAAACTATAGAGCACAGTTTAAAGAGGTACTTTTTATAAAAAAAGGTAAATTTCTAATATGTTATATTTAATATAGAGAGATTCGAGTATTACTTTTTATGAAAAGGAGAACTATTGATGAATTATAAACAATTACTAATAGATAACTTTGCATTTAAAACTTCATATGTTGCGCAATTTGTGCCCGGAATGAGTATAAAAGAAACGAAAGATTATATTGCTGTTGATTGCGGATTACCTGCCGATACATTCAATATCATCACTCTACTGAACAATAATTTAACGGAAGGGGTCGAGAAATTATATAAGGAGGTAGAATACTATAATCAAAAGAAATTTCCAATGAGTGTTTGGTTATGGGATGAGGAGCAAGAGCGGGATATAAAAAGCGAGTTAAATAAAATCGGTTTAAAAGAAGCGGAGCAAAATATTGCGATGGTAGCAGACTTAAAAACAATTTCTCCAACAATACACATGCCAGTAAGTTTTACAATTCAACAAGCATCTTCACCTGGACTAATAAAAAAATTTGGAGAAACGTTAGCTAATCTATTCGGCACATCAGAAGAAGCTATACATGTACAAGCATTCTATAATCAAATTTCTAATCTTGATTTATGGAACAGTGAGAATATGAAACTATTTTTAGGATTTTATGAAGGTGAAATCGTAACTGTTGGTTCATTGATATGTTCAAAAGATAGTATTGGTATTTATGACATCGCAACGAAAGAAGAAATGAGAGGACGAGGATTCGGATCTACTATGTTCAATTTCCTTCTGCAAGAAGCACAAAAATTTAAAAATACGTATTGTGTATTACAAGCTTCAACCGATGGAATCAATATTTATAAAAAATCGGGATTTCAAGCTATCGGCAAAATGACTGTATTGGAAAATCGACATGTAATTGAGTAAATCATTCAAGTTAAATTGTCTTTATATAGGAGCTTATAAATCGTTATGAAAAAGATATATCTCGTTACAATAATTTGTGCCTTTATAATAATAAGTATCTTTGTTTTTCAGAAAATTAATGAACATAAGTATACTAAAGCTATGAATCAATCAAATCATATAAAAAATATCGCACATAGAGGTGCTTCTGCGTTCGCGCCTGAACATACAATAGCAGCATATCGATTAGGCCAACAAATGAATGGAGATTATATAGAAATTGATCTCCAAATGACAAAAGATGGGCATTTAGTGGCAATGCATGACGAAACCTTAAACCGTACAACAAATGGTACTGGGCTAGTGAAAGAGCATACATTAGAAGAAATAAAGCAACTAAATGCAGATTCTTTTTTCAACGAAAAATATCCGAACTTAGCAAAGAAAGAATTTGAAAATGCTAAAGTCCCAACATTAACAGAAATTATTGAAACGTTTGGGCATAACGCAAACTATTATATTGAAACAAAATCACCTAATGAATATCCAGGAATGGAAGAAAAATTATTAGAAATTATTAATCACTATGAAATACAGGATAAAGTTATTATTCAATCGTTTAGTGAAGAAAGTCTGCAAAAGATTCATAGCTTAAATAGTAATATATCTTTAGTACAATTATTACCTTATAAAAAAGCAGTTCAATTAACAGAATTAGAGATAGAAAAGTATAAAACGTACTGCATAGGTCTTGGTATGAATTACAAATATATTGATTCAGATTATGTAAATAAAATAAAGAAAAACGGATTAGAAGTTCATCCATTTACAGTAGATAATGAAAAAGATATGAAAAAGTTACTTTCATGGGGAGTCGACGGGATGTTTACTAATTATCCGGATCGTTTACATTCAATATTGGATTTGAAAAGTCATGAATAAGAAGTGTTATTCATAAAGGGAAAATTTACACAACCTATATATTAGGATTAATAATGCAAGGTGGCATGTTGCATATAAAAAGAAAATACCAAAAACCGCAACTAGAAGACCTGGGTTGCGGTTTTTTTATTGCTTCGATTTCAGTTTACAAAGTTTGAAGCTAGAAATGTAAATCTATTTAGATGAATTGGCTTCTTATGTATTTGTACTTCGGATCGTTCTAGGTATATGTACAACCCATGAGACGAGTTTTGCATAGGATAATAGAAAAGGAGATGTTGCATATTGAAATACCACAATAGAAATGTAAGTAATCTGAATAAATTAGCGGATAATACGAAAGCTGCAGCTTTTAAGTGGTATCAGTACTGTATCGACAATGGAATTGAAGTATTAATTTATGAAACAATCCGTACGGTCGAGCAACAACGTGAATATGTTCGTAAAGGAGCATCACAAACGATGCGCTCATATCACTTAGTAGGACAGGCATTAGATTTTGTTCCAATTCAGTCGAATGGTACAGAAGATTGGAATGGCTATAATAAAGAACCGTGGGCATCAGCAATTCGTTATGCTAAACAAATTGGCTTTGAATGGGGCGGTGACTGGAAAGGATTTGTGGATAGCCCGCATTTGCAATATAACTACAAAGGATATGGAACGGATACTTTTGGAAAAGGTGCTCAAAACGTAGTGACTCCTCCCCCGTCGAATGATAGTGTAGGGATTGCTTATATTAACGGTAGTAATGTAAATTTACGAAAAGGACCTGGTACTGGATATGGCGTTATTCGTCAATTAGGGAAAGGAGAGTCCTACAAAGTATTTGGACAATCAAATGGCTGGTTAAATCTCGGTGGCGATCAGTGGATTTATAACGATCCATCATATATTCGTTATACGGGAGGAAATGTACCAACACCTTCACAATCATCAAACGAGGGTGTAGGTGTAGTTACTATAATCGCTGATGTTATTGCGTGTTCGTACCGGCCCAGGAACAAATTACGGCATTGTGAAAAACGTGTATCAAGGTGAAAAATATCAATCATTTGGATATAAAGATGGTTGGTATAATGTTGGTGGAAATCAATGGGTTTCTGGTGAATATGTTACGTTTGTAAAGTAAAAATAAGAGCCGTCCTGTTGGGCGGCATTTTATTTTAAATATTCATAGGGCGAGCACTCATGATATCATTCGTGATACATAGAGTATAATTTTTCATTCTAATAATCAGAAAGTAATCAAAATGTAATTAATTTCAACTACGCTTTTTATATTTTTTTGATACACTGGCTACGAGGGGGATACCAATTAAGGTGGGTAAAAACCAAAACCATATTGGCGGAAGTAAATTTATAATAGGAATATGGATGCCGACATTTACTAAAAGTGCGGTGACTGCCCCTATATAAGAACCTAACATACCTCTAATGTGGTGATGGAGCCAATTTTTCCAACGTTTTTTTCGTGCAAGGTATCCATAAATCGCAAATGAATAAGAGAAGATTGCTACATAAAATAAATATGCAATTTTATCCCAGTTGATAATGGATAATAGTATTGCCGTAAGGGTAATGACAACATAGGATGCATGATATATTTCGCCCCATTCGGTATGTTTTCCTTTCTTCTTTTGGGCAACCATCGCTACAATACCAGTGATTAAGCATATTGTTCCAAATAGGATGTGTACGGTTAAAAGAATGTTAAAAATGCTCATAATAATTCCTCCTTTTTTATTTTTATAGTATTGCAGTATAGGAGAAAAGTTGAAAAATATAGTTAGTTCGGCTTAATATATTGAAATAAAGGTACTCCTAGAACAAAATCCAATGATTGAACTATTTTCTCAAATTTAGTGAGCTGATTATTATGTTAAATGAAGGAGAGACTTCTATGTTTACATCTATTACATATTTACAATCGGGCAATGACAAGCAACAAAAAATATATGATGTTTTGAATAGCCTAAACATAATGGAAGATTAGCTTTATATAATCCCGTTCTTTGCGGGACAATCCCGATAAGAATTGATACTCCTCAATCTGACTTAGATATTGTAATGGAAGTATATAACTTTGATGTTTTTGAGCAGGAAATGAGATCTTTATATGGTTCTTATGGAGGGTTCAACATTAAAAAGAAAAAAATTAAAGGTACTGAATCGATAAAGGTGAATTTTGAATTCGAAGGTTTTGAATTTGAATTATTTGCTCAACCTAAGCCAGTGCGTAATCAAAATGCATATAGACATATGATAGTGGAGCACATGTTATTAATGCAGCATCCCCATATAAGGGAAGAAGTTATTCACTTAAAGGAACAAGGTTTAAAAACAGAACCTGCTTTTGCTCAAGTATTAAATATTGACGGAGATCCTTATGAAGAACTTATTTTATTAGGGCAGGAAATGAAATTGTGGTAAATAAGATACATAAAAAAATCCTCCAAAAACAAAAGAGGATTTTTTTTATGCCGTTAACTTCCGAATTAATTCACTGAGCAATTTAATTCCGTTAGTCATTTGTTCTGGAGTAGCATATCCATATGATAAACGAATGTACTGATCTGATTCTTCTTCATAAATACGTCCCGGATTTAAAAGAATTCCTTTTGATAGTGCCTCTGAAAATAGTTTTTTCATCGGAATGTTATGTACAACCTTTAGCCATATAAAAAATCCACCACTAGGAATATCCCATGATGCAATATCTGCACAATATTTATTTAAAGCTCGTATCATTATTTGTCTTCGTTCTTTCAGGTGCATTCTTACGTTTGCTACATGTGCTTCATAAAAACCTTCATTTATCCATTCAGCAGCTACTCTTTGAGATAAAGAGCTGGATCCATAGTCTGTTTGCATTTTTATATCTGACAATCTATCAATAACAGGTTCTGGTCCGATTATCCATCCAATTCTAAGTCCTGGGCTAAGTGTTTTAGAGAGACTACCAATATATAATACATGTCCATGTTTATCCATCGACTTTAAAGGAGCTGGAGGTGATTCATCAAGCCATAACTCTCGGTAAATATCATCCTCGATGATAGGCAATTGCTCTTTTTCACATATTTTTAATATTTCTTTTCTTCGCTCTTTGGACATCAATATCCCCGTTGGATTTTGAAAACAAGGGATTGAATATAAAATATTATTCTTTTGACTATATTTAATTCGCTTTAATAAGTCGTTAGGTAAAATACCGTGATGATCCATTGATATACCGGATAAATTTATATTTGCTGATTGAAAAACATGAAGTGAATATAAGTAAGAAGGTTGTTCAAGTAAAACAGTTGATTTTCTATGTAAAAGACCAATTGATATTAATTGTAATGCTTGGAGTGCACCCGAGACTATTAATATAGAACCCGGTGATGCATGTATTCCAAATGATTTTACGTATTTACTTATTGCTTCCCGTAACGGATAAAAACCTTTTTGTTCTTCGTATCCGAAATAATCTAATTCCTCACTGACGTTTTTAATTATAGATTGCATAGTTTCGAGCGGAAAAAGATGAGGTGCAAGTTCACCTTTACTAAGATGGATAAGCGTTTTATTTGCTTCTGCTTCATTTATTTCTCGCACCATTAACTTACTTGGTTTATGAATACCGGCCTTTACATATTCACTCCAATCGGGCGGGGGATTAGTTGCTAATAATGACCATGTATTATTTGTTACAATTGTTCCTGCTCCGATTTGTCCTTGAATTAAACCATCTGCCATAAGTTCATCTAGCGCATTTATTACAGTACTTCGATTTACATGAAATAATTTTGCTAACTGCCGCTGACTAGGGATTTTACTTCCAATTGGCCATTCTCCGTTTTCAATTTTTTCTTTCATATAGTCTATTATCTGCCGATATTTGGGCACTTTTTTATCGGTTGTCATATAAAAAACTCCTTCGTTTATTTAAAAGATTCAAAGTGGTTGGTTTTTCCGATAAATAACTGGTTGAAGACATTGTATCAACTATTAAATATGATGAAAAGAAATAATTGGTAATTTAAAAATGGTTGGTTTTTTAGGGAAGGAGAGAAAATATGCATAATAAAAAATGGGATTTACGCATTATATGTGCTCACGCTTTTACAATTCTTATATGGGGAACTGCTTTTCCAGCAATTCGTATGGGGCTTGAATCTTATACGCCTGAACACCTTACTTTACTACGCTTATTAATCGCTTCATTTATACTTTTGTTATTTTCATTTATATACAAACTACGACTACCGGATTTAAAGGATATCCCAGCAATTTTTATATTTGGTGCTTTAGGGTTTACTATTTATCACATCGCATTAAATTACGGCGAAAAAACAGTAAATGCTGGATCTGCAAGTTTAATTATTTCAGTCACCCCAATAGTGACGGCAATTCTTGCTTCTGTTTTTTTGAATGACAAAATGAAATTAAATGGTTGGCTTGGTGGTGTAATTAGTTTTACAGGAATTGCCTTAATTTCATTTAGCCAGGGCGATGCTATTCAATTGAATAGCGGGGGATTATTTATATTATTAGCGGCGATTTCAGAAAGTCTATTTTTCGTTTTCCAAACATCTTACTTAAAAAAATACGGCTTCTTACCATTTACCATATATACAATTTTGTCTAGTACTGTATGTATGCTTATTTTCTTACCCGGAGTTTATCAAGAAATACTAGCAGCTCCTCTTGAAGTTAACTTGAGCGTTATATATTTAGGTGTCTTTCCAACAGTACTCCCGTATATTGCATTGGCCTATATTATATCTCGTGCTGGTGCTTCTGAAGCAACAAGTTCTCTATATTTAACGCCAATAACTGCGTGTTTCATTGCTTGGATATGGTTAGGAGAAGTGCCAACTTTAGTTTCGATAATTGGCGGAGGGATTACTATACTTGGAATTGTGATTGCTCATATACCGGTATTAAGAAAAGAAAAACATAGGAATTTAGCAAATAATCAATCCGTATAATGTAATTCAATAATAATTTTATGATACTTTTTTATATAGTTTCTTTCTTATGTTGATAAATATAATATTTTGTATTTCAGTTAAATATTGTATGTTACATTTTATGTAGTAAGCATTTTAAAAGGAGCTGACAACATAATGAATGGAAAAAGAAAAATTTTCACATGTATTTCTATTGTAGGAATCGGACTAGCTAGTTTTTCTAATTCTAGTTTCGCAGCAAGTGTAACGGACAATTCAATACAAAATTCTATTCCCGTAGTTAATCAACAAGTAGCTGCTGCAAAGGAGATGAAACCATTTCCCCAGCAAGTTAATTATGCAGGTGTTATAAAACCGAATCATGTTACACAGGAAAGTTTAAATGCTTCTGTAAGAAGTTACTACGATAATTGGAAAAAGAAATATTTGAAAAATGATTTATCTTCTTTACCTGGTGGTTATTATGTAAAAGGAGAGATTACAGGTGATGCTGATGGGTTTAAGCCACTTGGAACTTCAGAAGGTCAAGGGTATGGGATGATAATTACAGTATTAATGGCTGGTTATGATTCGAATGCTCAAAAAATCTATGACGGTTTATTTAAAACAGCAAGAACTTTTAAAAGCTCTCAAAATCCTAATTTAATGGGATGGGTTGTCGCAGATAGTAAAAAAGCACAAGGTCATTTTGATTCTGCTACTGATGGAGATTTAGATATTGCGTATTCTCTTCTTCTTGCTCATAAGCAGTGGGGATCTAATGGAACAGTTAATTATTTGAAAGAAGCACAAGACATGATTACAAAAGGTATTAAAGCTAGTAATGTTACAAATAATAACCGACTAAATTTAGGAGATTGGGATTCTAAAAGTTCACTTGATACGAGACCATCTGATTGGATGATGTCACACCTTAGAGCATTTTATGAATTTACAGGTGATAAAACTTGGCTTACTGTTATTAATAATTTGTACGATGTTTATACGCAATTTAGTAATAAGTACTCTCCAAATACAGGACTTATTTCAGATTTCGTTGTAAAAAACCCACCACAACCCGCACCTAAAGACTTCTTAGATGAGTCAGAATATACAAATGCATATTATTACAATGCTAGTCGGGTACCATTGAGAATTGTAATGGACTATGCGATGTACGGCGAGAAAAGAAGTAAAGTCATTTCTGATAAAGTCTCTTCATGGATTCAAAATAAAACGAATGGAAATCCTTCTAAAATTGTGGATGGTTATCAATTAAACGGATCCAATATTGGTAGTTATTCAACTGCTGTATTTGTTTCACCGTTTATTGCTGCAAGTATAACGAGTAGCAATAATCAAAAGTGGGTAAATAGCGGTTGGGATTGGATGAAGAATAAGAAAGAAAGTTATTTTAGTGATAGTTATAATTTATTAACTATGTTATTTATTACAGGAAATTGGTGGAAGCCTGTACCTGATGATAAAAAAACACAAAATCTAATAAATGATGCAATTTATGAAGGATACGATAATTAATTAAATTTGAGAATGGTTACTGAAGAAAGGAATTAGCATTCGCTAGTTCCTTTTTAATGTTTTGTAAAACATTATCCATTCTAAAATTCGCATAGATATACTTGCTTTTTTCATATACATAGTTATTGATGACTCTATGTTTTTATGAAGGGAGAGTATTTCTTGGAAAAAGTATTATTTTTCGGAGACCCAGGTATTGATGACTCATTTGCCATTATGTATGGTTTACTGCATCCCGAAATTGAAATTGTCGGTATTGTAACCGGATACGGAAATGTTGAGCATATACATGCTGCACATAATGCAGCGTATATTTTACAGTTAGCAAATAGACAAGACATTCCTGTCATTAGTGGTGCAACAAAACCACTTACAGAAGAAATCACTACGTACTATCCTGAAATTCACGGAGCAGAAGGATTAGGGCCCATCCATGTTCCAGAAAATATATTATCTATTCCAATATATAATTTCGGCAGTATTGCTGCGATTCTTATAAAGTACGGAAAAGATTTAACGATTGTTGATGTAGGAAGATCTACCTCGTTAGCAATTGCTTTTAATTTATGGAATGATTTAATGCTAAATGTAAAAGGAATCTATTTCATGGGTGGTGTTTTTTTAGAAGTAGGAAACGTTACGCCATTAGCAGAGGCAAACGTGTATGGAGATCCGATAGCAAGTAAAATTGTTTTCCATCAAGCAAAGAATTTATTCATATTCCCTTTAAATGTAACAAACAAAGCTGTGTTAACACCAAATGTATTTAACTATATTCAAGCTAATGCAAAGAATCCATTTCATATGATAATGAAACCAATGTATGACTACTACCTATCCGCATACCAAAAACTTAATCCATCTATGGAAGGACCTTTGCTACATGATGTGGTTGCAATAAGCGGATTAGTAAATCCAAGTTTTTTTGAATTTGTGCATCGTACAGTAAATGTAGATACATACGGAGATACGAAAGGACAAACATTTGCTGATTTTCGCCCTAGCTCTATATCTGATGGAGCCCATATAGCACTAGAAATAGATGAACAAAAATTCATTCAAGATTTTATAAAAATCATGTTATAAGTTGTTGTCGAAAAAGGGAAGTATTTCACTACGTTGAATATAAACATACATCCTCTATATAAGGGAGCTTACAATATTGAATGTCCAGTTAAAGGTTGTTACGAGAGACAATTGGGAAGATGCATTAAAGTTACAAGTTAAAGAAGATCAAAGAAAATTTGTCCCCGCTGTAGCAGTTTCACTTGCTAAAGTATATATAAAACCAGATGGTGACAATGTAGAGTACATACCATTCGCTATATACGATGGTGACCTTATGGTTGGTTTTGTTATGCATGCTGTTGTAATAGAGACATCGGATATGTATTGGATTAACGGATTTATTATTGATCAATCGCAACAAGGTAATGGTTATGGAAAAGCAGCATTACAAGAAAGTATTAATATAATAAAAAATACTTTTAAATCGTGTAAAGAAATAAGATTAACCGTACATAAAGATAATCTCTCTGCAAAGAAATTATATGAACGATATGGTTTCATATCATTAGGACAGGAGTATGATGGTGAGCAAGTATACCGTTTATTTGTTTAACTATTAAGAAGTAAAGGTGTGAAATGAAATATGCAATTTACTGAAGTGAAAATTGAAGTGTTCATTCCTGAAGAATATATTGAAACATTAAGGGATGAATTAAATAAAACTGGAGCATGTAAAACGGGCGAATATGACCATTGTCTTTCCTATAGTTCAGTGAAAGGATATTGGAGACCTTTAGAAGAGGCATCTCCTTTTAATGGAGAAATTGGTCAAATATGCGAAGGATAAGAATGTAAAGTTGAAATAAAGTGTAAACGAGAACTTGTAAAAGATGCTCTTGAAGTTATTAATGATATTCATCCGTATGAAACACCTATGATTTATATTATACCAATACTAAATGACTATTTTGAGAAACTATACATTAAATAACTAGGAGGAATATCAATTGAAAAGTAAATTTCATCATATTGTACGAGCAGTCATGATAAAAGATGAAAAATTATTAGTTGCTGAATATATCGGCCATCATTATTTTTTACCTGGTGGCCATGTTGAAATTGGAGAATCAGCAGAGAATGCATTAAAAAGAGAGTTAAGAGAAGAACTTGGAGTAAACTGTAGTATACAACAATTTTTAGGCGTCATAGAAAATCAATGGCAAGATAAAAAAGTTCTTCATCATGAAATTAACCACATTTTTGAAGTAGAGTCACAAGATTTACATACGGACTTAACACCGAAATCTAGCGAGTCTCATTTAGCATTTCACTGGATAGCTTATAATAAAGAAGCCTTAAATCATTATGAAATCATGCCAATGCCTTTAGTAAAGGAATTACTAGAAAGTAAGTTAAATGATGAACTCCTAAATTGTTGGATTAGTAATTTTTAAATCACTTTATTTATAGTAAATACGTCCATCGAATGAATATAAAGAAAATAGGCTAAAAAACAAGGTACATCACCTAGTGTAAGTTCATATTTTGTTGATGTACGCATTTAGTCTATAGTCTTGTTTCTACTTTGTTTAAAAGAATTTATTAACTTTAATATTTGGACGGAATTTACATTTATAAATGGAGGGTTTCATAATGAATCAGTTTCAACAAGAACTACAATCATTAAACCTTAATGATTATCAAACTGGCAATGTTGTGTATTGGGATCAACAACAAAGTCAATATCCATACTATTACATTCAAGACGATGCACGTCGTTGCGGCGGATGTGGCGGTTGCGGTGGACGTTGCGGTGGATGTGGCGGTAGATGTGGTGGTTGTGCAGGTCGTTGCGGTGGATGTATAGGATGCGCAGGATGTTTCAGTTGCTTTAATTGCTGGAACTGGTGGATCATTTAAGTATAGAACATCAAAGCTATTTTACATGAAAGAAAGGTGTGAAAATTATTTTGCACTTTTCTTTCATGCTGTAATTTTGATGTGTATTAAGGGGGATTTATTTGTATACATATGATAAGTTGATTTCTTGGGTAGAGGATATAAAAGAAAAAAATCATAGTTCTGCTACAGCACTTTGTATTATAAAAGATAATAAAATCGTACTAGAGCATTATAGTGGTTATCACTCAAATACATCTACAAGCAAGAAAGTAACAGAATCTTCACAATTTAACGTTGCTTCTGCTAGAAAAAGTTATTTAGGATTAATGATAGCGTATGCGCTTTATGAGGGAAAAATAAACTCTATTGATGATGAAGCGATAAAATATTTTAAAGACTTTGATCCTGCATTGCTTAGTAAAACGACGATAAGACATTTAGTAACACATTCGCACGGATTAGAAGAAACGAACGACAGGACAATTTTTCGTGAATTTGAACCGGGACAATCATGGGCGTATAGAGATATTAATGTAAGAATGATGACACGTCTTATTTATCAGCTATATAACAAAAGTTTTCCTGAATTGTTAAAGGAGCGTGTGTTTAAGCCTGCTAATTTTCAAGAAACAGGTTGGAGAGTTCAGCGAGATGAAAATTTAGTTGACGTTGTTAATAATCCAAATGAAGACGCAATTAGTGAAATTGGTACGGTAGATGACGGTACTGAAAAAAATTTGTTTGTCACAGCTAGAGAATTTGCGCAGTGGGGCAATCTTCATTTAAATCAAGGTAGGATAGATGATAAACAAATTGTTCGAAAAGAAGTTATAAAAATCGCTACGAGTTTGCAGAGTCCAACATATATAAACAAAGAGCTACCACAAAATGGATTGTTTTGGTTCATCCAAAATGAGCCTGCGCGATTAAGCGAACTTGGTGAACGTGTTCCAAAAGGGGCTTATCAAATATTAGGGATTACTGGACCGACCATTTTAGTAATACCTGAATATAATGTAGTTGTTGCAAAAATGTATAACAAAAGATATAACTACGGCGGTGATAATTACTTATATTATTTACGTGAATTTAGTAATTTAGTCGCTGATACATTTAGTAACGGTAATAGGGCATAATTACTCCTATAACAAAAAGGAGTGATTGAAAGTGAAAGATAAAGTGAACAAAAATAAAAAACAAAATATAAAAGATGTAAATACAGAGCAAAATGCGATTTATAGCGATCCTAAAGATGCAGCTAATATGCAAACTGTACCGCAACCGAAAGATTTTGATGAAATCGAATATTAATTTTTCATCCGACTATATGATGAATGAAAAATACGTCTTAAGTCTCATCACATATAAGAAATTATTTGATAACATATATACATAAGCATTTGAAAATGGCTTATCTTAACAAAACTTTCTTTAGAAACATCTGATATAACCTGCAAAAGGCACTTCTTTATGAAGTGTCTTTTTGTGTATATGAACTTAATTACCATTTTCCGTACAGTATCTTGCAATTTATGATGGATATACTAACTGTGAAAATTCATGTCAAGATAAAAGAAGGGGACAGTTAGTATGAAACAAATTTCTATAAATCCGTTACTAATTGTTCTAGGTACAATCATTGTTCAAATTGGCCTTGGAACAATTTATACATGGAGTTTATTTAATCAACCCCTTGTAAGTAAGTTTGGATGGAATCTTAATTCAGTAGCGATAACTTTCTCCATAACAAGTTTTTCTTTATCATTCTCAACTTTATTTGCAGCCAAGTTGCAGAAAAAATTAGGACTTCGAAAACTTATTGCTACTGCAGGAATTGTTTTAGGACTCGGCTTAATACTTAGTTCACAAGTTTCTTCTTTACCACTATTATATTTATTAGCTGGTGTCGTTGTTGGTTATGCGGATGGAACAGCTTATATTACATCACTATCTAATTTAATTAAATGGTTTCCAAATCGGAAAGGGCTTATTTCAGGTATATCTGTATCAGCGTATGGAATGGGCAGCTTAATCTTTAGATATATAAACGGAAATCTTATCGATAACCTTGGTGTATCACAAGCATTTTTATATTGGGGTATTATCGTGTTACTTTTAGTGTTAATCGGATCGTTCTTCTTACGTGAGGCAATTGTAAGTAATGCTGTAACTGAAACATTACACAATGACTATACTCCGCGTGAAATGATGCGAACGAAACAAGTATATCTGCTATTTTTTATGTTATTCACCTCGTGTATGGGTGGTTTGTATTTAATCAGTATGGTAAAAGATATCGGCGTACAACTTGTTGGACTTAGCGCAGCAACCGCTGCAAACGCCGTTGCTATGATTGCGATCTTTAATACAGTAGGTAGAATCATTCTTGGGACGTTATCAGATAAAATCGGCCGAATGAAAATTGTCTCTGCAACGTTTATTATTATAGGTTTGTCAGTCTTTACTTTAAGTTTTATTCCGCTAAATTACGGAATCTATTTTGCTTGTGTAGCAAGTGTCGCCTTTTGCTTCGGCGGTAATATAACTATATTCCCAGCTATTGTCGGAGATTTTTTTGGATTAAAAAACCATAGTACAAATTACGGGATTGTCTACCAAGGTTTTGGATTTGGTGCGCTTGCAGGATCATTTATTGGAGCGATACTTGGGGGATTTCAACCAACTTTCATTATAATCGGTATTTTAAGTGTTATTTCCTTCATTATTTCAATATTAATCCGTCCACCAAATGTAGAAAAGAAAAAGGAACTAAAACATTTACATCGGAAAGTAGCTTAATTTTAAAAAGAGTCCTCATGTTAGGGCTCTTTTTTATTCCATTAACTTTGCTTCTTTACGAACTTATTAAAGACAGGACAATTTCATTATAAAATTGAATAGATAAGTAAAAAGGAGCGTGACACTTAAAATGAAAATAGTACAGCAGTGGGTACAAGAAGATAGTGATTACATAAGAGAGAAAGTAATTGAATACAATCAAAAATATCTTGCAGATGAAGAAAAAACACCTTCAGAAAAGGTTAGTTTCATAGTAAGAAATGAAAAAGAAGAAATAGTAGGTGGGGTAACAGCAATAACTTTTTGGCACCATGTACACGTTGACTTTCTATGGGTTTCTGAAGAATATAGGCATGAAGGTTACGGAAGCAAGTTAATAAAGCTTATTGAAGAATTTGCAATTGAAAAAGGGTGTAGGTTAATTAATTTAGATACTTTTAGTTTCCAAGCACCTGATTTTTATAAGAAACATGGATATAAAGTAATTGGAGTAAGTGAAGATCATCCGAAAGGACATAATCATTATTATTTAGAAAAACGGTTAAAAAGTATATAGAATTTGTTAACGTTAGTATTTTAAATACAAATGCAATAAGGGCGAGGTTATTATTAATTTCAGTATTAATTGAATCAATTTTTATACTAAAACTGCAAGAACGTACTTTGGATAATCTTCCTAAGGTACGTTCTTTTTTTATATCAGTAGCCTATTCTTATTAACTCCACCAATAGTGGTAAAGGCAAGACTTAACTAACTTATATATATTAAAAGGAGTTAATGGTAGAATGAATAGAAGACAGAAAATTCCTTTTATTAAAAATAGAGGAGGTACATATGAAAAAAGTTAATGTTACATACGCGATTTTGTACGATAAAACTAATGAAAAGATTTTAATGGTAAAAAACAAAGGGGAAAATGGTTCTTATTATACATTACCAGGTGGCGCAGTTAAATTAGGAGAAACATTGGAAGAAGCAGTAATTCGAGAAATAAAAGAAGAAACAGGGTTACATATAAACGTAAAAGGGATTTGTTCTATCAGCGAAGCCTTTTTCGAGGAAAGAGATCATCATGCAATTTTCTTTAATTTTCTAGGTGAAATAATTGGCGGAGAGACATATATATCAAGGCCAAAAGAAATTGAAGAGATTACTTGGATGGAATTACATATAGCAGCTCCATATTTACGCATACCAGAACATTTACTAGATTTATTACAAAAGAAAGAAACAGTACCTTATTTTTTTAACGGAACAATCGTTCATCAATCTTCATAAAAATATTATCTCATGTAAGGCGGGGAAAACATGGAGTTTATCGTTAATCACAAACAATTCACTCAAGCACTTTCAGAAGTAAGTAAAGCAATATCAACAAAATCTTTAATTCCTATATTATCTGGTATAAAAATAACTGCAGATCAATCTGGAATTACTTTAATCGCAAGTAACTCGAATATTTTTATCGAAAAATTCATTCCTGTTTCAATTGAAGACGAAAAGATTGCAACTATTTTAAAGGCAGGAACTATTGTTGTACCTGCAAAGTATTTCATTGAAATAATAAAGAAAATGCCAAGTGATATAGCAATAAAAAGTAAGAATGAGCAATTAATTACGATACAATCAGAAGAAATCACATTAAGTTTAAATGGATTTCCTGCAGATGAGTTTCCGAATGTACCGCTTATAGACAATCATGCAGAAATCAAAGTAGAGACAGAGCAATTGATTGAAGTATTTAAACAAACAGTCTTTGCGGTAGCGAAAAATGAATCTAGACCTGTTCTTACTGGGGTGCATATAGAGTTATCTAATAATAAGTTAATTTGTGCTGCAACTGACTCACATAGACTAGCGATACGTGAAACATTGCTTTCCTCAGATGTAAAAGCAAATTGTATTGTACCAAGCGCAACCATTAGTGAACTTCTAAAATTAATGAACAGCAATTCAGAATTCGTATATATCTATCTTTCAGAGAGTCATATTATATTTACGCTCGGAACAACTACATTATATTCAAGACTAATCGAAGGGAAATATCCTAATATTTCTAATCTTATTCCGAACGACTTTAAAACGATTATTAACATAGATAGAAAAAAGATATTACAAGGTGTAGACCGATCAAGTTTATTAGCAAGTGAATGGGCCAATAACAATGTTAACTTAGAAATCATAAACGAATCTACAATTAAAATTTCTTCAAATGCTTCTCAAATTGGGCAAATATCCGAAACGCAACAAATAGATGCGATTCAAGGTGAAAAACAATTAAATATATCTTTCGATGGGCGTTTTATGGTTGATGCTTTAAGAGCAATAAAAGAAGAAACGATTACTTTAAGTTTTGGAGGTTCTATGCGACCGATATTGATTGAAGCAGGAGAGCAATCTGCAGCAGTACATCTTATATCGCCAGTAAGAGCTTATTAAGGATAGAGGAAGGGATTAATAGACAAAGCAGCAATGGTAATCTGAAATACAAAGCAAAATAATAATAACCTGAATATAAAAGCCATAGATTAATCGATATGGGGTGAGTACGATGAAGAAAATAATTGTTTTACTCATTGGTATAGTTTTAATTATTTTTGCTTTTTATCAATACAACAAAAAAGACTATGCAGCTAAAAGTACTAACTTGTATGTAGAAAACTTTAAAGGGGAAAATGATTCAATAAAAATACAATCTGCTATTAATAAAGCAGAGTCTAGTAAAATTAAAACTGTATTGCTTGATGATAAAAAGTATAAAATCACGTCACCAATCATTGTTAAAAAAGGTGTGAAATTATTATTTGGTTACGGATCCCAATTTGTAGTTGAGGGAAACTTTAGAGTTTTAGAACTAGAGAAAAACGCATCCATTGAAGGAGCGTATATAACTATTGACGATCCTAAATTTAACTCTGAAGTTATTTATTTAGACGGTAAAAATAAATATTATAACACTTGGAACAAAACACAAATAAAAGATATAAATATTATCAATTGGACGGAAACGAATAAAGGTACCGGAATTTCTTTATACTCTGCTGGAAAAGAAAATGAAATTTCGTTTGTTAACTTCGAAAATATTAAAGTTGTAGGAATGGAAACTGGACTGAAATTAGTAGCGAAAAAACCGAGCACCGGACAAGCTTGGATAAATGCCAATCGTTTTATGAACTTTTCTTTAGAAGACTGTGTAAATATGATTTATATGGATAGTCAAGTAACTACGCCAAATGAAATTAGTGGGAATCAATTTACAAACCTTCAAATACAGCCTTCAAATAAAACAAAAAGCATTATACAGGTAAGTGGTCAACATAATGAATTTCATGGGATGGTGTGGGATTTAAATAAAATAAAACATGAAAACGAACTCATTGAACTGACTGATAAGAGTATGAATACAGTGGTTGAAATGTCCAGTGTACCAGCAAATAGAGTTTTAGATAGTGGGAAATCCAATATTGTGAAATAAGTTTAAATACAAAAAAAAGAGCGAATTCTTTATAAGAGGATTCGCTCTTTTTATATTTTAAAATTAAATTTCCTTCCACCAAGCGGATGAAGGATAATTTGTAGATTTTAACGTAATAGATTCACCAATTTGAGGCGTTGTAATTTTAACTCCTAAACGGTTAGCTTCTTTCGTAACACGTTCTATCGGGTCACTCCATTCGTGTAATGCTAATGTAAAAGCACCCCAATGAATCGGAAGAAGTAATTCTCCTTGTACATCAATATGAGCTTGTACAGTTTCTTCAGGCAACATATGAATCGCAGACCACCTCGGATCATATTGTCCGCATTCCATCAATGTAAGATCGAATGGACCATATTTATCACCAATTTCCTTAAAGTGAGGGGCATAACCGCTATCGCCACTAAAGAAAATTTTAGTCTTTTGACCAAGGATAAGCCATGAACACCATAATGAACAATCTCTATCTGTCATACTTCGTCCAGAGAAATGCCTTGCAGGAGCACAAACTAACTTAATATTATCAAATGTAATTTCGTCCCACCAATTATGTTCAATAATTTTACTAGGCGAAACACCCCATTTAATAAGATATTGTGCAACTCCAGTTGGAACATAAAAGTGCTTTGCGCGATCTTTTAACTGCATAATACTTTTGTAATTCAAATGATCATAGTGATTATGAGAAATGATAATCGCATCAATTTCTTGAAGGTCATCACGTTCTAAAGAAAAAGTACCACTATAGCGTTTACTATTAAACAAAGGAAATGGGGAAGAGGCATCTCCAAACATAGGGTCTAATAATAGTTTTTTACCTTCTATTTTCAAAAGAGAAGCAGAATGGCCAAACCATGTAACACTCTCTAACGATTCATTATCTTTATTTGATAAAACGATAGGCAAATCCTTTATAGGACGCAGCTTTGATTTTATTTTAAAGTAATCCGTCATTAAACTTATAATATCTTTCGGTTTAAAACTCATATCAGTATGAATTTGATTTGTATATTTCTTATTCATTCGTTCTCCTTTTTACGATTAACAATTTACGTATGTTGTTATTGTGGCTATTTGTAGTTTAAACTATATTATTTTACCTTTCATCTAAATTGCCTTGTATTTCATAAATTCGTCAAATTCATTATTTGTATCTATAAAGTACAAATTGCACAGTGGCAGCTAAAACAAATATTAAGTACATGTAAATTGTTTTTATTTAGTGAATTCCTTCTTATACGCAACAAAGAACATACGTTTCGTTGTATGTTATAGAAGAAAATATGTCTCTAATAAAAGAAAGGAAGGAGAGGATGTAAGTGCACATAGAGCGAAAAAAGAAATCAAAATGTAAACTATCAAAATCTGAAATCATGCATTTGTATACTGAAGGGAAGAGCACCTCAGAAATCGCCATGCTCGCTAATGTGTCTGCAAGGTATATTCGTATGGTTTTATCAGACAATAACGTACCAAGACGCGCTATAGGGAGTTGGAAGAGAAAGTATGACATAACAGAAGATTATTTTAAAACGTGGTCAAACAATATGGCTTATATTTTAGGGTTTATAGCAGCAGATGGTGTTATACAGAAAGAAAATCAATGTGTCAGTATATCTCAAAAAGAAAGTTATATTTTAGAAGATATAAAAAAAGAACTAAAAACAAACCAGCCACTTTATCAAAACAAAAAAACAGGCGTATATATGCTAAATATTAATAGCAAAACAATAAAAGACGACCTTATGAACATACACGGAATTATGCCATGTAAATCATTTAACATCGAATTTCCTTTTGTACCAGAAGAATATTTGCATCATTTTGTTCGTGGGTATTTTGATGGGGATGGTCATGTTAACTCTCACAAATACTTTGTTAGTTTTGTTGGTGGATCATATAATTTTATGAATTCTTTTAAAGATATCCTTGAGAATAATAAATTCCAATTAAGTTTTGTTGACAAAGAAAAACAATATCGTATTTACCTAAGTGGTAAAAATAATGTTAATAAATTTTCACGGTGGATTTATAAAGATAAAGGTTTACATTTAAAGCGTAAATACAATATTTTTCAAGAAAAAGAATAATTGTAATGATAATCGAATAATTCACAAACAAGTTCAATTATAAAATTAAAATTCACGATGAATTATTAATTGAAATCAAAGTAATTGCTAAAGCAAACAAATTATAAATATAGTTTAGTCAAATTCAAAGCAAGTTGCTTTTTATTATGTTTTATTAATGATTATTTACGCTAATCCTGCATCAACGAACTATTCACTAATAAATAAAGAAAAGGGAAGTATACCAAATGAAACTAACCTATAATAAGTTTATTACTTTTTTCTAGTAGACATAATATATATTATAGGCAGTTATAGAAACAAAGTAATATCAGGTATCAAAAACCAAGTAAACTATACTTAATGAGACGAAACAGAGATTTTTAGTGAGATTCACATGAAATCTTATCTAAACAAATTTCTTCAGTTTTTATCGTTTTTATTTGTTATAAATTCATCACAGCAAATCTTAATCAATAATCGCTTAAGATTTAACGAATTAAAAACATTTTTGATTGGCAAGAAATTTTTATACAGAAAAATTATTTCTATACAAAATATAAATTAGTAATTTTATTTTATGTTTTACTTAATGAATTTATTGCTATTTGCACATGTTTTACAACTTTACATTATTTGTTGTTATTTCTGTTATTTAGACTTGACTTTCATTACACTCATTGTTTTTTATCCTAGTTAACATAACGCTTATTTTTAACATAAAAAAATCCTCCTCACCTTCAGGAAGATTTTTTGTTTGCTATTATTTTATTTATATCTTCTAGTAACAATCCCAATTGTAAATGACATTGGAAAAATCTAGATTTAACAAATCTTCCTTACGTATAAAGAAATTAGCAACCCCAGAATCGCCCCACATAATATTTAATGAATCGTCTGTATCGATTTGCAGCAATAATATGTCATGTTGCTGGTATTTTTCTTCCCATTCCCTTGGATCTGTCTGTGTGAAAAATGGATAACCACCAATTTTATGTCCTTGATCCTTACATAAATCATCATACAGTTCGCCTAATTCTGTATTATTTTCTTCATCAACAATTTCTTCCCAATCAATGTTATCACTAAAAATCATTTCAAATCGATAATCTCTTGGTGTTACTGGTTGATATGCCAACTCAAACTTTAGTTTTGCTGCTTCGGGTATGATAAAATTCTCTAAATCTAAAGTGTTTAAATAACTAAAATCAGTAATAACCTTATTTAAATCTTCTATAATTGTAGAATGATAAATAATTCGAAAGTCTTTTTGGACTGTTGGATGATCAAAATCTGCTCCAAAAAGATCTTCTTCAGCACTTATGAAAAACTGTAACATTCCATGTTGAGGCATATGTTCAATATTTGGTATTTCTTCAAGGTTTAACTGCGCAAGTAGCATCATAGGTTGTCCGTTTGAGTCTTTAGGATGCTCTTGATCTATAGGTAAATACGGATATCCACCAAACTTACTTTCAAAAAGCGTTGTCTCTGCTTGCGTTCCAGACACTTTAACATACGGTTTCACACTTTCTTCTAAAATACTACGATACTGTTCTAGTTCTTTCGGAATTTGAAGTTGATACGTATTCTTCACTACATTTGCCTCCCTTTAGTAATGAATTGAAAATGCCTAACTTAATTATATAGTAAGCGATAGCTCAATTGAAAATCGTTAAAAATCCATTTTCACCCTCATTTTTTGCGCGCTTGGTGGACAAAGTAGATTATGTTCTAATACCTTTTTATTAATAGTTCGAATTAAATCCGCTGTTTCTGCAGTATTTGTATTTTCTTTTAGCTTTTCTTTTAAATCGTCAATTTCTTTTGAAAGCTCAATCCACCTAGGTAAAACATGATTATTTGCTAAAGTTCTATAAAGTTGCTTTTCAGGATTGTACGAAAGATCTTTATCAAGATTAAGAGGTTTCCCTTTACCAGGCAAATGATCAAAAGACCCTTTCTTTTCTGCTTCTTTAACGATAGAACTAATATGATCTTCATACGTATAGGACCAAACTTTCTCATCTTTTACTAAAATCTCTTGCTTTTTTAGTTTTTTATCTAGTTCTTCTTGATTCATAGATTCTCTCTCCTTTTTATTTTCTAATGCCCTTAACCCATCGAATAGCTTTTCTCGCCACCATACGCTATCATGTCCGCCTTGAAACTCTTCGTAAGTGGTTTTGGTGTTTCATTTCTTCTAAAGCTTTATATAGCCGTCTATTAGCCGTTAAAAGAGGTTCGTTTTCAAGTTCACCTACTGCTATGTAAGTATTGAGGTGAGTTGCATTAGAATCTATTAATGAAATTTGATTTTCAATCCAAGGAATTGCATTTTCATAATCGTCCTTTTTCCAATGTACGGATCCAGACATTGACAACACATTTCCGAAAATATGTGGATTTTGAAGTGCTGCATAAAAAGCTGCTAAGCCACCAAGACTGAAACCAGCAATTGTTGTATGATTCCTTTCTTGATAAACGTGATACTTAGATTGAATCCACGGAAGTAATTCCTTTGTTAAAAATGTATTCATTTTATCGTTATAAGTTAGCTCTTCTAATCGATCAACAGGATCTATAGTAACAGCAATACACGATGGGATTTCTTTTTCGTAAATTAAATAATTAAGTGTTTTTGTGATTGAAAGGTCATTAATGAATGAATTCCCATCAAATACAATGAGAAGTTCTTGAATATGTGAAGTGTGAGAATAATCATGAGGCGTATAAATATGAATTTTGCGTGTGTTATTTAAAATCGAACTATAAAAAGAATATGTTTCAATCTTTCCGGATGGATAATCATTTGAAGGAAAACGACTGCTATATTGCACCTCCATTCCTATGTTTAACACAGACGCTTTATTGGTACCTTCTCCAAATGTATTTCGATTAAATTGGTCTATTTCGTACTGTTCACTACGCTTTATCCAATCATTTTCGAAAACATCGTTTACTGAAAAATAGTACGTTGAAATAAAACTCTTATCCGTCCTAAACGTTACATACCAAATATCTGTCTGTAACAATCGTTGTAATTGATTTACAGACAGATCCCAACCAGGAAAACTACCGAATACATAAACATTTTCAGTATTTTGATCGCCTAACCATATATACGTTATAAGTTTATACTGATTATCTGCAGGGCATTGTTCTATTAGTGGCGTGTGATTTGACTTGATTTCATGCAAAAAAGTATAAAGAGCTTTTTTGTTTCCATTCTTTAATTGATTTTTAAGCTTCTCTAACTTAGGACTGATTATTGTAGTCACCTCTCTTTCTCCTTTGTAGTATTTATTCTATATGTAGTTTTTTTCATTAGAATCCCTATATAAAAGTAGTCGTAAGTTATTTGTTTAGCGAAGTTATTTATTAGAAAAATAATCAATTGCCTGAATAGAAAGTTCTAATGATTTTATTCTTCTTTCTAAAAGCGTTCTTTGAGGACTCCCAAGCTTTGACTTAACGTAAATCTTTTCAATTGATGGAAGCAAACCAATTAGAACATTACGAGCTTCTGCTAAATCTTCCTGAGTATAATGATGAGTTTCTTGCTTCCAAACACTTTCTAACATAGCTAAGCCGATACTAGCTGCTTTGAGTCTTTTTTTCACTAAAGTAGTATTTGATCCTTTTTGAGTCATCTGTGATAAGGCATTTTCAAGTTTACTAATTGTTGACTGTAAAGATTTTATTGATTCTACTTTATCTATATTTGATACGTTTTTCATGTTAATGTTATCCCTTCTACGTTGCTAACTTGTTTTGTTTAATGTTTAATGAAATCCTTAAAAGCTTGATTTCACTCGAAATATTTTAACATAAATAACTAACTGTATTCGAGTTGGACAATAACTTAAAGTAAAACAGCTATTCCTCTCTCCTCCCCTGTATCATTCTATTATATGTACTTCTTTCTTCTCATTAGAATTCCTATATAAACTAGTTGTTAATATTGAATGTTTTATGAACAAAAAAACGTACAAGTAATGTAACCTGTACGTTTTCGCTTTTATTCAGTAAGGTAATAAAGTAATAGCTTTCTGGTCTTCTCATAACTTATGAAATCTCTATACAAAATGGGATAATTCACAATTTCTGTTTCTAGAAAACGATATTGCGGAAACCACTCGAAAAACGATTTTCTTAACCACTTTATTTGTTGAAACGTAATGTTCTGTTCGTTTCCATTTAGTACAGAATTTAAAGTAGCTGCTGTATGCATCCAATAATGATTAAAATCAGCGTTTATACAGTCATCTTCGGTAAATTTACTTTTTAAATCTCGCTGCAATTTTGCTGTAGCACGATAAGGAAACGGTTTATGAAGTGGACTATGCATTTTCTGCAATTCCTTAAAAATAATTCGTTTTCCTAACTTCAACTTTCCACCCCTTTATTTCTCTATCCAATTTAATAAGTTTTCATAATGATATTGAGCATCGATATACCCAAGATTATATAGATTAACGAGCTTTTCCTTATTTCTTTCTATTCCGCTTATAGGAAGCTGTACACTTGGTTGAATTACATAAAAATTATCTTTTTGTTCTTCTCGATTCATATAAGATATCGTCTCATTATAAAAACGATAATGGTCTACTAAATTCTCTGCGATTTTCGGATATTTTCTATATAAAATTTTAGCCAGGCCTGAAAATTTATTTCGCTGCTTCTCATATCCTTCTGGCTTTGTCATAATTACAACGTTCTTTTCATAACCATCCTTTTGGGCTTTCAAAACAGGTATAGGGTCTATAATCCCTCCATCTAATAATTTTCGATTATTATATTCTACAGCAGGTGCTATAAACGGCACAGAGCTAGATGCACGAATAATTTTTAAAATATCATTTCCGTGTTCTGCTTTATTATAATAAATGGCTTGTCCTGATTCGCAATCAGTTGTCCCTATAACAAACTGTTCATTACAGTTTAAGAAAGTTTGAAAATCAAATGGTACAATTTTATTAGGTACTTCATCAAATAAAAAATCCATTCCGAATAATTCACGTTTTCGAATTAAGTTTCGATAAGATATATACCTGTAATCTGATACTAGCTCTGTATTTACTTTCTTATTTCTACCTTTTTGACGTGACAAATAGGTTGCTCCCATACAGGCTCCAGCTGATACGCCGACTACATATGGAAAGAATAAGTTCTTTTCCATGAAATATTCGAGTACACCTGCAGTATATAAACCTTTCATTCCTCCGCCCTCTAATACTAAACCAATATTCTTCATGCTATATCCCTCTGCTTCTTTTTTCTTAATTTCATATTAGCATAAGATTTTAAGATGAGGTTATATAAACTAATTACAACAATAACCAGAAACTACTAAAGTAATGTCATAATATCTTTGTGAGTAACATGTTACAATATAAGTAATTCATTCCACATATATTAAAGGAGGAATTTAATATGGGTTTATTTAGCGGTATTTTAGGAAATGCATCAAATACGAGTTCTGAAAGTGTAGAACGTGATTTAGAGAAGATTATGCTAGACGATGAAAAAGTAGAGCATGCTTATAAATTAATTCGTGATCTAATCGTATTTACAAATCGTCGTCTTATATTAGTAGATAAACAAGGAGTAACTGGCAAAAAAACAGAATACCATTCTATTCCTTATAAAAGTATTACACAATATAGCATCGAAACGGCTGGGCATTTTGATTTAGATGCAGAACTTAAAATTTGGGTGTCTAGTATGGAGGAACCAATTACGAAAGAATTTAAAGGTGACGATAGTATTTTAAGCATTCAAAAAGCGCTAGTAACCTTTACGACAAAGTAGTGGTTTTTGTATCTTTATTCATTTTCAAAATTACTAACCCGAGTATTTTGGAAGAACATACATTATTTTTGTATATTTAATCTGAAATAACATAAAAAGGTAAAGCGTATTTTAAATGCTTTACCTTTCTTTTTTGTAATAAACAAGTGTAGTTTTATCATTTAATTTCTTTATTACTTCTGTTCTTTTATACCCCATTTTCTCGTATAGAAAACAATTTCTTTCTTCTTCTAAAATCGTAGCAAGTTCAAAACTTCGTGCTTCTGGAAACATTTCTTCAATTAAAATAAGTACCTTCTGAGCAATTCCTCTCCCTTGATAGATTGGATGAATAAACATTGGATTAATCCAAAATTTATAAGGTAGTTCTTTTGCGGATATACATATTGCTCCAACAAGTTTCGAATCTATTATCACCTTATAAAAATTACTGCTGGGATTATTTATTCTAAAAATAGTTTTTTCAATAGTTTCATTTGCTGGATTTGTTTCATAGTCTTTATATTTATGTAATAAAGAGCTAAATGAGTCTATTTGCATTTGAAATATAACTTCTGCATCAGTTTCTGTCACCTTTTCTAATATAATCTCCATGTTACCAATTTAGACGCTTTCTTAAAGAAGTAATATGAGCGGTATGGTGACGACCATGCCATGCATATAGTCCTATTGCAACAGCAAGTTCTGTTTCACCAGTTTCAGGATGGTTAAATGTCTTTTCTAAATCTTCAATTTCTAGAGAATATAAAAGGTTAACCCATCTTTTATGTAATGAATCTAGCATTACTAGTGAAACATCTACCGGTAATTTTGAATCGGGTAACTCTGCCCACTTCTCTTCTTTATACGGTTTAATAGTTGGATTCTTTTCTGTAAGTGCTAATTTGAAGCGTATGTAGCTATTCATATGGCTATCAACAACGTGATGAACAACTTGACGGACAGTCCACCCTCCAACGCGATATGGTGTATCTAACTGCTTCTGATCTAAATCTTTAATTGCCTTTGTTAGTTCATTAGGTAAATCTTCAATTTCTTGAATCCATGTATCAATCATTTCTTCAGTTATAGGACGTTTGTATGTAAATTGGCCAATTGGATAACGTAAATCATTCATGAATAAGTCCTCCTTATTATAAGCGCGAAGTATTTCTCCAAATATAGTGTACAAACTTCACATGTTCTCCATGTAATTCTACAGATGTTATATCTGATTCATTTTGATAAGAAGAAAATCCGCTTTTTTCTAGTACAATTTGTGATGCGAGATTATTAGTCGTTGTTTTAGCATGAACTTCAGTAATTTCATTATTTTTCGCTACATCTAAAATTAATTTTACGGCTGCTGTTGCAACTCCTTTTTTAGTAAATTTTTCTCCGACCCGATACCCGAGGGAACTAATTCGAGTTTCCGTATCTATATCTACTAAATTAATTCGCCCTACAATTTCTTTTTCTTCATTACGAATTAAATAAAAATAAGAATCTCCATCCGCTTGTTCTATTAATAAATCGTCTAGTAGTTTTTGGAAATATTCAAATTCAAAATATTTTGAGCCACGATTTGGTACCATTGTTTCAAAAAAAGATTTATTCGTAAGTTCAAACATAAATAAATCCTTAGCATCTTGTTCCTTTAGTTGCTCTATGTATATTTCCATCCCGTATTCTCCTTCTTGATTTACTAACTGTTATACATTCTTTTTTAATCAATTATATTCCTGCTATTTCTTTCGATTAAGTAATATAGATAGTAACACTTTCGGATGAAAAAGATGAAATGGATTACGAATTAAGTTCATCACTCGTACTAACCGAATATAAACATCAGAATTACTTGCAGATAGTCGATATATTTGTTTCGTATACCATAGCTGAAATTTTTGTTTTGTAGTTAATTCTCTCTTTAGTTGCGGGTGACGTGATATTTCTGTTGTTGTCATATCCCAAGGGGTTTCTATTATAGTAGCTGCCTTTTTATAAAATTGTTGTGTAAATGTTTTATCAAGTTGTTTTCTATCTTGCAAAAGTAATTGCAATTGGTGAGCCTCCATAGCAGCAACTGATACGCCTTGGCCGAAAACGGGATCAAAACGACATTGCGCATCTCCAACAACTAATAATCCTTCTGGTACATTATTCACTAAATCAAATCGCCGGCGTACTTGATAAGGAATTTTGTATGTCTTTATATCAGTAATTCCCTCGGCCTTGTTTAAGAAATCTGTAACATTAGAAATTGATAGGTTTTCAGCAAAATCATAAAACTCATCATCTGTTTGTGGTGCTTTCTCGTTTGCGTATCCACTGAAAGTAACAAAATAACGATTATCTTCTATCGTTTGAATAAGAACGCCATAAGGGTTATCAGGGAAACTCGGAGACATTAGCACATTGCAACAGTCTAATTTCTCATTTTCTTTAAGTTTGAACATTTTCGTTGCGTAAAATAAATCAATACGAACTTTCTCTTCTTGTACTTCAATTTCGTATTCTCGTAGCCACTCTATACTTTTTGAGCCAAATCCACTCGCATCAACTACAAGATCCGCATGAACTTCTTCTTGTGTGTTTGTCTCTAGATATTTAACTTTTACTCCACACACTTTGTTAAGCTTTGCATCTACCAATAACCCTTTAACCAATGTTTCATATTTAATAGTAATATTTGAAATTTGATGTATTCGTTTTTGAATATGCCATTCTAGCAAAGGACGACTTTGTTGAATCATATGTACTTCCCCTATGAATGGCTGTTTCCATAGACCGAATTGATGCCATTTCAAATCACGAGTAAAGTTATTTACGATACTACCTGCTTCTATTAATTCATTCGTAATATTAGGAAACAATTCTTCAATTGCGTTTTCTCCACCTTTTAATAACACGTGAGGATGATTACTTTGTGGAACTCTTTTTCTCGAAGACTTTCCATCCCATCTTTCACCAGCTTCTATAATGATTACTTCTTTAAAAGAAGTTGATAATGCTTTTGCTGCAAACTTTCCTGCCATACTTCCACCAATAACGATAGCCTTATTAAACATATTTTCCCCCTTAATAAAAAGAGATCCTGCCTTGTATGAATGAAACAGGATCTTAAACTAATTAACTTCTTTATCATTATACTTAAAATACATCAGTAAATTGCAACATTAAAATTAAAATACCTAATCCCCATACGTAATACGCGAATACTTTTAAGGAGTGACGTTTTAAATATTGAATCATCCATGAAACAGCTATGTATCCAAAAAACGCTGCTGATAACGTTCCGACAATTAAAGATGTACTAGAAATAGATTCTGCTTTCCCTTGAAAAACGTCTATAAATTGCAAAATGATAGCTCCAACAATGGCTGGTGTCGATAGTAAAAAAGAAAAGTAAGCAGCAGTTTCACGGTCTAATTTTCTCCATAATGCAGCGACAATTGTCATTCCAGAACGGGAAATGGCTGGAAAAATAGCAGCAGCTTGAAATGAACCGATAATTAATGCGTCTTTATATGTTATGTCATCCATTTTTTTACGACCATTCTTTTGTTTATCTGCCGTGTAGAGAAAGAATCCGGTCACTAAAAACTCCCAACCGATCGTGATTCCTGTTTTTGAAATATCTTCAAAGAAATCTTTAAACAATAAACCAATTACAACTGCGGGTATTGTCCCAACGATAAGTAATAACATGAGCTTTGAAAATGGGTTTTTAATTAAATATATAAATTCTTTTTTGTAATAAATAAAAACCGCAAGTAAAGTCCCAATATGCAGCATCGTATCTAAAAATAAGCCAGCCTCATCTAATCGGAACAAATGCCTTCCTAAATAAAGATGTCCGGTACTACTGATTGGTAAAAATTCTGTTAAACCTTGAATTATACCTAGTATGAAAGCTTCTAACCAATTCATGATGGTCTCCTTTCTCTTTTGCTTGTACCAATATATGAGGGTTAAATTTTCGATATGAAAAAAACTATATTTCTCTATGAATTTACTTTTCATTTATGGATATATATGTAAAGAGGGTTAAGGAGGGTTATTATGTGGAAGCACACAAAATTCGGTAATGTATTACTTTGGGTGGGCCCTATCCTTGTATTTTTAGGACTATGTATGACAAATGTTATTTCAGATATTCCTTTCTTTGAGGGAAAACATAAAACGGTTGGTATTGTACTTATATTTATAGGTGTAATCTGTTTTGTTGCTGCTAATCATTTGAAAAAAGGAGAAAGATATGAAGAATAAATCTAAATAAAAAACAATCCTGGCATATTAGCTAGGATTGCTTTTTATTAATGTTGATTATTTGTAGAATACTTTATCAACGTTATATTTCGCTTTGTATTCATTAATGATATATGTTTCGTAAATTTCTCTTTCTGTTGGATCTTCTACGATACATGCATCAATGCGGTATACTTCATCACGGTGATTTTTAATTGGTGAAACATTATCTTCAAAATGCTTCTTAATACGTTGTCTAATTTTACGAGCTTTACCTACGAAAAGAAGTTCGTCATTAATATTGTAAAACATAAAAATGCCGCCTTTATCTCTAGGGAACAAGTGGAAATCGATAAATCCATTAATTGGAGTAATGATTGGCTCGTCTCCTTTAATAACTTGTTTACGTTCAGTAATTGAAACATCAGCTTCAGGAATATTAATTTTAATCAAGTTCATTCACGTCCTCTTTTATTATAAAGATAAATAATAGCATACATAAGTAAGAAAAGCTATGTTCAGAGGCATATTTCATTTTATAATTCAAATATTATAGGTGTATCATGTAAACTTTTCTTCCAAATCATATGATCACTGGATTCTCCCCAGTAATCTTTCAATACATAGCTAGGTTTTCCAAACTTTTTCATCCATATACTTTGCGCATTTTTATATCCACTATCTAAACAATATTCTGTTATCCCTCTGCTAAGTAATGTAAGAAACATTGTATGTAGTAATAAACTCCCTATTCCCTTTCTCTGATACTCCGGAAGTATGAATACAGTTCCTATTTCATACAAATTTTTAAGTACACCACCTGTACAACTATTAATCAATGTACTTGCTGGACCGATTTCGATTGTTCCAATGATTTTATCGTTACTTGTATCAATTGCTAATAAAAAGTAACGACTTTCTCCGTTACTATCAAAATCACTTTTCAAATACTGCTTTTTTGAGTTAATTTCATTTTCTATGTCATCTAATAATTGTGACAATCCTTCATTTTTGTATGTATTCGTAATAACTATACGGAAAAATAAATATAGTTCATCTATATCATTTAAATTCGGTCTTCTAACTGCAACGTTAGTCATGAATTCAATCTCCAATCCTCATTATGCCATTGTCAATACAACACTTTATATAATCTATTCATCATTATTCTGCAAAAACCTGCATAAATCCAACAGTATAGAAAACTCATTATAAATATTGATAAAATAATTTTTATATCCATAGTTGTATGAACAGCAGGACCAAGTACCGGAAAACGGAAAACATCGAGAACGATCATAATACCAATAAGTAGACAAGTTGCTGAAAAGGAAACAATCCAAATTCTCCTCTTTAATTTTAAAAAAGATACTCCTAAGGCTAGACCTAATAAGCCTGTAGTAAAAGGAAAGACAATTAGTTCACTGGGCTCAATAATAAATAATAGAAAAATAGTAAGAATATAAGAAAGTATTCCCTCACGAATAGAATAGAAAATAGCAAAAAAAATCGGTAATGTCGAAAATGGACTAATGAGCAAACCTATACCAGGAACTAAGTTCCCAGCTGCTTGAAACATGGTGGCCAATGCACTCATCAAAGCTGTAAGTACTAACTTATTCGCAAGGGACAATTTTCTTTTATGAACAAAACTCGTATCATGTTCTATCATCAGTTGATACCAATAACGTACAAACCGATTCATCAATATCTCCCCCTAAAGATGCCTCATTCATTACTTTCTATATTATTCATACAGTAGTGGTTTATGAGCTGCTTTCTACTTGTTATGAATTACTATATAATAAAAGACTTTTAGGGGGATAAATTGTGCGTTTTGAAACAAAATAAATTCCTTGGATTATTAAACTACGATTGTATATCGTATCAGGGAATAATTTCAAAAATGGTACCTTTGTTAAAATCAGTTACTTTCATAGAACTGTAAACTCCTAAATATAATTTAGTTTGATCCGAATTTGTTCCTAAACTCATATAATAAGCTGGTTGCGTACCAAAATCATAATTGGTTTCAATAGCATGAAAGTCAGCATGTTTACCATCTGTACCTGCTCTAGTATAGGCTAAAACACCCTTAATTGGAGACTGGGATTCTCCTTTCTTGGCAAGGTCAGTAAAAACAACGCTACCTGTTAAATTTGGAATTGCATTTCCCATATATGGCTGAACTCCTGTAAGTGAAGTTCCTCCAAACTTATCTGTTCTAGAATCTTTATGAAAATAACTAAGTAGAGGCAGAATACGCTTCACTGAAGTTTGTATTGTTTCATCATAATAAACCATCGTTCTCTCATCCAAAGTCTGATTCTCAGAACAATGTCGTATAAAAGAAGTAGGTAAATCCCCTTCCCATCCTCGCCACCCAAAATTGATAAACCCATCTTGATTGGGAGTTAACCTCATAAAATGCATTTGAACAAGTTCTGTTACCGGTATAGGTTTATATTGAACAAACGAAAAAATAGACTCTACAATATCTTGTCCGACATTTCCGGCGTATTTGATATATTGATTATAAAACCTTTGAAATGAAATGCCGGTTATATTACGTACTCCTTTCGCAATTACTGTAAGTGTTTCTTGTATAGATAAAGGAAGTTCATTAAAGCGTGTAACTACAGGAGGGTTATTTATAAATGTATTTTTACTTACATCGATTTCAATTATTTTTCCTGCTATTTCTAAATCATCTTGGCTTAAATTAAATGGATCATAACCTGATCCACCATCTCCATTTGTAAAAACAAGTTTTCCAGTCTCAGGTGAAAAGTTTAAACTATTGACTCCGTTATGATTAAAAAATGGTCTTCTTACATTCAGTAATGTTCGTCGCTTTTGAGCTTGACCATTAGATTGTAAAGTCCATTCTTCCACTGTATCAATGTGATCATATTGCGTATTTCTATTAACCCACTTCAAATTTAACGTTTTAGGGTCACAAGGATTCGGTTTAAATTGTTCAGAAAGTGCACCTGGTCCTTGAGTTCCGGCTACTGAATAATGAAGATAAAATAACCCATTTTGATAAAATTGTGGATGGAACGCAAGTCCTAGCAATCCGCGTTCATCATAACCGCTACTAGAAACACCTTCTTCAAATGTACCTAATTTAATAATTAGGTGACGAATATCTAAAAATGTCTTTATAACTCCGTCCCCTATGTAAAAAATCTCTCCTAATTGAGTTGCGATAAATAGTCTTTCGGTCGATTCACCTGGAAGTATCGTTGTTTTCAATACAGTTGGTAAATTTATATTATGAACAATGGGTCGTAAACTAACTTTAACTTTTGTCAATTAACTGTACACCCCTTTTTCTTCTTTTTTATAGAAGAATATGATTAGAGTAGTTCTGTTAGTATCAAATAAGTTTTCTTCCTTTTTATTACAATTTTGTATATAATATAATTATAAATAATCTGGGGGACGAACTATGATAATCGTACTACAAATCATCTTACCACTAATTTTCGCAGTCTATTTATTTACCCTCTATCGTAAAGGGACGTATGGATCAGCTTCATTCCTTTTAGCAGTCATGATAGGAATTTTCGGTTTAGAGAATATTTTTCAGCATGCTAGTCTAACTGATCATGCTATTTATCCATATTGGGGCAGTTTGAAGGCTGTTGTTATCGTTTTATCAGTCGTATTTCTATTTAAAAAAGGTGGTTTAACAGGAAAATATTGATTTTTAATGCGTTACATATTTTCTTGTTAAATTGCTTTTATTTTATAAAAGAAGAAATATTTATGTAAAAACACGAAGAGATGTGTTACATATGTCTATAAATATTATTTCAATAGTATCTATCATAATATGGATTGTGTTAATTACAGAACTTATAAAACCTTCAAAAGAACAGAATGGACGAAAAATAGTAACTTTAGTAACTGCTGGTTCCGCATCAACACTTATTTTGACGGTTTCATTTATTCAAAATATCCCGTTTTGGAATTGATAGTGATATAACTAACAAAAATATGTATAAATAAAAAGATTAGGATTCACTCCTAATCTTTTTATTTTTTGAGGTAACACCACATGCCCAGCAAGCTAAGGTCTTGGAGTAGCCCCTAAACAAAATTTGAAATTTTTCTAAAGTTATTTATGTGAATTTAACTCGTTTTCAGGAACATATGTGATCCTTTTACAATTTGAATTTCTTTTTAAGCTTCTTATATTTTCTATACGAACGTCTAACAATGTTTAACATAAAATACGGTACTTTAATAGGGAAAGGCAATTTATATATGAAAGGAAAATAAAAGGTGAAATATGCCTTTTCTAGGTCTCTCCACTTACTATCTTCTTTTGTTTTTAAGAAATCAGATACATCGACTACATATCCCCTTCCTTTTTCCATCATCACATTTTTCCCGTGAACATCACAAGGAGTTAATCCCTGTTCCCTCGCATACTCTAAAGCCTTATTGATATCAAGTATTACCTGCTTAGGAATTTTAATCCCCTTATGAATAGCATCGTATAAGGTAATTTCTTTTAAACGTTTCAATACTATGAAATTTTCTCCTTTATATATAAGCTTTGAATAAGAAGGATGATTTCCGATTCTTCGGTATACTTCTGACTCTTTTTCAATTCCTTCTCCTTCTCGCACGTAAACTTTCACTACCCAATCTTTGTATTCTTTGTGCATGAATACTGCGGCATAATTACCTGTTCCTAAACACTTCCAAAGTCTAGGAATATCTTTAACTACTACAGGCTCGAATTCATCCTCACTTCTGATACTTACCTCTTTTAATAATTCGTTATTTATCAATCCCACAAAACTATTTATACTCATCATTCCCACTCCGGTTTTGCTAAAAGGGGGCCCACCCACATTTTAACGAAAATATACACTAAGCGAATTTTAGCATAAAACGAGTCATCTTTCTTCCTAAAATAAAAAGCTAACTCGTTTTATTTGAACTGTTGAATACTTAATATTTATTCCGTTATTCATAGCCAAAAACCGTACGATATAAAAATATTTCTAACTATTTTCATTTTTTCAGAGGCAAGTGTATAGGGCTTTTCTTAGTACAAGTTCTGTTCGTTCATTACCCATGCCAAATCTATAAAACATTGTTTAGAAGTGTAGCAAGGGTTTGTTAATGGTTCAATTCTTCTTCCACAACTATTTTTGTTAGCAAAAACTTTTATTGTTTTAATAGTCTTTTGTTTAATTCCCACAATGCTGTTTTGTTGCTATCCCATTTCAAAAGCGTTACTGCTTCCTCAAAGCATAACCATTTATAATTAAAGTGTTCTTTAGATAATGATATGTTTTTTATAGGGACTTTAACTCCAAAAGAAAATTCTTTTATTACATAAACCTCTTCTCCCCAAAGGAATCCTCCAACTACATCCTCTACTGGTAGTGAAGACACAGAATCTAATTGTATATATGGACATTCTCTTGTAATACCAGCCTCTTCAAACGCTTCCCGTTTTGCTGATTCAATAGGAATCTCACCGTCTTCTCCGCCACCAGCTATTCCTTGCCAATAACCATAATCACTTCGGTTAAAAATGGCATATTGAATAGAATCGGCAGTTTTTATATAAGGAAATATCAATACTTGATATGACGCCCTCATTACTTAACCTCCTCTCGAAAATAAGTTTTAAATCAATATGAATAAAGAGCCGCCATCACAATTCTACATTATTAATGCAGGTTTATAATGTCGGCCCTCTATTTTTAAATAATTTTATTTTTCATAAACAGGCTTACTCTTAACAGAGGAAAAACTGATTATTTCTTGTCGAATTTGTTTAGCATGGTTTTTCCTAAATGTTAGCAGTACCCTATATTATTCAATTGCGCCAGCAACATCATAATCATTTAAATCTAATTCAATCGTTTTTCCGAGCGCTAGTTTAGCAAGTTCCGCTCCTAGATATGGACCAGCTGTTAAACCCGAAGCCCCTAATCCATTCGCAACGAGAATTCCTTCAAAGTTAGGTAGCGGTCCGATAACAGGTAAGAATCCTGGTGTAAATGGTCTGAATCCAACTCTCGTTTCAAGCATTGTAGCATTTTCTAAGCCAGGCGCAACTGTTAATGCCTTATGGAATACTTCATGTAAACCACCTGCTGTTACACGATGATCAAAACCAGTATCATTCTCATGTGTTGCACCAATTACGACATGCCCATTGTCAAACGTTAAAATATATTGATCGTTCGGTGGCATAACAACTGGCATATTTTCTGTTGCTGTATTCTCGATTTGCAGATGAACAATTTGTCCTTTTTGGAATGTAACTAAGAAATTAATTCCTAATGGTTTCAAGATTTCATTCGCCCATGCGCCTGCAGTTACAATAACCTTTTCTGCTAAAATTGTTTCATCGTTTACTGTAACTCCCGTAATATGATTTCCTTCACGGACTAATATAGCATCGCCTTTTATGAAAGTTGCACCATGTTTTTTCGCAGCACTTATTAATGCATTGCGTAATAATCTCCCATTTACTCGTGCAGCACCACTAATATGAACAGAACTATATTCGTCTGATAATGCTGGGAATAATTTTTTTGTTTCTTCAGCTGATAAGCGAGTGATTTCACCAATCTCCGGGGCATCTTCACGTCGTTTATAAGCTCGCTCTTCCATTTGATCTAACTTTTTCTCGTCAGTATGTAAACTAATTGCACCTACACGATTATATCCTGTGTCAGTTTCACCGTCTTCTTCTAATTGCTGAATTAACGAAGAATAGTAACGTGCACCGCCTTTAACAATTTTATACCATGCTTTATTACGACGCTGTGATAACCATGGACATACAATTCCTGCTCCTGCATCAGTTGCTTGCCCTAATTGTTGGCGATCCACGATAGTAACATTCGCACCTGTCTTAGCAAGATGATAAGCAGTAGACGCTCCTAAAATTCCAGATCCAACTACAATATACGATTTCATTTCAAACACCTTTTCTCTTTTGCTAATTATATAAATATAAGAACATTCCTTAGTATAATGGAAGGAATGCTTTTTCAATGTACTCATCACAATTAATTGTTGCAGCATTGTGACTTCCTTAATCATTATTTTTTCTTCTTACGGAATAATTCAATTGTTTTATAGCCTTGTGAAAGGATTTCTATCATTTTCTCTAGACGTTTTTCACGAGTTTTTTCTTGTTTCACAGAAAAAAGATTACGTGCCCAATCTTTTTGGTATCCAGGCGTTAAACTTTGATAAAACTTAAGTTCATTCGGATGATTAGCTAATAATGCTTCAACATCTTTAATTCGATCTGCATAATCGGCAACACATTGACTCATAGCAGATGTTTTCGTTATTTTTTTCTTTTCACGTTTTAAACCTACAACAGTAAAGACTTCATCCATACTTACCATTCGTGCAAATTTAATATCGCTTTCTCCCACATAACCATCTTCTCCAACGTTTAATGCCGGAAACATCTCATCACGGTGAATAAACGTACTATAACGAGCATTACCTTTTTTCGGATATGCGAAGAATAGGTAACCTTTTTCAATTAGTAATTCTTCATTACTAATAATAAAATTCGTTTGTTTCACCATTTCATCAAGCGTTTCTACAAATATAAAGATAGCATCGTGTTCTTTTGAGAATGCAGTTTCTTTACCTGTAAAAATGTCATAATCACTTGGTTCGTTAATAACGACCATATTTGTATACTTATTAAGTTTCAATTTATCAATAACTGACATAATAATCTTCCTTTACATTCAAAATTCATTGTACATACTTTTTCGTACTGTTCTAGTGTATTATATGTATTAAGAAAATCAAACTTTAAATCGTATTATTCTGCTGCAAAAGAACATAATTCTTTACTAGATGGGGTGGTTTTATGCCATATGTAATCCGAGATGAAGGGCTAGTTTTACAAGGGGATGATGGAAAAGAACCAATTTTTCATACATATGAAGAAGCTAAGGAAACATTAACTATACCGCAGTTTCCCAAACATATTAGAAGAAAACCATTTACACCAAAAATAATAAAGATAGCCGCTTCTGAATAAGAACCGGCTATCTTTATTATTCATAACTTAATAGCAAATAAAGTATATAAAAACTCTTTATATTGATCTTCTGTAATTTCACGCTTAGTTTTTTCCCCATGAATAATTTCGGTTAAACTTGTATTCGTTAATGAAATATGGCCAGAGTTCGTCAACTTTACTGCAATTGGTCCTTTATTAAAAATAGATTTCTCATCTTCTATCACTCTTCTTTGAACATCATTTACTACTATCTCATCAATAATATGTTTATAAAAAGCATGACAAACTTTCCATTCTCCAGTAGCATCTATTCTTTCTAAAACATAATTTCCTTTACTCGTATCTTTCCGTCTCACCCGGTACGAACCATTTTTTGAAGAAACCGACTCGCCAGTAAAAGGTACAGGAACAAGAGGTACTAACGAAGCTATACCTACATCAATTAAATACTGTACATTATCATAAGTTAAAATAATTGTTATATGGCCATCCTCAAGTGCCCATGTATTTATATCGTTTTTATACACCGTACCTAATGCCAGTTGTACATCATAGCCACAGTCTCTTAAGAAATAGTAAAAAAGAGTATTTAATTCGTAGCAAAGTCCACCACGGGAACTAGTTAAAATTTTCTCTCGTAAGTTTTCCAGAGAGATTTGATTCGTATTTCGTGCTATAACATCTAAATTCTCAAATGGTATAGTGTGTGCAAATGAAAAGAGTATAGTAGGTAATTCTTCAAACGTTACTTCATTACGTTTTTTAAGATTTAATCTTGTGAAAAGCTGATTTTGTAAACTTGTCATAATTAGCACCCCTTAAAAATTTATAAGTTTAAATAATATATGCTGATTGTAAATTTTAAGGGGCACTGTAACAATGTACATTTCATTTAACTGTACCGGTACAAAAATTACGATTCACGAGGTAAATTAATAGAAGGCGTCATTACAAATGTCTTTTCTGTAATTACTTCTTTTTGGGGCAAATCAAAAGCTATGAATATAAATTTAATAGTTTATCTATAGGCAAATTATTAATATCACTTAAATCAACAAAATAGTGAAGTTGCCACGTTTGGCTCCTTTTAGCTTGATTGCTAACAGTGGTATCCCAAACAGGATAAATTCTCATTGCCATTTTCCCTGTTTGACTTTGTGTTCTCAATATTTTTTCTTTAAGAAGAATCTCTTTAGGAAAAATAAATTGTCCTAGTTTGTTATCAGCAATACAAGTGATTACTAATAAATCAGGAGCAGCTTCATAAGAGAAAGCTCTATTTCGCATATTTTCATCTTTCTCCCAAAAAGAAACAAATTGACCAATTTTATTAGGAGTAACTTTTGATTTTCTAAAACGAATGGTTTTGTTATTTAAGTGGAATAAACATCCTGCATATTCTGCGTTTTGCTTTTCTTCTTTTAGATTCGTAATCATTAAATTGTTAGGTTTGTAAACTATATTGTTTAAATCTCGGATCGTATCATTAAAATTGTTCAAGAAAACTCCCCCTTTATTCACCTCTTAGTTTACCACAAACATCAGTTCTTCTATATCGTATATAATCATGAACTAAGTGAACTAAGTGAAATGGGGGAATTTAGCAGGATATAATTATTACTTTAATGTACTTAGTTTTTCAATTGCTTGTTGTTCAGTTGCTAAGTAAAAAATATCTTTTCCTTTATTACATTCATAAATAAAATCCTTTAAGCTTTTACTAGTATACATAGAGAAATCTCCAACAATAGCAATCTTTACCTTGTAGTTTATAAACTTTTGAAGGATATCGCCCGCAAGCCGTGTTTTTAGATCAAAGAAATCTTCACTTATTAAAGATTTATGGATAATAATATGTTTCGCATCTACCTCATATTGAACTGTTGCCATAGTATCTAATGCAGACTGAACATCCGATATTAATACCTTATCGTTCCTAATGACCGCAATATTGATTCCATCGATTACTACTTTCTTTATTTCCATAGTCTCACCCCTTTATAATTTACACAGTATAAGTAAAATTGTTTTACAAAACTTCGTATTAATCATAGATTAAATTAGCCTCAGCTATTAAAATGGCCTCTATTTTTTGTTGTAAATATATATTTTTTATTACTAATACGGTCAATGAAATTAATGATAGTTCCTCTTTTTTTATATTTTTGAATATATATATGGAATTACTTTTACTTGTTATAAAAATATTGTGGAGTAACATAACTTAACAAACTATCCAAAGTGTTAATCTCGGCATATGGTTGTATTTTGGTAGTATTCTTGATTTTCTGAGGGTTAAACCACACACCTTTTATATTTGCATTTTGAGGACCAGCAATATCCTTTTCTAAGTCATCCCCAACAAATAAAGTATTTTCCGTTTGTACATTTAGCTTATTTAATGCTAGTTCGAATATACGTTTATCAGGTTTACTAAATCCCACTTCTTCAGAAATAATGATTGTTTCAAAATACCTATTTAAATTCGTGTTAAATATTTTAGCTTTTTGCCTCTGAGTTGAGCCATTTGTTATAATTCCAACTTTACAGTGCTTCTTTATTTGATTTAAGAAATGAATAGGTCTATTGAAAAACATCTAGGGAAATTATTATTCCAAAAATCTTGGATGTAATTGCGTGGCAATCTATACCTTGGCGTGAATTCATCAAACAATGATTCTAAAACTGTCGTTTTATTACTTATGCCATATTCTCTTTTATCGTATTCTTTGAATTTCTGTAACATGTTGCTTTTAGCCGCACCATCTACATTTTCATAACACTTTTCTAAAACAATTAAAAATAATGCCTCTACTGCTTTATCCCTATCAAGTAATGTATCATCTAAATCAAACAGCATCGCTTTATAACCCATCAAATCATTTCACAACTTTTCTAGCATTATATAAATCTCTCCAAGTTTGTACCTTTAAACTTTTAGTTTAGCAAGAACATTGTTATGTAGTGATTAACGATTAAATAAAAACTAGATGAAAGAAATCCATAGTTCTTGGCACACACTCTAGTATTACAGTAGCTTCTTCTATATTGAAATTCCTTTTCCTCTTTTGGTAAAGAAGCAAAAGTATATTTTCGATAATTTTAAGAAACTACATACAATTCACGTTATTATACATTAGTTTTTCGTAAATATTAATCGTACATCAATTCATACGATAAGTTTTTTTAAGCAATTATTTCTCCATAAAAAAGGAATATAGCTAATAATACTTTTTGGTAGTAAACGTCCTATGAAGTTTACCACTGTATCTCCACATAAACTCCAGATTGTACGGCTATAATGACTACCAGAGGTGATATTATGAAAAATTATCATATCCTCGTGGTTGAGGACGATCAAGAAATTCAGGAATTAATTAAACAATTTTTAATGACACAGCAGTATACAGTGGTAGTCGCTTCAGATGGACTAGAGGGTATGACACAATTTAATAAGCAATCCTTTGATTTAATTCTTCTAGATGTCATGATGCCCAATCTTAATGGATTTGAAGTTTCTAAAATGATTCGAAGTCAGTCAAACGTACCAATTATTATGCTAACTGCGTTGGAAGAAGAAGAAGATCAAATGAAAGGATTCGATCTTGGGATCGATGATTATATAACAAAACCCTTTTCATTTCATGTTTTGATTAGACGAGTCGAAGCTGTACTTAGAAGAAGTTATGATAAAAATGTAAATAATCATTTGATATTTAAAGAAGTTCGTATCGATGTGGATGCATATAGAGTCTATGTAAATGATGTTGAAATTATATTAACGACAAAAGAGTTTGAAATTCTACAACTACTATTTCAAAATGAGAGAAAAGTACTTACAAGAGAAAATATCGTAGAGAAAGTTTGGGGTTACGATTATTTTGGAGAAACACGAATAATTGATACACATATTAAAAACCTACGCAAAAAATTAGCTATCCCTTATATTAAAACAATAAAGGGTATTGGTTATAAAATTGATGAATAGTATTGTGAAACTCATGAAAATGAAGCAAATCACTTATAAACTCTTTATGACTACATCTCTCATTTTGTTATCCTTTGCAGTATTGATTTATTTAACTTTATACTTCTTTCTCCCTACATTTTATGAGCAATATAAAACAGATCAACTTCAAACAGGGATAAACGAAATCATTGATAAGTCTAAAAATCTTACGTTTCAAGATGCGATACCACTTTTTGATGAATACGCAAAAAAAAATAATGCGATGCTTTATCTTCAAAATAAAGAAGGAGTAATTATTTACTCTCCTTCGTTTTCTTTTATTCAAAGTGGTACGCAAAAAACAGTAGTTACTAAAGCAACACGATTCGAGAATGCAAGTACCCTTAGCAATTCATATAACGTTACGAAACCAATTCAATTCCAAGATGGTAGTTTAACGCTTATAGTCTTTGCTACATTTCAACCGATTGATGAAGCTTCACAGGTTTTAGTCCGCTTTCTCCCCTATATTAGTATCATTGTACTCGTAATTGGTATAGGGAGTGCTTATTTTTATTCCAGGTTTATTACAAAGCCACTTATTTATATTAATGAAGGTGCACAAAAGATGGCAAATTTAGATTTCTCCGAAAAAATTGAGGTTCGCTCTACAGATGAGTTAGGAGAATTGTCTAATAGTTTGAATGACATGTCTATTAACTTACAACAAGCTATGTTTGATTTAAAAAAAGCAAATGAACAATTAAAAAATGATATTGAAAAAGAAAGAGAAATAGAAACAAAACGCAGAGAGTTTTTTGCGATTGTAGCACATGAATTAAAGTCCCCTCTTACTGTAATGAAAGGCTACTTAGAAGGGATGATTTACAATATTGGCCCTTATCAAAATCGCGATCAATATTTAAAGAAAAATCATCAAATTATTGAAAGTATGGAACAATTAGTTCGTGAAATTTTAAGCGTATCGAAATTAGAACAACACACCTTCAAACTAAAAGTAGAGGAAGTTAATCCTTCAAAGTTAATAGGTACAATCACAAAAGATCTCGAATTTTTTGCTTCTCAAAAAAGCATCGAAATAATAAAAGAAATTGATTCTGACCTTTCTATTTATACAGATTGTGCTCTTTTAGAAAAAGCATGTAAAAATATTATTCACAATGCGGTTATGTATTCACCACATAATGAAAAAGTCTATATAAAGTTAAGTGAGGATTCGAAACAAGGTCAAATCGAAATGCAAATTATAAATACAGGTGTCAATATTAAAGACGAAGATTTACAACAAATTTTCAAACCATTTTATCGAATTGAAAAATCAAGAAATCGAAATACTGGAGGAAGTGGTTTGGGGTTATATATTGTTAAACAAATTCTTGAAACGCTAGATATAAAGTATTCAATAAAAAATATGGAACATAGTGTACAATTTCGCATGAGCATTCCATTATCTAAACACAAAAACAAACAAACTCTCCTTTAAATAGGACGAGTTTGTTTGTTTTTGTAGTAAATATAAACTTATTAACAGGTTTTTCACTTAATGGACAAATGCTGCTTCTTAAATGGCGATTATCATAAGTAGTGACAAACTGTATTCAATTTACATATTTATCTTCTACTATAACAGCAAAAAAACGAAATTCCGCATAGCGCAAATTAGATTCTCTTATTTGAGATGCATTTCATCTATGAAACTAAAAAGGAGGATGAAAAATGCATATTTGCCTCCATTTTTCAGATTAATTTGGAATTCTTTTATGATAAGCTATATGTAAAGATTAAACATAAAGGATGATTCGTATGCAAATAAGACCACAAGTAAGTGAATATAGCTCCTATTATGCAACGTATACCAACTTGGTATCAGACGGAAATATCATACATATTCTAGAACAACAAATGAAGGAAACGAATCTCTTATTAAAGGAAATTTCTGATAGTGAGGGACTTTTCCGGTATGCTCCTACTAAATGGAGTATAAAAGAAGTAATGGGTCATATAGCAGATACAGAACGGATTATGGCGTATCGATTGCTATCTATCGCTCGAGGCGAGACAGCAGAACTTCCAGGCTATAATGATGATATGTATGTTCTTAGAGCTGCTTTTGATAAGCAATCTATGCAAAATCTTCTTGAGAATTTAATTGTTGTTCGCCAATCTACCCTGTGTTTACTTAGAAGCTTAGATAAAGAAGCTTGGTCACAAAGAGGAAATGCGAATAATTCTGAAGTTACAGTTCGTGCATTAGCATACATCATTGCTGGTCATGAGCTTCATCATCTTCAAATTATAAAAGAACGTTACCTTGGTTCTGATGTATATCCAGCAACTTAATATTTGAAGAAAAAGATTCCTATTTATGTAGGGCTCTTTTTCAGAATTTATAACGGATTAGCGCTTAGAACCATGGCAATTAAATGTCTTTATTTATAAAATTCACCACATAATATATATGTTATCCCCTCTTATTCTGTACATAATTTTCTTTAGGCTGATATACTATAAACACAATAGTTCTGGAAAGGTGATGATATTATGTATGAACAACAAAATAATAGAGATAGAGATCAAAAAATGATGTTTTCTATGCAAGGAGTTCCCACAAATAAAATTAACATGAATCAATTACCTAAATGGATTAGAATTTTTGGCTATTGCGCGTTTGGTTGGATGATAGTATTTAGTTTAATTATGATTGTAGGTTTAATTCTGCAATAACTATACAGATACATAGGGAAACGGGACAGCATTTAGATCATACATCTAGGTAATGTCCCGTTTTTTATGTGTAATTATCCCATGATATAGGTAACCAATTATAATAAAAAGAACTTGTAGGATATTCTACAAGTTCTTTTTCAAATATTATTAAAACGGGAACGACAAACTATTTTAACATTCAGTACAGGGAGACCATTTTGATTATGGCTTGATTTTATTATAAATCAAATATAAGCTTTTGAAAGGTCTAGTTTTTGAAAAATATGTGAATTAAACAGCTACGATGTTTATGTTAGATTTCATTTATGACTAACTTCTTCTTACTTAAATACACTGCACGATCTGATTTTTTAGCAACCTCCTGTGAGTGCGTCACAACAATAATGCATTTATTCTCTTTATGTGCAAGTTCTTGAAACAGTTCTATTATATCCATTGCGGTTTCCTCGTCAAGATTTCCTGTCGGCTCATCTGCAATTAGTAAATCAACATTACAAGATAGTGCTCGAGCGATTGCTACACGCTGTTGTTGCCCGCCACTTAGTTGCAGGACGTTTCGTTTCGCTTCAGCTTCTGAGAGTCCTACCCTCTCTAATAATTCTAATGCTCTTGCTGTTTTATTTTGCACTTTAACACCTGTAATTTCCATTGCTGTTAAGACATTTTGAAGAGCGGTCATATAGGTAATTAAGTTATAAGATTGGAAAATTACAGATACATTTTGATTACGGTATCGATCCAAACCAATTTTTCTAATATCTTTGCCATTATACAGTACATAACCATTTTTAGGGACATCCAGTCCACAACCTAAGCTCAGAGTTGTGGTTTTACCAGATCCAGATGGCCCTAAAATCGTGTAGAAATGTCCTTTTTGAAAAGAAAAGTTAACATTATCTAGTATCGCTACATTTTTCCCATTACTTTCATAATAATAATCCAAATTTTTAAACTGTAAAATCGTCTCCATATCGAGCCTCCTCATTCATCTTTTAAAAGAATTTGTTTTGGGTTTAAACGTAGAATAGATAATGCTGGAAGAAGCGTTGCTATTATAGCAATAGCTAGTCCAATTCCACCCATTTTTCCTACATCTTCTCCTGTTACACTTACATCAATTTTATCGATTGGATCTTCTTTTTGATTTTGTAGAGTACCACCGGGTCCAACCATCATTACAGTACCATGTTGCGAGGTATCTGTTTCTTCGCTTGCAGTAGCAATTTCATTCGAAAGTAAATTATCCCCGATATATTGAGAAACTTTAGCTCCTGTTGTTATGGATAATCCAAATGCTAAAATAGCGACACACACTACTTCTACTACGAATTGCGCCATCAGTTTCCACTTTTTCTCTCCAATAGACAATAGAATTCCCATTTCTTTACGACGCCCTTTAATTGATAGCATAATGATTAATCCTAAAATGATCGCACCTGCAATCGATACAATATAAATGATCATTTGAGAAGTCGAAGAGATATTTTCGATAGGACCAATCATTTGCTTGTACAATGAATCATGCGCATCTAATTTATAATAATTAAAATCAATATTAGATTTTTTTGCTTCTTTTTTAAATGCATCAATATATTGTGGATCATTCAAGAAATACACGACTTGAACACTACTTATACCTTGGTCTACTTCTAATTTTTTCATAGTTGAATGCGGCATATATAGTTTATTAGCTGGATCCATAATAGGAGGAGCCTGTTGACCCATTCCTTGCTCATTTGTTTCGTAAATACCGATAATTTCAACCTCAAGGGTTTCCTTCTTATCCCCTGATTGCACTTTAACTTTGTCTCCTACTTTCAAATTGTTTAATTCCGCTAATCGTTTTTCCATTAAAGCTACATTCTGATCCTTCATTTGCTCTGTAATTGGTTTTCCATCAATGATTTTACTTTTTCCGTTTTTAAAGCTTTCTTGTAATGCAGTCTTGCGAACTCCCTCAATCATAAAAGAAGCATTCATATCTATTTCTGTACCAGAGCTTGAACCGCCTCGCGCAGCCGTCATTCCCACTTTACCTTTTCCTTCTTCTTCTCCTTCTGAAGCTCCTACTAGTTTAAGCCCATCAGAAATACCGAAAGTGTTAGCTATGTAATTATAATCTTTTACATACTTGGACTTCGCTAATTGATCTGTTTCTTTTGCATCGAGCTGCGGCGGATTTGGCATTTCTCCAGTTTCCTTAGCTTTTTGACCTATTTTGTCGAAATCAAGACCTAAAGTAACATCTGCACCAAGTTTTTTTCTTGCAGCGTCCGCTGCTTTTTTTGATGCATTTTGGATTGTGAAACCTGAAAGAACCAAATTTGTAACAATCAGAAAAACTGCCATCAAAATTAATGATGTTCCTATCCTTTTTTTCATACTGAGAATTGCTCGTTTCATAAAATTCATTTTTCTTACCTCCTTGATAACTTGTATTCTATATAGGTTATCTAGAGTTTATATGGAGCTAATCGGTAGTTTAACTAGAGATATAAGGAGTTTATGTGTAGTTATTTACCTGTTCCAGAAAAACTAGAACACAAATTCAAAAATGCAGTCGTTTTTGAATATTGGTAAGGAGTTATTCCGTTTAATAAATTTATATAAAGGTTAAGATTAATTTAATATATGTAGCACAAAAAATATTTACTGTGTAATTTCTATACAATAAATATAGAGAAACCTATTTGGATATCTATAATAGGGATTTTAATATAGTTACTGTATCTCATACAAATCACGTCGCTTTAAAAGGTGCATCTTTTAATACGAAAATAAGCAAGTTAATATTCTCTTATATGAATAAGAATATTAACTTGCTTTTTAGATTTTAGTATAATATATTTATAGTTTTATTTTATTGCAAGCTTTATAATATGATATACAAATTTATCACCTACTATTAGGAAAAGAGAATATTTTATAATTAATTTACAACATAAATTTTGTCCAGGTTTTAAACAATATGTATTTTGGAGGAGGTTAATTTGATTTTTTCAAAACTCATTGATCGGTACGCCTTATATGATTTACACAAAAAAAGAAGTGTAGCGTTTCAGTATACTTCCCTATCTAACACTTCATTAAATATAAAGGACATAGAATCTTTTTATAAAGTAAAACCATCCTATATTCATTTTGACATTAAGCATTCAAAACAGGAAAAGGAATACATGGTTGGGCAATTCAAATATAAAAGCTCGGTTCAATCCGGTGATTCACGCAACGACTCTGTAACTGGGGAATTATTCTTACATAAAAATGAAAATGCACCTCATGTTATCTTTGTTCACGGTTGGAGAATGGATTCTAACGAACGTGTGAAAAAAATATTCCACGATCATATGACCAGCCTGAAGTGGAATATGTATTATTTCACTCTACCCTATCATTTTGAAAGAAAACCCGATCAATCCTTATTCAGTGGAGAGTATATGGTAAGTGCAAATATTGAACGAACATTACAAGCAACTAGACAAGCGGTAGCTGATTTACGAGCTTTGATTAAATGGATTAAAGCAAATAAAAAGGGGCCCCTGATTCTAATAGGAATTAGTTTAGGCGGATTTATTACTAACTTAACCTCTCTTGTTGAAGAAGAAATTGATGTGTTAGCATCCATTTTCTATGCAAATCGACTTTCTTATTCGATTTGGAATACAACTCCAGGTAAATTTATTAGAGAAGACTTGGAACATCATGGTGTTACGTATGATGATTTAATAGATTATTGGAAAATCACTGAACCGAGTCAAGCATTGCCAAAAGTAAAAAAAGAAAATATTTTATTAATTTCAGGTAAGCATGATCTATATGTGCATTCTGAGGATACAGACTACTTGTGGGAATCTTGGGAAAGACCTCCACGATATATTTATACATGCGGGCATGCCGGGATCGTTCTTAAACGTAAAAAAATTGCAACTGATACTATTGATTTTATTCAAAATCGATTGAACTCCCCACACTTATCCAATGTCATGCCTTAAATCGCGAGATTACTAAGTACAAAATCTTATACTTGTATTGTTATATTTTTTACTAGTCACCTTTGTAAATCTTAGCCCCAAGCCTTACACGATTGAAAATGAAATAAAATAAATAACTAAGGAACTAATTTACCATATGGAAAAACATTGCTCAGCATTTTCACCAGTGGTCCCTGTATATGCAATATTACATACAAAAATCTTTATGTATTACGTTATTAATTTAAAAATAAATTATTCATCCATTAATCTATACCATCCGTATTTACAGTTATGGATACCCTAATTACATATGAAAAAGAGAGAAGAACATTGGTTAATTCTTCTCTCTTTGTTTATTTTTAAGATAACCATCTATAAAATTTTGCTTTTCCTAATTCTTCATGAGTCTAGAAAAGAATCTAATCCTTTTCTAGACTCAAAAAGAAATTTTTCTAATGTACATAATTACAACGACATTAAACCTCTTTGCTCTTAAATCCACTACTTGTATTATTGATTGCATGAAACTCCTTCTTGAGAAAGGTTTTAATTTCCGAATATTCTGTTGACCGTTATAACATATCCAATTTACAATTTAATTGTGGTGTTCTTTCACAATTAAACTACATAGAATACACTTCATTTATTTGAAAACAATTACAAATAGAGGTGCTAAAATGAAAACTAGAGTAAATCCAGAATTATTACAAGGGTTAGAGATGTTTCCGGATCTCGATTTACGCCCAGAAAATTTGCAATCAATCAGAGAAGGAATAGCTCAAATGAGACCACCTACCGTTGTTGATGACTCTCTTTCTTTAACAGATAAAGTCATTGTTGGGCCTGATGATAATCCGTTACCATTACGAATTTATCGTCCAAAATCAAATCATGAATCTTTACCTGTCTTATTATGGATACATGGTGGAGGTTATATCTTAGGGTCTATAGATGATAACGATGATACTTGTATGAGGTTTGCAAAAGAAGCTAGCTGTGTGGTCGTGTCTGTAGACTACCGCTTAGCACCTGAACACCCTTACCCAGCACCAATTGAGGATTGTTATTCAGCTTTAAAATGGATTGCTGATAATGCAAAGTCATTAAAAATTGATTCGAATCGAATTGGGGTTGCAGGAGTAAGCGCTGGCGGTGGACTAACAGCAGCATTATCATTATTAGCACGAGATCGAAAATATCCTTCAATTTGTTTACAAATGCCACTATATCCAATGATTGATGACAGAAATGATACACCTTCAGCGAATGAAATTAAAGAGGGATTTGTTTGGAACCAAAAGGCAAATGAAGCTGGCTGGAAAATGTATTTAGGAGAAATGTATGGAACGGATCAAATCCCTGCCTATGCAGCACCTTCTCGAGCTGAGGATTATAGTGACTTACCGTATACTTACACATTTGTTGGTCAATTAGATCCATTCCGCAGCGAAACATTAACCTATGTAAGCAAACTAGCACAAGCTGGTGTTGATGTGGAGTTTCATTTATATCCAAATGCCTATCACTGGTTTGAAGGGTTAAATCCAAATGCCGATGTATCTATTTATGCTGTGAACGAAATAGTACAAGCAATAAAGACTGGTTTCAAACGAGTATCCAAGGTTGAGGCTTAATCCCATTACAAGAGAAACACTTATAAATAGTATATATGTATTTATCATTTAAATATAATAGCCGATTCTAAATAAGAATCGGCTATTAATATGTAAAATCCGCCTAATATATCAAGGTTGAGAAACAGATATAAGATGTTTAGGCGATGTGTTTATTTCCTCTGCTAATGCTTTTATGTTCATCATGATTTGAAGTATTTCTTCTTTTGTTGTTCTTGGGTTGATAGAGCAAAGTCGAATTACTACTTTTTCTTTTAATTTAGTCGTACTTAGCATAGCAAATCCTCTTTGATTAATTTCTTCCACCAATTTTTTGTTTATTTCATGAATTGTATCTGTAGATGTTAGCTCACATGGAATATAACGAAAAGTAACAATTCCTAATTGGGCAGGTGTTACTACTTCCCAATCTTTTTCTTTCCTTAAAAACTCTTCAACTTGTTCAGCTAGCATAATGCCATGATCAATTGCCTCACGAAAAGCTGTAACTCCGAATGCTTTAAAAGAAAGCCATACCTTTAATGCTCTAAATCTACGAGAAAGTTCAATTCCACGCTCCCCAAAATTCACTTTTTCTTCTATATTAGTTTCTGTATCCTTAATATACTCTGGGATCATACGGAATGTTTCACTTAAATATTGGCTATTTCGAATAAGTACACAACCGACATCATAAGGCTGAAAAAGCCATTTATGCGGGTCTAACGTTAAAGAATCGGCACGATGAATTCCACTTAATAACTCCCTTCCTTTTTCACTGAGAATTGCTGCAGCCCCATAAGCCCCATCCACGTGTAGCCATATATCTTCATCACCACATACATCAGCCAATTCATCGAGGGAGTCCACCGCTCCGCAATTCGTTGTCCCTGCATTAGCAATAACACAGAATGGTTTTTTCCCTTTTAATCGATCTTCTTTTATTTGTTTTCTTAAAGTACTAACTGAAATTTTTAAGTCTTCATCTGTCTCAATTCGGCAAATTTGATGCTGTTTAAAACCTAATACTTTAAGTGCTCGATCTACAGAAAAATGAGTTTGGTTAGAAAAATAAACAATCGCATTTTCTATGTCATTATTCAGCTTGACCTGTCTCGCTACAGTAAGTGCAGTCAAATTAGCCATGGAACCACCACTGACAAATAATCCTTCAGCTGAATCAGGGAATCCTAGCATTGATTTTAACCAGTTAATTGTCGTTAATTCAATTTGTTCGGCACCTGCACCTACTATCCAAGCTGTAGGAAATACATTAAACCCACTTGCTAAAAAATCTGCTAATACACCAACATAATTATTAGGACCTGGCACAAAAGCCATAAAATGAGGATGATCCACATGAGTAATTTGATTAAACACATTGTTATTAAGAAAATGAAGTAATTCTTTTGGATTAGATCCGTTTTCCGGAATCGTTTCAATTAGCTTGTCTCTAAAAATATTACTATCAATCGTTTCTGAAACTGGTTTACTTTTTAAATGATTCATATGATCAACAATTAAGTCAACCGCTTGATATCCTAACTGACGCATTTCTTCGGCTGATAACTGTAATTTTTTTGTCATTTGATTTACTCCTATTCTATTTAAAAAGGCGAGTTCTTGCTCGCCTTTTCATTTTTTATAATTTGTAATCACAAATTGTTTGTATTGGATTTTGAAGAATCGTGTTGATTAACCCCTGGATGTGATTTAATATTTCCTGTATTTTCTCTGTTTCATATACCGTTTGATCATATCCAAACTTTATTGTAAGTCTTTCTTCAGGGAAGCACATAATTCCATACTTTACATGTGGCTCATCAACAACTTCGTAATCCGTGATAGCAAAATGTCTGTTTTCATTTGAAGAAAAGATTGCTGGATTAGTTGGATAGTTTTCAAAAACCCAAAGATGGTCAGTCAACTCAGTTTTTAATTCACTTTGCTTTTGTATATCAACAAATGAATAGTATGCATACTCATTACATTTCAATGTCTCTAGTTGTACCTTTTGCAGGAAGTCCACAAAAGATTGCGTTTCTGTCCATGCTAATCGGATAGGCAAAACATTTGTGAACAGACCGAACATATTTTCAATTCCTTCTACTTCGGGAGGTCTGACTGATACTAGATTAGGCAATACTACTTCTCTCGTTCCGTTGAATTTGCCAAGCAATATTCCCCATACAGCTAGTAATGCCGTATTCATAGTTATATTATTTTTAGTTACAAATGTCTGTAACTGATCAGTCAAATCCTTGTCTAATGTTAAATCCATAAAAGCGAAGTTTAACCCTTCACTTTTAGATGGGACTTTCTTTTTAGGAATACTAATTTTCTGATTGTATCCTGATAAATAATCTCGCCAAAAATGACGTGCTTTCTCATGATCTTGTGCCAAAGTCCAATCTATAAATGTTTCAAAAGGTTTTACCATGGGTAACCCCGCCGTAGTTCCGGCATTTGTAGTTTCGTAGAGCTGGAATAATTCGTCTATCAAAATGCTGACGCTCCAACCATCACATAATAGATGATGGGAACTCCAAATTACTTTATGCTCGTTATTACCTAGTTGGAATATACAGAGACGTGTCATAAGTTCATCATTTTTAAATCCTCGACTTAAATTTTCATTCATCCACTGTTTTAGGAATTCTTGCTGTTCTTGTTTCGTCATCTCAATCAAGTTTTTTATTTCTGAATTTATTTGAACATCATATAGAACAGCTTGCCAAGGTTTTGCTTGTTCATCTTGCACAATTATTGTTCTTAAAGAATCATGACGATCAACTAATTGTTGGAAACACTGAATAAAGAGTTTAATATCCAGCTCCCCCTCAAGTGCCCAAATTGTTTGTTCAAAATATGCATTTGTATCAGGTTCATTCGTAGCATGCTCATAAATAACTTCCTGGAAAGGTGCTAACGGGTAAATACGTTCTATTTTTATATCCGGCATTTTTTCTTGTATTTTGTTAAGTGTATGTTGATTAAGTTGTTTATCTTTAACATTTAGTAATGTAGCTTTATTATCGTTCATTATGTTTACATCATTTGTTTGTGAACTTGAAAACTGGTCTAGCTTTTTAACAAATTGAACCATGTCCCTTAATATAGGAAATGAAAATATATTTTTTGGTTCAAGCTCGAATCCTTGTCGATACAGTCTGACGGACACTTGAATCGCTTTTATCGAATCTCCACCTAAGGCGAAGAAATGATCATTTACTCCAACTTGATCTATTTTGAGTACTTCTTGCCAAATACTAGTTAATATTTTTTCCATTTCAGTTTTTGGGGCAATAAATACTTTATTTTTTTGTTTCTCCGGAGTAGGGAGCGCTTTTCTATCTAATTTCCCGTTTGGAGTCAGGGGTAATTGGTCCAAATAAACAAAATAAGAAGGAATCATATAATCTGGCAAGTGATCTCGCAAATGCTTTCGTAGTTCTGTTGTACTAATATTTTGCTCAGTTACCACATATGCAACTAAAAATTTTATTCCGTTCTCATCTGTTTGATCAATTACGACAGCATGTTCGACTTGTTTATAAGTTAGAAGACAATGAGAGATTTCTTCTAACTCTACTCGATATCCCTGAATTTTCACTTGGTAATCTTGGCGGCCTAAAAATTCAATATATCCCTCAGAATGCATTTTTCCACAATCTCCTGTTTTATATATAAGACCAAAATCAGGATGTGACACAAACGCTTCATTTGTTTTCTTTTCATCATTTACATATCCTTTAGCAAGGCCCACTCCCCCGATATATAAATCTCCAATTACACCAACAGGGCACATTTTCTTTTCATAGTTCAACACATAATACGTTTGGTTTGCCAAGGGCATCCCGTATGGAATACTATTCCAATGTGATTCCACCTGTTTGACCGGATAATAAATTGACCAAATCGATGCTTCTGTTGCCCCTCCTAGTGAGACTACTTCTGCAATCGGAAAATGTCGTTTTATTTTTTCTGGTAAAGAAAGCGGAATCCAATCTCCACTATGTAAAACTAAACGTAAAGAAGGATATTCAAAATGAGAACCTACTTGCTCCAATGCCAAATCCATGATTGCAGGCACTGTATTCCAAATTGTAATCCCTCTACGTTCGACAGTGCGGATTAATTCTTGCATGTCTCTCGGATCACGAATCATTACTAACATTGCACCTGTGCTTAAAGCTCCGAAAATATCGTATACAGATAGGTCAAAACACATGGAAGAGATACCAATAATACGATCATCTTCATTCACCTCATATTTTTGATTTATGTCTTGAATAGTATTTGTAACCGCTTGGTGAGTAATAATTACTCCTTTTGGTTTTCCTGTACTTCCTGAAGTGTATATAATATAGGCAATATCTTCTGGACCAGCAATAGCGGGTATATCTTCTGTTGTATAAAATGACAAATGATTTTCTTCATAAAGACTAGGTTCTAATAAAAGCTTGCATGAGCTATTTTTTAAAATATATGTTTGGCGATCTAAAGGATGATCTTGATCAATCGGAACATAAGCGGCACCTGATTTTAAAATACCTAACATATTAACAATTGTGTCAACTCGCCTTTTTGCTAAAAGACCCACTTTGTCACCTAGACCAATACCTTGCTCTTTTAAGAAGTGGGCAATTTGATTAGAACGTTTATGAAGTTCCGAGTATGTTAACCATTCTTGTTCAAATACCACTGCTACTTCATCCGGTGTACGTTTTACTTGGTCTGTAAATAATTGATACAGAGTAGTTGAAGGTATTTTTTCTGTTGTTTCATTGTATTGCTTAATTAAAGTTTGATCCGATTCTTTCATCTGCAAAGATGTTATATCGCTTTGTTTCACCAATTGTTCCAATAAGTCAACAAATTGGGAAAACATTGCTTCTATTACATCAACATCAAACAACTCTTCAACATAGTTCCAGCTAATTAATAACTCTCCATTTTTTTCAATTACTACATTATCCAAGTACACTTGTGGAGTCCGAGCATGAATATAGCGAAGAGAACCAAGTTGTTCCCAAGAGAAAGCACCTGCACCTGCTAACATCGAGGTGAAAACGATTGGCATAACTGCTTTTGGCGTCATTTGATGATATCGAGTAAAATCTCGAATAAAGTTAACTCCATCGTAATGACGATGTTCAAGGCCATCTAATAAAGTAGCTTGCGTTTCTTTTACTCTAGTAAAGAAAGTTTGCTCTGGTTTTACATCAACATCCAATAAAATAAGTGATGTGAAATCTCCAACAATCTGTTCTACTTCATCATGAACAGGATAACGGTTAAATACAGTCAAGTTAATTGCTAATCGACGTTGATTACTCCAATATGCCAACACATCACCATATATTGTACAAAGTAGAGCGGAAGGCGTTACCTCTTTCTCTTGTGCTAACTTTCGTAGCTTTGTCCATTTTTTATTATCCAGGATTTTTGTAAGTGATTGGAATTTAGGAGTAGCAATCTCTGCTGGATCCTTTTTTAACAGCAAAGAAGGTGCAAACGGAAAGTCAGGAAGCTTACTTGTCCAATAATCTTTTGCTGTTTTATATTCTTCGCTTTGTTCCATTTCATCATAGATAAACATATAATCTTGAAAATCAAAAGATAAAGATTCTAATTTTTGATTTGGTTTATAATAATAATGCAACAAATCCTGTCCAACAATGTTCATGCTTGCTCCGTCCATTAATAAAGCATCGTATCGAAAACATAATAAATACGTGTCTTCTTTTAAAAGAAAAGCTTTCAATTCAAACAAAGGCCATTGCCCCAAAGGGAATACATGGTTAGTCATTCGAGAACGCTCTTCTTGTAAGCGAGCATGTTGATTCCTATCATCTAAATCTATGAGACTCACTATTTCAATCTCGTAATCAGGAACGCTTTGTAATATTTGCTGTTTTCCCTCTGGTAAAATTACAGCTCGCAACATTGGATGACGATGAATTACCTTTTGAAAACTTTTTGAAAGACGATTGATATCCAAAGCTGTTTCATATTCAAAATATGTTTGAGGGGAAATACCACTTAATTCAAACTGTGAATTCCGTCCTATCATATACGCTGTCTGAACTTCTGTTAAGGAAAATGGCTTAGACAAATCTTTAACATGAGTTGGTCTACTTTCAAGGTTTTCCTCTTTATGCTCTAGCTTTACACAAGAACTCAGTTGAGCGATTGTGGGGTGCTTAAAAAAATCTGTTGTACTTATTTTTAAGCCGTCTTTTCTTAATAAATTAATTACCTGAAGTGCTTTAATAGATTCTCCTTTTAATGCAAAAAAATTATCATGAATACCGATTCCCTCGATCTCCATAACTTTTTCCCATGCACGCACTAATTTTTGTTCAATTTCATTGCGCGGAGCAACGTATGGAATTGATACATAATCCGTTTGTGTTATATCCAACAATCTTTTTCTATCCACTTTTCCATTTGGATTCAATGGAATCTCTTCTACCTGAATCATTTTTTCAGGAATCATAAACTCAGGTAATTTATCACTTAAATATTTTCTGATTTCATCAAAAGACACCTTGTTATCCGATACATAGTAGGCAGCTAATAATTTCCTATTTCCATACACTTGATCAACAACGATAGCCTGGTTTATTTCTGGATATTCCCTTAATTGAGTTTCGATTTCTCTTAATTCAATCCGATACCCCCGAATTTTCACTTGATGATCCATTCTACCTAAATATTCAAGTTCTCCATTAGGCAACCAACGAACGAGATCACCTGTATGATACATCATTTCCCCTGCCGCAAAAGGACTCGGTACAAACTTTTCATCTGTCAGTTTATTTTTACCAAGATACCCTCGTGCTACCGCTACGCCAGCAATGCAGAGTTCACCGGGAATTCCAAATGGTTTTAATTGGCCATACTTATTCAATATATAGGAATGATAATTCGGGTTAGGTTTGCCAATCGTAACTTCTTTGGAAGTGCTCAAGTCTTTTACTGTTGCGCAAATGGTTGTTTCTGTGGGACCATAAATATTTAAAATTGTTGCTTCACTGATACAACGAATTTTTTCAACCAAATCAATGGAAAATGATTCTCCTGCTAATAAAATAGATTTTAAATCTTTTAGAAAAATCGCCCCTTCTGGATCACTCAAAATCACTTCCATTCGCGATGGCGTTGATTCCCATAAATCCACCTTATGTTTTTTGACCAAATGAGCCAATTCTTTTGTTGCAAACTGGTCCTCTGTAGCAATTACTACTTTTGAACCTTGCGTTAAAGGAAGACATATTTCTAACAAGGAAATATCAAAAGATACACTAGCAAGAAACAAGAATGATTGATTAGCTTTTACTTTTTCTCTCATTACATTTAAAAAATGAACTAGCGATTTTTGTTCTATCATTACCCCTTTTGGATTTCCTGTCGATCCTGATGTGTAAATAACATAAGCTAAATCATTAGGATTATGTTCTCGTACTAAATTACTTTCTTCACCTTGAAAAAGATATTCTTTATCAAGATACAGTACTTCACCTGCAAATTGTGGCAATACTTCCTCTGTTCGCTTACTAAGTAAATATTTTGCTTGACTATCTTGTAACATATATTCAATTCGTTCAGTTGGGTAGTTAGGGTCGATTGGTAAATACGCTGCTCCTGCTTTTAAAATCCCCATCATACCAATAATCATTTCTAATGACCGATTTACCATAACGCCAATAATACTTTCTTTTGAAACACCTTTACTTTGAAGAATAGAAGCCAATTGATTCGCTTTCTTATTCAATTCTCTATATGTCAAAGATTGATCATTACAAACAACAGCAATTTGATCTGGAGTTTTTAATACTTGCGCTTCAAACAAATCTTGAAATGATTGAAACAAGTCTATGCCTGTTTGAAAAGTATTCAATCCTTCTAACAACTCTTTTTCTTCTTCTGCAATAATACAAATATCTTTCAATGCCAAATTCGGATTTTGTGAAACTTGCTTTAAAACATAACAATACGAATTGGCAAACTGTTGCAAAGAAGAGAATGAACGGGACTTGCAAGAAATTTGAAATTCAAATTCATTATGTATTTCATTCCATTTTCTTCGTATCCATAGGGCTAAATTATTCTCTGCGTATTCTTCTAGCGAATTTTCATTATGTAATCCTTCCATCCCGATTACAATTTGAAAAGGAGTTAAATTGTGTTTAACTAATAATTCAGAGAGCGGATACTCCTGATTTTCATACCCGAATAAAGTCGTTTGTTCAATCTCATTTACTAATTGTTTAAAGGTGTGATGCGGCTGGATTTCACTTCCTAAAGGAATCAACTTATTAAGATTCTCACTTTGTTCAAGATTCTTTTCAATTATAGGAATACCAATAGTAATTCTTTCTTGATCTGTATAATGTGCCAAACAAACCCTTAAAGCGGCTTGAAACCAGCTAAATAATAATAAATCTTGAGACTTACTTATTTTTTGTATACTTTTACTAAATTCTACATTCACTATGACTTGAACGTATTCACAAGGTGTTTCTTTATTTAGTTGGTAATCGCTATTAAATTTAAATACAGAAAAATCGAGAATCTCGGAAGATAATTGCTCCTTCCAAAACGCTTCTACTTCTTTATTTTCATGAATCGAACTTCGATCTTTAATGTGCATTTTTATCTTTATCCCCCTAATATTCATTTCTTCTACTCGTTAATTTTCAAGCCAACTTCAAGCCCATGGAGAAACACTTGATGACTATCCAAACATAAAAATTGCTGAATATCTTCAAATTTCATATGACCAACTGAACAAACCCCTAAATTTAATGTCTCAGCAACCATATTTAAGGTAGCAGTGATAATGCCTGACTCAATACAAGCAAATAAATATCCATCTGAACCGTATTTCGGGATGGAAGCGTTCGCATTATAAACCAAATAAACTGAGAAGGCAGATTGAGTAAATAAATCCTGATTAATTAACTCATGATCACTTTTGATTACTTGATCAATGTTGTTTACAATCACAAGACTATTTTTTGATGGATTATAATAATAAAATCCAGCTTTCATATCCTCTATACGTTTTGGTTTTACATAAACAAAGATATCAATGGGATAGAGCCCGCCTGCACTTGCGTAATGATAGTATATTTTTTCTTCCCTAACCTGTTTTAGAGTTGATAAGAATCGGGAAAATTCCGAAAAACTAATATGTTTTTCCATATCAAATTGACGACAAGACCTACGTTCCTTGATTATAGTAGGTAGCTCATTTGTTGTTTCAAGTTGAATTTCGGTCGACCGTGCAGCAACGTGCGTGCGATTTAATTGTTTACTCATATACTTATCTAACTTTTCTTTAGAAAAGCGAATCTGGTTGCTATATGGATTTGAAAAAATCTTTTCTTGTGAAGAAAATACTTCTCTTGGGTGTAATATATTACTTACTAACACACGATTTTTTATCATGAGCTCTATGTTTTTTTGTGTCTCTTCTACATTTCCTAACGAAAAGCGCTCTACTAGTTCACTAATTTTCACACCTTTTTGAGCCATAAAATAAAAATCTGGAAACCACTCAGACAGAATACCTGTAAATCTCATTTCCCCTATCAAAACTTCATTATGCAACTTCTCCCAATGCTTAATCGGAGACCAGTAATAAATTTTCTCGCTCATATAACCCTCCATAAACATTTAACTTATTTTTGAAATGCAATTTTCTAATTTACAAAAATTTTTTCGGATTCTGCTCCTTGTCTCATAGTGATTATAAATACATGCACTTTAACGAAACTTGAAAATAATGAAATAACTTTTTCTTCATTAAAATTTTTTATTTCATCATAAAAAATGATTTCTTTTTGGATATTTCACATCCTTTCCCATAGTAATCCTATAAGGTATAAACCATTTGTAACATTGAGAATATTCATGTATTTCCAATGTGAAATTATTGTAATGGATTGGAGAGCGGTTGAATATAGTTATTAAATCAAATAATGTTGAGAAAGTTTTATTTATTATATCGATAAAATTTTATGATGTAATTTATTACAAATAGATTAAGAAAAGAGTTTTAAATTTTTCTTAATCAGTTAGTGTGAAAATATCACATACTATTACATACAATCGAGTTACTTACATTTCATATTCAAAATAGAGAAAAGACACCTTGAATGGTGTCTTTTCTCTATTTTAATTCCATATACTTTTTACGCCTTTGTTATTTTTAAACGATTTGTAGGAGTTAATACAACTCGAATATCTAGTTCGTTATATGTTCGAATATATAATAAACATTATATGAATTACGAATGTATTTCAGGTAATTTTATAAATAAACTCAAAGATATCTTCTCCTCCTACTGTCATAAAAGAAATAATCTATTGCTTATTTCTTTTATTAAATTGTAATATAATTACAGTATGTGAAATTATATTACATTAACTTTAAAAGCGAAGTGAGAATAATCTTCACTTCGCTTTTTTCATTTGCAATCCTTGTTAAATTTGCTCAATGCAGTATTTATTTCCACATTCTTCGCTTTTATTTAATCGGTTTCTCTGTTTTTAAGACAAATGAACTTAATGCAGGAACTTTAATTTTATTGTCATGGACAACATAAAGTAGTTTACTTCCCGCCTGCTTGCCATCTACTAGTACTTTCCAAGGCCCTTTCGATGGAAGTGTTATTTCAACAGCTTCTCTATTTGCATTGTGAGCCACTGTAAAGTATTCATGTTTATTCCCCTCTATTATATAAGCTACAGTATTTTTTGGAGCATCAATAAATGATACGTGTGTTTTTATTTGCTCTGCAGATGTCATTCGAAAAGCTGAGTACTTTTTGCGTAATTCTATTAAACCCTTCATATAATCTACTTCATTATTAAACGTTGCACGGCGCAGCCAATCCATCTGGTTAATTGAGTCTGGAGATTTGTAACTATTATGATCACCGTATTTCGTCCGCATAAACTCTTGCCCTGCATGTAAAAATGGAATTCCTTGTGATGTTAATAAAATCGAAGAAGACAATTTGTGCATTTGTGTTCGCACTTCATCGCTGTCACCTGGATTAGTTAACTCAAGTTTATCCCATAATGTATGATTGTCATGTGCTTCCACATAAGTTAGCACCTGCTCTGGATCTTGATAGGTAGACGAATTTGTATCGTAGTCAATACCTGCCGTAATACCTTTTTTAATACGATCTTCCATGTTTTCCTTTCCATTTATAAAACCATTTTCTTTTTCCTCAAATACACTACCTTTTAACCCATCACGTATATTATCGTTAAAATGAGCAATCCCTTTCATTTTCTCTGCATTTTTTTGATTTGCTTTCAGCTCAGCTGCAAGAGGTGTATTTAAATCCCATCCTTCTCCGTGTAGTATAATAGAAGGGTCAATTTGATTAACAGCTTTACGTATTTCATTCATCGTTTCATAATCATGAATACCCATTAAATCAAAACGGAATCCATCTAAATTGTATTCTTTTGCCCAATATGTTACGGAATCTATCATAAATTTCCTCATCATTTTTCTTTCTGAAGCAGTATCATTTCCTACTCCAGTTCCATTTGCAAATGTTCCATCTTCATTGTAACGATAATAATAACCTGGAACTAACTTATGAAAATTAGATTCAGCAGCGTTATACATATGGTTATATACTACATCCATCACTACTCGAAGATTATTATCATGTAGTGTTTGAACCATTTGCTTTAATTCAGTTATTCGAACAGTTGGCTCATAAGGATTTGTAGAATAGGAGCCTTCTGGAACGTTGAAATTTTTAGGATCATATCCCCAGTTATATTGCGGTTCATTTAAAGTCTCTTCATTTACTGAAGCATAATCAAATATCGGTAAAAACTGAACGTGAGTAACACCAAGCTCCTTTATATGATCAAGTCCTGTTTTTACACCTTTTGGCCCTTTTGTACCTTTTTCTGTTACACCTAAATACTTCCCTTTCTGTTTAATACCACTTTCAGGTTGGATGGAAAGATCGCGTACATGTAACTCATAAATAATAGCATCTTCCGGATTTTTAAATTTTGGCTTTTTGTTTGCTTTCCATTTTTTCGGATTTGTTTCTTCTAAATTAACGACTGCACCTTTATCCCCATTTACAGAAGCAGCACGCACATATGGATCAACCGCTTCAGTCCACTTATCACCAATTTTGACCTTATACGTATAAAAGAGCCCTTTTTGGTTCCCCTTTAGTTCTGCTGTCCAAGTTCCCTTTTCACCTTGTTGCATGTTTATTTCAGCACCTATTTTATCGTTCCAGTTTTTATATGTAACTAACTTCGCTTCGCTTGCAGTAGGAGCCCATAAACGGAACTTTGTATGTTGCGGAGTATATGTATTTCCTAAATCGTTGCCACCATAATAAAATAAATTATCAAATTCTTCGCTACGAATGACTTTACCAATTTCAGTATTCGTATCAGCTAAGTTTTCAATTTTAACTTTGTATGTTTGTTTTAAATCAATTTTCTGTTCCGTAATTATTTTAACCTTATTAGTAATATCTCCACTGTTTGTATCATAAGGAGTAATATTTTTAATTTTAATGCCTTCAATTTCAATTTTCTTTTCCTTAATATGAAACGGGACATTAGTCGTTACAGTAATTTCATTGAAACTATCAATAGTTGCTTTTTGAATTGAGAGATCCGATGAAGGCTTAGAGTTATATACTTTTTCATCACCCGAAAGAATCCATACTTCAGCACGACCGTCCTTTATATTTTCAATCCAAAGATCCCCACCATCTTTTTCCCATTCATTTGTTCGAACTATAAATCCTACACGATTATAGTCACCGTCTATTTTTATCTTAGCGTATTTTCCAAATTCATCTTCACCAGTAAATTCATAAGATGTACCATTTGCATTTTCTCCCCATAACCAAAGATTCCAGTCTTTTGTATTTCCAAGCTTTTCTTTGTAATGAATGATAATTTCAGTTGTTTTCAAATTTGAAACTGCCTTCACACTCTGAAAAGAGAAAACAGATGATAACATAATGATTAAAGTAAGTAATAAAACTTTTTTATTAATTAATCTTTTTGTAATTTGCACCACATACACCCTTTCTTCAAATATTACTAACGATTTATTATGCTTTCACTGAATAAAACTGCTTAAATTTATCTAGAAATCTCTTTAACTTCACCTCCATATTGGCTATTTTCACGTATGTATTTCAATGACCTTTTAATACGAAAACGTTTGCATTAATGCTTAAAAAAATAGATTTGTGTATGCCCTCATATATTTGTAAATGCTAAAAGGTCAGGGAAATCATTTTAAAGCAATCGTTTGTTATCGCTTTCATTTTATAGACTTTCTATCAAGAGGTCAATATATTATTAATTTTCTGTTTTTACACACTTTAAACCTTATTTATTTGTCGCAACTTCTTACAGATAACGCACCTAATTATTGCTTAGTCAGTTTATTTCCAACAATACATTGCTAAGTAAAAAAACAGCTAATATCCTTAAAATGATATTAGCTGTTTTTCATAATGTATTAATATATGAATGATAACTATATTTCTAAATTACTTAATTTTTGCTGCATCGAATGCCTTTTGAACTGCTTGAACTTCAGCTGTATTTGCACCATATTTATTAGTTGCCACTCGAATACATGCTGATCTCAATTCTTTGAAATTAGAAGTCATGTTTAACTCATCAGTATTTGCATAATAGAAAATATCAAACATTTTATCTTCACCAATTCCTTTAACAGTTACTCCGTTATGAGTACCGCCTTTTGCAATGAGATACGCAACTTTATTAATAATACTTGAATTAAAATGAACACCGCCTTGATCCCATCCATTAAAATCGTTAAATTCACTGTAATCATCTGGATAAGGTACTCCTAGTGAAGATGGAACAGAAGCTGGGTTTTCCATATCACGGAAAACAGATCCTGTTTGTTCTCCCATTGTCCAGTTAAAGTTTCCATTATTTACGTATTTCTCAATAGATGTTCCCATAATATCAGATAGTGCCTCATTAATCGCACCAGATTCCCCGTAATATTCAAGATTAGATTCGCTAGAAGTAACAGCATGTGTAAATTCATGTCCAGCTACGTCATATGCTTTAACAATAGGATCACCATATACAAGCATACTTCCATTATTAGCACTTAATGCATTCTGCCAATTCTTCGGATCATTCGTCTCTTCAGAATCCCAAGCGTGTACAACTGAAACTACCTTTTGTCCTTTATTATCAAAGCTATTACGCTTGTATTTATCTTTATAAAAATCAAATACTTTTGTTGCTAAGTAATGAGCACTTACCGCTTTTGGGTCGTTAAATGTTGCCGAAGTACTAGTCGCTAATGTACCAGGATAATAGCTTTCTTCTTTAGTAATATCTCTGTAATTCACATCATATGTTTCAATGCCTTGCCCTCTTGTATAATCAGCAAGAGCATATTTGCCATTACTTTGTTTAGAGATACCAAATGAACGATTAATACCTAAATCATCTTTTCCTGTTCCCGTTAATGATGTAAGGCTGCTTTGTTTACTTTTCTTTAAGGCTCCAACTAGTTTTTCACTTGCTTTTAAGTTAGATTCTTTTACCATATTTTTTAACATATCACCATTTTGTGCATTTACTAAATAAGTACCAGAAACATAGTTTGGTGTTGCAGCTTCGAAGGTAACTTGGTATGCATTGCTAGCTTGTCCATTATTTTCATCAACAAAAATAACCTCTTTAACTTCTGGCTCAGAAATAAACTTGATATCGTTCCCGTATTTCGTATAAATATATTGTTTTGCTTCATCTTTTGATAGATTAATAGTTTTTTTCAATTCTTCTTGTTTTAAATTTTGCGCGCTATCGCCTGAAACACTTTTAATAACACCCTTATTATCTACGTGTGCAGTTAATTGATGTCCATATACTTCTTTTCCTTCGTATGTTTGCTGCATACGCACAAGTGTAGTTCCATCATACGAACCACGTTTTTGAAGGACTTTATAATCTACTCCTGCTTCTCCATTGACTTGTTTTTGGGACAGAGCTTGTTCTGTTTTCTCCTTAAGTGCATCCTTTACTACATTTTCTGGTGCCTTTTGTGACGGCTGTGTAAGTTCACCCGAACGGAACGATTCCTCCTGAATTTGAACTTGTAGTTGATCTGTTTCCTCTGCATGACCTACCCCATATGGTGCCACAGCTGTTAAAGCTAATCCTGTTGTTAATGCTACCTTAGTTAATGTCTTTTTGTTTTTCATTATTTCACCTCGTATAATTTTTGAAATAGAAAGCTTGTACAAAGTATACTGTCTATTAATGTCTAAAAAAAGAGAAAATACACAATTTATGTAACATTATGCAAAATTACATAAATTAAGGATGATGCTACAATTAAAGAACAACTCATATAAATGCATTAATTTCAATAAAAAAGAGCTCCCTAAGACGCTCATCCAATTGGTTAGTTATTAATTATCTATATTCATTCTAATAAAAGTATACTTATATCTAAATAACAACATAAAAACCCACTCTTTACTATTGTAAGAGTGGGTTTAATGCTATTAAAATAACAATTACTATAAGAAACCTTATAATTTATATTTTTTTAGTAATCCTACTAAGTTTTTTGTAAAATTCACCTTTTGTTTTTATATGCTTAAACTGATTTGGATTAATATTTGCTTTTTGTGAGAGTGCTACAATCTCTTCTTTTGTAATTGAATCTTTCGTATTTATAGATGCTATATTTGTGTATTTTCCGTCTTCTGTTTTTGGAATTTCTAAAATCCCTTTATTCACAAGATCAACTACAGCCTTATGCTCTGAAGAATGTAAATCTACACCAGTAATTTTCCAATTATGCATAACTTTCGGTGTGTATACACCGTTCTTTACCTCTTTTAAATATGTAATAGCAAGGTTACGAATGGTTCCACCTGTTTCTCCAAATGCATTCTCTTGTTTAGATGACCAAATTTGTTCAAACTTACGCCCCTCTAAAGCTCCCCCTTTTGCCTGAAGAGCCTCCATTCTATATGCATTCATTCCCAGCGTCATAACATCGCTCATTTTGATTGGTTTGTTTGTACGAATAGAGCGTAAATTTGTAATTCTGCTTCCGTATGGTTTTGTTAAGTCAATTTCGTATTTTACGCCTCCAAAGAAATCGTTCGTACTGTATTTAGATGCACGGCGGGTTTTATCAAAGCTAACGGTTACATCTCCGGCACGAGATGAGTTAAAATATCCTGCTGCCCATTCCATATAGTCTTTTAAATCTTTTCCAGAAATCTTATATACTGTAATTTCTCCCAAGGCATATTGGTAATTGTACGCAATATCTTTTTTCTTAATAGGACCTGTATCCAAACGGGCATAATCATTATCAATTTGATGGGCTACTACATCTGCTTTACTGTAGTAGAGCATGACTTCATGAAAGAAATCTGATAAAGGTGTTTCTTGAATCTGAACACTTGGAATACCCTTTATTTCATTTTCAGGAACAAGATTTCTACCCTTTAATTGAGCGACTACAACATTTGCATCTCCTCTCGCATATTCGTGAAAAGGTGTTAGTGTTTCTTCAAGTGTAGGATCAGATAATATCGTTGTTCCATCAGCATTTTTTACAGGTATAGCGGTAGCAGTTTTATCTTTTAAAACCAACTTCCCATCTTGCTTTGTAAAAGTAAGGTCAATACGTGAAATATGTGTTCCATATTTATCTGGCTCTGTAATAATTACGCCATTTACAACTTCTTTTTTTACAAGTTTATGCATGTGAGCCGCAAAAATAGCGCTTAGTTCCGGACAAGCATTTGCAATATCTTGAACACCAGTACCAGGGATACCATTCTCATTTTCTAATCCCATATGCATAACTCCTACCATTACATCTACTTTACCTTCTAATTCCTTAATTGCCTTTTTCGTCTCTTCTACCGGATTTTTCACCACTAAACCATCTAAGTGATCTGTCCCTTTTTCAAAATCACTAATCATTGGTGTATTCATACCAATAATCCCAACTTTAATTCCACCTTTTTCTACAATTGTATATGCAGGAAGAAAGCGCTCTCCATTTTCCTTATAAATATTTCCTGCTAACGTTTTTCCCTTATATTGCTCACTAACTTTTTTCAATGTATCTAATCCAAAATTGAATTCATGATTTCCAAATGCCCAGGCATCATACCCCATTGTATTCATCGCTACCATCATTGGCGATTGTGGCTTATCGTTGAATAATTCTACTGAGTTTCCTTGAATTGTATCCCCGGCATCTACTAATATGGTATTTGGATTTTCTTGACGGACCTTCTTTATAACCGTATAAAGCTGCGTCAAACTTCCACTCATATTTGCTCCATCAAGCGCATAATCCCAAGGCATAAATCTACCATGAATATCTGCAGTACCTAACAATGTAATATTAACTTCAGATTCCTCAGCCTTAGAGATAGATGGTTTGACTATTACTGCCGTTCCAAGCAGTAATAGAATTACAAAGTAACATACATAGTTCTTCCATTTCATTTTTTGCATAATAATAATATTTCTCCCCTTTTTGTACTTTCATAAAGTTGCTTGAACTATAAAAATGTAACTTATTATTCAGGAAACTTCAACTACAAAAGATAATTTTGAAGGTGGTTCTGTTGCAAAAATAAAGAGAATAAATTGCATACATCCCCTAACAGAATTGTATTTTATCGTTTTCTGACAGAATACTCCTTCCTTAAGCGTGTGAAGTGTACTTTCAAAATAAGAACATATCATTTATCATTATTTCAATTTATTAAAACGGGCATATACAATATGTTATGATGATTAATTTTTTGAATTTCGTTGCTGATTTATTTCCTTCTAAATAAAAACACTTTCAAAAAAAATAACCCCGCTCTTCATTTAAGACGGGGTTACACTTATACAGAAAATCGGATAGTTTCATATTTTCTTAAGCTTATTGGTTACTTTCAACTAATTTCATTCTATTTTTGTTTTCTTCTGAATCAATATGAATCAACCATTTTCCTTGTTTATAATACGTATCAATAACTAGGGAATAATTTTTACTTTTCAATTTCACAAAGCAATTTTATCTCTTTGATTTGTAACATATGACGCTGTTCATGCAAATAGATCAGTTCTATCCACTGATCAAGGGGCAATTCTCCAAGAGCTGGATGCATCACTGATTTTTTCGCTAATACAGACTCATCTTCTATTGTACTCAGGAAACGCATCAATTCTTTTCTTGATTCGTTTAGCATATTGAGCATTTGCTGCACTTCAAATGGTTCTATACTTGGTTCAATCATTTCTGGAGCTATAAACTTTTTCGTTCTATCTAATAAAATAGTGTGAATTTCTTTACGCTCATTTTGGGTACTATCTAACTTTTTTAATCCTGACGAAATAACTGTTATCACTCTCTCATCTAATAAAACTAAATGATGACAAATTTGTGCAATACTCCATTTATCCTTATCTGGTTTCCTATTAAATTGAGCATTACTCAACAAAGTAATTTCCTCAACTAATTGATTTCTCGTTTCATAAAACTTGTCATTTACAATTTTATCCATGTGGATTCTCCTTTCATTGCAGCCTACATACTTAAATTTCTACGCTAGAAATATTATCTTCGAAAAAAGATTTTCTTTCACTACTAGTCCAATTTCATTTTAAAACCACAAATGAAGTTATTTGTTTTTTATATATTTTTAATTGGCACAAATAAATCAACCTTTAACTTTCCTTCTAGATCTTCAGCAACATTATTTAAGCAAAACTCTAAATTATCTCTATCATAATCTGCATCATACTCACTATTTGGTAGCCACTCTGCATACATGTATTGATACGCTTCACTTAATTTATGAGGTTCATCATAGAACTGGCATAGACCATATGTACCTCCATCTAATCTTTTAAATTGCACAGTATGATACTTTTCTTTATCAAAGTTTTCAGGAATCGTAATACATGCATCATGCCGGCACTTATGACTTGCAACAAGTTCAGGATTATCCAATGATATTCCGATAAATGATTGCTCTGGTGGATACAGTTTATTTTCAATTGACCAATTCAGTAACTTTCCCCAGTGATCTTGCGGTTCAAAGTAGCTACCAGTTCGTCTTATATACGCTACTTCTAATGGTGGTAATTTTTTTATAACAACTTTCATTTATATCTTCTCCCCTATAAATATGTACACTGTTTAATTAGCTTTCTTTAACATTTATTCCTTCTTAAATAAAAAGAATTCTCTAATCATATAAAGTGAAACTTTAATCAGCGGGAGATGAATTTGAATTGAAATATAATTGATTACTATTACTACTAAAGTAGTATGTACTTTCATACTTTTATTTGATTTTACATTCTTTTTAAATCGATATATTAATTGTAAGAAAATAAAAAGGTGGAGGATTTTAATTGATTAAAGGAATATACGAAGCGCATTTACCAGTATAATGTCCTATCAATTTATCATTAAATAAATGTAAAAAATGACCCTATTTATTCATTTTTAATGCGTATGTATGTACATTTGTTAATTTATTCGATATATTATGGGTATTGAATGATTACGTGAAGTGTATAGGTCGCTTATATAACACCTTATATTTTTATATCCGTGAAAACTACAAAGTGTATGAAAATCCATTTGTCAAATGAATTTAGTGCGGAAGGAGGTTTGTGGTTACTTCATAGGGTATAATAATCAGTTTTTTACTGATAAAAATATAGGAGGCGACATAATGTTTCGTACGATTTCAAATTTCATGAGAGTAGCTGAGATAAGAAGGAAAATCCTTTTTACACTAGCGATGTTAATCGTTTTTCGAATTGGCACGTTTATTCCAGTTCCTCATACTAACGCAGAGGTATTAAAAGTACAAGATCAAGCTAACGTTCTAGGTATGTTAAACGTATTTGGCGGAGGAGCATTGCAACACTTCTCAATCTTTGCTGTAGGTATTACACCATATATTACAGCTTCCATCATAGTACAGTTACTACAAATGGATGTTATACCTAAATTTTCGGAATGGGCAAAGCAAGGAGAAATGGGCCGTAAGAAATCAGCTCAATTCACTCGATACTTTACAATCATTCTCGCATTCATACAGGCCATCGGAATGTCTTATGGCTTTAATAATATAGCAGGTGGACAATTAATAACAGATCAAAGCTGGACTACATACTTATTTATTGCGACAGTTTTAACTGCAGGTACTGCATTTTTACTTTGGTTAGGCGAACAAATTACCGCTAACGGAGTTGGTAATGGTATTTCGATGATTATCTTCGCAGGTCTCGTTGCCGCCATTCCAAATGTTGCAAATCAAATTTATTTACAACAATTCCAAAATGCTGGCGATCAGCTATTTATGCACATAATAAAAATTATTTTAATTGGACTCGTAATTTTAGCGATAGTTGTTGGTGTTATTTACATTCAACAAGCTGTACGTAAAATACCGATCCAATATGCAAAAGCTGTTTCAGGAAACAATCAATATCAAGGAGCAAAAAACACTCATTTACCGCTTAAAGTAAATAGTGCTGGTGTTATACCAGTTATCTTTGCTTCTGCATTTTTAATGACGCCGCGTACAATTGCGCAGCTCTTCCCTGATTCAAGCGTATCAAAATGGTTAGTTGCAAATCTTGATTTCGCACATCCAATTGGAATGACACTTTATGTCGGTCTTATCGTTGCTTTCACATACTTCTACGCATTTATTCAAGTAAATCCTGAACAAATGGCTGAGAATTTGAAAAAGCAAAATGGATATGTTCCTGGTATTCGTCCTGGTAAAGCAACTGAACAATATGTAACTAAAATTCTATACCGTCTAACATTTATCGGTGCAATTTTCTTAGGTGCTATTTCTATATTACCGCTCGTATTCACGAAAATTGCTACGTTACCACCTTCTGCTCAAATTGGTGGTACAAGCTTACTTATCATTGTCGGTGTAGCACTAGAAACTATGAAGACGTTAGAAAGCCAGCTTGTAAAACGTTATTATAAAGGCTTTATTAAAAAAGTGAATTAATTATCAAAAACACAGTTGGTTATTTTTCCAACTGTGTTTTTGATTTTATCAGTCCTGTAATATACAGGGCTATTGCTTTATTAAACTACATCTCCTTCTCTAATAACCGCCCTTTTTTGAAATAAGTCCGTAGTGTTGAACGATTGGCCAAAAATACACCAATCAATATAAGACAAGCCCCCATTCCCATTGTAGGATTTAAAGGTTCTCCTAAAATGATATATCCCACAATTATTGCAATTAATGGTGATACATATAACCACGTCGATGGAAATACTGGATTTGTTTTTGATAAGAGCCAGTAATATAATCCGTGTCCACCAATCGATCCGATAAATATGAGATATAAAATAGGCCATTGCACACTCCATGAAGTTAATACGGTTACATTTGGTTGTTCTACAATAATAGATGCGATTAGTAGTAAAATCCCTCCATAAAACATTTGAATACCGTTAATAAGAAATGGTGATACATTTGATAAATCTGACAGTATTTCTTTCGAACGAATAGAGCCTATTCCGTAAAATAACTCCCCTATAACTAAAACAATACAAGCAATACTCCATATGAAACTTACTTGTTGATGCATTCCTGGTAAAGAAACAAATATAACACCTATTAGTGCAATAACTAAAGCAACGAGTTGTTCCTTTTGTAATTTCTCCCTATTCCTCTTTGCTTGTATTAATAAAATCATCATTGGTCCCGTAGCAGAAAGAACAGCAGCTAATCCCGAAGAAATATATTGTTCTGACCAATATAAACTTGCGAATGTCATAAATGTTAAACAAAATCCAGCATACATAATGCGTTTTGAAAATATATGTGGCATAATTTCTTTTCGCTTTAATTTAAAAATAATCATAAGGATTATGCCCGCTAAAAAGAAGCGAATTCCTGCTGAAAACAACGGTGGCGCCCCTGCTTCAATTCCAATTTTTATCGTTAAAAATGTTGTCCCGAAAATAATACATACTAAAATGTAATTAAAAATGACCATTTTGCTTCCTCCTTTTTACTCTTAGAATGAGTATAGAGGCTATGGTGTATAACAGTGTATCGGTACATATAACAGTTACTTCAAGTTGTAGTTGATTCCCTATATATTTTTCGCTTTAATTAAGTTAAAAAGAAAAATAGGTGAACCTATGAAAATTGTATTGCGTAAAGAAACAAACATACCGTATTACAAGCAAATATATATGCAAATTGTTGACAGAATACAAAGTGGTATGCTTTCACATGGTGAATCTCTTCCTTCTTTACGTTGTATGGCCACAGATTTACAAATCAATGTATTAACAGTTCGTAAAGCGTATAAACAGTTAGAAACGAAAGGGTATATACGCATCGAACAAGGAAAAGGTGCTTACATATATAAACGGGTAAAGAAAGATTTCAAACCAATTCCGTATAAATGGCAACAAACGAAAACGATTAATGTTATGCGTTCTCAATATGCAATGAATAAGCACCGTAAATATTATAATTTTTCACAAGCAATTCTGTATCCTCGTCTGTTACCAAATCCATTTTTGGCAGATGAAATGCATAAATTGCTGGATAAAAATCCGATGTTGTTAGCAACTTATGGGCCAGTTCAAGGCGATTATGAATTGCGAGTTGAAATAGCAAATTACTTACATGAACACCAGAAATTAGTGACAGACCCATCTCAATTATTAATTACAAGCGGCGCACAACAAGGAATTGATTTAATTGCTCAAACATTATTAAAACCTGGAGATATTGTATTGGTAGAAAGTCCATGTTACAGTGCTGCGCTTGATATTTTCATCAATAAAGGTGTTCAAATCATTCCCGTTTCTCTTGATAATCATGGAGTTCGCTCCGACTTAATTGATGATATTTGTCAAATTAAAAATCCCGTTTTATTGTATACGAATCCCACCTTCCAGAATCCGACAGGTACAGTAATGAGTAAAGAACGAAGAATGGAACTTATAGAACTATCGGAGCTATATCAATTTTTTATTATTGAAGATGATTCTTTCGGAGAAATATATTTTGAGGATGCTATAATCCCGCCCCCAATCAAAAGTTTTGATAAGGATGGCCACGTAATATATATAAAAGGATTTAGTAAAACGTTAGCACCAGGACTGCGTATTGCAGCACTTATTGCCGATGGTCCTATTTTTGAATGGCTATATGCAGTAAAAGGTTCAATGGATATCGGTAGTCCTTTATTAACACAAAAGGCACTTCTACCGTTTTTACGTGCAGAACGTATGAAAAACCATTTAGAAAAATTACGTACAGCTTTACAAATGAGACGTGATTTAACAATTGATATATTATCGCCATTAAAAGAACTACACTTTGAAATACCAAATGGAGGTTTTAATTTATGGGTGACACTACCTGATTCGATAGATCCCTTTACCTTATTACAAAAAGCAAATGAAGTAGATGTCTCTTTTTTACCAGGAACAGCTTGTCTATTAAACTACGAAACAAATGATAACCAATTAAGAATTAGCTATTCAATGTTAAACGAGAAAGATATGGAAATTGGATTAGAGAAATTATATGATACAATACGAAAAAGTATTTGTTAGAAGCAATATCACATTAGCCAACAATAAATAATACCCGCAAATGAAAATGTATAGTATGGGATATTATCTATTGTTGAGCTTTTTCGTTATTCAAATCTAGTTACTCTATAAGCTGTAATCTTTATTATCATTCCACTTTAACTACAATCTTTCCTCTAACATGTTGTCCTTCACTCAAAATATGAGCTTCTTGAACTCCTGCTTCATTAAATGGCACCACTTTACTTATGATTGGTTTGATTTTTCCGTTTACAATTAAAGCTGATAATTCTTCTAATTGTTTTCCATTTGGTTTTAGCCATAAAAATCCTGATTTTATTCCTTCTACTTTTTGTAGTGGTTCATGAACAATGGAAACTAGAACACCACCAGGTTTAATAATTCGAAAACTTTTTTCTTGCACTTCGCCACCTATTGTATCTAACACAATATCAAAATCTGATACTAGTTCTTCAAATTTATCTTTTTTATAATCAATAACGAGATCCACTCCTAAAGACTGTAAAAATTCTTTATTTTTACTACTAGCAGTCGTGGCAACAAAAGCTCCAAATGATTTTGCGATTTGGATTGCCAAACTTCCAACGCCACCAGCTCCAGCATGAATGAATACACGGTCATTTTCTTTTATTTTTGCGTAATCTACAAGACTTTGCCACGCTGTAAGTCCTGCAAGAGGAATAGAAGCTGCTTCTTCGTAACTAATATTATTAGGCATATGTGATACTAAATCTAATTGTACTGCAATGAATTCAGCATAAGAGCCGCTTCCTATATTTTCAGGTTTCGTAAACACTTTATCTCCTATATTGAAACACTCTACATCTTCTCCAACTTCTTCAATAACTCCAGCTACATCTAATCCTAAAGTGATTGGAAATGAAAAGCGTAACTGCTCTTGTAAGTCACCTTTTCTTATTTTCCAATCAACTGGATTAACAGATGTTGCATAAATACGTATTAATACCTCATTATTCTTAACAACCGGTTTTAAAACTTGTCTTTCTTTTAATTCTTCAACACTGCCATATCGATCAATAACGATTGCTTTCATTTCCTCTCCTCCTTGCTGTTTATTTTAATAACATACAATTATTTCTCAAAATTTTTTGCCTTGAATTACCATATACTTATTTTTGGGGGTAATTATGCAAAAAGCATTATAAAGTGAAACTTTAATCATTCCTCACCAATCGGGCTCTTACTGCCCGGCAAATAGCGGGATGAATTTCAAAAAGAATCTTACACACATCTTAGAATTATTCAAAACTGTATTATTAATTAAATTCAAAAGAAATGGGGCTAACTTTATGAGTGAAAAGATATTTAAAATAAACGGTATTGATATATGTACAGAAAGCTTCGGTAACTCTAATGATCCCGCTATTTTATTAATTATGGGAGCTACTTGTTCAATGATATATTGGGATGAAGAATTTTGTGAACAGTTGGCGAACACAGGAAAATTTGTTATTCGCTTTGATAATCGCGATGTTGGACGCTCTGTTACATATGAACCTAGAACTTCCAATTATACAGTAACAGATATGGCTGAAGATGCAATTGGAGTACTAGATGCTTATCATATTAATAAAGCTCACCTATTTGGTATGTCATTAGGTGGTATGATTGCTCAAATTGCTGCTGTAAAACATCCCGAAAGAATTTTGACGCTGACTTTACTAGCGACTAGTGTAATAGGATCTGATGACAATACTCGCGATTTACCTCCAATGGATGAAAGGATTTTAACACATCATGTAAATGGCACAAGTATAGATTGGGCAAATAAAAATGATGTGGCAGAGTATTTAGTTTCAGGATCTCGTCTATTATGTGGATCAGAACGAATATTTGATGAAAATAGAGTTTATAAACAAGTAAAACAAGAAATAGAACGCGCAAACAATTTATTAAGTATGTTTAATCACGCTTTACTTCAAGGTGATGATGCATATGAAGGTGTACTTCAATCCATACAAGCACCTACATTAGTTATTCACGGAACAGACGATACAGCACTACCATTTGAACATGGCCTCGCACTAATTGATGAAATTCCAAACTCAGTACTATTAACCCTTAAAGGGGCAGGCCATGAAAACCATCCAGATGACTGGGAAAGCATAATTAACGCTGTTTCTAAACATACATCTAAAATTTAGATAAATAACTAATGGAAGGGGGCACAAATTGTGCCCCCTTCTAGTTACAAACAAAAACCCATCACTGTATTCGTATGTATAGTGATGGGGACTTTGTATATTTTTCTATGTTTAAAAAAATGGACAATCTAATTGATCAACAGATTCCCATAATTTTTTTTTTGCATTTTCGGTGGATGTATTTGTGTCTAGTGTCATGTTTTTAAAAGGGTTTACTTCGACTTTTAATAAGGATGAAGGCTCCACATATAATGAGAAAACATGGCTGCTTGGTAAAGCTTTTGAAACGTCAATATCTCCAACTTGTTTAAATAGTTGCTGCGCAGCAAAAAAGAAGAAATTAGTTGGATTTGATTGTTTATTCAGCCACGCAAGCATTTCAGGTGATACCGATTTATGAATATTGATTTTTACTCGATCACCACGTTTATATCGCCTAGATCGCATACTTCCACCAACTAACTTATCGTTAAGTTTGTAAATCCTAACTCTTTTTGCTTATGCTCTCTATATTTTGGCGAACAAGTATAGACTAATAATCCTCGTGCATTTGTAAATAACGGATTATCTACAAAGATTACATTTTTGAGTCGTCCTTTTTGCTTTAAAATCATTTTTAAACTGTTTTTAATAATTACTGCACCCCCGCCATAAATAAACACGTATGGATCGTCTTTCATATCATCAATTTTATTTATAATATCTGTTGCAACACGTGCTGCTAAACCTAATAGCGCTGGCTGTGATTCCTCAACTAATAAGGTATTTCTCGGATGCTTATCATTTAAATAAATTTGATTGAATTCTGTAATACTATCAATCGTTTTAGTTGGATACTTCCGGTTCCATCTCGTAATGATTTGTAGTAACGTCTCTTTTACACCATAAGATAAACCTTTACTTAGTTGCGGACGGAAATTCACCCCTAATGAAACGACTTCTTCTGTCGTCCCTGCACCAATATCAAAAGAAAGTAGAGTTTTATCTACAAAATCAATTTCAGAAACTTGATTTTGCTCACATTCTATTTTATGTTTCACAACATTTCCTTCTTCATCGTATACAATGCCCCACGTACCAGAAGCGCCCTCAGGCAGGCATTTACAATACTCAATTGAAACATTAATTGTCACATCGCGTCCGTTCGGATAATGGAAAATAACCTTATGATTTCCCATATAACGTTTTGCATTTTCAGCAGCTATTTCTTGTGTAATAAGCTGCATAGGAAGAGCGACAGATAAATCATAACGAATATTAATATGGCTAGAAGTTGGACTTTGACGCATAGCGCTTACCGCCAAACCTGATAGTATTGTAATAACCATTAACTCATCCGTTGACTTATTCGATTTCTTCTCTACCTCAGTACCTTTTAATTGATCTTGAATAACTTTTTCTCCAACGATGTATCGTACATTATTTAGCATTAACGATGGCGAACTTATAGTCACATCAATGTGGTTTTCTAATTCAGATAATGAAACATCTACCTCATCTAAGAGTCCTGTAGGCTCACCTATATATAAAGAATAAATACTCGGAATAAAAATAGGGTCTTGCCCTTTCACCATTAACTTCAAACCGTTGTTTCCTGCATCTGCACCAGCTTTTAAAAGTATAGACATAACTACCCCCTAAATTAATCTGACATCCCTTCCAAATATATGCGAGCCCATTCTTTTACATTCAAATGTATTGTAATTTTTTATTTATCATAAAACCAAAATATTGCATACTTACATATTTCGTGTAAAAAGTATTTGACATGATACTTTTCCAATTTTATACTTATATTTGTAAAAAGTTTTTTACAATCGAGGGGGCAATTATTTATTGAATACTAAAAAAACTATTTTTATAATCATTGTTTTAGCATTAATTGCAATACTAGTACATGGCACATATAAATACATAACTGAAGGTTCTATTTTAGGTGGTACGATTTTTGCTATTTCGTTAATACTTAGTAATTTAATTAATCACATTACTTGGGGAGATCCCCACGGTGTGTCAGAAGAAAGTCAAGATGAGATGGGACAACAAATTACATATAAAAGCTTTAAAATTGCGTATTTTGTGCTTGTAGTTGTAATGTTCCTTTTATTAATCTTCTCCGAAGGATTTTCTATGGGGGCTAATTTAGATGGAGTAAAAAACCTCCCTCTGTTCATCGCAATTTGCTCTTCATTCTTTATTTATCCTATTGTCGAACTCATAGTTGCAAAACAATATAAGTAAAAAGATGAGGTTTTCTACATGTAGAAAACCTCATCTTTTTATATTTACATACTCTCTACAATTGCTTTTAATTTATTCACAGTCCGCCAATTTCTAACTGTAGCTGGTGTATGTGACTTCTGAAACTGGTTCATTAATTTAGAATTTCGAATGCTATTTTTGAAAAATAAATAAACGACCTTCTCATCTATATAGCAATCTTCAAGTTCATTTTTAAATGTAAGCAATTGACTACTCTCTTCTTCAGAAAGTACATTAGCTAAAAAAGCAATATGAACACTTTCTCCTTCTAACAATGAATGAACTTCATATGGACATTGTTTAATAATATTTATAAATTCATCATGTGTTCTTAGCATGACTGGAACATCGAAATCAAATTCTTTTTTTATTTCAGATTGTATTCGGTCCTTTAGAAAGTTTATACCTTCCTCAGATTCGAACACAATATTACCACTTTGTATATATGTTTTCACTTGTTTTAACCCTATTGATTCAAACACTCGTTTTAAATCAGCCATTTTGATTACTTTATGGCCACCGACATTGATTCCTCTTAGTAATGCAATATAAAGTGTCATATTATCCCCCCCACAGTAAAATGAACTTATCAATTGAATCGGTTTTCCCACTCATATTTCTCGGATATTTGTTTTAATTCTTCTAACATATCATGAATAGATAATACCTCAAATAAAATAATAGATTCACTTGAAAAATGGTGATGATAATGATTTGGTTTATAATCTTTTAAATCATTTTTATAACTCCAAGTTGGGATATTAAAAAAATCACAAACTAACACTGTAAGAAAAACTGCAATCCCAGTTTTAATCACTCTTCCTCCAACGATATTCCATTTTCTATCTTGATTCATTTTTTATATCCTTCATTCCTGTTTCATTTTATATACATATATTATATATTGTTAAAATAAAAAAACCTACTACTTGAATATTCAAGAGTAAGTTTTCTATCTCATTATTTCATTATAGGTAAATGCATTATTATTTGTTGGCCAATTGGTCCCATTCTTCTAAAACCTTTATCTTGGAAACCAACTTTTGCATATAAATTTTGTGCAGGAATATTTCTTTCATTCACAGCAAGTACAACTTCATTTTTTATTGGAAAATAACGTTTTACAAACTCTTGTAATAGTGACAGTGATTTTTTAGCATATCCCTTCCCTTGTCTATTGTGATTTATAGAAAATGAAGTTAAAAGTAAAGCATCCTCATTATCTGTGAACTCCTTTACTCTATCTCCCGTTTCCAATGCGAAAAGACCCACCGGTACCCCATTGCGATCTAAAATAACAATCACATTTTTTGTATGATCACTTTTTGCTTTCTCCAGTAATGCGCTTGGATCTGATGTAAACTGAACTTGTTCACTTGGTAAAGTAAATGTTTGTATAACTTCTTTATATTTCTCCTTATACGGAGCTAATTGAATTTCCCCTGTGTGTATGTTCATGCTAAACTCTCCCATTTTTTAGCTTATTAACTTATACCTTGCTGTGCTTTTGAATGCACTCTTCCATCTAAAAAGGTAATTTCAACAAATGAATTTGGATCGTTCCCTTTCCAAGCAAAAATTTGTTTAATTTGTGTAGAATGCTCTACCCCTTCTTCTATAAGTAAATCTCCTTCAAAACCAATTAAATCTTTCACTTCTGTATAAGTCATTCCTTCATTTATACTCGAGAAATGATTTATATTGATAGACTCTTTCTGTTGCCTTTCCATCACAGTAGAAGAAGTTGCTGTTTGGTTTTTCACTTCTTTTCTCTGTTCACACGCTGTCATACTGAAACCTAAGCATAAACTAAACAATATACATGCGCTTTTTTTCATCATAACAGTTGTCCCTCCCATCATAATTAAACCATATATTCCCTCAAAAATAAACTGAATATTTAATATTATATTTAAAAACCTCGTACAATTAAGTACGAGGCTAATTTCATTTATTCAAATGATTATTTGATTGATCATCCTGTTCTTTTCTTAACTCTTGTTCTTCATCTTTTGGTAATTGTTTATCATTATCTTTAATTGGATTCGTTTCTCTATTTTCTATCATATCATTTGGAACTTGTGGCATTACTCGGCCCACAATAGCGGCTAATTCATCTAGTATACCTTCACCTGTTTTTCCTTTTTTAATTTGCTTTCCGATTTGTTTGAGGCGTTCATACGTATCAACATCTGCTACAACGACTGCATTAGCACCGTCAGGGTCATTTTTTAAACTTTCTGCAACAGAGTACTTAATTGATTCAACTCGAGTTCGATCAAGTTTTGCTTTTACATCAATACCTACAATAGCATATTTTCCAACAACGACCGCTGTTGCATCATTCACACCTGGCACACTTGCTGCTAAAGATGCTAAATGATCTGCTGCTTTTTCATTTGGCTTATTTGATTTATTCGTATAATTAACATTTTTCATTGAAACATTTTTTTGTTCCGGCTTTTCGTTTGGATTGTCTTTTTTTCCAATACTGCATCCAGTTATAACGAAGCAAAGCATCAATATATATATTAGAGTTTTCATTATTTTCACCACTTCACTATTAAGGTTTAATCATAAATTTTTTCAACAGCTTGCATTTTCTTTACCTTTTCCTCAGCCCCGCTATTAGCATTAATGAATATTTGGTACGTATCTTTTCCTAAAGTGCCTACAAATTCATAGCAAAGTACTTCATTATGCAAATCATTGACTACTAAAGCTTTACGTTCTTCCATAACTTTTACATCCGGATTGATTTTCTTTCTTGCTTCTGCTGCAGTTAGCTTTGCCGATGGAACTGTTCGCTTTTGATGTGACGCTAAGTATTCTTTTGCGGAGAACCCAACGATAGAACCATCATCTAAAGCAATTTTCATTTGGATTGCTTCTGGATAAATTCGTACTCCATTTTCATTTACTACATACGTAAATACACCAACATTATCATATTGAGAGCTATCATAAAGCTCCATATTATTAAACTTATGGTCCTTTAAAAATTTCAAACCTTTACTACCTGCATCGTTTAAACTAACTTTCTGTTCTTTAATTTCGCGGTTATTCATAACCCAAATTGGATATCCGCCTTTTCCGGTAATATCCATATAGAACTCATTGTTCGTTGCTTCATCTTTAATTTTCACACTATAGAAGGATTCTTTCGCACCTTTTCCGCTTTTCTCAACATCTACTTTTTCATTTCCTTTTAAATTCAAAAATGATTTGGCAATTTTCGCCGCTTCATCTTTAGAAATTGCCTTTCCTTCCGCTTCAAATCCACCTTTTTTATTTTTTTGCGCACTTGTAAAGGTCGGTCCGAAGTTTGTAGAAGAATATGATGTTACGTTTTTCTCTACAGTTTTCAATCCATCAATAATTGTGTTATCTGCTGGATCGCGATTTGATGCAAGTGCCATTTCTACATCCATCCAGCGTAAATTATTTTTCAAAACAAGATGTTGTACTTTTCTTAGTTCATCTTGTATATTTCCTGCATTTGAATATAAAGTTTGTAGCGTTTTATATTCTTGCTCATTTAACGGCTCTTTTTCTAAATCACGAATGGCTGCACGGTAACTGAAATCACCGATATTCGCTAAAAATTCTTCCGTTTTATTAAATGGCATTAATGTTAAAGGAAGTTGCCCTACATCCGAGCGAGCTTCAGATGTTAAACGCCATACATCCGCTAATGCAGGTGATAAAGATGATCGTGAATTCATTGCAAGTGTTGTGCCAATTTTATCGTGTAATAAATCGACTTCGTATGCTAAATCATGGAATGCACGTTGATAGCTATTTTCCGCTCGAATTAAAACTGCATTTTTCTCTTGGTGCTCTTTATAGCCCCAATAGCCTGTTCCTACTACACCGACTGTTAATAATACAATGATAATACCTCGTAACATTGTCCCACCTCCGCTCTATTTACAGAAAATATGTTTACCGATTTTTTTAATTTGTGGACGAGTCCAAATCCATTTACTAGTCGCAGTATCTGGATTGAAATAATATAAAGCATTTCCTGTTGGATCCCATCCGTTAATCGCATCTAAAACTGCTTTTTTTGCTGTTTCATTTGGCGTTAAATATATTTGTCCATCGGCTACCGCTGTAAATGCTCTAGGTTCAAAGATTACACCTGAAACAGTATTTGGGAATGACGCACTTGTAACACGATTCAAAATAACGGCAGCTACTGCAACTTGTCCTAAATATGGTTCACCGCGTGATTCTCCGTATACTGCGTTTGCCATCAGCTGAATATCATTTTGAGAATAACCGTTCGGAACATTTGTCCCTTTATTTTGAGGTGGTTTATTCTCTTGTGCAGTTCCGCCGCTATTTCCTTTATTTGTTGTCGTCCCTTTATTAGCAGTTGACTTGTCATACTTCGTTGCCTTCACGAGCATTTGCTTCGTTTTAGCTCCAGCTAAACCATCAACGGGTAATCCGAATTTCTCTTGAAAATTCCGAAGTGCCCAATATGTACCCCATCCGAAAACACCATCCACTTTTCCCGTATAAAACCCGTTATATTTCAAACGAGATTGCAGTTCAATGACATCTTCGCCAGATGCTCCTCTTTGAATAACTTGATTAGAAAAAGCTTCTACATTCTTTAGTTGTATACTACTGACCATTAAAGACAGTCCTATGAACGCAAGTAAAACTGCTATTTTAAAAATAGCTTTTTGGCGCATAATTTTCCCTCCTTAATTACGGAAATGATTTCTTGGTTATGTTTTGTAAAAGCCTCGCTTTTATGTAAAGAAGACAAAAAAATCCAAACTAATATCGTTGAAAAAATATGTAAACAATATAAAAAAAGGATAAAAGGAGTTCATCATGAAGAAATCTTTAAAACACATCGCACTCGTCATTCTGTTCCTAACAACATGTTCAAATATATATACAGGCTCATCAATTGTTCATGCGCAGCCACCGTATGCCAAATGGGGTAAACTTGCCGTAGAAAAGACGAAAGAACAATACCCAAAAGCAGAAATTATTGACTATCTTCATATAGGTAGAAAACCAAAAACAGTTCAAATAACTGTTGAAAAATTTAAATTGTGGTTACGTGAGAACGGAAAAGAATACGGTGTTTTTGTTGATGTAGAATTTGAAACGAAGACGGAGAAATTTATAAAGCTGTCGTTTCAGAAGACGAGTAGATAAAGTGAAACTTTAATCAGTGGGGGTTTTGTTCATCTCCCACTGATCATCAGCCCTCACCAATCGGACTTTTACGGGCAGCCCGACAAATAGCTGGATAAAGTGAAACCCCCACTGTTAAAAACAGACACAGTGGGGGTTCTTGCATTTCTAAAATTCTTTTCTAAAGTTTCGATTCCCTAAAAATCTTACCAATATACAAATAGCACCAATTACAACTGCTATCCCTATACTGTATAAAAGTACTTTACCATATCCACCTATTCTCGGATCTAAAAACGGATATGGATACCAATTCACGATTGGACCACGTATTAAGCTATATACAACGTAAAAAAATGGGAATAAAAGCCAACTTGCAGCTTGTTTCCAAGTGATTTTCTTAATAGGTGGATTTAAAATCCAATCTAAAAGCATTGTAATCGGCATGATATAATGTAGCACAGTATTTACCCATGGTATTGCCGTTTGAAGTGATTCTTCTAACCCTCTTAATAATAAAAAATAAATGAGTCCAGTCGTAAGTATGTATACCGTTGCTGCACCACGAAGTATACCAAACTGTTCTGAGCGACCAAATGTAGCTGTTCCGATACTACTTAAAAGGAGAATACATGCAACTAAAATGTTACTTTCGATAGTGAAGAAACTAAAAAAGTTAACTGGGTTGAACGGTTTCACTTGTGCCCGTATTATAAATTGCGTAATGATTGTACTAAATGCTAGAAGGCTTAAACATAGTCTAAATAAAGATAAAATTTTTTCATCTTTCATACATTCCCTCCTTTTCTTATATATAATTAGAATTTCCCTGTACATGCTCAATAAATAATTTTAACGGAACGAGCCCACGTTTTGGCATATGACTACTTATAATAGCTACTACTTCTAATTGAGGAATGATAACGATGTATTGTCCGCCGTATCCCATAGCAAAATATATACAATACGGTATGTGAAATCTTTCGTTATGTAATACCCACCAGTGATACCCATATGCGCCGACATGTTCATATGTTTCAAATAGAGCCCTACTTGACTCTTCTAACCATTTCGCTGATACAATTTCTTTTTCATTCCAATATCCATTTTGTAAACATAATTTTCCTAATTTTAACAAATCGGTAGATTTCATTTTCATACCGAAGCCACCTACATATATACCCTGCGGATCTTGTTGCCACTCGTATTCGTTAATTTTTAATGGATCAAATAAATATTTCTTTGCAAACCGCTCTGTCGACATTCCAGTAGCTTCTTGAATAATATAGCTCAGTAAATGAGAAGAACCTGAATTATAATTCATTTTTGTAGCAGGTTCTTCAATTGTTGGCTTCTCTAATATGTACTGTACCCAGTTCTCTGATTCTACAAAGTCATTTGGGAATACTACTCCATTCCCAAACTCTTTCCAGCCCTCACCAGTAGTCATTGTTAATAAGTGATATAGCGTTAAATCATGTTTTTCCCCAGGTACATTTTCAATCCACTCTGTAATTGATGTATGTATATCATTTATATAGCCCTTATCAATTGCAATACCAATTAATAAAGATACGATACTTTTTGTAATCGAATTTATTTTATATAAATTATTTGCACATTCGGGTGTTTTATAATACTCAGTTGTTAATTCCCCTTTTTGATAAACAAGAAATGTATTCACTTTTTTCTTTTCGAATTTATTTTCTAGTTGCTTGAAATCCAAAAACTTTACCTCCATTTAAATAGTTACTCCATTTATTATATCTTGTTCCTTCATTTTAAACATAATTGTGCTCAAATAAAAATAAACCTGTCAGCCATAATGAACTGACAGGTTTATTTTTATAATTTCGTACGAACATTCCAAAGCTCTGGGAAGAATTGTTGATCAAGTACTCGCTTTAAATAAGAAACACCGGAGGATCCACCTGTACCCATTTTATGTCCAATAATTCTTTCTACTGTTTTCATATGACGGAAACGCCATTGTTGTAGCCAGTCTTCAATATCAATCAATTTTTCAGCAAGCTGATATAAATTCCAATATTTTTTCACATCCGCATACACTTCCAACCATGCTGCTTCTACTGTTGCATCTTCTTCATAAGGCTGCGTAATATCACGGTTTAACACATCTTTATGAATAGGGAATCCTTCTTTTACTAATGCTTGAATCGCGACATCATATAGACTTGGTGCATGTAGCGCTTTATGAAGTCGTGCATGTAATTCTGGATCCTTTTCATAAATTTTTAATGCGTGTGGCGTTTTATAGCCAAGTGCATACTCAATCATACGATATTGATACGATTGAAAACCTGAAGCTTGACCGAGTGAGTCACGAAACTCAATATATTCTGATGGTGTTAATGTCGCAAGAATATCCCAAGATTGAATAATTTGAGACTGAATTTTTGATACACGTGCTAACATTTTAAAAGCTGGTTGTAATTTATCTTGTTTAATAGATTCAATCGCCGCATTTAGCTCATGTAAAATGAGCTTCATCCAAAGCTCACTTGCTTGGTGAATAACGATAAATAACATTTCATCATGATGGTCCGATAATCTTTTTTGAGAAGATAGTAAACTATCTAATTGTAAATACTCCCCATACGTCATATTCTCTTTAAAATCCGTATGAATCCCTTTTTCCATAATTACTTTTTCATTTTCTTTCATATTAGCCAAACGCCCCTTTTATATGATTCTACTTATATTGGTCTAATAACGGCTCGAACTGGACTTCCATCTGCATCAGTTAATGCAAGTGGTAATGCAATAAGTTCATAATCACCGTCTGCTACATGATCTAGTACGACATTTTCTAAAATATGAATTCCATGTTTAAATAATTGATGATGCGCTGCTAATTCTTTATCATCTAGCGGATCAACTGATGGTACATCTACTCCGATTAAACGAATACCTTTCTCTGAAAGAAACGACGCTATGTCTGCACGTAAATGAGGGATCACCTCTGGAAATTCTTCAGCTTTTCCATGTGAAGATGTACGTAATAATAATCGTTCTACACCTTCTAAATGAAAGCTTTCTAATTCCTTTTTCCCGATGCTTTCAAGATTAGAAACGTCAATAATCCGTGCTGGGCCAACATAAACTTGAACATCTAAATCCAATACTTTCTTTCCATCATTATCAAAATGAAATGGTGCATCAATATGAGTGCCTGTATGAATACTCATCGTTAACTTTCCGACATTTACTGAGCCACTTTCTTCTTTTGACCATGAAACTTCATACGAGAACGGTGTGTCTCCTGGCCACGTTGCAATATTATTATTTAGCGGTTGTGAAATATCAATCCACTCTGATGTTTTCATATTTATGCCACAACCTCTCGCTTATTTTCAAACTGCTTATACTCTTCATTTTTCATAATTTTCTTTAATATTTGTACAGATTTCCACACTTCTTCGTATGTGTTATATAAAGCGACCGGCGCAAGTCTCACCCCATTTGGCGCTCTAAAATCTGGGATTACTCCATTTGCTTTTAGTGCTTTACATATACGTGCTGCTTCTGCATGCTCTAAATAAATGTGCCCGCCTCGTTTTTCATCCTCTAATGGATTTCCAATTGTAAATTCGAAATCTTTTAATTCATGTCCAATTAAATTCAGCATGTATCTCGTAATATGTAAAGATTTCTCACGTAAACGTTCAATACCAGCATCTTTAAAAATTTCAAGTGAACCAATTAATGGTGCTGTACTTAATACGTGCGGTGTACCAATTTGATAAGCACCTGCATGATCAGCAGCTGTTAATGTATGCTCCATATCAAACTGTTTATCTTTTCTAGAACTAAACCATCCAGACAATCCTGGCAGTCTATTAAAATGTTTACTATTTACATAAAGGCCTGCAACACTACCCGGTCCTGCATTTAAATATTTATAATTGCACCAAACAGCAAAATCGACATCCCAATCTTTGAAATGATGCGGAATAGATCCTATTGAATGGCATAAATCAAATCCAATGTGAATGCCGCGTTTATGAGCTTCCGTTGTTAAACGTTTCATATCAAGAATTTGACCACTTCTATATAAAACAGAAGGTAATAAAATTAAAGCGATATCATCTTCCATCGCATGGATAATATCTTCTTCAGAAAGTGTTCTACCATCTCGGCTTTTCACTCTTACTAAATGCTCCTCTGGATCTAATCCTTTTAAACGAATTTGACTTTGAAGTGCATAAATATCTGATGGGAAAGTTAATTCATCCGCAAGTATTTTTGTACGTATTCCTTTTGGTTCGTAAAACGTCGCAATAACTTGGTGTATATTTGTAGTTGTAGAACCGGTTACAATAGTTTCTTCCGGTAAAGCACCAATAAGAGGGGCTGTAAGTTTACCTAATTTCTCTGAAAGGAAAAACCACGGGTGCTCACCTTCTGTCCAGCCGTCAATGCCATACTCTTTCCACGAATCTAGCAACGTAAGTAATGATTTCTCTGCTCTTTTTGAAAGTAGCCCTAATGAGTTTCCATCTAAATATATAGTACCTTCTTTTTTATAGAATTCAGTTTGAAAATCTTTCAGTTCATCATGTTTATCACATTCAAGCGCATACTCATAAGTTGGTTGAAATGGTTCTTTATACATGGTGTCACCTTCTCTTAATTTTCTTTTTATTCTAACTAATTGAAATATATCACCTTAATTGATACAACGTCAATGATATTATGTCAGTTGACTTTATATATGAACTTCTTTTACAATACAGTTATATTTTCAGATATTTCAGTATAAAGAGGTGATTCTTTGAAAAACTCTACTCTTTCATCAAGAAAACACCGCTCCTTAGAAACGAAGAAGAAACTATTACACTCTGGTTACACTATTTTTATAAATAATGGATTTCAAAAAACGACAATTACACAAATTATTAAACATGCAGAAACTGGTTACGGAACAGCATATGTATACTTCAAAAACAAAGATGATCTCCTAATTAGTTTAATGGAAGATGTTATGAATCGTTTTTATAATATCGCTGAGCGCTCTTTTTCTCCACAAACAAAAGAGGAAGCACGTATAATGATCCAAAATCAAGTTAGAGCATTCCTGCAATTAGCAGATGAAGAACGCGCTATTTTGCAAGTTGTAGAGGAAGCGATAGGATTATCAAGAGAAATACGGCAAAAATGGGATGAGATTCGGGAACGTTTTATAACAAGTATTAAACAGGATATTACTCACTCTCAAGAAAGTGGATTAGCACAACCTAATTTAAATAAAGAGATTGTAGCACGCGGTTGGTTCGCGATGAATGAATCGTTTCTTTGGACTATTACGCAAAATGATAAAAAGATTAACTTAGAGGAAATTGTGTATACGTTAACGGAGATGTATACGACCGGGTTATATAAATAGCACACCTTCAATAAGGAAGGTGTGTTATTTTACATCTATAAAAATATATTAACTGGGTATGGTAGTGCTAAAATTCAGATTTTCGGTTATATCGATGGCATTCCGACTTCTATAAATGATAATGTTTTAAAACAATATTTCCAAGGTAAGAAAAGAGAACAAATCATTACATCTTCTGAACTTAATTATTGGATAACAGAAAGATTTTGTGTTGATAAAGAAATATATGAAAGAGCTATTGAGATTTTCAATGAAAAATCTTCAAACAGTAAAAGCGTTACTCATGAGATTGAGTAACGCTTTTACCTTAATATATTTTTAATATTAATCTTCTTTATGATAAGCAGCTTCTACACATTCTGCTAGACGCTCCATTTGTTCCATAGTTAAACCTCGTGATATCCAGCCTGTTAACTTATACATCATTTTATAATAAAAATTACTAGGTTCATATTCTGAAATTAATGTTAGTGCTGTACCTTCCTCATCTTCTTCTAACATATAAGTCATTGCTGAATATCCTTGCTTCATTTCACTACCAAGTGAAATAATATGCGGTGCATCGTATTCAAGGATTTCTACTTCAGCCTCGAATATTTTCTTACCGACTTTTTGAACAGTAATATATTTATCTCCTACACGTGGATTCTCTTTATCCATATTTGAAGGATAGCGATTTTCTATTATAAACGTATTCCATTCTTTTATTTTTTCATCTTCTATTATATAGTCACATACAATATCCATTGGTGCTTTTATTACTATTTCAATTGCAAAACTCATTATACTGCCCCTCTCAAATACCCTATCCATTTCTATTTAACTAAATCATTATGCCATATTTTATATAGTGAAATACAAGTGGAATTTTAACTTTTATTGCGAGAATGTTTTTCGTAATAAGAAAATCATGAATAAATAATTTAAATACTTATTCATGCAAAATGTTTTACTAACAATACAACAATTAAATATAACGCAACGAGTAGTCAAGCGATGCCCATACTTTTATTTTCTTTATTTTTAAAATTTTGCACTCCTAAACTAACTAACATAATCCCTATAAGCGTTTGTAAAATTAGCATACTCTGTTCCGAAACATCATTCCAACTATAAATGGAATACCTCATTACAATAATTGCAAGTACAATCGTTAAGATCCTATTCATATGAAAATCCTTCCTATAAAAAAAGAAGCCACTAAGTTTCCTTAGTGGTTTTATTAACAATTTATATTTAGTAAAATTACTTTTTATGAGTTTGATATAAGTCAATAGAATTTCCTGGCCAATATAACTATGTATGTTAGCACACTTTTTCTTTATTCAGTCTACTTACAATTCCAACTATAAATTTATATTCAATCCTCTTCTTCTTAATCTTTTTAAATCCTTCTTTCGTATCAAAAATTAAACACGTTTTCCGAAACCACATTCGTACATATAGTGACTCAAAATAAATAGGTTTTATAATTCCTCGTTCTTCAAATTCAGTTCCATCTTTATTTTCGGTTTCTGTTCGAACGAACCACCTATTTCCGAAGCCAATTTCAATATACTTCACATAAGTCCCCCTTCCGGGAATTATTTTCTAACAATTCTATTATTTCCCCGGTAAGCGCACATTCCGACAGAACATGAGCCCACAAAGAAAAAGTAGATTACAAAAATCTACTTTATAGCTTATATTTCTGCATTCGTTTATAAAATGTACTTCGAGGAACATTTAACAGTTTTGCGGCTAACGAAACATTTCCGTTCGTCTTTTCTAACGCTTCAATCATGCTATCACGCTGTATTTTTTCGCGAAAATTCAATGTATGTTCTGTTTTATTTTCAACTTGTAACTCAAGTTGTTGTTGATTTCCCGTCATTGTTTGTATCAAAAAAGCGACTTGCTTTTCGCATATTTCCCGTCCTTGCGACAAAATGTAAATACGTTCTAATACATTTACTAGTTCCCGAATATTTCCGGGCCATGTATGTTGTAAAAATTGATTGTATATACTCTTTGGAAATACAACATTCCAATTCTTCCGTTCACAAAAGTGTTGTATAAAATATGGGATATCCTCTTTTCTTTCTATTAACGATGGAACATATAACGGATAAACGTGCAAACGATAATATAAATCTTGACGGAATTTCCCTTCTTCTACTAACCTTAGTAAATCTTTATGTGTGGCAGTAATAATACGAATATTTACTGGTACCTCTTTTGAACTTCCTATTGGAGTTATTGTGCGTTCTTGTAAAACACGCAATAAGGCTACTTGCATCTCTGGTGGTACTTCGCCAATTTCATCTAAAAACAGTGTTCCTCCATTCGCTTGTTCAAATTTCCCTTTATATCCTTGACGTCGCGCACCTGTAAACGCACCTTCAGCATAACCAAACAATTCACTTTCCATTAATTCTTTAGGCAAAGAACCGCAGTTAACAGCTATAAAGGGTCCGTCTTTTCTTGGACTATTTTCATGAATCGCTCTCGCGACATATTCCTTTCCTACTCCTGTCTCACCACATACATACACACTAGCATCAGTCGGTGAAACAAGCTTAATTTCTTCTAGTGTGTGTTGAAATGCTTTACTTGTCCCGGTAACTCCTGGAAAAGTAATTCCTTTTATAAATGTGAAAGCAGAATATGTATTCATTTGTTTGTTTTCCTTTAAATACATACATTTCCCGATCATTCTTTCATTACTATATACCGGTATCTCTAATTTAGTTTCCAATCCATGGTGCACTAAATCTTCAAGTTTCATTCTTGACCAATTAGTTACTCGTTCCCGAACGCTCTTACTCGCAGAAACGATAACATCACGATGATTACAAATAACTACTTGTTCATCACTATCAATGACATCTAAAAAACGATGGATTAAGTGTAATTCATTTTGATGAACTCTTATGCTACATTCACGTTCAATCGCATGTGCAATTGAAGTTACCATACCGAGCATATATGGATGCGAAAATTCAATTGGACAGGAGAAATCTAGAATACCAATTAATTTCCCGTCATCGTTATGAATAGGAGCAGCCGCACAACTCCAGCTATGAGATACCACGGAGTAATGTTCAGTACCACTTATCATAATAGCTTCTTCAATTTCTAGCGCTGTTCCTATTGCGTTTGTCCCCACAGCTGCTTCCGTCCATTTTACACCTTCAATAAAATTAATATGTTTCGCTCGCTTTAACGTTTGTTTATTTCCACTTAAGGATAGGACATAACCATCTGGATCGATTAATAATGCCATCATTTGTAGTTCATCAATGGTTTTTCTCATATTTTGTATTTGGGGTAATGCTATATCAAGGAAAATTTCACTCTTTTTCTTTTGTTCTCGAAAAATATTAGAAGACAAAACTTTCTGACCTTTATTCATATGAGGATTAACATTAGCCTGTTTACATCGATGCCACGATTCTGAAATTCTTTGATTTATGCGATTTGAATCAAGAACACCTTCATTAACAAACTTTTTCCATGTATGTAAGTAAAACGGTGAAGCTAACATTGTATCATCTCCCTTTTAATTGTTTTGGAGATTTATAAAACATACTTTTATTATAAAACTGAATAAAAGCGTTTTCAATACAACTAGCAATACGACACAAATATGTTAATAATTTGAATATCCTAATGCACTTCTTTATTCTTTTTTAGTAGCACTATATTTTGTATAATGGATGCAAAGAAAATACATAACCAAAACCACTTTTGTGGATTACCATTTATAAAGAAAACAATCACGGCTATTGCAAATAAAATAGCGGATGCTAAACTAAAATATAATTTTGTTTTAATTTCTATTATCCCTCACCCCTCTGTTACTTTACAGTACATACTAACTCTTCATTTTTTATCTCTACTATGTACTCCTGTAAAACATATTCTTTCCCGCCATGGTTTTCATACCATTCATGTATTCCTTTAATATGCCTCTCGTCACTTCTAATTTTCGATTCTATTTCATTATACTGTTCATAACTATCATATTCCCATATGGCAAATACTTCAGACGTACCATTCTTATTATCTTTCATCCAGCGTCCTATTAGCCTAGAACCATGCTTTAATTGATTAGGTAAGTTCGTATTATTGAAATGATCATTAAATACTTCTATAAATTCATTTTTCACTACATAGTACTTCCTTCTGTAAAACATACTTCTTCACCTCTTTCATGAAAAGTATTGGTAAATCTTCCCATCACTACCGTATTATAATACTTTCCATCCGATAGTCTTTTGTCATTTTTCAAAATGCCTTCTACTTCAAAACCTAATTTTTTATAAAGATGAATAGCTTTCTCGTTTGTCTCTAATACTTGTAAAGATATTTTATTCACTGCATTTTCGTCAGCCCATTTAATAGATTGTTGTAATAGGCTCTTCCCCATTCTATATCCCCAAAACTCTTTTAAAATGCAAACGCCAAACTCCACTTTATGAGATAATCTCTTAAAATTTGATCCTTCACATCTTGAAAATCCAACGATTCGATTGTGCACTTCTGCAACTAAAAAGAGATTCTTAGTCTCTTCACTATCTGTTTTTATTATTTTTTGAAACCCTAGGTCATCTATAAATCCCTCTCCAGCATCTCTATCCATATTTTCAGTTTCTCCATCAATCTGAACTCTAATTTTCGATAACTGCTCGGCATCTTTCTCAGCTGCAGAACGAATTGTATAAGTTAATCCATTTATATAAAACTCTTGCTCTTTTACAATCATGTTAAACTCCTTTCAAATGAATATAATGGCGCTATTACAACTTGTTTACCTTGTTTCTCAAAGTCCTGAACAGTTTCTTTACTAGCCTCTTCGTCAGTTATAATAATGTCAATTTCTTTTAGAGACTCTCCTCTTATAAAACAATCTATTCCAAGTTTATTATGCGGAACTAAACAAATATTTCTTCTAGCAATTTCACTTACTCTTTTACTAAAATAAGCAACTTCAGGTGTTGCAGTACTAATACCTTGTAATGAAATGCCTCCACCTGTAGAGAAATAAAGATCAATAGAAAATCTACTTATCAATTCAGAGGCAAGTGTATCAGTAATATTCCCTGAAGGTTTTACTTTTCCGCCAATTAAATACGTATCAATATTCTTATATTCTCGTAGATAACCAGCTATTTCTATAGAATTCGTAATAACCGTAAATGATACTTCTGGTAAATATTTCAGCATCGCATTATGAACGGAAGCCCCACCAATAAAAATTGAATCACCTTCTTGTATATAAGATACCGCAACTCTTGCAATTGTGTCCTCATATATTGAGCTATCACTATAACGTTTAGCTGGTTCCGCAGCTAAGTTTCTCACTCGCGTAAGTTCAATTGCACCTCCGTGCGTTCTTTTTAATAAACCATCCTTTTCCATAATAGACAAATCTCTTCTTATAGAATCAATAGACATATCAAATCTTTCCGCAAGATCCTTTGCGATTACTCTTCCATCTGTATTAAGTAGCTCTAAAATTTTCTCTCGACGCTCTTCAGTAAACATGTCATCACCACCGTTATTGAAGATTCAGAAACTTAAACTTTATTTTAATTATATGCATGCCTCTTCCATTTTACAATATTTTCAATTCTTATTTATTCCGTTTTATACAGTCTTCTCCCTCTTTCTATCCTGTTAACTTGACAACCGAATAAATATATATCTGTATATTACGAAAAAATACTTCCATTCATCTTCCTATTGATGTAAAATTATTCCTATGTTTTACTTTTTAATACAGAAAGGGATTACTATGAAACCATTAATCAAAACGACATGTACAGCATTATTATTTACTGGAATATTAACAGGATGTAATAGCAATACTACATCAAAACAAGAAAAGAGCGCTCTCGAAAAGAATGCAATGCACTATGGGGAAATATTTAAAAACGAATACTATAGAGCAACTGTTGAAAATGCTAAATTCGAAAAAATAGACAAAGAGTGGCGTCTCACAGCTCGCGTTACTATAAATAACGCTCGTGTTGACGGACAAACGATAGATCTTTCAGAAATAAAATATTTCATAAAAGATGACAAAACGGGTGAAAAATACGAAGGTAAAGTTATACAAAATGAAAATGCTAAAAAAATTCCATCTGAATTTTCTTTAACTACTGACATTGAATTTAATATGAAAACTTCACCAAAAGATTTAAATAATATGTATTTATACATAGATAGCAAAGCAGCGCCGTTAACAGATACATATTGGAAGCTTGATAATTTAGTATCTAAATAGAAAGACCAGTCTTACATGACTGGTCTTTTACATTCATACATTTAACTTTCATTAACACTTATATTCATTTTCTAATAACAACTTGAATAACATCAGCTAAACCAGTGTGCCCTTTCCCTTCAATTCGCTCTTGTTCGCCATTAAAGAAATGAATTACCTTATGTTCTTCACACCAAGTAAGGATATCAATTGGATCATACAGCATATCAACATCTTTTGGTCCACCAGTACTATAGTTTATTTGTTTTTTTGAGTAAACTTCAAACATAATTAAACCATCAGGCTTTATCGTTTGTATCATTTTACCTAATATCATTTTTTTATAATTATCATGAAAATGTCCAAATACCATAATTGCTGCATCATATTCATTTTCTGGCAAACTATCAGCTAATAAATCTACTTTTTTTGTATGCACGTTTACGTTATGCTTCTCTGCCAATTTTTTTGTCTTCTCTAATCCATCTTCCGAATAATCAATAGCTGTTACTTCGTTCCCTTGTCTTGCTAGAAATACAGCATTTCTACCTTCTCCCTCCGCGAAAGCTATTACTTTATTGTGATTTGCTAAACGAAATGCTTGTTCTTTAATAAATGTATTAGGTTCTTCCCCGTAAAAATATTCATCTGATTTATATCGATCATTCCAAAATTTAGTCATCATCTTCTCTCCTTCTTCATATCATTTTCTAACTACAATTAAAGATATCGAAGAGTCTTTTTATCCTTAATTAATTTAAAAATAAAAGCAGATTAAAAATCCACTTTTATTTTTTTCGCAAGATCTACGATTTTTTGATTTCGTAACTCTTCTTCCATTTTCTCTTCTGCTGCAAGCATTACTTCATTAATTAAACATCCAGGTTTGTCATGTAAACAACATTCAAACAATGATGTTTTACCTTCAATTGCATGTATAATATCTAAAAATGAAATATCTTCCCAATTCTTACTAAGCGAGTAACCGCCCTTTGGACCAGATGATGAATGTATCATCCCTTCCTTCGTCAACTTAGTTAGTATTTTAGACAAGTACGTTGGTGAAACATTTTGCATTTCTGCTAATTGGTGAACACTAACTAACTTATTTGGTGTAGCCTTTGCCAGAAAAAGCATTGTATGAAGAGCATAATTTGTAGCTTTAGAATATTTCATAATACAGCTCCTATTGTAGACTTCATGTATCTACAATAACTTTATTTTTTTATTATGTCAAACGTTTGTAATACTCCATACAACATTATTTCTTCACAAGTAATACATCTGCCGCGAAAATCGTCACTTCTCTAAATGGAGAGTCAAATAAAACACCTAGTTCAAAACCATCTTCAGTAAGAGCTATTTCATGATATAACCACCAAGCATTTTCAAAGTTTTCCGGCATAGAACACTTTGTTACTCCTATAAAGGTTACTTCAAGTTTATCAAATTCACTAAAAGTACCACTGCAATCTAATACGATAGACAAAGTATCTTCTGATTCTCTCTTTACTACTTTAATTACACTATCGTGTAGTGATGTCTTGTGTAACTGAGCGACGTTTGACGGAAGTTTTTTCTCAATGGAATTAAAATATTCTACGTATGATTGATCTAATTGTGCCACTCTTTTCTCATAATCTGTTGACCACTCTCGCATACGTTTTTTCAGTTCACCAGATGGGTATTTTGAATTAGTTGTGATGTTTTGTATAATTGAGTATATCGATTCAGGAAGGAATTTTAATAAATCTATTTTCCTTTCCTCTATTTCTTCCTTTAAACTTTTTATATCCATTTCTGACCATTCTTTTATAGACTCTATAAAACTTACAAATTCTAAAACTTGCATTTTTTTATACCAATCTCTTGTAAAATATTTCAATGACACCTCTCCTAAAACATCTTTACATCCAGTAAAAACAATATATCCACTTATTATATCATTCCAATAACTATTTTTTCTAAAGAAAAAATGTAAAACTGTAAATATTCCGCCTATTATTTCTAAAACTTCAGAATATTTACAAAAGTATAAAATTATAATACATTTTAGCTGTACAAGATTCACCTGTACAAAAATTCAAACAAAAAGGGATGGTTATATGTTGAAGAAATTAGTAGCAGGAACATTAGTAGCGGGTTTTGCATTAACTGGAGGACTAGGTGCGGTAAGTGCTGAAGAAAAAAGCAACACAATTAAGTCATTTGATTATTTAAAAGTGGATGAACAAAATGTTAATTCATTTGCAAAATTAAATGATCAGGATAAGAAAAATATCCAAATTACTATGGTATTACCAGAGCAAAATGAAAATGGAGATTGGCTAGCTTACGGTTTTACTAGTCGTGAAACATTAGATGCGTATATTGAAAAGGATAAAAAAGCAATTAAAAATAAAATTAATCCTTTAGGTAGCGGTGCTGGTAGTACTGATTTTTATGAACATAAAGATAAAGGTGGCCAATATATTTACTGGAGTAGCGGCTTTAAAAACTTACCATCTAGCTGGAATGACAGAATTTCTTCTGTAAGTACAGCGTCACCTTCTGCAAGTTATTCAACGACACTTTGGGAGCACACTTCAACACAAGGATATGGAAAAGGCGTTTTATTTAAACATGCTGATTGGTACGGTAAAACTGCTAATTTAGCTGCTGATTGGAACGATATTACTTCAGCGATTGAAATTAAATAGTAATAAGACATTTAATTTCTTCTATAAAAATTCAAACCACTATTCTCTCTTTCATTTAGAGAATAGTGGTTTATCATATTTCTATTTAAGCATGTACAGCATGTCCTACTGCTTGCATTAACGCTTCATGAATCGCCTCAGATAAAGTTGGATGTGCTGCAATATAATCTCTCATTATATCAGCGGTAACTTCTGTATGAATCATTACGGTTCCTTGACCAATAAGTTCAGTTGCATAAGGACCGATAATAGAAATCCCTACAATTTCTTGGTATTTAGGTTCCACAATGACTTTTACTTTCCCTACTTGTTCTCCTAAAATAAGAGCTTTTCCGTTCGCTGTAAAAGGAAATTCTCCGATGAGAATATCACCATATTGTTCTCTTGCACCTTTTTCACTTAACCCGACACTAGCTATTTCTGGAGCTGTGTATATACATCGAGGCACAGCGTGATAATTTACTTTCACGTCTTCTCCACTTGCGTGTAATGCTGCTGTCGTTCCTTCATGGAAGGCAACGTGAGCAAGCTGAATTCCACCGATCACATCACCAGCTGCGTAAATATGTGATACGTTCGTTTGCATATGTTCGTTCACAGCAATCCCTTTATTTGAAAACTGAACCCCTGCTTTTTCTAAATCTAATTGTTGTACACGTGGTTTTCGGCCGACAGAAATGAGAACATATTCCGGGTTAGCTTCTTGGATACTACCTTCATATTCAAATGAAGCTTGCTTCTTATAATTATTTAATCCTTTTAAAGCAGCTCCTGTAAATATTTCTACGCCATCACTTTCTAATTTCTCTCTTAAAATATGTGCGATATCTTCATCTTCACCTGGTAATAATTGCGGTGCCATTTCAACAATCGTAACTTTTGTCCCAAGGCGACTATAAATACTTGCAAACTCACATCCTATTACACCACCGCCAACGATTAACAATGAAGATGGTACACTTTCAAGAGACATCGCATGGCTACTATTTAAAATCCATTTTCCATCAAACGGAGCGAATGGTAATTCTGTAGGTTCGGAACCAGCTGCGATAATAAACCTCTCTCCATCCACTACTTCTTCTTTATTTCCTTGTACAACTCGCACACGATGATCCGTTTCGAATTTCGCTTTTCCTTTTACAACTTTAATTTTATTTTTCTTCATTAAATATTGTATTCCTTGGACGAGTTGCATTACGATTTGTGATTTCCTTGCCTGTATTTGATCCCAATCAATTGATATACTTCCTGTATTAAGCGTAACCCCATAATCATTCGCTTTTCTCACAATGTCATGCACTTCTGCACTTTCTAACAATGATTTCGTCGGCATACACCCAACATTTAAACACGTTCCGCCAAGGTCAGCTTCATCAATAAGAGTGACCTCTTTTCCATTTTGAGCCGCGGTAATTGCCGCTACATATCCAGCTGGTCCGCCTCCAATTACAACTAATTTACTCATTCTCTCACCTTCTCTTTATAAAAGAATTGTTATAGGTTCTTCTAAATAATATTTAATTGTGCGTAAAAATGCAGCTGCTGGTGCACCGTCTAGTACACGATGATCGAATGTTAAACTTAAAGGTAACATACTACCTTTTTTTAATTTTTTCCCTTTATATACAGGAACATGTTCAATTGCGCCAATACCTAAAATACCAGTCTCAGGTGTATTTAATACAGGTGTGAAATATTCAATACCAAAGCTACCTAAATTACTAATTGTAAATGTCGTTCCGTGCATATCATCACTACTTAAGCTACCTGCTCGCGCCTTTTGTGCCATATCCTTAATCTCTTTAGACAACTCTACTAAAGATAAATTATTTGCAAAGCGAATAGCTGGAACGACTAATCCTTTTTCTAATGCGACTGCTATGCCTAAATGCACATGTTCAAATTGATGAATTGCATCATCTATATAAGCGCTGTTCATTTCTTTATGCTCTCTAAGCGCTAATACAACAGCACGAGAAACGAAATCCGTAATGGTTAGTTTGTTTTCGTATCGTTTTTGTACAACTTCCGCTATGTCTTTATGTAATGCAACTAAATCTGTAACATCTACTTTCATCGTTAATGTTAATTGCGCACTATTTTGTAAGCTTGCATGCATACGACTCGCAATTGCTTTTCTCATACCAGTAACAGGAACGACTGTACTTTCTTCTTGTTCAGGTACTTCTGGATTTGCTACTCTTTCTTCTAGCGCCTTTAATACATCTGCCTTTGTAATCCTTCCGCCAGGACCTGTACCAACTAATGCCTTGATATCCAGATTTTCAGACTTTGCAATTTTCTTCGCTACAGGTGAAATTTTAATTCTTTGCTTCGATACTTCTTTCCCATTTGGTTCTTGATTTTGTACATTTTGTACTTCTATATTAGATGTTTTTTCTTCTATAACATGTGTGCTTTCCTGCATTTCTACTTTTTCATTCGGTTTACCGATGTAGCAAATTACAGTACCAGGCGGCACTCCTTCATCTTCACTTACAGCTATATCAAGTACCGTACCATCAGCTGGCGCTTCAATTTCCGTTTCAATTTTTTCTGAATTAATACTAGCAATCAGTTCTCCTTTTGCTACATTATCGCCTGCTTTAATATTCCAGCTCGTAATAATACCTTCTTTCATCGCCATACCTAACTTCGGCATTACAACTTCTACAGCCATGTGTCTCTCTCCCTTCTCATCGTTTTATTACACATGTAATAAAGATTGGTCTCCAATCATTTCTGATACAGTTTCCATTACTTTTTCTGGCGTTGGCAAATACAACTTTTCAAGTGGTGGTGAGAACGGAACAGGTGTATGTGGTGCTGTAATTCGTTTAATAGGTGCATCTAACAAATCAAAACCTTTATCCGCTACAATTGCCGCAATATCTGTTGCGATACTACATCTTGGATTCGCTTCGTCAATAACGATAAGACGATTTGTTTTTTCAACAGATGATAAAATAGTATCTTCATCAAGCGGTGATAAAGATCGTGGATCAATTACTTCTACTTCAAGCCCCTTTTTCGATAATTGCTTTGCAGCTGCAAGTGCTGTATGAACTTGTTTTCCGATTGCGACAATTGTTACATCAGAACCTTCTCGTTTAATATCTGCTTTTCCTAAAGGAATTGTATAATACCCTTCCGGCACTTCACCTTTCATATTGTAAAGTGTTTTATCTTCAAAGAAGATTACTGGATCATCATCTTCAATTGCTGCTAATAATAAGCCTTTTGCATCATACGGCGTGGAAGGAACAACAACTTTAATACCTGGTATGCTCGTAAATAATGCGTACAAACTTTGTGAATGCTGAGCTGCTGCACTAAAACCAGCACCATGCATCGTACGTACTGTAACGGGTACTTTTGCTTTACCTCCAAACATATAACGGAATTTCGCACCTTGGTTTAATACTTGGTCAAGACAACTACCGATAAAATCATTAAACATTAACTCAGCTATCGGACGTAACCCAGTTGCAGCAGCTGCCATCGCAGCTCCCATATAACCCGCTTCAGAAATTGGTGTATCCAATATACGATTTCGGCCAAACTCTTGTACAAGTCCTTTCGTAACACCAAGAACACCACCCCAAGCTTCATCATCTTGCAGATGATCAACTTGTGCACCGCCTGCAACATCTTCACCTATTAAAATTACATTTTCATCACGACGCATTGAGATTTTCATCGCTTCATTAATTGCAGTTGACATACTTACTGTTCTAGTCATAATTTTTCACCCTCCTCTTATTTGTAAGAAACGTATACATCTTTTAATAATTCTTCATCGTCTGGGTATGGACTATTTTCACTAAATTCAATGGATCTTTGTACTGCATCATCTACTGCTTTTTCCATATCAACAAGTTCAGATTCCGTTAATAAACCTTCATGAATTAAATGCTTACGGAAATTCACAATCGCATCTTTTTCATTTAAATGTTCTTCTTTTTCTTCTGATGTTTTATATGTTTGCGCTTCACCTTCAAAATGACCGTAATTACGATATGTCATACATTCAATAATTGTTGGACCATCACCATTACGCGCACGTTCCACTGCTTCTGCAGCAGCTTTATATACAGCTAGAAGATCTTTTCCATCTACTTGAACGCCTGGAATATTATAAGCTTTTGCACGATCCGCAATAGAATCACAACTTGAAGCATATTCAAATGTAGTTGCTTCACCGTAACCGTTATTTTCTGCAATAAAAATAACTGGTAACTTCCAAATCGCCGCTAAATTAACCCCTTCATGGAATGTTCCTTCATTATTTGCTCCGTCACCGAAGAAACAAACACTTACATCTTTTGTTCCTTTATATTTAGCTGTCAATGCTGAACCGCAAGCAAGTGGGAAACCCCCGCCTACAATGCCATTAGCACCAAGCATTCCTTTATCTAAATCCGCAATATGCATGGAACCGCCTTTACCTTTACATAATCCTGTCGCTTTCCCGAAAAGTTCAGCCATCATACCATTTAAATCACAACCTTTTGCGATACAATGTCCATGACCTCTATGTGTACTTGTAATACTGTCACTATCCGTTAAGTGGGCACATACACCAACTGCTACCGCTTCTTCACCTGCGTATAAATGAACGAAACCTGGCAAAACGCCTTGCGCGAACAATTCATGTACCTTATCTTCAAACTTACGAATCTCTAACATTTTTTCATACATCCAACGAGCTTGTTCTTTCGTAATTTCATTCCCTTTACTTTCAGTTGTTTTTAACATGTCCAGCCCTCCTATTTTCTTGATCATCTTTTATATTGCAAGTACCGTGCCAAATTCTAATCCTTGATTTAATAGGTTTTCTCTTTTCTTTCATAATAAAAAAGTGGACAAAATGAGACAGATGTCTCGTTTTGTCCACTTTTGTTCACCTAATTTGAGAACTATTATCTTATTCATTATCAAAGCTCTGCTGTAATTTTCGGATGTAAATAATTTGGCCAATATGATATGCATTATGAGTTGTTACATTCGCTAACACTTCCCACCATTTTGCAGAAACAGGAAATCCCACTACATCACTTTCAACCTTTTCTTCATTTATGAGAGTTTGCCATTGTAGCAGTTTTTCTAGTAGTTTTTCCCGTAATTCATCGAAAGTTTGATTATCTGAAAGCATAAAACTTTTATTATTATCTCCTATAGCGGGTACTGCATTAACATGTGATTCTTTATACCTAGTTTGCCACGTAGAGTTCCAATACAGTAAATGTTGTACGATTTCGGCTATACTATTACACTCTTCATTCGGTTTCCAGAAAGCTTCCCTCTCAGATAAATCCTTAACTGCATCTGAAAATGGCATATACCAACTGGGATCATTCGCATTTGCTAATAACTGATCTGCTAATACATCTTTCACATGGACCATTTTTCTTCCCTCATTTCATTATCATATTAATATACACTACTCTATATACGCTCATTCCCTATAATCCCCTTTTTTGCATACAAATTGATTTCATACTGAATGTAAGAATAATAGATTTTCTTATCATAACTCGTTATGATAAAAGAAAAAGAAAGCTGGCGAAAAATGAATAAAAAAATCGCAATAATTACAGGAGCCTCAAGTGGATTTGGACTATTAACTACACTCGAACTCGCAAAAAAAAATTATTTAGTTATCGCTACAATGCGAAACCTTGAAAAACAAGTGCGCTTAATATCTCAAGTTACTCAACTTAACTTACAGCAAAATATAAAAGTTCAACAATTAGATGTAACCGATCAAAATTCTATACATAACTTCCAATTATTTTTAAAAGAAATACAAAAAGTAGACCTTCTTGTTAATAACGCAGGATATGCAAATGGGGGCTTTGTAGAAGAAATTCCAGTAGAGGAATACCGCAAACAATTTGAAACGAACCTATTTGGGGCTATATCAATTACCCAGCTTGTCTTACCGTATATGAGAAAACAAAGAAGTGGAAAAATCATTAATATTAGCAGCATTAGCGGCCAAGTTGGATTCCCTGGTTTATCTCCTTATGTATCTTCAAAATATGCATTAGAAGGCTGGAGTGAATCACTTCGCTTAGAAGTAAAACCTTTTGGAATAGATGTTGCTTTAATTGAACCAGGTTCTTATAACACAAACATATGGGAGGTTGGGAAACAACTCGCTGAAAACCAATCTGATACAACATCTCCTTACAAAGAGTATATGGATAAAATACAAAAACATATTAATAGCGGCAGTGATACATTTGGTAATCCGATAGATGTTGCTAATAAAATTGTAGAAATTGCTGAATCTAAGCGTACAAATTTACGATATCCAATCGGTAAAGGTGTGAAATTTATGATCTTTGCGAAGAAGATTCTTCCTTGGAGATTGTGGGAATATCTTGTTTTGAGAAGCTTTAAGAAAATGTAATAAACTTTTTGAAAACTATTTTGAAAGGGATGCTAATTAAATGTTAGGTTTACCGTATGGGAAAGTGTTTTTAGTGCCGTGGACTGAAGAATGGGAAATTGAGTTTATGAAAGAGAAACAACTCATTGAGGAACAAATTGGCGAACATATTTTAGCGATACACCATATTGGTAGTACTTCTATTCCATATTTAAGTGCAAAGCCAATTATTGATATAGCAATTGAATTAGAAAATTATACGGACGGTATACATTGTATTAAAAAGTTAGAACTACTAAACTATAAATATAGAAAAGAAGTATTACCCGAAAGATACTATTTTAATAAAGGTGAACCAAGAACTCATCAAATTCATATGTATGAACAAGGGAATACATATTTAATAGAACAATTACAATTTCGTGATTACTTAATAGACAATAAAACTGCACGCATGCAGTATGAACAGTTAAAGATTCAACTTTCACAAGCTAATCCTACTGATAAACATAAGTATGCAGAGGATAAAACTAATTTCATTACATCTATATTAACTAAAATAAATGCTTAAATAAACAAGAAACCATTTAGTAGTAAATGGTTTCTTGTTTATTAGTTATTTCATTATTTGTACTATCAAATTTTTATTATACAGCAGGTGGAAAGAAGTAAAATAGTATCGAAGTCATAAAAATAAACGTGAATACCCCAATTACCGAAAATATATATTCTTTCGACTCTCTATCATACTTCCATTCCATCAATGCTCTTAAGATTAACGTCCCACCTAAATAAGTAAAAATGACATAAGCAATATTAATACTTTCAAATTTAAAGATAAACATAAAGCTAGTTATTAAATAAATAAAAAGTAGTCCTATTTCCAATTTTTTATGTAAACTATTTACATGTTTTTTATATCCCCAAAAACCACCCTTGGGCATATTCAATTTTTTCTTAAAAACTTATCGAGAAAATAGACAGCTATACAAAAAACAATAGTTATAATCCAAAAAGTAGAACCTCCCATTTTCACCCCTCCTATTATTTCATTTAATTACTTGAAATAAATTGGACTATATTACGGTTATCCCCTTCTAAATAACTTATGATGCCTTCAGGATATGTCGGCTTCTCCTGTAATTCCTCTAGACTTTTCCAAATTAATATAATATCCTCATGCTCTTTATGCCTTATTTCATTTGTAATGATTTTTTCAACAGTCCCCCAGTGTATCAATGTACAATGATGACCTTTTTCGTTGTCCCACTCAAAAATGTGTTCATTTACAATTGCTAACTCTTGAACATCAACTTTCAAATCGTATTCTTCTATTAACTCTCGAATTATTGCTTCTTTTGACGTTTCACCAAATTCAATAGAGCCAACTGGAAAACGATAAAATGATTCATTTTCATCGCATTGTACAAGTACTTTAGAATGATCTTCATTTAAAATCATTGCTTCAGCACGTAATTTAGGATTTTTCATTTTGTCTCCCCATTCATTCCACATATGATTAAATCCAATAGGTATAAAAGAAAAAATTAAGAATAATTCCTGTTATTACTAATAGCGGAACCGTTCCTAAAGAAATGACATATTCCCTCGATTCTTTATCAAATTTCCACTCCATAAATGATTGAAAGCAGTATAAAGTTATTAAAAATAAAATGGGTAAATTACTAATATAAACGGGATTTAAAGTAGCACATATCATCGTAAAAATTATATAAGAAATAATAAGAGCCCTAGTGCCCCATTTATGAAAGTTGTTTACATATTTACTATTCCAGTCTGTTTGTTTCGGTATATTTAGTTTTTTCCTCACTACTTTTTCAAAAACAACTAAGGATATAATCCATACTATTAATAAAATTCCTTTAACCCAAAACAGTGATGTTTCCTCCTTTACCTTTTCTCCGGCTGATCACTCGGATACGTAGCATTCCTTTTATTTTCTACGTCCCAACTAATAATTGTCGCACTATCACGTCCCAACTGATGATGCACGTGTTCTAAAACATTGTGAATATTTTCTTTAAGTGTTTTATCATTTCTGTTCATAGCATTATACAAATTTACAGGTATTTCATATCGGCGTTCCCCGCATTCTAATACTCCATCTGTCACCATTACAATTCGGTTCTTTCCAGTACGTAATTCACGAATACCTGATGAATAGCAAGGAACAGGTAAATCAAATGTGTTTACATTTCCAATCCATTCGTAAAAATGACGTTGATTTAATGCATATTGTCCTAACTTATGTAACTCTTCATGAAATACATACACTAAACAATCACCGATAGAAAGCCACCATATATAATTTTCTTTCCTTACACATAGTAAGCAAGCTGTTTCACCTTTAATTTTTTTGCACTTTTCCTTAAATGAAGATGCCTGAAAAATTGTCAGTATATGATTTTCAACAGATTGAAACACTGTATTAATTGGTTCATTCAAAATTACTTTTATATTTTCATATTCTTTTTCGATTGTATTTACTACTAAATCAACACTTTCTGCACTATTATGTCCATCTAATATAGCTGCAAATTCCCATTCACCATTTGACCAAACTAATGCACCATCTTCATTCTTTTTCGCTCCAGCACTTTTATTCCCGCCATATTTACCAAGTACAATATCACCATATTGTTTAACTGAAATTTCTCCTAAACACATTTCTATATTTCCAACCCATGAATATTGTGTATTATTTGTTGTATGCATACTCATTTACCATATACTTTCGTATTCTTTCACATAGTTTTTTTATTTTCTCTTCGTCACCATATGGTGCGCCAGTCCATTTCGCTATCTCGGTTGGTGACCAAAACTCTTTTGGTGTATTCGGATAACGCGGAATAATGTGCATATGCATATGTGGTACACCATTTCCTGAAACAAAAGTGTAAATATGCTCTGCACCTTCGCTTTCTTTTAGCGCTTTACTTACTCTACTTGTTATAAGTCCGAACGCTTTCGCTTCTTCATCTGTTAGTTCAGCAAGGCCAGGTACATGTCTTTTTATATCTATCATTACATAACCCAGGTATGTTTCTTCACTATCCCAGTGGACATGTCCAACGTAAACGAGTTCATCTTCGTAAATAGCTCCACCTGGAACTATAATATTTCCTATATGTTTTTTGCAAATGAAACAGTTTTGTTCTATTTGATTGTTTGTTGACATATCCATCACCTTCCTTTTCATATATAATATCACAAAAAAAGGAAAAACAGGTTTCGTATTCCGAATTTTCATTCTTTTGATACAACAATTTTTGAAATGAATTTACATCTCATTATTTCTTCAAAAACGCAATCACAATTATAATCCCAATTACAATTCCGATTACTAAATTATTTGTAAAGTGCCCTTGAAATACACCAATTACAACCCCTATACCGACACCTATTGCCAAAGCATCATTTCTTTTTTTATTTTTAGCCAAAATCACATCTCCTCCCACCATTTCTCCCTAAATAACATACATTTACTTGAATGTATTAATATACGCACTATCTCGCTTAAATATTTCCAAAAAATGTACTGTAACTTCACATATAATATTTTCCATTTTCTGTACATACTCCTTTTATATTGGAAAATTTTCAAGTAACTATTAATTATACATAGGCATTTACTATAAGAAAGCTTCGTAATTTATTGAAGGAGGAACGATTCAAATGTATCCTCATTGGAATCCAAATATAAATCAACAGTATGTTTATTCCCCTCATCCCGCAAGGAATACATTGCATCATGATTCACAATATATGATGCAGCGTATTGCAAGTCTTGAAAATCAATTAACTAAATTAATCTCATTAATCGAGGAAAATAATCAATTAATTAAATCAATGGAACAACAAAAAAACCAAGTTTGTGCACCAGCTGGAGGTTCTGTTATCGTTCGTATGTGATCTGGATGCAATAAAAAACACACTTTGTATTATAAAAGTGTGTTTTTTATTCATTATTTTCTTTTCGTATGGAACCCTTGTGTAATTCGATCTAATATAATTGCGATTACTACGATAGCTAATCCAGCTTCAAATCCCATTCCGATATTAACTTGTGTTACAGAGCGATATACATCAACTCCAAGTCCTGGAGCTCCTACAAGTGATGCTGTTACAACCATCGATAACGAAAGCATAATGCTTTGGTTCACACCAGCCATAATCGTTCCGGTTGCAAGTGGTAATTGTACTTTAAATAGTTTTTGTGATGCCGTGGATCCAAACGCATTCGCTGCTTCAATTAAATCTTCTGGAACTTGTCTAATTCCTAAGTCAGTAAAACGAATTGTCGGTGGCATTGCAAAGATTACTGATGCAATAATTCCAGGTACTACACCTACTCCGAAAAATGTAATCGCTGGAATAAGGTATACGAATGCAGGCATTGTTTGCATAAAATCTAATGTTGGTTTTAAAAATTTTGAGAAACGTTCATTTTGAGATGCTAATATACCAATTGGAATTCCGACAATAATTGAAATAATAACAGACGTAAGTACGAGTGCCAATGTTTGCATCGTTTGTGCCCAGTAGTTAATATTCAAAATAAATAATAATCCAATAAGCGTAAAAATGACTAAAGATAATTTCCTCGTTGTGTACCAAATGAGGAAACATAAGATAATAATCATCAATATGGCGGGTATTATTGTTAAAAAATTAGTGAGTAAATCAACAAATCCGCCAATAATATAAGAGAATCCTCGGAATAAGCCTTCAAAGTGCTCATATAAACTTGCAACAAATGAGTCGACCCATTCCCCTAATGGAATCCGCGGTATACTATTCATCGTCTTTCACCTCTTCCTCAATGTTTCCTGCAAGAGCTTGAATGACACTTTCACGTTTAATAATTCCTCTTAGCCTTTTCTTCTCATCGATTACTGGTAACGGATATTTCATCTCTGCCATTTTTGCATATGTCTCTTCCAGTAAAGTATCCAAATACACATGCGGAATATCATTAAGTAATAAATCAGCAATCGGCCACTGTTTTTGTACTGCTTTACTCGCATCATCCGCAGTTAATATACCTAAAAACTCATACTTTTTGTTTACAACATATACAGTTGAAACACCTGCATTCCTCATAATTTGAAGGGCTACACGAGGTCCACGATCAATTAATAAAGTTTCTGGTCGTTTTAAAATAGACTCCGCCGTAATTACTTTTCCTAAATTCACATCCGCAACAAACTTTTCTACAAATTCATTAGCGGGGCTCATCATAATTTCTTCTGGTGTTCCAATTTGGACGATTTCTCCATCTTTCATTAATGCGATACGATCTCCAATTCGAAGCGCTTCATCTAAATCATGCGTAATAAATATAATCGTTTTTTCCATTTTATCTTGTAACTCTAACAATTCATCTTGCATTTCTTTTCGAATAAGTGGATCTAATGCACTGAATGACTCGTCCATTAGTAATACATCTGGATTATTCGTTAGTGCCCTTGCGATTCCAACGCGCTGTTGCATACCACCACTAAGTTGACTTGGGTAATTATCTTTATGATGATCGAGTCCTACTAACTGTAGCGATTCTAACGCTTTTTTCTCTCGCTCTTCAACCGGAACCCCTTGTATTTCTAAACCATATGCAACATTTTGTATAACTGTACGATGCGGAAATAGAGCGAATTTCTGAAATACCATACTCATTTTCGTTCTTCTTACTCTCCGTAACTCTTCTTTTCCCATCGTTGCGATGTCTTCACCATCTATGTATATATGACCTGCAGTTGGTTTAATCAATTGATTTAACATACGAACTAGCGTAGATTTCCCGCTACCAGACAAACCCATAATAACGAAAATCTCTCCAGAGTAAACTTCAAACGTTGCTTTTTTCACCCCAACGTTCATTCCTGTCTCTTTTAAAATTTCCGATTTACTTTTTCCTTCTTTTAATAAGGAAAGGGCCCTTTGCGGATGTTTCCCGAATACTTTTGTTACGTTTTCAACACGCACCTTTGTATTATCCATGTCACTACTCCTTTTCTACCCATCTATTCACATAGTGTTGCGATTTTACAAAGAAATATTACATAAAAATGACATTCATAAGATTTCTTTAAAATTCTCGTTTCCGTTCATAATAAGAATGCTTACTTATACATTTATTTTATAAGGCAAACGTTACTTAGGAGGTTTTCGATGCGAAAGAAAATTTGGTTTATATGCCTTGCATTATTTATTACTATGATTTTCACTTCATGTAATGCAACAAATGCAAATTCGAAAGGAAAAATTAAACTTGGTGTAACAAGTTGGAAAGAAAATATTGCAACCGCAAACATGTGGAAAGTTTTATTAGAAGAAAAAGGCTACAAAGTTGAGCTCATGTATTTAGAAAAAGCCGCAATTTGGACTGGTGTCGCTCGTGGTGATGTTGATGCGAATTTAGAAGTATGGCTACCAGTTACAGATAAACCGCTAAACGATCGTTATAAAGATGATATTGTCTTAAAATCAAAATGGTACGAAGGTACTGGACTAGGTTTAGTCGTCCCTTCTTATATGAAAAACATAAACAGTATCGAAGATTTAAATGCTCATAAAGATGAACTAGAGAATAAAATTGTCGGTATCGAACCCGGTAGTAGTCTTATGAATTTAACGAATAAAGCAATGAAAGAATATGATATAAAACTAAAACTTGTCCAATCCTCTGAAGCTGCGATGATGAGTGAACTAAAGAAAGCATATACGAAAAAGAAGCCAATCGCTGTTACGCTTTGGAATCCGCATTGGGGCTTTTCAGAATTTGACTTAAAATATTTAAAAGACCCTAAGAAAGTATATGGTGAAAAAGATGACATTTATTACTCTGTTCGTAAAGGTTTCGAAAAAGACCATCCGGATATCATAAAATACTTTGACAAATGGAAGATGAACGATGAACAGCTTGGTACGTTAATGGTCGAGTTAAATAAAACGAAAGATCCCGAAGAAGCGGCGCGAAAATGGATTAAGAAGAATCAAGCGCTAGTTGATGAATGGGTAAAAGATTAATAAAAATAGGCTAGAGGGTTAGCATATCCTCTAGCCTGTTTTTAACTTATTTTTTCGTAACAACGTCATCTACAATCCCATATGCCTTCGCTTCTTCTGCAGTCATAAAATAATCTCTTTCTGTATCATGTGCTACTCTTTCAATCGGTTGGCCTGTTTTTTCTGCAATCATTTTATTAATATCATGCTTTAACTTTAATATTCTTTTCGCAGTTATTTCAATTTCTGTTGCTTGCCCTTGTGCACCACCAAGCGGCTGATGAATCATAATTTCACTGTTAGGGAGAGCAAACCGTTTTCCTTTTGCTCCTGATAATAATAACAATGCACCGAATGATGCCGCAAAGCCCATGCATAGCGTTTGCACATCTGGTTTAATTAAATTCATCGTATCTAATATTGCAAAACCTGCTGTCGTTGAACCGCCAGGGCTATTGATGTATAAGAATATATCTTTTTCTGCATCTTCTGCTTCTAAAAATAATAATTGCGCTACGACACTACTCGCTACTTGATCATTAATTTCTGAGCCGATAATAATAATGCGGTCTTTCAATAACCTTGAATATATATCATAGGAACGTTCTCCTAATTTTGTTTGTTCTACTACATATGGAATTGCATTCATTTTAAATCCCTCCAATACTTGTTATGCTGCGTAAAGCATATAACTGTAGGAAGAAGGGTTTTTCACATTAAATAATAAGACTGGCTGTTTAGATGGTAACTTAGTAAAATCTATTGTCGGAAGAAGCTTCGTTAATAATTCCGGTCTTTCCTCACGAATAGATGTTACAACAACTTCAATATCCTCTGTGAATTCGACTATCTCAATCCCTTCTTCACTTACAGTTTTCAGCCTATTTCTACTCCGAAATAAAGAAGCTTTCACTGCACCTTCTGATACAGAACACACTTTAGCAATATCAGCGATACTATATTGAAAAACATCTTTTAATAATAAAATTGCGGATTGCTGTACATTTAATGAAGACAATACTTTCCCTACCATTTCATGCAAATCTGCAATGTTCTCATGTGGTTCTTCAAAAGTGATTTGTCCTCTTATTTTTTCATGAACAGACTTAGACTTCATCTGATCTAACCAACGATTTCTTGCTATTTTATAGACGAGTGTCATACAAATATCTTTATTTCTATATTTTTGAAGCACTTTACACACTGTTTCTTGGGCGAGATCTTCCCCATCCCATTTGTTTTTCGTTAAAAAAGTACAGTATCTTTTTAACTCTCCATATTGTTTAATTAAAAAGTTTATATTTGAATGATTCATATCGATATGGTTCTTTGAAACATGAGTTACTTTTGTGCACAAAATAACCACTCCTTTTCAGCGCTTACTTAATAAACGATTCAACATTAAAAAAAGTTACGGGGATATAAAAAAATAATGTTTATGTTCAATAATTCGCGGTCATAAATATGTTATGTACAATTTTACGTGAGGAGGAACAAATTTGCCAAAATTAACAATTGAAGGTACGGGAACTTTTGATGTGAAAGAAGGAACAAAGTTAGTATTAGCAATTGAAGATAGCGGTGTCAACATTCTTCATCGTTGCGGCGGGAATGCACGTTGTACAACTTGTAGAGTAGAAATACTAGCAGGTGATTTCTGTGAAGCGAGTGCGAATGAGAAACATGCAATGACGGAAAAAGGAATTGAAGATCATTTACGATTATCTTGTCAAATGCGTGTACATAAAGATATAGTCGTTCGTCCGGTACTTACAGTTGAAAATTCAGGTCTTGATGCTGGGCCACGCCCGGCGGAGTAAAGTGATGAATTTAAAACAGCTCGCTGGCGAATATGCTGCTAACTTTGTAAATGATGGCATGAAAATTGGGCTTGGTACAGGTTCTACTGTATATTGGACAATACAAAAATTAGGTGAACGTGTAAAAGAAGGATTATCATTTCAAGCTGTACCGACATCAAAGGAAACTGAAGCATTAGCACAGCAACTAAATATCCCCCTAATTTCGTTAAACGACGTACAAAGCCTTGATCTTACAATTGATGGAGCGGATGAAATTGATTCAAATTTACAACTTATAAAAGGCGGTGGTGGTGCATTACTTCGTGAAAAAATCGTTGCCTCTTCCTCTAAAAAACTAATTATCATTGCTGATGAATCGAAATTTGTAACACATTTAGGTAATTTTCCATTACCTGTTGAAATCATCCCTTTTTCATGGAAACAAACCGAAAATAAAATTCAGTCTTTAGGGTGTCAAACCACATTACGTTTGAAAAACAATGAAACCTATATAACCGATAACAATAACATGATTATCGATTGTATATTCCCTAATCATATTTCTAATCCTGCCCATTTACACACTCAATTAAAAATGATTACTGGTGTAGTTGAAACAGGGTTGTTTATAAGTATGACGAGTACAGCAATTATTGGTACTAAAAATGGGATAAAGAAATTGTAATAAAAGCTAACTTTTTAAAGTTGGCTTTTTAGTATGTTCTTCTTCTCTTAATAGTGCTTTATTATGATATACTAGGAAAACGTAAACTGATTACACTAGAAAGGACTGAACATTTTGCAATCCAAACTTATAACAGAACTTGCTGATTTAGAAACTGCCTTTCATATTCGAAAAGAAGTATTTGTAAAAGAACAAGGTGTCCCTCTTGCAGATGAATTTGATACATTCGATGAAATCGGAGAGCAATGTAAACATATTTTAGTTTATTATCATGAGCTTCCTGTAGGCACAGGGCGTATACGATTTGTTGATGGTGTCGGAAAATTAGAACGTATTTGTATTTTAAAAGATTATCGTACATACGGATTAGGTAAAGTCATCATTCAAACGTTAGAAGAACTTGCTCGTAACAAACAAGTTACAAAAGTGAAACTACACGGTCAAACACAAGCTGAAGGATTTTATACAAAACTAGGTTATCAAACTTCTTCTGATATATTTATGGAAGATGGCATTCCGCACATACTTATGACGAAAGTATTATCATAATAAAAAGGTAGTGTATGAATCTTATGTATTCATACACTACCTTTTTTTATTAATAGAAAAGTGAATTCTCAAGATTCCCTTTTGCATCAAAGCCCATCATCTCTTAGTTCATACCTAAGTAAAGCTTACACTGTTTTCCATAATGATAATGCATAAATCCAGTTTGGATCACCATTTCCTTGATAACTCTGGACTGCTTCATATACTTTTCCTTCGTGCAGAACTCTATCTCCCTTTTTATATGCTTTTTTTGCATCCCACGCTTCATATGAAGCGTTTTCAGTTTTTGTAGTAATTGTGAATATATCACTCTGTACGGATTCATTTCCAGCTACATCAACAGCTTTCACTACATATTTATAAGTAGTATTAGCGAGCAGATTTTTATCCAAATAAGAAGTTGTATTGGATGTTGCAATCTTTTTCATTGCCCCTTCTGTTTCTCTATAAATATCATAATGGTCTACACCAATATTATCGTCAGATGGACTCCACATTAAATCCACACTTGACGCTGTCGTTCCCATACTATGTAATCCTTTTGGTTGTGTTGGTGCTTCTGTATCAGGAGTCTCAACTGTCGTTTTTACTGTAAGCGCTGCACTTTCTTTCGATACATTTCCAGCTGCGTCAATTGCTTTTACAGTATAAGAGTATTCTGTACTTGGTTGTAATTTCTTATCAATAAAATGAGTGCCTAGTACTGTATCAATCATCTCTCCGTTACGGAAGATTTGATATCCTTTTACCCCTACATTATCCGTAGAAGCGTTCCATGTTAGTTCTACACTATTCGCTGTTACTTTTTGCGTCTGAAGTCCATTTGGAATACTTGGCGCTTCTATGTCTGGTTTCACATCATTAATAAGATTAACATCAATTACATTATAGAATGCATTTGCTGTATCAGCTACATCCCATACTGCTAAAATCACATGATATCCACTACGATCAGTAGGTACATTGATTTTATGAGTTAAATTATTTGAAGCTGCAGAACCATCATGTTGTACTGTTCCAATTGGTTCAAAATCTGCTCTTGTTAGCGCTTTATTTGGATTCCATCCTTTTTTAGTAATATAGTAATGCCACTTACTCGTTAAGTGAGGCGCAGTATACTTCCAAGTAAATGTATTTTCCCCACCAGTGATTGTATTTTTAAACCAACGATTTGCTGTTTGTTGATCTAAAATACCACCAAATTTTCCGCCTGCTGAAGCAATTTGTCCATCTACTGGACCACCTTGTGGGAACCCTTTTGGAGCTTCTAAACTTTGTGGTTCATACATAACACTTCCACAGTTTACATTTAGCGCACCATAAGTTGGACTACATAAAGCAGATCGGCTACCAGGCTTTTCAACAAAACCGTGCGCATAAGCATTTTGAGGAATAAGTGTCGTACTAATAATTCCAGCTGTTAATGCTACAGCTCCTAAACTTTTTTTGTTCATTTTCATATTTTGTAGTTGTTTTAAAAATCGATTATTCATGTTCATGTCTCCTTCTTGTTATACTTTGTAGTGGAATGTGGGCTTTGATGTAAAAGAATAACAAGAGACAAACTTGTACCGATGTATGTGTTAATTATGCATACACCGCAGTGAAATTATATTTTTCTTGTGAAATATTTCACTTTATGAATATATCATGACATAGAAATTACCTGAGTATGTGCAGAAGTTGTGCAGAAACAGTGAAATTATTACTAACATGTAAAACTAAGTCCTAACATTTTAAAATAAAATTTGAATATATTTATCTATCATCTTTACTTCATAATTGACAATACATTTAACTAGTTAACTTTTATTCTTATACTTATATCTCTCAGTGCCTTAGTTTTAACCATACTAAATATTAAAAATAAGAATTATAAAGTTAAATAAAAAGCATCCTATTTAGATGCTTTTCTAATGTATAATTTCATTTTTTCACTGACCTACAAATATAAAAATTTCATCAACAGCTTCCTTATATCCACCTGATTTTTGGAAAGATTTCTTCAAATTCAAAGCGACTTCTTTAAATGACGGATTATTTAATACCATTTCTACACTTTCACTTAGTTGATCCGCAGTTAATCCTTGCATTTGTAATTTTATTCCTGCTCCAAGACTCTCCACTTGCTTTGCGACTACTGGCTGATCTGCACTTTGCGGTATTACAACGAGCGGAATCCCGTTATACAGTCCTTCATGCGCACTGTTCATCCCGCCGTGTGTAATAAATAGTTTCGTATATGTAAGCAGCTCAGTTTGGGGTACATAGTTTTTCACAATGAAGTTTTTAGGAATTTCGCCTAGATCACTTATTTTTGTTTTACTACCAATAGACATAACAATTGTATGCTCACTATTCTCAAAGGCCTTCATACACAGTTTATAAAAGTCAATCGCTTCATTAAAAACAGTACCTAATGAAATATAAATCGGACTTTTTTCTTCAATTGAAGTAAAATCAACGTCTCTGTTTTTCATTTGTGCAGAGATAGATGGTCCTACAAATTTATATGTTTCATCAAACGTATCACCAAAAGGCTGGAACTCCTTAATTGTATATACAATAGTAAGGGGTGCAGGATTACAGAAAACTTCATACGATGATTTTATTTCAACACCATATTTTTCAGCAATTCCCTTCGTTAAGTTTTGAAAATCATTCTGTATTTTATCATAAATTTCTACTGAGATATTTTTTGATAGATGACCTAACATTTGCTCAAAGGATTTTTCATCCTGCGCAAAAGATGTGCATGAATTTATGGCTGGAAGTTTAAGGATTTGAGCAATTAAATGGCCACAGCCAAACATAGAATCATGAATTATGTAATCAAAATGTTCACCTTCAATTTGTTCTAGAACGCTAGGTATGACAATATCCGCTGTATGTAGAAGGCCATTTATTCTCTCCTGTAAATAATTTCTGCCTCCAGATAGAAACGCTTTTATAAATTTTTGATCATCAATCGTTCGTACAGTAGCACCTGTCTTCTCAATCCGCTCCCTGAAAGCTTCTATTGAAAAATAAACGACCTCTTCACCACGAGAAATCAATTCTTCTACAACTTGTAAAGTTGGATTTATATGTCCTTCTGATCCAGCGTTAATAAATAAAACACGCGCCATAATAAACACTCCTTACGTTAAATCGTTTCTATGTTGGCAAGAGTACGGTTTCTCTCCATACTCTTTTCCTAGCTGTTCGTAACATGTTCCTACTAAATTGACCTAGCAAGTCTAAAACCGAGATCATCTATATGAAATGTAGGATGGCTTCGACGACGACAAGTAGCGCCGCATCCTCTCGCTGTTTCAGCCCAACTACCACCACGAAAAATGCGGTATGATCCGTACACTGTTTCATCATACAAATCATAACACCATTCCCAAACGTTCCCTAGCATATCATAAAGCCCCCATGCATTCGGTTCTTTTTGGCCAACTTCATGAATCTCTCCATTTGAATTTTCATTATACCACGCTATATCATGGAGTTTCCCGTATGTATATCCGGTTGTACTTGCTTTACATGCATATTGCCACTCTGCCTCAGATGGTAATCGGTAGCCATTCGAATCTAAATTACATTTCACAATTTGACCACCATCACTAATAGAATAATATTCTTTTAATCCCGCTTTTTTTGAAAGTACATTACAAAACGCAATGGCATCGTTCCATGAAATATTGACAACTGGTTTATGATTTTTATCAAAATTATTTAATGTACTATTTGTAATAGCATCATATAGTTCCATTGTTACAGCATACTTTGCAAGAAAAAATGGTTGAATTTGCACTATCCATTCTTTTTTTATTCGATCATCTCTTAATACTACCTCTCCAACTGGAATATTTACCATTAATGAATCGATTGTTTGAATTAAATCATTAGTCATTTTCTATTCCTCCAAACGTTCATTTTATATGAACTTATAGTCATATACTCATTACAAAATACAATTTTCAAAAAGCGTTAAATTTTTCATAATAAAAAACGATTAGTTTAATTAAACTAATCGGTAAGATCCAAAAAGAATTGTTGTGTCACATTCTATTATTATATGTGCTCTAAAAATTTCCGAACCTCATTTGGAGATTTTAAAACAATAACCTTTTTCTCTTCGGACAATTGCTCTAACCCTTTTAAAATTGTAGGTCGTTTAGTATTAGGATATTCCCATATCCATTTAAAGAATTGCAAATCAAATCTTTCTTCACATCCCGCGCCCATATCTGGTCTTGTTTTATTCCGGTATTTTACAATTCTTTTAAAAGCACGATAAATACAAATTGTTCTATGCATATCAAGGAAGATAATTGTATCAGCTGCATTCAGTCTGATACCCATCGTCCCGCCATAATTCCCATCAATAATCCACTTCTCATCTTTAATTAAGTTATTTTGAACTGCTATTTGTTCTTCTCTCGGAACACCCTCCCAATTCGGTTTCCAAAATAATGCATCAAGATGATGCACCTTAATATTTAATTTATTTCCTAACTGCCTTGCTAATGTGGATTTTCCTGAACCGCCAGAACCAATTAATATTATTTTTTTCATAAAGGGCTCCTTTTTAAAATCGATTATTTCCTCCGTAACATAAACTCACAAAGTATTCCCACTCCAACACCAATTGTATAAGCCACTAAATCACTCCACAAAAAACCGTATCCCAATACGAGTCCGCCTAAAGTCGTTGCACGAATGCTATCTATCCACTTCGCATGATACAATTGGTTCACTTCAATCCCATAGCAAAACATTAAACTAATAAAAGCCAACTTCTTCGTCTCTGTTTTAGGAAACAAAAATCCAAAGCCAGTAAAAATCATTAATGCCCATAAAGCATCACCTAAATAATCATTTAATAGATGTGGTAGTGCAAAAGCAAACTTTCTTGAGCTAAGACCTAAAATAATAATAACTATAGTAAATAGTGCATATACTACTCTATTTCGTTTCGTATTCATTTTAAAGTCCCCTAATATGTAATGTAAAACTGTAAATAGCTAGTAAAACAAAGTTATTTTACTAGCTATTTATTAGTTGCTTTAATGATAAGAAAATGTGGATTCGTATTTAGATAATAATATGATTTCTCGTCTACTTCTTTCATTTTTTCAATTGCCTTCGGTTCTACTATCTCTTCTAATACAAAATAATTTGTAGTTTCATTTAGTATGTCTTGTAATGATCTTCTAAAAAACTTGACTTCAATAGTAATATTCGGTTTAACCCAAGTATCTATTAATAACTGTTTTTCAAAATAATTTTCACATGGAAACTTTGTGAAATCCATAAAAGGATGATGAATAGAATAAATAAGTTCCCCACCTGGCTTCAATACACGACGAAATTCTTGAAATACTTGATTCCAATTTTCTAAGTAATGAAGAGTTAACGAACTTACAATCACATCATACGTATTATCTTCAAATGGCAATGTTTCTTGCAGATCATGACAAAGGAACGTTGCTTCTTCTCCTATATTTTCTTTTGCTGCTTTTACCATTTCAGGACTTACATCAATTGCTGTAACATTTGCTCCTCTTCCTATGAATTGAGAAGTATACCATCCAGCTGCACATCCAGCATCTAATATCTTTTTTCCTTCTAGTTCCCTTGGAATAAGCTCCATCATCGCCGGTCTTTCATAATAACTGTTATATGGATTTGCAAAATCTAGATTTTCTTTATATGTACTCGCTAATTTATCATACGTATCTTTAATCGAATCTTTCATTACACACACTCCTAATACATATTAATCCATTAACTCCTGCTGCTTTTTCTTTGAAAATGATTGTAGTACTAGATCATACGACCAATCAATCATTTTATTAATTTGCTCCTGCTCTATACCCTTATGAATATAAACGGTATTCCAATGTTTTTTATTCATATGATACCCTGGAATAATTGTTTCTGGATAATCTTCTCTTATTCTTAATGCGACTTCTGGATCACACTTCAATGTAATCGCAGCTTTTTCGCCTTCTTCATGATTTACTATCGCAAATATTTTATTATTAAGCCTCATACATGTTGCACTCCAGCCATCTGGAGAATCTTCTGTCGCTTTTCTTTTCGATAAACAGTACGCTCTTGTTGCATTCATTTTAATTGGCACCTCTTATTCTTTCCCTGTTTGATTACGATGCATCACAATTTGCTTCGTTGCTTGAAATTGCTGCTCACCGTAAAACTTTATTAGCTTCTCACCGCAAAATAGACTAACAATATCAATATGAGATATTTCTCGAAGTAATATTGTAAGCATTTTCTCTCCAATACCTTTATTTCTTACACTCTCATGTACGACAACATCTTCAATGTATGCTCGAAAAGCACCATCAGAAACGACTCTAGCAAATCCAACTAATTCATTTTCTTCCCATACTCCAATGCCTATACTATTCTTTAACATTTTTTCAATATCGACTTCTTTTCTTTCTGGCCACCAACCGACAGAATCATAAAGCTTCTTTATTTTTTCTGCACAGATTGGTTGTTCTTGTTGCAATTTATACGTGTACATATGCTTTCTCCCATCAACCAGTATACATAATACTATTATAATCTCTTTTCAAAAAAGTGCTGACTATGACCTTTCGGATGATCTTCAACGACACCATACTCCCTGTAACCGTGCTTTTTATAAAATTCTGGCGCTTGAAAACTAAATGAATCTAGCAATATTAATCTGCACTCTTTTTCCTTCGCAATTTCTTCAATTTTATGTAAAAGTTGGCTACCATAACCGTCATGACGAACTGATTTATCAACCCATAAAAAGTCGATATGAAGATGATAAAAATACATCGTACCTGTTACACCACCAAATATTTTTCCTTCTTCATTTTTTACTACGAGGCTTACTTCTTCCATCGGCTGTTTTACTTCATCTGTTAAGATGGACATATTATATTGAATAACTTTATTTTTAATGTATTCTCCTTCAATACGTGTACCGTTCTCTATATGTTTCATATACATTGCTTCCTTTCAACTTAGTAAGCTACATTTTGTTTTTCCCCTTTAAAATACTAATCAAAACGAATCCACCATATGTAACAAAGCATGAAAAGCCAATTATCCCTGGTACAGAGACATAGCCTACCCTTATGTAACTTATAACTGCAAAACAAGCGATAGACAATAAAATAGATGGCCAAAATATAACAGCTATTTTTCTTCGTCCTCGTTTCGATGTACTTTCTTTCTCTTCAGAAACACGTGTGCCAAAAAGCAATACAATACAAATAAGGATCGCTGCAAAGTAAATTGTATCTAATGACAAATTGTGATCATATAGTGCGATTCCAACTTCAAGAACAATAATCGTTAAAATTAAAATAATGATTGTTGAAGTCTTTAAGTTTCTTTTCAATCGCTCACTCCTAGCATGCTTTCACTATATTCTTTGTATATGTACTTTAAAACTGCTGCAAAAGCTTCATCTACCTCTTTATTTTCACGTCGATTCGGTAAATCTTTTCCCCCCATCACATAAAGAAGCGGAAATTCGTTAAACATTCCTATTATACCAATAAATTCAATATCGAATATAAAAAACTTTTCGGCAGCTCATATCAGCTATTTAAATAAGAAAAAGGTAGCATGAGTTTTTTCTTGCTACCGAAAAATATTTATTCTTCTATAGGATTTTCAGGACCGTTAAGTTCCAGCTGATAAAAAGCTAAATCTAGCCATTTATTAAACTTATAACCAGCTTTTTTTATTGTTCCTGCATGAACAAATCCATAGTTTTGATGCAAGGCAATACTTTTCTCATTCTCTGCATCAATTCCAGCAATTAAGGTCATATACTCTCTTTCCTTTGCAATTTCGATTAATGTTTTCATTAAAGACGTCCCAATCCCATTTTTTCTATAATCCTTATCAACATACACCGAATGCTCAATTGAATATTTATAAGCAGGCCAGGCTCTAAATGGTCCAAATGTCGCAAATCCTACTACTTTATTATCTAATTCGTATACGAAAATGGGATAACCGTCAGCCTTTTTTTGTTCATACCAATCTATTCTATTTTCAAGGGTTACAGGTTTATACGCATATACAGCTGTTGTATAAAGTATCGCATCGTTATAAATATCTAAAATGTATGCTAAATCTCTTTTCGTTGCTTCCCTTATCATTGTTTTCTTCCTTTCATCATGTTCATCTTATTTCACTATCTTTTTAATAGTTTTATTTTATCGAAATTTCCGATTTTTATCTACATACGAATACTAGCTTTTCGGAAACCATCAAATATATTTATTGCAGCAGATAATGTGTAGAAGAAAATTCCTCCCCCAATGAGCCACGTTTTAAATCCCTCTGGGGAAATAGTAAATGCATTTGCCAAATACGTAATAAACCCTGCGTTAAATACATGTGGATTTACTACAATTACAATGAATACTATCGTCCCAGCTATTTGAAGAATAGCATTCCCAATCGCCAATCTTTGAGTCCATTGTCCCTGCACCAATTTATAAAGGGATATACATATTTCAAAAACGATCATAATTATAACGATTGGCCAGTACTGCAATAAAACATCTTGATTAAAAGTTGGCGAAACAAACTTCAGTCCATTTGCCGTACCGTTATATACGCCAACAAGATGATTCGCATAAAAGTAAAGTGTAGCCCAAACTGCTGTCCACATTAAACCTGCAAAAACTTCAAACTTCGAGATTGCTTTTTTCTTTGGGATATACGAGATGTTTTTCAAATCATCTGGTGTCCATTTTTTTAAACTTGTCGTCAACGGCTCGATACCTTTGTCTTTATCTGTTCTTTCTAAAATAACAAACACAAGTGTCAACCAGAAAAATACATGGAGGCCCACTTCAAAAATTTCCCCAATGCCTTTACCTATCAATTGCAAAATAACATTTAATATCGCTTGATCACCACTATAGCCTATAAAATTTTCTGCAACCATTGATATGAGTGCAATGACAGCTGCGATTGGTATAATCATTTTTAACAACGTTGTATATACATCAAAATAACGTGGTCCAATTAAATGCATCGGTCTATCCAAATAACCATTAGCCAATGAAACCGGACTCCCCAATTTTTTGAGAACGCTCTTTACATCCTCCTCACTATAATCTTCAGGTAACATATCCTCTATAGTTGACCTTAGTTCAAGTGTAATATCTTCACTATTTTTTTCAGGTAATCTCTTCGCAACCTCTTGGATATAGAGATCAATTAAATTCATTCTCTTCCTCCTTTAATAAGTTATAAAGTTCTTTCGAATCCTTTATCCATTCTTTTTTCAACTGCAAAAATATTTCTAATCCATAATCACTTAAAACATAATACTTACGAGGTCTACTCTCCGTTTTATCCCAACTACTCGTCACTAATTCCTGTTTTTCTAATCGGCGAAGTAGCGGATATAAAGTACTTTGATCAATTGTAATCCCTGATTGCTCCAATAACTGGACAAGTGAATATCCGTACTGCGGCGTTCTTAATTGACTTAAAACGGCTAACGTTAATGTCCCTCTTCTTAACTCAGTAATTAACGAGTTTAATAAAGTATCCATTTACTCACCTCATTTCCATTACTATATGTCATACAGTATGTGTTTTATACTATGTATCGTACAGTATTAATGTGACAAAAACTATATTTTTTACCGAAAAACGGATAATGAAAAGCGCAAATTATATGATTTGTACTTTTTTAGCTAAGTTATATATATAACACTCTAAAAGATAGCAACCTTAACTACTAATTTTGAAGTTGCAGTAATGCTATATTAAGTGACAACTATCGTATACATATGATGTGAACATAACATCTCACTATAGGAAGCTAATAAAACGGAAAATTATCATGGTTGAATGATTCCTGTTTTATTCTTTAGGCACTGTTGATTTCACACCGTTTTCAGCACCTAATCAACGTTACTTCCTTCATAAACTTCATCTTGTTCAAAATCTTTATTTTTGTTTGGTTTATTAGAGAAAAATAAAAAAACAATTAAATTAGGTTAATTGTTTTTCAAATGCAAAATCTTTATTTTTTTAAATAATCTATGATATTCGAAAAGACAAATTCTCCAAATGCAAGTGGTATATAAATAAACCATAACTTTAATATTGCCTTTGTTTCTTTGTGATCAGAATCCCCCATTAAAACCAACCCTATCCTTTTTCTTCAAATATTTTCTTTTTAATTCCAATAACAAGGAAATTATACCATTTATTAATGTTGTAGTCTATTTTTTCTAAAAATTAAATAAATAAAATTCTTGTATTCCTTCAATATTCAGATAAACATAATAACTTTTTTACGTTTCATCTTCAAAGTCAATAATGAGTCCTGTTAGAACCGCTACATTACCAATCGATTGGATCCCGTGACCAATAAAATCCACCTTAAATTCTTCCCACTTTAATTTATGTAATGATATAATAACACTAAATTTTCAACACGTGCTTAATAGATTGGGGACTTATAATGGATAAACCTCTCACTGCATTACAAACTATTATTATACATATGAATACAACTGAGCATTGGCATGATTTTATTTGTTACTGTCAGCATCGCGAAGCGGGACTTCGAAAATTAGCTTATAAACATTTAGAGACATTTATTACAAATGCAAAGAAATGGGAATCAAAAGATCAAGAGGAGTTTGCCATTTCACTGTTTACTATTTTAGATGCATCAAACGAAAAAGATGAGGTGTTAACTTTCTCACTAAATAGTTTTCTAATTGACATTCTATATAGATGGACAGAAAACACCCCATTTGATTCAAGACCTTTTAGATGGATAGGAATTTATATGGACTCTAGCAATAAAGAAGACGATTTAGAAAAATCCCTTCGAAAAGCGATTGAATTAGGTGGTGATACCGAACAAGAAGCCATGATATACCTAGTTTCTAATTACATCAATACTTTAGATTTTGGTACACATGAATTACCGTCAGGTTATTGCGGGGATTTAGGCGAATGTATAGAAAAACTTCCCTATATGCTGCAATTAATTGATAGAATTCAGAATAAGAACATAAAGGAGCAAAACATTGGGCAAATACAAGAACAACTACACCTTATTCTAGATTGGTTAAAACATACACAAATTCCAGTAGATGCTGTTCGTATATGGGAAAAAGAACAAACTAAGGAATTAGAAAAAAGCATCGTATATCATTTAAACAACAGCTCAAGTCATTAATTCGTCTACTATTTCAATATAAAAAAGAGGATCTTCATACAGTACTAGAAAATCCTCTTTTTATATGTATCCCACATTAGCTTGCAGTAAAACTCCCCACTGATTATAGTTTTACTTTATTTTAATCCTTTAATTAAAGGTGACGCTTCCCCACCATGGAAAATCCATAAGTCATGAAGTGATCTCGTACATCCGACATATAGTAACTTTGCATCATGTTTTGTGTTTTTGTAATGTTCTTCATCCACATCAATTAAAAGCACCGCATCAAATTCTAAACCTTTCGCTAAATAGACAGGTACTACTGATATACCACCTTCATATTTACTTTGGTTTGCTTCAATTACGTTTACCGTTAATCCTGCATTTGTTAATTCCACATATATATCACGGCATTCACCTTCTGTTCTTCCGATTACCGCAATTGTTTTCACATCTGCATTTTGCAAATGTTTTACCGTCTTCACAATTTCAGTAAATTGATTTTCCGCATGAATTACTTTCACATCTTCTCCACTGCGGAAGACTGGTGTTGCGAGTCCTACTGGGATTTCTGCATTTTTAATTATTTCATTTGCAAATTCAATAATTTCTTTTGTAGAACGATAACTTCTTGTCAATTCATAATAACCGGTTTCTTGGAATACTTCCTTAAAAGCATTCCAATCTTCAATTCCTTGGTAATCATAAATCGCTTGCGATAAATCACCTAATATAGTGAAAGAATTACCTAATGTAATTTCTTTTAATACATAAACTTGGAAAGGCGAAAAATCTTGCGCTTCATCAATAACAACGTGATGAAACTTCTGCCCGATTTCAATCCCTGTTATACGATGATGTATGTATATTAAAGCTGGTAAATCTTCTACATACACTTCTTTTTTACGACAACTCTTTTCTGTTTCTTTAACAAGTTCTTCAGGTAATACCTCGAGTATTTCTTTACTTTTTACTATTGAACTATACAGTGAAAGAGCACTCATTTTCGGCCAAAACTTCATATATGCGTTCAGTCTCTTAGTCGCTTCTTTTTTAAGTAATTTTTTCTCGTTTGTTTCCCCGAATTTTTTAAGTTCAATTTCAATCCAGCGCTTCATTCGTCCTACTAATCGTTCTCTTCTTTTCTGTAAAGGATAATGTTTATATTCAACTTGCATCCATTTTTTAACATCTTCTAATGGAATAATCGCTCTATCCCACGCCTCAAAATCTTTTGTCGGAACTAACTCATTTTCAAATTGGATCATTCTCTCTTCAATAAACGTCTTAAATTCCAACGTACCCTTTAATTTACCTAGCATTACCTTCTTTTCATCACGATTAATTGAAAATGCTTCTTTCAATTTTTTTTCTGTCTGCTTTAGTTTCACTGAATCATCTAACGTACGTAATGCCCAATCTGGAAACGTTGTTTGACTAATATTCCCTACACCTAATTCAGGAAGTACACTCGAAATATAGTCTAAAAACAGACTATTCGGTGCAAATACGATCATTCTTTCTGCTTCTAGTTGTTCACGATATTCATAAATTAAAAAAGCAAGGCGATGTAAAGCAATTGTTGTCTTTCCACTCCCTGCAACCCCTTGAATAAGTAATGGTAAATTTCTTTCCGCTCGAATAATATCATTTTGTTCCGATTGAATCGTTGAAACAATATCCTTTAGCTTATTATCTTTATTCTCACCTAATCGATATAGAAGAAAATCATCGGCATGTGATACATCTTCATTTCCTTTTACATATGTATCAACAACACGTTCAAGTTCTCTTTTTCGAATGGAAATGTTTCGTTTTAAATACACATCACCTTCTACTAACCCATCTGGTGATTGATAAAATGCTAATTCTTCTCCACCGGTAAATGAATAAAACATACTTGCGACAGGCGCTCGCCAATCAATAATGATTGGCTTCATCGTGTCCATATCCGAAACCCCTACTTTTCCGATATAAATCGGCATAACTTCTTCTTTTCCATCTTCCTGAAAATCTAACCTTCCAAAGTACGGCTCTTGCACACCAATACGTAAGTTTTGTCTATTAGACTCCCTCATACTTTCAAGAATTTGCTCTTTAAAATCTTCTCCATAATAAACCGGGATTTTTTCAAGCCTATCCAATTGCTCATCCATCGTATGTAAAGTATCCTTCATTTTTTGTAACTCATCTTCAAATATGTTGCTCATTTCGACGATTCCCTCCTGTCCGTTCTAATTTTTCAGTCGAAGTATCATTGTATTAAAAATCCAATCATAAAGTCAATAGTTTCCATTTAAATTTTCCGAAAAAACTTACTTTTCATCTTTCTAATTTAAAAAGAATATGCAACATCTAAATCACACACATACACATATAGTATAGTGATGCATGTAAAAGATACTTCTTTCTATTTGTCTCCTATGTAATTTATCTATTAAAAAACATTGTAAAAATTAAAGACTTTAATCAATGGGCGTTTTACTGCCCATAAATAGTAGGATAAATAAAAGTAAAGGAGGCTCTTCAAATGAATATTTTGAATCTATCTCAAGATTAAATATGCTTCTATCTGGCTGTATCCTTATGGTTTGTTGGTCAATTATGTATGTTGAAATATATAGACTTACAAAATCCGTCTGGCCATGTGTTATCATGCATGCGATCGAGGATGCTGTTCCTACTGTTTTAGTTACAATAACAGGGATTATTACTCTTACAAACAGTAGTGATTTTTGGTTAAATCCTACTAGCGGGGTCGCTGCTACTGTTTTATTTCTCGGAATTGGAACCGTACTAAGAACTATAAGAATAAAAAGAGAACGACAATTATTCACACAATAAAAAGCAGATAATGAATTCGTCATTATCTGCTTTCCAATTTTTAAAACTACCTTATTATATTTTTTGATACATAAGCCAGTCACCAGAGTCTATCACTTTCTTTAACATCTTTTTATCCTGAGCGATATATACATATGCCTCAATTTCCCCATCAGCAACATATACTGTTTGCGTGATTCGATCATATAAATCAGTCTCCGCATTGCCTCTATATTCTTCTAGTTCATCTAACTTACACAATATCTCATCATTTACTACATAAACTTCTCCATACACCTGTTCTTCAATCGAATAAGTCATGGCCGGATATCCTTCGTTCGTATCAAATAATTTTCCATATGTCCAAGCTCTGTCTGTGATACATGTTGCACCTAGCATATAATGAGCATTCGTTTGTCCTCTTCTTAACGTGCCATAAACGAAAACATGATACATAAATTCTTATCCCCTTTATATGCCTCTACTTTCTTATTTGTAAATAAGCACGAATCATAAAGTAACTCACTTCATTCGGAAGCTGTTCTTTAATAGATTTCAGACCACCATCTGCATTTTGAACGGCAGTTTCAATAAGAGATTCATACTCTGCTGGAACAAAGCTGTGCCAATCTACTTCCATTCCATCCTCATAGCAGCGAATTAAATGGTTTTCGATTGTTTGTCTTGATAAGTTACGTTCTTTTGCAATCTCATTCAAATCAATACCTTGTTTATACATTTCATACGTTTCTAAATGAGAATTTGCGGACGCTTTTCCTGACTTTTTACGCTCTGAAACTACTTCTGTCTTAATCGTTTCAGCATAATTTGGATTTTCCTCAATAAAATGCTGAACTGCTTGTAAGAAGTGCGAACCATATTTCACAAGTTTGTGTTCTCCGATACCTTTTACCGTCAACAATTCGGAATCACTTTGCGGCATTTTCACACACATATCTTTTAATGTTTGGTCAGAGAAAATAACGAACGGAGGTACACCTTCTCCTTGTGCAATTTCTTTACGTACTTCACGAAGCACTTCAAATAAAGGATGGTCTTGAACAATTTGTCTTGTCTCTACTCGTTCTTTTCGTAAAACATTCTCTTTACCAAGTAATACTTCTTTCCCTTTTTCAGTTACTTTTAACGTCGGATAAGTGCCATGTTCAACTGCAATTAACTCGTCTGAAATTAAAAACTCGATAAACTCACTGACCTCTTTTACACTACGGTTCGATAAAAGCCCATACGTTGGTAAAGTATGAAAATTAAATTCAATAACTTTCTTATTCTTCGACCCAGTTAATACTTGCGCTATCATTTGCTTTCCAAAGCGTTGGTTCGTTCTAATCATGCATGATAAAACCATTTGTGATTCCCTTGTCACATCGATGCTCTCGCGATTGTCTGTACAATTACCACAGCGTCCACAATCTTCTTTCGGTTCTTCTCCAAAGTATTGCAAAATGAATGATTGTAAACATTGTTCTGTATGACAGTAATCGGTCATATTTTGCAATTTTTCAAGTTCATTTGAAAAACGTGATTCTCCAGTTGATTGATCAATTAAAAAACGCTGTACTTGTACATCTTGAGAAGAATATAACAATATACATGTACTATCTAATCCGTCACGACCAGCACGTCCTGCTTCTTGATAGTAACTTTCCATATTTTTTGGAAGCTGATAATGAATTACGTAACGAATATTCGATTTATCAATACCCATCCCGAATGCAGATGTTGCTACCATTACACTTACTTCATCTCGTAAAAAGAGTTCTTGTTGCTCATTTCGATCAATATCACTCATACCAGCGTGATATTTTGATACAGAAACTCCTGCCTTCATTAAATCTTCATATAACTGATCGACTACTTTTCTAGTAGCTGCATATATAATCCCAGATTCCTTTTGATTTTGACGAATATAATCCGCCAAATATGCATTTCGATCTTGCCCTTTAATAACAGAAAACGATAAGTTCTCACGCTCAAACGTTGTCATAATTGTATTTTCTTGATTAATTTCAAGTGTATTACAAATATCATCACGTACTTGCGGTGTTGCTGTTGCTGTTAATGCTAATACAAGCGGCTTTTCTGGAAGATAATCTAATATGCGATGTATATGTAAATAACTTGGACGGAAATCATGTCCCCACTGTGAAATACAGTGTGCTTCATCAATCGCAATCATAGGGATTTTCATATCGATAAGTTGGTCAACAAACTCCATCGAATCAAGACGCTCAGGCGCGACATAAAGTAATTTGTAATGTCCTTGTTTCGCTAATTGAATTCGCTGATTTGCTTCAGCAATAGAAATAGAACTATTAATATATGTAGCTGAAATGCCATTCTGTACCAATGTATCTACTTGATCCTTCATAAGTGATATTAAAGGTGATATAACCAACGTCGTTCCTTCAAATACTAATGCCGGAATTTGATAACAAATCGACTTACCGCCACCCGTTGGCATAATACAAACCGTATCTTTCCCATCTAATACGTTTTTAATTGTTTCATCTTGTCCTCTTCGAAACGAAGAATAACCAAAGTAGGACGCTAAAAGTTCTTGTGCTTTAGTAAACAAAAAAGAGTCACCTGCTTTTCTTTATCTTTCATCTATTTCTATTATATCAATCACTTATGCGACTTGAAAGGGATGATTAGATGCTTATTGTTTTTTCATTATTCTATGTTTCTCCACCTATTTAATACTAACTAGCATCATTATTTTATATGTTTTACAACATTTATAATATAAATCCAGTACACAAGAAGAAAGAGTTTCAATTTAAACGTTCATTTTATTTCCCTTTCTTGAATACTACTAATCGTATACATATAAATTCAGGAGGTTACTATATGAAGCATCGTAATATGAGTTCCATCACGGCGAAAACGAAAACACAAAAACTCCAATTCTCTAATAATGATGCGTGGAAATATGAATCATACTATAAGTATCAGCCATTATTCTCTTATAAAAAGCTTTTTAATTTTCTTTCTCAACTTTTTAGACGTTAATATATGCGCAAAAAATATATCATTCACAAAATTTTTCTCAATATTAAATGTATAGACTTACTACAATTCAGTTGTTACCATATATAATAATCTGTTGGATAAACCCCTTAAGTTGACCTGCTTATATTAGCAGGTCTTTTTCATGATTACATACTTCTGTGTACCTCGATCTCACTTCCAAGTCTTTTCTCCATTTTATAACCATATTTAACTCCCAACAATTCATGATTATCATGAATTGTTGGGAGTTAAATTGTTCACATATAATTATGCAATTCTTCTTTCTCAATACACAAAAGACATTTTACTTGTTACTATAAAAGTACTCCAGATGAGTTTTTTGCTCATCGACATTATCTAGTTATTGGGGCCTGCCGCGGGAAGCAGGTCCCTTTGACTGTATGAAGGTCCTAATTTCATTTGGACACATTTACCAGGTTTTTTCAAAAGAATTTTATGATAACATTACGTAGTCGAGTCCGACATCTCGGCAATACCCTTTTGAGGGTCTGCAACTTCCCTTGCAGACCCTCTTTTACTTTATATTCAATTTATTCATATATACCACAACATCATTCACCTAATTTCTCCATTTCAAATTCCCTAAAAATAATCTAGGACACGTAACTAAAAATAAATCTTCATCATACTTTGAGTTATACATGTTCAAAGGAGTGTTACTATTTATGTATTCTTATTGGCAATCGTATTACTCCCCCTACCATAACCCTTATGTAAACTATGATTTATCCGTACGGAACTACCGAATTAGTAAAAATGAGAATTTTTTAAAAGGGTATATGCGTTCTTTATGGGAACAACACGTCGCTTGGACGAGATTGGCTATTATAAGTATAGTCTTTAATTTACCAGATGTTAACGTTACTGTTGGACGACTTCTACAAAACGCAACACATATGGGACTATCACTTGAACCATTTTACGGTGAGGATGCAGTGAAAAAATATAGTGCATTAATTAAAGATCACTTAGTAATTGCAGCGGATCTTGTTAAAGCCGCAAAAGCTGGTAATCAAAATGCAGCGGCCGCTATAGAGAAAAAATGGTACGCTAATGGTGATGAAATTATTGAATTTCTTAACAGTATCAACCCATATATAGATAAAGAAGAATTTAGAAAAATGTTTTATGAACATTTAGCACTAACGAAAGCAGAAGCACTTGCCTTCCTAAATAAAGATTATGAAGCAGGAGTAAAACTTTACGATAAAATTGAAAAAGAAGCATTGGAAATGGCCGACATGATAACAAACGCAATCGTAAAACAATTCCCGCAAGTATTTCAATAAAGTGAAACTTTAATCAGAGTAGGTATTACTACTAAGTAATACTTGATAAAAATAAGTCGATTTCCAAACATAAATCGGCTTATTTAGTTTTCTCTCTATGATATTTCACCTCTCCTCTTTACATTTAGCTTATATCGATATATTTTATTAATATCCGTTTTTTATAGGAGGAAATAGTTTGATTAACGCAATTGGTCTCGTTTTTATACTTACAAATAAACACGAGAAAAAAAAGAAAGTTTACTTAAATGAAAAATTTGCACTAATAGATATTATTGATTCTAAAGAAGTATTTGATGATGAAGGGAATCCTTTAGTAGAACTAACATGTAAATACAGTATATATTTAGATGAAAAATATTACTGTAAATCTCTCGATGATTATACCGGACAAGTATTTCCTTTCTTAAGTGCAAAAATAGGAAAAGGTCTTCTAAGAAACTTAAACTACTACTTTTCTTACGTTGATGCCTATGATAAGAAACCACCAGTTAAAGAAATAAGACCACTTATGAAACAAGTAACGAACAGATAGCCAAAAATACAAAAAAAGAAAGCATCTAACTCTGGATGTTTTCTTTTTTATTGAAAACTCATTAACTTTCATCCTCTTCTAAAAGTATGTATCCAAGCATATTTTAAATTAAAAACATTGGAGGATTAGAGTGAATGAAATACTCAGAAACAATTATAAGCAAACGACTTCGAATACTTAAAATGACGGGTATGTTTTTCATGCTAGTGTTAATAGCATGGATTGGCTATACAAAATTACTTTATGAAAACGGCTTTCTTCAAGAAAAAAAGAATTCAGTAGAAGTAATGAACACTAGCATTACAGGAGAAATAGAGCAGCTTTTTCATATAAACTTGCAAGGTTATCGAAAAACAAGCCTTGATGCTGTTATAGAAGCAAGCAAAACCGATCCAAGTGAACTATCCCTAATTGAACTGGTCAACAAATCCTGCTCGCGAGATTGCATAGGCGAACCAGTAACATATGTAAACTCAAACAATGGATATATCTTTTATAAGGAATCTAATGGAACTAATGTAGCTATAACGGTTAAAAAGAAAGACACATGGGTAATTGTAAAGAAATCTGTTCAAGATGGAATATAATCACCCAAAAAAAGAGTACGTATCGTACTCTTTTTTATTATTAATACCCTTCCTCTTCATGAATACAATGGCATTTCGGTTTTGTTTTACAATGACATTTTTCACACTCACATTTCGGTTTCTCTTTGCAACAACATTCGTGAAAATCATTGCGTTTACATCTACATCTCCCAAACATTAAATTATCCCAAAATGTATTACAATTTCGGGAATGCCCACAATGACAAGTATTTCCCATGAATCTGCTTCCTCCTTAATAGAATTCATCATATTCTATGTTTAAAAGTATACAAAGGCTTGTTTATTAGTCTATTTTCTCCATATTATAAGTAGAGTTAAAAGATTACATAAAAATAAAAAACCGTCACATGACGGCTCTTATTTTTGCAAACTACTCTTTTGTATAAAAATATTTAATTCCTTTCATATCTAACCAAGCAGTTGCTTTGTCCAGTTCGTTCCCTTGACGATAATCTGTTTCGAAATACACAAGCCCTTGGTTATCTCCACGAGATATTATTTTAGAAGTATATCCAAGCTTATCCATCATTTGAATCATGTCAGAAATTAAATTTACACCAAATTCATAAGTAACTACTTTGCTATATTTATTCACTATAATTCCAACCCCTTCTTGTTTTTTTATCGGCTCAACAATTTGATTTGTAAACCAAGCTAACGGCTTATTTCCAATCAGCTTATTTAAATCACACTTGCCGATACCAGCCACATTGCCTGTCTCTGTGTATTGCCAAATATCACATGGATACGCCGGTTTGTTACCACCATAACGAGGAATCCATACAAAATCACAATTGACATTTTCCATTCCAAATGGAGCATACATATGATGAGCAATATATAAACCGACTTTCTTAGCTCCTAATCTGCGTAATTCATCAATAAAAGCTTGTGCACCCGCTCTCATATCGTTCATTGTTCTTACTTCTACGTCAGCAACCCAAACTGTTGCATTTTTATCACCACGGTTCCAAAAGTCTCTTGCTTCTATCCGTGCATCCTCTACTGAAACGAAACGACAGAACGCATAATTACCAAACGGAATATTCCTTGCTTTCATTGCTTGTACATAATTTTTATATAAAGGATCTACATAGTTTGAACCATCTTGCACACGTGCAATTACGAAATCTAATTGTGGTGCTGCGATATCCCAGTTAATGTCGCCATTCCATTTCGAAATATCTACAATATAACCCATTATTTAACATCTCCTTTTTCATTATTATATTCAAAGCTTGTTTTTTTGTTATTATCAACTAATAAATAGTATGAGAGGTATTATATTATTGGGTAATAATTTAAAATTCGGCTTATGTATTGAGAAAACAAAATATTATTACGGGTTTAATAAGTAAAGATTTACAAAACTCTAAACTATATAAAGTGAAACGATAATTAGTAGGAGGCTACGAGCAGTGTAATTCCCACCTGATTTCTTAGCTTCATCCGAATTTTGAGGTAAGAATTTTACTTCCCGCAAATAGCTTGATAAATAAAACCACCTTTCTGACAGGTGGTTTTGTGTACTAATTTACATATAAATTGTCCATATTTTTATAGTTACTTAATATACTTGTTAACTAAAAATAAGACAATTTTTAGTTTTTAATCAAACCAATTTTCGTTTTATCTCACGTACTCATAGTACCATTTACGTGCATCTAACCAAGCTGTAAATTTATCGATATTCCCGGACGGATAGCCATTCGTTATAGCATAACCAATGCCATCTTTTTGAACGACAATTTGTCCATCAATACCCGCATCAACCATAGCTTGAGCCAAATCTTGTAAATTACTAAATGCTACACCACCAGTTTTTACTTTGAGCAAATCCGCTGCACCTCCTCCAGTTTGTCCTGTAAGAGCAAATACAATAGAATTAGCGATTTTATCAACATTCCATTTTGCCATGTCGGATTCATTATCAATAAACCCTAATTCAATAAGAATAGCCGGTGCCTTCGTTCCATTTAATACCGCTAAATCTGTACGTTGTTTCGCACCTCGATCACGCCATCCAATATCTTTTGCTAGTTGAGCTGAGATTTTAGCCGCCAAATCTTTCTGATCATAATATAAAACCTCAACACCCTGTCCATTTCCATCACTTGCATTAAGATGAAAAGAAATAACTAAATCCACAGCATGGGAATTGCTATTCCGAATGATATTATTTAAATTTTGTGATTGAGTTGCCCCTACCTCGTCCGTATCGTCATAAACCGTGTGTCCTAGGGCTCTTAACTTAGCCGCCACGGCATCTTTAACTTGCCTATCTAGAACGTGTTCTTTCCGATTCCCGAAATTAGCACCTTGAACAATACTATTATGTCCTCCGTGCAAACTATATCTAGCCATTATTCATCAACATCTCCTTTCTTAATATCTTATTCAAAACTTGTCTTATTGCTATTCCCACTTACAATCTTAACTGTGCCCATACGTCCTATATTTTCTAAAAGTGATGCAATTTGTTTTCGATATAAAAAAGCTATCGCTTCATAAATCGAATGATTTATTCTCTAAATTACTTTTACATGAATGACGACACGAACAAAAAAGCATCACCCTTTCGGCGATGCCTAAAAACTCTATTTTACTTTTCAGCTCCCTAAATAAATAGAGTTTAAAATCACTGAAACTACACCTATATTTCCTCCCTTTCCTTCACAGCTTCTTTCAACCTCTGCAACATATACCCAATTCCTTTACACCCCTCTAGCGGATATGTAATCATTTCTTCTGGATATAACTTTGTCACTACTTTTTTATGCTTCTTCCCTGCTAGTAAGACGATTTCGTCAAACTGTAGTAAACTTTTATCTACCATCTGTTTTTGTAATTGCTCTATACTTATTACCTCATCGCTTTTTGAATCAAATGCAAGATCATAGTTTTCTAATACAATATCACTTGGTCTTAAAAATCCATGTTTCGCTGATAATATAACCCAGTTTTCGAAAAACATAGTTGCGTACGCCTGACATGCTTTTCCGAACGGACTAATATATACATCTTTTGCTTCCATCGGTCCGTAGTCTGAATGTTTATCCCAAATTTTCTTTTTTCCGCATGGAATTATACATAGCCTTTTCATATATATTTCTACTCCCTTTACTTTGGTAAATAAAATTCGTTATTTTGTACATTTTTTTCTCGAGATACTATATAATAATTCTGAAAGTTAAAATTACACATTTTACCATATGTGTACTATAGATTACTCTGATTGCAAATATTATAATACCATAAAAAATTTTTCATTTTTTCTTCAAAATAATGAAACTAAATTATAATGCAAGTATGTATTAATAAAACAATAAAGGAGGTTCATAAAAACAATAAAGGAGGTTCATAAAAATGAAAAATATTATTCCTGCACTATTAGTCTATTTTATCGTTTGCGTTATTTCCGTTATCATCCCAGCATCTGAAGGCTATAATTATGTCGGCTGGAAGTTATTTGTTGGGCAAGTGTATGCGATACCTATTTTCTTCATTACTACGATAATCACATTTTATATAAACAAGAAAAAATCTTACGAATAAACGATTATAAGGATAGCTAACGCTATCCTTATTTTAATTCGTTAATCAAAACTTTATATCCTTTCTTCTAAAAAGTTAAACGCAACATCTGTATTTCAGCGTTTAAACGCAGTTCCTCCGAAATCCAGCTCTCTAATTTTGAAACAGATGCAATATTTTTTCAAAAAGCCCCTGTAATTTACTTTTCAATACTTCCATATCATTAAGCATACACAATGCGACTGTTTAAAAGTTAAAAATTTCTGCTTATTATAAATAAAAAAGGACAAATAGCCAATCTGACTACTTGTCCTTACTGTTCATCTGTACGCAATACGATTAAGCTTGGAATGCTTCTGTTAATACTGGTACGATTTGTTTTTTACGAGATACAACACCTTTTAAAGTAGCTGTATTGTTTTCTAGTGATACGTTGTATGCTTTCTCAACAACGTTTGCTGCTTTACCGATCGCAAGACCGACAGAATCGTTAGTTAAGATATCAGTTACAACGAATAAGAATAGGTCTAAACCTTTTTCTTCTACTACTGCAGAAATTACTTTTTCAAGTTCCGCTTGGTGTACAAGAACGTCGTTTGTATCAACAGCGTTTACTTGTGCGATTTCAACTTTCGCATTACCCATTTGGAATTCTTTAGCATCAAGAGAGATTAATTGCTCCATTGTTTTTCCGCTTAAGTCAGCACCAGCTTTTAACATTTCTAAGCCGTAGTTATCTGCATCTACACCAGCGATTTCCGCTAATTCACGAGCAGCTGCTACATCTTGTTCTGTGCAAGTTGGAGATTTGAATAGTAAAGAATCTGAAATGATTGCAGATAACATTAAACCTGCAACTTCTTTACGAATTGTTACGCCATTTTCTTTGTACATTTTGTTTAAGATTGTAGCTGTACAGCCAACTGGCTCACAACGATAGTATATAGGATCGCTTGTTTCAAAGTTAGCAATACGGTGATGGTCAATAACTTCTAACACACGAACTGATTCGATATCGTTAGCACTTTGTTGACGCTCGTTATGGTCAACTAAAATAACGTTGTCCACTTCGCTTGCTACTGTCTCAACAAAACGCGGTCCTTCTACTTTAAAATAGTCTAACGCAAATTGAGTTTCACCGCTGATTTCGCCTAAACGTACAGGCTCAGCATTCATTCCTAATTCTTTTTTCAATTCTGCATAAGCAATTGCAGAACAAATTGCATCTGTATCTGGGTTTTTATGCCCGAAAACTAGTACTTTTTCCATGTTTTCCACCTCTTCATGAAAAGGATATCTTAAAGAAGCAAATATGACAATATTTAAAGCATATTTTTTTATAAATAATTGCACTTTCTTCTATATTTTTCATCATTTTCATAAAAAAAATCATCTAAAATGAATTAGATGATCGAAATGTATGTTTCAATTAAAATAGTGTAGGAGTTTGCACTACATTGTTAAAAGCGAAATTTGAGGATAAGCCATTATTCAAAAGGTTTACATCTATAACTTGATAAAACGCATTTCCAGTGTCTGCAATTTCCCAAACAGCTAAAATAAGATGGTATCCACTACGGTCAGTTGGTACATTTGCTTCGTGCGTTACTGTTGTCCCTGGTCTAGCTCCACCGTCATTTTTTACATAGAATGGCACTAAATCTAAATCTGATCGCGTCAAAGGTTTATTGGGATTCCAACCTTTTTTCGTAATATAGTATTTCCACTCTTTCGTACTATGAGGAGCCGTTAGTTTCCACTTGAATGTATTCGTCCCGCCATTTAACGTAACTTTCTTCCACCTATCTACAGTTTGAACATCTAAAGCGGGAAAATGACCAGCCCCTGCAATTTGTCCATCAGAAGGTCCTAGTTGCGGAAATCCACCTATCCCTTCTACGCTTTGAGGTTCATATTGAATTGGTCCACAATTTACATTTACCCCTTGCTTACATAAATAAGATCGGCTCGCTGGTGATTCTACATATCCATGAGCTGAAGCCTTTTCTGAAAATCCAAATGTTAATAATCCCGTAAGTAATACGCCACCACTTAAAATAACTTTCTTCATCTTTTGTAAACTATTCTTTTTCATACTTTCATCCCCTTCCCATAATAAAGCGAAAATAACTATAGTTGGCTAGTCATCTTCTCTACATTTATTATAAGACGAGAATCATTACTAAAAGAACCCTCTAAAAACTTTCTCAAATTCATTTAGTGCGTTAATTAGATTATAATTAACTATTTTAACACCGCCAGAAAAATATAGACGGTGTTAAAATAGTCGTTTATTATTCACTTACTAATAATTAAGCACTCTCCCCGTTTGATTATAACTTAAATGTTTTTATAATAAATAACCGTAGCATCTAACTTTCCATTCGTAGAAATTGCATACCCTGGTATTGTTCCAACTTCTTGGTAGTCTAGTGATTTGTACAATTTATTGGAAGGATCTCCTTCTCTAGTATCTAATACTAAAAGAGACCTGTTTTCTTGCTTTGCTCGTTCCTCTGCTTTTTGCATAAGCGATCGTCCAATACCGTTTCGTCTAAAGTTTGGATGAGTCATTAATTTGCAAATCTCAGCTCTATGAATTCCGTTAGGCTTAGTAACTAATTGTAATTGAATACTCCCTGCTACTTCGTTGTTTATTTTAGCCACATACAATATCACTTCTGGCGCTAATACTGTTTGCCAATACTTTGTTGCATCTTTTTGTTCCAGTGGAGGCAAAAAACCAATTGATGCCCCATCATTTACAACCATTTTCAAAAGTTTCGAAAGTTCTTCTATATCATTTTCTAGTTTCTTAATTTCTTCAATTACTAAATTTCGCATTACTTTTCCCCCTTTTGTTTCATTGTAACAATTTTTAAAGAAGGAATAATGAAATAATAAGAGGAATTTATAGTTAAGATATGATTTTTTGTGAAAGGATAACGATATGAAATATATATTAGATAGAACGTATGCAAAAGAATTACTCGAATGGGCATATGAACAAAACCCGGGCCCTTGGTTTGAACATTCACTACATGTTGCTCATGCAACTGAAAACATAATTATAGAACTTATAAAAAAAGGGTACAAGCTAGATGCTGACATAGCATATAACGCTGCCCTTTTGCATGATATCGGAAGATACAAAGGTTTTACCAAATCGGTCATTCATTCCTATGATGGTTATATGTATATGAATGATTTAGGGTATACAGGAAACGCTGTTATTTGTGTGACACACTCATTCCCATGCAAAAATGAACATATAGATATCGCAGCAGAATGGAGTCTCGTTCCTGACCATATGAGAAGCCGATTAGTTGAAATATTAAATGAACATTGTAACTACGACTTATACAATAAAGTAATTACTCTTTGTGACGCTCTTGCTGATGCGGATGGCTTTACTACGCTGGAAAGAAGATTAATTTCTGTTGGTTTGCGTCATGGTACAACATCTCATACATCTTTACATTGGAAAGGGTTTTATGCGATTAAGAAAGAATTAGAAGCTTTAATCGGTAAGAGTATATACACAGTTCTTCCTGATGTAGAAAAATCTATTTATGAAGATATAGAATATTAAAGTAAATACAAATTGAAAACGATAAAATTTGTATTTATGTTTCTAAAAGACTCTTTCAAAAATGGAGGGATTTCTTATTAGTAAAATAGGATTTGACTTGATAAACCTTGAGGGGAATTTTGAATTTGGATATGAAGATATAAAAAAGATTTCTATGAGATGTAAATTTTCTAACTGTTCACATACAAACGAACCAAACTGCGCGGTTAAAAGAGCTATCTCTGACGGTGCTCTTTCTGAAGAAGTAGTTAACAGTTACTATAGAGATTTTAATGAGGCACATTATGTTTCTAAACAGAAAAATAAAACAAAAGCCATTGATTATATGAAGCAATTGAAGCTTTTTACAAAACCTTAAAATTAAATAAATAGTTGTTATTTCTCATTCCTACTAAATTTAAAATTCTCCCATTATTGTATAACCATAAATTGAACCCATCCTAGATAATTTTTATACTCAAATTTAATTTCACATAAAAAACGTTTTAAACATAAAGTTTAAAACGTTTTTTTATTCAATGCTTTTGATTTTTCAATTCTGTTAAACACTCTTGCACTAAAGTTACCGCTTGACTCATCGCAGCTCCGCCAGCAAATGCTGCTGAAACACCACATGCTTCTAGAATCTCTTTATCCGAACATCCTTGATCAAGACAACCTTTTGTATGATAAATTGTACAATACTCATCTTGCGTTGCTAAACTAATTCCTAATGCAATAAGTTGTTTTTCTCTTTTTGTTAAAGAACCCTCTTGAAAACAAGCTTGCGTGAACGCATTATATGTCTCAGCGATTTCAGGAATTTGATTTGTAAAACTACCTATACCTTCTTTATAATGATGTAGAATATCATTTATCGAACTATGTTGCTCATGTTCCATCTTATTCCCTCCAGTCATATTATCCATACTTATTGTAGTATGTGATGAAATGGAGGCAATATACCTTCTTTTAAATTAAGAATTTTTAGTTAATTTAAGTTATAATTTTAAATTATCATCTACAATAACTTTTTCTCTAGAACTTTTTCTTTCAACCTCTTTACTTCTTTCTTCCCAAAATGTTAATCCTTCAATCCCCACATTTTTAGGATTAAATACTGGATCTTTCCCTTCTTTTTTCTGCGTTTCATAATCTTTTAACACTTTTAATGCGGTTTTACTTAAAAGTAAGATTGCGATTAAGTTTAACCATGCCATACTACCGATTCCTAAATCTCCAAGATTCCATAAAAGCGACGCTGATTCAACGCTACCGATGTAAACCATAATTAAAAATCCAAATTTTAAAACTGGTTTTAACCAGCCATACTTCAGTTGACGATCTAAATAAGTAAGTGTCGTTTCAGCGATATAGTAATAAGCGAGTAACGTTGTAAATGCAAAAAAGAAAATCGCAATTGAAATAAATATTGGACCAAACCCTGTTATCACAGTTTCAACTGCTTGTTGTGTATAAATTGGACCAGCTTCCACATTTCCTATGTGTTGTACAATGGCGGTTTTCCCTTCAGGTATAACATTATACATACCTGTTATTAAAATCATAAGAGCTGTCGCTGTACATACGACAATTGTATCGATATATACGGAAAACGCTTGAACTAATCCTTGTTTTGCGGGATGCGATACTTCAGCAGCCGCCGAACTATACGTCGCTTCTCCGACACCAGCAACGTTTGAAAATACAGCGCGTTTTACGCCCCATGCAATAGCTGCACCAACAATTCCACCAAACATTTCATTTACACCAAATGCGCTAGAGAAAATTAAAGCAAACATACTTGGAATCTCCGTTACATTCGCAATTAATATGATACATGTAACAATTACATAACCAATTGCCATAAATGGAACAAGCATTTGAGAAACGCCAGCAATTCTCTTTACACCACCAAAAATAATTGCTGCTAGTAACATGACTAAAAATATACCAGTTATATATTTGCTAATACCATTAGAGTTTTCAAATCCAACTGCGATACTACTAGATTGAATACCTGGTAATAACACGCCATATGAAAGTGTTACAACTACTGCTACAATGACTGCAAACCATTTCATTTTCAAACCTTTCTCAATGAAATATGGAGTACCGCCGCGATATTCATTCCCTACTTTACTTTTGTATACTTGAGATAATGTTGATTCTACAAACGCGCTCGCTGCCCCTAACAAAGCCATTACCCACATCCAAAATACAGCTCCAGGACCGCCGAAAGCAATTGCTGTCGCTACCCCTGCAATATTACCAATTCCAACTCTTCCTGATAAGGCTAAACAAAATGCCTGAAAAGATGATATTCCCGTCTCTGAACTCTTTCCTTCAAATAATAGTTTAATCATCTCTTTAAAATAACGGATTTGCAAAAAGCGTGTTGCAATCGTGAAATATACGCCTGCCCCTAATGCAAAAACAACTAAACCGATACTCCACACTTGCCCTACTAACCATTCTACTAAATTCTCCATCCAAATCCCCCTTATCATTCTTTGGAAAAGCAATTTTGTATATAAAAAAAACGGACAACTATTATCAAACTTTCTAGTTGTCCGCATCTTTCATTATTTCATCCCTCAATTTTTATCAGTAAAACGCCCTATTACTTTATATTTACCCAAACACTTTTCACTTCTGTATAATTATCAAGCGCATATGAACCTAATTCGCGGCCAATACCAGATTGTTTATATCCACCAAATGGTGTAGCTGCATTTTCTAAGTTATAATCATTAATCCACACTGTTCCTGCTTTTAATTTATTTGCCACTTGATGACCCGTTTTGATATTTTGCGTCCATACACCCGCAGCAAGGCCATAGGATGAGTTGTTCGCTCGTTCAATTACTTCTTCTGTCGAATCAAATGGAAGTACGACAACAACTGGTCCAAATATTTCTTCCTTAACGATTGTCATATTGTCTGTAACATCTGTGAATATAGTTGGCTTAACGAAATAACCTTTTTCAAGCGCACGTTCGCCACCAGCCGCAACTGTAGCACCTTCTTTCTTCCCTTGCTCAATGTAATTTAACACACTCTCTTGTTGTTTCTTAGATACAAGTGGACCCATTTCCGTTCCTTTCTCCATACCTGCTCCAAGTTTTACGTTGTTCGCCATTTTCACAAGTGCATCTACTACAGTTTCATAATGTTTACGATGAACAAATACACGTGATCCTGCGCTACAATTTTGACCGTGATTATACATAATACCTTGGAATGCACCATTTATCGCTTCTTCCAAGTCCGCATCTTCTAAAATGATATTTGGTGATTTTCCGCCAAGCTCTAACGTTACATGCTTAATCATTTCTGCAGATTGACGCATAATATACTTTCCTGTAACAGTAGATCCTGTAAAAGCAACTTTATCAATGTCATGATGATTTACAATTGCAGCCCCTGCTTCAGGACCAAAGCCTGATACAAAGTTTACAACGCCGTTTGGAAATCCAGCCTCTTTAAAGAGTTTCGCTGTATATAGTAAAGATAAAGGCGTTTGCTCTGCTGGCTTTAATACAATCGTACAACCTGTCGCCAGTGCAGCTCCCATTTTCCAAGAAGACATAACAAGCGGAAAATTCCACGGAATAATTTGTCCTACAACACCAACAGGTTCATGTCTCGTATAATTCAAGTAATCTTTTGAAATCGGGATTGTTTGCCCAATAATTTTTGTAGCCCATCCTGCGTAATAACGATAATTTTCTACAGTCGCTGAAATATCATCATCAAGTGCTACTTGATATGGCTTTCCATTATCTAAAGCTTCTAGTTGCGCTAATTCTTCTCTATGCTCTTCAATTAAATCTGCTAATTTATAAATAAGATGCGCTCTTTCAGCAGTAGCCATTTCTGCCCACGGGCCAGATTCAAATGCAGATCTTGCCGCTTTTACTGCAGCATCAATATCCTCTTCTTGCGCTTCACATACGACTGCTAGAACCTCTTCTGTTGCTGGATTGTACGTTTCAAACGTCTTTCCGCCAATAGCAGAAACAAATTCGCCATTAATAAACATTTTAATTTCTTCATTTAAAAACGCTTCCACTTTTGGTTTCAGCTCAATATTTGTCTTTAACATTATGTTCTCCTCCTTATTTAAACAGCTGCATGAGCTGCAATATTTGATAAAATCGTTTGAAGCTTTTGATCTTCTTCTACAGTTAACCCTAGTCTTGGATAGCGAGAAGGTCCTCCCGCTTGCCCATGTAATTCCATAGAACGTTTAACGATTTGAACATATTTCCCTGATCCTTCAAGAAACTCGCAAAGTGGTAAAATAGCATCGTTTATTTCCCACGCCTTTTCTAATTCACCATTTTGAAAATGCTCATACATTTTTGTAACGAGACCGGGAACAATATTTCCTGCTACTGAAACCCATCCCGAGGCACCAACTAAATATGATTCCATAACTAAATCTTCAGAACCACAGAAGACTTGGAAAGCCCCTTCACTTTGTCTTACTAAATCTCTCGCTTTTCGAATATCTCCGCTAGATTCTTTAATATGTGTAACATTTCCACACTCTTTTCCAATACGGAGCATTAGCTCTGTACTCATATCAACACCAGAAGTAAATGGATTATTGTATAACATAATTGGTATATTTACAGAGTTTGAGATTTCTTTAAAATGAAAATAAATCTCCTCTTCCTTCGGTTTACAATAGTAAGAGTTTATAATTAACACACAATCCGCTCCGTGCGCTTCTGCATGTTTCGTATATTCAATTGTTTCTTTCGTCGTCTCTGCTGCAGTTCCAACAATAACTGGAGTACGGCCATCAATTTCTTTCAACACGGTTGCTACCATTTTAAATCGTTCTTCTTTTGATAAACTTACAAATTCTCCTGTACTTCCATTAATGATGATACCTGCAACGTTTTGTTCGATAAAGTAATTTACATTTTGCTTTACCCCATCCCAATTAATTTCCTGAAATTCATCCATCGGTGTTATTAATACTGGAAATGCCCCTTTAATTTTTTGCATATTTATCTCTCCCTATCACATTTTATTTTAATAAGAAACCTGCCGGAAACGGATCCGTAGGGTCTAATAGAAATGTCTGCATCCCTGTAATAAATCCTCTACTTTCAAAACGGAAAATGTATCCTAGTTCCTCCTTCTTCACTTTCTCCACAGTTATAAAACTATTAAATATACTTTCATTTTTAAAAGGTTTATCCGCCATATAATCATTTTTAAATAACGCATGAACATAGGAAACAATAGTAGAAACAAAACCTGGCGAACGTACGATAAAGTTATCTTCATGAAATGTAATCGATTTTATATGGTTCTTTTCTTTTTGCGAAGGATCTACTAAAATAAGCCTTTTTATTAGCGACTGTTTTTGTATAGTCTGTAGTGTAGCTTCTCCCCATCTTTTCAATTCAGAAATGTTTTCCATGCGAATTTCTGGCGAATACAAACCTTTCTCTACAACTGCATATACTTTATCTGCTTGTATGAGAGAATAATTTACATTACCAACCTGTAAATTTTCCTCAATCATATAGCATAGTTTGCTTTCAAACGAAACCGATATAACTTCATCATTCTCTACATACGCATGAACTAAAAATATTCCACATAACGTTTCAATTTTATATTGATTGGACTCTCTCTTTTTTAAATAACCACTTTCGAGTAACATCGTTATTACTGCAACAATGCCTCCATAATGAAGCGGAATCGAACCTTCATGATTAAAAAATAATACAGCTGCATCCACTTCATTATGGATAGATGGAACGACAATACACCCATTCAAACCGATAAAACCACGTGGTTCATTTAATAAAAGCTTCATCTCTTCTGCTAATTCACCTGAAAATTGTTCATTTAATTGCTCCAAACTGTAGTAGTATTTGCATGGTACGTCTTTCATTACACGAAATGTCTCGCCATTTACATGTACGTCTACTGCTGTATACATTTTTTGAATGTTCATTTTATATCCTCCGTTTCATGTTCCATCGGCGGAATTAGCAAAAATCCTTCTTTAAGTGGATCCATTTCATTGTAAAAAAATCTATGCATACCCATAAGCCAAGCTGATCCCGTAATTTTCGTTATGACAGCTTCAATATTTTCAACATGTGTCGTATCCATGACATATCCTTTAAATAAAGAACCAACGATACTCTCATGAATGAACTCTTCACCAATTTCGATTTCTTTCTGAGCGTATAATACAGCTAGCTTCGCAGATGTTCCTGTACCGCATGGAGATCGATCTATTCCGCCTGGTGGTACAACAACTGTATTTTTCACATGCGCACATTCATGAGTAGGATCTGTATAAAATTCAACATGTGTTAATCCTCTAATAAACGAATACTCTGGATGAATGATTTCAAACTTCTCATTAATTGTGTTTCTTATATGAATCGCCTTATCGATGATTGTAGATGCATTTTCTGGTATTAATTCTAGGCCTACTGACTTCGCATCAATAATGGCATAAAAATTCCCTCCATACGCAATATCAGCCTCTATAGTCCCAATGTCTTTCACTTGTACAGTAATATTTTTCAATAAAAAAGCTGGTATGTTACAGAAAGATACTTCTTTTGCTTTTCCATCTTGAACAGCAATATCTACTTCCACTAAGCCAGCCGGTGTATCTAGTTTTAAAGAAGTAATCGGTTCAACTACCGGAATTAAACCTGATTCAACTAACGCTGTACATACACCGATTGTATCGTGACCACACATCGGTAAATATCCACCTGTCTCTATGTATATAACACCTATATCAGCCTCAGGATGACACGGGTCTGTTAATAATGCTCCTGACATTACATCATGACCACGCGGTTCATTCATTAACAATTTTCGAATCCAATCATACTCCTTTTTCATATGTAACATCTTCTCTGCCATCGTCTCTCCAATCAACTTTGGAAGTCCACTAATTAATGTCCTCGTTGGATTCCCACCTGTGTGTGTATCAATCGTCGTAAAGACTCTTTGTGACCTCATCTGTTTAACACCCTTTCTGTAAAACGACTCAAACGAAGTGGTTCAATAGGAATAATTGTCTCTTTTTCATTTAATAACTCTTCAATTACTTTTCCAGTAACTGCTGCAAGACTAATCCCATCACCTTCATGTCCAGCGGCAATGAAATAATTCGGAATATGTTCCACTCGTGAAATAATCGGTAAATGATCTTCTGTCCACGGACGTAAACCAGCGTAAGAACGAATTACCATCATATCTGCCATTTTCGGATAAAAGCGAATTGCTCTATTTGCGATACATTTAATGACTTCATTATTTATCCTCGTATGAAATCCTACAAATTCACGACTACTACCAATTAAGAAATTTTGACTTTCAGTAGGCTCAAATACGAGCGCAACCCCGTATTTTTCAGTTAAAGCATCTACTTTTCGTTTTCCGCCAAATTTAGAAATTAAATAACCGAATTCCATTACTTTACGGCATCCTACGTGTTGTTGCCTTGAAGCTACAATAATATGCCCTTTTCTCGGTTCAATTGGTATATTTATATTTAACATCTGACCAATCTTAGGAGCCCACACACCGGCTGCATTTACAACTTGTTGTGCTGTAAAAGTTCCATTCGTAGTTTCTACAACAAATGAACCATCCGTCTCTATTTCCATACTCTTTACTTCCGTCTGCTTAAAAGCTTTTGCGCCAAACTTTTGTGCCTCTGACAGAAGCGAGAAAGCAAGGAGATATGGATTCACAGTTGAATCCGTCGCACATTCTAAACCGCCTAATAAATCCTCAGCAAAAAAAGGCGACTCTTCCCTTATATCTTGCCTATCAAGCATTCGAAACGGTAATCCAGCTTCTTTTTGCCGATTTACCCATTGCTGCGCAGCTTCCATCTCTTCGTCTGACTCACATACGAGAATACTTCCTGGTGCCCTATATTCAAATGAATGCTCTAATTCTTCACTTAAATCAGTTACTAATTTTTGACTTACTAAAGACATTTGACTATCAAATCCTGGGTCTTTATCAATGGCCAAAATATTCCCATCACACCGTGAAGACGTCCCGCTGACAAATTCCCCTTTTTCAATGATTGTTACGTCTCTTCCGTATTTTGAAGTGTAATAAGCGATAGAACACCCTATTATTCCACCACCTATAATTAAAACGTCGCAGTGCCTCACAATATACTCCTCCTTTCCCTAAACCTCTCACTTTCTTTTATGCAATTGACGTGCCAATTTTTCATATATACAATTTCCATAAACAATATTTTTATTTGTAAAAATAATTTAAATTTACAGTAAATAGGTGTATTATTTTTTTATCACTGTCAAAATTTTTATACATAACAGGAGGGCATTATGGCATTTTCATTTCCGACTATACAAGAGTTTTTGGAACGTGTTTTAATCGATCATACATGTAGCCTTAATCACATTAAGCAAGTAAACGAAAGGTTTTATTATCTCCCTTCTACTACAGATGAATATAATTGCGCCATTATTTATGTAGATGACTCATTCACTGCACTAATTGACGCTTTTTCTTATGAATTAGCTGTTATCATCCTTAACGAAAACGATGAGCCGATATGCTGTATAACTTCTCAGCAAATGATTCCATTTCTTTATAAGTCCTACAATGAACTACAGTCATTTTATGACACCGTAATACAAACAACTGACTCTTCTGTTACAGTCATTGATAGTAAAGAATGCGTTCGAACTTGGACAGATGGTGCTGAAAAAATATTTTCAGTCAACCATAATGAAATTATTGGGCAACCGATTACTCATTTTTTTGATTATAAAGACTTGGAAATTTTACAATCTTTACATGATGGAAAAAGCATAGTCGCTCAGTTCCATCAGCCTCGTCCCGATTTATTCGTATTAATTAATTCAAATCCAGTTTATTGTAATGATGAAATTATAGGAGCAGTCGTTTCAGAAACAGATGTTACAAATCAAGTCGCTTTAAATGAAAAACTATTTAATATGTCACATGAAATGCACCGTTTAGAACAAGAAGTGGCAAAGTATAAAGATGAATCCGATCCATTCCTTGCGATGAATGGAAAAAGTCCTGTTATACAAAGAACGATACAATTAGCTAGAAAAGTTTGTTCGGTGAAATCAACTGTTTTAATACTTGGGGAAAGCGGAGTTGGAAAAGAAGTATTTGCGAAAGCAATTCATGAAGCAAGTGAGGCAGCGAAGGCGCCTTTCATTTCGATTAACTGCGGGGCAATTCCAGAAGCGTTATTTGAAAGTGAATTATTCGGTTACGAGCGTGGGGCGTTTTCTGGAGCAAATAGTAAAGGAAAAAAAGGTAAAATTGAACTCGCGCAAGGCGGTACTTTATTTCTTGATGAAATAGGTGAAATGCCACTTGATATGCAAGTAAAACTGTTACGTGTACTGCAAGAGCGAAAGTATTACCGAGTTGGTGGTGAAAAAGAAATTAATATTGATTTCCGTATTATCGCTGCTACAAATCGTGATTTACAAGAAGAAATGAGAAAAGGAACTTTCCGAGAAGATTTATATTACCGCTTAAATGTAGTTAGTTTGCAGATTCCACCGCTGCGCGAAAGACGCGAGGATATTATTGAATTAACCTATTCTTTCTTAAACGATTTTTCAATCAACTACAACAGACCAATTCGTGACCTACCTTCAAGCATTATGCATGAACTGCTTCATTACAATTGGCCAGGTAATATTCGCGAACTTCGAAACGTTGTTGAACGGCTTGTGGTATTCGCAACAGACGGAATTATAAAACAAGAATATTTACCATTTCATACGACTGAAACTTTAGACAACCATACAGCTCATTCCCTATTACTCAGCAACAATAATACAATCCTTTCTTTACAAGAAGAGATGGATGAGCATGAGAAAAAAGTTATTGAAAGGGCTTTACGAATTTTAAATGGGAATAAATTAGAATGCGCAAAACAACTTGGTGTAACAAGGGCTACTTTATATAACCGTTTAAAGAAACTTGGACTTCAATAAAGAATCAGTATGCACCGATCAGGCGTTTACAGGTAGCCCTCTCTCCCTCCTCTATATTGGCATGATTTTTGCATGTATAATTTGTGAAAATCGAACTAGAGGAGGAATACACATGACAAATAAAAACAACTTAATCGTTTGTCGTTGTGAAGAGGTTACATATGGGCAACTTCAATCGACAATTGCTGAATATAACTGCTCGGCAAGAGAATTAAAATTAAGAACACGTGCTGGCATGGGATTTTGCGGTGGTCGCACATGCAGAATAATGATAGATCGAATGATTGAAAATGTGAATCCTGACGTAACTCTTAATGAACTACCGTTAAAATATCAACCACCAATACGTGCAGTTACTTTTGGATCAGTAGGTGAAAGTAAATGAGTAGAATTACACATCACCCTATTTTAGGTACTTTACAAAGTAGTGAGCGTATTACCTTTCAATTTAACGGTCATCAATACGAAGCATATGAACATGAAACGATAGCTGCTGCCCTGTTAGCAAATGAAATAAGGACATTAAGAGTTCATGAAGATAGCGGAACACCGCGAGGTATTTATTGTAATATCGGGCACTGTTCCGAATGCCGCGTGACAGTAAATAATCAAACAAATGTACGCGCATGCTTAACTGTTGTAGAAGAAAACATGGTTGTTGAAAGCGGGAAACAGCATCCGAATATCGTGAGAGAGATGGTGAAAAAGCGATGAGTGATGTAATTATTATAGGTGCAGGGCCAGCGGGATTATCTGCTTCTATCTCTTGTGCTCGTTTCGGACTAAAAGTGCTCGTTATTGATGAATTTATGAAGCCGGGCGGGAGATTGTTAGGACAGTTGCATCAAGAGCCTACTGGAGAATGGTGGAACGGAATAGAAGAATCGAAGCGACTTCATGAAGAAGCAGAATCACTTTCAGTACATATCAGGTGCGGTGTTTCGGTCTATAATTTAGATAGAGATGAAAACAATTGGTTTGTACATACTAATATCGGTACGTTAGAAGCACCTTTCGTACTACTTGCTACTGGAGCTGCGGAATATTCTATTCCCCTTCCTGGCTGGACACTTCCAGGAGTGATGTCAATTGGAGCAGCTCAAGTTATGACAAATGTTCATCGCGTGCAAGTTGGAAAAAAAGGAATTATTATTGGTGCTAACATTTTGTCTTTCGCCATTTTAAGTGAATTGCAATTAGCGGGAATTACAGTGGATCATATTGTACTCCCTGAGAAAAGCGAGTTAAGTCAAAAAGCTGGTGAACCTGAAGAAGTTTTAAACTCTCTTTTAAATGCAGCTCACCTCGCTCCTTCTGCTTTCTTGCGAATAGGTAGCCACTTTATGAAATTTGATTGGATTCGAAAAGCTGGATTAACATTCTATCCAAACAACGGAATGAAAATAAACGGAACGCCACTTCACCTTCGGAAAGCAGCTCTTGAAATTATCGGAACAGATCAAGTTGAAGGTGTACGTATTGCTAATATTGACTCTAAAGGAAATGTTATTAATGGAACAGAGAAAATATACGAAGCAGATTTTGTATGTATTGCCGGGGGATTATACCCACTTGCCGAACTTGCAGCTGTAGCTGGTTGTCCCTTCCATTACATTTCAGAATTAGGTGGACACGTTCCTCTCCATTCTGAAGCAATGGAAACCCCTCTTCCCGGTTTATTTGTAGCCGGCAATATTACAGGCATTGAAAGCGGAAAAATTGCGATGACGCAAGGAACAGTTGCAGGTCTATCTATTGCTAAATATGCAAGTAAAAAACCTGATATAGTCGACCAACAATTATCTCACGCCATTCAAAACGTTCACTCTGTTCGTCAAAAAGCTGCAATTCAGTTTAATCCTATGGTAGATATCGGTAGACGAAAAATGAATGAAATTTGGCGTGATTATTCTTCTACATATGCACATACTAAAAAGAGCTGTTGAGATTATTCTCAACAGCTCTTTTTTCTAGTCATCTGAGTTATTAAATTTCGCTAATGCGTAAATGCCTTCTTCATCATCTAATTCAAGTTGTAATCTCGCTGCGAATGGATTGACATTATATTCTCTGTCAAGCAATAAGCGTAAAGCTTCGATTAAGTTTGCTTGAATTAAAATTTGCTGGCGACCATTTACCTCTACTTCCGCAGAGAAACCGTAGTCGTCATCATACATGAGTTCAACTAACACTTCTTCTGGACCCACTTGTCTTTTTTCAGCTATATATACGCAAAGCGCATTTATAAGCTCTTGTTCAGAAATTTTTATTGTTTCCATGCTACTTCATCTGCTTTCTTCTTACGTTGGTCTTTGAAGTATTTAAATGCACGAACTGCTAACATTACGATACCAGCCATTACTAACATATTTACCATAAACGCTAATACAGAACCAAGAGCTCCCATATTTGCAAATAAGCTACCCATTAGTAAACCACCAAGACCACCTAGTAATAAACCTTTCATAAAGCTCCCTTTATTACTTTTTGGTGCCGTGTTTGTTGCTTTCGTTTTTGAATCTGGAGTCGTTTTTTGAGAATTTACATTTGAGTCTTTTTTGTTTAAATCAACTTTTGACTTTTGACCTGAACTTGGTGTAAATGATTTTTTACCAGATTTGTAACTTTTCGCTGCTGCATGATCTACGAACATAAAGCTGCTAGCCCCAAAGATAACCATGAATGCTGTCATTATTGCTACAAGTTTTTTCAACATATTATATCCATTCTCCTTTTATATAGATATATGTGAAATCTATCTTTCTAGTAAATTCAGAATGATAGATTTGTTTTTAAGAACATTTTAAAGGTTCTTATGAACTTATTATATGAACTTTTGTCGAAATATGCAAGTATTATTTACTTTCAACAGTTTGGTCACAAAGGAAAAATTAAGCAAAACAGAATTGACTTTAAATGAAACAAAACATATTATAAGTTCATAAGAACTTTTTATTATTTTGGAGGTGAAAAGATGGAAACATTTCATCTCACACGAAACGAAATGGCTACCCTTCTTCTATCACTAAGAGGATGGAATACGAAAAAGCCTCTCGGTATTTTACAAGAAGCTTGGGCAAAGTCACATAAAAAAGATATTGAAAGCGGACAAAGCGTTACAGCTTTTATTACTACTGCACTTTCACCTATTTTTGAAAAGCTGATTAAAATTGACGATACTGATGTCGGTTTTTCTTTAAATGAAATAGTTGCGCTTGGCAATCAGATTGAAAACACAAGTTTCTCTGTAACTGCTATGCAAAACTGGGTGAAACGAGATATAAAAGAAATGATTGGCTCTCCTCAAAAAGGGAAAAAATATTCAATTGAACAAGCAGCCTTACTATTTATTGTCGAAGATTTAAAAACAGCACTTGATTTTGAATCCATTCGTAAGCTATTACGCCTTATTGTAAATGACCCAGCTGATCGAAGTGATGATTTAATCAATCCTGTTCATTTATATGTAGCATACTCTTCTTTATTTGAAGAACTCAATCAAGGGAATTGCTTACAATTAAATGCAACAGATACCGTTCATACAATTGAAAACATTGTAAAAGAAAAAGCTGATAAAATCGCAAGCAAGTTCGATCAAATTAATAACGAACAACGCGAAGCAATTCGTAACGCTATTATTATTGCGACCCTTTCTGTACATACCGCTTATGTACAAATGTTAGCAAAGCGTTACGTAACAGCAACTTTATTTTTACAGAACTTAGATGTGAAGCCTTAAAAAAACAAGCATCCCCCCGTCATATACCTAGGACAGGGGGATGCTTGTTTTCAATCAATATAAAATACAAAAATCATTTTACATCTAAGTTTCATTATAAAATAACTCTTGATTATGTATTATGTAAAAAACATTACTAACCTAACATTCAACAATGTTCATTTCTTTCTATTAAATTCCTATCACATTTTCTCGATAAACTTAATTACTTCATCTTTATAATTATATTTGTCATTAATTTCTTGTAATAATTCAATATCATGCGTATGAGTTTTTCCTGTCTCTAACAGCTCACGATATAAATCAATGTAAGGAAGATTTTTATTCATGGCATTTTTATATTCCTTTTCTACATCGTAAAAAACCTTTTTAAACCTCACATCAGTAATCCCTGCCTCATCAATTTCAAGAATTGCATACTGAGCACGCAAGTCAGAGTTTAGCTTATTCCACTTGTAAAAAGGTTGTCCAACTGTTCCTGGGTTAATAATTAATTGATCATTGCTACTATAGCGCAACAATTGATGGTGGGTATGAGCGTAAATCGCAATATCATAATCACGATCAAATAGCCGATCAAACTGTTCCTGATTATTAGTGGGCCACAAATCTCCTCCGTAATTTTTATTTTGTAGATTATGACTAATACTGATTGATAAATCATTAACCTGTTTTGTTATATGTAATGGTAAATTTTTAACATGCTTAATATAGTTTTCATCCAGGTTTTCACATTGATACTGAACTAATCTAGAAACATAAATATCAGTTGCGTTATCAATATCAATATTTTTATTAAGAACGTCAAGAAAACTATCTTCCCAGTTTCCTTGTACATAAGTATCAACGTTAATACTTTCTAATATTTCAAACAAATCATTTGATCCAGGACCAGGCATAATTAAATCTCCTAAAAACCAATAATCAGTCACACCTTCTTTCATAGAATCTTCGATAACTGCTTTTAAAGCAGTTGCATTTCCATGTACATCTGCCAGTACAGCAATTTTATGTTTCATGTATTTTATTCCCTCCTCTAAATTTACGTTTCCATCTCATTCATTTTTTATTTTCGAACCAAATCAAATTGAATAGACATATTCTTTTTTAGGCAATTTTACTATCTCTTGAATGAAATTTGATTTCTCTAAAATGTCCTCTAACTGCCCCTCACTATGGACGTAAATACCACCTGCATATGAACTGTACGCCTTTTTCTCAGTTATTATCGCTAAATTGTTATTTTCCTTTTTAAAATCACCCTCCACTCCTTTTTGAAATGATAAACTTTTAGTTGGTGAAACATAAAGTTGAATTAAAGATACTATTTCAACATCATCTGATTTTGCAAAGCACTGTATTTCATTTAAAATCATTTCATCTTGTAACGGAAGAAAGTCTTCTACTTCTAACTTCTCTCCTTTATGAAAGAAGTTTTGAAGTTCGGGAGTATAGAACGAAAGATTTTTCTCCTCTATCATTTTAAAAATTGTTTGCAGCAATATGTCTTTTCCTATCACAAACGGGTGGCCAAATCCATTATTGTAAAGCCCTTCTTTCATTTTCATTAATTGTTCGATGAAGGGGATTCCCGATTCTTCAATAACAAGTTTACCGTCAATTAAGCGCATGTTAGCAATCAATCCTTCTATCTGTAAACCTTCTAATTCAAGCGACGAGTAATATAAATCTCTATTCCAAAAATCTAATTGATCCATTCCTAATGAATTAAATAAGAGCTCATCTATAATTGGAAAAACTCCATCTTCTGTTAAAGCTTTCGTTACATCATCTAATAATCTAGGTGTTTGATTTAAAATCGTACGTATTTCTTCGTCCTCTTGAATGATTCGTACCGTCCACTCACTATGATCTTCACCCGATATTTGCTGAAAACAATGTGAATATGGCCCATGTCCACCATCATGTAGAAGGGCTACAGTAGATACTAGCTTTCGTTCATATTTCGATAAATGTATGTCACCAATCTCAGTAAGATGTTCTATCACTTTATTTACTAGCACATATACGCCTATCGAATGTTCTTTCCTCGTATGTATTGCGTTCTCATGTAAAAAATAAGTATGTCCTTGTTGTTTAATATTCGCCAACCTTTGAAATGCTTTTGTATCTATCAATCGAAGGATATCTCTATCACGAATAGAGATTGGTCTATAAATCGGATCTGTAATATACATACGTTCTCCTCCTATTTTTGTAAATGAAAGACCTATATCATTATACTTAATTTTCAGTCTATTATCATTGATATATGAGAAATTTTTAATAATCTTTTCATTAACCCTTCATGAAAACGTAGCTTATATACTTTACTATAATACTTATGAGAGACATAAAAGAATTGAAATAGCAATCCCCTATGTAAATAAGGTATAATCTACATATAGTGAACCTTTTACGTAATTAAATAAAAGGTTCTTATACTCAAAAATTCATAAACTAGAAGGTGCAACAATGTTAAGTAGTTTTATTCATTCAGTATTAACGTTTTTTGAAGGATTAGGTTATTGGGGCATTATGCTTGGACTTATGATTGAAATTATCCCAAGTGAAATTGTCCTTGCTTATGCAGGATACTTAGTATTCAATGGAAGTATCTCATTTATAGGCGCAGTTGGATTCGGTACAATTGGCGGTGTTATTGCCCAAATCTTTATTTATTGGCTTGGACGATACGGCGGACGCCCTATATTAGAACGTTACGGAAAATATATTTTCATACATAAAAAACAAATAGATGCTGCAGAAGATTGGTTTAATCGTTACGGAACTGGCGTCATTTTTACAGCACGCTTCATTCCAGTAGTGCGTCATGCGATTTCAATTCCTGCTGGTATTACAAAAATGCCATTACTACGTTTCACTACATTAACAGCACTTGCGATTATCCCTTGGTCTATTATTTTCATTTATTTAGGTGAAAAACTAGGTGAAAATTGGGAGAATATAAATGATATTGCTGGTCCGTATGTGAAATCATTCGCAATTGGTGGCGTCGTACTTATACTTTTATACTTCGTTATAAAAAAATGGACAAAAAAGCGTAAAAATCTCGCTTAAGAATATAATAAAAACCGCTATAAATTCATTCGGAATTATAGCGGTTTTTTATTTATATATGAATTAATCTTCAGGAATTATATAATACCTTTCCCTCTACATTTACATGGATAAGCAACCATTTAATCATTTCTTTCGTATATTATCTCAAAAAGGATTGATTCCCCTATGCATTGGCAGCAAAAAATACCATACTTAATCGGACGCCCTATCGGTATTTCCTTCATAAATGGGCAAGGAACTTCTGGTGTATTATGTTCAGCTCATGATGGTCAATTATATGTGTATGAATACCTTTATCAAGCCCAGTTTGCAATGAAACATTATGATTATAGACAGATTCAAGATATACATGCATTCCCAAATTGTCCTCACCAAAATCCTCTATACTAAAAAAATCGGAACGGCTCATAGCCATTCCGATTTCTATACTTTATTTCTCAGAATTAAATTTCTGCACTGCTTCATCAAAATAAATCCAACCTTTCCAGCCCAAATGAATCGTATCTTTTAAGAAATACTTATCATATTCATGACCAGAGAAATCAACTACTGGATATCCTGCTTTCTCAACCTGTTCTCGAACTTTTTTATAATACACTTCACGGCGTTCTTTCGGGAAGCCAGTATAATCATACCAAGGTCCATTTACAGGTACAGAAATAAAGAGTGGTTTGACATTTTTCTCTTTAAATAAATCTAAAATAATTTGTAAATCATCGTATTCTGGTGATTCATCATATGTTTCATTTGCTCTAAAGTTTTTTAAACCTTTTAGTTTTTTCTTCAGATTATTCTTATGATAATACGGATTTTCAATTCCGAATGTATTTGTAGTAGACTCAGCTTTCCCTTCTTGTTCTGCGTGTTTACGTGCGTCTTCCCAAGAAATTGAACGAAGTCCGATATTTGTTTTCTCCTTCATCGGTTCGATTTTAAATAAAGAGTTAAATATATCTCTATGATCTAAAATATTTCGATGCATATAAGCAAGTGGTTTAACTAAACCTGCTTTTATGTTATGTTTCGTATCATTATATACAATACCTTCTAATGAATTTTTTAATATATCATCTTCTTGAACAACTTTATAATCTAATAGCCGTTTCGCGATTTGCTTCTTCATTTCTGGATTTATCTTATCATTAAAAATAAAATGATATGCTTGTTGTTTGGAGAAATTATTAGTGAAATCCCCTTGTGATACACCAGTCTTTGTAAACCATTGTGGTGAAAGAACAAAGACTACTTTTTTACCTTCTAATTCATCCATAGTAGATGTCATATTTAAAATATGAGCTAAACTTTGTGTACCACCAGTTCCAATTAAAAACGGTGTAAAACCAGCTGGATTTACTTTGAAATAATTAGACGGATGATATGCATCCATTCGTAAAAATTCTGATGAACCGTACATCGGTAAATACTGTGAATTCTCTAACATTTTTTGCTGTAAGAAAACACTTTGTAATTTCTCTTTTTGTAAAGAAGTTGCCGCATCTTCTACCTTCTTATCACTAATAAGCGATACTAAACTTTTCGATGGGATTAGAATGATAATGAAAAAAAGCACACACGCTAAAATTATAGGACCAAAAGCATGCTTCATTTTCATCTTCTGTTCCTCTTTCTATTGCTATTAAATTGTAACCCTTGTTTTTGACACGTCATCTTTTCTCTCCTTTTTCTCTATACATGTTCCATTCTATTTATCTATTATATACATGTATGTATTTCCTTCCTTGTTCTATTAAGTCCTATATAAATAGCACAAGAAAATGTTTCCATAGAAACACGTTAATTATACAAGATTCTACATAAATTTCACACTGGAATTTTAGTAATAATTTTATTTTTTAACAATAAAAAAACATATGAAATGTCTAGAATTCTTTGGATGATGTATGAAGTTCAAAATATGATAATAAACGCCCGCTATGATTAACTTCATGAGTATATATAAACCCGAGCTTTCGTAAAAGTTTTTTCGAGCTCTCATTTGCTACTTTAACTCTAGCAATTATTCTTGTTACATTCAAAGTCTCTATTGCATATTTAATGGAAGCCTCTGCTGCTTCTAATGCATACCCATTCCTCCAATGTTCTGGGTCAAGGAGATACATAATTTCTATTTCACCTGTTTCCTCTACCGTTCTTAAACCACAATGTCCTAAAAGCTTTCCTGTTTTACTATTAAATAACAACCATACCCCGAAGTCATACTGTTCCCAATGTAAGATAAGTTGCCCAATATAATCATTTGTTTCTTCCTTCGACATTCCTCTTGATTTAGCCAACCATTTGCCAACAGTATCTTTTTTTAATATGTTATAAAACTGATTAATATCTTCTACAATTGGTTTCCTCATAAATAATCTTTTTGTATAAATTACTTTCTCTTCTTCAAACATAGACATCATTTCCCCTCCAAATACTGTTTACAGACTAATAAATTATACCATGAACTATTTTTCTAACTTTAAATGAGAAAAACAGACTATCACATACATGAAGTCTGTTTCTCGATCACTTTATTTTTGTACATCTGCCCATTTTAAACTTGTAGCTGGACCAAATTGATGTACATATAAATCTTTCACATAGGGTTTTTGTAAGTAAGATAATCCGCGCTGGAATACTGGAGCAATTACCGCATCATCCAGTAGCATTTTTTCAGCATCTTGCATTGCTTTCCAGCGAGCCTTTTCATCATTACCTAATTCTGTTTTAATCTTCTTAATTAACGCATCATATTCTGGGTTTGCATATTCTGTATTATTGACGCTACTTCCAGAAAGGAATACTTCTAAGTAAGTCATTGGATCTGGATAATCTGGTAACCAGCGTGATAACGACATTTCATATTCTTTCTTCTTCTCAAGTGCTAATTTTTGCGTATGTGGTTGTAATTTCACATTCACTTTTAATCCTGGTAAGTTTTTCTCAAGCTGCTCTTTAATGTACTCTCCAACTTTTTTAAAGTTTTCCAAGTCATAATTTAATAGTTCTAACGTCACTTCATTTGTACCTGTCTCTTGTTTTGCTTTCTCCCAATATTCCTTCGCCTGTTTTACATTTGTCTTATTAAACTCACCAGCCGTACTTCTAAAATCTTTCTTATCTGGGCCCTTTAAAAATCCTTTTGGTACGTAATAGTTTGCTGCAACCGATCCATCATTTAAAAATGAATCTGCGAGTCCCTTCTTATCAAAAACTGTACTTAGCGCAAGACGTGCATTTTTATTTTTAAGAATCGGTACATTTTCATTAAATCGGAAGAAGTACATAACTGGATCTGTATATTGTTTTAACTCTTTATTATTTTTATATTTATCTACGAATTCTGTAGAAATAACAGCTCTATCAACTTTATTTGTTTCATATAAATTTACCGCAGTTGAAATTTCTTTTACAATTTGATAGTTTACTTCATCTAACTTCACTTCTTTTTTATCCCAATACTTATCGTTTTTCTTCATTGTAAAGCTAGCTTCATGCTTCCACTCTGATAATGTAAACGGTCCATTATATACCGCTTTATTTGCTTCTAATCCATATTTATCACCTTGCTCTTTCGCATATTTTTCGTTAATTGGATAGAAGGATGGTAAAATTAATAATTTCGTAAAATACGGTACAGGATGTTCTAGCTCTACGACGAATGTTTTATCATCCTTCGCTTTTACTCCTAATTCATCTAGACCTAGTTGTTTTTTATTTATTTTCTCAGCATTTTTTACATCGTACGCAATGTATGCATATTGAGAAGCTGTATCTGGATTAATCAATTGTTTCCAAGCGTATACGTAATCATGAGCGGTTACTGGATCTCCGTTAGACCATTTCGCATCACGCAATTGGAATGTATATGTCTTTCCATCTTTACTCACTTCATATTTTTGTGCGCCGGCTTCAATTTCTTCATCATTTTTCGATAGACGAAATAGTCCTTCCATTACGTTATTCAAAACGTTAAACGAGACTGCATCTGTTACTTTCCCTGAATTTAACGACGGAATTTCACCCGTTTCTAGTAACTGTAATACTTTCTTCTCATCTTTCGGCTTTGTTGCAGTTTTTTCTTTTGCGCAGCCAACTAAAAATGAAGAAACTAATAGAGTACTAACTAATGAGTAACGAACAACTTTTTTCATTTAAAAACCCCCTCTATTTTCAAGGTAAGTAACGACGAGCACCAGCGTATTCTTCTATATATCCTGGTGTATTTAGCGGTATAATCTCTACCGATCTTTCAGCTCTTGGTGAGTGAATCATATTGCCATCACCAATATACATTGCGACGTGATGGACACTACCTTTCCCTTGATCATGTGCAAAGAAAATTAAATCTCCCTTTTGTAGATTTTCTTTATCAACTGCAACTCCTGCTCTTGATTGCGGTCCAGAATCTCGCGGAATTGTAATGCCGTGCGATTTATAGATCGTATGCGTGAAGCCAGAGCAATCAAATCCAAAACCACTTGTACCAGCCCATATATACGGTAATCCTAAAAACATTTTCCCTGTGTTAATTAAATCATCGGCCGCCGGAGTTGGAATATCAGTTTGAGATTGGTAAACTGTTCCATCATTTTTACGTATCCATGCTTTTTGCCCATTTGGCAACAATACACGGTATGAAATTGTGTCTTCACTTAATAGCGGCAGTCTTGTATTATAACTGACTTCAAGTGATTTATGTTTTTCAGAAGGGTTTATATATAAAATAGCTGTTGGTTTGGTTATTAAGACAAAAGGTTCATTTGTTTTATCTGCAAATTCTTGATTATATGTTAATTGTTTTTCAGGCATCCAGCCCGGATAACCTTCTTCATTTCGGGGTGTTGGCTGTCCATGCACTAATACCTTCACCCATTCGCCTTTCTTATCAATAACAGTTACTTCTTGACCGAGTAACGCTTGTGTTTCTAATTTATTTGCATTTGTTAACCATAGTTTCTCGTCAAGTGTCATTGATTTCGTCCATTTCCATAGATCCACTGGATTTGTTGTACTCGGTGTATCGATTGGCCTTAATGAATCAGGTACTGTCCATAACGTTGCAGCAGATACATCTATAAATGCTTTATTATCCTTCTTTTCTTCAGCATTTGCCAATGTAAACGATGAAAATATAAATAAAGTTGTTAAAAATGCAGTTCCTACTTTTTTCATATTTATCCCCCTTAAAAGATAGTTTACTAGTCTCTTCTCCTAAGACTTACTATTCACTGTCGATTGAAGGTTTACCTTTGATCCAGAATAAGTCATTCCTTCTGGCTCTTCCATTAACCAAAGCGGTGCATCAAGATCAAAATAATGAATATTAGGATGCGCTGCCGCTAAATGCGCAACAGCACTAACGGAAAGTGAAGATTCCATCATGCTGCCCACCATACACTTCACACCAGCTGTTTCTGCGATATCTGCAATACGCCATGCTTCACGTATACCACCACATTTCATTAATTTAATATTAATGAAGTCTGCATATCTTCCTTGAACGAGCTTTAATGCGTCACTTGCTGAAAATATACTTTCATCGGCCATAATTGGCGTTTGCACACGATCTTTGACATACTTTAACCCATCCCAATCTTTCGCGTGTACTGGTTGTTCAATAAATTCTATATTTAAATTACGATTTTCCATTTCTTGAATAATAGAGACCGCTTCTTTTGGACTCCAACCTTGATTCGCATCTAAACGTAATATCGTATTTCTTGGTACCACATTTCGAATTGCCTCAATACGTTCCAAATCTAAATGCGCCTCTTTACCCACTTTAATCTTTAATGTTTGAAATCCTTTTTCTATATGTTTCTTCGCTTCTTTTGCCATTAATACAGGCTCATCCACACTCACTGTAATATCGGTATGAATTTCTTTCTTCCCGCCTAACAAGGCATATAACGGCACATTTTGATATTGGCAATATACATCATATAAAGCGATATCTACCGCTGCTTTGGCACTTGAATTTCCAATACAACTCATTTGAATGCCCTGTAGTAACTGCTGAAACTGAATGATATTTTGACCAATTAAACATGAACGCATCGGTCCTAAAATCGCTTCTTCCATTCCGCTGGTGAAATCCCCCGTAATAACTGGCGTTGCGGCTGCAGCCCCCTTACCAATCACTCCTTCGTCTGTATGAATATAAACATCTATACTTTCAATTTCTGTTACAGTACGAAGCGCGGTTTTAAACGGTGTATGCAGTTTTACACGTCTACGATTTACTTTTACATCTGTAATTTTCATTTTGTTCATCCTTTCATTCTCCAATGAAGTGAAATTTTAATCCACCGGAGATTTATACCCACGGATTATTAGGTAAACCTATTGGACATTTACTCTTCTATCTCTCTACTTTGTTTTCGTTCACTTTTGATGTAGGACGATAATGTGAAATAAAAAAATCCAGCCATAAGAATGATTCTTACGGCTGGATTTTGTCTATGATTGAGTAGACAAAGCAGCAATCTGATTATATTTTTTCTGTGCATCTTTTAGCGCTACAAGTAACGCTTTTTGAGAAGAACCGAAATATCGGTTCTTTACTTCCATTACTAACGCCGGGTCATTTATATTTTTATGTAGAAATAAATATTTAACAAATTGAGATGTTAATGCAATTGTCGCTGAGCAGTCTGCATCTACAATTTCCCCTGTATCCTTAACAAGTATAAATGCTACGAAATAGCTTTTAAACTTTTCAGTAATGGGATTATTTTGAGGTGCTTTCGCATCCCCTACGATATAAATTGTATTTGAAGCGTACACAGCTATCTTCCTTTCTTATACGAGGATAACGGGTTTCTTAATAGTCGTATGAGCGAGGAACTCAACGTTGATTAAAAAATGTATCCGCTTACCTTGTATTATAATATAATTGACAGAATTTTAACAACATTTATTTTAGTGCATATTCCATATTTATGAAAATAGCTTAAACTCTTCATTTCTACAATATGTGATTGTTCCTTGTACCATGACATTCATACATAAAAAACTGCACCCCCAATTGTTAGACGGTGTCTAACAATTGGGGGTGCAGTTCAATGGCTAACTGTTTTTATTACTTTGGCATCACAAATATAGTTTCATTTGACTTAGAAAATTGATACTCTTTTCTCGCTAACTTCAAAATTTCTTCCTCATCGTCTGTTAAATTTTCTATGTTAGTCTTTAAAGAATCTTTATCTTTCTTTAAAGATACTAATCGCTTCTTTTGATCCGTAATCGTATCTTTCTTTTTATCAATTACTTCTTGTTGTTTCGTTAAAATATATTGAACATATAGAGTAGTTGCCGCAATAAAAAGGACCATTAAAATAAGTCGCCTTAACTTCTTTTTATTTATCCTACGCTTGTCACTAGGTTGTGATAATTGCTCTGGTATATTAGGAACATTTACTCGCTCGAGTTTCCTCATTCAAATCCCCCTAACCCATATTTTTCACTACCATCGGCACGTTTTCTTACTAAACTAAATTCTATTCTTATAAAATAAACTCCTTCACAAAAATATCCCATAAATTAACCAATTAAAGATAGCATTCGACGACATTTCCATATTTACACCGATTTTTTTTATACATGCTGCTATAAAATAGTAGTTTCTGTAATTCTTTTTCTACTATTGTAGAAGAGTTTTTTCACACACAAAATTCCTTCCCCACATATCCATGTTATAACATGCTTACAAGGAGGGGGAATATGCATTACCGCACATTAGGTAAAACTGGAATAACTGTTTCTGAAATAGGTTTTGGCGCATGGGCAATCGGTGGTGATGAATGGGGACCTGTTAACGATAAACAATCTATAACCGCTATAAAAAAAGCAATTGAGTGTGGTGTGAATTTTATTGATACTGCGGATGTGTATGGTTTAGGACATAGTGAAAAGTTGGTAGCTACCGCGATTAAAGGACATCGTAATGATATTATCCTATCAACGAAAGGTGGTTTAATCGGACATCACTACGACCCTAATGGAGTTCCTGTATATGATACTCCCGAAAAAATCATCGCCGTATTCGAAACAAGTTTACAACGTCTTCAAACAGATTATATTGATCTTTATTTTTGTCATATTTGGTGGCATAATCGTAGAGAAACAGAAGCATTTCTACGTGCATTTGACATATTAAAACGTGATGGCAAAGTAAGAGCAGTCGGTGTTTCGACTCATGATTTACAATACATTCATCATTTCAATAACAACAACGAAATTGATATCGTACAACTTGATTACAATATATTAAATCGAAAACCAGAAAAAGATATATTACCATTCTTACAAGAGAAAAATCTAGGAGCTGTTATTCGTGGTCCATTAAAAATGGGCATTTTAACTGGAAAATTCACAAATAAAACAATTTTTCCAGATGGAGATTTACGCAAAGATTGGCCAAATGAAACTTGGTTTCAAGAAGACTTACAAACCGTAGAGAAACTTCGGCTGCTCTCAAATAAAAATCAGACCCTAGGGCAACTTGCACTTCGCTATGTACTCTCTCATCCGGCAGTAAGTGTTGTAATTCCTGGTGCAAAAACAGGAACACAAGCACAAGAAAATGCAAATGCATCTGTTCGCCCTATTTTGAGTGATGAAGAGCTTAACTATATTCATTCAATATAAAAAGCCCAATCCGGGCTTTTTAATTTGGCAAACTAATATCATACTCCATTCGCTTCGCTGTGTCCTCCGCAACATGCACACCTAACAAGTTTTTCACAATATGAAATGCCATATTAATTCCAGCTGAAATTCCGGCAGATGTTATAATATGTCCTTCATCTACAAACTTTACATTTTCTATAACTTCAACATTTTGAAACTCATTTTTAAACTTTTCAATACTAGCCCAATGTGTTGTTGCTTTTAAACCTTCCAGTAAACCTGCTTTCGCCAGTAATAGCGCTCCTGTACAAACTGAAGTCATCAGCTTTACTTCTTTCATTTGTTGGCGAATCCATTTTATTACTATTTCATTTTTCATTTCATATTTTCTAGCACCTAGTCCACCCGGAATTATTAAAATATCCACTGGTGGTAAATTTTCAATACTATAATCTGGCTGTACCTTCAATCCATTCCTTGCTGTAATCATTTCCCCATTCTCGCTAACTGTATAAACAGTAAATGTTTTTTCTTCATTCACCTCAGTCACAGAAAAAACTTCAAATGGCCCTGCAAAGTCTAACACTTCTACTTCATTAAATAAAAATATACCAACACTCCATTTATTCATCATAAGTTCACTTCCTGTTTCAAATGATGTAAAAGGTGATTATATCCTTTTTCTAATGCAATATCATACGCTGTTTTCCCATCATTTTTCTTAATCATCTTATTAGCTCCATTTTTAAGGAGCAACATAATTATTTCTTCATTTCCTAATAATGCTGCTTCGTGGAGTCCTGTCCAGCCACCACTTTGCATAATATTTACATCTGATCCTTTTTCAATTAAGAAAGCGACAAGTTCACTTTGCTTGTTCGCAATTGCCGCTTGCAAAGGTGTATTTTCATTTTCGTTTTTCGCTCTACTATGTAAATCTGCACCGCTTTCTAAAAGAAAACTCGCTATTTCTTTCTGTCCAAAATAAGCTGCTAAATGAAGTGGTGTCCAGCCATCTTCACTACATTCGTTAACAATACTTGGACTCGCCTTTATAAACTTCACTACTTTTTCCTTATTACCACTTATAACAGCTTGTGCTATTGATTGTAAATGCTCCATAATAATCTCCCATCCTTCAAAATATTTAAGCATCTCCTTCTACATGTTCTATTAATTATTATATTTTCCTTTTAAAATCTTAAGTTTACATAATAATATTATATATATTACTTTTTTGTGCTTAATGGCTGAATAAGCAATAATGTTAAAAATACTGCCTTTAAACAATGAAGACCATGATTTCATTAGAGTTACTGAAAAAGCAAGCAAAAAACTATACACATAGTTTTCATCATATTTGTTCAGTTTCATGAACTAAAACAGGTAATGTTTATTCTGCTATTTATGCTTTCAACATATCAAATAATATTATTCCAATAAAAAAACAATCCCTTTTTAAAATGGATTGTTTTTTTTATTTCTTTTTTATACTGTTTATTTTATTTTTTGTATTTTCAATGATGAAATAATTACATTTACAAAAATGAAACGATACTATCTTAAACCCTCTTATAGTAAATTTTTCGTTTGAAAACAAAAAACACACTTCCACCTTACGATTGAAAAAACATATGTAAAAGTCTCTAAAACAGCTGCCTTATCAAACTAATCTATAGCAATTCTGTCTTCTTCCCTTACCTGTTTCCTTTAACACATACGATTTTAAAACTAGCGCCGTTAATGAATCTGTTAATGTTTTATATGATAAATTTGATAATGCCAATAGATCGTTCGTATATAGCATTCTATGCTTCTCTAATAATAATAGTACTAATCGTTCAGACGGTTTTAATGCCTCATCACTTTCTAGTATAAAGTCTATATTTTTCATTTCTCTAATTATTACTCCTTATATAAAAAAATACTTTAGACGCTTATTTAATATAAAAATAATACATAACAAAATTATAAATATATTAAAATAGCACCATCTAAAAACACTATTATACTATAACATAGAAGTAGTGTTTCCCCAAATAGGAAATGCTTTTTTATATCGCTTATAAGATTCTTGCAAACCTACATAATATTTTGTACCATTACCCGCCAAGTTTTCTTCTAATTTCGCTGCTCATCCTGATGTATTTGTAATCAATGAAGTTCTTCTAAATTTATAAACAAATAAAAAACGGTTCGTCTATCATGCCCTAAACATGAATGACAACCGTTTTCCAGCTTCTTCTTAATTAACATGTTCTATCTTAAATATTTCTTGCAATATGCGGCTTACTGTAATGACTTGTTCCACCGCCACCAACTACTACTTTACCGCCTTTTTCGAAAATTAATAATTTACTTGAACCATCTGCAAGAAGCACTATTACTTCAGCATTATTACTTGTTGCTACATAAATTACATAACCACTCTTTGATATACAAGTTTCCCAATTCGAATCAAATTCTGATCTTACTACACGATTTGAATACACTTGATTTTCAATTCTATCTTGTTCTACGTTTTCCAAATTGATTCCTCCCAATTCACTAAAATAGCATTTATAGGAAAATAACAGCCCTATATAAAATAGTAGCCGACTTTAACATAAATAGTATATGTAATTAGTAGGAGAATGCTTGGACAACGAAAACGAAATAGACTTCAAAAATTTCACAATTGAAACTTCTCTTTAATCATTTCCGCTACTTCTTTTGCACTCAAATACGTGTTATTAATTTTTATATACTCTTCTTTTTCAATTTCACCATGAAGAGAGTTTAATCTATGCTTTTTCATCGTTTCTTTCAAATTATTTTCAGACCACTCAATATCTCTTTTTTTCGGTTTATGTTCTAATCTATTCGGGCTTTTATTTCGTTCTAATCTTTCATCTAATTCCGCTTCCAGCTCTACAAAATACACTGTCCCACCTTTTGATTCAAAAATACTTTCTACATGATGTATATAATCCCAATCCGCTTGGAGGTCAAATGCCCATATATACGTAAAAATCATTCCAGATAAATCACTTTTAGATACTTCTTCAAATATTTCATTACGAAATAAACTTACTAGTCTTTTTGCTTCTTTCGTACTGTAATCAAAAATTGGACTTACTAAATCAATTGTCATGTGGTTATGAAAAAGTTTTAAACCGGTTAATGTTGCTAATTCTTGCCCCACTGTCATTTTTCCAACTGCTTGTGGGCCAAATATTAATATAAGTTTCATTTATTTCCCTCCAATCTTTCTCTATAAACCACTACATAAAATTAAAAATAAGGCAGCCGATTTTTAATCGATTGCCTTATTTTTTATTCATAGTTTTAGTTCTATTCTTTTCGCACAGCTTCAAAAGTAATCATTTGATTTGCATTTGACGGTTCTTTTTCATAAACATATTCAGCAGAGCAAGTAATGTTTGAGAAACCTATATTTTCTAAAAGAAGTTTAAACTCTTCTATTCCATACCAGCGCAGCGCAAAGCGTTGTAGTTCTGTTTGTACTAACTGTCCTTTACTCCACTTTTCATATTTCAAATATGATACAGTAACTTGGTCCAGCCAATCTATTTCAATTGATTTATTTTCTAATGTGATTCCGTCTCCACTCGGCAAAGAGAAAGTCGATGTATGAATTTCTCCAGTCTTCCAGTCATGCGGAAGCATAATATCTACGATTAATTGTCCATCTGGATTAAGATGTTCATAAAAACATTTCAATGCATTTATAGAATCCACACGATTTTCAATTAAACAAAAAGATCCAGTAGGAATGATAATTGCGTCATATTTATGCGGAAGTGAAAATTGTTGCAAGCTTCCTTCATACAAATTAGGATGTAAGCCTCTCTCTTTACAGCGCTTACGGCAAGAATCTAGCATTTCAGTTGAATAATCTATCCCATCCACTTTAAAACCAGCCTCTAGAAGCGGAATGATGACACGCCCTGAACCTACTGCAGCTTCGAGGATTCTTCCTCTACAACCTTTTAAACGTTCTTTGTAATACTCAATATCACCATTTAAAGAATAACCGACTGGTTTTGTGTAATCATACAGTTCCGTACAAAGTGTACTATAAAAGCTAAACATTTATTTTCTCCTCCGTTTTTACGTACGGAAGATTTCAATTCAACTAATCTTCCTGTACCTCTAATTTTAATGAGATTTCGAAAGAGCTGACTATCATAATATATCACTCACTTTCCATAGAATATAATGATATTGTATTACATACCCTTCCAATTTGAAATATAAAAATTAAAAATTCAGACTACATTCTAAAGAGCTTACTTTAGTAAGCTCTTTAGAAAAAATATTTATTTCACAATCGGCAATGTCACTTCACTTAATTTCACTGTAAGTTTCGTGCCAGCTTTCGGTCTAATTGTATAATCATAATCACTTGCAATTAAAACAACTCCGATTTGATGCCCCACTTTAAATACATAATCATCTGGCTGCATGTCCCATGTAAATGTATAATCTTTGCCCGGTTGAATCGCTGTTGAATTTTCTATACTCTTTACGTTTTGTGGATCCATCCAGCCTCTCGTTACGATTTCCGGCTTCGCTCCTCCATAGTCAACAAGTAATGCTGTTAAATTTGATACAGATCGATCAATATTTCCTGTAATTGAAATCTTTGGTGTACCACTTATACGCGTATCTTTTTGCAGTACAGGCATTGTATATACTAATCGATTTGCTACTTCTAATTCTGGATTTGCTACTAATTGGTTTGATTTTATTTGTGCATCATCTAAGAATGAGAAAACTTTATTAGCCGATCCCATACTTAGTGGCAAATTGACTAATTTATTGCTTAAATACATACGGATTTTTGAAGGTGCAGCTGCTGGATCTGGCCAATTTTTTATCTTTTGCCACGTTTTATTTTCTCTTTGCACATCAACCATTGGTTCATCCATAATTCCATTTTCAATTCCGTACAACCAATAATCTAACCATTTATTTTGTGTTTGCTGCCAGTTATTACTTGATGTCCCACCGTGACCACCTTGATGTAGCCACATTTTACGAGGAACATTATTTTCTCCAAGTGCTTCCCACCATTGCGCGAACTGTTTTGTTTTAACATTCCAATCGTTTAAACCATGAACAACAAATACACTCGCTTTTACATTTTTAGCATCTTTTACATAGTTACGTTTATCCCAAAAATCATTATAATTACCTGTTTTTCTGTCTTGTCCAGCCGTTAACTCTTTTATAACTTGTCCGCAAACTTCAGGGTTTTCCCTTGTCAGTACTGCTTCTGCCATATTATCTGTATCTTCCCCTTGATATCCGCCTGGAGCAATGACTGCACCATTTGCACGATAATAATCATACCAACTACTAATTGCTGCGATTGGAATAATTGTTTTTAAACCTTCGACTCCAGTAGTCGCAACAGCATTTGGTAAAGTACCATTATAGGAAACTCCAGTCATACCTACATTTCCTGTAGACCAATTTGCCTGAACTTCCTCACCCTGTTCTGTAAATGCTTTCGCGCGACCGTTTACCCAATCAATAACAGATTTTGTCCCGAGTATCTCTTGTTCATCTCCAGTTGTAGGGCATCCATCTGATTTTCCAGTACCGATACTTTCGCCTAGAATAACTGCATAACCTCTTGGCACGTAATAGTTCCCATACGAACCAAGATTAACCGCTCCATACGGTTTTCCTTCATACGCATACAATTCTTCATCTACATTATATACAGGAACATCTTTTAATCCAGATCGATATGGACTCATTTCATAAATAACAGGAACTTTCACATTCGGATCTGTCTTTGGACGCATAACTTTTATCGATACTCTGTCTTTCTTACCGTCTCGATCACTATCAACTTCTGTCTCTACATATAAATTTTCGATAATAGCTTCATCGAGAGAATAAATCGGTTTTGTCATCCCATTTTCTAATTCAATTTTCGTACTTTTAGTCTCTTCCTTCTTCTCTGCATGCACATCCATAGTAAAGCTAGGTATAATTGTTGCAGATAGCATTGCTGACAGTGTAATTGCCATTTTCTTTTTACTCAAAATCTTCCCTCCCCTTATTCGTTCTCTTTTACTATATAACAAAATAACTGAAAATTCAGTTTTATTTTATATAAAAGTTGAGAAACTCAAAGATTTCTTATTAAGTAAAATTTAATGCAGGTATGAAAGTATTTTCCCACTTCCTCCTTCTTTATAAAGTGAAACTTTAATCAGCCCTCACCAATTGGGCGTTTACGATCAGCAGGGCCACTTCTTTGCTTTAATTTTGAGGTGGGGTCTTACTGCCCGGCAAATAGCGGGATAAATAGAGAAAAAGACAACCGATATTTCTATCGCTTGCCTTACATTCCATTTATTATTTTTCTAACTCTTTAAAGGTATCTTTCAAGTCTTTATCAGATACCTTTATATCTGCATTTTTAAGCAGTTCTCTAGTAACTTGTTGATGGAATTGAGGATCTTGTATACGTTGCTGTTCTAATTCTTTACGAATATTCTCTTTCTCTTCCTCATACGGTTTAAGCTCTTTTTTATCCGTTAGCTTAATAATATAATATCCGAAAGAAGATTTAACAGGTTCACTCAATTGACCAACTTCTAACTTATACGCAGCATCCTCAAATTCTTTCACCATCATACCAGGTCCAAATTCAGATAGTTCCCCACCTTTTTCTTTAGAACCTGGATCCTCTGAATATTGTTTAGCCAATGCCGCGAAATCTTCGCCACTATTTAATTTTTCTTTAATTTCTTTTGCTGTCTTTTCATCTTTTACTAAAATATGGCTAACTTGAAGCTTTGGCTTATAATGATCTTTAATATCTTTTTCCGTTACGGTTGCTTTAATAGCTTTTTCAAAAGCAAAAGTAAGCTTTAATTTCTCTTTCAACTGATCTTCATTTTTCACACCATTGGATTCCATATATGTATTAAAATTATCGCCCATCTTGTCTTTTAATTCTTTTAGTTGTTTCGTTACCTCTTCATCCGTAACTTTATATTTATCATGTAATACTTTCTCTACTACCATTTCAGATAAATTCTGTTTACCGTAGTTTTCTTTTAATTTTTTGTTAAAATCACTTTCTGAAATGCTTCCTGATTTTGTCGTTACAATATTATCTGATGAACCACATGCAGATAAAGATAACGTCATACCCATTAAAATGCTACCAATTACTAATTTCTTTCTTTTCAAATCTGAATACCTCACTTCATTAAATTCAAATATAACTATGTAAATATAACGTTTTCCTGTGAACTTCACGTGAATTTAATGAAAGTAGAACATTTGCTAATTCTCCATTTAATACATCAATTTTGAAAATTATGGTGATTCATCCTGTATCGCTAATCTCTAAAGCTGCAAAAAGGACTAATATTTTCATTAGTCCTTTTTCACATTTATATAAAATTGAATTTCTCCATCTATAGAGGAAACTCCATATTCAAAACCATGCCTTTCTAAAATACTTTTCACTATCGCTAAACCTAATCCTGTACCTGATTTTTCTTTACTACGAGAAGATTCTAGTACATAAAAAGGCTCCCAAATTTTCTCGATATCCTTAATTTTATCCGTAGGAATGCCATTTTTTATTTGGAAATATATACTTTTATTTCTATCTTCTAATGTAATTATTATGTTTTGATTTGCTGTATATTTTATCGCATTAGAAATTAAATTTTGAAACACCATTCTCATTTTATTTAAATCTGCATAAACGATTGTATCGCCCGCATTACCATTTACTTGCAAGTTAATTTCTTTCGAATCCAGTTCAATCTGATGCTTATCTAATATACTCTGAACCAGTGGTTCAATGGGGAATTCTTCTTTTTGTAAAATATCTCTTTCTAGTTTAGAAAATCGTAATAGTTCTTCAATTAAGTTTGATATTTGATCTGTTTGTTTAATAATTGTATCTACATAAGTCCCATCATCTAATCCATCTTTAATCCCCATAGAGTATGCTTTTACTAATGCGATCGGTGTCTTTAATTCATGCGTTACATCACCCATAAATCGTTTTAAATGTTCATTACGATCAGTTAAGTCTTGATGTGCTTCATGTAGTTTTTCACTCATGATATTAATACTATTGGCCAACTCTCCTATTTCATCATTCGTTTTCACTTTCGTTCTTTTAAACTGCAAATGTGAAATATCCTGAGCCACATCACTTAACTCTTTCAGTGGTGTCGTTATTATTTTTGAAAGTATCCACACAAGTAAAATAATAAGAAGGAGCGAGAAACATAGGATATATAAGTAAAATGTATTTAACGTATTTATAATTTCATTTGAATTCGCAATGGAAGTCCCAATTAAAATTATCGTATCATCTTTCGCAATATATTTAGCAAAAAAACTCGCTTTTACCTTTCCTTGATCGTACAGTTTATTCGATTGCCCTTCCGTCTTCACTTTCATAACTTCGTCTTTCGTAATCCAAAGCTTATTTAACGTTACTTTCTTTTTCGTAAGTTGCATGCGTAACGCGTCGTTCATAGCATCTTCCGACTGATTAATTGGCGTATACGCAATTGTAACGTTATTTTCACTTTCAATTGTATGAATAACATCCTCTATATTTTCCACTGTTGTATTTTGTATTTGTGTTGTAAATTTATTTAAGTTTTCACGTGTTTTATAAATATTATAGTTCGGTAAGAGATTGTTAATGAATAATAATGAAATCATAAAGATGAGAATAACAGTTGCAGAAATACTTAAAAATAACTTTTTCCCAAGTTTATTCACTTTGTTCCTCCAAACTATAACCCAGCCCACGATGCGTCTTAATAATATTTTCTCCAATTTTTTTACGTAGCCTTCTTACATGTGTATCAACCGTTCTCTCTTCTCCAAAATAGTCAAATCCCCAGACAATATCTAGCAATTTTTTACGAGTTAAAATTGTTCCTTTATGATTTAAAAAGCATTTTATTAATTCGAGCTCTGTTTTTGTAATTTCTAACTCTATATCATTTTTATATACTTTATTTTTGGCGAAATTTATCTTTACATCTTGTACTTGAATAATATCATCATGCTGAATAAGTTTTTTCGCTCGTGTAATTAGTACTCCTGGATGAAATGGTTTTTTTACGTACTCATCTGCCCCACTTTGAAGCGCTGCTAATTCATCTTCACTTTCACTTTTCGCCGTAAGCATTAATACTTTTACGCTTGAATTCTTTTTTATTTCCTGACAGACAGTAATACCACTATGTTTCGGCATCATCCAATCCAAAATAGCTAAATCAATTTTTTCATCATAAAATATTTGAAGTGCTTCCTCTCCGTCTTTCGCTAATAATACTTCAAAGCCTTCTTTTTCAAAATAAGCTTTTAAAATCCTTAACATATCTTGTTCGTCATCTGCAATTAAAACTTTCATATTTTTTCCTCCATTGCTTTTAAACAAAAACCAATTGTATCATACAACATCTTTGTTACATGAATGTGACAGAAAAATATTTAAAGCTTTTGAGGGGATAGTAATGGTGAGGTGTTGTACTATGATAAAAAAAATCGGGGTCATTTCTCTTCTTCTATTTCTATTATCAACAAATGCGTTCGCAAATACAAATCAACAAATTGAAGTATTTGATTGTCAAAAAGAAATGGTCATTCAAAAACAATCTTTAGATCCAGTAATCCAAAAAGAAGCAGTTCAATACGCTAAATCAATTACTGGTCCATTTAAAAACTTAAATGTCGTTCCAAAAGATGGCTATATGATAAAAATCCCTTTATCTAAGCCGGTTTCTATTACTAATCAATGGTTACACACTACAATAGACGAAGTACTTATACTACTCCCACTAAAAGAAAAGCCTTATATTATGCTTTATGATGATGAAAATAATCCGCATTTTTATTATGTAAAAGGTAAACCAGGATTATTATTGAAACAAATGAAGGTTAAAACGTAATTGACTGAAAAGGAGTCACCTTATAAGCTAAATTTTAAAAGCTAAGGTGCTCTTTTTTATAATAACAATTTGGTAAATGAAATTATAAAAGTTGTTTCTAATATAAGGGTCGCACCTTCATATATATCAGCGATTTTTTAAGATATATCGATTTATCAACGAAAATACCTTTCCGTAGCTATTGTTTGGATAGCAATCTCTATAATACTTTGTAGTGACTTGATCCCTTATATAATCCCCCTTTCACAAATCCATTTGCAGTATAAAACACATCCCCTTGCTTCGTGTCAGCATGTAAAACAATCACTTCAAAATACTTTTCCGCATGACATAATAGTTGATTTAATAATAAATTCCCTAACCCTATACGCCGATAATCCTTGGAAATATAAAATCTCCTCAACCGCCCAATCTTATTGTCTTTTGTGTACGGATCTTTATTTAAACCTCCAACTCCGATTAACATATCCCCTTGGAAAATACCATATAAACATTCTCCAGTTTTATTGAATACATTTACTTTGTGTTTATATTCATTTATTAGTCTTATAAGGAAATTAAACCCTTCTTCTTCACTGTCTTGAACGAGATGACTGAATTCATATTCCATTAAATTTTCTATTTGTTGAATATGTATATCTTTCAAGTCCATTCCCCCTAAGTACGAAAATACATAAAAATGCTCGAGAATCATTTATTTTGAGCATTTTTATGGTTGTTACTTTATTTAATTCATAGTATGCATATACTTCACTTCATATGTAAATCGATAATACAGTTAATTAATTTTATTATGAAAATATAAGAGCCTTGCTACAATCTAGTGTGTGGTAAGGCTCTTTAAAGTTGTGTAATTCTTATTGAACTAAAGCACCTTTTTACTTAAATGAATACATATACATTTATAATGTCTCTCAAATATAATATCAGTTTATAAATTCACCATTCTTCTCTAGCAGGTATAAGTTAAATTATAATTTGTTAATTGATATGCTTGTGTAACCACTGTTCAAATATTTTCAACTGTTCTTCAGTATGAAAGTAATGTTCACCCGTCTCCATAACTTCTAATTCACAACGATGTTTTTTTGTAAAATAGTTAATAGTTTCAAATTCGCACAGCTCATCCTTAGCTCCGTACATAATATATGTATCTGTATTCCATGTACTAATAGGATGCTCTTTTACATAGCATAAATAATCCCAATGTAACTTTTGACCAATAGGTGTCTCTATAGTCATTTCTTTTTGCAAAAGCTCTGGTGTTACATTAAACCATTTCATCATATTTTCGATAATTCGTTCCATATTAACTACTGGTGATAAAAATAATGCCTTTTCTACCACATCATTTTGATAAGCTAAAAGGCTAAAATACGCTCCCATACTACATGCAAACACGTTTATTTCTTTCCAATGTTCTTTTGCATAATTCATAATTATAGATAATTCACTAACACAAATCTGTACTTTGCAAGGCGTATTATCATCTTTTCTTTCTCCATGCTCAGGTAAATCAAAGCTTAATACTTGATAACCTTTTTGTTTGGCTTCTTCAGCTAATATTTGAATAATTGTATCTTCCTTATTTGACATATTTCCATGTACTGCAATAAAAATTTTATCACTCTTATCTCCCCATAAAACCGCAGGAATATTACTAATTTTAAAATTATTTTTAATCATATTCCCTCCATAAAATAAGACATATAGGACTTGGAAAAAATGCAAAAACTTTTTATCTTTGTACAGCAGGCAGTATCCGCTTTAACTCTATTAAATCATCTATTACTATATCAGCGTGAGCAAGTTCATCTTCTTGCGCAAAATCAAAATTACACCCAATTGCAAGTAAACCGTTGTCTTTCGCTGCATTTATATCAGATAGCCGGTCACCAACTACCGCTGCCTCTTTTATATCATATTTGTTCATAATACTTTTAACTAAGTTACCTTTATTTAGCGATTGTATTTGTTCAATACTAAACGTTTCAATCACCCACTTGTCTAAAGCATAATAAGTTACGATTGCTCGTAAATATTCTTTCAAACCATTACTAGCAATGTAAATGGAACAATTATTTTCTTTTATATATGTAAATATTTCTTTTACATTTGGATATAAAGCGCCTTTTCCGCTTTTTATGTTTTCAATAAGTCTATCTAAAAAATATGCATCTGTTTGTTCTCTTATTTCAATAGAATGGTCCGGTAATAAAGCTTCCCAAACTTTCGGTAACGGCACACCCATAATTTCTCTATATTTATCAATTGGTGTTACTGTATCCCATAATTGTAATGATCTTAAGTGATCAAAAGTATCATCTAATGATAATTCTAAAATTTTATCTGTTTGAAATAACGTACCATCCATATCAAAAATTAATGCTTGTAACATTCCTATCTCTCCTTTTGGACTATGGTTTTACCAGATATATTTTTAAGCATCTCAATAATAATTTCTGAGCAATAATTCGCAGCAGTTTTCGCGAAGTCATCATAAGAAATTTGAGCTTCATCATTTGCGCTGTCAGAAATACATCTTATAATGAGAAACGGTATATCATTTATATAGGCAACATGTCCAATTGCTGCCCCTTCCATTTCTGTACAATGAGGTGCGTATTCGTCTATTAATTTCGCCTTTAACTTTGAATCTTCAACAAAACATTCACCGCTGACAATTCTTCCTTCATGAACTGCAATCTGTAAACTACTACTAATACAAGCTTTACGTGCTAACTCTACCAATTCCTTACTTGCAATAAATTCTTCTTGGAACGGAAATAAGTTTTTCATTTGAGTTTTACTTACATCATGATGAGTAACATTCGTTGAAATAACTATATCGCCGACTTTTACATCTGAATGTAATCCACCAGCAACGCCCGTATTAATGATAGAGTCTACATCAAATTTATGAATTAATGTTTGCGCGCATGCAGCTGCATTTACTTTCCCTACACCAGAACGTGTAATAATTACTTCTGTTCCCATGAATTCTCCAATATAAAAAGGCATTCCCGCTATTGTCTGTTCCTCTTGTATAACTAGTTTTTCTAAAAGTAAATCTATTTCAATTTGCATTGCTCCAATAATGCCGATTCTGTTCATGTATGTAGTCCCCTTTATTAATTAATCCCTTTAATCCGCTCAGACATAACCGATAATAAAAATTTCGGAAGTACAAGTTGTCTCTTTAATCTTTTCGGCTGTGAGAGTAACCTATACAGCCATTCAGTTCCAGTATCCCTCATTATTTTTGGTGCTCTTTTTACAGTACCAGATATTATATCAATCATGCCTCCGATACCAATAGATAGCGGAACGTTTAATGTTTGTATGTTTTCATAGATGAACTCTTCTTGTTTTGGTGAACCTAGTCCTACGAGTAGTAAATGCGGCTTGAACTGCTTAATTTTCATTTTTATTTCCTCTATTTCTTCACCATTTACAAATCCATGCTGTCCTTTAAATTGTGCTCCTGGGAACTGCTCATTTAATTTTTCTAATGCCTTGTTATTACTTTCTGGCGCAGCTCCAAAAAGAAAGACACGATATTCATTGTCGTTACAATATTTTATTAAATCGTGAGTTAAATCCGCCCCAGTAACACGTTCTTTCAAACTTCCTTTTAATATTTTCGAGCCAATTATGACACCAATCCCATCCGCTGTTATTAAATCCGCAGATAGTAACATCTTTTTAAATTCCTTTGATTTTTCCGTATTTTCCTTTGCAGACATAACAATTTCAGGATTTGCAGTTACTACAAACCTTGGTTTCTCTTGTTGTTCATGTACCCAACCTTTTAATAAACTTATAGCTTTTGCATATTCTAAAGTTGAAAAAGGTATACCTTTTATAAACTGTTGATCCACTATACTCTCCCCTTATATAAGCTGCAAATATTCATCAATGTCTTTAGAAATTTGAATAAAAGCTTTATTCCAAAATTCATAATTTCTTATATCTATTTCAAAATGTTTTTTCATAAGCTCCTCTACTGGAGCCTTTCCTGTTTCTCGTAAGAACTCTTTATATTTCGAATGAAAAGTACTTTTACCTTCTTGAGCTATTTCTAATAAACTAAAACTTACTAAATATCCAAACGTGTATGGATAATTGTAAAAAGGAACATCTGCTATATAAAATTGAATATATTTCATCCATACAAACGGCTGGTATTCACTTAAAGCTTTTCCATAAGCTTCTTTTTGTGCCATTATAGATAATTTCTCAATTTCATCAGCACTTAATGGACCCTCTTTACATTTTTCATAAAATGTTTTTTCAAACTGATACGATGCTCGTATTGCCATTACATAATTAAAACTATTTCTTATTTTCCAGCTAAGTAATGACTTTTTCATATCTTTACTATCCGTTGTTTCAATTAGATAATTTAAGAGTACCGTTTCAAAGAAAATAGATGCTGATTCAGCCGTACTCATCGGCAAATAATCATCTAAAAAAGATGTAGATTGTTCAAAACTCATATTATAAAAATGCCAAGCATGTCCTAATTCATGAGCGAGCACTCTTACACTATCTATACTCCCATTATAACGCATGGAGATTCTCGATTCTTTCTCACTGAAAAATGGAGCACAAAACCCACCTGGTGGTTTATTCTCTCTCGGTTCAGCATCTATCCATCCACTTTCTATCGCATTACGTGCAAATTCTGCTAATTCTTGATCAATATTCTTACATGCATCATAAACGTTTTGTACTGCTACTGAAAAAGGAATCATGATCTCATTACTTTCCTTTACCGTCATAAGTTCATGCCATGTAATTGAAGCTTTTCCTTTCTTATACACGTTTAAAGCACTTACTAATTTATCAAGGTTTTCTTCTGTCGCATTCCACATTTGGAATAATACAGTTTCTGAAATGCCATTCGCATGAAAAGATTGTGTTAAAATCTCTCTATCTTCTATTTCATTACTCTTTGCATTACGCAATCTCCCTATTTGATTTAATACAGTAGCAAAGATTTCTTTTTCCTTATGTAAAGTACTTGTAAGTAACTCGAATACTTCTAATCTTTCCTTTTCATTATCACTATTCATTGCAATAGTATTTGCTTGTCCAAAGGATAATTGTTTATTATTGTGCTCTATTTCTATCCTATCCCGTAATTGTATGTACATATTTTCCCAAGCATTAAGCTCATCTTTTATTAACTTAGTATTATCTGAAGTTTCCACTTCATTATGTTTTATTACTTGCTGTAATTCATTTTTTAGTTCCTTCACTTTCACGGTCAATTTAGTAAGGTCAGATGGTACACTTTCTTCAACTGATCTACAGTACAAATAGTATTCTGTTTTCTCAATAGCTTGTATTAGCTTTGAAAGAACCTCTACATCTTTTGTTACAAAATATTTCTCTTTCAACTCCAAAATTGGAAATAGCATATCCTCATTCAAATACAAGCGATTTAAATCCCATCTAGCAATTTCTTGCATTTTTATAGTCGCCTCCTATTTTTACAAATAGTTACAGATATTTCTCCACACACAATTATATATGAAATGGAAAAATTTTGATATCTTCAAATATTTAAATTCCTATAAATATATTCTTATTTATACTCTTTTCTTCTACCATTAAGTATCATTACACATATAAAAAATAATCCCTCTACAAGATTGCATTTGATATAGGAAAACTTCAAAGATTTTATCTTCATCAATACCATATCGACCGATTATCACAGATTAAAAAATAAAAAAGGATTGATCAAAAGATCAATCCTTTACTCTACTTCATTTAAGAAAAATAACGTTATAACGCCAGGTCCTGTATGTGCACCGATTGCTGCACCAATTGTATTTACGATAAATACTTCACAGCCAAATCTTTCCGTAATTAATGATTTTAATGCTTCCGCTGTTTCTAAATCGTCACCGTGAGTCATACCGATTGTTTGACCTTTAAGGTCTTTACCACGTTCTTCCATAATATCAACAATACGGCTTAATACTTTCTTTTTCCCTCGTACCTTTTCAAGTGGTACAAGTTTTCCTTCTTCCACGTTTAAGATCGGTTTAATGTTTAGTAAACCACCGATAAATCCTGCGACTTTACTTAAACGTCCACCTCTCACTAAGTACTGTAAGTCAGCTACAGTGAAGATATGTTCCATATGGCTCATTAGAAAATCAACACGCTTTAAAATATCTTCTTTTGATGCGCCGTCTTTTGCCATTTTAGCAGCTTCTAAAACGACAAGACCTTGACCAAGCGAAGCACATTTCGTATCAATAATTTCTAAATCTAAGTTAGCATATGTTTCTTTTACTTCCTCTTTAATGACAACTGATGATTGATATGTACCAGACAGTTCAGATGAAAAAGCTAAATATATACAAGGATTACCTTCTTTTGCATAAGAAACAAATTTTTCTTGGAACGTTTCAAGTGAAGGCAATGACGTTCTATAAACAGCGCCTTCTCTCATTTTTTGCAATAATGTAACTGACTCTAATGTTACTCCATCTAAATACTCTGTTTCTGCTTCATCATATACACGGAGTGGAATTAAATCAATATCATATGCTTGCAGCAATTCTACTGGTAAATCCGCCGCACTATCCGTAATGATTTTAACACCCATTTTTAAACCTCTATTCTGTTATAAATATAAAATAATAAAATAAAAATAGTACTTTTAAATTATATACGTAAAACTTAAATGAAGAAAGGAAAACACTTTATATTGTATGCACTATTCTTCAAAACTTGAACTGTTAATGAAAATGATTCTATTTTAAACACCTTTTTCTTATTATTTTTCTAAAACACGAATAATTTTATAAGTATTTTGTATCATTATATTTTAATTCTTTATCTTAATATAATCTTTTCAAATTCATACTGTTTAAAATTGAAAAGCCAAATCCAATAAAGGAAATGGCTTTTACATTTTCATAAAATAACCAAACTTTATTTTCCATCACATTGTTTGTTTACATTCATACTTTGGTGATGTTGAATATTAGTCCAGTTATGATAAATATTTATAGCCTGTACTATAATTAAAACAGTGAATATTCACCTGTAAGAATCACTAGATAAAAACAAGTTAAACATTTTATAAAATATTTAATTTTACTAGTAAAGCTAATAAAATTTGGAGAAGAATTTGAACATTTACTGCTATGTCTGTATCCGTAGTCGTAACTGTAACATTTCTAGAATTTCTAATAACAGTTTCTTGTTTATTAATTTGTTTAATAGATGATTTTTGAAACAATTCTTGTGCTACACGGTCAGCTTTTTCACTATCTGCTATAGAAATACTTATTATAACCACGATAGCTGCTTGTAATGCTGCTTGAATAGATAAAGCAGCTTTTGTATCTGTAGTAGTAACTTCTACATCTGCTGAATCTACAATTGTAATAGATTCTTCAGAAATTTGATACGTTTTACTTTCTTGCGCAGCTGCTTCTGAAACGCTAGCATTTTTAAAAGATGGATGAGGATTTGAGGAATCTAATGCACTCCACTTTTTATTTTCATCTGAATGACATGTTTTGTCCATGCGTTCACCCCCTTTCAATCTAAATAATTATTAACTTGTGATTGTATTTCAGAAACAATACTTTTAATTTGCTGCTTTTTTTCTGGTGATAAATTTTTTAATTTTTCTTCATTTATCCCATGCCTATTAAAAATATCTGAGAGTAAAAGGTCTATAATTATATTCTTTTGATCCTTATCAAACTTAAAGGAAGAAAATTTGTTTAAATCATCCATTTACAATATTCACTCCAATCAATTTTCTATAAAAATTTTAAATATCTACGAGCATTATATGTAATGAAATAAAAATTGCTTGGACAAGTAACTTAATCTTCTATTTTCACTTCTTTTTGCTAATAAAATCAAAAGCTGACTTCTAATAAGAAGACAGCTTTCCTTCACTTCACATAAATATAAGTTTCATTACTGTTAAATCATGTATTTTATCTTTATTTGTAGTTTTCCACACTTGCTTTACCATTAATCTTGAATATTAATTCAGTCATAATAAAAAGTCCAAGCTTGTACCACGTATTACAACAAAAAACATTTACTTAGAGTGAAAACTTATAGCTAAATATCAATAGGATAGACACTTTATAAAATGTTTAGTTTAACTAATAAAGCTAATAAAATTTGAAGGAGAATTTGAATATTCACTGCAATATCTGTATCAGTAGTTGTTACGGTTACGTTTCTAGAATTTTTAATAAATGTTTTTTGTCTATTAATTTGTTTAATAGCTGATTTTTGAAATAATTCTTGTGTTATTTTATCTGCCTTTTCACTATCTGCTATAGAAATACTTACTACAACTACGATAGCTGCTTGTAATGCCGCTTGGATAGATAGCGCAGCTTTTGTATCTGTAGTAGTAACTTGTACATCTGCTGAATCAACTATTTCAATATATTCCTCAGAAATTTGATCGATTTCATCTGTTTGTATAGCTGCCTCTAAAAAATTTGCATTTTTACTAAACGAATAATCATTTAATGATTCGCAATCTTCTTTTTTTGGCTCACAATCTTCTTTTTTTGGCTCACAATCCTCTTTTTTTGGCTCACAATCCTCTTTTTTTGGCTCACAATCCTCTTTTTTTGGCTCATGAACTCGTTTTTTCGGCTCAAACTCCCGGTTTAATGGATCCCGATTTTTCTTTCGTCTACAAACTTCACATTCACACATAAAATCACCCCTTTTAGTCTTAAAAATTAGCAATATTAAAATATTGACTAACTAATAGCATTTTATGTATTTTTTTAAAATTTGTTTGGACAAGTAACTTAATCTTCTACTTCTTTTTCTAATAAAAAAAGCTGCCTTCTAATAAGAAGACAACTTTCTTTGTGACTACTCTAGAATAGATTTCATACAATATAATTGTTCCTTCCTTATAACCTGAGTTCGTCACTTTAGTTATAAAAATGTGGGTATATCCTATAACCTTTTTTAGGGACCATCCATAATTTATTTCATAAAAAGTGCTTTGTTTTACTGAAAGGTGGTTGCGGAAACAACCGCCTTTTTATTCGGAACAAAATAAAACTTTTATATAAAAGACCCATACTTAAATACACTAAACTTCATATAATATATTGCATCCTTTCTTTTTAGAATAAGTAGTCGTTTACTGAAGGGCACTTTTCGAAGTGCTCTTATCTTTAATCCCCCTCTTTTTCAGGAAGAGTTTTTTTACTAAACCATAATATGATTTGTATCACTAAGGCTAGGGATTACGACATTTCCTTAATAACTTCAATGAATACAGTAGCTACTAATTAAAATACCCCTATGATCTTCTCTACACTTAAACCATCGTGCATTACCGAACGCATGAACTAATTTTTATTTTGACTATGTAACACTAAATTCACAAGATTATTATCCTATGTTTGGTGAAGCCATCATTTCAATGCCAGCAACCCCACACTTTTAACTAATAACTTAAACAAATGGGCTACCTCAAGGTTCCTTTGATATAGTATGTTATGTTCTATATAATGAAGAAAGCGCTAGTATTTCCAAGGAGGATGTATATGAGTATTCAATTGGCCACATCTAACGATTTAGAATGGGTTAATAATCAATATGACTCAATAGGATTTGTACGAAGTGATTTAAAAAGAGATAAAGTTGCAATTATTACATATAACAACGAGTATGCAGGTGTTGGCCGATTAGTCCAAATAGATGAAGATACTTTAGAAATGGGCGGGATTTTTATTCTGCCTCAATTTAGAGGGCTTCAATTAGCTGGTGAGCTTGTTTCATTTTTAGTAGAAACTGCGAAAAAATCACAAATACAAAATGTATATTGTCTTCCTTTTGAGGAATTAGAAAACTTTTATAAGAAATATGGATATACTGAAGTCGATACTACGACAGAAGCAGTCCATCCAATTATTCTAAAAAAATATAATTGGTGTTTGGAGAACTACGATAAACACGTTCTACTATTTAAATTGTAAATGTAATAAAGTGAAACTTTAATCAGTGGGAGTTTTAATCAAACCCCTCACCAATCGGGCTTTGATTAAAACTCTATGTTCCGTCAATACTATAGATAATATGATTGTATTTCTCCATTCCTCCTGAGAGAGGAGCAGTTGGCTTTTGCTAGCTGCTCTTTTATTTTTTCAAAAAGTCACATAAATATCTTTAATTCCAAACATTCAAAAGATAAAATATGATATGATTGTTATGAAGATATTTACCAACTAATAAATGCGCCCTAGACTTACGTACTAGGGCGCATTTATTTTTTAGTATGTAACTCCTTCACTCATCTATTATCCACAAAATAAGTATCATATGCCTTATCAAATTCATATCCTAACTTTTCTGCTAGTTTAGCAGATGTAGTATTCGCTGCGTCCCAGTTTGGATACTTTCCATTTTCTAAGCAATCCAATATAAGAGCTGCACTTACTACAGTTGCCAAGCCCTCTCTTCTATGATTGTGATCAGTCGCAACTTCAATTTCAATCCCATCATTATAAATACTATACGAGGATGCACCGCATACAACTTCTCCGTTATATAAAATGCTATAACCTATACCACGGTTTATATAATCTTCTACCGAATGAAATTGACTTGTGAAATCTTCAGATATCTTATGTAATGTAGGGCTATTTGCGATATGCTCGTCTATTCTTCTTAACTCATATTCTTTTGGAAGTGCTGATATAAAAGATTTTAATTTTGAACGATTAAAAACTTCTGGATTTCGTTTGAATTTATAACGTAAAAACTTATCTATTTTTCTTTCATGGAATGTTTCTAAGCGTTGTTTCCACTCTTCACTATTTACGATAACTAAAATTCTTTCTGGAATATTACGTAATAACTCTTCTGTTTCTTTCGTATTTGGGTCTCCAGCGTAAAATGTAAAAATCCCTACCGTAACTTGTGCTACTTTTGGATTTTCAAGATCATTTACCCAAGCAGTACCCATATGCCCTTGTAAATAAGAAAGTAAAACAACGTTATTGAAATCCTCAAACATAGAAACTAGTTTTTTTCTTGTATGTATATTCGCTTCATATATCATTTACATTCCCGCCTTCTTTAGAATCAACTACTCTTAACATTTTCATGAGCGCTCCATAATTCGTATTCATATACATACCCACCTGTTCATCATAAAAGCAATTGACTATTAAATTAAAACTTCGAATATTTATAAAATATCAGTAAACATAAAATGATTATAACATCTACTAACTATGAAATGATCAACATATAAAATAAGTCAACAATAAATATATTTCTTACCCGTTAACAAACGGTTTGAAGGACCAACATAATTAATTATGTAACAACCCTCAACAATAGTTTGAGGGTGCATTTAAATACATGTGTTATAACTCATTTTTATAAATAAAAGATTCCGTCTCACCGTTCTTATATACTTTAGTCAATTTAACAAATGATTTGTACGTGTTAACGTCATCCTCTATCATTTTTTTCATCTCTTCTATTTCGGCATCACCAGTTCCGCCCTCTATTTTTAAACAGTTCGAAATGGAAAGGTATCCGCTTGATGCCAATATAAAAATAAAAATCGTATCAGGAAAATTAATAAATAATAATCCGTAGTTTAAAGGGTCTCCAGCTGGATGTGATAAAAGTAATCGAAAACCTACCAGTTCAGGTACTTGAACAAAATCTCTAGAAACTCTCGCCTCACCTACTATAGTAATTTGCTTTACTACATTCCCGAGATCATCTGTAAATTCAGTACATCTAGGTGGATTAATTGTTGTTGCTTGGAAAGACACATTTAATTCAGGATTGTTAAAATCGAAAAAGATTGTACTCCCCTCTGTTAAACAATGCGGGCAAACATTTCCTAGCAAGCTAAAGTCCTCTTCAATATATTTAACTTTTGTTTTGCAGCTACATACTTTCCCTATTCGAATTGCATCAATCTTTGAACAATCGACAAATATAACCTCATTGTCTTCTTGTACGAATGATACGATACCTGTTTTCTTATTAAATGAAAGAAAATAAGATACAGCAATTTCGTTTCCTTCTATTATGATACTTTCAACTTTAGTATACGGTTCTAGACTTTGTAAAAACTCACATATACTATTTTGGCAACACCCACAATTACGTTTCGGTTCACACCCCACTTACACTCCATCCCTTCTCTATATAGAATTGCTACTACATATATATGAGAAGAAAATAAGAAAAGCTTGGACAATATAACGTTAACGTAGCAATATCGTTACCTAATCGTACATTTATATGGAAATCACACCATTTTTGAGTAAGGACACATAATTTTTACTATAAATACATATAACAATTTCATCTTTCATGAAAAAAACGTTATAATAAGGTGTAGCCTCTACGATTACGTTATAAAGGAGATTAAAACAATGGCTAAAATTAAAGTATACCAAGCAAAAGAGGAAAATATGGAAGCAGTAAAAAACATCATTGATGTTGAGGAACAAAACCCAACTGCTGAAAACTTACAAAATCTATACGCATGTGTATTAGATACTGAAGATATGGCATTGCCTGAATCATACATTGAAGAAGATATCTTAATTGATTCTATTGAAGTTATGGTTAACGCTTCTCAAAGCAAAGTAAGAGACTTAGGTGCTTACGATGTAATCGAAGTTCAAAACAAAGGTAAGAAAACACAAATTTTACTATTAGCAGACGAAGAATACGAAATTATCGAAGGCTAATCTAAATCCGTACATACGAAAAAGCTCCTTTCCAATTAGAAAGGAGCTTTTTCATTATGCTTTTGATGTTTCACTCTTTTTATTCGTTTGTTGTTTCTTAATTACCATGCGCTCATTTCCCATAAAGAAAATGAATATGAATGCTAATCCAGCTGGTACCAATGCCCACATGAATGTTTGAACAATTGAACTAGAAAGAGCGTCAATAATCTTATCTAATATTTGCGGAGGGATTTGAGATCTTGCCGATTCTGATAGAATAGCTCTTGAATCCCCTAAAGCGTTTGTATTCATTCCCCCGCTCATCCCTTTAAATGCTTCTTCTAATTGATCTTGGAAACCTGTTCTTTGGATCATTCCGAAGATTGTAATGCCTAGTGTCATTCCTAACGAACGAATGAAGTTACTCGTTGAAGTCGCAGACCCGCGCTGTTCCATACCGAAGTTGTGAATAGCTGCCATACTTAGTACAGAGAATGAGAAACCGACTCCAAATCCGATAATAATCATATAAACTGTTAATAATGCACGACTTGTTTCTGGTGTTAACGTGCTTAATAAGAATAGTCCAATTAGCATAATAACCGCAGAAATAATCATAATGTTTCGGTAGCTAAGTTTAGTTGTTAAAAATCCGCCTAACTGCGCTGTTACGACTGATCCTAACATCATCGGTAAAAGTAATAATCCTGAGTTTGTTGCGGTACCACCGTATACACCTTGAATAAATAACGGAATGTACACAGTTGCTGACATAAATGCAGCACCGTAACATAAAGCAATAATTGTACTCATTCCGAATAAGCGCTGCTTAAACATCTCAAATGAAATAATTGGTTCTTCTACTTTTCGTTCAATAAAAATGAATGCGATGATTAAAATAGCGAATCCACCAAATAAGCTTAAAATAAAGCTAGAATCCCAATCATATTTTTGTCCGCCTAGTTCAAGCGCAAACATTAAAGAAACTACTGCACCAACTAAAGTAATTGCACCAAACCAATCAATCTTTTGCTTCCTATGAACGCGTGATTCTTTATAAAAGAATGTAATAAAAATAAGTGCTAAAATGCCAAGTGGTAAGTTAATATAAAATACCCAGTGCCAGCTAATGTAGTCGGTAATATATGCGCCAAGTAATGGCCCGAAAATACTAGATAATCCAAATACCGCTCCGAATAAACCACCCATTTTCCCGCGTTTTTCAGGTGGGAAAATATCAAAAACGATAGTAAACGCGATTGGCACTAATGCCCCGCCGCCAATACCTTGAATGGCACGATAAATACCTAACTGTGTAATATTTTCAGCAGTACCACAAAGTGCCGAACCAATCATAAAGACAATTAAACCGAAAATAAAGAATCTCTTTCTACCATACATATCTGATAGCTTACCGAAAATCGGCATGCCTGCCATTTCTGCGACCATATAGGCAGAAACGACCCATACAAAGTTTTCGAGGCCTCCTAAGTCACCAACGATTGTTCCCATCGCCGTTACGACAATGGTATTATCCATCGATGCCATTAAAATACCTAGCAATAAGCCCGCCACAACAAAGCCGAGCTTATTATTCTTCTCAACCATATCTCTTGCTCTCCCTCATACTACTTATATTTGTTTATGTTCTTTTACGACTGCATTACCTTTTTGATTAAAACTAGTATGATATTCTACAACACTAATTTCACATCCAGGACCAATTGTGACGTTGTTGCCTCTTACAACTTCAGCAATCGTATGTTCTAAATAGATATCATCTCCTTCAACAATCGAAGTTTGGAGGTTTCCAGCATGATTAGTAAAAGGAATAAATCTCGCTTTTTTACGCACAGTAATCTTTTTACCACCAATTTCTCTTACCTTACTGCCTTCATAACGAAGTGAGATTTGAATATTTTCAGCATTAAGTAATCCATCACTTTCAAGACCACCAGTTAATGATAAATCTTCTACTTCAATATCTCCCTTCACATTTAAAGCACCTTTTACATCTACGAAATCACCTGAAAACTTTCCTTCAATATCTATCATACCTCTAACTTTTGTTTTTTCAATATGAGCATCACCATGAATTTGTGTATTACCATATACTTTTACATATTCCGCATCTACATTTCCTTGTACTTCGTTATCTCCATACACGACATAGTTTTTCACTTTCACATTACCGTGTACATCACTCGTTCCGTACGTTTTAAACTCATTGCAACTCATATCATTGGTAATTGTTCCTTCACCGCGAATCTTCACTTTATTATAATCTCCGCCTGCTGAATTACCAGAACCATTTACTGTGAGACTATGTGGATGTTCCATACTGATTTCTCCCTTCCGTTAAACCTGCTTAATTTCTTTTACATTTGCATTTTTATCAACAGTAAGAACACCGGTATATTCAATCAGTTCAATCTCACAGTTTGCTCCTACTGTAACATTGTTTCCTCTTACCGTTCTTATGTGAGCATAATCAATATCGATATTGTCACCTTCTAATAGTTCAGCTTCTAACTGCAAGCCAAACACTGTTTTAAATAACCTACTAAATGTACCTGATCTATGTCTTACTTTAATCGTTTGACCACCAATTTCTTTCGCTCGACATGTACCGTGAATATTTATATTAATTTCATCTGCGCTTAATAAACCACCGATTGTAAATTGTCCTTCTGAAGAAAAAGTATCCACTTCACAATTACCGTCAATTGTAGCTTGACCATTGACTTTAAATTCTTCACCAGTGACATTTCCACCTATCGTACCTTTTCCTGCAATTTTCAAACTGTTTGCTTTTACATTTTGCGTAATTGTTGCTTTTCCATCAATTCGCATCGTTTCAGCATGAACTGTACCATCAACTTTACCAGATCCGCTAATTCGTGCACTGCTACTTTTCAAATCACCAGTAACTGCACCGTAACCGTTACATTCAAATTGCTCACATTCAACATTTCCATTCACAGTTCCTTTTCCGTTTAATTGCACTTTATGAAACTCGCCGCCATTCGATGAACCGTAACCATTTATAATCAAATTATCTGTACGCATACTTTCTCCTCCACTAGAACAATTTAGTTTTTAATGCTTCGGTATATTTCATAATCGCTTCGCGTAAAACGATTTTGGTGCCTTTTTCAAAAATTAAATCGTCCACGTTTGAAACTAATAAACATGTAGAAATCCCTAACTTTCGGACAATGATTAAGTCACAAGTTTTATGTTTCATTGCTTCATAATTTTCACGTAAAACTTGCAAGACCATTTTTCCTTCTTCTAAACTAATCTCTCCTGATTGTAGTAATTCTTCTAACATGTACACATAAAGAATGTCTACAAATTGAAACTCTGCTGTTTTATTCGTTTGTTCTATGAAAAATTGTAAAACTGGTTCTGATGCAATCCCCTTGCATAAAATGTCTTCCTTTGTTAAAAGAATTTCTCTCACACTCGGTGAAAACATGTTAGCTAGTTCATCAAGTGATAAATCCTCTTTCATCGTTTGGATTTTATCGATACGCTCTAATATCTTTTCTTTCGGAAAAAATGTCTCTTGACCTGTAAACGTTGATTTTCGTACAAACCAATCTTCCGGGATTAAATTTTTTCTTTTCCACCTATATAACTGTCCGTATGAAATACCAGTTAGTTCTAATAAATCTTTTTTTGAAATTAAATCTGTACTCAACTGTATAACACTCCTTCCTGATAACAATGTAACATAACACTGTTACGCTGTAAATAGACTTTTATCACAAGTAGCGTAACAATGTGTAAAACAAACCTATTCCTACATACAAAAAAGGCTCTTACACACCTTATGAAAATGTGCAAAAGCCCTTATATATCAAGACTTAAACCAAATATTATAAAAATCAATCCAACCTTGTGAATTAATCATTATATTTTGAACTTTTTCATGTGTACTTACCTCTTGTTTATTACGATATAAAGGAATAACATGAATTTGACGTAACAAAGTATCCTCGATATCGCGTAACAGTGTAACTCTTTTCTCTAATTCTTCTTGTCTAAAATAAGGAGACAACTTTTCATGAAAGTCCATGCTGCTTTGTCCATGAATAAAACTATTTTTTGTAAGAAACATATATAATAGACTATCTTCTATTCGTTCACTAATTGTGGCACTATCATGCATCATATCGGCCTTTTTTATCGTACTTATTTCCAATAGCTCTTCTATATCAAGAAAATTATTTTCTACACGAATCCCGTATTTCGCACACTCTTTTTGTATCCACTGTGCATCTTCAACATGATCTCGTCCTGTAAATGTGTAGAGTTGTAGCACTTCATTATGATAAGTACTCCTTTTAATTAAACTTTCTACATCTTCCTCAATCTCTACAATGCTTGCACCTGCTAATATTAGTTTTTTTGCCACTTCTCCACGTTCTCCGCCGAGTTCTTGAACGATTGTATAACCATGAATGATGTTATATAACGCTTTCCGAAATAACGCATCTTGCATTGGTCCTTCTTTCGTAAGATTACATGTTATATATGTCACGTTCGACTCAAGCCGGGACAATTCTTTATTATGTTTTTCTTTATCTTTATACTGCGCCTTTACTAAAACATCGTATGTACTTACACCTTGTTCTACATTCCACAACTCAACACGATCTAAAAAAGGTCTTTCACGAAAATATAAAGGATGTCCTTCTAAAATGAACAGATTTTCATTACTTTTATATAATTGAAAAGGCCCGGTTCCAATTAGCCCTCCTGCTTCATCTTCATTCACGATAGAACACTGTTCTGCACTTAGCATATGTAAAAACATTCGATTTTCTGTATGTAATTGAATTTCGAAAACGTAGTCATCCACTGAACGGATACTTTCAACGTGTTGTAACATCCATGCGTGTGCATTATTTTCCAGCTTCATAAATCGATTCAACGAGTATATAACATCATGTGCAGTAAGTTGTTTTCCATTATGAAAGTGAACTCCTTTTCGTAAGTAAAACGTCCATATTTTTTCAGCGTCATTATATTCCCAGTGAAATGCAAGTCTTGGCTCTATAATGTTTGTATTACCTTCTACATACACGAGTGTGTCGAATATATGTTTTACCATATGGCATTCTGAGCGCATTGTAGCGTATACAGGATCTAATGTGATATCTAAATTCATTTGTACTTGCAACCGGAGTACATCTCTTCTCCCTTCAGATGTCATTTCAACCTTATGACCAAATATTGAATCCACCCAGGAATGATATTCTCCCTTTACCGATGGAAAATGTGAGCTATAGCGTTCCACAAATATACTTCCGCTTTTCACATCCCCTTTTTTCGTTATTTCTTTTCCTCTATCTAAAATTAAAGATATCGGGTGCTTTTGAAATATTAACTTAGACCGATTTCCTCTGCCGCGACCTGGAAACCACTTAATCCAATTTAACTCATCTAATTTTTTTATAATTAATTTACTATTGCGCTCTGTACAAAATAATGTACCAGATATATTTTGCACTGTTACTTCCAATCGTTCTCCCTCTTTTTTTCCTTTTCCATAAGCAATCCATAGTTCAATGTATTGATCTAAAATAAACATCATACTCCCCCTAAAAGGTGAAAAATTCTCCCTATAGTTTCTACCCTTTTTCCAACTCTCCTTTCATCTTATCATTTCAATATAGAAAGGAGGAATTAATATTGAATTATCTCTTACTTCGTTACAATAAACCTATTTTTATTAGATTGTGTGGTGAATTATTAACCCGAACGACTGAATCTATGTTAGCTCTCATTATGATTATTTACGTCAATAAAATGTTAAACGGCAATGTAATAATAACTATGCTAATTTTCGGATTACAGCCACTTTCAGACATTTTATTTACACTTATTGCTGGAGGAATTACTGATAAATATGGCCGAAAAAAGATTATGTTACTCGGATTATTACTACAAGGTGTTGCAATCGGTAGTTTCGTTTTCGCTCAATCCGTTTTTATATTTGCACTGTTATATGTCATTAATGGTATTGGCCGTTCCTTATATATTCCAGCTCAACGTGCACAAATTGCTGATTTAACAAAACAAGAGCAGCAAGCAGAAATTTTTGCTCTCCTACAAACGATGGGAGCAATCGGATCCGTAGTCGGCCCTTTAATCGGTGCAAGTTTTTATAATACTCACCCAGAATATTTATTTATCGTGCAAAGTGTAACTCTTACGATATATGCCGTTGTTGTTTGGACCCAGCTCCCAGAAACTGTTCCACCTATAAGTAAGTCGAAACAAACAGTTGAGGCAAGTTCACCAAAGCAATTTGCTTTTAAACATTACGCCATATTCGGTCTTATGGTTTCTACACTTCCTATTAGCTTTTTTTATGCACAAACTGAGACGAATTATCGTATTTTTGCAGAACATGTATTTCCTAATCTCGTATTCATACTCGCATTTATTTCAACATGCAAAGCCATTTTGGAAATCATTCTACAAATCTTCCTCGTAAAATGGTCTGAACGATTTTCTATGGCGAAAATCATCCTTATTTCTTACGCCTGCTATACAATAGCTGCAGTTGGCTTTAGTTATTCAACGACGATATTGTCGTTATTCTTCACCTTACTCTTTTTAGTCATTGGAGAAAGTATTGCTCTAAACCATTTATTACGATTCGTTTCAGAAATTGCACCTCATAATAAACGTGGTTTATATTTTTCAATTTACGGTATACACTGGGATATATCTCGAACGTGTGGACCAATTATTGGTGCAGTTATATTAAGTAAGTTAAATGGAAGTATACTGTTTTATATTTGTGCTAGCTTCTTATTAGTTGGAGGTATTGTTCAAGCGCTATTTGTTCAAAGTTTGGAACGTAAAAAAATCGTGAACCATCCTACACATAATTTATAGGTTACTACTTTTTCAGTAGATCAATATTTCTTATTGGATGAATATTAAAAAACAAAAGTGAAGTATTTCGCATATGAAAGTATGTTTTATATGACAGGAGACGTTCCTTGTTTACAACTAAAAACACCTCACTTCAAGAAAGTGAGGTGTTTTTGAAATCACTTAATTTCTTATCCTGCCATTTTATTAATACTATCCTCTGGCGAAAATACGGAAATATGATCGACCTTACCAGTCCATTTTGGAATGACAAATTTCAATTCATACTGGTTATTTACTTTGTATACATATATTTTATCTTCACCATTCTCTTTAACTGAAGATGGTTTTCCTAATGCTTTTTCAATTTCTTGTAATGTAATCAATTTTAGTTCTGCATGATATGAGCGTACATCAAAAACTTGTGACCCTTTATTAAATCCGAAAACAACATTTTTATTTGTAAAAGTTGCGTACATTCCATTCCCTGCATATTCGGTTTTATTTGCTTTCCCCCACGCTTTTTCAATTTCTTCAATATCCCCTGTATGGGCTCCAAATGGCACATTAGGTACCTTTCCTTCTTTTGCTAGTTCAAACAAATCTTTAACGTGGTTAATTGATTTTTGATTAAGTGTTCTATCTTTCGAATCTTGCTCAGCTGATGGTTTTGTTGTTTTTTCATTACTTGGTTTTGCTTCAAGATTTTTCTTTTCTTCTGAAGAATTGCTTTGTTCATTTTTATGATTTTCCGAGGCTGGATTTGCTTCCTTTTTTTCGTCTGTCCCTTTACATGCTGCTAATGCAAATGTGCATGTAAAAGCAAGAAATAACATAACTATTTTCAAATATACCTTCATCATTTTTACCCCCTATTGTATTTTATTCATTTCGATAATCAACCGGATGCGAAGTATAGTATTAATTAAGGACTTCTAATTCTAAATCGTCACTTTCCCATAATTTTAAAAAACTTGGAATTATATTGTTAATCATCGTATTCATCTCCTTCTTTAAACCTTCTCTTCTCAATGATAATATCCTCTATCTATAACTTAAAACATGCTGTCACAACAGCTCCTTGAAACAAAAAAACCAGTAGGAAGTGATTACTCTTTTCCTACTGGTTGAAATGAAATTAAACGGTAAATCTTAGCTTCTTAAAAAATGTAGCGATAGTGTTTTTTACTGTTTCAAAATTATAAGCAAACGTGTTATCTCCACTTAATGATGAAATACATGTTAAACCTGCAGCTTTAATAAAAGCTTTTACATCTACAAGCATAGAATTAGCCTCCAAGAATTTAATTACAATCATTATAACAGGTGTTTTACGACGCTAACATGAAAGTAATAAATAAATTTCTATTATTAATTTATCTCGCTATTTGCCGGGCAGTAAGATCCCCACCTCAAAATTCAGCGGAAACAAAGAAGTTAGGTGGGGGCCCTGCTACCCGTAAAAGCTAAATTGGTGAGGGCTGATAATCAGTGAGAATGAACAAAACCCCCACTGATTAAAATTTCACCTTATTTAGCTTACAGTACACCATTTCAATGTCATATAAAAAAGCTGCCCAAAAAGAGCAGCTTCAAATATGTATATTACACTTCGATTGATTTACCATCTTCAACAATATGATAAAGTAAATGCGCTAAATGATGAATTGGACCGTATTCTTCCTCTTCCTCATCTGTTTCGCCTTGGAATTCAAGATCGTTTAAGTATAGTGCTAAAAATTGATAGTATAGTTTTAAATCAAATCCGTAGCATGCAGTTGGTTCTTCATGATCCCCTTCATATTGTAACATTAAGTATTGATCATTTCCTTCTGCATCTTCTGCATCAAAGAATACGAAGAAGCCAACGTTTGTATCTAAATCAAATAAATGACGAGTACCTTTTTCAGTTGCTTTATTGAAGTCCTCTTCACTTAATTTATGTACTGTTGTCGCTTTTGCATTATCTTCTTGATGGAAATTTACTGTAAATGATTTCAATGCTGACACCTCCTGATTGTATAATACTAGCATAACATATAAAAAGGACTGCTTACAAATGTAAACAGTCCTTACATTCATTTTCGCATTGCTCGTAATAAGAAGCTTACGATGAAAATTAAAATAATCGCACCGATTAAAGCTGGAATAATTGCATATCCGCCAATGACTGGACCAAAACTACCAAGTAATTTCGAACCAACCCAAGAACCGATAATACCAGCAATAATATTACCAATTACACCACCAGGTACGTCCTTTCCAGTAATTAAGCTCGCAAGCCATCCTAATATACCACCGACGATTAAAGACCAAATCATATAATAACCTCCTTTACATTTCACCAATCAAAATATAATTAGAAACAATTGCTTACCATTAGTTATGTGACATTTTTCATAAGTTATTCATGTTGTTCAACTTTAAGATTTTTGAGAATAATACACACAGATTAAACCTTTTTTTGAACTAACAATTTATCCGACTTGTTATTACACACATTAAGAACAATCTGGCTTCAATATTGTTCGCATAAACTCTTCTTTAAAAGCTGCATAGTTAAAACCAACAGCAATTCTTTGAATCGGCCGATCATCAAACCTTGTTGGCTCAGCTATTTTTCTAAAGTCTGCTACACTTTGGCCCCTAGTCACATCATTTGTCGTACTAATCCACACTGCCGATTTTTTATATTCGAAAATACTGTCATTTATAAACGAGATAAACGGTAGTAAATCGTGTATAGGACTTCCACCAATACCCGGATATTCTTTTTTATAGAAATTCTCATAATAAAAATCAATCATTGGTTTAATGAGTTTCGCCTGTCCAGTTCCTTGTTTATCTATTATATTGGCCATTTCAGGCGTAATAAGCGCGCCCTGTGTTACATTTAACGGGTATATGCTAGCGTTTTTCGCATATTTCATAACAATATTTGCTGCAATTGGATCACCATAAAAATTCGCTTCAGATACTGGTGTAACATTACCTGGAAATAGGAAAGCGCCGCCCATTATATAATACGAACAAATACGATCCATTATATTTGGATACAATAAAAATAACGTAGCAAGCGTCGTTAGTCTCCCTGTCGCCACAATTATAATATCTTCTGGACAAGGTTCGATTAATTTGATTAATTCACAAAAATTTTCTCGTTTATAAATTCTCATCTCAGGTGGAATAATAGGACCTAAACCGTGATCCCCGTGGATTTCAGGGAAAAACAAAGGCTCTTCAGCTGTCATCGGTCTACTCGCACCTTCAATAATTTTCACTTGTGTAGCATAGTACCTTTCTAAAAAATAAACATTTTCCGTAACGATATCTCGTGATACATTCCCGTACTCAGCAACAATACCTAGAATATCTAATTTACATGTTTTATTTGCATAAATTAACGCTACGGCGTCATCAATACCAAAATCTCCAAAAAAGATAATTTTCTTATTAACTATTCTCACCCCTCTTAAGCACAATCTACTATTATTATTATGTGAAAAAGACAAGGCGGTGAAACAGCGCAAACTAAAAAAGTCGCCTATTTATTGGCGACTTCAATCTTTTTATAAGACAAATATGCAAGTACATTTTTACTTGAATCATATTTCGGGTTATTTCCTTTTCTCGGCTCTCTCATATGTGTCTTTTCAAATCCAGGAATGTCTGGCATTTTCCCCATAAATTCAAGCATTTCTTCCTCAGAACCTTCAATGCGTACACGAATCATTATAACTATTCCTCAATTCTCAGTTTCTCTGTACTAAGTATATCGTACTTCAGAAAGACTGCAACACATTTATCTTTTTAACGTTGTACTTTTTTTACATATAAACATAGCCATTTCAGTATAGAACGATTCTACTTTATTATTTTTAAATTGAATATTAAAATATCCCTTCATTTCGTTTGGTGCTTTCATCATACATTCTGTTAATTTTTCACGCTTTTGTAAAGGGACATCCATCATATTACACCACCAGTCAAAATCAAACTTCTTATCAAAAGTAAGACATGACTGCATTTGCAAACCGTTTTTTTCTAATAAAGTAAGCCATTCTGTCTTTTTTAGAGCTCGTTCATGACTTGGGTCTCGCTTTTTTTCTATAAAATTATAAAATGTATCATATTCATTATTTTCTGGCGAAACATTATCTGTTAAGATGAATAATCCATTATCCTTCAATGTACGATTTACTTCATAAATAAATTGAGCCGGATTCGTAAAATGATGGGCTGCAATCCGGCATGTGATTGTATCAAAAAAATGGTCTGCAAATGGTAAATCCTCTGCGTTTCCTGCTACAAAAGATACATTTTCATGCCCATTCTGCTTTATAAAAACTTTTGCTTTTTCTAACATCTGTTCTGTTAAATCAAGTGCAACTACTTCTTCAAACATGGGTGCTAACATATTTGCCACATGTCCGCCACCAGTAGCAACATCAAGAAGACGATTATTATGACGAGACTCAACTTGTTGAACTACATATTGTAAATCCAGTCCTTTAGCATGTATTTTACTATTTACATATTTATCTGCATTACTGCCAAACTGTTTTTTCACAAGCTCTTCTTTACTCATATTATCATCTTCTTTCTATTGTTATTTACATATACGACTCATATAATTATTACAATTCTCTTCATGTATTTTCAAATCCTCTTTTCATCTCACTTCTCATCACGTTCCCGTATAATCAAAATAATATGATTATACGTTATTTCATTAAACAAAAAAAGGCTACGGGAACTTGCCCCCTAACCTGACTAAATATTTACTACATTTTTATTTCTTTATATATATCTATATAATATAAATCCTCTTTCAACTTCATAATAACATCTACTTCGTTATAAGTAGCCTCACGAGCATGTAAACCAAATTGATCCATACCAATCCATATCCACCCAGGTGTAAGATATAAAACATCTATATTAAAATAATCTAACTTAGTAAGCTCCGATGTAATAAATTTATCTTTATTAGCGATTTGTTTATCTATTAAACCATATTCTTTTCCATTTTCAAATAGCGATATAAATTTCCCTACAATCGGATGTTCACGAACAATAAAATGATATTCTTTTTCCTCTATATTTACCACAATCAAACGAGAAACAGATAAATCAGGCCCTGAATTCGACATATTTGTTTATTCACCTCCTTATATAGGCTTCTTAAATATGATAACAAATGAATATTCAAATTAAGTTAATATAATGTAAAAAATAAAAAAGCTGAATCCCCTTTAGAAATCAGCCTTTATAATTCGATCAACTTTATTCTTTTACAAATTATTATAATGTTTCTTTTTCCTCATCATTTCCGGAAACTAAATTTCCTATAGCATCCGCTGTTACTTCCACTACAAACTCACAAATACCTGCTACAACTTCTCCAATTACTTCATCCATCTTTTTACCCCCTTATTTTATGTAACTTATTTGTAGTATAGAAGAAATTAGCGAATGTAAACTATCGAAAAAGGTGACATAAACCTTACAGAATTGTAAGCTCTTTCATCCCTCTGCTTATCCCCTTTGAAACTTCAAGTATTTTTAGCAGACATATAGGCCATCATAAATATGAAGCAAGTAATAATCTAGTGTCAGGAGGCGTTTAATATGTATTACGTAAAATTAATTAAAGGTCAATCTTTCTACGCTTTTGATCATCGTTTCTTGGTGTCTGAAGAAGAAGAGGTTTCAGAGAAAATTTATAATTACTTACGACGTAATGAATTTTTTGAAGTACGTAAAGAAGAATACTCTGCTTAATTACAAAAAGCATTAAGAAGCATATCATCTTATTGTGATATATTCTTAATGCTTTTATGTGAATTTCTTCTTTTCAATAATTGTTGTTGACTCTATTAAATAATCTAGTATTTGTCCAAGCTAATTCTTCACTATTTTCATATTCTAGTATATGAGGAGGTGAAGAATATGACTCATATCATTGATTACCAAGCTACTCAACCTATTAGTAAAACTGGTGAAACAACTTTTGCAATCCCAGCTTCTCCAAATAAAGCAATTTTAGCAAATTTGAAATTGAGAATTTCAAGTAGAGATTCACGTAATAATCGAGTAGAATTAATCGCTACAATTGGTGTAGAAGGTATAACTGAGACTTCACAAGTTTTATTCCGAATTTTCCGTGATAACATTGAAATTTTTAATGCGCAAGTAGGTATTGAATCTACAGATTCTGAACAATTCTACGTACAAACATTTCAAGCTATAGATCAAAACGTTAGCAGTGGAACACACGAATATTCATTAACTGTAGAAAACCTTACTAGTGGTGCAAGCGCAGAAGTTGTTGGCCCACTATCTTTTAGCGCTTTAGCTATTGGACAAGAGCGTAAATGTTGCTAAGTGAATCTAATATTTAATTTTGTACTTGAGAAAAGCGAGGCGTAGTTATACGTTCTTGCTTTTTTATATGTATCCTTACTTTCTATTAGCTTTAATCATAATTTTTTTACGTTTTGATTCACTTATTTCATCAATTAACACATCAAATTTTTGACCAATCAAAAAGATTGAAATCCAATTATGAAACACGTAATATAGACTCTGACTCTAAAAAAGTTCGTATGAAAAGAATACATAAATAAGGAGGTTTTATATACGAGTTTTTCATTTTAAAAGACGGAGAGGTTTTAATGTTATGTGGCGTAATAAAAACGTTTGGATTGTTTTAATTGGGGAGTTTATTGCAGGTCTAGGATTATGGCTTGGTATTCTTGGCAACCTTGAATTTATGCAAAAATATGTCCCTTCTGATTTCATGAAATCAGTTATATTATTTATCGGACTATTAGCCGGTGTTCTAGTTGGACCTATGGCTGGCCGTGTCATCGATCAGTATGAAAAGAAAAAAGTTCTTCTTTACGCTGGGTTTGGTCGAGTTTTAAGTGTTATTTTCATGTTTTTTGCTATTCAATTTGAAAGTATCGCATTTATGATCGCATTTATGGTTGCTCTTCAAATTTCAGCAGCATTTTATTTCCCTGCATTACAATCTGTAATTCCACTCATCGTACGTGAGCATGAGTTATTACAAATGAACGGTGTACATATGAATGTTGGTACAATTGCTCGTATTGCAGGCACTTCACTAGGTGGAATTCTTTTAGTTGTGATGAGTTTACAGTACATGTATGCCTTCTCAATGGCAGCATACGCCTTATTATTCCTCTCGACTTTCTTCCTACAATTCGAAGACAAGAAATCAACAACACCAAGTAAACAAGCTGCAAAAGATAATAGCTTTATGGAAGTATTTCGTATTTTAAAAGGAATTCCTATTGCTTTTACAGCACTTATATTAAGTATCATCCCTCTATTATTTATAGCTGGGTTTAATTTAATGGTTATTAACATTAGCGAAATGCAACATGATCCTACGATTAAAGGGTTCATATATACAATTGAAGGTGTCGCATTTATGTTAGGTGCCTTCGTAATTAAACGTCTATCTGATCATTTCAAACCTGAAAAATTACTATATTTCTTCGCAGTTTGTACTGCTTTTGCACATCTGTCATTGTTCTTTAGCGATATAAAATGGATGGCTCTTACATCATTTGGTTTGTTTGGGTTTAGTGTTGGCTGCTTCTTCCCTATTATGTCGACGATTTTCCAAACGAAAGTGGAAAAAAGTTATCACGGTCGCCTCTTCTCATTCCGTAATATGTTTGAGAGGGTTATGTTCCAAATCGTCTTACTTGGCACAGGCTTCTTCTTAGATACAATTGGGTTACAATATATGGTTCTCATCTTTGGAGTCGTTTCATTATTGATTATTTCTATTTCCCTTTCTAAGCAGAAACATTATGAAAAACAGCATTCGCAATCTGCAAATTTATAAAATAAACAAAGAAGTATGGGTCTAATATTGAATCCATACTTCTTTGTTTTATAATACGCCTATTTATTACGTTTATTGAAATTACCTAAAGGAGTATCCCCCTTTTATTTCGAATAGATTATAAAAAGTACTCTTTATAAAAGGAGTGGTAAAATGTCTGATGGCATCGAAGTATTTATTGTCCTGCTCTTTGCAATTGCTCTTTTTAGCATCCTAAACTTTTTAGCCATTTCCTTATCTGGACATAGTTTTAAAAAAAGAATCGTGGCAGGTTTCATATTTTTACTACTGACTCCCATTATTTTTTTGACTATCGCAACATTTGCTTCTATATTCGATAAAGCAGGATTTGGCGCAGGTACGTTAGCCTTTATGATCGCAAGCGTATATATATTAAATGGAATAGTGATTCTGCTTTCCTCTTTATTTATCCTCAAAAAAGACATAACATAGGCTATAGTACTAGCATGAATCTGACTTTACACTAGATTCATGCTTATTTAATTTCTCTTAAATTTTTATATGAAATTAAATAATTCTTTAAAAAAATTTAAACTTTATTTATTATAATATCCCTATCGTATTCGCACGTTTATTCAAATTTAAAAGAAAGGAGCACAAAATGAAAAAGGTTCTACTTACAATTCCTATACTAATCATCCTACTTAGTGGATGCAGCAATAACGATATATACGGTTCTTGGGAAGTCGTTGACAATAAAAAAGGTGAATGCCCTGTATATTATAAATTTGAAACAGTTGTCAAAAAAGAAAATAAAGAGGAAATTGTGCAAAATTTAGTAGAAATGCAGACAACAAAGAATAAAGACGATTTATATAAAGGCTCATTTGTCAAAAATTCTAATGTATATCACATTGATTATGGTAATTCATTTACATCGGACCAAACTTTAAAAGTTGCCGACGGTACATTAAATGTATACTTTTTGACAGCCGAAAAATTATGCACATATAAAAAGAAATGATTACATTTCAGAGGAGACGCAGAAAATATTTTCTGCGTTATTTCACTTTAGAAATCGGCCACAAAAACAGCCCTTGTTTTCGTATTCTTTTTCATTCAAAACATGAGAAATATACTTAATAAAAACTAGAAAATACCTTAAGTTATATAAAATGAATCCTATAATAGACATTTCAATTAACACATCTACGCTATTTACATCGATACTTTTCAAAATAGGCTAATCCTTCCTCTAAATTTGTCAATCGTTTTAATTTTCATAAAAAAATGATAAAATATAAACATGTGTTTTCAGAATAATTAAAAACGCAGAATGAAAGCACTGTTTTAGGAGGGGTTTTGATGACTTACACGTTAGCAACTAGAATGAAAGCATTCCAATCTTCTATATTTAGTGAATTAGGAGCCTATAAAAAAGAAAAAATTGCAGCAGGTCATAACATGATTGATTTGAGCATCGGAAATCCTGATATGCCGCCCGCTGATTTTGTAAGAGAAACAATGGTACATACAGCGAGTGAGAAAGAGAGCTACGGGTATACATTATCAGGTATTCAAGAATTTCACGAAGCTGTAACTGAATATTACAACAACACTCATAACGTTTTATTAAATGCGGATAAAGAAGTTTTATTATTAATGGGTTCACAAGACGGGCTCGTTCATTTACCTATGGTTTATGCAAATCCAGGTGATATTATATTAGTTCCTGATCCAGGATATACAGCTTATGAAACAGGTATTCAAATGGCTGGTGCAACATCTTACTACATGCCTTTAAAGAAAGAGAATGATTTCTTACCAGACTTAGAAGTCATCCCTAAAGAAATTGCCGATCAAGCAAAGATGATGATTTTAAACTTCCCAGGGAATCCCGTTCCAGCAATGGCTCATGAAGATTTCTTTAAAGAAGTAATCGCATTCGCGAAAAAACATAATATTATCGTTGTCCATGATTTTGCTTATGCTGAATTTTATTTCGATGGTAATAAGCCAATTAGCTTCCTCTCTGTACCTGGTGCTAAAGAAGTTGGTGTAGAAATCAATTCTTTGTCAAAAAGTTATAGTTTAGCGGGTAGCCGTATTGGATATATGATTGGAAACGAAGAAATTGTTCGTGCACTTACTCAATTTAAATCTAATACCGATTACGGTGTATTTTTACCAATTCAAAAAGCGGCATCTGCAGCACTAAGAAATGGCGCTGCATTTTGTGAGAAAAACCGCAATATTTATCAAGAACGGAGAGATACTTTAGTCGATGGATTCCGAACATTTGGCTGGAATGTCGATAAGCCAGCTGGTAGTATGTTTGTCTGGGCAGAAATTCCACAAGGGTGGACTTCTCTAGACTTCGCTTATGCATTAATGGATCGTGCGAATGTCGTTGTTACACCTGGTCATGCATTTGGACCTCACGGAGAAGGCTTCGTACGTATTGCACTCGTTCAAGATAAAGAAGTATTGCAACAAGTTGTTGAAAACATTAGAAATAGCGGCATTTTCGTTCTTGAAAAAGTAAATGAATTAGTTAAAAATTAATTCCGACTCCCCTGCTTAACTTTAGCAGGGGTATTATTAATTGGAGGTACTTTCATATGCATATTAAAGACACACTTCCCCATCGTTATCCATTTTTAATGATTGATAAAGTAACAAATGTAAAACAAGATGAATTCGTTACAGGATATAAACTCATTACAAATAACGAATGGTTTATAAATGATAGTCACAAACATATGCCTCATATGTTAATTGTAGAAGCACTTGCTCAGCTTAGTGCATTTGTACATACAAGTGATTCTGAAGGACTAGGATTCCTCTCCTCTTTAGATGGAATTGAATTCCACGGAAAAGCATATTCCGGTGATAAACTTGATTTACATTATGAGCTAACGCGCAATCGCCGAGGTTTTGTTCTTGGTAAAGGTATTGCAACTGTAAACGACCAGCCTATTGTAACTATAGAAAAACTATTAATATATCAAGCAGATTAAAATGTTCCTTATATCAGTTGGAAATATCTATTCTCAACCAATTAAGTAAATAGGAAAATATATTACGTAGTTAGGAGCAGGAAAATGGAACGTACTATCGGTATCGATGCTGGAGGCACATTAACGAAAATAGCTTATTTTAACAAAAAAAAGCTATTAACTTTTGAAAAATTTTATTCGCATGAACAACATAAAATAATAGATTGGATTAAAAACAACAATGGCATAAAACAAATATGTATTACGGGTGGTAAATCGAAACTATTACAGCAACTGCTTACAGGTTCATATAAAATAATAGAGCTAAGCGAATTTGAAGCTACTCTTGCAGGTGTCCAATTCATATTAAAAGAAGAACAACATACTATAAACAATTTTATTTTAACCAATATCGGTACAGGTACTTCTATCCATTATGTTTATAATGAACAATATATTCGCGCTGGTGGAACCGGAGTTGGCGGTGGGACTATTATGGGACTCTCAAAATTGTTAACAAATATAGATCATTTTGAAGATATAATACCTCTAACAAAAGTAGGATCTAGAAAAGAACTAGATATTACGGTTGGAGATATTTATGGTGGTATTCTTTCCCCTATCGATAATAACTTAACTGCTAGTAACTTCGGAAAAGCAGCCATTACAGAATCAAATAATAGTAGCTCCGATATACTAGCTACTGTACAAGGACTTGTCGGTGAAGTCGTTACTGCATTAAGCCTTCAATTCGCTGAAACAAAAAACATTGAACATATTATTTATATTGGTTCGACTTTATGTAATAACGTACAACTTCAACATATTATTAGTAGCTACACCGAATATCAAAATAAAACACCAATCTTTTTACAAGATGGTGGTAATAGCGGTGCAATTGGTGCATTACTTCATGCTACGAAATAAAAAGCTGACTTTTGTCAGCTTTTTAGAAATGGCACTTCAAATTCAATAATTGATTCCCCGTTCTCTCCAATTCGCTCCACGCTTATTCTATCAATCAAACAATTTAACTTCCCATGAAAACTAGGAATCTCCTTCACTACTTCAGCAGCTAATTCGGCACTTTCTTTTCTTCCGACTGTTACATGCGGGATGTACGGAATGTCTTCTTTCAAAAATTGTAATAAAGGTCCTGTATATAGAATATTATGTAGTTCCTCTATTTGTTCTTTCCCCTTTTCAACTCGTAAAAACAAATATTCTCTTTCACTTGTAATTTGATTCGTAAATTCAATTTCTATATTCTGTATCGGTTTTGATACATTTATAATATGTAATTTCAGCTCATCATTTGAAATCGAACTTTCAAATGGGAATACGATTGTTATATGCGGTGGAATTAATCCAACTAAAGGATCATGTTTATGTCTAATGTTCTCTATTTTATCGATGGACATGTTGTTTAGAAAAAGTAAAATTGTACGCATTTTTATCCCCTCAACTTTTCCTCATTATAATATGTATCATATTCTATGATAGCCTGCCCTTCAACAACTTGTTTTGCTTACCTATAAAAATAAAAAAACTTCTCAAATGAGAAGTTTTCATATAGCATGATTATTATTTTCCCGCCAAACTTTTCTAAACTTTATATAACAGGCAATTCTCCAAGGAAAAATATACGATATTGCAACAACATAAAATAATAAACCTATTGCTTGCTGATCTAAGTCAACAATATATTTTCTTGAACCGTATCTCAAAACGACAAGTGCAATAAAAGTAATTAAAAAAGCTGCACTTTTTTTCGTATAAATATTCCCATCATCTCTTCGTTCATAATTTGTTAATACTATAAGCGGCACAGCAAAAAGTACACCAATGAATACCGCTATAATCACTTGCAATATAGCTGGATGTACGGGACCTAAAAACCATACAATACCTGGTGTTAAAAATAGTAATGGCCATAAAATACGTTTTCCCGATCCCTTTATTGGCTTATGCATGGAGCGATAACGACGCCAAAATATTAGTAGTGCAATGCATAAAAAGACGGTTATTAGTGAGGACGTGTCTCCCATATATTTTCCTTCTCCCTAAAAAAATAATCTATCACTATTTTAAACTGTTCGTTCAAATGATACTTTACGAATAAATATACTACTAGTTATGATATAAAGAATTGTTAATCCAATTGAAATAACAATAAAATAAGGGATATCTATTAAAGATACATCATTTGTAAATAACAATCCTTTTATCCCTACTTCTCCATACAGCACACTATTTGTTGAAAGGAAAAGCGACCCACCAATCATGAGACCAATCCATTGAAATCTTTGCTTAAAAATTACTACTACTTGAAAGAAACATGCTATCGTAACATAAAATAAAAATTGTAAAATAAACTGTTGTATTAATTGCTCTCCAAAGTTAACATTTACTAAGTTATATTTTATATCTTGTAAAAACAGTATTTGAAGGAATGAAAACAATGCGGATTGCAACACAATATAACAAATCGCTCCGATAAAATATTGTATTCTCGTTATACCAAATGAAACTGCTAAACGAAATACATCATCTTGAACAATGAAAACACTCCCTACTATAAAAATCATAATTGCAATTGAAGGATTATTGATAATTTCGGGTAAATAACCAACTTTCGCTTCATTTAAATGAGCAGCATATAAAGCTCCTTTTATTAATAAAGCTACAATCCAAAATATTAAAATTGCTTTATAATGAAAATTTATATGTAACCTCAATTGTTTCATTAACATCGTCATTCCACTTCACCACCAGTCATGTGAATAAATAGTTTTTGTAATGTAATTCTATCAATTACTAAACCTTCTTTTTCAAGAGAGTAACAATCTTCATTAGAAAGCTCTTCCCATATAACAGCAATACCTTTATTCCCATAAATTTCTTTATTTATAACTTTTTTATTAATCAAGAACTCCTCCACTTTACCTTTTTGCCCTGAAATAATATGACCTTGTTGCAATAAATCTTCCACTGTTGATTGAACAACAAGTGCACCTTCTTTTATGATAATTACTTCTTCAATAACATGGGTTACTTCTTCTACCAGATGTGTTGATAATATAATTGTTCTGGGATACTCCCCGTAATCTTCTAGTAGTAAACTATAAAATAACTCACGATGTGCTGCGTCTAATCCTGTAGTTGGTTCATCAAAAATAGTAATTGTCGCTCTGCTTGCTAACCCTTTAATAATTCCTACAACTGTTTGCATGCCATGAGATAGTTTATGGTATTTCTCTGTTATATTAAGCTGAAATTTACCCGCCAGTTCTTCAGCAAACTTCTGATCCCAATTTTTATAAAACATGTTACATATCTTAAAAATTTCTTTTACTCTATAACTTAAATGAGACTCTTCTTTTACTCTAACGAAACAAATATTTTGCATTGCTTTACTATTTTCAAATACATTTTCACCAAATATTGATACACTTCCACTACTTGAAGTAATTTGACCTGCAAGTAAATTTAATAGTGTCGTTTTCCCTGCTCCGTTCCTTCCAAGCAAACCATATATTTTCTGCTCTTCTAATGAAATCGTTACTTCATTTACAGCTATTTTCTTTTTATATTTTTTCGTTATCTCTTTCGTTTCAAGTGCAATCATCCCTCTTTCCCCTCCTTCGTAATCTTTTGAATCATATCCATCAATTCATTTTTTGATATTTCTAGTACTTTCGCTTCTTCCCACACTTTAGGTAAATATTCAGTCATAAAAGCATTTTGTCTTTTTTTTAGTACGACTTCTTTCGCTCCCTTTGCAACAAACATTCCGATCCCTCTCTTTTTATATAAAATCCCCTCATCCACTAATACATTCACCCCTTTAGCTGCAGTAGCCGGATTTATTTGTAACATCTTCGCAAATTGATTTGTCGATGGAACTTGTTCTTCTTCAAGCAATATGTCTTTTAAAATATCAGATTCAATCGTTTCTGCAATTTGTAAGTATATTAATTTATTTTGCTCCAGAGTAGGTTTCACAATTTCACCACCTTAGGTTCTTAGGTTCATTACTTATGTAATTAACCATATCACATAAATATATTTATTTCCATAAATTTCTTTTACAAAAAAGAGAGTCATTCTTAAACGAATGACTCTCTTTCTAAAATTTCGAGGTTTCAACTCTTGTTCTCAAATTCTTTTCATTTATACCATTTTGACAAAAGTTAAATTGTTGTCCCTTTATTGACTTTGTACGATCTACTATTTGCCCTAAATGATAACTTGTATGCTCCACTAAATGTAATAAACTATGAAGATCAATATGCCTTTTTTCTTTCCATACTTGTATATATACTTTTCCCCACTCATCAAATGTTTCTTCAACAATTTTTAACAAAGTTTCGAAGCTTAAATGTTTTATTGGAAAATATTCTTCAATTCCATTTTCAAAAACTATATTGGGATCCTTATAACGCCTTGTATTTCTCTGTAAATGTTCACAAATATGTAGTACGATTCCACCAATTGAATTAACAGAGGTCTCTTGTTTCCACAAATCTTCTTCACTAACGAGCCTAATCGCCTGTACTAACTTAGGTAAATAATAATCCTGCATTCTATGATAAGAAATTTTGTATACTAACTCCATCTTCTCCCCTCCATTATTTCAACTGGCTCACTGGATATTTAGCAAATAAAGATTTCCGAAAATCTTTATCTTCCACAAGCATTTTAATTTTTTCTTCATTGCCGTTAAAGAACTTTATAACTTTATTTTTATCCCATATATCTTTTTCTTTTGGAAAATCATCGAATATACTATGCAAAATTGATAACATTTCTTCCCTCGTTATCTTAAATTTTTTATTATCTACCTGAAACTCATAACTTTTTGCATTTGGCACTAAAATCACTAAATATATAGCATTAAAGAAAAAATTCTTCTTCATCGTATCCTTCTCATCAAACCAATACGTCTCAATCATTTCTTCTGTAAGAGCCCCACTTTCTTTTGCACCATAGTTCACTTTTATATTTTCATTTTCTAAACTTATACTTTGAACTGTTCCACCACCGGGTAAATGATTAACAATTGCAACCACATCTGAATTATTACCAACGTATGTCCCAGTATATTTCTTAAAATCATCTGACCTAACATCATATATATCTTTTATTCTTTCTCCGTTAGAACAAGCCGCAATGAATAAAAAAATTGTTAGCATAACGATCATGTTATGATGCATATATTTCATTTAGCATCCCCCATTTTTATCAATATTTCGTTAATTACAATATTTACTTTCAAATCCCTTTTTAAATATACGCATTTTAATCAAAATTAAAAATTTTCATTTTTTATGTTTACAATTATCCATTAATTGTATATACTTACTAACGTAAGAAAAAAATTCTAAAAGGAGGTCGAAGGAAATGATGAAATTACAATTACATGCATTAACTTTAGCGTTAACTGCACCTGTGTTTTCTGGACAATTAAATATGAATTCGACCACCCTAATGGAGAATTGAAAATCGTACTTTATTTCATTTAATTCATAAATTCGCCACAGGAGGTCGTATACTTTCCTGTGGCTTTTTCACGCCCAGCCATAGGAGAACTGTATCTTCCTGTGGTTTTTTTGCGCGATTTTTTAGTCTCTTACATTATTTTTCTAAGAAAGGAGCAACATTCAATGACTATTAGCGTATTGTTTTTAAGTATTACGATTCAAAGAAATACAATTTCCAAAGATGAAATTCTTCATAATGAGCAAATTGAAAAAGCTATGAATGATGTTAAGGAGCGCCAAGCACTTTACTGTGATCACCTGTAATTCCTTTTCGAAAGGAGGAATTCATTTATGACTTTTCATATTTTCTTTTTTACGACTGCACTTCAAAAAAATACTTTATCTGAAACTGAAATCAATCGTAAACAACAGTTAAAACAACTGACTGATAAAATAACTGACATTAAAAGTTCATACTACACTCAAATGTATTAAAAATATATTTTAAAGGGGTAATATATTCATGAAATTTAAAGCATTCTTTTTAACAATCACTATTCAAAAACGTAAGCTCTCACAGAAAGAGATTTTACGTGAACAACACATTCAAAACATTATGGACGAAGTAAAAGAGCGTCAATCTTCTTATTACACTCGTCTTTTCTAAATCACTTATAAAGGGGTAATTATTTTATGAAATTTAAAGTATTCTTTTTAACCATTACCATTCAAAAAAATAAATTTTCCGAGTCTGAAATGCTTCATGAGCGACAAATTAATCAGGCTATGGATTCTGTAAAAGAAAGACAAAGTCATTACTGTAGTCACCTATAATTTCTTATTACACTCGTTTTTTCTAAATCATTTATAAAGGGGCAATTATTTTATGAAATTTAAAGTATTCTTTTTAACCATTACCATTCAAAGAAATAAACTTTCTGAGTCTGAAATGCTTCATGAACGACAAATTAATCAGGCTATGAATTCTGTAAAAGAAAGACAAAGTCATTACTGTAGTCATCTGTAATTCCAATTCGAAAGGAGGAATTCACATATGAAGTTTCACCTTTTCTTTTTAACGATTACGATTCAAAAAGAAACAATATCTCAAAATGAATTAAAACAAGAAAGACAATATAAACAAGTTATTGATGAAATTCGAGATCGTAGAAGCAAGTACTACACTCACCTTTAATCGTTTAACTATATAGAATTAAAAGGAGTCGATTATGATGTTGATAGCACGCTGTAAGGAAATGATTTGGATAGTTCAGAGGGATTCCACATAGTTTTATAGAGCTTATATCACACAAGTTTATCACTGGATTTGATGTATAAAAAATATATAATAAAATCAAATCAACCCACTTTTAATTATTTATTTATAAACAAAAGATACACCACTTAAAAAGCGGTGTATCTTCCTCAGTTTTTACTATTTTCGGTTACTTCTCTTCGTCTTAAACAATCTCACTAAGTTCGAAACAACTGTTTTTGTTACTGCATAAACTGGTACTGCTAAAATCATTCCGATGATTCCAGCAAAGTTTCCTACCCCTAAAATTAGGATAATAATTGTTAATGGGTGGATGTTTAATTTCGAGCTCATAATACGTGGTGAAATAATATTACTTTCAAACTGTTGTACAATTGTTACGATAATAATTACGTATAAGGCTTGCATCGGAGATACGAACAGTCCTACAATAACAGCTGGTGCTGCCCCGATAAATGGACCTAAGTTAGGAATGATGTTTGTAAATGCTGCGATAATTCCTAAAACGAAAGCGTACGGTAAATCGATAATTAAATAACCGATAAAAGTAAACGCACCTACAAATATACAAACGAGCGCTTGCCCTTGAATATATGCAGATAATGTTTCGTTCGTTTCCTTAATGATACGAAGCCCCTCTTCACGGTAAGACTCTGGTAATAAACTTACCGCTTTTCCTGGAAAGGCATGTCCATCTTTAAACATGTAAAATAAAATGAACGGTACAGTAAATACAACTAATGCAACGTTCGTGATAATACCAAATAAAGCCGTTGCACTCGACGTAATTGTATTTGGTATATCTTTTAAGTATTCAATCGCATTTTTTTCAATTGTTTCAATGGAAACGTAGTTTTGTGTAGATAACCATTCAAACAACCTATGATGTGATAATTCTTGTATGTATACTTTTCCCTCTTTTATGTAGCCTGGCATATTTTTTACTAAGTCCATTAGCTGTTGTGAAATCGTAGGAACAACTACTCCAACGCCAACCGCAGTTAATGTTATGATAAAAAGATATAACAGCAATATCGCTAAATTTCTAGGTACTTTTTTATTCTCCAAAAAGATTAATACAGGATTAAATATGAAGTATAAAAAAAGCGCGATTAAGATTGGGAAAAATAATGTTGATATGAAGATACCAATCGGTTGAAATAAAAATGATATTTTTGTGCAAATAAATATGATTCCTACAACCATTAGCACTTCTAATGTCCAAAAGTGCACTTTTGATTTCAAAAAAATGGCCTCCTTTAAACTAGCACTTCTCTTCATTGTACCAAAATAAGTATGAATTTCACATAATATTTTCCTTTACAATATTCCAAAATACCGATAAATACACTACAATGAGATTACATACAAATTTGCAGGTAAAGGTGATAAAAATGACACAATGCATCATTTGCAGAAAAGATACGAAAGAACTTAGTGAACAATATGTCATTCCAGAAATATTATGTGGATATTATTTCACAAACTCAATTTGTGATACTTGTCATGAACAAATGACAACAAATATTGATCGTCCTTTAATTAGGCATAAATTGAGTCAATTTAAGATTGAACAAATGAAAAGACAAATTGATTCCCCACTCTATACGAATGAGCACGGTGAGGAACTTGCGGCTGCTGAGACTGATGTTGTCGAAGTAAGCGACGAAATTCTTTATTCTAATGCATTAATTATGAAACTATGTAAAAAGCACGATATTTCCTTACATAATGAAATTTGGAAAGAGGAACGTGTAACGAAAGTAGCGAGTTCTATTCAACGTGAATTACTATTAGATAACCGTAAATATAAAATGAGTATATTAAAAATGGCTTATACATTCGCTGTACAAGCAGTTGATGGCTACTTTGAAGATCAAGATGCAATTGATATTTCTACCATTCTCTCAAATGCAGATTTCGTGGAACTAAAAGAAAAAAGCATTGTACGTGATTTAAGCAAAAGTTCTTTATGGAATACGCTAAATACAAGTAGTGAAAATCATTACTTTATTTTACTTAGCGATAAAGACGGTCTGTTTTGCTTCATTCGCTTGTTTGACATCTTTGATGTTGTCGTTCATTTATCAGAAAAAAGATTTGACCTTCCATCACCCATTGTCGGTGTAAATAATGTGAATACACAGAAATTTTATGTCCAAAGTTTAAAACAGTATATGGATGGGCTGTTTAAAGAAAAAGCACCTACTATATAATAGTGACCAGAACATACGGTCTCCTTTCTTGATGAAAAGACACTGTGTTATAATGAGTATGAAAAGAACAATACAATCACATAAACCAATTATAAATTGTATATAAATAAAAAAGACTAGTGTGCGGCTACACACTAGTCCACGTAACTTAGCAGATTGGATTGTTCATTTATCCTATTTGTTTCTTACAAACAAAACAACCCACATTCTATAGGCATAGGTGGGTTGTTATTTTTTGAGCTTGTCTATTAAAACGACGACGAACGTTAACAATGCAACGAGAAACAGTCCACCTTGCAGTAGCAACGCTATTTCACTCACGTATTATCACCCCCCTCCTACTCGGAGAAGTGATAATTGAACAACCAACCGCACCTTAAGTTACCCTTTAATTTTACCATATTTTCTAATAATTTACGATGAAAACCCGCAAGCGAATAACTTGCGGATTTTTTATCCCGTATTAACAGGCAGTAAACAAAATGAAGCAATAAATAAGTGAAACTTTATTTCTCACTATCTTTTTAATGCATATGCATCAGCAATCATTTCACCAACAATTTTATTTTCTTCTTTCTTCTTGTCTTTCAATAATGGGAATAACAATTCTGCCACTTCATACGCTTCTTCTAAATGCGGATATCCTGATAAAACAAACGTATCAATTCCTAACGATTCATATTCTTTTATCCTTTCTGCTACTGTATGCGGATCGCCTACAAGTGCAGTACCTGCCCCACCTCTTACAAGTCCGATTCCAGCCCATAAATTAGGGCTTATCTCTAACGACTCTCTCGTACCTTTATTTAAATGTGTCATCCGTTTTTGACCAACCGAATCATATCTTGCAAATGTCTTTTGAGCAAGCTCAATTGTTTCATTATCCACATATTGAATTAAACGTTCGGCCTCTTCCCATGCTTCTTCTTCTGTCTCTCTTACAATTACGTGTAATCTAATGCCAAATCGTACTGTACGCCCCTTCTCTTCTGCAAGTTTTCTTACTTCTTCTATTTTCTCTTTCACTTGCTCTGGCGGCTCTCCCCACGTTAAATATACATCACTATGTTCAGCTGCTACTTCTTTTCCAGCAGCTGATGATCCTCCGAAATATATAGGAGGATATGGCGTTTGAACTGGTGGGAATACAACTTTACTATCTGTAACTTTAATATGTTTTCCTTCTAAAGAGATCGTTTTACCTTGCAATGTCGATTTCCAAACTTTTAAAAATTCATCCGCTGCTTCATATCTTTCATCATGATCAAGATATAATCCATCTCCTTGTAGTTCAACTGGATCTCCTCCAGCTACTACATTAATAAGCAATCTCCCATCTGAAATTCTATCAAATGTAGATGCCATCCTCGCTGCAACTGTAGGTGACATTAGTCCTGGCCTCACTGCTACTAAAAATTTTAGTTTTTCTGTTTCAGCAGCAAGAGCTGAAGCTAACACCCAAGGGTCTTCACATCCTTGACCAGTTGGAAGTAAAACACCCGTATATCCTAAATAATCAGCTGCCGCAGCAACTTGCTTATAATAACCATATTCAGCTGCTCTTCCTCGTTTTGTCGTTCCTAAATATCGACCATCTCCATAAGCCGGAATAAACCATAATAATTCCATACCTTTACACACCCCTTATTTATTTTGAAACGTATACTAACACATTCTATATAAATTACCCCTAATAATTTATATGTTAATTCCCAGTCTCACCTTTAAAATTATCTCGCCATCTTAAAAACTTCATTTCTAGTAAACGTACTAGAGAGTCAGAAAACTTCCCAACAAATGCAAAGATAATTATGCCGACAAATACGATATCTGTATTTGAAAATTGCCTTGCATCCATAATCATATAACCAATACCTTCTGTAGATCCCATAAGTTCTGCTACTACTAAACTCACCCATGCAACACCTAACGATAACCTTGCTCCTAGTAAAAGGTTAGGCAATGCAGATGGTAAGATGAGTTTCGTAATTAGTTTTCTTTTACTAAACTCTAACACTCTCGCAACATCAAATAACTTTGAATCCACACCTCTAATACCTAAAAATGCGTTCACGTATAAAGGAAAAAATGCACCATCTGCAATTAATAACACTTTCGATGTTTCACCAAAACCGAACCATAATACGAAAAGTGGCGCAACAGCTAGATGAGGTACAGTTCTTAACATTTGCACAGATGGATCTAAATATTGCTCACTTCTCGTTGAAAATCCAACAATCGTTCCTAAAATGATTCCTAAGCCCCCACCAATAAAGAAACCAGTCGCAGCCCTGAATACACTAATACTTAAATGGCCGAATAACTCTCCTGTTTTAATAAGCTCTTGGAAAGCTAGAAAAATATCTAATGGTGTTGGTAAAACTGTTTTAGAAACAAGACCGAATACGCCAGCTAACTGCCAAATTATTAATATAATAACCGGTATAGTAATCGCCCTTACTAAAACTTTTACATTTAACTTTCGCACATTCTTAACGCTGTTTTTCTCAATCGTTATACTCGCTGGTTTCATAACAGCTTTCGTATTTTCCACTTTACAAAACCTCTTTTCACTTCGCTTTCAATGCTTTTTCTACGAAAGAATTATCTACAACTTTTTCCGCCTTAATTTCTTTCTTTATAGAACCGAGCTTATATTGAAAATCCGCTGTCTTTTGTTGTTCTGCTATTATTTCCTTCGTTACCGGAACTAAAATTGGTTTGTCGTGATTAAACACTTCTTTTACGATCTCCGCATCTATCTTTTTTACAGAAGTATATACTTTTATTGCTTCATCTAAGTTAGCATCTTGCCATACACGTGCTTTCTCATAAACTTCGAGGAATTTCTCAACTAATTCTGGATGTTCTTTCGCAAATTTTGTTCTCGTAATTAAAAATTCTGGCGAAGAGACATTTAATGTTTCACCGTCTGCAATCACCTTCGCACCTTTATTTAACGTATGTAATGATATGAAAGGGTCCCAAATCGCCCATGCATCTACTGATCCTGATTCGAATGCAGGCTGCGCTTCATCTGGTTGTAATTGAATGACATTTACCTCTTTTGCATCAATCCCTTCTTTATCAAGTACTCGATACAATAAATTAAAGGCACTACTTCCTTTTGCTACTGCAATTTTTTTACCTTTTAACTCTTTTACACTCGCAATTTTGCTATCTTTTTGAACGAGAATTCCAGTTCCTTTTCTTGCATAACTTGTATTGGCGATTTCGGTAAATCCAATACCTGCTGCTTGCGCTGAAATGACTGGAGAATTCCCTACTTCACCAAAGTCTAATCGGTTTGATGCGATTGCTTCAAAATAAGGAGGTCCACTTTGGAACTCTGTCCATTTCACTTTAACTCCTTCTTTTTTAAACTCCTCTTCAAACCACCCCTTTTTCTTTGCTAGTAATAGCGGGCTTAACCCTTGCTGTATACCAATTTGTATTGTTACATCTTCTTTCTTACTACTTGCTGTACTTTTTTCACATCCTAATAAACATACTGATATAGCTAAAGCAAAAGAAAGAATTTTAAATTTTTTATACATATAAAATCACCCTTTTCCTATATACTTGTTTGAATCAACCCTCCATATTCAAACTGCTGTAATACTTTCGTTCGAAGTTGTTGGAACGATTGAGAAGTTTTATTTCGCGGATAAGGCAAATTATTTTCAATCACTTTATGTATTTTCCCTGGTTTTGCACTCATAATGATGATTCGGTTTGAAAGATATATCGCTTCGTCTATATCATGTGTAACGAATATCATTGTTGTTTTCTTCTGCTCCCAAATATTTAGCAATACTTCTTGTAAATGACTTCGAGTAAAAGCATCCAGCGCTCCAAAAGGTTCATCAAGTAATAATACATTTGGATCTCTTAATAACGCTCTCGCTATCGCAACACGTTGTGACATCCCGCCTGAAATTTCTTTCGGATACGATTTTTCAAAGCCATCTAACCGAACGATTTCAACCCATTCTCTCACCTTATCTTTCACATACTTATCTTTTAACGACAAATCAGCTGCAATATTTTCTTCCACTGTAAGCCATGGAAACAATCGATGCTCTTGAAATATAAATCCTTGCTTCTTACTCGGTTTTGTTATACGCTCCCTATCAATAGTGATCTCACCTTCAAAATCGCTGTCTAAACCTGCAATGATTTTTAGTAATGTACTTTTTCCGCAACCACTCGGACCAATTACTGTAACGAAATCCCCTTTTTCTAATTGAAAATTAATATTCTCTAATACTTGAACCGTAGCAGTTTGTTTCGAAAAATATTTTGATACTCCATCAATTGAAACAGTCACTTCTTCGCCTCCTTGAAATGATTCATATAAATGAACAGATTCAGTATTTATGCAATAAAAAAACCAAAGGCATTTTATCAATAGATAAAATGCCTTCGGTTTCTCCAATCAGCAATACGTTATGGAATTAAGTACATATTATACAAATATTTCCGATAAGTCAACTAGGTTTTATTAAAACATACATATGATTTGTTTGAACATTTTACTTTTGTTTATTTTAACGATATCGTTTACTTACTATTTTTTCTGATCTTTAATCCACTGTAACCAATAAGAAAACTCACACGCTAAATGCATTTGATGGGATTTAATTAGACTATTAGGACAAAGGGCTGGGAACTCAACAACTAGACTTACTTCTATCCCTGTATCAGTATCTTTAAATTGATGTCGAACTCCACCAATAGTAGTACCATCTTTCATACGTGCAACACCTGTCGATTGATATTGATAAGATTTATCTCTTGGTGTTTTCAATCCAGTTTCGTCACCAAAAACAATGAAAAATTGAACTGGAAACGGAGAATTACCAGTAGTTTCGATAACCTCTAATTCATTTTCCCCAAAGGGCCTTAGTACATAGTGATCAGGACAAGCAGATAAATTCACTTTGTTATTTTCACGTGATTGTTCAAGCATCAAACTATCAATTCCATGTATGGCTTCTTCTGCTGTAATCCCGTCTAAATAAATACTAGTTTTTGAAAATTTTCGTCTATCGCCAGATAAAAGAGTACAGATACGCATACCTATTGCACTTAATCTAAGTTTTGATTTCAACTTTTCGTACATTTCATTGTATGTATATCGCAACTTTATTTCCGTTAGCTGTTTTATCATGACGTCTGTATCATTTATTTCAGACTCTTTATGTCCTAATATATATAATACTTTTTTTATCCGTTCTCTTTTCCATTTTATAAGTTGCTCTTGTGAGATATTATTTCCATCGATAATAATCTTCATATACTCTCTCCTTCCTTTTGATTGTATCGTAGTGTAGTTAATACTAAATTAACCATTTCTTGTTTTGTATCTAGGTTCAACTTTACTTCTGAATGAGCAATACTGCTAAGACCGTATAAAATAAACCCAGAAGCTAATAATGAGTTATCAGTATAAAAAATCCCTGTTTTCACTCCCTCTTCAATTACTTGTCTAATTAACGGTTGCATACGTGCGAATAATTTCTGTTCCAGTTGAAAATGTTGTTCCGTCTGAAACGAACTCACATTTTTATAGGGTGCTAACTTTTCAATAAATGTCCAAAATATATCTAGTGAATCTTTCATCTTTTGCATGACAGACCGTTCATTTGAAATAAGTATTTCTTCAATTAACTCCATATTTTTCACAATAAAGTCATTTAAAACTTCATCAACAAAATTCTCTTTAGACTTGAAGTAATAATAAAATAAGCCCGTTGCTACACCTGCATGATTCACAACATCTTTTATGCCAAATCCTTTCATACCATTTTTCATATATAGTTCAAAACCAATATCCATTAACTCTTGGCGTCTTACATCTGGTTCTTTTGATATTCTTTTCATACGTCATCTCCTACAATGTTTTCACCACGACTGAATCTGATTCAATCATAAACGACTGAACTTGATTCAGTCAATATTATTTCATAAATTTAAAATCGATTTAATAACTAAGCGACGAAATTTCTACAAAAAAAGAGTAATCTCAAGAGATATGCTACTAACCTTAGATTTATTAAAAAAGTTAGATCATATAACTTGAGACTACTCATTCCCATTCAAAATATTTATGTAATTAAATTTTATTTCCTCTGCACCCTGGCTGTCTCCAAAACTATTGGTGGCAGCTCTTTTTGAATGATTTCTTTTAATCCATAAAGAGCTTTCTTCACATAACCACCTTCGAAATTTCCTAATGGTTCTGGTAATTCATCCTCATCCAATATGAAGTATTCTCCATTTGGAAGTACCATAATATCGATGATTAAATCTTCAAAGGAAACCACTTCATCTTTTATTTGTGTGTTTTTTACGATATTAAAATAGGAACCTACATACTTTCCTTTTATATCTCTCCATACGTATAAATTGTACGGACGATCTTTCCAGTAATATGCGATTGTATAACTCCCTTTTGGGATTATTAACTTAGTATCATTTGCAGTCATTGTAAATGAATACTGCACCTCGTGAAATAAAACGATACTTTGTGATTGCTTTTCAAGTAATAAGCAATTGTGATCTACTATTGTTGAGTTATACCGGATTTTTCTTTCTATAATTTCAATTTTCGATGTAAGTAACTTATTCATTATTTTGTTTCCCCTTATGCTAGTTCTATCCTCAATTATATCCATTTATGTAGTAATAAAGAAGTATATAGTTTTTTATATAATGATTTATACAAGTACATAATAAAAACTCCTTCTTATTTAGAAAGAGTTTTTCACTATCCATGTTTCATATTTTTTCACTTCTAACGGAAGCTCATTTGTTTTTATGCAACTAACAGTACTATTACTCATGTTTTAACTTTTCCTTAACCGCACCATAAAATTTTCGTTCTTCATCAACATTTAAGTAAACACGACTTACTGTTTTAGAAAAGCCGTATAACAACTGCGCTTTCACTGGCTCTTTTAATGTTATTTCAAAAGTAGCAGGTTCTTTTATGAACTCCATAACAGTTGCATCCAATACCTGTCTCCCTTCTTTTGCCGTTAGCAATTCACCCTTGTAGAACGCAATATTATCAATTTGTGTAAATGGCATAACAATTTTCTTTCCTAATCCGATTTGAATGATTACTTGTTCTTCTGTTACGACAAGTGGATTTTTGCGCATCGCTTGTATTTCAGCTATAAAATAAATCATCGCGTATACATTTAAAATAAGTAAAATCCATGCTATTACTGGATTCCACTGATGTAGTAAATAATGAAAACCAATGCTTTCAATTGCTGTTGCGTGAATAATCATGATATACACACCTATAGCACCAGTCTTTTTATGATATGAGTATACAGATTTACCTGTTGGTACTTTTTCACGCCACGATAAAAACGCATAATAGATTAACTTACACTCTGTTAGAATGACATCTATTAACTTACCTCTTTTCATAGTAGCGTCAAACGCTGCATCAATTGCATAAGAAAAGGAATAATTTTCTCTTCTATATTCTTTATATTTTTTTATTATTTTAGGAAGCACTCTAACAATTTTATAGAGAAGGAATAATTCTAAACCTACAAATGCAATTTCAGCCGCAACAATAATATAAGAGATGAATGAAAAAGCTTGTAAATAGTCACTTGGAATAATAAATCTTGCAAAAATATAACCAGCTATTACAACAGGAACTATATATGTTAACGAGTATCTTTTTCGAATAATGAAGAAATACGTGATGATTGGAATGACAAACATGCAATCTAATAATGACCCAAGCACAACTTCTTTCGGCGCAACTGGTACAATTGGAAGGGCATACAATAAATAGTTTGATAGCATAATTAAAGAGACGAGTCCAATCCAAGTACCTTTTCGCCTTCGTGATAGTGTAACCTTCATACGTTCACTCCTTTATTTAAAAACCTCATTTAAATGGTCTTTATAAAATGAAATGGCACGTTCAAATTCTTTTACTTCCTCTACTTTCACGACAGTTTCAAGTAATAATTTCATCGCTGATTCGTGATCGTTTACGTTATATTTTGCTAATGATAAAAATACTTTCATTGGAGCGTTCTCTGGGAATTTTTTCACCCCAGCTTCTAATACTGTAATTGCCTTTTCATATTCCCCTATACAACGATATGTACTTCCTAAACCAATATAAGCACCGCAAAGCGATTCGCCATCAAGTCCATTTGCGATTGCCTGCTCATAATACGGAACTGCTTCTGTTTCTAGCCCCATTACATCATGTATCCACGCACACTGATACAGTACTTCTGCATCCTTTGTAAAGTTTGTTAATCCTATAAGCATCTCTTTAGACTGCGCATATTTCTTTTCATTTCTAAGTTTAATAGCTTGCTTTAATAAATGTTCCATAGAATCCACTCCTCACCAATTATTCTGTGTATAGCTCTTGATTGGTATACGCTTCACATTCGTGTAAAAGTAAAATTCCCACCAATTAAAGTTTCGCTTACTTATACTATGCGGATTCATTCTCATCTAAAAACTTAATTTTAAAAAGCAGTGACACGATTACATAATACCTCTAAGCTTTTGACAATTTCTTTCGCTGTTTCATCTTTCCCATTACACAACTTCCCTTTACCATCCTGTCCAATTACATAATGCACAGCCCCGCGCGAATATAAAGAATGTGGTGAATTCGCAATCATTACATTCGCCCTTGCTTCTTTCATTCTATTTTTTGCTCTTTCAAACAGTTCTTCTTCATTTAAATCACTTTCAAGTTTAAAACCAACAAGTACTGTTTCTGGGTCCCATTCTTTTATTTGTTTTAATACCTTTGGAGCCTTTTGAAAGTGAATAATCGGTGCTATATCACTTGAAATTTTTCCGTTCATATTAAGAACATTACCATCTTGATCACAAATTTTCTCTACAATCCAATCTGATCCAGCTGCTGCCATAATGACTGCATCAACCTTTTCATGTGATATGATACTTTTCATTTTATCTTGTAAATCAACGATTCCTTCAAATGGATGTAATTCTAACCCTCTATGTATATCACTCGGTTTCTCCGCAAAATAACCGTGTAAATATATAACATGTGCCCCTTTAGCTAGAAGTTCTTCTGCGATTATCCTTCCGATTGTACCTTTGGCCATATTCGTATGCCCGCGTACTTGATCCCATTTTTCTAGACAACCACCGCTCGTAATTAATACCTTTTTCCCCTTCATTGTAACCATCCCTTACTAATTTTTCTTACGAAACCATTCTGTTCCAAAGTCAACTATATCACGCTGTTTCATTAGACGACACGTTGCATTCCCTATCTTCCCATTTTTTACAGTTCCTTTTCGCTCAAACTCCACACCAATTTCTACAAACTTCTCAGATTCGTAATCCATTTCAACAAACTCTTTCCACACTCTTTCACCGTTTTCTATAATAGGTGCTCCTACTTGTATTAACTCACATGCACCAGAACGCACCTCGGATAAATGAACAGACGTATTGGAATCATATCCAACACCAATTAATAATACGTACCCGTCTAAATCATATATTTTTCTTAATGGAGATTCTTCTCCAAAGCTCATTGATAACGAATGGTTCATTGTTATTTCTACTGCATGTTTTCCCCATGCAGCAAAACTTCCTAACGGATGATTACTACGTACTACATTCGGATATGTACGAAAACATTCAACTATTTCACCCATTCCCCTTGTTGGGGTTATACGTGAATCAAATGCTGGGACGTTATCTCGGATAATTTGCCACCAGTCTTCCGGTACAGGTGGTCTTGACCAATGTTTCGGATCGGACAAATCCGAAGATTGCGTTGGCATTATTATCGTTCCTTCTTCCGTAACAACTTTCATTAATGCTTCTACTACAGCAACGGCACCACCAGATATCCACCCGATAGAACTTAGTGATGAATGAACGATAATTGTCATTCCTTTTTCGACTCCTAATGCTTTTAAATCTTTTGTTATTGTTTCGATTGTATTTGGAAATTGTGTACTTGCTACTATTTCATTCATTTTCATATTGGTTCCCCCACTAGCCACGTAAATTTAAACTTTTATATAAATATATTATCATATTTTTCTTAATTTTTAACTTAATCATATTCATTACTACAAAAATATGTATATTATTATACTGAAGCCTCAAAACTCTATTAAAATCGTAGATAATGATGAGCGAGAGTTTTTTGAAATGAAGAAAAATGTAAATCCTATTTTTTCAAACTATACTCCATATGCATATTTTTATACTATTTTTCCATGTAACAATGAAATCTTTCTATCCCTGGATATTTTTCTCCTAAACTTTTAACTTGAAAACCAATTCTTTTATAAAATTCTACCGCCCCATCGTCTGTCTCCGCTTCTATATAAGTCAATTGATATATCCTTACCACTTCTTTAATCATTTGCAGTGCAATTCCTTTTTGACGATAATCTGGAGCCACTGCTATATGACATATGCGTGCTTTAGTTTCTCCGATTATTTCAATACCTAGACAAGCTTTTTCTTCATATTTGTACAAAGTCCCTTTATTACTTTGATAAAATATTACTGCCTTCTTTAAGCTTATTTCATTTGGACCGACGGCATATTGTAGCACATTTAATATTGAATCTTTCTCAATTTGTTTAACACACTGTAAATTCATACTTTCATTCCTTTCTATGAAAAAAGACTAGCTCTTAATAAAAAGAGCTAATCTCATTACGCCGTTATTTTTTCTTCTTTTTTTACAACGACAGCCACATAACTATGAAGTATCATTCCAATAATAACGAGACTCATACCAATCCAAGATAATGATGATGGAATTGGTGCAGATAACCAGATCAACTCTCCTACTAGCGCAAATAAAACTTCACCAGACTGCGTCGCTTCCACTGTTGCTAATTTTTGCGGATCATCTTTCACAAGATCTGTTGCAAAGAAAAATAATACTGTCGCGATTAACCCAGAGCTAACTGCTACAATAAAACATTGAAAAACTTGGCTACTTGACGGTAATCCGCCTGTTGATACTTCGTAACCAGATAATAAAAACCAAAATGGTAAACTTGCTAATGTCATACCGAGTACTCGCTGAAATACATCTAATTCCCCTTTACAAACTTGCATCATTTTTCTATTTCCAAGAGGATACGCAAATGCTGCAATAAGTACAGGAACTACACATAAAACGGTTTCACGAATACCTAATGAAGAAGCATGTTCTACTTGCATGAGAACGACACCGAATAAAATAATGGCCGACATTACTAATTCCTTCATCGGAAGTTTTTTATGTAGTGGATCCACCGCAAAAAATGGTGTTAACAAAATCCCTGCAACGATTGTAATTTGCCATGTTGATGCAACGAGCCAACCTGGTCCGAACGCTCCAGCAAAACTAAGCGGTGCATAAAAGAGACCAAATCCAACGATACTCCACACTAACCATTCTTTCGGATTGTTTTTCATATATTGAAAGAGTTGCTTTAAGTTCCCTCTATACATAACAATAAGTAATAGCATTGGAACCATAAAATAATACCGTAATGATGCACTCCAAATCCAGCTTCCACCTTCTAAGTCCATTGCCCTGTTTAAAACAAAAGTAAAGGCAAAGAAAAATGATGCCAGTATCCCTATAACAATTGCTTTCATTGTAAAACCCCTTGTATTTAATTTTTTATCTCTATGACATATATTTTAGTATACGCGATGAAAAATCTACATTCAAACTTACATTTCACTTTAGTGATGATGAAGGAATTGTAGTAGATTTACATGGGAATAAAGTGCATTGGTATGAAATCGAGGCCATTACATGTCAAAATTTTCAAGGGTCAAAATCTACTTTAATCTCGCCCCACTATACTCACCATGAAAATATACGCATCCGCTATAAAAGATGGTTACCAACTATTGCACATTCAATTTACTGGTTTTCTATTGAGAAACCAAAAGATTATCATAAAAATTTAATGATAGCTTGGGAAGAAAAGCGAACGAATAAAAACAAACGCCTCCTTTAATTATTATTTAGGGGCGTTCGTTCATTAAAAAATTAAAGAATATGTAGTTTATATTCTCTGTATAATTTCTTCAATCGACTTATATGGGCTTGATGATACCGATTATGATCTGCTATATGCCATATTCCCCATCTTATTGTCGCGGTTTCCCCTTTTTCATACAAAACTTCCCGCGTTAAATCAGTTTCTGTTAGTTTCATACATTCTTCATAAAACAATTTTTGCACTGCTTCATAATCTTGCATTAACTCTTGCAATGTGTTTTTTCTTAAACTTGGTAATTCTCCTACTTCATTTAACATAGGACCATATTTATTTTCAAATGCTGGCGGAACATCTTCTCCCTTGAAACGATACACCCAATGTAAATCAACAACTGCTAAATGCTGAAGTAACTGCCCAATACTATTTTCATTATTTTCAGACCCTTTATAGGATAGTTCGTTCTCTTCAGTACCTTCGACTAACCTTTGCAATCTATTAAACGTATCAGCAACCATCGCATACAAAATCGCTACTTGAGGGTCCATTTTTCTTTCTAAATGGAGATCTTTCATACAAAACTTCCTCTCTTAAAAGAACAACACCATATGCTCATCATCACTATACACACCATTCATTTTTATAGCCCTTTTTTCAATTCCGTATGTTTTAAATCCCATTGATTCATATAATCGTTTGGCTGGTTCGTTCGTTGACACAACCCCTAAATTCAATTGCTCTAGCTTCATCTCTTTTGCCCTTTCAATTGCTTTACGTATTAAATCACGTGCAAGACCACTTCTTCGATTTTCAGTATCTACATACATTGCAACGATATGTCCTTTATGCTTATATGCGTCTTTTTCTTCTGTTAATAAAGTAACAACCCCAACTAAACGATTTTCATTATTAAAAGCACCAAATGTAAAACTACTGTTGGATGAAAGATTACTAGCAACTCGTTCAAGAGGGTTTTCTTGACGTACTGCTTCTTCATAAGTCGTTATAAATGCTTCTGGATTTACTTGTAGTGCTTGTAAACGCAACTCCCAATATTTTTTTGCATCCGCTTTTGTAAGTAATCGAATCATTTTATTTTCCCCTTTTTAATTTACATAATATTTTTATAGGTTATTATTTTTTGATTCATACTCTTCTTTTAATATACTGTAACGATAGCGATGAATGAACTTTCCCTGTCTCAATCGATCATTTCTCATTAACCCTTCGCATACAAATCCGGCACTTTCATAACTCTTTTTAGCTTTTGTATTATCTTCATCTACACGTAACCAAATTTTCTCCAATTCAAACTGAGAAAAACCTATTTGTAACATGCTGTTTAGAGCTGCCATTCCAAATCCTTTACCCCAATAGTCTTTATTTCCAATCGCAATTCCTAGTTCAGCATTTTTATTTGTTTTATCAAAATTTTTAAGGTCTACCCATCCAATATGTATACCTGTCTCAGTAACGATTGCCCTTTGTTCATAACCATTTTTTCGGCTTATACAAGCTTCAATCCAGTTTCTCGTATCTCCACGAGTGAACGGAGGATATTGATCTGGTACAACTAAATGCTTTGTTACATCTCTATCTAATGACCATTGATAGCGATCTTCTACATCATCTAGTGTCAATTCTCTTAATTGAACATATGGTACATTCATTTTTTTCTCCTCTCTTTATTTACCAATAGAAAATCCTTCGAACACTCTTCCACCATACTGTTCTAACGTCTTTTCTATAAAATGAATTAATTCATTTTTCCCTCCCGTTTTATAAAAATGATCAAAAGCGGCTACAAATTTGTTTGCATATTGCTCATCATATCTTTTTAGCACTCTAATAAACCATTTTGAACTCCCAAGCCACTTACCATTTACTCTTAATACATATTCATGTACTAAATCGGCTAATAAATTAGCGATAAACAATTCTTCTTCTCTTTTTGTTGCACCAATAAAGTCATCTAAAGTATCCGTAATAAAATATCGCTTCTGCTTAATCGTTTCTTCGGTCCATTTAGCCGGTCCTTTATGTAGTAAATCATTCGCTTCTTTTTTTAATTTCTCAACAATTTCCTGTTCCCCTTTTAAGGCAATCCCTTCTGAAACTAATTGTGGTAACGACGGTCTCCCTCGATCACAATCCATTTTGAAAAAGGTTTTATATGTTTCGAAATTATGAACAAACACCTCAACAGGCCATCCATTACTATAGAAAGATTCTCTATAGCAAGAAGTTAAACTTTGATCGACTATTACAATGTCAAGGTCAGATGTTTTCGTCGCTTCTCCTCGTGCAACGCTTCCGCCGAGTAAAGCTACATCACAATTCGGAAATTGTAATGTAATTATGTTTTGTGCTGCTTCAATTGGTTTCATAACCGATCCTCTTTTCTTATTTCACTTTCTTTTTTTCAGCTCTTTCTCTCGCTTTTTTTATATAGCTTTCTGCATCTGGTGTTTTACATGATGTTGCACCATGATCAACCTCTATTTTTCCAATTTCACTTGCAATTTCAATCGCTTGTCGCTCTAAGTCTTCATTACGAATTCCTATTGCGATTAAAGCACTATTCATCGCTTCTTTTTTTCTATTTTTTTCATTATGTATATTTTCTTTAATCTCTTCTAAGTACGGAGAGAAGAAATCATCATGTAACGTTTTATTTTTAATCGCTATATTTGCTAATAAAGACCAGCCAGCTCTTCCAATCCATTCATCATTAGACTTTGTCCACTCTTCCATTCTTTCTATTGCAATTGGCGAAGTACATATAGATGTCATAAGAACATCCATTAAACAGTAATAATCAACATCCTGAATCCAACTATTAAGCTGTTCTGTCGTTATTTTTTTCGGGTCTAAAATATAAGTTGCTAATGTCATTGCGTCCATATTTTTCGTTTCCCACAATTCAACTGCTAAATCGTGATCTTTTTTTATCTTCTTTTTTAACAATTTTAAATTCGCAAAACTAACTCCAAATAACGGCTCTTTCGCTCCGTGGTTTTTATACGTTTTTCGATTTTGTTCTGTTCCATATTCCTCTAGTTGCCGCATTACTTCCTCAAGTAACATATACCCACCTCTTTATCTTTTATGTTGACTGTATATATGTATGTACGATATATTCTACATTACTTTTTGGTTTTCCTATATTTATTTTTAAAATACGGTATGTGAAATTTTTAAACATTGCACAGCTATACCATCAAAAAACTATACATGTTAAACATACAGTTTTTTGATGGTATCAATTTTCCGTAGAATAAGATATAAACTACGAAAGAACTTTTAATGAGATGTGTATTTCCAACATGTTTAGAAAACTCTTTAAAATGGTTTACTATCATACTTTTATACCTCCTTCATAAATTATGTTTATTACATTTATTCTTAGCCAAAATCTTTCTACATTTTAATAACTCTCTCAATAAGATTTTCTTATATAAAAATCCCTACAAACACTGTAGGGATTTATGTGTAAATCATTTTGTTACACTCTATTTCATATGAAAATAGTTTCATTCAGATGCATTCATAAGCACAATTCTCCAACCATCTGGATCCTCTATTGTGGTTCCTTTCTCTATCCAATATGGGTTTTCTGGTTCCACCTCATGATAACCCATATTACGTAATCGATTTACTATCTTTTCAATTTCATCTTTATTAGGCATATAAAAAACTAGTAAATTATCTTTTGTCGGTGCCGGACATGGACTTCCATTAACATGTGTAGTAAACTCCAAATGATACTCTTCATCTGGTAACCCAAACATAACCCCGTCATATCCTTCATGATTGTGAAATTCCCCTATACGTTTTAATCCTAATCCTGTTTCATAAAAACTTATCACTTTTTCAAATCTATCTGTTGGTCTTGCAATTCTAAATTGAACCCAATTCTTCATGCAAATCTCCTCCTTTTTATTTTCCAAAGCTTTATTACTATATTCCCTTTAACATCCCTCATTAGGGTAAGCTTCCTAAGTTGAAAGAACTATTAGTTAATAAACAATAGGACTTTAGTATAAATTGCTATTTTGCATTGTTTCTAATGTTATCCATGACTGCCCAATTGGATTAACATACTGTCTTTCCTCATTACAAATTTTACAGCGAGAAGGTGCTTCTTCATTTTCGGGATACTATACTCCACATGTAGTGCAAATATAATTATTCATATTCCCACTCCTTTTTTCATGTAATTGTTTCTTTACCAATATTTTAATAAAAATCAAAAATATTCGAATCAATAATTGGAACGAAAACGAAGTGATACGAAAGTATGATTTGGTGATTGAAAGTTTAAATAATAAAGTTTAAATTCATCCTATTTTTCAAAACTGCAATTGATATAAAATCTTGCATACTTTTGAGTAAACTTTTTTACACTTGTAAAAAAGTTTTTTTGCATTTCCCTACCTATAATTGCTAATATAGTAGAGTAGAACTTTTATAGAGAGAAGGAAAATTATGCACAATGGAATTCGAATGACAACTTTAGTAAAAAGGGCTATGTTAGTTTGTGCGGGGGTATTATTCACATACGAAGTAGCTTTTGGATCAGTACATACTGCTCTAGCTAGTACAGAGGATGAAGCAAAATCTGTTCAACTTGTAAGTGAGATTCAAACATCTCTTGCTCCGAAAGAAGCTCCAAAACATTATAACGGGCAAGTTAGAAAAGTCGCTTATTTAACATTTGATGACGGTCCTGGAAAATACACAGCTGAGCTTTTAGATATGTTAAAGAAAGAAAATGCAAAAGCAACATTCTTCCTAATTGGTTCAAACGTAAAAGCTTTCCCTGATCTTGTAAAACGCGAAGATGCTGAGGGCCACTACGTTGGGATGCACAGTATGACTCATAACTACAAGAAACTTTACACTGAAGGTCATTACGTAGATGAAATGAAGGAAGACCAAGGCTTAATCGCTGGTGTTTTAGGTAAATCACCAGTATTAACTCGTCCATCTTACGGCTCTATGCCAGGATTAAACGAAGCTCTTCGCAACAAAGTTGTAGAAAATGGCTTAAAAGTTTGGGATTGGACAATTGATTCTTTAGACTGGAAATATAACAAAATGCAAGTTGATGCTGCATCTGCTAAAATTGTAGAAAACGTTCTAGCTCATTCTACAAATCCAACAGAAGTTATCCTTATGCATGATATTCATCCACAATCAGTAAAAGCAGTACCTGGAATTATTAAAGGACTGAAAGAAAAAGGATATGAATTAGAAGCATATAATGAGAACGAACACTTCCCATTAAACTTCTGGCATGATAATCGTATGTAATGAAAAGACTTGATTTCCTTTAGCTGGGAATCAAGTCTTTTTATCATTTTGGGAATTACTCCTCGTATATTCGACTCAAACTCCCCCTTCTCTAATATCAATAAAAATTCAAAATCACATGTTATACTATAATTTAGTTTAAATAAGTAGGTGCCATATGATCGTATATACAGTACAAACTGAAGAAGCATGGAAACAATTTAAGAAACTTGGTTATTTAGAAGGTAATAAAGAATTCATCGATCCGGACGATGTATATTCATATGACTGGATGGTGCGCGTCGCTAAAACAAGATTGCCTCATTACGAAGGTAACTACCCTATTTGGGTCTGGGAAGCAAATAATTACCCAAATCGAAATCATAAGGCTTGGGGTAGAACAAATTCAAAAATGGTAATTTTAACACTAGATGTACCGAAAGAATGGGTACTATGGAGCTATTTTGACTATTGGTGCTGTGCTATGACTGATGGATCAACATATTTACATACAAAAAATAAGTGTACTTTAGATGAATGGTATACATATATGGATAAGGAATACGGGATAATATTTGATTTCGACTATTTATTATCTCATCCTGATTGGTGTCTAGGTAAAGAGGATTCGTTAGAAAAACAAGGTGTTATCGGCAAAATACCCCTTTCCTTCGTGAAAAAAGTAAGACGTTTTCGTGCTAAGACAGATAAGTCTATTAGTAAAATCCGAAGTGATAACTGGGATAATAGAAAAGAAAACCGCATTAAAAAGATGAATCGAAAATTAAGAAAGCGAAACGATAAACAAAAAAGAATACAAAAGCGACTTATACGAAATTAAAACATATATCAAAATACAGTAAGAAATTATGGATTGAATATACAAATTCAATCCTATTTTTTATATTATCAACACTTTAGCACATATTACTCTTAAGGAGTGATATGTATATGGATTTTCTTTCATCTGAATATTTGTCTGCCTTGCTTGCCATTATTGTAATCGATTTAGTGTTAGCCGGAGATAACGCCATTGTAATTGGATTAGCAGCAAGAAGATTACCGAAAGACCAACAAAAGAAAGTTATCATTTGGGGAACCATTGGAGCAATCGCTATTAGAGCTCTCGCTACCTTAGTTGTCGTTTGGTTATTAAAAATACCTGGATTACTCCTAATTGGTGGTGTACTTCTTATTTGGATCGCTTACAAGCTGATCGCTGAGGGCAAAAATCATGATATTAAAGCCGAAGAAGGATTTTGGTCTGCTATTAAAACCATTATTATTGCTGATGCGTTAATGGGCATTGATAATGTACTAGCTGTTGCAGGAGCTGCCCATGGTAACTTTTCTTTAGTAATCATCGGATTATTAGTGTCTATTCCAGTAGTCGTATGGGGCAGTACATTGATTTTAAAATGGGTGGATCGTTTTCCTGTCATTATTACGATCGGAGCAGCCGTTTTAGCTTATACTGCCGCGAAAATGATTGTAGATGAGAAATGGTTCGCTGGATTTTTCGAAAGTAACCCTTTCGTTAAATGGGCATTTATCATTATTATCATCGTCGGTGTAGTTTTCTTCGGAAAGGCAAAACAAAAAGCAACAGCTGGTTCTGTCTCATAATGATGGTATATTTACAAATAAAAGGCGCTATTCATATGAATAGCGCCTTTTATTATTTATTTAGCTTCCCCTTCCGGAGTCGTTTTTACCTTCGTTTTGTTTTTATCGCGGTTGTTATAGTTATACTTCGAACGATCTACTGGAGTGAATCCTTCCGGTGTGTAGAATCGTAATAAGTCACCATTTACGACTTGGTCAGAGTATTTTAGTGAGTTTTGAACCATTTGTTCATTTTTCTTTATTTCATCTGTAAATTCTACAGGTTTTCCAGTAGTTGTATCATAGTATTTGCCGTTTAGTGCAGTAACTGTTGGGCTTACGTAGTTACCGTTACGGAACGCAACGACTTGTTTATGATCTGGTGATAATAAATCAGAACCGAATTGAACATAGTTTTTTGTATCTGTACCTAGTAAGTGTAATAGCGTTGGGAGAACGTCAATTTCACCACCGTATTGATGTTGTACGCCACCTTTCACTCCTGGTACACGAACGATTAATGGTACACGTTGTAACTGTGCATTTTCAAATGAGTTCATTTCTTTACCCATTACTTTTGACATTGCTGCGTTATGATTATCTGAAATACCGTAATGGTCTCCGTACATAACAATAATTGAGTTATCATATAAACCAGATTGTTTCAAGTAATCGATGAAGCCTTTTACAGATTCATCTAAATAGCGTGCTGTTTGGAAGTACGTATCTACTGATGAATCACCTGTTGTTGCTGGTTCAATCGTTGCTTCTGCCTTATCGATTGGATAAGGGAAATGGTTCGATAACGTAATAAACTTCGTATAGAACGGTTGTTTCAACGTTTGTAATAACGGAATAGATTCATTAAAGAACGGTTTATCTTTTAATCCGTAGTTTACTACATCTTTTTCATTCATATCGTAGTATGACGCATCAAAGAATTTATTAAAACCAAATGATTTATAAATATCGTCACGGTTCCAGAATGTTTTGTAGTTACCGTGGAATACTGCTGATGTGTATCCTTGTTGTCCTAAAATAGCTGGTGCTGATTGATACGTATTATGAGATTTCGTTGTAAAGACAGAACCTTGCGGTAAACCAAACATTGAATTCTCTAACATAAACTCCGCATCAGATGTTTTCCCTTGTCCTGTTTGATGGAAGAAGTTATCAAAATAAAGTGTATTCGCATCTTTTGTAAATGAGTTTAAGAACGGTGTAACTTCTTGACCATTTAATTTGTAATCAATTAAGAAGTTTTGGAATGACTCTAAATGAATGTAAATTACGTTCATTCCCTTTCCTTTACCGAAATACTCAGGGTTTGGACTTGCATAAGTTGATGTTAAATAATTTCGTACTTCTGTCATATTATCGCCATCAGCTAATGCTCGTTCTGTCGATGCTTTCGCACTTTGAATTCCATCATAAATTGTGTAGTTGTATGCACCTAAATATTTCACAATATAATTACGGTCAAACGTTCTTGTTAATAATTCAGGACGGTCAGACTCTGCAAGACCTAAGTTAACACTGAATAATAAAATACCTGCTACAAATACTAGAGATAATTTATGCTTCGCAACACGAATTGGTTTTGGATTTGCAAATTTTGTTGCGACTAACACAATTAATATAATCGTGTCTAAGAAGTATAATGGATCATAAAGATGTAGCAACGCAAGAATACTACCACCTAAATCTCCAAAGTTATTCGTTTGTGTTAATGTCGGGAACGTAATAAAGTCACTGAAAAAGCGATAGTATACTACGTTTGCGTATAAAAGAATCGACAATAACAAATTAATGATAATTAACCAAATATAAGATCGTTTCCCTTTTGCAAATAATGCAAGTCCTAAAAATAGAACTGCTGAACTAAGCGGGTTAAAAAACAGCAAGAATTTTTGAATTGTGTTTGAAATTCCTAAATTGAATTCCGTTACATAAGCTGCATATGTTTTGAGCCACAATAAAATAACGGCAAACAGAAAGAATCCAAAATGATTGCTTAACACACTTTTGCTCTTTAATAAGAACTGTTTCATTTCTCCACCTCTTTTGATCATCCAAGGCTTATTTTTTTATAAGTCTGTCTCTCTATTCAAATTTTCTTCTTCAAATAGATTATCTTTATTTAACTATATGAAGAATATTAGTAATTATAATTTGAAGCTAGTATTTATTCAACTATTTCTTTCTAGACATTTTGACCTTGGTTTCTATTTAACAAAATAAATTTGTAACATTTCCTGTTTTCTCCCAAGATTCATCCACTAATTATGACACCCCATACTATATACCTTTATAAACTCATTCGCAAACTATTCTATCTCCAAATTTGGTACATATTTCACATGACAAAATAATACGATTTGATTATATTACTCCACTTACATTTCCCTTCTTCAACTAACTCTTTAAATCTTAAAGTCATTACATCCCTTCATACATGAAAAAATTCTCCTGTTCATTAATATTATATTTGAATAATTATTCATTTGACCGACCAGCGATGTTACGTTTTCTCGACAAAAAACTCGCTCTAAAAAGAGCGAGTTTTTTCATTATATATTATTGACCTTTGTACATTGCATCTACTTGTTTTTGAAGTTCCTCATTTTCTAAGAACTCATCATAAGTAGCCTCTTTATCGATTACACCGTTTGGTGTTACTTCGATAATGCGGTTTGCAATTGTTTGCACGAACTGATGGTCATGAGATGTGAATAAGATTGTACCTTTGAATGCAATTAAACCGTTGTTTAATGCTGTGATTGACTCAAGGTCTAAGTGGTTCGTTGGATCGTCAAGTGTGATTACGTTCGCACCACTTAACATCATTTTAGATAACATACAACGAACTTTTTCGCCTCCAGATAATACAGAAACGTTCTTCTTAACTTCTTCACCTGAGAATAACATACGGCCTAAGAAACCACGTAAGAAGCTTTCAGACTCATCTTGTGGAGAGAATTGACGTAACCATTCAACTAAGTTGTAATCACTGTTCTCAAAGTACTTAGAGTTATCTCTTGGGAAGTAAGATTGAGAGGTTGTAACACCCCATTTGAATGAACCGCTATCCGGCTCCATTTCACCCATAAGAATTTTAAATAATGTTGTCATCGCAATATCGTTACGGCCGATAAATGCAACTTTATCACCTTTATTTAAAGTGAAGTACACATTATCTAACACTTTTTCACCATCAATTGTTTTAGACAGACCTTCAACAGTTAATAAGTCATTTCCTACTTCACGCTCAGGTGTGAAGCCAACGAATGGGTAACGACGTGATGACGGTCTAATATCATCTAATGTAATTTTGTCTAATAATTTTTTACGAGAAGTTGCTTGTTTCGCTTTAGAAGCGTTTGAACTAAAGCGTGCAATGAAGTTTTGTAACTCTTTTACTTTCTCTTCTTTTTTCTTATTAGCATCTTGTGTTAATTTTAAAGCTAATTGGCTTGACTCATACCAGAAGTCATAGTTACCAACATAAAGTTGAATTTTACCGAAATCAAGGTCAGCCATGTGCGTACATACTTTATTTAAGAAGTGACGGTCATGGGATACTACGATAACTGTGTTTTCAAAGTTCATTAAGAAGTTTTCTAACCATTGAATCGCTTTTAAGTCCAAGTGGTTGGTAGGCTCATCTAATAATAGAATGTCAGGTTGACCGAATAAAGCTTGAGCAAGTAATACTTTTACTTTCTCTGCCCCAGTTAATTCTGACAATTTCTTATCATGAAGGTCTTCACCAATACCTAAACCTTTAAGAAGAATTGCAGCTTCTGACTCAGCTTCCCAACCGTTAAGCTCAGCGAACTCACCTTCAAGTTCAGCAGCGCGCATTCCATCTTCATCACTAAAGTCTTCTTTCATGTAAATAGCATTTTTCTCTTGCATTACTTTGTAAAGTTGCGTGTGACCCATAATTACTGTTTCTAATACTGGGAACTCTTCATATTCGAAGTGGTTCTGTTTTAATACTGCTAGACGCTCACCTGGCGTAATATGTATGTCACCTGTTGATGGTTCAATTTCTCCAGATAAAATCTTTAGGAATGTAGATTTACCAGCACCGTTTGCTCCGATTAAACCGTAGCAGTTACCTGGCGTGAATTTTATGTTAACATCTTCAAATAATTTGCGATCCGCGAAACGCAAACTAACGTTACTTACTGTAATCATTTGTGTCCTCCTACTAATACCGCTTATTTCAGCGTTTTCTCACCGATTGTCTTAAAAAATCGCATATTACGACTCAATTATTGTAGACTATAGCTATTATATAGTAGAAGCTGGATGAATAGCAACGGTTGATTACCTTTCTACAATGAAATCGGATAGTTTTTGTCCATTCCCCTAGCTATTGTATGTATATCATCGACCTCTTTCTCATATAACCTTTCACTGCTCATTCTGTAATATATCGGATTCATTTTCATCTGAAATATTATATACCGAAAAAACTGTAGAGAAATCATTCCCTACAGTCTCTTCTTATTTCGTATTTATTATTTTCTCTTTGTAACTCTTCATTTTACTCGTTAACCCTATTAACGCCGGTAATAATATCGGCATCACAATTAAAGCTAATAGAAGAAGTGCAACGCCAACTACTGATGCAACTTGTATAAGTGTTAATACACCTGATGGAATTAATGCTGCAAATGTCCCGCCTAAAATTAGCGCCGCTGATAATACAACTCCTCCTATATGACGAGATGCAGTTACAATTTTCGTTACCGAATCCCCTTCTATCTCGTTATAGCGCATCATTACGAAAATACTATAATCCACTCCTAAAGCGACAATCATAATGAAGCTAAAGAATGGAACATTCCAGCTTAATGAATCTACATGTAATACATGTGCACTAATTTGTTCGCTTATACCGAGTGATGCGAAGTACGCTAATAGTAATGAGCCAATAATAAATATTGTGTTTAGTAATGAGCGTGTAATTACGATTAATACAATCGCAATTCCAATTAACATAATTGTAGCTGTACGTAAGAAATCTTGCCCTGTTACTTCTTTTAAATCAACGTTTCTAGCTGTTGTTCCGCCAATTGCTGTTTTCGCATCATGTAATTCCGTTCCCTTTACAGTGCCATCGATTGTTTTATTGATTTCTTGAATAATTGGCATCGCTTCTTTTGAATACGGATTTACATCTAAAATGATAGTCATTTTAGCAATTTTTCTATCCTGTGACATGTACGTGTTCAATGCTTTTTGGAAATCCTCTCCCTCTAGCACTTCTTTTGGAATATAAAACTTCTCAGAGCTCTTCGATTCATTGAGCTCCCCTAAATATTTTTGTGCGTCATGCAGGCCATTACTTACTTTTCCAAGCCCTTCTGTACTTTTAGATAAACCGGATTGTAATTGCCCCATCTTTTCTTGCAGGTCTTTAAGGCCCGTTAAAAGTTGTCCTTGCCCATCGTTTATTTTCGTTAATCCAGATTGTAACTCAACTGATTTATTTGCAATTTGTTTTGAACCTGAAGAACCTTCATTTAATCCATTTTTAAGATCGGCTGCTCCCTTTTGTAACTTATTAACTCCATTGCTCATTTCTTTTAAGCCGTTATCCACTTTCAGTAACGATTGATTCGCTTCTTTAAATGAACTCATCGCCGTTTTGTGCTGTGTTGCTAATTGATTTAATTCATTTGAAAGTACGCTTAATTTCTTTTGAGCCTCTTTAGCAATTCCTATCGTTTGTTGTATGTTTGGATCATTCGCTAATTCTGGTTTCGTTTGAACGAAATTGGTCATTAACATTTCAATTTGTTCATATCCCTTTTTCGCACCATCAATCGCTTGAGAAATACTTCCGAAGTATTGATCGTAAGAGTTTAAACCTTTTTCTAACTGTGCATAACCAGCATGCAGCTGCGACGTTGCATTAGATAGAACATTTATATTTTCGTTTACTGAAGCTAAACCACTCTCAATTTGCTGTGCTCCTTGTGCACCGTCGTTTATGCCATTTGATAATTGATGTAAAGCTGTTCCTAATGCTGATACCCCGTTTTTCGCCTCGTTCGTTCCATCAATTAATTTTTGAACATTCGCAAGACTATTTGAATCATTACTTCCCATTTTATTTTTCGCATCTGTTAATCCATCATTAATTTCCTTTATGCCACCATCGGCATCTCCTAATCCTGTATTCAATTCTCCCGCTTGCTTATTTAAATATAATTCTTTTATCTTCTCACCAGTTGGACGTGTTGGTGCATATACTTCTGACACACCTTTAACTTTCGAAATTTTATCAGTTAATTCGTCTACAATTTGTAGAGAAGTTCCTTCATCCAGCTTTTTATCAGATTGAATGACTAATGTACTCGGTGAAGAGAAACCAGGCGGAAAATGATCCTCTATTACGTTAATACCCATTTTCGACTCATATTTATTGTCTACTTCAAATAAATCGTTGTAATTAAGTGTATTAGAATACTTTAATATGAAAGGAATTGATATCACGAATACAATAATTAAAGCTACAAATGGTCTCACTACTGAGTTTTTCGCAAAGAATCCCCATAGACGACTGTCTTCATGACCTTTAAATGTTTTAACGGGATAAAACATCCCTTTTCCTAAAAGCACCATAAAAAACGGATTTAACGTAGTTAATACTAGTAATAAAACTGCGACACCAATTGCTACCGCTGAAGTAGATTGATATAATTTAAAACTTGCCAACGCAAGTGATGCAAAACCAATTAGCACCGCAATTCCGCTATATAATACAGTTTTACCTGCTGATTTAAATGTTTCTTTTGTAGCTAAAAATGCATTTTCTTGTTTACTTAATTCTTCTTTAAACCTCGTATATAATAAAATATTATAATCTGTTCCTACCCCAAACAGGACGACGACTACGAACACTTGTGTAAAGTTTGAAAATGGAAAATTAAATTGATCTACAAGCTGAGCAATAATCCCCATTGAAACTAAATACGATATACCAACTGTAAGAAGAGAAACAATTGGAACAACTGGTGAACGGAATACGAGGATTAATACTACAAGAATGAAAATGATTGAAATAACTTCTGTCTTTTTCACTCCCTCTTGAGAAGATTTAAGAAAATCACCCGCTATTAAGTCACTTCCTGTTAAATACGTTTTTACCTCTTTCGTTTGCACTTTTTCATGAAGATTATTTGAAACCTTTGATATTTCACCGTGTTTTTTATCTATCGATATTTGCGTTAAAATAGTCGTATTATCTTTAGAAACTAATTGTTTCTCCAAGTCTTTATTGTCTAAATGTGAAACAACTTCCTTAATTCCTAATTGCTCTTTTTCATTTTGCAGGGCGTTGATTGTTTTTGTTATTTCCTTCTTTTGTTCATCTGTTAAAGCTGCCTTATTGCCACTATTAAAAACGGCTATAATTTCATACTTTTCAACTCCTTCTTTATCCATCTCTTTCATCATCTTGTCAGCAATACTGCTTTGCTTTGTATTAGGGATTGTAATTTTCCCTTTTTCCTTCACTAATTTATCCATATTAGGCATCGTTACGACCATTGTAATAGTAATAACTATCCATAATAGAAAAGATAAACTTCTCCAACTTTTTAACTTGCTCATTTGAATCATCTCCCGTTTTGAAAGTTTCACGTTAGTAACGGAATGAACGTTCATTCCTATTATTCTATTACGTTATTTTATAAATTCTATTAAACTAGCCTTTCCGGAATGAATGTTCATTCCCTTAGTTACACAAATATCCTTTCCTACTCTCATTTTTTTAAATCTATTTAGGAATGAATATTCATTCCTGTCCTTATAAAGCTATAGAATCAAATGATTCTAATAGCGTTCCAAGAGCTTTCTTCTAATTCTTTTACTAACTCTTTCGAGTATTCTAATTGCCCTGTTGCAATTACTTTCGTTAATTTTTCTAGCGGTTGATATACAATAATAATTAAAGCAACTGGAGGCAATGGACGAAGAAAACCTTTTGCGATTCCATCTTCAATAATATTCATAAAGAAGCCTATAAAATCATCAAATATTTTCTTACTCTGTTCATCAAGAAAATAACTATCACAGTGAGAATTTGTAAATAAAAAAGCATCTACATTGTTTCTCGCAAATTCAAATAAACGGTTGTACGTATGACTAAACTGTTCACGAATATTTGCTTCAACAGGAAAATCCGTTTTTATTATTTCAGAAAGCTCTAACATACTTTTTGAAAATAATGAGTTAACAAGTGCCTCTTTATTTTCAAAATAGCGATAAATAGTACCCGCACCGACTTTTGCCTTTTCAGCGATCATTGGAATTGTCGTACCATCGTAACCACGCTCTGCAAAAAGTTGCATCGCAGCATCAAAAATATCCTCTTGTTTGTTTTTAGCCATTTTTTCCACCTCTATTTTCAGGAATGAAAATTCATTCCGTTTTTAATTATAAATTACAGGGAATAAAAGTCAAGTGCGTGACAACGTATAGTTGCGATTCTATTCTCTTGTATGTGAATAAAATTATATCAGCGATTTTCAGGATATATCAACTTACCGACAAAAATTAATACGATGAGATGGAGCTATCCCAAAATTTTGTTCGAAACAACTCCATCTTATATGCAAATTAAAAGAAATCATAAATAAACGGCTTGCGCACTGGTACTACATTCTCAAATGCCCGTATTTCCTCTTCGCTTCCGCTAATTAATTCTAATTCATTTAGTTCTAATGGGCGTTTGTATCCAAGCAGTATTGTGGATAGTGCATTTATATCTAGCTTGATCCCTTTATCCATTGGTTCTTCTATAATTGCTATTTCATAATTTGCAAGTCTCACCGATACATTATTCCACGGTGCAAATGAATCTGTAATATGTAAAATGACTTCTTGTTGTACATTGTTCCAGTTTAACTCATACTGTTTTAAGAACTGCTCTACATCTACAATTCTTCCCATAAAATATGGTTTTATTTCTGTTTTCACACGTGGTTCTTGCAATGTATATAACAACTGTTCGTTTTCACTTACTTTCATTTCAAGCTCTTTAATCATAGAATCATGCTGGCAAATAAAATTCCATAGACCATTTCGTGCTTCATTATGCAGTGTTACAAATTCTTCTACTGTCATTTTATAGTTTTCTATTTTGTATAACATGTAACCTGCTGCCTTTTTATTTTCATCATAGTAAATCGCTAATGTTAAATCATCATAAACCGCTTGTAACCACCAGTTCTTCTCTCGAACTAACATACATGAAAAACGTTCTGCAAATGCTTCATAGAGCTTCTCGACTTCTTTTGGATGATTTTCTTTATTAAAACGTTTCACAGTACCATTTACTTGTTTTTTCATCACTAAATCGCTCTTACTTATATGACATTTGAGTAGATTCGCACAAAGTTCCCAGCCGTATTTACGGTAAAATGAAACAGCAAATGGGTGTAACATAGAGACTGTATAGCCATCTTTTTTCATTCTTTGAAGTGAATGTTGAAGTAGCTCTTTTACATACCCACTTCTTCTGTACTCTGGATACGTCGCTACTCCTGCAACGCCACCCATTTTAAATTTTTCTTTACCTATGTAAATATGAAACGGGATGAGGTGTAGTTTTGCAGCTAAGTCTTTCCCTTCCATAATGCCGTATATTTCATGACTTTCCTTCATTTTTGTAAGTTGCTGCTGTAATCGTTCCTCATCTACTTTATATTGAAAAGCGTATTCTGATAAACGTAATGCTTCTCTGAATTTATCTTCTTTTAATTGTATGACATTCATATAATTCTCCTCCATTCCCTTTTTGAATTGTATCATAATTCTCACTATTATAGTTCGGTAAGTGAAATTACAAGGACGTTTTAACAAAAAAGCAGATACATCACGTATCTGCTTTCCACCCTTTTTATTTAGCTAACTTTTGAAGTTCGTCAAAGAATGTAGGATATGATACACCTACTGCTTCTGCATCTTCAATAATTGTTTTTCCTTCTGCTAGGCAGCCAGCAATTGCAAGCATCATTCCGATACGGTGATCACCATAACTATTTACTGTATTGCCTTTTAGAGCTGATTTTCCGTAAATGATCATACCGTCATCAGTTGCTTCTATTCGAGCTCCTAGTTTCGTTAACTCAGCAACTACTGTATCAATACGGTTTGTTTCTTTTACTTTTAATTCGTGTGCATCTTTAATTACTGTAATTCCTTCTGCTTGCGTTGCCGCTAATGCGATTACAGGAATCTCATCGATTAATCTAGGGATAATATCTCCGCCAATTTCAATTCCTTTTAATGAAGATGTTTCGATTGTAATATTTGCAGCTGGTTCTGATGCCCCTTCGTTAATTAGGTCTACAGTGAACGTAGCACCCATTTTTTCTAAAACATCAATAATACCTGTACGGGTTGGATTCATTCCTACATTTTGTAATACTAGTTTACTATTTGGGATGATTGCACCTGCTACTAAGAAAAATGCTGCTGATGATACGTCACCGGGCACTTGAATGTCTGTTGCTGTTAATTTTTGTCCACCTGACAGCTTCACTGTTTTCCCTTCGCGAGTTACTTTAACACCAAATGCTTCGAGCATTCTTTCCGTATGGTCGCGTGAAATATGTGGTTCTGTAACAGCTGTTACACCTTCTGCACGAAGACCTGCAAGTAAAATAGCTGACTTTACTTGTGCACTTGCAACAGGAGAAATATATTCAATTGCTTTTAAATCTCCGCCACGTATTGTTAACGGTGTAAATGTTCCTTCTTCTCGGCCGTCTATGTTTGCGCCCATTTGTTTTAATGGGTTTGTTACACGCTTCATCGGTCTTTTTGCGATAGATTCATCACCTTGTACGCAAGAGAAAAATGGTGTGTTAGCTAATATACCTGACATTAATCGGATTGTTGTACCAGAATTACCAACATCTAATACAGCTTTTGGTTCTTGTAAACCTTCTAATCCTTTACCAACTACAGTAACCTCATCACCGTTTTGCGTAATTTCTACTCCCATTTCTTTAAAACATGAAATCGTACTTAAACAGTCTGCACCGGGCAAGAAACCTTTAATTGTTGTTTTCCCTTCTGCAATAGAACCGAACATAACAGCACGGTGTGAAATGGATTTATCACCTGGGATTGTAATATTGCCATTCAATCCGTTATTAACAGGTTGTATTGTTCTTTCTTTCACGTTTTTCACCTTCTCATTTAAATTGTTTCATAAGTTTGGTATTCTTCTTCTCCAAGCGCTAGTTTTGCTTTCATACGATCTTCTTCCCTTTGGAAGCTAATACGTAATACCCCAAGCAGTCCTTCACGCGCTTCTAATATTTGCAAGTTCGTAATACTAATTTCCTCGCGCGCCAAAATACTCGTAATATGAGCCAATGCCCCCACCTTATCTAATACATCGACGTATAAGTCGTGATAGGCAGGAATTGCCCCTCTCTTTCTTACTGGTAAAGAATCACGGTATTCTTTCGCATCTGCAAAATAGTTTTGAATCTCGCATGCATCTCCGGTAGAAACTGTTTTATATAAATCTTCCATTTCAGAGATCCACTCTTTTAATAATACCATTAAATGCTCACGATTTTGCTTTACAATATCACTCCACATTTTCGGACTACTAGATGCGATACGTGTAATGTCTTTAAACCCTCCAGCAGCTAGCTGATGAATGAGCGGATTATCTCCTGCATGTTTCTCTACTTGCTTCACTAAACCTGCTGCGATAAGGTGCGGGAAATGACTAACGATTCCTGTTACATAATCATGTTCTTCTGTATTTAAAACAAGGAAATGTGATCCCGTTCCTTTTAACCAATCTTTTAACTCTTCCACATGTTCATTTGGCACATGATGCATCGGTGTTAAAATGTAAAATGCATTTTCAAATAAATGCGCTTTTGCACTTTCAACTCCCGTTTTATGAGAACCTGCCATTGGATGTCCACCAATGAAAGATACTTCCTTTGAAAATAAAGTTTCTGCTTCATTCATAATCGTGCCTTTTGTACTACCAACATCAGTCACTATAACATCTTCTCGTAAACGGAATGACGCAAGTTTGTGTAATAGCTTCTTTGTTTCTTCAACTGGAGAAGCAAAAACAATTAAATGTGCCTCTTCACATGCATGCTGTAAATCAACTGCTATTTCATCTACTACGTGTAATTCTTTTGCACGCTCTACTTGTTCTTGAAATATATCATAACCTGTTATCGTTATATCGTGCTCTTTCTTAATTGCTAATGCGAGAGAGCCTCCGATTAAACCAGTTCCAATTAATACTACCTTTTTACGCATTTTCCTCATCTCGAGACTTTCTTTTTTTATTTTCAAAGTGTTGTTGTAACACTGAAATCACCCCTTCATTTTGCTCCCTTGTTCCGACTGTAATACGGATACCATTCGGGAACGGACGAATAATAAATCCTGCATGTGCACAAGCTTCATAAATCTCTCCAGCATTCTCAACTGGCAAGAAGATGAAATTTGTTTGCGATGGATAAAATGGAATATCATTTTCCCTACAAAAGCTCTCGTATTGTTGTAATCCTTCTGTATTCACGCGAACTATTTCTTCAATAAACTCGTCATCACCAAAAGCAATCGTCGCTGCTTTTTGCGCTAATGAAGATACGTTAAATGGCAAACGAACGACATTTAATTTTTCGATTAACTCTTCCTGTCCAACCGCATATCCAACGCGGAAAGAAGCTAATCCGTACGCTTTAGAAAATGTTCTAAGTACAAGAATATTTTTATGTTTTTCTAAAAGCGGTAATGTCTCTGGGAAATCTTTTGCTGTTACGTATTCATAGTACGCTTCATCAATGACAATTAACGTATTTTCACTAATACCTTCAATGAATTGAGTCAATTTTCGGTCATTCACATATGTGCCTGTTGGATTGTTCGGGTTACAAATCCATACAATTTTTGTATCGTTATCTACTACTGAAGAAATTTCTTCTAAGTCGTATACACCGTTATTTAACGCAACTTCCTTCACTTCGCAATCTTCTATAATGGCATGATGACGATACTGTGGGAATGTTTCACCTGCTGTTACAATGTTATCTCCCGCTCGTAATACGGCGCGGCTTATTATTTGAATGATTTCATCTAAACCACTACCACAAAGTACTTGTTCCATTTTCACATGTAACTTATCTGCGATTGTTTGACGGAGCGTTGTAGCACCTCCGTCAGGATATAAAGCATGTTCCAACCACGATTTTTGCAACTCATCTAAAACACGTGGCGAACAGCCGAATGGATTTTCATTCGATGCTAATTTCACAAACGAATGATCTCCGTACACTTCTTTCATTTGTTCTGGTGATTTACCTGGTTTATATGGTTGTAATGATGATAGTTGATCTTTTACTTGCACGTTAAACCCACCTTTTTATTAAAATTCTTTTGCGTAGTTATTGTGTTGCATAATGTTTTGTTTTAATAATTCCATACGATCTTTTCCGAATTGTTCGACTAGTGCATCTGCAAGTTCCCATGCCACAACAGATTCAGCTACTACACCCGCCGCTGGTACTGCGCAACTATCAGATCTTTCAATACTCGCTTGGAATGCTTCTTTCGTATCAATATCAACGCTTGCTAACGGTTTGTATAAAGTAGGAATTGGCTTCATCACGCCTCTTACGATAATTGGCATACCTGTTGTCATACCGCCTTCTAAACCGCCGGCATTATTCGTTCTTCTCGTGTATCCTTTTTCTTCATCCCACAGAATTTCATCATGCACTTTGCTTCCTGGTTGTCGTGCCGCTTCAAAACCTACGCCGATTTCAGCACCTTTAAATGCATTTATACTCATAATTGCACCAGCAAGTTTTGCATCTAATTTACGATCGTAATGGACGTAACTACCGACGCCAATCGGCATACCTTCTGCAATGACTTCCACAATACCACCGATTGAATCTCCACTACTTTTTGCGTTGTCAATCGCATTCATCATTTCTTGCTCTACTTCTTTATCTAAACATCGAACTAGTGAGTTTTCAGTAATTGTTTGAATTTCTTCAATTGATAAGTTTGAAATATGTTTTGCTTTTACTCCACCAATTTCAAGAACATGTCCTGCAATTTCCACGCCTAATTCGCTTAAAATTTGTTTTGCAACTGCACCAGCAGCTACACGAACTGTCGTTTCTCTTGCAGATGACCGCTCTAATACGTTTCTTATATCACGATGACCATATTTAATTGCTCCATTTAAATCTGCATGTCCGGGACGTGGTTTTGTAATTGTACGTTTCATGTCTTTACTTTCTTTTTCCGAAATTGGCTCTGCACCCATTACTTTCGTCCAATGTTTGAAATCATCATTTTTTACAATTAACGTAATCGGTGATCCAAGTGTCATCCCGTGACGAACACCACTTACAATTTCAACTGTATCTGTTTCAATTTGCATACGTCTTCCGCGCCCATGACCTTTTTGTCTTCTTAATAATTCTTTATTAATATGTTCCGCCGTAAGTGTCAAACCTGCTGGTACACCTTCTAAAATAACTGTTAACTGCGGTCCATGTGATTCTCCAGCTGTAATGTATCTCATTTCTCTTGCCCCTTTACTATTTTTTTGTACAAAAAAGTCCCTACTGAGCGCTCAGTAGGGACGATGTTTATCGCGGTACCACCCTAGTTGTAGACTTCTTTCGTCTACCTCTCTTCTTCTTTAACGATCGTTCGACCGTCTTACCCTCCAAAAGTTGTCGGGAAAGATGCTCCAAGGCTGTAATTCATGCTTACCTTTGTACTGATTCACACCGACCATCAGCTCTCTTTAACAGTGAGATAAGCACTACTGTTTCCTCTTCAATGCATATATGATATGGAATTAAGATAATTTATTTTTGAAACCTTTTAACTCATCCATGAATCTATGGAATTCTGGAATGTCCATTTGTTGTGCAGAATCTGATAATGCAACTGCTGGATCTGGATGAACTTCAGCCATTACTGCATCTGCGCCAATTGCAAGTGCCGCTTTCGCTGTTGGTAATAATAAATCTCTGCGTCCAGTTGAATGTGTTACATCAACGATAACTGGTAAATGTGTTTCTTTCTTTAAAATTGGTACTGCAGAAATGTCTAATGTGTTACGTGTTGCTCTTTCGTATGTGCGGATACCGCGCTCACAAAGAATAATTTGATCGTTACCTTGCGCAATGATGTATTCCGCTGCGTTAATGAACTCATCAATTGTTGCTGCTAATCCACGTTTTAATAATACTGGTTTGTTAACTTTACCTACAGCTCGTAATAAATCGAAGTTTTGCATGTTACGTGCACCAACTTGAATTACATCAACGTAGTCTAATGCCATTTCAACATCGTTCGGATTTAAAATTTCACTAATAATTGCTAAGTCAAACTCGTCTGCTACTTGACGTAAAATTTGAAGTCCTTCTACTCCCAAACCTTGGAAATCATATGGAGAAGTTCTCGGTTTGAATGCACCACCGCGCATTAATTTTAAGCCTTGGTCTTTCATCGCTTGCCCTACTTGACGAACTTGTTCTAAACTTTCTACTGCACAAGGTCCCATGATGAACGTTTGTGTTCCGTTTCCAATCAATTCACCTTTTACATCAACGATTGTATTTTCTTGTTTCTTTTTACGTGATACTAGTAACGCTTTACGGTTATCATCTTCTTGTAACTCTAAGCTTGCTTTGAAAATCGTTTTGAAAATATGTTGAACTGTTGATGTTTCGAATGGTCCTTCGTTATGCTCTGCAATCATATCAAGTACTTCACGCTCACGTACTGGATCAAAGCGTTTCGTACCTTGTACTTGCTTTTGCTCTCCAATTTTTTGAACAATTTCACCACGTTTGTTTAAAAGGTGTAATAGTTGTAAGTTAATTTCATCTACCTGTTTACGTAATTGATCTAATTCATGATTTGCCATTTGGAAATCCTCCTCTAATGTTTTAAAAGTATAGTAAGAGAATAAAAAATTCTCTATTTTCTGAACTGACTAATTATACAAATTCATAGTGGAATCGATACCTCTTCTTATTTTAAACTGATAATTCTTACAAAGACATGAACTACTAGTTAAAAACCCACTTTTTTGTACAAAAAAGCCCTACTGATCCAATCAGTAGGGACGATATTTATCGCGGTACCACCCTAGTTGTAGACTTCTTTCGTCTACCTCTCTTCATTGTTAACGATCATCTGACCGTCTTTCCCTTCATAAAGACAATACTATCTTTACTACGAAAAAGATGCTCCAGGACTGTAATTCGCTCTTGTTTATGTACTGGTTTGCACCAACCACCAGCTCTCTGTTACAGGGAAACAACAACTACTGCTTTTCCTTTCAATGCATGACTATTTAATTTTCAAGTTGAACCACTAAAATACAAAAAGTCCCTACTGAATAAATCAGTAGGGACGATATTTATCGCGGTACCACCCTAGTTGTAGACTAACTTTCCGTCTACCTCTCTTCACTGTTAACGATCAATTGACCGCTTTTTCCTCATAAAGACAAACTATCTTTATTACGAAAAAGATGCTCCAAGACTGTAATTCATGATTATCCCTGTACTGGTTCACACCAACCACCAGCTCTCTGTTACAGTAAGACTAACCACTACTGTGATCTCTTCATTGCACTTTGTTTATTCAAATGTTTTTGAAATTGAATAAGTATGATTCGTATTATAGAACGCTTTTCAAAACACTGTCAACAACTTTTTATATATTTTTTTAAATTCCACTTTCGTCCTATAATTCTTTTTGTAAATCACCCATTACAATTCCTATGCGAATTATTTCATTTTCTAGTAAATGTAAAACATATTCCTCTACTTCATACTGAACTAATAATTCTTTTATTTTTATGATTTCTTTTTCAAATAAAACGGCTTCGTGACATGTTTGTAGTAAAATAAAAAACACATTTGCAAATATTTCTTTATGCGCTTTCATACTTTCTTTTTTATGAAGCATTTCAATCAATAACTGCTTCATTTCCTCACCTGCACATTTACCATGTACACTTGAAAATGCACGAGACATAATACATAATCCTTTTTCTAATATTTCATCCATGTATAAAATAATACGTAAAAGCATTACATATTCTCTTGCAGTTATCTCACCCATTTTTGGTCGTTCTCGCAAAAATACACTGAGCCAAGCTGTCCAAAATTTTTGTTGTTCTTTTACACTTAATGTTTTGACGTAATAGCATAAAAACTGCATAAACTTAATTTTATTTTCTTCATTTTCTAGTATGAGTAACGGGTATAACCAATCTGTTTTTTGCTCCCAATATAGTACACATTTAATAAATACAAAGCTAAGCCATTTCAAGAAAGCTTCTCTCGTATGCGGATGTAATACTTCCAAATGTTCTATCGCATACTTAATAAATCGCTTCATTTCTGTAAATAAAGGTAGATTTATTTGCGTGTAACATAAGCCGGCCCATGCATATTCCGTAATCTCATTTTGTTTTTTTAAATCTAAATATGGTAACAAATATTTTCGGCACCATTGTTTTTCAATATGATATAGGAATGTAATATCTGCTATTAAACGAGCAAACATAAAGTTTGTTCGTTCCGAATTAACTCTTACTTGTTCTTCAAATAAAAATAAATATTCATATACATTACGATCGTATAAATGATCATATGATAACAACTTTAATAATACAGCCGTCATTTTTCCAACTGGATGCTGAATTGATTCATTATAAAAATCTTGTTTCCCAAGCTTAAAGTCTGTATCACTCTTCATAACTTGAGGAAACACTGAAAAAGCAAATCGTTTTACAACACGTATACTATTCTCTTCTAACTCTTCTAGTCGATTACTAATTTCATATAGAAAACTACTAATTAACCAATGAAAAGCAGTATTTCTAACAAATTTCTGCAATAGCGGAATAATTTTTTGGATTTGCTCATTCGTCAATCCTCGATTATTTCGCCATTCTCTAATACAAACAAACCATACTTCATTACTTATTTCTTGCACTCCTACTAATTGGTATGCAAATGAAATACTCCACTCTGTGTTTAATTTACATGCTTTTGATAACATCTCTAAAAAATGGCGTTGTTCAAAAACACCATCTTGCGAAAATTGCTGAACTTGCTTCATAATTTCAACATCTTTCAGCTGCAATAATCCGTCAGCAGTTACATTACAAGTAATGCTTTCTGCTGTATCCTCTTTCTTTTGTACACTGTATCGTTCAGAATGAAAATGAGGATGCTTTTGCTTCATTAACTCATACCCATTTGCCGTAGATGGGCTATTCGAATCACACTTGAATAATAAGTCTAATACGAGACATGCATCAAATACCCTCTCTTCTGTAAGATGCTTTATTACAGTTCGAGTGACTTCTTCTTTTGTTTTTTCTAAACAATGTGCATAATGCCTTTTTAAAAGTTGAAAAACTTCGTGTTTATAAGTGAAATCTAAAAGAAGTCCTTCATGTAACAACCATTTCATTTTGTCATCTACACGAACAAAAATATTTTTATTCATCGCATCAATTGCAATTCGCTTTTGAAGTACACTATTTGCTTCTATCATTTCTGTAATATAATAATCCGCTTTTTTCTCATTGTTTTCGCATAAATAAGTTAGACACTCTTTTACAATTCGTATTAAAAATGCAAGGTCATTTTGATGAAACTCTTTCTCTACATTTTCCTTATTTCTTTTTTTCAGTGCCGTTTGTCTTAACGACAACATTCTCAATTTTTCTAATCCAATCATCATAATTGGAACAGCATAATAAGCGATATATGGCCTCATCTTTTCGTTCCAAATTTGCTCCACATGAGAAAATGTAGATACTGGTAAGCGACTCGATTCCTCGAGTTCTATTGATTCTTGCGTATCATTTCCCCATTTTCTTACACGTTTCAACTTCAGTTTTCCGTCTAAAATAAAAGTTAGTAACAATAAGGCAATTTCTTTATGCTCAGGAAAAGAACATTTTTGCAGTAACTTAGAAATCTTTTCTATAGAGCTACTATCTTTTTCAGCTGTTTCTAATAAAAGGAGTGTCCACCTTGCAAACAACAACGGGTCCATCTTACTCTTCGTTTCGTTTAAGTAGTTACAAATTGTTTTCCATAATAACGGTGATATTTTAGAATAGTTTTTATAAATTAATTGAAATAATTCTTTCTGATGACTAAAAAGAAATTGTTCCACTAACCATTCTGCAAGTAATTCATCTACTTCATTATAGTTTGGCGTAAGCATAAACAAATTTTGTAATTTACCTTCTGCTTCTAACCATTCGACCCATTCATAATCATGAGCAAATTCCACAAAGTAACGTACTGTTTCAATTTTTTTAATCGATTGCTTTATGTATGATAATTGTTCCTGTTCTACTGACGGGGGAACCGTTACAATATCCCGAATACGCATTCTTTTCGTAATATAATTATCACCCATTAATTCAGCCCAGCGTTTTACCGCTTTTACAAGGGATTGATGATTATTCACCTTATTCGGATACACAATTGGTCTTATCCCTAAATGTTCCCAGTGGTATGTATTTTCTCCTTGTGCGACAAAAGCAAATCGTCTTGTACTTGGTGGTAAACCAGTTGCTAAATATTTCATTACTGGGTCATTATGACTATATCCAACGAATAAAACGGTGTAATTTGAGAATAGATCAACTAAAAACCTTCTCGCCCACCCTTCCGTTAAGTAAGCCCTTCCAAAATCACCATCTGTTAAAATTAAAGCCTCTTTCTCCTGTTCTACATTACCATGTATGTAAGCAAGACCTTTAAAAGCTCTCCCAGTCGGTAAAGCTGGAGCGTAATAAACATTGATATCTCTATTTATTTCTTTAATTGCAGTTGTAAAATGTTGATCAAAATTTGTTGTTACAATGCGGATATCTGTATCTAAAGGAAATAACCTTGGAATTGCATAATGCAATGGATTCGGTTTTGATTTCTCTATATGAACGAGATCTCTTGCGACTTGATGTACATCTTTTGTTTTCGCAATTTTGCCAAGATAATAATCATGTGGCTCTGTTATTTCACGTTTTTCGACATATAACGTTTTTGCAATTTCATCAACTAAATCATCAAAATTCGGTAAGTTTGATTTCCCTTTCATAGAAACTCCCGCTCCAACAAATAACACTAACTTTCCTTGCTCAAGGTGATCAATTAACTCATCTGGAATTTCTACTTCTGAAGTAATCCACATCTTGGATTCCCCCTTACCTAAAAATGTCATACACTCTCATTTTACTATAACATTTTTTCATTGTTTTTATAATATTTAGACTAAATTCCGAACATGAAAAAGTTTTATGTAAATAAATCCGTTACAATGTATGAACTCCAGAATTTATTGAAAAACTATGTATAAATCGGAGGTGTAAATTTTGAATGATTTCACAGTAGTGCTTATCAAGTTTATATCGTGCATTATCGCATTTAGCATTGGGCTTGCTTTATTTTTCCCTGCAACGTTTGTTCAAATTATTTCATTCAGTCTCTTTGTTACAATCGTATCCTACATGTTCGTTGATAAAATTATTTTAAATCGAATTGGCAATACTGGTGCCATTATGTCGGATTTCTTATTAACATATTTAAGCGTATGGATTTTCGGTAATATTTTATTAGACAACTATATGCAAATTGCATGGGGCAGTATCCTTTCTGCCATCGTCTTCACTTTATCTGAAGTAATCGTTCATCGCTTCTCTAACTCTCATACAAGGCACAACAATGATAACATTCGTATTAATCGCCGCTTTGCATATGGTACAGAGTTTGCTGAAGAACAAAATATATTGGATAAAGATAAGAAAAAGTAACGTTTTAATGCAGGAGCGCCCTTTTTAATTATGTGGTGCTCCTTTTTTGTATTTTTTCATTATGGTACGTGAAATTATATAAGTGATTATTTCAAAATACCGAATTACTAACAATATTTGACGCTATTTTTTCTAATAAAAAACTGCCTCTTATTTAGAGGCAGCCACTTTTAAGTCTTTTACTGCAACAACATCCGCAAACGCTCCCAATACTGCGTTATGATGTTTCACAATATCTTCAGCACGTAACACTTCTGTATTAAATGTACTATGCGCATCACTCACTAACGTTACTTTATACCCTTCACTACATGCTCTGCGCGTTGTCGTATCTACACAATACTCTGTTTGCATTCCCGAAAGAATAACGTGTTCAATTCCTTTCTCTTGTAACACTTCGCTTAAGTTTGTATTATGGAATGAATCTGGAGTCGTCTTTTCAACTATATTATCTCCTTCTTGCGGAGCGATGGCCGCATGGATTCGCCATCCATCCGTACCTTTTTCTAACGGATGGTCTTTAGGACCGTTATGTTGGATATAAATAACTGGAATATCATTTGAACGACATTCCCTAATAAGCTCTTGCAATGTTTGTAAAAACTTTCCCCCATTATGTACTGGCATTCCAGCTGTATACATACCCGCTTGCACATCAATTACGATTAATGCTTTTTTCATTTCACACATCCCCCTTTATTTGTATAAGCCATTATTATTGTTTATATTCCATCATCCAACAATCTTCTAATTTCCCCTCATGCAACTCATGTTCCTTTAAAATCTTTACTTTTTTAAATCCACTTTTTTCATAACACTTTAATGCTCGTTCATTATTTACTTTCGGATCCATTGCAATTGCTTCTGCTCCCATTTCACCCATAATATATGTAATTGCTGCCTGAACGAGTTTTGTTCCAATTCCCTTTCCCCAATAGGCTGGTTCACCGATAAATTGGTCCATACCCCATACATTTTGTGATTCTTTATAGCCATATAACGCTTTCCACTCTGAATCCACTGGGTACATTTGTATGTAACCAATCGGAATGGTATCAAATTCTATTAAACATCTTTTTTCATTACTGTTTGGACTATGTATAAAATGATCAAGCACCTTTTCTACAGATTGCGGATTATCTCGTCCTTCGTAATACCGCAGGACTGCTGGGTCCGTTAACCATTTAGAAATGATAGATGCATCATCTTCCATTACGTATCTAATCAATAAACCTTCTTTTTGAAAAAGCATATTATACCTCTATTATTTCTTTATATTTTTTCTTGCTGTTACATCTTTCATTGCACCTACTAATGCATATGGTAGTAATGTAATCGCAAAAAATGCTGTAAATACGTTAAGTTGCGGGATTGTATAGAGTGTGAACCATTCAGTGAAAAATTGAGAATTTAATATTCTATTAAAAAACTCTCCGCCTGGCCTAAAGTTTGGCGCCCACGCAGTGATTTCACACAAAATAAACAGTAACTGAACAATAAAAAATGCCCCTAGATAACGAAACCAAGTCCGTTTCCATATAGGTTGTGCATTTTTTAATATATCTCCCATCTTACCCCCTCCTTAAATATCCATCATATTAATTATACACTTTCCTCACTTTATTTGTTAAAATTTTCTATATAATTAATGCTGTTGGGGGGAAATACATTATGTCTAATCCTATACTTACATCCACTTTAATCATTCTTAGAGGAAACTCCTCAAGTGGTAAAACAACGATTGCAAAACAACTACAAGAACATTTCGGACAAGGAACACTTTTAGTATCACAGGATGTTGTACGTAGAGATATGCTTAGAGTACACGACACAATGGGTAATTTATCACATGATTTACTATTTGAAATTACGAAGTACGGAAAAGGAAAATGTGAATTTGTTATTTTAGAAGGTATATTGAACAGTCATAGGTATGGTGAGATGTTAAAAGAATTAATTCGTTATTTTGATGAAAATGCATTTGCATATTACTTTGATTTATCATTAGAGGAAACTATTAGACGACATAACACAAGAGACAAACGACATGAATTTGGTGAGGATTCCCTACAAAAATGGTATAATCCGCACGATACTATTAAGGTTGCCAGAGAAACTATTTTTACAGATAACTTTACGCAAAAAGATATATTTGATGCGATTCTTAATGATGTTGCGATACAAAAACAAGACTAATATAATATGTTAGTCTTGTTATGTACTTTGTGTTTCCGTTTTTATAATTGAACAATCTTTACATAAATAATAGTATATATTCATTTCCCCAAACTGGAAATCAACTACTGAAATAAGTTCACGTTCCTCGATATCTTGTGTAATTGTAGCAACATACTTCATCTCTTTAGAACAAGTTGGACACGCCAAATGCTCTGGAAGATCCGCATATAATGGTGCCCCTAATAATCTACATACATATTCAGAACCGAACAAGTCAAAAGCTTCCCAGTAACTATCTTCATCTGTAGGTATATCTTCATTTTTCATATTTATAAGCTTTACCGTTGTTTTTGGTAATGAAACTGGTAACTTATCTTCCTCTTCCATTATCCATTCTTCTGTATTTTGCTGCTTTATGATTTGAACTGTTTTACCTCCATCACTTAACTGAAAATATTGCGGTTCCCACACCATCGCGCAGTTCAAGCATGAAACGAATGGTAAAATATTTAGTTCATTACTTTTAAGTTCAGCAAGTCTCCCATCTTTTAAATCAAAACAGAGAATTTGATGCATCTTCTCACCGCATAACTTACATACTGGCAAATTACAATCTTGACCGCCAAAGTAATGATTATATGAACCTCTTCCTTCAATTACTCTATACCCTTTCCGCTCATTACAATGTGCGCCATATAATTCTATTGTCATATTCTATCCTCGCCTTTTATAAGAATGATTCACAAAATGATAATAATTAAGACTAAAAAACATCGTCTTCCTGAATAGTTTCCATAATAAATTCTTTTAAACTCGGAGATATTTCTTCCATTTCGTCATCCGCGTGATACCAAATATATATTTTATCATCCATTTTTCCATTATTTATTTTAAAGCACAATTTATCCCCTGAACCATCGTCACCAATTATGATAAGATTTTCTGGTATAGACTCATCTCTCATGTCAATATTTTGTCTAACAATATCATCCCAAGTTTTCGTTACATTTCTATTATCTTTAATCGGATATAGTATCCATTCCCCTATTTCAGCATTATTAACTAATTTAATAAGATCCCTATATTGATTTGGGAAAGCAGCACCTAGCTTTTCTTCCGTTTCTTTTATTTGCAACTCCAATACACCTTGTTTCTTTGTTTCAATATATTCTCTTACTTCTTTCATGAAATACACCTATCCTTTGAACTTAATTACACTATTATGAGTGAAAGTGTTTAGTAAACGATTTGATCCGATTTATATATTTCATTATACGTTAACCCTTCGTTTTCAACATACTATTCTTCTCTACTTCTCAATAACCTTCTGTTCTACTTCCTTACCTCATTCTTAATAGTTTTTCTAAACATGAGACAATTTTTATGTTTTATTACAGGTTTATTAATAAGTCATTTAAAAATCCTATTATCCTTCTACTAAAAAAATAAAAGCCAGCCTCAATAAAGAGAACTGACTTCTATTTGGATAATTATTGTTATTATAAAATTTTCACTTTAACAGTTTGTCTTCCCCAATTTATAGCTTTACTTTTTGAACCCATTAAAACATCAATACGATTACCTTTAATTGCACTTCCAGTATCACCAGCGATCGCTTCTCCATAGCCTTCTACCCATACTTTAGATCCTAATGGGATTACTTTCGGGTCAACTGCGATAATTCTCATATTCGGATTTGCCGTTAAATCATGCCCCATCGCAGTTAAAACGCGTCCACCATATGTACCATTTTCACTTGGATCAGCAGTATACGCTGTCGCTACTACCGTTAATTCACGTTTAGCAGACTGTATGTTGTTTTTAGATGCTTCTTTCGCTCTCTCTTCTTCTTTAGCCTTTGCTATTTCTCTTGCTTTCTCTTCTTCTTTAGCTTTTGCTATTTCTCTTGCTTTCTCTTCTTCTTTAGCTTTTGCTATTTCTCTTGCTTTCTCTTCTTCTTTAGCTTTTGCTATTTCTCTTGCTTTCTCTTCTTCTTTAGCTTTTGCTATTTCTCTTGCTTTCTCTTCTTCTTTAGCTTTTGCTATTTCTCTTGCTTTCTCTTCTTCTTTAGCTTTTACTATTTCTCTTGCTTTCTCTTCTTCTTTAGCTTTTGCTTTTTCTTCTTCTTTAGCCTTTGCTATTTCTTGCACTTTCTCTTCTTCTTTAACTTTTACTTCTTCTTTGATTTTTGCCTCTTCTTTAGGCTTTACTATTTCTTGCGCTTTTTCTTCTTCTTTAACTTTTACTTCTTCTTTGACTTTTGCCTCTTCTTTAGGTTTTACTATTTCTTGCGCTTTCCCTTCTTCTTTAGGTTTTACTATTTCTTGCGCTTTCCCTTCTTCTTTAACTTTTACTACTTTTGCCTCTTCTTTAGGCTTTACTATTTCTTGTGCTTTCGTTGTTTCTTTCGCTTTTGCTACTTTCTGCGTCTTTACTTCTTTCTTTTCTTTAACTGATTTTTGTACTTTCGCTACTTGCTTCGTTTTCTCTTCAGTTTTCTTTTCAGTTGGTGCTGTACTTGATAGGAAAGAAACGTTTGCATAAGCAGTTTTTCCTTTATACTCAAATTGCAACCATCCGTCTTTTACTTGATGCGTTGATTCAATTACATCATCTTTTTTTAGTCTGCCAAGAATTTCTGAATCTGTGTTTGCTTCAGTACGTACATTTAACAAATTCGCCGTTACATGATATACATCTTTTGTAAACTCCGAACTTACAAACACTTCTTTACCATTCAACTCAATTTTTGACCAGCCATCTTCGGTATTTATGACTTTTAATTCTTGCCCATTCTTTACTTTTTCGACCACTTTTGATTCTGTAGTCGGTTTTTCACGTACGTTAAGTACATCTGCTGTTACGATTGTTTCTGCGGTAGCAGTTGTGGTAAACGCTCCCAATCCAAAAACAGTTGCTGTTGCTGCGCCAATTACTTTTTTCATATTAGCCTCCATTAAATTTTTTTGAATTTTATCAAATGCCTCCGTAAAATTGTATAATTTTACATAATATCAAAACATTTGCAACAGTATATTAATATTGTTTAATATACTGTTATTAAAACTCCTTACTCCAATACTATCAAATTCTCATTTCTAATTCTATATATTATAAATCTCCTTATCTTTTATAAAAGCTCCATGCCCTTCTTCACACTAAATAGTTGTGGCAATTCCCGCCAAAAATAAACTTACGATTGCTAAAATTTGAGTAGCGACAATAGCCCCTCTTAAATGAAACTTATAATCTTTATATCCTTTCATACCTTCCGTACTAGGAATCACAACAAACCTTGGAGTAATCCAGCAAAAAATTAGCCAATCAATTATAAGTAAATCTACTAAATTGAAAATCATTAAAATACCAAAAGTGTGTAAATAGGCATCCATATACATTAACTTTTCATGCTTATGTAGTATATATGTAGAAAGGAAAGGAGTACCGAAAAGAATAGTATTATATACAATATTAAAATAAATGGTTTGCTTTTTTTCATGAATCGATTTTGGAAAAACTACTTTTTGAATATCTTTCGGATAATCAGTTAACGAAAGTCGAGGATTATAATATAAGGACCCTAAAATCATTACGGATAGTACAATAGACATGATGACACCAACGTACATCATTTGCTCAAATTGATTCATATGCTTCATTCACCCTTTTCTGTAATTACTATGATGGTCATTCACTTAATTACATATTGTATGTACGTACATAATCAAAAATTAACAACTAGCTTTAATAGCGAAGCAAAATTGTTGCAATGCAAATGCAAATTTAATACAGTGGAAGCCTAATTGATACAGATAGGACTGGTGAAACCTATGAAAATTGAACATATTGCAATTTGGGTAAATGACTTAGAATGTATGCGTGATTTTTATATGAAATACTTTAATGGTAAAGCAAACTCTTTATATCATAATAAAACGAAACAATTTGAATCTTATTTTATTACGTTCGAATCTGGAGCAAGACTTGAACTTATGCGTAAAAAAGGGATTGAAAATAAGCCTAATTTAAACATAACTGGCTATGCTCATACGGCTTTTTCTGTCGGTAGTGAAGAACGTGTGAATGAACTGACAAAGGTGATAAAAGATGCTGGTTATCCTTTATTGAATGGACCACGTTTTACTGGAGATGGCTATTATGAAAGTGTAATAGGCGATCCGGAAGGTAATCAAATAGAAATTACGATTTAACTTACCCTTTTCCACCACCTCCGTATTTTTCCACCGATTAGGCGGTGCTGTTGCCGAGGTGCCAAATGAGGCGACTGCTTATTTTTACCGAAAAGCACTATCAAACATGTCAATATTTGCTACTTGGGGGCAATCAGAAGGTGCTGGTGGAAGTATTCGATGGGTTGAAGATTTCCGCTTGGCAATGCTCCCCTTTACAAAGGGTGTCTACGTTAATACACCTGACCTTTCCATTAAAAATTGGCCAGATGCATACTTCAGTTGCAACTTTGAACGATTAATGGAAGTAAAAGCGAAATATGATCCAAAAAATATTTTTAACTTTCCGCAAAGTATTCCGCTTTTTTAACTGTTTAAAATTTTTTCCAAACTGCTAAGTAAACATTCATTTTATATTGTTTATTTAGCAGTTTAGTATAAAGACTCTTTTGTTTACATAATAACATTACGGATTATAAGATATTGCTCTTTTACTTCTCTTTTTACTTATAATGACTCTTCCTATATTAAAAGCAAAAGCGATAAAAAAGATAATACTCCCCATTAGAAATACTTCATTATAACTACGAATAATTCCATGCTTATATTTCTCCTTTAGTTGCTTGTAAATCTTGCTCTCCCCATCAGTTTGTAATAATATCTGTTGTTTTTTATTTATGGCTTGCAATACTTGTTCCCTTTCTAAATTTGACAAATCACTTTTTTTAATTGCAGTCACTACTTCCCTATTTACTTTCTCTTTTTCAACTAACAACTGATGATTTAGAAACATCACCAGTATCGCTACTCCAACAATACTTCCAACTGTTCTAGAAACATTACATATACTTGCAGCAACACCTGACTTTTCAATCGGCACACTTAAAACTGCTATTGTTGTATATGGCGCTAATGTGCAACCAGTTCCAATCCCAACGATTATTAATCGCCAAATATAATCCCATGTAGTAAAGTTTGAGTCTATTTGACTAAATAAATATGATGATAAAATAAATGTTAGTAGCCCCATACTACCTATTAATGAACTTCCCCGCTTTGCTGCAATTGGTGTTACTATTGCTGTAACAAGCATTGAAACAATCGCTAGCGTGCTAATTATTAAACCTGACTGTAATTCAGACATACCTCCTACTTGGACAAAATAAAAAGTAAGTATAAACAAAAAGTTCATTAATCCCATTCCAACAAAAAATAAAGAAAAATTTGAGATTGAAAACTCTTTATTTGTGAATAACTTTAATGGCAACATTGGATTTTTACTTTTCTTTTCAATGATAAAAAATAATATAAAACCTACGAGTGAGAGCATAAAAAGAAGTATTAAGCTTATCGTGCTTAAATGATTTGTATTTACTTGTATGAGTGCATATACAAGTAAGCATAGTGCAGATGCAGAAGTAATCATACCTGCCCAATCTATTTTAGAGCTTGCAGCATGATCATAAGATTCCTTAATACAAAGAATCACGAAGATGAAAGATAAAATACCAACTGGTATATTAATAAAAAACACCCAACTCCAATTTAATTTGTCAGTTAAAACACCTCCAAGTGAAGGGCCAATTGCCGCTGCTAATCCCCCAAAAGCTCCCATGATACCTCCTATCATACCTTGTTTCTCTCTCGGTACTAAATTAAGGCCTAGTGGCATAGCAACTGGTACGATAACTGCGGCGGAAATTCCTTGTATTATCCTAAAAGCCACTAATGTATGAAAAGAAGTGGCTATACCACACATAAACGAACTAACAGAAAATCCCAATAAACCAATAATATACAGCTTCTTACGACCAAACTGATCCGCCAGACGTGCTGCAATTAATAAACACGATACAAAGGCAACATTATAACTATTAGCAACCCAAGAAATTGTATCAATTGAAGTATAAAATGTCTTTGTCATTTCTGGTAATGCGATATTCACAATATTTGAATCTAAAATTGCCATAAAAAAACCCGCAATTAAAGCTATTAATGCAAATATATTCCTCATTTCTGCCACCCTTATTCCTTTTATTTATTTAAAATCCCATTCATAAATAAATTTACACATGTCTCTATATACTCTTCTAACTGAATCTCTTCTTCCGATATACTTACATTCATAATGTATAAAAACAGTTGTCCATAAAACATATTTGCTATCAAACTGTAATTACAGGTGAAAATGTGTCCCTTCTCACCAAGTTGCTTTAAATATTTTTCTAAGTGATTCACTAAATGTGAATTCAACTCGTGTAGCAATGTTTTCATTTCACTATTTTGTCTTGATTCTATTAACGCAGCCCAAATATAATTTAGCTTTGGTAAATTGGTTTGAATATATGTTTCTGCTACTTTCGTAAGGTCCTTATGTAAATCACCAGTAAATTGCTCTTCTATTTCCTCTAACAATGCAACTGGTGTCGTCCGTAAAATAATGCTCTCCCTAAAAAGATTTTCCTTATTTTTAAAATTACGAAATATCGTTAACTCGCTTACCCCTGCTTTTTCTGCTACTTCACGAATTGTTGTCGCTGTATATCCTTTTTCACCAAACAATAACGTAGCAGCTTCCATAACTTTTTCTCGCGCTGTTAATTTACCCATCTTTATTCCTCCATTCAATATGTAAGTAAGTGATTACTAACATATTATCATAAAAGAAAAATGAAAGTAACTAGTTACTTTCATTTTTCTTTATTTTCATTAACTATTCAATCATCGAAAGTAAAACGTTCTCAAGCTCTTTTTTTGACAACATACTATCATTTATATACACTTGATATGCATTTCTTCCTTCTTTTGCTGGCACAACTATTTTCATAGCCCTTACATTCGATTCTTTATACTCACCGAATGTAACGTCATAGCCATTTAATTTATATTTCTTTATATCTCCAGTAAAATTAGGTCCTCTTTCAGATGGTTTATCAAATGGTCTATCAATAAAGTAATCTTTATATTCTCCTTCAACAATTTCTAATTGATGAATTGTAAAACCTAATTCCGCCTCTGAAGTATGTGGCTGTTTTTTTACATTTTGATTTTCATATCTCATCGTAATAAGTGGCATAGGTTTTCCTAGTGTTGCTTCAGCTTTTACCTCTTCCAATACTAATTGATGTCCAACCGGAATATATGTTGGATGCTTGATTGGAAAACCAGTTATTTGTTCAGCTTGTTCAAATGTATAGGTAAAATGTTGATCTATTCTTTCTTCATATGTATGTAATTGTTCCATTACCTCTCTATCTCTCATTTCTTCATCAGCATTTAGACGATTGGTTGCTGTATATTGTCTCTCACCATTCTCTACGACACTTACTTTTTTATAAAAATAGTACGATTCCTGTAATAAAGTTACATACTTATCAAAGTCCTTTTCTGTAAATATACTTTTAGCAATTTCTATACGTTCCATTACGCCATTATAACCATCCTCAGTCATTCCCATATCTTGTCTTGCTTTTTCTGGTGTCCCTACAATTTTATCCATTAATGTTGTACCTGCAAAAGTACCGGTCGGTATTAAAATTGCCGTAGCTACAAATCCAAGCAATAATTTTTTCTTCATAGAAATCTTCCTTTTCATTTTCGACTGTTGGTATTTATAAAAAGAGTTTTGCACTTGATTATCTAGATTTGGAGACGGGTCTAGATTCTCTGCTTTTCTTTTTAGTTCATTCGTTACATATCTCTCAAAATCCATTTACTTCTTCCTCCCTTTCGTTTGGCATTTGTTCCATTTCCATTCTTAATCGTTTTAGTGCTGTGTGTAGTCGAGATTTCACTGTACCAATAGGGACTTGAAGAAGTGCAGCAATTTCATCCAAGCTATATTCATGGAAGTAACGCATAATGACTACTTCACGATGTTTATAAGATAAATTTTGTACAATTTCTACTAATTCACTTCGTGTTTCTTTATGTAAAATAACTTCATCCATTATGTAAGACCGATCTTGTTCATACATTTTCTTCTTTTCAAAGATTCGAAATCGTCGCCACGATTTACGACGACAATCCTGTACTTCCTTGACAACTAGTCCATGTAACCAAAAACGAAATGAACGATTCATATCATAGTTTGTTATGGACTTCCACATATTGATGTACACTTCATTAACTATATCGTCTACATCTTGGTTTTGACTTCCTACTAAAAATACTACTGTTCTATAAATATCTTTACATGTATATTCATAAATAATTTGAAAGGCTTCTTGGTCCCCAGACCCCACTTTATATAGCCATTCTTTTAATTGTACTTCATCCAAAGCTCCGTTTCCCTCTCATAATCCTTCACACTATATTCGCTCGTTTTTCACAAAAGGTTCATTTTACATGAAAATTTATTTATTACAATAAAAATATAAGGTATATTTTTATGAAAAGGAGGAATTCAATAATGAATACAGAGGATAAAATTCACGCTGAAAAAGTGTTAAAAAATCTATTCATCGGATCACAAGTTGATGGATTACAATTTGGTATTTCTCCAGGCGCTATAAAGATTCATTTCACAAACTTTCACGACTCAGTTGATTATGACGGACAATTATATATCAATATCGAATCCAAATGGTGTTTATTTAATAAACCTCAAAAAAGCTACCCATTAAATGAAGATGAATTTGAAGTTTATTCTGAGAAAGAAGAATATGAAAGAATATGTAAGATAAGAAGACAAAAAGTTACCGATATACAACTTGGCTTAGAAAGCCCTCATTTAATTATTACATTAGAGAGTGGACAAATTATTTTTTTAAATGGTTTTCATGATTATTATGAATGTTGGCAAGCTGGTGTCCTATGTAAGCAATGGCTTGTAGTCGCTGCACCTGGGAATGAAATCGCCACTTGGGCTCCCGATGAGTTTACCGATAAGTAAACTGTCTTCACGAAGAAGAAACGAAGATATTTTATGAAGTACTATACTAATGAACTACATAATCATTTCTATTACACGTAAACAAAATGACGATTTTACTTTAATAGAACTCACTTTATTAAAGTTGAAAGGATGATAATGATGGCATGTGTCCATGATTTTGGAATAATTGACGATTTTACTTCTCAAAAAAATTACGAAGATTATACACCAGAGAAATATCATTGTATATCTGTTGATGATGATATTATCAGTAGTTTAAATCAAAATTTATCAATTATGAAAACCTACTTCCATACAGTCAAAAATCAGAAATACGGTTTAGCTTATTGTGGTATTACAATTATCCCGCCTGAATCATTAGCAATTTTCTATGAAACAGTTACATCCTCAAAGTTCTTCAGAAAATCTGATGAGCTGAATGAGTTAGCTTCAAAAATTGTACAAGCTGCAGCAGAACAGAAGTACATGATCCATTATGGGGTTTAAATGTAATTCAAAAAATGCTTAGGATTTCTCCGAAGCATTTTTTGTATGTTACTAATACATTTATTCCTTAACCATTTAGTCAATGCTTGAGCCTATGGCCCCATCTTTTACAAGTGAGGGCGCCCCTATTAATCTAAATAAGCGTCTCATTTCCAATCTTCCAGCTAAACCATCTCCCATGCCCTTCTGTTTCTCCAACCGTTTCACGATATTCGTTTCCGTTAATATAATAATCAATATGAAGGTCACGATCCCACATGTTGTTATACAGGTGGAATACATCACGTTTTGCGCCAATTTCTTGTATTTGTTTTTCTAACTTATGTTTTACTTGTTCTGGTATTTGATTTGCAACATGTGTATGGAAAATACAAATAACAGCTTCTTCACTTATTTGTTCAATAATAGATGATAATAGCTCTACACCGTCTCCTTCTATTAATTGGACAGATTCATTTTTCACTAAAGATGCAGCTTGATCAAACATCTCAAGCCTTTCTTTATGTTCTGGCCAAATTAAAGCACGTAACCATAAATAATCTTCCTCATTATGTAAATCATTCACATGTAAGTCCAGTCCGATTCTTTCTACGACAGATGGGCTTTCTTTTAGAAAATGCGGCACATTCGTCCCTCTTATTTCAGAAGTTACATGCACATTTGAATTTATATTTCCGTACATTTCATCCGTCCCGTACGAATAACTATATTGGTCCCAGAACAGTTGCAACCCAGAACTTGTCCCAATTTCAATTAACGCTAACGGCTTCTTCACTTTGTTAAATATGTAGCAGAAACTTGGGTATAAGTATGCGCACCGTCTTACTTCATTTGTTTGAACAAGTTTTGTTTGTAACAAAGTAATGATTTCTTCTCGGTACTCTTTACAGAAATCTTTAAAATGATTAAAAGCTTTATCTAAATTTGTATCAGTATTTTCAACTAAACTACTATAATACGTTTTTAAATGATGTTCTTTCCCTGCTAGCAATAAATAATGTACTGCACCTAATAGTAAGTTTGGGACTGGTTGACCTACCTGAGCATAGGACGATAGTGTAAGTACTTCCTCATCTTCAGCAATTTTCATTGATAAATATTCATATAAATCACTTGACTCTTTACATTCCTTTATTGAAAAGTTTCGAAATAAGTTTGAAATTTGTTCTTTTGTACACATTAGAGTCCCTCTTTTTTATTTTTCAGAATAATCTTACCATTACAGAAAGAATAATCCTATAAAAAGGTACTCGATTTAGTCACTTAAGGATACGTAAGCTTTTTCGAGATAATTTCAAACTGTAATTTTTTTCTATTTATCACCTTAAAAGAGCTTGTTAAATAAGATTTTTAGCGAATAAAACGTTAAATAGTTTAAAATTATCAGATAACACTAGATATTTTAGTCTATTAATTATTATAATAGAGTATGAGATGGTTATATAATTGAGACAAAAAAGGTATACACCTAGGTGGGGCCTAGGCGGTGTTTCTCTTTTACGGCTTAGACATAGAAAACACCTACACTTTTTTGCCAATATAGGGGATGGAGAGATTATCATGAGCAACATGCAGCAAAAAACAGACGTTATCTTAATTGGTGCAGGAATTATGAGTGCAACGTTAGGCTCATTACTAAAAGAATTAGCACCAGAATGGGAAATTAAAGTTTTTGAAAAACTCGCAAGTGCCGGGGAAGAAAGCTCTAACGAATGGAATAATGCAGGTACAGGGCATTCTGCGCTATGCGAACTGAACTATACTTCCGAAAAAGCTGACGGATCTATAGATATTAGTAAGGCTGTAAAAGTGAATGAGCAATTCCAGCTTTCAAGACAATTTTGGGCATATCTTGTAAAGAGCAAATTAATTCGTAATCCACAAGATTTTATTATGCCACTACCTCATATGAGTTTAGTACAAGGGGAAAAAAATGTTGAGTTTCTAAAAAACCGTTTTGAAGCGCTTTCAAAAAATCCACTGTTTCAAGGAATGGAATTTTCTGATGCTCCTGAAACATTAAAAAGATGGCTTCCACTCATTATGGAAGGTCGCACATCTAATGAACCGATGGCGGCAACGAAGATTGACTCTGGAACAGATGTTAACTTCGGTGCATTAACACGTATGTTGTTTGATTACTTAAAAACAAAAAATGTCGAGCTAAACTACAAGCATAGTGTCGAAAATATTAAGCGCACGAAAAATGGTTTGTGGGAAGTAAAAGTACACGATATGAATAGTGGTAAAATTGAGCATCATACTGCTAAATTCGTCTTTATTGGCGGCGGTGGCGGTAGCCTACCTCTACTTCAAAAGACTGGTATCCCTGAATCAAAGCATATCGGTGGCTTCCCAGTAAGTGGACTATTTATGGTATGTAAAAACCAAAAAGTTGTAGAGCAGCATCATGCGAAAGTGTACGGTAAAGCTAAAGTTGGCGCTCCGCCAATGTCTGTACCTCATCTAGATACGAGATATATAGACAATAAAAAAGCTTTACTGTTTGGACCATTCGCAGGCTTCTCACCTAAATTCTTAAAAACTGGCTCAAATCTTGACTTAATCGGTTCTGTAAAACCGAATAACGTCTTAACGATGTTAGCCGCTGGTGTAAAAGAAATGGGACTTACAAAATACTTAATTCAGCAAGTTATGTTATCACATGAAAAACGTATGGAAGAATTACGCGAATTCATTCCGAACGCGAAAAGTGAAGATTGGGATATTGTAGTTGCTGGACAACGTGTACAAGTAATTAAAGATACTGATGCTGGCGGTAAAGGAACACTTCAATTTGGTACAGAAGTAGTAAGTGCAGCTGACGGCTCAATCGCCGCATTACTAGGCGCATCACCAGGTGCTTCTACTGCTGTTCACGTCATGCTTGAAGTATTAGAAAAATGTTTCCCAAGCCGCATGGTAGAATGGGAAGAAAAAATAAAAGAAATGATTCCTTCATATGGCATTTCACTAACTGAAAATCCAAGATTGTTCCAAGATCTTCACACTTCTACTGGTCGTACACTTGGATTAAACGAAAAAGAAACTGTTCATAATTAATGAAGAAATAAAAAAACGTCCGATATATTCGGACGTTTTTTTGTCTACTAAAAATTATACTTATCAATATTATCTTTCGTAAATACAACTCGTTCTGGTAATACGATAATTCCATTCCCTTCTGCCTCATAATCATATCCTTGAATGGAGTTTGGCTCTACCTTCACTTTTCCAATTCCTTTTACTTCGAAGCTATCCCCTACTTTTAACTTCTTCCCTTTTACAACAATTTCATTTGCTACATACGTTGCGAGAGCACCTTGTTGTTTTACATCCCATAAACCAAATTGTGCTACTGTTCCTCGTTTTACGTAATCACGCATAACGTTTGGTGTAGAGAAGCCAGTTACGACAACCTTTTTATCCATTTTTAAATTTTCAGCTGCTTGTGCCATTGCCGGAAGTGCCGTTGCATCTGGACAAATGACTGCGTTAATATCAGGATACGTTTTTAAAATATTCTCTCCTACTGACAAAGACTTTTGCGCATTATTTTCACCGTACTGCGTCGTTACAATTTCCCAGTTCGGATATTTCTTTTTAATAATTTCTTTCGCTTTCGTTACCCATTGGTTTTGATCCGTTACTGTCGGGCTAGAATAAAAGAAGGCTACTTTTCCTTTATCTCCAATTTGCTTTGAAGTCATTTCTATTAATAAATTAGCAAGTTGGTCTGGTGTTCCTTGGCTTATATAAAAAGAACGATCTTTCGGATTCACATCAGAATCCCATGTTAACACCGTCATCCCTTTTTTCTTAGCACGTTGCAGTGATTGCGATAACCCATCCACTGACGTAGATGAAACCATAATCGCATCATAGTTTTGATTAATGAAATTGTTTATATATTTAACTTGCCCTGAAACACTCGCTTCAGACGGTCCATCATACTTCACTTGCACGCCTAACTTATCTCCCATCTCTTTTGCCCCTTCACCACCCGATGTGAAGAAACCAACCCCTGTTAATTTCGGAATAAATGCAAATTTCACATCATCAACCTTTTTCTTATCTGCCGTTTGACTAGAACACGCAATTAAACCGATTAAACAAATACATACAATCAATACAATCCCCAGTTTTCTCTTCATGACATTTCCCCCTTATGCAAATTCTTTCTTTTCTCCGCTAAGAATTGATGTAATTTGAAATGTCTCATAATAACTGAAAGAATAAGGATAATACCTATTACTACATTGGATTGTTCATTTGTTAAACCCGTCATTTGCAAGCCATACTGCATGAGCCCAATGAAAATACTCGCCAGTACAGTACCAATAATGCTTCCTTTTCCGCCTGTAATAAGTGTACCGCCTAAGACGACTGCTGTAATGATTGGTAAAATTGTTTCACTTCCCATATCAGCACGTGCGGAACCGAAGTAGGCAGTTAAGAAAGCGCCTCCTAATCCACCTCCTAACCCTGAAAGTATGTAAGCAATAATGACTACTTTTTTCGTTTTAATCCCAGTGTATTTTGCTGCATTTTCGTTCGCACCTGTTAATTTTACATGGCGCCCGTATATAGTTCGATGAAATAATACAGTACATAAAACTGTTAATACGATCAGTAGCCATAATAAATTCGGTATTCCTATAAAACTACCATTTGCCAGTTGTACAAATACGTCTGGTAAACCGCTTATTCCTTCATACCCAGAAGCACCTGCCCCTCCTGAAATGACGAGGGCAATTCCCCCGTATAAAAACATCGTTCCGAGTGTAACGACGAGTGGTTCTACATCCGTCATTTTTATAATGAGTCCGTTTAAAGCGCCTGCTAAACAACTAATTATTAGGGCGATTATAACAGCAAACAAAATAGGTATTCCGTTCATCCAAAGTACACCGATTAAGATCGAAGTGAGCCCCATTATTGAGCCGATCGATACATCAATTCCTCCTGTTACTATAACAAAAGTCATTGGTATCGCCGCAATTGCGATAAATAAGAAATCATTTGTACTAAAAAGGAGATTACTAATATTTAAGAAATCACTATTTATTAAACTAAAAAGGATGAATTCTACAAGAAGTAATACAATTAGAACCCCTTCCCATCTATATACATACTTCATAGATTCATCCTCCTTTCTGCCTTCCACTTTTTCATAACACTATCTAATATGATGATAAGTAATAATAAAAAACCTGAAATAGCATTATTCCAAAATGCTGGTATTTTTAAAAAGACGAGTGAGCTACTTATTGTTTCTAAAAATAACGCTCCTAATGCAGCTCCAAATAAAGATCCTGTTCCTCCTTTTAAGTGAATTCCTCCTAGTACAGCGGCTGCGATTACTTGTAATTCTAATCCTGTACCCGTTTGATTTGGCACGAAACCGATATTCATAACAAATATGCAACCAGCGATCGCAGCGCTTATGCCTGAAATCATAAACGCATATATCTTCACTTTATTAACAGGTATACCAATAAGCCTCGCGCCATCTTCATTATCACCTACCGCATAAAAGTATCTTCCCAATGGCACTTTTCTTAAAAAGAAGTATAGTAGTAGTAAAATAATAAGAACGAACCATACAGTTATAGGTAAACCAAGAATGATGATAGATGGCAGCTGCTTAAAATCGTTTGGAATATCTTCAATCCACTTCCCGCCTGTGAAAATTAACATTGTACCTCTAATAATTCCTAACATGCCTAATGTCATAATAATGGCTGGTACCCGAAACTTCGCAACTCCAATACCATTTACGAAACCAATAATGGCCCCAAGTATAATAGCTACAAATATCGACAAGAATGCACTATACCCATTCGTTAACATCATTCCGCAAACTGCTGCACTTAACCCCATGCTTGAACCAACTGATACATCTATATTTTTCGTAAATAAGACGAACGATTGACCGATTGCTAGCACGACTAAAATAACGCTTGATTTCATCAGTAAAGATAACGAGTTAAATTGAATAAAACTAGGGTTTATCATTCCTACAATAGCTATATAAATTAGTAGTAACAGTATGATAGACGTTTCATGCATTTTTAACATACGTTTCATTCCGCTACACCTCCGTATGCAAGGCGTGTAACTTCATTCACACTCAGTTGTTCTTTTTCCATATGAGAAACAAATCGCCCATTTCTCATTACATATACACGGTTTACTAATTGGACAATTTCTTCAACATCTGAAGAGATTAATAAAATTGCGAGTCCTTCCCTTTTCATTTTTTTTATCGTCTCATACACTTCAAGCCTTGCTTTCGCATCAATTCCGCGAGTCGGCTCATCAAGAATAATAATTTTAGGATTACATGCAAGATACTTCGCAAGCACGACCTTCTGCTGATTACCTCCTGATAAAGATGCCAGTTCTTTATTCATATTCTGTACAACAATTCGGAACTGTTCTATAAACGAATTAACTAAAGCGCTTTCTTTTTCTTGATTTATAAAAAAGCGATTATTTTGATATAAACTTGCTGCTGCAATATTTTCTTTAACAGAAGCAATTGAGAAAATTCCATTCCTCGCTCTATCCTCTGGCACATAAACTAGTCCTTCGTCTAGCCTTTTATGCAAAGAACACGTATCAATTGATTTTCCACCCAATAAGATAGACCCTGATTTTATAGTTTTCAATCCAAATATCGCTTCTGCTAATTCCGTTCTGCCAGATCCTATAATGCCAGCAACACCTACAACCTCACCGGCATGTACAGTGAATGATATATTTTCGAATGCGTGACCATTTATATCAACCACTTCTAATATTTTTTTCGTCTTTACTGTCTCTTGAACTACTTCTATTTTCTCTTTCTGTTTATATCCTTTTGGCAATAGTCCCTCCATCAGCATGTCATATGTATAGTCACATACATCACCTTGGCTTACAACCATTCCATCACGTAGTATTGCTACTTTGTTGGCAATTTCAAAGATTTCTGGAAAACGATGTGTAATATAAATCATCCCGATTCCTTTTTCTTGTAAACTTTTCATCAACACAAAAAGACTCTTAATTTCGTGTGTTGTTAATGTCGATGTTGGCTCATCTAGAATAAGAATCTCAGCTTCTCTTATTAATCCTCTAACGATTTCTACTAACTGTTGTTGCGCAATCGATAATGTTCCTCCTAGTTTATTAAGGTCAATATCCCATCCTAAGCTGCTAATCAATTGCTGAATCTGTACTTTTAGTTTCTTTTTCTTTTCTTTTAACCCGATACACATATTTTCTTCAATAGTCATATGCGGAAAAATGAGTGGTTCTTGCGGTATTAAATAAATACCTTTTCGGTGTGCTTCTGATGGATTTGAAAACTGTTGCTTCATTCCTTTTACATACATCTCTCCATCATCATACGAATATAACCCCGTTAATATTTTCATTAATGTTGATTTCCCGGCGCCATTTCCCCCCACTAAAGCGTATATATCTCCGCGCTCTACTTGTAAGTTCACTTCTTTTAATACAAGTTGATTTAAAAACGCCTTACTCATTTTCTTTACTTGTAATAAAGGTACGTTCTCCACATGATGTCACCTGCCTTTATCCAGAACATTTTTTGAGAAAATGATTATTTGTTCTACTTGTTTTGTAGCATTGTATATTCCTTTTTTTATATCTAGAACACTTTTTTCTACGTACTATTAATCGTTTCAACTGGAATAAACAAAATATATGGTACATATGTTTAAGCTGTGGTCAATTGTTGAAAGGGATGAAGAGTATGACTCAGCTGAACTTTGAAGAAAATTTATTAACTAAAGTAGCTTGGTACTATTATAAAGACCAATTAACACAACAGGAGATCGCGTCACTTCTTCATATTTCAAGAAATAAAGTCGTCCGGTTATTAGATAAAGCGCGGAGTGAAGGTATCGTTACATTTCACGTAAAAGGGACTGGTTTGCACTGTTTAAGTATTGAGCGTGACCTAATGAAAAAATTCCACTTAAAAGATGCTTTTATTATCCCTACCCCAGTAAACAATTATCACGCTTCTCTCGGAAAAGCTGCTGCACAATATTTAGAAACTCATCTCCAGCAAGGCGATTTACTCGGTATTGGCTGGGGAGAAACAATTAGCAAAATGCTAGAAAACATTCATTTTGAAAGTTCTATCAACCTTTCAATCGTAACGCTCACAGGCGGGGTAAATCACTATCTCCCGAGAAAACAAAACTATTTACACTACATGCAAGGCGAGCTTCACATTATCCCTACGCCGTTTCTAGCGTCTACAACCGAAATGGCACAAAGTATTCTATCAGAACCGAGTGTAAAAGATATGCTTCAAGTCGCTTCACTTGCTCATACGGCTGTTGTCGGTATTGGGGGATTATCTCAAGACGCTACGATTGTAAAAGAAGAAAAATTAACACTACGTGAGATGACATATATTCGTAGTCAAAACGGTGCTGGCGATATTTTAGGACAGTTTTATAATACAAATGGCGATTTATTAGAGCTCTCGCATCACAATCGTCTAATTGGCACGCCCCTCTCTATTTTGCGCAATATGAAGCATGTCGTCGGTGTTGCTGGAGGTACTGAAAAGATAGATGCAATTTATGGTGCCTTAAAAGGAAAGTTTATTCATTCATTAATTACCGATGAGGAAACTGCCCTCTCCTTATTACGAAAGGATGGTGATTGTTAATGTCCCATTTATTAGCTTTCGATGCTGGTACAGGGAGCATTCGAGCAGTTCTTTTTGATTTACATGGTAATCAAATTGCAGTAAGTCAAAAAGAATGGATTCACAAATCTGACCTTCGTTATCCAGGCTCTATGAACTTTGATGTAGTAGAAAATTGGAAGCTAGTACAAGAATGTACGAAAGAGGTGCTTCAAAAAAGCAACACTCCTGCCTCTTCTATTCTTGCTATTAGCGCTACAAGTATGCGAGAAGGATTTGTTTTATATGATCAAGATGGGCAAGAAATATGGGCGTGTGCAAATGTTGATGGGCGCGCATCCGTCGAAGTTAGTGAATTAAAAGAAATTCGGTCACATCTTGAAAAAGATTTATATACAAAGTCTGGTCAAACTTTTTCATTAGGTGCTTTACCACGCCTACTCTGGATAAAAAAACATGAACCCGACGTCTATAATAATATTCACTCTTTTACAATGTTAAACGATTGGATTTTATATAAACTAAGCGGCGTACTACAAATCGATCCCTCAAACGGATGCACGTCAGGTATTTTTGACTTACAAAATAGAGTGTGGGATAACGATGTCGCTAAGGAGTGCGGCCTATCTTTGCCATTTTCACCAACAGTAAATGAAGCTGGTACAGTAATTGGCAACGTTACAAAAGAGTGTGCAGCATTAACTGGATTACGTGAAGGGATTCCTGTCGTCGCCGGGGGTGGAGATGCTCAAATGGCATCGCTCGGAACAGGAATCGTGAAACCGAATCAAACGTTAATATGCGGGGGTAGCTTTTGGCAACAAGAAGTGAATGTTACTGAGCCAATAACAGATCCACATGCTGCGATTCGAGTAAATTGTCACGTCGTTCCGAACCTATGGCAATATGAAACGATTGCCTTTTTCCCTGGCCTCGTTATGCGTTGGTTTCGAGACGCTTTTTGCCAAGAAGAAAAAAAGCTCGCTGAAAAACTCGGTGTAGACGCTTATGAATTATTAGAAGAACAAGCGAAAGACGTACCTGTCGGTTCATATGGTATTATCCCTACTTTTTCAAACGTTATGAACTACATTTCTTGGCGTCATGCCGCACCTTCATTCTTAAATTTAAGTTTAGACGCTGACAAATGCGGAAAAAAGGAAATGTTCCGTGCTATTGAAGAAAATGCAGCCTTCATTACACTTGGAAACTTAAAATTAATAAAAAATCTAACTGGCACATTCCCTTCTGAAGTTATTTTTGCTGGCGGTGCCGCTAAAGGAAAACTATGGCCACAAATTCTATCAGACGTACTCGGTATTCCTGTAAAAGTACCTGTTGTGAAAGAAGCAGCTGCTTTAGGAACTGCGATTGCTGCTGGAGTTGGTGCTGGCATATATTCATCTATGGAAGAAACTGCCGAAGAGTTTGTACAGTGGGAGCAAACATTCGAACCAGTTACTGAAAATCACGAACTATATAAAGAGTTCTATGAAACATGGAAAACTGTATATGACAGTCAGCTCGCTTTAGCTGATAAAGGGCTCACCTCACATATGTGGATTGCGCCTGGTGCACTGTAACACATTACATAAAGGAGTGAACTGTATGTTAAAAGCGAATGAAAATGACTTCTCCTATCGCTTCGGTGATAACGGGCCGAAATATTTAATACAAGGTCCAAATATTGATCTTGGCCTTGTTGTCATTCAACCGGGCCAGGAGTTTCAAAACCATTATCATACGACGTGCGAAGAGGTCTTTTATGCATTAGAAGGTGAAATAGATTTCTATGTGAATAATGAAAGAGTTCCAATTAAACAAGGTGATGTCCTGCAAGTTCGTCCTCATGAATCTCACTATCTTATTAACCATTCTGACAAACCTTTTAAAGCTGTTTTTATTAAGTCACCACATTTACCAAATAAAGATACTGTACAAACGGAAAATCCAACATTAACGAAGGAGTGATTTGGAATGACTTGGGGATTTAAAAATCGATTAAATACAATTTTACCTGATGGTAGAGCGGTTATGTTAGCAATAGATCACGGTTATTTCTTAGGACCAATTCACGGACTAGAACAACCACTTGAAACAGTAAAAAACTTACTTCCTTATACAGACTCCCTCTTTTTAACGCGTGGTGTACTTAGCTCCTGTATTCCTGAAAACTGCAGCACACCGATGGTTATGCGTGTATCTGGCGGCGCTACTGTCGTCGGTAAAGATTTAGCGAATGAAACAATTGTTACACCTGTAAAAGAAGCAGTGAAGCAAAACGCAATTGGCGTTGGCGTTTCTGTTTTTGTCGGATCAGACTATGAAACACAAACTGTTTCGAATCTCGCAAATGTAGTCTCTGAAGCTCACGATTACGGCCTACCTGTACTCGGCATTACCGCAGTCGCAAAAGAATTACAAAAACGTGAAGCTCGCTTTCTAGCACTTGCTTCCCGCGTATGTGTTGAAATGGGTGCTGATATTATTAAAACGTATTACTGCGAAGGATTCGAAAAAATAACGAGCACATGCCCTGCCCCAGTCGTCATCGCAGGTGGCCCAAAACTAGATTCAATTGAAGACGCATTAAACATTACGTACAATGCGCTGCAAGAAGGCGCAATTGGAGTAGACATGGGCCGAAACATATGGCAATCCGAGCACCCAGCTGCGATGATTCAAGCGATACATGGCATTGTGAAAAATGGATTGAATGTGAAAGAGGCACTTGAACTTTATGATGATGTGAAGAATTAATGTGAAAAGACAGACTATTTATTAGTCTGTCTTTTTTACTTTACAGTGAAACTTTCTTAATCCGTCTTCTAATATGATACATACTTAAATTCTATACACCTTCAAATGATTACTCTAGATGATTACTATTAAGCTTTGAAACTTTCTTACCTTCTCTATAATCAAGACAAGACACTTCAATTAATAAGCCATTAAATACTGTAAAATAAAAACCATAACTACTACCTCGCATCAAATAAGGTTCCTTGTCTATTTCAATGCCGCCGGCTACTAAACGATTATACGCTTGATCAACTTCATTTGAAGTATCCACTAAAAAACCAATATGAAAAGCTTCAGGATACATAACTTCCTTATTTCCCTTAAATGCTTTTGGATCGCTCAGCACAAGTATAAATCCACTTTCATCACTCATCACTACTAGTGCCTTTCCCTTTTGCTCCAAAAATTGAAAATCAAAAAATGTTTCAAAGAAATGTCTCGCTTCTGATAAATCATCAACACATAAATTCAAATGATTTAACTTCATTCACTCATCTCCTTTTAAGAAGAGGGTATGTAGACTCATTTTCATAACACTTAAATATGCAAGGTAAGATATTCAAGCGTTCCGTCTAAGACTATGCTTTATAAGTCTAATACTTTTCTCCATAGCCTAGAACGTTTTTTATGACTGCAATTATATAAACCGTTCGACGTGAAATATTAATGTACCTATATAAAATAGTCTCATTATTTATTTTCCAGATTGTGTAGAACCCACTCAACCAGGAAAATTGCTGAAGGGATGCGCTCTGTTGTATCACCTAAAAATAGCTTATTAAGTAACTCATCTAAATGAATTGGCTTATTCGGCAACGTTTGAATATACCTTAAAGCAGATCCCGCTGGCGGTACTGGCTTATTATTAATAGCCCATATCCCTTCTAACAATGTCCAAGTTGACGTATGAACTAAGTATGAAGCTTTTAACTCATCATTTGCTTTTAAAGCAGATTGAATTTTAATAAGCGAACTATGCAACCAATGAGAAATGCCCTTCATTTTGTCACTTGAAACACGATAGTTTTCAAATTCATATGTAGCTATTTCCTTTAACTTTTTTAACTCACCGCTTTTATCAAACAAAATTTTCCCTTCTAGAAATGAGTATAGTTCCATCGGATTGTTTTTAAAGTTTACTTGAATTTGATTAAAATCTGCACCCTTATATTCAACTAAAATATCTTCTCTCATTTCAGAATGAAATTTCTTCTTTTGTCCGTCTTCTAAAAGAATATAGAAGTCTAAATCAGATTCAGGATATGCATCGCCTCTTGCAACAGATCCAATTAGCATGAATCCATTTACCTTTTCCATAGATAAGACTTCCGCTACTATTGTTTGCACTAATTTTTTATGTTGTTCATATGTAATGAATGCAAGTTTTTCTATCATTCCCATCCCCCCAGTAATAAAAAAGAGGATACATGATTGCTTCTACAACATGTATCCTCTGCTTGTATATTACGACTGCTGATAAGCCGCTTTTGATGATTTCACATAATAAACTGCGTGATCCACATTAATGATATGATCTGGTTTTGGTTTACCACGGCCCGCTCTATGTCCAGCTAAGTGTTCTTCACTTGTTTCCCAGTTTTTCCATGCTTCTTCAGATTCCCAGCGAATCATAACGACTACTTCTTCGTCGCCGCGTCTTACTTTTTTCACAAGAACACTTAAGTCAATAAAGCCTTCAAATTTTTCAATAATACCTTCTCCAGTAAAACGTTCTACAACTATATTTGATGTACCTTCTTTTACTGTAAATGTTTTCGTTTCGATAAACATATATCCCACTCCTTCATTGTAATACGAATACTACTATTATAGTTGATTATGATAATTATTTTCAATTATAAAGTTTAAATTTTTCGAATTATGCTGTTTTCTCTTCTATCGCCTCATCTAAAAATTTGAAATATGGGAGTAAGATTCCGATTAAAGAAGTGACACATATAATTGAACCGATAATAAAGTATAGTGCTCTTACTCCCCACATTTCACTCAATATGCCCCCTACTAACACACCTAACGGCATAGCGGATCGTATGAAAAATAATCGCACCGAAAATATTTGTCCTATCATATTGTTCGGAACTGATTGTTGGCATATCGTTGTGTTATAAACATTGAAAAATGCAATACAAACACCTGCAACTATTTCAATTATTACCGCCATTACAATACTGTGGTTAAAACCTAGCGAAATGTATGTGAGTCCCCCGATAAACAATCCTCCAAGCATAAGTATACGCCTGCTTTTATATGTTACTTTTCCGACTAGTATAGATCCAACTACATAGCCAAGTGGGAATCCGGCCATAAAATAACCAAATTCCGCATATCCCGCTGACAGCTCGTCTTTTATATAAGGAAGATTTGTAACCATCGTTACCCCAACTCCAAATTGCACGAAAGTAAGAAATATACCGAGCCAAACGATGATTGGTTTTGTAAAAAAATATGTAAAACCGTGAAGAAACTGTCCAAGCCACGTTTTCCGAATAGGTTGCGACGTTCTATTTTCTTTTATATAAAGTAAGAAAGCACCACTAACAAATAAACAAATGCATACGAAAGATAATGTAAGTTCTGTTCCAATGAAATGAATGACTACTCCACCTAATACTGGCGCAAGAAACATCATAAGGCGAGTCATTCCATCAATGTACGCATTCGCATCTTGAAGTTGTTCTTTCCTTACAATGCTCGGTGTAATGGCTTGACTTGCAGGTGTATAAAGTGGTGTAATAAGTCCCACTACAATTTGAACAACATAAATGTGCCAAACTTCTATACTACCTGAAACTAGCATCACTAAAGGTAATAAAAATACGGACGCTCGTATCCATTGTGAAAAAATCATAATCCACTTCCGGCTCCATTTATCAATAAATGGGCCGCTGATTAATTGCAGTATGAGTGATGGGATGAAATATAATAACCACATACTACTTAAAGCCATTTCTGATCCTGTTAACTCATATACTAGAATTGAATTACATAACGTTCCGAAAGCCCCTCCTAATTCTGAGATTGCACTACCAATCCACATAAAAAAGAACGAACGATTTTTCAATATATTTTTCAATTTCACACACCAACTTTTCTTTTATATTCCTCCCTTTATGTACATTCTCGTTGTTAATTATCTATTCAAAAACATATCTAATTCTTTCGCTAAAGACTGTACTGCTTTCTTTCTTAATACATATTTTCCGCCATGTATATCAACTAACTTCGCTGCACGTAACAATTTCAAATGATGGTGTACAGTCGATTTACCGAGTTGCAATCTTTCCGTTATTTCCTGTAATGTACGTTCTTTTTCAAACAACATTTTTACAATTCGCAATCTCGCTTCATCTCCAAGAGCCTTATGTTTTTGAACTAAAAAATAATTCGGTTCATACGGATCTTCAGGATGAATACTTTCATTCGCAACTGGATAATGAAATACTTTCGTATCATCAATATCTGCTTCAATATTCCACGGTCTGTACGTCATTTGCGGAATAAGAAGTACGTGATGAACACTTGGCTCTGGCATATAGTTCACTCCGCCAGTCGCCCACTCGACAAACTCTTCCGGCTTCATCTTTTTATTCATTTCATTTTTTGCTTCATAATCTCGTTTTAATATAGAAAGTATTTCTTCTTCCTCACTCTTAATTACACTCTCATACCACCCTGTCATTACAGCGATTAAATGAGATTTCAGCACTTGTACATCTACATCACATATAAAGCGAATGTACGTAGAGAAAAACTGATGATCATGTGTTAATTCCTTTAATTCATGTATTGCAGTTACATCTCTACTTGCGGCTAAACGTCTTTTTTTCTCATATTTCTCCCCTAAAAACGGTAAACATGTATACTTCAAATCTTCTTCTGAAAGTGAATCGATTTTAGCATGAAACTGCGATACATCCTGCATGTCTTCTTCATACAACACCTGAAGTAATGCTTTCCACGTATTATGTTCTTCGACAAATTGTAAGTGCTCTCTCATTTCTTCTGTTAATGATTTCTTAATTTCTTCCCATTCATTTTGACTCTTTTCAAGAGTATCAATTAACCGCTTATGAGTAATTGCTGCAATGCCAAGCGCACATTCGAAAAGTATCGAATATTTCACTTGAACGTTATAAGTTTCCCTCTTTCTACTCGTTATGTGATAGACCTCCATTTTTATCCCCTCCTTGTTTGCTATATATTTAATTCTATTTTTATCGAATTTAACCTTCTATATTTTTAGAATTATTTTGCGACTTCAAAAAAACTCTAATCAATGAGCAAATAGAGAAAGGTTTATACTCTTTTTCATTCTGACTTAATTAAAGCCTTGATTATTAAGTATCATATTAAAAAGAAGTTTTTTAATGGCTCTGTTATAAGTTGTCTTTCACCCTCTTGTGCAACTATAGAAAAGGTTTATTGAAGAGAAAAGAGAATTGGTTTTATTAAGAAAAATGAACAGGAGGCTATACGAATGGGAAGAAAAGAAATGTTGCAAAATGGAGTCCAACAAGTTTTTTACGAAGAAGAATGGTACCCACCAATATCAGAAGCGTTAAAGAATCTTACGGTTGAACAAGCATGTTGGCAACCAGAAGGTGCTGCCAGTAATACGATTTGGGAAAATGTGAACCATTTATTAATCTTTAAAGAACGCCTACTTTCCCGCTTACATGAAGACGACACATTTGTTGCTCCACAAAATAATGATGAGACATTTATCCAAGGTGGACCTAATGATGATGCCGCTTGGCAGCAAACCGTAAAGCGAACGCTTCAAGTACATGATGCCTTACAATCTTCATTAACCGCCCTTCAAGAAGCAGAACTAGATCAACTAAGTCCTTCTCTACCAGTTTGGCAACAATATATGAATATCCTTTTGCATGATGCTTATCATACAGGACAAATTATACAGCTTCGGAAACTTCAAGGTTCATGGCCAACTCACCGTTCTTATTTATAAAGTGAAATTTTAATCAGCTCTTACCAATCGGGATTTTGCGGGCAGCCCACCCCCACCTCACTTCTTTGCTTTCCTTGAATTTTGAGGTAAAAATCTTACTGCCCGTTAATCCGGAATAAACGATGTTTAAAATCGCATACGTTTAATATCCAACAAAACAATTGAAAACAGCTAATTGTTCGATAATTACTACGATTGCTCAAAATAAAGCAAATTAAAATACATTGATTCCTAACATAACTTACATGCTTCATAACTTCTAATCATAATCCAAATTTGGAAGAATAGATGCTTTTTTATATACAAATAATAACTCTCAAGGAGTTGTTGACATGTATTTCATATTGAATATGTTAGGGATTTTCGTTGTCATATTAATCATTTTCTTATGTTCGCCTAATAAAAAACATATAAAATGGAGACCAATTGTAATTCTCATCCTATTGGAGCTTTTTATTACGTGGTTTATGTTAGGCACAAAGCTCGGCAGTATTATCATTAATAAAATTGCGTCATTTTTCAGTTGGCTACTAGCATGTGCGAATGAAGGTATTCGATTTGCATTTCCTTCAGCTATGGAAAGTCAGCACATTGATTTCTTCTTTAGTGCGTTACTTCCTATCATTTTTGTTATTACTTTTTTCGATATTCTTTCTTATTTCGGAATCTTAACTTGGATTATTGATAAAGTAGGTGCAGTTATTTCAAAGATTTCTCATTTACCAAAGTTAGAAAGTTTCTTTTCGATTCAAATGATGTTTTTAGGAAACACCGAAGCACTTGCGGTTGTTCGGGATCAATTATCTGTTTTAAAAGAAAATCGATTATTAACTTTTGGAATTATGAGTATGAGTAGCGTTAGCGGATCCATTCTTGGTGCTTATTTATCAATGGTTCCAGCAACATATATTTTCAGCGCAATCCCATTAAACTGTATTAACGCATTAATTTTAGCCAATGTATTAAATCCTGTGGAAGTTTCGAAAGAAGAAGACGTTGTTTACACACCTTCAAAACATGAAAAAAAGGATTTCTTTTCTACTATTTCAAACAGTATGTTAGTTGGGATGAATATGGTTATCGTTATTTTAGCTATGGTAATTGGTTATGTAGCTTTAACAGCATGTTTAAATGGGATTTTAGGATTTTTTGTAACGGGGTTAACAATTCAAAAAATCTTCTCCATTATCTTTAGTCCTTTTGCATTTTTACTCGGTTTATCAGGCAGTGATGCTATGTATGTAGCTGAATTAATGGGGATCAAAATAACGACGAATGAATTTGTTGCAATGATGGATTTAAAATCAAACTTAAAGTCGCTACAACCGCATACGGTTGCGGTTGCAACGACATTTCTAGCTTCTTTTGCTAACTTTAGTACAGTAGGTATGATTTACGGAACTTACAATTCATTATTTGGTGGAGAAAAATCATCAGTCATCGGTAAAAATGTTTGGAAGCTTCTTGTTAGCGGGATGGCTGTTTCTTTATTAAGTGCTATGCTCGTTGGGCTATTTGTATGGTAATTAATTTTTATAATAAAAGACACCCAAGCCAATTGAGTGTCTTTTATTATTATTTTCGAATTTGCCCATTTCCACGAATCACATATTTTGTAGAAGTTAATGCTGGAAGCCCCATTGGGCCTCTTACGTGTAACTTTTGTGTACTGATACCAATTTCCGCTCCGAATCCAAATTCGGATCCATCTGTAAAACGAGTCGATGCATTATGATAAAGTGCCGCGGCATCTACAGAAGTAAAAAACTTGCTGACGTTTTCCTCGTTTTCAGTAATAATTGCTTCAGAATGCATAGATCCATACGTATTTATATGATGAATCGCTTCTTCAACAGTGGAAACCACTTTCACTGCTAGTGTAAGAGATAAAAATTCTGTCCCCCAGTCTTCTTCTGAAGCAAGTACAATTGAAGAATCCATTGCAAATGCTTTTTGATCACCACGTAGCTCCACGCCTCTATCCTTCAAAGAAGAAAACAACTCGCTACCATATTTCTCTGCCCACTTCTCATGAAGAACAATCGTTTCAATCGCATTACATACAGATGGACGCTGCGTTTTTGCATTTATAATAATATCCAATGCCATTTGTTTATCCGCTGTTTCATCAATGAAAATATGACAATTTCCCGCACCTGTTTCAAGTACTGGAACAGACGCTTCTCTCACAACAGTATCGATTAATTGTTTGCCACCTCTTGGAATAAGAACGTCTAGATAATCCTTCATTGTAAACAACTGCTTTGCGCTATCTCGCGTTGTATCTTCTATAAGCTGGACGCTTTCTTGAGGTAAGCTTGTTTGTTTGAGCGCCCTGTGAATAACGGCAACGATCGCTTTATTAGAATGAATAGCAGAAGAACTACCACGTAATATGACTGCGTTTCCTGTTTTCAAACAAATTGTAGCAGCATCCACTGTTACATTCGGTCTTGCCTCATAAATCATCCCAACAACACCAAGTGGTACGCGCATCTCCTGAATAGATAGTCCATTTGGCCTTTCCCATGCACTTACACATTCTCCTACAGGATCACGTAATTCAATTAGCTGCTTAATCCCCTCTGTCATATCAATAATACGATTTTCAGTTAGCAGAAGACGATCAAGGAGTGAATCAGAAAATCCTTTTGCCTTACCTTCTTCAATATCCCTCTTGTTTTCTTCTAAAATATAAGCTGTTTCTAATATTAACTGATCAGCTATTGCGGAAAGTGCTTCGTTTTTTTGCTCTGTAGATTTAAGCACAAGCTCTCTAGCAACCTCTTTTGCTTTTATCCCCTTTGCCAACACTTCATTCATTTTTATTTCCTCCTTTTTAAAGTGAAACCCAATGATCCCTATGGATGACTTCATAACTATGTCTCTCGCCTCTTACTTGAATATCTTGGCTTTGCATACCTTTTACATCTCTTAGTTCCTCTGCACTATATGTGCATTGTCCTTTTCCTATTACGCGCCCTTGTTGCGTTACAACCTCTACAACTTCACCCACTTGGAAAAATCCTGATACATTCGTAACACCAGCTGGAAGTAAACTCTTACCATGCTGAATGATGGCAGTAGCTGCCCCAGCATCTACTTCAATTTGTCCGCTAACAAGCGAATGTAAGGCAATCCATTGCTTGTTCATCTTCATTTCTTTTTGAGGAGCATTACCAACATACGTTCCATCACCCTTACCCTTCAAAACATCTACAAGCTTTTCCTGTCCACGTCCTGTTCCGATAAATACACTCACACCAAGAGAGAGCGCTGTCTTTGCAGCATCGATTTTTGATTTCATACCGCCAGTCCCAAGTTTTGAGCCAGCATCTCCTGCAAGAGAAGAAATTTCTTCCGTAACTTCAGGAAGAAAATAATATTTTTTTGCATCCGCATTTTTCTGAGGATTTTTGTCATATAACCCGTTCACATCCGTAAAGATCATGAGCATATCCGCCGAAACAAGCCCGCTTACTAAAGCTGACAGCATATCATTATCACCGAACGTCAGCTCCTCTAAGGAGATGGAATCATTTTCATTAATAATTGGAAGAGCGGAGCGGTTTAATAATTCTCCTAACGTAGCGTAAGCATTACTATATTGTTCTTTTCTAGAAAAATCACTTCTCGTCAGCAAAAGTTGCGCAGTAACGATGCCATATTTACGGAATTCCTCGGTGTACGCCTGCATTAACAAACTTTGTCCGACAGCTGCTGCAGCCTGTTTCCCTTTAATCGTTACAGGTCTGCTAGGATATCCTAGCGCTGAAAAACCTGCAGCGACGGCTCCAGATGTAATTAACACAACCTCGTGCCCATCTTCTTTCAACCGAGCCAATGCGGCAACGTGATCTGAAAGCTGTTCTGTAGAGATGCCTCCGTGACTATCTGCCAAGGAACTACTCCCAATCTTTACAACAACTCGTTGTTTTTTCACTTTTTTATCCCCCAAGTCTAAAATCAAAGTTTTTTATAAATTACACTTCATTCACTTTGTAACTATATCTATTCTCATCAATGCTGCAATGAAGTATTTAAGAGCAAAATAAAAATGACCGCTTCGCCCTTAATAAAATAAAAAGGACGAAACGGTCATTGTTCCGCGGTACCACCTTAATTGATATACATAGATATCCACTTGGTGCCTATAACGCAGGCGAACGCCTAAACTTTCATTTAAGACTCAGGGATAGGTTCGATATATTCTATACGAGGAATCTTTCAGCCGGTGAATTCCACTCTCTTTCGCAAGAAGACATATGTACTAGTTCCCTTCAACGATTTTCAATCTAATTTTTTTATATTATGCGATATAGTTCGATTCGGTGTCAAGAGGTATTTTTAAAAATAAATAGAGCCGCAAGTTATTTGTATGAAATTATCTCCCTACTGAATGAAAATACAAAATGATATAAGTTTAACTCATATTCATAAACATAAAACCTTACATTATAGTGTATATATTTACATAATGTCGAATATAATTAATTTTTATCTTTTAGTGTTGCAAAAAGGAATATATTCTCTTAGAATGTTTCTTTATATTGCACAGGGATGTTATTCTTATTCTAAGAAAATAATATCAAACCGATATAATTGATTATAAAAGGAGCAAAATTGAGTTATTATGGATAAACAAATTGGATTCATCGGTTGCGGAAATATGGGAATGGCTATGATTGGCGGAATGATAAACAAAAATATAGTGTCTTCAAATCAAATTATTTGTTCAGATTTAAACACTGCTAATTTAAAAAATGCTAGTGAAAAATATGGACTAACTACAACTACCGACAACAATGAAGTAGCTAAAAATGCTGATATTTTAATTTTATCAATCAAACCAGACCTATACGCGTCAATAATTAATGAAATAAAAGAAGTAATCAAAAACGATGCTATCATCGTAACGATCGCTGCTGGGAAAAGTATTGAAAGTACTGAAAATGCCTTTAATAAAAAAGTAAAGGTTGTAAGAGTAATGCCTAATACTCCTGCTCTTGTTGGAGAGGGAATGTCTGCATTATGCCCTAATGAAATGGTGACAGAAAAAGATTTAGAAGATGTACTAAACATTTTCAATAGTTTTGGTCAAACAGAGATCGTAAGTGAAAAATTAATGGATGTTGTAACATCTGTAAGTGGTTCTTCACCAGCTTATGTATATATGATTATAGAAGCGATGGCAGATGCTGCTGTACTAGATGGTATGCCAAGAAATCAAGCATATAAATTCGCTGCTCAAGCTGTGTTAGGCTCTGCAAAAATGGTACTAGAAACAGGAATACATCCAGGTGAATTGAAAGATATGGTTTGTTCTCCTGGCGGAACGACAATAGAAGCTGTAGCAACATTAGAGGAAAAAGGACTGAGAACAGCGATTATTTCAGCTATGCAGCGTTGTACGCAAAAGTCTGTTGAACTATCTGGTCAAACTAAAAAGTAAAACTGTAAAAGAGATCGCGTTAGCTATGAATTCATATGAATTTAATTAGAAATTCACTACATGATAAACGGCCAAACTCATATATACTTGAGTTTGGCCGTTTCAGTTTTAATTATATTAAAATAATTTAATTCAAATCTTCTTTACAGGTTCTGTTTTATCCCTTACCTATTCCCTACTATGATTGTGTAATTTTATTAGAAACTAATAATTTTTCAATGCATTTCGGTAACATATCTAATAGCGTTTCAAATGCGTAGTTTACATCTAGACGTTCTGTCCATTGATGTGCATCTTTTCCTACCGGCCCCATATTTAATACTGGAACATCAAACTCTTCTAATTGCTGAAGCGGAATTGAATAACCTTTATCCCATAATGGCATATTGTCTACAAGCGAACTCATTGAATCCAGTGGATACTGCAAGCCTACATAACTTAAATCTGAAATCCCCCCAAAATAATTTTGGTTTTCAAATGTAATTTTATGATTGTAGTGTGCATACTTTTCCATTTCTACAACTACCTCTTTTATTAAAGGATTGTTGCGTGAACTCACAGCTGGATAGTACGGCGGAGCGAAGAAAAGTACAATCATCGGTGCCTTTTCTTTACATAAAATCGCTAATTTATCTACTAAATCAATCGTTACCGCACGATCATCTTTATCTCCTCTATTTTTTATAATATTAGATTGAATATGATCTATTTTTTCTCGTCCATGTTGCTCAATTGCATATGTGATAAGCTCTTCATAAGTTAATACATTTACTTTGAGATTAGGTGGTATAAATGGATTATATTTAGAAAAACGATATGCATGTTTTTCATACGACTCTTCTATTTTCTCTGCTACTTTCGTTACTTTTTGACGTAACAATAAAACTACATCTGTCATTGATTTTTCTAATAAAAACAAATTAAATAATGTAACTGCACGATGCGGAATTTGTACAGAATAATCCTCCTTTAAGTCCCTTTGAAGTAAGTTAGTTGGCGGAGGACTCGCTTCCCCTTCTACAATATCACAAAGGTCTGTGTTTAACTCTAATTCTGCTGTTATTAATGAAGCCATATAACTCCCATTTAAGCCTGCAAAAGGTTCACCTACATGTGTCTCTTTTCCATAGCAAAGAAAACCAGGTAACACTTTACCAATAGAGCCAGTGTAAATATACTTATTTTGGTCACCAGGATGTCTTGAAAACATAGGCTCTGAGTTTAAGACCGTTTTATAATCTAAATTATGCTCTCTAGCTAAATCTAACAGTCTCGGAACAGCGGCCCTCATCCCTACAGAATTCACTTCTTCATCTGGTACAGCCAATAAAAGAACATTCCCATCGAATCTTCCTTCACATGCTTGTTCAATCATTGCCATTTGTAATGCTAGACCGCATTTCATATCCATTGTTCCTCTACCAAACAGCCATTCCCCATGTTCTATATCTTCACGCACATGGTCTGGAAGTTCATCTTTATGAGAATAAAACATAGATGTTAACTTTTTAGGATTAAATGCATCTTCTTTCCACACTCCGTAATCTTGTACATCTACAACATCAAAGTGACTTACTAGAATTACAGTATTTTTTGTACTATCTTTTTTCTTTACTAGTGCTGTAACAAAATATCGTCCGTCCCCTGTCGGATTTTTTTGCACATGGTGCGGGTTTTCTTTGAAGTACTGTAAATCAGATAATTGCTCCACAACAAAGTCTGGCAATATCACTTCAGCCTCTGTACCTGTAATACTAGGAATTTCAACAAGACTGCTTAATAATTGAATCAATTGTTCTTTTGATTGCCACTTTGACATATAAATCCCCCTATTTTTCCGCATTATGAAAACGAATTCCAATATATGAATAAAAAATGACGACAGCTATCAAAATTATAGTTCTGATGTACTGCCGATTTTTATTGATATTTCATGAGCTGCTTGTTTTACCTTGCTAATAAGAAAAGATAGTCGATCATCATTAATACGATGACTAATTAACCCAACACTTAATGCTCCTACTACTTTATGATTAAATCCGATAATAGGTGCAGCTACTGAAGCTGTCCCTTCTGTTTTTTCACCATAACTGACAGCATATCCTTCATTTTTTATTTGCTTTATTTGATTAAGAAGAATTTGCTTTTGTTCTGGTAATGAAGGAAGTAAATACTCTACAATATGTTCCATTTCATTCGTTTTCATATTGGCAAGCATCGTTTTATTTGCAGCACCAATTGAAAGTGGAATTTGTTCTCCTAGATTATCAATAACTCGAATTTTTAAAGGACTATCAATTCTTTCAATGATAATAGAATGTGTTCCGTTTGGAATATTCAAATAGACACTTTCTTCCACTTCAGCAGCCAAACGTTTCATCACTTCTCTTGCAACAGATCTATAGTCTACCTTCTCCAATTGACGCAACCCTATTTCCATCCACATTGGTCCAATTTTGTACTGTTTTGTCTCTGAAATTTGTGTAACTAACCCATGCTCCATTAGAGAGTTAAGTAATCTATGTACTGTACTAACCGGGAGATGTGTTCCATCAGCTATATCAGAAATAGCCCAATACTCTTTTTCATTTGTAGAATTCAATAATTTAATAATACTTATCGCTCGATCAATGGACTGTACCATAACTCGCCTCAACTTTACTCGTAATATGTTAGTACGCTTAATTAACTATCAATTTAGCAAACATTCGAAATGAAATCAATCTATTTATTTAATTTTCTAACAATAAAAACATATCACTAACAACGAATTGAAAACGCAAACAAAAAAATATTGACTTTTCTTTTTAATTATCTGAAAATTATAACAAGATTTCACATCACGGAATACATTCCATAATACGGAAAAACATCAAACTTTATTCTATCAACTACGAAAGTGAGGAAAACAATGGCGCACGTAAACAATACAAACAATGAATTAAAACGTACGATGAAAAGTAGACACTTATTCATGATTGCACTCGGTGGTGTGATTGGAACGGGGTTATTTAACGGATCTGGCTTTATTATAAGTCAAGCTGGACCTGGTGGATCCGTACTTGCCTTTATGGCCGGTGGATTATTAATGTATTTCGTTATGCTATGTCTTGGTGAACTCGCTGTAGCCATGCCTGTTTCGGGTTCTTTCCAGGAATATGCCACTAAATTCATCAATCCTGCAACTGGCTTTACAATCGGATGGTTGTATTGGTTAAGCTGGGCGAATACGACCGGTCTTGAATTTACAACTGCCGGTATTACAATGCAGCGCTGGTTTCCTGATATTCCTGTTTGGGTTTGGTGTTTAATATTTGGCGTTACAATCTTTACTATTAACGCATTATCTGCTCGTAGTTATGCAGAAACAGAATTTTGGTTTTCAAGTATAAAAGTATCTGCCATTATAGCTTTTATAATTCTTGGTGGCGCCGCTATGTTCGGCTTTATTGATTTAAAAGGCGACGAACCAGCTCCACTTCTTTCAAATTTCGTAAATCATGGTGGTTTATTTCCGAATGGACTTGCAGCTATTCTATTAACAATGGTTACAGTCAATTATTCCTTCCAAGGTACAGAGCTTGTCGGAATCGCAGCAGGTGAAAGCGAAGATCCAGCAAAAACTTTACCTCGTTCTATTAGAAATATTATATGGCGCACAATGTTTTTCTTCGTCTTAGCAATCTTTGTTCTTGTTGCTTTAATTCCTTGGGAAGAAGCAGGACTCACAAAGAGCCCATTCGTTGCTGTTTTTGATAATATCGGTATTCCATATGCAGCTGATATTATGAACTTTGTTATTCTTACTGCTGTTCTTTCTGTTGCAAACTCAGGACTATACGCTGCTACTCGCATGCTTTGGTCTTTATCAAAAAACGAAATGGCTCCAGCATTTTTAAAGAAATTATCATCACGTGGGATTCCTCTCAACGCTTTAATCATGACAATAGCTATTTCTGCTTTTTCTCTTTTAACAAGCGTCGTAGCTGCTGAAACGGTTTACTTATGGTTAATTTCCATTTCTGGAGTCATAACAATTATTGTTTGGATGTCAATTTGTGTTTCTCAATTCTTTTTCCGCAAACACTATTTAGCTGAAGGTGGAAAATTAGACGACTTGAAGTTCAGAACTCCACTCTATCCCCTTGTACCAATTCTTGGTTTTGGATTGTATGGCATTATATTAGTAAGTCTTATCTTTATCCCAGATCAAAGACTAGGCATTTATTGTACTGTACCATTTATCATCTTTTGCTATACTTACTATCACTTTAAAGTTAAGAAAAGAATTGCAACTAACACTCAAAGTGAAACTAAAATTAGCGAAACTTCGTAATATTGTACGATACAAAAAAGACAACACGTGGCGTTTCACTTCATGTGTTGTCTTTTTTTATTATTTAAATATGAGTTCACCTGAATTTAATGGATTTTTCTCTTCTCCTACAAAAGTAGTAAAATTTTCATTTGAACTTGCTACCTCAGTTGGATTTATCGTATTTCAATTTCGATATAATAATAAATAGGTATATCAGATATAGCTGTACATTATTAGAACTACATTCATTACTCAACTGGTAGTTATCAAGAAAGAAAGGAATGATCATAATGATACAGAACATATACGAAACTCATTTACATGTAAGAAATTTAGAAAAAGCGATAAATTTCTATCAAAACAAGCTAGGATTAACCTTAGCAAGAAAACTCTCCAAAAGAAGAGTGGCTTTCTTTTGGGTCGGAGAAAATAAAAAACAAATGCTTGGACTATGGGAAGTAAATTATATCGAAGACTTTGAGCTGAGACATTTTGCTTTTGGTGTAAATTTAGAGTTTTTAATGACTTCTAAAGCGTGGTTAGAGGAGCGTGGAATAGAAGTGATAGGAAGTCAAGGAAAAGGAAATCAAGAGCCAATTGTCCAAAGGTGGATGCCCGCTGCAAGTGTATACTTTCTAGATTGTGATAGAAATAAATTAGAATTCATTTCTATGTTACATGACAATCCAGATGAATTAGAATATGCATCCTATTTAAGTGTATGGAATGCGGAACACCAAGAAAAATGAATGAAATTTCCGTTCAAGTCTTTTCTAATTTTTTAGATATACTGTTGTACGATCCCCCTTTTGCTATTAATTTTCGTCGGATTTATGAACAGTTATCGTAATGGAAAATTCATGATAACTCCAATTGTTAACATAATGCATTTATCGTCACCTTGTATTTGTACTTACGTACTAGCAATTCCTAATCTGCTTCCATTACAATTTGAAACATTTAATTTTTCTTCTTATCTGGCATCTAATCTTTAAACAAAAACTCCCCTTAAATCGAAAATGATTAAGGGGAATTTTATATACGATGCAATTATAGTTCAGATTTCACCCGAACAGAAACATTATTTTTAATTATATTTTTGACATCTTTAAAGCTAACAAAATTGTTACTTTTCTCATCCCAAAGACGGAAACGGAGTGAACGCAAGCTTGTAGCAAGCGTAATTGTTGGTACATTTTTTAAAGGAAGGGTATTGTTGTGTGCCTCTTCTAGTTTATAGTTAGGTACTCTTGGACTTAAATGGTGAACATGATGAAATCCAATATTACCCGTTAGAAATTGCAAAATTTTTGGAAGTTTATAAAAAGAACTTCCCTCCACTGCCGCTTTCACATATTCCCATTCTTTATCTTCTTCAAAATAAGAATCCTCGAATGTGTGCTGTACGTAAAACAGCCAAATCCCTATTGAACCTGCTATTAAAAATATAGAACCATGTACTAAAAGAAACGATTGCCATCCAATTGCCCAGCAAAGCATTCCTACAATAGCAACGATTAAAATATTTGTTAAATAAGTGTTCATACGTTCTTTTTTTCTAGCACCTTTTCGGTTAAATCTATTTTTAAGCAAGAAAACATAAATCGGGCCTAACCCAAACATAACGAATGGATTGCGATATAAACGATATGCTAAACGGAGTCTAAATGGTGCTGCTACATATTCATCTACTGTAAGCGTCCAAATATCCCCTGTACCCCTCTTATCCAAATTACCACTCGTAGCGTGGTGAATAGAATGCTCATGCCCCCACTGATCAAATGGGAATAATGTTAAAACACCCATACACGTTCCAACTATTCTATTTGCACGTCGACTTTTAAAGAATGAATAATGGGTACAATCATGAAAAATAATGAAAATCCTTGTCATAAATCCAGCGGCTAACAGTGCTGGAACTAATGTTAACCAATAAGAAACTGACAAACTTTTATAAGCAAGGTACCATAAAATAATAAATGGCACGATTGTGTTGATCAGTTGCCAAACACTTTTTTTAATCGTTGATTTTTCAAAAGGAGCAACTTGTTTTTTTAAATTTTTAGTATTTTCTAAGGTCATTGTTCTAATTCCTTTCCTTTTTGTTGCTAATTCATATTATAGCACACTATTAGTATCAGGTGTTAAAAGTAGCTATAATAAATATTTTATACTATGAAAATCTCTTTTTTCTTACTCATTACTTACAAATTTCTTACGTCCAAAATAGCTTCTATAATTGGACAGACGGAGCATTTTATGTATCAAAGAAACTTCATATTTTTCCAATAAGTACATAAAAAACAGCGAGTTTTTTCACAAGAAGAAAAAAGCTGCAATCAGTCAGTTTCACCGACTTATCGCAGCTTCTCTTCTTTTTACCTTATTTTATCGATGAAGCCAAACTGCACCTGCAGACTTGTCTTCAGCTTGGCCTACCACTTCAAACTTCAGTCCTAGCTTCGGTAACTTACGTCCTGCATCAGGAATAACGCTGTTGATGTATTGCTTAGAATCATCAAATTTTGCCACTCCTGGTAATCCTTTATAATCAAAGATACCGCGTGTTGGTGAATTTACTTTCCATGCTGGTGTTTGATCAAATGAGAATGCCGCATCGGCAATTTGATAACGCGTACTGCTCTTCACAGTAGGTTGTCCGTTTAATGTCCCTACAATTGCCTCTGGATGAGAATCTACTACTCCTAAGAACCCTTCACCTGGATGAACGCCTACCCAGTTATCTGTAAAGCTTTGATCCGCATACCATACAACCATTCCTGTATTAAATACTGGGCCACGTGCATATTGTAACGCAGTGTCAGAACCAGCGTAATTTCTCCACTCTACATAGTAATTATGTTTTTTCTGTTCAAATCCGTTAGACACAGTAAAGCCTTTTAACGTCATTGCAGGCTGACCTTCTGCATCATCAGAGAAAACAACTTTTCCATCTACAGTTAAGGCTGCATTATCTAACGCAAATCCTTTATAAGCTACTGCAATATCTGTTAAGTACTCAAATTGCAGTTTTACTTTTTTTCCTTTGAATTGGCTTAAATCGTATGATTTATCAACCCACTTACCATCAGTTGTATCCGCGCCGCCTTTTATATCTTTTTCGCCCATTCTATCAATGCGTGTCTTCGTTCCATCTTCTGCAATCGCATATACGTCAAGGAAATCATACTTCGCTTCAAGTTCGTAAAATGCCTTATAATCGAACTTAGCATCCTTTGCATTTGTTAAGTCAAATACTGGTGTCTCAAGTGTTGTATGAATGTCATTTCCTTTTGTACTGTAATAGAACTTCTTACCAAACGCTGATTCGATATTTTTTATATCTTTGTCCGGCAAGTTAACACGAACAATTCCAGGTCGTTTAGATTTTGTAGTACTTTGATCTACATATGTTGCAACACCGATTCCTTTGCTAAGTTTGTCATAATCTACTTCAAGAATATTCGCCCAGTTCCCCTTCATATTCTTTTGGAAAAACTCTTTATTTTGTGGCGAGAAACTCGTTGGCTCTGTTCCTGCAATTTTTCCAGCCCAGCTACCACCACTCATAATAGACCATGACTCAACAGGTTCACCTTGTCCTGAGTACTTTGTATCATATTCATCTGGTAAGCCTAAATCATGGCCATACTCATGTGCAAACACACCAACTGCTCCGTCTTCAGGCTCGATTGTATAATCATATGCAGCCATCTTTCCGCCCCAGTTCGAAACAGAAGATTTCGTGCCATCAATTGCATATGGTTTTGAACCTAGTTTTGAACGATGTGACCAAATCGCATCATCTTTCAATTTACCGCCGCCAGCTTCTTGACCAACGCCAGCATGTACAACCATTAAATGATCAATAATGCCATCTGGCTCATTTTTATTTCCATCACCATCTTGATCGTATTGATCAAATTGGTCATAGTCTGCTAAATTGATTCCTTTTGCTACCGCTGCTTTTAATGCTTCTTTCACAAAATCTTTTGGTCCTAAAGGCCCCTTGTTATCATGCCCAGTACCCGCATCAGCACCATAATCTGATGCTTTTCCTGGAACAGTAAGCCATTCTGTTACAGTCCCATCAACTGTATAGCTACCACCAGATTGTTCTTCATAATATTGCTTAAATGTGTTAATTTTCGATCCATCAAATAAAGTAAATGGTTCATCACCAAATAACATTTTTTGATAATGTTCACGATTAAAGTCCTTAGAATACATGTATCCTGGCTCTTGATCAATATTGTTATGCTTAAAATCGCTAAATTCTACAAGTAAAACAAGTACTTTATCTTTTCGAACAGCTCCATTGTATTCTTCTTGCTTCGCTGATGTAGTAGGTACTTTTCCATTTAATTTCCCAGGGTTCAATGCTGCACCTTGTCCAGCTACTGGGCCTACTTCAGGCTGCTGCGCCTGTTCATTTTCCCTCATTTTTGCATCTTTTACTTTTTTCATAAAGTCAGAGGCTTCTTGCGTAAGACTATCTCCTGTTAAGATTTCTTTCCCAGGGTTTTCCCCTTTCTTTTTCTCAACATATTTTTCGACAGCCTTTGAAGTCTCAGCTTGTGATGCAGATTGATCAATTACCCCCCGTTGTTTTAGCGCTTCAGCCAAACGCTCCTCCGGTATTAAGTGCTCATCTATTGGTAGAGATGATGTTGGTGTCTCAGCATACGCTGCGTGACCTCCAAAAGCAAACGTACTACTTAGTACTGCTGCTGTTGTTAATACCGCTAATGGTTTTAATTTCTTTTTCTTTTTCTTTTTCAATGTATTTCCTCCCCAGTGTCTGCAAATTATCGTTTTTTGCCGATAACAACATAATATTCGTTATAATACGAATATTCAATCTTTTTCAACAAATAAAATGTTGAGAAATATTTTTTATGCAGGGTGAAATACATAAGATATAAAAACAAACAGACTCTTCTATAAATAACAGTGAACTTTTATATGTTCTTAGTTACAATCAAAATCCAGTAAATCTGGGATTCATACTTTTTTAATAAAAATAAGAATTAAATATTTTCTATACTATTTAATCTATGGATTACCATATTACTCACTATTCTCATTATTACAAGCTAATAGTGGTTCGTACATCATTATAGCGTGATTCTCTGTTACATATTGATCTTCTATTAACTGTTTCTGTTGATTATATACTTTACGTTGAATCACATTATGTCGTATATAACCGCCCCAGTATGCAGGTTGAATTGAGTGTTCTTTCTCATACACTTCATATTGATAAAGTTGCGGATAGACTGTTCTCCATTCACCAACTAAATGTTCATCTGTCATATAAAGGTGAAGTTGATACAGTTGGTCCGTTTCATTTTTAATTTGTAAATCCAAATAGTTATAGGAACAAGTCGCCCCACTCCCAAACGGTTGAGTGCGCCTAGAGTCAGGAAAGACATCAAAGCTATGACGATATCGTTCTGTTACTGTCAGTGGTGTATGTAAAGTCATCCAATATATTAAATTCGAAAGGTGACAAAGACCTCCTCCAATACCTGTTTGAAAAGATCCGTAATGTAATACCATACCTTCTACATACCCTTTTTTCCTCGTTGGCTTACCTATTAAACGCCAGTAAGAAAATGTTTCTCCCGGTCTAATGACGATACCATTTAGTTTTTTAACAGCAATTTTCAAATTAACAACCTTATTCTGTTGATACCACATATCTACATCTTTTAGCTTACGAAGTAATATCGTTCGGTGCTGAATTGCTGTACAAGGTAGCTTTTCTTGTTGGAACCTTTTTGCATATGTTTTTCCGTCTGCCAACCACTGAATGTACCTCTTTGTAGAGTAATACCACTTCCCTAGCATAATGCGATACTTAGACCGCTGTTTAGGACGTAAGTGCACTATATTCATTTTATTCCCTCTCTCTTTCTTCAAGTAAATTCTAATATATTTCTAATTCAATAAACTACAGTTTTCTTAGCTGCATAATAATTTCCGCAAAAAAACAATAAATTTACTCTAGTGGAGATTTTATTTTGATGATTGCTTTATAATTATATAAAACTGAGCTTCAATACAATAAATTGAAATAAACATATTATAAATATAACGGATAACCTTAAATAAAAAATAATGAACATTAAAGAAATTCTAAAGTATTAATATATTTTTCGTAAATATTAATTGATAACACATTAGACTTTCTATATGTATAACTTCTTATTCTACAAAATGAAATTTTTTAATGTAAGAAAAAATATAATTTCCCTTTAACATTTATACAAGTCTCATATGGAAAACTTTACAAAACAATTCGAACACTTATATTTAGAATAAACACAAAAAATTGCCACCAGTTAGCTTAACTGGTTGGCAATTTTTTAACGAGAATGCTTTACAAATAGTTGAATTGCTTCTTCTGATACATAGCACTTTCCATTACTCTCTACAATAATACTTCTTAATTCATACCCTTTACCATTGATACGAATTATATTTTTGTTACCAAATAATTGTGCTTCTACTTTATTATGTTTTACTACGAGTAACGGGTTTGCTCCTTCGGTTTTGTTGGCTGTTACAGTTGCACCGATTTTCTTAAAGGCTTGTTCACTCTCTAAAAATATTTTATTCGTTACTTCTTCTAAGTTAAAGCCCATCGCTTTCGCCATCGTCTTCGCAATGTCTGTATTTTGGATTAAGCCTTCTGGTTTTTGAGGTCCATAAGAATGTAAGAATACATCCTCACCTGTATGTCCTCCTGTCGTAAAGCCGATATTTGCACGATTAGCCAATAATGTAGTAAGAATTCGTCCTACATCCATTTTCTTTTTTGCCACTTTTAATTTTTCTTTTTCATCATGAGTTAGATTATCCAAACCGTATAGTTTAGCTACATCTTCTACATTTGATAAATCAGATTTCAGTTTATTTATAGTTCCTTCAAGTGTCATTTTCGCCTTTTTCAATGGATCAATGTATGCAGAAACCGGTGTAGTATTGTATCCTTTTGTCGTATTCCTATTCCCTATAGAGATGCCGCTGTTACCATGATCAGTTAAAGCGATGAGCATCGTATCCCCATCTTTCTTCGCAAATTGTAACGCCTTTGCTACCGCTTCATCAAATGCCAATACATCACTAATCATCCCAATTGGATCATTAGCATGGGCTGCCCAATCAGGCTTACTACCTTCTACGAATAAAAAGAAGCCATCTTTATCTTTTGATAATGTTTGAATTGCTTTTTCTGTCATTTGAGAAAGTGTTGGTTGTTCTGGATTTGTTGCTATACGATCCATATCAAACGCAAGAGCATGATGTGAGAAAGAGCCCCAAATTTTATTAGATTTGGAGTTCAATAACGCATCTTTCGTTTCAACGAAATCGTATCCTTTGTCTTGAATCACCTTTACTAAATTTTCACCATCTTTTCGGATTCCATTACTTTTCATAGGTAACAGCGCCGCTTTTCCCCCGCCTAATACGACATCTATATTTTGATATACTTGCTGCTTCGCAATTACGTCAAAATGTTTGCGATTGACATGGTGAGCGGAGAATCCGGCCGGAGTAGCATGCTGAATTTCAGATGTAGCAACAATGCCAGTTGCACGACCAGTACATTTTGCGCCTTCTAATACGTTTGCGACCGGCCGTAACTTTTCTTCTTCTTTTATTGGCTGTAAGCTAGGCGAACTTACAATAGAAGGTAATATACCTACATATCCTGAATTCGATTTATTTCCAGTTGCTAAAGCTGTTGCTGCTGGCGCTGAGTCTGTAATAGCTGATTCCGCCGAAAACGTACGAACACCTCCTGTTACAATTTGATCTAACGTAAGCGGTGCCCCTTTATACCAGCGAGCCAATGTTGTCGCCGTTGAACTCGTTCCGTCCATAACCATCATAATTATATTTTTAGGCTGGTGTTCTACTTTTTTCACCTTAGCTTTGGCCGAATGATAATTCATCATACTTTCCGTACTTAATACGCTTACTATTATAGCTCCCACTAATAGTAACTTTTTCATCTTCACACCATAATTCAACATGATTGTTCCTCCATAAACTTTGCATTCATTTCAATACACCTTATTTCCTTTTCCATACCAAAACCTACATATGTTTTATTAGTTCCCAATTCTCATAAAGCTAACAATAGTTACTTTCTCTTTCTTTAATTAAATATCGATATGTATCATTTATCTTATAAAAAAGATTTAACATCCTTTTCATTAATTACTTGTTTAACAATAAATCCTCGATTAAAAGAAATAAAAATTTATTGTTAAACAATAAATTTCATGTTAAATTAATAAGATATTAAATAAATGAGGTGCTTTTTATGAAACAAGGATCCACACTCTTTTTAAAGACCGTTGTAATTCTGATCGGAATCCCCGTTCTTGCTATGTGCATTTTTTTAGTCCCTAAAATAGGAAATTTCGCCGCAGAATTATATCCAGATATTGCATATATTAAATATCTTGTATTTATCAATTTATACGCAACAGCAATACCTTATTACTTCGCACTGTACCAAACATTTAAGCTTTTAAACTATATTGATAAAAATAACGCATTCTCAGAGCTATCTGTTCAAGCTTTAAAAAATATTAAGTACAGCGCATTGGCAATTTTTGCTCCTTCTTGCCATGGAATTAACAAATGCTTTACAAGAAAAGAGGCTACAGCCATTCTTGCCCGATTATGCATAAAACCTGTTTGCCAAAGCTCCCGCATTCCCGCATCAATAAACGGATAACCAGTTTCACCCTTCTGCCATACGCTTAATAACTCCTCTTCCTTATCCCACGGGAAATTTTCAAAGCTCTTATTAAGAGGTTTAGATACTGTAAATGGATAATGATATAGTAAATAATAAGAAAACTCTCGCCAAATTAATTGACGTATAAAGCTATTAACTTGTTTTTCAAAAAGACTACATTGTCTTTCGGTACTTTTATTTATTAAGTAATGAAACATTAGCTTTACTGATATTTGACCAAATGAAAGATACGGTGCCAACATCGAATGGACATTTTGATCTGGAAAATCTCTTCCTTCACTATAAGAGGCTAATTTGCTAGAGAAAAATTTCTTGAATGTTTTATATGCCCCTTCTTCTGTCGGATCCCATATTGCTTCCATATGAGATGTCCACGGTATAGTCGGCAACAAGTGTAATTCTGAAACAGATAAGCTTGCTGGTAAAGAGTTTCCCCACTTTATACTCTGCACTCTGCTAATAGGTTTAGGTATTACCTGCTTTTGAAATGCATTGTAAAAAGGCGTAAACACCTTATATTCAGTGTTATCCTTCTTTTTTATAATCCACGGTTCTAATAATAAATGCGAATTAAATTCCTTACAAATAATACCTTTATCTTCTAATATCATTTTCATTTTTTGATTAGATTTTAACCTGTCTGGATCATAACAACTATTCCAATATACAGCCGTTATATCTAATTGTTTTATGAGAGAAAGTATTTCTTCCTGTGTATTTCCTTTGCGGATTATTAAAGTAGAGCCCAATGCCTTAAGTTGCTTTTGGACATCCATTATAGCATGGCGTAACCACCACTTTGCCGCACTTCCTATTGAAAAAGTTTCATCTTGTACATATACCGGAAGAACCTCCCCGGACTGAACAGCCTCAAATAGAGCTGGGTTATCATATAAACGAAAATCTTTTTGAAACATAACGATAATTTTGTTTTGCATGGCTATCCCCTCTTACTCTTAAAACATAATAGATTCTTTATGTGAATAATCCTCTTTTTTACTTTTGCATTATTATATTAATAATTCTTTGTAATCGTAAACAAACGTTTCCATAGTTATTGGACTTCTATCTAGTAAATTCGATAAATCTGATGTGACTTTTTTAGCTAACCCTAATTTTGCAGTTGTATATATTCCAATCATAACCCAAATAAAGTCACTGTTAAGTCCCTTTTGAATCATTCTTTTTCTAAATTTAAATATACTTGGATTTGTATAAGTAATATCTTTATTTATTATTTTTGAAATAATAGCAGCAACTTCATAATATGTTAATGCCTCATTTCCCGTTAAAGAATAAGCTTTAAATTCATGTCCCTCTTCGGTTAATATTTTAGCTGCAACTTCTCCAATATCCCGTACATCTATAAAACTTGTTTCCCCTTTACCAGCAGGTACTTCAATTATTTTTTTATTTCTTAATTCATCACCATGTTGTGATAATAAATTTTGCATAAAAAAACTCGGTCTTAGGAATGTGTAAGGGATCCCAGAAGCCTTTATCATAGCTTCAATTTTAGCATGAGGTACTATCGGATTTTTTTCTACACCTAATAAAGATAAAAATACAATGTGTTTTATACCTATTTCTTTTGCGGCATCTACAACAGGCTGGAAATACTTTTTTGCATCAGCTAGATGTGGTGGTCTTATTAGAAAGATTTTAGTAACACCTGTTAAAGCCGCCTTTACAGATGAAGGATTTTCAAAATCAAAATACACTCCTTCAGTTTCTCTACTGCGCGTTGTGACTTTGAAAGTAGCATTTCTTTTTATTAGGCATTTTACAACCTCTTTTCCTACATTCCCTGTAGCACCTGTTACTAAAATCATTTTAATCACCCTTTATTTTTTTGTAAATTTTGAATCATACTTTGCAAAACTCGAACTGTATTTTCTACTTCCTCTTTAGGAATACTAGCTGTAGCATTTTTTATAACTTCATCGCTTACATTTTCTATCTCCTGTATTAATGTCTTAGCTTCATCTGTTAAAAATATTAAATGTGACCGTTTATCTTTAGGATTATGTTTTATAAGAATCCATTCTTTTTGCAATAATCTTTGTATAATCCCGGTTACTGTTGGACGGTCTGCTAAGAGCCTTTCAGCAATCATAGCTGGGGTGGTTCCATTTGGATAAAGAGATATATCCTTTAACACAGACCATTGCTGAGCTGTTATTTTATATTCTTTTAATTGATTTGATAATTCTGTTTTCGTCATTATACTTACCTTGTGTAATAAATAGCCTAAATTATTCATATAACCCCCAATATAGTTAGCACACTAATTATATAGTTAGTATACTAACTATAATGTGTAATTACAAACTTCAATTAATAGTTTATATATAAAAGATATATCAAATTCTTATTTTGTACTATTTCATATTATATTTAAAATCTTCTTTAATCCTGTTTTGCATGTATTGTACACTCTATATACAAAGGTTATTCCTTGCTGTTACTTTAAATAAGCATTTACAATTGTATCTAGCATAGGTATTTCTTATTGTCCGATTAGTCATATTTATTCTTAATTCTGCAAAATAAAAAAGAAAATGGAGCGAAAGATGAAAAAACAATTTGATAAACAATCAAACTTAAATACATTTATTGATTCAACAATCCTATGGACTTTTCAAAACCAAAATGCTATAAATACACTTTTGAATGAAGGTAAGCTTATAGCCAATCCTATTTTTGTTAGTAAAGAAGATTGCAAAGCATATAAATACATTGTAAGACACATGAAACAGAAAGGTATTGACTTTACTATAGATTTCCCCATTTGGGCATGGCATTCATGCAATGGTTACCAAAAGAAGCCTACTATTATTTATAAATGCTTTATTTAAGCATTTATATTAGTTACATAATGAAAATTCTTAAATAGTTTTTAAACATTTTTTAAAAGTTGTAATTCTACATGTATCGTAAGACTATTTCCATGACTTTCAGCCCATACTTTACCCTCATGCAATTCAATTGTGCGCTTTACAATTGCTAAACCAATTCCGGATCCATGTATTTGACTCGACCGTGATTTATCAACTCGATAAAACTTCTCAAACATCTTGCTTAATTCTTGTGCTTCAAGATGATCTGTTTTATTTGTAATACAAATAAATGCCTTATCTTCTTCTTTTTTTAGTTCCACTATTACTGTTGAATTTGAAAAACTATATTTTTCAGTATTAGATAGTAAATTATCAAATACACGCACCAGTTTTTCTATATCTGCCCATACCCAAATATCCTTATTAATGATATTTAGTTTAACAATTAATTGCTGTTTTTCAAAAATCGGGATATACTCTCCTACTAGCTGACCTAACAAATTGCCCAATTCTACTTTTTCTTTTCTCAACTTAACATCAGGTAAAGATAATTTTGTGTATTCAAACAATTCATTAATGAGAGTTTTTAATTTTAATGTTAAATTATACGTATTTTGAATATACATTTCTAATTCTTCTTTATTTCGATATTGTTTTTCATTTACTAATGCTAAATATCCAATAATAGACGTTAAAGGGGTACGCAAATCATGAGAAATATTGGTAATAAATTCACTTTTACCTTTCTCAATTGCTCTCTCTTTCTCAAAACGCTCCCTTAATTGACTAGCCATCCAATTAATATTATAAGCTAAAGAAGATAATTCATCTTTTCCTTTAACACGTATGGAATGTTTCCAATCTTTTTTTACAATCTTTTGAATACCTCGTTCAATTTCTTTAATGTATCTTGTAATAGGGATCATAAACAGCAAAAATAAAAGGATGAAAATTAATATACTGCTCACCAAAGCAAGTAATAAATTTTGATTATATTGAGTTGGTGAGATTGTTTTATTCGAATTTGGAGATTGTACCATTACATATCCAATTCCATCTTGAAATGAAACTGGTGAAACAAACAATATGAACTTCTCAAACAAAGGATTTCTGACGTTTGGTGTAACATTTAATTTCTCCTGTAATAATTCCTGTGGGAGATTATCCTGCAATTGAAAATTATGTGAACGATAGATAATATGGCCTTTATAATCTAATACTAAAAACCTTAAATTTTCATTCTTCTTTTGGATAGATTGAATCATCGGTATAACTTGTTCTATATGCCCAGATTCCAAATTACGCTTTTGTATATCATTAGTTATCCCTATCGCTATTTCCCTTATTTCGGCTTCTTTTTCAATCTGTTGATTATAAGAAAGTAGATTTGCACTTTTCATTGCTATGAGAAAAAAAGTAACAACCGCAACGATGAAACAGAGCAAAAAAATTAAAATAAGCTTTATATTTAAGCGTGTAGAAAAGAATATATTATCCCTTAATTTCGTACGATCGATCATACTCTATAGCCAACTCCCCATACTGTTTTTAAATAAACAGGCTGACGAGGGTTTTCTTCAATTTTTTCCCGTATTTTAGTAATATGAACCATGACTGTATTATCTGATTTATAAAATGAATCTTCCCAGACCATCTCGTATATTTTTTCTACACTAAAAACCTTTCCTTTATTTCTCACTAATAAAGAAAGTATGTCAAATTCCTTTGGAGTTAACCTTACTTCTTCATTTCTAATGAAAACTTGTCTTGTCTCCTCGTCTACCTTAAGATGGCCTATTTCATGAATAAATTGTTTTACTTCTTCTGTTTGATAAACACGATATCTTCGTAATTGAGATTTAATTCTTGCCATTAATTCAAGTGGATTAAACGGTTTGGTAATGTAGTCTTCTGCCCCACTCATTAATCCCTGGATCTTATCTATATCCTCATCTTTAGCTGACAAAAAAATTATAGGCATTTGATACTGTTCTCTTATTTTTAAACAAGCCTCTATGCCATCCATTTTCGGTAACATAATATCTAAAATGATTAAATCAATTGTTGTATTTCTTAAAGTTTCTAAAGCTTCTATAGCATCCGATGCATCTATAATTTCATACCCTTCATTTTTTAAATAAATGGATACGATTTTTCTTATCTCTATATCATCATCTACAATCAAAATTTTTTCTTTCTGCATCATATTTTCTTCCTCTCTGACATCTCGTTCTATGCTGTAGTATTATACATTTAGTTTTACCTTACACGTATAAAGTGAAACTTTAATCAGCCCTCACCAATCGGTCTTTTACGGGAATCCCGCCCCCCACCTAACTTCTTTGCTTCCACTTAATTTTGAGATGTGGGTCTTACTACCCGTTAATGCGTGATAATACACTTTGCTTTTTTAAACATATTGAAGAAACCATCTGTTTTGCAAGTTGATTTGAACTGGGTAAAATAGCCCCCTACGATCCGAGGCCGCTTCACATACTCTTACATAAAACAAATAACATTCATAAATTCCTCTCCAATGTTAATTTAGAACATACAATCAATCTACTGAAAAAATCTTAATTTTCACCCTACAAAAATATTAAGATTTCTTAACATTGAATGGAGAATTTACATATTAAAAATGGACAGTTCCCTATACTATTAGACCTGTCCAAATTAACGTTTTTAATTTATGAATTAAAATATTATACTTTTCTTTATTTTATAATATCTGTCACTATAAACATTGATTTTCTATCTCTCTAAGTACATCATTTCCAATATTATCTATCTTTTCATTTTTTATAGTGTTATATAAACTCTGTAAAACTTTTAACTCTGTTCTTAAATGTAAAATGACACTAGATAATATATATAACTTAGCTACACTCTCTTTTCCACACTTCTCTTCATATACTTTTTGAAGGGTAGTAAGATATAACGTCAGTTGAGAAATTTTAGTTTTTAGCTGTTCTAGAATTAATTCTTCTTCCCCATATTGTGCAAAAAGTAGCGCTTCATATATAGGACGATGCATATCCTCTTTCTTTATCATTTGCTCTAATAATAAATGTTCAAATTCTTGTTTACCACTTTTAGTAATACCGTAAATAGTCCGTTCAGGACGTTGTTCATTACGAATAATATCAACAACCTCTATAAAACCCTTCTTTTCAAGTTGCTCAAATGTATAATATAAAGAGCCTTTAGTAATTTTTATATAATATTTCATTTCACTATTTTTTAAAAGTTGCTGGACTTCATACGGATGCCTATTTTTCTCCATAAGAAGACCCAGCATAAAAAGCTTTGTATTCATAACTCTCCACTCCTTAATAACCTATACCAATAGTATAAGCTAAAAATAAGTAAAGAATCTTTTTGTTTTATAAAATTTATAACTTCAAATTCACTTTATTATCCTTTGTACCAGCTTTGACATTCCCCATAAATAATATTGCCATAAACGAAACGATAATTGGAATTAAAGCTAATAGAAAAACAGTAGTAATGGAAGATGACATAGCAGCTATAACCTTTTCAAGAATAAAAGTAGGTATACTGGACCTTACATCTGAGCGAAATATTGCACTCGGATCACCTAGATTATTTAACATGCTGGAACCATGTTCTATTCCCTTAAAAGCATCCTTTAAGTTAGCTGTAAAGGTACTATTTTGAATGGAGCCAAAAATCGTTACTCCAATTGTCATACCTAGTGAACGAAAGAATGAATTTGTTGAAGTAGCTGAACCACGGAATCTCGGTTCCATATTATGAATAGAAACTGTGGGAAGCAAAGAGAACGAAAATCCAACTCCAAACCCCGTTATAATCATGTATATCGTTAAAAGTACACGGCTTGTTTGTGGATCCATCGTTCCTAACAAATACATACCTATCCCAAAGGATATTATAGATAATAACATCAAGTTGCGGTAACTAATTTTCGTTTGAAATATTCCACCAATTGCACTACCTACTACAGAACCTAACATCATTGGGGTTAAAATTAATCCAGCATTAGTTGCTGTTCCACCATATACAGCCTGAACAAAAATAGGAATAAATACTGTTAAAATAACAAATGTTGCTCCATAGAAAAACGTAATAATTTGTGATATTGCAAACTCCTTACGCTTAAACATCCAAAATGATATTATCGGATCTTTCACTTTTCTTTCTACCAATAGGAAGCCAACAAAAAATACAATAAACGATGCAAATAACCCAATGATTTGTATCGAATCCCACTTAAATTCTTTTCCTCCCAATTCTAAAGCGAACATTAAGCTAATTACTGCTATGACGAGTGTTATCGCCCCCCACCAATCAATATTTTGCTTAGTAGGTGGATTATTTTCTTTATAAGCTTTTAAAATAAAAATTAATGACATTAGACCAATTGGAATATTGACGTAAAAAATCCAATGCCAACTTATATTTTCTGTTATATACGCACCTAATAAAGGCCCTAATACACTTGAAGAACCAAATACGGCCCCTAATAACCCAGTCATTTTCCCTCTTTTTTCAATAGGAAAAATATCAAATACAATGGTAAAGGCGATTGGCATCAGTGCCCCCCCACCTATACCTTGAATTGCACGATAAATACTTAGCTGAACAATACTTTGCGCAGTACCACATAATGCAGAACCAATTAAGAAGATTAATAAACCAAAAATATAAAACCTCTTTCTACCATACATATCAGATAATTTCCCGAAAATAGGCATACCCGCCATAACTGCAACCATATAAGCAGAAGTAACCCAGATGAATTTATCCAATCCACCCAAATCTGAGACAATTGTACCAATTGAAGTGGCAACAATTGTATTATCCATTGCAGCCATTAAAATACCTAGCATTAACCCAGCTATCACTAAGCGTAAGTTGCTCTCTTTTGCAACCATACCTCTTTCCTCCTTTTTTCACACTCAACAAAATAAATAGTCTAATTAAACTATATACTCATTATAGTCTAATTAGACTATTTTTCAATAAATCATTAAAAAAAAAATAAATCCCCCCAAATATATTGGAGAGATTATAATTGTAGAATTGCTTCCTATATAAAGTAATTAAAACCGTAAAAACTATTACTTTTTTATACTACCTTGATTTTGCATACATGTAGCTTACTCATTTAGTTTTGGTCTAGTTTGTAAATATAAATTCAAATCCGGACTTGAACCGTTAATAATTATATCTCGAACAATTTTAGAAAACACCATACTATATACTAATCCATTATCTCCATACGCATAGATAAAGTGACAATTTGGAAACTCTTCATACATTCCAATTATAGGTAAACCATCATGAGTACCACCATAAAAAGCACTTAAATAAAATTCAGGTTCAACTGTTATATTGGGAAAGAGCTTATTAAATTCATTTACTAATTTCTCTTTTTTATGGATTAATTTTGAATCTCTTTCTTGAGCAATGTTTGTATCTTCATCTAACCCACCTATAATAATCCTGTTATCTGCAGTAGTTCTCATATAAATATATGGTCTCGCAGTTTCCCAAATGAGAGTACGTTTATACCAAGAAGATAAATCTTCTATAGGATTAGTAACAACTGCATATGAGCTAATCAGTGTAGCGTTCTTTTCCTTTTTAAATTCTAACCCTTCATATCCTGCAGCCACAATTACTTTATTGGCAGTAATAGAATTGCCCCCCTTTGTATAAAAGATAGCACATTCTTTCTCTAACTTTTTGCCAACAATCTCTGTATCTTCATAAATTTGAACTCCTTTATTAGAAGCTTGTTCTAATAAACTATGTGTAAATTTATAAGGATTTATTTCACCATCATTATACGTATAAATAGCTGCACGTTTTTTAAATGGATATCTCTGTCCAATTTGTTCCTCTGATAGCCAAGTCGCTTTAAAATCATGCTTATGTAAATAATACAGTTCTTTTTCTAATTTCTTTATATCCTCTTCATAACTTGCATAATATAAACTGTCACGTCGTTTAAAATCAGAGCCATAAGGCAAGTTTTGATCAGCATATTCAATATCATTAATAGCTTGTTCACATAATTTCATATGCTTAACTGCATACTCTTCTCCAAATGTATTTACAAGTTCAAAAAACATCTTGTCACCTAAATATTGAATAAGTGCTGTATTTGTAAGGTTACTCCCGTGTCCTACCTTTCTTTTATCAACGACAACAATATTTAAATCTGATTCACTCAAATAGTATGCTGATTGAGCACCTGAACTTCCTGCTCCTATTATTAGTACGTCACATTTTATATCTTCTTCCAACCGAGGATAAGAAGGTGTATTAGAAAAAGTTGTGTTCCAATATAATTTCCCTTTCTGTAAATCCATTTAAAGTGCACCGTCCTAAATAAAATAGTTATATCCCCATCTGTATCTCCAAATCATTCTTACTATATACTTCTTATCAAATTTATTTTTGCTACCATTAGATTATTAATGCAATATTTTGTTCACCCATATATGGTATTAAACTAAGCTTATAAAAAGTTAATAGTATATATATTATTTATTTTCATTTAGAAATTTAAGAACTTGGTTAAAAGCTTCTTCACCTGCTGGAGTGTTCATTTTAAATTGAAATTCATGTGCTAACTCGCCAGAGATATTTTTATCAAAGAAAAGTGTATCTACAGATACTCCTTTATTTTGTAAAGTAGAAGCTAATGCTTTACCTTGCTCTTCAAATGATGCAGTATTTCCATCTGTGATGAACGTTGGTGGGTAATCTTTTGTAACGTGTTTATAAATAGAGGCGATTTCCATTTCAGGTAATGTTTCAAATTTCTTTTTCCCAAAGTAAGCCCAGCCAGTAGTACGCATAAAGTCTTGCACTTCTTTGGATGTTTCCATTTTAGCTAATGCAGGCATATTATACGGGCCGCAAAATAGCAATATACCTTTAATTGTAGAAGGAGCAACAACAGCGTCAATCCCGGTTAATTTCGCATAATCTGGAGATGTTTGAATAGTAACAAATTGTCCAGATATTTGCGCTCCCGCAGAATCTCCTGCAAAATATAGGTCATCTAGTTTTACATTATATTTCTTTGCATTTGCTTTTATATATTCATAAGCCTCACCAAGTTGTAGTACTGGTGTAGGATACTTTCTTTTAGGAGCAAGAGCGTAATTTATATTTATCACTGTATAACCACGAGCAGCTAATTCTACTGCATAACCAGTAATGTCTGATTTATCTCCACCTACAAATCCACCCCCGTGCACCCAAAAAATAACAGGTGTTTTCCCTATAAAATTTTTGGGATAAATAATGTCTAATGTACCATCAGGAAATTTAGAATTATAATTGATATCTTTAACAATTCGTGTCTCTTTTAGAGCGTTTTTATAATTATTAGATTGAACAAACATTCCACCTTCAAATGCTTTTTTTATGAGAAACGCTTTCGGAATAGGTGAAACATTCCAAAAAACAACCCCCGCAATAATCAATCCGAAAACAATAAAAAGAGTTAGCAACATTCTTTTTTTCCATATCACTTTAGGTTTTAACTGTTTTATTCTCATAATTAAAGAATCTCCATTCTTTTTAGTAATAATCTTGAAATAAATCACAACATAAATTTTTATTTTCCGCCTGCTAATCCGTCCTTAAAATTTTATGCAAAAAGTTATATATTTTTATTATGTACATATTAGGTATCTCCTATAAAACACATTAAAAATTCAAACAAAAAGAGCAAAAGATCCCCATTTATAGAAGATTTCTTTTGCTCTTTGTAAAGGACACAAGTCCAAATAAAAGTTGCTTATCTATCGATAACTTACACATAAAAATCCATTTGTTTCAGTACTTTATTAGCAGAAACTTTAACAACCGTTTCTTTTTCACCCGTTCTATCAATTATGAAACCATGAACTTCAATATCAGAAGGTACTAATGGATGATGACGGATCATATCTATACTCTTTTCAATATTTTCACTAACATTTTTTTGTCCACTCAGCCATTGATTAAGGCTACCACTTGAAAATTCAGGCATGCAATTTTTAAAGAGATAGTCTAATTCTATATTATCTTTTATGAAATCACGTTGAGTTTGTAGATTAACTGAAGAAGTTTTTTTATCCTCTATTCCGACAACAAAAATTTCTTTAACATTTTCTTGATAAATAGCAATAATAATAGATCTCATTATATCTCCATAAGGATGTACAATTACAGAATCATAGCTGTGTATAGTCAACATGTTTTCTTGTTGAATGTTAGTTACTTGTTGGATACTAGGCTCTATTCCGTGTTCAATGTCTGTTAATAATAAAACTTTTTTATTCTTTGAATTCATATGGAGCACCCTTTCTTCATTATTGTATTTATGAAACTTTTAAGCTAGTAACAATAATAATTGTTACCAGTTTTTCCAGCTTCCCTCTGGATCAACACTTGCAAGTCTAACCCATCCATTTTGAACTTTTTCTCGAAATGTGAAATCATTATTTAACAAACGTTCTATATATTCAATAGGTGCTTGAATGACAATTAGTAAACGAAGTGGTGAATGATACGTCTCACTATCTGACTGCATAACGGATTGCCAAGGTAAGCCTGGCAACAGGTCACTAGCATTCCCTTGCATAACACCGAGACCCGCCGTTACGGTTTGGGTTGTTTTATTTCCACTACCATAATAGTGAGGAGCTACAGTTGATGCGTAATATTGTAGATTTATCCACTGCGCAACTGTTCCTGGTCCTGCAATAATATTAGCTAATATATCTCCACTTTCATCCTGTTTCCAATCATAATTATGAAGGAAAGCCCTACCTTCTAAGTCACAATCTTGAGTTAATTCACGCTTTCCGATAATAAAAGATGCATTACGCGCTAATCCCCATTCTGGACGTATTTCACTCCAATCTTCTGCAAATCGATGCGCCTCTTTACTCGGATTTTTTATTTTCGTTTTAAAATTAGGTAATTGCGTTAAACGTTCTCTATTTGCATGTTGGCTCACATTTGGCATAATCGTCTCGATACAATCAAACGCTTCTTGCGCAGTTTTCGAAAGTTCTGGGACGTAAATCCATTCCAATTCGTCCACTGTTGTTTTATGTTCAGCTGCTGCAAAAATGGTATCCTCAGGAATGTTAATGCCTTCAGCAGACAACGCCTCTCTTACTTCTGGAAGATTACATAAAGTAGCGAAAACTCTTGCATTGAATCCCCCTGCTGCGCCTCCACAAGCACCACACTCAAGTGCTGCCGCATAAGGATTGTTCGTACTTTGACTACTATGTCCACACATTACAACTAAAGGAGCAAATTTTTCTGTCAGTCCCACCATTTTTAAAGTTTGACGCACATAGTTCACTTTTTCTTCTTTCGTAAAACCGATAGGTATCTCACCTTTTGTGTCATGAACATAATTAAGCGAGAATGTTGTATCAGGTTTTTGTAACATAGTTTTACGAAGTTTACGAATGAAACCACCAACTCCTCTTGGGACAAAGCTTCTTGTCACCATCTGTAGACCAAGTAAAGGACCACTTAACTCAGGTAGCGCCATACTTGTCAGTACGTTCTGTTTCATCGTTTTAAATGTATAACGCACCGAACTGCCTACCCTCTTACGTTGCTCATAAGATTTAAATTCATTTTCATCTGTAAGCTCTTTTATTTGATGCTTCGGTTTCAGTATAACTGGCAAAGAAGGATGGCTGTCATTACTACCTAGTTCACTAGTCGCAATTGGTAACCCAAAGAAACCAGCTATTCCAAACGTTTCAAACGGACCTAGTTTTTCTAAGTGGCGACGAAACGGTTCTGAACGTACATCAATACAAAATGCTAATTGAGCTAATACACGCTTTTTATCATTGGTTGCACATTGTTTAGAAGCAATCTTCTCTCTTAATTGCTCTGCATGCGTTTGTTCCCAAGCTTCCAGCCAAAGTTTCCTGCGAATATTTTCATCAAAACGATATGCAAATGCTAACAATTCGCTTTGTTCAGCTGCAGACATTTGTGACCATTCCCGTGTTGAAATATTCCCCCAATAGATCCAAGAAGCTATAAGTGGGACGATCGAAACTTTTTTCTCAACCTTTTGATTTTTTAAAGGTAAATAAGGTTTTGCAATAGCCAGCTCCATAGAAATTCGAACTGCTAAATATTCTATTAAAAGCCCCTGTTCCTGAATTGATTGTTGTGAGCGCCATCGTATCATTCCTGCCCACCCAGGTAAAGAAAGTAAGTGCCCTTCAAGATAAGCTTGTATGTTAGATTCAGAAATTCCTAGTTCAAATAACGCTCTCGCTAAAGCTACTTCGGCATCTTGTGGCCAATCTTTTAAAACTTTACGCTCATTTTTACTGAGCGCTGGATCAAATGTAATAAGGTGTTGCCATGCACGATAAAAACCTTTCTCTCGATTTGGCATCGTCCAACTTGATCCGGAGTCATCAAGATATAATTTACACCATTTAATGATATGATAATTAAGAATATCAGATAGGTTTTCACTATTTTGATTCTCTATAAGCGAACTTATTGGCTGCATAACAGAGGCTTTCATACTCCCTGTATTTATATAACTCATTTCGTCTGCCAGTTTATTTAATTCTGGCGATGATAATAGACTAGAAGGTAATTTTTCTAACTTTAAAGCCGCTTGGCAAAATCCCTCTACTTTCTCTCGCGGAATATGAAAAGATTGTGAATCCAGCCAACGAGACAAACTACTTTGTAAAAATGATTCCTCAATCTCACCTTTCGCTTTTGCCGAATGAATCATGGAAGTACTAGGATACATATCCACATTACGAGCTTCTTTTAGCCAATTTGCGACTTGTTCAAATGATTGCTTTTCAAGTCCCATCCAAGGGTGGTGAGCTGCAAACGTAGAGATAGGCCAAAGTGGTGCAATAACTCGGCTAGCAGATGCAACTAAATCATTTATATTATTTTCTTGCATATCAATGTTTGTATCTTTCTTTAATATTGACGATATGCTCATCACGAATTACCTCCCTTTGATACATAATGTTTCAGATAGCTTGGGTGACTTTCTACTGATTTTCTTCTCGCCTCACCTACTCGAACTAACCAAAGATAAAGTACAGCGAATAAAGTAGAAGATTGATGACGAGTAACGAAAGTACTAGTAACACTACTAAATAGTAAAATACATATAACAAAGATAACGGCTGGAGCTGAAGGTTGAACACTTTGATAAATATCAGTATGCAACCATTTATAAAGAGAATTATGAACGGTAAAGTAAATGAGAGAAAATCCAATCAAAACAATTACGCCAGCAATTCGTCCCATTCTTCCCTCTCCAAAAACAACAAGCTGTTTCCATGAAAAGTATAGTGACCAGCCTAAGATTAACGCACTAACTAGTTGATACCCCTCTCCAGAAGTCATAAACCAGAAAGTAATTGCTATAAATAATCCTAAAACACGCCCAACTATCATCCATAAATTAGACATCTTTTCATTAGACTGATTCACTACCCCAAAACGTTGCACGGAAGAACCAGCTTGTAAAAATAGTGTAGCTTTAAACAAACCATGTAAAATTAAATGAATAATAGCTGCTAAATAGGCGCCTAATGCACATTGAATAAGCATAAATCCCATTTGTGCAATAGTTGAACCTACTAGCTGACGTTTATAATCAACTTGAACTAAACTAATTCCTGTTCCGATTAAGACAGAAATACTAGAGAAAATTAGTAAAATGATTTGTGCAATATCATCATGAAAAAGTGGCGAAAATCTAGTTAATATGATACCTCCAGCATTTACTAAACCCGCATGCATAATAGCAGAAACAGGAGTTGGAGCAACAGCTGATTCAATTAACCATCTGTGAAAAGGCCATTGTGCTGCTGGAATCATCACAGCTACTATAATCAATAAGTTAATTCCTGTTTTCTCCAATGTTCCAAATTGAGCTACATTTTCATTCGTTAAAACTGATGTTAACTGCCACTGTCCTGTTACTTGAAAAAGCCAAATGATAGCTGATAGTAAGGCAATCCAACTTATTGTAAATAGGTAGCCAGAGATTTTAGTTGCTTCACTAACTACTTTCCACCCTTTATTTAGCCCTATAAGTAGAACCAATCCTATAAGCGTTGCTCCCCAACAAATGAGCATTAAGCGAAGATCATCACTTAACCATGCAACCGAAGATACACCTGTAGTACATGTAAAAAGTGCAAAGTATTTTCGATATGAGTGATCCCCCATTAAATAACGTACAGAGAAACGCTGAATGATTAAACCAATTGTAAGAACAAAGAAAGCCATTAACCAAGCTAAAGTATCTAGATGCCAAGGCCCCACAACTCTATCTCCATTGTTATTAACAAGTGCGAGTAAAGAAATCAATGAAGGCAAAGCAGCGATACCAATATGGATATGAACAAAACGTAAAGGCATCCTTGCATGTAAAAACAATAATCCACTTAGCCAAGAAGCACTAAGCGCCATAAAAAATAATGTTAACAGTGTTGATGAACTCAGCGAAATTAACATGTTAAATACTCCCTTCTAAGCGAAAATAGCCTATAAAAATTCCTTTTCATTACGATAGTTTTTTTAATTTCAATTTTCATTCACTCTTTTTAGTACATCGTTTTTTCCCATAAAAAAAACCGACAACTTCCATAATTCAATGATTTTATATCATCATTGAATTATGGAGATTGTCGGTTTCACTTCAACTAACTTCAATAAAGTTTTTTGAAGAGCTCCCATTTTATAGAGGATAGTAATGTATGTATTACTCCTATTAAAAAGAAATGTATATTTCTGATCTCCTAGATTATGCAATCAATATATCAATTTATGTTATACGCTATCTTTTAATTAAGAAACTTTTTCATTTAGTCAATATTACATATTAAAAAAATGCTAAAGCCTTAATTATAGCAAACTGTTAAAATGAGCATCTATCAATTTTTTAAAACAATTATAAGATAAACCATATTAAGCAGTTTGTCAATTTCTTTATCCGTTTTTTAAGAGTTATTAGAATTAAGATTTATTATACCTAAATAACTTCAAGTTTTTAATTATTAGCCTGTTAATAAAGTGCAAAACTTGTAGGTTTCTTAATCCTTCCACTAACCTTAAGGTATTTTTAAAATTTCTCCTCAAGATTATGAAGCAATTTAAAAATCATTACTCGTTCGCCTGTACGGGAGCTTATATCCGTATGAAAGCTTTTCACTTCCTCTCCAGTTAATTCTAGTATAATCTCTTTCAGATCATCAATTCCAGATTCAACTAGCTCCGAACGATTTTTCTTTATCGTTAGCATACCGTCTTTTGTTTCGCAAACACTGTATTCAGCCGGTGTTAAAACACCTTGTAAATTTACGATAATCATATCCCGTAATATATCTGTCTTAACGGATATAGACCCGCGTCCTAGGTAGTCCTTTTCCCAGTGAGTAATTGCTTTGCTTATCTCTGATTCAATAGAGCCTTTTGAGCTTTTCATCTATGTATCCTCCTTCAATAAAATAAATTTACAATAACAATATAATAATCCGGATTGATTTTATTTTCAATTATTGAGAAGAATTTATAGGGATCGTTGTCAGGTATCCTTTAGTATTAAAGTGAATTTTTATATTGCGATATATGTTTTTTAATTATCCCCAACAAAATACTCTTACTATAAAGACTCTGTTGCATACATTTCTAAAAAGGACATTCCGGAGAAAACAAGGAAACTCTTGTAACGTAATATACAAACAAAAAATCCTACACTTATAAGTAGGATTTTTCTCTTTTTATATTAGTCAAAAAACTAAAAGTATACCTGTCCTCCAAACATATTAACGATTGGGTTTATGCATATTTCCTTCGAATTTTGCCAACCACCAATAACAGTAAAGGAATCCCTAGCTCATAAACGGGAAATGCAATTGGAATTACGAAAAATATGTAGTAATAATGGGTAAATGTTTGGATATTTTTAACTGACACAGCTATGATGAACGAAATAGGAGCAAGAACTAACGCTACTTTTCGCCAATCCTTCAAATGAAATATTTGCGCTGTTCCATAACAAGCGATGAACATGTATAACGCCAATTTCACAAAAATACTAAAAAACCAAATAATAACTATCAAAATATCCACATTTTGAATGAACTCCATGACAGATATGTATCGGCTCAAATCGTAAACCGGATACAAAAAACTTGAAGATAAATTCGGACCGAATGTTAAAATGACCGCTAATGTTCCGATCGTTACCATGAAAACGGCTAATCCTACCCCCAACATCGCCCTTGATGACGCTTGCTCTGGTTTATCCATAAAGAAAACGAACATCATCATCATAACAGCCTCTCCAAAAAATGCGGCTACAGGAGTATAGGAACCTTTAAGTATGGGAAGCCAACCAGAATCGTGATAAATAGGCTGCATATAATCCCAATTCATATTGCCAACATTCAAAATGATTACAAACGTTATCATTAAAAGTACAATTGGCCCTATGATTTCACTTAAACGTCCAACACCTTCCACCCCTCCTTGGTAAATGATAAAAATGAGCAATAATATCGCAGTAAAGACAATGACCCACAAAGGTGTATTATGAAACAAAGCGATAATAATGAACTCACCAAATTCACGGACGGTTATCCAAATTATCATGTACCACCCAAAGAAGTAAGGAATCATCAGCAGCTTTCCTAGCCATTTACCAAGAATAGTTTGACTAAATTCAATGAGAGTTTGTTTCGGATAAAGCGAACCAAGTGTAGTTGCCAAAAAAGTAAGAGCAACCCCTATCGCTCCTGCAATCAAAATCGAGATCCACGCATCTTGTTTGACCGTACGAATCGTCGCTGGAATAACTAGAAGAAGGGATTGTCCCACTTCAAATGTGAACATCATCCAAAAGATTTGCCTCCCAGAGATTTTCATCGAATTTCTCACACTCTATATCCCTCCTTATTTTTTCATTTCATTTTTCTTCAACTGCAACGGTGGTCCAGTCAGTCCTACTCGCCGAATAGTAAGCTTTGTACGAACAGAAACCTCCACTTTTCGAAATTGTTTACTCCAATTCTTTTTTAACCCTTTCCATTCGGATGGATATTTTTGATGAATGGCTTCTCCAAATCCAAAGATATCGGTTCCGTATTGTTTTTGAACCTTTTTAATAGTTTGGAGAGCTTCCTTTTCGGACTGTTTTTCCAATACTTGTTCTAAAAGAGTAAGATTTTTTGGCTGCGAAAGATCTAAATTCGTATTGTTCTCCTGAATTGTTCCTTCACCAGAAAAAACAATGTCACACTTAATTGTGTCCCCTTGTATAGTAGGCATGATTTTTCTATTGATCTTTGTCATATATAAACTTGCACTACCATTTCCTTTAGAGGCCGTTGCTGTAACTGTCTGTTTACTTAAACGATTCACTACCCAAAGAGTAGTTAACCATTCCTGCATGTTCAAGTATCCTACCAATTTGAAATCGTTGTTAAATATAGCACCGCCTACAATTTGAAACCCTTTGACCACGGTTTTACCTTTTTCATGAGACACATTTAGTTTAATAACGGGCAAAATCGGGGTGATTCCATCACTCGTACCAGCAATGAGAAAATTTAATAAAGACATATCTCCCGCTGCCTCTATTTGCATATGCTCTTTAAGTGCCCCAAGTGCCGGGATAGACTCTAAAGGGATGGATGCTTTCAGAAAATCTTTTGCAGTATTCCCTTTTATGACAAACACACCTGCTCGTAATCGAATATCAGGATCGCGGCTATATGCATCTAAAACTGGAGCAAGACCACTTTTAGCCATTTTTTCTCCAATCAATATTACACGCTGGTGCCCTCGAAAAATTTCTCTCGACATTTTTGTTTGCATCATTTGTATAGCTTCATGTGTATCCCTTCCCGTTCCCGATTCTGTAAAAAACGCTTTTCCTGCATTACTTCTTCCGCTCTGTCCCATTCCCATTTTTGATGGAATAATAAACTGAGCACTAATTTCAATCTTATTATTCTTCGCTTGATCAAGTCCCCATCCTAATTCTATTGCCAAATCATTTAATTCTGTCCGATCCCAACATCCCGTCAAGAAGCATAAAGAAATGACCAGTATCATACAGAGTGCCTTGTGCAGGCTCATTCTGTTTCCCCTCCCCGTTTCTCATCTGGCTTTTGTCCACCTGGAAAACGGACTTTCTCTTCACCAGATACCATTATTGGGCGGTGGGTCATATTCCAACGAGGTGTTCGGAGAAAAACATCCTTTAAATCACGAGGAGTCTGAGGTGCAACTGGACTTAAATACGGAATGCCAAAAGAACGAATGTTAGTTAAATGAATCAAAATCGTAAGGGTACTTATTGCAACACCGTATAGCCCGAGCATCCCTGCCAATAACAGCATCGGAAAGCGTAACATCCGGTAAGCTGTTCCTAAGTTGTAGCGCGGGAACGCAAATGACGCAATACCCGTCGTCGCCACAACAATGACCAAAGGTGCGGAAATAATACCTGCTTGCACAGCAGCTTGCCCGATAACAAGTGCTCCGACAATACTAACTGCTGATCCAACAGGTTTTGGTAACCGAACCCCCGCTTCCCTCAAGCCTTCAAATAAAAACTCCATCATTAGCGCTTCTATGACAGCCGGGAACGGAATGCCTTCTCGCGCAGCTGCAATACTAATAAGCAAATTTGTCGGAATTAATTTAGGATGAAAGGTTGTAATAGCAACATAGAGAGAAGGAAGAAATAATGAAATATTAATTAATATTAAACGTATCCATCGAACAAAAGTTGTGTAGATGGAGCGTTCATAATAATCCTCCGCTGCTTGTAGACCAGTCCAAAATGTCATAGGAACAATCAAAACGAAAGGTGTGTTATCTACTAAAATGGCGACTTTCCCCTCTAATAAACTTGCACAAACCGCATCTGGCCGCTCAGTATTTTGAATTTGTGGAAAGGGCGAAAAGGGTTGGTCCTCAATAAACTCTTCAATGAAAGCTGACTCCAACACTCCATCAATTTGAATTCGCTTTACCCTTTGGCGAACTTCATCCAAAACCGAATCAGGTGCAATTCCCTCAATATAGGCAATTACCACATCTGTCTGTGACAATTCCCCAATCGAATAAGGTTCCATTTTTAGTTTTTGGCTTCGAATTCTTCGGCGAATCAGGCTCGTATTGACCCTTATCGTTTCCGTAAACCCGTCCCGAGGGCCACGAACAGAGATCTCCGCAGCAGGCTCTTCAATACCTCGTTTTTCAAAACCTTTTAAATCAGCGACTAGAGCTTGACTCTCTCCTTCTGTTAAAATGACGATATTCGCTTTCAATACTGCTTCTATAACCTCACGAACTTTAGAGATTGTCTTTACTTGAGAAACCGCAATTAGCTGATTTTGTATAATTTCTCCTACCGAATCCACACTCTTTACTCCACTAGGCAGACCTTCGAACATCATTGGTTTCAAAACAACTTGTTCCACAACTTTAGTGTCAGTTAATCCATCTATATAAATAAAAAGAATTTTATTTTGACTTTCTATGATTATTGGACGAAAAACAATATCGGAACAATTTTCAAAAACTTTTCTCAAAACTTCTTCATTCGCAGATACACTCTGCTTGAGTTCGCACTCTTGATCATTTTGGAGCAGCATACTTGCACTCTCAAGTTCCTGAATATCTTTTCTCAAACGCTTTCTACTAAGTTTTTTCATCATACTACCCCATTTATCGAGTGGTTTATGTTTTGAACCCAATTTTTAGTAATTTCTTGACAGAATAGCTTTAAAAAACCGTTCCACTAAATGTTTTTTGTAAGTAATCATTTATCTAGAAAACAAAAGGAAAATATCCCCTCTATATCCTTCTTAAAATCTCCTTACACATGAAAATTATTCAATTTTTTCTATAAGTTAGTTATTCTAAAATGAGGTATCCATAAAGTAACTTGTAAATGCTGCTTTGTTAAATTGGTAGTAATAAGCTTATAGCAGCGAGCAAAAAAAGCATGTCCTGAAGAAAGATAAATCAGAACATGCTCTTAATTTATTTATTTGATACTATAGACGTTGATCTTTCTGGAAATTTAGTTGAAAATGATCCGCTTCATTGTATACCCCGAATTCATACCCTTTTTCCTTATAAAATTTAATAATTTCCGGAAGCGCTTGTAATGTCTGTGGTTTTTCATGCATTAGAACTACTTCCACATCTTCTGTTGTTGTACGCTTTACATTTTCTATAATTTGCTGTGGGTTACCTTTTAGTTTCCAATCATTTGAATCTATTGTCCAATCCCAAACTTTTATTGCTGCTTCTACAATTTGATTACGAATTTCCTCACCCTTTAATCCCGGTGCAGATCCATATGGCGGACGAACTAGTTTAGGAGTTGTACCCGTAATATTATGGATCAGAGCTAACGTTTCTTTCATCTCCGGTACAAATTGTCCCTTTTTGTATAGCTTATCACTATTATGTGTCATACTATGAGCACCAATATAATGTCCTTCTTTTACCGCTCTTTTTACATTTTCCTGAAAACCTGTATTTTGTAAATTGCTACCTTGCATAAAAAATGTCGAGGCAACATTTTGTTTTTTTAGTACATCTAAAAATTTCCCAGTTAATTCACTAGGACCGTCATCGAATGTTAAATACACAACCTTTCCTACCGGTTTTCCATCAGGTCTTTTCTGTTTTGCCAGTGATGTGTCCTCTTTCTTTTTTTGTTGTTGCGTATTAGCTAGCTTAATACTTTCATTAGCTACTCCTTTCGCTGGAATAGAGTTCCATTTTCCTATTAAAAAGAACGTGAAAAAGGTCGTTGCTAAAACAACTCCTAGAGATATTATTACCTTAGTTAGTCGACTTGTTTTTTTCTTACTTTGTGATTCTTTCATTATTTTTCGATCCTTTCCCTATTAATTTTTATATTCATTATTTATACAGCTGAGCATTAACTCCAGCTGATGTTTACAATAAATAGATTAATAGAGGAAGGTGAAGATAAAATGCAGATAATGTCGAATTTAGTTAAAGAATAACGTATGGCATCCACTCTTTAAAAAAATATTTGTTTCTCTACTACAGTTAAATTTGAAAACTGGATATACATCCAAAATAAAAGATACTACTCTTTCTAAACAATATTTTCATATCAAGATAACAACATACTGGTATAAAGATAAAATACAAAGATAGCCGTACTATTGAAATTCTATTATAATTTTGTAATTGGAATTCATTTGAACCAAATGAAGAACTAGAAGAAATATTATTATGTGGAGGTGCCCCGATGAACCTTGTAATTAGAGAGTTAGAAACAAATGATTTAGATAATCTCCCGGAGATTGATGACAGTTTTATAGTGAATACTCGGTTAATTCTTTCTCTTTCCAAAGGAAATAGACACATAGAATATACAGTAGAAGACGTTCCGAGTTATGAAAAAAGTTATTTGCAAAATCAAGATGATAATGAAGAACTGGCTTACAATGAATATATAAATAAACCTAATCAAGTCATTTACATAGCACTGTTACATAACCAAATCATTGGATTAATGGTATTGAAAAAGAATTGGAACCACTATGCTTACATAGAAGATATAACGGTAGATAAAAAATATCGTACACTCGGAGTTGGTAAAAGATTAGTTGATCAAGCAAAGCAGTGGGCAAAAAAAGGAAATATGCCAGGTATCATGCTTGAAACGCAAAATAATAATGTCGCAGCATGTAAATTTTATGAAAAATGTGGATTTGTAATTGGTGGGTTTGATTTTCTTGTTTATAAAGGTTTGGATAAGACAAGTGATGAAGTTGCAATTTATTGGTATATACATTTCAAATGATAATAGTTTATAACGTAAAAAACTCAAAATAAAACCCCAATTTCTCTATACTAAAATCGAGAAATTGGGGTTAAGTTATTTAAAACAAATAACTAATTAATAATCCTGCTGACAACAAGAAGCCGAAAATCGTATTTGTCATCGCTGTTGATTTCATTGCGATGCGCATATATCCAGGATCCTTTGCCCCTTTTTGGAAACTTTGAATCGCAGAAATTGGCTTTCTCAAACCTAGGAACATAACTAATGCCCAAGGGCTTATATAACCCATTAATACAATTACGGCAATCCATAAATACGCAATGAAAAAGGCTACCGCTAGTGTTACCACAGCTTTTTCTCTCCCAAGGAGGATTACTAATGTCTTTCTTCCACCTTTAATATCTTCTTCGATATCTCGGATGTTATTTGACATATTGATTGCACCTACTAAAATTCCAATTGGAATGGAAATCAATACACTTTCAATCGTTACAGTATTCGTTTGAATAAAGAAAGCAATGAGTACAAAACATGTCCCCATTAACAATCCAGAAACTAATTCTCCAAACGGGGTGTACGCAATTGGTAGTGGACCACCTGTATATAAATAGCCAACTGCCATCCCAATTAAACCAATAACCACTAACCACCAACTACTATTCATACAAATATAAATGCCAATAAAAGCTGCTACGACATATAATAAAAGCGCAACTGTTAACACATTTTTTGGCTTCAATCCATGACGGACAATTCCGCCACCGATGCCAACGGATTCAGCGGTATCTAATCCACGTTTAAAATCATAGTACTCATTAAATAAGTTCGTTGCTATTTGCAATGCTAAACATGCAACCATCATCGCAATAAATAACAGCCAATCAATTTTGGCAACATAAAGTGATGCCACTGTTCCTAAAATTACAGGAGAAAACGTCGCCGTTAATGTATGTGGGCGCGTCATCTTCCATATTAATTTAGCGGAACTAATTTCTTTTTCTGTCCCCATAACTCTGTTCAATCTCCCTACATTTTAAGTATAAATTACTAGCAGTATCTTTCTATCTATTTCCTGCCACGCACCCATTCATTATATCAATAAATGATTATCCTTTCTAACAAATCAACTTTTAATAAAGTAAAAATTATAAAATGAAACTTTACCATCTTCACATAATATTCTGTATTATTTCTAAGAGTGGTTTTAAAGCGAAATGATAAGTAAATGAAATACATAATAAAAAAGAGTCAATCTCCAGCACAATAGAAGATTGGCTCTTTCCTTTATTTACTCCCCTGTTTCAGAAAATCGCTTTATACGTTCCCCAATTTCATCACGAACACGTTGAAATTCAGACCACTCTTTTCCTGCTGGATCATCGAATCCCCAGTGAACACGATTTACGTGCGGAGGTGTCGAAGGACAAACAGAATCCGCATGACTACAAAGGGTAACGACTAAATCAGCGTTATTTAAAATATTTGCATCAATTATATCTGATGTTTGATTCGTTATATCAATATTTACTTCATTCATCGCTTTAATCGCATTTGGATTTACTCCGTGTGCTTCGATTCCTGCAGAATATACATTCCATTTATCACCTACATATTGTTTGCCCCACGCTTCTGCCATTTGGCTTCGGCACGAATTTCCTGTGCATAAGAAATAGATTGTCTTTTTGTTTTCCATGTTGTTTTCCGCCTTTGTTTTTAAATTTAGACTGGCTGATCACTAAAATATTTTCGCTTAAACCAAAAAGCGACGTTTACAAGCGCAATCATTACAGGTACTTCCACTAACGGCCCCATAACAGCTGCAAATGCTGCACCTGAATGAATACCAAACACACCAACTGCTACTGCAATCGCTAACTCAAAGTTATTACTACCTGCTGTAAATGCTAACGTTGTAGTCACTGGATAGTTTGCACCAATTTTTCTTCCCATAAAGAAAGAAACAAAAAACATGACAATAAAATAGATTAATAACGGAATTGCTATTCTTACTACATCTAATGGTACGCTAACAATCATTTCCCCTTTTAAAGAGAACATAACGATGATTGTAAATAGTAATGCAAGTAATGTAAGTGGACTAATCTTCGGTATAAACACTTTTTCATACCATTGTCTTCCTTTTAACTTAACGAATACAAAGCGTGTCAACATACCTGCTATAAAAGGAATTCCCAAATAGATAAATACGGATTTCGCTACTTCTATCATTGTAATATCGACAATAGCCCCTTCAATTCCTAACCATTCTGGAATGACTGTTACAAACACGTATGCATAAACGGAGAAGAAAAGCATTTGAAATACCGAGTTAAAAGCTACTAAACCTGCCGCATACTCTTTATCCCCATCGGCAAGGTCATTCCAAACAATTACCATTGCAATACAGCGTGCTAAACCAATCATAATGAGTCCGACCATGTATTCTGGCTTATCAGGAAGAAAAATAATTGCTAAAACAAACATAAGTACAGGTCCAATAATCCAGTTTTGTACTAAAGATAAAACCAATACTTTTACATCTTTAAATACTCGGCCCATTTCCTCGTAACGAACCTTTGCTAATGGTGGATACATCATGACAATTAAACCAACAGCAAGCGGGATAGACGTCGTTCCAACTTGTAATGTATTCAGTCCGTCTACTACACTAGGAAATACAAACCCTAAACCAATCCCAACAGCCATAGCTAGAAAAATCCATAGTGTTAAATATCGATCTAGAAAAGATAAACGTTTCATTTTATTTTCCATCTCCTATTAACAACAAGAATTTTGTTCTACTACGTTAGAAGTCGTGCAACAAGATGCCTCTTCTATTTTATGAACATCACTCTGTGCTTTTGTATAAAAGAATTCCCACTCGTTCCCATCAGGATCCGTTACCCAAAACTTATCTTGAACCGCATAGCAACAAGTCGTATCCATCTCATCACGCGCAAAGAAACCTTCTTTTTCTAATCTTTCTTTATGCAATGTAATCTCTTCAGCTGTATCAACTTGGAAACCGAAATGATTTACTTGATTTCCCTTCACCTCATCTCGTACGTTTAGCGTGAAGTTAAGTCCTGGCGTCTCTAATAAAAATTTTGCATAATCCACTTTCACCTTAACTGGTGACACACCAAATACCTTTTCGTAGAATTCAATAGACTTCTCTAAATTCGTAACATTTATACCGACGTGAACATATCTCATAGCTTATTCCTCCTCTTTATATGTTATTAATCAATTTTTTTTGATTAATAGTACGAAATTTTAACAACAACTACCTTTGCCTGTTTTTCTAAAGATACAGCATAATTCTTCTGATAATAAATTATTTACTTCCGCATCATTTAAATCATAATAACTCCACGTACCTTTTGTTTCTTTTACAATTAAACCTGCATCTAATAAAATCTTTAAATGATAGGACAATTTAGATTGCGTCATTTCAAAAACCTCCGTTAAATCACATACACAAGTTTGGCCTCGCTGGCAAAGTTCATACATAATCTCTAAACGCTTCTGATCAGCCAACGCTTTAAACTTTTTCTCATATAACTGAAAATTTTGTGCCACTGTAGTTCACTTCCCTTCATCAACTTTTTTTGATGTTTATAGTATATACGCTAGTGAGTTTATTATGCAACTTATTAATCAATTTTTTTTGATTTAGAAAAACTTCCTCCCATTATATCTTCGCTACAACTAAAAAGTACCCTAGCCTTTTCAAAAATGAAAAACGACGGTTCTTTTTACAACTTAATAGTTATAATATTTCCGAGAAATGGAGTCTCTATAACTATTTTTAATTTTAATTTGATCATAATAGAGTAGTGCCCCATCACCATCAATCTAAGAAAAACAAATACCTTAAAATGAGAAAAATCGATATAACTCTTCGGCAAATAAAGATAACTCTTGTTTTTAGTGCATAATCATAAAAAGCGCGTCACCCTTTCTCATTAACATAAGAGAATAGTAACGTGCTTTCAATTTCAAAAATAGTCTAAATCCTTAAGTTGATGGTTGTGGGGCGGGCCCCAATAAGAACGGTATCTACGATTGTATGAAAGGTGTTAGTTCCATTCAAAAGGCCTCAGCCGACGATTAACTCAAGTACCGGTTTCGGATGACTCCCATGTGATGAAGTTCGTGTCCTGCGATGCCGTACGCGAGGGCGCGCGCCGTAATGCTTAGGTTGTTGGCTGTACCCTTGCGGTTCCACGCCTCCGCCGGTAGCCCGCGCAGCAATGTGATCGTTGATTGCCGTACGGCCCGGTAGTCTTCAGCCAATTGCTCGGTTGTCCAACTTCCGAAAGGAGGCATGAACAATTCCTGATCGAAACCGGTCAGCGGCGTCTGGTCCCCTCTTGCGAACCGGAGCAGGCGGTAAGTCATGACGCGTTCCGCGTCTGTAATGTGGCCCACAACTTCTTTTAGTGTCCATTTTCCTTCCGCATACCGATATGCGGCCTGGCTTTCGGTCAACGATGCCAGGAGCTCGGTCATTTGCTTTTCCTGAGCGAGCAGAATGTCGATGATGTTACCGTCTGGCACCAAACGAATATATTCGCCGGAGCTCCCAGCGTATTCTTCTTCTGACGGTCTTTGATTCATACGTAGTCACCTCTTTATGTATATATAGAAAATTATAGCACTCGTCTATGTCTAATCAATTCGTGAAATGATAGAACTTTCCTTCTAATAATTGAGGATAAGCAACTATTTAGTTGGTCGGTCGCCACACTATCCTGATTCGTTTGCACAATAAAAATTATCTGTTATACAATATTTCGAAGTTATTAATATATAGGTAACACTTCTTTTTTAATTTAAAGATGAATTTTCAATTATATTTTGAAATGAACCGGAGTAAAGCACACTAGTCTAACCACTTTTTCATACAAGATTTTATGCAAAAAAGAATAGCAACGATCCCTAGAATCCCCGCTATATCAATGATATATAAAATCTTGTATAAGAGATAGATAGACATAGAGACAAAAAATTTAGTAAAAACAAGGATTTTATGACAAACTTGCTACCGATAATCAAGAATTATGTAAATAAGCTGTCCATGTGGACAGCTTATTGTTTTTTTTACAGTTAAATTGTCTGTAGTAATCGAAGAAAGGTTACAGAGAGGGAGCTGAAAGCTTATAAGCATTGGTTGGAATTTTTGTACAGTAACATCGTACATTTGTTACTACCTATATAAATTTAATTGAAAATACGAGATACAAAAAACATCCTGCATGTTTGAACCATGCAGGATGTTTTCTAGTCTTTGTTTTTCATAATGTAAGAAATCAAACGAAGGATCTCTAAGTATAACCATACTAATGTCATCATAAGCCCTACTGCGCTGTACCACTCCATATACTTAGGTGCTCCACTCTGAGTACCATTTTCTATGGAATCAAAATCGAGTAATAAATCTAATGCAGCAACAATAATTACAATTGTACTTATGATGATACTAATTGTCCCACCTTGGTGAATATATGGAACAGTCACCCCTAAGATGCCTAGTAAGAAAACAATAAAATACATAATAAGAATTCCAAGTGTTGCAACCGTTACAACCGCACGGAACTTTTTAGTTACTTTTACTATTCGCGTTGCGTATAACACTAACATGGCAAATAAAATCGAAATCGTTAGTAATACGGCAGTTAAAGCGATAGAATCACCAAATCGCTTTGTATAATAAGCTGAAATACTTCCTAATAAAATTCCTTGTAATACTGCGTAAATCGGTGCGCAGATTGGTGATATACGAGGAATGAATATAACTAAAAATGCGACAATTAGAGTAACTATTATAATTCCAATTAACACAGGTATTTTCATTGTCCCTTGTGTCATCTGTACGTATGAATAGACAGACGCTGCAAGAAGTAAGATAAGCAAAATGAATGTTTTTGCTATCGTTCCACCGATAGTCATCGTAGAAGCATTTTTCTTTTCTTTATGAAATTTTTCTTTTTTTAATATTGGATTAGTTGTCCTCATTTTTTCCTCCTAAATATACTTTACCTTTAAAGTGGAGCTTTATATTTCTAATTTTTTATCTATGATACGACCTGTAATAGCTGTTAGAACAATTATGAATAAGCAAGTAAAACATACATCTAAAATAGTGAAGTCTTCACTAGGATACAGTGAAGTGTCAATAAAACCATTTTTATCTATGAACCACGTACTCTTTATGGTGATTACATATTCTCCTAATTTACTAAAAAAATCCAATACTAATGTTTGTATGATTAAAAATAAAGCAAAGAAAGTCATTGATAAAAATCTTTTACTCAATGATGACTTTATAGGAATGAGTTTTGTAATTACCATGATGAAATAACAGGAAATTAATATACTCATGAAATCGATTCCCCATAAAAAAACGGAAAGTATGTGATGAAAAACTCCATATGCATATAACTTATGAAATTCTTGTTGATAGCCTTCAGATACTTTTTCTCCAAGGTTACTCTGAGAAAAATAGTATAGAAAAATTAAGCCTATTACTAATAAAAGAATAAACATTAATGTGAAAAAAAATAAATTTGCATATATATACTTTTTTCCTGAGATAGCTGTATAACGAATCATCGTATTTTTTAGCATTTTATTGAAAGAAGGCAAAGCTATTAAAAGTAGTAAAAATGCAGCGCCACCTATGATGAATATAAATATACCTAAAGTTATATCCTTTGTAATTTGATTTGTCACCTTTGATAATCCCACCATCTTAAATAAAAGAAGTAATGAAATAGTAATAAATCCAAGGTAAAATACAGCTATCCTTTTTCTATTACAGTTAAACAAATAACGAAAAAGTGGGTTCATTTCTCAAAAACCTCCTTAAATAACTCATGTACTGATTTTCCATGGTGAAAACGAATTTCTTCTACATTTTCATGCAATACAATACTCCCGTCTTTTAAAAAGATTACCTCATCAAATATATTTTCAATTTCCTCTACTAAATGAGTCGAAATAAGAATGGTACTATCTTCACGATAAAAGTTAAGAATTAAATCTACTATATGCTTTCTAGAAACAAGATCAATTCCACCTAATGGCTCGTCTAATACATATACCGTTGCTTTCCTTGAAAAAGTTAATATTAGCTGTAATATCCCTGTTTTCCCTTTTGATAAGATGCTTATATTCTCCTCTAGCGGGATTTTAAAGTTAGCTATCAAATCTATTGCTTGTTGTAGATTAAAATCAGCATACATATCTTGATAGAACAACAAAGCATCTTTTACAGTCATCCATTTTTCAAAAACAGGACTATCGGGCATAAATGAAACGATTTTTTTCGTTTCTAATCCCACCTTTTTATCTTTAATTGTAATACTTCCTTTAGAAGGAAAACGTAAACCCGAAATCATTTTTAATAATGTCGTTTTCCCACTACCATTTTCACCAACAAGACCGATAATTTTTCCTTCTGAGATTGTTAGGCTTATATCTTGAATCACTGTTTTTAAATCATATCTTTTCGACAGATTTTCAACTTTCAATAATTCTTTCATTCATTTCCCTCCTTTTTCTTTTCCAAATAAGAACGGAGTATTGGGAGAACCTCTTCTTCCATAAATCCTAAGTTATTCATTCCATTTATAAAATTATCAAGCAACTCTTTTGCCATTTCTTTGCGTAGCTCTGTAATTTTTTCTTCATTCATTGTTACAAATCTTCCTGTTCCTCTACGTGTCTCAGCAATACCTTTCCGTTCTAGCTCTTGAAACGTACGTTGAATTGTATTTGGATTAACTTGTAATTCACCCGCTAATTCACGTACAGCAGGAATTTTTTTACCTGGTGCCAAACGTCCTGTTACAATTTCTTTTTTGATGTATTCCATTACCTGAACATAAATAGGGATATTAGGAGAAAACTCAGTTTTCATTTCTTTCCTCCTCTGTATTAGTGTACTAGACAAATAGTACACTAATGTAAATTATATGTAAATAGTTATTTTGAAAACCATAACAAATGGAAGGTGATATATTTAGTGAATTCGTGTAAACACCCAAGTTCCAAAAACGACCGTTTATTGTACTTTACTTATTTCTATCCAGATAGAGAAAAATACTATTTAAATTCAGTTTCAAAACTCATTACCAAAAATAAACGCTCCTAACATGTTAGTCATATATAATATGTTAGGAGCGTGATATTTTAAGTGTTTTTTAGATTTAGGTCTTGATAATAAAATCAGTGGTCGCTGTGATAATTGCGGCAACACCGCATTTAAAAGTTCCGTTAAAGATTTCATCTTCTTAAGAGAATGCCGTCAATGTGGTATGAAGAAAATTATATAGCCCTATCTAGGGCTTTTTTCATTACAAAATAAAATCATACTATTGGTGTAGAAAGACATGAAAGTGGATACTTTTTAGACACGAAAGTAGATACTTCTTGAATATCTTCCGCTACTAATATAAATTCCAAATGAATTTTCAGTTCACATTTAATTAGGCTTTGCTGAAATGCAAAAAAAGAGAGCAAAACTCTCTTTTTCATTTAATCAATACTATTTTTAAAATTTAAATAATAAAAAATAGCCAGTTAAAATAGTGTGTTGTTATATGTTTTGCTAAACACGCTCTTACAAATATTTAAACCCTGCATTAATTTCTTATTCCATTCATTTAACTAATAAATAATTTTTTATATTCGGTTATCATGCCACAAGTTTATTGGAAAATGATTATTCTGGTTATAAACTTCAAGTTCATAACCTTTTTCTTTTAACCCTTTTATAATCTGTGGAGCTGCTACCATCCTGCACTTGCATTCATACCAGAACCCATAAAAGTAATAAATAACGGCCATAATAACGGCCATAACGTAAGAAGTATATTTACAAGTATAAGTATACTATATACCCCAGGGAAATTATGATTTTTACAATTTACCAATACTAAAATCACTAATAATATTATGGGTATTAAATATAAAAATAGCATTATAAACCAATACCATGTCATTAAAGTAAGGCTCAATGGTCCTAATATCATGTGTACAACTCCGAATGATATTCCTAATGCTCCAAAACTAAAGGTTGTAATTATTGTTTTTAGAAGCACTTTAGCCAATTTTGAGTCGTACGATTTTCTACTATATAGACCTATCACGATATACAACGATAGATATGCCATTAATACACCTATCCAAATCAATAGCCAGTCTGCATCTAACATACAGATGTCAAACAGCGCCCAACACACCCCTACTATTGAAAAAACAAGGGAAATAATTATATATTTTAAAACTGGTTTCATATTCATTTCACGTCCTTTAAAAACTTAAGAATACATTATTAGCTTGTATTCTTCTTTTTCTACCGCTTTACTATAGTCTGTTGTATATTCAATAACAGTAATCTCTTTACTTCTAAGTAGATTCTTTTTCCACGTTTTCGCATCAGTTGACAGTATGAGTTATTCTCTCCTAATTTAGATGGATCACTGGAATTGGCTTTAATATGAATCTGCTACCTCAAACCGCTTCATCTCAAGTAAAACTATATCTAAATGATGAGGTTTTACTTGAGATCCAGGTGATAGCGGTAAAATACATCACCATTTGCTAGTATTCTTCCATTACTTCTTTTTGAATTATACTCCCTCCTGTTCTCCATACAATATACCTACCTAGATTCAATTTATGTTTTAAATTGTTATTTTTTTTCATTTCAATCAAGCTAGCAAAACTAAATATCATTTTACTTTTTTATTATATAGACTATACTAATTTCTCTTCCCACTTATAGGTTTCGTTTAAGCTAAAAAATATAGCCTCAAGAACGGGATCCTGAGACTCTATTTTTATTTTAGAAAGGACAGCATAACTTTCTCTGTTTCTTCTTTACTTAAATCACCTGCAATAATAAAGACTTGAAAAGCGCTATTCTTTCCTTTTGCAGGAACTATCATTTGCATTACTTTATAGGTTTCCTCTGTATCAAGACTTTCAACTAAGGTTATTTTTGTACCTTCTAATTCATAATTTGTTACCTTTTCATTATAATCCGCTTTTTTATTCGAGAATTCTATTCCCTCAGCAGTAACTGCAGATTGGTGCACAATATATACATTATCTTTACTTTCATTTTGATATTCATAAATAAAATCGGGATTCATTTTTCCAGTAGTCATCGGTGTATTAACACCTTCTCCAGTTAATTTAAACCCTTTTACCACATAACTTGGGGTGTTAATTGGAAAATCAACATATTTTTGTGCTTCCTTTTTAGTTAATCTAAAATGCGAATGAATTTTCTCTCTAAATGGTCCAATTTCTTCACTGTTTTTCTCATATTTTTTTTCCTCTTCTGGGTCTAACTTTTCAGGACTTCCTACTTGCCTTACTTTTTTATCTAAAATATGTGCTTCTGTTTCCAATGTAATGAATCGATCAAATTCTTCTTTCGTAAACAGATTCCTCGCCACTCCAATCTCTGTAAGTAAAGTATTATAGTCTCCTTCGGAAACAAAAAATTCTGCTTCTGCTTGTTCTTTTGTACCAATCATTTTTTCTACAATTCGCTGTATAGGAGCATCTGTTCGTGTTTTTAATTCTTTCATATTATTTTTCACTTCTAATTGTTGTTTCTCAGGGTTAGTCGGCTGATCAGCACGGGCGTTTAATAAGGATACAGATGATACTGCAATCACTGCCACAGCGCCTATCGCAGACCAACGATATGATTTTTTTTGGAATTTTTTAATCATTAGAATTCTCCTTTTTAACGCTCTCTTGTTTTTACTAAAATTTGCTATACTTGGTACTTGATAATAACTTGAGTAGTGTTCCAATAGACTAATAATAGTATGTCCATACGCAATTTGTTCCTCTGAATCTATACATGTAAGAGCTAATGCATCGCATGCTAGCTCTTGATCTTCCCGCATACATGAGTAGGCATACCATAGAATGGGATTAAACCAATTTAAAATGAGTAACCCATGCATAAGCCAATTTACACCAACATCTCTTCGCTTGATATGAGCTAATTCATGATAAAAAATATATCGTAATTGTTGTTCATCTAAAATCTTCATATGTACACTGGATAACAACAACTTGGGGCGAATAAATCCGAACACCGTTGGACTAGAAACCTTTCCAGATACAAATAGAGGGATATTCCGTTGAATAGACATAGATTGCTTACACTTTTCAAAAATCTGGACAATCTTCTCATCTGTAATAACAGGTTGTTTTTTTATGTAAAGTAATAAACGCCTGTTCATTATAAACGTAGCAACGCTTAGAAGGATAACGCCAGTAAGCCAAATGTATATACAGATTGTATAAAATGAAATCGACTCATCGTCCTGCTTTTCATTAATACCTGCTTGTGTCTTGTTTGCCTGAACAGTTTTTGTTGAACTTGAGGTATAAGTATCTTCTTTTGTGAGAACCTTTGTATCGTCTATACCTTTTAATTCTTGCGTACTCTCTTTTGTAAGAAACTTAGCTACAGGATTTCCCCTAGAAATGAATGCATCGTCATTCTTGTAAGTAAGAACAGAATAGATACTATAGGAACTATCTGGAGACCAAGGTAATACAAGTCTTATCATTAATATGATCCATAGCATATACTGCCAACGTGGCGTTAACTTATTTCTAAACAAGACCTTGATACACAAGATTAGGCCCACTAATATACTAGCCATAATAGAGGTCTCAATCATCCAATCAAAAAAAGCAGGTAGATAGATATTTATAAATTTTTCTATCACTATAATCTATCCTTCCTCTGATTTTCCTCAGTTTTCTCATCCAGAATACGTTTAAGTTCGTTAATATCTTCTGAAGACAGCTTTTCTTCTTTTAAGAAATTTACAAGTAAAGGTTTAAATGCTGCACCATAGAAACGTTTAAGTAAAGATTTCGTTTCTACTTGTAAATAACTATCTTGCGATACCAAAGGATAATAAGAGTACAGACGCCCTTTATCTTGATGATAAGCCACTGCTTCTTTGTGAACTAATCGATTAATCAACGTTCTAATCGTTTTCGGTTTCCAATCCATTTTTACCTCCAACGCTTCAATTACATCATTTGCCGTTTGTGGAGAGTTTGACCACAATACTTTCATTACTTCTAATTCAGCTTCCGAAATTTTAGGTAATTCTTTCATTGGTTAAAATTACACCTCTCTGTATTACATTTGTAATCTATAACTGAATATTACACTTGTAATCTCACGTTGTCAATCGTATTTAATGTTTGTAGAATCCTTTCCTATGCCCATTAACATAAATTTAGTCTATCATTTTCTCCTAATGAGACAAGAAAGCAGACCTTTCATAAATATTTTTTGTTACTAATATAGAATGGAGTCCCACCAACAAAACGCGAATTTCGTACGCTAAGCGGATTTCCACATAGAAAAAGCCGATTTCCAGTACGCTAAGGGATGAAGTGAACCCGAATAGTGGTACATGAAAAAAACACCTCCTGAATTCGCATACTAAGTATGCAAATTCATTGGAGGTGTTTTTCGTTTGAAGACAAGAGTTCATTACCCAGAAGAAACAAAGTGGAAAGTCATTGAAATGAAGAAAGACGGTTATTCAAATCGTGCAATTATGGAGAAACTCGGAATTAAAAATGTTTCCCAAATTAAGACATGGATGAAATGGTATCGTACAGATCAAACGTATCGTTTTCAACAACCTGTAGGAAAACAATATTCTTATGGAAAAGGACCAAAAGAGCTCAGTGAATTAGAACAGCTACGTTTAGAAAATAAACATCTAAAAACAAAATTACTTGTATGGGGAAAGTATCTGGAAATCGAAAGGGGCTGAAACCAGAAACTGTAGTTACTTTATGGACCAATTTAAAAACAAAACTAACGGTAAAAGAATTGTGTAATGTATTAGAATTACCCCGGTCTACATTTTATCGTTGGTTACAACGAACAGTGGACTTGAGAGATGAGATAGAAGAGAAAATAAAGGATGTTTGTCTTCGGCATAAATTACGATATGGATATCGAAGAGTGACCGCAACTCTTCGGAAAATGGGCTGTGTGTGAATCATAAAAAAGTATTACGAATCATGAGACGAAATCACATTCTTTCAAAAGTACGTCGAAAGAAAAAGAAATATATCAATGGTGCGGAACCAATGGTAGCCCCTCATCGATTGGAGCGTGAATTCGATGCATCCAGACCAAATGAAAAGTGGTTTACAGATGTGACGTATCTCTTATTTGGAGAACGTACCTTGTATTTATCAACGATCATGGATGCCTTTAATCGTGAAATTATTAGTTGTGTCATCAGCGAATCACAAACACTGACATTAGCGATGAAGACATTGAAACAAGCAATGAGAGGGCGAAGAGTAAAAGATGTCATTCTTCACTCGGATCAAGGAAGTATTTATACAGCAAAAGAATTTCAAGCGTATGCCAAAGAAAACGGCATGATCACCAGCATGTCCCGGAGAGGAAATTGCCATGATAATGCCGTCATGGAAAGCTTCTTTGGTCATTTGAAAAGTGAAGCTTTCTATTCACAAGAGATAACAAAAGTATCCAACACAACTGTGCGAAAGATTGTGCTAGAATACATTCATTACTACAATTGTGTGCGAATTCAAGAAAATTAAACCACCTATCCCCTAAAGAATTTAGGGAACAAGTGGTTTAGGTGTTTTGATAGGTGTCCCGTTTTCGGGGTTCACTTCAGGATAATCGGCTTTTTACTGTTAATTTGTTTGTAGTGGTCGAAGAGATTCCAAAGGTGCAATTTCTTTCTTATTAAATCGGTATTCTCCTAGGAAATTAATATGTTCCCACCCTAATAGAAAAATATGTTTTAATATCTCTTCATCAAATTTTTTCTTCAAAACTTTTATTGCTTCATTTAAATAAACCGTATTCCATACACTAATCGCATTAATTAAAAGGTTTAGTGCGCTACTTCTTTGAAGCTAATCTTGTAGCGCTCGTTCTCGTAATTCACCATGTTTTCCAAAGAAAATTACTCGAACTTCTGCTGGTTCTTTTTCTCTTGGTATCTCGGCTAAACCCCATGTTGGTTCAAACGATATTTTCTATCAAACCTTAACTCATAGCTACGCTTATCCCACTTTTTTATCTTTACTTTCTGATTTATGCAAGATAGATTCACCTTCAACATCTATATTTGGAAGAATCTTATCCAGCCATTTCGGCATATACCAAGCTGCTTTTCCCATCAATGTCATAACGGCAGGAACAATCGTCAGCCTAACCACAAAAGCATCAAATAGAACTCCAAATGCTAGACTCATCCCTATAGCCTTTACCATTGGGTCTGGCATAAGCATAAAGCCAAAAAATACAGCTATCATGATTAATCCTGCTGCAGCTACAACTTTTCCGCTGTCTCTCATCCCTGCAAGTATAGCTTCCTTTGGATTGCCTGTATGCGTGTAAACTTCCCGCATACGACTTGCAAGAAACACTTCATAGTCCATTGCTAACCCAAAAAGGATACCAATTGTAAGGATTGGCAAGAAGGCAAGAATTGCGCTAGAAGAAGGGAAACCAAATAAATCAAGAAGATTTCCATCTTGAATAACAAACACGGCAAATCCTAGTGTTGCAGCCAATGAAAGGAGGAAGCCTACTACTGCTTTTAAAGGAAGTAATAGGGATCTAAATACTAACACTAACAGGACGTATGCCAGTCCTACTACAAGCACTGCGAATATAGGTAATGCTGTATTTAGCTTTTCTGTTATATCTATATTGACCGCCGTTGTACCAGTAACTAATAACTCAATGTCATTTTCTTTTTTGGTTATATTCGACTTTTCTCGAATATGCTTCACAAGATTCTTTGTTTCTATATCATTTGGTCCCGTTTTTGGGGTCACAGTGATAATAAAAACGTCACCAGAAGAATTAGGGAAAGCTGGTGTTACACTCTTAACATTCTTTAGCTCACCAATTTCTTCTGTAATCTCCGCCATTGCTTTTTGTGTCTTTTGTGGGTCTTGTTTTTTACTATCTATTTTTGCTGCCACAACTAGAGAAGAGTGAACACCTTCCCCGTATGCTTCTGTCATGAGATCATATGCTTTTCTTTCCGTTGTATCTTTTGACATGGTATCCCCGTCATCGGGCAGTCCTAGGTTCATATGGAAAAATGGAAGACTAATGACAGCAAGTAATGCGATAGCCAGGAAAGACATAACTAACGGATGTTTTGTGACAAGCTTTCCCCATTTATTCGAAGGTACTTTGCCTTCTTTTGCACCTGTAATTTTTTTCAAGAATTTATTTCCTGTAGAGGGATGAAATCTATGCCCTACTATTCCTAGTAAAGCTGGAAGTACGATAATGGAAACCAATACAGCACTTAATATACTAATAGATGATACTGCTCCCATCTTGGTTAAAAAAGGAATCTTCATGACAGATAATCCAAGAAGTCCAATTATTACAGTGATTCCAGCAAAAACAACGGCACTCCCTGCAGTACCAGTTGCTATAGCAATAGATTCTTTAACGGAATGTCCTTCGCCAAGTTGTTGTCTAAATCGAGTCATAATAAATAAAGCATAATCAATTCCAACGGCTATTCCCAACATGATAGCCACTGAAAGCGAAAGATCCTGCAATTCAATAAAATTAGAGCCTATCATAACTACGAGCATTCCAGTTCCTAATCCTATAATAGCAGTGATAATAGGCATCCCAGCTGCTAGGAAAGATGTGAATGTAATCGCCAAAATTATAAAGGCAATAACTATTCCAATAGCCTCCGATTCACCATTTGATTCGACTACAGTAAATTTCACATCACCGGTTAACTCCGTTTGGATTCCCTCCTCACGAGTTTGTTCAATTTTGTTTAATACATTCTTCTTAGACGATTCCTTTATATCTTCAGCATCATTTTTATAATTGACAACAGCATACCCCATGGTATTATCTTTGGTTAAATTTTTAAGTTGCATAGGGGTTGCAATTGATTCAACATTTGAATCATCTTTTTTAATATCAGACAAAGTATCCGTAATCACTTTATTTACCTGTTCCGAATCTAATGTCTGATCTTTTGGGGCTTTAAAAACTATTTTAATTTGGGCACCAGCACTTTGAGATTCAGGGAATTCTTTTTCTAACAACTTGCTTGCCTTCTCAGCTGGTGTGCCTGGAATCGTTAACTCATCATTGAAAGAGGGACCTAAACTTCCAGCTAGTACCCCCAAGATGAATAAAATTCCTAAGGTACTAAAAACAATACTCTTCCCATGTTTTGCTGCCCAACCACCTAATTTGTAAAGATACTTTGCTATTTTAATCTCCTCCAACTTCGTTATTTACAATAGTAAGTACATGGTTTCAAATGACCTTTTTGCATACATTGACAGTAATCAAATTCCTTTTATAGAATAAGCATAGTCATTATCGAAACATTTGTATTAACATTAGCACTTACACATGTAAGTATAAAAGAGAGGGGTGGTTTTTCAAGCACTTTTAGATAAATAGAAGCTAAAACTAACAAAATGAAAGGATGTGTTAGCGCTGAGAAACTCACGTCAGGATGGTATATATTCCCAAGAATACATTACAGAAGCTTTGGGTCTGCTGCTGCAAGAAAAAAAATTGGAGGATATAACAGTTACGGAACTTTGCAAAAAAGCTGGAGTTGCAAGAGTTACATTTTACAAATACTATCGTACCATTTACGATGTGCTTAATGCCTCTATGCAAAAAGGTATCGACAAATTTTTAGAAGAAATTACTTATTTAGATTCTCATGATAGTCTTCAACTTTTTATAGAAGGTTTAATAAGTTTTATGGCCAATGAGCGTATCCTAATGAAAAACATAATAGATTCCAATATGTCTGGTCTTCTTCTTGATTATGTTAATTCCGCAATAAAATCTATATTTGAAACAGACAATCCGATCAGTAATAACATGAGCAAAGCTCAAGCATTATTTTTTATTGGTGGATTCTTTAATGTCTTCATTGATTGGATCAAAAGATCGTCAAGAGAGTCTCCTCAATCTTTAACTGAAAAAATATATGAGATGTTCCCAATAAAAAAAGAAATATAGAAAATTTCCCCTTCTACTAATCAGCCCCTTTTTGTGAGATAAAAATAGCTGCCAAAATGGCAGCTATAATCAAAGAAAGTCTTTCTTAAGGGTGTTGAAAATTTATTTAATGTTATTGGCATTCCCTTTCAAATTGAAAAATATCTTGATTTTTCGATTTTATCTCTCAATTGTTAAAAATTACTTAGCATTAGTTTTTTATGAATATTCAAAAAAGCCTATTTACTCTGAACGAGATGAAAACGATTCTTTTAGAGAAGATACCCCTCTTTAGTTCTGATGTAAAGATCATATAACTTTGAGATAAAGATTATTCTTATATAGTATAAGAATGTGTCTCATTTTGACCATAAGTAATAATGATTTAAAATTAAGGTATGAGATAAAGTTAATAAATAAATCGGAGGATGAAATGTATAAATTATTGATTGTTGAAGATGAAATAAATATAGCGGATACACTAAAAGAACATCTCGAAAAATATGGATATCATTGCCTCATTGTAGAAGATTTTCAAAAGGTATTAGAAATTTTTCAAGATTTCCAACCCCATCTCGTCATAATGGATGTTACCCTTCCTGCCTTTGATGGTTATTATTGGTCCCGTAAAATCAGACAAATATCGAATTGTCCCATTGTGATTCTTTCTGCTCGTATGAGTGAGACGGATCAAGTATATGGCATTGAAAATGGAGCTGATGATTTCATTACCAAACCTTTTTTATTAGGAGTCGTTCTTGCAAAAATTAATGGACAAATTCGTCGTATATATGGCGAATATGCCAGAAATGTACAGGAGAAAATTTTCAAAATAGGAAATACAATTTTAAACTTAGATACTGTACGATTATGCGCACCTAATCAGGAGGAGCTATTAACGATAAAAGAATTCCAGCTATGTACAATGTTCTTTGAATCATATCCTAATGTTGTAACAAGACAGCAACTCCTTACAGCCATTTGGGATGAGGAAGAATTTGTAGAGGAAAATACATTAACAGTAAATATTGCAAGATTACGAAAGAAATTAGAAGCCATTCATTCTACTTTAGAAATTAGAACTATTCGAGGAATTGGCTATCAATTAACGGAGAAACTCACATGAAGTTATTTTTAAAAGACCATTTGAGCTTTATTATTCTTTATATTATTACATTTATTAGCTTACCAATCGTTATTCATCGATTAGATGGTTTTGAAAATCATTATACCTATTTTATATTTCTAGCCTGCTCTCTATTAATCGTATTACTTTTTGGTCGTTATTTACGTCGTAAAAAAATGTATGCACATATTGGGAACAAGAACATCCATACGGACAGTTTCATGATTTATCAGCCAATTGCTCCATACGAGAAAGCATACGCAACTCAATTGCAATATATTCAATCCTTATTTTTATCAAAAGAAGAGGAGTATAAGAGTTCTTTACATAATCAGCAATTAATGATTTCTCATGCAGTTCATCAAATGAAAACGCCACTTTCTGTCATTCAACTGCTTATACAGTCCAATCAGTTTAAGGAACCAAATTCCCTTGCAGAGTGGCAAAAAGTAAAAGTTGAATGTGATAAACTGAACTTCTCTTTAAATCAGTTACTAACGTATAGTCGCTCTACTAAATTATTAGCTGATTTAAAAATAGAACCAATTCTGTTAAAGCATGTCGTACAGGAAGTTATTAACGATTTAAGAGATTATTTTATTGAGGAAGAAATCTTTCCTAAAAGCACCATACCGGAGCATATATTGCTTTATTCAGATCGTAAATGGCTAAAAGTTGTGGTTTACCAGTTATTAAGTAACGCTGTTAAATATGGCGAAAAACACTCTTCTATTATGATTCATTATGAAAATGGACAGTTATTCATTCAAAATAAAGGAGAAACGATACCTGAAAGTGAAATAAAACGTGTTTTTGAATTATTTTACACAGGAACGAAAGGACGTACAAAAGGGGAAGCAACTGGTATCGGTCTTTATTTAGTAAATAGGATCCTTACTACATTAAATCATCCATACCACCTACATTCTAAAGATAATGAAACAACATTTACAATAGATTTCTCAAGAAGTATAGAAACGGCTACCAAATAAGGTAGCCGTTTTGAATGTGACAATTTTGTCATCTTGCTGTCACATTGAGAGATGTTAAGAAGTTACAAGCATATTTATACTAAAATACTGAAAGATACAAAGGAGTGAAATATTAATGTTAAACACAATCTTAAATGTAAAGAATCTTCAAAAGGACTATACAGGGGAAATTATTTATAAAGCATTAAAAGGGATTGATTTTCATTTAGAAAAGAATGAGTTTGTTGCCGTAATGGGTCCTTCCGGTAGCGGTAAAACAACATTCCTTAACTGCATTTCCACAATCGATCCTCCAACTAAAGGATTAGTTACAATTAATTCGAAAAATCCTTATGAATTAAATGATACTGAACTAGCAAAGTTTCGTCGTACAGAATTAGGGTTTGTTTTTCAAGATTTTAACCTTGTTCATACTTTAACAGTAGAGGAAAATATTTTATTACCTTTGGTACTTGATTCTGTAGAAGCTAAGGAAATGAGCAAACGTTTAGAGAAAGTTGCAATTTTTTTAGGTATTAAAGAAATTTTAAAGAAACGTACATTTGAAATTTCAGGAGGACAAAAACAACGTGTGGCAATTGCGCGAGCTGTTATTCATGAACCTGGATTATTATTAGCCGATGAACCAACTGGAAACCTAGATTCTAAAGCGGTAAATGATGTTATGACTTTGTTTGAGTCAATTAACAAGACCTTTAACACAGCTATTTTAATGGTGACACATGATGCCTATGTTGCTAGTTTTGCACATCGCGTAATCTTTATAAAAGACGGTATTCTTTATAATGAGGTGCATCGAGGCAATAATAAACAGAAGTTTTATCAAGAAATTATGGACACACTTACATTTTTAGGTGGTGGACAGCATGAGTTTTAATCATATTGTCCTTCAAAACATCTTGCGCGATAAATGGACATATATTTCCTATTTTTTAAGCAGTGTATTTTCCATTTTGATATTTTTCTTATTTTCGATTGTAGCATTCCATCCAATGCTGGCGATCATTCAAACAGGAAGCACACTTAGCCTTGTAATGATACTTACGAGCTGTATTGTGTATATTTTTTCATTCGCTTTCATCATTTATTCGATGTTTTCGTTTTTGAAAAAGAAAACGAAAAGCCTTGGCATTTTTATGATTACTGGAGCATCTATGAAGCAAGTGCGTAAGATGGTGTTCAGAGAAAATATGCTTATTGCTGGTGTAGCAATTCTAACAGCGATTGTGCTTGGGCTTGTAATCGCCCCTTTGTTTTTAATGGTCACCAAAAGGGTTTTACAAGCGAGTAGCTTTGGTATGTATATACCAATGCAAGCTATCGCATTAACGATTTTTCTATTTGCAATTTTATTCTTTATCGTTTCTAAATTTATAACACGTTTTATTAACAAAGAAGAAGCTGTTCATCTGTTAAAAGCAGATGTAACACAGGAAAAGTTAATAGCGCCTGCACCATGGAAGTTGTTACTATCCGTAATTACGAGCGTATTCTTAGCACTATCGCTCATATTAGAAATGAATTGGGTTGAATCATCTGGAACGATCCATTACATTTTACTATTTGTTAGTTCGCTATTAGCCATTTATTTTATTATCACGCAGGGAATGTTTTTATCGATTCGTGTATTACAAAAACGACCGTCGTATTACCAAAAAACAAATATGCTTTACGTTTCGAACATAAAGGCCAAAGGACGCTCACATTCCTATCTTATCTATTTATTAACAGTTTTGTTGCTAGGTGTGTTTGTATGTACAAATGTACTGTACAGTTCCTATTACAATATAGATACGAGAGTAGAATCAATAGAGCCGTACAGCTTTGAATATATCTCACTCTCAGGAAATGCAACGGAAGTTGAAAAGGATGATATTTCATTTATTGAAAATTCATTAGCAAAACACGGTAAATACGATGCATATCATTCAGCATTTAAAACAGATAAAGATCATAATATCGGTTTTATGTCGGTTTCAAATTATAATGCACTTGGCTTTCATAAGGAAATTTCACTAAAGGATGATGAGTACTATGTTGCAGCAGGAAATAACTATGCTCTTCCAAGTACAGAATTTATTCGTGACTACCCGTTTGGAAAACTTAAATATGCGGGCCTTGAGAAACGAAATATTTTAACTTCAGGTTTTAAAAAGATGTACTATATCGTCCCAGATGCTGTTTATGAAACGATTGACTATCCTGTATTTAAAGTATTTGCTTATGAAATTGATAATTGGACAGAAAAGCTCGACTTGTCTGAAACGATTCTTTCCAAAATTTCAACAATACCAAATGAGCGCCTAATTTCTTCTAAAATTAATTTTTACGAGACTGAAAAAACTACAGTGAGCCTCCTATTCTTTATCGGTTTCATGTTGAGCCTTATCTTTTTGAGCGCGGCAATGAGTATTCTTTATTTCTATCTGCAAACGTCATTTGAAGGCGAAAAAGAAAAATATGCAGGAATCAGAAAACTTGGCTTTTCTACGAAAGAATTAGTTACTGTGGTGACTAAGGAGTTGGCAACTTTAATTTTTATCCCGTTTGCACTTGCATCTATTCTTCTATGTGGAATAACGATTGGAATGCGTAACCATTTTTCATCAGCATTTTATGGAGTCACAGCAATAGGTGTAGGAATATTTTTATTGCTATTTGTTATAAGCTTTTTCATCATACGACGAAACTATTTGAAAAAACTAATGAATTAACAATACATGTATTTAATGTTTTAGATACTTCATCTAAAAATAATATAGCAAGTTTACCCAAAGTTTTACTATTCGAGAGGTTCTATTTTTTATAAAAGAACCTCTTGGACAAAAAATTTATACTTTTTTATGAAAGTATATTGTGTATGTAAGAAAACAAAACTGTGTTTTCAAAAGATTAATAGTATCTGAGTAACATGTAAAGTGGAGGTTTTATATATTATGAGGTTAAATGCTTTTCAATTAAAGATTTTTGCAATGATCCTTATGGTCATTGACCACGTGTATACTTACATTCCGGGTATACCAATGTGGATGCATCATCCAGGACGTATTGTAGCGCCAATTTTCTTCTATTTTGTAGTGGAAGGATTCTTCTATACACGAAATCGTACAAAGTATGCTACACGTGTATTTATGTGGGCAGCGATTATGTTTGCAGGTTCAGCGCTAATTCAGTACTTGTTCCCAAGGGAAGGTGGACTTCACAATAATATTTTCTTGTCACTTGGAATGAGTATTGTTTTACTTTGTACGATTGATTATACGAAACGTACAAAAAACTATTTACTAGGAATTCCAGCTACCATTATTGCGGCTATATTAGGACTGTTTACAGAAGCAAGTGATATTGGCGTCATTATGACATTAATCTTCTATTTCTTTAGAGAGAAGAAAATGTGGTTAATTATCACATATGTATTACTTTCATTAATAGAGGTACCAACATCACTTATGTCTGGAGAAATTTTTACGGAAATGGGTTTATTTGGTTTTAACAACCAATGGATGATGATATTTGCTTTACCATTCTTCTTCTTATACAGTGGAGAACGTGGTGTAAATAATTCATTAACAAAATATATGTTTTATATTTTCTATCCGGTCCACTTATGGATTATCTATACAATTGGATATTTTGTGAGTAAATAAAGAGAAAGCTTTGCATATTATGCAAAGCTTTCTCTTTTATTATAGTATCCTTATTTTACTAGGAACTTATCCCCCTGACAAAAACACAACTATGTATACAAACCATTTTCATCCTATTCGTATATAAAATCCCAGTATTTTTCAAGTTTCTAAATGAAGTTGTAGGGAATGCATCTTACGGGAAGTTTTTAGTACATTCAAATTTTGCTTAGCGTACGAAATTCGCGGTTTGTTGGTGGGACCCCATGCCCACATCGCCATCAAGCTAAAATTTTATAGCACCCCCAGAACAAAATTTTGTACTATCTTGTAACAAAATGCTCATTTTTTCGTTTTGAGGTATTTGCGTTTCTTAGTCTGATAGTGATGGGGTGGGCCCCCACACAGTACGATTTTATTTCAAAAACACAACGATTTTACTACACACTTTTTATTTATCCCACACTCTCATCTGCTAGTATCACTATTTTTCATTACTAATGTTGCCGTTTCACTCGGATGGCTAAGAGGAAAATGATGGCCATATGGAACAAAATCAACCTTACCAAGATACGATGGAGCAGAATAACCTCTGTCATAATCCCCCCAAATAATGTGAAGATTATACTTTGTTACTTCCTTGAAATCACCTTGATCTTTTTTCAGTAGTAAACTGTTAAGCTGAACCGTAGTATTTAAAATTCTAGGAGAAGTAAAACTGTTACTTACTTTTTCGATATAATGTTCAGGGATGCTCTCCATACTTTCAAACAAACCATTACTTAATAAATATCGCTCTATGAAATTAGTAGTTGCCAGTTTTAATGTCCATTTGTTCATAAATTGAGGAACATTTAGCGATTTAGCATTTTTTTTAACTACAGGTGGCTGAAGTAAAGTGATTGCATACTTCTTATCTATGTACTCTTGTACCAATGCTTCCAGAAGAATAAATGCACCGAATGAATGACCAATTAGATGTGCACCATTCTTAGCTTTCTCCAATAACTTTTTCACTACATTCAAATAGATATTTAGAAGATTTTTATCTCGTTTAAAAGGAGAACGCCCCAAACCTGGAAGATCCAAGATCCATACAGGTTGACCAGTTTTTTCATGAAGCTCTTGTGCTAAAGGAAATAAATCCTCTCCATCACTCAATAAACCATGTAATAAAATAAACGGTTTACCCTCTCCTTGTAATTGGTAAAGGGTATTGTTATCGCATAATGTTCGTTTAAATACATGATTATGCTGGCCATTTTGATACATCATTCGATAATCCAGATCAGCTACTACGGCAGGGAAAAATTTCATTACACTCGTCTTCCTAAACCAATCTCCTCCCATAATTTTTTTCGCTGAAACATTTGAAAATTTTCGTTTTGTAATAAAATTCAGTCCATCAGAAGGAATTTTTGTTATTTTACTTACTCCACTATTCATAATTGTTTTCATAAGCGGCATTGGAACCGAGATTTTTGGTGCCCTCATATTCATACTTTCCGACATAATACTTAATAACTCAGCCATGTTCTGATCGTGCTGTTTGTCTTCAACAAGTGTATATGTTTGAATAGTCGGTTGCTCCAACCTGAAAACCTGCACAATAAACTTCGCAAACTCATCGTTTGAAATAAGTGGTAACCTATATCCCTTACCTCCAGGAATCACTGGCATGAGCCCTCTTCGCATACTCATCACAAGCAAACCTAATCCTGCTATCTGCTCTGTACTCCCTGTTTTGCTACTACCGACTACAGTTGGTGGATTAATTACAGAAAGCGGATAACCTACTGCTGATGCCTGCTGACGGATATAAAGATCTGCTAAAAATTTTGTTCTCTCATATGGATTTTTTATTTTCAAATAACTGTTTCCTTCTTTAAACACATCAATTGCAATCTTGCTATTTTTATCATCAAAGGGACTCATATAACCTACAACATGAATAAATTGTTGCAAGCCCTTCAATTGATGAATACTTTTAGCTAATTCACTAATATGTTTGGCGCCATTTAAAAATACGGAAGCTGCCTCTTTACTTGTCGCTTGAATATCCATGGGGCCTCCTGCGTGAATAATCACATCCGTTTTCAATACCCTCTCCTTATCTTCAGCACTTAGACCTAAATCTATTTTCGTCAAATCACCTTCAATAAAGTGCATAACTTCCTTTTTTAAGATGCCTCTTTCTTGAAAAAGGCGTATTGCTTTACTTTTCGACCTCACTAAAAGAAGAATTTTCACATCCTCTTTGGCTAATTCTTTCACTAATTGCTTTCCAATAAAGCCTGTTCCACCAGTTAAAAATACTGTTCTCATATAAAATCCCCTTTTTTAGTACTAATCAGTACTAATTTGATGTAAAAAAAATGCTTCTTTTATCGAAGCAATTTTAAAAAATGATCTGCTGTTTTCGTGATTACAGTTGCATCCTTCAATGTTTCTGAAATAAATAACGCTCCTTCAAGATTTGTAATAAAAAGTGATGCAACCTCATCAATATGAATCGTATTTCTGAATTCTCCATTCTCTACCCCTTGTTTAAGTAATAGAGAAACTTTCTTTTGTAATCCTGTAAAAAAAAGACCTATTTTTTCTTTTATTTGCGTGGCCTGTTTAGGACTTTGAATATAAAGAGTAATAAATGGACAGCTCCCCTTATACTCTCTCGACTGAACTCCTTGTGATAATTGCTTTAAAAACAGTTGGATACGATCTTCAACTAAAAATTGGTTCTGAGAAAGTACGTCATCAATTGCAGATTGATACATTTCAATCCAATAATCAACGACCCCTTCTAATAATACTTCCTTATTAGAAAAGTGATAATACACATTAGACTTTGAAACTTTGCTTACACGTACTAATTCATCCATACTTGTATAAGCAAACCCTTTTTCTAAAAATAATGTTGCAGCTACTTCAATCACACGTCTTTGATTCATTAATTTTACCTTTGTCATAACTAGAACTATATAGTACTAATTTAAATATTGCAAGTATTTATGTTAATTTAGAAAAAATTTTGATTAAAAAAGTTCCACTAACATTGATTTTACTGCAAAAAAATCTTATTTTGAATAAAGTTGAACTGAACCCCGAAATTGTTAATTCACTATCGTCTAATAGAGGTCACCATACATGCTCATCAACTTAAGAAAAAGAAATGCCCCCAAAACGAAAAAATGAGCGGCTTCTCAAAATAGCTATCTGTAGAGAAAGAAAATTTAAATTTAGGGGGATATGAAAATATTAGCTTGATGGATATGGAGTAGTGCACCTATAAACAAAACCCTCCAGAAACATCTAAAATCTGCCCTGTTATCCAGCGGCTATCAGCAGAAGCAAAGAATGCTACTGCATCTGCAATATCTTCAACTTGCCCTATTCGTTCGAACACAGATGAATTCGTAGCAAAACTTCGTATTTCCGGATCATCTAGCAATTTTGCATTAATATCTGTCTTCGTATATCCAGGCATAATTGTATTCACTGTTATACCTCTTTCTCCGAGATGTTTAGCTAGAGGAAGTGTCATCGTATTTAATGCACCTTTACTTAAGCCGTATGCAATTGAGCCTGTAAAACCAAGTCGTACTTCAGCTGATGAAATGTTAATAATACGCCCCTCTGCTCGTAGTAACGGCAATGTTTGCTGAATTAAGAAGAACGGTGCCTTAATATTTACAGACATAATTTCATCAAAAACTTCTTCTGTCGTATTTTCAATCGTCCCTTGTGTACCTATCCCTGCGTTGTTTACTAAAATATCAATCTCTGATGTACTAACTTTTATTTGTAATTCATTCTTTAACTGTTCTACTAGCTTTTTGACACCATCAATTGAATTGAGTTCAGCTTCAATTAAGAACGCTTTTCCTCCACTAGATTCAATATCACTAATCGTTTCATCTGCAGCTGCCTTATTTCGGCCGTAGTGAATCGCAACTAATGCACCATCGTTTGCCAATCTCCTCGCAATCGCACGACCAATACCACGACTCGCCCCTGTTACTAACGCTACCTTCCCATCAAGATTCTTCATTTTTTCCATCCTTCCTAAATTTCTATTCGATAAATCCTATACTTATATTTTTATTCAAACACCAATAATTTTAAATATAGATTTATAGGTAATTCAGTCCGTTCACTTATAATATTATAGTTATAATTTGTTATTTACTTAAAAAAATAAAATAAGGAGGCTACACAATGCCAAACGCAGTAAAATTGGATGAAATCGATCATAAAATTATGAACTTGTTGTATGAAAATGCGAGAATTTCTGTTTCAGAAATAGGACGAATTATATCCATGACGCAACCTGCTGTAAAAGAACGTATTAACAAGCTTGAAGATCAAGGAGTTATAGCGGCTTATCGAACGAAATTTGAGCCTGCAAAAATTAATAAAAACATTCAAGCATTCATCATGTTTAAAACGAGCCAATGCTCTGATTTTATTCAATTTTGTAATGCCGCTCCTGAAGTAACAGATTTATATCGAATTAGTGGGGAGTTTAATTATATGATGAAGGTCATGAGCGATTCGATGGATTCTCTCGCTGCATTTTTAGACTCTTTAATGCAATTTGGCTTGTCATCTCCTTTAATTATTTTAAAGAGTGAGTTTGAGGAGAAATTGTCGTTCTAATAAAGGGATACGTATTATCCTCCGCTAACAGTACAAGCTTTTCCTTTATGAGAAAATCCAACAAAATCAATGATTAGTAACCAAAAAAAGAACATTGATTTTCAATGTTCTTTTTTATACCTCTACTTATTAATTAGATTGCTCTGCGAAAAGAGCACCTTAATCCCCTTATTATCCCTGATTCCTCTGCGCCTCTCTAAACTCCGCCTTCACCTTCTCTAACAACCCTTCTTCCATAATTAATCGATACGCCGTATTTGCTAATGCTTTTGCCGATGTAATTAATGCTTTGTCTCCTAATTCTGAACGCGCTGCTTCTCTAAATTCATTCGTATGCGCAATTAAATCATCTGGACCGATTTTAATGTACGGATGAATTGTCGGTACGACTTGGCTTACGTTTCCTGTGTCAGTTGAGCCGATCCCGAGTCTTTCTTTACGATTTACATCTTCACCTAGTAATTCTAATTCTTCAGCTACAATGTCGTTATATGTTTTTGTTACGAGTAGTTCATCGATTTCATTTTGGAATTGATGGATTTTTACTTTCGCACCTGTTGCTAATGCTGCTCCCTCAGCAATGTTTCTTACTTTTTCTGTTACTTCCGCGCATCTTTTTCTCGTTGCTGCACGGATGAAGAATCTTGCTGCGGCATAGTCAGGAATAATATTAGGTGCTTTTCCGCCCTCAGTAATAATGCCATGAATTTTCACATCTGACGGAAGTTGTTGGCGAAGTGCGTTAATACCGTTATAGAGCTGAATAACCGCATCTAATGCGTTAATCCCTTCTTCTGGAGAAGCTGCAGCGTGAGCTGTTTTTCCGTAAAAATGAAAATCAAGTGGATCGACTGCTAGTGAAGGACTCGTTGTTGCTGTCTTTCCGCTCGGATGAATCATAAGCGCCGCATCAATGTCTTTAAATAAACCTGCCTTTACATAACTTGATTTCGCGCTACCATTTGGCCCGCCTTCTTCTGCTGGCGTACCAAACACGACAACTTCCCCGCCAATTTCTTCAAGCGTTTCTGATAATGCGATTGCTGCTGCAACGCTAATTGTGCCAATTAAATTGTGACCACACGCATGACCTAGTCCTGGTAAAGCGTCGTACTCCCCTAAAAATGCGATTGCAGGTCCTTGTTTTCCAGAGCTTTTTCGCGCGATAAATCCCGTTTCATGTCCAGCTATATTGTGCTGCAACTGAAATCCTGCACTGCCTAGCAATAAACTTAACGTTCTAGATGCATAAAACTCTTGGTTACCAATTTCCGGATTCGCATGAATATCATGACTTGTTTCTATGTACTTTTCCTTATTTCTTTCGATACTCTCTTCAATTGTTTTTCTTTGTGACGCTACTCCTGTCGCTCCCATTTTTCTTCCTCCTTTTATTTTCACATAAAAAAGCCTCTTTCTAAAAGATAGAAAGAGGCATCTGTATATACAGTCAAAATGAGCTTCTTTCTTATCTTTCAAGTTACCTTGCTGGAATTGGCACAGTATTCATAACGAATCCGCTGCCGAGGTATCATAGGGCCAGTCCCTCCACCTCTCGTGATAAGAATTTTCATAAAATTATATTAAATTATTTTTTATTCTAAGTTCATTCCAAGTAAAAGTCAAGGAATTCCTATCCGAATTTACCGAATATCTAAAAATCCTTTTAATACACCAATTGTCTCAGGTGCTTGCAGTCTTGCACATACGTACGGAAATTCCGTACTACCTTCAAACATCATTTGAGATGTAAGCGGTGCGCCTGCCCAGAAGATTTCATCATCAATTACTAAGAATGGGAATGCTTTATTTTGTCTTTGTAACTTTACATTTTTCAGTGGAACTGGTCCATCACTATACACTGTTATTTGCGCATTTGTACGCATTAACGCTTGCCATACTCGTTTATCCACTTGTTTTGTACTTGGAAGTGAAATAATAACTTTTCGTTTTGCGGCTAAAATATCTTTTAATAACCCTTTCGGCTCTTCAAGATTCATTTCCATAAACCAGCGTAAACGTTTCGAAATTTTCCGTTCCCACAATTGTCTTGATGTCGTGCGATCATACACATCTCCGTGACGTTCTATATGAGCTGTTAATTGTGATAACGCTTGTTTTCTAGAAAGGTTTTTACGCATATAATGGCAATCTGATAATTGAATGAACTTCCCTCTCGCCCTTGTCACTGCTACATTGACGAGGCGATGGTTTTTGTGATCAAAGAATAATACACCAGGTCGTTCTTGCGGATAACTGTCAACCGTATCAAAGATCATCATATCTCTTTCAGAACCTTGGAACTTATGAACTGTCGCCGCTAAAACTGGTATGTTTTGATATTTTGTTCTCTGCAACATTTCTCTAATACACGTTGATAAAAAGCGTGACTGCGCCCTGTAAGGTGTCACAATACCAATTGATTGCACACCGTCTAACAATCCGATTAACATCATTTGCATTGCTACTAAACCAGACATAATGTTAAAACGTGAACCAGAAGCAGCATCTTTTAACGAAAAAGCTCCCATTTGGCTCGTATCAAATAAAACACTCGCTTCATTTGCGAACGGCTGCAATTGCGCAAGTTCTTTACGCTCTGAAACAGACGGATGATCGTATACTCTATTTTTATAAATAAACGAATTCGTAAACTTCGATATATCCGCATGCATACGTCTTTGTTCCTGCAACATAAATAGGTTTGGGTGTGCTTCTGATTTATTAACAGACTCAACAATCCCAGCATGGTAAAACATATCTTCCCCAAGCCATTTGCGAACGAGTTCATGATTTGCCATCGCAATTGGAGGTAACTGTAAAAAGTCACCGCAAACGACGATACGTTTTCCAAGTGAAGCAGCTAATGCAATTTGCGGAACATATGCCATACTTACTTCATCTACAACAACTAAATCAAATGTGCGCTCATAAATAAGTGAATCAATGGCACATTTTGATAAAGTTGCACCAATTACTTTCGCATTTTCAATATATTCTTTTTCTACTTCTTTAATTTTAGCCTTTTGCTTTCGAAGATCACTTTCAATCTCTTGTATACGCTTCTTATCAGCAGATGTTGCTTTATACGATAAGATTTTTTCACGAAGATCTTGTCGTGTCTCTTCTAAATAGAGTCTTTCCTCACCCCAAGATCCGTTCGTCGTTTCAACTAACTTCGACGCAAGTAACGTTTCATGATTTCGTATATGTTCATGTTGACTATAACCGTAACGAACAATTTCGCCAGGCATCCATTTCTTTTTCTTCTCAATTTGCTTCGTTACTTCACTCATTAATACGTCTACTGCCGCATTACTATGAGCCAACACAAGTACCGATTTTCCTTTTTGATAATGAGCCGAAATAATACGTGATAAATTGTAAGACTTCCCTGTTCCTGGTGGTCCCCATACGTAAGTTGTTGGATTATAAAACGCACGATATGCCAATTCATTTTTCGGATTTTTCATCTTCTCAATATGTTTCGGACTGCTCGTCCCATCAACAAGACGCTTTATACGATTACGTTTTAGCTTATCTTTACGTGCTTCCTTCAACCTCTCTTGTAGTTGCTCTAACAATTGCCACGGTTCACTATATAAAACAGCTTCTCGTATTTCACCTTGTATATAATCATTTAATTTCAGTTCTATTTCTAATCCATGTACAGACAATACTTCTCCTGTCGCTTCCTCACCATCAAACTCAATTCGAATGGGTGAACCTTCAGGTAAGCTTACTTCCGAAATAAGCTGAAATACGTATACTGTACTTTCATAATCTGTATATAAAAAACGACCATTCATGATAGAAATTTTACTACCACCTATCGTTTTCCAATGTTTAATTTCATATGCTAATGCATAATGCCACTCTTTCATCGTTTCCGATAATGAAGGAGTTTGAGTAGTTGTATTCATCGTATAATCTCCTTCCTTCTCCCCAAACATACTTTCTCACTATACCATATAACACGCTAAAATTTGTAAGGTTTTTATCTTGCTTATTTTCTTAATTTTCAATAATATATTGTGTATAATTTTCAGAAAGAAGGAATCTACATGCCAGTTAGAAGAATTGAACACGTTGGACTTATGGTTGCAAACTTAGAAACATCTATTTCATTTTATGAAGAAGTAGTCGGCTTACAGCTCATGAAACGTATGGGTCATCCAAATCCAGACTTAAAACTCGCTTTTTTAGGTGTGGAAGAATCAAAAGAAACGATACTAGAACTCATTGAAGGCTACAACTCTTCTCTTCCGGCAGAAGGAAAAGTACATCACATTTGCTTTAAAGTGGATTCATTAGAGGATGAGATCGAAAGACTGAAGAAACAAAAAGTAACCTTTTTACTAGGAGAAGAAATCGAAACATTACCAGATGAAACACGTTACATATTCTTCGCTGGTCCTGATGGAGAGTGGATTGAGTTTTTTGAGACGGAGAGATAAAGCAAACCTTTATTTTGCGGGATAGAAAAGGAGCCGGAATTCCGCCCCTTGTTTTTAACCAGTAACAATGAAACATACCTCCAACCTAAGAATTTACCAAGATTAAAAACACAATCATTTTGTTAGGAGGAGAGAATGGGAAATACAGTCTTTATTATTGTTTTTTTGGATACTGATACTATTTCCAATCCTTTATGTAATCAAGATAAAGGATTGGAATATAAAAATAGTTGCCTTATTTGTTGGAAGGATTCTATTAAGCATTTTCTATTTCATAAATGGAATGGTGTTAGGTCTGCAACGAAATTGGGTAGAATCTCCCTATGAAACAGAATGGGATTTCTTTGTAAAGTCTTTACTAAACGGAAAAACTGATGCACTTATACACTTGTTACTTCTAATTATTATCATTACTTTGGATCTATTCTTTACATTTTATTATATCAATAAAAAGAAATAGGATATTCTATCCTATTTCTTTTTTTATGAGTAGCGCCATATCGCTATCAAACTAATGTTTTACGCTGCCCCTAAACAATAATTTTTTACATTTTTACTATGAGAATGTCAATTTTACTATTTTTGGGGTATTTATTTTTACTAGCTTGATGGACATGGGGTTGATTTATTTTCTTAGGTTAGTAGACATGTGGTGCTATCCCATTGCTATTAAGCTAAGAATTTAAGTGTAATATCATTTAAGGTAATACTTAAGATACAGATAAAATATCTTTTCCATGTCGCACTGTTTTATTGAAGTCTATCCCGAGTTATAGCTAGTTCAATGCGACTGTAAATTCGGAGTTCGGTTCGCCAGCAAATACAACTGTTCCGTTCTCTGGTAGTTTCACTTTGTTATTATTACTAACAACGCTAAAATTGACGCATACTCCATTCCCATCATACACCGCGAATGAACTTCCTGATGGCAACTCCACATTCATCGTTTTCCCTGCTACCTCTTGCGGAATCGTAAACCATTTCGCATGCCCATTTTTTTGCAGTGTAACTTTCGATAATTGACCTGCATCAAGGGATTTTACGTTAGATTCACTGACGTATAAAAAGCTGGCCATCTCCATATATTCAGTACCATTCTCTGTATAGAAATGAGCTTCCTTCGTATCCCTCCCATTCATCACAGGAATCTGAATTTGATGCGTCGCCGTATTCGGACCTGTAATTTTTTTGCCGTCCCAATAGCCATCCTTGATCGTAATTTGTGTGTTAAGAGGTATTTGTTGTCCTAGATAATTTATAGAATTAAATTTTTCGTTAACAAGGTAGAACTTGCCGCCCTCGCGCTTCGCCCATGCAGCAGCTGTTTTCTTCGGTAACACATTGTTTTCTAATTTCTGAGCTAAATAGTGAGTCAGCACATTTTGCCCCAATCCCGGTGATAATTCATATGTGCTCTCTCTTAAATAAACTTTTCCATTCTTCTCAGTGACGAAGTTAAGCTTGGAAGTACCCTTTTCATTTATAAAGCTTCCATCCGCCGTATATACATATTTTTCTTCCGGTTTAGTTGGTAAAAACAGTTCTCCCTTCTTCGTAATCTCTATTTTGAAATGGCTTTGGATATTTCCATACAATCCTGCTTTTTTTACCACATCTTGAGGCACTTTAGCCTTGACTGGCTTGCCGAAGGATTTATCTGGTTTTATATCCTTAATTGCCCCTTTCTCTTTAAGCCTAGCTAGCAGTAATTTATTTGCCAATAGTTGATTTGTCATGCTGCTCCCACCGGAGGACAATACAGCTGCTGCCATCTTCTGTTCTGGAAGCACGACCAATGTAGCATGTTGCAGCATCGTATCCCCACCCTTAGTCAACGCTTTTATCCCATATTCACTGAATGGGTATAGTTTCACACTATCCCAGCCAAGACCATAGTTGAACATATTTCCGCTATCTCCTGGCCACATTCCTTTTTTATATTCTTCTTGTTCCATCGCCTTGATTGCTTTATTAGAGAGAATTTCTTTTCCCTGTCCCATAAATATTTGTGAGAATCGCACCACATCTTCTGCAGTAGAGGAGATTCCTCCCGTACCAATCACATTTACCATTTCACTTGGAAGCTGTCCCTGGTATGTCGGAGAATACTGTCCAGCCCGCTTTTCGTCTTCCCATTTGTCTTGCGATGTTATCGTTTGATTCAGTTTTAATGGCTCTGTAAACTTTTGATGTAGAAATTCAGTAAAACTCATACCGCTGACTCTTTCTACCAAGATCTCAGCCAGCGTAAAACCGTCATTACAGTATACTGAAAACGCGCCAGGGTCTGCCTTCAAGTTTTGGTTGGACAATTGTTGCAACAAGATATCATGGGCATAAGCATCATTATCTTTAAATAAAAATGCATTATTGAACGTCGAACCTTGCAAACCTGAGGAGTGATTCAACAGCATACGCGGTGTAATGCGTTTATATCGTTTATCTTTCATTTTGAACTCAGGAATATAGCCAGTAACAGGAGCATCCAAATCAACTTTTCCTTCGTCTACTAGTTTCATAACAGCCGCTGCTGTATATACTTTACTGGTTGAACCAATTCCGTATAGAGTATCTTTAGTTAATGGTTCTTTCCCTTCTATGTCGTTCTTGCCTGTCTGCCCCGACAAAATAAGTTTACCATTATCAATCAGCGCATACTGCACGCTAGTCGTCTCATAGGACTTCGTGAGTAGTTCAGCGTTCTCTGCAGCAATCTTCTCCAAATCTTTGCTAGCAACTGCTTGGCTAGATACAACCGGAGCCTTACTGCTAGAAGACGCTATCGCTCCTGTTGGCAGGCTCATCGTTAGAGCTAAAGTAGCGGCTAACACCCCAGATAATTTATTTTCCATAAAAAAATGCCTCCTTAGATAAATGATTAATTTCATCTTTTATTTGTTCAATTACAAACATCACATAAACTACTATTCTGGCTTTATCCCTACTGTCGTAACAAACGGTAAAACCTCTCTTTTTCACATGTATGTTAGTACCATAAATGATTTTTTTATTTAGAATGTACTTATTACTAGTTTGGTTTTCGTATAAATAAATCCTATTTATCCTCCCTCTTTTGTGCTTCTCTATATTTGTATCCTACATAATAAAAATTTCTTTTTTCTTATGCATTTCTTACAATTTCCTTACGTTCAAATCACTTCTATAATTAGGTAGGTTTTATTTTAAAATCCCCAGGATAATAACTGCTTATATAATCCCACGATTTCATAGAAGATGGATTAATACCCCTGCGCCAAATCATCATGCACATCTCTGATATTTCCTTGCATCCCCCCTCAACCTTTACAACAGTTCCAACCGGCATCAACACTTCTTCACGTTCTTATTACTAGTAATAACTAATCAACTCCTTACCTGAAAATAAATTAATATAGAAAAAGAGAGATAAGGTTAAAATACCTTTATCTCTCCTTTTCTCTCACAAATTTTGCGAAGTTTTTTTGTTTTTGGGTTCATCTGTTTTCTTAGCTTGATGGGCATGGAACGTTAAGAAAAAGCAGACTGAAAGAATTAAAGGAGAAGAAATTATTTCAATAAAATTTCTTTAAAGTACTTTTACATCACTTTCACAAATGTAAGAACTCTCATATATTACACTTCATACATCCTTTTCCAAGGAACAATATACCGATATACAAATCCCTATTTATATAGGGATTTTTTTGTGCAAGTCCCCTCACCGTCAATTTAAGAATTAAAAAAGAGGGGATTATCCCCCCTCCTTTTTACGCTTGCTCCGACTGTCGAAATTATTTAATATACCCACGATTCAGTTCCGTTAATTTTTCATTGATGTTAAAAATTCTTACTCTAATATCTTTAACACCAACTGCTTCAAGTCTGTTCTTGTGCATTTCAGCGTATTTTTCAGCATCTTGTTTTTCCTCAAATACATAAATGCCTCCAGCTTCTTTTTTTTCTTCATTCTCAGTCCATATTTTCCAGTGAAATCCTTCTTCTTCGTTAATACTATTTGCTAAATCCCAAAATGTTTTTTCCATTTCTTCACCAAAAGGACCTTCAAACGGAAAATCAACTTGTAGTAAATATGCCACCTTCACTCACTCCTATTTTAATATAAAATTCTTCCCGTTCTTTTACTGATTATGATTCAAATGATAGTAATGTCTAAATCCGTATTGCTATTATTATTCAAGCACTAATTTGAGAATCCCCCTATTTGTAAAATAATCACATAATGATAGTAACTTGAACGCATAAAGTGAAAGTTTAATAGTTTTCGGTTATTTTTAAAAAATGTGATACAAACTTATCCCTAAACTAAGGACAAACAAAACAAGTGCAGGTATCGCTTTCTTAAAGGGATCTCTCGCTAATACAATTAGAGTTAATGCGGCTGCAAGCATCGTACCAGCTAATAACACTCCTGCCCATAAAGCTATTACTGGAATCCAGATTCCTATCAACATTCCAATCGCTCCTACAATCTCAAAAGCTCCAGTTAAGAAATTAAAAAACGAAGGTAAACCAAATCGTTTGAACTCATCTGCCATTTTCCCGGATATAATTTTCGTTCCTGTCATTAAAAAGAACAGAAACAACACTACTTTTACAATATTGATGAAAATTAAAATAGTAATCACACCTTTCTTATTATTTGGTAAAAACTCAGTATTGTTCAGATAGTAGTCACTACCTTTATCCTATTTCCTGAGATTACCCGTATGGAAGTCGCTTCAATTTACATTACCCTTTTCAATATTAAAGGGCCAGAAATTACATGCTATAGCATATATAATACAAAAAATTTGACTGGTACTAAGCAAAAAAGTGACCCTGAATCAGATATCATACAAAATAAAGTTATCTTCCCATTCGTCCAAACAAAAAATTATATGCTACAGCATATATAATACCTAAAACAAAGTTTGTTCCTTATGAATAGCATAGCATCAATAAGGAACAAATATTAATAGTGTGTATCATACAATTTGTTTAATAACGATTGTAATACTTTAATTTCTTCCTCGCTCAAATTACTCGTAACGAAATGGTGAGCGTCTTTCACTACAGGCAAGATTGTTTTCTTTAGCTCGTCGCCTTTTTCAGTTAAAAAAAGGTTATGTGAACGCCTATCTTGGTCATTCAAAGCCTTCCTTACAATCCCTTTTCTCTCCATTGACTGTATCATTCTAACAACAGTAGTTTGATCTTTATCAATAGCTTCCGCCAACTCTTTTTGAGTAGTGCTCCTTTGGCTACAAAGAACACTAATAATCCCCCACTGCTCTGGCGTAACTCCATACGGCTTTAATTTCTTCGTAAAATAATTGGTCATTTTCACATCAGTACGGTGAACAAGATAGCCTATTAAATCATGTAAGTTCATATATCACCTCTATAAATTAAGATATAAAAGGATACAGCATACCAGTCAATCATTCACAATGAATGTATTTGTTTCACCATATATATGCTATGGCACATATATTAAAGTAGATTATTTTAATTGTCAAATGATTTACCTATTATTTTTCGAAAACCAAATCGTCCCTTTAGATTATAGAAGGAATGACTAATTTGACGTATTTCTCTGGCGATTTCTCCCTTATCGTTTTATGATATGCTAATAACATTTGATAAAATATGGTATCTATAGACAGTCAAACACCTTTAAAGATACCTCATCCAGTTTTCTTGCTGTTGCAAGATAAACAGCATGTAATCAGTTAACCACCCACATTAGTAACGAAAACATAAAGAAAAGGCATTCCAAATATGAAACACCTTCTTTCGTTTTATAAAACCATCCAACACGCTGAACTTTTCAATTTAATATAATGACTCGTTTAACTAAAGAAATTGATTACGTGCATAACGCTCTTCTCACTTTTCTTGCAAAATTTAGTGGATCATCAACGTCTTCGATATTAACGTAAATTAAATTTGGATCATCACATAACCACTCATTGTGTATAGACGAAACGATTATTCCTTGTTTAATAATTGTCGCCACAAATTCAGTGACTTCTTTTTGTAAGAGTGCTACTCGGCCTAGGCATAATGCCCGTCCGGTTTTATTGTCTCGTGATTCGAATGAAAAGGAAGTTGTTACTCTAAAACGTTTTCCCAAGATTGTTGCTCGTATTTCATCTCGGTTTATTGTTGCCACGCATTTCCCACCGGCGAATCCTTCTTGACCGCCAATGATTCTTGCAAACTGTTGACAAATTGATTCCTCATTAACCGCCATACCTTTAATCATTCCTCCTTTTACTATTAGATTATGAATTCATACATAGGTCTGAAACGGCAATGAATCTAATCTATTATAAAAAAAATGATGGCAATCTACCGAAAGCTATTAACTCAATTATTCTTGATTGTATGAATTGTTATCAGAGTTTAAATGGTGCAGAATTTTTATTCTATGCTTAATGGGCATCGGAGACTGAAAGCAAAACTCAGCTATTATATGGTAAGACATTTTTAAAAAGCATAAAAAAGACACCCTAAGGTGCTATCCTCCGACTTGAGAATCGTATCTATGTATGGAGAAATTTAGAAAAAACAAATACAAAAGAGAAGATTCTAACTATAATTTATAGAACTCTTATGTCATGACTTACTTACATATTTCCTTATTTACCAGAAGAAGAATCCCAGTTACATTATTTTCTGAACAGTCTCGTTAAAGCCATACCAAGAAATCCAGCGCCCATTCCTATTAGCCATCCAGTTTGGGCATTACCTAACATAGATCCCACTCCTCCACCAAGAAACATACAGCCAACGAATACTAATCCTCCAATTCCCCAATTCGGCCGTTCCATAATTCAATCACATCCTTTCAATAAAACATATGCGATTGGCTCCCTCAACTTTCTTCCATAGGATAGTTCATTATTTTGCTTAAGTTTAGCGCTTCAAGGAATTCATAAGATGTGAAGCTTGAGCCATTTATATAGATTGTAGAAATACGGGTATCAATCGTTATTAAAAATAACTGACGCATTTTAAACATCATCGATTTTATCATTTTGGACAACCTATTCTGTTAAATTGATATACATGCGAAAAAACTATCAAAATAAAACCCCAGAAATCCAACGGTCTCTGGGGCTTCCTTATATATTTAGCTCTTTTTGCTTTTTGTTTTGTTTATGTCTATACAGCAATTTTCGGCTTATTAGAGAAATCACTAATAAGGTCAGAATTAATAAGATAAGTTGCATAAATGATAAATCAAAATATTTAGCACCTGTAACGATTAAAAGTGTAGAAATCGTGCCTTTTACAACAAAAAAAATAATAACCCATAATCCGCCTTTTTTCCAGTTCATTTTATATTACCCTTTCCTACGTTTAAATTCTTAAAATATTTAATGATAGTTCTTAAATGTGACAACTTAATAGAAATCTATTATATTAACAAAAAATTCATGTCTAATTACATGCAACGATTCTATATTAAATGAAAATGATATTCATCGTCAATTTTATTGACTATTTGAATACTTATTATTTCTTTCTACTTTGTTTCTTATAAGCAACACACTTTTATATTCAAACAAAAACACCTCCATTACATTTGCACACTTAGTATGCGAATGCAAGAGGTGTTTTTTCATATACCATCAGGTAAGATTTCCTGCTTTGTTTATTTCTTGATACGTAGCTATTTTTTAATACACAATAACTGGATCATACGTGTTCAAACTATCATATACAGTTTTTGCAACATTAGGAAGAAGGTTCACACACCCACCTGATCCTCCTGTTAAATAAGCATTATTTCCCCAGTCTTTTCGCCAGCCGGCATCGTGAAATCCTTGACCACTATTTGTGAATGGAACCCAGTAATCTACTTTAACCGCATAATCAGCTTTTCCTACTGCGTTACCTCTTAGCGTATATGGTGTTCGTTTATAAAGGACGTACCACACACCTGGTGATGTATCTTCACCAGTACTATGTTTACCAGTTACTACATTTGTTGTAACAACTAATTTTCCATCTTTGTAAATCCAAATTTGTTGCTCTGCAATTGAAACTTCTGCATACGTGTCTCCGATGCCATTATTCGATGTTGTTTTATAACCGATACCTTCCTTCTCCCAACCATTCCCGTGAATATTAGAAGCAGAAAGCGATTTGTCGCCTTTCTCAAAGGCTTGTTGAACTTGTTTAGTTTCTTTTTCAACATCTAGTGCCCAGCCGTATCCTTGTCCTTTTACTGATATGACTGAACCGGAATGAGTTTTAAATGAGAAATCTTTATTTAATGTTGATTTGGCATTATTAATTTCAGTAATTTTCTTCTTAATGTCACTCGCATCAATTGTAACTTTCATATCCTTTGACATAGAGGCATTTTGAATTAAATCTTTCGCTTTTAAAGGATAAACTTCATCCTGCACTTTATACTCAACAGACTGCCCAAGAAGATTCTGTAGTGCTTTCTCCTCTTTTTTGACAATCGGATCGTCTTCTTTAATAGGTTTTATGTATGCAGACTTCAGATGAATTTCGCTTTTATATTTTTGTTTATCATAATCTTTCAGTAGACTAGTAACATCATACTGTTTTCCTTCAACACTTTTCGAAATAACAATTTTCCCTTGTTCTAGCTTCGCCATAGCATCTTGAGGCGCTTTTAATTTCTCATTCATAGAGATGAGCTTTTCTTCTACAAGTTTTTTCATCGTTTCACTACGATACTGATCTGCCTTCTCTGGTAGCAATGAATAATTTTCTCCCTTTGAGGAAGGAAAAAATGTCCACTGACTTTTTAATAGTTTCTTAACCTGAGGCAAATCTTTTTCTGTAAGTTCCGTTTTTGTATCTTTTTCATCTAAAATTTGTTGTTGATCAACATAGACTTTGTTTGCTAGTCCAGATGTCTTTAGTTTCTGTATTGCCTGATCAGCGCTCAGACCACCAACTTTTGTGTCATTAATTGTAACATTCGAATTGAAGTGAGTTGCCTGATAATAACTCATTCCCCCAATAAGAAGTGCAATTACACCAATACCCACTGCGATAAACTTCCAATTTGTATAACGTTTTTTTGATCTTACTCGTTTTTGATCAATTTCTTCAACTGATTCATTTGTTGTATTGTTGTTCATCAATCTTTCCCCCGTATGCATTAACGTCAAACGATTTTCAACTAAAATCATAAACTAGTGTACCTTATTTTTCCTAAAATTTCATTATTTCCGAACACATTTTATCGCAATTTAATGATTAAATTTAGATTTTTTAATAGTACGATGCATTGAACAGTCCTTTACAAGTCATAAAATGAAATTTCAATCAACCGTTATACCAAAGGAATTAACTACATCTTCTTCGGAAAACTTCTTCTCTTTACGTAAAATACGAATTATATTATCCATTTTATAAACATCACCTCCTAATTTTGTCAAAAAAATAAACGATAGTCCTTCTATCTAAAATGTAGAAGGACTATCGTTTTTTCAGTTAGAGTATTTGATAATCGTTTAACTTTTTATTTCCTGAAGGTCAAACGTGATGAAGATGATGAAATTTCATTTCATAGCCTTTAAATGAAAACATTATGTTTTTTATGGCAAACCAAGTTTATTTTCTTAGCTTGATGTACCCACATATCCAGCAGCCTAAGATTAAGTAAGAGTCTGTTCAACTAGATTTTTTCTAATATTTTTAGGAGCATCTTATTTCGCCTCGTCATATTTCACTAATTGAATTTAAAACACATCCGTATGCTATTTAGTAAAATTTACGATTCGAGACGTAATTATTGCAGTAATTAAAATAATAATAGCGGTTATCAAGCCAGATTCTCCAACCCAAATCTCAGTTTGATATCCTGTACTTGCACGTGCGAAAGGTCCTTGAATAATGGCATTCCAAGTAGTATGGATGATAACCGAAGGCCAAACGCTACCTGTGATTAGTCGTAAATAAGCTGTAATATAACTGAATGGCACAATACAAAAATAGATGCCAAGCACTGAAAGTAGGACAGATGGTCCCTCTACATATAGACCAGCAATAACAATTGGAACATGCCACGTTGCCCAAATCAATCCACTAATAAGGATCGGCCGTGAAAACTCTGCATCGACTAGCCTTGTGAGCATATAACCTCGCCAACCCATTTCTTCTCCCAAAACTGGGATTAAGTTAAGCAAACTTCCGAAGACGCCGCTCAATACAACTAGATAAATGAAACTGAATGGTGCCGCTACATACTGAAGTCCAAGCATATTGTAGATCGGTTCTAACATACCACCTTCAGGATGCTGAAACCCTGCAATTCCGCTCAGCCAGGCGATAGAATAAGTAATTCCACAAATAATCATAGGGATTAGCAGAGCAAAACCGATCCCCTTCCATATCTTTAAGTTACCGAGACTAAAAGATACATCTTTAAACCCTTCTTTCAGTATTATGCGAGTCAAAATAGAAGATAATGCTGGGGTAAACATATATACCACAATAAGCGGCATACTTTTCGTAATTATTATTACTACATTTAGGATAATAGAAGTAATGATTAAGATACTCAGAAAGAGTTGAAGTCCTATTTTAGCACGTTGGATTTTATCTTTATTGTGGAACGATTTTGCGTGTAATATCATTGTAATCCGCCCTTCCCCTTTCATTCACTTGTTTATCGAATTTACTTCTTGTCATTTCTACAGACACACCTTAGAATAAAAATATTTTGGCATACAGATTCATTCATCTTTAACATCACTCCCAAATTTATAATCTAGTTTTACTTGCAACTCATCCATGTAATTATTATTTATAAGTTGTCATAACCGATAGTACAAAAGTGTAATGATTAGTCTATGACCTGTGTCAATTAACCTTATGACACTATGTAACTAGAAAATATGATATGGAATAAATAACAATTGAATTAAGGCAATTGATTCGTGCAAGTACAATGAATCATTCTTGCTTTTACAAATAATTCAATTGAGGTGAAAAAAATGAATAAGAAAAAAATAATTGCAATGGTTAGTACAGCTTTATTAGTCACAGGATGCGCGGAAGTAGGAAAGGCTCAAACAGTAGCAGTCGAAAATTCAAGTCAATCAATACAAAAAAATATAGTTAAATCCATACAATCACAGGCTTACCCATTAAAAACGATAGAGCCGTCAAAATCATTTGAGGATTTAAAACCACTTAAGAAAATGATTGGGAGCGCACAATATGTAGGATTAGGAGAGAATACTCATGGAAGCTCTGAAATTTTCACTATGAAGTTTCGCCTTGTGAAATATTTGGTTACTGAGATGGGTTTTACAAATTTCACAATGGAAGAAGATTGGGGAAACGGCTTAAAACTAAATGAATATATCCAAACAGGAAAAGGAAACCCTAGGGAATTTTTAAACTTGTTATATCCTACTGATGAAATTATAGCCATGATTGAGTGGATGAAAGATTATAATGCTGATCCATCCAATAAAAAAAAGATCCAATTTATTGGCCTCGACTTAAAGGAGTTGGACCAAGGTTGCTTTAATAAAGTGATTGATTATGTAAGACTACATCGACCAGATTTGCTGGCAGAAGTAGAAGAAAATTATAAAGAATTGTCGGCTTTTAATGGAAGTACAAAGGAATATATGGACCTTGCTCCTGAAATAAAAGAAAAGTTCAAAGCAAACGCTGAGAGAGTAGCCCAATTACTAAAAGATGAGAATGGGCAAGCCAACACAGAAATAGCTTCACCCGAGTACATCTGGGCGCAAGCAACGGCAAGTGCAATAGAGAAATTTACCACAATGCTAATTCCTAACGACTATCCAAGTATGTTAAAGCTACATGAGCAATACTTGGCCGATCATGCAATGTGGGCACAAGAGACATTTGGTGGTAAAACGATGGTATGGGGACACAATATTCATATAGCTAAAGGAATTATCGATGAGCAATTATATCCTGATGTTGCGGGGCAGTTTTTAAAGGAACGTTTAGACGATAATTATGTCACAATTGGTAGTACAACTACGGAGGGGAATTTCACCTTATATAGCGAATATAATCCTTCCACCGGAGGTAAGATTACAACAGACGCTATTCCACAAGATGTAAAAAGTTTCAATTACACTCTCGGAAAAGTGCCCTATAAAACGTTTTTATTGGATAACCGTCACCTTAAAGGACAAGCAGAGAAATGGGTTAAAGCAAAAAGACCATTACTAAGTATAGGAGGACAAATCATCCCCAACAGTTCGGTATACTTTGATACTTCATTGCTTGAGCAATTTGATATTATTTTTCATATTCGAAAAACAAGTCCATCTCATATTAAATAAAAGTACAAAACAATCCCGTTCTTGCAGATGTAAGAACGGGATTGTTTTGTGGGGATTAATAAAGTGAAACTTTAATCAGCAAGTTTTTGTTCATCCCCCACTTATTATTAGCCTTCACCAATCGTGCGTTTACCGTCAGCCTGCCCCCCACCTAACGCTTAATTTTGAGGCGGGGGTCTTACTGCCTGGCAAATAGCGGGATAAAAGCATCTTTGTTAACTAGAAGTAAACTGCTCTCCCCCTTTTTAATATCATTTAGAACTGTCATATGACACTTTTACACTAGTGAGAATGACAAAAAAAGCAGTATGATTCGGTTATTACATAGATAGGAGCGATGAACTTTATGAAATCAAAATTCATCCAGAATGGTTATTTTTTATTGCTAACTTTCGTTACAGGATTGTTTTATTTTTGTTTTTATCTTATAGCTCTGCTATTTAGTTTAACCCTTTCATTTACTGTTGTTGGGATTCCATTAATTATGCGCGTACTACAGACTACGACACCTTTTATCCAATTCGAGCGCATACAGACGAAAATTTATACAGATATTTCAACAGACTCTTATGATAAAAGTATAACAATGGATACATCGAACTGGGCTCAGGTGAAATTAGTGCTTACAGATCGTCGTACTTGGTCTGCTGTCTTTTGGTTAATGCAGAAATTAGTGATTGGCATTTTCAGTCTCATTAGTGCAATCGTTTTTTATGTAATGCCACTTATGCTCCTGTTGGCACCACTACTGTATCGCTACATTGAAATGAATATTATTTTCATACAGATAGATACGTTTTCCAAGTCACTTTTTGTAATGTTTATGGGTATAGTATTTACCGCCATAAGTATTAGAATAGTAGATGGTTGGACAAAGAAAATTGGGGGCTATACACGTAGCATGATTCGGCAACTAAATCAATAAAAGTTTGCAGTCTGTGAGTAGTATCGTAGTTTTAAATTAAAAAGTATAATAAGACAGGAAGAATTAAATTATAGTATAGGAAGAAAATGGTAGGCCATTTAGGGGGTAAAGAACTTGTTAGATATGGTTAAGTATTGGTTTTGGTATGATTGGATTATGTTGGGGGTACGCCTACTTGCTAGTGTGTCTATCATTCTAGCTACATTAAATTTTCAGGATGGTTTAACATTACCACTTTGGAGTATTATTCTTTGGGAAATTATTGCCTTCTCTATTCCATGGGTAGCCTTACTATTCAATTATAAATATTATTTGTTCACAGAAATACTGCTGTATGGTGGACTATGTATATATTTAACCTCATTATTTCCAGGAGCTTACAACACATTTCTTATATCAGTGTTTCTAATTGCTGCGAATAGTAAGCATTTGTCCTATTATTGGACAGCTCCAATAACGGTTTTTATAACGACTGGAATTTTCTATGCGGTTGCGGCAAGTAATAGCTATTGGGTTATGGTCACCTATTATGGATTCGCATATGTAATGGGCTTCGCTTTTCATTTATTAATCGTCAATCATAAACAAAATGAATCAATTCGTAAACAAAACGCGGTACTTGAGCAATATATGTCTCAGATTGAACGCATCACACTGGCGGAAGAACGGAACAGACTGTCGAGTGAGCTTCATGATACAGTTGGTCATGCTTATACTTCTATTATTATGGGGATGGAAACGTTGCGTACCGAACTTTCTACTGAAATGGGTATACAGAGGCTAGACTCTCTGCTTGAAATGGGACGGAAAAGTATCGAGGACGTGAGAGGTTACCTACATCAAATGGATTCTCCATGTCAATCGCCTTCCTTAATTCAATCTCTACAAAATCTTGGAGCCGAATTTCAGGAGCACGCTCAGGTAAATGTAAGTTTTAGGACATTCGGAGAGGAATATCAGCTGTCTCGGCAAGCGAAGATCGCATTCATTCGTTGCTTACAAGAGTCCCTTACGAATGCAGTACGTCATGGTCAGGGAACTGAAATTATAGTTTCATTGCAGTTTGACGAACAATATACGAGGTTAGAAGTTCAAGATAATGGAAAAGGAAATGTAGAATGGCAGGAAGGCTTTGGTATGAATGCGATGAAAGAACGGGCAATGAACTTGCAAGGTCAATTGTCTGTATATACAAAGCCTGAGGAAGGAATGCTTGTTACTTGTACCATACCGCGACAAACTGAAATAAAAGATGGACTTATTCGTTTGTTAATTGTAGACGATCAGCCATTTGTCCGGGAAAGTTTGAGGACACTACTCGATAGATATGAAGATTTAAATGTAGTCGGTTTAGCTGAAGATGGCAATGAAGCCATCGATTTGTGTGGGCGCCTTCAACCCCATGTTATACTTATGGATTTAGATATGCAGCACATGGATGGAGTCGAAGCAACCAAAAAGATTAAGCAACAATGGCCACATATCCGCGTATTGATTTTTACAACGTTTCAAGATACCGAACAGGCAGTGGAATCACTTCGCAACGGTGCGGATGGTTTTTTACTTAAATCTATTGAAACGTTGGAGCTAGCCAATACGATCCGACTTATTCACAAAGGTGGGACACTAATTGATCAGGGAATGTCTCACAAAATATTTGAGAAATTTGATGAGCAAAAAGAGACACCACAATCAAAAGCAGCCGCTTATGAGCTAACAGCTAGGGAAATAGAAATATTGCAACTAGTAGCCAAGGGACTTCGATACACTACCATAGCATCAAGGTTATATTTATCGAATGGTACGGTCAGAAATTATGCTTCTACAGCTTATACAAAGCTGGGAGTCCGTAACAAAGAAGAAGCTGTTCAAAAGGCTCTAGAAATTGGAATTATTGAATAAGAAAAATGTTTTTTTGTTTCTCTACAGCAAGGCAAAATGTAGTTACAAGATACAGTAAAGGATAAAGTGAAACTTTAATCAGCCCTCACCAATCGGGTTTTTACGGGCAGGCCGCCCCTACCTAACTTCTTTGCTTCCGGTGAATTTTGAGGTGGGGGTCTTACTGTCCGTTAATGCGGGATAAACTTATGAATTTAATTGAATATCATTTTTGATAGGTAATTTTTTTGAAAAATTTAACCCTGTTTTAAAAAATTTAAATAGCGTTACTACGTATTGAATGTAGCAACGCTATTGTTTTCTATATTAGAAATTAAACATCTTTATTATCGCTATACGGAAGACAGTTTTAGGTCTTTTCATGTGGGGATTCCTCTAAACCAGTCCCCCCTAATTCACTTGTTGTCTCTGAAAATAGTCATTTAAAAATATAGTTGCTAATTTCATTTCACTCTTCCTTGCACCCAAGTTGCAATATCATTTATAACATACTCTGGGATATTAGCAGGCTATAATATTCATTCGATTGACTTAATTCTCCATCTCCTTCTGTAAAGAAGTGATTTAACTTTTGATACAGTCGATAATTAATGTTATCTCTCTATTAATTGTTCTTTCCAAAAAGGATTATCTATCATTCTTTATAAATTGCAAAATTTAAGGTCGGCAAAGGATTTCTATTTTTTATAAACAGGTGGAATACTTTGTGGAAAATTGAAAATATCTTCTGGATCGTATTTAGCTTTCACTTGAGTCAATCGTTTAAAGTTTTCACCATAATATAAATCCGACCAATCTTTCATTGAGAGGTCAGGTGTGTTAACATAGACACCTTTCGTAAAAGGAATCAACGCGTGACGAAAAGCTTCTACCCAACGAATCCCTTGTGCAGCTCCCTCAGGTTTGTCCCAAGTGGAAAATAACACCATATTCATTAGAGCTTTTCGATAAAAATAAGCAGTTGCTTCCTTGGGTACTGCAGAAACAGTCCCCCCTAAGCCCTGAAAAAATATAGAAACAGTAGAATTAGGTGGAGATTGACTCATAAAATGTTGAATCGTAGCAATACCTTCTTCAGGTAATAAAGAATCCATAAAAGGTGCTACGCTTTTAAATGGAAAAGGAGTTGTAGGCTGATGATTGGATATTAACGTTATAGCTTCTAAATAAGAGAGTTCTTTTATGTCTACCTTTATAGGTGATCCAATTTTGAGAAGTGGTTGTATCAATTTCTGTAAGTCTGTAACTGATCCATGAAAAATCCCATGCATCAACACAGGAGCTGTCTTTTCTGAAGACAATAATAATGTAGGAGTAAAGCGTTTATCAGAAGTAGGTAGAGTATACTTTTGCCATTCCTGTATAACGGCTTTTAAATCTTGATGCCTCCAACTAACTTCAACAAAACCAACAGTCTTAATTTCCTGAGTACGAAAGCGAAAAGATGTACAAATACCGAAACTTCCGCCTCCACCACGTAAAGCCCAAAATAGATCAGGATGCTCCTGATCATTAACCTGCAATACACAGCCGTTAGCATCAACCATTTCTATTTCTACGACATGATCAAGTAATAGTCCTAATGGTCGAGAAAGAATACCTTGCCCACCACCTAGCGCTATTCCTGCGATAGCTGGTTTAGGACAGACCCCATTAGGAATAGCTAATCCCTCTTTCCCAAGAAGCTCAGCTAGATGGAGATTTTTACAACCAGCTCCTACTGTAACAGTTTTTGATGTTGGATCTATTTTTATTTGATTTATCTCACTGACATCAATTACAATACCACCATCTAAAACTGACAAGCCTTCATAATTGTGCCCTCCTGAACGTACTCGGATAGGTACGTTATTATGTAACGACCATCGTACTGCATTCACAACGTCTTGAGTATTTTGTGCAAAGACAATAACAAAAGGGAATCTATTAAAAAATGTGTTGAACGCTTGACGTGCTGAATCATATTGCGCTTCACCAGGCGATACAATACGTCCTGTTAAACTTATATTTTCATCATAGAGCATATAGAAACCTCTCTCTCCGTACAAAAATTTTTAATGTTATCATGCTAATAATATGTATGTAAAAAAAAGTAAGAACTGCCAATTATATTGGTGATTCTTACTTTTTTTCATAAAATTAAACAAATCCGTGCAGCTTTTAAATCAATAAAAGCCGTTTTTGAGCCTTTATTTTTACTATATGGCGTAGTGACGCATACCTATCAACCTTGCTCGATGGTGATAGGACACGGCAACAATCCTTTCTCTTTCGGGCTACTCATTATAAATAATAGATTTTCAGGGTAAAACTTTAACTTATGAGATTATAGCATTACAAGCTTTTAAAAAAACTCATACAAATTAATCCTGTTAAATAAAACTTGCCAATGGCCCCTAAAAGTAGTAATCGTTGCCGCGCCCCTTCTTAGATAAAAGATAAATTTTTAATTTAAAATCTAAAATAAATAGTTTATGGACCGTAGTGCTAGTCCACCTATTATTTCTAAATTTCTTGTACCGATTCAAGATAATCAATAAAACGAGGTCCGATTATGTCTATACTTCGTATAAATAACATCATTACATTAATCCTTTTTAGGGAGTACAATCCCTTTATATAATTGAACTGTAATCAAGTAATAAATCGAGTAAATTACTACAAAAATAACAAGTGGTAACCAAATACGAAAGTACGGATCAGCCAAAAGAACGCTGAACATGTTCATACCAACTAATATGTGAGTAATCCCCACAATTGCTGGGAATAAGAATATGAAGAATAACTCTTTATAGATTGATTTTGTTAATAATTCTTGGCGAACACCAATTTTACGAAGCATTTGATAACGTGCTACATCTTTTGATGCTCCCGACAGAACTTTAAACATTAAGCAGCTTGCCATCATTGCTAAAAATGCAATTCCAACGAAGAAACCCATAAACATTAGTCCGCTGGCAAAATCATGACTCATAATATATTTTTGATACTTACTATCCAATTCTTCCGCTTTCACATTTTTATATTTTGCTATCTGTAATTCATCAAGTTTTTTCCATTCTTTTATGTATGATCCAAAATCATCTGTTTTCCCTATAAACACAGTACTTTCTTTACCCTTCAACCCATCGTATATGTTTTGTTCTACAATTTTGATTTCATAATGAGGATACATATAATTTGGCTGGATCGTTCTGAAAGCCTGAATCCATTGTTTTGTGTCGATTTCTCCTTTAACCCATTTTATTGAAAATGCACCAATTGGTATTTCCTCTGAAACTTTTTCTATTTTCATGCCTTGCAAGAAAGGGCGATTTTTTTCTACATCTTCTTTAAGATAATAAACATACCTATCATCAACTTTATAATGGTATTCAAATTTTTCTTGAAATAAGATACCACCCAAAATTGTCTTTTCTTCCGCAGTTGGATTATGAATGACTGAATCGTAAATTCGCATTTGATCTGTCATGTTTATAATGTTGTTTTTAAATGCCATACCACAAGCAATTCCACCAGCACCAAGAGCCACTAAAATTGCTACTGTTGCAAGCACATTTGTTAGACTATTAATGCGGAAATTTAATTGTGCAAAAGTAAAAGCATTGAGGCCTTTTTCACTACGTTTTTTATTACTCTTTAGCTTGTTAATCATAACTGGGAGAAGGGATCCAAATATAAGGTAAGTACCAGCGGTTGCTGAGATTAATCCAACGGCCATTAATCCCAAAGCAATTAGCGAATTTGCATATGACATATAGATCAGTGATGCATAACCAATACCTAATAAAAGAATACCAAGGAATGCAATTACAACTGTCATTTTTCCTTTTATGGCAACACGTTCTGTTTGTGCATCTGCATGTACAAGTTGCAGTACAGAAATACGCGATAATTTAATACTATTCATAATTGCAGATAATACAAATAGTACAAAGAAGAAGACGCAAGTAATAGCTATTGATGGCAGATAAAATGCTTTATAACCTTCACCAGCAAACTCGAGTTGTTTCATTAATAACTGACCGATCCCTTCTGCAAGTCCCACACCAACTGTAATACCAATCGCAAGAGACGCAGCGCCTAATACGATTGTTTCGATAAACATAAGTAATGTAACTTTATGCTTTTTTGCTCCTAACATCATATACATACCAAATTCTTTTTGACGAAGAGCTGATAAGAAAGAGTTTGCATATAAAATAAAAAAAAATGTGATAACTGCTAACAAAAAGGAACCAATTTTAAAGACAGCCACAATATCCCTAATAGAAGAGTTAGATTCAAGGAACGTTTTATTGGATGCTAGCGTTTGAAACATATAAAAAGTTGAAATAGAGACAATAAGACCAACAAGTAAAACAATGTAATCTTGCAACTTACTTTTTAGGCCTGACATAGAAAGCTTAAATAACATGATTGAACTTCCTTCCTTACGCTTTTTGTGTGCCTAAGTTTGCAAGCACGTCTAAAATTTCTTTATAGAATTCTTCACGGGTACCACCGCGATGAATTTCTTTATATAACTCACCATCTTGAATGAATAAAATACGCTGACAGTAACTTGCGCTATAAGGATCATGCGTAACCATCATAATGGATACACCTTGCTCTTTATTTAAGCTTGTCATGGCATTAAGTAAACTCGTTGCATTTTTAGAATCTAGAGCTCCAGTCGGCTCGTCTCCCAAAATAATTGCTGGTTCATGAACTAACGCACGTGCTGCTGCAGAACGTTGCTTTTGTCCACCAGATACTTCAGAAGGATATTTTTGAAGTATCGCTGTAATGCCTAACATATCAGCTACTTTTTCTACTTTCTTTCCAATGTTACGAGATGAAACACCTTGAAGTGAAAGTGGGAGTGCGATATTTTCATAGATAGATAAATTTTCTAATAAGTTAAAGTCTTGGAAAATGAACCCTAACTTTTGTGAACGAAAATCAGAAAGTTCACCTTGCTTCATTCTCGTAATATCCGTTCCTGCAATTTCAACAATGCCGCCTGTCGCTTTATCTAACGTTGAAATTACATTTAATAATGTTGTTTTACCAGAACCAGAAGGCCCCATAATACCGACAAACTCCCCCTCTTGAATTGAGAATGATACACCTTTTAATGCATGTGATTGATTCTCACCTTTTTTACCGTACAATTTTTGAATGTTTTTTACATCTACAACTGGCTTTATCATTTATATCCTCCTACATTTTTTTATTTCATTACAATAAGCTAACTACGTTTGTTTACTACTAATAAAATCGTCATGTTGCATTCACCCTAAAGCTACAATGAAGTCTTTCCTTTTTTCTTCTTTGCTCACCTCATCACTTTGAATACACCCATGATAAACTATGAAAATTAGGAAACACCCCTTAAAATCCTTAAGAATTCTTAAGTTTTAAAAAAAAGCTTATGGAACCTGTAATTCCATAAGCCGGTCTATTTGATTGGATGTTCAACAATAAAGGACATCCAGCCATCTTTATATTCTGCATGTATATTACCATCATGAAGTTCAACAATTCTTTTTGATATAGCAAGTCCCAGTCCATTTCCTTGATCATTTTTTCTTGCCTTATCACCCCTGAAAAATCTTTCAAACAATTTATTTGGATCGCTAACAGGCGGTCTCTCGACTATATTTGATACTTTTAAAATTACTTTGTTATCCATTAATTCAAGACATATGAATAATTGGGATGGTTTCATGCTGTAATTTATCGCATTCATAAACAGATTTTCATATACACGTACCATTTTTTCTGCATCTATGAAGATAGGTATTATTTCTTGTGTAATTGATTTTTGAACGATTAAACTTTCCTTTTCAAATATAGGAATGTATTCTCCAACTATTTGCTCCAACAGACCTGATAAATCAACTTCATTAAGATTTAACTTAGCATCTATGCCTGATAAACGAGTATATTCAAACAGCTCATCAATTAAATATTTCAATCTCTGTGACTTTGAATAAGTGGTTTCAAGGTATTCCTGTAGTTGTGTGTTATTGTTGTATTGCCCTCTTTTTAATAAATCTAAATAACCAATAATAGATGTCAACGGTGTGCGTAAGTCATGAGATACGTTAGTTATGAGTTCATTTTTTGTACGTTCTAATCGTCTTTCTTGTTCAAATGTATTTTCCAATTCCTTAGACATATAGTTGATATTTTGAGCAAGTTGGGTCAATTCGTCCTTCCCCTTAATCCCAATTGTTAGACCTAGTTTTCCATTGGCAATATCATTCACGTTATCAGAAATAAGCTTCAAATATACTATTTTCTTTCGAACCAATATCAAAAAAAGTATAATAAAGGTAAAGATTGCGAACGCGAATAAGAACAACATTGCGACATTGAATTCAAACATACCAAATTCTTCGTATTTTATAAATAATGGATCTATGACGTATGCCAAAATGAGGATTGTTAAACCAAATGAAATAAAAAAACTAATTGCAACAGCACCAAGAAGTTTTATAATGATCTTATTTCTGAAACTAACATTCTTCATATTTTATACCCAATTCCCCAAACAGTTTTAATGTAAATGGGATGTTTAGAATCCTCTTCAATTTTGTCTCTTATTTTTGTAATATGCACCATGACGGTATTGTCTGATTTATAAAAAACCTCTTTCCAAACTGCTTCATATATTTTTGCTACACTCATAACACTCCCTTTATTGCGGGCAAGTAGTTCGAGAATAGCAAACTCTTTTGGAGTTAACCTTGTTTCTTTTCCTCTTACCCATACTTGACGTGTATCTGTATTTACGGTTAAGTCACCAATTTCTAGAATGCTTTTATTATGTTCTACGGACGTATTGTATTTTTTAAATCTTCTTAATTGGGATTTCACTCTAGCGATTAATTCTAATGGGTTAAACGGTTTTGATAAATAATCGTCTGCACCAGAGGCTAGGCCCTGAATTTTGTCTATATCCTCAGATTTTGCAGATAGCATAATGATAGGCATATTGCGATCTTCCCTAATTTTCATACATGCTTCAATGCCATCCATATTCGGCATCATAATATCTAAAATAACCAAATCAAATTCCTTTTCTTCTAACAGTTGTAAAGCTTGTATAGCATCTTCTGCCTTTTGAGTTTTTAGGCCTTCATTTTCTAGATATACAGAGATAAGATTTCTAATCTCTTTATCATCATCAACAATAAGAATTTTTGACTCCATATTATTCCTCCACATTAAATGCAATAAGTATACAATAAAGCATATATTTGTTGTTACTTACTTAATAAACTTACTAGAGATAGTTTCTATCTTTTTTTCTTTAATTAAGACGATTCTTTGTAAAATACACAAAAAGACCGTCACAGTATTGTGACGGAAAAACAGGAAAATTTCAATAACTAATACTATTATTATTTATTTTTAGCTTTTAAGACACCCAGCGCTATTTTGGTTGCTTCTGCAATAAGCTTATCATCGTATTTAGCATCCTCTTTATCATGATTAGAAAGTATCGCAAGAACAATTGGCTTTTTATTTGGTGGCCAAATAATTGCGATATCATTTCTGGTTCCATAAGATCCCGAGCCCGTCTTATCAGCTACTTCCCATCCTCCTGGAACTCCAGCACGAATTAAGTTGTCTCCGGTAGTATTCCTTTTCATCCAATCTATTAATAAATCCCGTTTCTCAGTTGAAAGTACATCTCCTAACGCAAAAGCCTGAAGACTAGTAGCTAATGCCTTTGGGGTACTAGTATCATGTACGTCTCCTGGATGCACTTCGTTTAACTCTGGTTCAAAACGTTCAGGATTTGTAACGGTATCTCCTATTTCTCTCAGTGATTTTTTGAATTCGCTAGGTCCACCTAATTGTTTAAGAATAAGATTTTGTGCAGTATTATCACTATATCGAAGGGAAGCATCTGCAAGCTCTTTCAGAGTCATCCCCCTATCAACATACTTTTCTGTAATTGGATTGTAATTAACAAGATCTTCACGAGTATACAAAACTCTTTGATTTAGATCTTCTATTGATTTCTTTTGTAAAAGTACTCCCACAGCTAAAGCTTTGTGGGTAGATGCGTATGCAAACCGTTTATCTGATTGATACGTAACGGTTTGATTCGTATCAGTGTCCAATGCATAAATACCAAGTTTAGCATCAAATTCTTTTTCAAGTTTAGCAAAAGAATCATTACCATTAGTTTCTTGTTTGATTTGATTTGTTTGTTTCGTTTGTTTAAGTGATTCAGATTGAGTATTACCATCGGAACAGCCTATAAGCGTTGCACATGAAAGAAATACTACAGGTACCATCTTTTTGTAATGTAAAATGTTAAAAAACTTGTTTAAGACTATCATACATTTTCAACCTCTTTCAAGAATATATAGTTTTTTTAGGTGTTATACATATCGATACAATTAAAGAGTGTATCGGATATCACTCTCTTGCATCTCACTTTTCATAAAATGAGTGAACTATCATGAACCCCTGTTTTATACGTATACTTAATAGACAACCTAAATAACAAGTTTGTTCCATTTTTATTAGTAGTCGTATCTAGAAACCTAAAAAAGTCCATTTAGAAGATCTAAATGGACTTTTTCACTCATATAATCCTATCTATAGTTAAACGAATAAGATTAAATAAATTTAAATTTTCTTGTTTTATCTACTAAACTGTTTAGGCATTTCTTTAACGTGCTTATCATCATCACGCCAATCATAGGTTTCTTTCTGTGAAATATCTAAAGTTTGATCTCCAATTCTAACAATATTCTTATTTACCCATTCAATATATGGATCGGTATCTGGATAATTCCAATATATATTTTTCTCTGAATCTGTATCAAGGTTAACTAATTCACCCCTAACAGCATCCGCACTTAATGATCCTGCATTATGAAAATAAGTCTTGATGAGATATTTGCCATCTGGAGATTTCACTGTTCGAATTAATTCCCCTTTTGGAACGCCTTGCAAACTAAAAAGTTTCCAATATCCAAATCCAATTATAATTACTAACATAGTAAGTATAGTTAGTAATACTTTTCTTTTTGTTTTTTTAATTTCACCTTTTGTATTTATAATACTCATTCAACTCCATTCCATAGAACACATACCATATTATACCATTAAATAAATGGTATAATATATCAAAAATAAAAATCCTCCCTTAATAGTATTATAAAAAGAGCATGTGATGTTCCCCCTATTTATAAAATGAAACTTTAATCACCCTAACCAATCGGGCTACCCGTTAATGCGTGATAAACATGACAATTCCCCTTTAAGAAAAATATAAAAAATCAGACAGTATACTTGAATTGCTCTTCGCATGAGAATATACTAATAGAGCAGGCTATGACGTTCCTTCCTTCTAACTTCTTTGGCCAAATAGGGATGTTACTTTCCTGCTAAACACATAGGCTATGACAATCCTTCCTTATTTTTAGAATTTTCAAATTGTTTTAGAGTTGTCAATTCCCTATGAAAAATAATTAGACTATAAAACCTCTTTCTTCTTTGGGATTGAATAAACTTTAGTTTATCAACCATTGATGTAGAGGTTTTCTTTTCTTAATTAATAAATTACCACTTAACAACTAAATGTTATACCCCTAATTTTTCACTAAAAAATAGCTATGTAACCTCTGTGCATTTTTCTACAATTAGTGTGTTTATACATGTAAAAATAAAAATCTACCACTGAAAGGAGGACAGTCAGACTATTCCCCTCTTTTATAAGGAGTGAATAATCGGCGTTCTCATGAAAAATTCTATTTACATAAGAAGAAGTTTGAAAGTAATTATAAAAAGAGAAGAAAATAAACTACCGAACATGTATTTAGCCACTGTTTTAAAAAACTTGGAAAGTTTAGGATTTACTTTTTCCGAGCCTTTAATAGAAGAGTTGCAAACACTTTCGGTTGATGCATTCACATCGTTTTACAAAGAGTTGGTAAAACATTTAAAAGAAATGGTTGGTGCACATATTCAGTTTACTCCTATGTATCCAAACTTTCCGCAACAAATGATGGATTTAAGTGACGCTGATTTATACATCAATGCCGTTATTCATTATGTGACGTTGCGCCTACCTGTATCAAAAGTAGAAGAACGACTTCCTCTTTTAGATGGCGTTGATTTGAAAGTTATTGACTTAGGAAGTGAAGAAGATTTCAATCAAATGATTTCTCAATTGATTAGTGCAAACAGCTCTATTTCCTCAACTGATAAGACAGATGTAGAATGGGCTATTACACACACTGAAGATGTTTCCTGTTTTCTACCTAATGTAATTCCTCATAAGGAAAATATGTCTTTTATAATTGGAGTTTTATTAATAAACAGAAAAATATCAGCCGATGCTGCTGCAAAGTATTTTAAAACAGCAACTGATGTTCTTCGCCTTGCAGTTGCTTTATCTGAAGGCGATGTGAGTTTAGCATCTTCCGGTCGATTCAAGAAGTTTAACCGAGTAGAAAGACGCTTCCTTTTAGGATTGTTAGAGCAATGCGGAAACATTACAGAAGATATGCTTCGATACAAAAAACGTTGGATTCGTTTAGGTGAAATTCTTCATCCAGCAGAATATCATACTCGTTTCCCAAAAACCCACCGAGCATTTGAAATGCTTCGCAACAACATTAAAGTTGAAACATTTAATGGAAAAATAGAAGCAGCTTTGTTGAATCGTGATATCATGACAGCGAAAAATCTTTTAAAAACTCGCCCGGGGGAATTTGCCAGACGCTTGGATCATTTAATCCGTTTATGTAGTAATAAGTCAACAGATGTTTTCAATATTCTCGAAGATTTTCTAAGTATAATAGGAAACGTTTCTACTCCTGTATTACTTCAACTCACGGCTCATTTTAAGCATCGAAATGATAAAAATGAATTTCGTACCTTTTTTCCAAAGGGAAATGTAGCAAAAGCTATAGGTATTGAAAATACACTTCCATTTATCTCAGAGGATATTTGTTTAATGATTGTAAAAATGTGTGAAGATACTTTAAAAAATCGCTTCGCAGAACTTCCAATTCTTGGGAAAGTATTTTTGGATGAACAGTTAAAAAATCACTTAGTTCCCTTCTCTCAACGTTCAGCCAGCAAAGCGCTTCGCACATTATCTCGAGGAAGTAAAGTAGATTTGCCAGAAGGAGATACGATTCGTTTTTTCCTATGGTGGAAAGAAGGCTATGTGAATGGACAACATACAGGACGTGTTGACATTGATTTGTCTGCTGCAATGTACGACGAAGATTGGCAATACAAAGAACATGTATCCTTCACGAACTTACGTTCAAAAAATTTCAAAGCTTACCATAGCGGAGATATTACTTCTGCACCAAAGGGAGCATCTGAATTCATTGATTTCGATATTCCGTCTGTGCTGAAATATGGTGGACGCTATGTAGTTATGACTTTGCTTTCTTACACAGACCAACCATATAAAGATTTACCAGAATGCTTTACTGGTTGGATGGTTCGTCAATATCCTGGTTCAGGTGAAGTATTTGAACCTTCTACTGTTCAAGATAAAGTGGATATTACTGCCGACACCCAAATCTCTATTCCAGTTATTTTAGACTTAAAGGAACGAAAATTGATTTGGACAGATTTGTCTCTTACAAGAGATCTAACTTATGATAATACCATCGAGGCTAATCAAAAAGGTATGATACTAGTTGGAAAGGCTTTAACTAATTTAGTTAAACCGAATTTATATGACTTGTTCCGATTACATATTGAAGCTAGAGGTGAACTCGTTCAAGAAATCGAAGAAGCAGAAAGCATTTTTTCTTTGGATAAAGGGATTACTCCTTTCGATATCGAAAAAATAATATCTGATTTTATTGCTGACCCAAAAGGCTAACTACATTACAAACATTGATAATGTGTAGAAAATATCGATGTATAATATCTATGTGAAACAGGACCCGATAGATGCATATCAGGTCCTGTTTTTTATTTAGTAGATACTAAATAGTCCGGTTAATCACTATTCATCTAAATACACTATACTAATAAAGTGAAATTTATTCGAAAGAAATTCATTAGTTAATACGTAACTAATTAAGAAACATTCATATACCAGCCCAAACATCTTTTCCATATCGCCCTTCATCTTGCACACGATCCAACCAATTTCTTGCTTCTTGTTCACTGACTTCATGAATTTCTTGATACGCTTGACAAAGGGTATCTTCTACATCCGGAGCCATTTTACTTCCATCACCACATATATAAAGATGAGCTCCATTATCTAATAACGAAATTAAATTGATTCTATCTTGTTTTATTAAATGCTGTACATATGTTTTTGGATGTCCCTCTAGACGAGAAAAAGCTGTGTGTAAAGAGATTAATCCATCTCTTTCATCATTTTCTAGTTCTGTACGATAGAGATAATCTTTTTCAGGATGACGACAACCAAAATATAGATGCGCTTGTCCTAAGTTAGTACCTTTTTGCTTTTGAACACGACGCGCTTGCAAGAATCCACGGAATGGTGCAATTCCAGTACCTGGCCCAACCATAATAATTGGTGTTTCTGGATCTTTAGGCAATTCAAAGTTTGATTGTGGCGTTCGAATGAAACAGATAATCTCATCTTTACTATGACGCTGAGCTAAGTAATTAGAAGCGACGCCTTCATATGTCCCTTCTCCAATCCATGCAGGCGCATTAACAACACCGACCGTAATGCTCAGACGATTGTGTGCAACGAGTGGAGAGCTTGAAATAGAATAGTAACGCGGTTTGAGCGCAGGAAGAAGTTCTAAAAAGCGTTCAAATCGGATTTCACAAGCCTCATACTTTTCAAGAAGGTCCAACATTGAAATCCGTTTCTTTAGTATTTGTTCATGGTAAACTCCTTCTTCTAATAATGCTTCCAATTCTTTTTTATGAGGAGGACATGCTGTGAATGTTACCATTTCTCGTATTTGTGCTCGAGTGGCAGCTTCTTGAACTTCAACACTATAACTAAGAAGGTCCAATAAACTAACAGGACTGTCTAAAGGTATGTGATTTATACTTCGTCCACTTGCACTCAGTATAACTTGATCCTTCCCATTTAATCCAAAACGTTTTAAAATTCGGTTGATATTTTTCTCGCTATTAACTGGCAACACTCCAAGGTGGTCTCCTTCTTTATATGTAGCGCCTTCTGGCAAAGATACCTCGATATGTCGTGTACTTCTATCACTGCTGGGTGATTGGAGTTCACGATTTTCTAGTATAGATGCATAAACTGCTTCATATGTTCGTGCAAGAGGAGATCCTCCAAGACGACTAACAAATTGCAGACTCAAAGTACTGCGCTCTTTTTCCATATTTTTGTTGAGCTCCAATCCAAATGCCTTCATCGCATCAGACCACATGTTTTGTTTCCATTGCTCAAGCTGTTCCTCGAAATCACCACTTGCATCTGCTTCTCCGCGTTTAGAAAATCTTGTTGCTCCTTTTTGAGCCATCTGCTCATCAATGTATCTTGGAATCCGTTGGTAGGTACTAGCCCAATTATGATCTCCACAACCAAAAACTGCGTATTGAACCCCTTTTAGCTCATCTGGTTTTAGTTCCTCCAACCATTGCACAAACTGCCCTGCATTACTTGGCGGTTTTCCATTATAAGAAGAAGTCACAATAAGTACCGCTCCTTCTTTTGGCAAACTTCCAATTCGATCGTTAAGAGCTACCACTTCCGTTTGAACTCCTTCTAAACTAGCTGTATCTGCTAATTCTCTTGCAATACCTTCTGCTACACCTGTATCCGAGCCGTACAGAACAAGAAGTGAAAGATTATCGGCCCCAATAATAGAAGGTGTCTTCTGGACGTGCTGCTTAATTTCATCGTTTTTCAGCTTGTCCTCTGTAGGTGCAAGAACAGTAGGATGACTAATAGTTTGTTTTCGGGGTAGAATCCTAATCTTAAAATCACCGGGCTTTAGCGTTAATGTTTGTTTTACGTCCAGCTGATAGTTTTGATAATCGATTAATTCAAAATGTTGAAGAAGCATTCCCATTACAAGAGTGGCTTCATGAAGTGCAAATTGCATACCGATACATGCTCTCTGGCCATTTCCAAATGGCTTATAAGCATGATGAGGAACCTTATCCAGCTCTTCAAATCGTTCAGGTTGGAATTCTTCCACATTGTCTCCCCACGCATCTTTATCCCTATGCAGCTGTGGAATAAGAACAGAAATACGATCTTCTCCTTTCTTAATTGGGTATTTCTCGCCAATCACTGTATCTTCTTTTGCATAGAGACTGAATGCTGGAGCGGTAGGCCATAGACGTAGCGATTCATTTAAAATCATCCGTATATACTTCAGTTTCATAACTTGTTCGTATGTTGGAGTAGGATCCGTCAAAACACGGTCTACTTCCTCATAGGCTTTTTTCAACTTATTCGGATTCTTTAATAAAAAGTAAATTGCAAAAGATAACAATCCACTTGTTGTCTCATGTCCAGCTATTAAAAAAGTGATAATTTGGAAACGAATGTTTTCATCATCTAATTTTTCACCAGTTTCCGGATCTTGTACATTTAACATACGGGAAAGTAAATCATTTTCTTCCTGATTTCCACTACTTTTACGTTCAGCAATAATATTATCTACTAAAGAAAACATAGATTGAATATCATGCTGAAATTGACGTTTCGTTCTCCACATAAGTTTGTCTTCTATATCTAGCCGCTGCAATTGGTGCATCGCCTCATCTAGAGCACGGCTCATGCTAGTGATAAAAGGATGAGGGGTCTCACGATAAAAGCTATTAAATCGGTAATTAAAACCACATAGACCAATTGTATCTAACGTAAGGCGAGTCATATCCTCCGGAACATCTACGTTTTCATTCGGATTAAGCCGTGCCCATTTTTGAACGAGTTGTACAGCAAGATCGACCATCATGGCATGGTAATCTTTCATTGCCCGTTGGCTAAATGTAGGCATCAAAATATTATGAGCTTTTTTCCAGTTAGGCTCGTGAGTCTCGCTTGTAAATAATCCGTCTCCAGCAAAGGCGCGAACTTTTGCTAAAGCACCCTCTATACTTTTATCGAACCGTGTTTCGTCACAGACTTCTGCTACCAGTTCATGTCCGGAAACGACAATAATGGTATCACTTAAAGTTTGAATTTGAAAAATGGGACCATACTCTTCCGCTATCTTGATAAAGGATAGCGTCGGTTTATCTTTATCGATTAATGGGAGATTACCCAGCGGTCCATATGTTTTCGGCTGAGGAATGGCAGATACTTTTTTTTCCATTTAAAACACCCTTTCAAAAAAGCATGAAATAAAGATATGTAATTGATTACCTTATTTTATCTTTTCCCTAACTATTCATGATTATGATATTGCGTATAAGCTTGGCAATTAGATTTATAACTTGTAGAAAAATACTAAATTAAAATGAAGCGAATAAATATAGTTGGAGCCTTTTAATGTTGGTATTAAAAGATAATCTAAACTTGTAATGTTTATGAGAAATTGCAAACGGATCTCATCTCTTGTATTTGTTCATAAAAATGATTATTTTGATTCATTTTCTTCTAAAACACCCCAAAATAGAGAAGTTGACGAGCTTAAGATTGTAGTATATGAAAAATCAGTGGTTTAGTTAAACCAATACGATAAGCAAGTATACCGTGCTATTAATGAAAGAGGACCTGATATGAACATCAGGTCCTCTTTCACTATATAATTATGTCACTGCTTCTTTCAGTTCTTTTCCCATTTTAAATACCGGCGCCTTAGTAGCAAAAAAACTTGTAGGAATCTTTATCTAACGTTTTATTCTTCTCTACCGATTTAACTTCTCGACGGCTTCCGCACTTGTATCTACACGTTTAACGAAAAAAACTAATAGTAGTGCAACAACATTCATGCCAAGCGCTACATAGAAGGAATACTGAATTCCAGATAATAAAGCCTTTTGAGTTACTATTGCCTTCGTAGTTTCTGTGAAGGTTGTTGGATCTATATCAGACATTAAACTTTCAACTTTTGTTTTTGTTACAGAATTCATAATCGTAACAAGAATAGCAGTACCAATCGAACCGGACACTTGTTGAGCTGTATTATTAACAGCTGTACCGTGCGGATTTAAACGAGTTGGTAATTGATTAAGACCATTTGTCATAAGTGGCATCATCACCATCGCCATCCCAAACATCCGCAGTGTGTAAATAAGAATAATATGTGTGTGACTAGAGTCGAGTTGCAGGTTTGCTAGCATATAAGTTGAAACGGCTGTAATGGAAAGTCCTACTATACCAAGAATACGAGGACCATATTTATCAAATAGTTTACCTGTAATTGGTGACATAATCCCCATTATAACCGCACCTGGAAGCATCATCAGCCCAGAGCTCAGCGGCGAAATACCACGGACGTTTTGTACATAAGCTGGTGTTAAAATCATACCCGAAAACATGGCCACCGCGTTAACAATTGCAATTACAGACGCAAGTGCAAACATTGGGTACTTGTAAACACGTAAATCCAATAACGGCTCATCCATTTTTAATTGGCGGATAATAAAAGCAATTAGGGCAATAGCGCCTATGATTAAGGTTGTTAAGACAACTTTATTTGTCCAACCATCGGAGCTTGCAGAACTGAATCCATATAACAAACCGCCAAAACCGACAGAAGATAATAGTAATGAGAGATAATCAAGTTTTGCATTTTTGTTTTGTTTCATGACATTCTCAGATTTCCAAATCCCTAACAGTAAGCTAATGATTGCTAACGGTAAAATCATTTCAAAAAGCAAACGCCAGTCATAATACTCTACAATATAACCTGATAGTGTCGGTCCAATTGCTGGAGCCGTAATCATAACTAGTCCAAAAATCCCCATTGCTGTTCCCCTTTTTTCTCTCGGAAAGCTTACTAGCATAATATTCATTAACAAAGGTCCCATAACTGAAGAGCCTGCCGCTTGAACCATCCGACCAGTAAGTAATAAACCAAAATTCGGCGCTACAGCCGCTAAGGCAGTACCAAGAATAAAAATCAACATAGATGTAATAAATAGGCTTCTATTCGAGAAACGCGTTATTAAAAATGCTGATGCCGGAATTAATATACCACTTACAAGCATATACCCTGTAGAAAGCCACTGGATCGTTGAATAATCTTGAATGTTTAAATCTTTCATTATTGATGGCAAGGCTACATTTAAAAGCGAGTTATTTAGAAATGAAACAAATGCCCCAATAAAAAGAATTACAAGCATTAAATATGGTGGTTTTCTTTTATGTAATGTTTCACTCATATATTTAATTGCCCCTTCATTATAAATTTCATTGATTCGTTTAAATCGTTTACATATTTGCACAAGAAAACATTACCCTTGCAGTATTTTGCCAAACTCTTCGAATGGATATTCTCTTTTTAGCAATTCCACTTGCCCAACATAACATTTTAAAATCTTTTTGTTGATTAAACCTTTATAAAAATGTTTGTTAACGAAATTTAAATTAGGCTGAAATATATAAAAGAAGCAACTGAAAATACCCTTCTAAAATAAAGTGAAACTTTAAATCAACAAGTCCACACACCCATTCCTTTAAATACAGGCTTGTAGATCTAGTTATGTAACCATCCATAAAAAGGAATATTACATAGGCTAAGTCTAACATTACATTTTTAAAGTGAGGAGAATAAGCGTATGGACCAATATTGGTATTTGAATTCAAAGGGAAACGGGGAACAATATACTAACCAAATTTCATTATATTCACAGCCCGAAATAACTAAATCTGAGGTAATGAATGATTTGAAGCTTCCTGAGAAGTGGAGTTACCGAGTTTATCCAGTTAGTTGGGATTCATCAGCCAATTATACGGGATTCAATCCCCAACCCCCTCCCTTCTCTTGGGGGCAGCAGCCAATCAATTATGCAGGGATAATGCCACAAGGTCACCCTACTAATTGGACTCCACTACCAGGTCATGCAGGTTTTAATTTTCAAAAACCTTCCTTCCCCTGGGCGCAACCATTCAATCATACAGGGATGTTCGCACAAGGGCATCTTGCCGCTTTACTATCGCCGCCAGCCAAGTCTTTTCATTTCAATACCAATAACTCGGGTGTTTTTGGAAACCCTCCAGGATGGGGTAGTCCGTGGGCCCCAATGGGATGGGGAAATAACGGAGGTAGCGGTCAGCTAGGAATGCTTGGAAACTTACTTACAGCAGGAAAAGGCACAATGGGTGGAATAGGAATGATTAGTAGTCTAATCGGGATGGGGAAGTTCTTCTTTTAGTTAATTAAAGTGATAGAATTGGTCCGCAGCTCAGACATTCCAACAAAATATTTCATTCTCCATTGATTTAATGTTTTCAAACATGTACTCCTCAATATATTTATTGTGTGCTTCCAATACTCCATCCAAGTTCGTCTCCTTGTCTTTCAATTTATAAAAAAATCTGTTGCAACTCTTTAGACAACAATTCCAGTTCATACAAAATCAATAAGTTCACAACAAAAACGCTATCCTTTCCTATGATTCTAGGGAAAGAATAGCGTTTTTGTTACGTAATGATTAAGTTGTTTCATTCTTATTTATTCAATAATTTCATTGTCATTTCTCTGCATTTTTAGCCTGATAGCGATATGATCATCCCCCGTAAAATGCCATTTCTTTTACTTATGCTTTGCTAAAAATTCTGTTATGCGACGATATACATATATTTCATTTTCTTTTTTTGAAAATCCATGCCCTTCATCGTCTAATACTAGGTATTCTACATCTACTCCTTGTTCTTGCAACGCGTGAAAAATTTGATCCGATTCTTCCTTTACAACTCGTGGATCATTTGCCCCTTGGATGATAAGGAGTGGTTTATTCATTTGATTTAAGTAAGTAATTGGTGAATCTTGTATAAGCTTATCTTTATCATTATTAATATCACCTATTAAATTAACTGCGAGCGGTTTCCAATTTTCAGGCATAGATTCGATAAAACTAAATAAATTGCTAGGTCCAAAAATGTCAATGGCTGCACGGAAATACTCTGAATGACGCCCGTGAAGCAATAAGGTCATATATCCTCCATAACTACCGCCCATAACAAATAATTTATCAGGAGTTGATATCCCCTGTTCAAATAACCATTCGATCCCTGCTACACAATCTAAACGTGGTGCTTCTCCCCAATCACCTTCAATCATTTTTGTAAACGTTGAACCATATCTTGTACTACTTCTAAAGTTTGGCGCAAAAATATTATATCCCTGCCTTAATAAATATTGAAATAATTCTCTGAAACCTTTCGTCTCAGCACTTTGTGGACCACCATGAGGCCAAAATATTGTATATCCGTTTTGTACTTCTCCTTTCGCCCGGAATAATAATGCTTCTATGTTTAACCCATCAAAAGAGGCATATGTTATAACATCCGGTTCAACAAAAGAAGATTCAGATAGACCAATAACATAGTTTTTTGTTAATGCTGCCCATTCTGTATCTCTATTCTTCTTGTAATAGATGTTTGCTGTTTTCGTCGCACTTTCACCTAGCAAATATAAATTTTCCGATTTTGTAATTTCAATTTGACTTATCGTATCTACCGGAGAATTCAATAGAATTAACTCTTTTTTATCCCATACAAATTTATATAACCTATCTGTAACACCTTTCGACGAAACAATGTAGCCATTTTTTGTTTCAGCATGCCATTTTATATCGGATATATCTTCCTTCTCTATTTTACAGATTGGTTTGAATTCCTGTTTATTTAAATCAAAAGAAGCTACATAGGAAAACTCTTCTTCATAATTTGTAACGAAAATCACTGTATTTTCATCAATATAACAAATGGACCCTATAGTATGTTCTTTCTCACTGGAAGGTACTATACAAATAAGTTCTTCTCCCTTTTTTACATATCCTACATTATACGTATTACTATATGACTTTAAAACAATGTAACTTGATTCATTCGGACTTACTGCCTCTACATATGTAGGTGTCTCCACACCAGTTAACAACAGCGTATCTTCTTTTGTGCGTATATTATAACAACGAGAGTTTAAGAACATTGGGTTATCTTTACTTGTGACATAGTATAATCGTTCCCCATCCTCTGTTAAATGCACAAAGTAATCCTTTTCTGTCTCTCCTGCTGGAATCAATTCAAGCAATCCACCACCCTCTGGCTTTAATGCATAAATATGATAATTTTCATCCCCATCTTTATCAAATCCAGCTAAAATAAATCGATTTAAAGAATCCATTTTAATAAAATTGCTTGATTGATTACAATATGTTAATGGATAAGGGGATAAATTGGGTAAATCCATCGCCCATAAATTAGAATGACCATTTAAGTTTGTACTAAAAATTAATTTCCCTTCATCTTCACTAACTGTAAACCTACCAATACTATAGGATCTAAAAAATTGTTCAGCATCTTCCATAGGAAATTGAATCATCTTTCTTCCTCCACTCTACCTTATATCTAAAAATTCAGAACATCTTATATATAAAGATTCTACATTTTCCTATTTATCCCTTTTTGGTTTTATTTAGATTTACTTCTCACTCTATATTTCTTACTAAATGGTTCACTTCTATTATGATCTTTCTTTTAAGATGTGAAATACAAATACACTCCGTAACCTACAAATAAGATCAATAGAATAGAAATGCCGAGTACCGTATATATAATCCCTTTTAAATTTGAGTTCATATCATCCTCCTACTCCCCGATAATTCGAGTATATAACAAAAAAAGCATTGGATACCCAATGCTTTTTACACTTACGCAAATAAAGAAGTATTCGCATATAAAGCTGGTGAACCACCTGAATGTACGAATAAAATATTGTCTTCCTTATTAAAATTACCTTTTCTAATTAAGTCGATTAATCCCGCTACTGCCTTACCTGTATACACTGGATCAAGTAAAATACCTTCTGTTTTCGCAAGTAACTGAACTGCCTCTACCATTTCTGGCGTTGGTAACGCATAGCCTGGTCCTACATATTCATCAAAGCACGTAACAGCGTCGCGCGAGATAAAGTTTGGAATACCAACGTGTGCTGAAGTTTCATCTACAAGTTTTGCTACTTTCTCTTCTTGCTCAGCTTTTCCTCTACTTACGTTAATTCCAATTACAGGAATATGGCTTTGTGTTCCAGAAAAACCAGTAATTAAACCAGCATGCATACCGCCGCTACCACTTACACAAACAACTGAACTGAAATCAATTCCTTGCTCAAATGATTGCGCCATAATTTCTTGCGCACAAGCAACGTATCCCATAGCGCCCGTAGGGTTTGATCCACCAACTGGAATTACATATGGTGTATTCCCTTTTTCACTTACTTCTTTTGCTACTTTATGCATTTCTTCCATCAGGTCTGCTCCGTTCGGTACAACAATGACATTCTCAGCACCTAATAAGTGATATAAGAAATAGTTTCCGTTAAAGTCTCTCTTCTCTTCTGGCTCAAGCCCTTCCTCTAATACAAGAATACATTTCATTTTTTCTTTTACCGCAGCAGCAAGTGTCAGGCGGCAATGATTTGACTGAATACCACCAGCTGTAATTAATGTATCTGCACCCTTTTCCTGTGCATCTGCAACTAGAAATTCTAACTTTCTCGTCTTATTGCCACCGGCTGTTAAACCAAGTAAATCATCTCGTTTAAAATAAATAGTCGGGCCACCAAGTGCTTCAGAAAAATTGTTTAACTTTTCAATTGGTGTATATAATTCTGTATATTTTTTTCTCGGGAATTTAGCTAAATTCATTGTAACGCTCCTTTTGTACTTCTTTCACAATATATGTAACGTTACTATTATTACACGTAAAAATGGTGAAGTCATCTTTCTCGGTTAAAAATGTATTAGAATTTCATTTTGATAAGTAAAACCGTATTAATGATTTTAACTTAATTACGGTACATGAAATTTATATCAACGATTTTTTAAATATATCGTTCATTACTTACAATATATCAACGATTTTTCAAATATATCGATCGTAACTTGCAGTATATCAACGATTTTCTTAATATATCGATCTATCGACAAAAAACGACAGACAGGCAACCCCTTTCTCATCAACAAAAAAAGAGCCTACACATTCAAATGCAGACTCCCTCCAATCACTTATTTACCGAAAAACGAAGTAACTGTGTTAATCCCGGCTCTAAATTCATTTCACCTTTATGGCGTACGTATACGACTTTATCCCCATCAAACTTCGGAGGATTTGCTTTACTATACGTATGCCACTCATTCGTTCCTTCTATAGTGTACTCCATATATTCAGTTGCACCGACAATTATATTTTTACTATCATCTGCTGTTACATTTGGTGCCATCTGCGCAATTTTTGAATCACTAATTAATAACTTCTTTATATCCTTATCACGTTTGTAATCGTAAGCTGTCACAATTACATCGTTACCATATGCTTTCACTTGCAACCCTTGTTTAAATGAATAGCCATCAGGAGCAGTCTTCTCTCCTCCATTTGGTCCTGCTGACATCCAGCCCGTTTCAATCCCGCCCGTATTTACAACAGTAAATCCTTTTTTATCTCCGCCTGCAATTTTCTTTTTACCAGCCCAGTCCGGTAAGTTTAAATCCCAATGCGTATGACTCGTAAAGAAAACGACCTGCGGATAGTCTTTTAATATATCGTACAATTTATCAACGTTTAAATAGTCTTGTAAATATGGTGATTGTCTTGATCCAGACACAGTATCGGGTAAAACGTGATGAGAGAAAATGAAAATTGGTTTATTTTTATCTTTTTGGCTGTACTCTTCTAAATTTTGTTTTAACCAACCTAGTTGCTCATCACTCATATATACTTCATCCCACATTTTTGAATCATGGTATTTCATATATTTTTCAGTTCCTAAAAATAGAAGCGGATAACCATCTAATTCTTTTTTATGATATACCTTTTCTTGTCCACTAAATTTCAGATAGCGGTTAAATAAAGTTTCCTCAGTTACACCATTTGGCCATGTACTTTGAGAGAGTTTCCCATCCGCTGTCCATTTACCAGCATAAAACTCATGATTCCCAACAGTAGACCATACATTTTCTGGATGCTTATTTTTATTTAACACACGCTTTACATCATCATATTGTGACTGTTGTCCAGTCGGCGTTATATCCCCATTCATAATAAGCGCTCTAGAAAGTGGCGTCACTTTGTTCATATCTTTTAGCACATGATCAAAATCCCCTAAATCCCCTTGAATATCACTAATAACATTAAAAGTTGTAGCTGATTTTCGGGCTTGCTCTTTCCCTTCCGCATGCACTGAAAACGTCGGTAATAATGCCGCCATAACTGCTAACGAAGCAACTGTCTTTTTCATACAAATTCTCCCCCCTAATAATAGAAAGTACAAACTGACATATTCTGCTTTCTCTTAGGTGCTTGTCCAATTCACATTATAAAGAGGGATTGTAAAGATAGATGGAGTAAAAAATTAAGTGTTTTTTAAGAGATTTTGTCTTTTTTACACGCCCCATTTAACAATTAACACTAATTTTTCTATTAACCTACTAATATTAACTGAATGTAAATTTATACAATAAATCACTTCGTTTAATATGTTGTGTTTTAATTTCCTTTACACAATTTCAATAAAGTACTTTACCATTTTAAATTCTCTTCATTAATCCTCAACTTCTATTCCAGCCTGTTTTAATGGTTCTAATACTTTCGGGTAACACATTGAAATATATTCCACTGTTTTTAAATTTTTTAGATTTTGAAATCCTTCAACAGATATAACATCAAATAAACTGTCTTCACCGTCCCAATCAGGCTTTAAAATATGATAAATTTCATTCCCACCATCAAAGCAAAGGGACTCAATCTTTTCCAAATCACTTATTTCCAAAGTTAACGCTTCTAAAAAAGCTTTGATTTCAACAATTGGCCCAGCTCCTGAATACCATTCAAAATAATTCGTATGCTTTTCTATTAAGTCTTTCAATTCTTTTAGAAATAGTGGCTCTTTATCTAATAAAGCTTCAATTACTACTAACTTAAAATTAAAATCCTGAAACATTTTACTCTTCCTCATTTTAAATTCCTCCAATGTTATAACATCCTTGTCCAAATTATTATAAGTAAAACATATCCAATTGCAGCTTCTTTATTTCTTTCAATATCACATTAAAAAGGGATATGCTTAATTGCATGTCCACAATCGAGAAAATATACATTATACATAATATTTTCTTACTAATTATATTCTTTATATACTTACCTTCGCTTCTCTAGCATCTTGTTTCTTAATTAAGTCTAAGTAAAAATGCGAGACAGTTGTGTTGTAATAAGGGGAAATGAATATGAATGACAGATTAAATGTAAACATGCCTATAAATGCAGTTAATAAAAACCAACCAATAAAAGATAACCAAAGAACAAATAACTTGAACTTATGTCCTTTCATTATTCTTTTACTCTCCCTTAATGCTTCACTTGCTGTATAATCCGGATTCTCTATTAAAATATAATATGCCATTGAATAAGAAAAATATTTAATAATACCTGGAACAATTAATAACAGACTCCATAAAAATAGAAAAACAGCCTGCAACACTCCTAATTTCATTGATTTACACAAATTATTTTTCCTAAACCCCACAAATACATCGTCCACCTTAGCATCTTCATTTTTACCTAAGCGTAAGGTGAAAACAGAATACCCATAATTAAAGATACCTTGTATGACACTGTAAATTAAGAAACAAATCAGTCCTATAAAAAAATAACTTAGAATAAGTAAAACTAGTGCTGTTAGATCTACTTGTAGTTGCCCACCCATTGAATAAATAAAGAAAACATCCAAACCAATTATCCCAATAAACAAACCAAATATTAAATATATAAAACTAGCGATTGCTGATGCACTTAAAGTTGGTACAAAATAGTATAACGCCGATATCCCTATACTTACTCCCCATTTCCCATCTAACGAATTAAGTGCTGCTTTCTTTAAATTTCTTATCAAACTTGCATCCTCCTTTTTTCCATATTTTAGCCAATAAAAATTTTACAAATAAAAAACTTGTAGCAAGCCCCACTACAAGTTCTTTTAGCTAAACATTTTAGCTTATCAAAACAAAATATACCTTCTACACAATCGGGGGTAATTTCTAAAATATGGTTTATTAAAATCATTATATAACATAATCATGGATTTCTGTTGAATATTCTATGTTTTCCGACAAATACACCCAAAACTCTTCCTGATGTTCATTTAGATATAATAACTTATATAGCAATATATTTTTCATTATCTTTCCCAATAAACCCTATCCTCTTGTTTTCCACAAAAAAGCACAGAGATTCCTCTCCATGCCTACTAACCTCTACCTCTTCACCGCATGCACATAATGCACCGTCTCAAAAGCTTCTAAATAATCATTTCTTCCTTCAAAATATAATACATCAATATCCTCTGGTGATAAATGCTCATAAATGAGTAAGCCCGCCTTCTCTAACAGTGCTTCCATTTCAGCATAAGAATAACATGATTTCATCGGTTCTCCGCCTACCGCAGCCATTTTCACCATATTTTCAACTCGATTGGACAGTCCCTTTTCTGTAAACAAGTTTTCATCGGGATAATCAAAAACGATAGAACTACCTGTCGGAACCATCTCGAATAAACATTCTAATAAACTAGCAAGTTCCTCTTTCGTTAAATAGTACGTAACACCTAAAAGGCTAAAGAAAGTCTTTTTATGTTCAAATCCTTCATTGCGTAACTGTTCATAGGAAAATCCTTTCGTAAAATCCATTGAAACAAAATGAAGGTTATTTGGAACTTCAAGTTCTACTTCTTTTATTCTTTCCTTCTTAAACGCCTGCGTAGAAGGATGATCCACTTCAAATATTTCTATTTTATTTTCTAATTCTCGGTGTCTAAAACTGAATGTATCTAATCCCGCACCGAGTATAACGTATTGTTTCGCTCCTAATGTAATTTCATGTAGTAATACTCTTTCACAATATGCGGCACGTGCTAAAGGTGTTGGTGATAACTGAACTTGCGTAATCCATTTTAATATTTCTTTTGGATTATCTTGAAACTGCTGTGCAATGTCTGTATTGAAGAAATGTATTCCTTGAACCATATTCGTTTCAATATTAATTCGTTCTTTTGGCGAAATGAACTCTTTAGCTACATAATCATCAAAGATTTTCGGATTATCAAATTCACTATGATATGCCCTGCTGAAAGCTGATACTAACGATGTTACACTTGCTTCACCTTGTTTCACGCACATACACTCTCCTTCATTTTCACAACAAAAATAGGGTTCCCCTGGCCAGGAGAACCCTATTATACACCTTATTTTTATATTGGTAAATTATAGCATAAAAAAGTTTTTTTGTCAAGTTTCCAGCCTACTAACGCTCCAACAATTTGTGTAATCTCTAGCAGGAAGATTTCGATCTACACCGAATATTCCAGTTCATAACAATACAAATGGAGGGCGTCATGAAAAGATTAGTCATCATTACAGTTGGAAAAACACACAGTGGAAAAACTACATTTGCAAAAGCTTTAGAAAAAGAGTTACCCCACTCTTTCGTTATGGATCAAGATAACCAAGCTGAATTTATTAACACGCATTATGAAAAATTACAGCCGGCTGAAGGTGCTAATACATTTAAGCACGGTCTTTCAAAATTCATTGTTGATTATGCGAAAGAACATACAAATTTACACCTTATTATTTGTAATTCCAATCGCAGTAAAAGCGGAAGATTCTATTTATTAAACGAATTATTTCCACAGAATGAATATGTACGCATATTAGTTCATTTTGACATTCCAGATGATGTACTTTACGAAAGAGTGGCTCGAAGCACGCGAAGTACCAATATTTTTAGAGGTGGATATTCTAGTTTCAAAGAAGTACTTGATCGACAACAAACTGAATCACTTCACGATGATGTGGTAGATCCTGTAGAAAACGAGGCTGATTATTTGTTTGTTATTCGCAATAATAAAGATGTAAGCTTTACTATAGAAGAAATTGTTCATCTAGCTAAAGGTTTATTCCCTACCCCAAATAAGAGATTATAAAAATTACATAATCATAGATTATTATGCAAATCCTTCCTCTAAGCGCCTAACATAGTATATAATAATAAGATAATCTACTTCTATATGCTCATTTTTACACAAAACAGTTCATGCATATGAAAGAAAAGAGGTACAAAAATATGAAAACAAAACAAACAATCGCTGCGTCTACACTAGCTTTAGCAATGATTGCTGGCGCGAACCCTGCTCATGCGGAAGTAAATGATGCTACTCCTCAGCAAAGTACGGGAGATCGATTAGCTGAAATTAAGCAACATAAACAAGAGTTAGATGCGAAATTGCAGCAACACAAAGAAAACGTGGATCAAACATTGAATGAACTTAACAAGGTTAAGGAAAATGTTGATACGAAGGTGAATGAACTACATGAACGTAAACAAGTTGCTGATGAAAAAATTAACGAGATTAAACAACATAAACAAGAGTTAGATGCAAAACTTCAGCAAGACAAGCAAATCGCCGAAGATAAAATCGCTGAAATTAAAGAGCATAAAAAACAAGTAGAAGATAAAGTTGCTGAAGTAAAAGAGCATAAGCAAAATATCGATAACAAAGTGAATGAGATTAAAGAACATAAACAAAATGTCGATGAAAAAGTGAATGAAATGAAGCAACATAAAGAGAACATTGATCAAAAGGTTAATGAACTTAAGGAAGTTAAAAAACAAGTAGATGAAAAATTAGCTGAGTTAAAAAAAGCGAAACAAACTGCTGAGGACAAACTCGCTGAACTAAAAGAAAACAAGCCGAATACTGGTAATACGTTAGAGGAACTTAAGAAAATTAAAGGCAATTTAGACAGTCTTTCCGCTAACTTAGAACTAGCTAAACAAGATGTAAAAAACAAACTAGCTGAATTACAAAAGGCTAGAGAAGATTTACTAAATAAAATTAACGAAATTAAACAATCGAAACAAACTGTTTCAGACGATTTAACAAAGAAAAAACAAGACTTAGATATTAAAATCAACGACTTTAAGCATACTGAGAAAAAAATTGACGACAAATTAGCTGAGTTACATACAACGAAGCAAAATGTTGATAACAAGATTAATGAAGTGTCACAGTCTAAACAAACGCAAGCAGATAATAGTACTAAAAACAATAACGCTAAAGAACTTCCTAACGCTGGTAGCGAGCAATCAAACAATATGGCTCTAGGAATGCTATCTGTATTAGGCGGGATTTTATTAATAACACGCAATAAAATTAAAACGTTATTCTCAAAATAAAGCCATTATACTTATTAAAAACAATGATACAAAGGCCAACCGCATATACGGTTGGCCTTTTTCTTTATATTAACTGTCCATCTCGAAGCGTCAATATACGATCACATACATCAAGCATTCTTTCATCATGTGTAATCATAATTGCTGCTTTTTGGCTCTCTTTCACTTCGCGTTTCATCATTTCAACAACTTCACGTGCGCGTTTTGAGTCTAAGCTTGCCGTTGGCTCATCCGCTAATATTAAATCTGGGTTGTTCATGAACGCACGAGCGATTGCTACCCTTTGTTTTTCCCCGCCAGATAGTTGATTTGGATAATGATTCTTTCTTTCTCCTAATCCAAATGCCGCTAATAAATGATCTGCACGCTTTTCGGATTCTTGTTTACTTTCTTTTTTTAGCTTTGCAATGTAAAGTAACTGTTCTTTCACATTTAAATATGGAACAAGGTTTGCAAACTGGAAAATGAAGCCGATTTTTTTCAAACGAATGTCTGTCATTTCCTTTTCTGATAACTGTGTAATATTTTGCTCACGAATGTAAATATCCCCTTTTGATGGTGATAATAATGCACCCGCGATTGATAATAACGTACTTTTCCCTGATCCAGAAGGACCGACGATTCCGATAAATTCTCCGGCTTTCACATCAAGCGATATCGGATGAAGGGCTGTTACTTCCGTATTCCCTTCTCCGTACACTTTACTTACTTTGTCTAATTTTAATAATGAAGTCATTACATCCCGCCTCCAATTGCTTCTAATGCATCAACTTTTAATACTTGGTATAACGAAATAAGTGTTCCTAAAATACTAATTACGATAAAGATTGCTGCGTATTGTGCAATCATCGGTGTTGTTAATAAGAACGGCATACCCGCTGGTAAAATTTGTTCTAACCCTTGTACAAGAACGATACTAATTACCATCGCAACGACTGATAAGAATAACGCCTGTACGACTAAGCTATTTGCTAAATACGAGTTCTTTGTACCGATTGCTTTTAATACACCTAATTGCTGTGTTTTTTGCAGTGTAATAACGTAGAAGAATACACCGATTAGTAATGCAGCGATAACAAGTAAGAACGCAATGATCATCGTTAATGTTCCTTGTTCTTCTTTAAATCCTGGAATACTTTGTAGCACTTCTTTTTTGTCAATTACGTGTGCATTTTTAATCTCTTTATCTGTGTTAAGTGCAATTGCACTATAATCTTTTTGGTTTGGTTGTGAAATAGATCCCCATACGTCTTCATTTACATAAACGACTGGTGTATGGCTAAACATTTGATCTTTCGTAAATCCAACGATTGTAAATTCTTTCTTTGAAACAGGATCGATAATTGTATCTCCAATATCAATTCCTTTTTCTGTAATTGATTCGTCAGCAACCATCTCGTTGTTTGCTGTACCTAATTTCTCACCTTTTACAATGTTCGGTTCTAAAAATGAATCTCGTTCGCTTGAGAAAATAGCGATATCAACCTTTTTCGAACTATCTTTCTTTTCATATGTTGAAACTTTCACACGAAACGGAACTGCCTCTTTGTCACCTACTTGATTTACTACGTTATCTACATCGTCTTTCTTAATTTGTGAACGAAGTAATTTATTTTCCGCATCATCTGCTAAAACGAACTTATTTGCCTCCATATTTTGAATCGATGAAGCATTATCATATGATAATCCATTTGCTAATCCTGAAATAACAAGGACTAAAAATGATAATAACACCATAATCAATCCGATTAATCCGTATCGTAATTTTGATTGTTTTAATTCACGCAGAGCTAAAAACATTTCGCTCGCTCCTTCCTCTTTCTTTCTATGCACTTATCATAAAAAAGAAATATGAACGGAATATGAACAGAAGATTACAGAGGGTAAGATTTAATTTTCAGAAAGTATTGAAAATAATTGAAATCCTTGATACAATTCAGTCAAATAATATTGACCGAGTAATTTCATTTAAGGAGTTGATCATTTTGAAGCCCGTATTAACACTAACTACTTATAGCCAACTAAAAGCATTAAGCGATCCACTACGTGCCGAAATGATGATACGTCTATGCGAACGTCCTTATACTGGACAATTACTATCTGAGAAATTCGGCATTTCAAGGGCGAAAATTCATTATCATTTAAAAGAATTAGAAAAGAATGGTCTTATAGAGATCGTTTATACAGAGGAAAAGAATGGGATTATTCAAAAGTTTTATCAATCTGTCGCGAAAGGCTTCACCCCTGCTACAGATCTATTACCTCATTTAGAGATAGTAAGCGAATCAGGTCGCCAAATCTTTTTACAAATGATAGAAAGAACGAAAAGCCAAATTCTCGCTGCACCAGAAGAAGCTTTTACATTACAAAATGCAAGTGAAGATCCAGCTAAGTGGAATTACGTTTCATCCTGCTGGGAATTTGATGCTACGCCAGAACAATTTCAAGTGTGGGTGAAAAAGTTTTATGAATTAATGGCTGAATTAAACGAAATCACAAAAGGTGCAGATAAAGATCCGAATAGCAAACCTTATTATATTTCTACTACTGCACTTCAAATCGCTGAGAGAACAATGCAGCAATTTATTAAAAAAGAAGAAAAATCGTAATACGATTTTTTTTACATAAACGGTCAAATTTATTTTACCGAATAAATTTATTATAAAGGAGTAGATAAAGTGGACATATTAAAAAACCGGAATTTCCTCTTATTATTTTTAGGAAGAATTTTCACCAACATAGGAGATAGTTTGTATTATGTAGCCGCGATGTGGCTCGTATACAAATTAAGTGGTAATCCTTTTTATTCTGGATTGGCTGGTTCCCTTACGTTATTACCTTCTGCATTACAATTTCTTACTGGTCCATTCGTTGATAGATGGTCCATTAAAAACACCCTCGTCATTACACAAGTTCTGCAATGCATTCTTATTTTAATCATTCCTATTACACACTACTTCGACCTACTAACAGTCCACCTACTACTCATCATCATGCCTATCGTAGCCTTTATTGAACAATTCGCCTATCCCGCACAATCAAAAGCTTTACCACTTCTACTGCATAAAACACAATTATTAAAAGGAAATTCACTCTTCTCATTTGCATATCAAGGCATTGATTTAATTTGTACGACGCTTTCTGGAATATTAGTAGCACTATTTGGCGCGATCACTTTATATGTAATTGACTCTTTCACATTCGCAATTACTGCCCTTTTGTTCTTTTCATTGAAAATACCAAAGCAAACCGAAACGGGCACATCACTTTCAACTAAACAATATTTCTCTGATTTAAAAGAAGGGTTTTCAATTGTCTTCCGTTCCTTAATGGGCGTATTCTTAATCGGTTCCGTTGTCGCTAATTTTTCAATCGGTATGACGATGGCAATACTCCCTTCTTTCGCTGATTCTTTAGGCGGTGTAAAATTATATGGTTTCTTTTTAGCCGCTATATCCGCCGGTTGTTTAATTGGAGCACTATTCAGTTCATGGGTTGGTAAACATAATGTTGGCCGTGTCTCCATTATTAGCTTTGCGACTGGCGCTTTCTTTTGGTTTCTCTCTACAGTTGTACCGTTTCAATGGTTATCCATTTTTTTATTCGGCTTAGCTTGGATACCAATTGGTGCGACCAACATATTATTTGCGACTATTGGTCAAATTGTAATTCCAAACCAATATCTTGGGCGTATCAATTCAGTCACACGAAGCATGGGCACAATTGCTATGCCACTCGGCTCTTTAATTGGCGGATACACTGCGAATGTATATAGTAGCCAACTCATTTTCGCGCTTGCTAGCATCGGGATTTTATTCATTTCCCTCGTATGGCTACTTCATCCGAAATTACGGGCTTTTCCAAAAGCTGATGACATTACAGCGGATACTTTTGAGCTTCGGTTTAAAGGAGAGTGCGGGAAAGGTGCGGCTTTATAACAGAACAAACATAACCCCGTTCTAAATTGGGGACGGGGTTAAAAATATAATTATTTCATTTTGGATGTAAAATACTTCACTAAAAATATAACAATGAAGTCGTTTGAATATCTAAAATTTATTCAACAATAGCACCAACTAAAAGGTTCCGTTAACGCTTTGATGGCCATGCCCCCTGCATTTTCCTTAATTGAATAATTTGTCCTGTATGATAAGCATCATGAAGCATGATATCCAGTAATTTCCCCTCTAGTGAATTTTGCTCAAGCTCTCTTTCGGAAATTGCACTTAATACCTGTCTTAAATTATGTTGAGCATCTTCAGAACGTTCAACGACTTTCTTCCATTCCATATCATCATTAGATTGCTTAGTAAGATAAAATGTCTCATTTCCATCAAGGTTATGTGTCCATTCACGGCCTTCCAAGTTGGCAGCAAGCCTCTCTTTGTAATAAATGAGATGATTAACGTTCTCCCAAATGGTATTCGTTTCCTCACTAGATGGTTTCCACATAGCCTGTTCGGCCGTAAGTCCTTCTATAGCATGTTTAAACGGTGCATACCAACTCTCTTTATCGAATGTTGAATCTAGTTTATTTAATAACAAGTCAATTCGTTTCAAAATAATTTCCTCCCTACACAGTTCAAGTTTTAATACACTCCCTCTAACTCTGTAGAGATTCTACATTTTTAAATAAACTTCCTCCTAATCCCACTCCATAAACTCATCCGATTATGCAATTAAAATGACTCATATTTTTTCATTTCACACGTATACTAGCAACAAAAAAGAAGAGGCTATTTTCAAACAGCCTCTTCCATCTATTTAGGAAGTTCCACCCGTACAGTCGTCCCTTCCCCTTTCGTGCTATAAACTGAAACAGTTCCGTTATGCAGTTCAACAATCTTCTGCACAATCGACAATCCTAAACCGCTACCTTCTACGTTTCTTGCCCTTGCTGTATCTACTTTGTAAAAACGATCAAAAATACGTTCCATCTCTTCTTTTTCCATTCCGATTCCGTTATCGGATATAGAGATAATGACACTATACTCTAACTCTTCCACGAAAAACTCAATCGTCCCAGCATCGTTTGAAAACTTAATACTATTCGTAAAAATATTACTCCACACTTGATGAAGCAAGTTTTCATCACCTTTAATTGTAATGTCCGGCACATCAAACTCAACAGCGATATCTTTCTCACGCCATTTCCATTCGAGCATAAAAATGACGTCTTTAATTTGCTTCTGCAAATTGAATTCTTTTATTTGTAAAACTTTCTCTTCTTTATCTAATGAAGCGAGCGTCAGTAACTGTTTACATAAACTAGACATTCGCTTACTTTCCCCCTCAATAATTTGTAAGTAATGGTTTCTTTCTTCCTCACTCATCTTTTCTGTTTGCAATGTTTTCGAAAAACCTTGTATAGAAGAAAGCGGCGACTGGAATTCATGTGAAACGTTCGAAACAAATTCTTGTCTCATTTCATCTAGTTCTTTAATACTCTTCGTCATCTTTTGGAAGCTTGTAGATAACGTTCCTATTTCATCTTTTCGTTTTACATCTAATTCAATTTCATATTCCCCACTCGCAATTTTTTGCGTAGCCTTCGTAAATTTACGAATTGGGCGAACGATGTAACCTGCTGCAATCACTATAAAGATAATGCTTAATAGTACGATAAACCCAAGTAATACCGCTAAGAAAATTCGCATCTCGCCAAATTGGTTCTGAATGTCGGGACGAATAAATAAAGCGTACTGTTTATCACCGTGTTGCACTGGTACACCGACACTATTTATTAATTCATTATCGAAAAAACCGGTAATAAAGAGACGCGTTGGATACGTAGAAACACCATTAAACGTTTCTCCTTGCAATACTTTATGAACAGTAGCATCGCTAATAGACGTCTTACGAAACGCATTACCGATACGCTTCCCATTCTTTTGATCATCGACAATATAAATTTCATACCCTAACTTTGCAATAGAATGCAAATACGTCTCTTGATTTTCTTCACTTTGCTTTTCATATAACGATTTAACTTCTTCCGCATACTTTAAAATCTTTTCACTATTATACGGTTTTAACTTCACTTGATAATATACGTTCGTTAATAAAAAGCCGATAATACTACTAAGTAGCATAATACCGACCGTCATAAATACAAATCTAGAATATAGTGATTTCATTTTATTTCAGCTCCAACTTATATCCGAGTCCGCGTACTGTCGTAATTTGAAAATCATCCGTTCGTTTTGAGAAACGATCTCGGAGCCTTTTCACATGAACATCAACTGTTCGTTCATCCCCTTCAAAATCCATTCCCCATACTAGTTCAATTAACTCTTCTCTTGAAAATGTTCTTCCAGGATAACTAGCAAGTTGTGATAATAGCTCAAATTCCTTTAAAGGAAGCAAAATTGTTTGACCGTTACACTTTACTTCCACACCTTTTCGATCAATTGTCGTTCCGTGCAACGTAATAATATCTGCACTCAGCATTTGATAACGACGTAATAAAGCTTTCATACGGAAAATGACTTCAGCTGGCTCAAATGGTTTTACGATATAATCGTCTGTACCAGAAATGAATCCTTTTTCTTTATCCACTAACTGGTCTTTCGCAGTTAATAAAATAACAGGAATATCATGATACTTCCGAATTTCTTCACATAACGTATAACCATCAACAAACGGCATCATAATGTCTACAATCGCAAGATGAATGTTTTCCTTCTCTAATACGTCTTGCGCTACCTTTCCATCTTCCGCCTCAAAAACTTTAAACCCCTCTTTTTGTAAATGATAATGCAATAACTCTCTAATATGTTTATCGTCATCAGCTAATAAAATATGTATCATCTTCATTAAACCCTCTCTCGTTCATCCTTCTACATCACTACATTAAGAAACAATTGGATTTTTTGCAAGAAAAAGAAAAGGATTCCTTAGAAGATACTCTTGTTATCATTGTGGTCAGCTGCTTTATTACTCTTATAACTTGGTGATGTTGTACTCTGGTGTACGAATAAGTGATCTATTACTTTTTTAGTAAGTGGCATAAAGAAATTCAGTAATAGCCCACCTAAACAAACAGTTAATATAGTCCCAACACCAATTGGTCCATGTAAAATCGTTGCCATTATTAAGAATATAAGGTAAATACATGTTCGTGATATAAAGATATTCGTTCTAGTTAATTCTTGTATGATTAAAGTTAATCGATCAATTGGAATGGGAGCAAAATTTGTTTGTAAATATATTGCAGTTCCTAATCCTGTAATAACTAATCCGATTCCAAAATAAATCATTTTACTGTACCATATTTCAGGTGTAATTAAATTGCGTAATAAAAATAGCCACACATCAATACCAATACCCGTTATGAATGCTGTTAACAACCCTAGTATCTCTGGTCTATGTCTTTTTAAAATTGAGTTACAACATATTAATAATAAAGCTATTATTATTTCCCAGCTTCCCACAGTAAGTCCCACATTTAAAGAAAGTCCTACTAAAAGCGCATCAAAAGGTGACGTTCCAAGATCTGATTGTATTGTGAAAGAAATACCAAGGGTTAATATTAAAATTCCTAATACATAAAAAACATACTTCATTTTAATCAACCTCTTCATCGTTATTTTTGTTGCATTTACAATAAAAATATTTTATATTAAATGTAACTTCAAATTGTTGCATTTGCAATAAAAATAAAAGATAAGGAGTTCATTATGAAAGAAATTCTTCGTGAAATTGGCATGATTGCAAGGGCATTAGATTCTATTAGTAATATAGAATTTAAAGAATATGAGCTTACAAAAGGTCAGTATTTGTACCTTGTGCGAATATGTGAAAACCCAGGAATCATTCAAGAAAAGCTATCTGAGATGATAAAAGTAGATCGTACAACCGCAGCCCGTGCTATCAAAAAGCTTGAACTCAATGGATTTATCGAAAAGAAAGAAGATGAATCTAACAAGAAAATCAAAAAACTTTTCCCAACAGAAAAAGGGAAAAACGTCTATCCTTTTATTAAAAGAGAAAACGATTATTCAAATACTGTTGCATTAGAGGGATTTTCGGAAACAGAAGCGGAAACTATTTCTAACCTTCTTCAAAGAGTAAGAAAAAATATAGAAAAAGATTGGGAATTTGTAAAAAAGGGAAATAAGAGAGATTATTGATTATATAAAGGAGCGAACTATTAATATGACTACACATATAGAAAAGTGCACCCTTAAAGATATACACAAACTTCAAGAAATTAGTTATGAAACATTTAATGAAACTTTTAAACATCAAAATTCACCCGAAAATATGCATCATTATTTGGAAAAGGCATTTAACTTAAAGCAATTAGAAAAAGAATTATCCAATAACTCTTCTCAATTCTTTTTTGTCTACTTCAACGATGAAATTGCTGGGTATCTGAAGATCAATACTGATGATGCTCAGTCTGAAGAAATGGGCGATGAATCACTTGAAGTCGAGAGAATTTATATAAAGAGCTCCTTTCAAAAACATGGTCTTGGTAAACACCTACTAAATAATGCTATTGAAATTGCAATAGCAAATAATAAAAAGAATATTTGGCTAGGCGTATGGGAAAAAAATGAAAATGCTATTGCTTTTTATAAGAACTTAGGTTTTGTACAAGCTGGCTCTCACTCCTTTTATATGGGCGATGACGAACAAGTTGACCTTATCATGATCAAAACACTCATATAACTTTTTTGAGAGGTGGGCTATTATGTATATTCCAAAGTATTTTAAAGTCACAAATGTTGATGAAATTTGGGATTTTGTTCAAAAAAACTCTTTTGGAACAATCGTCACAACAAAAAAAGAGAAACCAATCGCAACTCATTTGCCTTTTGGGTTAACTAAACAAGGTGATGATTATTTTATTACTGGACATATGGCTTATGGGAACCCCCAGTGGAGAACATTTGAAACCTGTGAGGATGTTCTTATAATGTTTCAGGGACCGCACTCTTATATCTCTTCTTCTTGGTATGAAAATGAAGAAGTTCCAACATGGAATTATCAAGCTGTCCATATATATGGTAAAGCAAGTATTTTAGATAAAGAGGAATTAATAGATGAATTAACAACAATGCTGAAAAAATATGAAGAGCATCGTGAAAATCCAGTATTATGGGATAAACTTTCCCCTACTCTCTTAGAAAATGAACTGAAAGGTATAGTTGGATTTAAGGTTAAGGTGGGAGACATCCAGGCTGCATATAAATTAAGTCAAAATCGAAATGAGACGGATTATATTAACATTATTGAGAAATTGTACGATGAAGAAAATCCAGATGCAAAACAAATGGCGAAACTCATGGGGAGTAGATTAAAAAATCACATATAATCCATCGTTATTCAACTCTCACATTTCAAAATTAAAGAACAGACTGGAGCGCTTTATCGGCGGTTTTCTTTAGAACGTAAAAGATTGAACTGAAAGTGACTGGCGTTTAATTAAAAAAGAATCTATTTTGAAAACAGATGATTCAAAATAGATTCTTACGTTTTAGTATTAAGATTATTTTAATCAAAAACAATTTCTAAGCCTTCGAAATATCAACAAATCCTTCTCCGAACACATCACGAACATCGTGTATAGCGATGAACGCAGCTGGATCTGTAGTTTGAACAATCCGCTTTAGCTTCACTACTTCTTGCTTATTAATAACAACATAAAGAATTTCCTTCGGAGTTTTCGTGTAATAGCCATGACCTGAATACACAGTAACCCCTCTACCCATTAAAGTCGTCACCTTCCCAGCAATTTCATCTGGTTTATCAGAAATAATCGTGATGGCCTTTTTCGGATTTAAACCTTCAATTACAAATTCCATTACTTTCGTTCCTACATATAACATAATAATTGTCAGCATCAGTTTTTCTGCACCAATGATGAAATAAGATGAAAACGCAACGATTAAATCGAAGAACAGTAGACCATAGCTAATACTCCAGCCTAAATACTTATGCGTCATTCTTGCTAAAATCGTAGTACCTGCAGTTGTTCCGCCAACACGAATGATTAGACCAATACCACACCCAATAAATATTCCACCGAAAATGGCATTTACGAGCATTTCATCAGAAGCAATCGTCCAGCCTTCTGTTAAATGAAGAAATAGCGAGTTGGTCACTACAGCAATAATCGTATAAATCGTTGTAATCTTATTTAAAAATTTATAACCGACTATTAACAAAATCGCATTTAAAATTAAGTTAACTAAACCTGGTGACCACTCAAATAAATAGTACGTAATAATCGTGATACCTGTTACCCCGCCCTCACCAAACTCGTTCGGAATAACAAATAAATTGACACCTAACGCAAAAAGAAATGCACCGATAATAATAAAAATAATGTCTGTCGTTCTTTTTTTCATACAGTACCTCACTTCTTATGTAAATATTTATTCTGCCATAAACTCTCACTATTATATCGTGGAATATTCAAATCGAACAGTGGTTTGTTTTTATTTTAATATAGGATAAAAAATCAACATTATTTATTATGTACTGCAAATAAAGTTTTGATTTCACCCGTAATTTACTCTTAAAAAGAAATGCTGAACATTGACTTGCACAAATTTCAAATAAAAAAGTACCCATCTAATTGTCATACGCAATGAGAATTAGATGGGTACTGCATGATACATTTAGTTTTTACATGTATTGTTTGGAGAAAATTGCAAATAACGACCTATACTCGCCTTATTAAGACCAAATCCATACATCATCATTATTTTCAGTGTTCGTCTTTGCTTCATGAACTCTTTCGATATGATCAACTGTGTTCCAGTTAATAGAACTTCCGCCCCAGCCTACATACTTCATATCAATTTTTACTTTCTCACCCGTATTAAATACTTGTCCCTTTGTTAAGAAAACATCAATAATATCTTTCTTCCCATTTAGCGATGGATATTCAACTACGACATATTTAGTAGCACCGTCTCCCTCATCTTCCATCGTTCCTACTTTTGCTACTTCTCCAATTACATAATCAGGTGAGCCATCTTCTTTCATATGCATACCTAACTTGTTTGTTGTATTTTCAACTGCAGTTGCAACCATATATTCTGTAAAATTACGCATCATAGATCCAGTAGCTTTTACTTCATCTCCTACTTTAACGTTTGAAAGTGAATCAATATACACACTAACAGGTTCCTCATATTGCTGAGATTTTACAACAATTACACCGTTATCTACTTCTACTACTCGTCCTTCTAACGTCGAGAAGTTCGATTCAATAGAAGCTGCACTCGCTTTTGTTAGTTCTAATCCTGGTACATTTGTTCCTGATAATGCTGCGATCCCTAAAGCACCTGCTAAAATTATTTTTTTCATACCCATTATGAAACATCTCCATTCATGATGATTTTTTTTGATTGGATACGACCAATCTGTAACTATTATAGTTACAACATATAAAAAATAGCAACCCTCTTTCTCATGCAATGATGCATACTGTACTTTTTAAATATAAAGCAAGAGGGCTTTAATTTAATTCAAAGCTAAAATAACCTTATGACCACGGTATAAAGAAATTAAGATCTACTTTCGGTCCTAAGGTTAATGAATAGCTTTATAAAAACTCAATCAAAATCTATTCAACTAGTTGAAAAATGAACCATGTCGAATTTTATTTTCATAAAATTCAAATTTCAAGGAGGTTTTACAAAATATTACACAGAATTATTCGTATATCGTAATATAATTGTATTTTTTTACGATTCATTTCATTTTATCTACCACGTTTAGACAAAATGAAATAAAACAATAAAAAGGAGAGAGATAGATTGAAAAGAAAAATTAGTACAGCTGTTGTAGGGTTATCAGTGTTTAGCTTTGGTCTTTTTGGTGTAAATATTGGGGATGGGGGCGTTGTAAAAGCAGAGCATGGCGATGTTCCTGCTCCAAAACTAGAGACACATGCTGATCTAAGCTCTAAATTAGATTCACATGGCGACACTTGGGCTCCTTCTTATACAAATACTCATGGGGAAGGAATGGCTCCTAAAAAAGAGAGTCACGCTGACTTCTTTGCTCCTACGTTAGAAGCGCATGGTAATACTGGCGCTCCTGCTTTAAATGTTGGTGATACTCCTGCTCCAAAATTAGATTCCCGTGACGATACTGGCGGCGCTCCTGCTTTAAACATCGGCGACACTGGTGGAGCTCCTAAACAAGAAGGGCATACACATTTCCCTGCTCCGAAAGTTGAATCTCATGGCAATACTGGCGGCGCCCCTGCTAATTCTGAACATAGTACAGGTTGGTAAGTTAACAAAATTAAAATCTATTTAGATTACCATTTTCATATACTTACAAGGAAACCATTCGATGTAACAAATATTATGTATATACATGATTTCTATTGTGATACATTCTAACTAAGAGAAATCTCCAATACATATGTGGTTTTCAAGTCTAAAAAATACACCTATTAATTAGGTGTATTTTTATTTTACCTCTCTATCTACTAATTAAAGAATAATTCCCTAAAAATCAAAAAAAACGAAGAATCTATCTATACTTCGGACACTTAAAGTACCACGAACGTTGCGATTTTTAGGGACAATCCGTATCAAACCTCCCTTTCCTCCCATGCCTAAAGGCGATAGCTTTCTTGTTCAGGAAAAGCTATAACCTCTCCATTCATGATGATTTTATTTTTCGGATTGAATACGACCAACTTATAATCATTACAGTTACAGATTGCAGAAAATATCAACCGTCTTTCTCATACAATGTTGCATACTGTAATTTTCAAATATAAATTGGTTATTCCTATATTCAACACTAAGACTGAATTCTTGAATCCCAGCAGGTAAACGAATTGATGATGAAGAAACTAATGTCATACATCATGTTTTTCAATAATACAGTTTGTATAATCGTAGTCCATTACATTCTGTAGCAGCGGAGTTAACATGTTAATAAAACCAAAGAGGTTACAAGCAGAAGATATCGTGGCGACAGTAAGTCCTTCATGGGGAAGCGCAGGTGATTCTGAGATAAGATAACGATATGACAGAGCTTAAATAAATAAAAACACTCCTATAAGATATGACTGTGAATTAGTACTTTTTAAATGATATGGAGATTACTTATCTAATGATAAAGGGGGATTTACGTGTATGGAGGTAACATTTACAGTAAGTAAGTGGGATGAAAAACCAATCGATGATAATAAAAAAGATTTCCCTATTAATATTGCTCATGTTGAATATGATATCGATGGGGAATTACAAGGAAAAGCTTTTGTTGAATACTTATTATATTATTTGGACTCAAATATAAATGATGGTCACTTGGCTACTGCTAAAATTTCTGGTTTTTTACACTTTGAAGGAATTTATAAGGGGCAACAAGGGACATTTACAGCTATAGAGCAAGGAATATTTGATAAAGGAAATTTAGATTCCCCAGGAACAATTATTAAAGCTACCGGTAACTTAGAAAACCTGAGAGGATCCTATAATTATCAGTTTACAGGTCAAACTAGTAAACTAATTTTAGAGTTTGAATTTCAGCAAAATACCTTATAATTTAGTGGAAAGGACATTTCTTGTAATACTAGGAATGTCCTTTTTGTTGACGAGTTTATCCATCACCTATTTTCTAATAGTTAAGAAAAGAACAGAGTATATTACATAACGTCTTATTATCAGTATTCAACGATACATCAAATTTTCGTTATGAGGGAAATTAAAACTCTAAGCCTGAGAGGCAGCGGGGGCCCACTTATTCATTACTTTTCCTACCAATCAAAGAATAATGCCTGAAAAGCTCCCCTGCATTACTTCTTTTCCAAGTTGATTCATACATATAAACATTTTAATTATCTTTGGACGTTTTTTCATCAGGTTCTAATTGTTCAATGGTTACGTCACAACGAATGGTTACTATTAATTGGTGACTTTCTATTAAATGAAAATCGCCTCTTATAGAGCGCAGTTTTACTTATGTTCATTCTTATGCAAATTCTGAAGCATATTCTTCGTATGTCTTTAATGTATTAAGCAATCGAGCTGATTCAATCATGATTTCGTTCGATGAATCAGTTACACAAATGACAATAAATCGATTATCATCTCTATCTCCAAACAACCCTTCTGATTCAAGCTCCATTAACACATTTAACGTTTCTTTCAACAGTGTATGTACTCGTATGTTAAAGTCATCTTCGACGATATTATGATATTTCTTAATAATTTTGTTCACTTCATCAAACATTCCAAAATCGTCCCATTCGCTCCACTCAACAGCTCCGTATCTATAATAATTGTATAAAGGGTCCGATTTATTAACTTTGATTAGTCTTTCTTTATTTGCCACTGGTCCAATGCTATTGACACAATCGTCTGTTAATATGGAGTACCCGTATATTGTGTCAACACCGCATCTTGTTAAAAGTTCGTTATAATGACAACGAATTGCATTTTTCAATTCAACATAAAAACTTTTTTGCAGCTGCATTTTCATCGTATTTCCTCCATTTTTTGTAGCGACCTGTTGTTACATATTTCAATCTTAACATTAAAATCAACATTAAACGTTTACTGAGCCAAAATAAGAAAAACCGAAACTAAAATCATTTCGGTTTTTCTAACTAAAGAAGTCTATTTATTTTAAAGAATGGACAAACAACCCACTACGCAGTTTCGGTTCAAACCACGTTGATTTCGGTGGCATGACTTCTCCGGCATCTGCGATTGCTAATAAATCTTCCATAGATGTCGGATATAATGCGAATGCTGCTTTGTATTCGCCGCTGTTCACAAGGCGTTCTAGTTCTTCTAATCCGCGGATTCCTCCGACAAAATCGATACGTGAATCAGAACGCGGATCATGTATTTCAAGTACTTGGCTTAATAAATGATCTTGCAGGATAGATACATCTAAACCTCTAACAAGATCATTCGCATCAAATGTTTCTTCTTTCACAGTAAGCTTATACCACTTCTCATTTACATACATACCAAATGTTTTTGGCTCATTTGGTTTATACGGAGAAACAGGTGCTTCTTCTACATAAAAGTACTGCGTAATTTGATTTAAAAACTGTTCCTCTGATAAGCCATTTAAATCTTTCACAACTCGGTTATAGTCCCAAATCGATAATTCATCATGAGGGAATAGAACCGATAAGAAGAAATTAAATTCCTCTTCTCCTGTGTAATTTGGATATTGTTCTCTTCGCATAAGTCCTACTTTTGCAGCTGATGCAGAACGGTGATGCCCATCTGCAATATAAAGATTAGGAATATCTTCAAATGCGTTTACTAAGGTCGTAATTACATCTTCATCTGCAATCTTCCACGCAACATGCTTAACACCGTCTTCTGCTGTAAATGTATAAATTGGCGCATGCTCTTCTTTCCAGCTTCTAATTAAATGCTTTACTTCATCTTTTGTACGGTACGTTAAAAAGATTGGGCCTGTATTGGCGTCACACACATCTACGTGGCGAATACGATCTAGCTCTTTTTCATGACGTGTTCTTTCATGTTTTTTAATTGTATCATCTTCATACTCATCAATAGATGTACAAACGACAAGGCCTGACTGCGTTCTTCCTTGCATCGTCAGTTCATAAATATATAGCGCTGGCTCTTCATCTTGTATGAACACTTCTTCTCGTATAAATTGCTTTAAATTGTCTCCCGCTTTTTCATACACGCGATCATCATACGGTGACAGTTCAGGATCTAAATCAATTTCTGCTTTATCAACATGCAAGAAAGAATATGGATTCCCTTTTACAACTCCCCTTGCCTCTTCACTATTTAATACGTCATACGGTAAAGCTGCCACTTGTGCCGCTTTTTCCTCTACTGGACGAATGGCCCGAAACGGTCGTATTTTTGCCACATTCCTCTCTCCTTTACACAATCATTCGAACGGCTACAACACCTGTAATTTTGCTTATATTTTCTACAATATTCTCTTTTATTATATCATCAATTCCGTTATCGATATCAATCATTGTGTATGCCCAAGAATGTTTACTACGATTAATCATATCGGCAATATTAATATGATGTTCCGCTAAGCATCCTGTAATTTGCCCTACCATATTCGGGACGTTTTGATGCATAATTGTAATTCGTTTCTTTCCGATATACGGCAATTCTACGTTTGGATAATTTACTGAATTACGAATATTTCCTGTCTCTAAATATTCACGTAATTGACGTGCTGCCATTACTGCACAATTTTCTTCCGATTCAGACGTAGATGCACCAAGGTGAGGCGTCGCTGTTACATTTTTCATCTTTATTACATTTTCATTCGGGAAGTCCGTTACGTAATGTGTAATAATATCTTCTTCTAATGCTGTTTGAAGAACCTTTTCATCTACAAGTTCTCCTCTAGAGAAATTAAATAGACGCATCCCTCTTTTCATCTTCTCTACAGCGTGTTCCCCAATAATCCCCTTCGTTTGATTCGTAAGAGGAATATGCAGTGTAATATAATCACATGTTGCAAAAATTTCATCTAGGCTAAATGCTCTTTGCACATGTGTAGAAAGACGCCAAGCTGTTTCAACTGAAATATAAGGATCATATCCGATAACATCCATGCCTAACGCTAACGCATCGTTCGCAACTAAAGCACCGATTGCGCCAAGTCCGATAACACCTAGACGTTTCCCTGCAATTTCTGATCCAACAAATTGTTTTTTTCCTGATTCAACAAGCTGTGGTACTTCTTCACCCTCTAAGTTTTTCGTCCAACTTACACCATTAATAATGTTGCGTGAAGACATAATAAGACTGGCAATAATGAGTTCCTTTACAGCGTTTGCATTTGCCCCCGGCGTGTTAAATACTACAATTCCTTTTTCTGTACATCGCTCGACAGGAATATTATTTACACCAGCGCCAGCTCTTGCAATCGCCTTTAAGTCTTTTGAAAACTCTTCTTGATGTAAAGAGTAGCTACGAAGCAAAATTCCATCTGGATGATTGATTCTATCTCCTACTTCATAACGTTCTTCAGTAAAAACTTGCAAACCTTTTTCTGCAATTTGATTTAACGTTTGAACACGAAACATATCCCCATCTCCCTATCTATTCTCAAGCTCAAATTCCTTCATATAATTTACTAATTGCTGTACGCCTTGTACTGGCATCGCATTGTAAATACTAGCGCGCATACCACCGACTGATCGATGTCCTTTTAACGTAACAAGGCCGCGTTCCTTCGCTTTTTGTAAAAACTCATTGTTAAGTTCTTCTGACGGTGTTGTAAACGGAATGTTCATAAGTGATCGATACGCAGGATCAACTGGTGAAGTAAACAATTTAGATTCATCTAAAAAATGATAAATAAGTGAAGATTTCATTCTATTTTGTTCTTCAATCGCAGATACTCCGCCTTGCTCTTTCAACCACTCTAGTACAAGTTTTGTTACGTAAATACTAAAGGATGGCGGTGTATTATATAAGGAGTTATTTTTACTGTAAGTTTCATAATTTAACATTGTCGGACAAGAGCGATCTGCTCCCCCGATTAAATCTCTTTTTATAATCGCAATCGTTAAGCCCGCAGGTCCTAAATTCTTTTGCGCCCCCGCATATATAAGACCAAACTTCGAAACATCATATTGTTCTGACAAAATATTTGAAGACATATCCGCAACGAGCGGCACTCTTTCTACATGTGGAATTCCCACATATTTTGTCCCTTCAATTGTATTATTCGTTGTAATATGTACATAATCTAGTTTTTCATCGCTTAGTAAACCGTCCAGTTTAGGAATCGTAGTAAACTTCTCTTGCTCGGAAGAAGCAATCACTTGTACTTCCCCAACTTTTTCGGCTTCTTGCAGTGCCTTTTTAGACCATGAGCCAGTTAGTACGTATCCAGCTTTTTTATACGTATTCATTAAGTTCAGTGGTATCATAGAGAATTGTAATGACGCACCGCCTTGTAAAAATAAAACTTCATACTCATCAGGGATGCTCATTAATTCACGAAGTAAGTTACTCGCTTCCTCTATAATACTTTGAAAATAAGAAGATCGATGACTCATTTCCATAATAGACATGCCTGTCCCGTTATAATTTAATAGCTCCTTTTGCACTTTCTCTAAAACTGGCAAAGGGAGTATTGATGGTCCTGCTGAAAAATTATAGACTCTCTCCATTACCTTCATAACCTCCCTATTTTTTATTTGGATATTTTTAAACTTTCTGAATTATAACCTAAAATATAATATACGGTCAATTTGTTTTCTATTATTAGGGCGCAAGACGCGATGGAATCGCTTGCAAGTGCAGACTTTTTTATGGACATATAAAAAAGTGTTAAGTACATAATCGTACTTAACACTCTAATAATGAAAGAATAATAGCTAGTCGTTCGTAAAGAACCGATCAAAAATTTGATAAATAGCAGAAAGACCAATGAGCCAATAAATAGTGTCCACAAGCGCCGGCATAGAACCAAACCATTTCTCAACTACATTGTAATCTAACGCTACCAATAACCAATTCAAACCGCCAAGAATCACCAATATTACTGTAAGGTAAGACAAAAATTTCATTATGATTGCCCCCTAGGTGATAAGATGGTGAAAGGCCTTTCACTAGAAATATATGTAGTAAACTTTAAAACTTACCTATTTTATAAAAATTATTTTCGGTACCACCCGCTAATAACTGCCTCTGCTTCTTTACTATGTATTTGATACGGATGTGTACTATCATTAGAGCCAATAAACCAAATTGAAAAACCTTTAAAATATGGTTTCGGTTCTAATACATCGCGGTAAGCACGCCATCCATTTAATTGTACATCTTTCGAAAACACATTTGAAACATCTGGATTCCATGGATTTTGTAATCCAAGTTCACGTGCTGGAACGTTAAATCCACCGAAGTAAACTGGCTTTCCTGTTGCATTATGTAATTGTTCCAATTGCTGAACAACATTTTGCCCACGATTATATACTGTCGTCGCAAATAAACTTTGCTTCACTTCTTCATATGACGGATTTCTTTTTCCAGAAACTTCAAACCAACTATCGATACTAACAATATCTACCTTCTTTAAATACGGACGGTTTATTTTCTCTATAAACTTCTCTTCATAAGAAGAGTCCCAGCTTGCTGTTAACCACCAGTTCATTTGATACAAAATATTTCCTTTATACTGATTACGAACAAAATCAATTGTATCGCTCCAGTATCCTTCTGCATACTCCATATTCACGAAATTAGAAGCAATCTTTAGTCCATACACATTGTATTTACTTGTAATGGAATTAAAAATATCTTGCAGAATAACCGTCTTCCAATTCCAGAAGAAATCATTAATGTTACTTGGGTTCCATTCTGTCTCTCCAACATTCCCCTGCTGAATATACGGGAACGGTTCCACTATAACTTGAATATTACGCTTTAATAATTCTTGAATTAAAATAATAGCTTGTTGCTTTTGCGCTTGATTAATTACCATGTTAGTAGAAGTCACATTTGGGATATCTACTTGAATCGGTACATTTACTGTATTTAAATTTAAGCGCTCCACATCCGCTAATACTTTCGCTACATTTCCAACTTCCCATACTGTTACGTTTCCTGATTTGATTTTTCCAGATTGAACAGTATTTACATCTGCCTGTACATTTCCTTGAAAACAAAAAGAAAACAACATAATAAACACTCCTAAAAAACTTATTAAACTCTTATTTTTCTTCACAACTTTCCCCCTATAATTTTTGGCTTTCTTGATTATTTTATACAACGTTTCACATTTATTCCAGAAAAAAAATGAAGTTTCGTTCAACTATATTCATATAAATCTTCTAAAAATAGTAGGAAAAATAAAAAAGGAGCAGATTTCCGCTCCTTTTTATCCTTTTACGATTGAAATTATTGAATCCCTTCTGGTAACTTAATTGAATCAAACTTTTCATATGAATCAATCTTTATACTCACAACTGCATCCAATTTTTCCTTATCTGTACTAGCTTTTTTATCTGAGTTACTTTCACTCACTTTTATAGTTGTTCGCATCTCTTCAAATTTATAATCTTTTGTTATTATATATTCAATGTTAAACGCATCCATATTAAATCCTTCCGTTAATTTTTTCATATCTCCATTAATTTTTTGTAACGTATCTACCGCTTCTTTTCCCTTTAATTCAAGTGTAAGTTTATATGTGTCTCCATCTTTCTTTGCCTTCATTTTCTTTGCCAAAGCTTCTGGTAAATCTAACTCATTAAGTAAATTTTTACTGACCATTACATCATTTACATTAAATTGATCATTAGGTATCGTAACTAACTCTCCTGTATCAGGGTTTTTCACTTGAGCAGCGACCTTTCCATCTACTTCATACGTTACAATATCTGTACCACTTATTTTCATTTCAGCTCTAGAATTCTTCAGTTTCGGCTCCATTTGTATTTTCATTTTAATTTCTTCTGATTGGCCGCTCCCCTTCATTGACATAAGAGATGTCAATGTAAGATATTCCTCTTGTTTTAATCCGTCAGCTGCTTTTTTAAAAATATCTTTCGCTACTAACTCTTTTTCTTTTTTTACAGATACTGTTTTAGGTCCACTTGTTTTTTCACTGCTACAACCAGTTGTTAAACCTACTATTAGCGCCAAACTAGATATTACAACCATTTTCTTCATACTGATTCTCCCCATTTCCCACTTAAAAATATTTTCATCCCATGTATAGTAAATCAACTGAAATAAATATATATACAATAATTATTTAACCTCTAAACGAAACCAGTTATTCAATCCGTATACTAATGTAACTAAAGCTCCTATCACACCAAAAACAACAATATTTATACCAATTGACGAACCAAATAAAACAGCCATCATTGACACCATCAGTAATAGCATAGCAATACTATTTATCTTAATTTCTACTACATCGCCATCCTTTACTTTCTTTTCTTTACTTCCAAAAAAGAATTGTTTTACTTTAATATTCGCTTCATCTAATTCAAAAGGAAGCGTATATTCTTCGTTATTCTCAAGTTTCATTACTACTTCGTTATCTACCTTTACAGCAACTCTTGCTGCTCCGCCCATCATCCCTGTTGCCCTTATTACTTTAACGCTCATATTAAATCCCCCTATTCGATTTCACTGCAACTATTAAGAAATTTTCCTTGTTGTACACTACTTCATCCTCCGTTTAATAAACATAATATTCCAAAAGGTATTATAACAAGTCTCTGTATAATATTTTGTCAAAACTTGTCGCTTCTTTACAAAAAGGATATTTTATCCATTATCATAATAAAGAGACTCTTACAATCGTAAGAGTCTCTTGTATAAAGCAAAACTTTCATTAGCCGAAGGAGTATTACCTCATAAAGCTGGGCCATCTGCAAATAAGAACTTACTATCACTTCGGCTGCAAAGTTAATACCTTCCCCTCTATCCCCTCCGTATTCAATGTAGTCGTATGATACGTGCCATTTACCCAATCATCTATTTGATCATGATACCAATCGCTTCTAAAATGGCCCGACTGTCCTGGCCCTACGATATGATAACCGTTTGACATATCTTTCGTATCAATAATGAATCTCCAAGACGCCCCGTGATTTACAATGCCGTTTTCGCCGTAACTCGCTGCTTGCACGGTAACTTGGCTCCCACCAATTGGAACTGGCTTCTCACGATTAAAAGCGAGTAATGCTAACATACTCGATGATTTCGAAATGGGATGTGTAAAAGCGAGTTGATGGTAATCGCTCCACTTCCACTCTCCAACATCGGGTCCATATTCCTTCTGCAATTTCTTCATTACATTCTCGTACGATGTATGCACAACTTTTGTGAAACCTCCGTACTTCGTAAACCAAACGCTATTTTCTCCCGCTACTTCTTTTCGAATCAATTCATCAACAACTTGTGACTTCCCTTCAAATAACTCCAGTACATCTTTCGGTATTTCTTTTGAAAATAACGTATTTGAAATCTCTTTCATTAACAAATGGAATATTAATGGTGCCGCTTCATCTTTACTATCGTAAAAATTCCACTTTGTTAATTGGTCTACGCCTTCTTTCTCTACCTCATTTAAAGATGCTTTATTTAACTCTTTTAAAAATATAGGAGTAAACTCTTTCCCATATAAATTCTTTTGATCCATCTGTAACTCTTCTAAATCTTTCACCGTATACTTTTCCTTCTCTTGCAAAAATTCTTGAATACGCATTTGCCTATATGGCTGCGCCCACGTATTGCTAATATGATACGGATAATCATCATCAACAATTTTATTATTCGCAGTTGAAATAAACCCTTGTTTTGGATTAATTACTTTTGGAAGTTGATCAAACGGGATATACCCTTCCCATTCATATTCATCTGTCCATCCTGGAACAGGTAAGCTACCATCACCTTTTTTACGCACTGGTATATTTCCATTCGCTTTATAAGCAATTGTGCCGTCGTTTGATGCAAACACAAAGTTTTGGGTTGGTGTATGAAAATCTTGAAGAGCGGTTTCAAACTCATTCCAGTCTTTTGCTTTGTTCATATTTAATACAGCTTTTAACTCAGCTGACGGTTCTAAAGCTGTCCACTTTAAAGAGAATACTGTTTTCGTTTTCTCCTTCCCCTTATCCGCAAACTCTGAAATTACTGGTCCATGCCTCGTAATCGTAACGTTATAAGGAATTGTCTTCCCGCCTTTTACTTTAATAGACTCGTCTACAACGGTAGCTTTTTCCCATTTATCGTTATACAGAAATTCATTTTCATTATTAGGATTTCTCTTCTCAATATATAAATCTTGCACATCAGGCCCTGTATTCGTAACACCCCACGCTATTTTGTCATTGTGTCCTAATATAACACCTGGTACTCCAGCGAAAATAACGCCACTCACATTTAAACCTTTCATTTCAAGGCTCGTTTGATACCAAATAGAAGGGGTCGCAAGAGATAAATGAGGATCAGCTGCTAAAATTGGCTTACCTGACGCACTCTTCTCACCGCTCACAACCCAGTTATTACTACCGTTAAACTCCGGCGGAATTATCGTTTTTGAAAAACTTTGTGCTACGTCCACATTTGTATTTTTCAGTTCAGCTAGCAATCTAGGAGCATCTTTCGGATATGCAGGAAATAGCTCATTCGCTTGCTCTTTCGGAAGATTTTTCAGCGCCCAATATCGAAATGCCTGTCCGTGCCAATGTCCTCCTAAGTCAAACGCCATATACTTCCCGATCGTTAAAGTATCAACAATTGACCACTCAGCAGGTTCATAACCTAATATAGTAAACTCAACTGGTAATTTCTTTTCCTCTTTCGCCTCACGTATAAAAGCGTTCACCCCATCAGCAAATGACTGCAGGGCATATTTCGCTTCTCCATCATATTGACTAACTGAAGCTTCGGCAGCTCGCCGTAAACCGAGTGTTCGAAACAATTTATCTCGATCAACAGCTGCTTCCCCAACAACTTCACTTAACATACCAGACGCTTGTCTTCTACTTAAATCCATTTGAAACAAACGATCTTGCGCTTGCACATATCCTTGTGAAAAATATAAATCATGTGCATTTTCCGATTTAATATGCGGTACACCTTTACTATCACGCTTCACCGTAACAGCTTGTTGTAAATCCTCTAGCTTTATCGTTCCATCTATCTTTGGCATAGATTTCAGCGTATATATGTTCAAAAAAATCGCAGCGAAAATAACTAACAAAAGAACGATACTACTAGCCCAAATAAAAATTCTTTTTCCCCTTTTTCGTTTCTTCTTTATAACGACTTCCATATAACCACCCCTTTCTCACACTATTCGCTTCTATAGTAAAAGAACCTTTTAGACTAGAAAAAATCCTTATCCAAACTATGGATCATACGAACCAAATACTTCTCTCCTATGCATTCCTTCACTAAAATCTACTCGTCCTTTCTTACACCAATTCCTCAAAATCCCCTTCACATAAGCTAACGTTTTCTTATTATTTTCAAACGCAATTTTAAGTGCCTCTAACACTTTCTCTCCAGAAAGTCTTTGTATCCAATTCTTCAATTCCTTCACAATATATGGGGATAAACTACTAATATTTTGTTCATAAAACTTATAAACTTCACTATTTGGAACGTCCTCTTCTATGGTTTCCACCTCTATCTCTTCCGCTTCTTCTTTCTCTTCAATAACTACTTGTGAACTACTATTATCCTCTTCTTTTGGCATACCAAAATGCTGCAATAATAATGGAATCTTGTATTCTTCTTCAAGGCATTTACGTAAAAATATATGTATGAACTCATTACTTTTTATAGTCTTTAACTCACGTAATACGCACTTCTCCACATTCGTATTTGAAATAGGGTTATAGTGTAACCAATTTATTATGAATACCTCTTTCGTTTCCGTATCATATAAAATCTTTCCATACTCAACAAACCTGTTTAGCAACTTCTCAACAGTCTCCATACTATAACCTGTTTCAAGCTCTGCCACACGCTTCGGTAATATATAAATACCACATTGCTTCGTTTTCGTACCAGTTAACAAATATATGTAAAAATAACGCTCCTCTGGCGTTAAATCTAATATGAATTCATCTTGCCAAAAGTTCACCTGCACATTACGGTATACTGCCATATGTTTCCCTCCACTCTTTGCTAGTAAATAGGAAAATTTTAATCCTTCATTATAAAGATAGGCATGCGGGAATGGTTTTGGCATTCGAATTACAATTTTTTTACTACTACAACGCCGGTTTCATTTTTTCGCGCTTGTTTTGTTCTTGTAGTTGTTTTTGTTTTTGTTTTTTCTTAGTGATTTATTACTTGGTAGGGGCTTATAAGGGGCTTGGAAGGGCATTCTACATTACAATCTATCAAATACAATTTGTTCTTCCTACTAAATAGGAGCTATTCCAAATTATTATTTTGGATAGCTCCTTTCAAATTCTTCTTATTTTTTTACTTCTACCAATGTCAGCTTCTACATACAATTTCTTCTGCTATTTGTGGGCAGTAAAACTCTCATTTCAAAATTTGGTGAATAAACTGCTTGATTGCAATGCGAGTGGCCCTCACTGATTAAAGTTTCCTTTTATTTTTGCATTGAATCTAACATCTTCACAATAAAGGCAGCCGCCTGACCACGAGTTGCTGTGCCTCGAGGATCAAACTCATTATTTCCAATACCATTAACTACCTTTAGACTGTATAATCGTTGAACCGATTCTTTGTATGTTATTAAATGCTTATCTGTAAATGGTAATGCTACTAACTCACCTGTAATTCCTTTATATCGTAATGCTTTGTCAATCATAATAGATACTTCTTCACGAGTAATTGGTGAGTTAGGATCAAAAATCCCTTCACCACGACCATTAATAATTCCTGCACTTGCACAACGTTTAATACCGTCATGAAGTGATGGATGTGCCTCATTAACATCTACAAATGACTTATTTCCCTCTGGTAGTTTAAGAGCATTCGAGATTAATTTCGCAAACTCCGCTCTCGTTACATTTCGATATGGAGCAAATACACCATTGCCTTCGCCTTGCATAATACCTAGACTGTTTAATTTACGAATATGCCCTTCAAACCAGCCACCTGTAATATCATCTTTTGGTTTTTGTACTTCTTCCTTAGGCTTTTGTACTTCTTCCTTTGGTACATTGTAGTTAATTTTAATCCAACTTGGGTCATAGAAAATCCATTCTCCATTACCTACTTTATACCAACCATTTTTAACGGCTAATACTTTGTAACGATCTCCGTTTGAAGCTTTACGTACAACACGATGTTCAATACCCGCATCACTACGTACATTGATGCCACTACCATTTACCACTAGTTCCATGCTAGGTTCAGCTGGATTATTTTCATTTGGATTAAATGAGTCATTTTTATCTTGTAAAGGCGTATCAATCTGCGCATTTATATTTGCATACCACTGAATTCCTTGTACGAAACCAGCCCAATTACCACGTGAAATTAAAATGTCAGGACATTTTTTCCCGCTCCATTGTTGATGCTTGTAAATATGATCTGCACCAATTCCTTCTTTGTTCATTAAATAACCTGCAAGTCGTTTTGCATTTTCTAACGCTTTATTGTAATCACCGTCTTGGTTAACCGCAATCTCGATACCGATAGACTCCCTGTTTCCTGAACCATCTCCATCTCCTGCATGCCAACCATTTTCGTTTGTTGGTAAGTGTTGATAAATTTGTTTATCATCTACAGTAAAATGCCATGAAGCTGTTCGGAAAGTGCCTTCAGTTGCTTGCTTGTATAAATATTTCGCATGATTTTCAGCATTCGCACCAGCGGCTGTATTTGCGGTCTCATGGATTGTAATGTAACGTGCTTTCATCGGATTCGCAGGACGAATATCAGGATTTCCTGCTGGAACAATCCACTCCACAAATGGAACTCCTGCAAGTGTTCCATATTTCTTCGTACTCTGTGCACTATATTGAATACTTCTTGGCTTTGCAACAGGTTTCATTTGACGATCAGATCCATCATTTCGACCATCTACAGATTCAAATGCCTTTTCAATGTTTGAAATAGCTTCCTTTTCTGCTACTTGTCCCTTCTTAGCATCTTGCATTTTGTTTAATTCTTCTGTTTCATCATGTTTATGCTTATATTCTTCTAAAAGCATTTTTTCATTTTCAGATACTTCTGCTTCGTTAATTTGTACATGATCAGGAACTTCCAACTTGAAATTAGAATAATTTAATCCGCTCGTTCCGTGTTCTCCTTGGGCAATATTAAGTTGATCAGTTTGAGATTTGTTGATCTCTTCTGCTGATGCTGATAAAGGTGCGCTCCCTAAAATCACTAGACTTGTTGATAGTGCGATTACTTGTTGTTTGATTGTCTTATTCATTATTATAATAAATACATACACACTCCCACCGTGTATGTATCTCAACCTCCCTTTATTGTCACATTAATTTTTAAAAATATGAATCTACTATGTACTCCCAATATATTTTCTTTTTATTTATATATTTAAATTACCATATTTTATATCCATTAAGAAAATATTTATATGTCATCCCTACAGATGAATTTCATCTAACATACTTTTTATAAAATTCATCAACAAACATTATTTTACAACTAATTACAAATACCGTCAAAATAATCAATTTAAACTTAGACAAATAACTGACATACAATTTCATAATAAGAGATCCTATACTATCGAAATACATCTATTACAAATTCCCTTTAACGTTTTCAACAATCTCATTTATCGTATTCCGATCAAACTTATCACTAATTTCATATGACTCACGATCTCCTACGAATTGCACGCCTACGATATCATTGCGATCCTTACCGTATTGCACTTCAATAATAGATCCTCGCTCTATTTGTTTCCAAATGAGACCTGCTTCATCTTTATTATCTAAAATAATGCAGTCTTCAATATTTTCATCAATCCCAATTAATTTATTATCATCCATATATCCAATCTCGTATTGTTGCCGTTCTTTCGCTTTGCCACTTACTAATATACCTTTGCTACCATATGAGTAATCCATATAGTCCTTTTTCTCCGTTTGTACCACTTTCGGCTTTTGTGCTTCAGTTTTTTCAGCAGTCCCACAACCTGTAATAAGACTGATTGGGATAACCACTATTAATACGAATCTAGTAAATTTCTTTATCATTTGTAACCAACCTCATATATTTAATGCAAAACTCCATTTATTACTCTATTAAAGAATAACATGATATTAAGTAAACAGAACGAAAGATAACATATTCTTTACATACTCGCACTTTAATGAAGGACTAGGCCATTTAAACCTAGTCCTACATAACTTTAACTTTGCTTCACATACTTAATTGTATGAAATGACGTCTCATTAAATAATTGCAAGTTTTCCCCATCATAATCTTGAACTTTATATGCTATTTTCTTTTTTTGAATTGTATCTTCTACACCGTCTACTAAACGTTTATTGAGATGTAAATAGATTGTAAAAGCTTCCTTATCATATTCCCAAGTGCCTTCAATATAATTCTTTTTATTTGGATACTCACCTTTACCATACGTTTCAAATGTCTTATCACCTTTTAGAATAAGTGACATAATGAAACCGTCTGTTCCTTTGAATCCCCAATTACCGATTAATTCCGTACTATCTTTCACATTCTTCATAACGTTATCCGTATTAATTCCAGCTTTCTTATCTAACTCTTTCAAATCTTTCACAGATACTGTACCGTCACCGATTTTAATATCCCCTTCAAGATCTTTGAATGCCTTAAGCCAGTAAATATCTCCTTCTTTCACTAACTTTTCGGATTTCTCCATTAACTCTTTATCAGTCTTATCGCCTTTTTCTCTTTTTTCTTTTCGGGTGAATACTTCATTTATTAAAGAAAAAGACTCTCTAAAATAACCAATTGCTTTTTCAAAATCCTTTTGTTGATTTACATACTCTGTAGGGGGATCTATTGACTCAAATTTATCTAACACTTTATTTAATTCTTTCACACTATCTACTATATCTGATTTCTTTTTCTTACCGTCAAAAACCTCTCTTGTAATATTGTTATGCTCCGCAAACAACTTATCAAACTCTACTCCTAATTTATACACTTTATTAGGATAGTCTTCCTTTGAAACTTTTTCTTTCTTACTATTAGACTTCGATTCTTTTACTTTAGACTCTTCCGTTTTCTCCTGTTTAGAAGTGTTCGTTTTCTCAGAAACTCCACAACCAAATAACAACATGACCGGAACTGCTACCCCTAGTAGTTTCTTTGCATTCATGACTGATTTCTCCTTCTACTTGAATAGATTACTCTTGCTATACCCATCCTCTTTTTTTATCTTGTAATTAAAGTTACAATCGCAATAACTCCTAGAATCGGTCCCCAATATTCCATTTTTATAAAAAATAATGAGTGCTTTTTGTTAAACATAACTTTTTCACCAGTTTCGGCATCTATATAAACTTTCCCATCTGGCTTATTAATATATTTACCTAAATACCAAGACATAACCCCTGATATAATAAACATTACCGCCATTGGCCAACTATGGTCTTGAAAATATGTAGCGTCCCCCGTTATAGATCCAAAGATAGCCTTACCCAAAAGAGTATTAATAATTACAATAATTGCGACTAAAAAACCCCAACCAGACCAAATAATCATCTATTTCTCCTCCTAAAGCGTACAACTTTGTACTTTATGTTAATTTGAACTGCAAACGAAAATGTTTAAAAAACCGAATATTCAGACGTTGATAATCATATTTAGCTTACATTAGATTCTAACTTTAATGTCCTAAATGCAAATGAACCAGATATAATTTGTAAAATTGTCGGAATAAGTAAAAAGAATAATGACATAAACAACATAACTATAGGAATCACAATCATACAAACTCCATAAACTTTATTATTAACCTTGTTTACTAAACACGATAAAATGAACAATCCTATTTGAACCGTTAAAATAATAGAGTAATAAGCTAAAAGTTCGTAATCAACACCTTCCATAATATTAAACGCTACAACTATTAATATTATGGAAATAATAATTCCCAAAATGCCACCAATTAAACCTAATACGAATTCAGGTGTTCTTTTCAATTCAATCCCCCTTTTATGAACCACTAACAACTTGTATATTTTTCCCATTCACCATCATACCAAATATTCACTGGAAAAACTATACAAATGTATTTTTTATTCTACTATACTTTGCTTCTAACTATAGATAGCTTGTAGCAGTCACAAAATCAAAAGCTTCAAAATTACTAACCGGTTTCGATACTTTTAGAAAGTAGACATACCTCTTGAATACAATTAGTATTAACATATGAAATATGAAAAGCTTAAAAAGGCTTTTACATGATGAAAGGAAGTTGCACAACTATGGATTTTAAAACAGTTATGCAAGAACTTGAAGCTCTAGGTAAGGAACGAACGAAAAAAATATACATATCTAACGGTGCACATGAGCCAGTATTCGGAGTAGCTACAGGTGCTATGAAACCAATCGCTAAAAAAATAAAATTAAATCAAGAATTAGCTGAAGAACTTTATGCCACAGGCAACTACGATGCTATGTACTTTGCAGGTATTATTGCCGATCCAAAAGCTATGAGTGAGTCTGATTTTGATCGCTGGATAGACGGGGCATATTTTTATATGCTATCCGATTATGTAGTGGCAGTAACTTTATCGGAGTCAAATATTGCACAAGATGTTGCTGATAAATGGATTGCAAGTGGGGACGAGCTTAAAATGTCTGCCGGATGGAGTTGCTACTGTTGGCTTTTAGGAAATCGCAAAGACAATGAGTTTTCCGAAAGTAAAATTTCCGATATGCTTGAAATGGTGAAAGATACAATTCATCATTCTCCAGAACGAACAAAATCCGCTATGAATAATTTCCTAAACACCGTGGCAATTTCATATGTACCACTACACGAAAAAGCAGTCGAGATTGCAAAAGAAGTTGGTATAGTTGAAGTCAAACGTAATAATAAAAAAAGCAGTTTGTTAAATGCTTCTGAAAGTATTCAGAAAGAACTTGATAGAGGAAGACTTGGTTTTAAGCGTAAGTATGTAAGATGTTAAACAGATTCGTATCTGGGTGTCAATTTGATAAAGATTGACACCTTTTTCATTCAGGTTATATATCCCCTCATTTACTTTTAACTTATATTAAAAAATAATATCCTGATAACCTACTTCCATTACCTTTTCATTTAATAAACGAACTCCTACACCATTTTCTATATCCCACGTACAATTAAATGTAATTCCAACCTCTTTTCCCTCCATAATATCTGCATACGGAACAACAATACCATCTAAACTAATCATCTCTAGTATTTGATCATTTGTTTCAATTAATGGATAATTTTCTTGCATTCCAACATCATATCCTAATTCACATCGCCTTTGTTTGTAATAATCTAATATAGAATGTAATAAACTTATTTGTACCTCTTCCCAATTTTTTATTAATGATTGATATGCTACATACTGCCCTTCATCAAACACTCCATCTTCTTCACCATCTATCATCAAATCAATCTCAGTTACATTGCCTATAAAAGTTATAGGCATACACTTAGCCCAAGCATAATTATATTCAATCTCTCCAAAAACTGAATTGTTCACTCTCATTTATCTGTCATTCCTCTCGCACTTATTACTAAGGTGTCCCTGCTTATTGTTAACTTCCATCAACACTTAACAGAGTGCGATAGAATGGTTTTATATTCATCACATATATCGTTTTCTTATACGACTACATATCCATAAAAATACTTTTTACCAATCTTCCATTCTTTCTTTGTTAGAACATCGATATATGACATCAACTCTCTATTTTTTTCATCTGTTATTATCGTATCGTACTGAATTGGACATTTGATTCCACTCCAAATTGATAAAACGGAAGGTATAGTAACAACATTATAAGTAGTTCTATCTCTTAAAAAACTCATAACTTCCGAAACTAACTCCTTTGCCAAATCTCCAGGAAAAGATAGTCTATTACGATAATAGTATTCTTGCGTATCGTTATTTTCGATAAAATCAGAATAAACTTCATTAAATTCTTCTAACGATACTTCATAATACTCGTCCTCAATTCCAAGCATCCATGAAAGTTCATTTCTTATAGCTTTTTCAACAAAGGTATCTTCCCACTCTTCTAGTAACGCTAAAAAATATGGTACTACATGATATGAAAGAGTTTCACCAGCACTTACTACAAAATTATGAACTCCATCCTCTGAAGCACTTGAAAGGAATTTCAAATTATTCGTTTCTAATAAATCATCGTGAGTAGCTGCTGAACAAAATAGTCTAGTGCATAAATTCAAAACAAGCTCATCTCGAGTACTATTCATAAGTTCGATTAGTAACCTCTTTACAGAGAAATCACCAAGCTTTAACAATTCATTAATTAAAATAAAGGATTCTTTCTCTGTTGCACTATCCCTTAAGTTAGACTTAAGAGTTTCAATTGTATGATTAGAAACTTCTCCATACTAACTTTTTTTAAATGCTCTAAGTCCATCATTCTCTCTCCTTTTATTGCTGCTTACATTTATACGAACCATTTCATATGAATAATATTATTAATCATGTAACTTATTTAAAAACTCCGTAAAATTATTAGCAATATAGAATACATTTTCTCTTGCTCTTTCCTCTGCTGCTTCTTCCATAATCCCTTCACTTTCCATCAATGCTTCCTTTTCCCATGCTCCCTCATGTTCCCAAAAGACGACAATTGGATCTTCTTTATGATTTTTATAATCAAAGCAAATTAAATTTCCTGCTGGATCAAATGCGAATGGCACCAATTCATTTGGCAGAGTAGAAATATACTGGTTATATACTTTAACGATATATTCACTACTATCTACATCATAAGAAAGCAAAATTCCAAATACCTTTGTTATCGTATCTATTTCAAATTTATAAGGTAATACAGCTGAACCATTATTATTTGTAGCACATTCTACATAGTCACTTGGAAATATATACCCTATCTCTTTTCCCACATTGTTTATATATTCTGCTGAAACTGTCTCATCCGGTACTAGCCATGTTAAGTCATTTCTCATTTAACTTCACCTCCTAACAAATCACATCACGTTTATCCGAAATAACTAATTGCATCATCTAAGGTTTTATGTAAATTCCAGTCTAATTACGACCTCGTTTCTTTTAATTTTTTAGATAATCCTTCCCAGAAACATTTGGAGAAAAGGATACACCCCTCCGATCCTCCTCAAAACTTGGTATAGCCATTGCTTGTGCTGATTCTAAATATTTCATTGTAGATAGCCAACTATCAAATAACGTATCCATATCAGATACTAAGGGATTATTTAAAACATCTATGCAAGTTCCATCGTATATGTAAACCTTAAATTTCATTAATTATTAAAGAGGTTTGGAGTTCTCACTTAATAAGAGAAGAGATAGACGAGAAGAAAACGCCTAATAATCAAAAACTATAACAATTTATCGCGCTACTTTTGGGCAGTAAGTGCCTGAGTGGTTTAAATAATCCATCAGTAAGGATGAAGAAAAATCCTCACTGATGGAAGTTTCACTTTATCCTGCAATCTCAGCCGAAGAGAGCCCCTCATGAATATTTCCGCTTACAATGATAGAATGTCCCCAAAATATATCTCCATCCGAAAAGAATATTTCAAAATCACCTTCTGAATAAACGCTTAAGCTGCTTAATGTGATGGAATTAATGAACATTTCTTTTGTAATTTCGTCGATTTCTGCTTCATCATCATCTTGTAGCCATTCATTTGCTAACTCTACCAGTTCTTTTGCAGCGTACATTTTCATTTTCATTTTCCATTCATCTTGCTCTTTGAAAAGTGCATGTGCTGTTTCCAGTGCAGACTTCATCATATGTTTGTCTTCACTCCAATCAAAATATAAATGACATTCTTCACCAGCCCAAGATATTCTCTTTTCAAAAGTTTTCACTCTTTTATCGAGTTCGAACACACCCAACATCTCATCATGATAAAAAAGCGGTTTCATTGCATCTTGTAAGATGATTTCCAACTCATCATCTTTATATGGTGTTTCCAAAACCTTAACAAGCATCAATGAATTTTCTGACTTGCGCACCTGTAATGCTACAACTGTATTTGCTGTCAAAATGTCTTTTGATTTTCTCCATTCTGCATCATCAACCAACCATGCCAGTCGTATGTCTTCTTTTCTAATCGTTTCATTGTTATGTAAGTCTTTCCACGCAATCAAATCAATTGACGCAGTCCACAAAATGTTGTCACCGCCTTTTGATGCACCGATTCCTAATGCCCCTGTGACAGCTGCTATTTCAATCACATTTTCTGAGAATCTATTTTCAAATCTACTTATTTCACTTGATTTACTCAATTTCGAATACATTCCTTTCATAGCCCACAGGCATAAGTACTTTGTGAGTTTTCCTGTTTTATTATAATTGGTCATGGTAACGCCTATATAGAATTATAGCTATAATTCTATATAGGCTTTTTTTTACCTGGAATTTTAAATTTATTTACATCATATTCTTTAATTATATATACTTTTATAGCTTCAAAACCTTTACCAAAAGCAAGAAATGGATTTTTTAAGAAATATATTATTTCTTCGTCGTCATAAATTCGGGCTTTAATTATTTCTTTGTCCGAGTGAAACGATAAATTGACTCCTTTGTAAAAATATTCGTAGTATCCTTCTTCATCCTGCTCACTCTTATCTTCAAAAGGAACAGATTCAATATAATATATATTCCCATTTACATTTATTGATTTCATACAGCATGACTTCCTTTTCAAGAATATTCATAAGAAATTAAATAGTCTCTGTCAATCATACCAAAAATAAGGGATTTACTTTTAGAATTTATAAAAAATATATAGGATTAAATTTAAATCTTTATATTTTTTTCATATTACTTCATTATCTCTGTACAATTGTGTAATGTGTCACAGAAGTAGACATATTGCAATGAGTCGCAGTGAAGTGGGATATCCCTTGAGAATATAAAATAAGAAGATTAATCTAGAAAGACTATCTAGTCTAATCTTCTTTTATTGAATTTTTAATTAATGCATTTTTACCCTTAAAATAATATAATCAACGGGTGGATTATTATTTACATCCTCAAAACTGGTTCTAATTTTAAAGTCAAATTCATTTGTTATATTTTTCAATGAATAAAGGTTTGTTCCATCTACACTTGTACGGAGCAATATATCCGAAAACGTAAAACGCATGAAGAATATGTTGAGGAACTATTAGAAAACGCGGGTATGATATGCCGCAGAGGTTTTAGAAGTTCATGGCGATAATATCGAAGTTATAGGAACATACAAAGGCGCTAGAAATACCACAGAACACAAATGTAACTCATGTAAAAATATATGGGAGGCAGCACCAACAAATATTTTAAAAGGAAAGGGAGAGAAACATTATGTCAAAGTTATTACGTGAATTATCTAAACCGGATAGTGAGGCCCTGCGTTCCGAAGCACTAGAACAGTTAAAAGTTACTTCAGGTAAAATTGTTGCTTGTGATCCTCTTATTTTTAATAAAAATCACTTCGAACAAACAATTCAGCCAGGTACATATTCAATTGTTGCTTGGTGGCATAAGGAAGATGGAGTCATTGCTGGTGCTGAATTGAAATTGTCGGATTCAAAAGCGGTAGGATGGAAGATGGCAACAAAACCAGAACAAAATGTCAGTGAACTGGAAGACGGATATATTTTTGGTTACCCGGTTGATACAGGCTTAGGGTGCTTTGCAGATGTTGAAGCAATTGATAAGTTAGAAGAAATAGAAGATAGGTTACAACAAGAACTAGGAGAAGAATTTACTAGTTTGTATGATGATCTTATAGATGACATACTAACAGAACATGATGAAGATTGGGGAAATTGCGTGGTTTGTGAGGAAACAGGAAGTAATATCATTATATTCCGTTCAGGTTATGGAGATGGATTTTATCCTTCCTATTGGGGAATCGATGAAGCAGGAAAAATCGTTTCACTTGTTACTGATTTTCAAGTGCTACATGAGGAAAATTGAGGACAACATCAATAATAATATAAAAGTCAATATTTTTTTCTTTTACAGCGTCTAATATTTGCAAATAACTCGTGGGATAATCTCCTTATATACTACTGGTTCTAATAAATAGGGTTATATTCTTAAGTGAATATAACCCGTCATTAATTCTCGTTGTTTATTAACAGTTTTTTATTTAAATAATTTATTAACTCTACTGATGTAGAGTTAATAATGCACTGTTTTATCACGATACAGGTGAACTTCAGATACTCTACGCTCCGAAATTACTTTTTCTATGATTTCCTGGCGATTATATTCTACCTGCATCGTTTCACAGTTTCCCCAATGAGTAGGAGCGGATTTTTCGTTTGACTCAAATACATCTAGAAGACGATTTAATATCTCTTCTTCGTTAAATGCTACAGTCGGATACATTGCGATTGTAAAATAATTCGGTTTCATTTTAATCTCCACTTTATTAGGAACAAGGTTATGTAACTATTTTCATTTATCACTGCCAGATAAGTTTGAATCCTTTCCCACTATTAATCATGTAACTTATTTAAAAGCTCCGTAAAATTATTAGCTACAAAAAATACATTTTCTCTCGCTACTTCCTCTGCTTCCTCAGCCGTAACCCCTTCACTTTCCATCAATATTTCCTTTTCCCATGCCCCCTCATGTTCCCAAAAGACGACAATTGGATCTTCTTTATGATTTTTATAATCAAAGCAGATTAAATTTCCTGCTGGATCAAATGCGAATGGCACCAATGCACTAGGTAATGTGCCATTGTAGTCATTGAATACCTCAATAATATTTTCATCATCATCCATATCATAAGTTAGTAATGTACCAAAAACTTTTCTCTTCCCCTCAACTTCAAATACTTCTGGGCTAACATGTGCTCCGTTATTCTTCATTACACATTCTATATAATCTAAAGGAAAATGAATGCCCAACTCTTTTTCCACATTCTTTACATTTTCTCGCAATAAAGGCTTATCTGGTGATCTCCATTCTACTTTATTCATCTCGCACCATCCCTCTGAATTTCCTCAATTAATTACTACACATCTAAAATAGTTATAAGAGACCTTAATAAATTACATTTAAAATCTTATTTATATCTGTCATACAGTCCTTCACTAAATCGTAAAAACCAACATGTACATTATCTTCATATACCCAAAAAAGGACTGTTCCATATGGTGCTTCAAATATTTCTAGCATTCATATCTATCCCTTTATTAATCAAATGCTGAACAATTTCAATATGTCCTTTCTTTGCTGCAACATGTAACCACGTACCAAATGGTGTCATCGAATATAAAATTTTGGATTATCACCTATTAGACGTTTTACTTCATTAATGTCACCAAGCTTAATAGCATTTCTTATTTTTTTATTTATATTTTTCTCCTCCACAACATCACCTCCTATATTTCTTTTCTCTTGTCTAACTATGTCTCCTAGATTTGCAGAAACATGAACTATTCAATCGAAGATTTATAAGCAACCTTTACATTTTTCAATCCTTCTATTACATTATTTATTCTTCCCAATAAATCTTTTATTTCCTCTACTGTCAATTCTCCTTCTGCCTCTTGAGGGTTAAACATACTTAGCCTCTTTGTTATACCTTCAATACGCCCAACAAAAACTATATGATGATCGACTGCAATTTCTCCTATGGCAGTATCAACTATAACACCTTCAATCTTTCCTAAATTATCAAATTCATCCGCTAGTTTTGCTATAGCATATCGATACCATCTCTCTTCATCTTATAACTCTTCATACGCCTCCCGAATTGCATGAAATAATTCATTATACTCCCAATCTTTCATACATCCTCCCTCAAAAAAAATCCCCACGCTTATGTGAAAATAATCTTTCAACACAAATATGAGGACTTCCTTATTTCATTACTATACTTTACACATTTTATTCGTTAGAATCTTATTCGTTAGAATCTTCTTCATTCAATTTATATACTCTATCTCTTTTCTCATCACTTTTGACAAAAATAAGCTTTCCTTCTTTAACAAAACCTTCTAATAGTAAGCATACTTGCCCATATGCTTTAGGCTTATTCGTTGTGAATCTCTCATCTGATATTTTACCAGCTCGTATTAATTGTTCGCATAACTCAAGTGCACTTATTTCTTCAGAATTAATTAATTCTAAAATATCCTTTTGTAAGGGCGATAAAGGCACAGGGGTCTCAGCTACCTCCACCTTTTCTGGTTTGTTTTCTTCTTCAAATAAATCTTCGAATGAAATTTGATTCATACTTCTTTTCCTTTCTAACGATTGATTTGTATAACATGAACTGAATCCTATAGCGTATGTATTACTTACCTTTTTTCATAAATCTCAAACTCATGTACATCGTTTCATATAGTATATTTCGATTATACCAAATATACGTTCTGTTTTCTATTGTAGAATTCGTTATAATGAGAATGAAATTATATACCACCTGTAAAAAAATAGAAATATTATCTATAAATTCGTATAATAAAATAGCAAGAGTAAAATTTTATTATAGAAAGGTTCTGGTAACATGTTAGGTATTCATGTTAAAAAAACAAAAGAAGAACTAATTATTTCATGGCAATTCTCTAAAATTCATATTCCATTATGTGAAATCACTGAGGTAATGGAAGATAATACATATGCTGGTGTTGAAGAAAAAAGCGTAATCCGAATTGGAACAGCATATGGTACAACTGATCGTATTTTAATTAAGACAGTAAAACAAAATTATTTATTATTCACTACTAATAGAGTATCCATTTTAAATAAAATAAAAGCTTAATTGTTTTTCTTCCTATATTTAAACGTTAAACATCTACTAGATGTATATGTAACAACCTCACCAGCGTTATTGTCTTCTAATTGGCGATCAAGATGTTCTCCCAAGGCTTTTTCTCCCTTTTATTTCTTCTTCTCTTCCACGCTCTTGGCTCTTCCTTAAATTTTCAGTCCTAGCGTCCCAATCTTTACGCTCTAAAGGTTGTTTTGTTTCTTCACAATGACAATCATATCTAATATCATCTGCTGCCTTATAATCTCCTCGCGCTTTGGCTTCATCTATTTTCATTCGATAGTATTTTTCTCGTTCTGAAGTTAGTTTAATTTTGTTTGGGTTTGTATTACTACCTTCACCTGTCTCCTTAACCCCACCACTCTCCAAATTCGAGATCCTACTCTGAATACTCGCCTTTGAGGCATCATGGGCTTCTTGGAATTTCCCGCTATAATTCGTTCCAGTTCTAACGACACTTCCATCTGGCAGTATTTCTACACCTTTAAAGATTGGGGATACGGAGTCCACACCTTTTGCTAATGTAGTTCTAGTTATATAATACTAGTAATTTTTGTTGGCTTTAATTCATAAAAATAATTTCTTTAAATTTATAGTATATCTTTCAATAAAAAAAGCACTCATTGCCTGTAGTCGACAATCAAGTGCTTTAAGTTCATATGTTTTTAAGTAGCATAAATTTATAAGTATTTTAGTAAAAGTATGACACCTTATATGCATCGTGACAAGTACATTAAAACTTACGAGCTTGTACGAGTTCATTAGTTTCAGTTTCATTTTAAGTGGTATATATTCATAGCCAAATAAAACCTCATCTCACCTAAGCTCGTACTTTGTTTTCTGTTCTTTCATTGCACTCCATGATGATACAACCATCATTAGTCTGTACTTTTTAACAGCCCATTTTAAATAGCGACATCTTGATAACCTACTTCATCTACCCTTTCATTTATAAGACGAATTCCTAAACCATTTTCCTCATCCCATGAACAATCAAACGAGATCCCTACATCACGTCCATCACGAAGGAAATCATACGGAACAGAAATACCTACTAATGTTATATGTTCTATTAATTGATCAACTGTTTCAATTAATGGATAATCTTCATTAAATGCAACATCATAACCAAGCTCATGCCTTTTTTGTTTATAATAATTTAAAATTGGTTGTAATATGTTATGTTGGATTTTCTCCCAATTATCCATTAATGAATTGTATGCCACATATTGACCTTCATCAAATTTACCATCATCTTCTCCTCCAATTAATAATGCTATCTCCGTGTCCTTTCCTAAAAACTTTATGGTTCTGTATCCTACCCATGTATACTGATAATCAAGTTCTCCAAAAACTTTATCATTTATTGTCATTTTATAATCTCCTTATTATTTATTTGCAAATCCTCCAGGTTCAAAAGCTCCTGCGTTTATTTCACCAACTCCACCAAGGTGTCCAAATTTGGCGTTTATTTCTGTTGGCACAAGTTGTATAGTAACTCCATCATTTAACTCATGCCATGTTAATTTATTTTTCACTCGGTATTTTTCTATATCTTTTGCCGTAATTCCACCAGCTTCCATTCCAAATTGGTTTGCCAATTCTGGTGAATTATTAAGCTGATCTGCTAACCTTTCATTTGCTTGCTTAAAATTATAATCTCTAGCAGTATTTCCTTTAGCCCCTTTTCCACCTAGCATATAATCGATTTCCAACTGTGCCTTTGCTACTGGTGAAAAATCAGGAACTCCATTTTTATACTCAATTCCATTAATACCAGCTTCATTTAAGATTTTCTGTAACGTAGGATCTGGTGGTGGTTTTAGGGTACATAAAGACTCACCTCTAACCCCTTCAAAAACGACATTTGAATTCGTTTCTGCGGGTGTTTGCTTAAATCTTGATTCATATGTACTGGCAAATTCCTCTTGCTTGAAGGCTGGTGGAACTTCAGCCTCTCTATTACCCGTACCCTATGTTGTAATCTTAAACCCTTACAATAAAAAAGCAAACCATGTAAACCTTATTAAACTACTTCTTTTTCTTCTACTATCGGCAATTCATATGCCGTTTTATATTTCATCATGCCATATACAATGTTTACAAGCCTTCTCATAATACATACCAATGCCTGTCCTTTTGTTTTTCCCTCTTTAAGTTTCTTTTGATAATATGCATGAAACACTGGGTTTCTGGGTAATTTACTTCCTTTTGCTACTTGCACTTGCTGTACAGCTAAATTATAAAATAAAGCGTGTAGCGCTCTGTTTCCTTGTTTGCTTTTGTGTGTCTTACCTTTCCCACCAGAACCAAAGTAAACAGGCGCAATCCCCGCAAATCGTGCTAATTTATTGGCATTTGGAAATCGTCTTACATCTCCAATTTCAGCTATTAATGCTGATGCCGTCACAAGTTCTATTCCCGGCATCGTTTCTAATTGATAATCTAGTAGTTTTACTAGCTGTTTTAATTCTCTTTCGATGTATTTCATTTCCTTCTTTTTAAACTCAATCTCCCGTACAATACTTCTTACTAAAAAGTTTCGCATTTCTTGATACTCTTTCATTGTTTGTCCATCTTCTTTTACAAGTTTTAATATGTCACTTGCTTTCTTTACTGAACATGTATTGTTGCTAACATCTAATAAAAAAGCTGTTAATCGCTTTATATTCGTCCCCTCTAAACAAGAGGGTGACGGATATTGCTGCCAAAACGCTAATGCTGTTTTTCCATCTAACTCTGAGAAAAACTTTTTATAACTTGGATAATGGTGATTTAATTGAATATGTAATTGGTTCTTTAATGCACTTTGTGCTTTTACTAATGCATTCCTTCTTGAAACCAATTGTTGTATCGACCAAAATAAATCGTTTGGCTTTGCATCTGGCAATTGATTAAATTTGTTTACCAATATGCGTGCCACACATTCCGCATCCCAACTATCATTTTTTTGTATCATCACTTGGCTCTTTCGTTCTAAAAATGATAAAGCTGGATTTACTTCTTTCACTACTTGTTCATGATCTACTAAATATTTCGCTAACGCTCTTCCGTAACCACCAACATCTTCTAAACCAAATACAACTGATAAATCATTACTCACATATGTCTCTACTTCTAATAAAAACTCCGAAAATGCCGATGGTTTATTATCAAATTGTATTTCTCCTAATTTCTCTTGCCAACAATTAATTATAACAGCCGTATGATGCTCCTTATGTAAAGCTACTCCTACATACATATAGTTCTGTCTATTATGCATAACTCATCCCTCTATTCAATGATTTAGTCATATATAAAAACGTCGGCAACCTTAGTTCGAGCGTTCATCTTCCGATGCGCATAGGTACGCAAGCCTATCCATTTTCATAATTTCATAAGTACATATAGTAAAATGAGCTAATTTTTTAAGTGAATTTATAAAATAATTGCTGGATGTTTCCCATTTGTTTGTATTTGTCCGTATGTATACACCCCTCGATAAAAGTTCTCTCGGTCTAACATACGTTTCACTTGTACTTTCGTAAACAGCTTTCCTTTCTCTGTACGATAACCATCCCTATTCAGTCTTTCTGCCAATTGAGTTAGCGACCAATGTTTAAAAAAGTGTCTTAATTCAAATAGTCTCCGTACAACTACTGCTTTCTCCACATCTACTTCTAACACTTTTTGTCCTTTCTTTACTCTATAACCAAACATCACACCGCCACCTGCATAGCCACCTTGTTCCGCTTTTTTCTTTCTACCTCGACTTAACTTTAATGCAATCTCTAGACGTTGATATTGGTCTAATAGCTCTAGCATGCCATTTACTAAAAAATCATTTGGGTCATGTGTGTATATACTGTAATTTGGTTGTTCAATTGCTTTCACATCTACCTTGTGTTTCTTTAGTTCTCTTTGTATTAACACTTTTGCCATATCAGAGCGCCATAACCGAGATGTATTGAGTACAATCACGTGCTTCACTTGTTGATATGCCATATCTGACAATAGTTCTTGTAAGCCTTCACGTTCAATTGTTAATCCATTTTCATCAACAGTTGCGCCACTTAGTCCTCTATCTTCATATACATGAAGCAATTGTAAGTTGTTTTCCATACAGTAACGTTCGATTTCTTCTACTTGATACGTTAAGCTATAACCTTCACGCACTTGTCCTTCTGTTGAAACTCGTACATAGCCAACAACTTTCTCCTCCATATCAAACTCCCTCTCGTTACAGCAATTAAAGTCCCTGTAACGTTTACCCGTTTTTTGCGGATAACGTGTGCATAACGTCCATCCGTTAAAACGTACTTTACGATGACTTCAAAACATAATACAACCCTTAATTTTTACAATAATTTTTTCTCTAGTAATGTCGTACACTGTACAAAGCCACTACAATCTATAAAATTTAACACTTAATGCACTTATAAAATTATAATGTGTCTACCTATTTCTATCCTAAAACGCAAAAAGCACTTGTTACCTTTAATTGGCAATCAAGTGCTTTAAGTTCATATGTTTTTAAGTAGCATAAATTTGTAAGTTTTGTAGTAACAGTATGACACCTTTTATATGTGGTAACAACTACTACGTTAAAACTTACGAGTTTGTACGAGTTCGTTAGTTTAATATATATTCCATGTGTTTATATTCAGCATCCAGTAAAATGTCATCTCGCCAAAGCTCGTACTTCTTTTTCTTTTCTATCATTGTACATAGTACTCCATGATGGTACAACCATCATGGAGTTTACTCTTCAAAATAGCCATTTCTTTTTCTACCCACTTCTCATATATGCTTATGCATGTTTACGTTAAACCACTATAAACTTTTATCATATATGGTATTGCACTCAATTTTTTGTATCTTCAAGATTTTTAAGATGCTTTTCTAAGTATTTTTTCCCTGAATTACTTTTAGGCATAAGACCAAGATGTTCATATTCCCAAATAATCATTCTCTCGTGGGAATTTTCATCTGAAAGGTCATCATAATTAAAGTCAATATTAAACTTTCCTGTATTATCAAAAATCATAGTGAAATTTGTCCAAGCTTCTTGATCATTATCAATAAACTCTTTCTTCATTCTCTTAATACAATCTAACAAACGATGCCACTTCTTAAAATATTCTTCTTCTGGGACATTAAAGAGTTCAAAAATACTATGACTGTAAATAGGAGTACTATTCTCTTCAGGGTAGTAATAAAAATATGATTCTTGAGCACCTTCCCCAACCTCACCATACAGGTAAACCTTAAACCACTTCTCTGGAATTGTATCAATTACAACCTCTGCTATTTCATTGTATAACTTGCTTAATTTTTCATCATTCATCTAATTTTCCTCCTGGTACATTATCAAAATTCTTTAATCTCCATCTATCTTCATCACCAATTTTATATCTAATAACAAAACTGTCTGGACGTTTTGAATTCCCGCTATAATTCGGCGTTATTTTCACCCTAACTTTATCACCATCATTAAGAGCATTAGCCCATTCATTCTCTAGTTTTTTCCATTCTCCTCTGTTTAAGTTACTATTCATTGGAACTAAATTATCCATATTACCAGAGCCTTTAAATATAGTTGCAATTAAATGTCCGCCGTCATCATCATCCAAACGGTCATTCCCACCTACCACTCTCTGAGCGTAGTTATTCCGCTTACCATCACCTAATTGAAGGCTACCCTCGCAACTTGCAACACGCCCTTGACTATCTGTTGTATATGTATATCCTTCTTTACTTGTATACTCAACATTTGGCTTTAATATCTTTTTACGTTTTTCCCTAGCATATTGTTCTCCATAGTTTACTTTTACAGGTCCTTCACCCGTACCCTTAGCAAGTTGATAAGCGTCATCCTTAGCTGCCGTACTTGCCTTTGAAAACTTTCCAGCTACTTCTCCAACAGTTGAAGATTCTATATAAGGAAGCTTCATTCCTATTCCAGTATCCACCGTCCTAACTGCTACTGGAATAGGAGTATTTTTCATAGCATCTAGTGCATTTTTTAAATTCTTATTTTCCTTAAGCGATTGTACCACATTTTTACCCAAATTTGGATTAAAACCAGGCATTCCTTCTTTGAATTTTAATAATTTGGCTAAATCAGCTAATTCACTCGTCCCTTTGAATGCTTTTACTCCTTTTCCTACTGCTCCAACAACTGGGATTGCATCTAATCCGCCAAAAATGATGTTTCCTACCCGCTCTTCTTGGCTCAATTTCCTATGTGTTCCCCAGTCTTCTCCGTCGATACCGCTTTTTATTTGTACACCTCCGTATACTACTGCGGCAGCGGCCCCAAGTGGTGGACAAAGGATTGTTGTGATGATGATTCCTACGCCTATTCCTATGTCTCGCACCATTTCTAGTTTTTTCTGTTCATCTTCTATCGATTTGTATTCAAATCCTCGTGTGGATGGGACTACTTTCTTGTATTCTTCATAATTTAATTTTGCATCTGGATTTTGTTTTTTTAGTTCTTTGTATTCTGCCCTAAGTACGTTATCAAATGCAGGAGAATCTCTAAAAATATCTTCTACTGTTATTTTATCTTTCTTCTTCTGTATTGTTTGTGGTACACTTCCGTAGCCTGCATGCGCACCTGGTAATACTGTCGTTGTTGTAGAGCCAATTCGGTTATTTGTTTCAAAACTGAGAATAGATATATCTCTCATTTTTTGAGCGAATTTATCCATTTCTACTAAAAAAGGTTTATCTATATGTTCAGAGACTAATCGACCTGCTTCTCCGCAATATTTTTGTAATGTCGAATAGCTATCAAGTAATTCCCCGATTTTTTGCGATTGATCTTTAGGATTAAAATGTATACTACCATCCGAGTCTAAATCTCGTATTCTTCCATCAATTCTTTTTAATGATTCATTTGCTTCCCGTAATTTCATGAGTGCATCTTTTGTAATTCGATTCATACCATCCCCCATGTTTTGCCATGGTTCAGGTCTATATTTCACATCCATCTCGTTTTCATCCCCCCAGCCGTATGGTGATTTCTACAACTTACTTAATATTTCACGTAATTGTTCGTCCTTTTCAAGCATTTCTACACATACATTTCCTACAACTGTCGCTGACCTAGAATAGTGTTCAGCCAATTCTAGTGTTTTGTGTAATATATCAGGATATTTTTCAATTACTCTCATCGCTTCACCTTTTTGATAAAAATCACAGCTTAATAAACTCTCAATATTCGTTCCAATGACGTCTACATGGATTTTATATATATTTTCTAACTTCATTACTATATCAAGTAGTTCTTGAAAATTAACTAATACTTCTTCTCCACCACCAGAACCACTATCTCCCATTGATACTTGCATTATTGAATACCTCCTAACGAGAATTGTCTCGGGTCAATTAACTTTTTATATGGCATTTTTAACACGTCATACAATTTCTTATTAACCGCATAGAGGCTCACCCAGTCATATCGATTACGATCTACATCTATTTGAACGAAATCTTCTCCTTCAGTGAAATATAAGAAACATTCCCATTTTCCTCCTCTATTACTTCGAGGCCTCGTATACGTTTCTATCGCTATAACGTCTTTATTTGATAAATCTTTTTCCTCAAATGTTTGTTGTTCTGCCTCTGTCATTCTCTTTGAGAAAAATGTATCTTCTATTTCCCTCGGTTCTCTCAATAAGAAAGGAATGCGTGTTAATAATGAAAAATATACGTCCGGTTTTGGTATGTAGTCGATCTCGTATTTTTTATTTGGCTCTATTTCCGTTAATACAGCCACTCGATCTTTATCCTCTTTTAAAAAGCCAATTAATACATTATTCATTCTCGTGTATTCATGACAATTTTCATATTCCTTTAATAGTTCAATTATTTGAAAAGCTGCAGGGGTAATTCCATTTTCACTTGTAAGTAGGCCTTTTTCTTTTAAACTCGTAGTTGCTTTCGTGACACATTCTGCATCAAGTAAAATAATTGCGTCACGGTTTGGCAATCCAAATATATCGGTAACCCCAGCTGCACCTGCGAGAACATATAATTCAGCAGGTGCAAAACTCATTTCTTTCCCCATTCTTTTATCCCTCGTTTCTCCATCACAGTTGTTTTATCGCCCTTACTTCCGATTTATCTCCGTACGTTTGAATGCTTTTATCTAACTCTTTCAAAGCTTTCGTATGTCCTTCAAATGCCTCTACCATTTCTGAATTATATTGAATGATCAAATCAAGATAACTTAAAAATGCATCTCTCGTTTTTCCATTCCATTTCGCACCTGTGACATATGCTTTTAAGTCTTTCGCTTGGTTTAAAGAATCCTTCATACCATTTTCAATGTTTTGTGCGTAAGAAATGGCACTTGCAGTGTTACTTCCTATAATTTCAACCTCTTTACCACTCATGTTCGTTCCCTCCATTCTTTGTATGCTTAATGGATAAGTTTTTCAAATTCCTTTTTCTTTTCTTCAAAAGCCTTGGTCGCTGCAGCGTATGCTGACGCTTTCTCCGATTCTGCTTTCGCTTTATATTCCAAATACTTTGCATAAGCTGTACTTTTTGCAGATCCAACATCGCTTAATGCACTTTTAAAATAGGATACTAATGTATGTAATTCTTCATCCTTTTCATGACGTTTTTGTTCAAATTCAACTGCCGGAATTTTATTAGCTTCTAAGCCATTACTTTTACTCTCATACTCTCTCTTCGCTGATTCAGCCTCTTGAATGAATTGCTTTAACTCTCTTTCTTTATCTTTTAAATAATCATGTAAATCATCATACCGATCTCGTTTCCTCGCACTTTCTGTAAAACCAGACGCATTTAAAAAAGCATTGTACAATTCATCTAACATCTTTCTCCCCCTTTAGCACAATAACTATGTAGTTAAATCCGTATATTTAAACATGAATATTCATTACATTAAGAATTAACAAATAATTATTTTTACATATTGCTATTTTATCAAAGGGATTTTAACATTTCCATATTTTATGAATGGCTTTCGCATTTTTCTTCAATAAAGTGAAACTTTAATCAATATGACTATGTATTTATGTGCAGAAATAATAAAAAACACTGCCAGGCGCAGTGTTTTTTATTACTACCTTTTATCCAATTCATTCGTATTAAATCCTTGCTTGAGAGTAAGACCAGTTCTTTCTTATTTCATCAACAACTATTTCTGGATAATCCCAATGAAGCGTACGAGTAGGCTCCCTGATTCGTTATACTATTTCTTGGGCTGTTTTGTTTCTATATTCATTCCAATATTTTGGCTCAGTCGCTCTTAAAAGAACAATAGAAAAAGGATCTGATATGAATATCAGATCCTTAACTTTAATTTCTTAATACATACATCTTTTTACACGATAACTGGTTCGTACGTGCTCAAATTATCATACTCAGTTTTTACAATACTAGGTGGAAGGTTAACACATCCTCAGATTCACCTTTTCTTGTAGCAGTGCATAATGTTTAATAAAATTAAAGCATATTTTTACTTACCAGACTTAATTTTTTCGTTATATTCTTCTAAAGTTAACCCTTTTTCTTTTAGATAAACAGCAACTTCTTTCCCTACATAACGATAGTGCCATGGCTCATACTTAATGCCAGTAATATTCTCTTTCTCTTTTGGATAGCGGAGAGTAAATCCATATTCTGCAGCATTCTTATCTAACCATTTGAATGCATCGGTAGTTTCAAATTTTGCATTTAAATCTTCTACAGTATTCTGCCATTCAACTGAAATAATGTCTAACGCTAATCCAGTATGATGTTCACTTGCACCAGGATACTGAAGATATTCCAATGCCTTAGCACTAGCCTCTTTATCCGACAAGCCTTGAGATTTATAGCTTTTAATTGAAGCATCATAATAAGTTTGTTGTAATTTTATAGCTCGATAACCTGATCTTAAATAAAGATTGATTCCCTCTTTTTTTGCAGCTGCTACCATATCCTGATAGGAAGTTGCAATTCTACTATCTATTTTCATATTTGGCTTCGCATTTTGAGTGATACTTGTTAATTCAATTCCTAGTTCCTTTGATAACATATGCTCTCTATTTACAAGGATAATTCTCCAATCATTAACATCAGAGATAGGTAAAACATCTTTTTTCTTCGCATGTATTTCATTTTTATTTTTATCGTTATTATTAGTAGTTGCCTGAGATGTTTGCTTTCCACTACAAGCAGCAAGACTCCATCCCATTGCTAATACCAATGCTAAAATTATAAATTTTTTAATTGTATCTCATTCCCTTTTTGTTTATTAGTCTTTATACCAATTTCCCAACACGTCTCTAGGAATCTCCTTGAAATCCTTCAAAGAAATCGGGCCGACAAATTTTTTAATTCCATGTTTTTTAGAATTTTCATCCGAATAATCTTTTAAAAATTGAATTTTAAATTGTTTCTTACCATCAGCATAGTCGGTTACTGTCGGTACGATTGCCGCTTGTCGTATACCAAAAGTTTTATCTTCATACTTAACAAATTGTACATAAGATAATCCTCCAACCAATGTTTCTAATTTTTCTTGCGCAGAAATAAGATTTCCAAGAGAATAATAGATTAGCGTTTCATGTCCATCTTTATTTTGTTTCCACTCAATTGGTTGAATTACATGTGGATGATTTCCAATTACTACATCTACACCTAAATCTGTTAAATATTGAGCAACTTCTTTTTGTTGCTTTGAAGGTGTTGAGGTATATTCTACTCCCCAATGCACCATAACAATCACCATATCAGAGCTACTCTTTGCCTTTTCCACATCATTTTGTATCGCTTTTTTATCAATTAAATTTAAAGCCCAAGACTTATCAGCTGGAATTTTAATTCCATTCGTACCATATGTATAATTTAGTAACGCAAAACGAATACCATTTTTTGTAATCGTTTTTATTTCATTACGCTCGTTTTTACTCTCATTAATACCTACTGGGATAACATCCGGATATTTTTTCCAGTATTCTCTTGTATTCGCAACACCTTTAATACCCATATCCATAGCGTGATTTGTCGCTTGCGTCACTATATTGAATCCAGTGTCCACTAAAGATTGGCCTACTTCTTCAGGTGTATTGAAAGTCGGATATCCTTGTACTTTTAAATTATTTCCGGCAATCGGAGTCTCCTGGTTCACTATAGCAAGATCACTTGATTTAACAGCTTTTTTGATATTTTCATAAATATAATTATAATCATATGAACCGTCTTTTTGTTTGCCATCTTTAATTACTGCGTCATGATATAAATTATCACCCGTTGCTATTAAATTCACAACCGATTGTACTTTTTTATCTTCCGTAAAATTAGGAGACTGTTGGATAGGACTTTTATCTACCCAATTCGGTGCTTTTAATGATGTATCTATATTGGATTCAGCCGGTGGTAATGAAGCTTTAGATGTCTTAACATCTGTATTACTACAAGCGGTTAAAAGCACTAAAAAAATAAGACATACTAAAAAAAACTTTTTACTTCTCTGTAAAGTATCTAACATGTGATCCTCTTTTCTGTTTTATTCCTTATAACCAGTTCTAACAAATCATTCTTTAAAACAACGTATTTTGGTTTTACCCTTAATTATGGAAGGACACTCTGTTACACCTGCTTCGGAATATACTAATAATTGTTTTCCGCTTTCTAGCAATCTATCGATTCCATCAGAAGTGATAGGTTACTAGAAAAAGATGATCCATCAGGATGTCGACTAGTTTGATATACCTATTCCAATTGCAATAACTCGTTTAATATTTAAACAAGATAGGAGAATCGTTCATATAGCCTCTTCTCTCGCTTTATGTTTAAAGTGCCTCCCAAAAAAGGGATCGTTGCTGTAACCCTTTACATAGTGCGAAATTTTTGCAACTAATTTCTTTCATTGAAGCGACAAACATTATACCGATAACAATAAGTAAGACCCAAGAACTTATTTTACCAATATACGAAAAAAGTAGCAATCTTTTGCCCCATATAAAGAAGCCAATTAGGAGAAATGAACGAGAGATTCATTCTATTCAATTCCTTCATTGATTAATAAAAAAACAAGCCACCCAACTATTGGATGGCTCTATACTATAAAAAGAATTTGTTATTGGATTACTTCAATTTCCCTTCAAAAACAATCTTCCTACCGCACGGCTCAACTACTGTTTTGCCGTCTTTCTTTACTTCATGAAAGATTGGCTCTTCCATACGACGAGACGGAGCGTAGCCTTCTTGTTCCATACGTGCTAAGCAGTCTGTAATTGTTTCATTTTCAAGTACTTCAAATTTCTTTTTATTAGGTTGTTTTGTCATGCCCTAACCTACTTTCTATTTTTCTTGATGCAAATTGATTTTTCATGTAGACCATATATAACATTGCGAGAATTCCCATTATAATCATAACCGCAATAAAAAAGCTTGTATACTGTATTTTTTCTATAAATATGCCGCCTAATACAGGTCCCATAATACTTCCTAAACTAAAAGCGATTCCGGATAATATATTACCTGCCGGTAGTAAATGTCTCGGTAATAAATCAGTCATAAATCCAAGCCCTAAAGAGAAGCACGATCCAATAACCATACCCGCTAAAAGCATGCAGGCAAAGACGATCCAGTAATATTGATCAAATACGGCGGCAAGTAGAAAAATGCCCGTACTTATGCTAAACGTCCACGTTAATATACGGTCCCTTCCGTATTTATCACTCAATATACCGAGCGGAATTTGTGTAATAATACCCCCAACTGCAAATGCTGGTAATAAGAAGGATACATCTGAAACAGACCACCCTTTACGAAGTGCGTATACTGGTAAGTTACTGTTTAGCATTGCTTCAAGTACGCCATATGCAAGTGGACCTAGCAGTGCAATCCATCCTAATCCAACAACTTGTTTATAACGAGAAAATGATGATTCACTCTTCACTTCTCTTTCATCTTGCGCTGGGAATGCATTTTTTGTTGGAAGTAGTAACAGCCAACCTATTAAACAAAGTATAGTAGATATAATAAATGGCGTTGCAAGACCGTACTGCACAGTGCTTGCTAAATACGGACCAACGGCAAAACCAATTCCGAAGAATACACCGTATATCGATACTTGTCTCCCTATTTTACTTGGGTCTGATGTTGTCGTGATCCACGTTTGTGTTCCGACATGAAGCATATGATCTCCGACTCCAACTAGAAATCTAAGGATAAACCATACCCAAAACGAAAATGTTTGTGTAAAAAAGAATAATGAAATAATAACGAGAAACCCACCTATAACAATAATCGGCTTCATCCCAAACCTTTGCATCGGTTTTTCAAGAAACGGCGAAATAACTAATATCCCAATGTACAATGCCGTCGCATGAATACCATTAATACTTGAACTAACCCCTTCTTGTTCAAAAATCATTGCAATGGCAGGTAAGAGCATTCCTTGTGACAAACCCGAGATTGCTACAATCCCAACCATAATCCAAAAAGTAAAACGCATTGACATCCTCTGTCCCTCTCCTTCTCACGCTTCCACTTTTCATTATAAACTGTTTCTTCAAATGCGTGTACGAATATTCGCAATAAAAAACAAGCTAAAAGAATGAACCTTTTAGCTTGTTATCTTATCCTTCCCAAACTTGCGCTTTCACATTGTAATGAAAGTGTTTAAAATATGGATTTTCATAAAATGAAGGTCCATATAAGTAATGTTGCATATGAGCTGTTAGTGGCTGCTGCATTTGTAAAGGAACTACAGCTGGTGAAACTTGCATATACATCGGATCTATCATTATTTTTGTATAGATATGATGATTATATGGCGAATAAGCGATTAAGGATGGTTTATGCATTGATAATCTCCCCTTATACATACAAATGTTATAGTATATGCAACACTTCTCATTTCGGGGATTATTTCTGTTCTAACCAATCCTCTACATGTTTTATAAATACATCTAAACAATCAATAAACGGCGAGTGTCCGCAATCTTCTAATACCTTCAACTCTGCATTTGGCAAATGTTTCGCTAATTCCTCACCGACTACTTGCGGTACGACATAATCTCTATCACCTTGTATGACGAGTGTTGGCGCTTTAATACGATGAATTTGTTTACTTCCCTCTACAACCCCATTATGTTCATCTGAAATATTAAATGTAATGAGCGCATAATTCACATCTACGAAATTACGTTGCGTTAACATATCATCTAAATACTTTTCATAACGATCCGGTTCAGGTTGATTATGTGTATATATTAATAGATTCCATACTGTACGGTAATATAGTTTGTTCATATTTTTTATCGCATCTAATACTGGAGCGATTTGTACTGGATCTTGCGCAATTTCTTCTTTCGTCTTTACTAAACTTGATACAATCGGCTGCCCATTCGTATCTTTTTTAAAGATTGGGTATCCTTTCATTCCTACTGATTCTACTAAAATTAACTTTTCTACAAAAGTTGGGTGATTCGCTGTAAATTGCATCGCAACGCCACCACCCATTGACCAGCCCATTAATGAAAATTTCTCTAGCTTTAACTCGTCAATAAATAATTTTACATCGTCTGCAAAGTCTTGTAATGAATCTATCGACTGATTATACGTTGATTGTCCAAACCCTCTTAAATCAAGAGCGTAAATATGGTATTGATCTTGCAACTTTTCAATAACTAAATCCCAATGTTGTGACGATGTCATGTTCCCGTGAATGAGTACAAGAATATCTGTATTTCGCCTTCCAACTTCCTGATATGCAATCGTTTCTCCGTTCGATAGTGAAACAAACTCCATTGTTGCAGGCTTAATCATCACAAGTTCCCCCATTCTATTTAATAGAAAGAAAATTCTTTACTTAATTAAAGAATAGCACGTAGAATATACGTTCGCAACATAAAACCTATAAGAATTTTTTACATAAATCAACATGTCTATTACTAGACAATTATTATAAAAAAGTATATAGTTAGCTAGGTAACTAATTTGAAAGGATCAACATACATGGACGAAAAACAACATTTTTTTCACATCGTCAGCCAGACTTCTCGAAAGTTTACGAAGAAATTTAATGAACGTGTATCTCCAACAGGGTTATTTAGTGCGCAATGGGCTGTTATTTTCCGCATTAATCAAACTGGTTCTTGTACGCAAACAGAATTATGCCAGTATTTAAATGTTGAATCACCAACGATGACTCGTACGTTAACACGTATGGAAACAATGGGATGGATTATTCGTACAGAAGGTAAAGATCGCCGCGAGAAGCTCATTTCTTTATCCGAAACGGCGATAAAGATGATTCCAGTATGGCAAGAAGAAGTTGATACTTTCGAAGAAAAAACGCTAGAAGGTATTAATGAAGATGATTTACATCAAGCATTTCAAGTGTTACAACAAATTATTAAAAATTTAGATTAAATTGGAGGGATGACGATGCAAAGTGAGAAACTTTGGACGAAGGATTTCCTCGGAACTTGTTTTAGTAGTCTATTTCTTTTCTTAACATTTTACATGCTTATGACTACTCTGCCTGTCTATGTCATAGACGGCCTAAAAGGAAAACCTGAGGAAATTGGTTTAGTTGCAACTGTGTTTCTTATTTCTTCTGTTTTATGTAGACCATTCACAGGAAAATGGCTCGATGATTTAGGAAGAAAGAAAATATTATTTATTTCACTTTCATTATTTTTAGCCGCTACTGTTATGTATTTCGGTGCGCAAAGTTTATTCTTATTACTTGCCCTTCGCTTCTTGCACGGTATTGGGTTCGGGATGGCAACGACAGCTACTGGTACGATTGTAACTGATGTTGCGCCAGCTCATCGACGAGGCGAAGCGCTTGCATATTTCGGCGTATTTATGAGTCTGCCGATGGTAATTGGTCCTTTTTTAGGTTTAACAATTATTTCTCATTTTTCGTTTACTGTGTTATTTATCGTTTGTTCCGTATTTTCATTACTTGCATTTTTATTAGGACTACTTGTAGATATTCCACACGAAGCACCTGTTAGCAAACAAAAACGTGAAAAAATGAAATGGAAAGACTTAATCGAACCATCTTCTATTCCGATTGCACTTACAGGATTTGTTTTAGCCTTTTCTTATAGTGGTATTTTATCCTTTATTCCTATTTATGCGAAAGAACTCGGTTTAAGTGAAATTGCAAGTTACTTCTTTATTTTATACGCACTTGTTGTTGTCATTTCTCGTCCATTTACAGGAAAGATTTTTGATCGCTTCGGTGAAAATGTACTCGTTTACCCTGCTATCATTATTTTCACAATCGGAATGTTCATATTAAGCCAAGCACAAACTTCATTTTGGTTCCTTGGCGCAGGTATGCTAATCGGTTTAGGTTACGGGACATTAATTCCGAGTTTCCAAACGATTGCGATTTCTGCCGCTCCAAACCATAGACGTGGTTCTGCGACAGCTACGTATTTCTCATTCTTTGATAGTGGTATTGGTTTTGGTTCTTTCATTTTAGGTATTGTCGCAGCGAAATCCAGTTATCATAATATGTATTTTATCGCAGCTATTATCGTTGCGTTCACTTTACTTTTATATTATGGATTACACGGACGAAAACAAAAATTCAAGAAACAACCTACAGACGAAAAAATTTCCGCTTAACGTTAATAAGGAAAGTAAACTTCCCCGTTTACTTTCCTTATTTTGTATTTCTTTCAAGACGAGCGTATACTTATAGTAGAAATAAAAAGGAGGGCCATATATGAAACTAAAAAAATCTCCCCTACTCTTACTTATACTAACATTCATATTTGTAATTACAGGGCTTGGGTTTACTTACTTCAAACAAAATAAAACGACCCCATCAAAACATAATGTGACAAAAGAAAACTGGTTAAATGACCCTTACTTACGTTGGTCGTACACACACATGAAAGAATTCACTTTAGTTAATGACGTAAAAAACAATCCTGACCAAATTGCTCACTTCCCTTCCGCATTGCAAAACTTAGACGATTTTGCTGTGGAGCGTAGATTTGGAAATACAACTCCTCTAAAAAAACTTTTAGATGATAACAAAACAGATGCTTTTGTCGTTGTACATAATGGACAACTTGTTTACGAACGATATTTCAATGGGTATAAACAGAATGAACCTCATGGTATGGCATCATTAGCAAAAGTCTTTACCGGGGCAATTATACAATCTCTCGCTGAAGAGAATCGTATCGATTTAGAGAAAACAGCTGACACTTACATAAAAGAATTAAAAAACACACCGTTCGGTAATGCCACACTTCAGCAATTAATGGACATGCAAGTGTCAGCAGAATACCCGACCCACGGATATGAGCAGCCTGGGCTAGAAAATCAAGATGCACAATTATATTTAGCTAGCAATATTTTACCCCGCGGCAAAAATTACGACGGTCCGATGAAAATTTATGATATGTTACGAGAAGCCGAAGAAACGGCACCGCCTGGTTCTGCCTTTTCTTACAATAACGGATCAACAGAAACGCTCGCTTGGATTATTAGAACTATTACTGGTAAATCACTAGCTGAAAATGTAAGCGAACGAATTTGGTCTCAAATTGGTATGGAAGAAAACGCGTATTACGTTACAGATGAAACAAAAGTAGAACAAGCTAGTGCTGGATTAAATGCAACTGCTAGAGATATGGCGAGATTCGGGCAATTACTATTAAACAACGGGGAATATAACGGAAAACAAATTCTCCCTTCTTCTATTACTAAAGATATAAAAAATGTCCAAGAAGGTGAACTTGCAATTGCCCCTGGAGCTTCCATTTCTTATCATAATCAATGGTGGATTCCGCACAATGAACAAGGTGCTTTCGAAGTGTTAGGTAGTTACGGACAAACACTTTACATCGATCCGAAAACAAATATGGTAATCGTTCATTTCTCTTCTAACGCAACGCCAAGTAATGAAATACATTCGGTTTACTCAAATATGTATATTGATATTGCACATCATTTAGAAAAGCTTCCACAGTAGTGGAAGCTTTTTCATTACAGTACATTATTTACACTACTATACCAATTATCTTTTCGTTATTAGAAAAGATTGAAAAAACAATTACCTAAAATACACCTATCGAAAATTTTATAAGCAGTTTACAATTTTAATTGAGCGTTTAACTTATACATCCACATCTTTTGGAGAATGTATTAAAACACTTCCCTTACAAAGATTGTCTGTTCATATTGGTCGAAAATTTCTTCTATAGATGAAAATAAAGTTTCTTCCGGGATGATGAACTTTATTTTTTGACCATTTTTTAACATGAAGGAAATCGTTCCATTATCATTAAAACCTGTATGAAACGTTCCTCGTTTATTTAATAGTACCTCTTCAATTATATTTATTTCAATTGAAAAGTTATTCTTTAATTGCAAGAGTTCATGTACATCGCCAGTATGTATTTTTACATCTATTTCAGTTTCTAAGTTTAATTGTTTTTTCTCAATTTTTTTGAACCAAAACAAAAACAATAGCTCTGAAATACCAGGTAATTGTTTTTTATAAGCATGTCGGCTATGAAACTGTCCGCCAATCTTTATAAAATATATACAGTCACCTGTAATAAAAACTTTATAATATATATCTGCCGTAAACATTTTAGGCTTTAAAAGATAAAAACTTTTGATCATAATTCCCCCATCAATTTTAAATGTATTTGTATAAACATTTTTAGCTAGATTTGTGCTAAAACATATTTCTCATGTAATGCAACACTATTGTATTGAATCTCCTCTCCCTTTGCAACAGTAGCTTTGAAGCCAGCTAATTACCACTCTGTAAATATCTGAATTTTCTTTACTTTGAAGGTTATCTCCTAAACAACCTCGAATAATTGTAATACATATACATAAGGAGGTTGATCTATTTTGTTTCGTTCCTTTACAAATGGTTGCGTCGCCTTAGTGCAACGCTTCTTGCCAGAACCGTTTATTTTATCATGTTTACTAACTGTTTTCGTTATCTTCTTTGGTATGTTTGCGACTCACCAAACACCTGTAGAAATGATTAATCACTGGGGTAATGGAATTTGGGGACTCCTCGCCTTTTCTATGCAAATGGCACTTGTACTCGTGACTGGATCTGCTTTAGCAAATGCTCCTCTTATTAAAAAAGGATTAACGAAAGCTGCCAGACTACCAAAAACAACTGGACAAGGCATTATTGCCATTTCAATTGTAAGTTTACTCGGTGCATACATAAACTGGGGCTTTGGAATTGTTGTATCTGTTTTATACGCAAAAGAAGTGGCAAGGCAGCTGGACGGATTAGATTATAGACTAGCAATCGCCTCTTCTTACTCTGGATGTCTCATTTGGCATGCCGGTCTTTCTGCCTCTATCCCTCTTACGTTAGCAACAGGCGGTGAAACGTTAATTAAAACGACTGCTGGAAGTATTAAAGAGGCGATTCCAATAACAGAAACGTTATTCTCACCATACGCTCTCGTTCCAGTTATTATTTTTCTCATTACGATGCCTCTCATTAATAAAGCGATGCATCCAGATGAAAAACATACGATTACAGTAGATCCTAGCGTGTTCCATGAAGAAGCTGCTGCTCAAGAAGTAGAAAAAAATACGTTCGCTGAAAAGATGGAAAATAGCATTATTATTACACTTTGCGTTGGATTGTTAGGTCTCATTTATATTTTCAATTACTTTTATACGAAAGGTTTTAACCTTACTCTCGATATCGTGATTTTTATGTTATTAATTGCAGGTCTTATTTTCCACCGTACTCCGATTCAGTATATTCGTGCTTTTTCAGACTCTACGAAAAGTGCTTCTGGCATTTTACTTCAATTTCCGTTTTACGCAGGAATTATGGGCATGATGATTGGAGTAAATAGTGAAGGACTTTCACTTGGAGGAGCTATTTCTAATTTCTTTATTAGCATTTCAAATGAAACGACTTTTCCGCTCTTTACATTTTTAAGTGCTGGCATTGTTAACATTTTCGTTCCATCTGGCGGCGGTCAATGGGCTGTGCAAGCACCAATTATGATTCCAGCTGGCGCTGAACTTGGTGTACCTGCTGCAAAAACAGCAATGGCAATTGCATGGGGCGATGCTTGGACGAATTTAATTCAACCTTTCTGGGCATTACCAGCATTAGCGATAGCTGGTTTAGGTGCTCGTGACATTATGGGATTTTGTGTTGTGAACTTACTATATGCGGGTTTTATTATTAGTCTATGTTTCTTATTTATTTAAACGAAAAGCTAGTTTTATACTAGCTTTTTTACATAATAAATCACTTATTTCCCACGCAATTTATAATCTTCTCCCACTCTGACTCCGTAAGATGTAATGACTCAAATGCAAAAAAATCTTCGCACACTTTTTTAATTAGATGTGGATTTCCCCTCAAAAAATTCCACTGTAATACTTTAGGAAGAAAATGCATTTCATATTCTTTACTTCCCCGTACTACCTCATCAACTTCTCTTTCACAAATTCCTCTTATTAAATAATCATTTCTTAACTCTATTTGAATTTGCTGAAATGTTTCGCTACATTTTTTCAATTGAAGTAAACATGTAACATACTTCCGAAAAAGTTCGCCATCATACTGAACACAGTTTATAATACGATCGACTTCATTCATAATGCACGAGCCTTTTCTTCTATTTGTAATAACCATTTCTCACGCTTTGATACTTTACTCGTTTTCACAGATTGAAACACTGACCGTTTTATATCGCGAATGCCACAAAAACGTAAAACACCTCTCTTCATTATAATCCAATCTACTGATCGATATAACAATGCGACGTACCATAGAGGCGAGTCTAACGTATTAATAACCCACGCTTTTTTCCCTTGCAATAATCCTTTCGGCAGAGCCCCTTCATATTTATAAGCAAATCCAGCTACGAAAATACGATCAATAAAACCTTTTAAAATTGCTGGCATCCCCCACCACCATATTGGATAGATGAATAAAAGTGTATCTGCTTCTTCTACTAACGTTCTATACCGAGCTGTTTCCTCTTCATTTACTAAATCGCGTCTTTTCTTCTCTTCATTAAATACGAGGACTGGATCAAATTGTTCTTTGTATAAATCAAGTACGGTAACTGAATGATTTGTTTCCTGTAGTCCTTTTTGCACATGATTGAAAATTGCCGCGTTAAAACTTGAAGGGTTAGGATGGGCATATATAATTAGTACGTTCACTACAAAACAACTCCCTCTATACGTTAAAGTTTCCCCTTCTTTAATAACTTCTCTACAATTTGTACGTTTTTCGAACTTTGCAACAATCGATTTAATAATATAAGTAACTCTTCTTTTTCTAAATCTTTCAGTTTCTCTTTAACTGCACTCTCACCAGCACCTTGCATATCATAAACAACTGCCGCCATATGTTTACAATAATTTTCATAGGGACACTCACAGTTACTTTCTGAAAAATCTTCGAGATCGATAACTACTTCATAATTCCCTGCATTTCCAGTAACGAAAGCAAACACTTTTTTATCTTGTATTTCAACATCTTCTACATGCCCATCTTCATAATATTCATATCCCTTATCTACAATGTACTTTGGGATCCATTTCGTTATATCTTTTAATAAGTAAGCGTACATAATTGTACCCCTTCCTTTAATTCCCTTTTGACTTCAAAAATCCTGCATGTTATTCTAATTACTGTTAAGTAGCAAGTCTACGTGACAAAACGACTGACACCTATTCGGCGAAGGTGTCTCTTTTCATTTGCAGCCGATATGAATTGCCTCTTTCAGGCACATTCAATTTTTGACACTACACACTCAACACCATTCCCTGTATCAGGCTGCTTTAGCAGTCTTTTACTCTACATACTCCGTTATTTTAAGAAAAAAGAGAGCTTAGCTCCCTTTTCTCGCCTTATACAATACCCCTTTTTCAGCATAGAGATATTCATCAGCTAATGTAATTTTCCCATCCAGTTTTAGTTCGTCTAATAATCTTGATAAATAAAATTGATGCAACATCTTTTTCGTGAATTTTCCTTCATGATGCGAAACGATATGTTCTTGAATATCTAACAATGATATCGGCTTATCTTGCTCTATCATATATTCATAAACTGTACTACGCAGTTTTACGTATTTTTCGAGTGTCACAGTAATGCGCAACCCCTTTCTTCTTAATATAAATTTTCGTAATCGGTTTTTTTGCAATAAAAAAACCTCTCCGATAAGAAGAAGTTACGTATATATCTTCGTCTTATCTCCCAGAACAAATATGTTCTGCTGGAATTAGCACCTGCATCGCGGTTGCTGGGTTTCATCGGGCCAGTCCCTCCACCTCTCTGGATAAGAAAATATTCACTTAATTCTTACTATACGTAATTCCACTTTAATTGTCAAACAAATATAACAAATATAATAAATATAACAAATTATATTTTCTTCCTTACTGTTCATACTACCCATATACGAACATGCAAGGAGGATTATGAAATGCATCAAAATGCTCGCGGATATGTACAAGATTCTTTTCAATCATTACAAGAAGCTAAAAATTGTTTAGAAGAAGCGCTCGAAACAGTTGAAAAAGATTTTAATCGCGCTCGTATTGAACAATCACTTTATGCTGTTGAACAAGCTATTCAACGTTGCGAGTACACCGTTCACATTTTAGAAAAAGATTAAAAACTTCCCATCAATTGATGGGAAGTTTTTTCAAATGGCATACTTCATAATTATTGCCGTTATGATTAAAAAATATACAGAATTAGCAATTTCTAAAATTCCTACTTTTATAATAGAAATTTTTTTGCCATACAACACAATTGCTCGAATGACACTTGGTATAAAAATAAGAGAACACCACGGATTAATCGCAAATACAATTATCGTTAATACGATATGATATCCCCAAGATATAAGACGATACTTCGGATTATTTTTTTCACGAATCATCGTTTTCACATAGAACGTACTACCTAAAAAGTATAAAAATGAAATAAGTGCAATAAATATAGCTGTATGATCGATTTGCTTCATTGAAAAGTAATAACTAATTAACCCACCGATACAAAACACAATAATCGCACAAATATCATTTAATAGTGCTCTTTCATTTTTTTGACGAGCGTAATACATATTCACTATAAATAATGGAATCATTACTATTACGAATAAAAGAATTCGCCACTCATATAATAAAGAAATCGTCCCAAATAGGAACGCAATAATAAAATAAACAATGGCAGCTTGTAAAAACTCTTTTTTTCGTCTTTGCTTTATGTACGTAAGAAATGGATACGTGGCTAAATAGATAAAGAACCACGCTAAAAACAATGGAATATGATAAATAGTAGGTTTCCCAAGTATGACACTTAATAAAAAAGGAATAACAAGCATAGCCCATGCACCATGTTGCTTCGGAATAACTAACTTCATTAACTATACACCTCCCTTTTGAAAAAAGTTCTCACCTACAATTATACAAATAATTTTATATAATAGCGGATGCATATTGAATCGATTTTTTGACAAAAAAATGCTCCTTACATTATGTAAGAAGCATGAAAGAGGCAAACGAATATGTAAGTCGCGACCCTACCTTATATGAGTATGCTTTTCTATGTCACGTTATGCTCATCTAATATACCGTATTTCTTTTTAAATCTTGTAAGAATCGTAATCCATGAAGTACTAAATAGTAATAAGAAAATAACATTCGAAATCGCATGGCTCAAATCAAAGTAAAAACTTGCGATATAATACGAAATGACAGTTTCCCATGTTGCTTCTCGTATAAAACCGAGAAGGCCCCAGAAATTCATAATCCAGCCAAATAAAAAGCCAACAATTACTCCGTAAAGAAGTCTCCCCCATAGCTTTTTCATAAAAAATGTATTACGAAGTAAACCTGCTATAAAACCAATCATGCCCCACGAAAACATTTGCCACGGTGTCCATGGACCTTGTCCCAAAAAAATATTAGATACGATTGCTGCTGTAGCACCAATCATAAAACCAGTTTCACTTCCAAATACAATTGCAGAAACGATAATGACAAAAGAAGTTGGTTGTACACTTGGTAAAATAGAAAATGGTACCCGGCTTACTGCTGCAATTGCCGCTAATACAGCAACGAGAACAATTTCACGTGAAACAAACGCCTTTCTTTCAAAACGGATATAGAAAGGTAACATAATAACCGCTAATATAAACAAACTACTTAACATGTAATAACCGTCCATGACAAGTGTCGTAAAGAGTAATGTGCCGATTATTACTGCAAAGATACATATTATGAATGCAACATATCGTTTGGACAAGCTTCGTACACATCCTCCCACGTTAATGCATATGGCAATTCTTTTCGAATGAATCGATTAATAGATGTTGTATAAAAGAAGTTGCCGCTAAAAAATTCTTTCGGTGCATCATTCATAATGACTGTTCCATCAAATAACATCATACATTGATCCACGTATTTCGCTGCAAACTCAATATCATGCGTTGCCATTACAATTGTTGTACCTTCTTTTTGTAGCTTCCTAAATAGCTCTCCTACTCTTTCTTTCTTCCATGGATCTAATCCCTTTGTCGGTTCATCCAGTAATAATAAAGTCGGCTTTGATAACAACGTCGTACATAACGCAAGTAATTGTTGCTCTCCTCCGCTACAATCGTGCGGATGGCGTTCTTTAAGCGAATACAACCAAAACTGTTTTAGCGTATCTTCTGCTATTTCTTTTCCTTGTTCTCCATATAATTCACGCGCACGTTCATAAACCTCGTCCCATACTGTATCAAATGTAAAATGGTAATACGGATGCTGCGATACATACCCAATACTTTTAAACCGTTCTTTCGAATCGATTTTATGTATCACTTTTCCGTTCCACTTTACTTTTCCTCTTCTCGCTTTTTGTAATCCTGCTAAAATCGTTAACAGTGTAGACTTACCTGTACCGTTCTTCCCAACGAGCGCTACCCATTTTCCTTTTTCAATCGAAACTGATAAATCACGTAAAATAAGCGGACTATTTTTTTCATATTGGAACGAAATATGCTCTGCGCTTAAAATTACCTCTTGCTTTTCACTTTGTGCTATTGGGTCATTTACATATGATATCGCTGCAAAATCATTCATTTTCATTTGCGCCTCTCGCACTGTAAACGGAATATCTCTCACATTCCACTCTAAAAATAGCCTTGGAATTTGCGGAATAAATGGACGGAATGTTTCTACTCCCCACATATCCGTAATAACAATTTTAGGACTACCATCATACATAATACGGCCATTATCCATACAAACAACGCGTGTTGCAAGCGGGATAACTTCATCTAAACGATGTTCACTTAAAATAATCGTAATTCCAAGTTCTTCATTAATCCGTTTTAATAATCCTAAAAACTCTTTTGCAGCGATTGGATCTAACTGCGCTGTCGGTTCATCTAATAATAGCAATTTCGGCTGCATAACTAATACCGCAGCTAAATTGACAAGCTGCTTCTGCCCACCAGATAACGTATGAACAGATTGATGCAATAAATCTTGAAATCCTAAAAAGCTAATAAGCTCTGCTATTCTTTTTTGAATAATATGTGATGGTAATCCGATATTTTCTAAAGAAAATGCTAATTCTTGAATCACTGTATCCATAACGATCTGGTTTTCTGGGTTTTGAAATACCATCCCAATTTCTTGGGCAGATAACAAATCAGCTACTTCCTCTATTAAAACACCCTCATAAAATATCTCTCCAGAACGCGTACCAATTGGAAGTAACTCCTTTTTAAAATGTTTTAATAACGTCGTCTTCCCAGATCCCGATCCTCCAGCAAGTGCAATAAACTCACCTTTTTGAACAGAAAGAGAAATATGCTGTAACGCGTATTCGTTTTCATCAGCATATACAAATGATAAATTGTTTATTTCTGCATGCGCCACCATATCCATTCTCTCCCTTCCATCATAATTGGTAAACTAATAAACAGTGTAAATAATACAAACATCATTCCATCGTATTGCTGGAATAAAATAGATTCGACTTTCGGATAAATAATCAATTTCCCTCCGCCATAATTACTACATACAATAGCAGCTATAAATAAAATGATTAAATAACTGAGCGTATACCAATCACGCCTCTCCATTCTATAGCGAATATACGTCGTACGCTTCGTTACACCAAATCCACGAGCTTGCATAGAATCTGCCGTTTGCAGTGCATCTTCTAATGAACAAATTAATAATACTTGCAGCAATTGCATACCATTTTTGACGCGTTCAATTATCGAACCTGAATCTACCTGCACACCTTTCGTTTTTTGGACGAGTGTGATTTTCTTTAATCGTCTTATAAACAAAGGAACAAATCTCACTGTAATCATCGTTAACAATGCAACTTTCGGTGAAATTCTTGAAAACAAATATAAAAATTTATGACTGGAAATAATATCATTGTATGACGCAAACGTAAACATAACTGCAACTAGTAATAACCCCATTACTATTCCAAACATAATCGCCTCAAGCTTAATACGGCTATCACCTAACCAAAATAACGTAGTTCGACCTCTATGCGTTAATAACGAATTAAATAAAATTACCATAAAAAAGAAAACAATTGTGCTCGGTAGCATCTTTCTTATCTTTTCGCTATTTCCTTGCATCACATTTAACATAATAATTAATACTATTGCTCCAATTAAAAAAAGAGGATGAAGACACATCGTACATAGTATCATCACCCCGATATAATAGAAAAAATTCACAAAAGGATGTAAAGAAGAAAAACTTATTTTCATAGCCCTTTACCGAATGCCTTTCTTATTGTAATACGTATACCCACTCAATTGTATCTCCTGGTTTTACCGTAACTACACCAGCACTATGGTTTGGAAAAGCACCGTTCACACGATATTTCCAACCACTAGTATCCGAAATATCTTTTTCATATAAATCATTAATACCTTTTACATAAATACTATCTCTAGATCCGCTTGCATCAACATCTAATCCTGTACGTTGCAATACTTTATACACTGTATCGCCTTCTTGTACATCCATCTTTTTCGCACCCATTATATATCCGTTATTTCCTTTTACCGAGATTGTTACTTGTTTTGCTTGTGGTTTAGGCGGTGGAACCGGATCTGGTTTTCGTTGTTCAGAATTTGGAACGGTCGGAGTCGGTATCGTTTTCTCCGCTTTATTCGGATCTTCTTTTTGCTCCTGCTTCGGTGTTTCTTTCGGCTGATTCACAACCTTTGCTTCTTCTTTTACTTCTGGTGCTTTCGGTTGTTGTTTCTCTTCTTGTGCTTGTTGCTGCTCTGGTTGCTTATTTACAGCCGGCTGTTCTTTCGGTTGTTCCTGTTGTTTCTCTTCTTTCTTTACCTCTGGTTGTGCCTGCGGCTTTTCCTCTTTCGGCTTCTCTTCTACTTTTTGTTCTTGTTTCTCTTTCTGTTCTTCTTGCTGCTTTTGCTCTGATTCAGCTTGCTTTTCTTCTGTTTTTTCTTCCGGCTTCACTTCATCTTTTTGTTCTTCTTGTTTCGCTACCTCTTCTTGCTTCGGTTCTACCTTCTTCTCAGGCTTTACAGCTGCCTCTTCACATCCGGCAAGTAGCCCGAGCGAAAGCAGTAAAGAAATGAACCATTTCACCTTACTCATCCTATCTCTCACCTTTCATACGAAAATTAGGAGCAAATAATTGCTCCTAATTTTTTGTTAAGCTGCTTTACGTCTCCATAATACATATGCAGAAGCAATACATAATACACCCATACCTACTTCTGTTGCTGCACCATGAGAAGATGCTCCTGTTTTTGGTAGACTGTTACCGTTTCCGATTTTTTTATTCTTAACCGGTTCGTTATCTACAACTACTTTTAGATTTTCATCTTTTGTTTCTTGTTGTACTTGTTTTTGTTCTTTCGGTTCTTCAGTAACTTCTTTTTCTACTACATTATTTTCTGGTTCAACGACCTTTTCTGGCTCTTCAATCGGTTTTGGCTTAATTACATTACCAGCGTCTACATTAGACCAATCATAAATAGATTTTCCCATTTCCTTAAATTGAAGTAATGCTAAAAGAGCCTGTTCTGTAGCCATTCCGTTACCATTTTGATCACTTGGTAACCATTTAAATTCACCATTTGAAAGTTGATATGATAATAGGTTTTGCATTGCCTTATGAAGACGATTTTGATCTACATCTTTAACAAGCGATAATCCAATAATTGCTTGCGCAGTACTATTTGAATTTTCTTGTCCATCAGCTGAAAAACCACCATTTTGCAGCTGTTCGTTATATAAATACGTAACAGCTTTTGTATAGCTGGTTTCACATCTGATCACTCTTGATAAGGAGCTAATGCTGATAAAACCATACCTGTTACATCAACGCTACTAGCACTATCTTTACTACCTGAACTATTATAAGTCCATCCACCGTCTGTATGCTGATTATTTAACAGTGCTTCCACTAGAGCAACTCTGTTCCATTTTGATTCAACTGGAATCTCATACTTCTTCGTATCAAATGCAAGTAAAGCAAATGCATAACCTGTAACAGAATTCACTTTATCTGACTCATACAATTTTTGAACTAAATTATGTCCACCTACATTTTTAGGGTCTGCACTCATTGCATTCATCATAATAATTGTTCTAGCTAAATCTGTCGCTGAAAAACGATTAATGCGCTTTTCTACTTTTTCAGTTACTGACTTAACATAATTTAATTTTGCCTCAATTGGCACATTCTTTCCAGAACGAGAAAGCGCTACAGCTACCCAGTCACTTTCAATTCCATCTTGTAACATTTTTTCAGATGTTTTTGAGATTGCTTCCTCTAATTGCTTCGCTGGAATTTGAACATTCTCTTGCTTTGGTTGTTCTGGTTTTTTACTATCTTGGTCACCTTGGTTTTCCCCATCTAGCGTTTTACCGTCTTGGTCACCTTGGTTTTTCCCATCTGGCGTTTTACCATCTTGATCACCTTGGTTTTTCCCATCTGGCGTTTTACCGTCTTGGTCACCTTGGTTTTTCCCATCTGGCGTTTTATCATCTTGACCTTCTGATTTTGGTTCTTCTGGTTTGCCGCCGTCAGGTTCTTCTGTTTTACACGTTCCGAACTTATCTAACGTTTCTTTCAATGTTTCCTGGCTTATATTGCTCCAGTCTGAAACAAAACGAAAGACAACAACGTCTCCAGATTTTAATTTATAACTATCTGCTCCGACTTCTGCAGACTGATCATTTACATCATACAGCCAAGCACTTGTAGCCCCGGCCATTAAACCATCGATGCCTTTTACATATGTTCCAAACGACATCGTTTCAGATTCTACTTTGTCCCCCATGACCTTTTGCAGCAAACTTAAAGCTGTTTCCCCATCTTTAATTTGCTCTTCTTTCGGACATAACATAATGCCTTTTTGTGATTCCCCAATAATTGCAAGTTTTGCTGTATTTCCTTCAGCAAACGTAATATGTACTGTATTCGCAAAAGAAACAAATACAAGTGTCACTGCCATTAACGACGTAAGCAGCCATTTTTTCAACATTGCCATCCCAAAATTTCCTCCCTTACTACCATTTACACAAAAAAAGGCCCTTCAAGGGCGTGCGATTGACACTCTCTTTTTGTAAGTGTCGAACAAAAATGTACAACACCTCCTACCCGCATCATTCGCGGCTATATTTGTATAGGAAAAATAATTTTGTTTATGAACGTATCATTGTGATAACATTCACTTTTCTTGGCACAACTTACTCCCATTTAAGTTATCGTAAAACGATAAACCTATACATTCTGTAAATTTTAAATTTCTGTATTATTTTACTATTGACAAAGAATTTTGTCCATGCTTTATCGGATTTATTTTCTAAGAATAATAACTTATTAACTCTTAACGATGTAAACTCTTTTCACTAATAATGACGCCATCTTCATCCGCATAGACATATTCATTTGGATTCCATTCTACTTGTCCAAAGTGCAATGAAATATTTCGTTCTCCTTTTCCTTCTTTCACACTTCTATTTGGCATCGTTCCTAACGCTAAAATACCAATATTAATATTCTTTAGTTCACTAGAATCACGAACATACCCATTCACAATAATTCCTGCTAGCTTTCTTTCTTCCGCAATAGCTGCCAAATTATCACCGAGTAACGCACAATTCGTAGACGCTCCGCCATCAACAACTAATACTGTTCCTTCTGGTAATGTTTGCAATCCTTCCTTCACTAGTACATTATCATCTTTCACTTTTACAGTTGCAATTTTCCCGTGGAATTGTTCTTTCTTCCCAAAAGACCGAAAAGACTGGCGACATATTTGTAATTCCTTTTCAAATTCATCACATAGATCAGTAGTTTTCCACATCTTGTTCCCTCTTTTCCTTTTTCTTTCTACATAACATATTCTTGGCTTATTATCGTTTCCCTGTCTAATATTGCAATAATTTGTATGTACGGGAAAGGATACAAAAACTATTGCCTTAAGAAGCTACCTTTATTATAATCTATTTCACAGATTAAATTCAGAATATTAAAAATTAACCAAGTAAAGAAGGAGGGATTTTATGCAAATACAAACTGAGGCAAAAAAACAACCTAGTAAACCAAAGTTTAAAATGCCTGATGCGTACGTACTACTATTTTTTATTGCCTTACTTTGCGCCATTGCTACGTACTTCGTTCCTGCTGGAGAATTTAAAAGGGTTACAAACGGGACCGTTACAACGACAATACCAGGTAGCTACCATTCTGTTCCGCAATCACCCGTAGGATTTGTTTCTTTTTTTACCGCTATTGAAAAAGGAATGACACTTGCTGCTCCTATTATCTTTCTAATTTTATTTACAGGTGGAGCCATTGCAATTCTTGAAAAAACAGGTGCTCTTGACGGTTTAATCTATCATGTTATTAACAAATTTCGTAATCAGCAATTACTTTTCATTTGTATAGTTGCTGCGCTTTTTTCTATTCTTGGAACGACTGGTATTATCGTTAACTCAGTTATCGGTTTTATCCCCATCGGCATCATCGTTGCACGCACGTTAAAATGGGACGCTATCGTCGGTGTAGCAATTATTTATTTAGGTACTTATGCTGGTTTTAATGCTACTATTTTATCTCCCTCACCTTTAGGCATTTCACAAAAGATCGCAGAACTTCCGATGTTTTCGGGAATTGGTTTACGCACAGCAATTTATATATCTTTTTTACTTGCTACCATTCTATATATAAATTGGTATGTAAAGCGCTTGAAAAAATCGAATAAAGGAAGCATCCTTGGCGACAACTGGTTTCCAAGTAACGCTCTTTCAAGCGAAAAAGAAGCAGAGAAAAAGGAAGTTCCTTGGACGATACGTCATAAATTAATTTTACTCGTTTCAGCTTTATCATTAATTGCATTTTTAATAGGCGCTTTTCGTCTGCATTGGACGGACGCAGAAATGACCGCTACTTTTATTTTCATAGCAATTACAGCCGGAATAATAGGTGGCATGAAAGCAAACGATATCGCTTCTACTTTTCTAACTGGCTGCCAAAACCTTATCTATGGTGCTTTAATTGTCGGAATGGCTCGCTGTATTTCAGTCATTTTAGAACAAGGCAAATTACTTGATACTATCGTTAACCAGCTCGCACAGTCTCTTGAAGGACAAAGCCCTGTATTTGGCGTTATCGGTATGTACGTAAGTAGTGCTGCATTACATTTCCTTATTTCATCCGGGACAGGAGAATCGGTTATTTTTATTCCGATATTAGCTCCATTAGCTGATTTTATGCACATTACACGCCAAGTTACAGTACAAGCTGTTATGCTCGGAGAAGGTGTAGTAAACTGCTTAAATCCAACTTCCGGTGTTTTAATGGGCGTTCTCGCAGCAAGCGGGATTTCTTATGGAAAATGGATTCGTTTCATGGCTCCACTTGCACTCATTTGGTTTATCATTGGACTTGTTTTTCTTATTGTTGGGGTGAATATTGAGTGGGGACCTTACTAAATACTTAACTAGATAAATAAGTACTATCGTTCCATATAAATATCTATTCTATTTCCCTCACTAGTCCTATAAAAATCATTTATTCTAGTAAAAATATAAGAAGGGATTGATCATAATGATCAATCCCTTTTATCAAAATATAATACCTTTAAAAATCTTAGTTCCAGATTTTATTTACCCATTCTGGATGATCAATAAAAGGATTGCGGTTATGTTGATATTTTGTAAAAATCACTTCATTACGCTTTCGCTCTAAATCATCGACCGGGTCTTGTTCATTCCATTTTAATAAGACAGATAGTTTCCCCATGTATGGATCTTTATTGTTATTCACTTTTTCATTTAGTTCTAAATCTATTTCGCCGTTGTCTCCCTCGTAACGAACAGCCATATAAAACAGCATTCTAGCAATATCTCCCTTTACACTATCACGAGGTTCCCAAGAATCACTATCATATTTACATTCTGTCGCTTCAGAATGATTCACACCACCATTATCAAAATCTAGATTTCCACGTGAACTATTTACAGATACATCCGTCGCTCTTAAATGATGTAGATCTGTTCCAGGTCCTGCAGTCGTTCCAAAGTCACCGTGAGATTTTGCCCAAACATGCTCTCGGTTCCAGTTATTTACTCCTGATCCATTCGTAAGTTTCCCTTGCGAACGACCAGTATATAAGAGTATCACATTATTTTTATTATTTGGATCTTCATCAGTATCTCTTAACGCTTCCCAAACCGCACTGTATGATAACTTTGTATGATTATCAATAATATTATGCAGTTCCTTCTTTAATTCTAACCCCGTTTTTCCTATTGCGTTATTATAATATGTATCATCATAATTTTTCACAATAATCTCTTGTGCTGATGCAGAAGCTACTTCACCGTGTATAGTATCTGTGAATGATAGAGATGCAGAACCTAAAATAAAAAATGAAGACAGTGTAACCATAGCAATCTTTGTATTTCGAAACTTCATATACCCATTCCCCTTTAAAATATAATTTAAAGCTATTAACTAAAAAGTGCTTTCTAACCCCCGAAACCTTTTAGAAACCCATACCCCTTTTCTGTTTATTTAATACAAGACTCTATCCAGTCTGTATCACTTCTAAACTTTTTGTTTATTCACATTCCAAACAATTTCACTTTTTACAAGGAATATCCTTTTCTTATAAAGATTATTAACATATTCTTTACAACTAAAAAGTAGTTTAATATTAACTTATAAATTTAAATTTATTTATGCAATAATGCATATTTGATAAATACTTTAAAAAACAGTTTGAATAAAATGCATTCAAAGAAAACCGTGCCACAAAACAGATACGGTCTAAGACAGAAATAATAAAAATTAAGATGATAGCTCGACTTTTCCCTTTTCCATAACTATCTTTATTTTTGTGTAAAACCATTCTTTCTCTGAATAATACGTACAAAAATAGATTGGATACCATGTAGGCACCAATCTATTTTAATTAAAGAAACTGTGTCAATTCTGAGTTCACAACACGTTGTGCAGTAATAATAACATTTTCAGCTGTTAGTCCATAAACACTATATAGTCCACCAGGTTGATTAGGAACAATTTGAACTTCATATTCAAATGCTTGTCCAAGAGCAGGATGAACTAAGCTTAGAGTTGCAAAAGTAGAAGCATTAGAATTCACATTGAAGTTTACCTGTTCAATTAATACTAATGAACCGTCAAGTCTAAAAACTCTAGCTACTCCAGTAAGTGGGCCCGCAGTACGGTTAAGGATCTTCACCCTAACTTTATTTGCATTAGCAGGTTGATTTCCTACGTTTTCAATTGGTCCTGTAGTAAGAGCCATATAACATCACCTCCATTATATTATTATTATATTCAATCACAAATATTGAAGTTATAATCTAATTACCCAATTTATTTAAAATAAAAAGAAGCTCCAAATTCTATTATATTTAGGTCATAGATATTAAACTTAATAAAATTAAATGCAGGAACATATTTGATATGTTCCTGCATTTTTAATTTGGGTACCGCTACATAGCCATCTAGCTAAGATTTTGAAGTACTTCAAAATCAAAAATCTCATCTCACCACAGTTTTCTATGGGAATCCAGTGAACAGCTTATTTACATAATTTTCATCATTGGAAGTAAATACCAATAACTAAGCGTATTACTATTCTTTAAATGAGTAACAGTTCTAAAATTGATTTTTAATAGAAAAAAAGGGTTACAGATTCGATTGTAACCCTTTTTCCAAATATTTTTTGTTTTATACGATTTCTATAATGATTACAGGACTGAAGTATGATTCAAAATAGCGTTGATTATATGATTCCAATCGTCACAGTGAATCTCGTGACCCGATCCTTCTAAGGGTAGTAACACAGCATGCGGTATTTCATTAACAAGAGCAAGACCATGCTCGTATGAAAGCACTGTATCTTCTGTACCATGGATAACCAAAGTAGGTATATTGATTTCTTTTAATCTCCCCTCATAAGAATCCTCACCTTTAAGAAGGGAATGATTAAACATACTGAGTAGATTATTTGCCCGTTTTATTTCGTTTTCTACCTGCTTATAAGCCCTCTTCTTATCGAATTTATGCTTTGAACCACAAAGTAATGCTGATCCTGCAACCAAGTAATTTGCAACAGATTCTTCATCCGACCAATTTAGTTTGGCCGCATTAGTATGGTAAGCGAGTATCTTTTCATCGATCGGAGGCAAATTTCGGTCGTTATCTTCAGAACCAAAAATACCTGATGCAATCAAAGTTATACTTATAACTCTCTCAGGGTTCCTTAAGGCTACAATTTGAGCAATCATTCCACCCAATGACATTCCAACAATATGTGCTTCGTCAATATGATATGCATCGAGTACCCCAATCGCATCATCAGCCATATCTACCACAGTATAGTGGGAACTCCCCGGTTCATAAGTAGTTGACCGTCCGACATCTCTATTATCATAACGAATAACATATCGGCCCGTATCAGCTAATTGTTGACAAAATTCCTCATCCCAATAAACCATTGAACACATGGCTCCCATAATTAGTAAGACTGCTGGATCTGCTGAATTGCCAAAGCTCTCTGTACATATATCAATTTTATTAATTTTAATAATCTTTTCAGTCATGATTAACTCCTCATTTCATTCGTATTTAGTTAATAAAAAAAGACACAACCAAATAAACCCACACATTTCGAAAAAAATAGTCGGGCATAACGAATTGTGTTTAAAATTAACGTAAACGAATGAACTTGATAATCATGTTCAACACTCTCCTATATAATGAAAATAAGGATAAAACCCTTATTTTCATTATAACATAGCTCTATCAGTAGTAATATAGGTTCATTTCTTCTTATTTTATAGTTAAAAAAGTAATTTTTACTGTATGAATCTGCACTCTTAGTTGAAGAAAAGACGATGTATACAATATCCAAACCTAATTAATATAACGTCTCATTATCAGTAGTTAATACATCTAGAAGTCTAAAAAATATCCTCCAGTTAAGTACTCTGGAGGATATTCATATTTACATAATCATTCTTACAAGAAGCCACACAAAATGAAACCTCTTTAGTACCCAAAAGGCTTACTCTTATCTATTAATAACTGTACATCGTCTTGCTCCTCTACAGATTAAACGCTCGGCTTCTCTTAATGAAATTGGAACAAGTACAGCTTCATCAACATCGTCTTCTACATCAAAAACCGCAAATGCTTCCCCACCTACGATTAAAACACAAATGAATTCTACTTCTAAATCATCATGAGACCTAGGAATACAATTGGAAATAGTACAACGTTGAATACCCCCTGCTAACAATGTTCTAGCTTCTTGCTCAGATATTCGAATAAAAACAAATTCCTCTATGGCTACATTTCCAAATTCCACTTCAATTTCTACTAGAAGAAAGAATCTGTTTCTAATTCTCACTATACAATTTGCTCCAATTGAAATAATATCTTCATTCATTCTTTTCACCTCCTTTAATACTATAAAATTCACAAAGAGGTGAAATGGTGTGGACAAGCAAACAAAAAAGTAGTTTTTTTGAAATGTGAGAAATCAGTTAACAACTATCATCAAAAAAACAGAAAAAATACCCTACACAACAGGAAGTTTTCTCTGTTTTTAGTCTGTATACGATATTCAAAATTAGTTAACATAACGTCTCATTATCAGTAGCAATGAAAAAGGAGAACCCTGCTCTCACAAGTGAAACTTCTTTTTTAGTTCTATGAATCTAGACATTTTTTATACATTCCTATCCTAACGCGGTTTTAGTGTTCTTGTTTGTTACTGGATTAGCAAAAAAACTGTATAAAATCTTTCATACTTTTAGCCGATGGGGGCCAAAACACTGCCCCCCAATACGTGCTTTCTTAGGGTATTTCTTGAACCTCCATTAAACACTCTCCCGTCACTTGTCTATCTTTAAGAGTAACTTATTTAAAGTCCTCGCACCGAGCCTTTGTCCTCCTCCCAAAGCCAAACAAACAATTCAGATTACATGCCTATATCAAACTAAACATTCAATCTTTATCCAGTTTGTAAATAAAAAAGGACAATCAGCCCCATAATGGACTAACTATCCTATAAATTATTATCTAAATTCAATAAAGTGAAACTTTAATCAGTGGGGGTTTTGTTCATCCCCACTGATTATCAGCCCTCACCAATCGTGCTTTTACGGGCAATTAATCCCCACCTAATTTCTTTGCTTCCGCTGAATTTTGAGGTGAGGGTCTTACTTACTGCCCGGCGAATAGCGGGATAAAACCAGAACTTCTTTTCCTATGTATATTTACTTCGTTACCTCTCCAAACTGCGCTCTCGTCACTTTCGCCAAGTCATCAACTTTCAGCTCAATTTGTATACCAATTTTCCCGCCGCTCACTATCATCTTATCAAGTAATTGGGCGCTTTCATCGATACATGTAGAAAATAACTTTTTCATTCCAACTGGTGAACAACCGCCGCGAATGTATCCTGACACTTTCGTAATATCTTTAACAGGAATCATTTCAATTTTCTTTTCACTTACTGCTTTTGCGGCAGCTTTTAAATTTAGTTCCTCATCTACCGGAATAATAAACACATGATAATTTTTACTATTCCCTTGAGCGATTAACGTTTTATATACTTCTCTCACTTCTCGTCCAATTTTCTCGGCTACTGATACGCCATCAATTTTCCCATCGTCTGGATCATATGACATCATCGAATATTCAATTTTTTCTTTATCTAATATTCGCATCGCATTTGTTTTATCTTTTTTCATAACGTTCTCCTTAAAACTTTATTTCATATCATTAAGTTTTCCTTTATTATACACCCTTTTCCATTTCTCCTACATAACTTCACGTATTTTTCAAAACTAAAAATATTGATAATTCAAAAATCATCTGATATAATTTGGAAAAACTTACGTTAAGGAGAGATTTGTCATGCGAAATTTTAATACTTCTTTCCAACTTCATCATCATACGTAACGCCGTGTATCCGAAGAAAAGTTTTTCTTCGTGGGTACAGGGCTTTTCCTGTTGACCCACGAAGCGTTCATAAAGCTATGTGGGTATTTTTATACCTGCATAGCTTTTTTTAATTTAAAAAAGGAGTGATTATGATGGAAATGAGAAATGTAAAAGGAACGAAAGACTATTTACCAGAAGAACAAGTGCTGCGAAATAAAATTAAAAGAGCTTGTGAAGATACGTTTGAACGATACGGATGCAAACCTTTAGAAACGCCGACGTTAAATATGTATGAGCTTATGTCTTACAAGTACGGCGGTGGCGATGAAATATTAAAAGAAATATATACACTTCAGGATCAAGGGAAACGTGAGCTCGCCTTACGATACGATTTAACTATTCCATTCGCAAAAGTTGTGGCAATGAATCCGAACCTCCGCCTCCCTTTTAAACGTTATGAGATTGGGAAAGTATTTCGAGATGGGCCAATTAAACAAGGAAGATTTCGTGAATTTATACAATGCGACGTTGATATCGTCGGTGTTGAGTCTGTCATGGCAGAAGCTGAACTTATGGGTATGGCGTTTGAACTGTTCCGAACGTTAAACTTAGAGATAACGATCCAATATAATAACCGAAAATTGTTAAATGGTATTCTTCAGGCCATTAACATCCCTACTGAGTTAACAAGTGACGTCATTTTATCATTAGATAAAATCGAAAAGATTGGGATTGATGGTGTACGAAAAGATGTATTAGAGCGCGGAATTTCTGAAGAAATGGCTGATACGATATGTAATACCGTATTATCTTGTCTAAAGCTTACTATCGCTGACTTTAAAGAAACTTTCAATAATCCACTCGTTGCCGATGGAGTAAACGAACTACAACAATTACAGCAATATTTAATCGCCCTTGGAATAAATGAAAATACGATATTCAACCCGTTTTTAGCGCGAGGACTCACAATGTATACAGGTACTGTATATGAAATCTTTTTAAAAGATGGATCGATTACATCTAGCATCGGTAGCGGTGGTCGATACGATAACATTATCGGAGCTTTCCGTGGTGATAATATAAACTATCCAACAGTCGGTATTTCATTCGGTTTAGACGTTATTTATACAGCACTATCGCAGAAAGAAACAATCTCATCTACAGCGGATCTATTTATCATCCCGCTTGGGACAGAGTTACAATGCTTACAAATTGCCCAGCAATTACGTTCCACCACTTCCTTAAAAGTCGAACTTGAACTAGCAGGACGCAAATTAAAACGCGCCCTTAATTATGCCAATAAAGAGAATATACCTTATGTGCTTATTATTGGGGAAGACGAACTTAGTACAGAAACCGTTATGCTGCGGAATATGAAGGAAGGTAGTGAAGTGAAGGTTCCGATTTCTTCTTTAAGTAGTTATTTATAATACGAACCACCCTCGTTTGGGTGGTTTTTCTATTTTATAGATACCTAACAATTAGTTTACATAAAATTATTATAATCTATTAAAAATACAAATAAACAATATCCAATTACCTGTTATTTTTGGTAATATATAGATATGAGTTGTTTTAGGAGGATTAACTTTGAAAACCTACATTCAAGCACTAAAGTGGACTACAGGGATCTATCATCTTTTATTACTTCCTTGTTATTATGTATTTCCAAGTCTTGTTAACCTATATGGGTTACCTTTACTACTATTGATTGTTTTTCATATCACTACTATTTTATTAGCTAAAAAAGAAGGCATGAATACGTACCCTCAGTATATCGGTATTATCGTTACTCTAGTTGCCTTCTTTCCTTATATAGACATCTTTCTACATATGATAGCAGCCATTTTCCTTTTATTAGATGCTGCTTCTACGAATGCAAAAGAAGTGTATGATTCATAGATGGATAAAATGAAACTTTCATCCATTGAGTTTTGAAATAGGTCAGCAAAAAGGGTTTACTTTTTAAGTAAACCTTTTTTCATTTTTAATTACTTTCCTTACTTCAGAATAATAAAAGAATATTCTGTTTAATTTTTATAAATTTCTAAATATTTATAAAACATTCAAATTAACATACATTTTAGTTATGTAAAAAATCTAAGTTTTAAGGAGATGAATCCATGCTGAAAAAGTTGGTAGCAGGTGCATTATTAACTGTCTCGTCGTTAACTGGAGGACTGGGATCAGTATCAGCTAGTACCGAAAAAGATTATACGATTTCCTCTTTCGAATATGTAACTGTAGATGAAAAGACTGTTGATTCGTTTAACAAATTGAGTGCTCCATCAAAGGAAGACGTAAAAATAACGTTAGTTCTACCGAAACAAAATCAAAATGGAGACTGGTTATCTTATGGATTTTCGAGCAAAGAAAGTTTAGAGTCTTTTATTGAAAAAGATAAACAAAGGTTGAATCATTCAATCACTCCCCTTGGTGTTGGAGGAAGCGGACCTGGTAGTACAGACTTCTATAAACTTACAAATCAAGGTAGCGAGTATTTTTCTCTAAGTAGCGGTTATAAAAACTTGTCTGCTAGTTGGCAAAATCAAATTGTTTCTGTACGTACAGCAGCTCCTACTGCTAGCTACTCAACAACACTATGGGAACGTACTTCAACTGACGGATATGGAAAAGGTGTTGTTTTTAAACATGCTGATTGGTATGGTCAAACTGCAAACTTAAATAACTTTCCAACTTCAGCAGTTGAAGTTAAAAAGTAAAAAATATAGAAATAAAAGGTGTTTTCACGTATGGAAACACCTTTTATTTCTACAACTATTTCACATAACTCGTCTATATCAATTTCAACTCTTAACTATTATTTTTCGTATTCCTATTCTCCAAAACCTTCTCCATATTATGAGTTGCCCATTCCATCATTAATAGAATCACTGGACGTAGTGATTCACCAAGCTCAGTTAACGAATATTCAACTTTAGGTGGTACTTCACGGTATACTTCACGATGTATAATCCCATCAGCTTCAAGTTCTCTCAGCTGCAGTGTTAACATCCTTTGTGTGATATTTGGTTTTAATCTTTTTAATTCATTAAACCGCTTTGTACCATCTAATAAATGATACAAAATTACCCCTTTCCATTTCCCTCCAATCACCTCAACCATAGCTTCAACTGGACAAGAATATTTATTTAAAAATGGGTAATTTATATTATTTTCATTTGAACAATCCATAATAAATCCCTTCCCTTATCAATAGTATCTTTTTTGATACTATACCACATAAATGTGCGTACTTGTATCTGTGTTACTTTAAAAATATAATTTACTTACAAAAATAAATTCATGAAAAGAGGAACTTTTATGACAAATACAAATGAAATTACAAAAGAAAAGATTATGGAGGCTTTTCATTTCAGACATGCATGTAAAGAATTCGATCCTATGCACAAAATTTCAGAAGAGGATTTCAAATTCATTTTAGAAACAGGCAGATTATCTCCTTCTTCTTTTGGATATGAGCCTTGGAAATTTATTGTCGTACAAAATAAAGAATTAAGAGAAAAACTACAACCGTATTCATGGGGCGCTGGTGGGCAACTTGCAACAGCAAGCCATTTCGTCATTGTTCTTTCAAGAAACATTAAAGATATGCATTATGATGCAGAGTATATTAAATATATGATGAACGATATTATTGGATTGCCTGAAGACACTCAAAAAATTAGATATGAATTCTTCAAAAAGTTCCAGGAATCAGATTTTAACTTATTACAATCCGATCGTGCTGTATTTGATTGGGCATCTAAACAAACTTATATTGCTTTAGGTAATATGATGACGAGCGCAGCTCAAATCGGTATTGATTCTTGTCCAATAGAAGGATTTGATAAAGAGGAAGTAGATTCTTTACTTCGTCAAGAAGGCATTATACAAGGCGATAATCTTGAAGTATCAGTTATGGTTGCCTTTGGTTACCGTAAAGAAGAGCCAAAGCGTGATAAAACAAGACAGACTATGGATACAATTGTTGAATGGATTAAGTAATATAGCACAGACAAATAATGCTCCTAATAGCTGTATACTCATACTAAAGAAGAATGAATTGTTTTCTTACGTATGAATTTGGTTTTTCATGGAAAGATATGTTAGTATGTATACAGTTTGAGTGCTCTATTTTTAGAGTCGAACAGGAGGAGAATGAATATGTCTGATATTGAAGTTGGCGAAGTGTTTACTCTTAGTGATGAGAATAACGAAGAGCAAGAAGTAGAAGTACTTGGAGCGATGGATGTCGAAGGTGCAGAATATATTGCAGTTGCCTTTGTTGAAGATATCCAAACAGAAACTGAGGAAGACATTGATATTTTCTTTTTGAAAGTAGAAGAAGATAATGAGTTTTCATACATTGAAAATGATGAAGAGTTTGATAAAGTATCTGCTGCGTTTGAAAAGATTTTGGATGAGCAAGAGCAAGAATAGTATGAATGAAAAACACGCGGGCGGATGTATATCCGCCCTCTTTTTATTTATTACTCATCCAGAGACTCACGCAGTAATTGCAGTACATCTTTCATCGCAAAAGGTCCATCTTTTTTAACATGTTCCGCAAATTCTGAAACGAGACGTAATGTTCTTACACTTTCGATTGGATGCTCTCCTGATGCACTTTCAGCTGAAAGCATAACTGCATTCGTTCCGTCCAGTACAGCTTGAAACACATCAGTCACCTCTGCCCTTGTTGGAATAGAATGATCTACCATAGATTGAAGCATTTGTGTTGCTGTAATGACATATGTATTCGTTCGATTACATTCCTGAATCATTATTTTCTGTAAAAGCGGAATGCATTGATACGGTAACTCTACTCCTAAATCGCCCCTTGCAATCATAATTCCATCTGCTTCTTTACATATATCTTGAAAATTCTCGATTGCTTCCATCGTTTCTATTTTTGCCATTATATTAGGTGACGTTTCTTTATACTGTTGTATAAAATCTCGTATTTCTTTTATATGACTAGGTTTTCTTACGAAAGAACACGCGATAAAATCAACATTCTCCTCTAAAAGAAACTGAATATCTTTTTTATCTTTCTCTGTAATAGCTGGTAAACGAACAGCCGCATCTGGTAAATTAACTCCTTTATGAGATGAGATATTGCCACCTGTTTTTACCTTCGTTTCTATTTTGTCCGTACTTATCTTTTCAACAATTAATTCAACTTCTCCATCATTAATTAAAATTCTACTGCCTACTTTTACATCATTCGCAATTCCTTCATAATCAACACTCGCTTCTGTATTACTCCCTGTAACTGATTGTGTATGTAAAATAAAAGAATCTCCTGCCTGAAGTGTAATTTGCTCTCCCTTCACTTCACCTAATCTTATTTTAGGTCCTTGTACATCACCCAAAAATTTAATAGAGTCATCTAATGATTTCACTAAACGAATGATGTCTTTATGACTTTCATGCGTGCCATGCGATAAATTCAGTCGAACAATTTTCATACCATTCTTTATTAACTGTGCTAACGTTTCTTTATTATTACTTGCGGGTCCAATTGTACAAATTCGATCGATTGTCATTTTTGTCACCATCCTTTTTTTAATAAGTTTCCCATATGAACTTAAAAATAACAGAGATTCTGACATGAATAGATTTAAATTTACACGAATTTCATAAAGTTAAACCTGTATCCCTTGCTGGCTAAGCATTAGAAGATATATTCGCTTTTTTGCAAATGAAGACATGTTGAATCGAAAGTAAAAGAAAAGTTAAGTATGGAATAAACCATTGAGAGTTTCGAAATTTTCATATATTGTATGAATTGAGTTCGAACTCAAAAATTTAAAAAGGTGGGAAAATTAGTGAATATGAAAAAATCTTTATCGGTGACAACTTTAGGGTTAGCGGTTTTAGGTTTTGGTTTTACTAATAACGCAAGTGCTTCAGAGGTCGATACTGTAGACAAGCAGCCCGTTTTAGTTGACTTTGATACAATTCAATCAACAAAAACATCTAGTGTTCCTAGTTTGACTATTGCAGCTGCACCTAAGAATGACTCTAACATTAGCGTATATACTCCCTTTTTTGGTAACCCCTATGCAGTTGCTAAATCGAAATCAACTACGACCGAAGACTATGTTTATGCAAAAGCAAGAACTTTCAATGGCGATGGCTCATTAGTGAATACGAAAAGTAATAGTGCAAAAAAATCATCCTTTGTAAGTGCTACAGCGACCAACACAAGCATTTATTATGGAGATGATTACGCTATCGGTAATCATACCTATAAATTAAGTGGTTATAATGATGTGAATCACGAAACAAAAGCTTTCTGGTAAGAAAGAGAAAAAAGATATGCATCTTGCATATCTTTTTTCTCTAATATTTTACATATATTGAGGTGCTATTTATGAAACAAATATATATTATTAGCGGTGTTTTACTTATTTCATTACTTACAATTTATATTTTGTTCAATACTTCATTCATACAACCTCATCCACCTTCCATAGAAAATAAACGAGAGCAACAAACCAATACTATTTCTTACGGATTGAAGGATAATCAAGGCCAACATATTAACAATGGTAGTACAATTACTAGTGAGGATAATAAAATTAATGTAACATTATCATTCGTACATACTATTAATGAAAACCGAAAATATGGATTAATTGTTCTAGAAGATTACGAACAAAAACCTTTTAAAATAGAAGATACTACTAATGAAATATTACACTATTTTTTTGATATGAAACCAAACAGTTCAATTACTACGAAAATCTCTTTACGCACTTCTCCTAATGCAAGTGAATTAACCTTTTTAATAATTAAAAAACCTGAATACAAATTAAAAGATAATAACTTAAATAAAGCAGCTATTTTAGAAGATATTCTAAGTATGCGATATTCAATGCATCCTCTTCAGAAAGAAAACGAAAAAATAAAACTCTCCCTTATAAATCCAGATGCTATTTTAAAAGATGGTCTTTACGAACCAGTATTTGTTACGAACCGTGAAGAGAACTTACAAACTGTCTTCTTTGAAAAGGAAGGCAAGCAATTAATTTTATCAAACGGTAATGAAACAAATGATGAAATGACTTACGCAATCGTGGCTTTTAAAGATTGGAAACAAGTTGAAATATTTAACAATAGAAAAGTCGTTTATACTAAGGTTGCACCTGAAACAAGACAAATCTTTAATTTCACATTGCCTTCAGTGGATCAGGAAAGTAATTTGCAACTCGTCGCTTTTCCATTTCCTTATAAAGTTAGCGAAGAAGATTATATCAGTCAACAAGCATTCAGTTCCTTTCGCATCGTAATTGAAAATGAAAATAAATAAGTTATACTGTGCACATTACAACAAACTAAAAAAGGCCTACTCACACGAGTAGGCTTTTGAAACTATGAAAGTTTCGTCAATAACTGATTTAAATCTTTTTTCGTTTTCGTCGTTAATGATTTCATTTTATTAATATCGATTTTTTCTTTCTCCGCTCCTACAATTAACGGATACATACTTTGACCGATTGTTTTAGAATCCGTCGGATGTGATGCTTCTAGCTCTTTTTCAATCACATCCCACTTTTCATTAATTTGTTTGCCAAGCTTATTCACTGTTTCCAATTTTGGATTAGCAGCTAACTGCTTGTCCAAGCTATCAATTAATGCTACAACTTCTTTAACATTCGTTTTCACAGCAACACTTTTCTTCGGATCTTTCGTTGTCTTTCCATTATTGTTTGTGCTTGTACTTGTGCTTTGATCTGTTGTTTTCCCGCTAGTCGTTTGATCATTCGTTTTTCCTGTCGTCTCTTTTTCTTTTGTTTTTACATTTTCGTTTTGAGTTGACGTTTTGCCGTTACTTTCTGTCCCTGATGATTCTTTCGTATTTTTTGCATCCTTATCTGTTTTTTCATTTGAAGAAGTATTTGTTTCTTTTTCAGTATCTTTCGTTGTTTTTGACGCTTCATCTGCACTTGTCGTTTTTGCTTCTCCATCATTTTGCGCAGTTACTTGCTCTTTCTTTTCCGTTTCTTTATCTGCTGAAGGACTACAAGCTGCCATAGTAAGCATTGTACCAATTGTTATCGATGCGATAGCGACCTTTTTCATTTTCATATAAATCCCCCTATGTTTTACATAATTTATCCTCCCCTTTACGATTCGATTCCCCCTTAAAAAATCCCTTTTCATACGAATTATCATCTTTCCGACAGTAATCTTCATAATAATACGTACAAAAACTGATAAACTCATTTTAATATTCGAGTTTCTTCTACTTCATTTTTCTACTCGCAAGTAAAAGAAAAAGAGTATATTGTCACATTAAGAATTACTATCTTCATATGACGATATACTCTTCTATCAAATTTTTATCTTTCTTGACATTTTATTTATACAAAAAAAATAAAATTTTCTTTCGTTTTTTGTTTCTCAACATTTGTTAACATAATATTTTTATGAATAACCACCATTCGAGTGAATGACTTGCCCAGTAACCCATTTCGCTTCTTCACTTACTAAAAAAGAAATTAAGCGCGCAGCATCCACCGGTTCTCCTACTTTACCTTGCGGGAACTTCCATACTAAATGATGCTTCAGCTCCTCTGTAATCCATCCTGTATTCGTCGGTCCTGGATCTACAGCATTCACTGTAATCCCCTTCTCCATCGCAACTGGTGCTACTGACTTTGTAAATGCTTCAATTGCCCCTTTCGTTGCTGCATATGCTAGTTCATCTGGCATTGGACCTACTGACTGTCCTGAAGTAAGATTAATAATACTCCCGCCCGTTTTAAGTGAATAATGTTTTATAAACAATGAACTTAATAGCATAGTAGCCCGAACATTAACTGTATAATGTTTATCCAACTGCTCTACATCTAATTCCTCAATTCTCGTATGAGTAGAATATACTGCATTATTAACTAGAATAGATGGATCACCTAACCGTTCTGATACCATATAAAACAAACGATTTGGCGAATAAGACTGCGATAAATTGATTTCTGCCATTTCACATCGAACATCGTAACTTTCAATTTCCTTTTTCAGCAAAAAGGGTTCTTGATCACTCATTCCCCATGGCATCGCTTTATCATACTTTGGCCAGTACGTGAAAAAAATGTCTATCCCTTTTTGAGCAAGCACCTTGCATACAGCTGCACCAATTCCATTCAGACGAGTTGCCCCTGTTACAATTGCTATTTTCTTCACCTTTTTCTCCTCCATCTATACACAGATTCCCTGCATGAATACAGAGGATCTATCTTCTTATTGAATATTTGACAGTATACGTTCAGCACCTAATTTTAACATTTTAATAAAGATATAATTTACAATCGTAAACATTACAAATAAAACGATAAACATAACCCACAGTCCGACATGAAGGAAGAAGTATAATACACTTACTCCCCCCACAATAATTAAAGCTATTAAAATATTAGCTAAAAAATTCCACAAAGTTGTATATCGACTTTTAAATAATTTCTGCTCTGTATCCCAATGAATATCTGCAGTTTGCGCGTCCCAGCGTGTTCCGATTAAATTAATTAATAACAACCCGTTCGCACTTAGTAAAAACCACAGTATCATAAAGACTGGAGAAATCCCAGCTACAACTGCCATCGTAATACCGAATACTGCTAAAATGATCACATTAATTAACCAAGCAGTGATTGCTTTCGCAAAAAAGATATCCGAAGCCTTTACTGGTAAATAACGATTCACAAACCAAGAGCTTCCATCTCGCGAAAATGACGTTGTTGCAATGACGTTACTACCCATTAAAAATAACGATGCACAAAGGCCAACACCAATTGCAAATCCCGTTGTCTCTGAATTGTTAATATACTCTGTAATAAACTTTAAATTTCCATCTTGCACAAATAAAATAAAGAACAACATAATTGGCATAACGAAAGTTTGTACAATGCAATTTAAGAAAAATTGTGGTGTACGGAATAACGTTTTAAATTCTTTTTTCACATACGCTTTTAAATGCGAACTTTGTACTGTTGATTTCTGTAAACCTTCCGCCGAAATAACTTGTTTCTTTGCTGTACTCGTTGAAAGTCCAATAACCCCTTTTAAATATGTACGCTCTGCTATGTAATAAAACAACACAAAGAAGACAAATGAAATAACTGCAAAGATTATTACATATAAAGGTCCCTTCCAATTTGCATTTTCTACTAATGCTACTGCTCCAAAATATGTAGTTGGAAAATAGTTTGTCATTTGTACTAAAAGAGAAGACTGGTTGTTTGCAAGGTAATCCGCAATTGCATCTTCAGAAAACGAACTTTTATTTTTCCACTGCAAAAATACGTTAATTCCTACAATAAATAGTATACTTACGATTCCAATAAATATATTTCCTCGGTCTTTATTTTTCGCTATATTTGTATACCTCATAATAACTGTCATCAGTAACGAAGCTAGTACTAACGGCACAATTGGGAAGAGTAAGTAAATGAAAATCATATATATGTAATATGTAATAAATGCGCCACTTTTTAAACCGTACGTAATAAAGATCGGTAATAAAATAAATGAACTCATTACGTATTGTGTAATTAATACTGTTAAAAATTTGGCTGAAATAATTTGCGCTGGTTTTAATGGTAATGGTAATAACATTTCAATGTCATTGCTGTAGTAAAATACAGTTAAAATGTTCGTAATACTCATTAAAAATACCCATATACTCGCAATCGCAAGTCCCATTGCGATAATCATTCCTGGATCTTGCCCTAAATGTATCATTCCCTCATACATTGCATGCGTGATAGAACCAAACAGTAAAAAGCCGACAAATAAAATAGCTGCAAATGAAAATACATACGCCCATCGCTTCTTCTTATCTGTTATAAAATCTGCATAATTTAATTTCAATAATACTTTCGTTAACGTCCAAATTTTACTCATTGCCCGTCATCTCCAAGAACATTTTTTCAAGTGATTCATTGGATTTAAAATGATCTCTCATTTCATCTAAATTCCCTTTAAACTGAAGGTTTCCCTTATTAATAATCGCGACGCGGTCACATAATTTTTCTGCCACTTCTAATACGTGTGTAGAGAAAAATACAATCTTTCCTTTATCCGCATGCTCTCTCATCATTTCTTTTAAAATATATGCAGATTTCGGATCAAGCCCAGTTAATGGTTCATCTAAAATCCATACATCTGGCTCATGTACGAGCACACCAATAATAACGATTTTTTGTCTCATACCGTGCGAATAACTTTGAATTTGATCAGATAAAGCATTATAAAGATCAAACTTCTTCGCTAAAGACTCTATTCGTTCTTGTCGTACTTCTTTCGGCACTTCATACATATCGGCCATAAAGTTTAAATATTCAATTCCTTTTAATCGTAAAAACATATCTGGACTATCTGGTACATAACCAAACGTCTTCTTCGCTTCCATCGGCTCTTCCATAATATTTTTTCCGTTAATCGTAATAGTCCCTTTGTCCACCCCGTGAATACCAGTAATCATCTTAATTGTCGTTGATTTACCCGCACCATTCGGTCCTAAAAATCCAAAGATTTCGCCGCTAGGTACAGATAAACTTAAGTCTTTTACTGCATAGGTAGACCCATTATAACTTTTTGACACATTCGTAATTTCAATCATTTCATCCAATCCTTTCCTTAATTACCAAATAACTATATTGATATTATAGCATAGTTCTATTTTAAGATTTTTACATTTTTCAGTATATTTAACCTTTAAAATAAATATACACCCCTAATCCAACAACTAAAACGACAGCTAGTATAATATAAATCATTGTTAAGCGTTTAATATTCCCCTTTGTCGCTTTGCTATAATTTGCATCACCATTCCGCCCAATTAACACCGTCGCAATGACAGTAATCACTACAAGTAATACAACGATCATGATCCAAGTTAGCATTTCTTCCTCCCCCTCCTTACAACCATTTTACAATATTATCCTCTTTATTTCGCAGCATATTTCCTCTTTTTACTATTATTATGAACCAAACTGGAAAACTATTATTACCATTCCTATCCATATGTGATATATTTATAACATAACGTGATTTATTTCTAACAATATAAGGAGGAACTATCATGAAAACAACTTGGATAAAATATTTAGGATTTCTCGGTTTCTTCGGTTTCCTCGGATTTTTTTATGAAAAAGGATTGTTTACTATGTTCTGTTTCTTCTCCTTTTTCACATCGTATAGAACAGTTCAACACGATGAACTGTTTGAACAAATTGTCAATAAATCGTGTCGCAATGCATTTATCGTTACGTTACTAACTACCACAATCATTATGTTTATTGAAATGTTATTTCCAAACCCTACGCTACAAGAGATTGATATCGCTCTTATTTTCGGCACACTCATTCTTACATTCGGCTTTTCTATGTTCTTTTTCGATAAACCAATTGATGAAATGGAAGATGCACCATGGCATTCGTAACGAGAATAAAAGAATACCGTGCCAAATTGAACATGACACAAGAAGATTTAGCGAAGAACGTTGGTGTGCGACGTGAAACAATTAGTCATCTCGAAAAAGGTAAATACAATCCTTCCTTACAACTTGCTCACGATATAGCGAAGGCATTACATAGTACGATTGATGAGATTTTTATTTTTGAGGATTGATTAAAGACGTCCAGTCACAAGAATCACAAAAAAAATACCGTCATTCTTTCCAAGAAGAATGACGGTATTTCTCATTGATTATCCATATAAAACCGCATGAAATACGCCTAATAGCAAGTATTGATCCTGCATGTAATCTTCATCATATACATTCATCTCAATGTAATACATATCTTCCTCAAGACGAATATTCCAATCTGCAATTACATAGCCCTTTCGTAATAACTTTCCCATTCCAAATAAAGTTTTATGAACAACATATTCTTCTGCCTTATATGTAAAGGTAAATAAGAAATTTGCATCCAATAACTTTCCGTCACATACAAGTATTTCATGCTCTGCATCATGATTATCTTTGTACATTACTAAAATCCTTCTTTGGCGCTGCCTACTTACATCCTTTGCAATGACGCGAATATTGTCCTTACTATCCTTTATTTCATAAATAATATTACTACCAATTTTCGGAATAAAATCCAGCACTCTCATCAGCGTATTTTTATAATAGCCCCTTACTACACCTACTTGCTCACTTCCATTATAAACCTCTATCGGTGTCGTATCTGCTTTGCTATCACACGGTCGTTTGTAAGAGAGCTGCATCATTCGCTCTCCTCTTAAGTACTGATCAAACGTCACAGGATATTCTATCATGCGCAGTTCTTTATTTAGCTCATACAAATAGCGTTGAACACTCTCTATTAATGTTGCAGTAGCTATACGCTCTTGAAGTTCAAATTCTTGCCAGCTGGAAAAAACAGTCCATTGATTATGATCCTCTTCATAGAAGAAACCAAGAATTACCTCTTCACGGTCAGCCGTTTCATATTTCATAGGCACGTTCTGCCCATGTTGAACTTGTTCCATCCACTGACCTAAATAAATCCCCAGCTCTGCAACCTTCATACATGATTTTTGAAAAAATACGCTGTCACTCGCGCAAATCGTTACATCTCCTTCGATAAAGCCCTTTGAATAAGCATCATACCGTGGCTCATCCTTCTGCGGGAGATTTTTGTCTAACTCAAATAAAAACGTTAACATCCTTTATTCACCTCTAGTTGTTACACTAATCATACATGACATCGCATCACGCTAGGAAACTATTTATATACGCATATTTAATTCACGCATTATAACACGTGAATGACCTTGTATAGTAGCTCTATTTTTTTGTTCTATATCTTAGTATATGAATTTATATGAGCGATTTTTCAAATATATCTATCGCAACTTACAATATATCAACGATTTTTTCAATATATCTATCGCAACTTACAATATATCAACGATTTTTCAAATATATCTATCACAACTTACAATATATCAACGATTTTTTCAATATATCGATTTTTCGACAAATATCAGCACGATTAAAATGAAGCTACCTTTTCTTCCGCCACTTCTACAATTTCTAAAATTTGTAGAAGACTCTCCACTTCATAAGTCGGATTAACACTCGTCTTATTCTCTTTCAAACTCGGATTATACCAACACGTATCAATGCCGAAGTCTTCTCCGCCTTTCATATCAGAAGTTAGCGAATCTCCGACCATTAGTACACTTAATTTATCCGTAATCCCAAACTTCTCAAACGCATAATCAAAAATCTCACGTGCTGGTTTTTGATGACCAACTTCTTCAGAAATAATAATATGATCAAAAAAATTACATAAAGGTGAATTTCCGATTCTTGATTGTTGCACCATCGTATATCCATTCGTAATAATACCTAACTTGCAATCTTGTAGATTTTCACATAATTGTACTGCGCCTTCTATAAGATGTACTTCTTTCCCTAAGTTTTCAAGATATACATTACTAAATTGCTGTGCATCTACGTCTATATTATGAAGCGCAAATAATTGTCTAAATCGATCTACTGCTAATTCACTTAGCGTAATCATTTTATTTTCTAAATCTCTCCATAATCCATTACTAATCTCTTTATAGCTTGCAAGATAATCATTATACCCTGTAGGCATATCAAACTGTACAAACGCATTATGTAATGCGTTTCTTTCCGTTTCAGGGAAATCTAATAATGTATCATCTACGTCGAATAATATAACTTTGTATTTCATGATGTTTTTCTCAACTCCTATATTCTCATAGCTTAATTATAACAACAATAAGAAAGGGAGGCTAATTAAAACCAGCCTCCCTTCTTTTTACTTTTCTTCCAGCAGTAACTCTTTCATTTCCTCTAACGAATCTTTCGTAAAGCCAAGAGCTTTTTCAGCGTATGCTTCAACTGATCCGTATTGCTTTTGAATTTCACCAATCGCAGCTTGCAAGTATTCAGCACGCGCTTCAAACATTGCACCTAATATCGCTCTGCTCTCATCGTTTTGTAATTTCGCACCTAAAAAGGCCATCATTTTTTCATTTAGCTTTTCACGGAATCCGTTACTTAGTAAGTAGTCTTCCATTACTGTTTTTTCTGGTACACCTAGTAAAAGTAGTAATAATGCTGAACCAAATCCAGTACGATCTTTTCCAGCTGTACAGTGGTTTACTAACGGTAAGTTTTCCGGGTTTTGCGCTAAGTTTAAGAAACTCACGAATGCCTCGTTGCCACTTACGAAATCTTGATTCATTTTCACAAGATACTCACCTGGTTTTCCTAACATAGAAAGGTCACCAACTTGGAAAAACTCATTTATATTTAAGTCTTTCGCTAAGTCTTGCATAACTGGTAAGCACACTTGACGAGCACCTGTAATCTCAGGATTTGGCTTATGCTTTACCTCAAAGTTTGTACGATAGTCACAAATTAACTTTAAACCAGACTTTTGTAAATAGTCGATATCCCACTCTGTTAGTCCTGCTAATTCTTCAGAACGGTATAATTTGCCCCATTTCACTTTACGTCCATCTGTCGTTTCATATCCACCCATATCACGGAAGTTAAACGCACCTTGTAATGGCAATCTACGCTCAGCTACTGTCACTGCTTGTCCATTACTTCCTACTAGTCTAAAATATGGACGTTCATTTTCACTCGGGTTTTCAATTGTATATGATAATTCTCCATTTACAGTTGCAAGTAGTTCTCCATTTTCTTCAATATGATCTGGTGAAGTACTCCAATAAATACGAACTTCTTCTATATTATTTTCCCACTTTATTTGTAACGTATTATCTTCAATTCTTTCTACAGTTGCTTGTAGCCAATTTCTTTGCTGCTCCATTCTTTCACCAACGCTTTCTCTTATAATTGAATCTTACCCTATTGTATTATGGGAATATCCATTTTGTCGTTCTCATTTTTCTTTTTATCTTACAAACAGGCGAAAAGTTCTTTTACTTGTTCAAAATTTGTACATGGATTACCGCGAAATACGTATGCGATTTGTTCATTACCTAAATCTTCGTATACAACTGTTCCGCGATTAGGGTGCGAATAAAACTCTAACCCGTTTATAATTTGTTTTGGGCCATAGTTCATTGTCCATGAAGAAATAGGATAGTACGCTTTGTTTTTATGTCTACAAACCCAAAGTGCATATAGTTTATTAACTTCGTCCCAGTATACATACTGCGTTTCGTCATTTCCGAAACCGACCGATTCAAGTTTCCAATTTAGTTTTTCATGAATTAACAAATTTACATAGGATACGTCATCTGGAGCATTCCACTCTCTACATCTTCCTATCTCACCCATTTCACTTCTCTTCGCTTGAAAGCTTAATAAGTGAAATGATGTATGTAATATCGTTTTCCCAAGCTCCATATTTACTGGTTGTAATTCAAATAGAAATCGTTCCATTTCGTCTTGTTTTACATATCCATGATCAACAGAAATTTCAACTTGTGTTTTCCATATAGATGTAACGTAACTTTCTTTTCCTTTATAATTTATACCTTTCCAATACACAAGCCCTTTATATTGAAAACAATCTCCTTTTGCTTGAGAAATACAGCTATCCGGAAATACTGGTTCCATTATATCGAGAAAAAATTCCTTTACTCGAAACATCCCAGTTGGAGTAACAACCTGAAACCAAAAAGTTCCCCACTTTTCACCTTCATAACGTTCTGAAACTTTTTCAACATTCCAGCCTTCTAACAATACATTTGGATACAGTAACACGAATGAATGCATGGATTGCTTTAACATATATAGTCCCCTCCCGCTATACGAGTTCGAGAGTATACATCCTTCATCCTCCTAAAACTTCCTCACATACCGCTCAGTACAACTCAGCAGCTGACATCCGTTCTTTTCAAAAACATCCTTCATCCACTCATTTTGCATATTTGTCTCACCAATATAATAAGATGCACCTATTTCCTTTAAGACAAACATCGCACCTGCAAATAACGCAGCTTCATATCCCTTATTACGCATATTTGGAGTAACTGCGAAGTACATAAGTTTCCCTTCTTCTAACGTACCTCTTTCAATATGCGGGATTACAATTCCTATCGGCTCTTCATCGGCACTCGCTGTTAAGCAATGTTCTTTCCATTGCTCACCAATTTCTTGTAGCATCATATGCACAAATTGATCATGAGCGACTGGTTCTCCCGTTGCTTCATTCCACAGTGAATAAAAAGCCTCTTCTCCAACTTCTTCAATAAGCTTAAAATCAATTTCACTTTCTACATCTTCTACTTCGTATATATCTTTAAATACAATCATGTTTTCCGTAACATATTCAAATAAATACGTTTCAAAACATCTTTTATACACATCATAATTTGGACTTTTTGAAGAGATTTCAAAATGTAGTTTTTCTAATCCATCTTTTTTAGCTTCAGCAACGCAATATTGCATCATTTCCTCTAATTGCTCTTCTGTAAAAATCTCTGCATTATTTTCTTTTATCATAATAGAAGAAGCATTTCTTCTTATTTTAAAATGTTTTTCTAACTGTTCTATCGTCGTCATATTCTTCCCTCATCTATATCATACTCGAATTTCTAATCGTTCTCCTTGCATGAGCAGGATTGTCCTTGAATATATAGAATACTAGAAAAGATCGCATCTTTAAAGTGCGGAGGAGGTTCTCCAGTGGATATTACAGCATTGCAACAACAGTTAGAGCTTATACAACAAAATGACTATACGCAACTGCAACATATAGACGTAAATGAGTTAACTTTGAACATGCTTCAGTATATCGGAACGACTGATAGCTACGTTCGTTACCAACTTATATATAAATGTTTTGCGCATTTCATTCATCATGAATTCCTTATGGACGATCAGCTGAAATTACTTCTGCAAACTTGTTTAAGTGATGAGTATTTATATTGTGACATTTACTCCCCACATACAGATGGGGTTTTCACACGTTCTTACACTGTTTCGTTAATTGCGTTAATACTCCAATTCGCTAATTCGCACTACTTTTGTACAGAGGAGGATATCGAAGAAATAAAAAATAAACTCATTACATACACAAACTTAGAAACAGATTTTCGGGGCTATATCGAAAATAAAGGATGGGCTCATTGTCTTGCTCATGTATCTGATGCCTTTACTGAAATTGTTCATAATACGTATACAACTTTTGAATGGTACGAAGAATTAATTCATTGTTTATTAAATAAAATCTTTATTCCATCTGACCTTTTTCATAATAACGAAGATGAACGCATTGTTACTCCATTACTAGCAATGCTGTATCATGATTTTCCTCAGAACGATTTAATTTCTATTATTCATAAAAAAATAAAAAGGCTTCCTCAAATTAGAAAACGCCTTTCGCTTAATGAGTATTGTATTTTATGTGCCAATATTAAAACCTTTTTACGCACATTATTTTTCAGAACGAAAGATGACCATAACTTAGCCTTTACAGCACGTAAAACAGAAAGAATGTTAAAAGAACTTCCTAACTATTATTAAATACAAGGAGCAATGACATGGGTTATATTGAAGATATGAGAAATCTAGTAGGAAATCATCCACTTATTCTAATAGGATCACACGCCATTATATTAAATGAAAAAGATGAAGTATTGCTGCAACTCCGTACAGATTTTAACCGCTGGGGCATTATTGGCGGTGCCTTAGAATATAACGAAACATTAGAAGACGCTTTAAAGCGAGAAGTATATGAAGAAACTGGACTTATTATTAAAAATCCAGAACTATTCCGTACATACTCTGGACCAGATTACTTTCAAATCTATCCAAACGGCGATCAAGTACACGGTGTACTCGTTGTTTATATTTGCCGAGAATTTCATGGTGAACTTGTATGCGATCAAAGTGAATCAAAAGAACTACGCTTCTTTTCACTTGATGAATTACCTAATAATCTTCCCCCTGTTATTGAGAGGATTATTACAGATTATCAAAAAAAATAAGGGAACGCTTAACGTTCCCTCTTAAATCCAATCCGTTTTTTAATTTCCGCTAAATTTACCTTTGCAATAGCGCGTGCCTTCTCAGCACCGTTTTCTAATGCTTCATATAATAAATCCGGCTCATTCATATACATTGCGTACTTTTCACGAGGTCCAGCTAACTCTCGATCTACTATGCGAAACAACTCTTTTTTCACATCGCCCCATCCGATTCCAGTCTCATATTTTTCACGTAATGACTGTATTTCGTCTTCTGTCGCAAATTCTTTATAAATTGTAAATAAGGTTTCTAGTTCTTTTGGTTCATTTGGAAGTGAAGAATCTGTTTTGATTTTAAATATTAACTTTCGTAGTTTTTCTTGCTCTGCAAATAATGGGATCACATTTCCGTAACTTTTACTCATCTTTCTTCCGTCAAGGCCAGGTAATATTGCTCCTTCTTCTTGTATGACATACTCCGGAAGTGTAAATGTCGTGCCAAATGTATGATTAAAATACGTCGCAATATCACGCGCGATTTCAATATGTTGAATTTGGTCTTTTCCGACAGGTACATGTGTAGCTTGAAATAATAATATGTCAGCTGCCATTAAGATCGGGTACGTATATAACCCCATGTTCACTCCCGCATCGACCTCTAACCCTGCTTCTTTATTTTGCTCCACCTTCGCTTTATACGCATGAGCACGGTTCATAAGACCTTTCGGAGTTAGGCAAGCTAAAATCCAAGCTAATTCTAGAATTTCCGGTACTTCTGTTTGTCGATAAAAAATAACATCTTCTCCAAGTCCAAGCGATAACCAAGTAGCTGCTACCTCTTTCGTATAACTGCTGAACTTTTCTGAATCATGCACAGCATTTAATGCATGATAATCAGCTATAAAGTACAATGCTTTTCCTTCATTATTCTTTGACATTTGTAATGCAGGTTTAATCGCACCAATATAATTTCCTAAATGTGGATAACCTGTCGGCTTAATTCCTGTTAACATTATTTTTTCACTCACACTAACTCCTCCTTTCTCAAAATAAAAAGAGCCCCTCATCCTAAAAAAGGACGAGAGACTCCCGCGGTACCACCTTAATTAGCTATCATTAGCTCACTTCATACTTCAATAACGTGAAGTAACCGTCTTTACCTACTCATTTCAGTTAGAAGCTCCAGAGTCCATTCCATATTCATCCCTTACTGATTCTCACCACATATCAGCTCTCTGAAAAGTTTCGAATATGTACTCTTCTCTTTCATTGCTTTTTCGTTATTTTTTACAGTTTATCACATTTCACTTCCAAACAAACCAAAATTTTCTATTTTATATAGAAGGAATTTCCACTTCAATTGTCTAATATTATATAGGTTTGCAGAAATATTCGAAACAACTTTGGAGGTTTTTTCATGGTAAAATATATATCCATTTTAGGTTCCACAGGATCCATCGGCACATCTGCATTAGATGTCGTTTCAGCTCATCCTGAACATTTTAAAATCGCCGGTTTAACCGCAAATTATAATATCGATCTTCTTGAGCAACAAATCAAAACGTTTCAACCTCGTATTGTAAGCGTTGCGACAAAAGACTTAGCAGACAAGCTTCGTACGCGTATTTCAGCAAATACAAAAATCACACACGGGACTGATGGCTTAATTGCAGTAGCTACTCACCCTGATTCAAATCTTGTATTAAGCTCTGTTGTAGGTGTTTCAGGATTACTTCCAACAATTGAAGCATTAAAAGCGAAGAAAGATATCGCTATTGCTAATAAAGAAACTTTGGTTGCAGCTGGACATATCGTAACTGAACTAGCGAAACAAAACGGATGTCGCTTAATTCCAGTAGATAGTGAGCATTCAGCTATTTTCCAATGTTTAAACGGAGAAAATAATAAAGAGATTGAGAAGTTAATTGTAACAGCTTCCGGTGGTGCATTCCGTGATAAAGCACGTGATGAAATGCAAACATTACAAGCAAAAGATGCTTTAAAGCACCCAAACTGGTTAATGGGCGCAAAACTAACGATTGATTCTGCCACATTAATGAATAAAGGGTTCGAAGTAATGGAAGCGAGATGGCTATTTGATATTCCATATGAAAAAATTAATGTAATGATTCATAAAGAAAGTATCATTCATTCTTTAGTAGAATTTATTGATGGATCAGTTATGGCACAGCTCGGTGCTCCTGATATGAGAATGCCGATTCAATATGCGTTTCACTATCCTACTCGGCTACCTTCTTCCTATGAAAAATTAAATTTATTAGAAATCGGTAGTTTACATTTTGAAAAACCAGATTTAGAGAAGTTCCCTTGTCTACAATACGCATATGAATGTGGCAAAATCGGTGGTACTACTCCCGCTGTATTAAATGCAGCAAATGAAATTGCGAATGCGCTATTCTTAAAAAATGAAATTGCCTTTTTCGATATTGAAAAAACAATTTACAAAACAATTGAAGCTCATCATAACGTAAAAGATCCTTCACTAGATGCTATATTAGAAGCGGATCAATGGGCGCGCCAATATGCAAATGAATTGTTAATAAAAAAGCGCTAAAACAGTTCCCACTGTTTTAGCGCTTTTTTTCACGTATTCAACTTAACAAATCTATAACCGTGTGTAACTAACACTTTTAATATCGCATATCCTGGAATGGCTAAAATAATGCCCATAATCCCGAATAAGTTTCCGGCAGTTAAAATGATAAAAATGATAGTAATCGGGTGAATATCTAACTTTTTACCCATGACTTGCGGAGAAATAAATTTACCTTCTGCTAATTGTACAACCATCATAACAATAATTACTTTTAACACCATTGCTGGCGAGTCGATAAATGCGATAATTAACGCTGGTGTAATCGCGATAATTGGTCCTACGTACGGAACGATATTTACAATCATCGCTAAAATCGCAAGTAATACCGCATATTTAATACCAATAATAAGATAACCAATTAATAGCATAATACCGATAAATAAGCTGACGATAATTTGACCTCTAATATACGAGCTAATCGCATAATGCATATCATCTAGTATTCTCATTGCTGCTGGTTGTCTTTGCTCTGAAATAAACTTTAAAAAGTGATTCGGCAATTGCTCACCATCTTTTAAAAGATAGAACAATATAAATGGAACCATTACAAATGTCAAAACAACCTCTGTAACAGTACTCAAAAATCCAGTTACATTCCCAGTTACTGATGATAATGACTTTGTAAAATCAACTGTGTATTCTTTTACCATATTCGCAACATTAATATTTAAATTCTCCTGAATTTTACCGAGTAAATTACTTTCCCCGAATCTACGTGCTGCTTGTTCAATCTCATGGCCAAAATACGGTAAGTTATCAATTAATGCATCAATTTGATCTTTAATAATAGGGATAACCGTTACAACTAAAAATACAAATAATCCTAGTACGATTAAATATATGGAAGCTATCGATACGATTCTTGAAACACCTTTCTTTTCTAAAAGCGAAACGAATGGATGTAAAATATAAAATAGCACGCCTGCTAATAGTACTGGGAAGAAAATTGTTTTTAAAAATACGATAAACGGTGTAAAAACAAATGATATTTTTGTTAGCAATAAAATATTAATGAACAATAACGCAAATCCAAGTAATACCGCCAAATAATTTTGTTCTCTAAAAAACTTTCTTAACTTATCTCTTTTTCTTATATTTATTTTCTCCAACGAAACCACCTCTTCGAATGATGAAAAGCCCTTATTCAGGGCTCTTCATCATAATCTATATATCTATTTCTTTGCAGCTTTCACTACAAATGATACAATAAAAATTAACACGATTGCACCTAATAATGCTGGCACGACATGAATCCCACCAAAAGACGGCCCAAAAGTTCCAAATAATTTACCACCTAATGAAGCACCTAATAAACCTGCGATAATATTTCCGAACATACCACCTGGGAAATTTTTACCCGTTATAGAACTAGCAATTGCACCTATAATAGCACCAACTATTAATGTGATAATCCATCCCATTTTTAGTCCTCCATTTCTATTATAGTTTGTATGATTTAATACAAACATATGTATTTATCATTGCTAATCATATTTCACTATAGAAATATATTTACTACTATTTTACATATGGAGATACATATATTATATGCAAAAAAGAAAAATATTGTCAAACTCACCCATAAAGCAATTATATTCATATACCATATTTAAAGGAGGCTTCATTATCTATGATTCTTAAGTTAAATTCCACTTCTTTTGAAGTAGCAACATCCATTTTACAGGTTCAAATTCCAGCTTATAAAGTTGAAGCAGACTACTTAAATAGTACTGCCATACCTCGTTTATATGATACTGTAAACGATATTCAAAATTGCGTTGAAACATTCTATGGATATTTTTCTGAAAATAAACTTGTCGGTTTTATTTCTTTTGTACAAGAAGAAAAACTAATCGATATCCATAGGCTAGTTGTATCGCCCGATTTTTTTCAAAAAGGAATCGCAACGAAACTCCTAATTTATATATTTAACATGTTTCCCTCTCCAATGACATATATTGTACAAACAGGTAAAGCGAATACCCCTGCTATTACTTTATATAAAAAACACGGATTCATTACAGTATCAGATACAATACTTCCTGACGGTATGATTCTTACGCAATTAAAAAAGACAGAATACACAAAATAATTTGACTTGTTCGCTCCTTTATGTTATTTTTTACTTTATAAAACCTTTTGCTGAGTCCAAATTTTGGAGCGGGGGAACCATTTTTGTAGCTATGCTACTTGGGGCGAATCTTTTTTAAGTAGGGAAACTCTCACTTCCCGAGTCCGACAGCTAACCTCGTAAGCGTAATGGGAGAGGAAGGTGCTTTTTGCCTATGTTACACATTTTGCCTCCTTAATTATAAATATGGGATCGATATCAAATAGTCACCTATATTTATAGAAAAGGAGAATGTATTATGTTACGTTTATCTGATCACGCAATTAAAATGATGGAGCAAAGACTTCGAATTGAAAAACAACGCACATATCAAGCAAATAAGGTTGTAGATAACTTACATCACAAATACTTCTTTCAGCATATTTTTCAACCGAAAAGATAAAGAAAATGTTTATTTAATATTAAAAAACACAAGGTGTGTCTTACAAAGACATTCCTTGTGTTTTTTATATTCTTTATAAAATTCTCACTACATTTAAGCTTGCTGTAATCGCACCTGCTATAGTAGTCACATGCCCTACACCTAACGGGCCATTTTGTAATATTAATGTTGAATTGGCACTCGTCACATTCACAAGAAGTGTATTTGAAATGGCTGGTTCGATTACTACAGTTGATGTCGTTACGTTTTGTATAAAACTCCCTGTTAGTTGCGTTCCATTTAATAGCAATCTAACAGATACTGTCTCATTCCCACCATTTGCATCCCCTTGAAAATAGTAGCTTACTAAATATATTCCTGGCGTCGTTACTGTGACTGTCGTAGCACTAGTTAAAGATACACCAGTTCCATATACAGTGGATCCAGAATTAATTGGGATGTTGGCATTTGCTGCAATTGTGCTTGTTGATGTAGAAAAGAAATATCCGCCACCTGTCGATATAGCAGATGATCCTGTTGCTCCAGTTAAGCCTGTTGGACCTGTGGCACCTGTTGGGCCCGTTATCCCCGTTACCCCTGTTGCTCCAGTTATTCCTTGTATGCCTTGTATTCCGGTCGGTCCTGTTGCACCAGTCACTCCAGTCGCTCCGGTTGCTCCGGTTGCTCCCGTCACACCTTGTGGCCCCTGGATTCCTTGGATTCCTTGTGGACCTGTTGCTCCCGTAGGGCCGGTCGCTCCCGCCTGCCCCGTTACCCCTTGTGGACCTTGGATTCCTTGTGGACCTTGAGGACCCGTTGCTCCAGTAGGTCCGGTTGCTCCTGTTGGACCAGTTTCTCCTTGTGGTCCTTGAATTCCTTGAGGACCTTGGGGACCCGTTGCACCAGTAGGTCCGGTTGCTCCTGTTGCTCCTGTTGGACCCGTCGAACCGGTTATCCCTTGAATTCCTTGAGGACCTTGGGGACCCGTTGCACCAGTAGGTCCGGTTGCTCCTGTTGCTCCTGTTGGACCCGTCGAACCGGTTATCCCTTGAATTCCTTGCGGTCCAGTTGGGCCGGTTGGACCGATTACACCTTGAATTCCTTGTATACCTTGTATTCCCTGTGGACCCGTTACTCCTTGTGGTCCTTGAATTCCCTGTATTCCTTGAGGACCAGTTGCACCAGTCGGACCGGTTGGGCCTATACTTCCTTGTGGTCCCTGAATACCTTGTATTCCTTGAGGACCAGTTGGACCGGTTATGCCACTCGGACCTTGTACGCCTTGCACTCCTTGAGGACCGGTTGGACCACTCGGACCTTGGATTCCTTGTAGCCCCTGTAAACCAGTTGGACCGGTCGCTCCCCTTACTCCTTGCTCACCTTGTATGCCTTGTAGACCTTGAGGGCCGGTTGGACCGATTGGCCCCTGTGCTCCTTGCACTCCTTGTGGACCAGTCGGACCGGTTGCTCCTGCCGGTCCCTGGATTCCTTGTAGACCTTGCGGACCAGTCGGACCGGTTACTCCTTGTATCCCTTGTGGACCTTGAATGCCTTGATCACCCGTTGGACCCGTTGCCCCCATTGGTCCCTGTACTCCTTGCAAACCTGTTACACCAGTTGCTCCGGTCGGTCCCTGGATTCCTTGTACCCCTTGAATTCCAGTCGCTCCTGTTGCTCCGGTCGCTCCTGTTGCCCCTGTTGCTCCAGTCGGACCCGTTGGACCCCCTGGTGATCCTGCTGGACCGGTTGGACCAGTTGGACCTCCTGGTGGACCAGTTGGACCGGTTGCTCCAGTCGGGCCAGTTGCAGAACCTGTCAGACCAGTTATCCCAGTGGCTCCTGTTGGGCCGGTTGGACCTGGATCACCTTGTAAACCGGTTGGACCAGTCGGACCGATTACACCTTGCACTCCTTGTATTCCTTGTATTCCTGTTGGACCTACCTGCCCCATTTCTCCCTGGGGACCTTGTAAACCTTGAACACCAGTTTCCCCTTGTGGACCCATTGGTCCTTGCTCCCCTTGAATTCCTTGAGAACCAGTTGGCCCTGTTGGACCAATCGGACCCTGTATTCCTTGTATTCCGGTTACACCTTGTAAACCACTACCTCCTAAATTACCTTGCACACCTTGTATACCAGTATTTCCAGTTGGTCCAGTCGGACCAATTTCCCCTTGCACTCCTTGTATTCCTTGTACTCCTGTTGGGCCGGTTGGACCGATTTCTCCTTGCATTCCTTGTATGCCTTGTATTCCTGTTGGACCGGTCGGACCGATTGGGCCAGGAATTCCTTGTATCCCTTGAATACCAGTTGGACCAGTCGGACCTCTTTCTCCTTGTATTCCTTGAACACCTTGTATTCCCTGTGGGCCTCGTTCTCCCATAGGCCCTTGATTACCTTGAGCCCCCCGTGGTCCTGTTAAACCAGTAGGACCTGTTGGTCCAATCTCTCCTTGCACCCCTTGCACTCCTTGTATTCTTGTCGGACCTGTTGGACCAATTGGCCCTTGTACGCCTTGTATTCCTTGCGGTCCAGTTGGTCCACCTAAAGAACCTGTCGGACCCGTTGGACCAGTCGGTCCCGTAATACCTGACGCCGGAAAAGGAATAGGTGCTTGAAACTTACTACACTTATCTTGATCCCTCACAAGCAGCTCCCCCCGTTATAACTAACGTATCAAACTATTTTTAATACATTTAAACTAGCTGTTATCACACCAGATAATGTCGTTACATGCCCAATAGCTAATGGGCCATTTTGTAAAGATAAAGTAGCATTTGAAGAAGTAACTTCAATGACCATCGTATTCGAAACTGCTGGTTCTAATATAAAAGTACCTCCTGTAACATAAAAAATAAAACTCCCTGCGACTTGTGTTCCATTTAAAGTAAGCCTCACTGAAATCGTTTCATTCCCCCCAGTTGGATCGCCTTGAAAATAATAGCTTACTAAATAAATTCCCGGCGTACTTAACGTTACAGTTGTTGCATTTGTTAAACTGACATCAGAACCAAAAACTGTAGATCCAGAATTAATTGGTATTAACGCATTCGCTGCAATTGTACTCGTTGAAGTAGAAAAGAAATAACCCCCCCCGCTAGGTAAGCCAGTCGCTCCTGTCGCTCCCGCTATTCCCAAGAAACCTATTGAACCTGCACTACCAGTTGCTCCTGTCGGTCCCACCACACCACTTGGGCCCTGACTACCTTGTGCTCCAACTGGGCCTATACTACCACTAGCACCTGTCACCCCACTTGCTCCAATTGGGCCTTGCAACCCTTGAATCCCTTGTATACCTTGTATTCCTTGCGGACCCGTTGCACCTGTATTGCCTGTCGTTCCCGTTATTCCTTGTATTCCCGTAATCCCTTGCACTCCTTGCACACCTTGTGGTCCAGTTGCCCCGGTTGCTCCAGTAGCCCCAGTTTCACCCGTTGCACCTGTAATTCCAACATTTCCTTGTGGGCCTTGTGGGCCTTGACTACCTTGCGCTCCTTGGACTCCTTGTGGGCCTGTTATACCGACTTCCCCTGCACTTCCTTGGGGACCTCTAATTCCTTGTGCACCTGTTGGACCGATAATTCCTTGCACTCCTTGTATTCCTTGCACTCCTTGCGCTCCTGTTGGACCCGTTATTCCTTGTAATCCTTGAGAACCTTGCAAGCCAATAGCTCCAGTCGGTCCTATTATTCCTTGCACTCCTTGAGGACCTTGTGCACCTTGTGTGCCTGTCAATCCGGTAGTCCCTTGTATCCCTTGAACACCTTGAGGACCTTGTATTCCAGCTGCTCCTGTTTCTCCTTGTATCCCTTGAACTCCTTGTATACCTTGTGATCCAGCAGGACCGGTTACTCCTCGGATTCCTTGTGCACCTTGAGCTCCTTCCGCTCCTGTAACACCAGCTGGACCAGCTACACCTTGGATTCCCACCATTCCTTGTGCACCTGTTGGACCGATTACACCTTGAATACCTTGAATACCTTTAGGGCCTTCTGCACCTGTTGGACCGATTACTCCCAGCGGACCTTGTATTCCTCGAGAACCTTCTGCACCCGTTGGACCGGTTATACCTTGGTTACCTTGAGGACCTTGTGCCCCTTGTACTCCAACTGCTCCAACTACACCTTGGGAACCTTGCGCTCCTCTTACACCTTGAGGACCTGTTGGACCGGTTATACCTTGCACTCCTTGCGCTCCAATTGGTCCTATCCCACCGCTTACACCTGTTGAACCAGTCGCACCCGTTGGACCTGTTGGACCTCCTGGTGGACCGGGTGGTCCAGCTGGTCCAGTCACCCCACTAGATGGACCAATTGGACCAGTTGTTCCCGTCGGACCGCCCGGTGGTCCTTCTGAGCCTTGAATACCAATGCTACCTGTCGCTCCCGTTATACCTCTTATTCCTTTTATCCCTTGAAAACCTGTTGCTCCCGTTATACCTTGTATTCCTTGCACACCTTGTGGTCCTTGTAAACCTATTGCACCTGTTATCCCCTTTATTCCACTTATACCTTGGGCACCTTGCATTCCAGTAGAACCAGTTGGACCCACTTCCCCTTGTATTCCTTGAGCTCCTTGCGGGCCTTCCTCTCCAGTAATTCCTTGTATACCTTGGAAGCCGTCTTCTCCTTGTATACCAATAGCCCCTTGCTCTCCTTGTATTCCTTGAACACCTTGAGGGCCTTGTGGACCAGTTACACCCGAGACTCCAGTTATGCCTCTCTCTCCTTGCATTCCTTGTGCCCCTGTTTGTCCTCGCTCGCCTATTTCCCCTTGTATTCCTTGTGTGCCTTGTATACCTTGACTACCAGCAGGACCCGTTGCTCCTTGTATTCCTTCTAATCCTTGTACTCCAATATCACCAATTAGACCTTGGTTACCGATTAATCCTTGAGCACCTTGGAGACCAGTCGGGCCAGTTATACCTTGCTCTCCTGTATCACCAATAGCCCCTTGTATTCCTTGTGCTCCTGTTGTCCCTTGGGGACCTTGTATTCCCCTGATACCTTGAGGACCTTGGGGCCCAGTTGCTCCCGTCGGTCCAGTCACCCCTGTAGGACCAACAGGACCTTCATGCCCTCCAGTTGGACCGATTGGACCACTATTACCTGTCGGACCCGTTGCTCCTATAAACGGAAGAGGCAGTGCCACTCCAAATTTTTTGCACTTTCTATGATGACGCACAACAATCCCCCTTCCCCAAAATAATTACACCTTTTATATGAAATGCATTTTTATAAGAAAAGTACACCTTTGACCTCATTTTTTTAAAATAAAGAAGCCTATCATTTCATCTATTTGAAATCATAGGCTTCTTTTATAAAAACACTTTACTTTCTAGCTTTAATAATAAAAGTAGTCGGCACCATTCTAGCTTTATATAAAGAATAATACTTCGTAGACGGCTCAGCTAGTTCTCCATCAAACGAGCTTGATGGTTCAGGCTCTTCTATTCTCTCAATTTTAAATCCCGCTCTATTTAACTCATTTATGTATGTACTTATTTTTCTCTTATATAATGTCGCTTGTACATTTTCTCCTTTAAATGTTTCAAACGTAATGGGCGTTTCCTTATGATAAGAAGACTTTATAGCAACTTCTTCCGTACCATACTGTAAGTTTGAATATACCGGGTGCTCCCAACTAAAAATAAAACTTCCTCCTGGCTTTACATATGAATAAATCAGTTCCAACGTTTTTCTTAAATCCAAAGTCCAACCTAATGCATAAATGGAATATACAATATCAAAATATCCTTTCGGAATATCTCCTTCTTCTTCCATTGCTCCGCATACTAACTTTGGATTCCATTCCTTTAACGTCTTATTCGCTATTTCAATTTGTGTACTCGAAAGATCAAGCCCCCATAATTCCTCTGCCCCTTGTTCCGCCATATATTGCAACGAATGCCCACTTCCACAGCCAATATCAAGAACCTTTTTCTTTCTGATTGAATCGAACAAACGAATCTCATCTTCAGACGCCGTATACGGACCATATTTAGGTAAACAATCCACTTGAAAGAAATAAGGTGCAACTGTATCCCAACACTTTTTATTTAAAGCTAACATTTGCGTACCTTTCATATTCTACATTCCCCCATCCATTTTTCTTTCTCTAATATTAATTACATATCATAACCAGATCGCCCTTTTCTCTTCGCCCGGTAGTTTTTCACTTTCGCAATCGTACCGCATGCTCTTCCTCCTTCTTCTCCAGCATACATACCGCACCATCTTTTACTTCCATTTCGCGAATGATCATAAAATACCCAGCGACAATCTGGACATGCTTTTAACCTTCCCCATACATTTTCTTGAATTGACATTAACACAATGCTTAACACTTTTGTATACACATTCTCTTCATATACCGGTTCATATGTAATATCTTTCATATCATCCTTTATATGTACATGAAATGGGTATTTCTCTAACCATTTTTGCAATGATCCTTCGCCTTCAATTGTCATCCGAATATCTTCTCGAAAACCTCTTAATTCCTCTATCGTATGAAATGGAAACTCTTCATCAAAATATTCTTTCATAAAAAGCTTTATGTCTTCTTCTGTTTGCAGCAAATCAATTGGCTCTCTCGTATCGTTTGGTATTCTCCATGTATTTAAAAATTCCCGAATATGTTCTAGTTCATTTGGAGCGTTTTGATTCAATTCGATCCACCTTCTTCTTAAAATTTACTTTTTTCTGACTTTATGTATAATTATAGTATAAAATAGTTAACCATCAAATGATTTTACTGGTTACATAATTAGGAGGATTTCTATGAAAAGTTTCTCAACACCGATACGTTTCATGCTTATTTCTTCATTTTTTATGTCTTTTGGGTATTTTGCAGTATACGCATTTTTAGCTATTTATCTATTAACCTTTCTTCATTTTTCTGCTGTCCAAGTAGGAACAGTGTTGACGGTTATGACAATTACATCACGAGTTATCCCATTATTCTCAGGGTTAATTGCTGACAAAATAGGCTATATCATTATGATGATATCCGGTTTATTTTTGAGAGGAATCGGATTTATCGCTTTAGGAATATGCTCTGATTTCTATACAATTTCTATTTCTTCTGCACTTATTGGCTTCGGAACTGCATTTTACGAACCTGCTGCGCGCGCCATATTCGGTTCACAACCAGCTCATTTGAGAAAAAATTTATTTACATATTTAAACCTTAGCTTTAATTGCGGTGCAATAATCGGACCAATTGCAGGAGGGTTCTTACTCTTACTCGATCCACTCTACGCTTTCTCTCTAACAGGATCTCTTATGCTGTTATTCGCTTTTATCTTTTACTTACTTAAAAATCACTTCCAAGTCACTACTGAAAACACGTCTATTACATTAGGAATACAGGCCATCTTACAAAACAAGTATTTCCTTCTGTTTTCCTTTATCATGATTTTCTTCTATATTATGTTTACTCAGCTTACTGTCGCACTTCCACTTCATATGAAAAACATTAGTAGTAGCAATCAACTTGCTACATTAGTCATTACGATAAATGCAATAACAGGCGTCCTATTTATGGTGTTATTCCGAAAACTCTTTCTCAAATACAACACCCTTTCCTTTATTAAATACGGTGTTTTACTAATGAGTATTTCCTTTTTACTCATTCCTTTATTTCAACACCCATATTGGCTCTTTATTTGTGTAATTTTATTTACAATCGGTGAAACACTTGTATTACCAAACGCTGATATCGCTATTGCAAATTACAGTAATGAATCATATACAGCCACTTTCTTTGGATTTTATCAACTATCACTCGCATTTGGTTTTATCATTGGTAATTATACCGGTACATCTTTTACATCCAACTTAAGCGGAGTGTATACACCATGGCTTATTTTTGGCGGAATAGGGCTTACTGGTTTTATTTCACTACATATTTTGAATATAAAAAAAGTGGCCTCTAAAGAGGATAGATATATACCTATGTAATACAAGCGTCCTATAATAAAAAAAATCGACCATCATATGTGACAGTCGATTTTTTTATTCTTCATATTCAAGATGATTATGCCTTTTACAACCAAACAAATAGCACCCACCTATAAAATCCGTTTCAAATTCTAACCCTGGAACATATCCTGATTTAATACGCTCTATCATTGTTTTATAATCATTATTCGCTTCTGTATATTCCTCAATTAACTCTTTCTTATCTTTCTCTGTCCAGTTGTCTTCTACTTCTTCATTCTCGACATCTTTTATTTCTGCTGTTTTCGCTTCGATAGATTCCCGTATCACTTCATTTATACGCGAGAAATGATTCACTTTATATAGAGCATAAACAAATCTACTAATCCAATTAGGACTTTTCCAGCATTTTTTGTATCCCTTTTCGAACCATTCAATTGCTTCTTTATAGCAATTCAACTCAACATATAAATCTGCTACATGAATTTCCCCTAAAAAATTATCAGACTCCCTGTTAAAAGTATCTAACTTCTCTTTTGCTTCTGTCGTTCGTTCTAAATCAATTAAACATTTTACATAGCTATACATGATATAGTCCGAATCCCCTGCAACTCGCAAGAAAAATTCTGAAGCTTTTTCCAGCTCTCCAAGGTTATAATGCGCTACAGCTACATTATGATATGCTTCATCTGATGGTTGAATCGAAATAGACTTTTGTAATGCTTCTTTCGCTTCTGTCCATTTTTCTTGTTTCATGTAAATGTCCCCTAAGATGTTATAAGGAAAGTATGAAGATGGATTCAACTTAACAACTTCTCTTATTAATTCAAGAGCTTTATCATCATTCTCTTCCTCATAAAAATACATCCAGGCAAGATTATTGAGAGATTGTAGGTCTCTAGATTCATGTACTGCTTGTTGAAACAGTTCCATTGCTTCCTCATATTTATTTTGTTCAAACATTTCAATTGCCTTCTCATTAATGTTCAAATAACTACCTCCGAAGTAAATGAATTCATCTATTCCCTATCATTATAGTAAAATGTAAAAATTATAATTTCTATAAAAAAATTTCTTTTTCTCGTCTACATTTCGATTGAAATAGAAGCTAAAACACACGAATTTACAACAATAAGTAAATTTTTCAGTCTCTCTTACATTGGATATACAGCCTTTTTTAATTTACATATTATGGTACAATAAAAAGAGTACTAGCTAAACATTTACGCTCCACACTAGCAGTCTAACAATGCCAAAATCAAAAATCACATAGAATCGGAGGGGATGTTATGAAAAGGAAATTACTTGTTCTTCTATTCACCGGAATCATACTATCAGGATGTTCAACTATAGCAGAGAATTCTTTAGAAAGCGGGAAAGGCAGTATGGAATTATTAACACCAACGATCACAGCAAAAGATAATGAGTTAGAAATTAAGACCGAGGGAATTGATGAAAATAAAGTAACTTTTATTTATGTTGCTAATAAAAAAGTGTTAGAACAAAAGCTAAAGAATGGTGAATCCTACAAGCTTAACATTAAAGATATCGAACACGCTCATCGGACAGACTACAAACCAAAAGTTCAACTTTTGCAAACGAAAGATGATAATGATGATGGAGAAATACTAACCTTCAAACAAGTTAGATATACAGTTAAAAACTAATTTTAAAGTTGTTTCATTATAAATGTAACGAACGAAAATATACTTTTAACAGTAGATAAATGTAAGGGGTGCTAACATGAAAAAACGATGGATTTCTTGGTGGATTGGTAACCTATTTTGGATTATCGTTTTTGGAATATGGGCCGCTATTATTTGGTTACGAGAGGTTGATGGTGCTGGTGTTATTCAAACACCTGAAATTAAATCCATATCACTTATCGTTATATTGATCGCGTTTATCATACCGGTATTTTTTCAAGTTATATGGCTAATCATTAATTTGAGGATGAGTAGAAAAAATAATTATACGATTTAGTTTTTCAATTAACAATAAAAAAGAGAGGAATCTACATCAAAATAGATTCCTCCCTTTTACATTTGGACTTATACTGCGCTTTTAATGCAGCACTACTCCTCTTTTTTACGATGCATGTTCATCTTTCTTTTTCATTAACGCTCTTTTCTTCATCGCCTTCGTTAAATATCCACCCTTAAACGAGCGAATTTCATACGAAGACATAAACGCTTTCGGTGCAATTTCATTAATGATTTCCAAAAGTTCTTTCTCTCTAGAACGCTTTGCAACGATATCTAAGCGATAACGTATAGAATTAATACCTTCGCCCTCAAATACTGTAACGCCAAATCCAGAGTGACGTAATTCATCTACTAATTCATTACAACGGTCTAGTAAACTAACTTGATACGTAATATAACCAATTGCTAATTTATTCTCTATATAACCGCCTAATAACAGTCCCGCACTAAAGCCAATGACATAGGCAACGATGTTCATCCAATTTGATAAATCTTGAAACACAATACCTAAACTGACAATGTAAATAGCTCCTTCTAACAATCCAACACCAGCAGCGGATCTTGTTTGATTCTTTACAAGCAAAATCGTACGGATTGTTAATATTGGAACGTAAATAATTTGAAGCACAAAAATAAGTAGCGCTTGTAACATTGGTATCCACCTCTTTCAAAAAGTCTTTTGTCATAATAACATACATAACCTTTAGAAATCGATGGGTTTTTTAAAATTTTTTTATTATTTTTCATACTATTGAAAAACACAAAAAAGAAGCGTATTATATTTGTCATTAATTTGATTACTTGTATCATATCGCTAAACTAAAAAAGGAACCTGATTAGGTCCCTTTCATCATAGCTCTATGTTTTTCGAAGCATGTTCTCTTTGCTTCTCTTCTTCTTTCACTAACTGCATATTTGCATACGCTAAATTTGCAATCATTAAAAAGTGACCACCTAAAATACCTGTACCGAATGCCCACATTTCCATTTCATGCTCAATTTCATACATGATGATAGCTCCTAAAATAGCAGCTGCAAATCGGTTTAAAACTCCTAATCCAGGAGCCTTTTCCTTCATTACGATACTTTTTCCGAGTTTCTCCACTCTGCGAGCTAATAACCAAAGACAATAGGCGCTTACTGCTAATCCAATACCGAACCCTGTCACTTGTTTTCCAAACGGAGTAATCGTCCACATAAGTAGTAAACCACTAAAGATCACATACAATTGTAATCGATATACACGTAAGGCTTCTTGAATCAAAATATCCGCTCCTAAGTTCTCATTTTTTGTACTTTAGAAGAAAAGCAGCAACTTACACAGTTGCTGCTTTCTCTTCTTCTTGTTCTTGTTCCATCTTACGAATTTCAACACGTTTAATTTGGTAAGCGTCTTTTTCTAACACTTTAAATTCATAACCTTCCGCCTCAACGTGTTGTCCTTCTTCGATTTCATGATTTTGCATCATAATCCATCCACCGATTGTATCCACATCATCTTCTTCGATGTGTAATCCAAATAAATCTTTCACTTCTGAGATAAGCACTTTTCCATCAACAATGATATGTTGCTCGTTCACATGTTGAATTGGCGGTGCTTCATCTTCATCATATTCGTCACGAATTTCGCCGACGATTTCCTCCAAGATATCTTCAAGCGTTACAATTCCGGCTGTTCCTCCGTACTCATCATATAAAACAGCCATCGGAATTCGCTTCTTCTGCATTTGAAGTAATAAATCGTGAATTGGAGTCGTTTCCATCACTTCAATAATCGGACGCATATACGAGCGAATAGATGATAAATCTTTTTGATCCTCGGTCATATATCGAATAAAGAAATCTTTTACGTTGACCATACCGATAATATCATCTTTATCTTCTCCAAAAATCGGATAACGTGTGTATCGCTCATTTTGGATCACTTTCATGTGTTCTTCTACTGAATCTTCCAGGTAGAAACCAACGATTTCTGTTCGCGGTACCATAATCTCTTTTGCAATACGATTATCAAATTCAAAAATGTTATTTACATACTTGTATTCAGCTTGATTAATTTCGCCACTTTCATAGCTATCTGAAAGGATAAGACGTAATTCTTCTTCTGTATGAGCTACTTCATGTTCTGAAGCTGGCTTTAAACCGAATAAACCAGTTATCACACGAGCTGAACCGTTCAATACCCAAATAAATGGATACATTACTTTATAGAACATCATTAATGGACCTGCCAATAATAACGTTACCCTTTCAGCCTTTTGAATTGCCATCGTTTTCGGAGCTAATTCCCCTACTACAACGTGTAAATACGTCATAATCATAAAAGCAAGACCAAATGTTAATACTGATGAAATAGAAGGATTTAAGTTCCATTTCTCAAATAACGGGTGTAATAACTTTTCGATTGTCGGTTCACCTAACCAACCTAATCCCATAGCTGTAACTGTAATACCTAATTGACAAGCAGATAAATATTCATCTAAATTTGTTGTTACTTTTTTCGCTGCTAAAGCACCGCGTTTTCCTTCCGCAACAAGCTGATCGATACGACTTGAACGTATCTTTACAATCGCAAACTCTGCTGCTACGAAAAATCCAGTAAATGCGATTAAAATCGCAACCATGACTAAATTAAATATTTCCAATGAATCCCCTTAGTTAAAAAACTAAGGTGTCCACCTCCTGTATACTATAATGTTTTCTTATTTGTTCGTTAGAAAACATAGCCCGATACAAAAATTAAAGAGGTCGGATTTCACTTATTCTATAATAATAGAGCAAGTGTCTGTATTAAAGCTGTCGTTTGACCAGATAAAGATTTCGATATTTTTTCACGTTGTGAATCAGTCAATCCATCTAAAAGCGGCTTTAACTCAGTAAGTTCCACTTCTAATTGATGAATATGGTCTGTCACTTCATTCACTTGTTTCGAAACGTGTTCATTGATACCGAGCAGCTTCTTCTTCTCCTCGATTTTCTCTTTAATCTCACAAAGCGGCATATGCATTTCTTTGCACTTCTCAATAAATTGTAATGTCTCAAATGCTGTTTCGTCGTAATAGCGATAATTAGATTGAGATCGCTCCGCTTTTAAGATACCTAGATTCGTATAATAATCAATCGTTCGTTTCGACACGTGAGCCATGAGAGCCAACTGTCCGATTCGATACACCTTCCCAACGATCTTCCCCCCTTGTTTATATTACTTACATCATACAATACATAAACTGTACAGTCAAACGTGACGGTTTATTATTCACAATTTATACAAAATCCCAATCTCCTCCTATGATGATTCAATACGAGTAATCTACACTTATACAATAAAATTACTAAACTACTACCTAATCACTACATTGTCTGCCACTTTTAACCTTTCTTATTTAAAAGCATATCCTACTAATAATGATTGCTTGTATAGGAGGGAATTAATATGAAAAAGACAATCATTTCTCATTTTTATAATGAAGAATACCTACTTCCATGGTGGCTTATGCATCACACGAAAATATTCGATCACGGCATTTTAATTAATAGAGGGTCTACAGATCGTTCCGTAGAGATTTGTAAACTATTAGCACCCCACTGGGAAGTACGAAATTCAAGATTTCTTGAGTTTGATCCAACTAATACTGATATTGAAGTGATGGAAATTGAAAGAGAAGTTTCAGGTTGGAAAATCGTTTTAAATACTACTGAATTCTTTTGTTGTAATAATACTGAAGAATTTTTTTCATCTCTTCATACACTAGGCCAAAACATGTATGCGATTAGAATGATTTTAATGATAGATAATCATAATTATAATTATTCAAAGCCTAGATATTCTATCCCCTTAGTAGAACAGCGATACCACGGTGTCTTCCCTTATAACCCAAATCTCGGATGTGCTTGGAGATTTATTCACAATCATCTAGACGGTGCATATTTACCTGGTAGACATCATTCGCGGCACGGATATATAATTTATGACTATCCTTCATTTATTTTAAAATTTTATTTTAGCCCTTGGAATGAACAATCAAAAGCAAGAAAATTACAAATTACACCTACCCTTTCAAAAAGGGGTGTTCAAATGGGACTTCAAACACATTACGGTCAATCTCCTGAAGTACTGGACATACGTTTTTTAGAGCTTAGTAACCTAACACAAGACCTCCGTCATAACCCTGAATATCAAAAATTATTTCCAAAATTCAAACCGTAATATTTTCTGCATCGTCATCACCTCAAACATTTTCATTCACTTAATCAAAAACAATCTCATTTGCATAAAACATGAATACTGTATAAATAATAAATTTTTATTTTAGGAGGAAAAAATGAAAGCTGTTATTCTTGCTGGTGGGTACGGTACAAGAATTGGGGAAGAAACACATTTAAAACCGAAACCTATGATTGAAATTGGAACAAAACCCATTCTATGGCACATTATGAGTTTGTATAGTCATTACGGGATTACTGAGTTTATTATTTGCTTAGGCTATAAAGGATATGCAATTAAAGAGTTCTTTCTAAATTACAACTTACACATGTCTGATTTCACAATACAGTTAAACGATAATACAATTACTAGCCATTCTCATCGTGTAGAACCATGGAAAGTTACACTAATCGATACTGGTGTAAATACCGAAACGGGTGGCCGAGTGAAAAAGATTCAAAATTATGTCGGAGACGAACCTTTCTGCCTCACTTATGGTGATGGATTAAGTAATGTAAATATAAAAGAACTTATTACATTCCATAAAAAACATGGAAAAATGGCTACTGTTACTGCCGTACAACCTCCTGGTAGATTCGGTTCTCTCATATTAGATAAACAGTCTGTAACATCTTTTCAAGAAAAACCATTAGGTGATGGCGGATGGGTTAACGGTGGATTTTTCATTTTAAATCCTGAAGTTTTCAATTACATTAGTGGAGATAAGTCTGTTTTTGAAACAGACTCTTTAGTTCAGTTAGTAAATAAAAATGAATTGGCCGCATATCAACATTCTGGTTTTTGGCATCCGATGGATACATTGCGCGATAAAAATAAATTAGTCGAGCTATGGGAAAGTAATAACGCTCCGTGGAAGGTTTGGTAATATGGCTTCATCATCTTTTTGGAATAAGAAAAAAGTATTTATTACGGGACATACTGGATTTAAAGGCTCCTGGCTCACCCTTTTCTTAAGTTCTTTAGGTGCAGAAGTAGTAGGCTTTTCTTCTCATCCCCCATCCATTCCTAACATTTTCGAACAAGGTAACGTAGCAAAAGAGTGCACGACAATGAAAGGCGATATTACAGATTACCATTCTTTATTTCATGCCATGAAGCAGCATAAACCTGACATAATATTTCATTTAGCAGCTCAGCCAATCGTAACTGCTTCATACAAAAACCCTATCGATACATTCAAAACGAATGTTTTAGGTACTGTCCACGTGCTAGAAGCAGCAAAGTCCGTCGAAAGCGTACGTGCCATTATTAATGTGACAAGCGATAAATGTTATGAGAATGACGGTAGTGGCGACCGAGCGTTCGTGGAAAATGACCGACTAGGAGGTTTCGACCCTTATAGCGCTAGTAAAGCTTGCGCTGAAATAGTGGCAACATCCTATCAAAAATCATTCTTCCGTACTAATACCCAGAAACTCGCCTCAGTCAGAGCTGGTAACGTCATCGGCGGTGGTGATTGGGCAGAAGATCGATTATTCCCTGATATCATTCGGGCATATTTGCACAATCATACTTTGTGTATTCGAAACAAATATGCCGTCCGTCCGTGGCAACATGTTTTAGATCCTCTACATGGCTATATCCTTTTAGCTGAGAAACTTTGGAATGATGCTAAATATGCAGAAGCGTGGAATTTCGGCCCAATGAATGAACATAACAGAACCGTTCATGATGTCATTGAATCTGTAATAAAATTATGGAATAACCCACTAACAATCATTTCCTCCTCTACAAATACTCCTTATGAATCACCTGTTTTAACACTCGATAGTACAAAAGCAGTAAACAAACTCGGCTGGACCCCTAAGTTATCAACAGATGATTCTATTGCTTGGACTGTTGATTGGTACAAAAAATATGCATCCGGTGAAAATATAGAATCTTTCACGCGACAACAAATCGATGCATTCAAAAATTTATAAGGGGGCTATAAAATGGAACAGAAAAAATGCCGTTTTTGCCACTCATTACTAACCAACACTTTTTTAGATTTGGGCGTTTCCCCTCTTGCTAATTCATTTGTAGCTCCTGAAAGCTCATATAAAATGGAACCTTTTTATCCGCTGCACACATTTGTTTGTAACTCTTGTTTACTCGTACAGCTAGATGAATTTGAATCTCCACAAAATATTTTTCATAACTATTTATACTTCAGCTCTTACTCCTCAAGTTGGCTACTACACGCTAAACAATATGTAGAAATGGCGATTAAGCGTTTCAACTTAACGAAACATTCAAAAGTGATTGAAATCGCAAGTAACGATGGGTACTTATTACAATACTTTAAAAAAGAAAATATCGAGACATTGGGAATTGAACCCGCGAAAAACGTAGCAGAAATTGCTATCAAAAAAGGAATTCCTACTCATGTGAATTTTTTCAGTAATGACTTAGCAAAAAAATTGCCACAAGCTGATTTAATCGTCGCAAATAACGTATTAGCACACGTTCCAAACTTGCATGATTTTGTTGCCGGTTTAAAAACGTTATTAAAACAAGATGGCACGATAACAATTGAATTCCCACACTTATTAAACCTCATATCCTTTAAACAGTTCGATACTATCTACCATGAGCACTTTTCCTACTTCTCACTTATAAGCCTTCAAAAAGTTTTAAGTTATCATCATTTACAAATTGTTGATGTAGAAGAACTTTCAACGCATGGTGGTTCCTTACGGATTTTTGTAAACCATCCAAGTGCCCAATCAACTATCCATTCCAATGTTACAAAATTAATTCAAAAAGAAGTCGACCACGGGTTAGATACTTTAGATTGCTATCTCCTTTTTTCTAAACGCATCGAACAATTGAAAATAAATATTTTAAAGTTTTTTATTGAAGCGAAAGCTTTAAACAAACAAATTATCGGTTACGGTGCTCCAGCTAAAGGAAACACCCTTTTGAATTATTGCGGGATAGGTAAAGAATTTCTAGCTTATACAGTAGATAAAAATCCTCACAAACAAAATCTCCTTTTACCAGGAACTCGTATTCCAATAAAATCTCCAGCAGAAATTAAACGTACAAAACCAGATTACATTCTTATACTTCCTTGGAATTTGAAAGACGAAATTATGAAAGAATGCTCTTTCATTCGTGAATGGGGCGGTAAATTTTTAGTGACGGTTCCAGAAATTGAGGTGATCGAGCCATGAAGAAAGTTGTTGTAACAGGTGGTAGTGGCTGGATAGGTAAATATGTTGTACATTCACTTATACAAAAGGGATATGAAGTGCACGCCACGTATAATAAAAATAACCCCTCTCACCTCCCTTGCCATTGGCATAAAGTAAACTTGCTTCGCGATGACGAAGTAAAACAATTCATTTACGACGTTCAGCCTAGCCATCTCATTCACCTTGCTTGGGAAGCAGCGCCACCAGCATGCTATGTATCTATTAATAATTACTATTGGCTAAAGTCTAGTATTTCATTGATTCAACACTTTACAACATGTGGTGGAAAGCGTGTTGTCGTTGCAGGTACTGGCGCAGAGTACGAATGGTTTAACGGCGTATTATTTGAAGATTCACCGCTCCTTTCCTATAAAACCCCGTATTCTTTATGTAAAAATGCACTGCACTCCTGGCTAGAAACGTATGCACAACAAACAGGCCTCAGCATGTGTTGGGGCCGCATTTTTCATATGTATGGACCTCAAGAACAAGGTAATCGGCTCGTTTCTAACATTATCACTTCCTTATTAAAAAACGAGGAAGCACTATGTACACATGGAAAACAATCGAGAGATTTCCTCCATGTGAATGACGTCGCTGACGCTCTCGTAACAATATTAGAACACAGCGTTACAGGCACCATCAATATCGCTTCTGGCCAATCTGTACAAATTAAAGATTTAGCTTCTATCATTGCTAAAAAGATAGGAAAAGAACATTTAATTAAACTAGGTGCAATCCCTTTCTCTAAAGATGAACCTTTATTTGTCGGGGTTAATGTAGAACGTTTAAAAACTGAAGTAAACTGGAAACCAACATACGATATAAATACAGGAATTGAAGAAACAATTTTATGGTGGAAATCATTTATACAAAAACATAACGATATGCATCATTAAAACGTAAATCCTTCGTTCCTCTCGCTAATTCCTTATACCATCCTTCTAATCTTTCCGGCGTAACAATATGATGCGTCCCCATTCCCCCATGCTTACTAGCTTCAGAAAGAGTCGGACCAATTTGTAACTTTCTCTTTCTCATTGCATCGTTCCACGGACTAAACCCAAACCATAATATACAGGCAAGAGGTGGATAAATCATCGATTCATGCGCAGATAAATGTCTTCCAACCGTATAACTTCCATGCTCATGATTATGAATAAATCTACCTCTTCTCCATAACGGCCAATCTTCTGGTAAATAACCATGAAACCGCTGTTTCATTAAAGGTATTACAAAGTTAAGGTCCGGATAGTTGTAGTTAGGATCATCAACCATAATAAGCCCGTCCAGCCAATACATCCTCCCCCCCAATTCATTTAGCGATTTCCAAAACTGATTTTTATCTTGCACGCAAAGAAACTCAGTCATATTTAAAATCATTTTCCATCCTTGTACTTCTTGTTCTATCCTCATCACTTCATGATCTGTCGCATATGCATCAAACTCTGGATTTACAGAATCTCGCACCTCCCAATGCGGTGCGAATTTTTTACAAATCTCAACGGAACGATCTGTTGAACCTTTATTAATTAAAATACCATGATCAAAAAGTTTCGTATGATGCATAAGCCACCATGGCAATAAATACTCTTCATTGTAAAAATGCGAAATAACGGTTGTAGTTATAATAATCTCCTCCTCTTTCTCTATTAATCTACTTTTTATCCTACAACCAATATACTCATAAGCAAAAATATGTTTCCTAATTATTGATCAAATATTATTATTAATATTTTTGTAAGTTTTCCTTTGGTACCCAGCCCTTCTCACCATCTCTTCCTTCGCACCAAACCCATCCATTCAATTCTTCTAATCCAATCACTCTTTCTCCAATACTCACATTTAATTCTTTCGCAGTATATTGTTTTATAATAATTCCTGTTCCATTCATATCTTTTTTTATAATTTGCTCCGGAACCCATCCTTTCCCGTCATATTTCTCTTCGTGACAAAACATCCAGTTTCCCCAGTTTTCCGGACCAGCGTAGCTCTCTATCATTTTCACTACATCCCCCTCTTCTAAGCGAATTGGATTAGGATAATTGCTAACATGTGATTTTATAACAATATATTTCATAACAACCTCCAATAATCAGAAAATTAAGTTATAATATCATTATAACTTAAAGAGGAGGAATACACATGTACTACAACACTTCATTCGAAAACGATCAACCTGTAGGCCGTCTATAAACTAAGACGGGCAATCATATAACACGTGCACCATGCCTCGTCTTAGGGAACTCATAATACCCTAAAAATAGACGGAGGTACTTTATATGAAACACACAATTTTAGGCGCTATATGTTTATCACTAGCAGCAAGTATATGGGGTGGTATGTATGTTGTTAGCAAATACGTACTCGATTTTATCCCACCACTAACACTCGTTTGGCTACGCTTTATCATTGCTTTTGTTGTTTTGTATGGCATTTTGAAACTAGCTGAGAAAAAGCAAAAGAAAAAAGTAACCATTCGCAAAAAAGATTGGCTCCTATTCGCTTGGATTGGATTTATCGGCTATTTCATTTCGATCACATGCCAATTTATCGGAACAAAATTATCCGACGCTCATACAGGCTCGTTAGTTACATCAGCTACACCTGCATTTATGGTTATATTTGCAGCGCTCATTTTGAAAGAAAAACTAAGCGCCCGTAGACTTTTATCTACTATACTAGCGACAATCGGCGTCATTATCGTAATCGGGTGGGATATTGAAATTGGCTCCTATTTTATCGGAACAATCATTTTAGTTGGAGCCGCTATTACGTGGGCTTTACTATCTATTTATGTAAAGATCGCTTCAATCCAATTCTCATCCTTAGTTATTACAACGTATGCCATATTCTTTTCACTCTTTTTTATTACACCCTTTATGATATGGGAACTACAAACATCCTCTATCGGAACAGTAAATACGTACGTAATATTTGGCGTATTATACTTAGGTATTGTCTCAACAGCAGGTGCCTTTTTCCTTTGGAATAAAGGATTAGAATTAATAGATGCAAGCATCGGTTCCTTATTTTTCTTCTTCCAACCTATTGTTGGATCATTACTTGGCTGGCTCTTATTAAATGAGACATTAAATAGTAACCTTTTTATTGGCGGTATTCTTATTATATGTAGCGTTTTAATTACTACTTTTGAAAAGAAATAAAAAGCAGGCAGAGATTCTTAGTCTCTGCCTGTTCGCATTATTGGATCTTGATCGTGAAAACCAATACAAATCGGTATATTACTTTGCACTTCACTACGTACACTTATAAAATTACACAGCGTTTTAGCAATTAAATATAAAGTTATACCGACTGCTTTTTCACTTGTGTCAAAGCCATTTCCATTATACATATCTGCTAATTCTACAGACCCCGGCCCCTCAATATTATATGTCCATTCAGATGCCCAATCATCGTCCTCTTCTTCAAGTGGAATATATTCCTCACAAATATAAAACTGACTATCCCATTCGTTATCAAGGTCATACTCAAAATAAATCGCTTTTGATTCTTCATTAGTAGCCATTTCTACAGCTGCATCCAAACCTACTCGAATACTTTCCTTATATGACTCTAAATCAATTGCTTTAATTCGTTCTGCATATTCTGCAGACGCTAACATGCTACAAATTTCAAAATACTTCGCTTCTATTTGCTCTACTGCTAACGAAAAGACATCCTCTTGCATCTCTTCTAAATACTGAAATATATCCACACTAAACACTCCTCACTCTTTACGCACTCCAATGCGATGGACGGGACAATAATTTCGGTAATTTCGTATGCTTATCCCCTCTCGCAGCATTAACTTGAACTTGCGTCAGAAAAATACTATTAGTAAAATCAGCCCCGCGAATATCTGCATCTCGCAAATCTGCTCCGATGAGATCTGCTCCTCTTAAATCTGCACCATTTAAGTTAGCCGCAATTAAGTAAGCTCCTCTTAAATTTGCACCTTGTAAATTTTTCTTTTTCAGATTCGCTCCCATAAGGTCTGCTCCGCGGTGTATGATTCGTTTCTTACGCGCAGTATTCATTTCCTTCCATACTAATTCGCTCGTTTCTAAAAGAAGAATGTTCACCTCTGCCCTATGCATTGGAACATTTATTTTCATTAACTCATCTGGATTTAAATTCGAAAGTCGCTCTGTCTCCTCAATTGCGGTCTCCAGCTCTTTATGAATTGGCTGTGTTGCCTTTAAAAGAATCGCCTCATTCAAATACCAAAGCATTTCATGAAGTTGATGCATAACCGGAAAAGCATCGTACATTTTTCTTGCATGCTTTGCATCTTTCCGCCAATCAATCCCTTTAAACGTACCCTGAGAAATCTTCTGTCCAGCACCGAAACACTCAAATACTGTACAACCTTTATAACCTTTTCCTCTAAGATTTTTATGTATACTACATTTGAAATCTGATTGTAAGTTGGAACATGGTTTACCACCATCTTTATTCACTGCAAAATCTACCGATGCTGCGAACGGTAATGCAACGCAACATAGACCGAAGCATGTTTCGCAGTTTGCTTTTAAATGATCGTTATGATTAGTCAAAATCTATACCCCCTGTTGTCTTTTGACTATTTCATAATATTCCAACTGTAATAAATAATCAATTTTAAAATAAACCAGCATCTTTCGTTTCAATTCATAACTTTATCATTCGATTTCCTTTCAATTGAAAAGGACTATTTCTATTTAATGAATTATAATTAAATTGTAAATTTTCTAACTGAAAAGGAGACTTATTATGGCACTAGAAATGAAAACAAACTGTCAAATTTGCGATCAATCGCTCGAACAAGATTCTGAAGCATACATTTGTATATATGAATGTACATTTTGCGCACCATGTACAGAAGAAAGACATAACGTTTGTCCAAACTGCGGCGGCGAATTAGTACGTAGGCCGAAAAAGAAATAATAAAAAGCAAAGCGATATCGCTTTGCTTTTGTTTAGGCATCTGAAATTATATATTTAAAAACTTCACACAAACAGGCTCTGGCACAACAACATCAGATTGTAAAAGTGTTAACCTACCTGTAGATTCATCTCTTGAAAATAACACAAGATTATGTGACTTTTCATTTGTAGCAACAAGAAACTTTTCAGTAGGATCTAATACAAAGTCTCTTGGCCAATTTCCTTCTGTAGATGTATGTTCCACAAATGTAAGCTGGCCTGAGTTTTGATCTACGCTATAAACAGCGATACTATTATGACCACGATTACCTGCATATACAAAACGGCCGTCAGAAGAAATATGAATCGCACTTCCTTGATTATTTTCATCAAACTCTTCTGGAACAGTAGAAATATACTGTAATTCTGTAAAGGATCCTTCTTCCGAGTTATATGTTAGCGCAATAACCTCTGAACTAAGCTCCGTCATTACATAAGCGTATTTTCCATTTGGATGAAAAGCAATGTGTCTTGGTCCACTTCCCGGATTCACAGACAGGCTATTCACTTCTATTAATGTACTATCTTTTACTTCATACGTAATTATTTTATCTATCCCTAAATCAACGCCCACTACATATTTTTCATCAGGAGTGTACCCCGCGTAATGTGCATGTGGTTTTTCTTGTCTTTCTTTATTCGGACCTGAACCTTCATGTGCCATAATAGATGAAGCAGGATTTACAGTTCCATTTTCTTCATTTATTTCAAAAGACTCAATCGTTCCTTTATGGTAATTCGCTGTAACTACTGTATGATTTCCACTATCAACACTAATATGACAAGGAGAAGCACCTTCTACTACTTGTCTATTTTTCGCTTTTAGTTCTCCAGTATGACTATCAATGGAATACGTAGCTACACCGCCAGATTCGCCTTCCTTAACAACGGAATAGAGATATTCATTATTTCGGTTAATCGTTACATATGTAGGGTTATCCAGCTTAGCGGCAAGTGTTACATTACTAATTTTTTTTGCTTCTACATCTAGCGTAAATTTATATATTCCTTCGCTATTTTCTTTCGTGTAAGTTCCAACATATCCAATAAACTCTTTGTTATCCTTCATTTTCATAACCCTCTCTCCCTATATTTTTCGTTCATCATGCTTCTTAAAATATTTTATGTTGAAAGAGTATCCTAAAAAATCGGAGTACCTCTTTATACGTTACCATATTTTCTTGGTAAATAGCTTTTAAACCCACTTTTTTTGATACGCTGCTATACTTTCATATTCTTCTTCCAATTGACGGGACAAACGGATATAGATTGGCGTTAAATCTTTATATTTTTCCACACTTTCCATATTTGGCTCATGATGAAAATCTGCACCTACCATTTCAGAAACTACATGCAACGTATCTATTTCACCTAAACTATATAAACCCAGGATTGCAGCTCCTAAGCAAGAACTTTCAAAACTTTCCGGAACATATACGTCTTGATGGAAAATATCTGCCATCATCTGTCTCCAAAGTTCCGATCTTGCAAAACCACCTGTCGCTTGAATTTTTTTCGGTTCACCAATTAGCTCTTTTAAAGCGAGAAGAACTGTATATAAGTTATAAATTACTCCTTCTAAAACAGCACGGATCAGATGTTCTTTCTTATGATGCAATCCGAGTCCAAAGAAAGATCCTCGTGCATTTGCATTCCATAAAGGAGCTCTTTCCCCTGCTAAATACGGGTGAAATAATAAACCGTCAGATCCAGGATTCACTTTTGCTGCTATTTCAGTAAGTACTTCATATGGATCTTTTCCTAAACGCTTCGCAAGTTCAATCTCTGAAGTACCCAATTGGTCACGAGCCCATCTGAAAATCATACCACCGTTATTAACTGGACCACCGATTACCCAATGGTCTTCAGTTAACGCATAACAAAAGATTCTCCCTTTTGGATCTGTTACAGGACGATTTGTTACAGCACGAATCGCACCGCTTGTACCAATTGTAACAGCCACAACGCCAGGATCTATTGCATTTACCCCTAAATTAGATAGTACTCCATCACTCGCTCCTACTACAAAAGGCGTAGAAACAGGTACATTCATCTCTTTGGCAAGCTCTTCATCTAATCCTGTTAAACTGTGCGTTGTTGGAACAAGCTTTGAAAGCTTTTCATCTGTAATTCCCGCAACATATAAAGCCTCTTCATCCCATTTTAAAGATTTTAAATTAAACATCCCTGTTGCTGATGCTATAGAATAATCAATTACATACTCTTTATATAACTTGTAAAAAACATATTCTTTAATAGAAATGAATTTATAACTTTTTGCGAATAACTCTGCCTTCTCATTCTGTAGCCAAACTAATTTCGAAAGTGGTGACATCGGATGAATTGGTGTCCCAGTACGAAGGTAAATTTCATGACCATTCATATCATTCTTTATTTTCTCCGCCCAGCTTGCACTTCTATTATCTGCCCAAGTGATACATCTCGTTAACGGCTTTCCCTTTTCATCTACAGCAATGATACTATGCATTGCCGAACTAAAAGAGACACAAAGAATATCACTTGGCTGTACACTACTTGATCGTACAGTTTCTTTAATCGTATGTATTACTGCACGAAAAATTTCTTCTGGGTCTTGTTCTGCTGTTTCAGGCGTAGGAGAATATAAAGGATATTCAATTCCATGACTAGCAATAACAGATCCATCAGTAGAAAATAGAACTGATTTTGTACTAGTTGTCCCAATGTCTACACCAATCATATATTTTGAGCTCACCATTTCTTCCTCCTAACAAAAAATTGTTACAGTATCCCACCATAAAAATACATTCCTTTTATCTATTGATAACGTTGTATGCCACAATTATCTAAATAGAAACATCTTTATCTTAAACAAACATATCGATTAGTAAAACGCCTCCAAAAGCGATAAATGAAAGTAACGTTTCTAATACTGTCCATGTTTTAAATGTTTCTTTCACTGTTAAACCTAGGTATTCTTTTACCATCCAAAAACCAGCATCGTTTACGTGTGAAAACATTAATGCTCCTGCACCTGTTGCAATAACGAGTAATTCTAAGTTCACACCTGTTGTATTTTCAACGATTGGCGAAACGATACCCGCTGCTGTTGTTAAGGCGACTGTCGCTGACCCTGTCGCAATTCGAATTAAACCAGCTACTATAAATGCTAATACAATTGGAGATAGAGCTAAATGTTCAGACATTTGAGCAATAGCATTCCCTACCCCACTATCGATAAGAATTTGCTTAAAACCCCCGCCAGCACCAATAATCGCAACAATTGAACCGATTGGTAATAAGCTATCTTCTGTTATCTTCTTAATAGCTTTTTTATCGATACCTTGACGAAATCCAAGAAAATAGAACGCCGCAAAACATGCAATCAATAGTGCAATGATAGGACTACCGATTAATGTGATAATCTTCATCAAAGTATTAGAAAGAGGCACATAAGGAGCTGCTGCAGCTAAAACCATTAACATAACAGGTAACAATATAACTAAAAATGAAACCCCTATTCCTGGTAATTTCGTTGATTTTGTATTTACACGAATCAATTCTGGCTCATTTTCAGGAATTACACGTTTGTGAATCCATTTCGCAAATATAGGACCTGCAATAATCGCTGCAAAAAATGTAATAATGAGTGAATACATTAGTACCTTCCCAAGATTCGCTTTATAAATACCAATTGCAACTATGGCCCCTGGATGCGGAGGAACAAGACCGTGCACGACAGATAGCCCAGCAATTGCTGGTAATGCTATTAATAAAATATTTTGTTTCGTTGTTTTATGAATTGAAATTACTAACGGCAGTAATATTAAAATACCTACTTCAAAAAACACCGGGATTCCAATAATAAAACCTGCAATTAACATAGCCCATGGTAAGTTTTTTATCCCAAAGGATTTAATAAAGAACTCTGCCACTTGCATTCCAGCACCTGACTCTGCCATCATTTTCCCTAAAATTGTACCTAATACTAAAATACCTACTAAATGCCCTAGAACACTTCCCACTCCTGTTTCATAAGCACTCACTATTTTATCCATTGGCATTCCAGACATAATTGCTAAAAACAAACTTGCAACCGTTAAACTAATAAACGCATGCCATCTCCACCACGACACCCCTAAAATAACAATTACGATTGATAATAATGTAATCATTAAAAGGTACATATTCATACTCAGTTCCACCCCTTTATGTAAACCCTTTCAAAATTACTATACAATTAAGAGAACCTATATCGTTCTTTCATGAGTAAGAATTTATATATCGATATACAAATCATCTTCACAAAATAATAATTTATACAAAAAGAATCTCCCTTATCAGAGATACATGTTAACTACTCTCTCTGATAAGGGGATTTCTCTTTCATAATTATAGTGTTATTTTATACATGCTTCATACGAGCATATTTTCCTTCTTCAAAAGTGAATGACACTTTCTTCTCTGCTGTTTTCACGTAGTAAGACTACAAACTCAGGATCCAGTTTAAACGATGAAGTTACTTAGGATTTGTCCTCTCATGAAAAGCAATTTTCGGAAAGCCCCTTCACTTTTATGCATTATAATTTAGGAGCTTTCGCCCAATCCGCAGCAAACTTCTCAATACCTTGATCTGTTAATGGGTGCATAGCAAGTTGCTCGATTACTTTATAAGGGATTGTTGCAATGTGAGCACCTGCCATCGCTACACGAGTTACGTGATCTGGATGTCTAACAGAAGCCGCAATAATTTGTGTATCTAATTGATGAACATCGAATAATTCAGCAATTTTAGCAACTAATAATACGCCATCTTCAGAAATATCATCTAAGCGCCCTAAAAATGGAGAAACATACGTTGCACCTGCTCGAGCTGCTAAAAGTGCTTGGTTCACGGTGAAAATAAGTGTAACGTTCGTTTTTACACCTTTTTCAGTAAGATAGCGACAAGCTTCTAATCCTGCTAGCGTCATCGGAAGTTTTATTGTAACTTTTTCATCGCCGCCGTTAATCTTAATCAGTTCCTCTGCTTGAGCGATCATCTCTTCAGCTGTAACAGCATCTGGCGTTACTTCTGCCGAAACAGATTCAACTTTCGGCACTGCCTGACAAATTTCTGCAATACGGTCTTCAAACTTAATGCCCTCTTTTGCTACTAAAGAAGGATTTGTTGTAACACCAGCTAAAACTCCAAGTTTATATGCTTTTTTTATGTCCTCAAGATTTGCAGTATCAATAAAAAATTTCATGATCCATTCCCTCCAGTTTTTAAACGTTGATGAGTTACATGTTTAATATGCTTATCCCGTAAAAGCCCGATTGGTGTGGAATAAAGCCCCTACTTATTAAAGTTTCACTTTATTTCTTTTCTACTGCATGTCCGCCAAATTCATTGCGCAGAGCTGCTACAACTTTTCCTGTAAATGTATCATTGTCTAATGAGCGGTAGCGCATTAATAGAGACATTGCGATAACAGGAGTTGCTGTTTGAAGGTCTAATGCTGTTTCTACTGTCCATTTTCCTTCACCAGAAGAATGCATAACACCCTTAATTTCATCCAGTTTTGCATCTTTAGAAAATGCATTTTCTGTTAATTCCATTAACCAAGAGCGAATGACTGAACCGTTGTTCCATACTCTTGATACTTTTTCATAATCGTAGTCAAATTCACTTTTCTCTAGAATCTCAAATCCTTCACCAATAGCAGCCATCATACCGTATTCAATTCCGTTGTGAACCATTTTTAAGAAGTGACCACTACCAGCTTTTCCAGCATATAAAAATCCATTTTCTACAGCAGTATCGCGGAAGATAGGTTCAACGATGTCCCAAGCTTCTTGATCTCCTCCGATCATGTAACAAGCACCATTACGAGCGCCTTCCATTCCGCCAGAAGTTCCTGCATCCATAAAGTGAATGCCATCTTTCTTTAATTGTTCATATCGGCGGATAGACTCTTTATAATGTGAATTACCTGCTTCAATTAAAATATCTCCTTTTGATAAAAGTGGTGTAACCTCATCAATAACAGAATCAACAACAGCGTGTGGTACCATTACCCAAAGAATTCTTGGTGATTGTAATGACTGAACAAGTTCACTTAAACTAGATGTACCTGTTGCCCCGTACTCTTTCATTTCTTCCACTGCACTTGCATTTAAATCAAATGCTGCTACTTCATGTTTATGATCCATTAAATTTTTCCCTAAATTTAATCCCATTTTACCTAACCCAATTAATCCTACTTGCATAATATAATTCCTCCTCAGATTATCTTTTATTAAAAATTCATATCACTACGATTTTGAATACCATTCAGTATTGATAAATCTAGAAAGGTATTCACAGTCATAGCTTAAGAATTCAACACATTTTTTGTAATTTGAACAACATTTTCTATCGTAAATCCAAATAGATTCATGACTTCAGCTCCAGTACCTGAAGCTCCAAATGTTTCAATTGATAGTACTTTTCCTTCTTGCCCTACATAACGTTCCCAACCGAGAGATACACCCATCTCAAGAGATACTCGTTTCGTTATAGAAGACGGAAGAACGGATTCTTTATATTCGTTCGATTGGCGATCAAATAACTCCCAGCTCGGCATTGCAACGATGCGAACAGAGACATTGTCTTCTTCTAGTTTTGCTTTTGCACTAGCAGCTAAAGATACTTCAGAACCTGTCGCAATTAAAATTACATCCGGATTTTCATTTGTTTCCGTTAATACGTAAGCTCCTTTAGAGAGATTCTCTATGTTCGCTTTCGTTTCATTAAACACCGGTAAATTTTGACGACTCAGTACTAAAACGACTGGACCATCCGTTTGCTGTAATGCATACGCCCACGCACTTGCTGTTTCATTTGCATCTGACGGGCGGATAACTGTTAAACCAGGAATTGCCCGAAGAGCTGCTAAATGTTCAATAGGTTCATGCGTTGGACCATCTTCTCCTACAGCAATTGAATCATGTGTAAATACGTACGTAACAGGTAACTTTTGCAATGCAGCCAGTCGAATAGATGGACGAAGATAGTCATTAAATACAAAGAATGTACTTACGAACGGTTTTACCCCTCCATGAAGTGCCAGTCCATTCGCTGCCGCGCCCATTGCATGTTCACGTACACCGAAGTATATATTTCGACCAGCATACGATTCTACTGCATACACTGCTTCACCTTTTATATCTGTCATCGTAGAATGAGAAAGATCCGCACTTCCACCGAAAATAGAAGGAATCGATTTCACATAATGGTTAATAGCTTCCCCACTTGCAACACGAGTAGAAATCGTTTTTTCAGTATCAAAGGATAGAATGTCTTTCGCTTCAATTAAAACCTCACCTGTAATCGCTTTTTCTAATTCATCTGCTAGTGCAGGGTCCGACTCTCTGTATACGTTGAACTGCTCATTCCATTCGTTCTCTTTTTCAATACCTTTTTGTTTCAAATCATTAAAATGAGCTGTTACTTCTTTAGGCACAAAGAAGTCTTCCTCATAATGCCAACCATACACTTGTTTTGTCGCTGTCGCTTCTTCTACTCCAAGCGGGTTACCATGTGCTTTGTTCGTTCCAGCAACTTTTGGACTTCCGTAACCTATAACGGTTCTAATCTCTATAAGAGTAGGTTGGTCCGTATTGTCTTTCGCTAATTGAATCGCTTTTGTAATCGCATCAACATCGTTTCCATCCTCAACTCTTACATATTGCCAATGTGCAGATTCTACCCTTTTCTGCATATCTTCAGAAAAAGCAATGTTTAATTCACCATCAAGTGAAATTTCATTTGAATCATACAGTACAATTAACTTGCCAAGTTTCATATGCCCTGCCATTGACATCGCTTCATAAGCGACACCCTCCATTAAGTCACCATCTCCGACTAAAGCATACGTATTGTGATCTATAATAGAGTGACCATCCTTATTGAACTTCGCTGCTAAATGAGCTTCTGCCATTGCCATTCCGACAGCATTAGCAATCCCTTGTCCTAACGGGCCTGTAGTCGCTTCAACTCCAGGAGTATGACCAAACTCAGGATGTCCTGGTGTTTGACTATTTAACTTTCTGAAGTTTTTCAAGTCATCAATTGAAACGTCATATCCAGCTAAATGAAGTAAGCTATATAACAGACTAGATCCATGTCCCGCCGATAAAACGAAACGATCACGGTTAAACCATTCTGGGTGATTAGGATTGTAATTTAAATGATTCGCCCATAATGCATAAGCCATCGGTGCTGCTCCCATTGGAAGACCTGGATGACCTGAATTTGCCGCATTAATAGCATCAATTGATAACGTACGAAGTGTATTCACTGCTAATTGATTTATGTTTTGTGTCATAGTAATCGTCCCCCTAAATGCTTTCATGAAAGAAAGTACTTATTTTTCCGTCTCTTGATCTAACCACCATTTAAATCCACTTTCTTGCAACAGTTCATTAGACGCTTCTGGACCATATGAACCAGACTCATATTCATGAAGCGGCAATAAGTTTTCCTCGAACGCTTCAAGAATTGGTTGTACCCATTCCCATGACAATTCAACTTCTCTCCAATGTGCAAAGAATGTAGCGTCTCCACTCACAGCATCATGAATGAGTCTTTCATACGCTTCAGGTACTCCCACATCCGCTTGCTCACAAGTAAAGTTAATACGCATCGGTTCAATTTCTCCATTTTTCAATGGATTTTTACTGTTTAACTGTAATGAAACGTTCTCACCTGGACTAATTTCAATTATTAACAAGTTAGGTGCTGCATTTGGATTATTATCTTGATATTGCTGTTTTAACGTATTTTTAAATTCGATTACAATACGAGTAGACTTTTCTTTCATTCGTTTGCCTGTTCGTATATAGAAGGGAACGCCAGTCCAAAATGGATTATCGATCCACAGGCGAGCAGCAACAAATGTGTCTATGTTAGAAGAAGGATTTACTCCTGGTTCCTCTTTGTATGCTACAACTTGCCCGCCTTTTATCTCACCTGCAGCGTATTGTCCGCGAATGATATGGCTTTGAACGTCTTCTTTTTTCACTTTACGAAGCGTTTCCATTACCTTTCGCTTTTCCTCTCGAATTTCACATGCATTAACCTTTTCCGGCAGATTCATAGCAGTCATCATTAATATTTGTAACATATGATTTTGAACCATATCTCGAATGGCTCCTGCCTGATCATAATATCCTGCTCTTTCTTCAACCCCAACTGTTTCACTAGCTGTGATTTGTACATTCGCTATATGTTCTTTATTCCAAATAGACTGGAGAACAGGATTTGCAAATTCTAGTGCTTCAAGATTTTGAATCATCGGTTTACCTAAATAATGATCAATACGGTATATCTCGTCTTCTTCAAACGTGCGACTAAGCTTATCATTCAGCTCACGAGCAGATGTAAGGTCGTGCCCAAACGGTTTCTCAATCATTAGGCGTTTCCATCCATCCGTTTTATCAAGTCCGCTTTCCTTAATATTTAAAGCGATTGTCTCGAAAAATTCAGGAGCAACGGAAAGATAAAACATTCTATTACCTTTTATATGTAGTTCTTCTTCCCTTTGGCGAACGACTTGTAATAATCTCTCATAGTCTTCCGGCTTACTCACATCTAATGGACAATAGCGAAAATTATCTAAAAAACCTTCGAGATCTGAAGTCCCTTCTTCTCTATGGCGAGAAAACGTCTCTATTGATTCTTTTATTCTTTTTTGAAAATCTACATGAGGTACTTCACGTCTCCCAAGCCCGATAACAGATATTTGCTTTGGAAGCTTTTGATCTCTATATAAGTTATATAGTGCGGGGTAAATTTTGCGTTTCGCTAAGTCCCCTGTCGCTCCAAATAAAACAAAGGTCATTGATTCCAATTTCAGTCCCCCTCTTGTTGTATAATCCTTGTCAATATTTTAAAAATGAATTGTACAGAAGCTCATGTTTTATAAAAACAAAGAGTTATCAAATCCCAATTCTTTTTATACCTTTCGCTTTTTAATTGTCCCCAATATTAATAGTGGCAATTCAAAGCATTTCTACCACAACTTACTTATTTATAGAATTTAACGAAACATTTTATATCTGATTACTTTTAGTAATTAAATAATATTATGTCTAATATATTAACCACATAAATTATTATCGTCAATAAAAATGTCTTGCATTACATACTATTTATTTCGTAATGCTTTTCTAAGTGTATTCCTAATTACCATTCATTTTCAAAGATAATGATTGATATAACAAATGTCAGTTTCATCAAAATCTTCAATCATTTTTTCGTTAAACTCACAAGCAGACTTTACATGATAACCAAAAGGCTTCTCTATAATAAGACGGTTCAATCCTTTTGTAGCCCACAATCCACTTTCCTTAATATTTAAAGCAATGACATCAAATACTTCTGGTATAACAGATAGGTAAAACATGCGATTTTTAGGAATGTTTAATTCTGTTTCACGCATCTTTACAAGACGTAACAAATCTTGATAGTCCTCTATATTCGCTGTATTTAATTGACAATAACGAAATGTACTAATAAATTCTTCTACTCCTGATTCGTCATCAGTAGATATTTTAGAAAATGTAGCAAGGGATTGTTCTACCTTTGTTTGAAATTCCATATCTGACATTAGCCTTCTGCCAATACCGATAATCGAAATAGATTGCGGTATATTTTCATTACTAAATAGTTTATATAAAGCAGGGTAAATTTTGCGTTTCGCTAAATCCTCTGTCGCTCCGAATCAAGTGAAACTTTAATCAGCCCTCACCAATCGGGCTTTTACGAGCAGCCCAACTCCCACCTAACTTCTTTGCTTTCGCTGAATTTTGAGGCGGGGGTCTTACTGCCCGGCAAATAGCGGGATAAACGTAATGAATAAATCATGCTGCAAAAATAACATATACCCTTTCTTCAAAAAGCTTTACAGTAGTTTTTAGAAGTACGTTACATTATTTCATTTCATGCACTTTCCTCTTCTTTATATAAAATTCTCACTAACCAAATTCAAAATATTATACTTATTTTTCGTACTTTGCTATGCTATAACCACAAACAGGAGGTATAAACTATGAAAGCACAAATTATCCATTCTTTTGGGGATTCATCTGTATTTCAATTAGAAGAAGTTTCAAAACCAAAACTTTTACCAGGTCATGTTCTAATCGATGTAAAAGCAACAAGTGTAAATCCAATCGATACAAAAATGCGTAGTGGTGCCGTTTCAGCCGTCGCTCCTGAGTTTCCAGCTATATTACACGGCGATGTAGCTGGTATTGTCATTGAAGTAGGAGAAGGTGTTTCGAAATTCAAATCAGGGGATAAAGTATACGGATGTGCCGGAGGTTTTAAAGAAACTGGAGGTGCACTTGCAGAATTTATGCTTGCTGATGCACGATTAATTGCTCACAAACCTAATAATTTAACAATGGAAGAAGCTGCTGCTCTACCATTAGTTGCAATTACAGCTTGGGAATCTTTATTTGATCGTGCAAATATTAAACCTGGTCAAAATGTTCTCATTCATGGAGCTACTGGTGGCGTAGGACACGTAGCCATTCAACTAGCTAAATGGGCAGGCGCTAAAGTTTTCACAACAGCTTCTCAGCAAAATAAAATAGAAATAGCCCATCGTTTAGGAGCCGATATAGCTATTAATTATAAAGAAGAATCTGTTCAAGAATATGTACAAAAACATACGAACGGAAACGGATTTGAAGTTATATTTGATACAGTAGGTGGCAAGAATCTTGATCATTCTTTTGAAGCTGCTGCGGTCAATGGAACTGTCGTAACTATTGCAGCTCGTTCAACCCATGACCTCTCTCCTTTACACGCAAAAGGACTCTCTCTGCACGTTACTTTTATGGCATTAAAAATATTACATACAGATAAACGTGACGCTTGCGGGGAAATTTTAACTAAACTAACGCAAATAGTAGAAGAAGGACACCTTCGACCATTGCTAGATTCTAAACCTTTTACGTTTGATGAAGTTGCACAAGCACATGAATATTTGGAGTCAAATAAAGCAATAGGTAAAATAGTTTTGAAAAACGTTTGGTAACAATAACCCGATAATATAAATAATGATTCATGCTGTTAGCTTAATGCGTAGATTAATTGTACAAATGTCAAACAAGGCAATCAAAAATGATCGCCTTGTTCTTTTTTAAATATAATAGTATTTTTCCTATTTCATCAATAGCATGGCCCTTTCCCGAAAAAGAGCGAATAACTCTACTATAGCTAGACCGTATTATTACATTCGAATATTACTTATGAAATTTCACACGCTCTTCAAGTGGTTGGAATTCTTTTTCACCTGGTGCAGCTGTTGGATTACCAAATGGCATTTGTGCAATTAGTTTCCAATTAGCAGGGACATTCCATTCTTGTTTTACCTCATCGTCAATTAATGGATTATAATGTTGTAAAGATGCCCCTAATCCTTCTGCTTCTAAACCTGTCCACACGACTAATTGGTGCATACCTGATGCTTGGTGTGACCAAATTGGGAAGTTTTCAGCATATGCAGCAAATTTTTCTTGAAGCGATTTAACGATAGCCTCATCTTCAAAGAATAATACTGTTCCATAACCAGCTTTAAAAGAATCCATTTTTTGTTGCGTTCCTGAAAAATCTCCATCTCCAACTACTTTTCTTAATGTTTCAGTGGTAATATCCCATAATTTATCATGAGCTTCACCAAATAATACAACTAATCGTGCAGTTTGAGAATTGAAAGCGGATGGAGTATATTTCACAGCAAACTCCACGATTTCTTTAATTTTTTCATCCGATACTTGTACCTCTTTATTAATCCCATAGTAAGTACGTCTTTCTTTCAGTGCAGTATAGAAATCTTTTGTCATAATTCCGTTCCTCCTAAGTTTTAATATTCTTCAAAATGATACATCTCGAAGATAGTATGCGTTTAAATGAGTTCATTTTTGAATCATTGAACTTCCTAGCACCCATTGCCAGTCATTCTAAATCTAAACACACTGCTTCTTTCAGTTTTCCTAAAAAAAGCCTTATAACATCATTCATAAAATCTAATCATCATTCGGTACTATTTTACCCATTCTCTATTCATGTATCCTGCTTGTTTCATATTTACACAAATATGAAATGTAGCTACTTTAATCACCAAATTTCACATTAATTTAGAGCATCTTCAATTACAGCAATTTCGCTCACTCGAACAAAACGATGCAATTTAAAGAACATTGCAAAATTAAGTACTACCTGTAAAAGAACCCTCTTAGCCGACTATAAGAAAAAATAATAAAAAGCCAAAAACGAACAATAATATGTTCATTCTTGGCTTTTACTTAACCATCACATTTATTTTTACTATTGCTTCAAATGATTTTTAACTGCCCTTATTACCAATTCGTGATCTTCTTCTGGTGGTAATCCTGAAACTGTTATCATTCCAATAACCCCTACGTTTTTTATTCTGATAGGAAAACATCCACCAAACGCAGCGTATTCTGAAGTATCTAAAAGATATTTTTCATTATAGGAGACCCCAGTTATTTCACTTTGTATCTGCATATAATACGAGCTACGATCATGCAGGGAAACGACTCGTTTTTTACGCTCAATCCATTTCGTATTTTCCTCATTTGTCCCTGTCATCTTGAAATGAAATAATTGCACACCATTTTTCGTTATATCAACAGCAATCAATTTTCCCTCTCGCTTTGCTGTTTCAACGATAAATAAACCTAGTTGCAAGGCATCTTCATTTGTAAAAGAGGAAAATTGAAGTGTTTCCTCCTCTTTTAAAATTTGTTTACTTATTTCATTCAAATTTGAAGTACTCATACCTTTAACCTCCATAATTGTTTTATGCCACACCGGCATTTTTCGAAATTATTAGGCCATATAGTACAACCTTTCAATCAATCTGATTCTAAATAAACTACTGTAACATCTTTGGTAACTAGTAGTACCGTAAAGCTTGTTTTCTTCTTACTGGTGCTATTATGAATGATATTCAAAGTTATAAAAAGTACTATTCTACTTATCCCTATCTTACAGAGACTATTATGAAATATATTTAACATCTTAAAAATGTATGTACTAAAGAATAATATTTTTAATCACTAACTTTTTTGATCAATCGTTATAATCCAATTTCATCAAAATTTTTATCAATTATTACACTATCCAACAATAGGAGGAAACAAAGATGGATGAAAATATATCCAAAAGCTGAAGAGCAGTTGAGTCCCTTGAGGGAATAGTTATAATTCACTACATATAGAAATAGACATACAAAAACGCCATCCTTTCCTATAATTCTAAAGAAAGAATAGCGTATTCTTTTCAAAAATGAGTTCTTTTATTGAGAAACTTTGATTCTATATTATACATAAAAGGGCAACCAGTGCTAAAACAGCTGGAAGACCTTGTTTCACAATAATTGATTTATTAGATGTGAAACCTCCAAAAATAGCTGCTATCACCACACAAATCACGAAAAATAATTGGACCATATAACCAATTGGATTGAGCCCAAGTACAAGTCCCCAAATGAGACCAGCCGCTAAAAATCCATTATATAAACCTTGATTTGCAAACATAATGGCTACGTTTCGATCTCCTTCTAAATGCTTCGGTAATTTGAAAGCACGTTTCGCTACTTTTGAATCAATAAAAAACATTTCAAGGATCATGATAAACAAATGTTCTAATGCTACGATCCCGACTAAAATAGCTGCGATTATTTCCACACTATTCTGCCCCCCTACACTCTCTATTCTTTAATATTCTCTACATTTTTTTGCATCTGTAATAGAACTTGAATAAGTATTTTGCGTTCTTCTCCACTGATATTTACGAACATTTCCTTCATAAAATGTTCCTTTTCTTTCTTGTTAAAATATTAATTGATATATCAATTATTGATATATCAATTAATATACATCTCTCTTTTTATTTTTGCAAGTTTTTTTGCTCAATTGGTTTTATTTTGTTCCAGCAACTTTAAACCAATTCAAAACATCAGTTCGCATTTCTAGAAATCATAATTACTTTAAGTTCATTCTGACAATCATATTTAACTACATATATAAAAGAATTGAGTTATACCTCCATCAATTTATAAAAATTAATTTTTTCTAAAAACAGATACTTTACGTTTTTTATAGTAATAAAAATCATTTTTTGTTTCAGAGGCAATCCATTTTGTTAGCTTGATGGGCATAGGATAGCACCCAGATGACGAACCAATTATCTTTCAAGAAGACGGCTAGAAAACTGGATTTGATACAGGAGTTGCCTACTTCCCCGATTCAGATGGTACTAATTTAGAGCTAATTGCTCCAAAAAGGCCATTCAGACGTGAATAGTTAAAATAAATTAATACCGAAACAAGCCACCTTCTGCCTGGAAGGTGGCTGTTTGTCGGCAAGTTGATAGAATGACTAAAAAAGGACAAACTCTCCAATGTGAGAAGTTTGTCCAAAAAGTTTTTCATATTAACTATTTTTACACTAATACGAATAATAGTGAATTAGAATAATGACTTAATACTTGCTAAGACAGTAAGTACACCTACAATAATAACAAATACGTTACTCATTTTCCCTTTGTATTTAGCTAGTACTGGCACTTTTTGAATCGCATACATCGGTAATAGACATAAGATAGCAGCAACTAATGGACCGCTTAGAGAATCAATAAGTCCAAGAATACTTGGATTTGTATAAGCAACAAACCAGCATGATAATACAACAAAAGTAAGGATTATTGTCTTAATTGTTTTTTCTTCAATATCTTTTCCACGTGATTTACCAAACTTAATAATCATGTCACGCATTACTTCAAATGCTCCGATATAATGGCCAAGGAAAGACTTTGTAATAGCCACAAAAGCAATAATTGGAGCTGCAATCGTGATTACAGGCGAATTAAGCTCATTCGCAAGATATGAAAGAATTGATAAGTTTTGTTCTTTTGCCATTTTTATATCCTCTGGAGTCAAGCTCAATGCGCTACTCCAAACGAAGAACATAACAACAGCGAATGTCATGATATAACAAACCTTTTGTATTTGCGCACATTTCGCATCAGTGGCTTCGATTCCATACGTAGCTCTCTGTTTCACAACAAATGATGAAATCATAGGTGAATGATTAAATGAGAATACGATGATTGGTAGAATCATCAATATCGTCCCAAAATAGCCTGTTCCTGTTGAAGCAGTTGAAACAGCTGAAAAACTAAGCATTGACGTATTCCACTGTGGAATTAAAGATATTGCGATAAACAGTAGAGAAACTATGAAAGGATACACTAACATACTCATTACCTTTACAGTAATATCTTGACCAAAATTCAGTATAGCGATAAGACCAAGAACTAATACAAGTGATAAAATAGCTCTTGGAGGTTCTGGCATGTGCAATTGATGCACGATAAAACTACTTGCAGTGTTTGTAAGCGCAACCGAATACATTAGTACGATTGTATAAATTGAACCGAAATATACGATGTTAAAAATGATACTCGCTTTATTTCCGAAATACTCTCTAATTGTACCTGTGATCCCCTCATCAGCAGAATTAGAAGCGTATATCATTTTAGCAAGTGCCCTATGTGAGTAGTACATAACTGGATATGCAAGCAATGTAATTAGTAGTAAAGATAATAAACCACCTGAACCTGCATTAATCGGTAAAAAGAGCACCCCTGCTCCAATTGCAGTTCCAAATAGACTGAGTGCCCATGTAGTATCCTGCTTATGCCACTTTTTCGGATCTGCATATTGCTCATTTTTTCGTGCGGTATTTTCAGCTTGAACTTCTATTTTCTTTGCAGTATTCCCGTTCATATAATAACTCCCCCTTGTATCTATTCCTGCATCTCTCTTTGCACCTAACAAATATTCCCGTTTTGGAAAATGAATTCCTTACAAGTTGCCCCACATTGTATGTCCTTCATCATAATGAATCCAAATTGAAACATTCGCTAATTAGCGTCCTAATATAATTGTTAGCGTTCACAAAAAAGTTTACTCGTAATATCCGCTCTTTATATAAAGACCCCTTAAGAGAACAATATAGAATAGACTTCATAAATACGTTGCAACATTTCTAATAACAGTGTATTACTTTAATGGTTTCTCTTTTTTACTTTTAAAAGTAATTTTAGCTAAACCGGCCTCTCTTCATTTGCGAGGCGTTTCTTTCTCAATTCTATACATTACTTTCATAACTTCGGTAGCACTGATGATATTGCTTACACAAGCCACTGAAGCACATTACATACATTTCGCCTCTAATCACACACCTTTCTTACTAATAATCGCATTTTTTATATTTTCTCCAGAGATAATAAAATTTCTCTCGACGCCCTCATTATAACGTGTATATTTATAAAATTAATATTTTTATATTTTCAGAAATATTAAAGAGGAATAATTTTATATGGATAATATTTTACAGTTAGCATGTAGCCATTGTTTTTATCGCTTAAAGCTGAATTAGTTAGTAAAAAAATACAATAATACATTGTTTTTCTAGGTGACTTATTATAAAGATACTTATATCCTCTTTTATCAAAAAATCTTATTTTAAACATAAAAGATATTCTAATAAATAATTAATGTAGGTAAAAAGAAAAAAATCCCAAAATACAAAAACCAAATTTTAGGATATATATTATTAATATTGAATTCATATACAATTTAAAAAGCTACACTGAGCAAAAAGCAAAAAAGCTGCCCCATATGGACAGCTCATTTACATAATTATCGTTATCAGGAATACACAAACAAATCACTTCAATATCATCTTAATTGTAGTTTGTTCGGCTCTTCTTCAGGGATATCTCTATGTTTGTAATGAATCATTTTTACATCATTTCCTTTTATGCGAAAAATAATTGTGTCCTCTCCATAAGGCGGATTGTGTGCACCCTCAAAAGTTTAAATTTTAAAATCCCTCATTAACTAGCTCTTTTATCGAGTTTAATTTTGAAGAAAGCTCGATAAACCATTCTTCATCCCCCGTTAATAATGCAAGATCTATAAGATAAAGGATTTGTTCCTTATTTATTACCTTTGATTCAGGGAGTTTGTTAACGTGTTTACTAAAGAGTAAAATCGCTTCGTTTATTGTGTACTTGCCGTCACGTTTCACAATACTAACTGTAACTATATCCTCTACATCATCAAGTGATACAATATAACCAACTATTAATTCACCTTCATTTGATATTCCACGAACCCAATCTCCTACTTTTAAAACATGATTATTATTTGACATCATACCGTTTCACCTTCCTATAAATATTTTTTGTGACGATAAAAAAGATATAAAAACAATTATACTGTAATATTTTTCATTACATTTAAGTGTTAAGAACTCACGGCTATATAATAATTAAGCCGCTTAACGCTCTTGATTGATAAGATCAACAACTTCTTTCATTGTATAATTCTTTAAGTATTCACCTAGATGCTCTTCAGCACCTAAGAAAATAGCGAAAAGAACTTTTCGCATGTTCGAACCTACAACACACTGATTGTTTGATTCTGGACACTTCGGCTGCAAAGCACCTTCAGAGGTTATCTGATAAATATGCCAAAGATTAATTTCATCTAAATCGCGAGCGAAAATAAAACCTCCACCAGTTCCCTCTTTCGATTGTATAAACTTATGTTTTTTTAACAAACTTAGTACTTTGCGAATGCGTACTGGGTGAACACCTGCACTTTCTGAAATAGCATTACTTGTTGACATCCGATCTGGCTGTAAAGCTAAATAAGTTAAACTGTGTATGGCCAAGGTAAAGTCGCTGTTCATTGTTTTCCTCCTACGATCAAAAATATTGTTTCTCATATATTAACTGTAGCCATAAATATTACAGATAGGTTAGAACGTTAATACATATAGAATACTTCTTGCCATAAAAAATTAATTCTCTTATATTCTATCCGGTCCCACCTATATCTGATAACTTCATTTAGCTTTTTAAGTTGAAAATAAAATTAAACACTCCACTGTTTCTTCACTTGTTCTTCTGCCAATTGTTTAATTTTTGTCCATATCGTATCTTTACTTACAATAACATTTGTTTGATAATTTCTATCGTTATAATTGACTGTAACACATACTTCTATCATTTTCTGCTTCCTCCTTTCATACCACTTTCCCTAAAAAATATTACTTATTAATTAGCCAACTTTTGCAATTCAATGTTCAAAAACGTTCGAACGCTACGTGGTAAAAATTTACGAATTTCTTCCTCATTAAAACCAATCTGCAATCTTTTCTCGTCCAGCATAATTGGGCGACGTAACATTAGTGGATGCTCAATTATTAATGTATAAAATTCATTGAGCGAGAGCTCCTCAATATTTATATTTAAGTCCTGAAAAGTTTTGGATCTAGTTGAAATAATTTCAGTAGCCCCCTCTTCAGTTAAACGAAGAATTGATTTAAGCTCATCAACTGTCATAGAATTTGATACGATGTTTTTTTCAATATAATCAATTTGATGCTCTTCAAGCCATGCTTTCGCTTTTCGGCATGAGGCACAGCTTGCTGTTGTATATAGAATTACCATATTTAACTCACTCCTTTAATGTTATGAAACGTACATTTTAAACATCGGTTATTGAAATGTATTAAAAAAAATTACAGTTTAGAATCAAATACAAGCAATATTATTTATTCGAGAATATTTAATTTATCTACATTTTACAGACGATAACAACTCACTTCTAAAAACTATACTGTAATTTTAAACTTTACAGTTCTATAAATCAAATGTTAAGTCTTGGATGCATTCTATTAACGTATAATAGGAGCAGTTGAGACAATACTTGCCTCAACCGATTTTTATATCTCTTTATAATTTTTTGCAGTAATGACTGTTTCAAACTCAAAGGTTTCGGGGAGATGATCTGCATAAGAATATTCAAAAGTTCGTCCATCCGTTAAATAAGCTACTTGTTCAACTCGCATTAGGAAATCCTGATTTGTTAAGTTCATAAACTGCTTTTCCCTATCATCTGGGCGAATTCCTTTAACCCTGACAACAGATGTCCCTACTTCAAGACCAAGTTTATTTTGAATATGTGAGTATATCGACTCCTCTAAAACAGAAGCCTCAACACCTGGGATAACCGAAATTGGCATCCATGTATGCTCCATAATCGTCGGAATGCTGTGAATGATGCGGAGGCGAATGATTTTATAGACGAAATCACCGATTGAAACTCCCAATTTCTCAGCAACTACTTCATCAGCCCCAACAATCGCAAACTCGATAATTTTACTTTCTACCTCACTGCCGTATACAGCTTTCGTACCCGTTAAAGTTTGAATCATTCGTGCCTTTTCCTGTTGACGCCAATCTTGCACCACTGTTCCACTTCCGCGCCGGCGGATAATGTAGCCATCTCTAACTAATAGATCCAACGCTTTCTTAATAGTAAGGGCTGAAACACCAAATTCTTCAGCAAGGACGGGGCTACTCGGAATTTTTTCGTTGATTTTATATTCACCGTCTAAAATTTGCTGTTTAATCTTTTGATAAATGCCGAGGTATTTTACTTGTGTTGATCCGCTTGCCATTTCCATACCTCCTTTATACTGCAAACTCTCTTCTATTCATTCAAATGTAAAGCCTCAAGTTTGTAAACTGAAGGTGATGGGGCAGCAAATCCATTTTCTAAGATTTCAATATTCGTTACCGCTTCTTCGTCTTTCACAAGTTTTGGTGCACCATTTATAATTGTTTCATACGCAGCATCATAGAAACGACCATAATCACCAAGCGGCGTTTTAATTTGTTTTTCAATCCAGTCACCATTTGCATTACGATATTTAGCAACTCCATAGTACATCGGTGAATCTTCACCAAACCCTGCACTCTCAGGCATAATCCCCGCTTTCAAATCATTTTCCTGCTGATCTTCACCATATTTAATAAATGATCCATTTGTTCCATGGACGATAAAGCGTGGATAATCTTTTGCTACGACATGGTTCGTTTTCAGCTTAATCTTCAACTGATTTCCGTAATGTAAACCAACATCGAAATAATTATCAACCGCACCTTCCATTTCATTATTGCGAATATCGTATGTAACCGTATCTGGACGGCCGAATAGTGAAATCATGCGGTCCATCGTATGAATACCTAAACTGTAAAATGAACCTTCTTCTTTTGGAGCTTCATGAGTGATTGAACCAGGACGGAAATAATCAATATGTGATTCAATCTCAATAATATCACCAAGGAATCCTTGTTCAACTACTTGCTTCACAGCTAAAAAATCACCATCAAAACGGCGGTTTTGATAAGGCATAACTACTACATCTTTTTCTCGTCCTAAAGCTAATAATTCTTTCGCATGTTCCACTGTATCGCAAAATGGTTTTTCAACGATAACTGATTTTCCAGCAAGTATAACTTTTTTCGCTAATTCGTAATGCGTATGTGCTGGCGTACAGACCGTCACCACTTGAATTTCCTTGTCATTCAACAATTCGTCCAAATCAGTAGTGAAGTAAACACCTTTTTCCTTATATGGAGCCGCTAATTTTTCATTTATTTGACGTACAAAAATCGTTTTTATTTTTATATTATTACGCGTGTTTACATAAGGTAAGTGATAGCGGTTAGCTGACTTTCCAAATCCAATAAAGCCCATTGTTAATGTCATATTTTTCAACTTCCTTGCTCATAAATTTTCATTTCTATATTTATTATATAATTTAATTATTAAAAGTATATAGTTTTAACTTTATAATTATATATTAAATAAAAAATCCGCGATAAAATTCATTCTCACTATAAGTTATGGACCTATAAAGTGAAACTTTAATCAGTGGGGCGGTTTATCCCCTACTGATTACTTACCCGTAAATACCGGGATGAAAAGGAGCGTAATGAACATGGCATATACTATTATATCTATGGAAATTTTCGGATCACCTGAACAAGTATGGCAATTAATCGGAGGTTTCAACTCCCTTCCAGACTGGTTACCTTATATACCTAGTAGTAAATTAACTGAAGGCGGTCGTGTACGTCATCTAGCTAATCCAGATGGTGATACAATTATAGAACGCTTAGAAGTATTCAATGATAAGGAACGCTACTACACGTATTCAGTCATGAACGCACCGTTTCCAGTCACTAATTATCTATCTACAATCCGGGTGAAAAAAGGTACTGAAAGTAACACATCATTAGTAGAGTGGTCTGGTACGTTCACTCCTGTTGAGGTTAGTGATGAAGAGGCAATAAATCTGTTTCATGGTATATACAGCGATGGACTGAAAGCATTGCAGCAAGCATTTCTAGATTAATTCATGTAATTGATTGAGAAGAAAAAGTTAATTAACAGTCAAACATTCGATTTTGTGGTTAAGTTCATTATGAAAGATAAACAAATACAAATTTCATGCCTGCTTGTTAATGACAAGAAATAAAAAATACTACCTCCAAATGGAAGGTAGTATTTTTTTATTAATCAGGAAAAACAATTAATCCCTCTTCTTTTTCCTCCTGTTTTAAATCTTCTTCTGGGAAGGTTACAGTTGAATTTTTATCACCTGTTCTTTTTGTTTCTTCACCTGGAAATACGAAAGTTGAATTTTCTTTTCCTTCATTTTTTTCTACGTTATCTGGAAATACCATAGGATCATTGGTAGTCAAATCACTATGAAATCCAAGGTTAGACAAAATCGCTTTTAAATCTGGTAAAACCCCTATTTTATCAGATGATGGATTATTAGACTTTGTGCCTGTATTAGGATTACTTAAAATTGCCCTCAATTCTTTTGGTGTATATGCCTTACCTAAATGTTCTTTAGCAATCCCTTGAATTGATACAGCAGCCCCAGCAATTATAGGCGAAGCGCTAGAAGTACCACGGAAGTTAGAAGTATAACGATTCATTATATTCTGATCTGTAACTTTTTGCCCTTTACTATTTTGATTTTGATATGTATCTAATGTATCAACATACTCTCCCCAACCATATACATCAATTCTACTACCATAGTTAGAGAAACCTAAACGTTTATGAGGAACTCTTGCAGTAGATGCTCCAACTATAATAGCTCCTGAATCTTTAAAGTCTGGACTATTTCGATTTAAAATCTGTTTACCATTGCGGTCTTTAAATTCATCTAAATCAATCCCACCATTACCAGCTGCTTCTACAATAATAATGCCTTTATCTGTACCTTTGCGAATTGCGTTAAATATACTCGGGTATACTTCTACTGGTAAAGGGTCATCTCCATATCCATCATATTTAAAGGATTCTTCTATTAATAAAACATCTCCAGCCTGTAAAGAATCTACGGCACTTAAAATAGCATCTCTTACATCGATTCTCCCATTATCTCGGATCACTGAAATTACTTTTGCCTTTGCTTTTGGTGCAATCCCAATGTTCCCAATCCGATTGTCAGCTGCAGAAACAACACCTAGAACTGAAGTACCGTGAGAAAGATCATTACTCATTTTTCCAGACATAAATTCAATATTTTGACCGACTAAATCTTCATGATTTAATAACCAGCCTTCTTCCAAATCTACAAAGGTTGCTCCTTGACCATCTCCTCCCTTAATTCCCCAAGCATAAGGAGCATTAATTCCTAAAGGTGCCTCTTCAAGATATCCCTGTCTCGAAAATCTAGGTTCATCATAAGGATTGATTGATAATACAGGCAATCTCGAGCTAGTTGTTGTGTTTATACTCTTATTAGAACGAAATTGTATTTTACTAGAATCGTTATTGGCAGCATGTACTGTATTTGTTACAAATGTCGTACCTACCCCAACAAAAGTTGTAATTGCAAGTGATGATATCAACATACCTTTAAAATTTTTCATCTTTCCACCTCTAGTTTTCTATTAGAATTAACATATTTAATAATGTGTATGAACCAAAAATCTTTTTATCTTATTATAAAAATTAATAGATTTTTATAACTTTTTGATTTACATAAAAACTCATTTCATTCTTGTAATTCAATGTATATATTTCAAAATAACAAACCAACTGTAACTATTATAGTTACAACTATATTAATTTTCAACTACGAAATATAAATTTTTAAAAATAAATTTATATTACTTTAAAACAGAGCTAACCTTTTACGCATATAAAAAAAACAAAATATCTGTGCAAATTACAGCGGTGAATAAGTTTATAGACTACAAAAAAACAAGAAAAAGCAAAGCACTAAGTGCTTTGCTCCTTATAAAATTCCTTTTAACTTTTCACCAATTAACCTCGCTACATACTCATAGCCTTCTGGTCCAAAGTGTAATCCATCTTTTTCACCATTTTCTACAAATCTTTTATAATCCCGTTCTTGAATCATTTCAGCGAATACGTTTAGAAAATAACTTCCTGTTTCCCTCGCCACTTTCTCCACCACGTCTGCATACTGACCAAGCACTCTATTTGTTCTATTACGCTGTCTTTCTTCATCAACTGGTGCAGGACTAATCAGTAGTACTTTATCTGATGAAATATGGTTCACAATCTTCTCTAAGTTTTCTTTATATGCTTGTAATGACACTTGAGAAAAAGAAACTGCATCATTCGTACCAAGAAAAACTGTTACGAAATCTGGTTTATATGATATTACATCTTCTTCAATCCTATTTAACGCATCAAATGTATTATCCCCTGGAACACCTGCATTCACTACTTTCCACTTCGGAAACATCTCTTGCAAACGTGGTGTTAATCTCGGCATTCCATCAAAAAATGTTTCATCAGCTGTAATACTATCTCCAAAGCATACTAACGTTTTCATTAAGCTACTCTCCTTTTACGTATGAAACAACTTTCCTTCTATTGCTTTTATATATCTTTCAGCAGAACGTTCAACTGCTTCATTTGCATTTTCTTTTACTACTCGATGAAAAGCGTTGTATAAACGATTAAACTGTAACGGCTTCACTCGATTCACCATTTCTTCCACTTTTCTCGCTGGTAGTGGAATTAAGTTTGGATAGCTGTACATGAAGCTTACCCACCGCTCATCTGCTACAACTTGAATAATATCACCTGTTAACAAAATTCCTTTTCCGTCATTACCTTCTTCCCAATGTAAGACAGATCCACCTTTAAAATGTCCCCCTAAACGATGAATGACTAATCCATCAGCTAATTGTAAAGACTCACCAGACCAATAAATAATACGACTACTCGGACGCATCACCCACTCTTTATCATCTTCATGTATATAAATTGGTACATCAAATGTCTCTGCCCATTCTACTTGCGTTGAATAATAATGAGGATGAGACAATGCAATCGCATCTAATTCGCCAAGCTCTTTTATTTTCATAATTGTCGTTTCATCTAAATACGTAATACAGTCCCACAGTAAACGATATGACTCTGTTTTCACTACAAATGCCGTTTGACCGATCGCGAATCCTGGTTTTGTCGTAATACTATAAAGTCCATTTTCCTCTTTGATTATTTCATTTTTATATGTATCATCTGTTTGCAAATTTTCTAAAGTCGTCCAAGACTGCCCTTTCGGATTCACATACTGCCTTTCTTCATCACAAATATGACAACTCACCGGTTCTTCTACACTCGCTGCATACTGCACGCCACACGTTGTACAAACGAAATTTTTCATCATAATTTCCCCTATCCCTATATTTTTATTAAGCTGATTTTTGTTGATAATGATCTGCTTTTTTATTTTCAATTAATAAACTTATAAAAGTAAGTAAATAGACAACTGTAACCGATAATGGAATGACAGTAAATCCTTTTTCTGCAAAAAGAATCCCGCAAACTGACGTTACGAATACAGTCCCTACTGATAATAAACCATAACTTTTGCTTTCATAAATCCATACGTACGGGATAAAATGAACACCTATTAACATTGCTACTACAAAAGGTAACCATTCTGGAAATTGAAAATAGGCAAGTAATACAAGTGGAATATTCAATACATTTATCCCACCAATTAATCCAGCCAAAATCCCTAACGGATTTCCTTTCGCAAACATATCAATTTTCAATATAGCAGCTATCATTAAGCCAAAAGGAAACACACAGCCCATACCGATTAAATATACCCACACCACTTGTTTTTCAGAAAGAACAAATCCTGTTATACTCATAACTACCCAAAATAAAACGCCGGCTAATATAATCGGTAAGCCTCTCTTCGTTTTTATTGCTAAATCCTTTTTCGCTTCTGCAACATTCATCTCACTATCTCCCCAAAAATATTTGTACTATAAAGTCACCTCAACCTCACCCATCCAATAACGCCAAGCTTCTAAATAATCTTTTAAATCTTTCGGGTGGTGCCGTAAACATGTATCTATACGAAAATATAATCCTATGACTATTTCTTCATATAAATCACGGTCATTTTTATGAAATACACATTGTTTCATCGCATAACCAATCGTTTCTTTTGTTAAATCTTCCGGAGTTGAACAGAACGCATAAATTAAATCATATATAGGATCTCCTAACACTGGTAAAGGATCAATTACACCGTGCAGTTTATTCTCTTGAAATATAAAATTATGAAATCCAAGATCACCATGCAATAAAAACGGCTGATTTATTCCAGCGTCCCTATTCGCTAACTTAAGAACCGTTCTATACTCTTCTTCACTTATGTAACGTCTTACATTTTCATGAGCTTCTATCACATTTGTTGTTAAAAATTCACTCCAAGATTGAACCGAATTTTCTTTCCATCCCCAGCCATCAACCTCTGTAGCTACTTCATACTCATTGATAACTTCTTTTACAAGTTTACAAAGAACACTCCGTTTATAGCCTAGTTTGCAAGAAGTTGTGCCCTCAAGGAATGAGTAAACAATATAGCGATTTAAAGGTTCCTTATATAAAAGCTTTGGAAATAATTCGTCCTTTTTATAAAACTGAAGAAAATAAGCTTCTTCACGTATGACATCCGATTCATTCAACTTTACAACGTATTGTTCATCTAACAAATATATAGTACTTGCCGTTCCCCCGTTTAATGCTTTTACGCTATTTGGATAATGTGAAATCACTTTCTCCTTAACTAGTTGTGCAGTGATTATTGAAATGTCCATTCACTCACCCTTCAACTCCGAATATTTCCTTAATTCAAAAGACAACTTTACTATTATTTGACAAACGCAAGGAAAATCCTCCCAACCATCCTAATATAACAAACAACAATTTTATTTTATTACAATGGCTTTCTTCAATATCCCATTTATGATAACGTGATTTTATCACTCTAAATGCTCTTCATATACTCTAATAATTTCTATTGCAGGGTCTATGTCTTGTAATTTATGAGCCAAACTTTCTACACCAAACACTTCTGTAAACGTATGACTGCCTACAATTAAATTAATCCCTTTAAATTTCGCATGTTGAACTGTATATAATGTTTTTTCACCTGTTATGTACGTGTCACACCCTTTTTCTAATGCACGTTCAATCAAATTTGTATTGTTTCCTGCACCGGTTAAAATCGCGATTCGTTTTACTGGTTTATCGTGATTTCTCCAGCTCTTCACTTTCTCTTCCATTCTTTCTTCAAGTTTTCCAACTAAGTTTGAAAAAGGAATCGATTCTTTATATTCTCCTATTCCCGGTAGTTCTTCTTCCTCATAGGTTGAATATTCCAGTATTGTATCTATCCCAATTTCGTTAAATAACGATGTACACGTGCCAAACTTTACAAAATCTAACGGCAAGTGAATCCAAAAATGATTCATTTCATATTGCTTCAATTTCTCAATACAAGCCTCTTCCATACCAAATAAAAAACTCCATGGCGCATGATGTGTAACTATCATATCGACTCCATTTTTATACGCTTCTTCAATCGTCTCTAATGTCAAATTTGTTGTGTAACCGATTTTGTGAAATTCATCTTTACTTATATGAGTAAAACCATATTCATCATCGCCGTATTTATGAAGGTCCTCTCCAAATAGTGATGTTATATGTTCGTTAAACTGCTTTATATTCATTTTATTTCTCCTTTCATTTACTTTTATATTTCATAAATAAGGAAATACTAAATTACAACGTTACATACATATAGGAGGACAAATATGAAACCTGAATTTTTAAAAGCTGTACATGATGCCATTGGAAATATTGAACACATTCATATAGAAGAAAGCGGTGCTGACAGCTTACTTATTCATCATGATGATGCACAGCAATTACAACAAGTTGCTAAGGCGTTAGAAAATAATAATTTCCGCTCCGCTTTAAGAACAACTGGAAATGCTTCGTACATTGAAGTATTGAACAGATAATGAAAGTCCGGATGTATTCCGGGCTTTCTTTTTTATCGCGCTATTCACCGAGCAGTAAGACCCCCACTGATTAAAGTTTCACTTTATATCGAAATTTCAAGCTCTTTCACATACACCGCTGTTCCAGCAATATCTATTTTTAACTTTTCGTTTTCTATCCCTTTCGTTACATAAACAGTTACACGACCATCTTTATTTATTTCCTGTCCTTGCTCAACGATTAAACCCAATTCATGTTCAAAATCTTTCTCTAAATACTCCGCATAATACGCTCCCATTACACCTGAAGCTGTTCCTGTCACTGGATCTTCAATCGTCCCAGCGTAAGCTGATGAAAAATGACGGCCGTGCATTTGTGCTAGTTCATCATAAGTTTCTAGACAAATTGGGTGAATAGAAGCATTAGGTATTTCTTTTAATACTGATGGAAATGCAGCATTATTAGGTTTCATTCTCTCAAATGCATTAAGATTTTTAATCGGTACAATTACAGTCCAATTACCAGTACTTCCATATACAATCGGTAAACTTACATCTAAATCATTTACTTCTAAACCGATACTATGAGCTAATTCTTCTTTTGAACCTGTAAATTCTTTAAACTGAGGTGCTGCCTGTCTCATTTTAATAAAGGGTTCTCCATTTTCATTTACACCTATTTGTATCGGTAAAATCCCAGCCTTCGTTTCAATCGTAAGGTTACTTTTCTCTTCTAATAAACCTTTTTCGCGCAAGGCATATATCGTCCCTACTGTCCCATGACCACATAAATCCATTTCAAAACCAGGTGTAAAGTAGCGCATTTTTATATCCGCTACTTCTGAAGGAAGAACGAAAGAAGTTTCGTTATATCCAACTTTTTCAGCAATAATTTGCATTTCCTCTTCCGTTAATCCACCTGCTTCTAATACAATACCTGCTGGATTTCCCTTATTTGGTTTATTCGTAAATGCGTCGTAATGAAATACGTTTATAGTCTTCATTTTCTTTTCTCCTAATCTACTTTAAAAATTTTATAATAAAGCTCTGTCTCCGTTTTCACCGAACAATAATTTCTCCAAAATATCCTCTGCATCTTTTCATTTGAAGTATGCGTACTTCCGATGTAATAAGTAGCCCCCATTTCCTTTAACATATGCAACGATTGAAGATGCAACCGAGAAGCAATTCCTTTCCCGCGATAATAAGGCATTACCCCAAAATAAAATACTCGTCCTTCACTTTCTGTTCCAGTTTCTATATGCGGTATGGACATACCAATTGGCTCAGTTTTATCATAAAAAACAATACATGACTTTTCCCAGCCTGTACCTAACTCTGTTTGCACTGAATAAAAATGCTCATCGATAGTTAAAATTGAAGTTTGATTCCCTGAACCCGACATACATTGTTCCCAAATATATTTAAATTCTTTTTCCGATAACGTTCCTTCTGCTATTGATCTATATGTATATTGTCTTTCAGGTCCTTCTACATTGTTCAATTCTCTACATACTTCTATCTTTGCGGCATACAAAGAAAAACCGGCATCAAGTAACACTCTCACACTTGAGTTATAACTACTAAACCTTTTGTTTAATACAATACTCGCTCTTTTTAACTCCCAGTTAAAACAAACTTCTTCAAATCTACTTATCTTTTCTTTATAAGTTTGTACATCATAAAGAACATTCTCTTCTATCTCTTCAATCGTTACTGCATTTGGTAAGCCATTTAATACTTTTTTAGAAGGGCCAAATAGATTCTGAATGATTGCAAGATCGTATATCACCACTTCAATTCCCCCACACCAGGCTCAATAAACTTCCCTGAAATATCCTCATTTGAATCTATTACCCAATCATATATATCTTTTGCTCCTTCAGCCGGAGTCATATTCGCATCAAAGGCACCAATATCAGTTTTTAATTTTCCTGGGTGAATGGCAGTTACACGAATTCCTTTATTCTCAAACTCTTGTTGTAAGCAGAGTGTTAACATATTTTGTGCTGCTTTAGCAATTCGATATGAATATGAGAACTGGCCTTGCGGAAACTCTTTGTTCGCCATTTTATGTAATGATCCTAATCGAGAGGACACATTTATTATTCTCGGATGATCCGATTTAGCTAACGCCACATATGTACCTTTTACAGCCCGAATTACACCTAAGCAATGAATATTAAATAAGTCCGTTAACTCTTCTGAATTTGTATGTAAAATCTCAGTCTCCTTCCCAGTAATGCCAGCGTTATTTATAACTAAATCAACATACTCTGTATATTCCTCAAGCTGCTTCTTAATTTGCTCCGTACTCTCATCAGCCGATAAGTCTGCCAATATAGGAAAACATCTACCACTAAACATTTGCTTCAATTGCATTACCGCAACCTCAGTTCTAACTAATGGATAAACGATATGCCCATTTTCATAAAATACTTTTACTAACTGTAATCCTAACCCGCGGCTGCCACCTGTAATAAACACTCTCATATATTCATCTCCTTATTTTTATAATAAATAAGAAAATCCATCCACTTACCATTCTCTAATGAAAACGCCTCTCTCTTGCATTCAAAAGAAAAACCTGCTCTTTTCGCAAGACGCATTGATGGCTCATTATCAACACGTATATGTAATTCGATTCTATGAAAATCAAGGCTACTAAAAAATAACGGTAACGCAGCTTTCACACTTTCAACACCATATCCATTTCTCCAATATTGATTATGTATGGAGTATCCCATCATCGCCCATTGATAGTCCATACGTAAAATTTTTATTAGCTCTAGCTTTCCAATATTAGCCCCATCTTCTTTACGAAAAATACCTAATACATACATCTCATCTCGATGTGCTGCTTCATCAAATCCTCTAATCCATTCCGTGAACCATTCTTTTGTTGATGATGCCATAACTTGATAACCATCGTCGTATTTATACTGAGATGGCAGCCTCTTATTAAATCCATCTAACCAACTTTCATAATCATCATTTTGGAACGGACGGATCATGAGTCTCTCTGTCTCTATCTGTAATAGCGGCAGCTTCATTTACATCTCTTCCCTTGATTAATATTTGAATATTCTTTATTATCTTACACAAAATACAAAATCTAGTAAATCATTATGTTTTTGATAAACATGCTTCTATTAAAATACAAAAGGAAACCCTGTTCTAAAGGATTTCCTTTTGTCATCACACTACCAAACTTATCTATAATTTAAAACGTTGTATTCTGTCTTTAATATTCCATACACATCAACATCTTCATATGTGTTTAATAAAAGTCTATTCTGTCTCAATGTGCCTTCTTTACGTAAACCCGACTTCTCTAATACTTTAATCGACGATCTATTTCTAGAAATGGCAGATGCCCAAATTTTGTTTAGACCTAATTCGATAAAGCCAAATTGAATCATTCTGTTTACAGCCTCAGTTGCAAAACCCTTTCCCCAATAATTCTTACCAATCCAATAACCAAGTTCACCTCTATTGTTACCCTTGTCAATTCTTAGTGTAATTGTACCTACAATTTCTCTTGATTCTTTAGAGACAATTCCTAAAGGATATTCGATTCCTTTCCTTATAAGTTCTGGTTGCATATCAACCCAATCTTGCGCGAACTCCAATTTATATGGATGCGGAAGCCCAAGAATATTAGCTAATTCCTTGTCATTAGCCAATTCTTTAATTCTAAAAACATCATCATTGGTAAAAGGTTCTATACATAAATGCTCAGTTTCTAATTTTATAGCCATCTTTTCTCCCCCTTGTACTGAAATTAGTTAGCTCCCTTTATTTTCAATATTACACCAAAAACACGAAATTTTTAAAATCTTTATGATATCTACTAACAGAACCATAAACAAAAAATCCAGTTATGCTTTGTACATAACTGGATTCCTCATTATCTAATCGTTTTTTATTTTACAAGTACATTTTCTCTTAATTCCCTCTTTAACACTTTCCCTAAAGCATTTTTCGGTAACTCTTCTAAGAATACCACTTCTGGAATTTTGTAACTTGCTAACTTCTCCTTACAATACTGAATAATACTTTCTTCTGTTAATGTTGTTTCGCCATCCTTCACAATGTAAGCTCTTGGAACCTCTCCCCAAAAGTCATCTGGAACTCCAACTACTGCAACTTCTAAAACACCATGTATTTCATGAATAACATCTTCTACTTGATCTGGATATACGTTGTCACCACCGCGTATAATAACGTCTTTATATCTTCCCATAATATGCAGGAATCCATCGTCATCTATCATGCCAGCATCACCCATGTTAAACCAGTTATCTTTTACTACCTTCTTTGTCGCCTTTTCATTATTCCAATACCCTTTAAACATGTATGGACTTTTCACATAAATCTCTCCAACTTCATTTGTTGTTAATTCATGTCCTGTTTCCGGATGAACAATTTTCACCTCTACATTTTTCAAGGTTTTTCCTACAGAAGACATCTTTTCTTTTCCCATCATTGGATGCCATGAGGTTACAACCCAACCTTCTGTACTACCATAACCTTGCACCATATATATTCCTTTTTCCATATATTTTTGAATGAGTGTTTCTGGCACTTTTGTACCACCGCTTTGTGCTACTTTAAAGGTTGAAATATTACGTTCTTTTTTATTTAATTCATCAAGCATGTAACTATAAACAGCAGGGAACGCAAGCATCGTAGTAATTTTCTCTTCTTCAATCTTATCCCAAATAAGAGTAGGATTCGAATCAGCTAAGAAAATCATCGTAACGCCATGATAAATACAATTTAAAATAGAAAGCACGCCACTCATATGGAACAATGGATGCACAGATAAAAAGCGTTCACCTGCTGGGATTTCTCTTTGTCCCGCAATTTCAGCAAAATAGTGATGTAAGTTTTTATGTCCAATTACACATGCTTTCGCCTGTCCAGTCGTTCCTGAAGTAAATAAGTAAATGGCGTCGTCTTCTTCATGAACTTCTACGTTCGGTTCTGTCGTTGGCTGTTTTTGTAGCTCTAATTCAAATGAACCAAAACCTTCTTTTGTCGTTTGAATTACATAAGGAATTTCTTTAACAGCATCAACCTTTAATAACACTTCACTAAATTCTTCATCAATAACTAGCACTTTTAATTTCGCTTCTTTTACAATCGTTTCTAATTCATATACAGTAAGCTGATGATTTAGCGGAATAAATACCGCTCCAATTTTTAAACTTGCCATCATAACGCTTGGAAATGGGTGATTATTTTTGCATAGTATTCCTATACGATCTCCTCTTTGCACACCATTATGTAACAAATAATGTGCAAGCTGATTTACTCGTTCATTATATTGCTGAAACGAATATCTTTTCTTCCCTCCTACAAGCGCTTCCAAATTTGGTGACTGCATTGCTCTCTTTTGTAATAATTGTCGCATCGTTCTCAAGTAAAACTCCCCTTTATATATGTTAGGTTTTTTATTTTATCAGATTAACTATTAATTTACTAAAGATTACACTTAGTGAATATAAGAAAAATATAAAATAGCCATTTACTTCACAAGTAAATGGCTATTTTTCATTATATATTAGAATACTTCTTGTTCATCACATATTGCACATACTCAGGTGCACTTTTATCAATCTCTTCATCACTTAGTTTATATTCTGCACCATATAAATAAAAGGAAGGTATAAATTTCATACCTGTATATAAGCATGTAGCTTGGAATGGTTTCGTCAACTCATCCATTATAATTCCACTATTTTCATAGTCTTTTTCTAATCCACCTATAGAAATAGCTAAACCAAATTCTTTCTCCTTCACTTTATCTCCTTGTGAGCCGTACGCAAATCCATATGTTAATACATCATCATACCATTTTTTTAATAATGGTGGTGTGCTGTACCAGTAAAGCGGAAATTGAAATATATATCTGTCATGTTCTACTAATAACTTTTGCTCTTCTTCAATATTAAACTCCCAATTTGGTGCCACCTTATATAATTCATGCACCGTAATTTCATCTGAATGTTTCTCAAGTTCTTCTATCCATCTTTTATTAATTTTTGATTTTTCAATATGAGGGTGTGCTACAATTACAAGTGTTCTCATCATTTTCCAGCCCCTTTATAAATTAATCAATCCTTTACGTATTAGTATGAATGAGTTACATATAATTGAAAAGTACGTACTTTCAGGTACTATAGGAACCTTGAAGTACCTTTGGAGGTGTTATATGAATCAAAATGATAATTGCCCAATTGCAACAACACTCGATGTAATCGGTGGAAAATGGAAAGTCCATATTTTATGTATTTTGTCGGATGGAAAAATGCGAACAAATGAAATTAAACGAGAAATCCCAAACATTACACAAAAGGTTCTTACACAACAACTTCGGCAACTTGAAGCTGATGGGATTATCTATCGTACCGTATATCAAGAAGTACCACCAAAGGTCGAGTACACCATAAGTGAATACGGAAAATCTTTAATGCAAATAATGAATGATCTGTTTGAATGGGGAAAAGATCATCAGATTAAAAGATTACATGACTAAAAAAGCACTATATACTTTGTTTCATCCTCTACGTTCATATTTTTTATTTTTATAAAGTTTATTTTCATCGTTTTTTAGCTAACTTGTTTTCTTAGATTGATGGACGTGACGCCACATCCATCAATCTAAAAAGATACAATTAGAAAAATGAGATTTCTATACAGTTTCGCATATAAACACTACTTCCGCCTCATTAAACGCTCGCTCTACTTTTTCTAATCTCAATTGTACGTAAGCTATAAAAAAGTACCCCTAAACCGAGAATTTTTTCATTATTAGACGCATTAGAACCTAAGGTAATAGTAGGTACATTTAAGCCCATAAACCTTTCGCTCCATTCTATAGGCATATAAAAAGATACTCCTTAAAAGTAAAAAACGCTATTCTCTCTGTAAAATCATAGAAAAGAATAGCGTTTTTTATTTTGAAATAGAAGTCATTATTTAAACTAAACATGCTAATATTGATTTTGTGCGATTGTCAGTTACCTCATAATAAATTTCTAATCCTTTCCGAGTACCTGTAACCATTTTAGCAGCTTTTAGTTTAGATAAATGTTGACTAATTGTACTTTGAGGCATTTGTAAATCCCCATACATTGTTGTTACATTAGTAGGACCTTTTGCAAGCATTATTTTTACTAAAGATAGACGAACTGGATGCGCCAATACCTTTAACACCTCAGCGATTTCTTGAAACATTTCTTTTTTTTCTTTCATCTTATTTCTCCCCTTTTATATACATATTTATGTTATCCATATATATAATTCGAAGGTATATGCGTTTTTGTGTCCGTCATTTTAAAAAAATATAAAAAAAATTTAATCCGAAACTAAAGGATTAGCTTAACATAATGTCTCACCATTAATGAGGAATAGGAATCTCATTATAGAAGCAGCAGTTTTTATGCTACAACTCTACATTCAACTAACTAAAATCAATGAAAAAAGAGCAAATAGTCTGCTCTTTTATGATGCCTCCTTATGTTCCGTGGAATGTTTAACACTCCCCAGTCTCTTTAGTTTATTCCACCCTACCGCTACTCCTCGAAGCGATGAGAATATAGATTTAATGACAACATAAGTCATAAATTGACGATAAATAAAACGTTGTAAAATTAACCATGCCAATGGTTTTGGGTTCTCTTCCTCTAATTTAAATGCGAACAGAGAAGCGAGAAGATCCATTAAAAAGAATACAAGATAAAACCCTAAAACTTTTAGCGGATTACTACTAAATAGTCCTATAATCATTAATATATCTGCAAAAGGAGCAATGAATTGCAGAACATATTGGAATAACCACATATTAGGCAGTGCAATAAACCCTAATGTTTTATGTTTTGAATTACACAACGCTTTTCGATGTTTCCAAAGACATTGAAGTGTACCATATGACCAACGATATCGCTGTTTAATGAGACTTTTCACATCCTCAGGTGATTCCGTAAAAGCATGCGCTTTTTCTTCATATACAATTCTATGCCCTTGACGTAAAAATGTAATAGTAAGATCCGTATCTTCTGCTAATGTATCTTCGCTTAAATATCCAGATTCAACTACATTCTTCTTGCGCCACGCCCCAATAGCTCCTGGAACGACTGTAATACAATTTAACTCATCAAAAGCTCTACGTTCTAAATTAAACCCTGTAATATACTCAACATGTTGCCAAGTAGTTAACAAATTCCGTCTATTCCCCACTTTGACATTACCTGAAACTGCAGCTACATTCTGATCTTCAAAGTGTCTAACCATTAAAGAAATAGCATCTTGCGCAATAATAGTATCCGCATCTAAAGTGACAATGATTTCTCCTCGCGATTGTTGAAACCCTAGGTTCATTGCCGATGATTTCCCGCCGTTTTCTTTCTGAATGAAACGAACTTTAGGGTGTTTATAAAATGTTTCTTTCATTACTTTTGACGTACCATCTGTCGATCCGTCATCCACAACAATAACTTCAAATTCTCTATAATTACTATTCAAAATTGAGTGAATCGTCTTGGCTATCACCTTTTCTTCATTATATGCCGCTATGACAACACTAACAAAAGGTTGATAAGACGAATTAATATAGCGAGATAACGTTTTTCTTTTCTGCTTCCATGCAAAATAAATTAAGAATAAAAATCGAAAAATCCCTAATCCAATAGCAATATAAAAAATAGTTGTTAATATATGCTTAAAATATCCAGCTCCTGAAAAGACAGCTTTATTGTAAAGTAAATATTGCTTCCCCTCAGAAGAAACAGGAGGCATAATTTCATCTCGTTCTTTATTCATTAAATCTGAAATTGTTACAAAACTATATCCATGCTTTTTTAAGTCTTTAATAATGATTGGGAGCGCCTCTACTGTATGGGTACGATCCCCTCCCGCATCATGGAGAAGAATAATATTTCCCTCTCCCTTATAAATAGGATTAAGAGCACGTCTTACTAATTCATTTGTTGATGGTGTTGCCCAGTCTTCGGGATCAACTTTTTCCGCTACCATTGTATAGTTCATATTTTGTGCACGTAAAATAGGCAATATTTCATTTGATGAATCCGGGTTAGCATCCGCTTCATATGGCGGTCTAAATAAAACCGTAGAATGTCCAGTTACTTCCTGAATTAAACGTTGCGTCGTATTAAGTTCTACTTTCGTTCGTAGTAAAGACGTATCAGCTATGTTAGGATGCTTGAAAGTATGATTCCCAATTTCATGCCCTTCATCGTATATTCTTTTTACAATACTAGTATTTAGTTGTGCGTTTTCACCAAGTACAAAAAAAGCAGCTTTTATTTGATTCTCTTTTAATATATCTAATATTTCTGGCGTATATTTCGGGTCTGGTCCATCATCAAATGTTAATACTACTTGTTTCCCATTTGGTTTTCCATATCGTTGCACTTCATATGCAGATGGTAAGGATTGATATACTTCATCTGTAATATAACCATCTTTGCCTACTTTAAAATCTCTCAATCCATTTTTTCTTTCATTCTCAATCTGTAAAATTTCACCTTGTCCAGAATAATTTACTTCATCTAAACTATTGATTTTATGTAATACATTAGGATTTTTTTGTGCCTCAATAGGATTTTTTAAAACTTTCCATATTGTAGGGTCTTCTGCTCCTAGTCTCCATAATGCAAAGCCCTTTGCATTGTTCTCCATTGCAATTTTCACTTGATTATAGAGAGTAACACTGTCTAAGAACCAAGCAGTATGTTCTTTCTCTCCTGTTTTATATCTAAAATAAGGATTTCCACTACTCTTATCCCATTGAATTTTCATATTTGAACCTTGAGCCATTGCCATAACTTCTGAAAAAGTTAATGATTTCGCAGCTTCTTTACTATTTACTTCCCAATCATATCCATAGTTACCGAAAGCAACTATAAGCTTATTAGACGGAATATTCAGTTCTTTCAATGTATGTTGGAACCATTTATTTGAAGCAATTGGTCCTGGTTCCCCGGCTCCATAGTGCTCATCGTACATCATTACAATCATTCGATCTATTATTTTTGCTAACGCACTATAATCAAAAGCCTTATCATTAGCTGGAACATCTTGTGTAACGAGCAAATCATGTTCATGAAATTCCGTAGTAAGTTCTTTCATAAAATTTGTTAAGTTTTCTCTATCACTTTCAGGTACGGCCTCAAAGTCAATATTAATTCCTGAAAAATGATTCTTTTTAACTTGGCTTACTAAATCATTAATAAACTTTGTCTTTACATCATTTGAGGAATTCAGTAACTTATGAATTAGCCCACCATCAGGACCAGAAGCTTCCTCAGTATAGTTAGTAAGCAAAGGCATAATCTTCACTTGATTTTTTTCTGCCAACTTTACTATCTCAGGTTTGATCTCACTTCTAATCGTTAAATCTGCTTTTAAATGATACCACTCTGGTACTAACGTAGTTAAGGAATCGATATTTTCTTTTAAAGAAGCGGTACTATTTTCATCCCAGTTTACGTAAAAACCATACACTTCTTTAGGTTGTTTACTATCCTTCGGCGGATTCACCAAATTTTTATTATCCTTCGTTTCGGTATTTGGGTTAAATTCTTCCTTCTTTAACTGCTGATCACTAAGTTTTTGATTAATTGGTACAAGTTTAGTATCTTGTTGTACAGCGGTATTCATATTTGGAATTTCTGGTGTTGAAAAAATACTTTGAAAGAAAAAATAGAATACAACACCTACACTAACTATTGAGATACATAGAAACGAAATAAAGGCTATGTTTCTCCTTCCTTTCGGATCATAAAAAACAGGTTTTTCTTTATCTTTGTCTTGTTGAATGTTTTTCTCCATTATATTTTTCACATACTCCTTCTTAATAGAACTATAAAATAATAAAGTGTAACTTTAATCAGCCCTCACCAATTGGGCATTTACAAGCAGCCCAACTCCCACCTAACTTCTTTGCCCAGCCAAATTTTGAGATGGGAGTTTTACTGCCCACAATAGCGAGAGAAATCCTTTTAGCTTTGAAATGAATCTCTCACTTCCATATTCTATTGATTCTTCTTTTCATTCCCTTGCTGGTGGCCTCTATTTTCTTGTTGAGACCCCCTACCATTGTTCCCTTGCTCGTTTCCACCATTTTCTTTCTGGGATCCTCTTCCATTGTTCCCTTGCCCATTTCCATTATTCCCTTGTTGTGACCCTCTTCCGTTGTTTCCTTGCTCGTTCCCATTATTTCCTTGTTGTGATTCTCTTCCGTTGTTCCCTTGTCCATTTCCATTATTTCCTTGTTGTGATTCTCTTCCGTTGTTCCCTTGCCCATTTCCATTATTCCCTTGTTGTGATCCTCTTCCGTTGCTCCCTTGCCCATTTCCATTATTTCCTTGTTGTGATCCTCTTCCGTTGTTCCCTTGCCCATTTCCATTATTCCCTTGTTGTGATCCTCTTCCGTTGTTCCCTTGCTGATTCCCATTATTTCCTTGTTGAGCTTCTCTACTTTTATTCTCCTGTTGATTCCCTCTATTTTCTTGCTGAGATCCTCTTCCATTGTTTTCTTTTATTTGCTTCGATGGCTGTTCCTCTGTTTTCTTTTGTTCTTTCTGCTCTTGCTTTTCATATTTTTTTTCGTCTACAGGAGATAAATCCATTGATGCATCAGGAGATGACTCCGGCTGTGATTGCACCTCTTCTTCATTTCCCACCGGATTAGGCGGCGTGGCAGGAGGAGTAAGCGATTTGTTTTTCTCATTCTCTTGCTTTATATAGACACCTGTGCCAATTCCAGCTTTTCTAGCATTCTCTCGTACTTGCATCGTGCTACTTTGATATTCAACTGTAATATGTTTTAACTCATATTCTTTCTTCAATTCTTTCATTGCCTTTTCTAACTGTGGTTCTAGCGCCTTGTCCTTTGCAACTGCTGTTAGCATAACTTGCTTATCATTCGTTAAATACTTATCCTCTTGACTTTGCTTTATAATAGTACGTATTACTTCTTGTAATTGTTTATTTTCCCATTGCTTCAATTCTTTTAAAATACGCCTTCCATCATCATTACAAGCCTGTAAATCTATAACACGAAAATCCTTCGTTACGCTCACCTCTAAACTTGGATTTATATCAACTGAGACGTAAGCAAATACTTTTTCTTCTGGTTGGTTGTAGAAAAACAGCACTGCAAATAGAAAACAAGCAACAAGTATTGATGCAGGTTTTAAAAAGGAAGGGATCGAAAAATGCGATGCTTTTTGTTCTTGCTCATCAAATGAGATTTCCTCCCCGATCATGCAAGAATCCCCTTTTCTTTTACACGTAATAAACTCTCCATTTGGTGTTAAAACAACTACGCTATGCTTTTTTATATCCATCACAATTCCTTTATTCATCATGCTTTTCCCCTCTTATGTAATCCAGAATATATGTATAGTTGTTTGCAAAAATAATACACATTGCAATAATGTATTTTCTATGTCGTTCCAACGTTTTACGACTTACTCTAACACGCGGTTCAATATGTTTAAGCGGTAACTTTTTCTTTCGGAACAGCTCTTCCATCATTTCCTCTTCTTTTATAATAATTTTTACAATTTCTATTAAGTGCTCACGCGTATCACGATGCTTAGGAGATTCTTTAGCAAGCTCTGAGAATGTGATTTTAAACTCAGCTAGCACACTTTGAAAATGAAGAATTTCCTCCTTACGGTTACTATTTTCCATCTCTTTCATATACTCCGTAAGCGACACTTGCATTTCTAACATTTCCTCTTGCTCATCTTCTTTTAAAAAGACAAAGTTATGTTTAGACTCCTTACGTATATAGTCAATTACATCTCTTTTTATAAGAAGATCAGCAAACGCTAAAAAGGATTTTCCTTTTGTATAGGAATACTGTTCAATTGCTTCGTTAAATGCAAACAATCCAATGCTATATTCATCATCCTGTTCTGTAATATATCGGCGGCAGACAGATGAGATTGATTTTCTAATAAAAGGCTGATACTGTACGATAAACGCTTCTTTATCTTCTTCGTTGTTTTGTATGTTACATACGATATCTTCTATTTTCGGTTTTCTTAAGATCTTCATTACTAAACTCAACACTTGTAATCTCCCAGCCTCCTTCAAATAGCAAAATGGCCACTACAAAAGTGACCATTTAACCAGATTTTCTTGGTACTTTTCTTCGGTCTTGTTTTCTTGCTGTTAGTTATATTTTTAGAGTCTAACGTTTTCTTAATGATTTTTCCTTTTCTCTCGGCACTAAAGTTAAGTTTGTATTTTTATCTACTTTCTTATTTTCTACCGTTCGTTTTGCTTATTCATTTTCTATTTTATCTGCAATCCTTGAATAACTCTTCTCTATATAATTGGTAATTTCATCCTTCCGTTTTGGATGCCACTTAATCTAGTAATTTTATTAATACTTCTATATTCTTTCATAGTCATTTTTCTTCTATTTATTTTTTTCACTATACATATTCGGAGGAGTACAAAGTTTTATGGGGGTCAAAAAATATTTTTATAAAAAAATACATATTTATTTCAAAAATAAAAACCATCAATTTGAAAAAGGGTAATCAAATTGATGGTTTTCTTATAATATCTATTAAATTAAGTTGGATTCTCATTATATCTAAAAAAGTACTAGCTCTCCCCTGCAGATTTTCTCCATTTTCATCTTTCTTGGTTATCATAATATGTCTTATCTGCGTATTTTCTATCATTTCCTTTTAGATAAGCTAAAATTACTTTTGGATTTTTAAGTAAAGTCCAGTCTCCATATGTATCAAATCTTCTGCATGAAGTTATCATTCCATTTTTAATAGTACCGAATTTCTTATTATTTTTCTTTCCCCACTCTTTTAAACGTTTAGCGAAATCTGCATCTTCTGCCATAAGCATGTTTTCATTAAATCCGTTGATTGCCATAAAATCTTTTCTATAGCACCAAAAAATCCCTACAGATATAGCTCCGTACTTAAAAAGTAAGGGGGTTATGATTAACATTGCGGAGAGAAATATTCCTAAAGATATTCTTTCAAACTTCCCATTTACCCCACCACCAATGTATGTACCTGAAGCTAAATATTTATCTACATTAGACAACATAGACTCTGTCATTATGGTATCAGCGTCTATAGTGACGATTATTTCTCCATTAGCTATTTTAGCCCCTGCATTTCGAATTTTAGATAAGTTTTTATCGTTATTTTTCAATGTAACACAATTATAAGATTTTGCTATTTCCTCTGTTTGATCTGTGCAACGATTTAAAACAACTATAACTTCCGTTTGCTCTTTATATGCCTCTGATGCCTTTGCAATTGAATCTAAACATTTTCTAATGTACTTTTCTTCATTATGCGCAGGAATTATAATAGAAAACTTCACATCTTTTTTCAAATTAACTTCTAAAGATTCGTTTGTCTCAGTCATAATATTCCCCCCTTATTTTATAAGGTAAATATCTGTTATACATAACGTATATTAAAATTCAATAAATTATATGATAGGAACTGCAGGTAAACTATTACTTGAGTATTAAAAAACAAAAACGTTATTCTTTCTAAATAAGCAAAATTACTAGAAAGAATAACGTTTTTTATTAGTTACATTAATATTTTATTCGTTGCTTTATTTCTTCAAAACGAGCATGTATAATTTTTCTGATATCTGGATGATTCTTATATAAAGTAACAGTATACATGATGGAAGATGCAAGAATAGTAGACCATATTAACCAATCTCCAGCATGAGAAAGAACTTTAATTATTTCACTCGTAAATTCTTCCTGTCCGTCATGAAATATATAGCTGAGTAGTTACCTTATTTTTCAAAAAAAAATTCTGATTATTTCTTTTTCACTTCTTCTACAAATTCCCATGTCTCTCCGTTATCTTTTGATTGATAAAGTGCACTACTATCGCCATTGTAGTCTCCATCTGCCCCTTGTCCAACTAACATATTAAAAACCCCATCTTTCTCATATGGCATACTAGGTGAATCAAAAGGACTTATTGTGGACTGTGTATGATCTAATTTCACTTCATGCGGCGGATATTCTACCTTTTTGAAAGATACTCCCCCATCATCTGTGCGATATAACTCTCCTTCATTACCAGAAGGCCTAATTGCTCCTAAAAACCCAAGTTTATCATTTATAAAAGTGATTCCTGATACACTACCAATCCCCCCATTAAATGGGTCTGGATTGATAACCTCCCATGTTTTCCCTTCATCACTAGTCTTGCTTAATGAATAAAAGGCGCTCCCTAATGCTTTATCTGTCATATTTAGTTTATAACCAACTTCTTTCGATAGGAAAAACTGTTCTTTTTCATTCTTTAAATCTTGTTGTTTCTTCTCTTTAAGCATATCTTCTTTTGGAGGCGTCTTTGATTTACTCCAACTTGCGTCACTTATTAAATTATATCTAGCAGGGACTAGCTCTTGCTCTTTTCCAGGGACAAATATAGATACAGTATATCCAATGATATCAGAAGCTGCTTTTTTAAGACTCTGCCCCTTACCATCCTCAGTAATATTAATAATTCCCTCTGTATTGGATCCCCAATTTCTTTTTCCATAATAAATCAACCCATACTTACTTTCATTCCATTTTCTAACCGTTTGCTTAACTGGAATCGCCTTAACCGTTTCAATTAAAGGTTCTACTAATTTATCATCATTATAATCAGGCTTTGCGTATCCGTCTCGTATTATAGTAATACCTTCTGACTTCTTCTTATTATAAGAGATTAAATAAGTTTCTTCTTTCCCATCATCATTTTTCCCATAAACAAATGTATCAAACGCTGTGATTGTTCCATCTGAATGAAATGTAAGATCAAAATCAGTTGCCATATACAATTTCTTTGGCAAAGGATATTTTTTATTTATATCTTCAAAAATACCTTCTACTCCAGACTTATATATATTATTATGTTTAAGTTTAACTGACCTTTCATGTTTTAACTTTTCTATAAACCATGCCAATTTACCATTGTAATTTATTGCACTTTTATAAATCTGCATCCCATAAAATGATGTAATTGCAACAATAATGATAATAGAAATGGATCTCCATGCTATTGAATTTGTTAATTTTTTAGATTCATATTCTCTATTTTTTATCACCCGCATTGTAGTAAATGTAGTTATGGATATAAAAAGTACTATACATAATAACAAAATGTAAATATTATAATTCATTCTTCCGTACTTACAGTATAAGGCCAACTCATAACAAAAAATCCCATATACAATTATTAGTATTGGATTTGTTACTAATGACAGAAGTATCCTTTTTGTATTTTCTCTAAATATAGAAACCACCCCTAATTACATGAATTACTGATATTAAGTATACTTTATTGTAAAGTAACAAAAAAGCTATTTAATCTTGCCGCAAAAAATACAATAGACATATGAATATTATATTCATGTTAAAAAGGCCAACAATCCAAGATTGTTAGCCTCTACTTCCCATATTCGTACCTTTTATCACTTTACTTCCTAACAACTGGAATCCACATTTCACCAAACACTAAGCCGTTTCTTTTCCCCATCTCAACCGTCGTATTTGGTCCACCAACATAAGCAAACTCATTTGCATCTGGTAAAGCTTGACCGAAGGCGATACCAGTCAACTTATTACTTAGCTCTTCAGCCGTTTTGCCCTCCCCTTTCACTACTAAGTATTCTCCCCTCGGAAACTGGATTACTCTAGATTCTTCTTCTATTTGTGCTTCTGTCATGACACCCGCATAATACATCATTTTGTTATTCACCGCTTCGCTCACGGAAAAAATGTATTCATTTGTAGCTAAAGCTTTTAAAGTGTCCAGCCTTCCATCTTCTTTAACAGCCGACCAAAATTCTTCCTTTTCTTTATTTATTCCAGCAAAGTCTGTGTATGCACTCTTAATTTCAGTTCCAATACCTAACACAATAAAGCTATCTTTTTCTTCTATCGTATAATTTTTCATATTCAAAACCTGCCTCTTTTTTTATTAATCAAACGATTTATCTTTTCATCTGATACGTTTATAATACCTTTAAACCATATCAAAAAATGATACTGTTTAGGAGACTAAAATGAAAAAAGTTGAACGGATTAATACAATTATGCGGTATATCAACAACCGCTCTCACTTTACAATTTCTGAAATTATACAAGAATTTAACATATCACGGTCGACAGCTATTAGAGACATTAGAGAAATTGAAGCTATGGGAATGCCACTTGTCGCTGAAGTTGGGAGGACCGGGGGATATTTTGTTATGCACAACTCTATCCTGCCCGTTGTTCGCTTTACTGATAATGAAGTAAAAGCTCTTTTTATTGCCTTTATGGCTACGAGGAATCAACAACTTCCCTACCTAAAGAGTCGTCAATCTTTAGCCGAAAAACTACTAGGACTCATCTCAGAAACCCAGCAAGATGATCTCGTTCTTTTAAATCAACTCTTGCTTTTCCAAGGGACTAACCCTCATAATCCCGATCTACTTGAGCTTTCTGATCTCCCCCATCCTATGTTAGAAAAACTCATTCAAATCCTTCTTTTGGATAACCATTTATTGATTACCATTAAAGAAGATGAAGAAATCAAGACTTATCCAATTTATCTATTGCACCTTTATCAAGAAAAAAGCCATTGGATCATTGAAGGGTTTGACTTAAAAAAAGAAAAGAAGATGATGTTTCCTGTCGATGATCTCATTAATATCGAACCATACACGACGAACAAAAGGCTAAATAAGAAAAAGATTTTAGAAAAACTAAGTAAGAAGGACGAAATAATCAACTTGGTACTTGAACTTGGACCAAAAGCAATTGCCCAGTTCAAAAAATACCATCCTTTAAAAATTTCAATATCTTATACTAATCCTTACCAATCCACAGCCATTTTAAAAACTTTTATCAATGTTAACAATCCCGATGAAGTGACGGAAATAATAAATTGGCTGCTTTTTCTAGGGAAGGATATTAAAATCAAAGAAATACCCGATGAAGTATTAGCAGATTTACAAAAACGAGTGTGCTTATACATTCCATAAGCAGTGAGCCTCAAATATTAAGCTTTATCACTGGATAATTATCCTATTTTTAAATACCATTTCATTTACTACAATGAGAGCATGATAAATAATAAAAGCACGGAAAATCTCCCGTGCTTTTCTAAATATATATTATTCCTGAAGGTTTCGTTTATCACGTTTCTTACCCTAACTGACGTTTAAATGCTTTACTGGCGAAAAAGTAAGAGATGACCATTATACCTACGCACCAAGCGAGCGCAATCCAAATATCGTTTCCAACAGTTCCTTCATATAAAAGAGCACGAATCGCATTCACGATTGAAGTTACAGGCTGATTCTCTGCAAACGCACGAACAATTTTTGGCATCGTTTCGGTAGGCACAAAGGCCGAACTAATAAATGGAAGAAAAACTAGCGGGTACGAGTAAGCAGTCGCCCCTTCCATAGACCTCGCTTTCAATCCTGGAATGATAGCTAGCCATGTTAGCGCTAGCGTAAACATCCCAAGTATCCCAGCTACCGCGAGCCAATCTAGAATATTAGCACTGGAACGGAAACCCATTAAGAGTGCAACAAGAATAACCACCACGATAGTAAGTACATTAGCAACCAGAGAGGTTAGAACGTGAGCCCACAATATCGATGAGCGCTTAATAGGCATCGTAATGAAACGTGCCATCAGCCCACTCTTTACATCCGTAAATAGTCGAACGGAAGTGTAAGCTACACCGGATGCGATAGCCATTAGCAAAATTCCCGGCAATAAATAATTAACGTAGTTTTCCGTTCCAGTTTTTATTGCGCCGCCAAACACGTAGACAAATAATAGCATCATCATAATCGGTGTAATCGCCACTGTAATAATTGTATCCGGACTGCGCATAATGTTACGCATTAAACGACCTAGTAATACACCTGTTTTACTTTTCATTTACATCTCCTCCTTTTTTCCAATGATCGCAAGGAATATTTCTTCCAATGTCGGTTGCTTCTCGATATACTCCACTTTTGCTGGCGGGAACATCTCTTTTAGTTCAGCAAGAGTACCTGTCGTAATAATTTTTCCGCCATGCAAAATAGCGATACGGTCTGCCAGTTGTTCTGCTTCCTCCAAATACTGAGTCGTAAGCAAAATAGTTGTACCGCTACCAGCAAGTTCCTTGACTGTATCCCACACTTCGATTCGCGCTTCAGGATCAAGTCCAGTCGTTGGTTCGTCAAGAAAAATAACTGCTGGCGCCCCAATCAAACTCATCGCGATATCAAGCCGGCGCTTCATCCCGCCTGAATACTGATCTGCCCTTTGGTTTGCCGCATCAGTCAGGCTAAATCTTGCAAGTAGATTGTCAGCAACTTGAGCAGGATTGGAAACACCACGTAATTTGGCGATCATTATCAAGTTTTCCCTCCCAGTCAGCATACCGTCTAAAGCTGCGAACTGCCCTGTCAAACTGATACTTTGACGAACATGATCTGATTGACTCTGTACATCAAATCCACAAATACTTACTTCACCGCTATCTTGCTTCATTAGTGTCGAAAGGATGTTGACCGTTGTCGTCTTTCCCGCTCCATTTGAGCCTAGCAGCGCGAAAATTTCTCCACGCTGCACCTCAAAATCTACCCCTTTTAAAACTTCCTTATCTTTAAAGGATTTTTTCAAGCCTTTTACAGAAATCGCTGCATGACTCATACTTTTTTCCTCCCTATAAAAATGTTTTGCGAAGACTATTTATTTACCTCTATCTATTTAGTATCACTGATATTCTGTATTACTTAGTACCGAGTTAAAAATATAACTGAATAGCTATGATGGCAATTCATATGTGTAACCAGCTAATCAGTCTGTACTACTTATTCCATTTATTTTTTTCTCAATTTCTTCATAATACTTTCATTCAAATCTTCACGATACTTGGAGACGTAAGTTTTAGCATTTGCCACTAGTTCGTCAGCAAAGGAAGCCACGTCATCCCCAGTAATGTCAAGCACTTGTCTTCCTTCCGCTGCACCCGCTTCGAACAAATCGATTAATTCATACTGTATGTGTAACATATCCATCCCGTTACCCGCTGAAAAATTCCACATGTAGTTTTGAATTTTCTTAAATACAAATTGGTAGTCCTCTGGCAGAGCCTCAACTCGTGCCATCATCATTTTGTACTCTTTTTTATCACCAATTAACTTTTTGAACATTTCTAACATCTTATTTTCCTCCTTTTTTATAAAACCGAACAAGAAATTCCCAAAGTATCGGCCGGAACATTTTATCTTATGAACCTATTTTGACTTCAAGACGTTAATTTTTGACGATACAAAATCCCATTTTTCCCAAAACAATTCAAGCTCCTGGCGGCCTTCTTCATTTAATGAATAAAACTTACGAGGCGGTCCCATATCTGATGGTTTCTTTTCAATATTCACAAGCTTTTTCTTCTCTAATCGTACGAGGATGGTATACACCGTACCTTCCACAACTTCGGTAAACCCAAGATCATTCAGGTGGCGGGTAATCTCATAGCCATACGTTTCACGGCGACTAATGATTTCCAGTACACACCCTTCCAGTGAACCTTTCAGCATTTCAGTTAAATTTTCCATGTCCTGATCCTCCTTTACCCCCTATTCTGTCTGACTTATATTCAGTATCACAGAGTACTAAGGCGAATTTTTTACTGAACAGTTTTTGTGAATCCGAACTATTCAGTATCACTTATTACATCTACATTGTATGACTAAGTAGTTATGGATGTCAACTTTATTTTCAAAAAAATTAAAAATCCGCTTTACCCTAATCGGATACAGCCTACTTTTTTGTTGTAAGGACCATCACACTAGCAAAACAGAACTGATTCAAAGTGTAATTTAAATCAGCTCTGTTTTATTGTTTTTATACCGATATATCTTGTTTTTTCACGATACAAATTGTTTCTCACTACCATTCCCATTGCATATAAAGCATAAAGGCAAGTGCGGTCAGAGAAAATTTCCAGAGATTATCCGTACATGATACGAGCCCCTAAAATACAATTCTGTTAGAAATCTGTTCTCTATATTCTCTTTTATTTTATTTCTGATAGTTGATTAGCAACACTATCTAAAAATTTTTCTACCTTTTCTTTTGATGTATCCGGCGCATGATAACCGATCGTAAATGTAAGCCTTCCATTATAAGAGCTTGCTCCCATTGAAAAGAATGGTGCATACATAATAGGTGATGCCATATACCCGTCCTCAGCTTGAATTTGACCAAACTGAATAGGTTCCTCAGCAATCACTCCCAAATTTGTCAGTAATGGCAACGCCATCCCCATCTGTACAGCCTGTTCATATTGCTGATTATACATTTCCTTCACTGTAGATAGCTTCATTTCTGCCAGTAACTCCATTCCTGCTGCTGAAGAAAGACCTGGATTTTGAGACTTTATTTTATCCATTGATTGTTTAACTCGAACAAGAGTCTGCTTAAATGTTTCATCGTCTTCCATTTTAATCACTGGCATTTCCATACCGGATAAGTTGCAAATAGCACCAGTTGTATTATTAGGCAGATATCGACGTAAATCAATTGTCAAACCAATCATTTTTTCTGCAGTGCGAGGTTCTGCATACACAGTGAAATGTGATAAAACTCGGAAGTAAGCAGTCATGATTACATCATTCAAGGTAACCTGTTGTGCTTTTGTCCATTGGGTTAAACGTAGAGTTTGCTTATGGCTCAATCGCCGTACGGACATTTGGGGAAATTTATTTTTGTTAGGTTGAGATGGAAAAGACCATAACGATGCCTGTTGTTCTTGGTTAGGACGATACGCACTTTTTATGTCCGATATTCCAGCGTATTTGAATACATGTGATTGATCTCGACAACTCTCATTTCCCTCATCAAATTCCTTTATAATTTGCTTCTTAGACCGTCCCAATGAAAGGTGAGTATATATTGTTCCAAGCAATTTTATATATTCCTTGACTCCTGCACCATCTGAACATAGATGAGACAATTTCACAACTAACATATCTATTGTAGTGCCCCGTAATAATTTCGTTTGAACCATAGGCCCCTGAATACGATCACCAGGTTCCTTAATAAAATCTATTGCCATTATTTCAAGTTCTTGATTATTTCCTTCTGCAAAAAAGCAAATAGATGAGTTAGTGTCAGATGAATGTTCCTCCCAGTAAGGAATATCATTTTCTACAAACCGGCTGTTCAAAACTGGTTGCAATTGCAACGTTATCCTTACTGATTCTTCAAGTATTTCCTTAGATATACCTACAGGAAAATAAAGAACTGCATTAATTTGTTGATCTGCAGAATAAAGACCTAATACATAATTCATTCGATCTTGTGGTGTTACTGAATACTTTCTTTTCTCCATAATTCCGTCCCCCTTTAGGACTTTTTGTATAACCCTATTTTCCATATGCTTGTAATTTTTCTAGTCATTTTTCTTCAAGAGCTAATAACGCTTATTTTTCGAATTTTTAACAAAATCATCTTCTCCGTATTGGTTTCATTCTTTTTACAGGTGATATATTCATTATTTTATTGTTATTAACACTGCCTAACCTCACAATAAAACCAAACAAAAATAAATTAAGTTTACATATACATAAACATTTTATTATAACGTCTACAAATTATCAATACAGCAAATAAATCATTTTTATGTCTGTCAATAAAAAACAATATATTCAAGGGCCACTTCATAATAAAAGATTGATGTGCATGTAAATGTACCCATATCACTTTCAAAATAAGAATGAGAATTTTTTCAACAAAAATAAGATGCAGTTATTGATTTTACAGTAAAAAAAGCCCCTCCATTTTGAAAATGCGCAATCAAAATGAGTAGGGCTATTTCCAATTTAAATTTTATAAAAGAATGATTATCATAAATAATATTTTACTTTTTAGTCTACCTTATTATTTTCAATCCATTTTCCTAATAAATGAATGGATTTTATTCCTATAATTTGAGGTGGTATCGTTGGTTTTTAAAAATAGAAAGCTTATTTTCAAATCAAATGAAAAAGAGGTAAAATTATAGATATTCATGTAGAAATTTCGTTTTGGGGATACTTAAAATCTTAAGGTGATGGGCATGTGGTGTTATACTTTAAAAGCTCTATAAATTTTATAGATATAGCGATTTTCTTTATTAATAATCATTTGTATGTGCGTTTACTCACACACATACAAATGATTTATAAAGCCACAATTAAGTGAAAACATCTTTTCCGTTACGATAACATCATAGCCATGTCTTCTGCTGCATTTGTAATTAGTTTTAAACCAAATGTTTCTTGTAATACATCAAGCACGCCAGGTGAAATAAATTCAGGAGCCTTTGGACCGATGCGAATATCTTGAATCCCAAGACTAAATAGCCCTAGTAAAATGGCAACCGCTTTTTGTTCAAACCATGATAGTACAATACTTACTGGCAATTCATTCACTTCACATTGAAAAGCATCAGCTAAAGCAGCCGCTATTTTCACTGTAGAAATTGAATTATTGCACTGTCCTAAATCAATGTAACGCGGAATTTCCGTACCAGGTACAACACCGTAATCCACATCATTAAAGCGGAATTTCCCGCAAGAAGTTGTTAAAATAACCGTTTCTGGCGGAAGTGACGTTGCTAATTCACGATAATATTCTCCGCCTTTTCCCGGTGCATCACAACCGGCGATAACAAAGAAACGCTTTATCTTCCCCTCTTTTACTGCATCAATAATTTCTGGAGCTAATGATAATACTGTATTATGATGAAACCCTGTCACTAACTGTTCATCCGACTCCATATGTACTTCTGGAAGTTCTAGCGCTTTTTGAATCAATGGTGTAAAATCATCATTTCCAATTTTTTGTACACCTTCTAAACCTGCAATTTCATATGAAAAGAATCGATCAGAGTACGAGCCTTTAATTGGCATAACACAGTTCGTTGTAGCTAATATGGCACCAGTAAATTTTTCAAAAAGGCGTCTTTGATCATACCATGCCTTACCGATGTTTCCTTTTAAATGTTTATATTTTTTCAGCTGCGGGTATCCGTGTGCTGGTAGCATTTCAGAATGCGTATAAATATTAATGTCTTTTCCTTCTGTTTGCTTTAATAGTTCTTCTAATGCAAATAAATTATGGCCCGTAACTACAATTGCTTTACCTTCTACACGATTTTGTGTAATTTGTACAGGCTCTGGCACACCAAAATGATTCGTATGTGCCTCATCTAATAATTCCATCACCCGTAAAGCAGATTTCCCCACTTTCATAGCCATATCAATATGCTCTTGTTCGTTAAAGTTAGAATTTGTTAATGTCATATATAAAGCTTCTTGTGTTGTTGCATCTACAAATGCATCCGTATACCCTAGCTGAGCGGCATGTGTGCGATAAGCTGCAATTCCTTTTAGCCCAAACACAATCGTATCTTGTAAACTCGCAATCGTTTCATTCTTACCACAAACACCCATTACTTTACATCCGCCTATTGGCGTTTGTTCACATTGATAACAAAACATATCATCCCACCCTCTCCCAATCATTCATTACACCTTAAGCATAATACCCATTGAAAAAAAGTGATGTGATATCAATCACAATAATATATAAAGATTTGTGACAGTTCATATTGTTGACATAATATTTTTATTGACACTAAAAAATATGCATTAGTGTACACACATCTTTCGATACTTTTAAATAGCTAATTAATTTGGAGAAATATATACAACGAAAAAATTTTTTGAATCCCATGTACAAATAGTTGCAATTCATCACATATGAAATAGATATAAAAATACGCTCTTCTTTCTATCATTCAATAGAAAGAAGAGCGTATTTGTCATTTTAAGGAACTATCATTTTTTATTAAAGTCTTTACTGTAAACCTTTTTATTTACAATACATTTACATTATCTTAACATTACTTACATTATTTATATGATATATTTATATAGAAGCTACTTAAGAAATTTCATATACATTTTATCTTTATGATCTCTTATCTAATCAATAAAAAGATCATGTTATATTTTTATAACAGGGGTGAATTACGATGACTGAAACTTTAAAAACACTTATAATGCTTGATGCTACTTATGTTGTTATAGCAATTATGACAGTACTAGTATTTGTATACTTGGAATTAAAATCTCAGTAATATATGCTGACGTAATCAACAGATTCAGCATTTAAATATAGTTAGAAGAAAGAGAGGAGAAAATTATTTCTCCTCTCTTTTGTATTTCTACAATTTCTTATTTTAATAAATCCAATGTATGTAAAAGTAATCCTTTGTTCCCTACTTCCCCATGACCAGGCACTACTGCATTTATATTTCTATATCGCTTCAGCACATTCTCAATCGATGTAGACCATTCATTTACATAAGCATCCGCAACGTTTCCTAAATCTTTCGCGGACGTAGATTTCACTAAACAGCCTCCAACTAAAATATTGTATTGCGGTAACCATACGACAATATTATCTTCTGTATGCCCTTTCCCTGGATAAAATGTTTCTACTTTCATATTTCCAAACTTCAAATTTGTAACGGTTTGTAAATCTCCAAGCGGTTCTTCATATCCATTTTTCTTTGCTAGTTCTGCGGTTAATGCTGTACTATGCGCTTTAATGCCTCTTTCTTTCAACGCTGTTATTCCGCCAATTCGATCAGCGTGCGCATGTGTAATAATGACATCCGTTACGCGCTTCTGAAATTTCTTTTCTACCATTTCTATTAGTTCCTTCGTTAATTTGTCATCCCAAGAAGAATCCACAAGTACTAACCCTTTAGAAGTATTAAGAACTAGACCGTTCGAAGGAACTGCTTCTCCATTAAAAGAACCTAACTCCGTATGAACCCATACATTCTTGTTTAACTGAGATATTGAAATGGTTCCCGTCTCATTTTTTATTACTGTTTTCTCTACCTTTTGTGATGCTTGTACAGAAGAAATTGTGCTAACAAATTGAATTGTTCCTAGTAAACCTACACATAATCCTACTTTTAACAACGTATTCTTTTTCATGTTATCAACCCTTTCTTTCAAGCTAAATAGTTATTACCTATATTAGACAATTTATCTCAAATGTTTGTTCCATCTTCATTTGCATATTTTTATGTAATTAACAAAAAAGCGTACAAAATTTTGTACGCTTTAAAACTTAATCTTCCATTCCATAATTCTCAAACTCTTCCTCATTCCCATAAAATACATTCAAATCAATATACTTTTCTTTTCCATTATAACCGCTTAATCTCCCGCGGTTCGTGTATTGCCAAAACGTCCATTTTCTCTCATCAGATAAACTCGGTTTTGTAAGAACACTACGAATCCATATATCACATTTTGGATACGCATCCTTTATATATAAATCATACGCCTCTTGCGTTGCATACAATATTACTTTCTTATCGTAATGTTTTTCTAGCATTTCAATCGTGACCGCCAACTCTTTCGTAACATCTTCACGCTTAGGTGGATTATCTTTTTTGTTAGCGTAAAACTCAACATCAATCACGGGTGGCAGTGCTTGTTTATATTTTGGAACAGTTCGTATAAATTGCTCTGCTTGTGTTTCACCCTTACTATCGAAACTAAAAAAATGATACGCTCCGATGCGCATATCTGTCTTATTCGCATTCCTCCAATTTTTCGAAAAGTACTCATCCACAAACGAACTTCCTTCAGTAGCCTTTATAAACGCAAACTTCATATTTTGCTTTTCCAACTCTCTCCAATCTATATCCCCTTGATACGATGCGACATCTACACCTTTTATTTCATACTTTTCAGCACTTATTTGATTCGGAATGAATATGCCTTGAAAAACTAAGTAAACGACAACACTTATTACACTAATTAAAGTAAAGATTCCTCCTATAAAAAGCTTCTTTTTCATTCATATCACCCATCTTTACAAATTAAAATTCTACTTACCATTCATGCTTTTTATTAATTTTCATTTTTTCTTTAAACGCCTTCTCTAAATCAATATTTAATTTATTTGCTAAATCACATACATTCCAAATTACATCAAACATTTCTAAACCGATTTCTCTTTTCGCATCTTGTATTGTATCACGCTTTAATATGACTTCCGCTAATTCACCTAATTCCGCCATCGTATATATCGTACGCTCTTCAATTGTTGTATCTTGAAATCCTTTTTCTTTACTGAAATTTGATACATACCTCTGAAACTCCACAATATTCATACTTAATCTCCCCTCATTACCAATACTCCATTTTTCTATTACACTTAAAACCAAAATTATATTTTGTTAAATTATAACATTGGGACTATAATTTATTTATAGCCCATTAACGGAGGTGTTTGCAATGACTCTCTTCGCTTCACCAACATTATTTATAGTAGCAATCATTTCATTTGCACTAGCTTATTTCATCGGAGTAAAGCAGTACACTTGGCTCTTATCAGGATTCAACGAACGCCGCGTGCCTGATAAAGTGAAACTATCAAAAATAGTAGGTCTTTATAATTTAATTGCTGGTGTCATTGCGACAATCGGTAGTGTCTTCACTACGCCTAATGTCACAATCGTTATTCCTATCATTATAATTGGACACTTTATAATCGCGGCTTATGTAAATACACGCATGGTGCAGTGAAAAAGATCACCCAAATGGATGATCTTTTTTATAATTTATCAACATATTGCTTCGCTTCTAGTAAAGAAAACCCAAAAGCTTCTCTTACTCTCTTAACTGCTGTAACTTTTTTGCCTTCTTCTACAAGCTGGCGTAGTTCTTTATTAATTTCAGGTTCTCTTTCTATAATTCCCATCTCTTTCGTAATTAATTGTAATCTATCTTCAATTCTCTTTAAACGCGCATCATTTTTCTTTTCAATTGTAGCTAATTTTTCAGCGATATAAATGAAACCAACGGCTACTATCAGTATAACCATCCAGAATTCCATGAATGTTCCCCCTTACTAACTTTCATTTGTTTTATTTCACTAACTTATGTAAATTTTACCACAGGACACATTTACTGTATAATACCACTATATCAAACTGTTAATAAAACCTATTATTTTAGGGGGACACTTTATGAAAAGATTTTTAAATACGTTACTTCAATTTGTAGTTCTTTCAATCGTGCTACATTTATTATTTGATATAGTTGGTTGGCTTGTTCTCAATGCACCAATTAAAAACAAACAAATCATTATTTCTTTAATAACAATCTCATGGGTTATGTACATATACCGAGACAAATTTTTTCAAAAGTTCACTTCAAACTAACTAAAAAAGAAAACACTTCATTGGTGAATGACGAAGTGTTTTCTTTTTTTACTACTGTATAATAAAAATAATATTCTGTCTTTAAAGAAAGGAGTCACCATGAACTTAAAAAGTAGCAATATATACGAGAAAATGAACCAATATTCCGTTGCAGGTTTAAGCCTCGCTGTTATATGTAATGGCAAACTAGATGAAGCGACTGCCTTTGGAACACTTGAAGCTAGAACAACTAGAGCTGTTACTACAAATTCTCTCTTTAATTCTTGTTCTATCAGCAAATTCATCACTACAATGCTCGTACTAACGTTATCAGATCAAGAAATCATACATTTAGATGAAGACATAAATGATAGACTCACATCTTGGAACATACCTACCAACCTATTTACCTCACAGAAAAAAGTCACCCTGCGAAATTTATTAAGTCACCAATCTGGAATTATTGATCCTCCTAATAGTTTTGGACATTATACATTTGCACATGGGCGACCAAACATGTCTGAACTCCTTGCCGGTAAAACATCCTATTGCCCAGTACCGATAGAAATAACTTATAAACCAGAAAACGAATTTCACTACTCCGATGCAAACTTTTGTATTATTGAACTACTACTTGAAGATATTACAGGAAGATCATTTAGTCAGTTATTAGAAGAACACATCTTCCAGCCACTACAAATGAAAAATAGTACACTTTTCTCTCCAAAAGACATAGATAAAACCGATGTTTTTGCTTGCGGACATAATAAAGATAGAACTGTAACAAATGAGAAGTATCCATTTTATCCATTCGCAGCTGCTTCAGGTATTTGGACAACACCAACTGACTTATCAGCTTTAGTTATTGAAATCATTCATTCCTTACAAGGAAAGGGTAAACTAAAACTTTCTCAAAAATTAGTAATAGACATGATTTCTCCTCAAGGTTGCTCAAAATGGACTGGATTAGGTGTTTTTCTAGATGATTCTAATGAAGAATTACAGGTTTATTCACTCGGATGGGGCGTTGGATTTCAATGTATGATGGTTTGTTATCCATACTGCGGGAATGGTGCTGTTATTATGACCAATTCCGATTTAGGTGTTCATCAAATGGAAGGGATCATTGGTGAAGTTGTAAAAACGTTACCCTTATAATGAAAATAAAGAAGCTGTTCCTTCCAGCTTCTTTACCTATATAACATTTTTCGCAACAATTTTTATATGTTCTGGTGCGATAATCTCCGTTATACTTTCTTGGAAATCTTCCCGCAACATTTCTTCCAAATGTTCTAACTGCACTTCAACATGAGTGCATTCTAAATTATGTATATTTAACAGTGCATAATGATCTTTTTTCTTAATTACTAAATATTGATTTTCCTCTGTCACAAGTACAGAACCTAATCGGACCCCTAGTAAGCGTTGATCATCAAACTTCATAATTACTTCTCCTTCCCTCATATAAACAAAACTACAATGAAAATAATTACATTTATGGAAAAACACGCTTATTTAGACTATATCATAATTTACTAAAATAGAAATATCTTTTTCTGTTTTAATAAAAATCCCTATTCTTTCATATATTTCGATACAAAAAACTTTCTCAACATTTAATTCGAATTTTCAGTTTTTAATTCCGTGAAAATCTATTATAATAAAGTTAATAAATGTTTGACCTCTCCTAATTCATGTACATATGGATGATCAGTAGTTATCACTACTGATCTATTTTTTTGATTTCAGAAAGTACATACGCTGCATCCTTTCCTACACCACAAATAAGTGCGGAACCCCTTTGAGATTGCCATGGTAAACCGATATAATACAATCCTTTTACTGGACTGATTCCCTTTATATGATTAGGAAATCCATTCTCATTCACTGCCTGTTCAATTTCAATCCAATTATAATTTTGAATAAAACCAGTTGACCATATAATGCTTTCTGCACTATAAGTATCACCATTCTGAAACATGATGTTATTTTCTGATGCACTTACTACTTTTTCCTGTAGTTGTATTGCTCCATTACGAATGAGTTCCTTACCTTCAAATCCAAAAATAGGATCTTTTCTCTTCTGAAACCATTTCCCCCTCTTGGTACTAACTTCAGCATACAATACACCCAATTTTTCTAACCAATTAAAAATACTTTTTCTAAAAAAATGTAACGGTAAAAACGTTAAAGGATGACTGATAGACATCATAACTTCATGAGTTTTTGCAAGTTCTACTGCTATTTGCATCCCTGAATTCCCACCACCTACTACTAGTACTTTTCCCTTAGGAATTTGTGATGGTGATTTATATTGTGATGAATGTATTTGAAAAACATGTAATGATAGATTTGCTGAAACTGAGGGAATAAACGGTTGCTGAAAACCACCTGTTGCGATAATAACTTTTTTCGTTTGTAAAATTTCTGTAGGAGTATATAATTCAAATATTTCTTTTTCTTTCTTTATTTTTAGAACTTCCGTTTGTAATTGTACCGGTAATTGAAAATGTCTTGCATATTTTTCTAAATAAGTTGCAATTTCATCTTTATATGGAAATTCATTTTTTTCACCTATTAACGCCATACCCGGCAAGCTACTGTAAGACCTTGGGGTAAAAAGCTGCAAAGAATCATATCGATTTCTCCATGAATCACCAACTCGTTTTCCTGCCTCAAGTAATAAAAAATTATACCCTTCTTGCTTCAAGTAATATCCCATTGTTAATCCAGCTTGACCCGCCCCAATAATAATTAGATCTTTCATTCTAATCCCTCCTCTTCTTAAACGTATGAATACTTGTTCATATATTCATACGTTTCCATAATCATAACATTTTCTTTTTATATGATTCAATATCTACTCAAAATAAAAAAGAGCAGTTCACTGCTCTATGAACTACTCTTCATTCCATTTCTACAATTTTTCCTCGTACAGTGTAATTCTATTTGAAAACGGATCAATTACAGTTAATTCAATTGTACCCCAAGGTGTTTTTTCTATATTCGGCTTCGAATAAGCATATTCTTTACTTAATAATACAGAATGATAATCCTTTACATCATCTATTTTGATCCGAATCGCACCACCTGGTGAGGCATCACCATGATGTTCTGATAAATGTATCACAGCATCCTGTAACGAAATTTGCAAATATAATGGCATATTTTCCTCATACCGATGTTCCCAATCCAGTTTAAATCCTAAAAAACCTAAGTAAAATAGTTTTGCTTTTTCAATATCAAAAATTCTAAATATAGGTGTTATCATTTATACTCTCCTCCTATTTATAAACATCTGCTGCCAATTCTCTCAAAACATCCACGTTTACTACTTCATAGCATCCATCGTTCTTCTTTATTATCTCTTTATCACAAAAAATATTTAATGTTCGCAACAAATGCCGATAGCTCGTTCCTAACAATTCCGCTATTTCCGTTAAATTCCCACTAAATACAATTCTATTTTCATGCTGAACTGCTCGTTCCCCTGCTGCTAACATGTAACTCGCAAGTCTATTTTCAAGCGGATACAATAAATTAATTGTACTATTTTTTGAAAGTCGATTTAACTTATGTGCTAACGATCCACAAATACATCTTAAAAATTTCGCATCATGAAATAGCTGGTTTCTCACTTTTCCTAATGGTAAACCAACACAATATGAATCTGCCATTACTTGTACATTTGAAGTAATCCTTTGGGAATGAATTAACTCCACATCTCCAAGTAACTGCAAACTATCATAAAAACACAGTAATACGGATTTCCCGTTACTTAATGTGTTAAACGCTTTCGCTTTTCCTTCAACAAAGAAATATAAATAATCTATCTCTTCATTTTCTCTACAAATAAACTCATTCTTTTTAAAAAATATAAGTTCCATATATGGCTTCATATCATGACTAAAAAATGAATCAATATTATTTTTCTTCATATACTCTGCTAATTTAATAGAATTACATACTTTCTTCATAGTCCCCACCTTTACAACTCATCCCCATTGTAATCAAAATTTTCTTCTTCCACTATGACATATGTCATAGTAATACACAATTTCAGCATGATACAGTCATTACAAATATGAAATACAAAGGGGATATTGCATTGTATAACTTTCTTTCTGTCTTTATTGGTGTGCTCATCGCCGTTATGCTTCCATTGAATGGGATTTTATCTGAGTTAATTGGCAAGTATACAGCAAGCGTGGTCATTCACCTTGTCGGTTTAATTGCAGTTATTTTCGTTTTAATCTTAAACAAACATAAAATTCATTTCGATAAAGGTATTCCGCTTTTTTTATATAGCGCTGGAGCGATTGGAGTATTCACTGTTCTTTTTAATAATATAAGTTTCTCCGTCCTTGGTGCCTCTATTACGATCGCATTAAGTTTACTCGGCCAATCCATTGCTTCCATCATTATCGATCATTTCGGCTTATTAGGAATGAAAGTTGCAAAGTTTGAAAAGAAAAAACTAGTTGGATTAGTATTTATCTCTTCTGGGATTATTATCATGACAATATATTAATGGGGGCAAAAATATGTTATATATTACTATCGCTATTTTAGCTGGTGTTTCTATCGTCGTTGCTAGAATTATTAACGCGAATTTAGCAAAGGAAATTGGAAACTGGGAAGGCACGTTTTTCAATTATATTACTGGATTATTTTTCTCTATGTTATTTTTAATTTTCAGTTCAGATTCATTGTATATCCCTATTCATAAATTGCAATCTATTCCTATCGCCGTATACTTAGGCGGATTAGTAGGCGTTATCGTTATTTCATTATCCAACTATATTACTCCTAAAATATCAGCCTTTTATTTAACATTACTCATCTTTATCGGACAATTATTTGCGGGGACTATTATTGATTTCTTCCTAACAAATGAACTCTCAATTGGTAAAGTTATCGGTGGCATTTTCGTATTAATTGGGCTCACTTACAATTTACTCATAGATCGCCCGATAAAAACTGTGAAGCATAACCAAGTTCAACTATAATACTTTACGCTTACCTATCATATATTAATAGAAAAGCTCTTCACACGAAGTAATAGAGAGGAGAAAATCCTATTAAAAAAATTATTTTATTGCTAGGTAGTGTATTGATTATTTGTGGAATTGTATGGTTTATAAACTCGGGAAAATCTATTCAAGATCTCTATACTGCAAATAAACCGAAAAAGAAAGCTACTATTATTTCAAGCTCGCGAGATCCAAATGAGCCTCCTGTTTTTTTAGGTAAACAGGAAATAAAAGATATACATGTCGAATCAATTAAAACAAAACAGGATATCTTTCTCACAAAAACAGATGAATTAAAAACATTTATTAACAGTATGAATACCGCAAAAAAAGGCAAATTAACATTGGATGAAGAAGGATCAGATTTAATAGATTGTGATATGTGGATTACTTTCGAGGATGGAACTTATAAAAAATATTTCATATGGATAGTTGATCATCACAGCAGCGAAGTGATGATTGCTCAGCAAGATACTCCTGATGATGTAAACCTTACGTACTATCAGTTAAACGAAGATAGTTCAAAAAAAGTTTATAATTTATTTAAAAAAATTATTTAAACGAAAAAGTCATGAGCACGCGAACTCATGACTTTTTGCACTATATATACTCAGGGAACACTCTACAACCCTTTTCCTGCTCTATATCATGACCAAAGAAAACAATTGGTTTCTCTTTCGCCACAACTCCTTTTAAACGTTTAATTGAAGATAAAGCTAATTCTGGATCAAATCCCGCGAACGGCACTTCATCTTCAAAATTCTCTTTCGTGTACGATGCATCAATCGTTAATAATACAGGACCGGATTTCTCCGTCTCAATGAATAGCGACTGATGGCCTGGAGAATGACCTGGCGTATACAATAATTGAACACCTGGTACCACTTCATAATCCCCTTCAATAATTTTATAGTTCAAATGCGGTAATATACATTCTTTCATATATTCTTCTCTATGAAGTGCTGCCTCATATTCCGTTCGTTGCACAATAATCGGTGTATTTGTAAAAGCACCGTTTCCTCCTGCATGATCGAAATGTAAGTGAGAACTAATAATATATAAAAGGTCGTCCGGCTCATACCCTACACGCTTTAATATATTCACGATTCTATCTTCTTCAGTCATTTTCGGTAAAATCTGTCCTTCAACAAATGTACCGTTAAAAAGCCCTTCATTATTAACTGCACTTTCTGGCATACCTGTATCTACTAAAATAGGACCTTCTTCTGTCTCCAAAAGATAACACCATACCGGCAAGTTTAATAATTTTCCCGGTGTTAACGTACTGTTAAGAGACGAATGATCCAACATACAACGACCTGCTGGGATGAAATAAAGTTTCTTTACTGTCATTATGTATCCACCTTTACATTTAGTTTGGGATAAAGTAATACAGTAAAAAATTCTTCTTTTTAGAAATAAACTCCTTCTAGACTATCAGTACAGCTTACATAAAAATGAAACATTAACACCGATTAACGCTGAAAACTTAATGAAAGTACATGCACTACTTGAAACCGGGCACACCATTGGGAAAATCGTATTAGAGAAATTTTAATCATGATAGTGACAGATAGTATGTAAAATTATATTAACGATTTTTCGAATATATCTATCATAACGTACAATATATCAACGATTTTTCAAATATATCTATCATAACGTACAATATATCAACGATTTTTCAAATATATCTATCATAACGTACAATATATCAACGATTTTTCAAATATATCTATCATAACGTACAATATATCAACGATTTTTCAAATATATCTATCATAACGTACAATATATCAACGATTTTTCAAATATATCTATCATAACGTACAATATATCAACGATTTTTCAAATATATCTATCATAAATCAAATTATATCGATTTATCGACAAATAACAACAATAAGAAAAGGCTGTTCCAGATGAACAGCCTTTTCTTTATTTACTTGAAATCTCTTTATTATTTTGAACGTCTAACGGAGCTCGCTTTCCTATTCCGAAAGCATAGAAACTAATTGTAACGATAGCTAAGAAAATAATACCTACAACTAATGAAATACGAGTATCATCGTTAAACCACATTCCGATTAATACCATAATTAAAAAGGCAATTGTTAAATAGTTTGTAACAGGAGCAAATGGCATTTTGAACGGATGATCTTTCATCTCTGCTCCCTTTTCTTTTCTAAAATTAATTTGACTAATTAAAATGACAAACCATGGTACCATTCCAGGAAGTACACTCGCACTATATACATATACGAATAAGTTTTTCGGTGCGATGTAACTTAAAACAACACCAACCGCCAGACCGATAATTACGCCAACTGTACCAAATAAAGGTACACCATTTCCAGAAAGTTTCGTGAAATATTTCGGTGCTTGTCCATTTACACCTAACGTATAAAGCATACGACCAGCACTATAAATACCACTATTACAACCAGACATTGCTGCTGTAATTACAACGAAGTTAATAAGTCCAGCAGCTGCCGTAATACCAACTTTCGCAAAAGTTGCTACGAACGGACTACCAATTGTACTTAATTGATCCCACGGATACACAGTTACAATAACGAAAATAGCACCAATATAGAAAATTAAGATACGCCAAATTGTACTTTGAATCGCTCTTGTAAGTGTCTTCTTTGGATCCTTCGCTTCACCAGCAGTAATACCGATTAATTCCACACCTTGGTATGCACCAACTACAAGTGATAAAGCAAAGAAGAATCCTGAGAAACCACCTGTAAAGAAACCGCCATTTGACCAAAGATTAGATATGCCAATCGCTTCTCCGCCGTTACCAATTCCAAAGAAAATAAGGCCAAATCCTGCAATAATCATTAATAGAATCGTAACGATTTTAATCATCGCAAACCAAAATTCAAATTCACCAAATGACTTAACAGAAATTAAATTAGCTGCACCAAGAATAACCATTGCAATTATACCTGGTATCCAAGCTGGTAAATCTGGGAACCAATATTGCATATACGCTCCAACCGCGATAATTTCTGACATCCCAACGATAACCCACTGGAACCAGTTACTCCACGCTGTCATATAACCAGCTAGTGGATGAATATACTTATGACCGAATGTCGCAAATGAGCCTGTACTTGGCTCCATATACAACATTTCTCCCATGGCACGCATGATGAAGAAGATGAAAATACCTGCAATTGCATAAGCAAGCATTACTGACGGACCTGTCCATTTAATTGTGCTGGCTGACCCCATAAACAAACCAACACCAATCGTTCCGCCTAAAGCAATCATTTGAATATGACGTGCTTCTAAACCTCTTTTCAATTCTTTGTTTGCCACTTCACTTCCCCCTCTTAGATGATTCATAGCCGCATTTTAACACAAGATGCTTTCCCCTAATTCCTTTCGGCCCTGAAAATGATGAAGCAAACGTCATTTTACACTAGCTTTAAAGCTATCCTAAAATCGTTTTGTGCTCCTAATAAAATTCTCAAAACCTTTCATCTTCCAATATTCTATAAATCTTAAAATTACTTACCTTATATTAATTCATTAATCTGAAAAATTCAATTATTTTTTCAATAAATTATTATACATAAGTCTGATTAATTTTTAACTAAATTAACAATAAAATACATCTATTCAATATGATTCCAGCATGTATATTATTACAATATAAATAACAGAGGAGAGCATTTCTTTCTCGGTTTCATATGTCAAATACTTCAACCTTTATAGTTGATAACGTAATTTCCCACACATTCGATTTATATACCAATGAGAAATTTAATATATTAATAAACTACTAACTTCTTTACCCCAGCCAAAATATAAAAGAGTCTCATTAAAAAATGAGACTCTTTTACAATTTCATATTTAAATCGATTTCGAAGTTTGCTTACCAAAGATAAATACCCTAGTAAACACTACCATTATAACTACAATAACCAGAAAATAAAGTGGCATCACTAGTAACGAGCCTGTATGCAGCTGACTCATCCCCAAAATTGTCATCGTTACAATTACATAGTATCCTAAGCTAAACAATGCTCCGGCTGTACCAATAACATCTTGAAAATCTACTAATGCTAAACTTAAACAGTTAGGCAACGCTACTCCAATTCCTAATAGCAATATAAACATCGCTACTAAAAATCCAATCATATATATTATGTTTGGATTTGATCCAACAAACGTAATAACAGATAAAAGAATAGCTCCCCCTGTCATTACAAGACAACCGACATATATAATCTTCTCTGGTTTATAAGTAGCAAGTAAACGTTTTGAAATTTTCGCTCCAACAATAGAAGCAGATGCAACAACAATTCCTAGAAATCCATACATACTAGGCGATAATTGAAAGTATTCAATAAAGATAAACGGCGCTTCTGCATAATAGCTAAATAAAACACCATTTGCTCCTCCAATTAATAGCCCATATGTTACCACTTTCGGATTTGTAATTAGCCTCTTCAAGACTGAAAACACATTTATTTTATTCGTTACTGATCCCGTCTTTGTTTCGGGAAGAGAAACAAACGTATACAGAAAAATTCCGACACTCATAACTACTAAACTTAAAAATACTATTTTAAAACCAAACATTTGATCAAGAAAGCCCCCAATTAACGGTCCTATCGCTGGTGTAAAAGCAATGACTGCCGAGATTTGAGCAAACATAACATGCCTCTTATGCCCTTCTACACTTTCACGAAGAATCGTTTGTGTAACCACGGATCCTGCACTTGCTCCAAACGCTTGAATAAAACGACTTACCAATAAAACTTCAATGGAATTTGCAATATAGCATAAGAAACTCCCAGCGCCATAAATGACAATTCCAAGTAACATCGCTCGGCGACGACCAATTATATCTGATAACCACCCAATAAAAAATACACCTAACGCAAATCCAGCAAAATACACACTAAGTGTTAACTGCACCTCATTATTACTTACATGTAACGCCTTTGAAATGTCCGGTAAAGACGGTGTGTAAATCGTTTCACTAATTTGCGGAAATGCGACAAGAATAATCATTAACAAAAGTGATGGTACTGAGACTTTTTTCATTTTTCATACCCTCCTATAACTTTGAAAATCTCAGAAATAAAAAGACTTTCCTTAGCTACGGAACAGGAGGGGCCATTATAGAAATCCGGTCATAAAACAACAAAGAAAACACCTCAATTACGTATGTTAATACTTATAGGAGGGTAATATTAACATTGATTTTTAAATATACTTTTTCAATTATATTACATATTGCGTTTCTTTTACTAGTGCTCGGCCTTGGAGGATTGTTAAAAAGATAACTTGATGCAGATACCTTTTTATGGAATAATTAGAAATAGTTTGAATTCGTAAGTTTAATTATTAAACGATAGACTAGCATATTTTAATGTCACAAGCTTACAAACAGGAGGACTTTCGTAATGATTGAAATTTTAAGGACAGTAGTAAACTTTCTAATTTCTCTATTCTCAGGAGAATTACCAATTGTATATTATGTATGGATTATTAGCCTATTCCTAATTCAAATAACCCAATCTACTCTGAACTATAAGCTTTTTAACAAGAAAGATAATTTCAGCACTTATATATCGGAAGGATTACTTGCTTTTATTATTTTATTGTTTGGAGGAATATTAGTATCTAAGTTACTTGCTTACATAATAGACGATCCTACTATTAGTATGACGAATTTAACACATTATTTTGTTTCTCTTATCATATTAACTATATTTGTCGTAATAACCTGTGTTAAAGACTCTATAGAAACATCTATAAAGAATAAAAATATCTCTCTTTTTAGCTTTTTAGTAATTTCCTTCATAACAAGTATACTTTCATTCAAGTTTTTATCACCTTTAATTGAAGGTTCTTTTTCTCTTTCTAAATCTTTTATAACTACTTTAATCATTCTAGTAACCGTATCCATTCCTCTATTAATTTCTTTAGAGGAAAAATATGCAGGTGAAGAGGAAACGGAAAATTTATAGCTTCTCATTTATATAAAAGAAAGAGGGAGCTCCCCTCTTTCTTTTATATCGTTCTATTTCACAAGACTAAATCATTCCTTTTAATATTAATCCTAAAACTGACATTATTATCGCACTAATAATAATTCGTAAAATCCAAGTTGTGTTTGTACTTATTTTTTCTAATTGCTTATTGATTGTTGCTATATCTTTCTCATTAATAGTAGTACGCGTTTCTAAAGCACGAATGTCTCTCATAATTTCTTTTTGCTCCGCCTTGAGACTGTCAATTTTAGCGTAAACATCTTCCATATATTCACACCCTCTGTTCATCTTAATAGAAAAATCTATATATATTATGAGACAACCCTCTTACCTGTGAATACATTGCGTATATCCGCGTACCAAATTTTTGTACAATCTAATTGAATTACTCACATGTTTCCATTCTTCTATTTATAAATTAGCGCTGAGATACATTAAAATTAGAAAAGGAATCCCTTGTTTATTTAACAACAAACAAGGTGCAATCCACTATTCGGGAGCACCTACGATAATTTCTATTGTTTTCATATTTACAACTCCATATAATCAGTATGATTTTCTGAAGAAGCCACTTTTTGAACTGCTTAAAGTATACTAATATGAATACGAAATAGCTGTATTGATAAACTCTCTAGAACAATAAATATACTGGCTGAAACGGATCTATATCCAATATTTTTTCCAGTAACATGAATGGTTATTTCTGATAAATACGTTTGTATATCATTGTTTTCAAAAATTCCATCCTCAACCTTTACAATATCTGCTTCACAATCTACTTCTTTAAAAGTTTTCAATAATTTTGTTTCCAATAAACTACAATCAAAGCTCTCATCTTTTATTACGGCAAATTTAACCTTCATATCGATTTCCCCATTTTTAACAAACTAAAATCACTAAATCAATATAAATATATATTATTCTATTAAATAATTCAAAATATATGTTTCTTATAAACCATTACTAAATCCCAGTTCTAAGGCTTTATATAAAAAAGAAAACAAATAAAGTGAAACTTTAATCAGCCCTCACCAATCGGACTTTTACAAGATTAAAAAATTACTCTTTCAATTGCTAAACTAATTAATATATAATCCCTCTGTGCTCAGTAGTTCGAAATTTTTTTATTTTTAATTCATAGCTTCTGAGAACTTTTTGCTTTAATATTGATAAGTCGCTTCTTACATTCTGTAATATTGGAAATAACTATATAGTAAAACAAATTAACTATTAGGAGTGCTATTTATGTTTGATATACTTCGTCTCTTAATTATATTTCTCATTGCTATCTTTTTATTTTTCTCCATACTAATGGAGTTTAAAAAACCTCAAAAAAGTGTATTTTGGTTTTCAATTGAAGTCTTATCTCTTCTAGGGATTATAATGCTTTTTAAAGATTTTTTATCAAAAATATAACTTATTCCACGAATAATGACGTGTTTCAATACAATATCTTTATCTTTTGAACGATCTTATTTCTTAACACGGACTCTACCTCAAGTTGTCTTTTCTTTATAAAAAAATAGCCCGCCTATTTCTGTAGGCGGACTATATCTTTATTACACCATACAAAAGTATAATTTCTTCTCCACTCAAACTTTATGTAATGATACAAATTCTAAATAAATTATTATCTTTTCTACATTCTTATTATTGATTTTTTGTTCATAAATTCGTAACACATATATATGAGTTATCATGCTAAAATTAGTTTATTCAATAGAAGTTATTCTTAATGAATCGATAATTTTTAATACCCTGTTTAAAGCCTCGCCCCCCTGCGAGGCTTTTTCCTATTTAACTAGAGTAATGGTTATCAACTGTTACTCCGCTGCTACGGATTCTACTTTTAGCTATTCAGCATCAGCACAAGTAAAATTCTTTCCCCCATCATTTGATTTACAAACTGTATTTATCGATTTTTCGGTTATTTTTTCACTTTCATTAGAAACTTGATCTAAATCCATTCGATATACTTGTTCCGGATTCTCTTTTGAATTCCCTTCAATCTGAATTTTCCGATCGAACATCTCAGCCGTGAAGCTACTAGATGTATTTATCATTTTCACTCCATTATTTTCACCTACATAGCGTTCAACTACTCTTTCGGCTTCTTTAAGTTGTTGAGATGTAGGATACGGTATAGATTCCGCTAAAATAACTACACCTACTAAATATGTAATATACAAACCACCTGCAATCAAGATAACTTTCTTTACTGTTTTATTAATCATGCTCTAACTCCCTTTTCTTATTTCGCTATTAAAATATATAATTTTCCTAATTTACATCAATTTCTTTTTAATACATAACATTCGTTTTACATTTTATAAAAAGCACCTCTCTTACTAATTTTCAATTTGATAATATCATTTTATTTATCGTTTTTCAATAAATAATTATTATTAAACGTTTTATTTTTACTGTTTTTATTTTTGATTCAATTTAAAAACAAGTGACTTATTTAAGTCCACTACATCATCAGCAAGTTTAAAAATTTGTTAATTACTAAAATAAAAAAGAGCAATTATATGTAAATCCCCCTCGTTATACCTATGTAGGTCAGTAGTTTAGCTTCAGCACTCACTCTATTCGAGAATACTTTACCAAATATTCAATCTAATGATAAAATTGACCAAATTAATATTTTCTCCCATCACTGTATCAAAAAGTACAATAAAGTGAGACTTTAATCAGTGGGGGTTCTGTTCCCCCCCACTGATTATTAGCCCTCACCTAATGTCTTTGCTTCCGCTGAATTTTGAGGTGAGGGTCTTACTGCCTGGCAAATAGCGGGATAAAGAAAAAATAGCACTCTCACGATTAAGTAAACGCGAGCTTTTTCTTCTATCTACTTACTATTTAAGGTTAATAGTTTAGTAACAAGATTTAAAAATTCGACTTAAATTCATTGATGAATGGAGAGGTTTATATGAAATTAAAAGACAAAGTGGCAATCATAACTGGTGGTGCAAGTGGAATTGGCGAATCTACTGTTCGTCTTTTTATCGAAGAAGGTGCAAAAGTAGTTATTGCTGACTTTTCTGAACGTGGAAAAGAACTATCAGATGAATTGAATGCACATGGATATAATACGTTATTTATTAAAACTGATGTAACAAAAGAGGCAGATATTAAACAGCTAATTCATGAGACAGTAAGTGCATACGGTAAATTAGATATTATGTATGCCAATGCCGGCGTTGCTGATGATGCACCGGCAAACGAATTATCCTATGAAAAATGGAAAAGAACTATTGATATTAATTTGTCTGGGGTATTCCTTTCTGATAAATATTCGATTGAACAATTTCTTAAACAAGGTACAGGTGGTGTCATCGTTAACGCTGGTTCGATTCATAGTTTTGTTTCATTACCTACCCCAACAGCATACTCCTCTGCAAAAGGTGGTGTGAAACTATTAACTCAAAATTTATGTACTGCCTACGCTAAATATGGAATACGTATTAATGCGGTGTGCCCTGGTTATATTGACACCCCTTTACTGGGTAGTGTTAATCCTCAACAGAAAGAATATTTAGCTTCACTTCATCCGCAAGGCAGACTTGGAACACCAGAAGAAGTCGCTAAAGCTGTCTTATTTTTAGCAAGTGATGATGCTAGTTTTGTTAACGGTACAACACTTCTTGTTGATGGAGGCTATACTGCACGTTAATTTAAAAATTTTGAAGCACCCTAAAAAATGTATAGTCTTCAACAAGAAAAAGCGCCATCACAAGTGACGGCGCTTTTTCTATGTAAGAGCAACTAGAAGGTATCCTTCTAGCCTACTCCCATTTATAAGTCCAAAACTGTTCAAGTTGCAGCCATTTTAATGTTGCTGCATCTTTGTTTTTTATTTTTGCATGCGTGTCTTCAAGCATTGCTTCTGTTTGTGAACGGTGCGCACCTAATGCAGTTAATTTATGATCAAATACTTCACTAATGTTATTTACAACATCCGGTTCTCCTAATACTGCTTCACGATTTTTCGTAATCGCAACAGCATGAATAACTGGGCGCTCTTCTTTTGGCATACGTGATACAGCGCGAACGACAGCGCGGCCAAATGCATTATGATCTGGATGTACACCGTGCTCTGGATAAAATGTAATAATTCGAGATGGATTTACTTCTTGAATGATTGCTTCAATTTTGTCAGCAACGAAATCAACATCTTCAAATTCTAACGTTTTATCATGGAAGCCAAGCATTCTTAAATCTTTAATACCCATCGCTTCACAAGCATCTTTCAATTCTTTCTTACGGATATGTGGAATCGTTTCACGGTTAGCGAATACGTTCTTACCCATGTTACGTCCCATTTGTCCTAGAGTACCACATGCATATGTTACAGGTACTCCTTGATCTGTTAATAAGCGAATTGTTCCTCCCGCAGCATATGCTTCATCATCTGGATGCGGAAATACAACAAGTACATGTCTCTCCATAAGTTTCCCTCCTTCTTACTTAAATGGTGTTAAGCTTAACTCAAGTGCAACTGCTAGACGACCTAAATTATCATGTCCAGCTAATAATAAACGCTCTTGATCGTCTACTTCCCAGTGCGTAATACCTTCAGCATATACCCAACCGTGATCCATTTTCAGACCAACTCGGTATGGATTTGTTCCAGTTATCTTCCCGCGTTCAAAACGGATAATCGCATTTCGAATGAAAGCACCAACTGTCATCATCTTTTCATTTATGTGTGATGCATACGCTCCGTTTGTCGTTTCTAAATGAATATATACATCTTTATTTACAAAACGTTCAATTTCATTTTGAATAAGAGAACTATCTTTTACTATTTCCATCGGAATTCACCTCTTTAAACCATTTTACGCAAAAATAATGTAAATTGCTATCTCTATATTAGAGGACAACGCTCACTTTTCCTAATAATTTGCACTGTGTTTTTTATATTTTTTATATGATATGTAAAAAATACATTTTTTCCTTCACTTTGTTAAATAGTTTTCTTTCTTTTTTGAATTTGCTACAATATATTTTATCCCGTATTATTGCAGCGAGATACATTTCGACAATTGAATACATAATTTAAAGAAGGTGACATGATTGGAACAGTCAGCACATGAAGTAGCAAATTGGCAATATTATTTTGCAATTGCCGTATTTTTAATCACGTACGGATTTATTATTTCTGAGAAATTGAATCGTGCTGTAATCGCACTATTCGGTGCTGCTATTATGATTATTTTTGGAGTTGTAGATTTACATACTGCTTTCACATCACATATTCAATGGGAAACGATTACCCTTTTAATTGGGATGATGATTCTCGTACATATTACGAGTCAATCAGGCGTCTTTGAATTTGTGGCCATTAAAGCGGCAAAAGCAGCTGGCGGAAAACCGATTCGCATTTTATTATTACTATCCCTATTAACTGCCGTCGGATCAGCATTTTTGGACAATGTAACGACTGTTTTATTAATCGTTCCTGTTACATTATCCATTACACGTATTTTAAAAGTAAATCCTGTGCCTTATTTGATTTCAGAAGTGCTGTTTTCAAATATAGGCGGAACAGCAACATTAATCGGTGATCCACCTAATATTATGATTGGATCAGCAAACAAGCATTTAGACTTTAACGCCTTTTTAATTAACTTAGCTCCAATCGTAATTATTATTTCTATCGTGACACTTGGCATTATTTACTTCATGTATCGTAACAAACTAAAAACAACACCTGAACAAATCGAAAAACTAATGGCATTAAACGAAAAAGATTACATTAAAGATCAAAGCCTCCTTTTAAAATCTATTTCGATTTTAGGACTCACTATTTTAGGCTTCGTACTTCATTCGATTATTCATGTAGACGCTGCCGTTATAGCGATGACAGGCGCTACACTTCTTATGTTAATCGGCGTGAAAGAACATGATATTGAAGATGTATTTGCCCACGTTGAATGGGTAACCATTTTCTTCTTCGCTGGACTATTCGTTCTCGTTGGCGGGTTAATTGATATCGGACTTATCTCTTCACTTGCAAAAGAAGTAATCGGCGTAACAAACGGTGACATCGGATTCGCAGCTATACTTATTTTATGGGTATCTGGCATCGCATCTGCGACAATCGACAACATCCCATTTGTCGCTACGATGATTCCTCTTATTCAAGACTTAGCTACAGGACTCGGACTATCTGTCGATTCTCCGCAAATCGAAGTACTATGGTGGGCGTTATCTCTTGGAGCTTGCTTAGGAGGAAATGGAACGCTAATCGGAGCATCTGCAAACGTAGTCGTTGCTGGTATTGCAAAACGTGAAGGACATGGCTTCTCTTATATGGACTTCTTAAAAATTGGTTTACCATTAACTATTGTTGCACTCTTGTTATCACATGCTTATATATATTTACGTTATTTAATGTAAAAGTTGTATTGCATGACATTATATCGTCAAATACAAAAGGTTTGCAGCATCGTGCTGCAAACCTTTTTTCATCACCAAAATATACCGATAATTGCTAAACCACCTAAAATCATACCACCAATTTGTCCGATAATTGTTGGTGATAATTGAACACCTTTTCTCACTTCAACAACTGGTCTTTCGTGCCTTAGTTGCTGCACTTCACTTTGAAGTTGGTGCACACTTCCGTGTAACTCTTTAATAAGTTCTTTTAATTCGGCGACCTCTTCATTTACTGGTTTTTCCTTTTCTAAATTCATTTTGCATGACTCCTTATAAATTCAATCAGCACACTGTAAATTTTCGCCAATTACCATTATATCTCCTGCATACTACATATATAATTTCGAATGTACTTTCTAAACTTGCCGCTCTATCCATTCATCCCGCAATATCCCCATAATGATACGGTCAAAACACTTCCCATCTCTTTGAACCGCTTCTCTCATACAGCCTTCCATTTCAAAACCCATCTTTTTATACAATGCAATGGCAGGTTTATTATACGAAATAACATCGAGACCGATGCGGTGTAAATTCAATTCATAGAAAGCATACTTTAGAATAAGATGTATTGCTTCTTTCCCATATCCTTTTCCTCTATCATTCGCATCTCCTATACCAATGGCTAATAAACCTGTTCTGTTATTCCACTCTATACCATGAATCGCCACAAAACCAATTAAGCGATCTTCTTGAACTGTCCTTACCATGAAAGAAACACTATTCGATCTCCGTCCTTTTAATAACCCATCACTTGCTATTTCATTTAAAGATTGCGGGAATGCTACATCTGTATCAACATTTCTTAAATACTCACTATCTTCTTGCCACATAGCCATTACTTCAGCATCTGTTTCTCTCATAGCTGATAATTTAATCGTTTTATTTCGAAAAAGATTCATTGTCATTTCAAACTCCCCCTTTTAAATAACAGGGATACTTATTTTAGCCTATTTATCCCCTTGTTCCATAAACTGTTTCATAAACGGGATACTTACAATAAGCACTGACATTGGCACATCTCCTCCATATTGAATTAACTTCATTGTATAATTTTTTATTTATTCTAACAATAATAGAAAGGCCCTTCAAATTTAGAGGGCCTTTCCTAATAACAAAACTATATTATTTCGTAAACATTTTCTCCGCTTCATCCATTGCCATTTTGTTTCCTAAAGCAGAATAGTCAAGCCATGGTTGATCATTGATAATGTATACATGCTTGCCTTTAACTGCTTTTAAGTCTTTCCAAATTGGCGTTTCTTGAAGTTGTTTAAATGCTGCTTTTGCTTTATCATCTCTATTTACAACAACGAAAATCGCATCTGCATCAAAGTCAGGTAATACTTCTTGTGAAATGACTTCGAAAGGGCGGTTTCCATCAATTTTCTCTACACCATTTGCAGGCTGTAACTCTAAGTCTTGGAATAAAATTGGTCCCATCGGTCTTTTCGTACTAAATACACGCAATTCTTTTGCAGTAACGCGAATTGCCATTACTTTTTCGTTATTACCTAGCTCTTTATCTATTAAACCTTTTACTCGTTTTGATTGCTCTTCGTAATCTTGAATATATTTATCTGCTTCTTTCTCACGGTTTACAAGTTTACCAACTTGTTTTAAATGCTCTCTCCACGTACCTTCATCTAAATTGAAAGAATGTGTTTTTGCAATTTTTTCGTATTTCGCTACATCTTTACCAGCATATTTTTCATCAACATAAATGTCAGTTGGCTTTAATTGAAGTAACGCTTCCATATTCGGATCTGTTACAACACCAAGCTTCTTCGTATCTTTCAACTTCTCTTTAGCGTGCGGTAAGAAATCTTTTAAATCTCCACCAATAACAGAACCTACTGGTGTAATTCCTAATGCAAGTAAATCATTTGTTAAATGAATAGACATTGAAGCAATTTTTGGATCATTACTTTTTTCCGTTTTTTTCGTTGCCTCTTCATTAGCTTTCGTTTGACCACATGCTGCTAATACTAAAATACACATCATGCTAAATAAAATAGTAAGTTTCTTTTTCATATGTTCTCCTCTTTGAAGTATTTATTTTGTTTTTGTAAGTAAATAAAGAAAATACGGTGCTCCTAAAGCTGCCACTACTACACCAGCCGGAATAGAGTTTGGCTCAAATATAGAACGACCTATCGTATCTGCTAGCACTAAAATAATCATTCCGATAATGCCAGCTAAAGGAAGAAAGTGTTGATATGTAGTACCTACTAACTTCCTTGCGATATGCGGAGCAACTAAACCGATAAAACCAATTCCTCCTGCCATCGATACACTTGTGCAAGATAATCCAACCGCTGTAGCTAAAAGTAATAACCGTTCTTTTTGAACAGAAACACCAAGTCCTGCTGCTACACTATCACCTAGTGACAATGCATTTATCGTTTTAGATTTTAGCCACGCATAAGGGGTTAGTATGAAAATCCAAGGTAATAATGCAAAGACATGAATCCAATCCCTTCCCCACACGTTACCAACTAGCCATCTAGAAGCGAATGTATACGTCTCATCATTTAACTTGAGAGAGAAAAATAACGAAATTGCACTAAAGCCAGCTGAAACTGCAATACCAACGAGAATAAGTCTAATGGGAAGTAAACCTTTTGACCGATCACTCGCAAGTAAAATAATAAGAAATGCAGCTAATACTCCTCCGCCAAATGTAAATAACGGTATTAAAATGGATGCACTCTCATTAATAGAATGAAAGAGAGTAACAAATACGATAAGACCGAAAGATGCACCTGAATGCAACCCTAAAATACCAGGATCTGCAAGTGTATTACGTGATAACCCTTGCAAAATCGCACCGGAAATACCAAGACCAATACCGGCTAACATCGTGATTATTATTCTTGGCATACGATAATCATATAGCACGGTTGCACTCTCAAAATTACCATAACCCAAAAGTGTTTCAATTACTCTAAGTGGCGCTATACTCAGTGTCCCTGTATTTAAACTAATTAAAATTACAGCGATACTTATACATCCGAAGATTGTAGTTACAGTAATAGCTCTCTTTTTATCCGTGTTAAAAAGATCTTTCACTTATAACTCCCTCCCAACTTTACGTGCTATATAGAGGAAGAACGGAACTCCAACAAGAGCTACCATAATCCCTATCGCAAGTTCCTTAGGAGGATTTACTGTTCTTGCCCCTAAATCAGCTACAACTAATAACATAGCTCCTAATAATGCTGCCATAGGAATAATGAGTCTATAATTAACACCAACTAATTTTCTAGCAATGTGTGGGATAACTAGTCCCACAAATCCAATAGAACCAACAGCTGAAACAGAAACACCTGCCAGAATAACTACTATAATCATCCCTAGTATTCTCGTTCGGTTCGTTTTCACTCCTAAATTTGTAGCAACATCATCCCCCATTGATATGAGTGAAATAGATTTCCCTAACACTATTGCAAAAATAATCGTTATAAGAATAATAGGGACTAAAAATTTCAAGTGTTCCCACTTAACCCCTGCAACACCACCAGCATACCAAAACGCTAAATCTTGGCTTAAATCATAATAAATCGCAACACCTGAACTTAATGAATGTAAAAGCGCTGCCATAACAGCTCCAGCAATCGTTAACCTCATTGGTGTTAACCCACCTGATGTTGCTGATCCAATAACAAAAATAAGTACTGTACTTAAGACTGCTCCAATAAAGGAAACAATCATTAAATAGGAATACGGCATATGCGGAAAAAAAGCAAAACTAAGTGCTACTACAAACATCGCACCTGCATTTATTCCGAGTACACCTGCATCAGCTAAAGGGTTTCGTGTTACACCTTGCATAACAGCACCAGCTACCGCAAAAGCTGCCCCTACAACTGCTGCTCCAATTACTCTCGGGAGCCTTAATTCATAAATAATTTGGTGCTGTGTTAATTTCGGATCGTAATTCAAAACCGCTGCCCACACCGTTTGTAAATGAATATCCTTTGCACCAAATGAAATGGCTAAAAATATAGATCCAATTAAACATAAAATTGTTAAGCTCATGAAACATATGAACTTAATATGTATCCAGCGGTTACTACCAGCATGTACAGTAGACTTATGTAACATGTTTCATTTCATCCTTTATATTCAGTTGTTTTTTATAATTATTTTTTATTTGTAATTATTATTGATAATAATTATCATTTTCATTTAGATATTATATCCCCACTTTTTTTAAATAGCAAACTATTTTTTCACTTCGCTAAATATTAAAATACTCATTACAATTCCCTTCCAAGACTTACAAATACACGCAAAATAGACTACTGAATTATTTTTTAAATTGTAGTATACTTATTAATTATTTTGATTTTTCTAATAAAAATCCCAAAGGTGACACAATGTTCTATATAAAACAACTACTACACTTCACTTACGAGCAAGCATTATCTTGCTTATTCCCAGTCGTTATTTTCTTAACACTAGCCCTTTCAAAAATCGTTTCTATTCCAGGGTTATATCGCTATGATTTCATACTCATCGCATGTCTTCTTATGCAGTGGATTATGTACAAGACTGGACTTGAGACGAAAGACGAATTAAAAGTAATTACTGTCTTTCACCTCATCGGCCTTTTACTAGAAATATATAAAGTTCATTTCGGTTCATGGAGTTATCCTGAAGAGGCGTATTCAAAGATTTTTGGAGTTCCGCTTTACAGCGGCTTTATGTACGCAAGTGTCGCAAGTTACATATGTCAAGCGTGGAGAAGGTTGCATTTACAAATGCATTATTGGCCGAAAGCTATTTTTACCGTGCCATTAGGAGCAATGATTTACTTCAATTTTTTTACGCATCATTTTCTATACGATTTTAGATGGTTCTTAACTTTACTTCTATTCATCGTTTTCTTTCAGACATTTGTGGAATTTTCATTACGAGGCGTTACATATAAAATACCACTCGTTCTCTCCTTTTTCCTTATCGGATTTTTCATTTGGATTGCAGAGAACATCGCAACATTTTTCGGTGCATGGCAATATCCAAATCAACGGGAAGCATGGAACCTCGTTCACTTAAGCAAAATTAGCTCATGGTTTTTATTAGTTGTTATTAGCATTATGATTGTCACGCAGCTCAAACACTTGAAGGAATCAAAAAGATAATGCTGATTATGTAAAATCAATTAGCCCATCACTCATTAGAGAGTGATGGGCTTTTTTTAGTAATATTTTTTAAACCGACCTTATCAAAGGAGTTATAATTTACAAGAGCATAAGCAGTTGCACATTATGAACCACTACTAGCAGAAGATGTTGCTGCAGATGAAGCAGCAATCGTTGCCATCATGGCTGCCTGTTGTGCTTGTATGAGGACTTCTATCATTGTTTGTAAACCTGTGTTGGTAGCTTTACTTTCCTCACCTTTCTGACTTACGAACAGTTGAATAGCAATAAGAATATTTGTATCTGTATGCCAACGGAACAATTTATCCCCCTGCAATTTTTCAATAAATGCTCGAATAGAATGAATCTCTTTTTCTCCGTCCTCGAGTAACGCTAGTAGCCCGATAGCTGGGTAATGCATCTGTTTTACTTTTACCTTTTCTTGCTTTAACAAATTCCATATATTTGTGCATTTTGCAACTAATAGTTCTTCCCTGACCTCCTTCTTTAATGAAAGAATATGACTCAAGAATTGAAGATCATTCCCTTTACGCAAACCAGCTGTCGCTAGTTTCTGATAAAGACGTTCCACTCGGTCCATAAGTGTTTCTACATGCTCTGATTGTCCTGCTAATAAAACTGCGAGCGGATAATCATTTGTACTTGTAAGAAAGAGATGATCCTTTTTCATGCGTTTATATACTTGCATCGAACGCTGAATGTGCGCGCCATGCTGTTCATCTTCTTCTGTCAAAAGCACAGCTGCTGCGAGATAAGTAAATATACTCCGGCTAAAGCCACCAGTGACCAATTGTTCATATAAATCTAAAAACGTCCGAAAAGCTTTCTTGTAATCTGTAAAGTGAATATCTAATGTTGCGGCCACTACAAAACGATGATAAGACTTTAAGTATGAAAACATCCCTACCTGATTCTTAATATAACTACTAATTTCTAAAAAACGTCCGAGATCAAACAATTTATCACTATCTGCATACATAGCAGCAATCATCATTCCTGTTCGAGAATCACTCGTTTTCCATTTTAGTTCTCCCTTTAACTGTACATATGTATGTTTATATTGCTCCAACTTTTTCTCTAATGTAATCATAGTATTCACCCCTATTTCTAGTTCTTCTCTATCATTATACGTATATTCCATATTTAGGAATACTATAATTAATAATCACCACATAAAAAATTATAAAATTCTCTAATCCTTCAAGAAGTTATACAAAAAAGGTAGATAATAATTTATCTACCTTTTTTGTATATATTATTTAACATTACAACTGTATTGCTTGTTATATGCAATTAAGACTAAAGAGCTTTAATAATACGTTCCATCGCCTTCATTTGCCCAATATGATCAGCTTCATGATAAAGCATCATACCGTAAAGCTCCCCTACTGTTTCCAATCCTAGGAATGGCTCTGGCAGTTTATTTTCAAATGCTTCTGCTGGAATTTCGTTAATACGTTTTGCTTGTTCTTTTAATTGAGCCGTTAACACTTCTAACGATGGTCCTTCTGTCGTCCATTTAGATGGTCTTGATCCATATCCAAACATACCTGGATATTCAGTTGGCAATTGTTTAAATTCTTTTCCGAACATGAAAGTCTCTGCTGCTGTTAACACGTGTCCAATATGCCAACGAATTGTATTGTTAAAACCCTCTGGCTGCGTATCCACAGTTTTATCATCTAACGTTTCCATAAATTTAAGTAACGCCCCGCGCGTTATTTCAAATTGTTTTAAACCCACTAGTCTATTCATTTTATCGTTCCCCTTCTTGATGTACAATTTATTATGAACTAAGAATGTTCAACTTATTAAAGTTTCACCTTGTTTAATCTATCAGAAACAAATAAGAAATACATCTAATATGCTTATTAAAAATAATAAAAAGGTTCACTCCTCGTAAATATAGAATTACTTACTATGTTAATAAAAGAGGAGTGTACTTGCATGTTACATATTTTAAAACAACAATATAATCTTATTAGTGCTACAAGAGAAACTCTATTTTCGTTTTTGGAAGAAATCCCAGTAGAAAAATTACATAGCACAGTTTCTAATTTCGGAAGCGGTAGCATTATAAAGACTCATATTCATGTAGCCGATTGCTATCGATACTGGCTTGGATCATTCGCATTCAAGCAAAAAAGAGCAGATTTTTCATTTGCTAGCGATTACGAAATTGAGCATGCAGATGTGGAAAAAGTTCGCGCTAGATTTAAGTTAGTAGATGAGACTGTACAACGTTTTTTAGATGAATACAATGACCGTTGGCTCGAAAATATAGCAAATGAAGTGAAATGGCAAAAAGAACCTTGGAGCACAACTCCGCTATGGCTTTTAACTCATACGGAGACGCATGAATTTCACCATAAAGGACAAATTGTATCTATGGCTCGTCACCTTGGATATACTCCTCCTGATACAGACCTTAGTTAATACATTCGTGTTCATTTAAAAGCGGAATGAGCAGCAAGAATAATAGTATGATCAAAAAACTCGTTGATACATTTTGTTGTGTATAAAACTTTTATTATTTGTTTTAGGTATACCATACCATTATAAAATTCATGTAACATCGAATTAAGATTCATATTTTTTATGTAACTCATTGAAGAAAGTTTAAGTATTTATACATTCAATTACTAACTAAAGGAGAAAATTATAATGAGATTAGAGAGCGAAAGAATTTATTTAAGGCCTCTTTGTCAGCTAGATGCTCCTATTATATTAGAAAGTACAATGGATGATGAAATAAGATATATGACTGGAACTAAGTCCACTTTTTCATTGGAGCAAATTACGAAACATATAGATCATATAAATAATGATTCAAGTCGCTATGATTTCGCTATTTGTTTACAAAGTACTGACGAGATGATTGGAGAGTTGTCGATTTTAGATATCGATGAGGAGAACAAAAGAGCAGGATTCAGAATATCAATGATTTCAATAGCATTAACAGGACAAGGCTATGGAACTGAAGCTAGTAAAATAGTTTTAAGTTTTACTTTTGAACAACTATCATTAAATCGTTTACAGTTAGAAGTATTTAGCCATAATTTACGCGGAATTAAAGCTTATGAAAAAGTTGGTTTTGTAAAAGAAGGAACCTTACGTCAATCTTTATTTTATAACGATACATACTCAGATGAAATTATTATGGCCATACTTAAAAGCGATTATATAGACAGACCTTTGTAAATGGATGTACTTAATCTATTAAACAATTTTAAAGAACCTTACCACAATAAAATGCAGTAAGGCTCTTTCTTTTTTTATATCAAATAACAGCTCTTAAAACATGTATAATCGTATCAATACCAAATAGTCTCCGCATAATTATATGCATCACTATTCGGAATGGCATGTTTCCCTTGTGCTTGTGCCTTTCTTGGATCTAAATCATATACCATTGGCGTATAGCATGATGTTTGCCCTTTATTTACAACACCATTTCCTCCAGCACTTCCGCAAGTGTATGCCTTTCCATCTGTTTTTCTAACAATCCTTGCATCAGCTTCATTATTATAAATTGCCAGGCGAGTTACAGTAACTTTTGCCCATGCTGTCTTACATGTCGTGCTAAATTTTAATTCTACATAAGAATTTGAATCAATCCACTTCTTTTCTTTCGTTACTGCGGATTGATCACAGCTATTATAATAAGGACTTTTCCCATCATATGAATGGTCTTCTGCGTATGCTTTATCATTGTTGGTCGTACTAAACACACTAGTTACGATGAGCAATGCCAGACAAAGACATGCGCTTACCTTTTTAAAAAGCTTCATAGAATTCCACTCCTTTATTAATAACGTCCAGTTTTCCCGTAGCCGTTATTAATCGTCACCGCTTCGGCATCAGCTGTATAACCAAAATCAGCAGTTAAATCAAACACCATTCCTGTATACGTACTCGTTTGTCCTGTTTTTATTGCTCCATTGCCACTATTAGAGTCTACTGATTTTTGGAATACACCATTTTTATATTTATTAATAACAGCGTAAGCATATACCCCTCCAGAAACAGAAGGAGCTGGTTGATCTAAAACAAGCTTAGACCATGCTGCATGACATTTATTACTGTAACGTAAATACACTGTTCCTACTTTTTTACTACCTTCATAAACTGCTGTAGACTTTGCATTAAATCCATCTGCATCACACGTCGTACTTCCCCCGTATACTTTCGTTGTTGCTGGATTTTTCCCGTCATAATAACTACTTAAATCAGTAGCTGCAAATGTACTTTCTTGAAAACTAAATAATACACCTATACTTGCCACACTTAACACGCATACTTTCATTAACTTTTTAAACATTTTAAATTCCTCCTCACAATAAGTACGTATACTAAAGACAAGCTATACTGCTATGTAAGTCCTCCTTTCACGCTTCCTAGAGGCATCTTACAGAAACGAATAAACGTTGTAAATTCCCTTATGATTATTGGAATATACGAAGAATTTTACTTATCCTTGTAAGAAAAAAAGTTGAGAAATACACATTTTATAGCATTCTATATTTAAAACATAAAAGAACCGATACTTGTTATATTCAAGCATCGGTTCTTTATACAAAATTGCCATTTTTTCTTTTATATAAAATAAATATTTCTCCACTTAATCCGTTACAAAAAACTCCCTCGTTACATCAATAAATTGTCGCAGTGGCACTGTCATCCATTTGTCTTTATGCCAAGCGATTTGCGTATAAATCGGAGAGATTGTATTTTCTAAATGTAACTCTTTTATCGTCCCCTCTCGTATATCTTTTTCTACTACTATTGCTGGTAAAACGGCTATGCCTAAATCTGCAATAACACATTGTTTAATTGCTTCAACACTAACAAACTCAATTTTATTTGCTGGATATACATCTTCCCCGCGAAATAGCTCTTCAAATAAAGTCCGATACGAGCAGCCTAATTCTGTTAGTAAAAGTGTTTCACTCTCTAAATCTTTTATAGAAACAGTAGTCTGTTCAAGTAAACGATGCCCTGGAGCAGCTACTACTTTTAATTCTTCTTTCATAAGTGGTTCCACATGCAAAACATCTTCTGTTTTACATTCGTCCAAAATAAATGCAAGATCTACTTTCCCCTCCATCAATTGTTCCTTCGCATCTTTATTGGAATGTGCTGGTTTAAATATAAGTTTTATTTTTGGGAATTGTATTTTAAACCTCTTTAATATAGAAGGCAGTCTGTATGTACATTGACTTTCTTGTGCACCAATTATTAACGTACCTGCTATTTCCTCATCATCTTTCACAGCCGTCTTCGCTTCGTTACTAAGTGCGATTATCTTGTCCGCATATAGTTGAAACTTTCTTCCTGCTTCAGTTAAGAAAAGACGTTTCCCTAATCTCTCAAATAGTGGTGTACCGAGCTCAGCCTCTAACGTTTTAATTTGTGCTGTAACGCTCGATTGAGCAAAGTTTAATTTCTTCGCAGTTTGTGTAAAGTTCAAAGTATCTGCTGCTACTTTAAATGTAATTAATTGTTTTATCTCCATTTATCATCCCTCTTTTTCAATCGGTATTTCCGATTGATTTCATCGAAATAATCCTCTTTGTCTATTGATATTTATATTGTATGATAAAGAGCATCGACAAACAATAAAATGGAGGTATTCCATATGAAAGCACTTTGTTTCGAAACATTCGGAGACGCTAATGTTCTACACTATAAAGAAATACACGATCCAATCATAAGTCCAAATGAAATTCTCGTCCGCACGAAAGCAATCGGCTTGAACTTCGCTGATATTTATAGACGCCGCGGCGATTATCATCTTGCTGGCAATCCGCCTTATGTATTAGGTTATGAAGGAGCTGGAATTGTTGAAAAAGTAGGAGCTGCCGTTACTACTATCAACCTAGGAGACCGTATTGCATTTGCGGACGTCCCATTTGCAAATGCAGAATTAGTTGCCGTTCCATCAGAGAGAGCAATTAAGCTTCCAGATTCTATTTCTTTTGAAACAGCCGCTTCTGTCTTATTGCAAGGTCTAACGGCACATTATTTAACGAAAGATAGCTATCAAATAAAACAAGGTGATACAGCTTTAGTCCATGCTGCGGCTGGTGGCGTTGGTCAACTTCTCGTTCAAATGATTAAACTATATGGCGGAAAAGTAATTGGTTTAACGTCATCAAAAGAGAAAGCAAAGATTGCTACATTAGCTGGTGCCGATCACGTATTTTTATATACGGAATCATGGCATACGAAGGTACTTGAAATGACTAATGGAACTGGAGTAAATATTGTATATGAATCAGTAGGTTCTACATTAGAGGAAAGTTTTAATGCTACTAAAACTGGTGGTACTGTCGTATTTTACGGAATGGCCGGCGGTAATCCTGCTCCCGTTGATCCGCGTATGCTTATGGATACTTCAAAAACTTTAACTGGCGGAGACCTTTGGAACGTGCTTACTACGTATGAAGAACGTAAAAAGCGATCTACTCAATTATTTAATTGGATCGCTACTGGAAAATTAAATATTGAGAACCCTACCACATTCGCCTTACAAGATGGTGCTCTTGCCCATGAATTATTAGAGAGCAGAAAAAGTACTGGGAAGATTTTATTAATTCCATAATTGTTCCAATAAAAAAAGGAAGCTAGAATGTATTTCTTTGCTTCCTTTTTTAACGTTATTTATGTTCAATTGTAAAGTGATAATAAAGTTATTTAATTCTGATCTAAAAATATAAGAGCCTGGCTACAAATCATATTGTGGTAAAGCTCTTTAAAGTTGTTTAATTTCTAACCATTTAAATGTGCTTGTAGACAAAAATTAATAATAAAGTTGTTTAAATCTTGTTCAACTAAAGCACCCGTTAGTTCAATAAGAAAAAATTATCTATTATTATTAAAGTGGCCCACCTTCAAAACCAATAGGCCCTCCATCGTTTTTAAATTTTACTTTATACTGAAACTCAAAGTGACCATCATAAATAAAAGCTAAACTAAACCCAGAAAATATATAATCGTCAAAATTAACCATCTTTCCAAAAAATATTGTGGATAGATAGTAGTTCTTCATTTCTTGATTAGGGAAGAATTTCTGTAAATATTTTAATGCACAGCTTATATGTAGATGGAGTTCATCGAATGTTTTTTCTGCCATTTCGATAATCTCCATATCGGGATTTTCATTATTCCCCTGAATAATAATCTCCACATCTTCCCATTCTCCGATATTAATACTATAAAACCACCGTTTTTGAATGAGATACTTCTCTTTTTCGTATACAGGGGGATTAACTAGTTTTAATTTTTTTACCTCATCTTTAGTTAACGGTTTATCAAGAATAAGCTTTTTATGCAAAATTTCTTTGATATTAGAGACAATATATTTAGATTTGTTTAATTCTAAAGAGTCCATTTTCCACCTCATAAATTATAAAATAAAGTAAATTCCCCTTAAGTATATCATCATCCTTATTCAACTATCCTGCACCGTTAATTCAATAAGAATTAAACAACTTTATTATTTTCAAAGGACTTTATTGTAAATTAAACAACTTTATTATCTCTTAACATCAATCTCGCTTCTTTTCAATAACCCTGTTATTTATATTTTTTCTCTACGCTTCTCTTTCTAGGCCCCTCATTTTTAAGTTTATATAATAAATGAATCTAAATATTAAAGGAAAGAACAAACCTCCTGATATCAACGATCCAATAAATACAGTATCAATAAAAGAAAGAATCCCAAATAATAGCATTCCAAAAAAATAAAATACAACTGCACTCCAATAAATAAAACGTGGAAACTTAGTTTGGAACGAATCACCTTTTTCACACGGTTTTCCAAATAACAAATGAACGAATTTAATCAACATAATCACTTCTCCATATAATTGTTAATATTTTTTCTCCTTAGAACTGAACATAAATCACATACTATGTACCATCCATATTCACATATTCCTTACTTTGTTTTATTTCTCGTATACTTACTTTAGATTCCGAGATGAAATGTAAGGCTAGACTAATGTCCCTCCAACTCCAATACACTGCAAACTAATTTATTGTTCCTACTCTCTAATTATACCATTACAATAATTTCAATAGTTAATTTTTAACAGAATATTCCGATTCATATTAATAAATGATATATTAAAAATAAGAAAAGGAAGCTAGATTTCTCTACCTTCCTTTTCTTATATCTATTGGAGATTTAATTATATTTCAACACTTTCTTTCCCTTTTGCAACGTAACTCATATCTCCAACAGACTCGACTGTGTATGTTCCATCTTGATATACAATTTTCGTCACACTAGCATTTTCCACTCCAAGTTTTGTTTTGCTACTGTCTAACATTTCTATTAAGGTAGTAATCAAAAGCCCATGAACGACAACTAAAACGTTACCGCCACCATTTCCAGCAGCTTCTTCACTAATTTTATCTATCTCTGTTTTTATACGAGTAGAAAATAAGTCCCAATCTTCCGCCTGTTTTGTAGGATCTGCTACTCTAATAAGATTAATCACTTCTTGAATAGAAAACTTCATAAGTTCTTCTGGTGATGCAACGCCTGCAGCTTTTCCAACCACATCCCACATATTCTCAAGTTTTTCACCTTCAAAAATACCGAAATTTAATTCTCGCAAATCTTTTCTTTGCTCAAGTTTTAATTTTGATTGCTCACTATATTTTAATACTAAATTAGCAGTTTCAATTGCGCGGCCGCTATCACTACTATACGCATTCATAAAATGAATATCTTTTAATCCTGTTCCTAAATTTGTGGCAACTTCAACACCTTTTTCTACTAATGGAGAATCAGCCCAACCTTGCGCGCGATGATTCGTATTTAATATTGTTTTACCGTGTCTTGTAACATATAACGTAACTGCATTCTCATTGCTATCTGTTTCTCGCTTATTCATTTCATTCTCTCCCTTTACGTTTCTATATCAATTTTACCACCTCAATTATTCATTGAGCAAAATATACGTCAGTAGATCCGCTTAATAAAAAAAGCTATCTTTCTGTATATCCATACAAAAAGATAGCATCTTTTATGATTACATTTCTTAACCGTTACTCCTACTCAGCAAAAGCACTCGAATATTGTACAATTCCTTCTACACCTAGAAGAGCATTTTCTGTTAATTCCTTTATCATAAATACCTCTTCAGGCACTTCAAACGGTGCTTTTACATTCCACTCACTTGCTTTCTTAAAACCAAATTTCGGGTAGTACTCTGGATGTCCTAATACTACAACTGATCCGTATCCAAGTTCTTTCGCTTTTTCTAAAGCAGCCGTAATCAGTTTTCCACCAATTCCTTTCTTCTGATGGCCCCTAGCAACTGAAACTGGTGCAAGTGCTAACGATTCTACAGAAGTTCCACATTGTTCTATTGTAATTTTCGATAACATAATGTGACCAACTATATCTTCATCTACCGCAACAATTGATAACTCCGGAACAAACGCGTCACATTCTCTAATACGTTTTACAAGTTCATGTTCTGTTTTATCACTAAATTCTTCCTTTAAAAATGCTTCTTTTACGACTTCTTCTGTTTTTCTATAATCATTTTTTTGTTCTTGTCTAATCGTTACCATTTTAACTTATCCTCTATTCTTTCTTATTTCTTTTTGAATTTTACGAAGTGCTTTTTTCGATCCGCGCTCAATATCGTGTTGCATTTTTCTTTCTTTATAATCAACAAATAGTGTATTTAAATCGTATCCTTCTGGATATAACTCCTTCGCTGCTACTTCTAAAGTAATACGTTTCACATTTACTTCAACGAATTCACCGTTATAATATACAACAACGTTATAAAAATTATCTTTTTCCTTATAGATGATACCAAAATCATCATGATCCAATAAATTAACACGATCTCCGATTTTGTACTCATAATGAGATTCTCTTTTTTCTTGTACAAATTTCGGTTTTCTAATTTTACTTTCATTCACTTTTTCTAAAGCGTACTCTTTATTTCCCATATACTCTTTCGCTCTTTTCAGCACATGTTCTTTTACGCTCATTTTATTCGCAATCCAAAGTGCATTACTTTCTCCTGATTTTCCGATAACTAATTTATAAAGCGGATCTAACGTTTCACTATTAAATTGCATCGCTGCATTCATAAAGTCATCGTGCATTTCTGAGAATCGTTTAATTTCTCCGTAATGCGTACTCGCAACGGTAATACATCCTGCAAGGTACAACTCTTCTAAAATGGATATTGCAAGTGCTGCACCTTCATTCGGTTCTGTACCGCTCCCTATTTCATCAAATAAAAGTAACGTATTATTATTTGACATCCTCATAATCTCAGAAAGATTTTTCATATGAGATGAAAATGTACTTAGTGCGTTTTCGATACTTTGATTATCACCAATATCTACAAATACATTTTCAAAAATAGCGATTTTTGTCCCTTTATCTCCTGCAATATGAAGACCTGACATTGTAGCTAATGTTAACAATCCAATTGTTTTTAACACAATTGTCTTTCCGCCCGCATTCGGCCCTGTAATAATTAAACTACGATACTCTTGACCAATTTTAAAATTTAAGGGTACAACTTGCCCTGTTAAAAGCGGATGCTTACAATTCACTAAATGAATGTAGCCATGATCATTTAACTTCGGTTCTATTCCATCAATCGATTTACTAAACTTCGCTTTCGCAAATACCATATCATACTGACTAATTAGCTCCATGTTAATCTTTATACTATAAATATTTTCTAATACCATCCCTGATAAAGTCGCTAAAATTTGATATTCTTCAACCGCTTCTTCTGCTTTCAAACCTGCTAGTTCTGCATTCAATTTCGTAACCGTATGCGGTTCTATAAATACAGTAGAACCTTTTGCCGAGGCTTCAATAATACTTCCGGCAACTTGGTTTTTATAGGAAGATTTAATTGGAATCGTATAACGGTCATCCTTTTTACTAATAAAGAATTCCTGAATGAATTTCTTATTTGCACTACTATTTAAAAACTTCGTTAAACGTTCTTTTATTTTCCCATCTACAGAATCGATATTATTTCGAATTCGTTTTAACTCTTTACTTGCAGCTGCATCAATACTATTTCCTTTAATTGAAAAGTTAATTTCCTCTTCAATACTTTTATATTCAGTCATTGAATTTGCATAAGAAGCTAATACTGGTGCAAAAAATTCTTTATCTAACATAAACTTTTTAATCTTTCTACATCCACGTAAAAAGTCTGAAACACTCACTAATTCTTCTGGATCTAAAATCATACCTTTTTCTAATTTTTGAATTGTACTAGCAATATTAGAAATGCCGAAGAAAGGAACATGCCCTTCTGCATCTAATATAGCTCGTGCTTCTGTCGTTTCATTCAACCGATTTCTCACTACTTTTATACTCGTACTCGGCTCTAATTTGTTTAATAATTCCTTACCTAATCCACTTACACAATAAGATTTCACTATATCCTTTAATTCGTTATATTGTAACTTTTCAAAAGTCATCGTATTCATTTTGTTTCTCCTCACTATGATTGATTTTTATCATAAATGAAGATACCTACTCATTAGATTCCAATGAGTCATATATAAAATTCCATAATTATACAATAAAAACATATACAAAAAAGCTGCGGGGATACCGCAGCTTTTACATTTACAAGGCATGTGTAATAACATATGAGGAAATAAGCCATAAAAAATAGATGGCAGTCCCTTATTACACGCTTTATAAAGTATTGTAGGTATCTTCATAGGTTTTGAAATAAATGCATGACAAAATTAGGGGTATGATGTACATAAAAATCCCCTGGTCTTATCCGATTTATTTCATTAAATTTTTCCTATTTAATACCTACCGCACTCACAAAAAGCACCTCTCATTAAGTTATATTATAGTCATTGAAATCTAATTTATTGAAATCATCATACTATATGTTACGTGAGAAGTAAAGGTGTCATACTTTTATAACTATACAGAATGTAAAAAGGAAGAGGAAAACTTATATTTCAGTCTACCTCTTCTTTTTCATCACCAAATTACTGCTGAACATATATGGAAACTGATCCTCCACTTACTTGGAATTGCCCCCATCCGTCCTTATTAATTGTTACAGTATTTGTTTGATTACCCGTAATATCGTACCATACTTCCCCTGCGTTATTCTTTCCAACATCCATCCACTTCGCCCCTCCTGGTCCATCAGAGATTAATGTTGCTAAACCAGAATTAGCATGTACACTATCACCTTCTCTTGTCCAGCCAATCACATCTGGATGATCAAAATAATCCCGCTGCGTACCATATGCAAAGTTTTTTCGTGCCGTCAAAATCGGATCAATTTTGTCCTTTAACGCTGGAATTTCATAGTTACTATTTCCTTTTGTACCATAGTAATCACCATAGAAAACAGAAGGATACCCCTCTGCACGCGTTAAAATAAATGCATATGCCAACGGTTTGAACCAAGGGCTCACTACAGATTCCAATGACTGACCAGGCTGTGAATCATGATTTTCAACTAGAGTAACCGCAAGTGTAGGATGATTCGCAACTACCGTTCCTTTTAAAATATTTCTCATATCATAATTCCCATTTCCTGTTGAAGCATAGTGAAAATTATAATGAAGTGGTGCATCGAACACAGATTGATTATAATTAACCTTCGCTAAATAATTATTTAAAGTCTGGATATCATTTTGCCAATATTCAGCTACTGTAAACATTTCTTTCCCTGTTTGCTGTCTAACGTGATTTACCCAATCGCGCAAATATTCATGATCAATATGTTTAACAGCATCTAAACGAAAACCATCTAAATTTAATTCATTCGCATACCACGTTCCCCATTTTTTCATTTCATTCGCAACATCTGGATGATCAAAATCAAGATCCGCATACATCAAATAATCATAATTCCCATTCTCGCTAGACACTTCCCAGTCCCATGCTTTACCTATGCCCCTAAATTTATAAATTCGGTTTAATTTCCTTCCTTCATCCCAATCCGTTCCGTCAAAATGATACCATTTCCATTTGAAATTAGAATAAGAATCTCCACGCCCTGGAAAGTTAAATCCCGTCCACGCACTAATTTCATAATCACCTGATACTTCATTATTTCGATTGCTCGGGTCTACCTCAACTGCTGTGACAGTTTCTGTATAATCAGCCCCACCTTTATGATTCATAACTACATCACCGTATACATCGATGTTTTTCTTATGTAAAGCGTCAATTGCAGATTTCAATTGTGCTTTCGTCCCATATTTCGTCCGCACTGTGCCCTTTTGATTGAATTCCCCCAGATCATATAAATCATATGCTCCATATCCTACGTCATTTTGCATAGTTCCTTTATATGCAGGTGGTATCCAAACAGATGTAATTCCTTTTTCCGCTAAATTTTCAGCATCAGTACGCAAACGATTCCAATGATTCCCATCATTCGGAGAATACCACTCAAAATACTGCATTAACGTTCCATTGTTAACTGTGTCTGCATATACCTTACTCCCCTCATATATACTAGGTAAAAACATAACAACTGACAATCCGACTATTGTTATTCTTTTAAACATCTGTACACCATCCCCTTCCAAGAAAGCGTTTGCATAGTTTATCAGAATTATTATAATATTCGTCCCACCGTTAGTAAAGTAGCAATCTCTCACTCTCCCATATTATTTTTAATCTAATTTCAAATATTCAACGTAGTTTTCATTTCACATCCTATTCAAGATTGTTTACAATTTACCTATAAAAGCATAACGGAGGGATTTCGATGACAGACTTTCAAAAACAATTTTTCGCACGATTACATATAGAAGAAAAAGACACAGTTTCATTTGAAGATTTATCTAACATTATGTACGCAATGGCACAAACTGTTCCTTTTGAAAACTTAAATATTCTCGAAAAGAATTTTAAAGAAATATCAAAAGAAAATTTGAAAGAGAAAATTTTAGTAAATAACCGTGGCGGTCTTTGTTATGAACTCAATCCTACTATGTATTACTTCCTGAAAGATTCTGGATTCGATGTTCATCTCGTTCCAGGAACAGTTTATAACGCTGCAAACTCCATATGGGCTGTTGATTCTGGCCATATCGCAACCGTTTTAACACATCATAATGAACTTTATTTAATTGAAGTAGGATTCGGATCATACTTACCTCTTGCCCCTGTCCCTTTCTCAGGTGAAGTCATTCACTCTGTTACAGGAGATTATCGTATTCGTAAAGAAATGACCGAAAAGGGAAACTACATTTTAGAGATGCGGAAAAACAATGAGTTCTTGGATCAATCTTCTGCTGATGATTGGACGTTAGGCTATGCATTTTATATAGAAGAAGTGGATGAAGAAAAAGCAAATATAGCACAAAAAATTATCGTTGAACATGAAGGATCACCCTTTAATAAAGTACCTCTTATTGTAAAACTAACTGAAGATGGGCATGCCTCTTTAACGAAAGATAGCCTTACAGTAGCGAAAAATGGTAAAAAAACGAAAGAAACCGTTACAGACATGCAATATACAAACCTTTTACATTCAAAATTCGGAATTACACTATAAGTATGTAAGCCTTGTTATTTTAGCAAGGCTTTTCAATTTTCAGCAGGGATTTTTTGCAATTTGTTGTATTTCATAGTTATATAGAAATATAACTACATGTTTAGAAAGGAAATGATTATGACAGAACTTAAAGATCGATTACAAGTAGCTGATATAGAAAAATGGGATTTAACAGACATTTACCATACAATTGAAGATTGGGAAAGTGATTTTCATAAAATTGAAGTATTAACGAAGGAATTACACGAGTTTAATGGCAATATTCACAATGGCAATAGTTTATTAGCTTATTTAACGAAGAGTGAAGAAATTTCTAGCATAATATCTTTAATGTTCGCTTATGCACGATTACAATCTGACCTTGATACACGCGATACTGACGCGCAATCTCTTGTCGATAAAGTATCACAATTACACGTGAAAGTAAGTGCAGCGAAATCTTTCTTTTCCCCCTTCTTACTTAGCATAGACGAAAACACATTACATTCTTATATAGAAGATACAGAAGGCTTACAATATTATAAAGAAGACTTATTTGAATTATATCGTTATAAAAAACACGTATTGAATAAGGACCAAGAAGCAATTTTATCACAAATGGGTGAAGCTCTTTCTTCTCCACAGCACACATTTGGTATGTTAAATAATGCAGATATATTATTTGGTGAAGTGACGACTGACGATGGAGAAAAAGTGAACTTAACACGCGGAATGTATGCAAAGTTAATAGAAGATACGAATCGTGAAAAGCGTAAAGAAGCTTATAAAGCATATTACAAACCATATGTTCAGTTAAAGAATTCCATCGCATCTACTTTATCCGCTGCTATTAAAAATAATGTTACTGTTTCGAAATTAAGAAACTATCCATCAGCGCTAGAGAAATCATTATTTGGCGATATGGTTCCGAAAGAAGTATACGAAAACCTAATTGATACAACGAAAAAAAACATTCAAACATTACATACATACAATGAAATTCGAAAAGAAAAATTAAACGTAGATGAACTAAGACAATACGACTTAGGCGTCGATTTAGTAGAAGGTGCAAAACAAGACATCCCATATAGTGAAGCATTTGACATTATGATTGCATCACTAGCTCCTTTAGGAGAAGAATATATTGAGACATTAAAAAGTTTTAAAGATAAAAGATATATAGACGTAAGAGAAACACCAGGAAAACGTTCTGGTGCTTATAACTTTGGTGTATACGGCGTTCATCCTTTCATTCTTTTAAATCATCACGATGATTTAAACAGCCTGTTCACTCTTACTCATGAATGCGGTCACGGTATGCATACGCACTATTCACATGGATACCAACCAAGAATTTCTGCACATTATTCTATCTTTGTCGCAGAAGTCGCTTCTACAGTAAATGAAGTGTTATTAATTCACTATTTATTAAAAGAAGCAAAAGATACGGACGTGCGTAACCATTTAATTAACCATTTTATTGAGAAATTTAAAGGTACTTTCTTTACACAAATTATGTTTGCAGAATTTGAAAAAATCACACATGAAATGGCTGAACAAGGTAAACCATTAAATGCACAAGTCTTCAGTGAAATTTATGAAAAGCTATTTAAAGAATATAACGGTGATTCACTTGTATTTGATGAAGAAGTAAAATACGGATGGGCTAGAATCCCTCATTTCTATCGCCCGTTTTACGTATACAAATATGCAACTGGATTCGCATCTGCCATTCAAATCGCTGATAAACTATTAAGTGATGATCCGAATGCTCAGAAAAATTATATTGAATTCCTGAAAGGTGGAAGTTCTGACTATCCACTAAACCTATTGAAAAAAGCTGGTGTTGATTTAACTACGCCAGAACCGATTGAAAGTGCATTGAAACAATTCACTCAACTTGTTGAGGAGTTTTCAACATTATAAAAAGCATGCAGAGTATATGCTCTGCATGCTTTTTATTTGAATTACTCTATTCTATATGCTGCTGCGTCACACAATGAATCATACCACCGTATGCATACAATTCGTTAACATATATACCGACAATTCTTCTCCCTGGAAATTGACCTTCAATGATTTGAAGCCCTAATTTATCATGTTCATCACCGTATATAGGTACCAATACAACTTCATTACCAATGTAAAAATTTAAGTACGATCCTTTACAATCTGCTTCTTTTGCCAATTTTCTTGTTACTGGTACTGGAATGAGCTGAAATGGCTTGCCATCTATATTTCTTGCTTGTCGCAATTCTTGATAATGCTTTTCGTACGCCTCCAAAAGATATGACTCTCCTTCACCGAAAGGATCATATTCATACAATATCGTATTTTCATTTACAAACCGTGCCGCGCCATCAATATGATAATCTGTATCTTCATCATAATTATCCTCTCCGCGTATACCAGTTATCCATATAAAATTCGTTACTCCTAAATATTTCGTTAACTCCATTTCAATTTCTTTCTGACTTAGTGTAGGATTTCGATTTTCATTTATAATAGACGTTTCCGCCGCCATTAAGGTCCCGTTTCCGTTTATCTCAATTCCCCCGCCCTCTAAACAGACACTAGATTCAACTTTTGGAATGCGATACATTTCACTTATTTTATTCGGAATATTAGCGTCGTTTTCGTACGGATATTTATCTCCCCAACCATTAAATATCCAGTGCGTTAGATAGCGGTTCCCTTCTTTATCTTTTACAAAGATTGGTCCGTTATCTCTTATCCAAATATCATCAGTTTCTTGAATTAAGAAATCAATTTTATTCATATTCACGTTAGCTTCCATTAACTTCGATTGGACATGTATTTTTTCTTCTTCATCACATACAACAATATGGACATTTTCTCCATAGTGAAGCTCCTTTGCCATCGATATCCAAATATCATCTAACTTAGCTCTGTAACCTTCACCCCTATGTGTTTTATCATGTGGCCATTGGAGCCATGTACCTTCATGTTTCTCCCATTCCGCAGGCATATAATACAAACTATTTTCTATATTTCTCATACGTGTTCACCCCTTATATGAATGTATGTCCAGTCTATACTTTGACATCGTGTTAAGGTCAACAGGAATATCTTCATTTACTTGTAGCAACTTTATAAGGTGACTCTTTATTTCGCCTTTTTATTATGATAAATTGCTTTCGTACATAGAATAAGGATTGACATAATGTTAATGTCAATCCTTATTCTCATTCTATTTCCGTAACTAAAAAACAAATTTGTGTCACATACTCTTCTGCTAAACAATCACATTCAGATCCCTTTATATAAACCTCATATGGCGAATTAATTATCACATACCCATTTCTTTCAATCCATTCTTCTAACGCTATATAAGCGTAACCTATATAGTCGTAACTTCCATAATGCATAGTAGTAACGATATGATGTGGACTTAGTTGTTTCATTTCATACTCTTGTGCTACGTCTTCATCATTCCCCTGCATAACCGGGATTCTTAATTCAATATCACTGTTACTTGGAATATATTCTTCATCATAAAAGACTGCAGATGGTGAACCGACTATTTGAAAATTATTTTTTTGTACCTCTTCATATAAGTCATAAAAATAATCATCCATATCATCTATATCTATTTTTACTCTTTGAGTAATTATCGTTACTTCATTCCTCATTCCCATTAATATATCGTAATTTCTATGACGAGCAATATTTAGACTACTATTCACCTTTACCATTTCATTCATTTCTGAAATAACCTGTAAATTTTGCTTCACTTCATGAGACAACTCGATAATTTGTGATTGTATATGTTGAACAAACGAATCTTGATCTGATGACTGCAAAACAATTTTAATTTTTGGAAGAGGAAATTTATACTCCCTTAACTTTTTGATTTTCAACGCTACTTCCAGCTGCTCTTGTTCATAATATCTATACCCATTAACCGGATTCACATATGCCGGTTTTAATATCTCCTCTTTGTCATAATGTCTTAACATCCGCGTACTCATTTTACAAATCCGAGAAAACTCAGCGATGGTATACATATCAATACTCCTTGAATAGATTTTCTTTTCATTACTTATTTATTAAAACCAATCAAAAATCTTCTTCATTGAAAAATCTTCATTCTGATTTTTTAATCTTCTCATTTTTGAAGGTAACAAATGGCTTGGACAATACCACGTTAAACAATTCATTGCGCCTCCCATTGTTGATATTTCTCCTACATGAATTTGAATAACTTGCTTCTCCGTATACTGTTGAATATATCGTAAAACTTCCTCATCTTTAGCTAGTCCAAACTTAGGAACATAAAGAGCATCACATGATTCTAACATATTTATATACAACCCTTTTGCTGATGCTATCTCTTGATCATATTGTCCTTTCTCTGTATATGATGAAGGAACAACTATAAATTCAGCTTCTGGCATTTGTTCTTGAATAATCTCTTGAACACTATATCTAAATTCATGATCCCCTAAAAAATCACTAATAAACATTGTATGTTCATCAATAAATTTAACCATTCCGTCTGCGTGTGCTAGTACATCCCCTTCTTCAGCAGGAATAATAATAACTCGGCTCACATCTAAATCCCATTCTAACTGCTCAATAATTTCCTCTTCTGTCCAATCATCGTTATCATCAAATATGCGTTCTGTTAATATTACAGTATCTTTTTTATTCCAAATAAGATTACCGCCATCTAATATTAATGGGGATTTTTCATATTCAAAGTCATTCTTTTTCAACCATTTATTAAATTGTTGATCTAAATATCGCCCTTGATCATCTGGTAAATAATTTGGTCGATATTTAAATTTAACTAGATGATTTGTGACAACCGGTGCAACATCTCTTAGCCAAATATCATCATACTCAAAACAGCTCGTATGAAAGTCTTGTTCTTCAGCAGATAAAGATATAAGTTGATCCGCAATTGATTTCTTTTCATTTAAACATTCATTAAAGTAAATCAAGTCTTCATAAAATGGTTGATAATATTCATTTGATTCGTCTGGTATTGCAGTAAAAATAATTCCATTATGTTTTTGTTCCATATTATTTACCTCGCTTTTTAATAGTAGTTACATAATTGATTTCACAAAGCCAACTAATCCTCAATTCATGTCTTTTTCATTCCAACTCATGCAACATGTACATTTCATGAATGGATTATAGCATGGAGGAATATTATATATTTATATAAAAAATATAAAGCTGACGTTAAGCCTTAAATTGACTCTTGACAAGTTTTTAAATAACCTATTTTAAAACAACAATAAATGATTAAATGATTTTTTTATCAAGATTCAAACCCATTACTTCTAATAGATCATTTTGATTATATAGATTCACCAAATGCGCTTCTACTCCTATACAAATTCCTTCTAGCGGAAGATCATTTGGATCCTGACCAAAGGGATCTTCAATTTCAACCCCTATTGCTTCAATACCTATAAATGCAAAACTTATAAATGTAAACTATTTTGATTATTGTAATGAATCATATTTACAAAAACCTCTTTCTCTATTAACCTTTTATTCTTTTAAATCATGAAAGTATACAATTAAATAATAGAATCATAAACCCTATCATTATGAGGCTGGTTAAGATTATTTCTTTCAATACCGTTACTCCTTTTTTGCAAAAAGATAAAATATCTTATTTAATTCAACAACAAATGTCACTATTCTAAATCCCGACGCATCATTTTAGAATTCGCAATGAACAATGCACTAATTAATACAAAGATTGCACAGGCATATAACAATAAATCTAACGGACTATCGTGATCTATAATGATGAGACGCACAATAGCTGTTATACCTATATATATAAAATATCGTAATGGAAAATGAAAATTCATTTGAAAATACTTTATAATCATTACGATGAATTCAAAGTACAGAAAGAATACGACGATACTATCAATTAAATGATAACTCGATTCATTACCATCCAATTTCAGTTCTTGTATAAACTGAATGACTTCTTTCATAAGAAACACACTTAGAATAAACCCTAAGCAAATTAAAGCTACATTTAAAATGTACTGTAAAACGATAGGGAAATACGAAAACACTATTTTAAAATTTTTTAACACAAACATTTTTCCCCTTTACCATATAAAACGAAAAGTGAATATACACTATAATTCTTTTATCATTATATTAAAATTTTATTATTATAAATAATAAGGAACGACAAAATAGGTAATAAGATTCCACCTATTTTGTCTATATAGCAGAACAACGAAATTACAATCAATTACTTCAATGCAATGGGTTGTTGTTGTGTCACACAATGAATCATACCGCCGTTTTTATACAACTCTCTCACATCAATACCGACTACTTTACGATCTGGGTATAACTTCTGAATCGTATCGTTTGCAATTTTATCATTCGGATCATTATAATTAGGCACTAATACAACTGTATTTCCGATATAATAATTGATATACGACCCCTTATAATCGAGAGTTTTTCCATTTTCTAAAGCAACCTTTTCTTTACTAAGCGGCAAGTATTCATACTTATATTTCTGTCCTGAAGCATTTTTTGCATCTAACAATGTATCCATATCTTTATTAGATAAACCCCATTCGGCTAGGTCATCTTCTTTCATCGTTACAATGGTAGATTTATTATGGAATTTAGCAAATCCATCAATATGAAAGTCCGTAATATCTAAATTAGGTACTCCGTCTAACCAAATAAAGTTTGATACCCCAAGGTCACTTATATATTTTTCAATTTCCTTTTCTGATAAATCAGGATTTCTATTTTTATTCGTTACTGCACTTCGAGTTAATAAAGCAGTCCCATTGCTGTCTAATTCAATTGCGCCGCCTTCAAGGACAAATTTCCCCCAATCAACTCTTTCAATTCCTGATTGTTTACTAACATTCTTACGTATTTGAGCATCATTTTTATAAGGTGTTTTCTTCCCCCAACCATTAAATGCTGGATCTAATATTTTGAGATTTTTATTGCTGTCATAAACAAAAATTGGTCCACTGTCCCTTGCCCATACATCATCAGTAGGCGCGATAAAGAAATCAATCTTCTCCATATTTAACCCTTCATCTGTTAAAAGGTTATTGATTCTTTCTTTTTCTTCCTGGTCATATGCAACAATGTGGACTTTCTCACCCTCAGTTAAAGCACTTGCCATCTTAACCCAAATAGGTTCAACTTCCTTCTTATACTCTTCACCATATGTGTATTCATGTGGCCATTGCAGCCATGTACCTTCATGTTTATCTTTTTCATCTGGCATCGTATATTTCCCAGCATTTTTCTGTACCTCTACTTTTTCCCCTTCTTTCCCTTTAACATTTTCATTGTTACCCTCAAAAGAGCATCCACTAATAATTGTTGTAGATAATGTAGCTATTAAACAAAACTTTATTGCTTTTTTCATTTTTTCAACCTCCTGTTCTTGTCTCCAATAATATAAAGCTTCACATAGTGTGAAGCTCAAGCTTTTTTATCAATGTAAAAATTACCAATTGTTCTTTGCATTACTTAGCATTTAACTACCTATTTAGATTTATTCATATGCCAATCACCTTTCTTACCTATTTATCCCGCTATTTGTGGGCAGTAAGACCCTCACCTCAAAATTCAGCGCAAGCAAAAAAGTTAGGTGGGGGCCCTGCTGCCCGTAAAAGCCCGATTGATGAGGGCTTCTACTCAGTGGGGGATGAACAAAGCCCCTCCACTGAATAAAGTTTCACTTTATTCAGTAAGTAAAACTTTATTCAGTAAGTAAAACTTTACAAAATAAAAAAATCGGTATTGATAATTACATATCCATACCGATTTTTTATAATTATTTTCCTTCTATTAAATCATTCGCCATTTTCCTAAATTCTTGATTAAATGCGTCATTCATACCATTTTGGACGTTAGAAAATAATATAACAAACGTTCGTTTATCCCAGTTAAAATTATTAAAAGTGTTCCAGCCAGCTAATACACCGTGGTTATGATAATAATCTGGGTAAATATAGAAACTAAATCCATATTTTCTTGCAGGTGATGCAGAAAACATATCTGATACACTTTGTTTAGAAAGTAGTTTACCATCCATAATAGCTTCATCTAACTTTTTCATATCTTCAACAGTCGTATACATTTCACCACAACCATACAGCCAGTTCATTTTTAAGCGCGGCGTGGCTATTAACTTATTATCTTTTTTCGTATACCCTTCTGCTAAGAAAATATCTTCTGGAAGTGTTGCGCCCATTCCAGATTCATTCATTTCAACGGGAGTCAAAATATTTTCTTTCACATATTCAGCAAGTGGTTTATTCGATATTTTTTCTACAATATATGCAAGCACCATATAATTATAATCTGTATATTTCCATCCTGTCCCTGCTGGAAATTGTAACGTTTGTGCCCCAATCCACGTTACTAATTTTAACCGTGATGCTGCGTCAACACTACCTTGTCCCTGTTCTGGTAATCCAGACGTATGTGTTAACAAGTTTCGTAACGTAATGTTTTTATCTGCCGGAAACGATGGGATATATTTATTTACATTGTCTTCAATGTTCAACTTCCCTTTTTCTTTTAGTTGCATAATAGATATTGCAACAACTGTTTTCGTAATAGAACCAATGCGATATTTCGTTCTTGGCGTTGTTAATACTTGATCTTTCACATTCGCATAACCGTAGCCTTTTCGTAAAATTACATGACCTTTACTTGCTACAAGAACACTCCCATTAAATCCTTTATCTTTTAAGTACTGATCTAGTTTTCCAGCTGCAATTTCATAACGCTTTTTCTCATTCGCATCAATTTCCTGCTTAACATCTTTTTGCTTACTATTTACATTAGAAAATGCCTTTGCATCATATTTTTTTCCTTTATTTGCATGTATTAGTGTAACAATACTTCCACAAAAAACTGCAAAAATAAAGAAAACGATTAACCATTTCTTTAACATACTAGGAACCCTCTTTTATCTAGTTTCACTTAACGTACATCCATTCTATTTTATATCTTTTAATTATCAAGTATATTATAATATTATTTAATATTCACTCTGTTAAAACTAGATTCCTTTTTCTCATTTTCAATTTTGACTACTCTCTATTGTATTTCTTTCTTGCAAAATTTCCAACATACAATCGGATGCATTACACTATAATTTCAAATTCTTTTGTAACATTTGTTACATACTAAAAAGAATGGAGATGTAATATGAAAAACACCGATAAACGCAATCGTTTAGATGATAAGATGTTTCATTATCGGATAACAAAAAATAACATGGTATTAATTGAATATTACGGAAAACAAATAAAAATATTAAAAGGAAATGATGCTGAAAAATTTTTAAATAAAATAAATCATGCAAATAACGATAAAGAAAAACAGCTAATTATGGCTAAAATTACAGGTAATTTCAAAAGAGGTAATGAACGAAATTGAAAACGAATCTCATTTACATTTTGATTATACAACAAATAAAAAAAGAAATGTCGCTCATTCAACATTTCTTTAGACTTTCTTCATAAAAGATTTACATTACTAACATTCCTTCATTTTCTATACTTCCTATATAAGCTAACCGCTGAAATAGTTAGTAATACAACTATGCATAACCACGCATACGTATATCCCTTCTTATCTACAATATAACCAAATAAAGCAGGCGCAGCAATAATGGCAATTTGATTTAATGTAAGTGCAAAACTCACTGTCATCCCTACCGATTCTTCACTTGCTGATTCCGCAACTTCAGTTATAAAAAGGCTAAACCATCCAATTGAAAAGAACCCTAACAATGCACTTACACCATACAATACATTCGTTATTGTATGTATGCTCATTACTAATATTAGAATGAAGAAAATAGAAATACAAACAGTTATAAATAAGAGGGTACGCCTATTCCCCTTATAAAATAAATCACTAGTAGCTGCTAATATAACCCTACCAACCATTCCAGAAAAGAACATAACGGAAAATACTTTTCCAGCTAAAATTGGCGTGATTGATTGTTCCAATACTAAAAATTTTATAAAGTGCGCAACTAACACCATTTGCAATGAAATCATACAAATGCCAGTTATATAAATTGCATATAACTCTTTTTTACACATCACTTCTTTTAACTGCATCCAAAAAGAAAGTTTACTACGTTCTTGTTTAACTTTCTCTTGAATATATGGTTCCTTATAAAATATAAAAAATAAAAACCCTCCAATTATACAAATACATGCAATACTATTTACCGCATAGGCCATATTATATTTTATTGTAAGAACCGGGATCAATACTCCCGCTAATGTACCACCAATCGGTATACCGGCTTGTCTAATCCCCATCGCTAACCCGCGATTTTCTTTTGAGAACCACTTCATTATCACCTTACTTCCTCCTGGCTGCGAAACACTATAAAACGTTCCTACTAATAAAAGTACAAAGAGTAACCCATTAAATCCATTGACCATATTAGTCAGTAAAAACGAACCTCCTAGTAAAAATGAACCTATCGAAATTAACAACTTTTCATTGTATTGATCAAGTAGCCGCCCGACAAAAAGCATACAAAATAGCGGTCCTATATTTACAACACTTACTAACAATCCAATCTCCGTATTCGTAAGTGCATATTCTTCTTTCCAAAATAAAGCAAACGCTCCAACACCATACGTTATAAGTGTCGCTGTTGTTTGAGCAACCGTCGCAAAAATTAACATAACCCACTTATAAGTACTATTCACCCTTTCTTCCATTAACACAATAATCCCTCCATCCCCTTCCATTGTATGAAAGTTCTGATATCATATAAAATAAAGATTTATCATGTAATTCATCAAAAAAAATGATACCTTTTCTGGAGGGATGATATTTGGATATAAAAGATTTAACTGTATTTTACGAAGTTGCGAAAGAAAAAAACATATCTCACGCAGCTAAAAATTTAAACTATGTACAGTCTGGCGTAACAATGCGTATGAAACAACTAGAAAACGAATTAGGTGTGCCTTTATTTTACCGAAACGGAAAAGGTGTAACTTTAACTTCTAACGGTGAGATTTTATTAACATACGCCAAACAAATTATCTACTTAATGGATCAATCTGTTAAAGCAGTTCAAAGTAATGGGATCGAACCAAGAGGCACTTTAAAAATTGGATGTACAGAATCTACAACCGCTGTAAGACTTCCATCTATATTAACGGCCTATTATGAGAAATACTCAAAAGTCGAATTGATTTTAGAATCAAATACGACGGAACAATTGATTAGGCTTGTACTAGGACGAAAACTGGACGGAGCGTTTATAGCTGGCTCTACTCAGCATGCTGAACTTCATACAAATATATTTCGTGAAGAAGAATTAGTTCTCATTAGCAAAAAGCCTTTATCTTCCTTTAAAGACATAGGAGACATGAATTTACTTGCATTTAGTCATGGGTGCTATTATAGAAATTTATTAGAAGATTGGCTTCAAGAAGAAGGAATTTCACCTAAGCGAGTATTAGAGTTTGGAACAATTGAAGCGATTCTCGCATGTGTAAAATCAGGTATGGGCATAGCAATTATGATGAAGTCTATTTTAAGTGGTCATAAACATGACATATCATTCAATCCTTTACCAAATAGCTTCAAAAAAGTTCCTACTACTTTTATTACTAGAAAAGATATATATCACTCTGCTGCATTACAAAAATTTATGGAGATGACTCACAATGCGTGAAAAGAAAATACGTGGTATGAACCGAAAAACAAACACTATGATAAACCGAATTGAGGAACATACAAAAACGTTCCCTTCTACTTTCTATAACGATGAATATTGGAATATGCTATTGCCAGTTTCGCAAGCTTTTATTGACTCTCGTAAAACACCTAGAAAAGTAAAACGGTTATGTATTCAAACCTTATTAAATCAAGCAAATCATTTAATAAATATGAAACCGAGCGATACACATACATATCGAGTTGTTGTTTTGATTTCTATAAATAATTTGTGGGATTCGGAAATCATTATATTTAAAAATGAGGACTACTTTCATAATTTCTTTAATAGAGATAGTGAATTTCAAAAATGGATTCTTCTTTCAAATGAAATTGATTTTTGGGAGACATGGAAAATATCAGTTTGTCATTCCTTCAAAACGCTTCACTTTCAAGAAATTATTTATGATGCAGATGAATGCTATGAAAAAGAGATTCTGTTTATCGGGGAGTTAGATTAAAAAGGGTATACCTAAAACACTGGTATACCCTTTTTTACTTATTTTTCTTTCAATACACTATGTAATCGATCCGGATAATTTGTAAACATTCCTGTAGCACCCCATTTGATTAACAGTCTCATATCGGGTTTCTCATTAATTGTATAAGGGTGAATTAACAGTTCATTTTTCCTAGCCATTTTCATATATGACTCATCAATAATTAGTTCTCCGTTATCATTACGTAAGTTTGGTCCAATACCAGCTGCATACTTTTTAATTTCTTGAAAATCATCATTTGTTACACTTTTCGGTTCATGTGTAATACCAGACCATTCAACAATTTCATTGTTTTCATTTGGATAATACCAAAGCAATTGAACTAACGGAATATTTTCATTCATACTATGAATCTTTTTCAAACTATCTTTACTAAATGATTGAATCATAACACGGCTAGAAGACATGTTTTGGCCTACTAAATTATATTTTTGTAACAACGCCAACAATTTCTCTTCCATTCCTGGATACACATCTGGTGATTTTGTTTCAATATAATACTTCATACTTCTTCCATATTTTTGGAATATTTCTTCAAGAGTTGGAACCTTTTGCCCAACATACTCTTGCTTAGCCTTTTCTGGATACGCTTTATTAAACCATGACCCAGCATCTAAACTCTTTATTTCACTTAACGTTTTATCGCGTACTTCTCCTGTTCCATTTGTAGTGCGATCAACTGCTGTATCATGCATTGCAATTAATTGGCCATCTTTTGTTAATTGAATGTCTAACTCTAAATAATCCGCTTTCATTTTTTTCACTAAATCATAAGAAGCAAAAGTATGCTCAGGTGCATGTCCACTTGCTCCGCGATGTGCAATATTTAAAAACTTATTCGTATTCCATTCATGCTTTCCTTCTGCTTTCGCATGAACAGCTCCCCCAGCAAAGATACTTCCCGTCATAAAGAAAATAACTAAAACGCTAATAATCTTTCTCATCCTTCTAACCCTTCCTACGTTGCAAATTTCAACAAGCTAATGAGATTTATACGAAACAGAAGACACACTTTCATTATTTTTATAAACCTATATTAAAATTCCAATCTTACAAATGTTTTCTATATTATTAATATAGAAAACTAGTATTATCCTATTTAATTTCTATAGCCCTCCTTTTCACATGTAACTCCCTATTTTGTACGGTTCATTCAATAAAAAAAGCCATAAATTATTTAGAATACACTCCTGTGTCCCTAAATAAATTTATGGCTTTTCTCAAATATCTCCGGCCTCTATTAACTTGTCGAATTTAATCATATCAAACCTATTGAAATTTGTGAATATTTTTTTCAGTACAGTGAAGCGCATAAAACAATATTTCTGTAGTTACTTAAAAATCACATAATAAATTTCTCATTACCCCTTCCAATACTATATCTGGATTTACTACCGTTTTTTCCGAACGCCATCCGATAAAGCCATCTGGTCTAATTAATACAGCACCTCCATTCTCTATACCATATAATTTGCTAAAAATATCTTCTGGAACAACAAAGTCTCCACTTAAGCCAACACGATACCCTTTTATATGTATTCCTAATTTAGCTGAAACAGCATGTGCTGCCTCAGCCCAAGAACTATTTTCTACTCCTGTAAGTAATACAAAACTGTTACCGAATAAGTCTAATGTAGAAACTTTCTTCCCTTCATACGTTCCCCATAAATGTGGCGCTCGCGTTCCAGGTCTTCCGTTCAACTCTATGCTATCCATTCTATGCGGAGTGACTGAATCATCTATAATTGCCTCTGAACCATACTGATATCCAACTGTAACAGCTAAACCATCCATATTATTCAAACTGCCTTCCTCTCTATTCGCAGCACGAAACAGTAAACTACTTGCATAAGCTGTCGTTAATTTTGCAACAGAGTGTCTCTCCTCATGATATGTTTCTAACAGTTTTGGTTTTGCCTTCCCTTTTATAACAGCCGCTAATTTCCAAGCTAAGTTATGCGCATCTTGTATTCCTGTATTTGAACCAAATCCTCCTGTTGGCGGCATAATATGTGCTGAATCTCCAACTAAAAAGGTTCGATTCCCTTGAAATTTCACCGCTGTACTTTCGGCCGCTTTCCACGGTAAAACACTTAATATTTTTGATTCAACATTTGTACTTCCAATTGCTATTTGAATAATTTGTTTACAACGTTCTATAGTGAAGTCCTCTAGCCCCTCTCCTTTTAATGGATCGTAGGCTACATGATAAATCCATTTTTTTACGTTATCAACCGGGATAAGTGCACCAAGAACCTCCGGATGAAGTATCATCGAAAAACCGAATGCGTCTCCTTGTATAAACTCTCTTAAATCAGCTTCAAAATAAATATTCATATAATAGCCACCAATGGTTCCACGACCCTCAGTTTTAATCCCTAACTGCTCACGTATTTTACTTTTCGCTCCATCCGCTGCAATTACATAGTCACAATGTATGACACTTTCTTTGTCTGTTTCACGATTTCGAAGCTTTGCTTTTACCCCGTTTTCACTTTGTTCAAATGAAACTAATTCATGATAAAAAGATAGTTGTCCGCCTAGCGTTTTTGCTTCTTGTAACATCATCTCTTCTAAAATAATTTGATAACATGCAGTTTGTTTTGATGGACTAATCTTTTCTATTTTTTGAAGTAACTCTTCATCGTTTCTGTATTGCGTCGCTCTCATTTGTTCCAATTCTTCTTTATTCGCTTCAGCTATTGTATGAACCGCTATTCTTCCTCGGCAGTTCTCTAATGCTTTACCTGCCAATTTAATTCTTTGTTCCAAGCCTAATTCTCGAAATAACTCCATTGTACGTAAAGTAAGACCACCTGCTTTCGGATGAATGGCAGTAGATGGATGCCTTTCAATAAGTAAGTACTCAATGTTATGTTTTGCAAGAAATAACGCAGACGCTAACCCAGATAATCCCCCTCCAACAATTAAAACTGGTACATAATTCGATTTCATATATTTACCCTCCACATCATTGTTCTGAGCACAGTGACATAAATATAATCAAAAAAAACATTAAAATATAGACTTATATTTCATTTTGAATTATCATATAGATAGATTACGCCCCAAAATTCCTTTTACCTTTTCATACATCTATAATCTACCTGAATTGTGTCTGTATGAAAGTGTAAAACAAAAGAATGTACTTTACGTTGAACCATGTTCTATCGTAAAAATCAAAAATAATACAAACATTATAAGCGGTCGTAACCTTATGGATTATACAAGGTTACGACCGCTTATTTTATTGTTACATCATTTTTTGTTTTTAAAACTTCATCTATTGTGTTATGTAATCCTTCCAATCCCTTTTCTATCTCCCTATAATTTTCAACAATAAAAAATTCATTCGTCTCGATTTTCTTTCTCAATATTGCACCTCATGCAACAATCATGTAGCATTACCGTATCGAAATAATGGTTTATCATCTTAAACCTTTCGACTAATTACCTGGAGGCAAAGTGATTGAAATGAATAAACAAGAACAATTAAATATTATAAAAAAAGATTTTATTGATTCTCAAAAAGTATTATTGGCAATTGGTGATGAAACACGTCAAGCTATTTTATTAGTGCTAATGGAAACGGAATGTCAAACAGGATTACGTGTAGGAGAAATCACGAAGCAAACACACCTTTCCCGTCCAGCAGTATCACATCACCTTAAGATTTTACGAGAAGCTGGCATTATTTTAATGAGAAAAGAAGGTACAAAAAATTTTTATTATATTGATATACGTACAAAATTAGGTTTATTAAAAAATCTTGTATTAGATATTGAGAAGCTATTGCAAAACTTTTATTAAAACTTGGAGGTATAAGATATGAAAGCAATGATAATTGATAGATATGGAAAAGTCCCAATGCGTATGGCAGAGGTACCTACTCCTGAAATTAATGAGTATGAAGTGCTCGCAGAAATTCATGCAGCTAGTATTAACCCAATTGATTTTAAAATACGTGATGGAAAAGTTAAAATGTTACTGAAATATGAAATGCCTCTAATCCTTGGGAATGACTTTTCCGGTGTCATCACGAAGGTTGGATCAAAAGTGACTCGTTTTAAAGTCGGTGATGAAATATATGCTCGTCCAAGAAAAAATAAGATTGGTACTTTCGCGGAGTATATAGCCATTCATGAAGATGATATTGCTTTAAAACCAAAAAATCTAAGTTTTGAGGAAGCGGCTTCGATTCCACTCGTTGGCTTAACTTCCTATCAAGCTTTACATGACATCATGCAATTACAAAAAGGACAAAAGATTTTAATTCACGCTGGGTCCGGTGGTGTTGGTACTTTCGCTATTCAGTTAGCAAAAATAATGGGTGCTACTGTTACAACGACTGCTAGTGAAGCTGGTGCGAATTTAGTAACGTCTCTTGGCGCAGATGAAATTATTAATTACAAAACAGAAAAATTTGAAGATATACTAAAAAATTATGATGGGGTATTTGATACAATCGGCGGTGCAACACTTGAAAAATCATTCAATATTATAAAAAGCGGAGGAAACATTGTTTCCGTTTCAGGTATGCCGAATGCTCGCTTCGGTAAAGAATTTGGTTCAGGATTCTTTAAAACTCTCTTATTTTCATTAGCCAGCAAAAAACTTACTGCACTTGAAAAAAAGCATAATGCTCAATATTCATTTTTATTTATGAAGCCAAGCGGGGATCAATTACGTACTATTGCAAACTATATTGAAGCCGGAAAAATTAAACCGGTAATCGATCGAATTTTCCCTTTTGAAGATGCGCAAAAAGCAATGGAATATTCAGAGTCTGGAAGAGCAAAAGGAAAAATAATTGTAAAAATTAAATAATAATAAAACCTCCATTTTCTTAAAATGGAGGTTTTAAATTTGCTGTTAAATAGACATAGTGCAATGAAGTCCTTACAATAGATTGCAAGGGGAAATATTATATTATACTTTTAGTTAACTTTACAAAGAATACATACGTACAAATACATAACTTAAAATACAAAAAGGAGGAGATACAATGACTAAAAATAATGAAACAGGTTGGAATTTAGATAATAGTTATACGACTTTACCACAATCATTTTATACAGAAATCCCCCCTACTCCCGTAAGTTCACCGGAGTTAGTTAAACTAAACCATTCATTAGCGATATCTCTTGGCTTGACCCCTGAAGAACTGAAAAAGGAAGCTGAAATTGCTATTTTCGCTGGTAATGCACTCCCAGAAGGAGCTCATCCATTAGCTCAAGCATATGCTGGTCATCAATTCGGACATTTTAATATGTTAGGCGACGGTCGCGCTCTTTTAATTGGCGAACAAATTACTCCTTCAGGTGAGCGTTTCGATATTCAACTGAAAGGTTCTGGCCCTACTCCCTATTCACGCCGAGGAGATGGCCGTGCTGCACTCGGTCCGATGCTACGTGAATATATTATTAGCGAAGCAATGTATGCACTCGATATTCCAACTACCCGCAGTTTAGCAGTTGTCACAACCGGTGAACCAACCTATCGTGAAACAAAGTTACCTGGAGCAATTTTAACTAGAGTAGCTAGTAGCCATATTCGCGTCGGTACATTTCAATATGCTGCAGCTCGTGGTTCAATAGAGGACCTGAAATCACTAGCTGACTATACAATAAAAAGGCATTACCCAGAAATTGAATCTCATGAAAACCGATATACTGCATTACTACAAGAAGTCATTAAAAGACAAGCCAGTCTTATCGCAAAATGGCAACTTGTTGGATTTATTCACGGCGTAATGAACACTGACAATATAACGATCAGTGGCGAAACAATTGATTACGGTCCTTGTGCATTTATGGACAATTACGACCAAGGAACTGTATTTAGCTCTATTGACACACAAGGTCGTTATGCATATGGAAATCAACCATATATGGCCGCATGGGATCTAGCACGACTAGCTGAATCTTTAATACCAATTCTGCACGAAGATGAAGAAGAAGCATTAAAAATCGCTCAAGACGAAATTTCGAAATTTAGCGTACAGTATGAAAAACAGTGGTTCCTTGGAATGAAAAAGAAATTAGGACTATTTAGCAACGAAGAACAAGATCACTCACTTATTGAGCAACTTTTAAAAATGATGGAGAAATATAAAGCGGATTACACAAATACATTCCGTTCATTAACTCTTGATGCTATCGAAAATACAGCTCTATTTAAAAGTCCTGAATTTAAAGAATGGTACAAACTGTGGCAATCTCGATTAGACAGACAAGAACAATCGAAAGAAAACGCCTACGAGATGATGAAAAATAATAACCCATCAATCATCCCGAGGAACCACCGTGTAGAAGAAGCACTAGAAGCAGCTGTTACAAATGACGACTATAGCGTAATGGAGAAACTTCTTGAAGCTTTATCAAACCCTTATGCGTATTCTACAGATCAAGAAGAATACTGCATTCCACCTGCACCGACGAATCGCCCTTATCGTACTTTTTGTGGGACTTGATTAAAAATTTGTTTTTATTTTAACCCAAAATTTATTAAGTTCACTATTAATCACAAACTTAAAAGTTGCTTTCAATATTGAAAGCAACACATTTAGTATCCAACCTTAAACAAGTCACAAATTATAATTTGTGACTTGTTTAATTACCCACGTTTAATAGAAGATTTGTTTTGCAGGCATCGTTGTATCTTCAGAGACAGCATATGGATTTTCATTAGGTTTTATAATTATAAACGTTCCACCATATCCACTGTGAGCTAATTTATTGCAAAGACCTTCTACCATAAAACCCCATAACTCCAGCTGCTATTCCCATTATAGATAATCCAAGTTTTTTCTTTATTTTAATGCTTCTTTTTCAAATATTCTCTTTTTTATTTCATAACTCATAAAAAAATACTTTTCTGCTTTTTCTATATTACCTACTTTATGAAACTCTAGTGCCAGACTTTCAGTATATTCGTGAATATACTCCGATAAATTTTTTCTTTCAAAGTAAGAAAAACCTTCAACAATAATTTTTTCTATTTTTTCTACCTCTAAATGTTGACAAAATCCCTTTAGAATTAAAAAGTGATATCTATATTCATCATTTTTTAATTCCTCACAAACCTTCAATCCACTTTCAATTAATTCCTTCGCTTTTTCTATTTCACCTAATTTATAATATTCTCTTGCCTCTAAAAAGATTGCCTTATAATGAGTAGGCATTTTTTTAGAAACCTCAGATAAGTGTCTAATTGCTAAAACTGAAAGATTTTGACTCGCATACAATAAACCTAAATTATGTCTGATTCTTAATACTAACATTTCTGCATCATTTTTTTGTAAAATGTTTATTGCTGACGCAATATATTCCTCACCTTTATCATGCTGCTTTAATTCCGAAAAAGATAATCCTAATATATTTTCGCACAGCGCTATGTTCACTTCATACCCTGCTTGTTTAACAAAGATATCTCTTGCCTTTGAAGCGTATTCAATAGCTGAATATGCGTAATGCAAGTGGTATTTTAATATAGCAACTCTATAATTAAACTCTGCATATTCAATTTCATCTGAAATATGCTCTAATAACCCTTCAGCTTTTTCAAAATAGTTGCTAGCTTCACTATAATTAGTAAGAATTGTATAATGAATGGCTTTGAATAAATAATAATAATAATTAGAATATTCATCATTTGGTTTAGGCAATGCATCTATTTTATCAAAAGCTTTTTTCAAATTACCTAAACCATCTATTAGCACTTTATATCGAAATTCTAACAGATAATAGTGAAATGAAACCTTTATATCTGATTCGATAATATAAAGCTTTTTATCGATCTCTTCTTTTATTTTTTTTGCTTCACTTATACGTTGAGCTCTAATATCTCGATACCAATCATTCAGCATCTTATTAATTAATTCATTGCCAGTGATTTGTATATTCATCAAATCCACTCTCCTTCTTTTAATTATCATAAAAATAACATAATTCGATTATATCTATCTATCTATCTATATATATATTTCTCAACAATTGAACGAAATTCATTCACTGAATTTTGTTCAATATTTTAATAGACCCGCTGTAAATATGAATACTTTTTCTTATAACCTCTGAATATGAGTATCCTTAAAATCCGTCTCATATTTCAATCCATATCCAAACATTCGATCCATTCCAATATGTGCTGTCCATATTAAGCCAATCATTATAACGGTATCTATCTTAAAATAGACACCTATTAGAACAATTAATATGGATATGATATATGTGTGACATACATTATATATTTTCGCACCAACGTGATTATTAATCCCATATGCTAACATTGATAGATCCGGCGCTAAAAGGAATACAAAAAATATAATCCAACTAAACTCATATATCGAATACATATAAATCGTGGCTAAAAATACAACCATTCCTTCAAAATGTACAATACGTTTTTGCATTATTTATCATTCCTATTTTTCTATATTTATTGATACATTTTCATCGCTGACAGTGTTCTTTGCATTTTTTGACCAGATGGTTGCTAATATTGGCCCTGCAATGTTATGCCATACTGCCGCTAATACACTTGGGAGTGCAGCAGCCGGTCCAAAATGCAAAATACTTTCCAGCTATATTACTTTCATCCACTCAGCCCCTATCTTTTAATTGAAACACCTTTTTCGGATTCAAAATATTTTGCGGATCAAGAACTTTCTTTATTTTCCCCATTACAAATAATGCCTCCCCATGTTCTTCTTCTTGATACTTTCGTTTCCCGATTCCAACGCCATGTTCTCCTGTACACGTTCCTCCTCGTTTAAGAGCATACTGAACGATACTTTCATTTATTTCGTCTGCCTTCTTCACTTCCTCCTTATCATTTGTGTCAATCATTAAGAGTACATGGAAATTCCCATCCCCAACATGACCGAGAATACCGCCAATAAGCCCTACTTTATGTAATACCTCTTTCGCATGTTGAATCGCTCCAGCTAATTCCGAAATTGGTACACATACGTCTGTACTCATTAGCTTTTTACCAGGATAACTATGCACGTAAGAGTACGCTAAGTTATGTCTTGCATCCCACAGTTTATTTCTCGCTGCTGTTTCCATCTCAAACGCAATTTCTATACATTTATGATCAAGAACGATTTCTTTCGTAAATTCAATATCTTGCTTTAACCCTGCTTCATTGCCGTGAAACTCTAAAAACAGTGTCGGTTCTTCTCTGTAACTTGTTTCATTGTAATGATTTACTTGTTTCATAGATAATTCATCAACGAGTTCAATTCTCGCGATTGGAATACCTGCCTGTAATATGTTAATTACAGCTTCTACTGCATCATTTATAGTTGGAAACGATGCCCTCGCAGCCATAACATGTTCTGGTATACCGTATACTTTTAAAGTTAACTCCGTGAAACATCCAAGTGTTCCTTCTGAGCCTACGAAAATACCATTTAAATGATAACCTGATGATGACTTCGCCGCTAAATTCCCGGTATGTATTACTACTCCATCAGCAAGAACGACTTCTAAATCTCGAACTTGATCACGCATTACCCCATACTTTACCGCTGTCGTTCCGCTCGCATTTGTAGCAGCCATTCCTCCTAACGTTGCATCAGCTCCTGGGTCTACACTAAAAAATAATCCATACTTTTTCAATTCTTTATTAAGCTGAGAGCGCGTCACCCCTGGCTGTACTCTCACAAGAAAATCATTTTCTCTTATTTCAAGTATTTTGTTCATAAGAGAAAAGTCCATTGTAATTCCTTTTTCGTAAGGAATTACATGTCCCTCTAAACTGGATCCTACTCCAAATGGAACGACAGCTGTTCCATGCTGAATCGCTATTTTCATTATCGCGCTAACTTCTTCGGTCGTTTTTGGAAAAACAACTACATCAGGCAAACTACTACTATGGTAAGATTCATCTTTACTATGTAACTCTCGTACTGTCATATTTATTACTACTCGATCTTCAGGAAGTATGCCTTTTAATTCATTTACTACATGTTCAATTGTTATTTCCATAATCAACTCTCCTTTTTAATTTTAAAACAAGTATACCATCTTTATACAAAATAATTAGAAAAATAAGATTATTAAACCTGAACATACAAAAAAGAACCTGCAGCACACGCTACAAGTTCTTTTTCACTACATTTTAAACGATTTCTTTATTAACAACATAAACCAAATTAAAGTAACTGCCATCAACGAATGAGAAAATCCTACAATATAAGTTAACCCTTTAAAGTCAGCTCCATTTAACTGAAGAAGCCCTCTCGCTGCTAGCGAACCTAACATTAATGTTAATGCAATATTATGTAAAACAAACCACTTATTAAACCCTTGCACTTCATGAAACGCGAATACTTTTGCTAATCCTAAAGCAATTAAAAAGAAGAAAAAGCCAAGTACAAGTGTATGCGTATGCAAAAGATTTAACAAAGTAGACCCTAAAATCCCTTTATACTTACCATACTCCCTAGCGAAAATCCCTGATAATAAACCGATAATCAAATACGTAAACGATGCATTATATAATTTCTTCATTATGTACCTCCTTGAGTAGAATGTATAGTGTGTCATATTTAGTAATAATGATAGTTATATAGTAAAAACTCCTAGTCACCTAGGAGTCATTGTATAAGCATCTCACTCTTTACAATTAATCCTAATTATAAGATATCTCTCTATACAAAACAAACGAACTTTATGTGAACAAACACCCCCATTAAAATATGTTGCACTTTTGTTTTACACAATCCATACTAATTGTTATAACTTTTTAAAGGTGGTGTAATTATTGATAGTTCTTGAAACTGAACGTCTTAATCTTCGCTGGTTTGATATAAAAGACGCTCCTTTTATTCTTGAGTTAGTAAACGATCCTGCATGGATTCAGTTTATCGGTGACAAAGGAGTTAGTAACTTAGAAGATGCAAAAAATTATATTGTAAACGGTCCCATCGATATGTATAACAAACTTGGATTCGGCCTTTACTTAGTAGAACGAAAAAAAGATCTCACTCCACTTGGTATGTGTGGCCTTATTAAAAGAGATTCATTAGAAAACGTTGATATCGGGTTTGCCTTTTTAGAGACATTCCGTTCAAAAGGATATGGCTACGAGTCAGCTTCTGCGATAATCGAATACGGTGTACAAAAGCTTGGCATGAAACGAATTGTAGCAATTACTTCTGTAGATAACATCGCCTCAGGAAAGCTTTTAGAAAAAGTAGGATTACGATTTGAGAAAATCATTTCAGATTCAGGAGAAGATTTAAAATTATTTGGGTATAACGCATAGTAAAGAAGGTCGCCGTGAATGGTGACCTTCTTTACTATTTTACTGATCTCGTCATAATACTTTTAGTTCCATTTATAGTTTTGCAGTAATTCTTGTGATTACTACTATGCCTTTCATATCACATTTTTTGGAAATTCATAGAAATAAAACTTTCACATTTAAATAAATTATATTAATATATCAAATAAAGGAAGTGAGAATAAATGGAACAACCGCTATTTTTATTAGTTCTTCAATTCATTGCATTCATATTAATCATTTGTATCGTATATGGAATGTTGTACAATACCGTATTAAATTTAAATATGCCTAAATGGACTGCACATATAGTAGCTACGGTCTTTTCCCTTGGTATTACCTATCAAGCTTTTATAAATTTTATTTGAAAAACTTTTGTAGCAATTACTTCTATTGTTGATGCAGTAAAGCTTTTAGAAAAAGCAGGATTGCAATTTGAGAGGGTTATTTCAAGATCAGAAAACGTAACCATTTTTTATACAGTCTTTCCAGCGCAAAATAGTGAAGAAGTTAGTTCCGCTGAAAGTGTGTTTGCATAAAAAGAAATGAATTTAATTGATGCTACAAAAATTTTATTTTAATTCTGGTTCTATTGTTTGGAATCGTTCTAGGGTACCATTTGTGTGGACTTTAAAAATTTTCATTTGCGCACCAAAATGTTGCGTTAAGTAAAATGTATCACCAGTTATTAAATTTCCAATCTTCCAATCAGGTTGATATGTACTTTCCATGGAACTTTCTAAATCCCAATCATTATTAAATTGATATATAATGAAGATGAACTACTCAACATTTTCGTTAAAGATAGTCTATCAACCTCTAACTACCTAATGAACTCAAGTAAACACATCTTCAGTCATTTTAAGAGGTACAAAAGGCACCCTTTCGGGTGATTTTTGTATAAAAATTCTATTTTTTCATATTCGATACCAACCACGAACCTTTTTAAAATAATAGTATCATTATGTCTCCTTTTTAGAGATTATTTTTAATTACCTTTAATTTTTTGCACCAGAACCGGAAAATCCCTGACTACTCGAAATATCAACTATCAGGTGCTAATATTCAATAACGCGTACTGAAAATGATTAAACATTTTTATAAACCCGTGGAACATTTAAGAAATCAATTTTTCTCTTATCGAAATTTAATTAGCTTACAGTAATACAGTGGTCATATATTTTTAAGAATAACGGAAGAATATATAGAAATTGCTACAGAAATGTGAAGTTTAATTAATTTAGGAGGAACAAACTTGTTTAATCAGCTTGTAAAAGTTATACCGAATTTATTTACGATTGGAAATTTATTGTGCGGTGTTTTCTCAATCACCTTGAATATGAGTGAATATTTAGGAGCAGCCTCCATTCTCATTTTCTTTTCAGCTGTTTTAGATTTTCTTGATGGAAGAATTGCAAGAAAATTAAAAGTGAACAGTGAGTTTGGCGTAGAATTGGATTCCTTAGCTGATATTGTTAGTTTCGGCGTCGCTCCTGCGCTTTTATTTCATACGATAGCAACACCTTCTATTTTAACTTCTTTGGCATTTATCCTATTCCCAACAATGGGTGCTTTAAGATTAGCTAAATTTAGTATTAAACCAACTATTGGATATTTTAAGGGATTACCTATTCCAGCTGCAGGATTATCATTGGCTGGCATGGCATTGTTTTCATATAGTAATGCATGGATTACTTTAATCCTCGCCCTCTTAATGGTAAGTCCCATTAGGTTTAAAAAATTTTAATGAAGGTCACGCCCAACGCCATTAAGGAGCATTTTAAATGGATTTAACGCGTCAATAAGTATAAAAAAGCGGGACAATAATATTAAATTAGGTGCCCTTCGAAAAATTAAAACCTTGTATTTATGGCTATTGGGTTAATCCATCGATCTGTTATTCTGAAACGTCAGTCCACTTTTAACAGGAGCTCCCTTTATCAAGAGAGCTCCTGTTCTTATTTCTTCTTCTTTTCTGTCGGTTGGCTTTGTTTAGCAAAATTAGATGAATCATCAAAATTCGGTTGCTTTTTACCAGCATTATTACTTCTACCTTTTCCCATATGTAATGCACCTCCCCTCCCCCTTACTATTCCCAATAAAAAAATTCTCTTGCATCCAAGAGAATTTTAAATTGGGTTCTTATTGATAATACCTAAGTACTTCCAACACTGCCATTCCATAAAAGATGGATCCAATGTTAAATTATTTAATGCTAAAACAAATATTACATTTTCATATTTAACTGGATAATCAATTAATAATCCTAATGTATTTCCTGAATCTGCGACAATTATGATTCCCTTTTCTAACACGTCATCTATAACTTCTTTTAATTATTCTTACCTAGCATATAATATTTTCCTACACATTGAGATTGCATGTTGTATAAGGAAGCCCTTCTTCTTTCCATGCAAGAAATCCTCCCTTTAAATTCACTACTTCCTTTATACCAGCTCTTTGTAAAATACTAGCTGCTATAGCGGAACGTAATCCGGTTCGACATTGCAAAACTATTGGAAAATCTTTCGGTATATAATCTAGTTGTTCAAATAGATTACCTAAAGTGACATGTATTGCATCATGAAGGTGTCCTTCCTCCCACTCTTTTTTACTACGCACATCGATAACCTTAACGCTTCCACCTTTTATATGCGGATATAATTCAATCGATGTTTTTTCTTTGTAACTTTCAAATCTATCAAGTCTTTGTATTACTTTTAAGGGTGCAAAAGCAATAATATTATCTAACCCAATAGATTCAAATTCTCTAATAACTGCCTCTACTTTAACCTTTTCCTCATCTAGAATTATTAAAGTTTCTTTTTTATAATCTAATAACCATCCACACCAAGTTGTGAAAGAATTGTTATAAGGTATGTTAATTGACTTCTCGATATGACCTGCAGCAAAACTCTCTACATCCCTTATATCAACTATTTGATAAACGCTCTTCAAAATTTCTTGAAGTTCTTCTACTGTATTAATAGCAGTACTTTTTCTCTTCTTACGAATTGGCGGACCATACTTATTTAAATTCTTCATTAATGAAAAATACTTTGGAGGCTCTGGCTGTGCCGTCAATAAAGTCGATATAAAATCACTTTCTTCATTACACCGAAATGCCCAATTGAACATCTTTTCATAACCTAATGTAGAAGTTGGAATTGCTCCTAATGCTTTTCCACATGCGCTTCCCGCACCATGTGATGGCCATATTTGCAAATAATCAGGAAGTATTTTTATTTTTTGTATAGAATCAAATAATTGTTTCGCTCCTATTTTTGCAGTATCTTTAATACCGACTGCAGTTTCTAATAAATCCGGCCTTCCTATATCTCCTACAAATATAAAATCACCTGTGAATATTCCTATCGGTTTATCATTCGTATAATTATTTTGACTTGTATCAGTTACTAAAAAAGAAATACTTTCAGGCGTATGCCCTGGGGTGTGAATTACATTAAATTTTATATGACCTACTTTAAACTCTGTGCCCTCTCTAACCAATTTGTATCGACCTTCGTTAAGATATTGATATTTCCAATCACAATCTCCTTCATCAGATACATATAAATTTGCATGGTAAAGATTAGAAAGTTCTCTAGACCCAGAAAGAAAATCAGCATGAATATGGGTCTCAGCCGCAGCAATTACTTCCATCCCCTCTTTCTTAGCAAATTCTATATATTGTTCTATATAGCGACTAGGATCAATAACGATTGCTACGCCTTCTTTCTGACAACCGACTAAATAGGAAGCATGTGCTAATTTTTCATCATAAAAATATTTTAAAAGCATAGCTATTCCCTCCAATTAGTTATTTCAAATTAATTTTCAATTTTTGTAACCACTTTTTATCTTCTCCTATAGAATCCCTTTCAACATTAAATTCCAATACATATATGGCAACATATATCTTTTAAGTAAAAACATACTATACCGTTCTTTCGCTTGATTAAATGGAAACGTTTCTTGAGGCTCATGTTCATAGTTAAATTCAGCAAGTATAAGACTTTTATATCCTGTAACAATCGGACATGATGTATATCCATCATATTTAGCCTGTAAATCTCTTCCGCTAAGTACGTCCATAATATTTTGTTTTAAGACGGGTATTTGTTTTCGAATTGCTGCTCCAGTTTTAGAGGTAGGTAAATTGGTACAATCTCCAAGTCCAAAAATATTTTTATATTGCACATGCTGCAAAGTATAAGGGCTTATATCTACCCACCCCTGATGATCACTTATCTCACTCTCTTTAATAAAATTAGGTGGCCCCATTGGCGGAACAACATGTATCATACTATATGGTACGGTTTCTCTTTTTAGTGTTTGCGTATCTTCAAAAATTGCCTCTCTCTTTTCGGCGATAATTTCCACTAGATTTTTATTATAATTCGTTATAATTTGCTTTCTTTCTAGTACTTGTTCTAAAGTATTTGCATATCTTGGAACCTGAAATATGTTATTGTTTGCAGAATAAAACATTACTTCACTTCTGTTTCTTAAACCACTATTACAAAAATACTCCTCTGCTAAGTACATAATTTTTTGTGGAGCACCACCGCATTTAATAGGAGTATTAGGGTGGGTAAAAAGCGCATTTCCTCCTTTAAATTTTTCGATTTCTCTCCAAGTAGAATCAACATATGTATAAGAATAATTGCTACATACCCCATTAGTGCCAATAGACTCTTTTAAGCCTTTAATACTGTCCCAATTTATTTGTATACCAGCTGCTACAATAAGAATTTCATACTCAAGTAGCAGTCCGTCATCTAAAAGTATCTTATTTTCAGATGGAAATAACTTAACAACACTTTTAGGGATCCACGTTGCCCCTTTTGGAATAAGCGATTCCTGATTACGCATCGTACTTTCCTTTGAAACAATTCCTCCCCCCACTAAACTCCATAGTGGCTGAAAGTAATGTTTTTTTGATGGATCAATAATTGCTATACTTTCTTTCAATAGGGGTACATTTCGTAATAAATGTGCAGTAGAAGATAGTCCTGCTGTCCCAGCACCAATTACAATAATTTTATAACTATCTCTGGTCTTCATTATCCTCTTCCTATCTAAAATTGATTTTTAAATTAACTAATTAGTAGCCATTTTTTCATCGTAGTAACATTATTATAAGTTAAAAACATCATAGCTTTATCTGATTCAAATGAAAATTTTGTTAATTTTACCATCAACATTACTATATGCGTAAATCCCCTATGTTACTTCCATATTTTAGTTTTAATATCAAAACTATATATTGTTATATAAAATAAAAAATATATTAAAATACTTTTCATGAATCCGGATAAGTAATGTTTAAAAAATAACATCTAACATCTTAGATGTTATAATAAACAAATTCACATACTTCACAAATATGAAAAGTATTAAATATCACTTAAGTTTCGTTACTTTTTTTCTGTATATATTGATAAAAAATTGTGAAATTTCATCGCATTATGCAAGACATTTAATATCAAATATATTACTTTTACCATGAACTAAATGTGTTTATAGGAAATTTATAGATAAATAAAGTGCTAAATTGACTCTTATGCAGTAATTATCGTTTCATTTGTCTAAAAATTGAAAAAATATGTGTAGATAGATATCATTTAAAACACATATATAATTAATTTTAATTTTCCGACACGTTTTTTCACATAGTTCTTAAACTAGTTTTTTGCGTGCATTATGAAAAAAATTGTACCGTGTCAATCTTAAAAAATTATATATCATAACTTTAAGAGAGGAAGGAAAACTATGAAGATGAAACGAAAAATCATTATGACAACAGCACTTGCAGCAACATTAGCTACAGGTGCACTACCTACCACATCAGTGTTTGCTGCAGAAAAAGAGGCTCCTATCCAACAAAACAAGGAACAAATGAGTATTCAACCATTAGCACAAAATAATTTAGAAACAGCTGTTAATGCTGCCTTAAATGGTCCAGAAGTCAAAAAAATAAAAGTATTTGAGCATGAATTTAACGTAAAGGAAATAGAAGTAGTAAATCTAGGTGCAGGAAAAAAATATGTTAAGGGACAAATTTCTCATCATTTAAGTTTCCGTCCAGATGATCAATTTTATTATGAGTTTACTGTGCAAGATGGAAAAGTAGTAGATAAGCCTGTATTTAGTATTGATAGAGGTGGTTGGACACCATTTGCTGCTCCACTTTTATCAATTCTTGCTGCGTATAATGGAATTCCAGTTAATCCAAATGATTTAAATACACTTGGTCAGCAGATTGGTAAAGTTATAGATGGAAGCTGGGAACATGCAGCCCAATCTATCGCAACTGTAGTTAGTCTAAGTTTTAATGAGTAGAATTTTTCAATTTTTATTAGCATTGTAGGGATTCACTTTTTGTAATCAGCCTTGTTATAAGAGATTCTAAAACAGCTATTAATAAACTTTTACTACTCATTCACATTATTTTGATTTGTTTACCACCTTATCATTCATTATATGTCACAAAATAGAAGTCTTTTTTAAGGCTTCTGTTTTGTTTGTATACAATACGAGCAACGGTTGGTTTTTGGAGGCTATATTTCGATTTTTCAAGAATACGTTTGGCTATTAGGTACAATTCATAAAAACAAATTATTAAAGTCTCAAATAACTTACTCCCCCTGTTTTTAATTATTTTCAAATCCAAAAATTTATTACCTCAAGAATGAAAAACAATAAATATAGTAAAAACATCATCTAGCAATTGTTTAAAGATCAGGAGAGATAAAATGAAGAAAATAAAAATGAGAAATTTCATTAAAATTAGCATCCTCACTTGTATTACACTAGCAAGTTTAAGTACACCATCTACTCTTTTAGCTGATAGTCATCCAGGTTACTCCTATGAATCCAATATAGGATATCAAAATCCATCGTGGATGTCCAAAATAGAAGATTCAACAAAATTAAGTGAAATATCTATTCCAGGGACTCACGGTACAATGGCTTTACATGGAGCAAGCTTTCTTGATGAAAATTTGACAAGAAATCAAACTATGGGTCTATCCCAACAATTAAATTCTGGAATCCGATATGTAGATATGCGTGTTAAACGTGTAAAAGATTCTTTTGCAATGTATCATGGCATTGTAAATCAAAAAGCTGTGTTTGAAGATGTATTAAAAGAGACAATTCAATTTTTAAAAGAGCATCCAACAGAAACAATATTAATGCGCCTAAAAGAAGAAACTACTCCTGAAAGCGGCTCTCTATCATTTGAGGAGATATTTTTAAAATATAAAAACGTTAATGCTTCATATTTTTGGAATCCTAATTCCGTACCAACCTCAGATAGAAATAACCCTACTTTAGGAGATACCCGCGGGAAAATTGTAATCTTACAAAACTTTACATCTACTCAATTGTACGGCATTGATTACGAAGGTTTGAATATACAAGATAAATTTGAAATTGGAAGCGGACCAGACGAAATATATGCAAAATGGATTGCGATAAAAACCCATCTACAAAATACAAATACTAATTTTAATAATGGAAAAATTCATCTCAACCATTTTAGTGGTACGGGAGGCGCAGCAGCATTTTCAAATAATGTATATCCTTGGTTTGTTGCAAGCGGAAAAGAGAGCAGAAATACTGATAGTAGTCCTAAATTGATTCAAACGAATTCCACAAATGCATGGAGTGATTTCCCTCGCGATAGAAACGGGCAAGTATACTATGGAGGAATGAATACACTTGGGACCGAACTCTTACAACAAGGCATAATTAAACATTCTGGTATCATCGCAGCTGATTTTCCTGGTCCAGGTTTAATTGATAGTATCATTAAATTAAATGGTATACATTCTAATGAAAAAGAAATATTAATTTCGCAAATATCATCTGAATCTTGTCCTTTATCCGGGCAACAAAATCGATCCAGTCAAAACTTTAAAATTGATAGTTTACCTGTAGGTACCAAAGAATTAAAATGGGTTATTGAGCCTTCAGAAAAAGATTATTCTTCTACTATCTCTTTCAATGTAATGATTGATGTTTCCCTAGGAATAGATTCTACTCGTTGGAAAAACATTTCACATGGATCTAGGACTGAAGCTTACACAAATACTAAATATTATATTGCAAGTCCAATGGGTGCCACTAACAAATTCACAGTGAAAATATACGCTATTACAAATTAGAAAATAAAGAATCCCAATGAAATTCCATTGGGATTCTTTTTTAATTTCATTTCGTAAACATTAGGATGGGGTTTAAATCTTATTGATTTATCATTTAAATCATAAGATAATTCATATTTGGAACAGCCCTTAATTTTTAAAAGAAAACCCAAAAATGTTAACTACCTTTTCCCACCTGTCACTTATTCAAAACTGGCTTCCAAAGCGATAAGGCAAAAATCCAATTTGAGTCGCCATTTCCTTGATGATCTTGAACTGCTTCATACACTTTTCCCTCATGTACTACTCTATCGCCTTTAATATATGCTTTTCTTGCATCCCATTTTTCATATGTGGAATCCTCTGACTTTGTTGTTACAGTCAAAACATCACTTCTACTAGATTCATTTCCAGCTAAATCAACCGCCGTCACTACATATTTATACGATGTATTAGCCTTCAAATCTTTATCCATAAAGGATGTATTAGCCGCTGTCCCAATTTTATTCATAACCCCAGCGCTTTCTCTATATACAATATAATGGTCAACACCTACATTATCTTCAGACGGACTCCACATCAAATCAACAGTTTTCGCTGTTGTACCCATACTATGTAATCCTTTTGGTTGAGTTGGAGCCTCTATATCTGGGATTGCATGTGTTGTCTTAACCTTTAGTTTTTCACTTTCTTTTGATATGTTTCCAGCAGAGTCTAATGCCTTTATTGTATAGGTATATTCCGTATCTGCTTTTAGTTTTTTATCAATAAAAGTTGTACCTGGTACCGTATCAATTACTTCGCCATTACGTAACACTTGATATTCTTTTACACCTATATTATCAGTAGAGGCCTTCCATGTTATTTCAACACTATTGGCAGAAACTTTAGAGGCATTTAATTCAGTTGGTTGACTTGGAGCTACTGTATCGGGAGTTTCATTATTTACTAGATTTACATCAATTACATTATAAAACGCATTTGACGTATCTGCTACATCCCATACAGCTAAAATAACATGATAACCATTGCGATCAGTTGGTACATTAATTGTATGTGTTAAATTATTTGATGCGGCAGAACCATCATGTTTCACAGTTCCAATTGGTTCTAATTCAGCACGTGTTAATGGTTTATTAGGATCCCATCCCTTTTTTGTAATGTAATAATGCCATTTACTTGTAGGATGTGCAGCTGTATATTTCCATGTAAAGGTATTTGCTCCACCCTTAATCGTGTTTTTGAACCAGCGATTTGATGTTTGTTGGTCAAGAATTCCTCCAAACAGTCCTCCTGCCGAAGCGATTTTTCCATCAATCGGTCCCCCATCTGGGAATCCTTTAGGTGCTTCTAGGCTTTGAGGTTCGTACATTATATTTCCACAATTTAAATTCAATGCTCCATAATTCTGACTACATAAAGCAGCACGGCTACTTGGCTTTTCAACAAATCCATGTGCATAAGCACTTTGAGGAATCATAGTAATAGCCGTTACCCCTGCAGCTAAAACACAAGCACCAATTCCTTTTTTACTTTTTCTTAATCTTTCCAATTTAGATGTAAATTTCAAATTCATTCTTGTCCCCCCAATATATTATTGTTATCGCTAATATAATAGCAATATAGAGATAAACGAACAAATTACTAATAAATATACTAATACCTCTCATACATTGGTACGTTTATTATTATTTTTAATCTCATATAAAAATAAAATAAATACAATAAGTCTATTTTGTAACATTATGTTTTAAAAAAAGAATAAAAACTTCGTTTAATTTCACAAAAAATTCAAATATTAAAACAGATAATTAAATCATGTAGGAAAAATAATTTTTTTATATTACAAAAAAGCAAAAAAAGTCTGGAAGAAGCCGATTATATCCGTTTCTTCCAGACTTTCACTTCTTTTATAACACTCACAAATCCCTTAACCTTAAACATATACACTTGAGGTTAAAACCCACATAATCAATATAACCTATATGTTGACTAGCTTCTAAATGTTAAAATTCATAAATTAATAGTAACAGAACAATTAAAACAAGCCATTTAGCAATCACATATAATATTCTTACTAATTCAATCTAACGCTTAATTACTTATAAAATGACTTAAGGTATCTAGCTTAACTGTATTTTCTTTATTAATAACCATTGTCTATCCTGCATTTTCTTACTTTAAGCAGATTATCAAGAGATTGTTAATATTTAAGGAGAAAACCCATTTTTCATTATCATATTATAAAAATTTATTATATTATTTTTATCTAATAAGGCACAGAAACAACGGGTAAACTTCAGTGTGCTTGAGAAACGTTCTTAGGGTGAAACGTTTAAAGGGTACTTTAGTACTGAGTTTTTATTAAATGTTCCTGTACCTAATATTTAAATTAACGTATGTCAAAATATTTTACAATACGAGTGTTAAACGTTACATATTTCTATATAAAATGATACATTTCATCAGCACGCCTCCCTAATATTTATGCTAAATATAGAAAATTCAGCTCGTTAGGATTTAATTTTAAAATTCTTATAAAAGCATATGATAGATTAGGCACGTAATTGACACAAATTAATAGTCTATCTACTTTTTAATTACCTATAAAAACTCTATTACCGCTTTATTATTTACTCCTAAACCAAAGCACATCTATACCTACAATTTCTTAAAATTCTTTTAGATAATATTTCAAAAGAGTCGATAGTTTTATTTTTTTTATTTTTTTATTGTACATTTGTGCATTTGATGTTAGGATTATGCCTATTAAAATTGAATCCTAACGATTCTTCTTTATAATTTCCATATTTTAATTGTTAAATAAAAATATAGATTCTGATATATATTCAAAATCAGACCGAAAATATCTTTATTTTACAATGATGTCGTAGCATACCTTTAGAATGGAAAGATATATGCAACAACGTGTTAAGGGGTTACAGGAGGAACAAAAATGAGAGACTTTTTTGATGATAAGTACAAAAATATTGAATTAAAAAGGAGGTTAATCAATTTAATAAGTGAAATTAGCGAATTCAAAGGAAAATTAACTGCTTATCAGGAACAAAACCCTGACATATTTAATAGTTTAGAAAAAACTATACCACTACATTACATAAAAAATTTCACAACTATTTATGAGGATATAAAAGTTCCTAATAAAAGATTAAAAGAACTTATTTTAGATGATATAGTACCTCAAAATATTTCTGAAGATGCTATTTTTTGTTATTATCAAACACTTTCTTTTGTACATAAAAACTCCTGTACTTTATCAATTAATCCAGCAACTATACAGGAATTACATTTTCAACTAATACATTACCTTACCTCTGACAGTGCCAAATGGCGTGAAAAACCTTTTATTATTCCAGGTATTCCTGAGCATGGAATGCACTTGAATAGTTACCGCATTCTTCCGCATGAACTCATTCCACAGTTTATGGAGCAATTATGTGATCAATACAACTCATTAAATACTAGTAAGGGGCTACATTCACTTTTATTAATAGCTCGTTTTATATTAAATTTTTATTGCATAGTCCCTTTCAATCAAGGTAATAACAGGCTGGCATTTATGTTAATGCAATTGCTGTTAATTAAGAGTGGACATACATTTGTAAAATATGTATGTTTGGATAAATATATTAAGAAAAATGAATCTGATTATTACAATTCGATTTATAAATCTTCGGTCAATTGGTACTGCGAGGAACATAATAATAGCTTTTGGTTAAAAACGTTTTTAACAATTATATTAGAGGCTTACAAAGATCTTCATAACACAGTTCTAGATTCTATATGTAAACATACTAAAGTTGAGAGAATTCAAGATTTTATACTTAAACAAAAACAACCTTTTACTAAGGAGAGTATTCGTAACACTTATCCAGATATTGCAGAAAGTACAATCAGTAAGGCTTTAAATTCCTTGCAAGTGTTTGGCCATATTAAGCTAGTTACAAAAGGAAGAAACGCAACGTGGATTAAGATTTGACCATATTTTCAATACACATGAGGTTTAAAAATTCAATTATAACCTTATCATTGAATTTCATTTTAATTTTAAGCTAATATTACTTTTTTAGTTATTTCTAATTCCAACAAAACATTTTATAGGAAAAGGTCCGCTTTCCCCCGCCTTTTCCTATAATAAAATGAAATATAAACATAAAATAATTGTCGAAAAAAGTCTAATTTTAATATTTTTTCTTTATTTTCTGGTTGTAAACGCTTCTATTTCATGTTACCATCTTAATCAAACAATAGATGGTCATAAAAATGAAAGTATTTCTTTCCCTTAGAAACATATAAACGTACGGTAATCTCAAGAAAATAAGGCCAAAGCAATATTTGATACCTACCAAAATAACTAATAGGAATTTTGCGCATATATTTTTCTGTTAATTCAGAAAAAACATTTTGTCCCTAAACAAAATTTGTTAGCGCGCAAACTTTAATTACACTAGAACACCCAAATAAATATAATGTCTTTTTAATTGAGCATTAAGATATTAAAAAAGAATTCTTCCTACAAAATTCAGCTGATGAACTTAAAGACATCTAAATTACTACCTTAAACGCCATCTATTGTTGACAATATATTTATCAACTATGAAAAAGAGCCTATCAAGGGTTCTTTTTTGTGATAATCATTCAAATTTCAATTCTATCTTGGTACTTAGATTCCCCCACAAATCACCTCTACTTTTTTGCTCTCAATTATTAATTTCCGTTCCCAATTTGTTTAAATTTGTGAATAAAATTCCATCTTATAAAAATAATAAATATAACTAATCGTTATATATTAAAGAGGTGTCAATTTTGTCTTTAAATGAAGAGATCTTAGAAACTAAAACAGATAAAAACATTGAAAAGATCCAAACAAGTAACTTAAAAGAACTTAAAAATACATTAGATAACATCTTTGATATTAGTGCAGATTTAATTGAACACCCTTTGCAATTAAAAACAAACACGAATATTTTACTTTATTATTTTGAAGGCCTTACAGATGGTGTTGCATTAAAAGCCAATGTTGTTACACCATTATTACAAGAAGTAAATGAAGACAGTCAAATTTTTAATTCTAATATTATTGCTACTCATACAAAAATCGTATATACATGGAATGAAATTAAAGAAGGATTACTTGAGGGTCAATGTGTACTGTTTATGGAAGGAGAAAATCGGTCACTTCTAATAAATACAAAAGGCTGGGCAGAGAGAGCCATTCAAGAACCAATTTCAGAAGTTACTATTAAAGGCTCACATGATGGTTTTATTGAGAATGTCACAAAAAATATAGGCCTAATTCGTCGATATATTCCTTCTACAGAGTTAAAAATCAAAAAGCTGACGATTGGAGAACGAGCCACTTCTTTAGTCTATTTAATTTACTTAGGTGATGTAGCAAACGCAGATGTAGTCCAAGAAATAGAAACTAGAATCTGCAAAATCAAAACAGATGCGGTATTAAGTATTGGAGAGCTATCTAATTATACAAAAGATCAAAATTGGACTCCTTTTCCACAGGCTTATTTAAGCGAACGTCCAGACGCCATTTCAAACCATATACTTGATGGGAAAGTAGCGGTGTTAATGGATAGATCCCCTGGTGCTATGGTTGTTCCTATGAATTTGATTGGATTTTTTCAAACCCCAGATGACTATAATATTCATTGGCTCATTGCATCTTTTTTTCGCTTATTACGATTTGCAGGATTTATTATAGCTATTTTTTTACCCGCATTTTATATTGCTATAGTATCCTTTCACTTTGAGATCATTCCTATAGATTTATACACTTCTATTGCAACGTCAAGAGTTAAGGTCCCCTTCTCTCCCTTATTGGAAGCTTTTATAATGGAAATTACACTGGAAATGCTACGTGAAGCTGGTATTCGCTTACCACAACCTATTGGACAAACTATTGGTATTGTTGGAGGGATTGTAATTGGACAGGCGGCTGTTCAAGCTGGACTTGTGAGTAACGTTATGGTTATTATCGTATCTATTACAGCCATTGCATCATTTATTGTTTCTAATTATGATTTATCAAGTTCTATACGCCTTATTCGTTTTCCAATGATGTTATTGGCATACTTTTATGGGGTTGTAGGTATTGTTAGTGGATTAATGCTCTTATTTGCTCATTTTGTTTCACTGACTTCCTATGGTTCACCATACGGATTGCCAATCGCGCCATTTCGGCTTCAAGAGTTAAAAGATTCTTTTGTAAGGTTTCCTATTTCGATGATTACCACCCGTTCGAGTACTGGACAGCCGAAACAAGAAAAGAAAAAAGAAGGTGGTCCGCATGGGGAATCTTAAATTCAAAAATATAACTTTATTCGAATTTATTATTTTCATCCATTCGCTGCAACTTGCATCTGGTATGTTAATTATGCCAAGCCCACTTGCTACTACTGCTGGTACAGATGGCTGGATTTCAATCATTCTTGGATGGATGGTTACTTCTATAATCGGTGTATTTATTATATTAATGTTACAAAAAAATCCCAACAAAAATTTCTCGCAAATCTTAAAAACATACTTTGGTAAATGGCTAGGGACGATTCTTTTTCTTTTATATGCCTGTTATCTATTTTTTGCTGGCTTTAATACTTTATTAAAGGCAACTGATATTGTAAAAGTGTGGATATTCCCTTCCACTCCTACTTATCAAATCACCATATTATTACTATTACCTTTTATTATTTTAACCCTGAGTGGGTTAAGGGCCCTTACTAGTTATTCTATGCTTGTTTTCTTCTTCACTACTTGGATGCCACTATTTCTTCTGTTTTCACTAAAGACTAACTACACCCCTTTACACCTACTACCTATTTTTAAAGATGGATTATACCCTATTATAAAGGCAACAAAAGAAACCATTACACCTTATGCTGGCTTAGAAATTGCATATTATATATACCCGTTCTTACAAAAAAAACAAAAAGCCATAAAAGGACTACTAATAGCGAATACTGGAACTATGTTTTTCTATTTATATGTGACTATTCTTTCTTATATATACTTTAGTCCAGAGGGGATAAAAGACGTAATCTGGCCAGTATTTCATCTGTTAAAAGGGGTTCGTTTTTCTTTCATGGAAAGATTAGAAATTATATATATCGCTTACTACTTGATTGTATTTTCCACTACAATATATCCGTATTTATTTTTCAGTTTTGAATCTATGACCATATCACTTCAAAAAAACGCCCGAAATTGGGCGCTGCTTGCTTTTATGTTATTTATAGTTGGGCTATTTATTTTCCTAAATCCCGATGTGGATCAATATTTGTTTATATATTCTCTTATGGATATCTTAAATGTCATTTTCTTTATTCTTTTACCAATCTTATTTTTCGCTTACAGTATTCTTTTTACTTGGGTTACTAGGAGGAAACAACTTTGATTCGAAAATGGATATGGATTGTAATTTGTTGTGTGTATATAATTGGTTGTAGTCAGAGAGTTCCTCTTGAGAAGGTTTCATTAATCCTTTTAATTGGCTTGGATAGAACCTCTAATGGAGACATAAAAGTTGGAACAAGCATACCACTCTTTCATCATAAACAGTCAAAAAGTACTATAGAGCATTGGACACAAGCATCAACTGTATATACTGGATTCAGTAAGATAGATACAAAGTTAACGGGCTTTATGACAGCTTCCAAAGCTGAAATCATTTTAATTGGGAAAAAATTAGCGCAAGAAGCAAATTGGTTGCAGGAGCTTGATTCTTCTTACCGTGATCCTTACGCTACCATTAATGCTAAAGTAGTACTTGTAGATGGACCTGCAGAAGAAATTTTTAAAATTCACAAGCCTAGTAAACCATCACTTTCATCTTATATAAGTGGTGTAATTGAATCATCAATTCAAAATAACCAATCCGTCTCTTCTACAATTCAACAATTAATGAGAGAACAAAATGAAGAAGGAATGACGCAAACTGTTCCAATTATCAAAAAAACAAAGAATGAAATCGACACAGTAGGAATTGCATTTTTAAATCGAAAAGGGAAATATTTAACTCATATTCCTAAAAAAGATGTTAAATTTTTCAATCTTATAAATAAGCAAAAAAGTAGCGGGCGAATGATACTACACCTTGCGCTTCCTCCTAAAAAGTCCAGCAAGAAAACAAACACTTCTATCTTCGTACAGAACGCGATAAGGAAGGTAGTTGTTGCTTTCCAAAACGGAAAGTTTGTATTTAATCTCGATATATATGCTAATGTAGCTTTAATAGAAAAAACCAATGCGAATTTAATAAAGGGGCACTATGATAATAAAAAAAATGTAAATAATTTAGAAAGTGCTATTCAAAAAGAAGTTAATAAAAAGTTACAAAATATTTTAAATGAAATGCAGCAGAATAAAATTGATCCAATCGGATTATCCCTATATGCTAGAGCCTTTCAATATAAAGAGTGGAAAAAAGTAAAAGGTGATTGGTTGCAAGCATTAGCAGAGGCTAAAATAAATGTAAAGACACACGTTAAAATGAAAGATACTGGGACCATTAGAAATTAAAATAGACTAGTCTATTTTTCTGCTTAAAAGTCTTTCTAAGTGGTTTTCCATCTTCAATATTTATCATATAACAGATGCTAACTCAAAGAAAAATCTACTGGTTAAATGCTAACCAATAGATTTTTCTTTTTTATCTAAGGATTCTTTTAAAAGAACAACAATTTTACTACAGTAATCAAGAACAGGTTTCTAAATTAAGTTACTGGAGAATATATAACTCTGGCGCAATATCCCTACCAGCTTTCATTCCAATAATAACTCCATGATATAACGTCAAAGATGAAATCCCTCAACTTAGGTATTTGACTTTTTAAATTTATACAAATGTCTTAGCTCTATGTACTGTGATATATAGGTCCACATCAATATGTTATTGCATCATATACTGAACAGATAATTTAAATTACTTTTATAAAGGATGATGAGGATGAACCTAGAAGATATACAAAAATCCTATGGCGTAATTGTAAGTTTAGGAGGATTGTGTCAAGTCACCAACCAAATCAAAAGACACAATTTAAGAACATTTTCTGGACCTTTAGATTGGTTTTATTATCCATCACTTTCAGATGTAAACAGATTACTTCAAAATCGATTTAAAAAATTTATGAAGTTAGAAAATATGATTATAGAAGGTTCAGAAAGTTACGGTCTTATTGAATCAGAATTTGATAATCAAATTAAATGGGCAGAACGAATTACCTACTGTATAAAGGACACTTATTATAATTGTTTTTCAATGCATGATTTTCCTATTAATTCAGAAAAGGATTTGAAATCAACCTATCCTTCTTTTAAAGCTAAATTAGACACTAGAATTAATCAATTCCTTGAAAAAATAAATAGTAGTGAATCCATTTTATTCATTAGAATTTGGGGAAATCGAGATGAAGCGGTTGAATTACAAAACGTATTATCTAAAATTACAAATAAGGATTTTAATATCCTTATTGTTAATTTCAAGGAGGGTATATCTAATATTGTTGAACAAAATTGGGGAATATCGCGGGTTTGTTCAATTGAACTCCCACGTTATCAGGATAGATGGGAAGGTGATGATTCCGATTGGGATGTTATTTTAAACAAAATAACATTAACTTAATAATTTTCTTCTTTCTTTTAACATGATTTGGCCCGTAAAATCAAATAGGTGTAGAGAAATAAAATTCCTGTCTAATTGATACACACTTAATTAACAAAACGTTCATATAATAATTAGTAAGTCCTTCTTTATTGAATAAATAGTTCTTTACAAAATTAGTTCCATCACTAGAGCACCTTTATGCGGTGCTCTTTTTTGAATTTATAAAATGTAAAAATAGTTGTTCCATTTTCCTTCAAATGGCTAATTCCCTTTGTTATTCTTCTGTTGATTTCTGTATAATCATTTATGCGATCAGCATATTCTGCTTATGTAGTGCATTCACGACTACTTACTTCCATACTTTATCTTATATTTTGTCTTCTTGGATATTTCATTATAAGCTTCTTCAATTCCCTTGATTTCCTTCCCCTTCTTTTATCTTAAGAACAAGCAATTTCTTTCATTAATATTAAATAAACTAAAGCATAGATTTTAAAAGAACCTAATTTACATATAATTAATGATAAACTACAATGTGTATTCTCCACGTTTAATCAGCATCTGAATTATAAATCTAACATATTTTTTTTAGTTGATTGTCATTATGGTACAACCGTGTATACATTTACCAAACAAACTACATAGTTTAAATTAGTAAAATATATAGAGAGGAAGGAAATAAATCTATGAAAGTCATAATTTTGTGTGGCGGAAAAGGGCTTCGGATGCAAGGAATTTTAGAGGACATTCCCAAACCATTAGTTCGAGTTCAAGGAAAGCCTCTCCTCTTGCATATAATGAATTGGTATAGAAAATATGGACATTCTGATTTCATTTTGCCCTTAGGATATAAAGGTGAGAAAATTAAGGAATATTTTATGGACTTTAGCTGGAAAGAGAATGACTTTAGTTTGAATTTTAAAACCAGTCAATATACGCTACTTCAGAAATTAGAAAATTGGAATATACACTTTATAGATACAGGAATTGATACAATGACCGGGGCAAGACTAAAAAAACTTGAATCCTTTGTACAGGGTGAAACCTTTTTATTAACTTATGGTGACGGATTAGCCAATATAGATATTGATCAACTAATAGCATTCCATAAAGAAAAAGGAAAAATTGCTACATTAACTGGAATTAAAAAAAATAGTCAATACGGACTATTGGCGGTCGAAGATGGAATTGCTATTGATTTTAAAGAAAAACCATTACTTGATGAAGTAATTAATGGCGGTTTTTTTGTATTTAACAAAGAAATATTCAATTATTTAAGTAATAATGATGATTGTGTTCTAGAAGAAGATCCTCTTCGAAATTTAATAAAAGACAATGAGCTCGCAGTCTATGAACACAATGACTTTTGGGCTAGTGTCGATACACCTAAAGATTTAAAAACTGTAAATGAAAGTTGGAATCCAAATAAATTTTAGTGGAGAGGACTGAATAAGCATTGAACTCTAATGATAAAAAAATAAGTTTACCTCGATTGTATATCCCCTCTAATGAGAAAATAGTTAACCCACTTTCAACAGGAATTAAAGCTTCAAATCTCTCCAAAAAAAATACTCAAAAAAGAATTAATCCCCAATTCTATAATCAACAACATGATCTAAATAATCATTTCTGCGTCATTGTAGGTAGTGAGTATGTCTTGAAAATTATTGCTTTACAGCAATCATTAATGCAGTACTCAGAAAAATTCACATTGTGGATTTGTTGTATAGATCCTTTTGCATATTCACTATTAAAAGAAATGAGTTTAATTAATGTAAACCTTTTACAAGTTGAAGAATTAGAAGATCGTGAATTAAAAGCAATTAAGAGAAAAAGAAAAGTAAATGAATATTGTTGGACTTTAAAATCTGTCTTGATAGAATATCTATTGGTCAATTATGATTTACCATCTATTCTATATTGTGATGGTGATTTATGCTTTTTCTCTGACCCTAATATTATTTTTGAGGAATGGGGTGACCATTCTATTTTCCTAACCCCCCAAAGAGATCGTGATTGGGTAGAAAAAATGTATGGAAAATATCAGGCTGGTCTAATTGGATTTAAGAATGATCTCTATGGACTAAAAAGTGTAAGATGGTGGAAAAATAAATGTATAGATTGGTGCAGTGCCGAGGCTGAGGAGGGGAAATTTGGAGACCAAAAGTATTTAGATTATATCCCTATATATTTTCCAAAAGTAAAAATTTCAAATAACTTAGGTATAAATGCTGCGCCTTGGAACTGTATATATAATAACGATTATAAAATTGACAAGACTAAAAACGATATATTTATTGAAAACGACAAACTAGTTGTTTACCATTTTGCATGTATTACTATCTTTACTGAAAATGATTTTGATCTTTGGTCTTTGGGAGAAATTTCAATACCCAATAATATATTAAACCATATTTACACTCCGTATTTAGAGAGAATTCAATTTGTTTTAAAGCAATTAAAGGATAAATTCAATAAAGATACTAAACAATTTTTAAGTAAAAAAGATATAAATAAAGCTCAAACTTTATATAAAGATTCACAATTAAGAAGAAAAATGAATCAATCCAATCATTTTATGAACTTTTCCATGATTATAAGTAAAGAACGATTAATTCAAGGATTGACCTCTTATTATTCCTTAGAAAATTTCAACGCTAAATTTACTGTATGGATCTGTTGTATGGATGATTTAACGTATCAAATATTAGAGAAATTAAAATTAAAGCACGCCATACTAATTCCGGTCAAGGATATTGAAAATCATGAACTCCTCAGTATAAAAAATGATAGAAGTTTACAAGAATATTGTTGGACATTAAAAGCGCCCCTATGTCTACATGTCCTTAGTCTTTATCCGGAAGTTGATCACATTATATATTGTGATGCTGATATGTATTTCTTTACAGCACCTAATATCATTCTTAATGAGTGGTGGAAATACTCTGTATTCCTTTGCCCTCAAAGAAGCTCTACTGAAATTGAAAGCATACACGGTATATACCAAGCTGGTTTAGTAGGCTTCAAAAATGATCAAAATAGTAAAGAAATTTTAACATGGTGGAAAGATAAATGCCTAGAATATTGCAATAATCAATATGATGTTGAAATGAATAGATGGGGTGACCAAAAATATTTAAATCACATTCCTAACATCTTTTCTAATATAAAAATCATGACTCATAAAGGTATTGATGCAGCACCTTGGAATGTCATTTTAAATAGCAGTTCTATATCCAAAACAGATAATAAAGTTTTTATTGATCAAGATGAATTAATAGCTTTTCATTTTGGAAGTATGCAAATTATTAATCCAAATGAGTTTGATTTATGGAAACAAGAAACTTTAGAATTACCTCCAGCAGTTTTAAATTATATATACATTCCTTATATTGAACAATTGAACAAGACATGTCATACCCTTCATAATACTTTTCAAAAATCTCCCTCCTCTTTATTTGCTGACCAAATTGATACAACAACAATAAAAAATTATTTTAAATACCCCTCCCCTCATCACAATTAAGACTGATACTTTCCTTATTTAAAAATAAATCTATTTATTTCAGCAACTAAAAATACATCTTAATAAAGGATAGATTATCACTATGATTGCTTCATTTAAAAATAAAACTTTCCTTATTACTGGTGGATACGGTTTTATTGGTTCTCACTTGGCACGAAGACTTTTAAATTTACAAGCAAAAATTGTTCTTTTCATAAGAACACCATCAAACTCTTGGAGACTAGAGGATATTCTAAAATATATTGAAACCTATGAAATAGATATACGAGATAAAAAACAAGTACAAGATGCAATAAAGAAAATTAATCCCGATTATATCTTTCACCTGGCAGCCTATGGTGTAAATTCTGCCCATACAGATTACATCCATGCTATAGAAACAAATGTTATAGGGACTTGTAACATTATTCAAGCAGCAAAATTGGTGAATTGTAAAAAAATCATCAATTTTGGGAGTAGTTCTGAATACGGTAACAAGATGGAACCTATTCATGAAAATATGTTACTAACTCCTGTGGACATCTATGGAAGTACCAAAGCTGCTGCTACTATACTCGCCCATCAAATTGCTAGCGAAAACAATACTAATCTTATAACATTAAGACCTTTTGGCATATTCGGAGAAGGCGAAGAGCCGCATAAAATTTTTAGCTATATAATCTTGCGAGTATTACAAAACAAAGATGTAAATTTAACTTTATGTAATCAATTAAGAGATTATTGTTATATAGAAAATGTAATAGATGCCTGTATCCTAGCAGTAGAAAATACTACTATACAAAATGAAATCTTTAATATTGGGAGCGGCACTATTCACCCCTTGAAACATTATGTAGAATTATTATTCAAACATTTGAAAACCAATTCCAGACCAAATTACGGTGCAATTTCCTCTAGAACAAATGAAAGATGGGTTCCTGAAGCGGATGTGCAAAAAATAAAAAACTCTCTTTCCTGGGAACCTAGAATTAATATTGAAGAAGGAATTATAAAAACTATTAATTGGTATAAAAATAATAAACATTTATACCTAACCCCCTAAAAATAGGGTACTAAAGGAGGTGGACTAATTGTTAAACCAAAACTTTAATAATGCTTTTTACGGAAAAAGAATTTTAATTACTGGACATACTGGTTTTAAAGGTTCTTGGTTATCCCTATGGTTGAATGAATTAGGTGCTACTGTAATCGGATATTCATTAGATCCTAAAAATAAAAATGATAACTTTAACATTACTAACCTTCAAAATAATATAATTGATATTCGTGGAGACATTAGAGATTTTAATAAATTAAATAAGGTTTTTACAGATTATAAACCTGAAATTGTATTCCATTTAGCTGCCCAACCTTTAGTTAAGTATTCATATGAATATCCTAGGGAAACATACGAGGTAAACGTTGTAGGAACTATGAATGTACTAGAGGCAATTCGATTACATGAATCAGCTAAAATAGGAATTATGGTGACAAGTGACAAGTGCTATGAAAATAAAGAATGGCCTTGGGGTTATCGTGAAATTGACCCTATGGGCGGCCATGACATATATAGCTCAAGCAAAGGATGCTGCGAACTTTTAATTTCTTCCTATCGTAATTCTTACTTTTCAGAAGAAAAATTTTCTCAACACAAGAAAATAATTGCAAGTGTTCGAGCTGGTAATGTAATTGGTGGTGGTGATTGGTCAATAGATAGAATTATTCCCGATTGTATACGAGCATTAGAATCAAACAAAAAGATTATTATTAGAAATCCTACTGCTATTAGACCCTGGCAACATGTACTAGAACCTTTAAGCGGGTATTTACTCCTTACAGAAAAAATTATAAATAATGGTATCCTTTTTTCAGGAGCATGGAACTTCGGGCCATCCCTAAACAATATTGTTTCAGTAGAAAAATTAGTGACCAGTTTACTAGATATTTGGGGCTGCGGGGATTGGACAGCAGAAAATATAGGTCCAATAAATTTTCATGAAGCAAATTTACTAAACCTTGACATTAGCAAAGCAAAATTCAATCTTAATTGGCAGCCAAAATGGTCCCTACAACAGACTTTAGAAAATACAATAGAATGGTATAAACATTATAATTCTTACACCAGTTCTGAGATGATAAATCTATGTATTAGCCAAATCAAACAATATTGCATGCTTTGAACTACTCCCACTTCCCCATACTTGCTGTGAGTTCCTTATGGAGGGAGTCTTCTTGGTTAAAATAATAAAAGATACATTAATTTTTATAGTCTAAATTATAAACCTACTATACCTAAAATTATGTGATTGTCCATTAACAAAGATTTTATTTCTTCGGTTATTTCAAATCAACTATTGACATTATACTTAAGAATAAAGGAATCACATATTTTTTTAGTGATTCCCTTGTTCTGAGAAAATAATGTCTTGCTTTAACGACAATACAGTATATGCGATTATTAATTTATTTGTTCTAGTTATGAAAAAATCTATTCCTGTCAAAAGAGCTTTCTTCAAAGAAAAACTTCCTATTTTCTTCTACTTATCCTACCCGAAAAGTAACTAAGATGAAAATTTTGATAATTATATCTACTATTATAGAATTATCCCCTTCTTGTAGCTATTCCACTAAAGTTCATGCTTATATATTGATTCTCTGATTTATTATCACCAATGTTGATGAATTCATGCATTGCTTATTCTATACACAAATTGCTTTTTGAATTATCTTTTTAGAATAAGTAAAGAAGGATTTCTCTTTTATGCACTTCTTCCCTACCAGTCTTTAACTTGTCTTTAATCAACAATAAGAACAAATCTTCAATATAGTACCTCTTCTGTAAAACAAAACCATAAGTAAGATAATTTCACTATTACAAATAATGAGATGTTCTGTTTCACCTTTTTACATTATCTAAAAAAAGAACTTGTAGGAATTCTTACAAGTTTTTTTTTGTTTTCTTTATTGTCTTCTTATTTACATACGCAAGATTTATATATTTGGTGTTGATACATACTATATGTATCCGATAAAATAATTTGAAAATTAATACGTAATTAATCCGTTTTAAGAAAAGGAAATTTCATAAATCTTCAATCACAGTTTCTAAGTTCACCTGATAGAACGTATAAAGACTCATATCATCTTTTGATTATTTTTGAATGCTTTATTCTAAGTATATTCGACACGAATTGATTATTTTTTATGAATTTTCTTGAAAAATATTGTAATATCACTCCATTTTTTCTTCTATTTTGTTATGATGTTTATAATTAAATTAGATTAGGATTTTTTTAGAAAATGGAGGCGTATATTATGAGTGTCTCAGTAAAAGGAAATGAGCAATTAACCTCTCTATTGAACGACTGGTATCGATCTATGCTATCTCAGCAAGTTATAAAAGCTACTAATCTAAAAAAGAAAATTGATGAAAAAATTAATAAGTTAAGCATTGAACCGGATCAAGAGCATCAGGATCAAAATTTGTTACTATACTATTCACTACTCGAATTTCGTTACAAGGTCTTAACAGATAGCCTTGGTATTCAACAAAATAGTTTTGATACTATTAGCGATTATGATATGCCTACAGATCAATTTCTACAATTCTATTATCATTTTTTCAAATCCATTCATTCCACTTTTATATCAAATTATACTGAGGCAGAGGAACATTATAAACTAGCAGAAAAAATATTGGTAGCTATACCAGATGAAATTGAACATGCTGAATTTTACTATAGAATTGCTACTTTCTATCACCATACCTATAACAATCTCGCTTCTATCGAATACGCAAATAAATCGAGAGCAATCTTTTCAAAGTACGAAGGTTATGAAGTAAAAACAGCCTTTTGTAATAGTTTGCTAGGTGGTTGCTGCATCTATTTAAAACAGTACGAACAAGCAGAAGAATATCTACATTGTGCAATTGATTTACTACAAAAAAATAGGGAAGAAGATTCCTTATTATACGTAAAAAATACTATGGGGTGGCTGTATTCTGATCAAAGTATGTCTACTTTAGCTATTCGTCACCTTTCAGAAGTAACAGAGAAAATCCCTACACACTTCAAGGCTATCTTCCTACAAGCTAAGGAACATTATAAGTTAGGAGAACAATCAATGGCCGGCCAACTCATTGATAAGGGACTACAAATTTGCAGAGAAATTCATAACGAAGAATACACACACCACTTCTCTATTTTAAAAAAATTAAACGAAAATATTCCATTGGAAGAATTAGAAAAAATCATTCAAGAAGGAATCTTATACTTTGAGGAAGAAGAATTATGGGAATATGTTGTCGAATACGCCGAATTATTTGCCACAAAATGTAGACAATTAGAGAACCACCAAAAAGTAAGTGACTATTTCCATATTTGTTATCAAGCAAGACAAAAATCAATCGCAAAAGGAGTGTTAAAATAATGAAAAAAATTAGCTTATTATTATCAGGCATTGCTTTTATTGGGGTATTAACGGTGGGAATTTTTCAGTTTTCTAAAACAGATCAACTTGCTACTCATGGGCATTATCCTGCTCCTTCATATAGTGTTGGCGATTATGGTGGTGCACCACCACAAATTTAATGTAAATGTATTTAAAAACCCTCCAAATGGAGGGTTTTTAAATGGCTTATCTGCCTGTTCAATACGCATAGAGAGTACATATTATACTTATTTACTATGTTATAAGATTTTTCATTTCCACTCTGTAACAAGATTCTAGCATTCTCTCCTAGAATCTCAACTTAAATCTTAAATCCACCAATTAACTCTTGAAGTTCTTCCGCCATCTGTGCTAATTGTATTGCTGAAGAATTTATCTCTTCCATAGAAGCATGTTGTTCCTCAGATGAACCAGCTATCGTTTGCATACTTGAAGAATTTTCTTTTACAGCCATAGCTATTTGATCAATCGATGTATCAACTTTCATTGCATCAGTTGTCATTTTATTTGATAGTTCTACCATACCCTGCACTTTTGATACAATATCATTTGCAGATTTTGAAATCTCATAAAAACTTTGTTTTGTATCGTTAGCAACCTTAATTCCCGACTGTACTTCTACGCCTACTTCATTCATAGCTTTTACAGTCTCATGTACGTCTGCTTGTATTTCCTTAATTAAACTTCCAATTTCCATTGAAGATTCGGATGATTGCTCCGCCAACTTTCTAACTTCATCAGCAACAATTGCAAACCCTCTCCCCTGTTCCCCAGCTCTAGCTGCTTCAATCGCTGCATTTAATGCTAATAAATTTGTTTGTTCCGCAATATTTTGAATCGCTTCTAATATACTGCCAATTTGCTGTGATTTCTTATCTAATAATTTTATGACATTATCGGATTGAGAAACAGAGTGATGGATAGACTGCATTTGTGTTACAGTTTGTTCTACTAATTGTTCACCTTCATTTGCTTTTTGTTTAGTGTATATGGATGAAGCCGATACTTCAGAAGCATTCTCAGCTACGTATTGAATATTTCGTGTTACCTCACCAATTAATTCAGCTCCAGACTCAACTTCATTATTTTGAACCTCTGCACTGTTCGAGATTTCTTCCATCTCTTTTGTAATTTGTTCTGTCGCAACACTTGCTTGCTCTACACTAGCAGTTAGTTCCTCAGAAGACGCAGCTACATGTCCTGCAGATGTGTTAATTTGAGAAATAATATTACGTAACGACTCTGCCATTGTATTGAAACTACCACCTAATTGCCCAAGTTCATCCTTTGAACGAATATCTATTTTCTCGGTTAAATCTCCTTGACTAATTCTTTGAGCTGAAATGACTAATTGTCTTAGTGGAGTAATAATAGATCTAAGTATGAATAGAATTACAATTCCACCTAACAATAATGAAGCACCTATTATAGTGAGCGTTTTATAAAAAATAGGATTGGTAGCTTCTTCAATTTCTTTCGTAGGCATTACGCCAGCTATTTTCCAACCTGTTTTTTTATTTGTCTTAAAGCTTATGTTTCGATCTTCACCATTGAGGCTATAAGTAATTACTCCATCTTCTGTCTTGTACAATTCATCCACTAAAGTTTTATCTAATTTCTCTCCAGGTTTTAGTGATGGATGAACAACTATAGTTTTATCTTGACTAACTATAGATACAAATCCTTGCTTCCCAATTTTTATCATTTTGGATGTTTTTACGATATCTTTAATATTCAAATCTACGCCAATGACACCACTTTTATCTGCATTCTGCTTTGCAATTGCAATTACCATATTTCCTGTAGACTTTGATTTATATGGAGATGAAACAATAATCTCTCCATCTGCTTTTACTGCATCCTTATACCAACTGCTTTCTAGCGGATTAAACCCTTCTGGTATTTTTCCAACAGGTGCATGAATAAATTGATTGTTACTGGATGCCGTATAAATTGTTTCTATCTCTGGATGTAACTGTATATATTGATCAAATTTATTCTGTACATTTTGCGATTGTTCAGGATTATAATCCCCTTGTGTGAGTACCTTTGCAAAATGAGTGATATCTGTATGCTTATTTTCTAATTCATCATCAACAATCTTATCTAAAATACTTATATTATCTTTTGCTGATTGTAGAATTGTTTCATTAAGATCTGTTTTTGCTTTATTATAAGATAATACTCCTACGATAAGGCTTGGTATAATTAATATTGCTATAAATGCCATAGACAACTTCGTTTTAAGCTTTATTTGCCCCAATCTTTCTTTTATATTAAACACTAGCTACTTCTCCTTTTCATTTTTACTACTTATATAGTTTATTTAAATTTTTCTCCTTTACTTTTCCACATTCATTTATGGTACCATTCGAAATGAAACCACAATTACATCCTATTATCCATACTTTATAATTTAGAGATTTAATTTTCACAGACAGAGTTTTATCTGTCCTCCTTTCGAATATGTTATTTTTCTAGATTCAGCAATTATTAGACTACGAATTATTCCAAATAAACTTGATGCAACATATACTTCATTTAAAAAATAATTATTGGATTTGTTTGGATAAAAATCTAGTTTAGCGCTAATCCAATCGGATGAAATTCTTACCATAATACATTCACTAAACATAAATAAGTAATTTTTTTTTAATACTTATATTTAGCTGCCTTTTAACCATTCTAACTGTATTATTTCATCGTTTTATCTATTTATTAAAACCACTTTTGTATTATTGAATCACTAAACTATAAATTCTAAATAGGAGAATAAAATAAATTAGAGAATTACATTGTAACACATATATATAAGTTGTTAATATTAAAATTTAAAACTTTACTATTTTTCATATGCAATATTACATGCGAAAAGCCATAATTTTTTTGTTATACTATGCATGTGGATTTTTCATCCAAAATCCACCCAAACGCATATTTATATATATGCCACCCTAATTGATGAAAGTGAGAAGAGTGTTTATCATTTTTCTCACTTTTTTATTTAGGCTCTGTTAATATTGATTATTGATAAAAAGTATTAAATAAGGGAAGACACCTTAGAGTTGGTGCTTCCCTTATTTGTTGATTATTCAAATCTAAAATAGGTATTTTCTAAACCTATTCTTTGCTTTAATGTTCTGCCCAAAGCATAATTATTTGGTAATTCTTTTTCAATGACACAAATAATATAACCTGCTTTTCCTGTTGTTAAATTAGTTAGTTGTAAGTAGTTAGTGTTGTCGTAGATATAAGAAATAATATATTCATAGAAATTATTTTCTTTATCTTCTCTATTCATACCAACATTGTACAACCTAACTCTTGCTCCTACCCAAATTTCCTCATCATCATCAACATTACTTAAAGGCATCCATTTCGAGTTATCCAATATTTCACCCTTTTCTTAATTCATTCGTTTATACACGAATGTTGCTAGACACAAACTATCATAAGCATCCGTCATTTCATTGATTAGACGACCACCGACAGAGAAAAAAGACTCAACATAGCTTTTTACCCATTGAAACACTTGCTCTTTTAGTTATTTTTACATTTTGAATCTACGAAAATGAATTCCCTTATAAAAACTCTAACAGAGAATCTTCCTTCCAAATTTCACCTAGGGAATTATTTGTTTTCCAAAAAACCTACCAACATCTTTATCAACTCATTTTAGAATATTTAAACAATAATTCCATATACATTACCTGTATAAATTATTCATTTTCTTTTATATAAGACCTACCTTTTTACTTTTAATAGATTATTAGACATTGGATTATTATACATAAATCCCAAAAACATGCGGTATTTTGTAGAATTTTGTCTATCAATATGTATGTACACCCTTTTGTAGTGGATATAGACTGTGAGGTGTAAGGAGATACCTTACAAAATAATAAAAAGGAGATTATAGAATGAGTAGATTAACAAAATTCTCAAAGTTAGTATTTGCAACTTTAATTGCGGGAAGTAGTCTAAGCACCTTTGTTTCGTCACACAGTGTACAAGCTGACACCTTAGATCCTAATTACCAAGACAATGTAAAATTCATACCACCTTCTAGTGCTAGGCCAAAATTGGAACAAAAAAACACTATTGTTCCAGAAGCAAAAGTTGTTAAAAACCATTATGTAAAGTACTCTAAAGCACATTTCCAAACTAAAGAAAGTATACCAAAAGAGATTTATTATTCTTCAGAAGGCTTTAAGGGCTATATACAGGCAAGTACCGTTTGGGATATGGGAGATCATTTCGCAACACTATATTCCGGAACCGTTATTCGATGTTAGACTTTTAATCCATTCTCCCCTAATGCTTAAAATGATTAATAACTCACTGCCAATACTGTAATATCTATTGTTCATAAAATAAACCACAAAATCTTTCGATTTCATGGTTTATCAAATATAAAGATAATGCTAAACGAATACTCTAACATTACCTTCCCCAAAGTTAATTATAGAGTATTTTCAAAAAAAAGACACTCTTGTAGTGTCTTTTTTATAGTATTTTAAAAAGAATTCCACCTACTAACACCTTTTTGTTGCGCCTATTCGTTTATTTCAATATGATACTTTTCCATCTCGTATATGCAATAGACAATGATAGCTAAACTCCAACTGACACTATAATAATTATGTGTGTAGAAGTCATAGCCCGCTTTAATACCTTTCTCTATTACAACTAATGTAAATCCTAAAGCCACCCATCTGTTAATTTTCATCTTTATAAACGTTAAAGAGATAATTATTAAAAATAAAATATTTGTAAGATGATTTATCATTAGCTCATATTTTTGAATGTATACTGCCATTATACAAGCAACGATATTAGTCGCAATGCCAAAGGCAATCACCGCTCCCCAAACCCTGTCCAAAAGTCCCACTCCTGAGTCAGTCCCTTCCTAAACAAATATCCCTTTCTTTAATTCGTTCCTACACCCTATTCAAGATATGCTAAATTATCCTTGTCTGATGAATATCTATTTATCTTTTCATATAGAGCAAACAAAATTTCTACTCATAATTTTTTCTTTATTAGACAAACTATGTCTAAGCCGTTTGGACTAACGGCTTCACTCTTCTGGTAATGGGATAGCACAATTTATTGAATTGACTAACTCATTCAACCCACTGGCACCGGCAGGCAACAAAATAGTTGTCTGCCATTTTCATGTATACTTTTTCTAATTTCATTTCAAACCAAGTGTGTGCTGTACTGATTTCAAAAGGACAGAATTTCATTTTTTAAAATGTAAAAAAGATAAGGTCCTGTCTACTTTTGGTATAGGACTTTTTCTTTTCACACATACTATTTTTGAACCTGTTTACCAATACGTGTCCTAATGGTATCTTGAATTCCTCCTAAAAAGGGCTGCAGATACGACTGCATGCCCTTTTATTTACGTTGCTTCTCTATATTGAATAAAATAATTAAAAACTAAAAATGTAATATTACATATTTTTTCTGTTCAGATTATGTTAGGATTTACTTCGTAGTCGAATTATGGTTTCGTATCTAATTCAGCAATATGTGAACTGTTTACCTAAAGAAAAGACACCCAAAAGGTGTCTTTTCTTCTTTTAATCTAAAAAACATTTTTTCTTTTCAGTAAGATCCAATTATCCCTCTAACCTAAACCTCATAATTAAAGGCAATTTAATCATGGTACTCAAGAGTTTTCATCCATTTCAATATACCTATAGCTTAATTTAAAATCACATTTCCAGCACTATATTTGCTTTCCTACAGATTTTCTGTCTTGTTCTTAATTCTGTCAAAATCCTCATGTAGCTATACAAAGAATATATGCTACTATGATATTAAGAAACTATGCGTTCCCTTAACCCTGTATCCGGCCCTGTATTTATTACAGGGTCTTTGTTTATTTTATTTACTTTTATTGGCTTATAAGGGTTAATACACAACCAATTTCAATTAAAACCGTTTAAATGTTAGTTAGGATTTGAAAAAATATATCTATTAACTTTTTTAACAAATGTAATCTAATATTAAATTTCTAAATCTATACTGTACTATACACCAGTTAACACTATATAAATAGTATTAACTATCTTAATTGAATATTAGTAATAGTAAGTATAAATATTATCAATTTACTACATCTTACATTTATGTAAAAATAAATACATGTTAAGCTTTTTCAAAATCTTTCCCCTAATAAAGATTTGAAGTAGCATTTCATGATTCTCCTTACTGTTAATATGCCTTGAAAAAGAACCCTATAGGGTTCTTTTTCTTCTCATTATAACCTCAGTAAGTCCTTATTTAACATGCAAAAAGGACTGCTAATTATTTGCAGCCCTTTTACACGTTAATATACACTTGTATTACATGCTTAAAACTTTATTGTATTAGGTATTTATACCAACTAAACATGCCATTATCATTTAGATATATAACACTTCAAAGTTTAGAAGTATACAATAACAAATCTTTCCCAGCTTCCAGCTACATAACTAGTAGCTGTTAATTCTCTACCACCATTTGCTGATATATATCTACCATTACTTAGTGCTTGTAATACATATATCCTATTGTCTCCACCATTATATAAAATAAACTTTTCCCATGCACCAATTGATGTACGATCTGCTACTACTCTACCATTTGGCTCAAACGAAACATACTTCCCATTACTTTTAGCTTTTAAAGCGTACGTATATAATTCCCCAGTCGGAATTAATTCGAATTTCTCCCATTCATTAACTGCATTACGATTTGCTATTATATTTCCCGAAGGCTCAGCCGAAACATATTGTAAATTTGCTGCCTGTATAGCAACTGTCCAACTTCCATTAAATAAATTTACGCCTTTTAGTAAGCCTGCTTTTGATAGATTGGCTGCCGATACATCATTCGATGGTATAATCATCACTATCATTAAAACCACCGACAAAACCATTAAAACTAACCTTTTTGAGATTGTATTACCACTTGCACGTGTTATGAGCCTTTTCATTATCATTCCTCCCTTAATATACAGAACTCATATACATTATACTAAATATGTAAAATATTGTAATAAAAGAAAGGGTTTATCAACAAATACCTTACTATTCTGTTTCTTTTTTCTCAAATCTATAGCACTTAAACATGTATCAATTCTCAAGCGCATTTTTTAAATTATTTTCCCCTGATAAAAAATATAGCAGTTGATGACAACGAGAGTATATATAAAAATGAGAGTATTTTCCTTTCACTTTTCTTTAAATAAAAGCCAAATAGCCGTTCACAATGAACGACTATTTGCATCTAATTAATACTTAGAATGTTTTTCATATTAATCTATTTTGTTTAATCCTGTTGAAGTAACTTGATAGATTCTTTTTTTGCCCATATATTCTTGTTTATTATTCTCAAGATTAATAAGTGTAGCTCGTGTCTTTTCCTTTACTGCATCCCCTTCTATATGGGTAAACTCAATGTAATCTCCCACTTTTACGGACACGATTTGGCTTTCAGCAGTTTGTTGTCTATTTCCCACGATTTCCTTATTGTACACAACACTACCGGTTAAACTCTTTACTGTAATACTTGCATACGTATTATTAAAGTAAGAATGTGGTACGCCTGCTTCTAAGTTCACCTGCATTTTCTCTGTTGTCCTATTATAATCTACTTTTGCGATTTCTCTATCACCATATCCTTTTAATGACCACCCAAAATGATTTCCATCTAAAACCGTTGTTTCTGGCATTTTTTCTACTTTCTTCAAGCCTTCTTTTGTAACTTGATATCTTGCTGTTTTTCCAATGGTTTCATTTTTGTTATTTTCAAGGTTAATTAAAGTTGCTCGCGTTTTTTCCTTTGTTGCTTCTCCTTCTATATGGGTAAATTCAATGTAATCCCCTACCTTGACGGGCACAGTTTGGCTTTCAGTATTTTGTTGTTTATTTCCCACGATTTCCTTTTTGTACAGAACGTTACCAGAAGAATTCTGGACCTTAATACTAGCATACGTACTAGCAAAATAGGAATGTGGTACACCTGCTTCTAGTTTTACCTTCATCTCTTCTACCGTTTCATCATAATCTACTTTTGCAATTTCTCTATCACTATATCCTTTTAATGACCATGCAAACTTGTTTCCTTCTAAAATTGTTGCTTCTGGCATTTTTTCTATTTTCTTCAGGCCTTCCTTTGTAACTTCGTATAGGGCTTTTTTTCCAAAGCTCTCTTGTTTACTATTATCTACATTTGTAAGAGTAGCTCTATGTACACCTTCTAGATGTGTTAACTCTATATAATCGCCTACTTTGACTGGAACTTTCTGCGATTCAGCATTTTGCTGTTTGTTTCCATAAATCTCTTTGTTATAGACCACTTTACCTGATGTGTTTTGCACTTTAATACTTGCATATGTACTATCAAAGTAGTCATGTGGTACACCTGCTTTTAGATCAATTTGCATTTCTTCTGTTGATTTATTTAAATTTACTTTCGCAAATTCAAAATCTCCAATCCCTTTCAGCGACCATGCAAATTCATTACCTTCAAAAATGTTTGGAGATTCATTTTTGATTTGTACCTTTTTCTCAACAGTTTGATCAAATATATCCGTTAATACAATTTTTGCATAAGCATTTGTTGGTAATGATATAGATTGACTGATTCCATTTTGATAAGATTTAATATCATTAATTACGTTAATAGGTTGGCCCGTCATATTTTCATTGTTATAAATTTCAATTTTCCCCTTAAATTGCGGTGTACTATTTTCTTTTAGTTTCCAAGATACATTTAATTTTTCATTTTCATAATATATAGATTGGATATCAAAATCTAGTTTTCCTATTTCAGGTTGAGTAGGTTGATTTAGCGTGAATATTTTTCCTGCCCCAATAGTAGACTGCGTATTACCTCCTGCTTTGACCCATACATATTCTGAAGTAGATCCTCCATCATATTGATAAGTATTATCATGCGTTCCAGAAATACTTTGATTATTCCAAGAACTCCATTGTTTATCAACTAATTTTCGGCTATAACCATTTTTCAAGCGCGCTTCTCGAACATTCTGTCCACTATCAGCCCAGTCTTCTTGAAACATTCCTAAACCATGATTAAATACAACATTAGCAACCGGAAAGTCCATAATTGCAATTTGATGCCATTTATTCTTTGTTACATCTTTCATCCATTGTCCAAATTTAGTATGACCATTTTCTTGCCATGAACGCATTGTCATTGTGTACCAATTGTAGTCTTTCCAACCATAAGTTGTTTGAACCTTCATTCCTGTTCCTTCTCCTCCAAAGGGTCCAGCTTGCGAATTCGGAGATAAGTATTCGGCCTTTATTGCTTCTTTAGAGGAAATTGGATCCCATAAGGCAAAATGTAAAGTACGTTTTCCATTTTCATCAAACCCACTTTGTTGTTGAAAACCAGCATATCCTCCAGCTTCACCACCTGCATTCCAGTTGTGTACAGCCCAGTACGTATAAGGTGGTGTCTGAACTGGTGACCAGTCTATACTAATAATATCTGAGGCAGATATATTTTGGGGACTCACATAAACTGCTGGAGCAGCTGAATGTGTTGCAGCTTTAGTGTGCAAAATAGACGTTCCAAACATAGAAAACATGCTACATGCTGCGGTAATTATAATAACTTTATTAAATCTTTGCTTTGTTTTCTGACTAATCACTAATCTACATCCTTTTCTAATTTTTATTATTGAATACTAACGTAGTAGAGAAATCTATCAAAATTCAAACAACATCCAGTAATTCTTTAAAATACTGGATGTTGTTCTATCTTTACATCTGATTCTTACATATTAATTGATTGTAATTGCTTTCCATAACGATAGTGCAAATATCCAATTCGGGTCACCATTTCCTTGATGATTTTGAACAGCTTCATACACTGTCCCTTGATGTTCTACTTTATCGCCCTTTGTATATGCCTTCTTTGGATCCCATTTTTCATAAGATACATTTTGATCTTTGGTTTTTACAAGAAGAATTTCACTTTGGATTGATGTATTTCCAGCTGCATCTACAGCCTTCACTGCATATTTATATTCCTTATTAACTGTTAAGTTTTGATCAGTAAACGTCGTTCCTTGTACCGTTTGAATCAATTGTCCATCGCGTAATACCTGATATTCTTTTACACCTACATTATCTGTAGAAGGATTCCATTTTAGCTCTACACTGTTAGAAGTAAGGTTGCTTGCATATAATCCTTTTGGCTGTGTTGGAGCTTCTGTGTCCGGTTTCGGATTAACAATTTGATTTACTTTCTTCAGACCTTCCTTTGTAACTTCGTACATGGCTTTTTTTCCAAAGCTCTCTTGTTTACTATTATCTACATTTGTGAGAGTAGCTCTATGCACACCTTCTAGATGTGTTAACTCAATAAAATCTCCTACTTTGACTGAAACTTTTTGCGATTCAGCATTTTGTTGTTTATTTCCATAAATGTCTTTATTGTATACTACTTTCCCTGATGCATTTTGTACTCTAATACTCGCATATGTTTCATTAAAATAATGATGCGGTACGCCTGCTTTTAAGTCTACTTGTATTTCTTCTGTCGATTTATTGAAATTAATTTTAGCAAACTCGAAATCACTAATTCCTTTTAGTGACCATGCAAACTGGTTTCCTTCTAAAATATTATTTACATTAGGCATATCTGGTTTAATTGGATTAGAATCCGTACCCTTCCAAATCTCTGCTGTTAAAATTGGATATCCTAATGCAGCTACTTTTTGAATGGTATCGTTATTTGGACGTAATCCCCACTTCTCAAAGAAAGGAATCAAATTTTGTTTGGCTACTTTTGATGCTGAAATCATAAATAATTGTTTTTTATTTTCATCAGTTTGTGGAAGTTCACTTGAAGGCATGTCTCTATACAATTGATGCAATTTAGGATAGAAATCCTCTCCATACGCTAACTGTAGTTGCCAGAGCATAACAAGTTTTACAAAAACATCACTAATTTCGTCATAATTTTTATTCGTTTGTTCTAGATATTGAAACGCTTTTGGATAAACTCCACTTTTCTCTAAGTTGGATGGTTGATTAAATGCTTTTTCTACAGAAAGGCTGTATATATTATTTTGTACTTCTGTCATATTATAAAACTTCCAGGGTGATTGTTGTCTCAAATGTCCTGCCTCATGCCAAGGACCCCATCCATCTGTTACAAATTTATTAATATCTAACACGTATTGGATTGCATCTCCTACATATGCTGTTCGATAAGAAGTTGCATACATATAATAATCAGGAGAATGATTTTCTTCTACGTAATGAACATAATGTTTATCTACTTGTTCTTCAGATAATCCAGCTACTTTGTCTTGAATTCGAGTAGCTTCATCCATCTTTTTTAAGAGTTGTACAGGATCCGTATTAGAACCCAACAAATATTTCTTAACACGTGCAGGGCTGGCCGTAATTAATACACGTTCGCCTTTTAACTCCACTGCATGTGCATTAGGATACTGGTCCAGCATGTTTATTAAATCTTGTTTCGTATGCTTTCCTAGTTCAAAGAAAGGCGTAGTCGTTCCACCTGTTGTGATTGTTGTTCGAATGGTACCACCTTGTTGTTTATTATAAAAATAAATCAGCCCCCCATTTGGAGATTGGATTGTGTTTATACCAGCTTTTAATGTGAATGATTTTATCTTAGAATCTTCTCTCCAAGAAGCATCATACGAATACGTTCCAATATATACCTGAATATCTTGATTACCTTCTACATTAATCGTTATTTGTTCATTTGGCTTTGCATATAAACCAGTTGGTTCATATGGACTAAATGCCATATTTTTTCTTTCCTGTTGTTTCAGTACCTCAACATCCCCTTTTCCTGGGACCGTAAATACTCTATTTTCTGATTTAACTGACTTTTCACTTTGCAGTGATGTCGATAAATTTTTTTGCTGCTCCTTTTGCTCCGCAAAGACATCTGATGAAGAAATCATTCCAGTCGCAAGCATAGTTACTGTAGCAGTGGCCGCAAGTATTTTTCTAGTTTTATGTTTTGAATTATTCCCCATATTATCTCCCTCATTTTTCCTTAGTACTCTTAAGTTTTTTGTTTTCTTCTCCATTTTTTTACAATCTAAGCTATTCATACTATTTAAGTTGTGTCTATTACTCTATATTTTTTCATAAATATCTCCTTTTCTTTATGTATTATTGTATATAAATGTTATTTGATGACACATTAAATAACAAATTTACGATAAACTCATCGATAACAGCCTATTATGTTTTGATTCTGTATTCTAAACTTCCATCCAATTAGAGAAATATATCCAATTGGGGAAATAAGTAAATAAATTACAACATTTAAAGGTTGAGATCTCACGAAAAATTCATAAAACTTTTTTCACTTTAAAGGTTAATACAATTGCAAAGACATTTGTTTAAAACTCCACCTTTTTTATAATAAAAAGCATCTAATTCTATTTGAATTAGATGCTTATATTTAGTCCTTAAACCTAATATTCTAAACTATTTACGCGTTTGTAAATCTTTTTTTATTACATCCCAGAGTGAATTATCTTGACGCATCGGTTTACCCTCTTCATCCCATTTTATTTTTTCTGTTCCCAATTCATAATTCATCCCTGTCCATGTGTCTTCACGGAATGCATAGAATGATTTATGCCATCCTTTTTGGTTAAAGATAGAAATAAGATCTTGCATGTATTGGGTAGCACCTGGAACAGTACGGTTAATTCCAAACTCCTCTGCAATAATTCGATTAGATGGTACATGATTTTTCTTAGACCATTGTTGAATTGGCTTCAAAAACTTCTCTAATCCCTGTCTATTCCACATTACAGGTTTCTCTAAATCCCCTACTTTTACTAATCCTGGATATTGATATTCCTTGTTTTGTTTTTCACCTTGGCTCGTTAATTCATATGGTTCATACATATGAAATGCGTATAGTGTTTTTTTATCCTCTACTGGTTTTAAATATTTAAAGGCCCATGGAGTAGCATATAAACCTGAATCTAAAATAATCGGTGTTTCTTTGTCCACTTCACGAATGGAGTTAATCACCTTTTCATAAAATCTGTTTAAATCAGCTGTCGTTCCTTTTACTTTTGCATACCATTTCTCGTAATCTTCCGTCCAAAAATCATTATATCTATTATTTTTAGCTGTTTCTGGATGTGGTTCATTTATAATATTATAACCAACCACCGCGGGGTGATCTTTTAGTTCCAGAGCGAGATCCTTCCAAAATTGACTTGCTTGTTCTTGATACTTCTCTTCTTCCCATATTCTGTCGTCATTCTTATTATTATTAAATTGGCGCCATCGATCACCAGGTAAGGATAACATTGTAAGAACGACTTTCATTCCTTGTGATTGTGCGGCATCTAAATCCGCCTTTAATTTTTCTAGATCTTCCTTTACTAATCCCCGATAGTTATCTGCATTACCTATCAGAAAATCCTTTCCAGAAGTATCTGGTTTATCCTCAAATAGAAAATCTTTATCTTTTGCCCATTTATCAGGTGCTAAACGTACATATTCAATATTAGCTTCTTTTGCACTTTTATAGTTTTCAGGTAATGACGTACTATTCATGAAATTAGTACCCTTTCTTTTCGAATCCCAAAAACTAATTTTTGAATCGCCCTTGTGGTATGTATCAGCTCTTACATTCATTTCCTGTACTCCAAAACTCATCATGCCTAATAACGCAACAATTGGCAAAACTTTTTTCACAACTTTTCCTTCTTTCTCTTTATATTTAACACACATAACATACCTTTGTTTTGTTACAGGAATATGGCAATTTTCCAAAAATACCTTTTAAATTTATACATTGGTAGTTCATTCATAAAAAATGAAAGAGATAATTAGAACGTTGCTTCATTTTAAAAGAAACAAAAAAGGAATCCTTTACGGATTCCTTTTTGCAATGCACTCTTTTTCAAATGGTACATTTTGCACCTACTTTTAGTATAACTTATAATTCCTATAAAATAAATAAGATTAACTGGAATTTACTTCAAATTGTGATAAAAAACATAATTAAGAAGCGCAGATAACTAAATATCATCCCTTTATTAAATAAAAAAGATTAAATAATTCCCCCTCCAAACTAGGACCCCTTTACACTTTTTACAAATATTGTTATAATTAGATAAACTAAAGCATTATCCCATTAACAAAGGGACTCCATAATTGGAGTCCTTTTGTTAATTAGCTATTAAAAATGATAGCATGTGATTATTGTATAATTTCTTCCTTTTTTAGATCTGCATATTCTTCTACGAAATCCCATAAACCTTGCTTTTCGAAGTAAGAAATACTTTTTTCACTTCTTCTAAGAGTTTAATTGCTTCATCTTCATTAAGAGAACGTAAAATATTGAAATGATATACATACTCTTCATTTCCTAATTCCATACAAACTGCTAATCCTTTTTCAATAAGTTCTTTTACAATATTTGTTTTTCTTAGCTTATAGTGTTCACGCGCTTGTAAGAACACTGCTTTAAAATGGGCAATATTCTTCTCTGTGACTTCTGATAAATGACGAATTGCTAATTTAGATAAATTTTGAGTTGCATATAATAGTCCTAGATTATGCCTTACTATTAAAATCAATTTTTCTTCATTATGTTTTTACAAAAGGTCAATGGAACGATTGAAATGTTCTTCCGCTTTTTCAAATTGCTTTAAGAATATACGAGCTGTCCCTAATGCGGTTTCACAAGAAGCAACTTTCACCTCATATCCCATTAGCCCTAAATACAAGGAATATAGATACTTATTTTACTTTCAAAGGCTGAAACCTTGCTGCATAACTACTGAAAATAAAGTGAAAAGACGTTCAAATCCATATGGATAGATCGTCTTTTCACTTTATTTCATACATATACTGATTTTTCACTTATTCATTTTGTATTGTACTTAAAAAACCAATAAATTCATCTTCATTTACAGGTTTACTGTAGTAATAGCCCTGAATTAGATAACATGCATTACGTTGTAACACTGTTAATTGTTCCTTCGTTTCTACCCCTTCTGCTATCACTTTCATGTTTAAAGTATGAGCAAGTGAAATAATGGTTTGTATAATTTCATCTCCATCAGTAGAAGTTCCAATCCTATTAACAAATTCTCTTGGAATTTTCAAAGTATCAATTGGATAAAGAGGCAGATACGCTAATGAAGAATAACCTGTACCAAAATCGTCAATTGATAAATGTACACCATATGATTTTAATGCTTTTAACTTCGATAAGGTTTCCTTTTCATCTACCATTGCTATTCGCTCTGTTAATTCCAAATCAATCGAATTAGCAGGTACTCCTATCTCTTCTATGGTAGATATAATGGTTTGAACAAAATCTTTCTGTTCAAACTCTATAGCTGATAAATTTATCCCCATCTTTAGATTTGAAAAGCCCGCAGAATGCCATTCTTTCAGTTGTTGACACGCTTTCTGTAACGTCCACTTCCCAATTGAAATAATCTGCGCCGTTTCTTCTGCGATAGGTATAAACTCAAAAGGAGAAATCAGCCCAAGCTCTGGATGTTGCCAACGTATTAAAGCCTCTGCACCAATAACCTTACCTGCCTTACTATCAATTTGTGGTTGATACAATAAAAACAACTCATTATTTTCAATTGCATTTGGTAAATCCTGTTCTAATCGTAATCGACGAGTTACTTGTTGAGATAATGTCTCGTCATACATACAAACAGCATTGTTACCTTTTTCCTTTGCGCTATACATAGCGATATCAGCGTGTTGTAAAAGTGTAGTAGTATTTATTCCTCCAAATGGATACACTGCTATTCCTATACTAAGAGATAAGTAAAAACTATGCTGATTTACTACAAATGGTTCTTCAGTTATACGAAATAGAGTTTTACACAAATCCAATAGCTGTTGCTCTGTTTGGTTATGGACAATGATCGCAAACTCATCACCACCTATTCTTGCTAGAGGAATAGTCGGTGACAGACATGTCCTAAAACGTTTGGCAACTTCTTTTAAAACCTTGTCACCAATCGAATGACCCAATGTATCATTAATAGTCTTAAAGCGATTTAAATCAATATACAGGAGCCCAAACTTATCCTGTGTTTTTTGTGCACGCTTAATAGATCTATCTAATTCTTGTTGGAAGAATATACGATTTCCAATCTCCGTCACCGTATCATGGAATGCAAGGTAATTTATCTCTTCCTGTTGTTGTTTCATCCTTGTTATGTCTTTTACCATTACATAGCTCCCAAAGGTTTGTCCTTCTATCATAATAGGAACTATAGTGACATACCAAAAGAGTATATCCTTCTCATTGTTATTTTTCACACGTAACTGTAGTGAAGATGAACTACATCGTTTCCCTTTCTTTATAGCTACTTCCAATTCAGATTTATCTTCATCTAAAAAAATAGAGAAGCACTCTTTCCCTATCAATGCAGCACTTTCTTTTCCTAATAACATACTTCCAGCCTGGTTTATATTTAATACGATACCGTTTGAATCAATCGTTAAAATAGGATCCGGATGATACTCATATAATGACTTAAATCTCTCTTGATTTTTTACTAAATCATTAGATTTATTTATTAAATCCCTTGTTCTTTGAGATACTGTTTGTTCTAATTGATTATTAAACACTTTTAATGTTTTAGTTAACTCTTTGTTTTGCATTCGTACGATTGTATGACGAATCAGTACAAATACAAAAGCAATACAATTTCCCGTAATTAATGTAGCTGAAGAAGTTTGCTCTTTCAAAGTAAAGCCAATTAAGACTGCAACTGCAAGATAAGGGAATATACCAAGAAGTTTCTCTCCAAATGTCGGATTAATAATAAAATAATTTCTTTTAGAAGAAGTATTCTTTGGGATTGTAGCAGCAATAGCGATAAATAATAGGAAAACTCTATACAAACACCTTAAAAATATAACTGAACGCTCTGACAAATCACCTTGTAAGTAAAAATACAAATAGTCCGTAATAGCCAATCCAGTTAATACTAGGATAAAAATAAACAATTTACTTTTTGCATTGAAAATAGCAGGTCGAAAGATCAGTGTAACTCCAAGTAATAGAAGCAATAAATCTATAATCGGAAAAATAAATGAGAGAAAAACATCTCCAATTGATAAGAATAAAATATTTGCAGATGGTTTATTAAATAGGTACCACTCTAATGTAAAAATAGCAGTAACAACAATGCATAAATCACAAAGTAAATACGCTTTCTCCCATTTGTTACATTCCATCATAATTTTATAAAAGAACGCAAAAAGAAAGAAGAATAAGAAAAACAGTAGAAATACATCAGAAATATTAAAATTTTGTATTGGCAATTCTACATTAAGTACTTGAAAAGCGGATATGAAATTCCCTATCAAAAAACACCCTATTGCAATAGTAATGCAAACCCAGAATACTCCTAACTTAATTTTTTGGGATAATATAGAATACAGTAATGAGATAAATACAGTAGTTTCAACGACTAAAGATGATAGTCGGATATTAAAATCTGATACGAAATAATGATTCGGAAAAACAAATAAAAATATAAAGCAAAAGCTTATATAAGTTATTAAAGCCAATATCAATACATAAAATTGCACATATACATGTTTACGCAATGGATTCACCTTCTTGATTTTTCTATACTTTTATTAAAAAATGGCTTGATGGTGGCACAAGTCCTACTAATTAAAATGTGTGCTACCTATTATCCATATTATGACCTTTTTAAAAGATTTCTTTCTACACACAACAATCTTATTAACTTTTTGTAGATGTTTACAATTATCAATACTGAGGATTCTAAAAAGGATAAGCTGAAAAATGTAATTTTTTAAGTATTTGAGCATCGTAAATTTGGCGGGTACAACTTATCTACTCTTTACATATGAGATAGAATCTACTCCTCTATTGGATTATAGTTGCTATCTGTCACACTTAAAAAGGAATGAAAATATACTATCATTAAAATAGAAATTCAAATTAGTTTACGAAACCAACCGTAACTATTATAGTTACACAAAAAGTTGATGTCAATTTCATATCCTCCCTTTTTAACGGACAAAAGACATGACCTATTGAACAAAAATGTGATGTTTATAAAAAGGGCGGTAAAGTTTTATCTCCTTACTCAAAGAATTATAAATGATTTAGAATTAGATGAAATTGAAGCTAATATTGCATCTCCCTAAAAAGAATGTTACTCTAAAAATAGAATTATGAAAGGAATGATGGATGAATAATGATTAACTAATTTATATTTTAAGTTGAATTTTATAACTTCAAACTACAAAATATAGGGTTAGTCTATCCATTTTTAAAATTCAGTTCATACTTTATTTGTCATGATTCAAATGATTAATAAGTACTTATTAAGTATAGACGAAAGACTAATCCTTCCGATTACAAATTGGGGGATTTTTTTATTCCCGTTTGTCTTAGTTGAAACTTACTAATTGTTAAATGTACTTCACAAATAAAGGAGCGAGAAAAATGAGTACTTCAGATACTATTGTTACACATGTAATGCTCTATATAAGTCGTTAATATCCATCAAACTTATATAGAGGAATTAAAAAATGGATGGATGTTCCGACTTTATATGAAACGTTTCGATATATAAAGGAGGAATTATTATGTCAATGATAAAGGTCCAAGACTTAACTTTTTCATACCCAGGTAGCTTTGATAATATTTTTGAAAGTGTAAACTTCCAAATAGATACGGATTGGAAGCTAGGATTTATTGGTAGAAACGGACGAGGTAAAACGACATTCTTTAATTTATTGTTAGGGAATTATGAGTATAGCGGGAAAATCCTTGCTTCAGTAGAATTCAATTACTTCCCCTACTCTGTTTCAGATAAGAACAAATTCACTCATGAAATCCTTGAAGGAATTTGTCCCCAAGCCGCAGATTGGGAACTTCTACGTGAGATATCCTATTTAAATGTTGATGCTGAGGTCATGTACAGACCATTTAAAACATTATCAAATGGGGAACAAACAAAAGTGTTGCTTGCTGCACTGTTTTTAAATGCGGGTCAATTTCTATTAATTGATGAACCAACAAATCACTTAGATACAGATGCACGAAAGATAGTCTCCGATTATCTAAGGAAGAAAAAAGGATTTATTTTAATTTCACATGACAGAATCTTTTTAGATGGGTGCGTTGACCATATCCTATCTATTAATAGAGCAAATATTGAAGTTCAAAGTGGTAACTATTCTTCTTGGAAGTTAAATTTTGATAGACAGCAAGAACACGAGAAGGCTACAAATGAGCGTCTACAAAAAGACATAGGGCGATTAAAACAGTCTTCCAAACGTTCAGCAAGTTGGTCTCATGACGTGGAAGCTTCCAAAAATGGAACGAGGAATTCAGGCTCTAAGTTGGATAAGGGGTTTGTAGGACATAAAGCAGCCAAGATGATGAAAAGAGCAAAAAACCTTGAATCAAGGCAACAAAAAGCTATTGAGGAAAAATCAAAATTACTAAAAAATGTGGAGAAAACTGAATCATTAAAATTGGAACAACTACAATTTAAATCAAATGAATTGATTACTTTAGTTGACGTGTCCGTTAAGTACAATGATCAAATTGTGAATGAGCCGATTAGCTTCATAGTTGAACAAGGTGACCGAATTGTACTTGATGGAACGAATGGGAGCGGAAAAAGTAGTATCCTAAAACTAATTCTAGGACATCCGATACAGCATACAGGCTTAGTTACTTTAGGTACAGGACTCATCATTTCCTATGTCCAACAAGATACTTCTCATTTGAAGGGATCGCTATCAGGCTTTATTGAAGAGCACAAGATTGATGAAACCTTATTTAAGTCCATCCTAAGTAAGATGGACTTTGACCGAATTCAATTTGAAAAAGATATATCTCATTATTCTGGTGGACAAAAGAAAAAACTGCTTATCGCTAAAAGTTTATGTGAAAAAGCTCATATATATATATGGGACGAACCACTAAATTTTATAGATATCTATTCCCGTATGCAGATTGAAGAACTTATTCAACAATTTAATCCCACAATGGTTATTGTTGAGCATGATAAAATATTTCAACAAACAGTTGCAACGAAAACTATATCTATGTAGCTCAAAACGAATACTTGAAAATATAATCATTAACTTGAGTCCTTGAATTATAAAAACTTTAATGAATTGATAAAAAAAGCCTAATTTCTCTACAATACATTGAGAAATTAGGCTTTAAATAGTAATAATAGAATTCATAAACACTGAATAATTTACACATTAGGTTTATCTGTTAATGCAGTAACAATCCTGTCCACTAAGTCTTCGGGTAATCCATATTCCTTATTAACTACAGCCTGTATACTAGCAAAAGAACTTTCAGTGTATTTTGATTGCCTTTTTCCTCTACTATCTTTCTCTTTATTTATGAAGTTTTCACGAGATTCATAGTTCATCTTATCTGATTCTTTAGCAATAGATTGATTGGTGTAAATTATAAAGATACCTAACATCATAATTACACAAATGAAAATCCCTACTAATTCAAGTCTCATTATTCATTTCCTTCCTGCAACTCTTACTGTTTCTCGTTCATAATATCTCAACCATATCAAATTCATATTAATTTGAAGTAAAATTTTGTTCTTAACATATTTCTTAATAGAAAGACTGTATATCCTTCTATTTGTTTGACATCATTAAGATGCTCATAAATAGAAATAAATTCTATTCCTATATATAGATAAATAATCTAAAAATTTATATAATAAGATTAGAAGTGTAGCATATTATTATTATTATTGAAAGGTCTTGGTATAATGCTAGGCATTAATGTAAAAAAAACAAATGAAGAATTAATTATTTCATGGCAATTGGCGGAGATTACAATTCCATTACGTGATGTGATTGAGGTTACCGAAGATGCTACCTATGCTGGTGTTGAAGAAGTAGATGTAATACGTATTGGAACATCTTATGGGAAAACAGACCGTATTTTAATTAAAACAGTAAAACAAAATTATGTATTGTTTACTACAAATAAAGTTGCTATTTTAAATGCCATTCACGCTTAAATATAGGAGTCTTCTTGGCTAAAATGATAAAAATAAGCACATCTTGTTATAAAAACAGATGTGCTTATTTTTTAGTTTTTATGCATTTTTACGTTTTAAGAAAATAACTCCACCAGCAATTAACAGTAATGCTCCTGCAGCCATAGAAATCCAACTTGTAAGATTAGTACCTGTTTGCGGTAACCATCCAATTTTAGATTGAACTTCTTTCTTAGATTGTGGTTGCTCTTTTGGTTGTTCTGTAGTTGGAGTATTTTTATCTTGATTCGGCTGTTCTGGTTTTGGTTGCTCTGGTTTTACTTCTTTAAATTTCACTGTTTGTCCCTTATCTTCAATTTCAGCGTGAATAGCTACTAATATATTATCTTGATACAGTTCTTCAAATACTACTACTTCTTTACCTTGTAATGCAGAAGCATTAAATGTGAAATCTAGTGTGATAGAACCATTTTTCTCTTTAGCAGTAAACTTAGATTCTACTGTTACTTCTTTACCATCAACTAATAATGGCTTGTTTGTTGCTTTATCCATTAGTTTGCCTTTTACAACGTACTCTTTACCCACGATTAAGTCTTTGTATTCCACTTTATCTTGGATTGTTACAGATTTAGAAGCATCTAACTCTTTAGAACCATCAGCTTTGTTTGTTGCTGCCGTTTTAATAAAAGGTTCTACAAATCGAACTGTTTGACCTACATCGTTAATGTCAGCATGAGTTGCAATTACTTGACCCTCATGTAATAAATCTTCAAACACGACTACTTCTCTTCCTTGCTGTTCAGCACCAACAAAAGTAAAGTCTAATGTTACAAACCCATTCTTTTCTTTTGCAGTAAACTTCGTTTCAGCTGTTACTTCTTTTCCATCAATTAATAATGGTTTGTTAATAGCTTTGTTCATTAGTTTACCTTTTACAGTGTACTCTTTACCTACAACTAAGTTAGTATACTCCACTTTGTCTTGAATAGTGATAGAATCCTTTGAATGAATCTCTTTTCCACCATCAGCTTTGTTTGTTGCTGTCGTTTTTACTGATGGCTTAACGAACTTAACTGTTTGACCTTTATCATTGATATCAGCATGTGTCGTAACAACTTTTCCGTCTTTCAGTAACTCTTCAAATACTACTACTTCTTTTTCTTCTAAACCAGTTGCATCAAATGTGAAGTCTAATGTAATAGAACCATTTGCTTCTTTTGGTGTAAACTTCGTTTCAGCAGTTACTTCTTTACCATTTACAACGAATGGTTTATTAGTCTTTTTATCCATTAATTTACCTTTTAAAGTGTACTCTTTACCTACTTGTAGGTCTTTGAATTCCACTTTATCTTGGATTGTTACAGACTTAGAAGTGTGCATTTCTTTTGTACCATCTTTTTTATCAGATGCTGTTGTTTTAATTGAAGGAATCTTCTCATCTTTGACAATGTGTTTAATGATTTGACCATTCTCTTTAATTTCAAAAGAAAACGTCTCTTCATTTAAGATATAACCGTTTGGTGCAACAGTTTCTTTATATGTGTATTTTCCAAATGGTAACTTTTCAAATTTAGCGATACCTTTATCATCTGTTTTACCTTTTACTACTTCTTTTCCTGCTTCGTTATAAATTGTAAATTCTGCATTTGGAAGCTTGTTATTTCCATCAGCTACATCTACCTTTGTAATTTCTAGATCACCTTTGATAAGATGATTAACTGCCAATAACTCAATAATCTTTCCATGTTCCTTTATTTCGAACGCAATCGGTTCTTTAACAAGAACGTAACCATTTGGAGAAGCCTTTTCTACAAATGAATATTTACCATACGCTAAATCTTTGACGTTAATCTCACCATTTTTATCTGTCTTATATTCCCCAACTACTTTTCCACTTGCATCTTTTAGCTCGAATGCTGCACCTTCTAATTTTTTACTAATATCTTCATTATCTACTTTTAGTAATTTTACACTACCTTTCACTTCGGTATTTTCCACTGTAAAAGTAAGTGTTTTATTGTGCTCTTTAATTTCAAAAGGATACTTTGTCTTATTTCCAATATATCCATTAGGTGTTTTTGTCTCTAAGAAATAATATTTACCATACGTAAGACCTTCAACGTTTGCAATTCCATTTTCTTTTGTTACTACTTTTTTCACTTCTTTTCCATCTTCAGTGAAGACTGTGAATTCAACATTTGGTAAAATCTTTCCTGAATCACTAAGCTTTTTAATTTCGATGTTACCTTTTACTTTGTTATTTACTATTTGGACAGCTCCTGTTTCCCCTGTCTTAACTTCAATAGTTTGTGGTTTATCATCTGAAACATAGCCTGTTGGTGCTTTAATTTCTTTTAATGTGTAAGTACCAATTGGTAAGTTGTTTAATTCTGCCATACCATCAGCACCAGTCGTGATTTTTCCGACTGATTCATTATTTGCATTAAAGACCTCAAATACTGCACCAGCTAAAACTTCTCCATTTTCTCCAACCTTTTTAATTTTTAAAGAACCAGCTGCTTCCCAATTTACTGCAAGATCACTACTAAGCTTTTCTTCATTTCTCTCTAATAGTACTGTAGCATTCTGAACAGTATCCGTACCACGATAAGCAATTGCTTGAACTTTAGTTAAATTAGCAGCAACACTTAAATTAAATTCACCCGTTTTTGTATTCTTAGGAATTTGGATACGAAATTTTTCTCCAACTGAAAGCTGATCTTTCACTTCTCCACTTTCACTAACAATTCTAACTCCATTAGGTGCATTTTTCGCTACTACCTTATAAGAACCACTCTTAGCATTTGTTTGTACTGAATATAGATTTGTTTCGAAGAATTCACCCTTTAATTCTGCTTTTTGCTTTTCAGCAGGAATCACATTCATAAAAACATCTTGAGTCTCTTCACTATTATTAGCATTACTAATAATAGCCTTAGCTGCTTTTTCAACATTTTTATTCTCATGTTTTAATTCATTTACATCGAGTTGACCTAATGCATTCCAAACCGCAAGTTGCGTTGCATAATGCGCTTCATTTTTATTAGCTACTCCCAGCTGTTCAGCACTTTTTTGCGGGAAACCATTTAATAAGACTCTATATACTACATTATCTGTTTTCCCCATTTCAGGAAGATCTTCACCATTTGGTGATTTTAATCCAAGGGTTAAGCAATAAGCAATTTGACCACTTGAATTTTTAATCATTTCAGTGCGAATGTACTTACCTAGACTATTACTATAACTCCAGTCCATTGAATATTTCTCATGCGTCATAACCTCTGCACTAGCCCTAGGTAAAAATACATTAAGGAATAATGCCAGTACTGATAATAATGTAAAAACTCTTATAATGACTCTCTTACCCAATTTTGTAACCTCCCTAGAATAAATTAATCCGAGTATATATCGCAATATCTAAAACATTCACGATCGACCCAATTATCATTATAAAACAATAAATTACAAATATTAAATAATTTTAATAAAATAGTCAAAAAATTTACACATTTTATTATTTATCAAGTTTTTTAACGAATTTACTATATACAAATTCTAAAACACGCCTACAATTTAAAAGACAAATATGTATGTTAAATATATAAATAGCAATTCCTTTACTCCAGTTATTAAGCTTTCCCCTATTTAAAATAGCCTTTTCATTTTTTTGTTAACCTGAGTAATTTATACACCTCTTTTAATCTATTACACTCCTCCATTTAAATATAAAGGTGACTTCTCGTTCAAAGAATAAAATGAAACTTTAATCTGCCCGATTCCCACCTAACTTCTTTGCTTTCATTGAATTTTTGGGCGGGAGTCTTACTCCCCAAAAATAGTGGGATATATTATGCAATATTGCATTTGATAATCATTTTCACTGTAACTATAATGATTACAGGATTACTATTAATCTAATATTCTACATGGAGGTTTTATTATGTTTAAAAAAATTATTGTATCTTCTATGGCGCTTACTATGTTCGGTGGAGCTGCAACTATGCTAGAGGCACCTACTGCTCAAGCAGCTTCTTATAACTCAACGTCATCCTCTTACTTTGATGTCACTCCTGAAGAGGCCGTGGCTTTCTATCAATCTCAAGACTATAAAAAATTAAAAGTATTTTTGGATGACTTTGAAGCTAGAAACCCTTATACTCCAGGTGGAGGCTACGCTCAAGGGAGTGTACGTATGCAAAAATTCAACGATGCTCTTAGAGATGCCAAATTAACAAATGTCTACCAAGAATTTATTAGAATCTCATACTACAATCATTATCCAGAACCAAAATAATAACAACGGATTAAATGTTTATTATTTCTATAACTTAGCCTAATTTTAAATGTATAACCTAAAAATAATTACTAAAAACCACTCATATAAGGGTGGTTTTTCTATTTCCCCATATAATTTAGCGGAATGTTACATCATCTTTATTTTACTATCTTTTATAGTAGACATTCTCTCGTTGACACAATCTAGTAGGTTAGCAATGGGAATATCAAAATATATTTATAATTATTTTCTGTTTAATAGCAAAAAACGAACACCCTCTCAATTAGATAAGGTGCTCGTTTTTATTTTTATCGGTAATTCTCAATTCAATTTAGCTTCTTTCCGATAAGTAAAGATTAAATTAACTTAAAAGCATAGCGTTTTAAATTTAATTCATAGATCTTACTGAAACTTGGAATTGCCCCTTAGAACCATCATCATTTGAAACGTAAATTTTATATGTTCCATTCGGTAATGAAGATAAAGCATTCCGTACATTTGTAACATTAATTTGTTGTTCTCCAGGTTTTATATAACCACCAACAATTAGCTCTGTATTTGGACCTTTTACACTATATCCCATTGTATTTTGACCATTATTTTTCATAGAGAAGCTTAAGTCAGCACTCCCATCATATACGAAAGAAGTTACAGCTTCGCCACTATAATCCATTGTTTGGGTTAATAATAAGTCTGCAGAAACATGTTCAACTACATGAATTGGATCGTTCGTTTTGTGTACTTCTTCAGCATAAGTATTATTCCCTAACACACCAAATGTTAATGCTGAAACTACTCCACAACTAAGCACTAGTTTATTTAACTTCATTTTAAGTTCCCCCTTGATGTTTGTATTCTATTACCATCATACATCCTTTTTTAAGTGCGCTTTTATGTAATAATTCATATCTATAAACCTATATATTTTAACTTTACGCCTTAATAGTTATTGAGAAAGCCACATAGATAAAGCTACAATATTACACTTCATAAAAAACATGTAAATTTTAAAATCTTTTTCTAACAAAGTTTTCTACGATTAAGTACCAAAATACTCAAATAAATAGCATTTCTATTTCAGATAAAATGTACTAATAAAATTTTTCTAAAATTTCACTTTGTAATTTGATATATTCCATGTTAATATAACGAAGGCTACAAAACAGGAGTCACCACGCATATCATTTTCACAGAATATTCATACTTAAAAAGACTTATTTTATCAGTAACTCAATCCAAATTTCACCTATACAAAAGTTAGTTTATAATTTCATATATACATAAATTTAAATAGATTTTTTATCTATTATTTTTTCTATTTTCCTTATCAATTTTAATACGAGTAATATAACAGCACTTTTCAAGTACCCTTCCTTTTTTAGATAAAAAGTCTACTAATACTAAACATCTATGTCCAACTCATACATAATTCTACTTACAAACTATCGGAGATGCAAAACTATGGGAATTTCTACTCTTTTATTAAATACCTTTATTATAATAATTTGTATCCTTAGCTATCACGTATTTTGGCTAGAGTTTAAAGAAAAAATAACATGTAATAATATGTTATTTTCTATCCTTTCCTCCATTGCTATTATTTTTTGTATGACTTTTCCTTTTCATTTACATGTGGGATTTATTTATGATTTACGTTTTATTCCTATAATATTAGTTTTTCTATATGGAAATACAAAAAACATTGTTTTTATAGGAATTTTATATCTTTCTTACCGGTTTTACTTAGGCGGAAATGGCGTTCTTCCATCATTTATTATCTTTACTATCATTTCTGTTATAACAATGCTCTTTCGTTACTTATTACCTATGTATTTTAAAGAAAAAAAGATATTATTAAGCTTACTTCTTATTTTAGTATGTACAGCTTCCCTTTCTATTTGCGGTATTGTAACTCAAATAAATACAGGAGGTAAAATAGACTCTACTCTCATAGAATTTTTATTAAATTATATAATCATTAATATTTTCACAGTATTATTATCAGTTTATTTTATAGAGGAAATGATTGAGAAATATAAAATGAAAGAAAAACTGCAACGGGCTGAAAAATTTTATATAGCTAGCGAACTAGCAGCGTCAATTGCACACGAAATCCACAATCCACTAACCACGGTACATGGATTCACTCAATTATTAAATGAAAAACATGCCTCTAAGCTATCTCAGGATCAATACTTAGAAATCATGTTAATTGAAATGCAGCAAATACAATCTACTATTAATAACTATTTATCTTTAACCAAACCACAGAATACCCTAAAAGAAAAAATAGATATTAATCACATTTTAAATCAGGTGAAAGATACTATTTCACCACTCGCTTTATCATACAAAGTTGAAATCAAACAAAATAGTACAGATTCCTTTTATATAAATGGGGACCCCGAAAAATTCAAACTCTGTCTAAACAACATCATCCAAAACGGAATTGAGGCTATGAAAAATGGTGGATTATTACAAATAAATATACAAAAAGTAAAAGGAAATATCATAATTGATATTATTGATTCAGGAATTGGGATGTCATCTCAACAAATAAAACGAATTGCTTTGCCATTCTATTCAACAACAGAAAAAGGAACTGGGCTTGGTACTATGATTGCTTATAGTATTATTAGAGAATTAAACGGAGATATAGAAATAGAGAGTGAATTAGGTAAAGGGACACGCTTTTCTATTAGTATCCCTTGCTAATGTGATAACAATTTTCTGTTTAGTTAATTACATAAATGAATTTTAAGAATCCCGCTAGCTAGCTTATTTATTAATTATCTTAAATTCATATGCGTTAATTAAATATAATAAGGATCAGAGCTTATCTATTGTTACAGATACACTCTGATCCTTTAGTTTAACTACATTAAACGCACTTAATATTTATAACTTTTCTTACATCGTGATGAAATACTAGTTCATCGATTTTATCTCATTTACTGATTAGATTTGTTTAATGTAAATATAATATCTCGCGACACTTAATTTGTTATTATCACTAGTGACATTTCCTGCAGTTGTTTTTTCATTAAAGTACAGACCTTTTTCCATTCATTGAAAAAGACAACTCCCCTTTTACTACTTTACTTCCACCGTATAATTCCCTGTCCCCCCGCCATACTGATACACATGTAAATAATACTTCCCTGGATACGTGTAGTAGCTACCTACTAATTTATTCCCTTGTTGCTGAGCATACGTAACATAATTATTTAAATCTGCTTCAGAATAAAGTACCCAGTTCATTCCAATATTATTTTCATTCGTTACGTTAATTTGAAGGTTTTTAGCAGTTTCCACATTAATTTCAAAGAAATCACTTGTATCGCCATTTCCTAAACTAGCACGTAAGACTTGATTTAACTGCAGTTTGTTTGCTGTTTGGAATGAGTTATTCGGTTCTTTTTCTACACTGTTATCTTCTTTCTTTTGAACAGCTACAGTCGCTGTAGCAGTATTAGTTGCTCCTTTATCGTCTGTTACTGTTAATTTAGCCGTATACGTTCCTTCTTTTGTATATACGTGAGTTGGATTTTGCTCATTACTTACTGCTCCATCACCAAACTCCCATTTATATGAAATAATTTTCCCATCTTCATCTTTTGATCCGTTGCTTGTAAATGAAATTGCTTCATTTACATTTCCACTATACGGACCGTTTATAACCGCAACTGGTGCTTTATTCTCTGCCCCTTCTTCCGTATTAATACCATGGAACACAACATCATATTCAAATTGTCCTGATGCATTCACGCGATAATTTACGAAGTATGCTGTTACTGTTTTATAGCCTGTCCATTCCTTTGCACTTAAACGTTTTAACGTATCATTAACGTTTTGTGTAATTGTTTTCCAATCTTCATATTCTCCTTTTGCTGCAGTTCCTGTATATGTTCCTTGTAGTGTGAATGTATTAAAGAACTGTGATTTATTTTTCTTCACTGATACATTTTTCAATTTTGCTTCCGCTGTTATTTCTGCTGCAATATCTGAAACTGGCTTCGATGCATGATTCGCTAAATAATCGTCTGATACTAATGGCACATTATATTTCTCACGATTATCAACTAACATTTGCATATAGTCTTGATATTCTTTATTTAAATTCGCATCTTTACTTAATGTAGAGCGATATGCATCATATGCTGTTACATCATTTTTCCTAATAAGATCATGTATTTTATCAAACATATCATATCTCTTATTGTACATATACGATTGTAAAGCAAAGGAATAATTATAGAAATCCCACGTTCCATACTTTGCATTTAACGTTCGCTCTGCCGTATAACGCTCTGCTGGGTTTGAAGATAACCCTCCTATAATACTCTTTCTCGGTACAACATTATCCGTTCTCGTTGCCCCTGCAAAAAATTCAGCATTTCCTTCTTCAAACCAAGATAATCTTTCATTTTCATATATTTTTCCTTGTCCCCATAACCCTGGTACTTCATATCTACCTTGTAAATAATGCGTAAACTCGTGCCGGAATAATTCTTCTAAACTATAAATACTTTCTTCTGGCGTACGCTCATAAGTAAAGAACGTACCTGTTCCTTCTATATAAAGACCGCCGTTATTCGTTTCATATCCGTACAATTGACGATTAAATTGATATTCCGCTGGGCTATTATAAATAACCATCGTTAATACATCATCAGGATTTCCTTTTTCTAAAGGTTGATCACTTTCAACCGTACGATGGAATTGTGCCTTCACTTCTTTTGCCGCCCAATATAAACGTTTTACTTTTTCTTCTGTCACTTTATCTCCAGCTTTTAAAACAATTGCCCCATCATCAAACGTATACGTTTTTGGCAAATATTTTTTCTTTCCATCTTCTCTTATTTGATCTAAATTCACCACTTTACCATTTGCATCTTTCCCGCCATAATTCGTTGCAATTTGCTCAGCAGCTACGAAATATTGCTCCCCTAAATATGGATATATTTTCATCGCATCTGTTACAACTTGTAACCCTTTCGTTCCTGTACTATGGAACGTACCGAGTCTACCTGTATAATAAATGCCATTATTAATAAGCCAACCGGTTTTTGCTGTAATCGTTCCCATTAATGCAAAACGACTTAATTCATTAATATAACTATCTATTTTCTGATACCATACTGTATCTTTCGGTGCTTTCCTCGTATCGTACAAATACGATTGAATATCGTAATCAACACCTTGCATAATATCGTAAATAGCATTTCCAGCTGAAAGATTATCTACTAATGTAGAGAAATTATCATTATATTGTTTAAAAATCTTTGCAGCTGATGTTATCGTTTCCACATCACTCGAAGCGTTTCCTATTAACTTTCCGTATGATGATACCACTCTATTTTGCTCTAATGTACCCAGCTTGAAATTTGAATTGTTAGCTATCGCTTTTAATGCAGGTAAGCATTTATCATGATAACTCCGTTCATTTAATTTACTAAGTTCCGAATTATAAAATCCTAAATAAAATCCTGAACGTAATACCTCCACTAATGTCTCAATCCCTTTTGAATCATCCTTCGTATAGGCTTGTCCTTGCTGCTTCAATTTATCAATAATCGCCTGCATCCTACTATCATTTTGATAGAATGCTAGACTGTCTGTATTAAACTGAAATAGCCCCGTAATTTGCTCCCAATCAATTGTTACAAGTAAATCTACTAACTGCTGATTGCTTAATTGATTTAATTCAGCAATTGTATAAGTTTTCGCTACAGCTAATTGCTTACTTTCTTTTTTCACCTCAGGTGGTCTTTGTGATAAATCGGCAAATTGTAGCCTTTTCTCAAAAGACTTGCTTTCGAGCACTTTCGATGAATGAGCTAATTCTTGTACTGGTAGTTGTACACCGACTGGCTCCATTTTGAGCACATTTCGATAAGAAACTTGCTCTCCCTTAGTATCTTCTGCCAAACTTCCCCCTTGAAAACTCCCTAACATTAAACTAGCAAAACTTACCCCTACTAACATTTTCTTTGAATAGCCTTTCATGCTCTCCCCTACCTTACATTTTTAGTGTCCCGCTCCATTATTTTACTATTTTTACTTTTTGTCCTGTATTGAGAAAAAATAAGGTAACGTTCACACATGTATCCATTCCATGTAAAATTAACGCTTGACTTTCCGTGCATTTTATATCAAAAAAAGATAGATAATAGCAAAATTTCTGCTACATCTATCCTCGTTTTCAACACTATGATTTTAACTTTATAAACGTAACTTCCGGTAATGTTTGCATATGCTGAATAAACTCATTCTTTTCTTCTGACGATATATTTTTCAGTTGCATTCCTACCTTATAAACAGTTTCTGTACCTTGCTGTGAAGCTTCCACCTCATATGAGAGTATTGGGATGCCTTTCACTTGTAGTGTTTCTAATATTTGTTGTATCGCTTCATGTTTATTTACAAACATTTGCACTGTTATATTTTGTGGAAATAAAAATTGCACCTTAAAAATACGACTTACAATTTCTAAACCAATTAAAACGAGAATCGTCGCTCCAATGCCTACTACATACATTCCCGCTCCAATTGCTAATCCTATACCGGCAGTAGCCCATAAACCAGCCGCGGTCGTTAATCCTTTCACCGCCTGCTTTTGAATAATAATTGTGCCTGCACCTAAAAAACCAACTCCACTAACGACTTGTGCTGCAATACGACTTGGGTCTAGAGACATATGCTCTTCAAACACAATATCTGAAAAGGCATATTTCGAAACAACCATTATTAACGCACTTCCTACCGCTACGAGGAAATGAGTCTTTAATCCAGCTTCTTTCGATCGAATTTCTCTTTCAATACCAATCATTGCTCCTAACAAGCCAGCAACACCGATTCGTATAATAAAATCAAAATCTACACTCACGGGCACTTCCCCCTTTCATTCATTATAGATAGATAAAACAAAAAATATCACAAACATCCATTTATCAACATGAAGGAATACCACTAAAATACACTTAATACTCCGGTCGTTTTATGTTAATATTTAAAATATTAACATAAAATAAATAACTTCTAATTTTAAACCTTCACTAATTTTCTAAAAAATAAAAGGTGAATTACATGAAATTAGGTTGAGAAACTTCAGAAAACGCTTTCATTTTGTATCATAATTTTTTATAAATACTACATAAACAAAGGAGCTTACTAACAATGAACGTCTCGTTACTTACACCTACTACTGATTTACAAGAAGAATACTTAGATTTCTATAACGAATGGAAAGATAGCGGTGAAACAATGATCCCGTGGGTTATCTCAAAAAATCCTGCTAACTTCCCAGCTATGGTTCAAGAACTTCTCGATGCGCATAACGGAATAAATATCCCTGAAACTTGGGTACCAGATTCTACATATTGGCTCGTTACAAATAATAATAGAATTGTCGGAGCTGTTAATATACGTCATAGTTTAACTGAACATCTATTTAACGCTGGCGGTCATATCGGTTATGGCATTCGCCCTTCTGAAAGAAGAAAAGGTTATGCTACGAAATTACTAGCATTATCATTAGAAAAAACGAAGGAATTAGACATCACGAAAGTACTTGTCGTTTGCGACGCAGTGAATACCGCTTCTGAAAAAACGATTTTACATAACGGCGGGCTTCGTGATCATGATTTCACTGAGGAAGATGGGAATGTAGTAAGAAGATATTGGATTGAGCTATGAATGATCACAAATAAGCGAGAAAGTGATTATACACTTTCTCGCTTATTTTACACTGCTTCTATTTCAAATTGTACTGTAATACCGCTTGGATCTACCACCACAAACCCATTTGTAGTTTCATTTATTTCATGTTGTTTTTCTATTAATCTTTCTTTCACTTCATCTAACGCCTCTTTATACGGTAGTACAATCGTATACACCTTTAGCCCAATTGCATGTACTGGTGGGTGTGGATTGTTTACTCCGTTCCACGTATTTGCACCAATATGGTGATGATATCCCCCTGCTGAAATAAATAAGCAATCCTCTTCACGCTGTTGTACTTCAAAACCTACTGTTTCCACATAAAATTCATGTGATTTCTCTACATCAGCTATTCGTAAATGTACGTGCCCAACGACAGTATTAGCAGGCAAACCATCAAACTCATAATCAACAAGTGTTGCCAATTCTTTTAAATCAAGTGGTGTACTTCCTCCTGGCCCTTCTCCCCATTGATCACGCGGACGGTCTGCATAAATTTCAATACCATTCCCCTCTAAATCTTGCAAATAAAAAGCTTCGCTATATGTATGATCACTTGCACTATTAAACCTTGAAATTGGTAAAATTTCATTTGAATATGTATAACGCCCTTCTTGCTCATCCGGGCTGTCAATTACATTTTTATTACGAAGAACCCCAAATAGCGCAGAAGCAAAAGCTTCACGAGTCGGAACTAAAAAGGCTACATGATATATACCAGTCGTACGCGGTTCTTGCAGTACCCCGTCCTCTAACCTTTCAAGAACAAGTAACGCGTTCTTTCCACCTTTTCCAGATAAATATGCTTTATTCCCCTCTTGCTTAATTACCTCTAATCCTACAACATTCTCATAAAAAGCAATTTGACGCTCTAAATCTTTCACTTTAAATTCAACATGACCAATACGTGTTTTCGGATGAATTTTTACCATGAATAACTTCATCTCCTTATCCCTATATTTTCCCATTACATATAACCGTTACTATGAAGGATACAACTAAAATCATCCTATGTAAATAAGAAAAGTCAGAATTCACATGCATTTTTATTTTCATAATAAAAATGCCACCTTTTCTAACTTTTAGAAAAGGTGGCATTTTAACTCTTATCTCATTTTATGTACTTCAGCAACTAGCTTTCCACCCTGAATGCCCATATAAAGCTTCACAGGTGCATCATTCGTATTTTCAAATACTAAATCTAAATATGGATATGCAATTGTAGCATCTCTTCCTTGTGGAACATAACCTACCGTTTTAGAATGTGTAGTTCTCTCCACCATTTTCAGGCCAGCTTGATCTGCTGCATTGTATAAAGTTGAAGATGTTTGACAAACACCACCGCCATATCCATCTACTAATTTACCATCAACTATTTCTTTCCCTAATTGATATCCTTTATCTGGTGTTGTATCACCGATTAATGAATTAAAAGAGAAACGGTCTCCTTTTGCTAACACAACTCCATTTATGCTCGCTGCTGACAAACGAATATTCTCAATACGGCCACCTGTTGAACCACCTAAGTTCGTTTCATATCTACCAATTACCGTACCATTTCCTTGCGCATCACTTAATGTTGCGACTGGTTTTTTCTCCACGATCGGCAACTGATACGTAGCATCCCACATACCAACATTTAACAATTTATCTACTAATTCTTTTTCCATTAATTCATAAGAAGGTTTTCCTTCTTGCCAACTTCCATCAGGTGCTATACGTGAAGGAACCATTTTTTTGTCGACGCTTTTTCCAACCTCACCAACAACCTTTGTTACAGACTTTTTAAATTTCGCTTCATCTTCAAAATAGCCTAAACTAGATAAATCTAATTTTTTCACTTCAGTACCAGTTCGACCATCAACTAAACTAATAGTATCCTGCACTTCTGCTTTAGCCTCTACAGTATGCCCACCAATATCACTTACCAATGCAACATCACTTACTTTTGCACCACAGCCACTCATTATAGCTACACATAACACCCCAACCAATATACCCTTTACTTTACGGAACAATATACTCTCTCCCTTTCCCCAACATCACTATTATGTATTTATTTCATTTTTATGTATGTTTTGTTACAATCATTTTACAATATGTTTATAAAATGTTACAAGTTATTTTTCACTCTATATAAATTACTCTTTTCTTTTATAAATGTCTATACATATTTACATAAAAGTTTGAGTTTGATAGAATTGTAACTTTTATGTAAACTCTCTCTTTTATCCAGTATATACCATTAAGCAAAAGAAATACAAATCAAAAACCCTCAAGCTATTTTTTATAAAGTGAAACTTTAATCAGTGGGGTCTTACTGCCCGTTAATGCGGGATAAAGAGAAATCCCGTCAACATAAATAGGTATTTGCCGTGCCACCACTCCGCTTTTGCACATACATTATGGTGAATTCAACCTATTTTAAAGAAATGGAGGATGTTATTATGTATCCCTACAATCCATATGATCCATATAATCAATATGCGTACCAACAACCACAGTATGACTTACAAACACAATATCAATCTTATATAGATCAAGCAGAGCACACGAATCCATATGACCAAAATAGACAATTCCAACTTCCAATCTCTTTTCCTGGCACTGGAAATCGTCAATTAGAAAGACGCGTAAATGAGCTTGAACAAAGAGTTCGTCAACTAGAAAATACAGTTGAGCGCCATACACGTAGACTAAACCGCTTAAACCAACGTTTACGCACAGTAGAAAACAGACTAAACATTCCATTCGCAGCATTAGAAGACGGATTTTAATCGAGAAAATAAAGATTATATAAAGGAAGGGGCTTCCCCTTCCTTATATAAATTGACGAAAGTTTTTTCCATCTCTATACTGATAAGAGTTAATGAAATGAAACAAGGTGATAAATATGGATTTTGAAATAAATTATCTTTCCTTTTATGTTGTACAAGTAGAAGGAAAAGGTGAAGCAGTTGATAAACGCTACAAACATTTTCAAACTTTAGACGCTGAAGAATATGAAGATAGTTCCTTAAAAGAATTTTTGAATGGTGAGTTATTAAAAATATCGAAGCGAAAAGTAGAACGTCATGCAAAAACAGAACAAGCCCCAACAAAAATTGGTCGCTTTATTGTAGAAGAAGGGCACGAACTTGATTCAAACCCTCATTACAACCTTTTTAATCGTATTCGCTTTGCAGAAACAAAAGAAAACTTTAAAGATATGAGCGAACCTCTCGTTTATACATATCTTGACACAAGCGCTGTACGTGGTGGTGTATTTTTAATTGCTCAGGCAAAACTACGCAAATACTTTGATGATCCATTCGTATTCGTAATGAAATGCGACTTTGAACCAAAGGTTGCTTCTATTTCTGATGAATCAACACTGATTCGTAACGTTGAAATGGCCATCACAACAAAGAATATGAAATCTATCCAATATCCGTACATGCCTGAAGAAGGTATGGTTGAAGTAGGCGAACTAAAAATACACCAAGCATCACATGCCCGCTACTTTGAAGACTTCTTAAAATTCGTCGAATACGAACGCTCTATGCCTGAAATTATGAAAACACAAGTAATGGACATGGTATACGACCAAATTGAAGATGTATTTGAAGAAGGTACGGAAGAACGCGAACAATTCGACCAAGCGATGGAAGTATGGGCTGCCAGTCCGAAACGCGAAATTATGGAACAATTTTCAACCGAAGAAGTAATGGAAGCAACTGCTCAAATCGTCGAGCATGCTCCTGAAGTCGAATTAAAACTAAAAGCAGATCATATCTCTGTGAAGGCCCTGCTTGCTGATTTCGGGGATCAAATACATATTGCGAAGGTAAATGATCGATATGTACTTATGATTGAAGCAGACACACTTACATTTGAAAAAGGCTTCTCTCCTATTGAGTTTCTGAAGCCAGATGAGCTGCAAGATGTGATTGAGCGGATTGAGAATAAGCAGCAGTATTCGTTTGATCCGAGCGGTATTGAATAAAGTGAAACTTTAATCAGTGGGGTTTTGTTCATCCCCCACTAATTATTAACCCTCACCAATCGGGCTTTTACGGGATAAATACTTCCATATAACTGTTGTTACTGGGCGCTTTTAATAAGCGCTCTTTTGTTTATATTAAAAACCGATTCTACTAAGAATCGATTTTTCTGCTTTATAATAAAACATGTTTATTTTCAAATTTTTTTGATGCAAGATGACATTTGTTGCAGAATCAAATACATCCCTTCCTTGTTATACAAGCTTATTTCCATTAGAAATATCTACTTCAATATTTCTAGTTGACCAAGTCCTTCTATAAGTTGTTAAGATGCAAATTTCACTTTACTACCTCAAATTTATTGTACTCGTAAAAAGATAATTGAAAACGATATTCCGGATGTTCTCTCACCCAATCGTAGGCTTCTTCTAAAATTTCCATTTTGTTTTGCAAGTCATTAAGTTCACTACATTCGTCCCTTTTCTGTTTGCACAGAGGGCAGAATCCATTCACTATTTCCGCACTCGTCGCCCTAATAGTTTTACTTTCTAAATCAACTACTAGACGAAGAATAACAGAATGCTCTTCTTTTGTAGTCACCTTCATTTCAGCAATCCGATCCTCATTCCAAAAGACACCGTTTAATTCCATCTTTACTGTGACATCTTTAATATCCAAGTCTACCACTATCACACCTCCCTTGTACAAAACTCAATCTTACTCTTCTATTTTAAACTTTAATACACCACAACTTAAAGAGATATTAAGTTTTTTCCAATTCTTCTTTACTATGAAAGAAAGTGTAGTTAATGCTAATTGTGTGGTAAATATTATCCCAAAAACTAAAACAGTTAAAATGTTAAAGATTGTTTCCATTAAACTACACTCTTTTCTTTATATATATTTTTATTTTATTAATACGGTTTAAAACGCTTATTACGTCTTAACAATCCCAAAACAATTATAATGCACAATCACAACAACAAATTGATGCCTATTTAATATCAATACGCTGTTATTACATGTATGTAGTTAGAGGTGGAGGAGAAATTCATTTAACCTCTGTATTCTCCTCCATCTCAGCCAAATACCTAATCTGTCGTTCCGCTTTTCTCACTGCCGTACGAAAATGTTTTTTCAGAAGTTCTACTGTATTTTCACTTATATAATATCTTTCCGTTATACTTTCCCACGTGTCACTACTTTCAAATGTACTCCATTCAAAAGGGCGTTCTGTATTTTTCTTTAGTTCTTTAAACACCCATTTTCGCATCTTTTTTTTCGCTTTTTCCGTTAGTTTCCCGTTCTTTACAAGTTCAAGTTCACCATGTCTTTTGTATCGCTTATTAATATCTCTCTCGCTATACACTTTAAGAAGTATATTTGCTGTATTTTCGGCATCTGCTAAAGCACGGTGCTGTTTCCCTTCCCACGTTAAAGCGAGCTGTTCTACCGCAAATTGTAAACTTGGCGTATGTTCAAACAATTCCTCATATGCTTGGAAAACAAATTTTTGCAAATCAATTCTATTTTCTTTTTCTATACTTGGGCATTCAACACCATATAATGTACAATCATGAGATAGAAAGCGATAATCTTCTTTTCCCCATGAAACAAATATAGAACCTTCGCCGATGAACTGAATAAATTTCTCTATAATTTGAGGGAATTTTTCTACACCCATTAAATCTTTTTTCGTAATACCGGTTAATTTTGTTGTATGACGAGTTAATCGTGCACTTGGTTTTACTAACTCCGAAAATTCTTCAATTATCTTCATTGTACCTATTTCTATTTTTACAGCTCCGATATCAACTATTTCTGATGGATCTTCTGATTTATACGGTCTGAAATTCCTTTCAATATCAAACACAATGAAATGTGTAGCGTTTTTCAATTTATTTACCTCTTTCTAAATTCCTTTTCACACAAACACTTTATTTTCAGTATTTATTTATTCATGTACTTTATACAAAAATACTCCGAATAAATAAATGAAAATTCAGTCTTGTTATGATATGTAAGTAGGAGGACATCTATAAAAATGCAAAAAAAAAGAAGGGCGAGCCCTTCTTTTTTCAAAAATTACTTCTTGTTTACGTTAGTAGCTTGAGGTCCACGGTTACCTTGTTCTACTTCGAAAGTAACTTCTTGACCTTCTTCTAAAGTTTTGAAGCCTTCGCCTTGGATAGCTGAGAAATGAACGAATACGTCTTCTCCGCCTTCAACTTCGATGAAACCGAAACCTTTTTCTGAGTTAAACCATTTTACTTTACCGTTTTGCATGAAAAAAATCCTCCTACAATGTACCTATATGTACATATTCATTTTCAACCACCTTACAATAATAAGCCAGATATTAAAAAACTGCAACCCCTGAGGAGATTTAACATTGCTATCCTCCTCGGAAGTTACAGCTCATTTAAATCTCTATATTATTAAAAGTAAAATGGTTTAAATATACTATATCATATCAATATAATAAAAGTAAAGTTTTTTTCTTAAATTATTTTTTGTTCCCACTGCATTGCTTTTAATTCACCTGATCCGGCTACTACATAACCATCTTTTTGATTAACAATGCGCCATCCGTGCCCTTTAACTGAATCACATACTGTAACAATACCTTCTTCAAGAAGCACACGGCACACACTACTAATCCCCGCCTTATTTTGCGTTGAAGTTGTATATAAAACATGTTGATCTACACTTAAGTCTAAATAACTATTTGCTTTCTGCTCACTTTGACATGTATGCCAATATATTTTTTCACTTGCAATACTTTCATCTATTTTACAATAAGAAATATTTCCGCTAACTCCCTTGCACGATCCACTTGCCGCTACTAAATAAGAATTGTGTAAAGTCAACGCGGAGATCATTTGATTCATCGCAATTTTAATCCTCTTTAATTTACGTGTCTTCAAATCAAAGAGCCAAACACCACCATATTTAGCATGTATTTTCGTACCAATAAATAAGTAATGTTTATATAAAAATAATGATCGAATAGACGGTGCCGCACTGCCATACTCAAGAAACGGATGAATAGTTTCCCATGTCAAACCGAAATTATTAGAAAGATACAGCGTTTTTTCTCCATGAGCAACAACAGTTCCTTGTACAGTGCTACATACATTCCAACTCGTTGCTTTTGTTGGAAAACGCTGAATCGTCCAGTTCTCTCCACCATTCATACTGCGAATAAAAATCCCTTCGTCACCTACACCATAAACTACATTATCTTCGCTATGTAAATCCCTAATTCGTTTTTGAAAACCATTTAAAATTCGTTTCCATTCTCCGTCTTGTTCAACAAATAAGCCATTATATGTAGTAGCTAACAACAGTTTTCCATCTCTTAACTTTGTAATAGCAGTTGCACTTAACATTGTCTCCACGTTGACACTCCCATTCTTAGAACTTCTCAGCAAATGCAATTGCAAAATTACTGCATTTTTCAACATCCTCTTCATCTTCTGGAGCTAATTCAATTTTCAGCCCTTCTTGTACAAGCTCTGCACCGCGTTCCACAAGACGTTCTTCAAATATCGTTACCGCTTCACAAAACAGTTCATACGCCGTATCACCCGATCCGAATACCGCTACCTTTTTCCCAGCTAAATCTATATTTTCTAAGTCATCATGAAAATCTTCCGCTTCAAATGGTAATTCACCATCGCCCCACGTATAAGATCCTAAAATGATTCCATCATAAGCTAATAATTCTTCAGCATCCATGCCTTCCATTTCTTGCAATACTACTTCATGATCAAAAGCATCTAAACTAACTTTAATTAAATCAGCAATACTCTCTGTATTTCCTGACATACTTGCATAAGCTATTAAAATTTTTGCCACTTTGGCATCCCCCTCTAACAATAAATGATTCTCATTCTCATTATATTAATAATGAGAATCAATTTCAATTGATTCTTTCTACTTTTATTTACATTTCACATTACTTATTTCAAATAAAGTGAAACTTTAATCAGTGAGGGTATTCATCCCCACCTAACTTCTTTGTTTCCGCTGAATTTTGAGGCGGGGTGTCTTACCGCCCGGCAAATAGCGGGATAAAGTGAAAGTTTAATGAGTCCTCACCAATCAGGCTTTTTCAGACAGCCCACAAAGAGCGGAATAAATAAAAAAGCACAGATGACTATACAATCATCTGTGCTTTTTTATTATTTTTTAAAAATACCAAAAGGCTTTCCTACTGGTAAAACAACTTTTCCGAAGTGTGTATTTAACACTGCTGCTGCTGAACCGTAGAAAGATAATAACGAAATAAGAAGTTCAGAATATGCTGCTAAATTATGCATTGCATGCGGCATAACACCTAAAGTACTTAATGAAAGACCGATAAATAAGAAATCAATAAGGACGAAAATCATAAATAATACTTTATGTGTTTCCATTGCACCAATTGTCATAAAGATTGTGAAAATCAAATATCCGATAAAGGCTACACCAAGCTGTTTTGAATCTGCAGCTTGTGCTAATTTTTCGCCAAATACTCCAAGTTGAATTAACCAAGTCATTCCAACACCTAGCCAAAATAGACCGTACGCACCGAATGCTGTTGTACCGAATGTATTGTTATGCTTTGCATCATGAATGCAAGCAAAGATTTGTGCAAATCCTCCTAAAAAGATTGCCCACGGTAATACAAGTGAAACGCCATCTGTTAAGCCTAACTTTTGAGATGATGCTACAAGTGTTACCATCGCTAATCCAAATAGACCAATTCCAGATGGATCCGCTGTTGTCATTTTCACATGATGTGTAGTAGTTTGATTGCTCATATAAACCTCCTGATTATAAACATACTCGAATACAATACTTAAATCAGAAGACTATGTCAATGGTTTTTTTTGTATGTTGTCAGACGTTATATTTTATAATGATTAAATATATTTCTGACCACTCCATAAGGTTTTATATTCACTTTTTCCAACTCGTTTATCGGTAGCCATAACGGAATATAATTTCCCCTACCTTCCAGCTGAAATTCCTCAGCTGTTCCGCTTCCGAACACTCCGCCTGTAATATAGGCAGCATAATAATATTCATTTCCTTTATATTTTACCTTTGCAATAAGGTGCTCCACTTGTATATGTACCCCTAATTCTTCGTATACCTCTCTTTTCGTTGCCTCTTCAGGCGTTTCACCTTCCTCAATCCCTCCGCCAGGAAAAACATAATATCTTTCCTCTTCTCGAATACGTTTTATAAGAGCGATTTTTCCTTCCTGTACAATGATGGCGGCTCCGCGATTTCTTATCATTTTATTACCTCAATACGAATCGCAACTGTTCCCCACTCTTTTTCTTGTTCTTTCGTATATATTTTGTATGTACTTTCTAACATTTCCTCTAAACTATCATTTTCACAATCCAATAATTTTTTATCGATTTGTTCATATATAGCTTTAAAGCTCTCGTATCGCTTTATTTCCGTTACTTTTACCGTCATCATTTCTGTTGTCTTAAGATTCGTAAATACGATTTCATCGTCTTTGTTTATTAGTTGACGTTTTTTATCGTATAGGCGTACTTCATATACTTTTTCCCCTGATCGAATTGACTGAAACGGTTTATTATATAAACCCATTTCGTATCGCATACATCCCACTCCCTTTTGTTCATTTCACCTATTAATACAGTTCACATTACTACATCTTGCATATAATATTCCATACGTATCACTTAATTGAGAAAGGAGGCTGAAGAAGCATGTTATATTTAAATCAAAAACCTGAATATAATAAATATGATATTGGTGATTATACTTATAGTAAAGTAGGGCCAACCATTTTTTCTTGGAACGATGAAACAAAATTGAAAATAGGTAAGTTTTGTTCATTAGCAGAAGAAGTCGTTTTCATACTTGGCGGTGAACATCGCGCAGACTGGATAACGACTTATCCATTTAATGCACTTTTTGATGAAGGAGCACATATTACTGGTCACCCTTCTTCAAAAGGTGATATCGTAGTTGGCAATGATGTATGGATTGGTTATCAATCCTGCATTTTATCTGGTGTTACAATTGGTAACGGTGCCATTATTGGTGCAAAGAGTGTTGTTACAAAGGACGTACCGCCATATGCAATTGTGGCTGGTAATCCTGCAAAATTTATTCGCTATCGTTTCCCGCAAGAAACAATTGACAAACTAGAGAATCTCGCATGGTGGGACTGGGACATTTCTGTTATAAAAGGAGCTATTCCATTACTACTTTCCGACAAAATCGACGAATTTTTCACCTCGCCCGAAAAAGAATCTACATGATTAATGAAGAAAGAGCATCCTTCTCTTACAGGATGCTCTTTCTTCATTTATTTTTTCTTTATTTGCAAATGATCACACGGAGAACATTGAAAAGGAATTTTCCCTAAGCAATTAAGATTCGTTTCGCAAATTTGTTCAATCGTTGGAACAAATGGAATGACAACTATGTTACTTTCTACTATTTGTGTAACAGGTGGCAATACTGTGCCTACTTGATGTTCAAAACGAATACTCGCTTGATTTATATAATTTCCTGAACCATTTGGCGCGCTCTGTACTGCTACTTGGAACGAAACTGTCCTTGCTTCACCAGGATTTAAACTTCCGATAAGAAACCCTACTGCCGGGCTTACATTCGGCACTGGCGTATTATCAACCGTTACACTTCCAGGAACAAATCGAACACTACTATCTAACATATCTTGAAAACGAATATTTTGCATTACAGTATCACCCGTATTTGTGATGACTGTCGTAAACGTAATGACATCTCCAATTGTTGCTACCTGTAAATCTGCCGTTTTTACGACTGTCGTTGAGACATTTTGAGGAATAAACGGGATAACAACTGTATTACTATCACCTTCAACTACTACTGGCGGCTCATTCGGATTTACAGTTGCAAGCCCATTCGCTGTAGCAGTATTTGTAACTAAATTATTTATTTGCCCTCCTATTATTACAACTTGGAAATTAATAATTGCTGCATCATTTGGCTGAAAATCACCTAATGGAATACCAGTATTCGGGTTAGCGAATGGAAAAGATACATCATTTACCGTTACCGTGCCATTTATAAATAGCGTATTCGGATCAATGATATCTGTTAACACAATGTTGGTCACAGGAACTGTACTATCATTTATAACAGCGATTCCGTAAGTGACAACATCCCCTATCATTGCTACTTCAAAGTTTGCTCCTTTTGCAACAAATAAGATTGCAGTATTTACCGTCACTATAACGGTATTGCTCGTATCCATCACTGTAACTGGCGGCTCCCCTGGTACTAAAATATATTCTGCTAACGCCCCAGCAACGTTCACTACTGTACCACCATCTGGAAAACTTGTAATCGTAGCTTCATATGTTACAATCGCCGTCTCACCGACTGGAATGTCTACAATCGTAAATCCAACCTGCGGATTTACTCCCGGACGAGCTACTCCATTTACAGTTACACTATTTGGTACAAAAACAGCTTCCTGAGATAGGACATCGATAAATTGAATATTCATCGCATCAGCAGTACCAGTATTTAATATTCGAACCGTATACTTTACTGTTTCTCCTACTCCAACAATTGAATGATCTACTTCTTTTTGCATATCTAAACTGCCTCTATTTACTGGTGTGACTGTCGTATTACTTGAATTCGTAATTGTAAACGGAGGGTCTCCTGGAATTAATTCAAAATCACCCGTTACTCTTGCTGTATTCATAATGCTACTAGAAGGCGGAACTGCGATTACATTTACTTCAAATGTAATTAATACGCTATCCCCTACTGCAAGATTAGGCAATGCAAAGCCTACAAATGGATCTAAACCTACTTGCGGAATTCCATTTATTTGTACACTCCCAGGAACGAATTCTAAACTAGGTGATGGAACATCGCTAAACTGAACGTTCGTCGCTGTTACCGTTCCCGTATTTGTAACTTGCACACTATACGTTAACGTATCTCCTAATCGTGTCGCTTCTTTATTTACAGATTTTATAACGCTGAATCGTCCTCTATTCACTCTAGTTATCGTCGTATTACTCGGCTCTGTTATTACAACCGGTGGCTCTCCTGGCACTAAAGTAAAGCTTCCTGTTATATTTGCAACGTTCGTAATTGTTCCTGATGACGGGATGTTTGTAACTGTCGCTTGAAACGTCACTATAACTGTTTCACCAACTGGGATATCTCCAACTCCAAATCCAGTAATCGGATTTAAGTTTGGTTGCGGAGCTCCATTTATCGTTACACTATTTGGTACAAATGACGCACCTGTTGAAATCGTATCAATAAACTGAACATTGTTAGCTGTTACTGTTCCTGTATTCGTTATTTGCACTGTATACGTCAATACATCTCCAACTAGAGTAGCGGCTCTATTTACTTGTTTAATAACATTAAAGCGTCCTCTATTTACAGTTGTGAGTGTTGTATTACTTGGCTGATTTACTATAACTGGTGGTTCTCCTGGTACTAAAATAAAGCTTCCGGTAACATTTGCCGTATTGGCAATTGTTCCGTTTGACGGAACGCTAACAACTGTTACTTGGAAAGTGACTTCTACACTTTCACCTGGAATTATATCCGGAAGTGAGAAGCCAGTGTTAGGGTCTAATCCAGGCTGTAACGCACCGTTTATCGTTACACTATTCGGTACGAATGTTATAGAGGATGGTAATACATCACTATATTGAACATTCGTCGCTATCACTGTTCCCGTATTTTGAACTACTGTTGTATATGTGATTGTATCGCCTACTGCAACAACCGGCTGACTTACTGATTTTAAAACATTCAAACCAGATTCATTTATTTCTGTTAATGTCGTGTTACTTGTCGTCGTTTCCGTAATAGGCGGCTCTGTTTCACTTACAGCAAACGTAGCTGTAACATCTACAAAGTTAACAATCGTTCCACCTTCTGGTATGCTCGTAACCACTTCCTGATATGTGACGAGTACAAAATCATCTACAGGTATATCTGGAACTGTAAAACCAATGAAAGGATCTAATCCTGGTGCTGGTACCCCGTTTATACTCACGCTTCCTGGTACGAATGCTACACCGGCGGAAGTAGTATCGATAAATTGAACATTCGTCGCTGGCACTGTTCCGAAATTAAAAATCAATACATCATACGTTAATATTTCTCCTACAGTCGCTACTTCCTTATCTACTATTTTCACTGGAAAAATAAACGCTATATTAATTGTCGTAACGACTAAATTCGTTAATATCGTTTCCATAATCGGTGGTTCCTGCGGATTTGGTTGTGAAGTAAATGTAACGTCTGCATCATTTAATATGACTTCATTATCTGGAATTTCTGTAATCGTCACTTGGAATGTGACCTCAATACTTCCACCAGCGATTAATAATGGCGTAACTGTAAATCCTATTTCTGGATTTAAACCAAGTTGCTGCACTCCACCTATCGTTACACTATTGTCAACAAACGTCGTTCCTTCTGGTATGACATCTTGGAAGAACACATCTGTAACAGGGATAATTCCTACGTTTGAAATGAGCACGGTATACGTTAATACATCCCCAACAGCCCCAGTTGCAACATCAACTGTTTTTGTTGCTGTTACTTCACCAGGAGGAGGTAACGGTATTGTAACTACCGTTGTATTACTTGAATTCGTTGTTGTTACAGGTGGTTGTAAAGGATTTAATAAGAAAGTGGCTGTAGCAGATGCTGTATTTAATACTGCTCCACGTGTAGACGGTGCAACTACCGTAACTTGGAACGTTACTGTCAATGCTGTTCCAGCTGCAATATTAGGAAGCGGGAAACCAACATTTGGGTCAAATCCAGGTTGTGGCGTTCCATTTATCGTTACACTATTTGCTACAAATGTTGTTTCTGGAGAAACTGGATCAAGGAAAGAGACATTCGTTGCTGTTACTGTACCGTTATTTCGAATGACAACAGAATACGTGTAAGTTTCTCCAAGTGCTGCTTGTTGTACAGATGAAGATTTTTGTATATTTAACTGTGCTGTGTTTACTTGCGTCACTACAAAATTACTATTTGTAACAGTCGTTATTGGAGGGTTTGCTGGATTTATAAGAAAACTTGCAGTAACGTTCGATTGGTTTCTTATATTTCCACCGCTCGGAACACCCGTCACTGTAACTTGAAACGTAATGGTAGCCGTTTGCCCGACCGGAATATTTGGTACCTGGAATCCTGCCATAGGATCCGCGCCTTGCTGTACGACTCCATTTATCGTCACACTATTTGCTACAAAGGCAGTACCAGACGGAATTGGATCTTGAAAAACAATATTCGTTGCAGGAACAGTTCCTGTATTTTGAATAAGAATCGTATACGTTAACGTATCTCCTACACCAGCTTGTGGTGTGTTTACACTCTTCATTACATTAAGTGATCCTACATTCACTCGCGTCACAACAATATTACTAATCGTTACAATTGTAATTGGTGGCTGGAGAGGACTTACTTGGAAATCAGCAGTGACATTCGCATTATTCGGAAGAACTCTATTTGGTGGTACACTCGTGATTGTCACTTGAAAAGTGACCGTCACCATACCTCCTACTGGAATATTAGCAAGTGGAAATCCAATTGTCGGGTTTAAACCTGGTTGAGGTGTCCCATTTATCGTTACACTATTCGCTACAAAAGTGGTTCCAGCTGGAATCGGATCAAGGAATGATACATTTGTCGCTGTCACCGTTCCACTATTTTGTATACGAACTGTATACGTTAACGTATCTCCTACACCGGCTTCAGTAGCACTTACACTTTTCATTACATTTAACCCTGAAGAATTCACAATCGTCATAACAGTATTACTTGGTACTGTTACAGTAATCGGTGGCTCTGTTGGATTTACAAGGAAATCTCCAGTTACATTCGCATTATTTACAACATTATTTCCTTGGGGAATTTCATCAATTAATACTTCAAATGTAACAATAACACTGGTACCAGTAGGCAAATTATTTAATGGGAATCCAAGTTCTGGATCTGCCCCTTCTTGTAAAACACCATTCACAACTACACTATTTTCAATAAATAATGTCCCTTGTGGAATTGAATCTTGGAAAAATACATTTGTAGCTGGTACACTACCTGCATTTATAACTTCGATTGTATATACTAAAACATCTCCTACCGTTGCAACATCTGTATTCACTGCTTTCACAACTTCAAAATTTCCTGATTGTACTGTCGTATTCACAACATTACTCGGAACATTAATTGTTACTGGTGGTTCATTCGGATTCACTTGAAAGCTTGCTGTTACATTTGCTTGATTTAAAATATCTTCATTTTCTGGATTCTGTACAATTACTACGTCAAATGTGACTACAACCGTTTGAGCCGCAGGAATATTCGGAAGAGAGAATCCTGTATTCGGATTTAGTCCACTTTGCTGTACTCCATTAATTGTTACAGAATTTGCAACAAATGAAACAGCAGAAGAAATAGGGTCTTGGAAAAATACATTTGTTAACGGAACGTTCCCTGTATTTTGGACGGCAATTGTGTACGTTAAAGTATCCCCTACCGCCGCTTGCGTTGTATTTACTTCTTTTATTACATTTAAACCGCCTGTATTAACTTGTGTCACAACTGTATTCGTTTGTCTATTAATTGTTATCGGTGGCTGATTCGGAATAACGACGAAATTAGCAGATACATTTCCGCGATTCGCAATCGTACCTCCCGATGGTGTAGATGTTACTCGTACTTGAAATGTAACAGTCCTACTTCCGCCAGGAGATATATTAGCTACTGTAAACCCAGTCGCTGGATTTACCCCAGGTTGTGAAACCCCATCCACAGTCACACTATTTACGATAAATGTCGTTCCAATTGGGATCGGATCTTGAAAAATAACGTTCGTTGCAAGTACATTTCCTGTATTTTGAATTGTTACCGTGTACGTAAGAACGTCGTTAACCGTTGCAAAAGCTTTATCCACTGTTTTTCTCGTTGCTATATCAGCTATATTAATTGTCGTAACTACAGTATTACTTGTCGCTTGCCCTGAAACTGGTTGTTGACCAGGCACTGGAGTAAAGGTAAATGTTACACTCGCACGGTTTGGAATTGGATTGACAAGAGGGTTCGATGTTACTCGAACTTGAAAGCGCACTACAGTCGTTTGCGATGCATTAATACTTCCAAGATTAATACTACTTGCTGGATTTGCACCTGGACGCGCTACTCCATTTACCGTAACGCTATTTGCGACAAATGTTGTTCCAGCAGGGATACTATCAACAAAAATAACATTGTTCGCAGTGACGTTTCCATTATTTGTGACATTAACTGTGTACGTTAATACATCATTAAGCGTTGCCGTCTGTAAATCTACAGATTTCTGCATACTTATAGTTGCTTGATTCACTGTCGTTTGTACTGTGTTTGAAGAAGACGTACTTGTAATAGGAGGACTACCAACGAAGGGACGGAATTGATATGACACCATTGCACGATTTAAAATAGGATTGGGATTCGGGAATGATGTTATTCGAACTTGAAATGTAACAATTCTTTGCGTGTTATTTGGGATTGTGCCTAAATTAATTCCATTAGCAGGGTTTGCATTCGGCTGTGTTACTCCCCCTACCGTAACACTACCTGCAACAAACGTCGTTCCGCTCGGAATACTATCACGTAATACAACGTTTTCTGCACTTCCTGTTCCTGTATTTGGGACCGTAATTGTATAAGTGAGAGTATCCCCTACCCCCGCGACTGTTCTATTAACTGATTTAACAGGATTAATAATTGGACCTGTTGCATCAATTTGAACACCAAAACCAGCTGCAGCGTATCCATCTCCATTTGTAACAAATCGAACCGTTGCTGATGTTTGACTGTTTACTAAAGATGAGGAGGCATCTACATTCGTAATATCCCACCCCTGTCTTCGGACGGCCAAAGCTACCCCTAACGGCTGATTCAAATCTCCAAACGTGCCGCTCGTATCTAAATTTCCACTGTCATTACAAATTTGTGACTGAAAGAAATTATTGGCAGGATTTCTCGGTCCGAATAATGCAACTGTAGCATTTGCATTCGGCCCAAAGCGAAGTTGATCTCCAACAATGTTAGAATCACCTTCTTGAGCAGTTACGAGCACTCTTCCTGTAACAGCTCCTGTTGCCGGCGTAGCAAAACCTGAAATTGTAGCATCAACTGGCGGGGATGAAGCATCGATAATTTCTTGACCTGCATATACTGACAAATTTCGAAGTGGTAAACTTGCATTTTGATACACAACCTCAAGCGTCCATCCAGCTGAACGACTGATTGTTGGGTCGGCTGAAGTTCTTGCAGCTGGCACAGCACCCGTTGTATATGTGCCTGCCCCACCTGCACTAACAAGATTCGTTACATTGGCAGAGCGAGCATAATAAAACTGATTTCCTACTGAACCTTGCTGCGCGGTAGCAGGATCTGGCGTAACAGAAAACGTCCCTGCTGGCGTTGTAAATGTAATGTTATCATTTAAAAATGGTAACACATCTTCCGTATCAGTCCGGAAAGTACCAGCCCAAACTAATTCTGCATATAATACACTGCTTCCCGCTGGAAGATTTAAAATTGCACTTGAAGAATTCAATTGCCATTCATCTGTTGTCCCTGCTGGGAACCCTGGTACTTGCAATGCTGTATTTACTGTCGTAAACACAGCAAGTGTACCAAAAATATTACCTGGTGCAGGTGATGTAGGGCTAAGTCCCAGCGTATTCCCAGTAAACGTGACGGCACCAGGTACTGTTGTCGTAAACCTATTTATAAAAGGCACACAATCATCTCATTTCAATTATAGTAAAAAGTGCTCTATACTATAAAATGTAGACAAACTATACAATGTACGTTGTCCAACAAAATTCCGCACATATGAGAGGGGTTTATAAAACTATGCGCTACGTTATCATAACAGGAACTTCACAAGGTTTAGGTGAGGCAATCGCTACGCAATTATTAGAAGAAAATACAACTGTCATCTCTATTTCTAGAAGAGAAAATAAAGAGCTTACGAAACTTGCAGAACAATATAACAGCAATTGCATTTTTTATTCCCTAGATCTTCAAGATGTACATAACTTAGAAACTAACTTTAAAGAAATTATCTCATTTATTAAAAAAGACAATGTATCCTCTATTCATTTAATTAATAATGCGGGTACAGTTGCACCTATGAAACCAATTGAAAAAGCAGAAAGCGAACAATTCATTACGAACGTTCACATTAATTTACTTGCACCTATGATTCTTACATCTACATTTATGAAACATACGAAAGACTGGAAAGCAGATAAACGCGTTATTAACATTTCATCTGGCGCAGGAAAAAATCCTTACTTTGGCTGGGGTGCTTATTGTACAACGAAAGCTGGTGTAAATATGTTTACACAGTGCGTAGCAACTGAAGAAGCAGAAAAAGAATATCCAGTAAAAATCGTCGCTTTTGCACCTGGCGTTGTTGATACTAATATGCAATCACAAATTCGTGAAACAAATAAAGAAGATTTCATAAACTTGGACCGCTTCATTGCATTAAAAGAAGAAGGAAAACTATTATCACCTGAATATGTTGCGAAAGCTATTCGTAACTTACTAGAAACTGAGGACTTCCCTCAAGGCGAGATTATTAGAATTGATGAATAACAAAAAGGTGTGCTAAAATAGCACACCTTTTTGTTTTACTTCTCTAAAAATATAAGCACAGACTCCGCAATTTTCTCATAACCAATTTCTTGATAAATTTTATTCGATATCGGATTCGCTAAATCAGTATATAACGTAGTCGTCTTGTACCCTTCATCTAACATACGTTGACTAAGTGCTGCTACACACTTAGATGCGTATCCCTTTTTCCTTGCTTCTTTCGGCGTATATACAAAATTAACTGTTATATTATTTTTAGTTGGTCTCGTTTTTGCAGCTACAGAAACGAGTTTCCCATCCACTTCCAAACCAAACAGTCGATTTGTAGTTATTAATGTATACGCAGTTTGTTTTGCTTCTTCTTTCGTAGTAGGAAGCTTTACGTCTTCACAAAATTGATATATCCACTGTTCTATTAATGGTAATTCATCATTATTTACCGCTCGAAAAAGTCCATTCGCATTACACTTCTTCTTTACTCTGTTCAACTCATACACACCTTGCTCCATTGCAACATGCGTTTTTTTATTTTCTAATACTGCAATCTCTTCCGCTAATTTCTGTACAATTTTCTTATTACCGATCAATCCAGGAATATCCGGATATACTTTCGTTAATTCTTTTGCAAGTTCCTCAATAGTTACTCCCGCAATTTCAGAAGTTGCAACAATGATTTGTTTCTTCTCTTCTGTTTGCAGAAATACAACCGCAATTTCTTCTCCTTGTTTCGCTATCCCCATAAATGTTGGTTGTTGGACCATTTGTAATACACCTAATATGAGATTGTTTTCCTGCTCATTCTTTTCTAGAAATGGTGTAACATCTTCTTTAAAATGAACAATCTCTTCATATACATGTAATTGAATCATCGACAATCTCTTCTCTCTATTTATATTTTAATTAAGTATTGGCGATTAATTCATTAAATCCCTCTTTTACGATTCAATAATATTCAAAGCTAATGTATTCAAAGCATTTTCAGCATGTAAAATTCTCTGTTTTTCCTTTTCAAATACATCTTCTTCTTTTCGAAATGACTCTTGTCGATTTTTAATCATACGATTCATTTCTTTTTTACTCGGTCCACCGTATACATTTCTTTTTTGAATAAAAGCTTCTGGCGATATAATTTCTTTCCACTCTTTTTCTAATAAATTTATTTTAAAATGTTCTTGCAAGTACATATTTACCTCTTTGAAGTGTAATTCATGTAGCTCTTTTTTCTGCTCCAATAACATATTTGCAATAGCACTTGCTGCATGATGAGCATGCCGAAATGGAATTTCATAGTTTTTTGTTAAAACATCGGCGAAATCCGTTATCGTTATTGCATGTTTATAGGAACGACTTTTTAACGTTTCTTCTTCTACTTTCATCGTTCGGATCACTGCATTCATCATACAAAAAACACGAATTGCCTTTTCAATCCCTTGATATAAATATGGCTGCAGGTCATCTTCCGTATCGACAATATCACCAAATGGTGTATTATGAATCATTTGAAATACTGTAAATGCTTCTCCTAAAGCACTACTCGTAATTGCACGAGCGTGTTCAATTGAAACCGGATTTCGTTTTTGCGGCATAATACTACTGATTTGTACATATGGCTTTGCAACAGTAATACCGTCATATTCTTTCGTTGCTAACAACAAAAAGTCATGAATCCATCTACTCGTATTCGTCATCATTACCATAAGTAGCGAGCTAACTTCTAATAAATAATCCGCTCCAGCAACAGCATCATATGAGTTCTCAATTACATTTGTAAATCCAAGTAGATGAGCAACTCGTTCTCGTTTAATCGGGAAACTTGTTGTAGAGAGTGCAGCTGCCCCCATTGGAGACTGATTTAAAAGCTGGTACGTTTTTTTCATTCGTTCTAAATCTCTTTGCATCGTATCATAAATTGCTAACGTATAATGACCAAATGTTGTTGGCTGTGCTGGTTGTGTATGTGTATAAGCTGGCATGATCGTTTCCTTATGATCAGCGGCAAGTTGCAGTACACTTTCTTGCAATAACAAATGATGTTCTATTAATCGTAATACATATCGCCTTAAACTCATGCGATACATCGTTACGCCCATATCATTTCTACTTCTACCAATATGCATATTACTTACAAAATCGCATTTCGCTTCTTGAGAAATTAAATGTTCGACTAAAAAAAAGAGATCTTCATGCTGCTCTGTATAGAGCAATTGCTCTTCTGGAATTCCCTCTACCTTTTTTAATGCGTGTAATATAACTTTAGCTTCTTCCTTTTTCATTAAATTTTCTTCCGTCAGCATCGTAATATGTGCTTTATGCACTTGAAACATATCTTTCAATAAGTAATTTCTTTGAAAATGAAATACATGTTGTAATACACAATCCACATATGTTTTCCCAGGGAAATCAGCGCCTTCACTCTTTATAAACTCTTCTTTACTTTGTTTCATCACCTTTTCCCCTCTCACCTAAGTATTACTACCCATCATACCCAGAGATAGAAAAAAAGTGCTTGTACATAAAAATAAACTCGGTGCTCTCTGCACCGAGTTTATTTAATAAAAGTCGCATCATACTTATCACTTTGCAACACTTGGAAATGTAAGTTTGCTAAATGTTTCCGTATTTCTGCACTATCGTCTTCATTTAAATTATTCGCCAAAAACACAATCTCGGTACAATTTCCATGTTTATCCATAGCATAAACTGCTTTTGTAACCGTCCATGGTGTGTAACCATTCTTTTGCCCAGCATGTCTAAATGTTTTACGGTATTTCTTGGCACTCATGTCTGTTTCAACGATATTTGCCCACACTTTTTCTTCAGCTTCTGTCAAGCCACCTTTATGGTTTGCCTTTTGAAGTAATACCATATAATCATTTGCAGAAGCTGCTGGTAATCTATCTGACCAAATTTTGTCGTAACGTTCCTCTAAATAAAGCGGAATTTCCTTCTGTAATAATGGTCCCTTCTTCTTTAAGCGTTCATGAATAATCATCGCATATTCACGATATTGCTCTTGAGACATTTCTTTTAACTTTTTCTCTATTTTATATTTTGGAACATGTAATTCTTTATGCAAATATCCCGGGATATACAAAGATGAAACGATTGGAAATAGTGGTTGATGTGCAGGAAGTGATAAACTTTGTAAATTTCGATTGATGTTATCTAATCCTAACAATTCCATTAAGTATTCAGCATTTGCATTCGAACTAAACTTAACCATTCCTTTTGCCACTTCTTCTAAAGAAACCGCTCCTTCAGTTATCTTGCCCGTCTTCTCCAAATACTTTTGCCATCTATCTTGTGCACCACCATCTGTATTCGGCACATAATAACGATTCACATCATTAATCGACACGAAACTAGAAGAATCAATTTTCCCTTCAGTAACTTGTTTCGTATATTCAAGCGCCACAATTAATTTCATCGTACTAGCAACTGGCAATACAACATTTGGGTTTACAGAATAAACAACTTTATCATTTCTCTTTACTAGAAGCGCACTATTTTTTTCATCTTTATGTTCTTCAATAAAAGATGCAATATACTGTGCATCATCATTATTTGAACTCCACACTTTTTTCACTAAAAAGTTACCCGATATTAGCAAAACAAAAATACCCACAATTACTGCGCATACTATAGTTTTTTTCAAGTAAAATTCCTCTCCTATTGTGTAACTCTTCTCTATTTATCATTTAAAAACAAAATAATGGAGATGGTCATTTAAATAACCATCTCCATTATTTTAACTTGTATGCTCCTATTATGTCTACGTCATAAATTTCACAAAATCCTCAAGAAACTTTTTATAATGTAACGACCAACCAATTCGCACCCAATTTTTTAATGCTTTTGCATCAGGTTGAGGCCGAAAATCAGCAATACTCTCTCCTTTTGCAATTCCAACTGTATCTACATCGACACGACGATATACATAATCTAAAATGGATGGATTTGCCGCAACCATCATTGTAACGACGTCATGTACTGGACTACCTGTTATTTTCGGGTTTAACTTTTTATATGCTTTATAATAATACGTAAATATCGGCTCGATTAACTTATTAAAACTCGTTTTAGAGTGTTTCGTAATATATTTTACCATTTCCGGTGTAATAATTGCTTCAGATGTAACGTTAAGTGGCACTAATGTCACATTTTTGGCATTTTGCATAACTAATTGTGACGCAATGGGATCACCATGAAAATTCGCCTCTGCGACTGGTGTTACATTGCCAGGCATTAAGAAAGCACCGCCCATTATATAATATTCTTTCACATACTTCATCATCGGCTTTTCTAAAATAAATGCTGTCGCTAATGTTGTTGATCTACCAGCATCGACTATTATTAATTCTCCTTTATATTTTTCAAGAAGATCAAAAAATGTACAAAAAGGCTTTATATTTGGTGAAAAAGTTTTTGGAGGTTTAATTGGCCCTAAACCGTCTGTCCCATGAATTTCTGGATAATACGTCGTAATATCTCCGGATAAAGGAATTTTCGCACCATTAATAACAGGTATATCTTCCCGTCCTGCCATTTGCAATAAATATGCGGCATTACTTGTCGCCTTTTCTTGTGTTACATTTCCATATCCCGTTACTACACCAACAATATCAATATCAGGATGCAACAATCCATACATAATTGCTAAAGAGTCATCAATTCCTGGGTCTCCTAAAAATAACACTTTTTTCATCGACCTCAACTCCATCCCCTCAGTTGTTATTAATTTATGAATAACCGTGGATATACAGAATAAAAAAAGAACAAATTCATATGAAAAAACGCAGTCTTCTAAGGACTACGTTTTTTCAGCTAACCTATACTGTTTTTTTTACAGCACTCATACTTCCAATAACATAAGCGATAAACGCAAAACAAATTGGGAAGACAACTGTATGTATACCGAACGGATTTGGATAGAAAAGATGAATACACATATATGAGCCTACCCCAACTAAAATAGACGCAAGCGCTCCTGTAGCATTTCCTTTCCTCCAATATAACCCTAATACGATTGGCCAAATGAATGCTGCTTCTAATCCACCGAAAGAAAATAAATTTAGCCATATTAAAAAATCTGGGGGTTTAATCGCCGCTGCATAAACGAGTAGTCCTACAATACCAGTAATCCATAAACTTCCTTTTTTTATCGTACTGTCTGCTGCATCTTTATTTATGTAATTTACGTATATATCTTTAATAATTGACGAGCTTACAAGTAATAATAAAGAGTTTACTGTAGACATAATCGCTGCCATCGGTGCAGCTAAGAAAACTCCAGCTAACCAAGGAGGTAACACTTCCATCGCAAGTAGCGGCATTACTTTATCTGGTACCGTTATACCTGGAAGTACTACTCTTGCAAATACACCAGTTAAATGCATACCGATCATAATTGTGCCAACGACAACGGTTCCAATTATTAAAGCTTGATGCATCGCTTTTGAATTTTTATAAGACATGGCACGCACGCTAATTTGCGGTAAGCCGACAACGCCAATTCCAATTAAAATCCAAAATGATGTAACATATGATTTCGTTAAACTGCCATCTGCTCCGAATGGTGTAATTAACTTTGGATTAATTTGAACAAGTTCCTGCATAATCTTTTCAATTCCACCACCAGCAATGACAGTAGCAATTAAAATGATTGTCGTTCCAACTAACATAATGATTCCTAATAATGTATCTGATAGAGCAACTGCACGAAATCCACCAATTAATACGTACACAAGTACAGAAAAAGTAAATAAAAATAGTGCTGTTGTATACGATAGACCCGTTAGTGACTCGATTAATCGTCCCCCGCCGACCCACTGGGCTACTGTCGCTGAAAATAAAAAGATAATAATACATAACGCAGAAAGTATAACAACTGCTTTATTATTGTATCTCCCTTTTAAATAATCGATAAGAGTAATTGCTTCCATCTTCCTAGCGATAATTGCAAACTTTTTACCGATAACCGTTAAAACGATATAGCCTGTTACAACTTGAATCGCAGATAACAGTACCCATCCAAGCCCCATATTGTAAGCAATACCAGGGCCACCAATAAAGCTACTTGCACTACCGTACGTAGCAATCATTGTCATCGCTAATAATAAACCGCCTAGCTCACGCCCACCAAGAAAATATTCTTGTAAAAATTTATTATGAGCAGTTGCTTGCACACGTTTTGAAGCATATACACCAATTAAAAATACAACGATAAACGAAATTATCATTGGAATGATTACATACCAATTCATCTATTATTCCTCACTTTTTTCTTCCTCATCGAGTGAAATATCTTGAAATACAAAACGAACAACTAAACTAAGTAAAATAACCATAACGATAAATCCAACGATACAGCTATAAAAAAACCATGCGGGAAAACCTAATACATATGTATATTCATTCGGATTTTTACTACCAAGCCCATAAGCAAATCCGTACCATATTATAAAATTAATAATAGCAAGTCCAAGACCAATTAACGCTTCTCTATGGGCTATTCGAAAGCGTGGATCATCATGATAATCTTTCATTTTTCCCCCTCCTCTCACGATGTATTATTGTACCATTGTTCTTCTAGTTTTTCCTACTAGAAAGCAAAAACAAGCAGGATTTTTTATAATCATATAGAAGCTTCTCTTACATTACATATTTTTTACAATTGTAACACAAATGAAATTTGAATTTTCAGTATTTCTTAATTATGATTTTAATTAGAGGCTTTCCATCTAGTTTCCACATCCTTGATTTCGGAATAAACGCCGTCTCGTACTGCGTTTACATTATATTTTCAAGGGGGTTATACAATGAGTCAACTAGCTGTAAATCTTCATGAAAAGGTAGAAAAGTTTCTTCAAGGTACAAAAAAGTTATATGTGAATGGATCTTTCATTGAAAGCGCTTCCGGAAAAACATTTAAAACACCTAACCCAGCAACTGGTGAAACACTTGCCGTCGTTTCTGAAGCTGGTCGCGAAGATATTCATAAAGCTGTAGTCGCAGCTCGTATGGCTTTTGACGAAGGTCCTTGGTCTCGTATGAGCACTGCTGAGCGAAGCCGTCTCATGTACAAGTTAGCTGATTTAATGGATGAACATAAAGAAGAGCTTGCACAGCTCGAAACATTAGATAACGGAAAGCCAATCCGTGAAACAATGGCAGCAGACATACCACTTGCAATTGAGCATATGCGCTATTACGCTGGTTGGGCTACGAAAATCGTTGGTCAAACAATTCCTGTTTCCGGTGATTACTTTAACTATACACGCCATGAAGCTGTTGGTGTCGTTGGTCAAATTATCCCTTGGAACTTCCCGCTTCTTATGGCAATGTGGAAAATGGGAGCAGCGCTTGCTACAGGATGTACAATCGTTTTAAAACCTGCAGAACAAACTCCACTATCTGCTCTATACTTAGCTGAATTAATTGAAGAAGCTGGATTCCCGAAAGGTGTTATTAATATCGTACCTGGATTCGGTGAATCGGCTGGACAAGCTCTCGTTAATCATCCACTCGTTGACAAAATTGCATTTACCGGTTCTACTCCTGTCGGTAAACAAATTATGCGACAAGCATCCGAAACATTAAAACGCGTTACACTTGAATTAGGCGGTAAATCACCAAATATCATATTGCCAGATGCTGATTTATCTCGCGCGATTCCTGGTGCACTTTCTGGTGTTATGTTTAACCAAGGACAAGTATGCTCTGCTGGATCACGCTTATTTGTTCCGAAGAAAATGTATGATAATGTCATGGCTGATCTCGTCCTCTATTCTAAAAAACTAAATCAAGGTGTCGGTCTTAACCCTGAAACAACAATTGGCCCTCTCGTTTCCGAAGAACAACAAAAACGTGTAATGGGCTACATTGAAAAAGGGATTGAAGAAGGCGCTGAAGTACTTTGCGGAGGAAGTAATCCATTCGATCAAGGCTACTTCGTTTCTCCTACAGTATTCGCTGACGTAAATGATGAAATGACGATCGCAAAAGAAGAAATTTTCGGTCCAGTTATTTCTGCAATACCGTTTAACGATATTGACGAAGTAATTGAACGTGCAAATAAATCACAATTCGGCTTAGCGGCTGGTGTGTGGACAGAAAATGTTAAAACAGCACACTATGTTGCAAGTAAAGTACGTGCAGGTACAGTATGGGTAAACTGTTATAACGTCTTTGATGCAGCATCTCCATTTGGAGGATTTAAACAATCTGGTCTTGGCCGTGAAATGGGATCTTACGCATTAAATAACTATACAGAAGTAAAGAGCGTTTGGCTTAACTTAAATTAATGAGAAAGAACCTGACCTACCTGGTCAGGTTCTTTTCATTATGTATTCCTTTAAACTTGCAGTCCTCCGCTCACATTTAATACTTCACCTGTAATATAAGATGCGTATTCTGATGCTAAAAAGGCTGCTGCGTTCGCAATATCTTCTGGCGTTCCAATTCTACCAACTGGAATAGCGCCAACCATCTTTTCTTTCACTTTATCTGGTATCGTTTTGGTCATATCTGTATCCATAAACCCCGGACAAATCGCATTACAAGTAATACCGAAACTTCCAACTTCTTTCGCTGCTGTTTTCGTTAATCCTACAACTCCTGCCTTTGTAGCCGCATAATTTGCTTGACCTATGTTTCCTTCTCTACTAATTGAAGATATATTAATAATGCGTCCATACCCTTGTTGTCTCATGTAAAGAAGCGCGGGTTGCATACAATAAAAAACTCCAGTTAAATTCACTTGTAATACTTGTTCCCAGGCAGACTTCTCCATTTTATGTAACATTGCGTCTCTTGTAATTCCAGCATTATTCACCAAAATATGTAACGTACCAAATTTTTGAACCGCATATTCAATTAACGACTTTGCTTCATTTTGATTACTCACATCACATCGATATGAGCACACTTCATATCCTTCATCTGATAACTCGTGTGTCGTTTTTTGTAGATTCTCTTCATTTACATCGCTAATTAATACTTTCGCCCCTAGTTTTGCATAAACCCTTGCAATCTCTTTTCCAATTCCCTGTGCAGCTCCTGTTACAACAGCTGTTTTCCCATTTAAAAACTCCATTCCTATCCCCCATTTCTATTACTTATACTGTATATTTCGGCTCCTTGCTTTCCAATTCCTCTTTGTATAAAAAAGTCTATTTGTGTCAAACTAACTTTGCAACGTCGCATAAACGCAAGGAGATTGTGTCGAATGAACAAAAAGAATTTCAAACAAAGCAAAGCAACGGATGGCATTGATGTTGAGTTCTCTCGCGAACTCGCTGACCACAATGACTTAGAAGCAAACGCACGTGCAAATGCCGCTGATGCACGTCAAAAGCGCCAATCAACCGAAAAATAAGGTACATCACAACCTTATTCTTTTCAAAAGGGACCTACTACCCAACAAAATAAACCGAGAGACATCTCTCGGTTTATTTTCTATATTTTTTTGCATAATGAGCCAAAGTAAGCAACGGATATATATGAGCATAACTATGATAACGAATATAAAACCCACCTGGTAAACCTGTTCCAGTAGGATATTTTTCATTTATATAAGAGTTGGAGAGCAAATATGAAATACCTTTTCGAATAACTGACGTTTCTTTATCATAGTAAGAAATGAGGGCATCTAACGCCCATGCTGTTTGGGATGGTGTACTAAATGGCAAAGTAACAAATCTTTTTTCCACACTACTTTGGCAAGATTCTCCCCAGCCACCATCTTCATGCTGTATATGTTCAAGCCATAAAGCTGCTCGTTTCACTGATGGATCGCTAGATGGTATTCCTAGTGACCGTAAACCAGTCAACACTGCCCACGTACCATATATATAACAAATTCCCCATTTCCCATACCACGATCCATTTTCCTCTTGTACATTCATTAACCAATTTATCGCACTTTGTTTTTGTTTCTCGGGCAATTCATTTTGCGTATACGTTCCGAAAAATTCTAATACTCTTCCTGTAATATCTGGTGTAGAAGGATCTGTAATCATATCACTTGCATTTTCGATTGGTAAATTTGCTAATATACGGCTCGTTACCCCTTTTTCAAAAGCCCCCCAACCACCATCATTATTTTGCAATCCTTTAACCCAATTAACCGCTCGCTTCCAAGCAGTGTCTACATTTTCGTTCCCTCTACTTCGCGCCAATGCTCTTAACGCAGCAGTTGTATCATCAATATCTGGAATCGTCGTATTCACATCCGAAAAGCCCCAACCACCTGGGAAGAGATCCGGTGCATGTACACTCCAATCTACTTTCTTTGTTTGCTGTTTTCTTAGTAAATACGCTGATGCATTTTGAATCACTTTACTTGCTTTCGGAACTTGAGCTTCTTGCAAAGCATAACTGAGTAAAGCTGTATCCCATATAGTTGACGGAGAGTTTTGCAAATGGCTCCCTCTCTCCATCTTCCATATATAAGATGTGATTCCCATTATAGCCTTCTGAATAATTGGTGAGTGAATAGAATGTCCTAATGCAAGTAAAGCATAAATCATATAAAACGAGGCAGTTGCGTAACTATATAATGTTCCATTTTCATCAATACGCTCTTTCATAAAACGTTCTACTTCCTCATATCCTTTATGATGCAAAGAAAGTGGATACGTTATAATTTTCTTCACGTCACTTACTAACGTTTGAAAAACTGGAGACCGATCCTCCCGAAACCATTCTCCGCCCCCGCCTGCAATATGATTTAAATTTGGCAATAACTTTTTCCCTACTCGAAATCTTTTATTTAAACACAACATCATCGGAATTAAATGAATACGTGCTGAGCTACTCAGTTCAAAAATACTGAGAGGGGAATCATTCTGCAGAAACATAATTGGTGTTGGCAAATGAAAGAGAGAAGGATATTCATATTCTCCATGAATCGCTAATAAAAACTTCGTCATAAAATGAGCACGCGCTACCCCACCGCGCTCATTTATAAACATTTCCGCTCGCTTCATATTCGCATCTTCTTTTGTATATTTTTCCGATGCAAGTAAGGCAGCATAAGATTGAATTGTAGCAGATAAATTACCACCCATTTCATCTTCATACAATTTCCATGTTCCTTCATTTGTTTGAAGTGATGCTAATCTTTTTACAAACGGTTCTATCTCTTTATCTCTACCTAATAATTTTAATAAAAAAATCATATGACAATCTGTTAGTGGCGCTCCTTCAAAACAAAACTGCCACGTACCATCTTGCCGTTGCATTGTTTGAAGTGCAGTTGTTCTTCTCGCTATTTCTTCATGCACTTTTTCATATAATAACAAGTTACTCACCCACCCTTTCGAAATCCGTATAACGATATTCAAAAAGGTAGCTGAATATGTATAAAAACAAAGAAAAGCAGAACATATAAAATGTTCCGCTCATAAACAATATCCTACTCCGACAATAATCCCTAATAAAGCACCAACTACTACTTCATACGGTGTATGCCCAACAAGTTCATTTAACTTCTTATATTCTGTTTGTCTACCGTGAAAAAACTCATTCAATATTTTTGCTTGTTTACTTACTGCAAGCCTTACTCCTGAAGCATCATACATAACAATAATGGCAAAAATAGTAGCAACCGCAAACATCGAGCTTTCCACACCTTCTACTACCCCAACTCCTGTAGCAAGTGCTGTAACAGTTGAAGCATGAGAACTCGGCATCCCACCTGAAGCGAAAAACTTTGCAAAATCAAATTCACCCGTTTTGACTAATTTAAAGACTACTTTCGTTAATTGTGCTAAAAACCATGAAATTACAGCGGCCATAAGCGGATCATTATGTAAAATTGTTTCCACGTTCTCAGCTCCCTACTAGCTATGATGGAAATCCTATATAGTATCAGTATAAAGAAAAATGCGTAGAAAATACTACGCATTATGATACTTTTGCTGATTTATTTTTTATAAATTTCGGTTGTTTCTGCACTAAAAACTTTGTCTTCGCTACCGAGAATACAAATAAAGCAACCCATATACAGAAAAATGCAATCATATGTGTAGATGTGAAATGTTCACCAAATACAAATACACCTAAAATTAAGCTAATTGTTGGCGCAATATATTGTAAAAATCCCACCATATAAAGCGGAATAAGTTGTGCTCCTTTTGCAAAATAAAATAGTGGTAATGCCGTTACAATACCTGCTCCTATTAAAAGTAACGTTGATAACATTGAAATAGATCCAAATGAGCCGAAACCATGTGCTCCTGTCATAACAAGATAAATGATTGCAAACGGCGTCACTAACATCGTTTCCATCGTAAGTCCAATTGTGGCATCATAGTTTAACAGTTTTTTCGTTAATCCGTATAATCCAAATGAAAAGGCAAGTGAAAGAGAAACCCACGGAATAGATCCGAAACGTACTGTTAAAATGACAACCCCTACTCCTGCTAAACCAACTGCAACATATTGCCAAAAGTTTAACTTTTCCTTTAAAACGACTGTACCAAGTAAAATACTAATAAGCGGATTAATATAATAGCCAAGACTCGCTTCAATAACATGATTATGATTAACGGCCCATATGTAAACAAACCAGTTTCCGCTAATCAAGACTGAAGCTATTGTTAATGACATTAATAATTTAGGTCGTTTAAAAAGATTCACAAATTCCCCAATAAACTGGCGAAACCTCTTCGTAACACCTAATACAAGTAACATAAAAACAAATGCCCAAACGATGCGGTGTGCTAATATTTCATCTGCTGGAACTTCCTCAACCCATTTCCAATAAATCGGTAGAATTCCCCACATCGTATAAGCACCAGCCGCATATAGTATCCCTTTTTTTTGCTCTGCTGATTGACTCCCCATCTTCCTTTTTCTCCTCTTCTCATTTTTTCTCCATTATACGGTCTCACATGCTCACTTTACCAATAATCAATCTGCATTTCTTTCGACATTTCTCATACAACGAATAATAAACATACCGTTATTACAACAAGTAACGGTATGCCGAAAACAAATTTCTTTTTATGAGTTTTATGATGAAACATATACATGCCGATCCAAGCTCCAACTGCTCCTCCAGCTGCCGCCGATAAAAACAACGTACTTTCTGGCGTTCTCCACTGTTTCTTCTTTGCTTTTCGTTTATCAAGCCCCATAAGGCTAAAAGCTATAACGTTAATAATAAGAAAATAAATCCATTTCATCGCTTTCTCTCCTTATGAAAAATTTGATTAATAGTAACACGAAAAAACGACGGAAACAACTGAAGAACTCTTTTTATCCAACTAGTTTCATTCCTTTTTCTTAATTAGCTACCTTCATATTTACATAACCAACTAAAATCGCAGTTAAAGCATTTAATATGGAAAAATGTTATGAGCAGAATCTTATATTTCATTACATTCATCCACTACCATATCATCAAAAAAATTGCTCTCAATCACTTTCTCATCAAAACGAAGAACTACAATTAGCCCTACATATAAAGAAACAAAATTTAGAAACCATTCCCCATTCTCATCTTTCTTAGCTAAGCATTTAAATATCTCTTGAAATTGCCCCCGCTCGTCTACAGCAACAATGGGACGTACACCAAAATATTTCAATACAAGATTCAGCTTCAGCTGTACGGATAATGATAAAATATATTTTAATAGCTTCGTGTACTCTGCACTATCTTTTTGACTATACAACTTCACAAGCTTTGGATGTAAATTCGAAATCGATAATTCCTCGTCAGTCACTCTAGTTACTTCTATCGTTTCAATCATCTTTTTCATATCCATCACATTCACCCCTTCTGAAAAAATTCTAAAGCCAAAGAGTACTTAATTCAAAATGTACAACAATTGTGCGTTTCTCGTCTCTCGTTCTTCCTCACTGACTAAATCATACTTTTTTAGGAGGTGAAAAACATCATTTAATAATTTCTGCGAATGAATACCTTGCAAAAAACTCTTTAACTCTTTAAAGATCCCTTCAGGTAAAAAATTCTTTTGACTTTCAAGCTTATTCATCACATCTTCAATAGAATGATCAATGTTACATGCCATACTAAACTTCCCCCTCTATCCTCTATAAATAATATCCTCAGCTAACGATGTAAACACTTCTCCAACAAGAGAATCTTCATCATATACAGATGAACCATTATTTTCTTCACGTTTCGCAAAAGGTATTTTGGCAATTACTTCTGTTTGCAATTGTTCTGCAAGCATTTCGCCGCCGCCTTTTCCAAAGAGATAATTTTTCGATCCATCTTGTTCTTCATAATAAGCCATATTTTCCACAATACCTAAAATCTCATGCTTCGTATGTTTTGCCATTACACCAACTCTTGAAGCAACGAATGAAGCTATATTGTGCGGAGTTGTAACAATTATTTCTTTCGATTGCGGAATCATCGCTGCAACATCAATCGCAACATCTCCTGTACCTGGTGGTAAATCAAGTAATAAATAATCTAATTCTCCCCAGTGCGTATTCGCAAGGAAATTTTGAATCCATTTATTTAGCATCGGTCCGCGCCACATCACTGGGTTATTTCCTTCTGTAAAGAATCCCATCGACATGATTTTAACACCGTGACTAATGACTGGAATTGCCGTTTGATCAATCATCGTTGGTTTCTTATTCGTTTCCATCATAGCCGGAATACTAAAACCATATATATCTGCATCTAATATCCCCACTTTTTTGCCCATACGAGCTAGTGCAGTTGCAAGATTAATTGTCACCGTTGATTTTCCAACTCCGCCTTTTCCGCTCGTTACAGTAATAAAACGTACTCCTGAATCCGGGCGAAGCATGCTCGGCATACCAGTTTCTGTTCTAGTATTTCGCTTTAACTTCTCTGTTAAAGCTGCACGTTCTTCTTGTGTCATAGAGCCAAATGTTACCTCCACTTTAGAGGCACCAATTGCGTGAAGCGATTCTTCAATATCTTGTTGAATTTTTGCTTTTAACGGACAACCTTGGATTGTTAGTACTACTTCAAGTTTAACCTCTGTTCCGTTCATTTGTATATTTCTAACCATATTTAATTCTACAACACTTTTGTGTAACTCTGGATCCTCTACATGTTTTAATGCATTCATTATTTGTTCTTGAGTAAGCATAGAACTCATCCCTTCTCTTATTCTAATTTATATACAACATTTTCTTGGCGCTTCATCTGGTGAAAAAGCTTATTATCCCCCGCTAACGGGTGGGATTAATGCGACTATATCTCCGGCTTTTATCATCTCTTCATTCATTACAAACTCTTCATTAACAGCCACCATCACTTTATCCAGCGATTGTAAACAATAGCTGGCTTTGAGCCATTCTTTTAATTGCTGCACTGTCATTTCTTGCTTTTCTGAAATTACTAATCGATCCGATCCAACTTCCTCACGCAAATTTGCAAACAATAAAATTATAATCATTTTCTCATTCTTCCTTCTTTGGTTTTCCTTCTGGATATGGTGTATTTTCAAGTTGATCTCCAATCCACATCGTTCCATCTTCCCAAAATTCTTTTTTCCAAATTGGAACAATTCGTTTTATACGTTCAATCGCGTACTCATTCGCTTCATAAGCTACTTTACGATGCGGTGATGAAACTGCAATGACTACCGCAATATCCATTATTTCTAGCCGCCCTACACGGTGCGTAATTGCTACTTTTGTATCCGGCCATCTTTCACAAATTTCTTCTCCAATTCTCATAAGTTGTTTTACTGCCATCGGTTTATATGCTTCATACTCTAAATGTAGCGTTCGTTTTCCTTTTGTTAATTCTCTCACCGTACCAATAAATGTTGTAATCGCACCTGCTTCTCTTCTTGCGACTTTATTCGTTACTTCTTCAACTAAAATCGGATTATCTACAATCTCAAATAGCACTTGTTCCATTAAAACCACCTCTCACTTTATGAAATGTCCAAGGCCATTCACTACCTTCGTTATCTTCTAATAAAAGAACATCGACAAACATATCTTTTTTATATCCTCTTGTCCCGCCCGGCAATACGATAAACGCGTTGGATTTTGCCAATGAAGAAACTGAGCTAGATTTATCAAACCCTGATGGATAAGCGATTAATTTCCCCTCATCATATTGCAGTTTTGCTCGTACAAATCTTGTAAATGGATTCGGTTTTAGAAAATCTTCTCCTAATAACGCTTTTTCTCTTTTTAAATGTACTTTTTCACTAAACATATACGTCCGAATACACGGTCTTACGAATAATTCAAACCCTACGTAACAAGCTGATGGATTTCCTGATAAACCAAATAATAACTTGCCATTTAATTGTGCTACAGTCGTAACACTTCCTGGTCGCATTGCAACTTTATTAAAAAGAACAGATGCACCTAACTTTTCGTAAATAGCTGGTAAATAATCATAATCTCCTACTGATACACCGCCCGTTGTAATTAACATATCTACTTGGCCAAGCGCTTCTTTCACAGCTGTAAAACACGTATTAAAATCATCACTAAACTTCCCAAAATATTTTACTCTTCCGCCCGCTCTTCGAATTTGAGACAATATCATGTACGTATTACTGTTTCGGATTTTCCCTGGCTGTAATGAATCATTGACATCCAGTAATTCACTCCCAGTCGCTAACAGTCCAATTACAGGCTTTCTCGCAACTGGTACTTCACTATAACCGAATGTAGCAAGAAGAGCTGAAATACCTGGATTAATGTACGATCCTTTCTTTGCAAGAACTGTTCCTTTACGAGCATCTTCACCTTGAAAAGAAATATTGTCGCCCGCTTTGAATGATCGCTTCACTTCCATATAATTGTTGCCATTCTTCTCATATTGACGAGTCAGCTCTAACATAACAACCGCATCACACCCATTCGGAATTTGTGCTCCCGTCATAATTCGAACTGCTTGAAACGGAGCTACTTTCTCATGGAATAGCGATCCTGCACCAATTTCACCCACTACTTCAAATACAATTGGCGTTTCATAACTTGCTAAATTAGTATCTTCTGCTCGAATAGCAAATCCGTCATATGGCGAACGATTAAATGACGGTACATCATGGTCAGCTACTAAATCCTCTGCTAATATACGTCCATAAGCTAATTCAATTGGTAATAGCTCCTTTAAGCCTTTATCAGCAAATCCCATCACTTTACGAACAGCTTCTTCAACCGTAATTGGCACTCTTCTTTCCATTGTTGACACCCTCTCTATTAACCAAATACGCGATAATATAGTTGTTTCGCTTTCGAAATATCATTTGTACCATGAATAAAAACACGACCATCTCGAAAAACAACCACGCGGTAATCATCGAATTGGCAAGATAGTAAATACGGATTCCGATCTACTTTCCCCAGTTTTTGTAATACTTTTTCTATATCATCAAAATTGTATTTCCTATTGTCTACTGTTCTAATTTGAACTGTATTTCTTCCGCATAAAACAGCTGCTTTCGTTTGATTTTCGTATGATAAATAAGGATAAGTTCGATTTGAACCGCATGAGAGACAAGCGTCTGTTTTTATTTTCCCTAATTTTATAAAATGATTTTGATTACTCCATATATCAAACATGAAAAATGTTTTTCTAATTGCTGAGAAATCTTCCACTAAAATTTTGAGTGCTTCTGCCACTTGATATGCTGCGACGATTTGAACAGTAGGGCTAATAATTCCAGCGGTATCACATGTCACACCTGTAACAGGAATATTTTTAAGCATACAATGTAAACACGGTGTCTCTTGTGGAATAATTGTATAACTCATACCATACGATCCAACGCAAGAACCATATACCCACGGAATATTATGTTTTTGTGATAAATCATTTATTACAAATCGAATATCAAAATTATCTGTTGCATCAATGATTACATCTACATTTTTTAATAGACCTTCCATATTTTCTGAAGTTGCATCCATGACGAAAGCATGTATTTGTACTTCCGAATTAATTTGTTCTAGCCGATTTTTTGCAGCAATTGCTTTCGGCATTTTCTCTCTCGCATTTTGTTCAGCGTACAATTGTTGCCTTTGTAAATTACTCCATTCAACGTAGTCACGATCAATAATCGTCAACTTGCCAACACCTGCACGTACGAAACTTTCGGCACTTGCACTTCCTAATGCGCCTGCCCCTACAATTAACACATGTTTATTTCGAATTTTTTCTTGTCCTTTACTCCCAATTGGTTTGAACAACTGTTGTCGTGAATACCGATCAGCCATTACATACCCTTCCTCTCAAGAACTCTATTTCATATTAGAATGTTGTTTCTGATAACAAGCAAAGTAAGCGAAACCAACAAACCCAGCTCCTCCAATTACATTTCCGATAAAAACAGGAACAAAATTTTTAGCCAAATCCATCCACGTTAGATGACCAGCAAAAATAACAGCGGAAATGACAAACATATTTGCTACTACTTGCTGAAATCCAATCACTACAAATGCCATAATTGGAATCCAAATTCCGATGATTTTTCCGACAAAATCACTCGTCCCGTAAGCGAGCCAAAGAGCAAGACAGACGAGCCAATTACAACCAATTGCTAAAATTAAAGTTCTCCCAAATGATTCATGTAACTTCCCTTCCGCTATCGCTACCGTTTTATTTAAATACTCTCCCTCTGTTAATCCGCCAAGATGTCCAAAGCAATACGCAACGAAAATTGCCCCAATAAAATTCATGAGAGTAATCCAAACCCAGTTATTCAGTACACTTATCAATGTAATTTTCTTTGCATAAAGCGCCATAGACAGTGACATCATATTTCCCGTAATTAATTCTCCTCCTGCTAATACTACGAGCATGAGTCCAACAGGAAATACTGCTCCTCCTAAAACATTCACTAGACTTCCCCAGCGCTCAGGTAAATTCCCTAAAACTCGAATGTTAAGTAAAAAACCTATCGCAATAAACGCTCCTCCTAAAAAACCGAGAATAAGCATCGCTGGCAATGTCTGTCTTACTTTTTGAACACCGGCCTCAATGACAAGCTCAGCAATTTGTTCCGGCTTATGAAATGCCATTACCCATTCCTCCATTTTCTCCAAATAAAAAAGCAGCTTCAAAAAACCTCCTCAAAATAAAGGTTTTTGAATGCTGCTTAATTTCTCTGCACATCTTTTACAGAGATATCAATCATCACTTTTACTATAAAATAGAAAATCCACAACTCTTGTAAATTTTCCATTTTTCACTATGACGCTAGCTTTATATATTAACCACCGATATGTGACATTTCAATTTTAGGTATTGTTTTCTTATTTGTATGATTTAAGCGTTCATCTGAATAACGATCTTCCCTATTATTCCATATATCGCGTACTACATCTGTAATGTCCTCATCTGTATGTTCAGAACGAAGCAATTCTCTTAAATCATTTCCTTTAGAAGCAAATAAGCAAGTATATAATTTTCCTTCTGCAGAAATACGAGCTCTCGTACATGATGAGCAAAAAGAATCTGTTACTGATGAAATAATACCTATTTCCTCATCGCTTCCTATATAACGATACCTAGTAGCCACTTCACCAGAATAATTTGCTTCTATCCGTTCTAACGGCATAACTTGATGAATCGTATCTACTATTTCTTGTTTAGAGACGACCTCTTTTAACTCCCAACCATTATAATTTCCAACATCCATATACTCAATAAAACGAAGAATATGCTTATTTTCCTTAAAATATTGCGCCATCTGCAAAATGTCCTGTTCGTTTTTTCCCTTTTGAACGACCATGTTTATTTTAATTTTCATTCCAACTTCAGCTGCAGCCTGTATTCCTTCCAGAACCCTTTGCACTTTGCTCCTATTACCATTTAAATAGAAAAACCGCTCTTCTTCTAAGGAATCTAAGCTAACTGTTACACGTGATAGTCCCGCCTTATATAAATCAGGAGCAAACTTTTTAAGTAACGATCCATTGGTTGTTAAACCGATATCTTCTACACCATCAATTTTATTAAGGCGCTCAATAAGCTTTGGAAGCCCTCTTCGAAGTAACGGTTCTCCGCCCGTAATCCGTAATTTTCTCACACCTAAAGAAACGAAAATACGTGTTATCCTTTCAATTTCATCAAAAGATAAAATTTTATCATTAGACAAAAACGAGTAATCAGGACCAAATATTTCTTCTGGCATACAATATCGACAGCGAAAATTACAGCGATCAGTAACTGAAATACGTAAATCCTTTAACGGACGTTGCAACTTGTCTAATGTAACTGATTTCATCTTCATTGCCTCACTTTTATTTTATATTTAAAACACGTTCTGGATGGGTATATACATTTAAGGAGTGATTACGAATAAATCCTATTGTCGTAATACCTAAATCTTCCGCTAGTTGCAAAGCTAACTCAGTTGGAGCTGATTTTGATAGTATAATTTCACAACCGATTTTTGCAACTTTCAATAATATTTCCGAAGAAATACGACCACTAAAAACAATGATTTTATCTTTTATAGAAATATCGTTTCTTAAACAATAACCGTAAATTTTGTCTAATGCATTATGCCTACCAATATCCATTCGGCTTAAAATAATACCATTCACATCACATAACGCTGCATTATGAACCCCGCCAGTATGATGAAACGTATCCGCAGATTGCTGCATTTCTTTCATTAACCGAAAACAATCCTCTGCCGCAACCTGTACATGGACACCCTTCATTTTTTTTGCACTTAGTGCATCATTTGCAAAAACAAACCCTTGCCTACTCATACCACAACAAGACGTAATATAGCGTTTATTTTGCATTTGTTCATAATACGGATTTACTTTTGTCGTTGTTACATGCACAAATCCTTCTTTCTCCTGCACCCATACACTATCAATATCTTCATACTTCCGAATGATTCCTTCAGACGCTAAGAAGCCTATTACCATATCTTCTATATATTCTGGAGTACTAACCATTGTAACAAACTCCTGTCCGTTCATTTTAATGGTGACAGGAAACTCTGTTACAATGCTGTCCTCTATATGTTTAAATGCTCCTTGTTCATAACGAAAGATTTCTCTTTCTACCTGTATCGGTTTCACGATCAGTATCCTTCTCTCACGTTATATTTTTATCAAAAACAAATACAGAAACTGCAATATCTTCTTCTACTTTCATATCTGAAAACAAATTCACTAATTTCGCTCCAACAAGTTCCTCCAAATGTTCACGTGAATTCACAGCATACACTTCTTGAATCATTTTCGTTCTAGCCATATGAACCATTTCCGCACCGTCCATCGTACTTGAAATAAATTTTTCAGTAGGTGTTAAGTTTCCATAAAGAGTCGCTATAGCCATATTTTCCGCAAAAACAGTATGAATTCGTTCTGGTCCTTTTCCGAAAAGTTCCTTTCGAAGTTTTCGTATCATATCATTAAATTCATGTACTTTTTTTGACATACAATTATACCTCCCAAAAGCCTCATTTTACTTTATTATATATTTTACCAAAATGAGCCTTCCGCCCAAACTATTTCGTACAAATATTTGGACAGAAAGGTTCACTTCATGAAGTTTATTCGTCTTTTAACCCTTTCCCCATACCTTTTAAGAAATGAAGCCCAAACCCGATAGCACGGTTAATATCTGGGTCTTTCAATACTTTCATAAGATCGAATACCCCTACTTTTTTATTACTTTCTAGATGTTCATTACCTTCTTCTAGTCCGACTAATAAACTACCTATAAGCTTTTTCGTAAGTTCTGGGTCAAGTTCAGTTAACGCACCTGCAGCACCCATCATATTATTAATTAAATTTGTAACAGGCTCACGAGTTACTTGACCTAGAACAATTTTCGCAATTGGTTCTTTCGCTTTTAGCATTGAATTTGCAGCTTCTAGCATTCCAATGTCATTTAATTCCCCTACTATATTAAACATCTGATTTAGAGCTTCCTCATTATTAGTTAGAAGCTCTTTTAAATCATCTAACTTTTGCTGTTTTATTTCTTCCTCAGTTAATTCTTGTTTTTGAATCATTTTTATAGGTGCAGCCATAGTTTTCTCCTCCTACTTATCCGTTAAATGCACATACCCTGGACGTGCCCACTTACGATGTACCTCAATGCCAGCTTGAGGGTGACGTTTTTTATTGCGTGGGTTCGCTTTTGGCATCGGATTTTCGCCGTCAACTTCTAACACTTCCATACGTACTTTCGTTTGTTTATACGCAGGTGTATTCGTACGTACATCCACAGCAGGACCTGTTAAGAAATTAATTGCCGTTTCGTTATCTGTAGAGTTCATCGGTAAATATAACTCATTCGCTTTTACACGATCTGTAACGAGTGCACGTAATTTTAATGCTCCAAAAGGAGAGACAAGACGAACTAACGAACCTGTTTTTACGCCACGTTCTTTTGCAAGGTCTGGAGAGATTTCAACGAAAACACCAGGTACTTTCGTTTGAATACCTGTTGATTTATTTGTCATATTCCCTTCATGGAAATGCTCAAGCATACGACCGTTGTTAATGTGAAGGTCGAACTCAGCTGGAAATTCAGCTGGACGTACCCAGTCAGCAATCGCAAAACGAGCTTTTTTATCTGGGAAGTTAAATCCATCTTGGAACAGAAGTGGTGTATTTGTTCCATCAAAACTTCCCCAATGGAAACTGTTCCATCCTTCAAGCACTTCATAGTTCGCTTGCGAGAACAATGGTGATAAACTTGCCATTTCAGCAAAGATTTCACTTGGGTGGCTATAATTCCAGTTTGCCCCTAGTTTATTCGCAACCTCCTGGACGATCCACCAGTCTGGTTTCGCATCTCCTAGCGTAGGAAGCACTTGATATAATCTTTGGACACGGCGCTCTGTATTTGTGAAAGTACCTTCTTTCTCAAGAGATGGCGCTGCTGGTAATACAACATCTGCATATTGAGCAGTTTTAGAAAGGAAAACATCTTGCACAACGAAGAAATCAAGGCTCGACAACACTTCATGTACATGATTTGCATTAGAATCTACAAGAGCCATATCTTCTCCGACAAGATACATTGCTTTCATTTTTCCTTCGTCAATTGCGTGAAGCATTTCAATATTATTAAGACCTGGTTCACTATCAATTTTCACTCCGTAAGCAGTTTCAAATTTCACACGTTCCATTTCGTTAGTAACGTGCTGATATCCTGGAAGCCATCCTGGTAAAGTACCCATATCACAAGCACCTTGTACGTTATTGTGACCTCGAAGTGGGTATGCACCTGCTCCTGGACGACGATAGTTCCCTGTTGCAAGAAGTAAGTTTGAAATTGCAGCGGAAGTATCAGAACCACCTGTATTTTGCGTTACCCCCATACCCCAAAGGATACATGTACCATCTGCATCACGAATCATTTCAGCCATTTGAATAAGTGTTTCTTTTGAAATACCTGTTACTTCTTCTGCATATTCAAGTGTATATTCTTCTAGGCTCTCTTTGAAATCTTCAAAGAAGTTTACATTCTCATTAATAAATTCCTGATCATGCCAACCTTGATCGATCATATATTTCGTAACAGCCATTAACCATACTTGATCTGTTCCTTGTTTTGGACTAATAAAGACATCTGATCGCTCTGCCATTTCGGTTTTACGAAGATCAGCTACAATTAACTTTTGTCCGTGTAATTTATGTGCACGTTTAATACGTGTAGCTAGAACAGGATGACCTTCTGTCGGATTACATCCTACAATAATAACAAGACCAGATTGCGCAATATCTTTAATCGTTCCGGCATCACCGCCCATACCAATTGTACGGAACAAACCATCCGTTGCTGGTGATTGGCAATAACGTGAGCAGTTATCAATATTATTCGTTCCAAATACTTGTCGAGCTAATTTTTGAATTACATAATTGTCTTCATTTGTAATTTTAGAGGAAGAAATGAATCCAATAGAACCTTTACCGTACTCTTCTTTAATAGCGCCTAATTTATTTGCAACTACATTCAGTGCTTCTTCCCATGTAGATTCAACAAAGGTTCCATTTTTACGAATTAAAGGTTTTGTTATTCGTTCTTTAGAATTTACGAAATCCCAACCAAATTTCCCTTTTACACAAGTGGAAATTGCGTTAACTGGTGCATCTGAAGATGGCTGTACTTTAAGGATTTTACGCCCCTTCGTCCACACTTCAAACGAACAACCTACACCACAAAATGTACATACTGTTTTCGTTTTCTTCGTACGAGTATCACGCATGGCCGCTTCCACTTCTGATACCGCAAAAATACCGCTATAACCAGGCTCAACTTCTTTAATTAAATCTACCATCGGTTCAAGAATATCTGGTTTTAATCCCGTCATAAATCCAGCTTCACCGAGCATCGTTTTCTCCATTAAAGCGTTACAAGGACAAATCGTTACACATTGACCACAGCTAACGCATGAAGAATCATTAATATTTACTCCTTCATCCCAAATAACTCGTGGGCGTTCCGCTTCCCAGTCTATCGATAACGTTTCATTTACTTGTAAGTTTTGACACACCTCAACGCATTGACCGCATGCAATACATTGATTAGGATCATAGCGATAAAACGGATGCGTCATATCAACTTCACTTACATCTACTTTCGGTTCATACGGATATTTTTGATGTTCGATTTCCATTAATTCTGCTGTATTATGCAGTTTACAGTTCCCATTGTTGTTGTCACATACTGTACAGTATAATAAATGATTTTCTAGTAACCGATCCATCGCCTCTGTTTGTGCTTCTTTTGCGCGAACAGAAGCACGTTCAATGTTCATACCTTCCGTTGCTATCGTCGAACAAGAACGCATTAACTTTCCGTCAACTTCTACAATACAAGTGTCACATGTTTGAATAGGATCTACTTCTGGCACGTAACAAATTTGCGGATGTTCAATCCCGTTCTCATTAATAACACCCAATATCGTTGAACCGGGCTCCGCTGTATACTTTTTTCCGTCAATTGTAATATGAACCATGTTGTTATTCATGGTCTTTCCCCCTTTTTGAGAATAAAAAAACTCCACCACGAAAATATACGCACCGCATTTCGGCACGTTATTATCATGGTGGAGTAGTTTATTAGCACATCTTGCTAAAATACCAATCCATTTATTCATAAATAAAACGATAGAGTCATAACAGGTCATATCACGATTCCATCTTTAACACTATAATTATAGCGTTAAAGTTAAAAATATACAATATAAAATTTAAACTACGCATATGTCAGCTTGTAACTATCCATAATAACCCATATAAAGTGAAACTTTAATCAGTGGGGGGTTTTCTTCATCCCCACTGATTATCAGCCCTCACCAATCGAGATAAAACATAACAAGGAGTAAGCGAACAAATGGGGTCTTTTAATAAATGGATTCGTGGTGAAAAATCTTTTTCTACCCAAGAGCAAGCTGATTACGCATTAAATAAATCTATCTCTTCTTCCCTTTCCCTTAATTTAAAGCACTTGTCCAAAATGTTTAGCGGTATTCCAGAATTAATAACACGCACTTTTCCATTAAAAAACGGACAGGAAGCTGCACTTATATATATGGAAGGACTTGTAGACAAAACTGTTATTAACGTAAACATTCTTCGTCCTCTCTTATTTAAAGAGTGGAATGAAGACGATTTTTGGGAAGCATCTGTTTCTATCGGAAATATTAAAAAAGTTCAACAGTGGACAGACATTGAACAATCTCTTTTACACGGCAAAAGTATTTTATTTATAAACGGACAACTATCCACTTTAGAGCTTGATACGCAAGCGGCACCAAAAAGGAGCATTGAAGAACCTACAACAGAGAGCTCCATAAAAAGCTCACACGAAGGATTTAATGAAGTAGCGAGCGACAGCCTTGCACTTATTCGTCGATATATTCCAAATCGCGAATTAAAAGTGAAGGAATTCACTGTTGGTGAACGAGCTACTTCAAAGGTTTTTTTGCTTTATCTAGCAGATGTTGCGAACGAAAATGTCGTAAAAGAAATGGCATCTCGTATCGAGTCAGTAAAAGTTGATGCGATTCTTACTACTGGTGAATTAGAGGGGTTTGTTGAAGATAATTCCTTTACTCTCTTTCCGCAATTATCAATAACTGAACGCCCTGACACAACAGCACATCATATTCTAGATGGGCGAATTGCCGTTGTTGTAGATCGCTCACCAGGCGTATTAATAGGACCTATGACCTTTTCATCCTTTTTTCAGACGATAGATGATTACAGCTTCAGACCCATGATTCCATCTTTTATACGACTTCTTCGTTTCACTGGGCTATTTATTGCAATATTTGCTCCTGCTCTTTATATTGCTATGATTTCCTTCCATTATGAAGTGATTCCGCTCAAATTGTTGTTAACGATTGGAGAATCTCGAGCCAAAATTCCTTTTCCCCCCATATTAGAAGCTTTATTAATGGAATTAGTTCTCGAAATGCTCCGAGAAGCAGCGATTCGGCTTCCTGGGCCTGTTGGACAAACAATCGGCGTCGTAGGAGGAATTGTAATTGGACAAGCTGCCGTTCAAGCTGGGATTGTTAGTAACGTTATGGTTATCGTCGTATCAATTACTGCGGTTGCCTCCTTCATTATTCCTAACTTAGAAATGTCAGCAGGAATTCGACTTCTTCGATTCCCAATGATGATAGCCGCCTCTTTATTTGGCGTCATTGGAATTATGGTTGGGATGGCAATCATTATTATTCATATACTTTCTATGGAATCTCTCGGTGTTCCTTATGGTAGTCCTTTTTCTCCGTTATTTGCTTCGGATTTAAAAGATACCCTTGTACGTTTCCCATGGAAAATTATGAAGAAACGACCACTATCTCTACAATTAAAACAAGATAACCGGCAAAGAGATGTTGAGGAAAAGGAGGATAATAAGTGACAAAACGTGCAAAGAGGGAGATTAGTTTATTTCAATACATTTTAACGATTAGTGGTGTTCAAGTAGGATTCGGTGTCCTTACACTTCCGCGTGAAGTTGCACAAGGGGCAAATACAGATGGCTGGATGTCTATTATTATTGGATGTGCTCTCACTACTTTAGTCAGTTTATGTATTGTGAAAATTATGGAAAATCATCCTGGATATACTTTACTCGATGTGCTGACTCGTTATCTTGGGGAGTGGCTAGGAAGAGTAGGAATGATTTTTTGGATTTTATATGCTGTCCTTGCAGCTATTTCCTTAATTTTTTCCCTCTTATACGTTATTCACATTTGGATTTTACCTAGAACTCCAATGTTTTTAATTATGATTTTACTATCTATTCCAATGTTAATGCTAGCATGTAAAGGCGTTCTTATTATAAGTCGCTATGCTGTTTTCACTGTATTTTTCACACTATGGATGCCTTTTCTATTGTTTATTCCGCTTAAAGATGGGCATTGGATTTATCTTCTTCCTCTTCTTAAAGAAGGCTGGATACCAGTTTTAAACACAGTAAAATCAACTATCATTGCGTTTCTCGGATTTGAGTTTGCATTTGTCCTTTATCCTTATCTCAGTAATAAATCATCTGCAAAAAAAGGAATTGTTCTTGCGAATTTGATTACGCTATTTATTTATCTTCAAGTCACGTTTGTCTCTTTTGTTTATTTTAGTCCAGATGGTATAACAAAGTTTTTATGGCCGACTCTTTCTCTTGTTACACCATTTCACTTCTCATTTCTTGAGCGATTTGAAATTATCTTTTTGTCATTTTATCTCTTTATTATTTTTGATTCCTGTATTCCTTATATTTTCACTGCTTCAGATGGAATTAATCAATTACTTAACAAAAAAAGCAGTTCATTACCTATTTATGTTTTATTATTCGGGTGTATTTTCATCTTATTCTTTTATATCCCTTCCTCTTACCAAATAAGTTCGTTGCGAGAATTTTGGGGAACTGCAAGTTATTTTATCGTTTTTCTATTCCCAGTCGTATTTCTCTTATACATGACACTTTATCAGCATTGGAAAAGGAGAAGAGTTTAAATGAGGCGCTTTATTCATTTCACTATACTTTACTTTCTCATAACCTTTTTAACAGGCTGTGGAGATCGACTCGACTTAGAAAAACAATCGATTTCATTAATTTACGGCTTTGACGCAAAAGCAAAAGGAAAATTAATTGTGTACCACGTAAATCCTATTTTTAATGAAGACGTAGAAAAAAAGTACGAAACACATGAAGCGAAAGTACGTACACCTCGAGAAGCAAAAGCAACGTTTAATAGTTCAAGTGGCGGTTTAGTATCTACAGAAAAGTTACAGCTCATTTTATTTAGCACAATTTTTTTAAAACAAGAAGGGGCTATGCCTTACCTTGATGTTTGGTATCGTGATCCTAAAAACACTGGAAACATGCGCATGGTTGCAGTAGACGGTCCAATTTCTTCAGTTATATATAATAACTTTAAAGATAAGCCTGCCCTTCCCGAGTATTTAACAGATTTAATTAACACGAACAAACTGTACAATCGGACCGTTTTTACGACATTCCATGAATTTCACAGGCAAACGTTTAATAAAGGTATAACACCTGCTATTTCAGAAATAAAAAAAGATAAAAAGGATGTTATCGTTACTGGTTCCGCGCTATTAACTTCTCGCGGAATTTATAAAATGTCATTAAATCGTTATGAAAGCGCCCTTCTTCTTTTGTTACAAAAGAAAGCGAATACACCGGTTTCGCTTACATTGAAAATCCCTTCTACTTCAGTTGAAAGTAATAGTGATTTAAAAGATACCGATGGCGGCGATTTCGTAACAATAAATGTTCTTAGCATGAATCGTGATATCCATACAGACTATAGCGATAACCACTTCAAATTTCATGTTAAAATGGATTTAAAAATTGCTGTCTCTGAACTTACATTCAATATGGATATAGACAAAGATAGAAAGAAATTAACTTCTCTTATTACAAAACAACTAAACAAAGATTTGAACGATTTAATCCACAACATTCAAAAACAGCAACTTGATCCATTCGGATTTGGTGATTATGCGAGAGCGTTTCAATATAAAGAATGGAAACAAGTCGAAGATGATTGGCCGAGTGCCTTTTCAAAAGCTAATGTGAAAGTGGCACCAACTATTAAAATTTTAGAAAATGGGATTATTAAATAGAAAAAACACGCTACTTGTTCTTATATGAATAAGTAGCGTGTTTTCATTTCCATTACAAGTATTATTTCAATGGACTATACTTTATTTCTATTTCTAACATTACTATGTTTTTTAGCATATACAAAATATATGAAAACCCCTACTATAATCCATGCCACAAAACTAATTAAAGTAAGCTTAGAAAGGTTCAAAGCTAAATATATACAACTTACTATCGAAACGATAGGTAAAAAAGGTACTAGAGGAGCACGGAATGGCCTCTTCATATTAGGATGTGTCTTTCTTAATACAATGACAGCTATAGATACAAACACAAATGCTGTTATCGTTCCCATATTCACTAAATTAGCTAATAAATTCAAATCCACTAATCCCGCTAATAAAGCTGCTAGTATACCTGTAACCCATGTATTAAAAAATGGAGTTTGTAAACGTTTATGGACACTTGAAAGTCTTTTTGGTAACAATCCATCTCGACTCATCGAATAAGATACACGAACAAATGCAAACATAGCTACTAACAGAACTGTTGTTAGCCCTGCTATCGCTCCCACCGATAACAACCCAGCAATTCTATCTTCTCCTACAATGCGCAACGCATATGCAACCGGATCAGCAACATTTAATTCCGTAAACGGAACCATTCCAGTTAACACGAATGAAACACCTACATATAGAACCGTACAAATGAACAAGGAAACAAGTAGCCCAATTGGCACGTTACGTTGTGGACGCTTCACTTCTTCTGCGGCTGTTGCAACTGCATCAAATCCTAAAAAAGCAAAAAATACAGTAGCAGCGCCTCCTACCACACCGTGAAAACCAAACGGTAGAAATGGTTGCCAATTCTCTGGTCTTACATATTGTGTCCCTACAACAATAAATCCTACAATAACAGCCAGTTTAATAATAACCATTATATTATTTATTCGTGCACTTTCTTTTGCACCACGGCTTAATAAAAATGTAACAACTAAAATAATAAGAACTGCTGGTAAATCAATGATTCCACCCTTCCCCATTCCTGGTGCCGAAGCAAAAACCGTAGGAATGTGAATATTAAAACCTAGTAACAATGACTGAAAATATGCTGACCAGCCTGCTGCAACCGCAGAAGTCGCTAATAAATACTCCAGCATAACACACCAGCCAACTATAAATGCAAAAATCTCACCTAGTGTCATATATGTATATGAATATACACTTCCCGAAACTGGAACTGTAGATGCAAATTCAGCATAACAGAAAGCTACACATGCACATATAATTGCCGCTAATACAAAAGATAATACAATCGCCGGACCAGCATGTTTCGCTGCTACAATACCAGTTAATACGAAAATACCTGTACCAATAATTGCTCCAATACCTAAAAGAGTTAAATCAATCGCTCCTAAAGTTTGATTCAATACTTTTTTCTTTTCTTCATCCATTGCTTTCTTTATGAAAAGACTCATTCTTTGAAACCTCTTTTTCAAGTTTATCTCTTACTTGTTACATTCTTTATTACTGTTCTATTTTAAAAATAAAAATATACATAGTTCACTTCCCCTATAGACTTAGTAACCCACCTCAAAAAAACAGAAAAATCAATTCCCTTATAGCATATTGAATTTTCAAAATATTAATGGTACAAAAAACCATTAAGAATGCTGATTGAATTTATCATACAATTAATTATATTGTCAATAATAAATCAATCAAAAATAATCGGTTGATTATGTATCAAATGTTATTTTTATACATAATTATTTTCTCAAAAACATTGTTGTTTTCCACCTTAATATTCATACACATTTTATTACATTGATTTTCATACAATTTTCATTACATACAATGCAATGAAAATCATAATAACCTCAAATGAGTTATTATTTAAAAATAATAATTCATTTGAGGTTATTTTACCATTTTAATACTAACAAAAAAGTGCAGATTTTCATCTGCACTTTTTTTATTCTTCCGCTTCAGCTTCTGCACTACTATTTTCAAGATGCTCCTTCTGAGCTTCCTCTTGCAGCTCCGCTGAAATCATCCCATAATAAAGTTCCGGATATAACCCAAATATTTGATATACACTTCCTAAAAACGGCATCAGAATCCCTCTTTTCTAAAGTTGTATTGCCACTTTTAAGGATTCCCTTTTCATTCATTATACATTCGTTTTTGACGTTTCTTCTTCATCTTGAACACCTAATAAATTTTGCCATTTTTTATACGGAGCGCTATTTGGATCTACATATCCTTTTGCATGCGAGCGATCCCACAATTGTTTAATAAACATTTCTTTCTCTTTCTTTGCCACCATATCGGCACCTGTACCGTAATAGTTCTGGAAATACAACTCGATTTCATCAAGGAATAGTCTTAATAATTCATCTGATGTTTCTTCTAACGTCGAATCATACTTCGCTTCACGGTCATACATTAAAATCATATCTAAAAGATTGTGGACATGTTCTTTTCTAAGCCATCTTACATCTTGGGCTCCTAATACGAACGGATGTGTATATAAATGTCCACCTTGTATCATCGCCTTTTCTTGCTCTTCTTCAAATCGTGACAAGATGTTTTCATAAATAAACGGATTATGAAGCAACGCTCTGTGTAATTTATAACTTTCGCTTGAAATATTTTTCCCCATCGACTGAATTAAAAAGCTACGTCCTACACCGTTATATTGATACACAAACTGTCCATCAACAGCAACTAAACTAATCCAGCGATACATATATGCGTATAGTAATGCACGATTACATTTATCATAATCTAATTTTGTTTGAGTCGCGTTTAAATCTGGCATAAAGGCTGGTAAATGCCAATACTTATCTAAATGCGGCGTTAAACTAGATTTTTTACTATTTAATTTGTTTACACGGCGATAATACGATTGGAAATAGTCACCTTTATCATTCATAAATCCATTTGAAATATGTCCTGATGATAATTTAGGAAAGTCTTGCAGCGATAAGCCGTAATGCGCTCGATAACAGATCACTTCAAATAGCGAAAAGGCTTCATGTACTGTATCTTTTTCTTTAAACATTTCTTGAATTAATTCCTCTTGCAACTCTTTCTTTAAAGAAGGATGTATACCCCAATATTGTAATTCCCTATGATGAGCAACTTTCGGAACGAATGGACTCGCTAAATGGAACAGGTCTTCAATTTTTTCACGAACGTATTCATCGCGATCACGTTTCTTATAATCTGCTTCTTTTCGCAACGCTTCAATAATATTCAGTTCTAATTTATCACGATAGCGTACTTGCAGTTCGTCATAACAATAGCTCAGTATATGTTCTCGGTAGAAATCCTCTACCTTTTTCGACTGAATCTCTTCTGTTTTCGCATCACGACAGTATTCCCCGTACAAACTCATATAAATTTCCGCTGATATATCTTTCGGTAGTACACCTAAATTTAAATGTTGCTGCATATCTTGCCATATCTTTTCTTGCAGCTGTTCCTCAGCTAATACATATACATTCGTCGGGTTTGTTTTCCCTTCAAATTCCTTACTGCGCTTTTGGATTTCAAACAGTAAATTTTCACGTGTTTCATGTAAATTATCAAAAAATCTTTCCCAATATTGAATCATTTTATTAACTGCTTGATATAGCGATTGATATACAAGTTCTAATAGCATTTCTTTTCGATATTCATTTAATTTGTGTACATATTGCGTTACGATGTCTTCAAATTCTCTTTTGAATAAACGTTGCTGATTATTAATCATTTTTCCGAACCAGCCTTGTTGTTGAGCAATTTCTACTCGGCGTACAGCCGTTACCGTTCCATCAATATTACCCACATTAAATTTTTTATCGTAATTTTGAATTACATTACGCTTTTGTTCATTATTTTCATGTAGTCGATTCATTTTTTCTACTAACTGCTTTCGAATTTCATATAACATAAAACGTGCTGCTACTGGGTGAACGGGATCTGTTTTCTTTAAAAACCATGTATTTAATTGATAGGACTGCCCTTCAGAGCCACTTGGTGAAAAGCGGTCTGATTCAATCATGTCATATAAAAGTGTCGTTACATGTTCATGTACCCGGCTCGGAATCGCATACGCATATAAACGAACCGCATGATCCACTCTTGCCACTTCACCCTTCATTTGTTCCATCATTTTCAGTTTCGTAGCTGAAATTTTACACTCATGTTGCAGACGATTTAATTCCTCATCTTTTTGCACCGTTCGTTGTACATAACTTTCTACAGCTTCTAAAAAAAGTTTTGATTTCGCAACTCCGAGCTTACCACCCTCTGCTCCTTCACGTGTTTCATTGTACATTTGTCTATAGAAAATATGAGCTTGCTCTGGACGGGTAGCAAGATGCTCCAAGTCCTCTAAATAACTTTTACCTCTCTCCGGCTTTTCACGTTGCATCCCACGTTTTACATCTTGATCGTATCTTTGCTTCTTCTCTTGAAACAGTTGATCTAAATGAAGCCACGATTCATCTAAACCTTGCACAGCCCATTTTAAAGCACAATATTTTAACACATGTTCATATGGATAAATGAGTTTTGCCGTTCCTGCCCCGCAATATCGTCCTTTTCCGCTTGATTCTGCTAATTGCTGAATTTGATTGTCTTCCTGTGCAAAATGACTTGTGGACATCGGGCTAAATAACTGTAAATAAATTGTATTTGCCATCTGTTCCATATAGTCTGATAAATTGTGTAAATGGTGTCCATGTAGGTTTTCGTAATCGTATAAGAAACAATAATTGTACGGTAAATGATGTTGTTTAATTGTATGATTCGTTCTTCCGTCTTCATCTACTTGATCAGGGCGATACTCTAATTCAATTGTTACACCGCCGCGTTTTGATAATTCTCCAGTAGACCCGAGCGTAATAGCATGTAATTCTTTTAACGATGCATAGCCATTTGCTTGCACCGTTTCAAATTCTTTCGCGCTAACCGTTCTCGTCTTTACTAAAACATCCGGCATTAAAAACGCACCGCGTATTAAAATGTTATGATGCTGCAATTTCTTCCGAAGCATTTCACGTAAATATAAAGCAATTTGCAGAAACATCCCTGAACCTGTTCCGCCTGCTAGTGATGTTACTATAATGACACGCACACCATATTCCGTTTGATCACTTGTAACCGGAAAAATCTTCTCGATTTCTTGCCAAAAAGACGTCAATTTATCTTCTTTCATCGCAGCACGTAACGCTAAACGTGAAATGACGCGTAACTGTCCTGCTCCTTCTGTTAATGGTTTATCAAGTATAGTCGGATCCATCGGAAACCACTCTGGGATCGTTGGATCTCCCGCAATATACTCCCTAGGCGTTTTACTAGAACTTGTTTGTGTCTTAAACTTTCGAATATGATCGAATTTACTTAATGTATTCACATCTGTATCAAATACGTGCATTGCTACCTTTTTCCGGCGCTCTTCAGGCAGTTTTTCATATATTTGATGCGTCACAGTACTACCGATTCCACCTAAACCAATTAATATTGTTGGAACTTGTAATGTCATGTGAACCACCTTCCTATTCTTGCTTGTTTGAAAAAAGGGAAAGAGGATCAATACTCCATCCCCTTCTTATCCCTACCTACTATTCACATTCGTACTTGTAAATCTCTTTACCATATCCCCTATCAATTAGTAAAAGTTCATTTGGATATAGTGTCTTATGTTCCATTCCTACTTCATCCTCTGCTATAAACATTCCATCAATAATCATTCCAACTACTTGTGATTCTTTCGCTACAAAGACAGATTTCGAACCTTTCTTCGCTATAAACGTAACGGATTGCACGGTTTTTCTTTCTGCTCTAAATGGGATACCAAAATAATGGTTCCACCATTTATTTCGAAGTAATTCTGGTTCAGATTGATATAGCCAATCTTTCGCTACCTCTTGATCCCATTCATAATACAGTAGTGCTTTCCGGTGAAATCTTGGCCGAACAATCCATCCTAAAACAATGATTCCTACTACTAGCAGTAATAAAGTGATAGGAATGACAAACTTAAAAATAAGCGCATATTTTTCATAAAACGGAGCATCTTGAATATGGAATGTTATGTTTTTCTTTACTTCTTGTAACTTTGAATCCTGCATTACGATGGTAGCTTCTACGGTGCCGGTATCTGTAAAATTAAATGTGTCGGAGTAATAGGGACGAGGATAAACATAGATTTGATTTCCATGTTGCTTTATTTCATAATTGATTGATTGTTTAGATGTGACACCAGTAGATTTTAATAGTTTTTTTACAGCTTCTTCTGTCATTAACTTACCATCTAACTGTGGTTGTAAAACAAATGGTTTACTATTCTCTAAATTTGTCACTTTTTCTTCATAATCTTTTGTAACAGTTTGAAGTGATAATTTCGGTTTCTCAGCTGTTTCAATTTTAAATTCTTTCGTCTGTCTATAAAACCCCTTTATATTCATATGAACTTTCCCGCGTACTAACCCTTTACCAAGCTTCGTTTCGTAATAAAACACATGCCTTTTATCGTTCCACTTCATTGCATATTGTTTTCCATCTATTTCTACTTCTGCCTGAAAGTAAGAAGACTGAACTGGCAACTCCGTAGGCTTTGCTTCAATAACAGCAGTAACACCTTCGTACATGTTCTCTACATTTTTTTGACTACTATCATCTTTGTCATAAGTAGAAACCGTATAATTAAGCGCTGGTTCAACTAATACTTGTAGTCCTTCTTTCTCAATGTCCTGGTCCACTTCTATCGTATAAGTTCCTGGTTTAATAACTTCCTCATTTTCCGTACTTATATGAACTATATTTCCGAACAATTTTGCTTCTCCTGGTGCATGTATGGAAAAAGAAGATTGTAATTGTAATGGTTTAGAAATTTGTGTGACCTGATAATCGGGCAGAGAAGGCGATTGTCGTACAAGCGTCATACGCTTTAACGGAAATGGTGTTGTAATCTCTACTCTTTTCCCCACTACTTTCGTTTTTACAATCGATTCAACAGAGGAGAATGGATCACGATTTGCAACTAATGCTGCCACTTGATTTACACTTTTTACAATGCCATCTTCTCCGCTTGACGGCATCGTAACACCATTTATCTCTTTCTTCCATATTTCCTTGAACGTATTTAGTTGTTCTTTTTCTTGTTGTCCTAAATCTTCTTCCATCGTAATTAAGACTGGATGTAACGATATCTTTTTTGTATCCATTTCTTTCTTAAACTGGGCTAATTTCTGCAAAATTTGTTCTTTTCCGCCAACCTTATCTTTCTCTAAATCATTAAATGCCCCGTCAGTTAATACAATAAGCCAAAATTCACGTTTTCCATCTATATCTGCTTCCTTTTTTATAGATTGCATCGCCGTTTCTACCGCGCTAAATGGAGTATTTAAATACGTTTTCCACGCTCCAATTCCCTCAATTTCTGTTTGCCTTTTATCCTTCGTTAACGAAATGTTTAATGGATCATTCGGCTTACTCATTGGAACGTAAGAAAATTTATCTTTTTCATCCAATAGCGCAACTAAACTTTGCAAAGCATAATTGGCATATTTCCAGCGATCGTTATTTCTCATGCTGCCCGAATCGTCATATACAAGTGAAACGACCCTTTCCTTTGCCTCCTCTCCTTTTGCAAAAGCTGATAAAGGTAAACATATAAATAGAAACAACATGAACGTGGCACAAATTCGGATTTTCATGATGAGGCTTCGCCACCTTTGTAGACAAATTCCTATGTTTAAATTTATGAGAGGAAACAAGATATATGACTTGTATTTTAGGACAACTAACCCACCATAACCTTATTATGTAAACAGATCATACACTTGGTAATATTCCTTCTAGCATTCTCTATCCAATTATATAAGTAAAAAAGCCTGTTTAAGCTCCACGCTTAAAACAGACTTTTCCTACTTTTTATTTTAAAAACGCATAACAAAAAGTTTGATTTTTGACTTAACACATCACTTCTATTGTAAATCCACCAGGTGCTTCAATATAAAACGTATACGCATGGGCATGCTTAGGAGGCTCGACCAAAAATCCATCTTCCTTCAATCTTCGATTTATCTTGTCTACTTGTTCTTCACTTTCTTGTGGAAATCCTACATGAAATGTTTTTGGATACTGAACTTCTTTCCCTTTCATTAACGTTAGTATAAATCCATCATTATCACGCATAACTGCAAAGGCATTCCCCCTTGTTCCACTACAAGTTAAGCCAAAATACTTTTCTAAAAACTCTCTTGCAGCTACTACATCTGCAACTGTTAAATTAAGATGTTTAATTCCCAACTCATCACCTTCTTTCTTAATTTTCTAACATTTTATCATACAATTAAAAAACACGCCTTTCACAGCGTGTTTCATTGCTTTACATACACTTCAACAATCGGATTCTCTTTATGATCCGCATGCAAGCGTATATTCTCTTCACCTGTATTATAAATACTAGCTAATAACATTATCGTTAACACATTAGGTGTCTTCGCATCACTTCCGTATTTTCTCTCAAGCGCTTCCTTATATTCAAAATCTAAATCCCCCTGCACATATGTATACACTTCAAAACCATCTTCTAAATTGCAAACTACTGTATCAATAATATCTGTCCCTACTTGCTTCTTCATTTCCTCTCGTAACGCTTCAATAAAATCTTCCCATGGTACTTCGTATGTCTGAAACTGATCTGTAGATTTCATGCCTTTTCCTCCTTATATATCCTCTTCTTATATTTCCCCTTTCCTATAACAATTATGATAGATAGGGCATTCGTACAAGCCGCACTTGTCCCCCTTACATATCGTATTACTGTAATGCGGAAGGAGGAAAGAATATGCATAGACAAAAATGTTATCATACATGCCAACGTTATTTCGGAAAAGTTGTTCGGATTGAAGACCGTGATGGCCGTATACATTTAGGTAAAATAATCGATGTGACACAAAACTCTGTATGGATCGAACCGGTGCAACAGCGCTCATCTTTTGATTCAGGGTTCGGATACTACGACGCTTATGCAAACGGTGGTTGTGACCTTTGTGGAGGCCTTAGCAGGTGTGATAGTTGTGGATTCGGATGCGGTGGTGGATTCAGCAGCTGCGGATGTGGTGGTCGTGGTTGTAGTAGTTGTGGTTGCGGCGGCTGGGGAGGCGGCGGTTGTGGCTGGGGTGTTGAACTCGGATTTGGTTTCATCTTCGGAATTACATTAGCTGCATTATTTTTCATTTAACATAGTAAAGAGTTGGCTACCTTTAGCCAACTCTTTTTCTTTATTTTTCACATATAAAAATACGATGCCCTAAAATGTGTTGGTACATAAGCCGTACATTTTCATGCTGTGCCCACGCCTCATATAACTCATTCGGAATATGTGAGGATACATTCCATTCTGGCTCTTCTACAGAGCCAGAGATTGTTTCTGCAATCGTGCCACCACCCGCAATTGTAATTCTTTTAAAATTTGCTTTCTGAAATAATTGTACCCACTCATTCTCAGTTAACAGTTCTTTCATGCCATATAATTGGGCGATTTTTTCTTCCTCACCCTTATCAATGTGCCTATCAATAATCATTTCAATGACAACAAGCTTACCGTCCTGCTGTAATACACGATAACACTCCGAGATAACCCTTTCTTTATCTGTAAAAGCGATGATTGATTCTCCAAGTACGAACTCAAATGAGTTATTCAAACACGGTAAATTCTCTACATTTCCTTCAATTAATTGTATATCTAACCCTTCAAACAACCATCTATCTTTTGCCTTTTGAATCATAATTTCATTCTTTTCAACCGCTGTTACTTTATAACCAAATTCCCTTGTCATATATGCCGCTGTTTTCCCCGTACCGCAACCTATCTCAAGGACATTCGCTCCATATTTAAAAGGCAGTTGTGCTAACAATTGTTTTGTTAACGTAAAACCACCAGGATGAGCACTTCCTATTCCGTAATAAGCTAGGAAATCGATGTATGTGTTTCGTTTCATGGGATTCTCCCTTTTTTATTTTATATATTCGAGGACGGAAGAAAAGTGCATAGAAAAAGGGGGCGTATTGTACGCCCCTCATCTTACTTATCCTCTGTAATATATGCCCATTTATAGCTGTAGTCTCCACCAACTGGATGGTGAACAATACCTTTTACTTTCTGTCTTTGAACGATAGCATCACCACGTTGATATAATGGTGCAATTACAGCATCATCAAGTAACATTTTCTCAGCTTTTAGTAAGCTATCCCAACGTTCTTTCGTTTTCGTTAATAGCTCGCCTTTACCTTTTTCTACAATTTCATCATATTTTGGATTTGAATATCCAGTTTGGTTATGAGGACCATTTGTAACGAACATATCAATGAATGTCATTGGATCTAAGTAATCAGGGCCCCAACCAGCGTAAGATAAATCATAATCTAAATCTGATTCTAATTTTAACTTTTGCTTAAACGGTTGATTTTTCAAGTTCACTGTTAACCCTGGTAAGTTTTTCTCAAGTTCTCCTTTTAAGAACTCCCCTACTTTTTTCGCATTATCGCTATCGTAGTTTAATAGCTCAATCGTTACTTGCTCTTTTCCAAGTTCTTTTTTCGCTTTTTCCCAATGCTCTTTTGCTTTTTTCACATCTGTTTTTAAAATATCTCCGTTATCTTTACGGAAGTCTTTTCCATCTGGACTCTTCGCAAATTCTTTTGGTACTAAGTAATCTGCCGGTGTAGATCCGTCATTTAAAATAACGTTCGTTAAGCCTTTTTTATCATATGCCTTTGCAATCGCTAAACGTAAATCTTTGTTTTTTAATACTGTATCTTGCCCACCACGTTTTTGGTTTAAACGTAAGAAGAACGTTGATGGTGTTTTTTGTGTATAGAAGTCTGGATTTGATTTATATTTGTCAACCATTTCAGATGTAAGTCCCGCACGATCGATTTGTCCACTTTCATATAAGTTTACACGTGTACCGCTATCTTTTACTACGTTAAAGTTGATTTCATCTAACTTAACTGTTTTATTATCCCAATATTGTGCATTTTTCTTTAATTTCCATCCTTCTTCATGTTTCCAGTCTGTTAATGTAAATGGTCCGTTGTATAACGTTGTATCTGCTTCTAAACCAAATTTTTCACCTTTTTCTTTTACGAATTTTTCATTTAACGGATAGAATGTTCCGAATGAAGTTAATTCTACAAAGTAAGGAACTGGATTTTCTAATTCTACCTCTAATGTGTAATCATCTACAGCTTTTACACCTAACGTATCAAGTGGTGCTTTCCCATCATTAATTGCTTTTGCGTTCTTTAAATCAAACATAATGTATGCATATTCCGCTGCTGTATTTTTATCTACCACACGTTTCCAAGCAAACACGAAATCCTTCGCTGTTACAGGGTCTCCATTTGACCATTTTGCATTTTTATTTAATGTAAATGTATACTTTTTACCATCATCACTCTTTTTATATGATTCAGCAACCCCTGGAGCTGCCTTATTATCTTTATCAAGTCGATATAAACCTTCCATTACGTTGTTTAAAGCTAGAAACGATACTTGGTCTGTCGCTTTAGCAGAGTCCATAGATGGAATCTCTTGAGACTCTGTTAAATTAAGCACTTGCTTCGCCGCTAACTTTCCGCCTTCTTTTTCACCACTTTTCGGTGTTGTGCTTGCCTTCTCTTTATCTCCTGATCCAGAGCAAGCTGTTAATGCCATACTCATTACTAAAACTGGTGCTACGACCGCTGTCAATTTTTTCATCTTTTTTCTCTTCATTTTTTTGTACCCTCCCCAATTATATGTACGATATTAACATTTAGAAATTCTCTACTAACTTTCGTTATCAGAAAATTCTTATTAATTAATATTCTACTGTTTTTTTAGATTTTGTAAAGTATTTTTGTAAATTTCTAAATATTTATTTTTTTATTATAGTAACTTGCTGTTTTAACTACTATATGAATTATCCCCCGTCTACTATATGTAAACATCCCTTCCCTTATTCCAATCTATTACTACGTTCTATATTTTTCTTATTAGCATGAGGTCTCTTACTATCATTCATCTGTCTTACTACTTACTGACCTCTCTATTTTCCTCCGATAGAACCTTCCTAATTACCTACCCGATTCTCAATAGGCTAACGAGATTTATTCCCTTATGCATACTAAAAAGCATTTCAAAAGCAGCTCAGCCACTTTTGAAATGCTTTCACTTTATTTTTTTCCGCCATCCTCAGTTACATACGCCCACTTAAAGCTATATTCTGGACTGATGTTATGTTTCACAATTCCTTTTACATTCGGTTTCATTACGTACGATCTTCCTGTTTGATATAAAGGAACTAACCCTGCATCTTCTTCAAGGAATAACTTTTCAGCTTTTCCTAACGTTTCCCAGCGTTTTTTCGCATCACTCATTAATTCATTACCTGCTTTTCCTACCATTTCATCGTATTTTGGATTTGAATAACTCATTTGGTTGTACGGGCTCTTCGATTCAAACATATCAATAAATGTCATTGGATCCGCATAGTCTGGACTCCAACCTGCATAAGAAATTTCATAATCTTGCGCAGTTTCTAATTTTAATTTTTGTTTGAACGGCTGAATTTTTGTATTAATCGTTACACCTTTTAAATTTTTCTCAATTTGATCTTTTACATAGTCAGCAATCTTTTTCGCAGTTCCATCATCATAACTTAGCAATTCAATTGTAACTTGATCTTTTCCAAGTTCTTTTTTCGCTTCTTCCCACGCTGCTGCTCCTTTTTTCGGATTATATTTCAGACCATTTTTAAATGTATCTTGATAATCTTTACCATCTGGCCCTGTCGCAAGTCCTTTTGGAACCAATTGATCTGTTGCTTTTGATCCATTATTTAAAATTACATTTGCCAATCCTTTTTTATCAACTGATAATGCAATTGCTTCACGAAGTTTTTTGCTCTTTAAAGGCGTGTCTTGTCCGTTACGTTTTTGATTTAAACGTAAGAAGAATGTACTTGATTCCGCATACTCACCATATTCTTCTTTGTTCGATTTATATTTATCTACAAACTCTCCTGATAGTAATGTAAAATCAATTGATCCTGTATCATATAAGTTTACTTTCGTTGCAACCTCTTTTACTACACTATAGTTAATTTCTTCTAATTTCACAGTCTTTTTATCCCAGTACTTATCATTTTTCTTCAGCTGCCAACCTTGTTCATGTTTCCATGAAGACATAACGAATGGACCGTTATACACAGTTGTATCTGCTTCTAAACCGTACTTATCACCTTTTTCTTTTACGAATTTTTCATTTAATGGATAGTATGATGGGAATGCTAATAAATTTAAGAAATACGGTACCGGTTTTTCTAATTCTACTTCCAGCGTGTAATCATCTACCGCCTTCGCTCCTAATTCAGTTACAGGTTTTTCTCCTTTATTAATCGCTTCCGCATTTTTAATATAGTAAGCAATAAATGCATATTCTGCCGCAGTATTCTTATCAAGTAAGCGCTGCCATGCGAAAACGAAATCTTTCGCTGTTACAGGATCACCATTTGACCATTTTGCATCTTTTCGCAGCTTAAACGTATACTTTTTACCATCTTCACTTTTCGTACTAGACTCTGCCGCAGCAGGAATTGGCTTATTATCTTTATCAAGGCGATATAGGCCTTCCATCGTGTTCCCTAAAATTTGCGCACCTAATGTATCAGTAGATTTAGAAGTATCCATCGTCGGAATTTCTTGGTTTTCCGTACGATTTAATACTTGTTTCGCTGCATATTTAATATCAGATTTTTTTTCTTCCCCACTATTTGATGTAGTAGTCGTTTTCTTTTCCCCACCTGACCCAGAACATGCTGTCAATGCAACACTCATCGCTAAAACTGGTACTACAACTGCCGTTAACTTTTTCATCTTTTTTCTCTTCATTTTTGTACCCTCCCTAATTATATGTACATTACCAACCCTTGAGAGACCCCTTACTAAAGATTCGTTTTTCAGAAAATTACAACTAATGTTATTCTACTCTTTTTTTCGCATTTGTAAATAGTTTAATTTTAAATATTCTGACTTTTTATTCTAGTAGGATTTATCCCCCATCTACTATATGTACATACTATACACCTTATTCTCCTCTATTTAACCATACTAAAAATTAGTATTTTAAGCTCACAAAAAAAGCATTTCAAAGTAGCTAAGCTACTTTGAAATGCTTTTTTAACTCTATTATTTTTCAGTTACATATGCCCATTTAAAGCTAAATTCTGGACTGATATTATGTTTTACTACTCCCTTTACATTTGGTTGTAAAACATAAGAATCTCCACGTTGATATAAAGGTACAATCGCTACATCTTCTTCAAGTAATGTTTTTTCAGCTTTTCCTAACTCTTCCCAACGTTTTTTCGCATCGCTCATTAATTCCGTTCCAGCTTTTTTCACCATGCCATCATATTTAGGGTCAGAGAAGCTCATTTGGTTATGAGAATGTCCAGTCTCAAACATATCTAAGAACGTCATTGGATCTGCATAATCCGGATTCCATCCGCCATACGAAATATCATATTGTTGTTCAGTTTCTAATTTTAGTTTTTGCTTAAATGGTTGAAGTTTAATATTAACTGTTACACCTTTTAGGTTTTTCTCAATCTGATCTTTAATATATTCGCCAACTTTTTTCGCATTACCAGTATCGTAGTTTAAGAATTCAATCGTAACTTGATCTTTTCCAAGTTCTTTTTTCGCTTCTTCCCAAGCTGCAGCAGCTTTTTTAGGATTTGGTTTCAAACCGTTTTTAAATGTTTCTTGGAAATCTTTACCGTCCGGTCCAGTTGCTAACCCTTTTGGTACTAAGAAGTCAGCTTCTTTTGATCCATCATTTAAAATTACATTTGCTAAATTCTTTTTATCAATTGATAGCGCAATTGCTTCACGTAATTTTTTGCTCTTTAATGGCGTGTCTTGTCCATCACGTTTTTGGTTCATACGAATGAAATACGTACTCACTTGTGAATATGTGCCAAATTCATCTTTCTTGCTTCTATATTTATCAACGAACTCTCCATTTAATAAAGCAAAGTCAACTTGACCGCTATCATATAGATTGACTAAAGTCGCAGCCTCTTTAACAACACTAAAGTTAACTTCTTCCAGTTTCACAGTCTTTTTATCCCAATATTGATCATTTTTCTTTAATTGCCATCCTTGTTCATGCTTCCAATCTTTAAGAACGAACGGTCCGTTATAGACAGTTGTATCAGACTCTAAACCGAACTTCTCGCCCTTTTCTTTTACGAACTTTTCATTTAATGGATAATATGATGGGAATGCTACTAAGTTTAAGAAGTACGGTACTGCTTGCTCTAACTCAACTTCAAGCGTAAGATCATCTACTGCTTTTACTCCTAATTCAGTTACAGGTTTTTCTCCTTTATTTACTACTTCTGCATTTTTAATCGGGAATGCGATAAATGCATACTCAGCAGCTGTTTTTGGATCTAATAGACGTTGCCAAGCGTATACGAAATCTTTCGCAGTTACTGGATCTCCATTTGACCATTTTGCATCTTTGCGTAGTTTGAACGTATATTTTTTACCATCTTCACTTTTCGTGCTAGATTCTGCTGCTGCTGGAATCGGCTTATTATCTTTATCAAGACGATATAACCCTTCCATCGTATTACCTAGCATTTGTGAAGATACTGTATCAGTTGATTTTGAAGAGTCCATCGTCGGAATCTCTTGTGTTACTGTTCGATTTAACACTTGTTTTGCTGCTAATTTTTCCCCTGATTTACTATCTCCACTAGAGCTAGAATTTGTGCTTGTCTTCTTATCTCCACCTGATGTAGAACATGCTGTTAACGCCATGCTCATTGCTAAAACCGGTGCTACAACTGCTGTTAGTTTTTTCATTTGTTTCTTTTTCATTTTGTACCCTCCCTAATTCTTAACGATAGCTATTAAAGAATTTTCTGATAATTCTGTTTTTCTCTATATATTTATCAGACGATTCTTACTAATTCTTATTCTACTAATTTTTTAATTTTTGTAAAGTATTATTATTGAAAATTTTTAAAAAATTATTTTTTTACAGTAATATTCATAAAAATTCCATATTTTGTTCAAACCTTATTTCGCATTCATACACATTCGTTGTTTTAATCACTTTCATCTCATTTACCACTTGAATACTTGTTAATTATTGCTAATAAATAATGCATATATCTAAAAACATCTTTTCTACAAAAATAAAAAAGTCAGCAAAGCTGACTTTTTACCCGACCATTTTCTCTCTTTTCATTTCCTCTACTACTCTCGTATACTTCTCATCATCAAATTCATTTTCACTTTTCGCAACAACTACAGTTGCAATACCGTTACCAATTAAATTAACGATAGCACGTGCTTCTGACATGAAACGATCTACACCAAGTAATAACGCTAAACCTTCTAATGGGATAACATTCATTGCAGATAGAGTAGATGCTAGTACAATGAATCCCCCGCCGGTTACTGCTGCTGCTCCTTTAGATGTAACTAACAAAATAGCTATTATAGTTAATTGTTGACCTAGTGAAAGATCGACGTGAAAAACTTGCGCTAAAAATATAGTTGCCATTGATAAATAAATCGTTGTTCCATCTAAGTTAAAAGAGTAACCTGTTGGAATGACTAAACCTACTACCGGCTTCGAACACCCGAAGTCTTCCATCTTTGTCATCATCCGCGGCAGTACTGATTCTGACGATGATGTCCCGAGAACAATAAGTAATTCTTCTTTAATATGCGCTAAATATTTCCACAAACTAAATTTGTACAGTTTACAAATAAAATTTAAAACAATAAAAACAAATAATGCCATTGTCGCATATACACAAATCATTAATTTACCAAGTGGTATGAGCGTGCTTAAACCATACTTCCCAATTGTAAATGCCATCCCACCGAATGCTCCAACCGGTGCTAATTTCATTACAATTGATAAAATGTTAAAAAATACTTTCGATAATCTTTCAAAAAAGTCAATAACCGGTTGTCCATTTTTCCCTAACATCGTTAACCCTGCGCCGAATAAAATGGAGAAGAACAGAACTTGTAAAATATCACCTTTGGAAAATGCTTCAAACATGTTAGACGGCACGATATGTAAAAAGAAATCCATCCATTTCATTTCTTGTCCGCTTTGAACATATTGTGAAACATCTCCGCCCTTTAGTTTTGAGGGATCTAATCCATCTCCTGGACGTACAACATTCGCTACGATGATACCAATAATTAAAGCCGCTGTTGTAACAATTTCAAAATATAATAGTGCCTTCCCACCAACACGGCCTACCTTTTTCATACTTCCCATACTTGCAATACCTAGCACAATTGTTAAAAAGATAATCGGTACAATAACCATTTTAATCATATTGATGAATGTTTCACCAATTGGCTTCATTTGTTGTCCAACACTCGGCCAAATTGCCCCTACTGCAATACCACAAATAATAGCCACAATAACTTGGAATGTTAAATTCTTTACGATTCTCATTTTTGATACTCCCCTGTATTTTCATTTCTCCCATACTATTTCAATAATTGCTAATGATATATTCTATGTAATAGCCCCCCTGTTATTTAACTTAAACTATAATTTATGTTACACTATTATCTTAAATTTGAAAATAGTATATAACATTTAAGGATAAAATACATACTATTTAACATAATAAAAAAGCAGACATTACATCTGCTTTAATTCTCCTCAATCTGTTTTTCACTTAATCCTAGATGTGTTCTAAGAGTATTACTCAAACTCTGTAGATCTTTTTTATTAGGATTATAATAATATACACGTTGCCCGTTTGGGCCATTAGGTAAGTATAAATCATCACCAGCTAATTGTATTTTTTCAACTGAACCGTTTAAACCGTATTTATAAAAAGATAAAATATCATCCATTACTAAATTTGTTTTAAAATCACCATCAACCGCCTCAACTATTTTTTCTAGCTTCGTAACCGATCCTACACTTTTTAATTTACTTAAAATCGCTTCAATAACCAGTTGTTGGCGCTGTCCTCTCATTGCATCACTATCAATATGGCGCGTTCTTGCTAGTGCAAGTGCTTCTTCCCCATTTAATTTTTGTAATCCTTTTTTCAAATGAATCGCATCAGGTTCATCTTTACTATTTTGCTCCGTAAATTCAACTGGGACATCCACTTCAATACCATCTAACCCATCAACAATTTTAGTAAAGGAACCAAAATTAAATTTCACAAAGTAATCAACAGGCACCTGTAACAATTTCTCTACCGCTTCCACAGAAGCTTGCGGTCCTCCATCTTTACCATTTTTAACGAAACCACTTCCATATGCATGGGTTATTTTATCTTTTTTCTTTTCAACTGGAACATATGTATATGTATCACGCGGTATGCTCGTTAATTTCACTGTTTTATCGTCTTTATTAAAAGTCGCTAACAATAATGCATCTGTATGAAATGCACCATTATATTCCTTTTGTCGTTCTTGATTTTCATCAATTCCCATAATTAAAAGTGAAACATGATTTGCAATTGGCTTTACAGATTTCTCACGTAAATTAGATTTTTCACCTCGTGCTAAATTCAAATTAGATTTTTGTACAAGACTAGAAGTTTTCATATATACATAGGCTCCATAGCCAATTCCACCAAATAGTAATACCGCCAGTAGTAAACTTATTATCTTTTTCTTTTTATATTTTTGCTTATTTTTCTCTTCTCTTAAAAATGAATGATTCCCCATTTACTCTCCTCCTGTTTCTATTCATCCAATATGTTTTTCATTTTTTCATATTTAGCGCTATCCTTTTGAAACATACTTTCTTTCAATCCCTTATCTATTTGTATCCATTCAGTCGTAACTGAATATTGAATCAAGCCTTCTTGAAAACTAAGAAATTTCAACATAATCCCTGTATTTTTCTCCACAACCATTTCGAATTTCCCTCTTAAATCTTCAGAGGTGCTAACAGGCATCTCTATGTTTATAACTCCTTCAATTTTGTAGCAATCTAATCCAAGATATTTCGTTTCTTTATAATTCCAATCTTTATATCGAATTAATAAATCTGCGAATTCTGATTGAATACTATATTTAGCTAGCCCTACATATTCATCATCATATCTCTTTTTCTCATCTGATTTTCTCACTAACCTTTCCGTAGGATTTAATTTTAATAGTTCATTGTTTCTTTCTTTCGGGTTCCATTTTGTCTCTTTATAGGTATACTTCTCATCATCAAACTCTTTTTTCTTGCCCTCGTTATATATAATTGTTCGTTTTTTGGCTAGTTTATCTTCTTTCGAAGAGATACCTCTTTGTTTCTCCGTATCAATCGCATACTTATATGTTGTAGCAATTCTTGATGAGCTAGAATATTCCTCAAATTGTCCTGAAATATTTTTAAAATAATCAATAGAATCTAGCATTTTTTGATGAATCTTTTCTTTATCTGGATAATGTACATTCGATTTTATTTCTTCTTCATTTTCATAATCAGAAAACGTTTTTTTCTTTACATATTCAAATACTCCACCATTTTGCGCAAAACTTTGTATAGAAAACTCAGACATAGATACCACTGAAAGTATACAAACCGCTGCACTAATTATCATCATATGAATTTTGTAACTCTTCTTTTTTACCTTAAGATTATGTAGCGTGCCATTAATCTTTTCATTTAACTCTGGAGGTACTATAACAGTTTCATCTTTTATTCTCTTTTTTAATTTCTCATCAAATAATTTTTCATTATCCATCCTTTACACCCCCTATTCCATCTTTAATCGTTTTTGTAGTTGTTCCCTCGCACGTGATAATCTTGATTTCACTGTTCCTTTCGGTATTTCTAACAGCTTTGCTATACTCTCTTGATTCATGTCTTCATAGTAATAAAGCACCGTAACAGCTCTTAATTCTTCATGTAACGATTGAATCGCATTACACAAATCTATATCTTCATACTGATCACACGCACTCATAATATAATCATTCTCTTCTGTCACAATTACATTTTTATACGCTCTAATAATATTGTTACACTCATTTATTAGTATTCGAATTAACCAAGTTTGAAAAAATTCTTCTTTTTTTAATTTTTTTATATTTTCATAGGCTTTTAAAATTGTTGTCTGTATCGCATCCTCTATATTTGTCTCATCACGTAACATCGCCTTTGCTATTCGATACATCTTCGCTTTTTCTGTATGTATAAGCGCTATAAAGGCTTCATGATCACCTTTTTTCGCTAAAGAAACATCCGTTTCTTCTTTTACAATCATTTTATATAAAGGGATTACTTTCACAATTGCTCCTCCTGTTTCATCCTCACTTCATCACTTCCAATTTAACTTTACATATATTAGACGTATGAACCTAGAAAAAGGTTCACTTTTTTGAATATTTTTGTAACTAAAAAGATAAATATCCTTTATAAGGATGCAATAAACATAATAGTTTAAATTTACAAATAAAAAAAGCCCACTTTCTCAGTGGACTTTCTACTCTATAACGGTAAATCCCTCTTCCTAAATACTACAATCGCTACGATAAAAATACAAAGCGCTACAGTAGTTAAACCTATACTTACCGGCCATATATTATATGATCCTTCAGCAATTTCTTTCGGACGAAACAGCGTGAATAATGATAGGTTTTTCATCCATTCTAACTTATCACTTAACTTCCCTACCATATCCAATACGAAAAATAAGATAGTTAAACTCGCTGAATAACTTAGTGCTTTTCTTTCGTCATTACATATACAAGAAAAGAAAAATGAATACGCACTAATGACTAAAAATATGAGCCCTCCGACTACATTTATCTTCAAAAATAATTCTTTATTTAAGTTATTATCTTGTAAAAACCATTCTGCACCTACTAACCCAGCTACATACGTAACAGATACAATAATTAGAAGTCCCAATATGAGAACAGCAGCTTGTGTAATCGCAATTTGCACTCTAGATACAGGTGTTGCTAGCAAGTATGCCATTGCGCCTTTATCTACATGACGAGCAATTAAATGTGTCGCAACTGTTACGCAAAAAATTGTTAAAATGATAATAAATAATAGACTATAGTATTCGCCCGCTAGAAAATCCATTACGTTTTGAATCGGACTTTCCATACCAACGATTTTTTTCACGCTATCAGGCATGGCAGCTATTAATTCATTTAGCCCTTTCGCTGATACCATTGACGGGAATATCCAAATTAATAACCACAGATATAAAGCTGCACCAGACGCATAACTCAAAATATTTTTTTGTGTTTCTTTCAAACTAGCTAAAAATAATTGCTTATTCATGCATTACCCCTTCTTTCTTATCGTAATAATGCATAAATAAATGTTCTAAATCCATCGCTCTCGTTTGAAGTGCCGTTACATTATAGTTTGAAAGTGTTTGTAAAACAGTTTGATAGTTTCCTTGTACAATGATAGATGCCTCTCTGCCTTTTACCGCTTCAAATTGCAAATTACACTTTGTAAGGGACTCAATCTCTTCTTGTGATGATACTGTTACATCTATCACCTGTCTTCTCATACTTTGTAAATCGTGAATATTTTCAACCGTTACGAGTCGACCATCTTTAATAATAGCTACTCTATCACAAGTTCTCTCAATTTCAGTAAAAATATGTGATGACATTAGGATTGTTTTTCCTCTTTGCTTTTCCTCTAATATTAAATCTATAAATACTTGCTGCATAAGTGGATCAAGTCCAGATGTTGGTTCATCTAAAATTAACACCTCTGGATCGTGCATAAATGCAGCGACTATCCCTACTTTTTGCTTCATTCCTTTAGACATTTTGCGAATCGGTGTTTTCACATCAAATTGCAGACGCTCTATCAGTTCATCTCGTCTTTTCGTATCCTTTAATCCTCGCATTCCTTGCATTAATTTTAAAAACTCTAATCCGTTCATTCCTTCAATAAAAGAAATTTCACCCGGTAAGTAACCAACTTCCCTTTGAATTTTCGCCGCTTCATTCCAACAATCTAATCCAAAAATTGTCGCTTTACCAGTTGTCGGTTTTATAAATCCCATTAAATTACGAATCGTCGTTGATTTCCCGGCACCATTCGGTCCTAAATAACCAAATACTTCTCCCTCTTTTACATCAAATGTAATATGAAACAAACCTTTTCCGTTCGAAAACTGTTTTGTGACATCTTGAACTGAAATCATAATTCCACCTCATTTTTTGAAATATTTAATGTGTGATATTTCAAAATTATTGTACTCCTCATCTTCCATATTCGCAACAACTTTTTGAAATATTTATTAGTCCATATTTCAAAATTATTGTTTTCCATTATTTTTTCTTGTATATTTTAAGTGAGGTGATTGCATTGAACGGCTTTGAAAGAGTAAAAGAAAAGAAAAAGCGTGCCATTAAAGAAGCAGCATTCGTATTATTTTCAGAACGTGGATTTAATGAAGTGAAAATAGAACATATCGCAAAAGAAGCAAACGTTTCTCAAGTTACAATTTATAATCATTTCGGAAGTAAAGATGCGTTATTTAGGGAGCTTATACAAGAATTTATCATATCTGAATTTCAATATTATAAAGAGCTTGCAGAAGAAAAATTACCTTTTCATGATATGATGCAAAAAATGATTGTAAGAAAAATGAATACTGGCGGATTATTTCAACCTGATATGTTACTACAAATGATGCAAAGGGACGAAGAACTCCGTAAGTTTATTTATAGTTATCAAAATGAAAAAATCCTACCCTGGTATTTAGAAATATTAGAACGAGCTCAGCGCAAAAACGAAATTAATCCACACCTTACTAAAGAAATGATGTTACTTTACATTCAAATGTTTACAAAATTAGGTGATGAATTTGGAGCACAACTTCTTGAAGGAGATCGGGAAAAACATATAAAAGATATCGTTACGATGTTCTTCTATGGTCTTTCTGTTCCACAAAAATAAAAAAGACACGAATTTCGTGTCTTTTTTATTTTATAGAAATGACTCTACCCTTTTCACTACTTTCAATCGCTAATTGAATCAGTTTAATAACATCTAAACCTTCTTTTGCTGTTACAGGTAGTTCCTCACCATTTAATATACTATCTCGTACACCTTTATAATAATTGTCATAACAACCGACTTCTGTTGGAATACGCTCTAAGCTTTCTTCTGTTTCTAAAGTAGCAAAATCCTCTTCATCGTCTACTCCATAACCGTTATCACCTGGCTTCATTCCATTTTTTAATTGCTCTTCCTGCGAATCCATACCGTACTTCACGATAGAACCTTTCTCTCCATGCACTATAAAATGCGGTCCAGCTTTTTTCACATAACTGCTACTACGTAAAATGACACGTTTAACTCCGTAATGAAGTACTATGTGGAAATAATCATCCACCTCTGCACCTGGTCGTTGTTTTATTACATCTGCACTTATCGCATCTGGTTTCCCGAATATTGATAACGCTTGGTCAATTAAATGCGATCCTAAATCGTATAATATACCGGATCCTGGTAGATTTTTTTCTCTCCATCGATCACGTACATGTGGACGGAAACGATCAAAATTCGATTCATATGCGTATACATTCCCTACTCTGTTTTCTCCTAACAATTTCTTAATTGTTAAGAAATCATTATCAAAACGACGATTATGATATACGCTTAACATTACATTATGCTGCTCTGCTAATGAAATAAGCTCTTCTCCTTCTTCAATTGAGACAACAAATGGTTTTTCTACAACAACATGCTTACCTTTTAAAATTGCTTCTTTTACATATGGAAAATGAGTTGTATTAGGTGATGTAATAACAACTAAGTCAACATCAGCTCGCTTCACCAATTCATCAATTGTACTAACAACATTAGCGTTTGGTAATGTTTCTTTTACTACCTCTTCTTTTGAGGATAATACAGCACGAATATCATATTCTTCTATTGTTTGTAATAGTGGGATATGAAATGTCGTACTAGAAAAACCATATCCTACAATCCCTACACCTATTTTTTTCATGTTGCCCCTCCATTTGTCCCGCTTTAACGGGCAGTAAGATTCCTAACTCAAAATTCAGTGAAAGCTAAGGCATTAGGTGAGGAATCAACTGCTTGTTAAAGCCCGATTGGTTCAACTAATAATCAGTGAGGATGAAGAAACTCCCCATTGATTAAAGTTTCACTTTATGAGAACGATTTCATTCAGTTATTATAACAAGATTATTATTATTTACATAATAAATTGCCTAGAAAAAAGCATCTTGCTACTATTCATAGCAAGATGCCCTCTTTATTCTGGTCTTTTCTTCGTCCACGTTTCTACTACTTCACCAGTATCATTAACATCTAGCACAAGGCTACCATTACTATACCGGTCTTTATTTCGATACGCTTTCGGATCAATCTCTTCTACAATGTTTTTCTCTGTCTTCATGTAAACTAATTCATCGTCCCGAACAATTTCAATACCGACAATGCGGTACGGATTACGTTTTAATTCTTTGAAAATAACAAGACCGCGTTTCGCCCTCGTTGACTTTTCAATTTCTGATGCTTTTAGACGTTTTACAGCACCGCGCTGTGTTACGAGAATAAGTTGATCTTTGTCACCATTTAACGGTTTACCAGAAGCGACATAGTCATCTTCTTTTAAATTAATTGCTTTAACACCAGCAGCTCTTACACCGACTGGACTTACTTCATCTTCATGGAAAATAAGTGCATATGCACCGTGTGTAGCAAGAACAATATCACTCGTTCCATCTGTCGCAAATATATCGACAACTTCATCATCTTTTTTCAAGTTTACAGCAACGAATGCCCTTGAATAACGCTGAACTTTATATTGATTTAATTCTGTTTTCTTTATCATACCATTTCGTGTTACAAATACGATAAATCGTTTTTCTTCCTCAAAGTTCGGTACAACCGTTGCCCAAATGATTGTTTCATCCCGGTCGAGTGAAACGATATTAGCAACGTGCTGACCTAAATCTTTCCAACGAATATCTGGCATTTCGTATACTGGCAGATATATATAGTTTCCTTTATTCGTAAATAAGAGGACTGTCTCTGTCGTATTCGTATCGAATCGTTCAAGTAAGATGTCACCCTCTTTCATACCGAAGTCTTTGCCGTTTGAGGCATTATGTGAGCGCCATCCAGTACGTTTCACATATCCTTCTTTCGTTACAGTAACGATGACATCTTCTTGTGGGATCATCACTTCTACATCGATTTTAATTTCCTCGATTTGATCTTCAATAATCGCGCGTCGATCATCACTATATGTTTTCTTAACTCTCTTTAAATCTGTTTTAATTACTTGAAGTAATTTTTTTTCACTTTGTAAAATTGCCTGTAGCTCAATAATTTTCTTATTAAGCTCATCTGCTTCTTCTTGTAACGCCGTAATGTCTGTATTCGTTAAGCGATATAATTGCAAGGAAACAATTGCTTCTGCTTGTGCTTCTGTAAAGCCAAATTTTGCACTTAAATTATCTTTCGCGTTACGTTTATCTTTTGAAGCTCGAATTGTCTCAATTACTTGGTCTAAAATCGATAATGCTTTCTTTAAACCTTCTACAATATGTTGACGATTTTCTGCTTTTCTTAATTCATATTGCGAACGTCTCGTAATAACCTCTTTTTGATGTCCAATATAAGCATCTAAAATTTTCGGTAATGTCATAAGTGTTGGACGACGATTATTGATCGCTACCATATTAAAGTTATATGGAATTTGCAAATCTGTATTTTTATATAAATAATTTAAAATACCTTCGGAGTTTGCTTCTTTCTTTAATTCAACAACAATTCGTAAACCAGTACGATCTGTCTCATCACGCACTTCAGCAATACCATCTAACTTTTTATCTAGACGTAATTCATCCATTTTCTTTACAAGGTTTGCCTTATTCACTTCGTAAGGAATTTCAGTGATTACAATTTGTTGTTTCCCACCGCGCACTGTTTCAACTTCTGCTTTTCCGCGAATAATAATTTTACCTTTACCTGTTTCATACGCCTTTTTAATACCATCAATCCCCTGAATAATACCGCCTGTTGGGAAATCTGGTCCTTTCATAACTGTTAATAAATCGTCAACAGTACTATTTGGCTTATCGATACGCATCATTGTAGCATCAATAACTTCTCCAAGATGATGCGGAGGAATTTCTGTTGCATAACCAGCGGAAATCCCTGTAGATCCGTTCACTAATAAATTCGGGAACGCTGCTGGTAATACAACTGGTTCTTCACTCGTATCATCAAAGTTTGACACGAATTCAACTGTTTCTTTATCAAGATCACGTAATAATTCAGATGCGATTGGTGATAAACGAGCTTCCGTATAACGCATCGCTGCCGCTGGGTCCCCATCAACACTACCGTTATTACCATGCATTTCAACTAAAACATTACGTACTTTCCAAGTTTGGCTTAAGCGTACCATTGCTTCATATACAGAGGAATCTCCATGTGGATGATAATTACCGATAACATTACCTACTGTTTTAGCTGATTTACGAAACGCTTTATCATGTACATTACCTTCTACATACATAGAATATAAAATACGTCTTTGTACTGGCTTTAAGCCATCACGTGCATCTGGAAGTGCACGATCTTGAATAATATATTTACTATAACGTGCAAAGCGATCACCTAACACGTCTTCAAGCGGGAGGTCATGAAACTTCTCTGCTTGCATGTTATTCCACCTCCGTCTCCATAATCATTTCATTTTCTAAAATATTTCCTTCTTCTTGCATACCAAACTGTACATTACGTTCAATCCATTTACGGCGCGGTTCTACTTTATCGCCCATTAATGTTGTAACGCGACGCTCTGCTCTTGCTGCATCATCAATTTTCACGCGAATTAATGTACGCGTTTCAGGATTCATTGTTGTTTCCCATAATTGATCCGCATTCATTTCACCAAGTCCTTTATAACGTTGTAACATATAGCCTTTTCCAACTTTTTTCGTTACACCGTCTAATTCCTCATCTGACCAAGCGTATTCAATTACCTCACTCTTACCTTTTCCTTTACTTACTTTGTATAAAGGAGGAAGTGCGATAAATACTTTACCAGCTTCGATAAGTGGCTTCATATATCTGTAGAAGAACGTTAATAACAATACTTGAATATGAGCCCCATCCGTATCGGCATCGGTCATAATTACAACTTTATCGTAGTTAATATCTTCAACATCAAATTCATTTCCTACACCGCCGCCAATCGCATAAATGATTGTATTAATCTCTTCATTTTTAAAGATATCAGCAAGCTTTGCTTTTTCTGTATTAATTACTTTACCACGTAACGGTAATACGGCCTGGAAACGTCGGTCTCGTCCTTGTTTCGCAGAACCACCGGCAGAGTCACCCTCTACTAGGTACAGTTCATTTTTTTGCGGGTTACGTGATTGTGCAGGTGTTAATTTCCCGCTTAACGTACCTTCTGATTTTTTCTTTTTCTTACCACTACGCGCTTCTTCTCTTGCTTTACGGGCTGCTTCACGGGCTTGTGCTGCTTTAATTGCTTTTCTCACAAGAAGTGTAGCTACATCAGGGTTTTCTTCTAAAAAGTATGCTAAATGCTCAGATACAATGGCATCAATTGAAGAACGCGCTTCACTTGTACCTAGTTTCCCCTTCGTTTGCCCTTCAAACTGAAGCACTTCTTCTGGTACACGTACCGAAACGATAGCCGCTACACCTTCACGAATATCTGTACCTTCTAAGTTTTTATCTTTTTCTTTTAATAGTGCTACTTTACGAGCATACTCGTTAAACACACGCGTCATCGCTGTTTTAAATCCAGCTTCGTGTGTTCCACCATCTTTTGTACGTACGTTATTTACAAACGAAAGAATATTTTCTGAGTAACCATCATTAAACTGGAATGCTAGTTCTGCTTCAATCCCGTTTTGTTCACCAGTGAAATATACAACCGGGTGAATTGAATCTTTTTCTTCGTTTAAATATGAAACGAAAGCTTCGATTCCTGTTTCATAATGAAATATATCTTCTAAATCATTACGTTCGTCTTTTATCGAGATTTTCATTCCTTTTAATAAGAATGCAGATTCACGTAATCTCTCACATAATGTTTCATAATTGTAATTTGTCGTGCTGAAAATCGTTGTATCTGGTTTGAAATGCATCGTAGTACCAGACTCTTTCGTCTTCCCGATTTTCTCAAGCGTCGTTACAGGAACACCGCCATTTTCAAAGCGTTGTTCGTAAATATTTCCGTCACGCTTAATCGTTACGACTAACCATTCTGATAAGGCATTTACAACCGATGCCCCAACACCGTGCAAACCACCACTCGTTTTGTAACCACCTTGACCAAACTTACCACCTGCATGAAGTACAGTTAAAATAACTTCAGGTGTAGGTTTCCCAAGTTTATGCATTCCCGTAGGCATTCCTCGCCCTTTATCTATAACGCTAATACTATTATCTTTATGTATTACGACTGAAATTTCGTCGCCAAATCCCGCTAACGCTTCGTCAACGGAGTTATCTACTATTTCATATACTAAATGATGCAATCCACGGCTATCCGTACTCCCGATATACATACCCGGGCGTTTTCGAACGGCTTCAAGTCCTTCTAACACTTGAATCGCATCTTCATTATATTGGAACTGATGCTTCGCCAAACTCCTTGCCCCTTTCCTAATCCAAAATCAGAACATATGTTTCTATTATAGAATAACGCCTCGACTATAGTTTTGGCAAGTTATCTTATCTCTTTTATATACCATCTTCAATAGAAAAATCCTTGTTTTCTCACAAGGATTCCTCTAGGCTACTATTTCAGAAAAATAATCGTTTGTCAACGAGAAATGGATATGTATTCCAAGATTACACATTCCAAACCTTTATTATGATCCAAATGATCAAGATCCAAAATGGGATTACAAATAACAATCCCCAAAAACAGCCTTTAAAAAATCTCATGATGAACACCTCGTTCATCGGCCCTACTTATCTATAATGAGGGCTGAATCAATCTTTCTACCTTTAAATCTATACTATTTTGTCATCGCATGTTCTACTTTAATACAACGATCCATTATTACAGTATAGTCTTTTTCTTTTAAAAGTTTATATGTATCCTCATCTTGTACTCCTAATTGTGCCCAAAAAACATCTGCATCAATCTCTACAAATTCTTTTGCAACATCCATTAAAAACTCTGAGCGACGAAATACATTTACAATGTCAACGTGTTCCTTAATATCCTTTAGTGAAGAAACTGCCTTTTCTCCGAGCACCTCATCTACTGTTGGATTAACTGGAATAATGCGGTATCCAGCATCTTGCATTGCTTTTGAAACCATATACGATGTACGTTCTGGCTTATCTGATAATCCAACAACCGCAATTGTTTTGCTTTTCTTTAACACTTCACCAATTTCCGTACGAGTTGGGTTTTCAATTGTCATAATTAATCCCTCCTATTCCTTTAGTATAGCCGATAAAGAAAGTCTCTTTCAATATGAAAGAGACTTTCTTTTATTTCGATTATTGATTCTTTGTAGCTGAATTATCTGCTAAAGTAGCCGATTTCGTCATTTTTTGACCGTTACGGTAGAATGTAACTTCTACTTTCTCGCCTACTTTTTTCTTTTCATATAAATATTTACGGAATTGAAGAGCATTCTCTACTTTTTGATTATCTAATGCTACTACAATATCATATTGCTCTAAACCAGCTTTTTCAGCTGGTGATATTGGGTAAATTTTACCTAATACAATGCCGTTTGTTACTTCTTTCGGTACTTTCAATTGATTGACTGCATAAGCTTGCACATCTTCTAGTGAAACAACACCTACTCCAAGAGCTGGACGTTTTACTACTCCATCTTTTTCAAGAGATTCAATAACTGGTTTTGCGATGTTAATTGGAATAGCAAATCCAATTCCTTCAACTTCTTGTTGTGCAATTTTACTTGAATTAATCCCAATTATTTCACCATTTTGGTTAAATAATGCACCACCACTATTACCTGGATTAATCGCTGCATCCGTTTGAATAACTTGTGCTTGCCAATCTGGTCGTTTATCCCCATCAATATCAACCGGAATTTCGCGTTCTTTACTACTGATTATACCTTCCGTTACACTTCCATCAAATCCAAGTGGATTACCGATTGCAATGGCTTTTTCACCCGCACGAAGTTTACTTGAATCACCTAAAGTGGCAACTTTATTTACATTAGATCCATCAATTTCAACAACCGCTAAGTCTAACCAAGGGTCCTTACCAACTAATTTCGCATCAACTTGCTTTCCGTCGCTCAGCTTCACAGCAAGTTTATTTGCTCCATCTACTACGTGGTTGTTTGTTACAATATATGCTTTATTTCCTGCTTTTTTATAAATAACACCTGATCCTGAACCGGCTTGTTGTTCTTGACCTGTCGGTTGCATTGCAAATGGATCAACACTTTGTTGCATATTAATAACACCTACAACAACATCTTTCGCCCCTTCAATCATACCAGGTAAATCAGTTTCATTTTTCGCTTTATTTACAACAGGAACTACAGTACCTTCTACTTTTGAATCCGAACTAAATGATGATACTGGCGCTCCATTATTTTGAGCCCATGGCATATATGGTGCTGCAAAACTAATCGAAACCGCTCCGACTACAGCTCCCACTAAACCTGTGAAGAAATAGCCTTTTTTACTACCTGATTTTCTCACTTCTCTCGTTTCACTATGCTCTTCATTTAAATTTGGTCCGTCGTAATATCCCATGTTTTATTTCCCCTCTCTGGTGAATTCGTATTTTCAGTATAGTCACGTTTTGTGTCCTTCTTGTGAACTCATCGTGAAATCCAATTAAAAAAATACACTTATCTAACATTGTAGACAAAAAAAGTATTTTTTGTACATTTTACCTTCAAAAGAGAGTATAAAATTACCATTTCCCTAGGCTAAATTACACAAATCGTTCTAGATTATTCTTCAAATTTATAACCAACTCGAATAACAGTACCGATATGCTTCGCTTTATCTCCTAGCTTATTTCGAAGTTTTTTAATATGGGTATCAACCGTTCGGTCATCACCGTAATAGTCATATCCCCATAACTGGTCTAATAAATGTTGACGTGATAACACAATTCCTTTGTTCTCCATTAAATACACAAGAAGTTCAAATTCTTTATGTGTCAATATAATTTCTTCTCCATCTACTAAAACAGTTCTAGATAGACGATTCACTTCTATTCCAGCTAAAGACATAGCATTTTCTTCCGCTACTCCTACCGCACCATCCGCACGTTTCAATAACGTCTTTGCGCGAGCTACTAATACTTTCGGGCTAAATGGTTTCGTTACATACTCGTCTGCACCTAATTCGAAACCTAGCAATGTATCATCCTCATCCGAACGTGCTGTCAACATAATAATTGGTACTGCTGATTCTTTTCTAATTCTTCTACAAACAGACCATCCATCTATTTCCGGTAACATAATATCTAACATAATTAAATCAATTTCATGCTCTGCAAATAACTCTAACGCTTTTTTTCCATCTTCTGCTTCGATTACTTCAAAGCCTTCATTACGAAAATAATCACTAACAATTTCACGTAATCTTCTTTCATCTTCAACAAGCAATACTGTTTTATTCATATAATCTATCCCGCCTTTTTACTCTTTCAATCGAATAATACGTTGATTGGAGCTTCCGCGAAATGGAAGTGTTAAATCTTTTTCCTCAATTTCAAACCTTCCATCGACTAAAACATCCCCATAATGTAACAACTCTATCATATCATTATTTTGAGAACTCTGTATCTCTTCTAACGTATAACCTGTATACATCCATAGGTTTTTTTTCAAATCTTTCACGATTTTTGCTACCATTTTCACTTCAGCAGCTTGAAAAAATGGATCTCCACCTGAAAATGTTACATCAGTTAATGGATTACTTGCAATCTCTTTCACAATTTCTTCTACTGTCATTTCCGTTCCGTTGCAAATATTCCACGATTTCGGATTGTGGCAACCAACGCAACGATGCGGACAGCCCGCAAAAAACACGACTGTCCGCAATCCTTCTCCATCTACTACACTATCATGAATAATATTCATCACTTTCATTTATGTTTCACCCGATCTATCTCTTCACTACGTTTCGCACTATTCCACTTTGACATATCTCCTACAAGATAGCCTGTTATACGGCGAATTCTTTCTATATTAGCCTCATCTTCATTCCCGCAACTTGGACATTCATTCCCAATAACCCCGTGATAACTACAGCACTTACAACGGTCAACAGGATGATTAATTGAACCGTATCCAACGCCATGTTCTGCCATGGCTTGTACAATTTGTTTTAATGCCTTTTTGTTATGCATTGCTGCTCCGTCTAGTTCAATATAAGTAATATGTCCCCCGTTACATAGAGCATGAAACGGGCCTTCTAAACGGATTTTATTTATCGCTTGAATGTTATAATAAACTGGAATATGGAATGAATTCGTATAGTAATTATGGTTCGTTATACCGCTAATCACGCCAAATTCTTTTCTATCTTTTTTCACAAACTTCCCTGATAATCCTTCTGCTGGAGTTGCAATTACTGAGAAATTCAGTTGATGTTCTTCTGTCGCTTTATCCATTCTATCTCTCATAAAGGAAATAATTTCATACCCAAGTTTCCATGATTCTTCATCTTCCCCATGATGCTTTCCTGTTAAAGCTACTAAACATTCCGCAAGACCGATAAAACCAATACTTAACGTCCCTTGTTTTAAAATCGAGGCTACGGAGTCTTCAGGCTGCAACGTTTCTCCACCACGCCATACACCTTGTGAATATAAAAACTGAAAATCTCTTGCTCGCTTCGTACATTGATACGCAAATCTTTCTAATAACTGCTTAATTCCTAAATCTAAATAATAGTTTAGCGCTTCAAAAAACGCTTCTTTTGAACCACTAATTAACGCTAATTTCACTAAATTAATAGACGTAAATGATAAATTCCCTCTACCAATCGCTGTTTCTTCTCCATGTATATTAGACATAACACGGGTACGACATCCCATGTAACATACTTCACTTTCTGGTCTTCCATCATAATGTACTGCATTAAACGGAGCATCTAAAAATGAAAAGTTAGGGAACAATCGTTCAGCCGTTGTCTCTAATGCTAATTCAAATAAATCGTAGTTCGGATCACTTTCTTCAAAATTCACACCTTTTTTCATCTTGAAAATTTGAATCGGAAAAATCGGTGTCTCCCCTTTACCAAGTCCAGCTTGTGTCGCTTTTAAAAGTTGTTTAATTAACATTCTTCCTTCTTTTGATGTATCTGTTCCATAATTAATAGAAATAAACGGTACTTGTCCTCCGCCCCTACTATGCATACTATTCGAATTATGAACGAAAGCCTCACACGCTTGATACGTATCATTTTCCGTTTCTTCCCATGCAAATTCTTCTATTTGTTCTTTCGTAAGCGGATATGATTGTAATCGTTTTTTATGTCTCTCAATTGTTTTTCGTACATAAGGTGCTAAATCAATATCAAAGAGTGCAAACGATTGACCACCATGCTGCATATTTTGATTCGCTTGAAAAATAATAGACGAAAGAGCCAATGCACTTTTAATGTCTTGCGGTTGTCTCATATGTCCATGTCCAGTATGAAAACCATTAGCAAGCATTTGCGCTAACGGAATTTGTGAACAAGTCGTCGTTCCTGTTGCATAAAAATCTAAATCATGTGGATATAATATATTTTCATTTATGGCTTTTTTCACTTGATCTGACAATAAATTCTCAACAGCATAATATTTTGCACTCTCAGATGCGAATGTTCCCATTACGCCCATTGGAGAGCGGCCGTCTACATTTGCATTTTCTTGCATCAAATCTTGTTCATTGCCGTGGACTATTGTCTCAAACACTTTCATTAATTCTTCTTCTCCACGTGTATTATTTTGTAACATTTATAACCCTCCACCAATATGTTGTTATCTTTTGATTAAAATGTTACTACATATAGTCTTACTGTTTCTGTGAGAAATGTAACATTACTGTGAAATTTTTTTCACGAAATAATGAATTTTTCATTTACAAAAAAGAAATGTGCTCTTTACAAATGTATGGTACAATATACGGGAAAAACTCTTTTTACCCTTTATCAACACATTTGAATAAAGGAGACTGAACTTATGGTTACTACATATCTTTTATTTATCGTTGCCTACTTACTTGGCTCGATTCCATTTGCACTAGTTGTTGGAAAAATCGGCTACGGAATCGATATTCGTGAGCACGGGAGCGGTAATCTAGGCGGAACAAACACATTCCGCACATTAGGGAAAAAAGCAGGTTTTACCGTTACAATTGCTGACATTTTAAAAGGGACATTAGCAACAAGTCTACCAATGATTTTCGGGTTAGATATTCATCCACTATGGTTCGGGTTAGCGGCTGTTCTTGGACATGTCTATCCAATCTTCGCGAAATTCCGCGGTGGTAAAGCAGTTGCAACTTCTGCTGGGGTGCTATTATGCTATTCACCAGTTGTTTTTGCAATATTGGCTGTTGTATTTTTCACCCTTTTATTTACAACAAGATACGTATCACTTTCTTCTATGGTAACAGCAGTTGTTGCTGTTATTGCATCCATTGTTAGCGGGGATAAAATCTTCATTATTGCGATGTGTTTATTAGCAGGTATGGTTATTTATAAACACCGTGCAAATATCGGACGAATTATAAATAAAACTGAACCAAAAGCAAACTTTTCAAAAAAGCAAAAATAAGATCGCAACCCACATAACGCAAAAAGAAAACGTGAAGCATATTAATAGCGTCTTTTTGCGTTATTTTTTATACTAAAGAAAAAGCAACATAATTTGGAGGAACTATACATGAATCTTTCCGTAACAAAAGAAGCAGCACAATGGTATAAAACTGAATTAAACTTACAATCAAATGAAACACTACGCTTTTTCGTACAATACGGTGGTTGCAGTACTGTTCAAAAAGGACTTTCTTTAGGTATTCGTAAAGATGATCCTGCACATCCTGCTGTTCAAATTCAAGAAGAAGGTATTAATTTCTTTATTGAAGGCGATGATGAATGGTTCTTCGATGGACATAATTTATCTGTTACACTTAACGAAGGTGACGACTTCCCACAATTTAATTATGAAAAATAAAAAAACGTGGCTTCTGCCACGCTTTTTTATTTTTTCTTAATTTCCTCATATTTCGCATACCACTCAGGATATAACTTTTTAAATGATACAGGGCGGAACCCTTCTTTTTTCGCACAAATATTCGTTGTGCTTGCAGTAATACACAGTTCACCATCACCATTATATATTTCATATCCATATACAACGCGAAGTGGGCTCACAGTATCTACCCATGTTTTTACGATTGCTTTTTCTCCGTAACGCATCGCTTTACGGTATGAAATTTGTAAATCTAACACAGGAGAAATAATTCCTTCTTTCTCCATTTCAACATATGAAAAACCTAAATCTTGTATAAGTTTCGTGCGACCTAACTCAAGCCACACTAAGTAGTTTGAATGGTAAACAACACCCATTTGATCTGTTTCCGCATAACGGATTTCAACTTCATGTTCTGCTACAAACATATGTATTCGCCTTCTTTCACTTCTGCTACCTTGCATACATTTAATCATAATACAGTGACATCAAAAATAAAATAAAAATAGTGAATCTTTTCCCGAAAGGAGCCAGCATATGATTCAAATTGTAACGGTTCGTAGTGGTGATAGCGTATATAGCTTGGCATCAAAATATGGATCAACACCTGACGAAATAGTAAAAGACAATGGATTAAATCCAGCTGAAACGCTCGTTGTCGGTCAGGCACTTATCGTTAATACGAAAGGGAATAATTATTATGTACAGCCTGGTGACAGCCTATATCGAATTTCTCAAACATATAATGTCCCCCTCGCTAGTTTAGCTAAAGTTAATAATTTATCTTTAAAATCTATTCTCCATGTCGGACAACAATTATATGTACCAAAAGGCACAAAACGAGCTGTAGAATCCATCGCTTATTTACAACCTTCAACTATACCGATTAAAGAGAGTTTAGTTAATGCGACACGCGCCATCAATCCATTTTTAACATACTTAGCCTATTTTAGTTTTGAGGCAAAAAGAGATGGCACATTAAAAGAACCTACTGAAACAGCTAAAATTGCTAATATTGCAACGCAAGGTAAAACAATCCCTATGCTCGTTATTACAAATATTGAAAATGGTAATTTCAGTGCCGATCTAACATCAGTTATTTTACGCGACGCAACGATTCAAAACAAATTTATTACTAACATTTTGCAAACAGCTCAAAAATATGGCATGCGAGACATTCATTTCGATTTCGAGAGTGTAGCACCTGAAGACCGCGAGGCGTATAATCGCTTTTTACGAAATGTAAAAACACGCTTACCTAGCGGGTACACATTGAGCACAACTCTCGTACCGAAAACAAGTTCAAATCAAAAGGGAAAATTTTTCGAAGCTCACGATTATAAAGCGCAAGGGCAAATTGTTGATTTCGTCGTCATTATGACATATGACTGGGGATGGCAAGGCGGTCCACCGATGGCGATTTCTCCTATCGGTCCAGTGAAAGAAGTACTTCAATATGCAAAATCTCAAATGCCTCCACAAAAAATTATGATGGGGCAAAATTTATACGGGTTTGATTGGAAGCTTCCATTTAAACAAGGAAATCCACCCGCAAAAGCAATTAGCTCTGTCGCAGCTGTTGCACTAGCTCGTAAATATAATGTCCCTATTCGTTATGATTTCACAGCCCAAGCTCCTCATTTTAATTATTTTGATGAAAACGGCGTGCAACACGAAGTTTGGTTTGAAGATTCACGGTCTGTTCAAAGTAAATTCAATTTAATGAAAGAACAAGGTATAGGTGGTATTAGTTACTGGAAAATCGGTTTACCATTCCCACAAAATTGGCGTTTACTCGTTGAAAATTTTACGATTACGAAAAAGGGCTGACAAAAGTCAGCCCTTTTTGTACATTTTGTTAAGATTCATCTTTGATTTCACTTTTTAATGAGTCAATACTTTCTAAACGTCTTTGATTTTTTGCTTCAATAGCAGCACGATCTTTTTCATTAGAAAGTTCCGCTGTTTCTTTTGCTTCATTAAAGTTATCAACTGTATTTTGCACCATTTCTTGTAACTTTTCAGCGTTGTCACTTCGATTATCTGGATTTGGCATGTACTTCCCTCCTAATATTGTATATACACACCATCTTAAATTACCTATCTTTCCTCAAATTTATACATAAAAAAGGAGAATGTAATATTCTCCTTTTCTTTAACCATTATCAACAATCGGTTGTTTACCTGTTTGATCTTGCATTTGCTTTCCTTTATTTCCACCAGCTTTTTTCGATTGTGTTCCAATATGATTTGGTGCAAAGTCTTTTGAATTTTTTTTCGGATTACCCATTACTATCGCCTCCTTAACACTAGTATCGTACTAGTGTTAAGAATTATTCAGCTTGCTTAAAAAGTTTCATTTCATAACGTTTTTCAATGCGCTCTTCAATGCGATCAATTGCATCACGATCGCTTAATAATTGTTGTTTATTTTCATTTACAAGTTCTTCAAACGATTTACGGCGACTTCTTCTCATGTTGTTCACCCTCTCTCCTTCGCTTTCTTATTACATAGTATGAGCAAACAAAAAACTCTTTAATCAGATTTGCAAGAAAATTTTATGTTTTAGTACTCCTAAAAAAACTCCGTGTACAATATATTGCACACGGAGTTTTTTATACCATAATATTTAAATACTCTTTCAACTTTTCATCTGCATTCATTTCATTTTCTTTATAATCATGAAGCGCCTGTAATACAAAATCATACTGCTCTAAAATATAACTTTCTAATTTCATAACATCCTCTAAGCTATTAAGCATAATTCTCGTATTACCAACTTCACTTTTTAACGCCGGTTCACATTTTAAACTTGTACATATTTCTTTCACATCTTCTTCTAATATCTCTGTTAATACATATTTCTTTCGCCCTTTTACCTTTACTCTCATAACTGGATAAAAAGCTTTTATATCTAAATAACTTCCTACATTCATACAACGTAGCCATTCTACATTACGTTTATTACGTGCAAGCATTTCTTTCACCGCTTCGTATACTACGATTTCATCAAGTGAGACCTTATTTACTTTTCTCTGTCCTTCTTCTTCAATAGCTGCACACTTTTGATAAACAGCAGCACACGTAATGCAATCGTCAAATGCATTATGAGAGCTTAAACGAATTCCAAGCATTCGCTTTAACGTTTCAAGTTTATGATTAGGCGCCTGCTTCATGTATTTCTTCGCTAAAAATACAGTATCAATTACTTTATTTTTAGGTTCAGGTAGCCCTAGCATATTTACATTACTTTTCAAAAAGCGCATATCAAAAGAAGCATTATGGGCCACAATAACATTTGTATGTAAAAATGCTAAAAATAAAGGTAATACCTCTTCAATCGTCGGTGCATCTGAAACACGATAATTGGTAATACCGGTTAAACTCGTTATTCGGTCCGGAATTGGCCGCTCTGGATTCACGTATGAAACAAATTGATCTACCAGTTCATGATTACGATATTTCACCGCTGCAACTTGAATGATTTTATCATTATAAGGGTTAAATCCTGTTGTTTCAAAATCAATTACAACATAATCTAACGGTAAGGATACATTCCCCACTCCATACACTCCTTTATCTCTAAACGATTATATTTCTTACATCATATCATGAAGTTATTACTACTTGAAAAAGAAAAGGCAGAAATGGGAACTCTCCACCTCTACCTTTTCACCATTATTTTAATTTAGCAACCCTTTTCTCCATCTCTTTTTGCGTCATCGGCCCAATAAACTTATCTTGAATGACACCTTTTGTATCTATAAAATACGAAGTTGGAATCGTAATTACTTTATACGCTGTTGTCACATCAATGTTCTTGTCCAATAAAATAGGAAAAGTAATTCCTTTTTCTTTAGCAAAATTGCTTACCTTTTCTTCCCCCCCACCTTTTTCTGAAGGCGTATAGTTGATTGCTAAAATTTCTACGTTTTCTTTATGTTCTTTATAGAAAGCCTCCATATCCGGCATTTCTTGTTGGCAAGGTCCACACCACGTTGCCCAAAAGTTTAAAATCACTTTCTTTCCTTTTAAATCTGATAGCTTTACATTCGTTCCATCTAACTTCGTTAATTCGAAGTCTGGCGCACTCTTCCCTATTTCAATACCATTCCTTGCGATAATCTCTTTCATCGCAGCTTCACTTTTTTCTTGCTTCACTTTTACCGCCTGCTCTTTATTACCAAACTGTTCATAAGCTGCGTATCCCGCTAAACAAAGTAACACTACAATAATCGTAAGCTTCCGCCACATTTTATATCACCCTAACGTATTATCTTCTTTTAACACATTCATCAAAATACTATATATCTTATTTTAGCTTATACGGACAAGCTTGGAAATATTCACATTCTAAATAATCAGAATTTTTATAACTGTGATGAAATTTTTACCTTTCCATCATATAATTAGAAATAAATAGAATATTTTACAATGAAAGGAGCTCTCATGAATTTATTTGAAAAAATACTTCTATATATTCTTAGTTTTATATTTTCCCCAATCGGAATTATCACATGGATTATCTCACTATTTAGTAAAGACCCTGAAAAAAAACAAGTTGGACGTATTTGTCTCTATATCGCATTAATCTCATTTATCCTTTGGGCAGGCCTCGGCATTATTACTTTTTTCACGATGACTACCATTACTACTATAGAATAGTTATAGAAAGGATGATTATTTTGGGAGAACACCCTATCACCAAAGAGCTACGCTATATACGAATATGCTTAGTTATTTTAGTAATCGTTCTTTTATTTTTCAACAGTGAAAAAGTCGTTGAAATTTCTACAAATCATGATTCCATAGAAAATGTTCCCACCAGTAATATGACACAAATTGCGGAAAATACATTCGCTATTCAAGAATATAATCCATTACTAAGTAGCGAACATACAATTAAGATTTTCAAATATAATCCAGATACAAATCAACTTACTCTCGTCAAAGAAGTTAATTCTAGTGATCCGAATTCTTATACTTATCAACTTAATGAGAACGAATAAAGTGAAACTTTAATCAGCCCTCACCAATCGGGCTGCCCGGCAAATAGCTGAATAAAGATAAGGGCATTACATATCTCTTATCTTTTTGTTTGCAACTCTTTGTACAATGAGTTGCAATTTAATAATTCTCTAGGATTCCCACATTCCACAATAGTCCCATTCTTTATGACAACAACACAATCTGCTATCATCGCTCTCTCTACATCATGTGTTGCCACAATTCTCGTTACATCTCTTCCTATCCCTTCAATCATATTCCAAACCAGTTCTTGATTGCCTGGATCTAACCCAGCCGTCGGTTCATCTAAAATAATAAGAGTTGGATTTGATACAATCGCTCGCAATAATGCGAGACGTTTTCTTTCGCCTCCTGAAAGCTCTTCACCGCTTTTATGTAGCACAGTTTGACTCCCTTCAGGTAACCCTCTAATAATCGGCGTTACATTTATAAGTTCACTATTTTTTTCTAACTGATTTTCTAAACACTCTTCCCCGAAATACATATTCTCTGTTACCGTCGTTCGGAAAAAACGTGGTTCTTGCCAAACTGTAGTCATACGAGCTTCATTACCATAATAAGCAATGCTACCGTTAGATGGTTTATACAAGCCCGTTATTAACTTTAAAAGCGTTGTTTTTCCTGCACCGCTTTCTCCCACAATAATAACGAGTTCACCAGGACGAATTTGCAAATCAATATTACGAATTCTGCATTTCTCTTCGTCATTCTCCTGAAATGAAACATTTGTTATCCTGATACCCATCGCTCTTTCTACATTGTTATCTGCTGCTCGTTTATTTAAAAAGCAAAAAGTTCTATTTGCCGAAGCGACTGCAACTTGTGTCATTATTAATAAATCGCCCACATAACGGACAGGGAAAAAGAGCATCTCAATTGTCGCTAACACTGCAATGAGTGAACCAACTTCTATTTCTCCCCTCATTATTTTTTGTGCACCTATAATGAGAACAAGGATATATGCTCCTGTTTCAATCACCGTTCCAACTACTCCAATACAATGTTGCATCATCGTCTTCTTTACTTCCGATTTATACGATTGTGCCGTTACTCTTTTAAATAAGCGAATTGCCCATTTTTCTTTTTGTAAACTCCGCAAATCTTGTATCCCCTTTACAAACTGTGACACCATCTCTACAACACTTGAGTGATTTTTTTGAGCAACGCTTGCAATATCTCTTACCTTTTCTCCCATCAGTATTGGAACAATTGTACTTAAAAATAAAAACGGAGTTACCCACAATATAAACTGTATATCTATATGTTGTAGTGCTATGAAAGCTCCAATAAATTGGGCAATAGCGTGTATATATTCTATTAATATAGAGCCATATAATCTGACCCAGTTCGGAATATCAGACACGACCAAAGTTTCTAACTCTCCTTGCTTAATCTTCTCACTCTCTTCAAACGGTAATGAGAAATAGTGACGCAATAATTCTATACGTTTCGTTTGTAATATACGTTGACTCGCTTTTGAACTTATATAATCAAATAAAAGATTGTTCGCCCACATTAAAAAACGACTACCCGCAAACAAAGCTATATATAAATACGCACCTTTTAGCTCTCTTTGAATAAGATTGTCTACAATTAATCCCATGAAAATTGGGCGTGATAAATTTAAAATGGCAGCAATTATCCCACTACATACAGCTGCTATTACTAATATTTTCTCTTGTCGTAACGGCAACAATATTCTTTTATACTCTGTCATGACGTTTCCTCCATTTTTATAGTAAAAAGAAAGGGATGAAACCAAATGGTTTCATCCCTTTCCATAAAATAAGGAAGCTAACTATTGTTAGCTTCCTTATTGTTCATTTCAATTATTTAGTTCGACACTTTTGATTCTTCAATTTTCTCACGAAGAACCATTTGCAGAATACCACCGTGACGGTAGTAATCAATTTCAACTTCACTATCGAAACGAGCTACTACTTCAAATTGTTTTTCGTTGCCATCTAAATCAGTTGCAACTACTTTTACAAGATCACGTGGTCTAACTGATTTGTCGATTTGAATTTCAAATGACTCGTTACCAACAAGACCTAACGTTTCAGCACTTTCGCCATCTTTAAATTGAAGTGGTAATACACCCATTAACACTAAGTTACTGCGGTGAATACGTTCGAAGCTTTCTGCGATTACTGCTTTAATACCTAATAAGTTAGTACCTTTCGCAGCCCAGTCACGAGAACTTCCCATACCATAATCTTTACCAGCAACAACTAGAAGACCTGTGCCATCTTCTTTATATTTCATAGCAGCATCATAGATTGATGTTACTTCACCAGTCGGCCAGTATGTTGTATATCCGCCTTCTGTTCCTGGTGCAATTTGGTTTTTAATACGGATGTTCGCGAATGTACCACGCATCATAACTTCATGGTTACCACGACGAGAACCGTAAGAGTTAAAGTCAACTGGTTGTACGCCGTTTTCTAATAAGTAGCGTCCAGCTGGTGTGTGCTTACCGATTGAACCTGCTGGTGAAATGTGGTCTGTCGTTACAGAGTCACCAAATTTACCAACTACACGTAAGCCTGATAACGTTTCAACTTCACCTGGTTCTTTAGATAAACCTTCAAAGAATGGTGGGTTTTGAATGTATGTTGAATCATTATCCCAAGTATATAAAGCTTCGTTTGAAGTTTGGATTTCATTCCAACGCTCATTGCTGTTAAATACTTGTGCATATTCTTTCTTGAACAGTTCAGATGTAACAACGCTTTGAACTACATCTTCAATTTCTTTAGCTGATGGCCAAATATCGTTGAAGTAAACAGCATTGCCATTTGCATCTTTACCGATTTCATCATTTTTCAGGTCAATATCAACAGTACCTGCAAGTGCATATGCCACAACAAGTGGTGGTGATGCTAAGTAGTTTGCTTTTACAAGTGGATGAATACGACCTTCAAAGTTACGGTTACCAGATAAAACAGATGTTACTAGTAAGTCGTTTGCTGCGATTGCTTCTTCTAATTCTGGCGCTAATGGACCAGAGTTACCGATACAAGTCGTACAGCCGTAACCAACTGTTTGGAAACCTAATTGATCTAAATATGTTGTTAAACCAGACTTATCTAAGTACTCTGTAACAACTTTAGATCCTGGTGCTAATGATGTTTTTACATACTCAGGTACTACAAGTCCTTTTTCAATTGCTTTCTTCGCAACTAGACCTGCTCCAATTAATACGTATGGGTTTGATGTATTTGTACAGCTTGTAATTGCTGCGATTGCAATTGCACCTGTTTTCATCGTTACTTCTTTATCTTCTAATGTAACCTTCACTTCTTTATCGAACTCTTGCTCATTAAATCCAAGTCCTTGTGTTCCAACTGGTGCTACAACAGCTTTATGGAACGCATCTTTCATATCTGAAAGTGGAATTAAATCTTGTGGGCGTTTCGGTCCAGAAAGGTTAGATTCAATTGTATTTAAATCAATTTCAACAAGATCAGTATAGATTGGATCTTTACTGTCTGCTGTATAGAATAAACCGTTCGCTTTACAGTATTCTTCAACAACGCGAATTTGTTCTTCATCTCTACCTGTTAAACGTAAGTATTCTAATGAAATATCATCGATTGGGAAGAATCCACAAGTTGCGCCGTATTCTGGTGCCATATTTGAAATTGTTGCACGGTCAGCTAAAGGCATGCTCTTTAGTCCATTACCGAAGAACTCAACAAATTTACCAACTACACCTTTTTGACGTAATACTTGTGTTACTTTTAATGCAACGTCTGTCGCTGTAGTACCACTTGGAAGTGTACCAGTTAATTTCACACCGATTACTTCAGGTACTGGGAAGTATGAAGGCTGTCCAAGCATTCCTGCTTCTGCTTCAATACCACCAACGCCCCATCCAAGAACGCCGATACCGTTAATCATTGTTGTATGTGAGTCTGTTCCAACTAATGAATCTGGGTATGCAACTAAGTCACCTTCAGCATTTTTCACAGCATGAACAACTGGTGCTAAATATTCAAGGTTTACTTGGTGTACAATACCTGTAGCTGGTGGAACCGCACGGTAGTTATCAAATGATTTCTGTGCCCAGCTTAAAAATTTATAACGTTCTTCATTACGTTTAAACTCTAAGTCCATGTTGAATGCAAGCGCGTCTGCCGTACCCGCTCTATCAACCTGTACAGAGTGGTCAATTACAAGGTCTACAGTAATTTCAGGATTAATTTTGTCAGGATCTCCGCCCATGTCTGCCATTGCTTTACGAAGCGAAGCCAAATCAACAACAGCTGGAACACCAGTGAAATCTTGTAAAATTACACGAGATGGTTTAAATGGAACATCGATATCTTGAACATCTTTCGTTCCCCATTTCGCTAAATTTGTAACATGCTCTTCTGTGATTACACGTCCGTCTACTTGACGAAGTACTGATTCAAGTAAAACTTTCACGGAATATGGTAATTGAGATACGTTGCCAACCCCTGCATTTTCAAGCGCTTTCAAATCATAATAATGATACGTTTTTCCATCTACTTCAAAAGTTGCACGTGATTGAAATGGATTATGTTTGACCATTATGTTTCCCCCCTGTTAAACGTGACTAAGTTGTCTGAATATAAAATGTAGACAAACTTTTCAATACCTTACGATAATATCTTATTACAACTTTCTAAATAAGTAAATAATAAGAAACTTATAGATTATCATAAGTTTTCTTTATGTTTCTAAATTTGAATAGCTTTCATGCTCCTTATGAATACTATTATCATAAAGTAAAGTGCTCTATCCGCGGTTTACTTACAGTTCGTACATACTATGAACTGCTCATCATTCAACATACAAAAAATGTTATAGAGGTGAAATAAAATGGGTAAAAGAAAAGCAAATCATACTATTTCAGGAATGAATGCTACATCTGCACAAGGACAAGGAACTGGTTACAATGAAGAATTTGCAAACGAGCCTTTAACTCCAGCAGAGCGACAAAATAATAAGAAACGTAAAAAGAACCAGTAAAGAAAAATCCCAAAAGGTCTATTTTCCTTTTGGGATTTTTTCTAATGTTTATAACGTAGTAATTCCGAAACCGTTACAAATCGATAGCCCTGCTTTTTCAGCTCAGGTAAAATTTTTGCTAGTGCTGCTACCGTTTGACTACGATCATTTCCTCCATCATGTAACAATACAATATCGCCACTTTTAGCATTTTTCACTACATGATTTACAATGGATTCAACCCCTGGATTTGCCCAATCACGTGGATCTTGATGCCACGACCATAGAACAGTTTGATAACCAGCTTCTTTTGCTGTTTTAAATACAGCGTCGTTAATATATCCGCCAGGAGGACGGAATAACAAAGGTTCTTTCACCCATTTTTCAAAAAATTTCTTTCCATCTAAAATATCATTTTCTAATTTTTCATCTGATGAATTACTCGCATACAAATGATTCATCGTATGATTTCCAATTTCATGTCCCTCTTTTAACACTTGTTTCACTAAATATGGATTGCGCTGAACTCGAAATCCAATCATAAAAAATGTCGCTTCAGCCTTATATTGACGTAATAAATCTAAAACTTGTGGTGTATACGTTGGATCTGGTCCATCATCAAATGTAATTGCAATAATTTTTTCATTATTAGGTACTTCCCATGTTACATAACCAGTTGGTTCTAACTCTTTTCTGAGCAACATTTTCGCTTCCACTTTTTCCACTTGAAATATATGTACTGCACATAGCAAAGAAAAAACTAATAGAAAAATTTTCTGTTTTAGCATAACGTTTACTAAAGCAGCAAGGTTGTCGAATAAACAACAACCTCATTTACTTTTCTAATCGATCTACATTTCGCATTATATTTTGGAGATTATTTTCATATTGCTCAAGTTGTGGACGTTGTGTTTCTGAAGCTACCTCTAGTGCATTTTGAATTTGTTCATATGCTTCCTGAACCTCTTGGCGTAATTCTTTTAAATCATGACCGTAGTTTGGATCATTTTTCACAATGTTGTTAAATGCATTTTCTGCTTGTGTAACGCCTTGCTGCGCTGCTTGAAACGCTTGTTGTTTATCTTTATGATATGGCATTGTATAATCCCCTTTCTGTAATAGTTAGTCCCAATTATCTTTACCTTTTTTTCTAAAAACATTCTCGTATAAATTTGCAAACTTCTCTCATTCTAAAGAGGAAGAGGAGGTGTCACATACCATGGGAAAAAACAATCGTGAAGCGAAAGAAAAAAAAGGACAACCTGAACCATTAAGCGGATCTCATAAAGTAAAAAACCGTAACCATTCACGCCAAAAACATCATGCGCATCATGATATGTAAAACAAAAAGTGCACACTAGCTATCTTTTCCACATACAATGTTTATATTTTTCCATTTATTCTTCACCCCTAATTCATTCATGCATAACATAGTATGAATTGAGATTTTACGGAGGGTGTCTTACATGGGCAAGAAAAAGAAGGATTGTCTTTTTCATGTTGATGGTTTCGAAGAATGGATGGATCAATTTTGTTCTGACTCTTGTAGTAACTTTAGTTTCCCAAATCAAATTCATATTGACCTTTGCGAAACGGAACAAGAATACATTTTGGAAACAGATGTACCAAATGTAACTGAACAAAATGTAGTCATTAAAAAGATGAAGACAGGCCTAACCATTTGCATACTTCATAATAATATTTCTTTACAGCGGATCATTCCTTTACCCGATAATATTATTTATAAGAAGATGCTAGCCTGCTTAGAAAATGGATATTTAGCCATTCATATTTCCAAAAATGAAGTTGCTGATAAGCATGAAATGAAAGTTCTTTTTTCAAATTAAGAGTTAATATAATACACACTAAGCCCCAGTTGGTTACTGGGGCTTATGTTATTTCGCATGCATTTCTATATTAGAATTTCTATCATATCTTTTTTTCGATAAACCTTTTGTAACTAAAAGCACAGGAAATGCCACAGTTGAAAATATAGCTAGTGCTGAAAATACTGCAAACCCATTTTGGTACCCGTAGTAATCGAGAAGTACTCCTCCAAACCACGGACCTATTACTGCTCCAATTCCCGAAAAACCCATCGCACCGAAGTATGTTCCTTTTAGATGCGCAACAGCAATATCATCAATAAATACATCCGTCATCGAAAACATTAAGACTTCTCCAATTGTAAAAATAATTGTACAAACGGCAGCACCTAGCATAGATTCTACTATTCCAAAGCCAAATAATCCCCCGCTCACAAATAAAGTCCCAACCATAATTGATGTTAACGGTGTATACTTTTTGCACATTTGAATAACAGGGTATTGGATAATCACTACAACAATTGCATTTAAAGCGAGCATATATGAGAATAGCTTCACCCCATCCTCAAATATATGTGCATTTGCAAAATATTGAGATACTGTCGTCGTTAAATGTGAAAAACCGCAATTACTCAAAATAATACCGACTAAAGCAACTAAAAATACTATATCTTTTCGCAATATACGCATTGCATTTAACATTGTAACAGGTTTTTCTGTACTCACTTTCTTTTTTTCCATTGGATACTTCTTAAATTGGAACGCTAATATAGCTGTATATAGAATATATACCCCAGCTGCTACTAAAAAAGGAATTGTTGATTTTGCACTTCCAATCTGTAATCCAACAATTGGTCCAATAGCAACTCCAACATTTATTGCACCGTATCGTAAGTTATAGACGAGTAACCGATACTCAGGCTTTGTTAAATCTGATAATAATGCTCTTGATGTTGGCTCAAAAAACGACCTACATAATCCATTTAAAGCGTTTAATAAAAAGAAACTTAAAACATGATCCGCAAGTGAAAAACCTATAAACACAAAAATCCAAACGATCATGGACCAGAGCATAATTGTTTTCCGGCCAAATCGATCTGATAAATTCCCTCCGATAAAACTAGCAAAAACACCAACAAGTGCACTCGTTCCGATAATAGCACCAGTCATTCCAGCTGATACACCTTTAACAGTCGTTAAATAAATCGCTAAAAAAGGGATACTCATTGAAGTTGCAAACCTAGCAAACAATGTCCCTAAAATAATACTCATTCCAAGCGGATGAATATGCTGTAGCTTCCCCTTCATCGTTAAACCTACTCTCTCTATTTTCACAAAAAAAAGAAAGCAAAGGATCTGCTTTCTTTTCCTTTTTCTATACTTGAGCTGTTGATACCCGAGTTGTTCTCGTTATGTCCATATCAATTCCATATGTGAACTGTAATTCTTTACACACATCTTTAATTAAGATTGCGACATTATACTTTTCATTAAATTGTAAAACTATGTTTTCTACTTCTTCATATGTATACTTATATTCCCCTGTAATGACACTTTTTAGATCAAAGCATTCGTTAATACAAAGTTGTACAAGTAGCTGGTCATATTTCTCTATTACATCTTCTTTCTTCCAAAGTAACTCTTTTACATATAACCGATCAAACTTCACACTTTCTCGATTACAATCCGTTAAAATCCGGGTCATTTCATTTAATTCTCGATATAATTCAGAAATATTTCTGCTTAAACTAAGCAGTTTATCTACGCCGTTTTCATATAACATATTCATTCCACCCCCGCATTTTCTTTTTCTTATTATAGCAAGAAAATTCTAAAAATAGTTTCTTTCTTCTGAAATATTAGGAAACTAATTTCAATTGCTTTACAATGAAACTAGTTAATGCGGGAGGAGAAAGAAAATTGGAGCACAAATTATATTACACTGACGCTTATAAGCAAGACTTTACTACTAAAATTATAAAGCAAGATTATGATAAAGACGGTAACTTATACGTTGTTTTGAATGAAACAGCATTTTATCCGACAGGTGGCGGACAACCATATGATACTGGTACATTAAATGATATCAATGTAATCAATGTAGAAGAGATAAACGGAGAAATTCGTCACTACATTGCAGAACAATTCCATACAAAAGACGTAGAAGGTAAAATCAATTGGGATCGCCGTTTTGATCATATGCAACAACATGCAGCTCAGCACATTTTATCTGCTGCTTTTTGGGACCATTTTAACATGCCTACAATTGGATTCCATCTTGGTAAAGAAACAGTAACAATTGATTTAGAAACAGAAAATCTTCATGCAGAAACGGTTGAAAAAGCAATACAAATTGCAAACAAAATTGTTTTTGAAAACCATCCAATCCGCATCCAGTGGATGAACTTAGAAGAAGCGAAAAGGTTGCCCCTTCGTAAAGAACCGACTATGACAGAAAATATACGCGTTGTTATGATCGAAAACTTTGACTACAACGGCTGTGGTGGAACGCATCCGAAACGAACTGGTGAAGTTGGTCCTATTCAAGTACTAGGATGGGAGCGCGATAAAGGTGGTATACGCTTAACGTTTATCGCTGGTTGGCGTACACTTAAATTAATGGGACAACAGCAACAAATTATGAAAAATGTTTCTAAACAATTAAACAGTAGCGAAACTGATATTCCAGCAAAAGTGGCGCAACTGCTTACTTCTCAAAAAGAAAACGAAAAAGCAATACAAACAATGAATGAAAAATTATTATTTGCAGAGGCAAATGAACTACTTCTACAACCTATAAAAATTCATGCCGGCATACTTATTTCTAAAGTATTTACAAATCGTTCTATGCAAGAAATCGCAAAGCTTTCCGCTATTATTACAGAACAACAAGAGCATGCAATTACGTATTTCGTCATCGAAAATGATGACAAACTACAATGTATTCTCGCTTGCGGAAAATCAGTATCGCTCGATATGAATGCTCTTTTAAAAGATGCTCTTCCTACAATCGAAGGAAAAGGTGGCGGAAATAAAAAGAGTGCCCGCGGTGGCGGGAAAGCAATTATGAGTGGAGATGAATTTTTAAATCAGCTTGTTTCTTCTTTACAGTCAGCAGTTTAAAACATGTTATGAAGGATAGCGAAAGGCTATCCTTCCCCTATATTTACAGACCTATATTTTGTTTCAAACCTTGATAACTCCCTGCATTTACAAAACCTTCACTTATAAGATTGATAAAAGTTTCCGAAAAACCATAATGACTTAAATCTTTAATCGGCACCATTTGCACATCATGAATTGGATTATGATCAAACTCGTTAGAAGGTAGCATAATTTCACCTTCAATCCTTTTAAGCAAAAACGTTATATGTAATAAAGACGGGCGAGCATCTGGTTTATCACAAACATAGAGTAGCTTCTGAATGTTAACTTCTAACCCTGTCTCTTCTCTCATTTCTCGAATCATTGCTTCCTCTAACGTTTCGCCATTCTCCACTCTTCCTCCAGGTAAAGACCAATTCCTATTAGCAACTTTTTGCTTTACTAGCAATAATTTTTCACCTTCAATTAAAATTCCCGTAACACGAACTTGCATTACATTTTCCATATGTAATCTCCTCTTCCCATTATATTTACAAATTAACCTTTCCATAAAAAGAACATACGTTTTATAATTAAAGAAAATTATGGAAGAAAGTAGTTGTTACATTCATGCGTCCACCTTTAACAAAGTCTATACAACTTGAAGATTTCCAAAACTATTATTGGTTAAAAGCAGAACTCCAAACATTTTGTCGTGAGAATAGGTTGCCAGCTAGTGGCTCTAAGATCGAAATAACCGAGCGTATCTCACATTATTTAACTACTGGTAAAATATTAAAAAACAGCTCTGTTCAAAAGGTGAGTAAAGCTTCCCTATCCTATAAAGACCTTTCTCTTCAAACGATTATTACTAACAATCACCGCTGTAGCGAAGAGGTTCGTGCTTTTTTCAAAGAAAAAATCGGAGCAAACTTCCGCTTTACAGTAGCTCTTCAAAAGTTTTTTAAAGACAATGTTGGAAAAACATATGAAGACGCGGTAGCTTTTTGGCATGAAGAAAACAAACGAAAAAAAGACCCTGCATACAAAACAACTATCGGTGCACAATTTGAATACAATCGCTTTACTCGTGACTTTTTCGAAGATCCAAATAATAAAGGGAAAGCAAAAGCTGATGCGATTGCTGCTTGGAACGAAATGAAAGCGAAACCTGGTAGTAATGTTTATGTTCCTCAAAAAGTAGAAAACTAGTTACCTCGCTAGTCTTCTACTTTCTCAAATAATAGCGCAATCCCTATCCCGCCTCCAATTCCTAATGTAGCAATTCCATATTTCATAGACTCTCTTTGTGCCTGATAAAACAAACGTGTTACAAGCATAGCACCAGATGCGCCGTACGGATGACCGAGCGCAATTGCTCCACCATTTACATTTACTTTTTCGTACGGAATTTGTAACTCTTTTGCGCAAGCAACAACTTTTGAGGCGAATGCTTCATTTATTTCAAAATAATCGATGTCCTCTACTTTTACATTCATTTCGTTTAATAATTTGTTCACCGCAAATATCGGACCAGTCCCTGGAAGATTAGGATCCACTCCCACTACAGCACTACGAACGAAACGAAGGACAGGTTTATACCCTAACTTTCGGGCTTGTCCCTCTTCCATTACAAGAACAGCACATGCCCCATCATTTACACCACATGAATTACCTGCCGTCACTGTTCCATTTTGTAAAAATGCGGGCTTTGTTCTTTTAATGATTCGTTCATAATTCATTTCTGGCTTTATAGATTCATCTAATAATCCATTAAAAGAAAATATTTCATCATGTATATATCCTTTTTCTAACGCTTGCAGTGTCCGCTTATAACTAAGACAAGCATACTCGTCTTGCATTTCTCTCGTTATATTATAACGCTCCGCAACATATTCAGCCGCTACTCCCATGTCAGGATCACCAATTGTTTCAGGTGAAAATCGTGCTCTTTTTTGAAAAGGTGACGTACTTGTACTCTCTACTCCCCCGGCGATATAACACTTACCTGCCCCGCCTTGAATGAGATGACACGCAGTTCGAATTGCTTCTAAACCAGCACCACATTGCCGATCAATCGTTACACCAGGAATATGATAGCCAAGTCCCGCCTCTAAAGCAGATAGTCTCGCAACATTCCCTCCTGGCCCAACAACATTACCTAATATGACATCATCTATTTCCCTCTCAATCCCTTTACTTAAAAACGTAAGAAGCGGCGTTGTTAATTGCTGAACTTCATACTCTTTTAACATCCCATTCTTCTTACCAATAGGTGTTCTTTTCGCCTCTACAATAACTGCTCTATTCATATATTTTCTCCCGGTTTTCAATCATACTTTTTGCTTCCATACGAGCGATTTTCCCACTATTTGTATAAGGTATTCCATCTACAAAATGCCATTCTTTCGGTATTTTAAACGAGGATAATCGTTGTAAGCAAAAACTCTTTAATTGTTGTTTTGTAGCACTTCCTTTTACGATCGCGACCGGCTTTTCACCCCAGTAACTATCTTTCACACCAATTACAACTATTTCATCAACAGCTGGGTGTTCATGTAATACACTTTCTATTTCTTCTGGATAAATATTGATTCCTCCAAATAAAATCATATTCTTCTCTCTACCAACAATATATATGAAGCCTTCTTCATCTTCATAGCCTACATCTCGCACTGTCATCCAGCCTTCTGCATTCAACTCCCGTGTTAAAACCCCATCTATTATGTATCCCATAAAAAACTGATCACTTTTCACATAAACAGTTCCTATTTCACCTTTTTGTACTTCTTCGCCTACTTCATTACATATTCGAACTTGCACATTATGACAAGGTTTTCCTACTGAATTTGGCCTTCTTTCGCTTTCTGCATCGACTAGTGCTGTTACAAAACTTAACTCTGATGCACCATAAAATTCATATCTTTTCGCATAAGGAAATATATTCTTTATTTTTTCTTTCGCTTCAGCTTCCCATTTCGCTCCTGATGAAATAATTTTCATTTTATTTTCTATTAATCTATTTTCTTTATATAAAGATTCAAGCATTGTCGGAACTGTATACATAACCGATATATTTTCAGTTTCTAACTTATCTAATACTTGATTCGGAATGAACTTTCTCATAATGTGCACTGTTTGTCCTACATATAATGCACTTATTGCCCCGTATAAGAAAAGAGAATGAACGAGCGTCCCAGCTATTAAAATTGAATCCCCCCTTTTCATATGAAAGTCATGTACATTACAATCAAAACTATGAACCCACGATTGCTGTGCACGTAAAAATGCTTTTGCTGTTCCTGTTGATCCTGATGTAAATCCCATATAAAAAGGAGCATGTTGTACACTTTCTACAGTGGAATATGTAGGAAGATATTTCTCTATCATTCTTTTCCACTCATCAATTTCAATTACTCTTCCTTCTTCATCCAATAGATCATTCACCTTATATCGTTCTGTCACAATCATATCCGGATTACTAATTTCAATTCTTTCTCTGAGCTCATCTTGTTTCCACTTTATATCTAACGGAACACAAACCCACCCGGCCATAGCGGCACCAGAAAATAGTTGTAAAAACTCTATACGATTTTCTAATAGGATTGCTATCGTTTTATTCTTCGATTTTTTTTCATTTAACCAGCTTGCTACTTTACAAACTGATTCAAACCACTCTTTATATGTTAAAACTCTATCATTTTCCTTTATCGCTATTTTATTTGGTTGTAAAGAGGCATGCTTTTTATATTCTTTTGTAATCCCCATATGAGACGTCCTTTCTTTACAATAATAATAAAAAGAAACACGCAATTAACGTGTTTCTTCCCTTTATCATCCCGCATTTGTATATTTTCCATTCTTTAAAGCGGGCGTAATAATATGTTTCAATGAACGATGTAATTTTGTTACGAGAACTGCCGCAATAATTGCTTTTATACAATCCCCTGGTAAAAACACAGCACTCACTTTCATTATCTCCCATACAGAAACATCCATTAAGAACGCTTGTACAGTAATACCAAATACATAAACTACGAAAATACCACCAATTATATTAATACATAATACTTTTATAATAGAAATTTCACGTAAACGCTCAATTAAATAACCAATAACAAACGCCCCAATGATGTAACCAAGTAAATATCCTGCACTTGGTCCAACAAATACACCAAGGCCACCACGTCCACCAGCAAGCAATGGTGCTCCAACTCCTACAATAAGTAAGAAAATAAGCTGACTTAACGCACCTAGACGTGATCCTAACAACCCACCCGCAAGCATAACACCGAGTGATTGCAATGTAATTGGAACTGGTGTAATAGAAAGAGCAATCGGAGGTATTAACCCTAACACTCCCATAATAGAACTAAATAAAGCGACGAAAACTAAATTTTTTGTATTCATATTTGCTTCTCCTATTTGTAAACTTAAAATTATTTTTAGATAACATATCACAAAAATTATATTATCTTTCCACCCCTCTTTTGTCAACCGTTAATGTATTAGAGTTTACAAATAGAAGTTCACTTATTTCTCTCTATGCAAATGCTCCAGTTCTTTCCGAAGCGCCTGTTTTAAAAACTTCCCAACAGATGTTTTCGGTATTTCTTCCATAAAGACAATATCGTCTGGCAACCACCACTTCGCAAACTGTGGTTTTAAAAACTCATATATTTCTTCTTTTGTAACCGTACTATTTTTCTTTTGAACAACGCAGGCAATTGGTCGCTCTTGCCACTGAGGGTGAGGAACTGCAACGACAGCCGCTTCAAATATAGCATCATGTGCCATTAAAGCATTTTCAAGATCGACCGAAGAAATCCATTCTCCCCCGCTTTTAATAACATCCTTCGTACGGTCAACAATTTTCACGCAACCTTCCTCATCCACTGTGACAACATCACCAGTATATAACCATCCATCGCGAAAACCTTCGACAGTACGATCATCGTTATAATAGCTTTCAGCGATCCAAGGTGCTCGTAAACATAATTCTCCCATCTCAGTACCATCCCACTTCACGTCACCATTTGTACCGACTACTTTCATCTCGACACCAGGTACAAGATATCCTTGTTTAGAGCGAATTTCTAGTTGCTCTTCATACGATACTTCCGTTTCATAACTTTTTAAACGCGCAAGTGTTACGAGTGGACTCGTTTCAGTCATACCATATGCATGTATGAACGGAACATTATGTTTCTGTTCAAATGCTTTAATAACACTTTTCGGCGCAGCTGCACCTCCGCATAGTATTCTCGTCATACTAGATAAATCGTAACTATTATTTTCTAACTCTTGTAATACGCCGAGCCAAATTGTCGGCACACCCGCAGCTAACGTCACTTTTTCTGATTGAATCATCTCTAATAAAATTTTCGGAGTAAACATCGGTCCTGGAAGAACTTGTTTTGACCCAAACCAAGTAGCAGCGAAAGGAAGTCCCCAAGCGTTCACATGGAACATCGGTACAATCGCCATTGCAGCATCACTTTCCGATAAAGCAGCTGTATCCGCTAAACCGAGTGCCATACAGTGTAATACAGTACTACGATGCGTATATACAACACCTTTCGGATTTCCTGTAGTCGCTGACGTATAACACATACCAGCTGGTGTATTTTCATCAATATCTTTTACAAATTGGAAATTTGGATCGCCTTCTTCTAATAGCTTTTCATAATGATATACAGGCTTCAGCGTAGTGTTTGGGAGTTCATCTTTATCAGTCATAATAATGTAAGCTTGTACAGTTGATAATTGTGATTGAATATTTTCAACAAGCGGTACGAGATCTTCATCTATAAGTAGAATTCGGTCTTCTGCGTGCTGAATAATATATGAAATATGTTGAGGAGATAAACGAATGTTAATTGTGTGCAAAACAGAAGCAATACCTGGAATAGCAAAATACGCTTCCACATGCCGATGATGGTTCCACGCTAATGTTCCTACACGTTCACCTTCTTTAATTCCAAGCTTTTTCAACGCACTGGAGAGTCTTCTCGTCCTTTCCCCTAACTGCTTATACGTTAACGTTGTAACTGTATCATGCGTCCGTGAAACAATTTCTTTCTTCGAAAACAGTTTCTCTGCTCTTTCCATCATAGAACTAATTGTTAGCGGTACATTCATCATCATATTGGTTATATCCCCCTTTAAAGCGTTTTCATTTTTTCGTTTATTATAACAGACTTCCGCAAATGATTACGACATTTCTCTGTATTTTCTGAATTATTTCTTTGGAAATAATTCAGAACGATAAACTATCTATCTTTTTTCTTACTTTCTTTTTCAGTTTAAAAATAAAACGATTACTGTATTCCTTATTTTCTACTAAAATTCGATATATCTCCCATACTCCTAACACACGAACAAAAAGATAAACTCCGATTTGTTGTTATCAAAATAAAAAAACTCCTTGATTCATTTAAAGGAGTTTTCAATGTAAGATATTTCATTGATTCATATATCCTTCTCTAGATATACAATATCTTTTTGTATCGCGATTCTTACCTTTAATAAACATATCCTTCTGAATTGTATATTTGTACTCCATATTCAAACGTTTCATTAATTTTTCAGATGCTTCATTTTCTGAATCACATCCCGCTTCAATACTATTAAGATGCAACTCATGAAAACCATAGTAGAAAAAAGCTAATGCAGCCTCCGTGGCTAATCCTCTTCCCCAATATTTTCGAGATAAGGCGTATGCAATTTCTGCTGTATGTGTGACCAAATCATATTTTATAAATCCACACGTGCCTATAAGTTTTTTCTCCTCTTTTAATACAATTCCAAGAGGTGCTACTTGCCCTTCATTATATTGCCCCACAATTTCTTCTACATAGTTATATGTGTCACATAACGATTGATGAGCATCCCATACAGTAAAAGTTATCATCTCTTTATCTGTAGCATACTCATATATATGTAAACTATCACTCATATTCATTTTCCTTAACATAAGTCGTTTCGTATACAACGTTGGATATGACCATTTCTCAATGATCATAACGGCTTCTGCTTAAACTTTTCATAATGTCGTACTTTTAATAGAAGGATATTCCCGCAATCTGTACAAATATAAGCATCCACCGGTGAAGATGTGAACATCGTTTCCTTTTTCCGTATTTGTGCATATCCGACAAACTCACCTTCTCCTATGTTTTGAGAACCACAATTAGAGCATGTCTGCACGGTTTTTTGTTTCATGAGAGCACCACCTTTAATCTGTTTCCACTCCCTTCGACAGCTCACTTCCATTTCCCTTCCAAAAAACCTCTTATTCTCTCACATTTCAACAGGAATCTCAAAACAAAAATCGTATATGTACTATGAAATATATTTATTAACGGAGGAATTTTATGACTACTGTTATGACACTCGATATAGCAACAGAAATTGAAAATGCAGAAATTGATATGCTCTCTTCTAGATTAGAGAGACTACAAACAATGAGCGGAAACCCAATGCAAGTGCAAATGAAAAATTTCGGTAGTGCCACTGCCTTTTCATCAAAAATAATTGCCGGTCCTGCTTTTAATACGGTAAAAGGTATTACAAATGCAGATGCGATTGATGCAATTATTTCTTATTATGAATCACTACAAATTCCTTGCCGTTTTGAAATTACACCAGCGCAAGGCACAACTGAACTATTTCAATACTTATCTCAAAAAGGTTTTTACCAATCTAGCTTCCATACTGCTTTGTATAGTATACCGAGAGAGAGTTCATCACTTCTTCCTTCTAATATTACATTACGAAAACTGAAAGAAAATGAATTTGATATTTTTGCAGACATATATGTACGTGGATTTAATATGCCATCCTTTACAAAAGATAGCGTACGCCAAAATAATGAAATTCTTTACAATGAACCAGGATGGCATTTTTTCATAGCTGAAGTTCAAAATATCCCTGCTGGTATTGGTGTCCTGTATATAAATAAAGGTGTCGCATCATTAGCTGCTTCTGCTACTTTACCAGAATTTCAGCGTAAAGGCTGTCACACTGCATTAATTCAAAAACGAATTAAGACAGCTATTGAATCCAATTGTACTTTAATAGTTGGACAAGCAAGGTTCGGTAGCGGCAGTCAAAATAACATGGAACGTGCCCACATGAAAATTGCTTATACAAAATCAATATGGACCGCAAAAGACATATAATTTACTTTATTTCTCCTTCCGTTACATTTTTAAACATTTTATGACAAATCCTTTTCTATCCTATTAATCATTTGAATATTCAAACTAGATTTGTTACGATATTACTAGATACATCATTCAACTTGCAATATGAAAAGAGAATTCTAATCAAACTACAAGGAGGAGAAATGTATGACTAAACATGATCATGGTTTAAAAGAAAAAGTAGAAGGTGCCATTGATAAGGTAAAAGGTGAAGTAAAAGAAGTTGTTGGGAAAGTAACTGACAATAAGAAATTACAAGCTGAAGGAAAATGGGATAAGGTGAAAGGCACTGCTAAAGATACAGTTGGTAATGTGAAAGAAAAAGTACATGAATATAAGGAACATAAGAAAGAAAAATAAAAAAGAGCCCATCGGCTCTTTTTTTATTTCGCTTCATTCTTCTCTAACACGTATAAATCTTCTTCCATATTCGTTAATTTCTCACTTACAAGCTTTCTTGCATCTCCAATTGCTTGATTGTATGCAAATGGTCCAACTAATTTAATCATTTCTTCTATTAAACGCTCTGCTTGGAAACGTCCAATTTCATCTAGATCTTCTTCCATGAAAAATTGCTGAATTTGCGCTACAAGCTCTTCTTTTTTATCATTTGGTATTTTTATATTCATCATCGTTGTTACTCCTCTATATTTAAGATAATATCTTCCTTAACTCTACCATAGAAAAACGATTACCAGGACAGCTTTTTGTAACTCCTTCTAACTCCCTATGACCTAGTATATTTTCTTTCTTTATAGCAAATTGCTTCATAAACAGTTTACATAAAGAATATAATGCATTCACTTGCGGGGGAGTGGGATCGTATTTATCGAAATTTCCCGTCATACATATTCCAATTGTATGGCGGTTATGGTCTTTCGCGTGCGCTCCAATATGTAAACCTCGTCCTTCCACTACAGTTCCATCCTTTTCGATAAAATAGTTGTAACCAATTCCGCTCCACCCCCTTACAGTTTGATGAAATTCATGCGTTTTATACACGTCCCATCCATCTTCAGCTGTATGGTGAATAATCAGTTTGTTTACTTTTTCTAAAGGAACTAATTCATCTTGAAATGTTAGATTGACACGTTTAATTTCCATTTGAACTGCCTCCTCTTAAAAATCAATCATAATAATCGTTTTATCATCTGGCCTTATTCTCTTTTCCGCTTCTAGCTCTTCAATAATTGCTATATATTCGTTTATACTATTCTTTCTTATATATGCAACAGTTTGTTCTAATGACCAATCTGGGTGAAATAACCCGTCTGAACAAATAAAAATCCCACTCACTTCATCTGTATGTAATTCACCATGTTGTAAATAATGTATCGCTTCTTTCATTCCATTTGCAACTGAATAACCATTTGGCATATTTGCAAGATAACGATTGTATTTTAACTGTTCTCGAACATCTTGAAAAACATATTCTTCTGGTACAGATAACCCTTTTTTACGATCTTCTTCCCTCTTCTTTTTTGCTCTTTTACTAATTCCTTCAACTGTGTCTTTCGTTAATACTTGCATCGTTCCATTTTGAAAAGTTGCGACAATCATACAGTCCCCAAGCTGCGCATATTCAATTTTCTCACCAACTATTTGGATTGCCGCGATACATGTGCACCACAAATGCTCTTTTTTTCTCGTGTCTACTTCATATTCTAACATTTTGCTTTGCAATGCTTCATTTGCTTTGGCAACTGCAAATTGTAAACTATGATTCTCTCGTAATGCAGTAAAATAACTTGCAAATAAATGCGAAGCGATGTATGCTCCATTATGTCCCTTTTCATCACGAAACGGGACAAGTGGTGTTGCACCGTCACATACACCATAAATCTTTTTTTCTTTATTACAAAAATAAGAATCCTCACATTCTTGCTTCAACGGGCTTTTCTGTTGATATGTTTTTATCTTCACAACTGTATCCCCTTCCAAATGATAAAATACTCAAATTCTTTTGATTAATCTAATTTACCAAAATAAACTGTTTTTACCCAAAACTTTCAATATCATATATAATCTTGAAATAATATGAATTTTTCAGTGAAGGACGGGAAAGAAATGGTCAGATTCCTTGGTGTTATTATCGGTTCTATTATTATTGCAGTTGCCTTTAATCTTTTCCTTATCCCCCACAAAATTTTAAGTAGTGGAATTGGCGGAATTGCTATTATTTTAGGGATTGTAACCCCTGTAAACACAGGCATTATTAACTTTGTATTAAACTTACCTATCCTTATTTTAGGGTACATAGGTCTTGGAAAAAAAGTAATTTTTAACACAGTTGTCTCTGTAGTTGTATTATCTGTTGCATTATACTACGTTCCAGTAAAAGTCGTAGCAACAGATCCATTGTTATCTTCTATCTTCGGGGGTGTCATCGCCGGAGCTGGTATTGGTCTTGTTTTTAACTGTAATGGATCCACTGGTGGATTTGATATTATCGGTATGCTTTTATCCCGCAAGCGAGACATTAAACTTGGCGGATTCCTTATTATTTTAAATGCAGTCGTTGTAATAATCGCAGGATTCTTCTTCACTTGGGATGTTGCACTTACAAGCTTACTTTCAATTTATGTAACTGGTAAAGTAATTGATGCTGTTCATACAAAACATCGTAAAGTTACACTTATGATTGTAACAAATGAAGCAGAAAAAATGAAAAAACAACTTCTTTCAACTGTTGTACGTGGAATAACGTTACTTGATGGCGAAGGTGCTTATTCAAGCGAGAAAAAGCGTGTACTTATGACCGTCGTTTCTCGTGAAGAATTAGCAAGTATGAAACTAACAATTTCTGAAATCGACCCGAATGCTTTCGTTAATATTACAGAAACTGTAGAAGTGTTAGGACTTTTCAGAAGAAGTTAAAGACTAGGTGGGAATCCACCTAGTCTTTATTTTGCATAAATTCAATTCGGTTTCCAAATGGATCTGACACGTAAAATCGAATTACATCTGGCCGTGCATAATCATCAATCACTTTAACACCTTGCTCTATAAGTGTTTGCTTAAATTCATTAATTTCATTCACATAAAAAGCTGGATGAGCCTTTTTAGCTGGTATAAAGTTCCGCTCGACACCAATATGGATTTCTTGATTTCCGCATTTAAACCAACATCCACCTCGTTTTTTCAACTCTTCTGGCTTTGGAATTTCTTCCATACCAATCGTATTCCCATAAAAATCACGCGCCTCTTCTTCACACCCTACAGGTGCAGCTACTTGCACGTGATCAATCCCTTGAATATAATTTTTCATTTTCTCTCCCCCTCCTCTACCCTAATGTTATACGGAAAACAGCCGTCTGTAACTTACAAAAGGTTTATAAAACAATATAAGCTCCCCTTATTACCATCCTGCATTCACCTTGCAAAAAATAAAAAAAACAAAATTTATTCTATAACTTCCATTTTTTATAGAAATACACATTACATCTATATTATAGTTATGAATAGACAAATCTTTTTAGATGCTATTTGTACGGAGGAACTATTATGAGTCGTAAAAAATATTCACCAACTCAAAAAAAACGTCATCCGAACATTTCTAGACGTTTGCGAAACCATATACAAGATCGTTCATTAACAGAAATGTACGCATCTCTGTTCGAACACAATCCTGATAGTATTATTTCATTAAATTTAGAAGGAGTTATTCTACATATAAATCCTTCTGCCGAAAGAATATTAGGTTACACTTCTTTAGAATTAGAACAGAAAAATATTACCTCTATTTTAGAAGCCCATATTTCTGAGCAAGTATTACAAAATATAAAGAATACTGAAGCGGATAATCAACAAGAGTATATCTTATCTATTTATCATAAAAATGGATTCTTATTAGATGTTGTGACAAAACTAGTTCCTATTTTTGTTCAAAATCGTCTTACTGGCGTATATGCTATTATGAAGCCGCTTGAAAAATCAGAAAGAATTGAAAATATGCTAAAAGAAAGTGAGAAGAGATTACGTACATTAGTAAACTCCATGCCTGCGTTTGTTATATTTAAAGATCATGAAGGGCGCTGGCTTGAGGCAAATGACTACGCACTTTCTTGCTTCAATTTCCATCATGTACCTTACCACGGGAAAAAAGATAGCGAACTCATTCAATATAATGAAGCATACCGAGAAGCTTTTTTACATTGTGAAGAAATCGATGAACTAGCATGGCAACAAAGACAAATTCTTCATGGTGAGGAATTTATTATACATAGAGATGATTTCGATCTAATCTTAAGTATATCAAAAGTTCCGCTTTATCATCCTGATGGTTCTCGCAAAGGTCTTATCGTGATGGGGAGAGATGTTACTGAGCTAAAAGAAACTGAAAAGTTACTACGAAAATCAGAGAAGCTCGCAGTAGTCGGACAACTGACAGCTGGAATTGCCCATGAAATTCGAAATCCACTCACTTCTCTAAAAGGTTTTCTAACGTTGCTCCTCCCTGAAATAAGTGAAGAGCAGAAATGGTATATCGATGTTATGTTAAGTGAGATTTCACAAATGGAATCCATCACGAGTCAATTTATGGCGATGTCTAAGCCACAAGTATTATCTATCCAAACTTGTAACATACAAACTTTAATTGAAGAGGTAGTTACATTTATTTTACCGACTGCAATTATGCATAGCGTTCATATCATCATGGATCATTTTGATTACGTATATGATATTCAATGTGACGGTAACCAATTAAAACAAGTGTTTATAAACATATTAAAAAATGCGATAGAAGCAATGCCAAATGGCGGAAATATTTTCATCCAAACAAAACCATTAGAGAATAATTTCATCTTAATACGAATTATCGATGAAGGTTGTGGCATTCCAGAAGATCGTATCTCCCGTCTAGGCGAACCTTTTTATAGTTTAAAAGAAAAAGGCACAGGACTAGGATTAATGATGTGTTACAAAATAATTGAAGAACATCATGGTAAATTACACATTTCAAGCGAATTAAATAAAGGTACAATTGTTGATATTGAGCTACCACTTTCTTCATCTCACCTTGCAATCCAGTCTTAAATAAAAAAGAAGCATCTGCTAATCGTTAGCAGATGCTTCTTTTTTAAAATGCTTTGTCATACCACTCTTTTGCTTTTTCTACTTCACCCATCGTTAATTGATGCCCTCGATTTTCCCAATGCATTGTTACATTCGCATTTGCATTTTCTAATAGTACCTTCAATTCCTCTGACTCTGCTGATGAACAAATTGGGTCATTTGTCCCAGCAGCAATAAATACAGATTTCCCTGCTAAATTTGCTAATTGCATTCCTCTTCTTGGTACCATTGGGTGATGAAGCACAGCACCTTTCAATGCATTTTCGTAATGGAATAATAAGCTTGCTGCGATATTTGCCCCATTCGAATAACCGATAGCTACAATGTTATTTCTATCGAATTTATATTCTTTAGCCGCTTCATCTAAAAATTCATTTAATTCCTTCGTACGGAAAATTAAATCCTCTTCATCAAAAATGCCCTCTGCTAATCGGCGGAAGAAACGCGGCATCCCATTCTCTAACACATTTCCCCTAACGCTTAATACCGACGCTTCCGGATCAACTATTTCTGCAAGTGGTAGTAAATCTACTTCATTACCACCTGTGCCATGAAGTAATAACAACACTGGTTTTGACGTATCTTTTCCTTTTTGAAAAACATGTTTCATCATAATCCTTTTCCCCCTTCAATCACTTTAATCTAAATTTCTCACTTCAAATGGTAAAAGCGTTTGTTCAATCTGTTTTCTATGTTGTTCATATTGTTCCGGTAACTTTAATTCCTCACCCATCGTCTCTAACGATTCATCATGAGCGAAACCAGGAGGATCTGTTGCAATTTCAAATAAAATTTCACCATGTTCTCTAAAATAAATCGCATTAAAATAATTTCGATCTTGTACAGGAGTTACGTGATATCCAAAACGCGACACATGCTCTTTCCAGTCTAGCTGATCAGCATCGTCACTCGCTCTCCAGGCAATATGATGAACTGTGCCAACGCCCATTTGGCCACGACCGATTGTTGATAATTTCAAATCAATAATATTTCCAATGTCAGCAGAAGAACGGAATCGAACAAATTCACCCTCTTCTCCAATTTTCTCAAGACCCATAATATGTTCTAACAATTCAGCAGTTTTTTGAGGCTGTGTAGATAAAAGAACAGCACCTCCAAACCCTTTAATTGCTACTTCTGGTGTAACTTCTCCAAAACTCCAATTATTTAATTCGCCTTTTTCTCTTTCAACTAATTCTATATGCAAACCATGCGGATCATCAAATTCTAAATACTGCTCTCCAAAACGAGTCATTTTTGTATACGAAACATCGAATTTTTCTAATCTATTTTCCCAAAACTCCATTGCACCTTTTGGTACAACGTAAGATGTAATTCCTACTTGACCATCTCCAATAATACCTTGACGAGCACCTGCCCATGGGAAAAACGTAATAATTGTTCCAGGCTTTCCTCCTTCATTTCCAAAATAAAGATGGTACGTACCTGGATCATCAAAATTCACTGTTTGTTTCACTAAACGTAACCCCAATACACCAGCATAAAAGTCTACATTTTCTTGTGGATGCCCTACAATCGCTGTAATATGATGGATTCCCGTTGTTTTCTTTTCCATTTCTTCCACTCCTTTTTTATTTCATTATAAAAATTCTTTTACATTTAAATTCATTATTCATTTTGTCCATGCTACAAAGTAAAATCCGTCATTATAATTTTATCTCGAATTCGAGATATTAATCACAAAATTACGTATTGGCGTCTAACCTATCGAATTATCTCGAATTCAAGATAATTCACAAAAAATATTTGTTCGATTTATAACCATAATAAATTTTCATTATGAACATTATTTATCTCGAACTTAAGATTTATTATAAGTTACTTATTTTTTATTGTCAATAAGTCCTTACTTTCATTTTACATGTAAAAAGAGTAAACGCTATTCACCGTTTACTCTTTTTGCAAATCATTTCTTTTCTTCTTCCAGTACTGCTTCCATCTCATTAAATTCACGATGAACTGCCTTAACGGGTTCTTTCGTTAATAAACTTACAACGATAACAGTTAATAAACTACAGAAGAATCCCGGTACCATTTCATACATAGTCGCTTTTAAACTTGGAATTTGTACCCAAGTGATAACAACTAATGCACCGACAATCATCCCAGCAAGAACGCCCCATTTGTTCGTTCTCTTCCAATATAAACTTAATAAAATTGCTGGTCCAAATGCTGATCCAAATCCTGCCCAAGCATATCCAACAAGCGTTAAAATTGTATCACTCGGATGATACGCTAAAACAACTGCAATCATCGCTACAACTAATACTGACAGCCTACCGATAAATACAAGTTCTTTATCACTTGCGTTACGACGGAAAAATGTTTTATAGAAATCTTCCGTTACTGCACTTGAAATAACAAGTAATTGTGAGGAAATACTACTCATAATCGAAGCCAAAATAGCTGATAATAAAAATCCTGTAATATACGGATGGAATAAAATATTTGAGAATGTTACAAAGACCATTTCTGGGTCTTGTAATGTCGCATTATTTTTAGCATAATAGGCGATACCAATTAGACCAGTAAGCATTGCACCTATAATTGAAATCGTCATCCAACCGATACCGATTCTACGAGAAGTTTTTAAATCTTTAATAGAGGTAATTGCCATAAAGCGGACAATAATATGTGGTTGACCAAAATATCCAAGGCCCCATGCTAAAAATGAAATAATACCAAGTATTGTGGTCCCTTTAAACATATCTAAATGCGATGCATCGACTTGCTTAATCGTATTAAATGTTTCTGTTACACCACCGACATCCGTAAAAGCAACAATTGGCACTAGTACAAGCGCAATAAACATAATACAACCTTGCACAAAGTCCGTCCAACTTACGGCTAGAAAGCCACCAAATAGTGTATACGCAACAACGACACCTACTGTTACAAATAAACCAATTTTATAATCAAGGTTAAAAGAATTTTCAAACAAACGTCCACCTGAAACTAAACCAGCCGATGCATAAAATGTGAAAAATACTAAAATGACGATAGCGGAGACAAAACGAAGTATTTTCGTACGATCTTTAAACCGATTCTCTAAAAAGTCTGGAATCGTAATTGAATCATTTGCCACTTCTGTATACGTTCGTAAACGCGGGGCAATGATTAAATAGTTTGCATACGCACCTATTAATAAACCTATCGCAATCCATACACTTGATAATCCTGTTGCATACATCGCACCAGGTAATCCCATTAGCATCCAACCACTCATGTCAGAAGCACCAGCTGATAAAGCTGTAACTGCTGGGCCGAGTCCCCTCCCGCCTAACATATAATCTGATAAATCGGATGTCTTCTTATAAGACCAATATCCGATATACAACATACCTGCCATATAAATAGCAAGCGAAACCATAATTTCAATCTTCACCAAATCTCTCCCTTAGTCCATAAGCCATTCAAAATTTCGAAAAATGACTTTTTCTATTTTCTTGTTTTCGCTTATGGTTCCCTACCTTAACAAACATTTTTTGTTCTTTCAAGTGAACGAGCACTGTTCATTACATGTGAAAACCTTTATAAACGCCTTTATTCCAGTGGATTACAATGATTTTTCAAGAATTCAAAGTAAAAATATTCAGAAAATTATATAGTGTTTTTTCACACCTTATTTACATTCGTTTACCCGATAAATTTTAAAAGAAAAAGCCATACAAATGTATGACTTTTAGCTTATTGACGTCTCAATTTTCGCTTTCTCTACATATACTTTACGAAATTTCATATAGCATCCAATACGCCAAGGTACTATATAACAAACCGCAAGAGTGTAGAAAAGAATGCCGATTGACTTTGGATCTAGACCTTGTAAATGTCTTCTAAAATAAGCACGTAAAAGAACGATAACTAAAAATGTAGCAATAAAAGCGATACTTTTTTTTGCATAAATTTGACCATCTTCTCTGACTTCATACCCACTTAAAATAATAAGTGGAATTGACAATAACAGTCCGATCCCAGCAGCTATACCAATTTGCCAACCAGCAAGTTGTATCGGTGCTGCGTATAAAGAAAAACCTGGTAATAAGAAGAATAATGGCAATAGTAGTCGTCTTCCTTTATTATTAATTGGTCGATTCATAGAGCGCATGCGTCTAAATATAACGAGCCCTATGACGAGTAAAAAAATTGTAATACTGTACGAACCTTGCTGCAAGTGAATCTCTCCCTAAAAATAGTCATTTTCAAAAATACTCCCCTATTATACTCCTAATTTTTCCAAAAATATAATTATTCCTCTAAAAAATCTTACACATCAAATATACTTTTAGGTTTGATTTACTATAGGAAACAATTCCGAAAGAGGAACTACTCTCCCCACCTCGTCTTTAAACACAATATGCTCTCTAGTTAAATGGCGCGGGCTCTTCACTCCCGCCGCTGCCGCTAATGAAAATAAACTATATCTCATACTAATAATATAATTCATGACTCGCCACTTCTTCTCATACGGATCTAACGCTTTTTGATAATGCGGATTCGTCGTGGCTACACCAGATGGACATTGACCAGAATTACATTGAAGGGCCATAATACAGCCACTTGCCATCATAAACCCACGGGCTGAACTTACAGCATCCGCCCCAATCGCTAAAGCAATCGCCACTTTATCTGGTGTGATTAATTTACCCGATGCAAATACTTTAAACTTGTTACGGACACCATAATGGTTTGCTGTATCAATAAATGTAAGTAATGCTGGAATAAGCGGCAGTCCCATATAATCTGCCATCGATTTATACGTTGCTCCTGACCCGCCTTCTGAACCGTCGATTGTAATAAAATCTGGGTAAATGTTTAGTTCTTTCATTGTTTTTATTAAATCTTCCAAAGGCTCCTGCTGACCAATTACAATTTTCATTCCAACTGGTTTACCGCTGTTTTCTTGCAACTGTTGAATAAAACAAAGTGTATCCGCTGCATTCTTTAAAAATGAAAATCGATTCGGTGAATTAATCGTCTCTCCCTTTCGGACGTTGCGAACAGAAGCAATTTTCTCATTTACTTTTTGCCCCTCTAAATGACCACCACGTATTTTAGCACCTTGCCCAAATTTCAATTCGAATGCTCTAATATTACTTTCTTTCGCTTTCTCCATGAATTTTCCCATTGAAAAATTACCGTCTTCATCACGGTATCCAAATAACCCTGGACCAATTTGCGCAACGATATTCGCTCCTGTATGTAAATGTTCTGGAATAACGCCACCTTCACCCGTATTAATCCACGATCCGCCTGCCATTTTTGCTCCAAAACCACTCGCTAAAATATAATTTTCTCCAATCGCACCGTAAGAAGTCGCAGATGCACCAAACATGCCATGTAGCTTCCACGGATATTTACGGTTCTCACCGACTATAATTGCATCTTCTTCTTCGTACAGCCAAAGATTCGTTGTATCCGCTGTCAATTTTTCTCTTCTTGAAAAGAACCCTTCTTTATGAATCACGTACTTTTTACCTTCCCGCTCTTGCGTGAGATTCACACTTAATTCCTCAGTTAATATCGGAAATAATGTATTAGCAATATAATATCCAGAAGCTTCAAAATCTCGTTTTGATCCAAAACCAAGTATTTCAGAGCGATATTTCGCTAAAAACATAACACTTTGAAAATCATAACGTGAGAAAGGCTTTCCATCCGTATCATGATCAAACCAATATTGTCGAAATTCAGGCCCTATCTTTTCCAGTAAGTAGCGCATTCTTCCTAAGTACGGATGTAATTTTAAAATAGAATGGTGTGTTCGTTTTTTTATAAAAAATGTAATGATAAAAAAGACGATTAAAAGCAACATTAAAAATAGTAATATACTAATAATAACGAGTAGCGTTTCACTCATCCCGCTTCCCCCTATGAAATTCCATAATAAAAGGAGAACACTAGATGTGCTCTCCTTTTATCTTTATTCATACTAACGTAGCAAGATGCTCTTTCGCGTCATATTCAACTAAACTTTCAGCGTGTTTAATTCGATGAACAAAGTCTGGATTAGCAATTAACGGTCTTCCGAATGCCGCTACATCAATCGTTCCTTCTTGCAACGCTTCTTCGGCCTCTTTTGGATTTAAATTACCAACCCCAACAATCGTACCATCCCAATATTTTCTTACTAGTTGATGAAAATTCTTTCCGTCAGCAATCTCTTGGGTATAATTCATCGTTGAAGGATGGATCATCGTTAACCCAACCTCTTTAAACATATTTATGAACGTTTCAATTGCAAACTCAGGGTTTTCCCACATATAAGTAGGATTATCACCTTTGAAAGCAGAGAAACGAAGAAGTGTTTTATTAGCTCCAACAGCTTCTATTACAGCCGCCGTTACTTCTTTCATAAACGTTAACCTTTGTTTTAAATCACCGCCATATTTATCTGTTCGCTTATTCGCAAACTCATACGTAAATTGATCGATTAAATATCCGTGTGCACCGTGAATTTCTACTCCATCAAATCCAGCTTCGATCGCATTTTTCGCAGCTTGTGCGTATTGCCCGATCACTTCTTGTATTTCTTCTAACGTCATTGCTTCTGGCGTATCAAACGGTTTACGAAAGCGTGGAACATTTCCCTCTGCAGCGATAGCCGACGGTGCTTGTGGCATTTGACCACCAATTATTTCATGATGACTCATACGCCCAACATGCCATATTTGAGCAATAATCGTCCCGCCTTCTTTATGTACCGCCTCTGTAACAGGTTTCCAAGAATCGATTTGCTCTTGTGTATAAATACCTGGTACTCCTGGGTTTCCTTTTGCTCTCGGACTAATGACAATTCCTTCTGTAATAATTAGTCCAATTCCATCCGCAGCACGTTTTCTGTAGTACTCCACTACATCCGCACCAACTACTCCAGTCTCATTATCTGCAAAGCATCTTGTCATCGGTGCCATCGCTATACGATTACGAAGAGACCAAGCTCCAACTTGAATTGGATCAAACAACTTTGTTTCTTCAACGTTTTCAAAAAATCCCCCAGCATTTACATTTGTTCCTTCATAAATACTCGCTGCTTTATTACTTGAACTTGTCATTTTTCTTCCCCCTAAAAAATCTTACTATAACCGCATCATACTTACTTTTAGATAGTAACGTCAATTTTTACGACTTTACAATAAAAAATTCGAATATCCAAAAAATAAAATGCTATAAATAATATTAAAAAGGTTTCCTTAGGAGGAAACCTTTTTTGTTGACCATATATGGCTGTCAATTCGTTTATCTCTTTAATAAAAAAAACACCTTATCAATAGAAGTAAAAATGGTTCAGTATTCTTCTAAAAATAATAACTTATATACCTAAAACAATGAAAGCCCTACCTCTCTTTCATCCTTACGGCTCCTCGTCCGTGCCAGTGTGAATCAGGATTGCAAAAATCAAGTAACTATTTTATCGAAGTATTCAATTAAACTTCGAACATTCATAAATGAAATTAAAAAATAAAAATGGATTTGATTGTAGTAATAACAATAGAGGTAATGCTCTAAAAGTGGTTTGAAAGAGTTGAATGTCTTTGAAATGATAAATTTTCTATAATTATGTTCCCAAAAAATTCAAGATCTTTTTTGGGATATAATACATTATTTGTAATGAACCTTAACAAAAGCTTTTTATCTGATTTTCTGTGATACCTTCAATTAATCCCAGTTCACTAATCAAAAATTCATATGCGTTATCTAACATCTTCTTTTCGCTTGCATTAAGTGCTTTTTCTTTCTGTATACGCATTAAATCACGCACAACTTCAGCACCTTCTTGCATTTTACCCGTCTTTATTTTATCAGTGTTCAATTTATACCTTTGTTTCCATGTAAGTAATCTATCTGATTCCCCATGTTGAAAAATATCCATTATGTGTGCTAATGCGGTTATATCCGTAACTGGACGTATATTCGAATTCAATATTCTCCCTGCTGGAATCATTAGTTCCATATTACTAGCCGACATTTTTATAACATAATACTGTTGTTTTTCTCCTGAGATTTCCTTCTCTTCTATGGCTTTAATTATACCTGCTCCCTGCATTGGATAAACAATGTTATCGCCAATTTGAAACAAATAATCCACCTCCATATATGGTAACCTTCTCAAGCTTAACATACTTTTAGTTTTTTAGCAAAATTTTTATTTTATCATAAAATTATTTTACACGTCAATACTTCAGAAGCAAGAAATTAAATTTACACAATACACTATAAAAATCGCAATTCCATTAACGGTTCCACACACATTCATTCTCTTTTAATACAAAAACACATCACTACATTTAAGTAGTGATGTGTTTTTGTTAAGGCATAAATAAAGATCTACTTTTCCGTCTATATACTAACTTGCTTACTAACCGTTTCCCTCGCTAAAAGAAAACTCATAATCACTTGCGCTGCTACTCTACTCGTCATATCTCTGAAATCAAGAGTTGGATCAATCTCTACTATATCCATCCCTTGAACGAGCGGTTCTTTACCAAGGAATTCAATCGCATCTAGTAAAGTCGTACTATCCATTCCACCAGGCCCAATTGCTGGACAACCTGGCGCAAACGCTTGGTCTAGCACATCCATATCAAGAGAAATATAAATAGAAGTCACACCTTGATTTCTTAATAATTCAATACTTTCCGTGATAATATCTTTTATTTCTCGCTCTCGTACGTCTTTCATTGTATACACTGTTACACCATGCTCTATTGCATATTCATGGTACGCACGTGCATTAGAAAAATTACGAATTCCAATTTGAACAAGTTGTTTCCCTGTAATGATATCATTTTCTAGTAAACTACGGAATGGTGTACCATTTGACGGGCCTCCATCATCTAAATTACGTAAATCATGATGAGCATCAAATTGAATAATTCCGACCTTTCCTTTACTGTTTGCAAAACCTGTTATACTCGGAAAACTAATCGAGTGGTCACCCCCAAGAACGATTGGTATCATGTTCGGGTTTACTTTCGTTACATGACCAACTGTTTCCGCAATTCGTTTATGACTTTCTTTTATATCCGTCACATGCATCGTAATATCGCCGCAATCATATAAGACACTTTCTTTCATATCGTGTTTTTCTGTAATTGCATATGTGCTATATGCATCTAACATCGCACGAATTGTCTTTGGAGCAAAACTTGCTCCTGAATGACTAATAGATGGTTTAGAAAGGGGTGCTCCAATTAAGGCAGCACCGAATATTTCTACGCCTTCCTCCCAATCTTTAATCATCTCACTCCATTTTGTCACTTCACGATCAATAAACTTTGCATTTTTCTTTAAATAGTGGCCGTGCTCCACGATTGTTCACCTCTTGTATATGCAATATTACCATTCTTCCATACTGTATTCACATGACTTACGCCGTAATGATACGGTACGTAAGCATAATTGTAAGCATCCCATAAAACTAAATCTGCCTTACGACCAACTCTAATTTTCCCAGCTACATCACCACGGTTAATAGCATATGATGAGTTAACCGTTACGGCATTCCAAACTTCTTCTGGTGTCATTTTCAGTTTTAGCATCGCAATGCTCATAATAAGCTGAATATTTTCAGTTGGACAGCTACCTGGGTTAAAGTCTGTAGCTAACGCAACTGCAACACCTTCATCAATCATTTTACGACCACGAGCAAAGCTTTCTTTATTTAAATAGAAAGTTGTTCCTGGTAATAATGTTGCTACTGTATTCGAGTTTGCAAGCATTTCAATCCCTTTATCAGAAGCTCCAACTAAATGGTCCGCTGATGCTGCACCGATTTCTGCCGCTGCTTCCGCACCACCAAGAGGGTCGATTTCATCTGCATGAATTTTCACATCAAAGCCAAGCTCTTTCGCTTTTAATAAAAATTCTTTTGATTCTTCCACAGAGAACACACCTGTTTCACAGAAAATATCAACGAACTCCGCTAATTGTTTCTCTTTCATTTCTGGTAATAAATCTAACATCCATTGTAAAAACTCTTTCGATCTACCTTTATATTCTTTCGGAACTGCATGAGCACCTAAAAATGTGGAAACTAAATCGACTGGATGCTCTTTTTGTAATTGTGCTGTTGCCTCTAATTGTTTCCATTCCGTCTCATCATCTAATCCATAACCACTCTTCGCTTCTACAGTAGTAACTCCGAAAGATAGCATACGGTCTAAATGGAATTTCGCTTTTTGAACAAGTTCTTCTTTCGACGCCTGTTTCGTTGCATTTACAGTTGCAAGTATGCCTCCGCCTTGTTCTAAAATTTCTAAGTACGGAACTCCTTGTAGTTTTAGTGCGATTTCATTTTCACGAGATCCACCAAATACAAGGTGAGTATGCGGGTCAACAAGACCAGGAGAAACCATTTTCCCGCCGCAATCAATAACTTCTCTCGCTTGTAATCCTTTCGCTTCTTCCGCTGTTCCAACAAAAGTAATTACACCATTTTCAATTCCAACCGCACCGTTTTCGATAACAGGAAGCGTGTTCATCGCTTCCCGTCTTAACAAGCCATCTTCTTGATCCATTGTTAGTAATTGACCGATATTTATTAGTAAAGTGTCCAGCATGTTTTCTCCTCCTTATTTCATCATCGGAATGTTAACGCCTTTTTCTTTCGCAGTTTCCACAGCTAAGTCATACCCTGCATCCACGTGACGAACAACACCCATACCAGGATCAGAAGTTAATACGCGCTCAATTCGTTTTGCTGCTGCTTCTGTTCCATCTGCAACGATAACCATTCCCGCATGAAGTGAATAACCCATACCAACGCCACCACCGTGGTGAACAGATACCCAGCTCGCACCGTTTACACTATTAATTAATGCATTTAAAATTGGCCAGTCAGCTACTGCATCACTACCGTCTTTCATCGCTTCTGTTTCACGGTTTGGAGATGCTACTGATCCGCAATCTAAATGGTCACGACCAATAACAATCGGTGCTGATAATTCACCATTTGCAACCATTTCATTAATGATGCGACCAAATTTCGCACGCTCACCGTAACCTAACCAACAAATACGTGATGGAAGTCCTTGGAACTCAACTTGTTGACGTGCCATACGAATCCAGTTACATAAATGTTCATTATCAGCGAACTCACGTAAAATTACTTCGTCTGTTTTATAAATATCTTCTGGATCACCAGAAAGTGCTACCCAGCGGAATGGCCCTTTTCCTTCACAGAATAATGGACGAATAAATGCTGGAACGAATCCTGGGAAATCGAAAGCATTTTTCAAACCTTCATCGAAAGCAACTTGGCGAATGTTATTTCCATAATCAAATGTAATTGCACCTTTTTCTTGCATCGCAAGCATCGCTTCCACATGTTTTGTCATACTTTCTTTTGATAATTGTACGTAACGTTCTGGATCTTTTTCACGAAGTTTCGCTGCTTCTTCTAATGTGTAACCTACTGGAATATAACCGTTTAATGGATCATGAGCAGATGTTTGATCTGTAACTAAATCTGGCGTAATATCACGCTTCACTAGTTCTGGTAAAATCTCTGCCGCATTTCCTAGCAAGCCAATTGAAATTGGTTCTTTCTTCTCTTTATACTCGTTCGCAACAGTTAATGCTTCTTCTAATGATTCTGTATACATGTCACAATATCTCTTTTCAATACGACGATCGATGCTGCGCTTATCAACATCAATAGCAATGACAACACCGCCGTTCATCGTTACAGCAAGAGGTTGTGCACCACCCATACCACCTAAACCAGCAGTAAGTGTTAATGTACCTTTTAATGAACCGTCGAAATGTTGACGAGCTGCTTCACCAAATGTTTCATATGTTCCTTGTAGAATCCCTTGTGTTCCAATGTAAATCCAGCTACCAGCTGTCATTTGTCCGTACATCATAAGACCTTTTTTCTCTAGTTCTCGGAAGTGATCCCAGTTTGCCCATTTTGGTACTAAGTTTGAGTTCGCTAACAGAACGCGAGGTGCATCTTCATGTGATTTAAAAATGGCAACTGGTTTTCCTGATTGAACAAGTAACGTTTCATCGCTTTCTAACGTTTTTAATGAATCTACAATCGCCTGATAGCTTTCCCAGTTACGAGCTGCACGGCCAATTCCGCCATACACAACTAATTCTTCTGGTTTTTCAGCAACTTCCGGATCTAAATTGTTCATTAACATACGAAGTGCAGCTTCTTGCACCCACCCTTTCGTTTGTAACTCTGTACCTCTTGGCGCGCGAATTGTTTGTTTTACTTTTTCCATTTCAATCTCTCCCTTTTCTCGTTTTATAGTGCTGCGTTTACATCCAATCTTTCTTTTATCGAATAATTCGTTTTTAACCAATGTGCAATATTTTCAATATCCGTTGAGAAGATGCGATCATTTGTAATAGATGGTACTTGCTGACGCCCTTGATGGTAGAAGCTCTTCGTCACTGTACTCATGTTTTCAATCCCGCGATATTCTGCCGCTTGCATCGCACAAATCATTTCAATTGAAAGAACACGTCTTACATTTTGAATAATTTGATGTGCATGACGTGAAGCGATTGTTCCCATACTTACGTGATCTTCTTGGTTAGCTGATGACGGGATTGAATCAACACTCGCCGGATGTGCTAACGTTTTATTTTCAGAAACTAGTGACGCTGCAGCATATTGCATAATCATTGCACCAGACTGAAGTCCTGGTTCTGGACTTAAAAATGGCGGTAAATCGTTTAACTGCGGATTTACTAAACGCTCAATACGACGCTCTGAAATGTTTGCAAGTTCTGCCATTCCTACTTTTAAGAAGTCCATCGCAAATGCAATTGGTTGACCGTGGAAATTACCACCTGAAATTACTTTTTCCCCGCCATCAAAGATTAGCGGATTATCTGTCGCCGCATTCATTTCAATTTCTAATTTTTCTTTCACATAATTTAATACTTGCCAAGAAGCACCGTGTACTTGCGGGATACAACGAAGTGAATAGGCATCCTGTACACGTAGTTCTCCTTGTTTTGTTGTTAACTTACTATCATGAAGAATGTCACGAATTCTGCTTGCTACATCCACTTGCTCTTTATAACCACGTGCTTTATGAACATTTTCATCAAATGCATCAATAATGCCTTGTAACCCTTCAATTGTCATCGAAGCAATTAGTTCAGCTTGATACGCCGTTGCTTCTGCTTCTATATAAGAAAGAACTCCTTGTGCTGTCATCGCCTGCGTACCATTAATTAACGCAAGACCTTCTTTCGCTTCAAGTTCAATTGGCTCAAGCCCTTCTTCTGTAAGAGCAACCATTGCATGAACGCGTTTCCCTTTATAGAACACTTCACCTTCGCCTAATAATACGAGCGCAAGATGAGATAAAGGCGCTAAATCTCCACTTGCACCAAGTGAACCTTGTTGCGGAACGACTGGATGAATTTTACGATTTACAAACTCAAGAAGCATATTTACAACAAGCGGCCTTACGCCTGATACTCCTTTAAGCATCGTGTTCGCTCGTAAAATTAACATTCCGCGCGATACTTCTTCCGGGAATGGATCACCTATCCCACATGCATGTGACTGAATTAAATTATGTTGAAGTGCCTTTACATCATCTTTTTGGATAAGCACATCACTAAACTTTCCAAATCCAGTTGTAATACCGTAAACGACTTTTCCGTCCTCTACAATTTTCTCAACTACTTCGCGGCACTCCGCTACCTTTTGCATACTAGTTGGACAAGCTGTTACACCTTCTCCTTCCAGTAATAACCTCTTCATTTCTTCAACTGTCAATGTATGTCCTGTTAACGTAATCATCATTTTTCCTCCTTAAAAAGGCAAAAGGGGACCTTATCTTTTTAAGACAGACTTCTGTCCTAAAAAAGTAAGGCCCCCTTCTAACTAATAGACTATGGGCAAATCATATGTGATTAATTCCTAAACCAATCGCCTCATGCTCAGATCCTTTTACAGGTGCACCAATCGTTCCATATAATGCAACAGCAACCCATTCGCCTTCTTTTTTCCCGTCGTATGGTGTACCGCGCACAATCGCAAAACGAAGTCCTACTGTACGAAGAACGTCTGCTAACTGAATTTGACCTCTCGTCACTCCGTACAAAGCTTCCATAATTGCATGATAAAGTGCATGTGTTTCTCTGTAAACGTCTGTTTCAATAACTTGGTTGCTTTTAGCCGCTGTTTCCATTGCTGCGACAACCTTTTGCGAATTCATCGAACCCACTTTCCCCGTACAATACTTCCAACCTTTTGGAATGGATAATACAGGACTTTCATTCTCATCCGCAAGTGCCAACAGCATGGCCATACGACCAATTCGATGTGTTCCTTGAAGAAGCATGTGACTCTCTCATTTCTTTTGAATTATTTGAATATTACTTAATTTAAGAATATATGAAAACGGTTAAATCGTCAATAGTTTAAAATCATATTCAAACATTTTTTTCATCCCCCTAATTTTGTGTACACAAATGATTTACACAAAATTTCCAGACGTGCTATAGTCTCACTAACAGATGCAAAGGGGCGAAATTTCAGTGACAAAACGAAAAGATATTCATTTTCGAATTGAAGAGAAATTACTTGAAAGGTTTGAATCAGCACTCCATTACGAAGGTTTAAAGAAAACAGATGTATTAACACATGCAATCCAACAATTTTGCACAAAGGTGGAATGTGACAAAATGAATGATGTAAAACGTCAATATAACGTTAGCAACCATTTACAAACACGCATCGACACACATACACATTACGAAGAAAAACACGTAGATTTAGATAAGATCGTCATTGAACATTTACACCTTCAAGGGGATGAAAACATATTAGAGGTTGGGTGCGCTAGTGGAAAATTCCTTTCCCTTTTACAAACAAATGGTCATAAAGGCCCATTAACCGGGTTTGATCAATCCGAAGCTATGCTTGCTGAAGCTGCTAAAATAAATAACTTAATAGAATGGAAACGAGGGGACGCTAGTAAACTTCCTTTCGAAACAAATTGTTATGACCTAATAATTGCAAGACATATGTTATACCATGTGAAAGATGTTGAAAAAACAATTCAAGGCTTTTATAAAGTCATTCGTTCTGGCGGAACACTTTTAGCTACAACAAATTCTAAAGTTTCATTACCTCGTATAGTTGAAATGTGTAACAACATGCTTGACGCATTTGATCTACCGAAAACATCACCAGCAGTCTCTCCATTTTGTTTAGAAAATGGTAAAGAGATAGTAGCATCTGCTTTTCAAACGGTTGAAGAAACAGTTATTCATAATGCGCTCGTTTTTGATCATGCTACCCCAATAGTAAACTATATTTCCAGCATGTTTCCATCGTTAAATATACCCGATAATATGTATCTTCAAGCCGAGATGAAAGAATGGCTAACAGAAGAAATCAACAAGGAATTATCTCTCCATAACGGTATATGGCGCGATCCAAAAACGTTAGTAATTTATCGGTGTAAAAAAGAAAAAAGCTAGCATTTGCTAGCTTTTACACGTTTTCTCGTAAAAGTTTCTCCATTACTACATTACCTTTACCACAATAAAAATCTGTATTATGTTTGTCTGCCACTCCAAAATAAGAGGCAATTGCTATTCCAAATGGTACAAATGCATGCCCTTGTGCTGTAATAATATTTGAGTGTTGCACAACTTCTTCATACACGAAATTTTCTACTGGAAAACAATCGAATTTTTGATAATCTATAGTCGCAGTATAAGAAATCTCTTTAAATAACCCTGCTTTTGCTAGCGCATACGGTCCAGCACAAATTGCCGCCACTAATTTTTCTTGTTCATGAAATTGACGAATGATTGAAAAAAGAGGTTTTGCATCTTCCAACTGTACTTCTTCTCCACCTGGAATAAGTATCCCCTCATACTCATCTACACGTACTTCACTTACTTCTATATGTGGCTGCACTTGCAACCCAGTTTCACTTATAACCAATTCATTCGTTAAGCCCGCTGTAATGATTTCATATTTATTTTTCAGCAATGCCGTCGCTACTGTTATTTCAAACTCTGCAAATGTTGAGTATACAAATAAAAGTATTTTTTTCATAGCCCTCTCTCCTTTAACCAGTCCATAAAATATACCTCTAAATCGTCCACTGTTAATCTATTCGTGTCCACATAAGTTACAGGAAATTGTTTATACCAGTCTTTTTCAGTTTCTACTAATTTAAATTGCTCCTCAAACGTACTTCTGTTTCTTGTTCTATCATTATTTTTTCTATCATATACATTCTTTTTCGTAACATCTAAGTAAAAAATCACATCCGAACGGCATTCTCTTAATTTATATAATTCATCTTTCAATTCAGTTTCTATATCCCACTCTTCTCCTATAATCGTTGGATAAAAGAGTGTAAAAAACTCAATGTCTTCTGGTCCGCGATCAAAAATTACGACTGAATCTTTCACATTTTGAAACTCCTTTATTTTTGCTTCCATAAACATTTTTTGATTCATAATAAACCCTACTTTTGAATTCATATCTAAATTCAATTTTTTTCGCTTCTCTACAATTGGATATGGATTTTCATATATAACTCGAAACCCTCTCTTTTCTAACCTTTTTGCTAATGTTGTTTTTCCGCTAGCCATCGGCCCTTGCAGTGAAATTACGTATGTCACACCTCTCATTCCCTTACACTTTAGTACACCTATAATATACAGAATCTTGAAAACTCTCAACATTATATATATCATCTTGTTTCTTATTCTTATCTAACTTATAATGAAAAATAGAGATTATGACGGACGCATCAATAATGTAAGCTTGGAAATCCAAGCTTACATTATTTTTTGCTTTCCCTTTTCTAATAAAAAGAGTATACTAGATTAGAACGTATGTTCTTAATAATTACATACAGTAAGGAGATAGAACAATGGTATACGACACAAAAGCAATTTCTTGGAATGAATCTTTAAAACAACTTCAACGCCGCTATACAAACAAACAAGTTGACCGAAAAGAATTTGAGGATATTGAACTGATGGAATTCTTCCGCGATAACGACTACATTTCTTTACCTACACACATAAGCGGCCTATCAAAAACACGTTTTACTTCTTACTCTATTTTCACAACTGAAGATAAAGATCGTAAAGTTGGCACATTAATCATTGAATATGTAGAAGATGATAATAATAATTTACATGTGGAACAACTATACTTTGTTTAGATGATAACGCTTGGTCAAAATGACCAAGCGTTCTTGCTTTCTATGAATCTCACTGTATATAATATGAATAAAAGAAAACCGCTATCATTAAGGGGGGATATGCTTGCTCGAAGGATGGTTCAGTTGGTTCATTGTATTATGGACGGTTATTTTATTAGGGCTTATGTCTATCGGTGGATACTTTATGTTCAGAAAATTTTTAAAACGTTTACCAAAAGAAGACGGCATGTCCATTTTGGATTGGGAAGAACACTACATAAATAAAACGAGACATTTATGGGCTGACGAACAAAAACAATTGTTAGAAGAGCTTGTAAGTCCTGTTCCAGAACTATTTCGCGATGTTGCAAAATCAAAGATTGCTGGAAAAATCGGGGAACTTGCATTACAAGAAAATGCCTCTCAAATTACACAAGACTTACTTATTAAAGGATATATCATTGCCACACCAAAGCGTGATCATAAATTTTTAATTAAAAAACTACAAGAAAAAAAGATTGATTATTCTAACTATCGATCTTTACTCGCAAAGTAACTTCATATTATTTTCGATAAAAAAGACAGCGCCTTTGACGCTGTCTTTTTATTTGGTACATATACAGTTTTTAAGTTAGCTTCATATCTTTTTCATTATAAAAACCATCTTCTTTTTCCATTTCCTTCTGTAATTTCGTAAAGGAACGATACATTGCAATTCTCCATGACACAATCATCGCGAACGCAAGTAAAAAGAACATGCCACTAAGTTGTCCTAAATCAAGAGATTGGCTTAAGTATGTTTTAAATACAATCCGCACTACAAGTAATCCAATTAATATAAAAACAAAGGCTTTTGAACGCTTCAAATAAATCTCTTGTCCTCTAATTTCAAATTTAGATGTTTTAATAAGAAAAATAGAGAAAAACAAACCGACGCCAATTGCTTCTAACATTTCCGCTGGAGTTAATCGAAATTCAGGAAAAACATACATCAATGCTCCCGTGCTCATAAAAAATGGCGGAAGTATAATTTTTTTCAATGTTGCAGGTTTCTTAGCTGCTTTTAAACGAATAAACATCGCACCGACAGCCATACAAACAGCAACGATACTTGATAAAAGAACTATGTTCATATTTTCTCATCCTTTTTTGTGGCTATATGCAAAATATACTTTCATTATATGCTTTTCCGTTAGTATTTCCAACATTTTCGCAGAATAATACTAAAAACCGGTAAAACCACCAAATAAACTTGAGAAATATACGATAATTTTCGTCATCCAGTTAAAGTATAGGAAGACCCCCATAACAATCATAATATATCCTCCGACTTTCATGAAGGCCATACTATTTCTTTTAATCCAAGACATTTTCGTAATAAAGAATGACAGTACGAAAAACGGGATAGCAAATCCAAGTATGTAAGCAATCATGTAAATCATTGCTGATTCTGGGTTTGTTGCTGCTAATCCAATTACAGACACTAGAATTGGTCCGGTACATGGCGTCCACCCTGCTGCAAAGGCTAATCCAATTAGTACTGATCCAAAATAGCCACTTGGACGATTTTTAAATGTAAATTTACGGTCTTGCATTAAAAATTTCGGCTTAAACACCCCAACAATAATTAAGCCGAACACGATGATAAATATACCACCTAACTGTCTGATTAAATCTTTATAGTCAGTAAAGATTCCTCCAATAAAACTTGTACCAAATCCAATTGCAATAAATATAATTGAAAATCCAAGTAAGAAAAACGCTGTATGTATCATACTTCTTTTGCGAAGCATTGCATTTTCTTCTTTCAATTCAGAAACCGACATACCTGTTATGTACGATAAAAATGCCGGATAAAGCGGTAAGCAACATGGGGAAATAAATGATAAGAACCCGGCGCCAAACGCTAAAAAAATACTAATATCTTGCATCATTCCACTCCTCTCCCTAAATATTGTAACAAAAACACATAAAAATACTATGAACAATTCGTGAAATCAATTTTACAACGTGGCAATAAGAAAAACCGTACTTCCTCACAGTTTCTAATAAAACGTTTTCATTTCCTTCTATTATATAGAAAAAACTCAAATGGATTATGAAACTCCTTTAATTGTCACTACCATAACAAAGGTAACATAGTTTCTCAAATAATTAGCACGTTACTAGTACGTCCATATACATATTGGTTTAAAAAATATTTTTTTCAAATGCTAGCTCTATACAATGCAAAGTTGATTTTATAATACTTCTACTATTAATAATTTCAAGATTATGCATAAATATCATACTTTTATTATTATTCTATAAAATGTCATACTTTTCTTTCATTTGACCCTTTATTTCTAATTTTGTATACTTCCCTCTAGTTATATATTTTCGATACGGAACAACTTCATATAGATGGGAGGAATTTTTCATGCTTCGTTATTCTCTTTTAGTTTTATTAGGAGCGTGTAGTTATGGAATTTTAGCTATTTTTGTTAAGCTTGCATATGCAGAAGGATTTTCACTTGGAGAGGTAATTGGCAGCCAATATTTGTTCGGTTGGATTATTTTGCTTGCTATTACACTTCTATTTTCTAGACATCGCGTTCCTTTAAAGCAAGCATTACTTTTATTCGTTGCAGGAACATCTGCAAGTTTTACCGGGATTTTTTATTATGCTTCATTAAAAACTGTACCAGCTTCTATTGCAATTATTCTTTTATTCCAATTCGTTTGGGTCGGAATTATCATTGAAGCAGTCGCAACAAAAACATTACCTTCAAGAGAAAAAGTTATTTCTGTTATTTTCTTACTTGTAGGGACATTTTTATCAAGTGGTTTACTTGAACAATCAGCAGGTGCTTTCGATACGACTGGGATCATTTTAGGTTTATTATCTGCAGTTACATTCGCAACATACATTTTCGTGAGCGGAAAAGTTGCTGTTGAAGTACCTTCATTACCGCGCGGTGTTCTCTTAATGACCGGTGCTTTAACTTTAGTCATGATTGTATTCCCACCAACATTTATTTTTAATGGTGCCATTTCTCAAGGTCTTTGGAAATACGGTTTAGGATTAGGAACATTTAGTATCGTAATTCCATCTATTGCCTTTACAATCGGTATTCCAAAAATCGGTTCTGGCTTAGCAACTATTCTTGGTGCAGCGGAACTACCAGTTACAACAATTATGTCAGTATTCGTTTTAAAAGAGGCTGTACTATCTTCACAATGGTTCGGTGTATCACTTATTTTAATCGGGATTGCAATCCCGCAAATTGCATACGCAATGCGTGGACGTTATCGTAAACATCATACGCATAAAAAAGTCGCAGCATAAAGTGAAACTTTAATTAGTTGAACCAATCGGACTGCCCATTAATACGGGATAAACGAGAGAGGATTTTCATTTGAGAATCCTCTCTTTTATTGTTGTATACTTATGATAAATATTTTGCTGAAGAAAGAAGGCATACTACATGGTATCTATTTCAAATCAACTAAAAGAAAAACTTATTTCCATCCGTCGACATTTACATGAGTATCCAGAACTATCATATGAAGAGTTCGAAACAACAAAAGCAATAAAAAATTGGTTAGAAGAAAAAAACATTACTATCATTGACTCCAATTTAGAAACAGGAATTATCGCTGAAGTGTCTGGTAATAAAAACGGACCAATTGTAGCAGTTCGTGCTGATATTGATGCCCTTCCTATTCAAGAAGAAACACATTTGTCCTATGCATCTAAAGTACGAGGGAAAATGCATGCTTGTGGACACGATTTTCATACAGCTGCCATTTTAGGTACTGCTTTCTTATTAAAAGAAAGAGAATCTTCCCTAAATGGAACGGTTCGCTTCATATTCCAACCAGCTGAAGAAAGTAGTAATGGCGCTTGCAAAGTTATTGATGCTGGACATTTACGTAATGTGCAAGCGATTTTCGGCATGCATAATAAACCTGATTTACCAGTAGGTACAATTGGCATTAAAGATGGTCCACTGATGGCTGGAGTTGATCGATTTGAAATTGAAATTCACGGAGTTGGTACACACGCGGCTGTACCAGATGCTGGCGTAGATCCTATTGTCGCATCCTCTCAAATTGTGATGGCACTGCAAACAATTGTAAGCCGAAATATAAGTTCATCTCATAATGCGGTTGTTAGTGTTACAAATATTCACGCAGGAAATACGTGGAACGTGATTCCTGAAAAAGCTACGTTAGAAGGAACGATTCGCACGTTCCAAGCTGAAACACGTGAAAAGATTCCAGCACTCATGGAGCGTATTATTAAAGGTGTATCTGATGCATTAGGTGTAAAAACGAAATTCCGTTTTTATTCAGGTCCTCCTGCTGTTCACAACGATAAAGCTCTTACAGACTTATCTACTCAAGTTGCCACAAAGATGAATCTTAATATCATCTCGCCTAGTCTATCAATGGCTGGAGAAGATTTCTCATTTTACCAACAGGAAATACCAGGTTCATTCGTCTTTATGGGAACGAGCGGTACACATGAATGGCATCATCCTGCTTTTACAATTAATGAAGAGGCACTGCCTATAAGTGCAGAATACTTTGCTTTACTAGCCGAAAGAGCACTTAAACAATTCTCATAAAAAAAGCCGTTCAAAGTGCATCTCAGCACCCTGAACGGCTTTTCTTATTAAGTTAAATCACGTTTTAAAAACACAGTATATGAAATACATAAAAATACGAACAAATAAAGTAGCAACATACATGATGCAAACGGGAATGTTACTCCATCAATAAAACTTCCGTTCTTTGAAATACTATATAAATCTGTGTTTGCTGGCAATAAATATTTCGCCCAGTTATATCTAGTGGCTGCTAATAACGCAATATTGCCTGATAAAGCAAGGAATAGTGAAATACCAATTGCACCTCCACTAGATCTCGTTAACACAGAAATCATAAATGCAAACGATGCGTACACAACCGTTGGTAACCACGATAAAACATAATATTTACTTGCTTCTACAAAAATGTTTTGTTTTATTATATTTCCATCTTGGAAAATAAACTCACTCCATGCAGGCTGTTGGAATTTATAAATAACAAGTCCACATAAAGCGGAGAAGATCATATTAAATATAAATAATAAAGCTGCAAATATAACGATTGCTAAAAATTTTGCTGTTAAAATTTTAAAGCGACTCGCTGGTCGTATCGTTAAAAATTTATATGTTCCCCAGCTATATTCATTCGCAAAAATTGTACTTGCATACACGAGGATAAATGGGAGCAAAATTGGAAATACGATAAAACCTGTATCTCTCATGAAAGAAAGTGGAGAACTGCTTGCCGGTGCTGTATCCGTATCTAAATGCTTCATCTTAAGCTGGTATTCTTTTACAAGCTCATCCCCTGATTTTTCTGCTAAAATAGCTTCTTTTTTCATGCCAAGCTTTTTCTCAATTTCTACAGTTCGTTCTGTATAATCTACTTTCCATCCTTTTGTTTCCGGTTCAAAATACTTTACCGTAACCCATCCTAATCCGATTATTAATACTGCAATAACTGCAAATGGAATAATCGTTCGCTTCCGCTTAAATATTTTATACAGTTCGTTATATACTAAATTAAACAATATCTTTTCCCCCTGTTAATTCTAAAAATTGCTCTTCTAACGTTTTTCTTTCTTCATATACACGATACACTTGAATATTTTTCTCAAGCAATGTACGAATAACATTTGGGATTTCTTCATCTTTTACATTAATAAGTAATTCATTATCTTTTACTAAAACATCATGCCCTAATATTTCTGCTGCTTTATTCGCATCATCTACACGTATACGGATCGTCTCCATCTCTTCGCTTTGGCTATGCTGAATATTTTGCGTAGCCACATATTCCCCGTGCTGAATAATGATAACTCTGTCACACATTAATTCAACTTCTGAAAGTAAGTGACTTGATACAAGTACAGCTTTTCCTTGTTCATGTGCAATTTTTTTTATGTACATTCTCATTTCATGTATTCCACTAGGGTCTAATCCATTTGTCGGTTCATCTAGTATCAACACGTCTGGATCGTGAATAAGTGCCTGAGCGATTCCTAAACGTTGTCTCATGCCGAGGGAATACGCTTTTACTTTGCGATCAATTACTTGTCCCATCCCTAACAATTTCACTACTTCATCGATACGTTCTTCGGTCACATTACCATTCATTCGTCCGAAATATGTTAAATTTTCATAGCCGCTCAAAAAAGGATAAAATTCAGGTGTCTCAATTACCGCTCCAATTTTCGCAGCTGTTTTTTCGAATTGCTGTTTCACAGATTGACCATCAATCCATACTTCACCTTCTGTCATACGAATCATACCAACCATCATTCTCATTAAAGTCGTTTTTCCAGCACCGTTTGGTCCGAGTAAACCGACAACCTCGCCTTTTTTCACTTCAAAACTAATATTTTGTACAAGTGTCTTTGATCCGATTCGCTTCGTTAACCGATCGACTTTTACAATTGATTGTTCATTTGTCATTCTATACAACCTTTCCTTCCCATTCTTTGTCAGGTCTTTTCACTGTAACATGATTATTTTTATGTGTAAAATGGAAAAAGGCATGATTTCTCATGCCTTTTTCTTGAAATGCAACGAATTTTTATCTTGTAAACTTTGAACAAATCGAAAACATTGCACCATCGATAATAGAAGGATAACAATCATAATTATACTCACTACTACTATTGCATATATTGTAATCGGTGCACTATTTATCCCTTGTATTCCTGCTATTCTTATAAAGATAATCGTAAATAATTTTAAAAATAACATCCCATTAACTAATCCAAAAACAAACGCTGCTCCATAAAGGAATAATTGCTCCTGACATAATAAACATAGTACATCATTTCTCTTCCTATTCTCTGCTACATAAGATTTAACTTCTTCTTTCCTCACTTGCAGAAGAGAATAAGTCATTTTATATGTAATAAACGTACATATGAAAATGACTACGATAAACAACGTGTAAAAACACATTTGAAATAAAAGCGTAGTCCCTAATTCCCCAGCAACTACTTCATTAAATTGTAGCGATATCATAAAAAACAAAATCATAGTACTCATAGCAATCCACATAAATTGTTTTATCCTTTTGGTAGCAAATGTTCTAATATTTTTTCTCGCTAACCGACATAAAGACATAAAATTCTTCCCCTACCTTATTACATACGCATTCTATACTACTAGTGTATAAAAATATGACATTTTAAACATCGCACTACAATCGGAATTTCTTCTAAGTCTTTAGTCCTAGAAAACGAAATGATAAAAAATCACATTTAGAATATAATTGTAAAAAGGAGGAGATTGTATGCGTATAAAATTACTATCAATCTTGTGTTTATTATTACTCCCAAGTTGTAGCCAAATAAAAAACAATGAAGTTGCCATTGTTGAGCCATACAAATTAACAAAAGAGCAAGCTTCTATTTTACAAATGACTCCTTTTCAAGAAGGAAATAGCATGTTTTATAACGTTACGCTTAAACATGATAAAGATGAAATAAATGCTACAATTGATTATTATAACAATGGTAAAAAAACAAAAGAAATTGCTAATATAGCTACCTCACATTTTTCAAAAAAGAAAGTAAAGCTTTCTTTTTTACCACCACATTTCCAATTCGATAAAGATATACAAGAAAAAAGGCAGTGGTATATGAATATTGAAGGTGATTCAACGCTTGTTCATGAAGAAGCACCAACAAGCGTAAATAGCTCCGCAACTACTACAATCCAATCTATAAAAAATTTAAAATACAATCAAAAAACAATTTTAGCTGCTGTAATCCAAACAAGTAAAGAAACTGTAAGCGTCCCTACAATTGACGAAGACAAAGGTATTGATTTACTCTTAAAAGAAAATGAACACGTTTATCTATTTAGTATCGAGCTAAAAAAAGAACAATAAAGCGGAAATGCAACTTAAGTTGCATTTCCGCTTTATTGTTTAACAAGGTGTACTTTTATAAATCTGAATTAACTCCATTTTCTGTTACTACTATTACTCATCTTCTACTTCTATTCTTTTCTTCTCTCTTGCAATTTTTAAAAACTCTAGTAGCTCTGGATTACTATTCATTTTTTTGTAAGCCACTGACATTTCTGCCACAAAATTAGAATCATATAATTCTTTATATACAACTTCTGTTTTATATAACTTATTTGCCGATACGGGTATTACTGTAATTCCAATCCCTGCTGCTACAAGCCCCATAACTGTTTGATACTCTGTTGCTTCTTGTACAATACGTGGACTAAATCCAACTTCTCTGCAAAGAGATAAAATTGTATCATACAAAGCTGGCCATACTGGTCTCGTAATAAATACAAACGGCTCATCTCGTAAATCTTCTATATGTATTTCATCTTTCTCTGCAAGTGGATGTGCCTTTGGTAAACATAAGGTGCAAGATAACCTTTGAATTGGCTCTAATTCTAATAATTGTGTTGGAATTGGTGGACGTAAAAAGCCAATATCAATACGGTTATCATGAAGTGCATGAACTTGATCTGGTGTTGACAATTCATGTAATGCAACAGACACTCTCGGAAATTTCTTTCTATATTCCCTAACAATTGATGGTAAAATATCATATATCGCCGCACCTACAAAACCAATTGAAAGTGATCCTACTTCTCCCCTTTGCGCACTTTGTGCAACTTCTACTGCTTTTTCAATTTGTTCAAACGCTTTTTTTACTTCTTTTAAAAACATTTCTCCTGCTTCTGTTAGTTCAACCTTTCTTTTCGTTCTTGAAAATAATGTAACTCCCATTTCTTTTTCTAATTGCTGTATTTGTTGACTAAGTGGTGGTTGTGTCATTTGTAAACGAGCAGCTGCCCGTCCAAAGTGTAACTCTTCTGCCACAACAACAAAATATTGCAAATGCCGTAATTCCATTTTTGGACACCCTTTTCACTTTCGATTAATATGTCTAATATATTAATAACATATAATTTATATATTAGACAAATATTTTGAATGAACGTATAGTAGAAATTGTTAATTCTTTTTTACAATTTTTATGTAAAAAAAGAAAGAGGTGGTTACTGTATGAAATGGTGGAAGTTAAGCGGACAAATTTTATTACTATTTTGTTTCGCTTGGACAGGTGAATGGATTGCAAAACAGGCACACCTCCCAGTTCCAGGAAGTATAATCGGTATTTTTTTATTATTAATTTCATTAAAATTTAACCTAGTTAAAAAAGAATGGATACAGGACGGAGCAGATTTTTTATTAAAAGAACTTATTTTATTTTTCATCCCTTCTGCAGTCGCTGTCATACGTTACAGAGATACACTAACACAATATGGAATCGATCTCATTTTAATTATTATGATTAGCACTCTTTGCGTTACCTTAGTTACAGGACTTTTAACAGAATTGCTACTAAAGCGGAAAGGATCAACGCAATGATCGGATTTCTTTGTTTACTATTAACACTATTCACATATTGGATATCAAAAAAAATGTATCAACGTTGGAATTGGAGTCTACTTTCTCCTCTTCTCGTCTGTCCCATTATTTTAATTGCTTTATTGCTCGGATTAGATACACCTTATGAAACATATGAATCTGGTGGTCACTGGTTAACTGAATTATTAAAGCCCGCAACAGTTGCTTTTGCATGGCCAATCTATAAATATTTTGATTTATTAAAGAAACATGGAATGGCTATCTTACTTAATGTCATTGTCGGTTCGTTTTTATCAGTCATTACTTCAGCACTACTAGCAAATTATTTTCAAATTGATTCATCACTAGAACATAGTTTAGCGCCACATATCGTAACAACACCAATCGCAATGGCTATTTCAGAAATGATTGGTGGTATGTCACAATTAACTGCTGTATTTGTCGTTTTAACTGCCTTAACAGGAGCATTGCTCGGTCCTTCTCTCATACGTATTTGCCGTATTAAAACAGCAATCGCAAAAGGTATTATGTTAGGAACGAGCGCAAATGGAACCGGTACATCAAAAGCATTCGAAATCGGTCCTGTGGAAGGAACAATTGCAAGTTTATCCATGCTTTTAACAGCAGGCGCTAGTTTAGTTATCGTTCCGCTTTTCTTGTCTTGGATACATTAAAGAAGCAAGTATTTACATACTTGCTTCTTTATCTATATATTGGCACAGCAATTCATAATCCTCTGGAAAAGCTAAACACAATTGTTCAACTTCATGTATCCCTTTCCAAGCAATTTCATGTATTAACTCATCAGGATCTTGGATTTTCATATTACCGCCTATTTGTTTAACAAAATAATAATGGACATACACTGGAACACCGTATGTAATACCCTCTTTTTCATATATTTTATTTACCACTTCCACATTGTAACCTGTTTCTTCCCAAACTTCCCTGATACAACATTCTTCTAGTGTCTCTCCCTTTTCAAGTCCTCCACTTGGGACAGACCATCTTTTTTCTTCTCCCTCTTTGCCCTGCAGTACCATTAAAACTTCATTTCTTTCATTTACACATACCGCTGCACTACCTATCCATCTCTCCATAAACATCCCTCCCCTACTAAAATTCGTCCTCTTTTTTATTTTCCCCTTGAAAAAAAGAGGAAAATAATAAAACAATGACGAAAAATTACATCAACTTCATAGACAATCCTTTTTAGAAATTAAAACTGGAAGGATGAAAATATGATTTCTAATTATGTTGTGGAATGTGTCTTTTGTGAAGAAAATCGAAAGGCTCGCCAAGCTATTGTCACAGTTCCCGCGACTACTCAGCTACTAGCCATTGAAAAAGTGCGTGCGGAATGCAAACGTCGCTTCGGAAAAACTGTATTATTACAAACAGAAATTAAAGAAAAAATTGTTTTTGAACAAAAAGAAAGCCGACCATAAATTGGTCAGCTTTCTTATCCGATCATATTTTCACATGAAGATTAGGGGCATCCTCTTTAAGGATCGGGATTTTCCCATTATGTACGTTCCATAATGGTCATCGAACAATATATTTCTATGCAATTAACTATTGAATAGAATAGGGCAAAACTTGTTCGCATTTTTAGAAAAGGGATAGGGATATAATTCAAGTAGTACTTCGAATACTCGAACTTTACACTCATAATATTAAAACAAATCCTTTTATATGGGAAATATGAATTACCTACATAATTCATTCGTAAAATATATTAATAGTTTGCTATATTAATTTTATCCCGCTATTTGTAAGCAGTAACCCCCTACTTATTATAATTTCACCTTATTCCATCAATAGCATACATCCAGCTAAAACCGGTGTCATAATCATCGAAAACCTCAAAAGCATTCGCGGTGCATAATTTGTAAACTTCGCGCCAATATATGCCCCTAACATGGTCCCAATTAATACTTGCAATAACAATATATAATCTAAATATCCTTCCGAACTATATCCTAGACCGCCTCCAATTGCAATCGGTAATATAACAAGCATTGTTGTCCCTACAGATTGCTGAATCGTTAATCCCAATAGAACCATTAATCCAAGCTGAATAAACGGTGCAGAACCAATCCCAAATGAACCAGCCATCATTCCAGTAACTAATCCAAGGCATATACATTTCAACAAGTAGTTCATGGAAAACTCTTTATGCTTATATAAAGATGACTGTTCTTTGTTTTGGAACATAATTAATTTAATAAACATAAAAATCGCCGATAAAAATAACATCCCAGCTGTAAACCAATGAAGAAGATGTGCTGGTATAAGTGAACCAAATTTAGAACCAATATAAGAGCCAATTGCGCCAAATCCCCCAACAATCCCGCCTATAATAAGTGCTACATTACCTTCACGGTAATGACTGACAACACCTGATAATGTCGTAAACGCCATTGCAGTTAAAGATGTTGCAAGAGCAACATGAATAGGAATATGAAATACTAAAGTGAGTATCGCGATAATAAACCCAGCTCCTCCAGCTCCAACAAATCCTAATAAAATACCCATTACTAACATTGTTATAATAATTGCCACAGACTTTCCCTCCAGTAACACAATTATCCATCATATTTATCCTTACATACAAATAAAAAGCATCCTAGATGGATGCTTTTTATTTCAATGATATGTACTTAATCTTGATTAATCAAAATAACCGCTGGACCAGCTACTACTACTCCAGCTACTTCTATTTTTTCAAATTCCTTTACTGTAATAGATATAACTCCTTCTCTTTCCATCAATTCTTTACTCAGGACATCAGTCGGGATTGCTTTCACCGTCTTACCTCCTTTTCATTTATACAATATGATAAAGTGAAACTTTCATCAGTGGGGTTTTTGTCCGTACTTATTGATTATTAACCCTCACCAATCGGGCGAATAATCGCCCAATGCATCTATATATATGCATCACCTCCGCTTTCATTCCTTATTCCACTCAAAAACCTTCTCCCCCTTCCTTGACATATTGAAAAATAAAAAAGAAGCTATAACATATAGCTTCCCTCCACGTTTCTTTAATCTTTATGCACCGTATATTCCATGACTTTACCATCTCTATCAAATTGTAAAATAAGCTGTTCGCTATCTATTGGAATAAAGCCACGTTCAGTCCCAAGATAATACAAAGTGATAACTCCTTCTTCCCCACTTCTCGTTTCCGTTGGGGCTCCTAACAATTGTGTAATTTCTTCATTTGATTTCCCTATTAATTTATATTTTTGTAATAGATCATCTACCATATGTACCCGCTTATCTGCATGATTTAACCATCTATTTTGATTAAACTTTGATGTATATTCATTTACACTTAGTTGTACATTGCACACTATTAATGGTATGAGTGCTACTATTAACCCCCCCCCAACATTTGCTTCTTTTCTTCATTACGATTTTTAGAAACATATAAAATAGCCCTTTGAATCATGACTAATAAAACAAATGGTATGAATACTACAAAAATGCTCCTTACACTTAAGGGGATATGGACCATATCAATGACGAATATAAATACAATGTACATTACTATATATAAACAAAAAGAGACATACAAAATGCCACGTAGCATAGCGTTCAGAAAGATCTCCCCTTTTAACTCACTATATAATTCATCCGGCTAATCATTTCTTGAATCTGTTCTAATTCTTGCACTGTATATACTACTTCCCCTGCTAATATTTCATTTCTAAAGAACGTTACAATTTGCTCCCGATCTTTTAATCTAGGTGTTTCCTCACTAGAAAGGTCTACTATTTCTTTTCCATTTTTATTATAAAAATATACAACTGGTTTTACTTTTTCTTTTATACTATTAGCCTGCATTTCTTTCAAACCACTGTATAAAATTTGAGATAGTTTCTTCGCCCTATATACTGGATTCCCTTCATTTTTCACTTGTATAGTTGACGAATCTTTACCTACTATATATTCAAATGTCTCTTCTTTTTCAACTTCTTGTTGATACTTACCCATTTCATCAATCATAAATGAATATATACCCGCATTTTCTTTCGTTAAACCATGAATTAATTTCTCTTCCCATTCTTTCGTCTCAAGTAGATAAATACCAGTTTTGCACAAGATGAGATGATGGATTCGATTATCGTTTATTTCACTATTATTTTTAATAAAAACATTCGGCATGATTTGAATTTCAGCATCTAATATGGTGCCTTGCTCTATGAATCCTCGTTTCATATAATGTAATGTTTCGTACGTATTCATTTCAGCGCCGTTTTTAGTATATTCTCGTAGATTTGCAATTAGTTTTTGAAACATATGTATTTCGTTATTATGTTTATTTTGCATTTCACTACGTTCTTTACTATGCTGCACAGCTAATTGATTTTTCATCATACGCATATTTTCAATTTCTCTATTTGCACTTACTTGTAAATCATTGTATTTTTTCTGTTCCATATTTTTTAAATTATTTTGTTGTTCTTTATGCTCTATCACCGTAGCTGCAATTTCATTTTTATACGTTTCAATCGCTTGTTTCTTTTCAAATTCTACTTGCTGACTCTCTGATTCTAACTGTTTATTTTTATAAAACAGCACAAATACTACAGCTAATAATATTAAAACCGCACCTATTAGCACATAATTCATATTTTTACCCCTTTATTTCATTTTCGATTATTTTTTTATAAATATATCTATTATAGTATACTATGGTTTCGATATAGACTTTGTAAAAGTTGTATATTTTTAATAAAAGGCACCTCTGACGGGGCACCTTTTATTTTCACTCTATTGTACACCATACTGAATATAACTTGGATCGTAGTATATCCATTGATTTGTCCCTAAGCAAAGCCATCCATCTTGCTTGCTCCATACTCGATACGATTCACCATGATGTAACTGTCTTATAACATTTCCATTTAATGATGGAGCATCACGCAAATTTACATTATCACCAGTAATAGTCGCCACATAATGTTTATACTGAATATAACTCGGATCATTATATACCCACTGATTTGTCCCTAAACAAAGCCATCCATCTTGTTCTCCCCAAACTTCATATGTTTCGCCACGATTCAATTGGCGAATTACACTAGACTGCAAAGATGGTCCACTTCTCAAATTCACATGATCTCCATTAATTATAGCAACCCCGTACACTGGAGTTGCATTATTAGACGGGGAAACATTACCTCCACCACTTGCTCCATTCCCTTTTAAAGCTTCTAATGAAACTGCAGCTGATACATCACAATTTCCTACGCCTGAAATTTGTCCAGAATCTGTGTACTGCCACGCTGTCCACGCTGTCCATCCACCAGCATCAGCAGGCGGTGTACTCGAGTATTTAGCAATCCAAAGCGGTATATCACTTAATCCGCTAATTCCGAACTCATTAATATACCAAACTCCTGTATATAACATTACATCTTTTCCAGTAGCCTGTTTCACATAATTTATGAAGCTTCTTGCCCAATTCGATATAGCGTTACCAGTTAAATTACTGTTACTCGGATCTGTTGGTGATTCTAAATCCAGAACTGGCATTAAGTCTGTCTGGTTATTTTGTAATATACTCACAAAATATTTTGCCTCTGAAATTGCATCATTTTGTTCTGGGCGTGCAAAATGGTATGCACCAATTAATACATTCGCATTTCGTGCTGCTTGTACATTCTTAGTAAAAGTAGGATCAATGTAGTTTACACCTTCTGTCGCTTTTGCATACGCTGCTGGAATTCCAGATGCCTTCACTGCATTCCAATCAATATTCCCTTCCCAATGAGACACATCAATAAACGTAACATTTGAACTTGATCTGTTTTGCATATAAAATCTCCTATCATTTTTTTACTTCGTATACATACAATATGTACAAGTTTCATAAGAGGACACGACATTTATGCTATAGAAACAAAGAGTAAACATATTTTGTATACAAAATAAAAAAGACCTTGTATTACAAGGCCTTTTGCAAACTCACTTTATTTTGTAGCAAATACATATTATAATACAAACCTTGCTCACTTAATAATTCTTGATGTGTCCCTCTCTCTATTATCTCTCCATCATGCATCACAAAAATTTGATCCGCATCTTGAATTGTAGATAACCTATGCGCAATGGCTATCGTCGTTCTACCTTTTCGCATTTGTTGCAACGCTGTTTGAATAGCCTCTTCTGTTTCTGTATCGATATTAGCTGTTGCTTCATCTAATACTAATACTTTCGGATTCGTTGCTATCGTTCTAGCAAAAGCAATTAATTGTCGTTGACCGCTTGAAAATGCTGCACCTCTTTCTACTACTTCTGTTTCATACTGTTTTGGTAACTTTTCAATAAACGTATTCGCTTGCACAAATCGAGCAGCTTCTTTTACTTCTTCATCCGTAATTTCTTCATTATACATACGAATATTTTGCTTTACATTTCCAGCAAATAAAAATGCATCTTGCAATACGAGTCCTATTTTCTTTCTAATTTCTCGTTCTTCAAATTTTTCTAAATCTACACCGTCTATTACAATATTTCCTGACTTAATATTATAAAATCGCATTAACAAATTCATAATCGTACTTTTTCCGCTACCAGTATGCCCAACAAAAGCAACCGTTTGCCCTTGTTTCACGTGAAATGATACATTTTTTAAAACGTCACGCTTTCCATCATATGAAAAAGTAACATTTTTAAATTCAATATCTCCATCCACGATTTGAGGATTCTCATTGCCTTTTTGAACCGGTGCTAAATCTTTCTCGTCCATTAAATGAAATACACGTGATGACGAAACAAGTGCCTGTTGGAAGAAGGACAATTTCATCATCATCTCATTTACAGGTTGGAAGAAACGATGTATATAGTTAACAAAAGCATATAAAACTCCTACTTCAACAGGACTCTTTAAAGCATCAATTCCAAATAAACCTAGTACTAACGCAATAGCTACAATATGTACTAAATCCGTAGCTGGTCGTAAAAGTAATGCGTCTAACTTCAAAGTACGTCGCCCTGCACTATAATGTTTATTATTCACTTCTTCAAACTCTTTTCTCATACGTTTTTCTTGTCTGAACACTTGAACAATATTCATTCCTTGTATGGACTCGTTCAACTTTGCATTTAACACGCTTAGTTGATTACGTACTTCTAAATAAAAAGCTGCACTTTTCCGGCGATATAATACCATAATCGCAAACATTATCGGAATTAATACGAGAGAAAATAGCGCTAATTTTACATCTAATAAAAACATCGCTACTAAAATACCTACTAAAAAGACTACATTTTTTACAAATGTTGATAATACACTGACATAAAAATCTTTAATCGCTTCCGTATCATTTGTTATACGCGATACAAGTGTACCAATCGGCGTACGATCAAAGAAACTTAATGACAGCTTTTGAACATGTTCATATACTTCAACTCGCATATCTTGAACAATCTTAAAAGCAATGTTCTGAAAGTACAATAGATTTAAATACGTAAATAGTACTTTTAATAAATGAGCAACTATGTAAATTACAAATAAAGTAACGAGCGCTGATCGTTCAAAATCCCGCGGTACTAGGTGTTCATCGAGGAATTGTTTAATTAAAAAAGGACCCATCATTTCCGTTACTGTCGCACCAACTAAAAAGATAAATGCTAAAGATAGTAACCCTTTATATGGCTTCATATAGGAAAGCAATCTACTTAAATCACTTCGCTTCTTCTCTACCATCATACGCCTCCTTTCTCGACTAAAGCTTCTAATTGCTGGCTTTCATACATTTCCTTATACCAGCCGTTTTCCTTCATTAATTCCTCATGTGTACCTCTTTGTACAATTCTACCTTCATCAACAACAAGAATAAGATTGGCATGCTGAATTGCACTTAATCGGTGTGCAGTAATAATCGTCGTTTTCCCTGCTCTCTCCCTCTTTAAGGCACTTAAAATCGTCTCTTCTGTTTTTGCATCTACCGCTGATAAACAATCATCCAAAATTAAAATTTCAGCATTTGTTAATAAAGCACGAGCAATAGAGATTCGCTGTTTTTGACCACCAGATAACGAAACACCTCTTTCCCCTACTACTGTTTCATATCCTTCTGAAAATTGGAGGATGTCATTATGAATACAAGCAATCTCTGCAGCTTTGGTAATTTCATTATATGTAGCATCCGCCTTTCCAAAGGCAATATTCTCACCAATACTTGCTGAAAATAAAAAATGATCTTGCGGCACGTATGAAATGGCAGAACGGACACCATGAAGTGTTATATCTCGAATATCTCGCTCCCCAATTTTTAATTCACCATTAAAATGATCATACTCACGGATTAAACATTTTAATAAAGTCGTTTTCCCTGCGCCTGTACGTCCTACAACTCCTAGCGTTTCGCCCTTCTTCAAATCAAAGTGAATATCGTTTAAATGTAACAATTCATTTTTCTTATACGAAAATGAATCAACGGCAAACGAAACATTACCGCTCGCTATTGTATGTACAGCATTTTCGCTATTTACTACATCTGATTTTTGTGAAAGAATTTTTTCTACACGGTCATATGAAGCACGCCCACGCTCCATAATATTGAATAACCATCCAAACGCTAACATTGGCCAAACGAGGGTACCTAAATATGTCGTAAATGTAACGAGATCACCTACTGTTAATTCACCTCTTACAACTAATACTGATCCGTAACATACTGCGATTAAAAAAGAAAATCCAACGATAAGAGAGATTGTCGGATCAAATAACGAATCAATACGTGCAACTAACACATTTTTATGTACAACATCTTCTGATTTTCTTCGAAACGCCTGTAAATCTTCTTTCTCTTGTCCAAGCGAGCGAATCACTTTCATTCCACTCATACTCTCTTGCACTTTATCATTGATTTCCGAAAACGATTGCTGTGCTTTATGAAACCTTTTATGTAATAAAGTTCCATAATAATTTGTCGAAATAGCTACAATCGGCATTGGAATTAAACTTAATAATGTTAACTTCCAACTAATTGTAAAACCCATCGCTACGAGTACACATCCTCCGACAGCTAATGAGTCAACAAGCGTCAAAACACCTGCTCCAGCAGTTTGCTGGATCGCTTGAATATCATTGGTCGCATGTGCCATTAAATCACCTGTTCGATTTGACTGATAGAAAGATGGACTCATCTTTGTAAAATGTTCATACAAATTTTTTCGTAATTGGCGAGCTAATTTTAATGAAGACCCGAAAATCATAATACGCCATATGTAACGTAATATGTACATCGTAATACCTACAATTACTAATAGTACAACCCATTTTAGTAACTTATCGGTCGTCAATGTTCCATCATTAATTTCATCTACAACGATTCCAATTACTTTTGGTGCTACAAGTTCTAAAAGTGCAACGCCAAACAATAAAATAATTCCAGTTATGTACGCTCGTTTTTCTTGTTTAAAAAACCATGCTAAATTCATAAACACTTTCATTTTTTTCCTCCTCCCTTAAAATGAGCGATGTTTTCAGTTTACCAAAAATACAGAATTTTTAAAAGTTTTAAAAACTATAACTAACAAAAAGAAAGACACTCTTAGCGAGTGTCTTTTAGCGCTTATTTCATTTGTTGCTTGTTCATTGCGCTCATCATTTGATTGATTTTCTTTTGGGAAGGTTTTTGTCCCATTTGCATCATCATCATTTTTAACATTTGTTCGTTAATTGGTGGATTTTTTTGTAAGTAATTCATCATGTATTTGCGGGCAATGAAAAATCCTAACGCCACGCCTGCTACTAGTGCTACTACGCCCACTAGAATACCTAACCAAATTGGCATATATTTTCCTCCTTCATGTTGTCTACCTTACAGTGTACTAAAACCTTTTCAATAAGACAAGATACAATTCGACATTTTTTACACATATGTTCGTACTTGTTTTAGAGGATTCAGCCATCCGTACTTTGTATTTTCATAATCCATAGCTAAAAATGTTAATTCACACTTTCTTAACACCTCAAAGAACGTCGTTTCCATAGAGACATTTCCAGAGGTATTCATACGAATATAGTGCGGTTTCACCATTATTTCGCCGTACTCCGCTCCCGTATAAAGTGTATGTGTATGATGTGTTCTATCATATTTACCAAGAACGCGCAAAGCTTGTTCTAATTTATGATGAATTTTCATTACTTGCAATGGCATCGTTATATACATCATTTGCTTATATAACACTTTTTTCTCCGAAAGGGACCCAGATTCTGAAAATCGAGCAAATAAATCAAAAAACAAATATTCACGACCAAAATAAGCTTTCGCAATATCCTCTTGAATTAAATACAATTCATACGTTTTCATTTTTCCACTCCCAATCTGGACAACCTTTTCTCTTCATTATATATAAGAAAATTTGCAATGATTGTCTGACTGCGGAGAGATAAAAAACTTTTTCTGTCGAAAAAACTCATTTACATAGAAAAACCTCTCCATGCCGGAGAGATTTTTCTGAAATCATTAAAGCATTTCTTTTACTTTACGAACAACGTTCTCTACAGTAAATCCATACTCTTCCATAATCTTCTCACCAGGAGCAGAAGCACCGAATGTATCGATACCTAACACATCTCCTTCAAGACCTACGTAACGGTGCCATCCGAATGTAGCACCCATTTCGATTGCGAAACGTTTTGTTACTGCTTTTGGTAATACAGATTCTTTGTACTCTGCAGTTTGAGCTTCGAAGCGATCCATAGATGGCATGCTGACAACAGCTGCGTCAACGCCGTCTACTGCTAATGCTTTTTGAGCTTCAACAGCTAGGCTTACTTCAGATCCAGTTGCAAGTAAGATTACATCAGCCGTTTCTTTCTTGCTTGCAGAAACTACATATGCACCTTTTGCTACTTTTTCATACGTATCATCTTTTGCACCTTCTAATGTTGGAAGGTCTTGACGAGTTAATACTAAAGCAGTTGGTTTGTTTGTAGATTCTAAAGCTAGTCTCCAAGCTGCAACAGATTCGTTACCATCAGCAGGACGAATAACAGAAACGTTTGGCATTGCACGAAGCGCTGCTAATTGCTCGATTGGTTCATGTGTTGGACCATCTTCACCAACAGCGATACTGTCATGTGTGAATACATACGTTACTGGCAATTGCATTAATGCTGCAAGGCGAATTGCTGGACGTAAGTAATCAGAGAATACGAAGAACGTACCACCGTAAGTTTTTAAACCACCATGTAGTGCAATACCGTTCATTGCTGCACCCATTGCGAACTCACGTACACCGTACCAAATGTTTTTACCGCTGTAATCATCTCTTGTAAAGTCTTTTTCGTTATTCATGTATGTTTTGTTAGAACCAGCAAGGTCAGCAGATCCACCGAAGAATGATGGTACAGACTCTGCAATTGCATTAATTACAGCACCAGAAGAATTACGAGTTGCTGCTTTTGATCCTAATTCATAAGTCGGTAAGTTTTGCTCCCAACCTTCTGGAAGTTGACCGTTCATTGCTGCTTGGAATTCGTTTGCTAATTCTGGGTATGCTTGTGCATATTCACCTAGCATCGTGTTCCACTCAGCTTGCGCAGTTTCACCAACATCTTGTACTGTTTTACGGAAGTTGTCATATACTTCTTCTGCTACGTGGAAGTCTTGCTCAGCAGTCCAAGCATATGCTTCTTTCGTTAATTTTGTTTCTTCTACACCAAGTGGAGAACCATGTGAAGCTGATTTTCCTGATTTGTTTGGAGAACCGAAACCAATTGTCGTTCTTACTTCAATTAGCGTTGGGCGTTTTTCGTCAGCTTTCGCTTCTTCAATTGCTTTCGCGATTGCTTCAATATCGTTTCCATCCTCAACACGGATTACTTGCCATCCGTATGCTTTGTAACGATCTTCTACACTTTCAGAGAATGAACGATTTAAATCGCCATCTAATGAAATATCGTTTGAATCGTAAAGCACAACAAGACGACCTAATTGTAAATGAGCAGCTAATGAAGATGCTTCAGCAGAAACGCCCTCCATTAAATCTCCATCACCACAAATAGCGTATGTATAATGATCTACTACATTATACGCATCACGGTTATATTTAGCAGCTAAATGTCTTTCAGCCATTGCCATACCTACAGCAGTTGCAATACCTTGTCCAAGTGGACCAGTCGTTGCATCTACACCAGCTGTATGACCGTACTCAGGATGTCCTGGAGTTTTGCTTCCCCATTGACGGAAGTTCTTTAAGTCATCCATTGTTACATCATAACCAGATAGGTGAAGTAGACTGTATAATAACATTGAACCATGACCTGCAGATAATACGAAACGATCACGGTTAAACCACGTTGGGTTATTTGGATTGTGTTTCATAAATTGAGTCCATAATGTATAAGCCATTGGTGCTGCACCCATTGGCATTCCTGGGTGACCAGAGTTTGCTTTTTCAATCGCATCGATGGATAATGTGCGAATCGTGTTGATAGAAAGTTGTTCGATTGAATGTGACATGCTATTCTTCCCTTCGCTTATATTAGTAAACGTTTTATACATTTATATGATAGCTTCCCACGCAAGATTATACAACATGTATCGACAAATATGTTGATATTTTTTTGATTTTTTATAAAAAAATCAATGTTTCCGGGAATGTATGGGCATTCAATATGACATACTTTTTCATTATTTTTATTTTAAAAAGAAAGGGAATTATCTGTATATTTATACAAATTCCTTCTATACTTACTTTTTTAAATAAGTTTTTAAAAACATAAAAAAGCATCTAACTTCGATGCTTTTCAAATAAGTTAAACAATCCGTTTCCGAATCGAGCTTGAAATCAAATCAATTATAATTACCATTAAAATAATACCTAATAAAATAATACCAACACGAGACCAATTCCGTGAACTCAGCGCAAAAATTAAAGGTGTACCAATCCCTCCTGCTCCAATAACCCCTAAAATTGCAGCGGATCGTACATTAATTTCAAATCTGTATAACGTATACGATAGAAAATCTGGTAACACTTGCGGTAACACCGCATACCAAAGTATTTGAAAACGATTTGCTCCTGTTGCTAGTAACGCTTCCGTCGGTCCTTTATCTATGTTTTCAATTCCTTCTGAATATAGTTTTCCTAACATTCCAATAGAATGCAATCCTAAGGCTAATACTCCTGCAAAAGAGCCTGGACCAACAGCTTTTATAAATAAAAGAGCCATAACTAATTCAGGAAACGTACGAACAAAACTAAGTACAATTTTCCCAGATCCTGAAGTTAATTTTCCACTACTCATATTCGTTGCCGCCCAAAAGGCAAACGGAACAGATAAAAATGCAGAAATAAATGTACCTAATATCGCAATTGCCAACGTATCAATTAATCCATGTAATAAATCTTCACCATCTGGCAAAGATACATACGACCAGTCTGGACTCAATATCCCTGTCATAATTGCTTTTGTAATTTCTCCCGCCGTTTCCTTTATTCCCTCTAGCGGTACTCCTGAAAAAGCCCATATATAAACAAATGTAAGTGCTATAAAAATAAACGAGCGATACACACTCGGTTTCTTCGGTTTTGGTACGATTATCGTCGTTTTACTCATTATAATTTCTCCCGCAACAATGTACTTACATAATCAATTACCAATACAACAACAAGAGTATAGATGATAATAGATGCAGTTTGTTGATATTGTAAAAATCCAAGTGTACGATCATAATATAGTCCAATACCACCTGCTCCTACTAAACCTAGGACAGCCGCTGCCCGTACATTCACCTCAAATGTATATAGTACATAGGAAACAAAGTGTGCTTTTACTTGTGGAATGACTCCATAAACAATCCATTGCACCTTATTAGCCCCTACAGCTGTCATCGCTTCTAGTGGGCCAGGGTCAATTGATTCAATTGATTCATACAACAATTTCGCCACGAGCCCAATTGAGAAAAAAGTAAGAGCTAAAATACCCGGAAGTGGTCCTATTCCAAAAATAGCTACGAAAATTGCCGCTAATAATAAATCTGGTATCGTTCGAATAAAATTTAAAATCAATCGAGCTGGACTGTATAAAAATGTACTAGTAAACACATTACTTGCCGCAAACAGTGCAAGTGGAATAGCTAAAATCGCTCCTAAAGTCGTCCCAATAATCGCCATACGTATTGTATCTAACATTGCTGTTGTAATAACTTGAAAATAACTCCAATCTGGCGGCACCATTTCTTTTAACAAATCCATTATATTAGGAAAACCAACTACTAGCTTTGAAAATGATGCGTCGACCTGTATACTACTTCCCCACAACAGTAAAATGAATAGAATAAACGTTAACATATGTTTTAACTTACTCGGCGGCTTCGGTATCGACTTCGAATATATCGTCACATCATTCATTTAGCTGCCACCTCTAACAATTCACTTTTCTGTGCTACGTCACCATAAATTTCAGCAAACTTTTCATCCGTTGCTGCTTCTACTAAACCATCAAAAACAATTTCGCCTGCATGTAATCCAATAATACGCGTCGCATATTGCCTAGCTAAAGCAATAGAATGTAAGTTTACAATTGTTGTAATTCCAAAATCTTCATTAATTTTCTTTAAATCATCTAATACTTGCTTTGTTGTTAGCGGATCTAACGACGCAACAGGTTCATCTGCCAATATGATTTTTGCTTCTTGCGCCAATGCTCTAGCTATCGATACACGTTGTTGTTGTCCTCCTGATAATTCATCAGCACGTGCATATGCTTTTTCTAAAATATTCACTCTTTTTAACGCTTGAAATGCGAGCTCCACATCCTCTTTCGGAAACAAACCTAACGTTGTACGCAATGTCGAATGATATCCAACACGGCCAGCTAATACATTCTTCAATACTGTTGATCGCTTTACAAGGTTAAAACTTTGAAAGATCATACCAATATCCCGGCGCATACGTCGTAAATCTTTTCCTTTTGCAGCAGTAATAGACTCACATTCAATCATGATTTCGCCTTCTGTAATCTCATGAAGACGATTTACCGATTTTAGAAGTGTAGACTTTCCAGCTCCGGACAGCCCTACCATTACAACAAACTCACCTTTTTGAATTTTCAAGTTTATATTATTCAATCCTTTTGTACCATTTGGATACACTTTGGAGACATTTCGAAATTCTATCACACATCTTACCTACCTTCTATGTATTCAAAACGGCAAACTAACTGAAAACATTCCCTTTCAGCTAGCTGCCATTTCCATATGTATTATTGCGTTTTTACTTTCTTCCCATATTCACGAACGATGTCAAATTTACTATCATCAGATTTAACATATCCTTCATGTGAATATACTTCTTTAATGATTTTGTGACCTTCCTCATTTTTTCCAATTTCAATGAAAGCATCCTGTAATTTCTTGCTCCACTCTTCATCTAAATCAGAACGTACCGAAATCGTATCGTTTGGAATTTTCTCCGTAAATTTCACTATTTTCGTTTGCTCGAATATATTCGGATAATCTTTTTTTACAATATTACGAGCATCTTGGAATACAACAGCTGCATCTACGTCACCATTTAAAAGAGCAATAAGCGACTGATCGTGACCTTTTAATGTAACAGGTTTCACATCTTTTAACGGATCAATTCCCTCTTTTAATAGAACAGCTGCAGGCCATACATACCCTGCTGATGATGTTACATCTTGATAACCAATCTTTTTACCTTTTAAATCTTTTACACTATTTATATTAGAGTCTTTTTTAACAACAAACTCAGATTTATAATAATCTACTAAATCTTTTGTAGGAGCTCCTGTTTCATCCTCTACTCCAAAACGTTGTGCTTGTAAAATTACATTTGCAGCCTTCTTTTCATGTGCTAATACGTACGCTGTTGGCGGTAAAAATCCTACATCTACTTGTTTAGATGCCATCGCTTCTACAATTGTATTGTAGTTCGTTGAAATACTAACTTTTACTGGAATATTTAACTTATCACTTAATAGCTTCTCAAGCGGTTTTGCCTTCGCCTCTAACGTATCTGCATTTTGAGAAGGAACAAATTGAACATTTAAAGTCTTCGGTACATACCCTTTTTTCGTATCTGCATTTTTACTTGCACTTGATTCCTTCGTTCCACAGCCACTTAATAATCCCGCTGCTAGTACAACTGTTGTGCTCATTGCAAAAACTTTTTTCAACATATTAATGCCTCCATTTTTCATTGTTATAAAATAACCTTTCATAAACATGAAGAAATATATCACATATTTTTACAAATAATTGATTATTTACAGAATCTTTACACATTCTATACACTCACATTAAAATTCTCTTCACATATTTGATATGATGAATTGGAAGATAACACTAGAAAAGGTGAGTCATATTGGAACAAAATCAAACTGTAACTTTAAACATCTTATTAACAAGCGATATACATGGCACTGTTTATCCTATTCACTACCAAGATAACTCCCCAGCAGAACTTGGTTTAGCTAAAATTTCTACTCTTATAAAAAAAGAACGTTCCCAAAATACAAACGTTCTTTTAATTGATAATGGCGACTTTATTCAAGGAACACCATTTACTTATCATTATGTTACATACGAAAAAAACAAAAAAAACCCAATGTCCTTATTAGCAAATTACTTACAGTATGACGCTGCAATTATCGGCAATCATGAGTTTAATTACGGGATGGGTATATTAAATAACGCTGTGACTACTGCGAACTTCCCGTACCTATCAGCAAACATTTTAGATAAAAACATAAAGAAACCTTATTTCGGAAAACCTTATATAATCAAACAGATTGAATCCAATATAAAAATCGCTATTTTAGGGGTGACAACGCACTACATTACCAATTGGGAACAACCCCATCACATTAAAGACTTACAATTTGAAGATGCATTAGAAACAACGAAAAAGTGGGTTTCTTACATTCGCAAACATGAGAAACCAGATTTACTAGTCGTAGCGTATCACGGGGGAGTTGAACGAGATTTACAAACCGGGGTACCGACTGAAGTTTTAACAGGAGAAAACCAAGGATATGCAATGTGCCATGAAATTGAAGACATAGATATTTTATTAACAGGCCACCAACACCGGGAAATTGCTCACACAATGGCTAACGGTGTAACAATTTTACAGACCGGATGTAATGGAAACTCAGTTGTAAAAGTAAAAATAACATTCGAAAAAACAAAACATAAATGGGTTAAAAAAGAGAGTTCTTCTGAATTATTATCTGTACAAGGAGTTGAGGCTGACCAAGATGTACTTTCATTGGTAGCCGATTACGAAGAGAAAACACAAAAGTGGCTTGATCAACCTATTGGAATCATTCAGGGGGATATGCAAATTTCAGATGCTATGCAAACTCGTTTGCATGATCATCCTTTTATCGAATTCATAAATAAAATACAGATGGATATAGCTAATGTATCAATTTCTTGTACAAGTTTGTTCCATAATACATCTCCAGGTTTCCCGGAACATGTAACAATGCGTGACATCGTTTCTAATTATATTTATCCAAACACATTAAAAGTAATTAGAATAACTGGAGCGGACATAAAAAATGCTCTTGAACTCTCTGCTTCTTATTTCACATTAAAAACAGATGGATCCATCACCGTAAGTCCTACCTACATAGAACCAAAGCCACAACATTATAATTATGATATGTGGGAAGGGATTTCATACGTATTAAACATTTCAAAACCAATTGGTGAAAGAGTAGAATCTTTACAGCATAACAGTGCTCCTCTTAATATGAATGAAGAATATGACGTTGTAATGAATAATTATCGTGCAAGTGGCGGGGGAAATTTCTTTATGTTTCAAAACAAACCGGTAGTAAAAGATATACCCACAGATATGTCTGAACTTATCGCTAATTATATATTGGAACATAAAACGATAGAAGCAACAGTTAATAACAACTGGAAAGTTATTAAATAACGATTTTTACATATAAAAAAGATGGGCTTCGCCCATCTTTTAATTTAATTTTGCATTATCTTGCTTTTTTAAAGCTTTTAATTTCGTCGGTGTAACATCTGTACCTTCTTCGTTAACAACTTTAATACCTTTAAGTTCGTTTAACATATTTTGACGAAATCCTTTTAAATATTGTTCACGTAGCGATTGACGCTCACGTTGCTCTTCTTCAGTTAAACCTTCAGCTTTTGCTTTTTTCGCTAAGAAGTTAATGCGTTCAACGAGTTCGTGATTAATCATCTCGAATCCCCCTTCTAATCAAAACTGATTATTATCATACAATAGTTACTCTTCTTTATCAAGCAATTGCTTCGTATACTCTACATATCTACGATGTACAGTCGCCTTTGAAACATTATGACCAAATCCACGTAATGTTGCTGCAATTTCTTCAAACGTGAGTTCACTTTTTCGCAAACGTACAATTTCCTCAATTGGCACTTCTTTTTTCTCTCTTCCTACACTTAAATGACGATTTTTTAAATTTTTTTCTGGACGATAACCTTTTTCTACTGCACGTTGCATACCTCGTTTAATTTTCAAATTATGAATCTTTCTTTGATATTCTTCAACAATACCAATAATATCTAATACCATTGAATCAGAATCCGACAATTGTAATTCACCATTATGTGTATGCGTATATACTTTTATGCCTTCTTTATGTAAACAATGCATTAACGCGATCTTCGCATTTCCTCTACCAAGACGCGTTTCATCTTGTATAAGTAACACATCAATTTGTTCGTCTCGAATTGTATCCAACACCTCCAATATACCGTCACGTTCAATTGTATATCCACTAGCCTGCTCTTCAATCACCTTAGTAACATTCATTTGATAGCGCTCAGCTAAATGCAATAATTCATCTTTTTGACGTAATAATGATGTTTCTTGCGCTTCTTTCGTTGTACTCACACGTGCATAAATAATTGCATTCATTTTGAACCCCTCTTTCTCCCTATTATTTCCCTATAGTGTAACATAAATCCGCCATTTGTTCGAACTTATGTTTGTAGAATGTTTTTTCACATGTTATACTTATTAATAAGAAAAATGAAAGAAAACGAGGTGTTAGAAAACATGGAAAAGTTAACGAAACGCCAGCAAGACATTCTCGACTTTATTAAGCTAAAAGTACAAGAAAAAGGATATCCACCTTCCGTACGTGAAATTGGTCAAGCAGTCGGCCTCGCTTCTAGTTCTACAGTGCACGGACATTTATCACGATTAGAAGAAAAAGGATACATTCGACGCGATCCAACAAAACCACGTGCCATTGAAATTTTAGGTGAAGACCGAATGGATACGGAAACACAATCTGTTATTCAAGTTCCAATTGTCGGAAAAGTCACTGCTGGCTTACCAATTACAGCGGTCGAAAGCGTAGAAGAACATTTCCCACTTCCAGCTAGTATTGTTGCTGGAGCAGACCAAGTGTTCATGTTACGTATTTCTGGAGATAGTATGATTGAAGCTGGTATTTTCGATGGAGATTTAGTTGTTGTTCGCCAACAGCAGTCTGCATATAATGGTGAAATTGTAGTCGCTTTAACAGAGGATAACGAAGCAACAGTTAAACGTTTCTATAAAGAAAAAGACCATTTCCGTCTACAACCAGAAAACTCTTCATTAGAACCTATCATTTTAAAACAAGTGTCAGTTATCGGGAAAGTAATTGGCGTATATCGTGATTTACATTAAAAATAACAAAAAGAAGATAATTACCTTATTTATATACGGTAATTATCTTCTTTTTGTATTTTGATAGATTTCCATGCATTCTATTTCTTATTAACGAGTTTCAATCGTCACATCTCCCGCAGCCGTTTTACCGCTAATCTTTTTACTACCATTTCCAATTGTTACATTTTTATTTTCTTCATTAAAAATCGTTACATCTCCCGCAGCACTTTGCCCAGTAATTACCGCATCTTGTGGTTTTTCCGATAAAGTAATATCTATATCTCCCGCAGTTGAACTTGCTTCTAGATTATATTTAGAATCATGATCTTGAATATTTATTTCCCCACTTGTTGTTTTTGCGGTCACTTTCCCTAATACCTTCTTAAAGTTCACCTCACCAGCTTTTGTCGATCCCTCCACATTCTTAGCCGTTACTTGTTTCAACTCTACTTCTCCAGCAAGTGTTCTAACACTTACGCTATCACTTTTCACATCACTCATTTCGATTTGTCCAGCAGATGAATTTACTTTTACATCTTGGTAAGAGCGTTCGGGCACAAGTAGAGTCAATTTAGACGTTTGAAACCTAAAATCGTAAAAAGAAAAATCAAATGAAGCACCTTTTTCTCTTTCCCCAATAATTTTTAATGTGTCACCATTTTCTGCGATACGAATCTCTTGTTTACGTACATCTCCCGATTGCTTTACATAAAAAGAAGAGTCAGGAGATTTTTGGACAATAATATCCCCGGCATCTAACTTAACTTCTATATTTTTTAATGTTTCGTTTTTAATTACATTTTCTTTATCGCCTTTTTCAGCAGTTTGTACTGCTTTTTCATATGTTTGGGAAATTCCTATTACTCCAATAATGATACAAGCGATAGCGATTAAAAATAGTTTTTTCATCATTTACTCTCCTTTTATCATTTTGAAGTTCCATATTACATATCGTACACACAATCTCTTAAACCACTTTGTACTATAAAAAGCGATAATACATAACAATAAACCTACTCCAACAAACGTTATACTAACGAAAAGATCCAACCATATAAAAGTACCCATAAATACTTTTCCAATAACGAAAAATGGTGTTACTACACTAGCAATACCACCGATCCAAAAAGAAAATATAAAAGCAATAATTGCGACTAACGGGCCTAACACAATAATAAAATTAAACAAACTAAGTCCAATGGCTGCCATAACAGCTCTTGTCACATTTGAAGTCGATGGATTTTTTTTCATTTCATCGAAGCGATACATCGCAAGTAATTCTTTCGCGATTACTTTCGGAGAACCAAGGCCCTGTATTATTTCCGATTCAGTTTTCCCCTCTTCTAGTCCAAACTGAAAGTGCTCTTCATAATCCAATAAAATATCTTGCCTCTCTTCCTCTGGTAACTTTCTAAGATAACTTGATAATTCTTTAAGAAACCCTTCTTTACTCATCCCATTCCACCCCTTCAATAATTTCTTGTACCCCTTTCGCAAAATCACGCCATTCTGTTACTAACAAATGAAATTGCGTCTCCCCTTGCTCTGTTAATTGATAATATTTACGAGGTGGCCCTTCCGTAGATTCCTTTAAATACGTTTGAAAATACCCTTCTTTCGTCAAACGACGTAATAAAGGGTATACTGATCCTTCCGATATTAAAAATTTATTAGAAATTTGCTGAACAAGTTCATAACCGTAACTATCTTTACGTTTTACAAGTGCTAATACACAAAGTTCAAGCACACCTTTTTTAAATTGAACGTTCAAGTGCCATCCTCCTTTCCTATCTTAGTACTGTTCAATACACGGTACCTGTTTTATCCATAATATACCACTTAGTATTGTTTATTGCAAGGTACTAAACTATATTTATTCCCTAAATTTAGAAAATGAACTAACAAAATTCTGAATAAAACTATGTTATAACTAAGCAGCATTCAAAGTTTCATTTCATTTACATTAATATTAGACTTCATTCACTCTTTCCTCTTGAAAAATCCACCACAACCTTATTCACTATAGCTAATGAGAAAAAGCCCCAATACTTATCGGTATTAGGGCTTTTTCTCATTAGCTATATATGAATCGAATTCCTATTTGAGAACCTGCATATGCGACAAATACTTTAATACCATATTTTATTTCTCATCATCGTTCCCCAAGATTTTTCGCTTAACATCTGATAAATCCTTCGACAACGAACTAAATGCTTTTGCTTGTTCTTCAATGACCTGTTGATTTTTTTCAATAACTTTTTGATATTGTTCTTCGCGCTGTTCATTCTTTTTTTGCGTAGTAAACAGCATCCATACAAATAAAGCTGCGAATGCTCCTTGTTGAATCATTGAATTGAAGATTTGTTCTTCCATCGTTCTCATCTCCTTTTCAAAAATTAAAGAGAATCATACGAGTGATCCTACTCTCATATCCTTATCTCACATTAAAATGTTCTTCTTTTACCCATGTGTTTTGCCCAATATCGATATAACCATCTTTTCTTGCAAAAATCCCATATGGATAAGATCCATCCACATTTCCTTTATAATTTCCATTTGGACCATCATATGTGTTAATGCCATAACCTGCTGGATATTTTGAGTAAGCATGGAACCACTCTACTTCAAAGTGTTCTTCTTTCGCCCACGCTTCCCAACCTAGACATAACATATTTTCATTCCCACCATACCAAGCAGCATCTATAATTAAATATGGCATTTTTGTATTAATGACATGACCTGTGAACCAAGCATCTTTTCCAGGACCACTATATAAATTGATGCCCCATCCTTCTGGGTATTTAGACGTTGCAATTCCCAGCCCTTTTGGTTGTAGTGGTTTATTGTTATCTTCATTAAATGCTTTGTTTATCTTCTCAATGAATTGATCCACTCTTCCTTCATCGAGCATTCGATGTGGGCAATGCTTTCCACTCCACGATTTATGTGTACGTACATTACTAATCGGTATATTGAATTGTTTCATTAACTGAGCAATAACAATTGCTGCATTATCCTCCGCCTTGTAATATCTATCCCCACCGCTTAGAGAATAGCAAATTTCCACTCCGATAGATTTACGATTACCATTTCCGTTACCATCACCTGCATGCCAAGCATTACGATCAAACAGAATACCTTGTACTGCTTCTTTGTCATCTACTGCAACATGAAACGACACTGAATTATTATTCCCAATCATATACAATATCTCATTTTCTGCTGATGCATCATTGTACGTATTATGTACTGTGATGAATTCTGGTGTCATTGTATTGGGACACTTTATACCATATTTACTTGGATCCACTAATTTTTTTCTAATTTCCATTACTGATTATCTCCTTTTTTATTTTTTATCATTTAAAATTCCACTGAATTATTAAGTACATCTAGAAACTAAATCCTCAGACAGGCCATATTCTATATAATGGGTTATGGTCCTCACATTCAAAAAAAGAAAAAGAGCAACTTTTTACATCAGTTGCTCTTTCAAAAATCGCACTCTATATTCCGCCCAGCATTTTACAGATATTACTCTCATCTCAAGAGGTATGATAACAAGTTTTTTCATCCTACTTAATACATGCTGATTTAAAGATATTATCTTACATTAAAATGCTCTTCTTTTACCCATGTGTTTTGTCCAATATCAATGTAACCATCTTTTCTCGCAAAAACACCATATGGATAAGATCCATCCACATTTCCTTTATAATTTCCATTTGGACCATCATATGTGTTAATACCATAACCTGCTGGATATTTTGAGTAAGCATGGAACCACTGCACTTCAAAGTGTTCTTCTTTTGCCCAGGCTTCCCAACCTAGACATAACATATTTTCATTCCCGCCATACCAAGCAGCATCTATAATTAAATATGGCATTTTTGTATTAATGACATGACCTGTAAACCAAGCATCTTTTCCAGGACCACTATATAAATTGATGCCCCATCCTTCTGGGTATTTAGACGTTGCAATTCCCAGCCCTTTTGGTTGTAGCGGTTTATCAGAAGGTTCAGTTGTACCACCACCGTCTCCTTTTCCTAAGTAGTCTAATGGATTCACAGCATTACTCTTATTGATGTTCCAAGACCCTTTATGCAATTCAAAATGCAAGTGTTGACCACTAGAATCCCCTGTGTTCCCCATAACCCCAATAGTTTGTCCTTGTGTAACATAATCACCTTCTTTTACTGTTCGAGAACCGCTACGCATATGGGCATATACTGTTTCCCATGTAACCCCATCAATAGTGTGCACAATCATAATACATTCACCATAACTGGATGAAATATAAGAACGACTAACTCGTCCGCTAGCTGCTGCATAAATTGGATGATAGCCCGATTCAGCAAGATCTATCCCATGATGATCTGGTCTGCTCCCCCGAAATCCACTTGTTACTCTCGTTGTATCTGTTGGATAAATAAATTTTGCCATAATAATCTTCCTTTCTATTCATACGTAATATAAAAAGGCACTTAAAAAAGCACCCTTTTATATTTTTTCTATATATTAAAATTTATAATTTAAAATCAAATAATAAAAAACTTTGTTATTACCTTACATTAAAATGTTCTTCTTTTACCCATGTGTTTTGTCCAATATCAATGTAACCATCTTTTCTCGCAAAAACACCATATGGATAAGATCCATCCACATTTCCTTTATAATTTCCATTTGGACCATCATATGTGTTAATACCATAACCTGCTGGATATTTTGAGTAAGCATGGAACCACTGCACTTCAAAGTGTTCTTCTTTTGCCCAGGCTTCCCAACCTAGACATAACATATTTTCATTCCCGCCATACCAAGCAGCATCTATAATTAAATATGGCATTTTTGTATTAATGACATGACCTGTAAACCAAGCATCTTTTCCAGGACCACTATATAAATTGATGCCCCATCCTTCTGGGTATTTAGACGTTGCAATTCCCAGTCCTTTTGGTTGTAACGGCTTATTGTCACCGCCACCAGTTCCTCCATCAAAATCTACATATTGTTTAACAATTTCAGAGTAGAAGAAATTCCCCCCGTTTTTATATCGATAACCACCATTGTAGGCAACAGCGATAGGGTTACTATATTTCACCATAGCACCGGTCGTATTTCCAAGTGATGGCGCAACAACCGTTTTAGAATACAGATCTGCCACCGGTAATGAATGCTGTTTATTGTTAGAAGCTAACCAGCGAAGGTAAGCTCGTCCAAAATTATACGATTGAACAATGGCACTTAAATCTGTAATGCCATTTTTCTTCGCATCATCAAAAGCACCCTTTAAATGCTTCACTCCGTAATAAATTGAATCTTTCGGGTTTTTAATTGTATTCATTGCCCATCCTTGTGATTCACTAGACTGCATAATATCAGGTGTCGTTTCAGAATTCCCTCCACTTTCCACCATAATAATTCCAAGCACGTAAGGAACTAACTCAGGTACACCTTGTGCAGAACATTCGCTTTCTACCATTGATTGCCAACGTAATACCTGTTGTGGCAAATTCTTTGTTTTGACTGAAGCAGCTAATAAACTCATCATTAAACATCTCCTTATTTTTCTATTATTTTCGCCTGTAAAACTACTACTTTACTAAATATAACTAGAAGCTAAAGACCTATTAATCCATCAAATCACTTCATATTACTCACCTTCTTTCACAACAAAAAGAGCAACCATAAAAATAGTTGCTCTTTCGTCGAAATCTTATATTACTACTATAAATCACTTTTTCAATACTTTCTGTACACTACATGTATCCTACAAAAAGGTAACACTAAAATCCATCTAAAAACTTGACAATCTTCCTTATTTCAGCATGTTTTCGGCGTATATAGCCTGTACTATAATGTAATTCAAACGCAATTTGCTCTAAAGTCATTCCATCAACATATTTCATTTTAAGTATTTGATGATCCAGTCCTGTAAACTTATTAATCAAAAGCTTTAAATCATACTCTTCATTCATTTTATGAGCTAATTCATATTCAATTGCTTCAATCCGCCCTTCTACCTTAGCCCCTTCCGATTCAGCGGTTAATCTTACATTTTGCAAATCACCGCTAATCCAACGCTTCAATTCGGCTTTTGATTTATCTAAGTTGTATTCTAAATAAGCAATTTCTTCTTCTAACTTCTTATAATCTTTGAGCCATTCGAACACTTACTGATTCACCCACTTCCGTTCTTTTTACAAAGTCTCTTAATACTAATTTAATAGCATGAATATGCTTATTAGCCTTTTCAATCTTTATTACTTGTAAATCATCTAGCATTTTTTCTTATGACCTATATTTATTTAACACTTCTTGTAATCTCTCACGCTCTTCATCAGTAGACTGCACGGTTTTTCTTTCCTCTTCTAGATTTGTTGATTCATCATCTTTATATAACCAATCGGGTACAATCTCTTTTCTATTTGAATACTTCCTACCTGTCCCGTTATATTTCTTTTTCTTGCTCATTTCGAAACGTCTATCTAGTATGGCCACATCAACTAATGTTTTAACTTCTTGCTCCTTCCAATTCCTCAATATAGCCTTAATGTAGTTCCATCTTGGCGCATTCTCATCAACGGCTTTATTAATTGCATGCTGAATTAACTCCCCACTAAACAAATTACAAAAACTCCCCAACTCTGCAATTGCAATTTCACTTAACGGAATGCCCATCCCCTTAATAAAGTTACAACTTACTTTAACCCTCTCATTGATGAATACACGAGATTCTAATTTATCCATATCATCATTATTATTTCGTTTATTAGTATTTAGTCTATTAGTATTTAGTAGTTTCTGATTTTCCTCATATGGCTTTACCACATCTTGGTTTTCCATTTGTGGCATGTTCCTTTGTGGCGTTTCGTAAATTTCCGTATCCCACCTTGTAATTTTTTTCGTATTCCCATCACGAACAGGATAACGTTTTACATAACCTAATTCTTTTAATTCCTTAAAACCTGTACGGAGCGAATCTTCTCCATCCTTAGCATGTCGAGCTAATTCGCTAATATGAAAAGTCCAATCGTCTGGTAATGTAAGCGCATAGGCTAAGATTCCTTTCGCTTTCCATGACAACCTTTCATCTTTTAAACCAGTATTATTTATAACGGAATAATTACTATCTTTTTTCACTCGAATAATCCCCATACTAGCCACCTCATCAATTCTCAAAAACGGTATTCAATGTTATACTTATCTAGAGATATTTTTTCTTATAGAATCCGCTGCAACGGATTCTTTTCTTATGCATTCATTCAAAACAATCATGCTATCCATATCTATTTTCTTCTAAACCTCTCTTATTCCTCAAGTTCAACATCCACTTGGATTTCGATATTCATTGGAATTTCTTGTGTTATACGAATCACATTTTGACTCATTCCTTTTTGAATAAGCTTTCTAACCTGCTCTTTTGCATCTTCTTTTGTTTTAAATTCACTGACAGTTGGTAACCCTGCTAAACTGCTAGTAATTACTAAAATCTTTCTTTGCATGTTCTTTCCTCCTACTGAATGTCTGCCATATTTATTTGTGAGTTTTTAACTGTAATTTCTTCATTTAAAACAGTTGGAATTGAATATTCTTCATTAATCATTTGTATTGCTCTATCCAAATGATAACGTTTAATAGCTTTATAACTATTCACACCAAATTCCCGATGTAACTGACTATAAATATCTCTATATAACTTCCTTCTAAGACCGATATCCTGATAAGAATTTGAATTTTTACCTCCCAATAACATAACACCTAACCTTTTTACAGCCCTTGTTATCTCTTCACACTCGATAGCATAAAGCGGCGTATTTTCTCGCAAACCCTTCACCTCAGACTTTATCTCTTGTATCTCCTGAGTATGTCCTTCTAACGCAGCAAATGTTAACTTTAAAACCCCCATTGGATCCTTTGGCACATTTTGTTGATTTTGTATATATTGCTTCATTCGTTTGAACTCTTTCATAAATTTGATTTTCATTCCAACCGCTTCTCTACTGGTATATCCCATAACAAGTAACGTGAATGCTTCTTCTGTTAAATCATATTTAGGGATTCGCCTATTCTTTGAATTAAAATAAGTGGACTCGTGAAAATTTTCTCCTCCAAACTCTTCACCTACATATACAATTTGTTTTCGAACTTCCTTCAAAACGTCGAAGTGATTTTTTTTGAATATCTTCGCAATTATCAAACTATCCGTTACTACTTTGCCATTAACTTCAAATACTAATGAACTATGTACTGATGAGTCAATTAATTGCCCCATCCTCATCTCCTCCTCACTACTAATTTTGGACTATCTTTATTGCATTGAGATAATTTCGCACTACGCATAATTCTTTACTTTCTTTTTACAAATTAACTAGTTATCGGAATTTAAATTAAATACTTTGATATGAACCCTCTTATTAAATCATCATTCAATAATTCGATTATAGGGTTACATTTTAAGTAAATTTCCTCCGATTTCAATTCGCTTCATTTTCTTCAAATTCAAAAAGATATTCCAAACTATGTTCTGGAAAAAAAGTTTTCTTAATTTCAAAAGCTTCATCATAATAAAAACGAAATTTACCATTTATTTTGTCGCTCACTGTTGCGTGGCGAAGTTTCAGATGCGAAGAAATTTGTGTAATCATAATTCTTTTTCTCGCCATCTCTGCACGCAAATTCGGATACATTGACTCACCACCTGTTTTTTGTACGATATTGCGTTCATTTCCATTTAAATATAAACTCAGTTTCGTATTTAGTCAACAAAAAAACGTATTTAAATACTCAATTTCGTATATTTTTCTATTTACTAACAATTTTAGTTAGGTTATGATATATACAGAAATACGCAATATCGTATACATTTTAATAAGAAAGATGGTGAAAGTAATGAAAAAAGCAGAGGTTGTAACACGCTTAATAAAAGAAGCTGGCTATAGCAAAAGAGCCTTCGCCGAAAAAATAGGTCTCCCCCCCACAACACTGCAATCCATGTTATCAAGAGGGATTGGTAAAGCGTCTGTTGATAATGTCATAAAAGTTTGTAAGGGATTAGGAATTACTACTGATGATTTAGAAAGACTCGCAACTCAAGAGGACAATACTGTTAAAGAAGAAGTTTCTATTTATGAAACCATCCAAAACGATCAATCAAACATTCTTCATATTCCTATCATTGGTTCTGTAGCAGCTGGTACACCAATATTCGCTGAAGAAAATATCGAAGGCTATTTACCCATGCTGAGTACATTTTTAAACAAACGTAAAAAGTATTTTTATCTTACTGTAAAAGGCACTAGCATGAATCTCGAATTCCCTGATGGTTCTTATGTTTTAGTAGAGGAAACTCCTTATGTTGAAAACGGACAAATTGCTGTTGTAAAAGTCAATGGTTATGATGCTACCGTGAAAAAGATTTCAAAATCCGGAAGCATCATTACTTTAATACCATTGAGTAATGACCCTATCCACGAACCAAAAACTTACGACCTTTCAGCTGAAGATGTAAAAATAATTGGTCGCGTTGTACAGGCAGTAAAGAATTATTAAGTTATAGCACAAGTGATTTAAAAAAGATAAAATCAATTCTTTTGAAAAGATTTTCTTAGTAACATGATTTAAAATAACCAAAAACAATCCATTATCTAGTAGTTAATATATCCAATAACTTCACTAAAAAAGCCCTGATACCGTAGTATCAAGGCTTTTTTAGTTCATAAATTATATAAAACTTACGTTTATCTGATAATGTTTTTCTATGATATCACTACTTGTTATTAATTATTGGCTTTTATGTGGCTATTTTTCATTTTGCAACCACATAAAATTGTAATAATAGGGAATTAAAAAACCCTTGATACGAGTTGTATCAAGGGTTCAAGCCTCTTAGTATAGAGACATGTATTGATCGCGTTCCCATTGGTGAACTTGTGTTCTAAAGATATCCCACTCAATCTCTTTCGCTTCGATGAAGTGCTCAAGTAAGTGTTCTCCTAGTGCACCGCATACTACTTCATTAGATTGTAATGTAACTAATGCTTGCGCTAATGTTGCTGGTAAGTCAACGATACCTGCTTCTTCGCGCTCTTCTTTTGTCATTACATAGATGTTACGATCTACTGCTGCTGGTGGAGTTAATTTGTTTTTAATCCCATCAAGACCTGCAGCTAATAATGTAGCCATTACTAAATATGGGTTTGCAGCTGGGTCAACACTACGCACTTCTACGCGTGTACTAATACCACGAGATGCAGGGATACGTACTAACGGACTACGGTTTTGTGCAGACCATGCTACGTAACAAGGCGCTTCATATCCAGGTACTAGACGTTTATATGAGTTTACAGTTGGGTTTGCTATCGCTGTAAATGCTGGTGCATGTTTTAAAATACCTGCGATGAAGTGACGAGCATCATCACTTAATTGTAAGTCACCGTTTGCATCAAAGAATACGTTCTCACCATTTTTAAATAATGATAAGTTACAGTGCATACCTGAACCGTTCACACCGTATAGTGGTTTTGGCATAAACGTTGCGTGTAAACCATGTTTACGAGCAATTGTTTTTACAACAAGTTTGAATGTTTGAATGTCATCACATGAGCGAATTGCATTTGCATATTTAAAGTCAATTTCGTGCTGTCCTGGAGCAACCTCATGGTGAGATGCTTCAATTTCAAATCCCATTTCTTCAAGTTCAAGAACGATATCACGACGACAGTTTTCCCCTAGATCCATCGGCGCAAGGTCGAAGTATCCACCGTTATCGTTTAGTTCTAATGTTGGATTTCCTTTTTCATCAACCTTAAATAGGAAGAATTCTGGCTCTGGTCCAAGATTGAAGTCTGAAAATCCTAAAGCTTCCATTTCTTTTAACACACGTTTTAAGTTGTTACGTGGGTCTCCATCAAATGGAGTGCCATCTGCATTGTAAATATCACAGATTAGTCGAGCTACTTTACCTTTTTCAGCTGTCCAAGGGAAAATTACCCAAGTGTCTAAATCAGGATATAAATACATATCAGACTCTTCAATACGTACGAAACCTTCAATCGAAGATCCATCAAACATCATTTTGTTATCAAGAGCTTTCGTTAATTGTCTCACTGGAATCTCTACGTTTTTAATTACCCCTAAAAGGTCCGTAAATTGTAAACGGATATACTTTACATTCTCTTCTTTCGCCAAACGGAAAATATCTTCTTTTGTGTATCTAGACATTATAAATTCCTCCTTAGTCCCTCTAATCGCCTTCAGAATCAGTTATCTTTAGTGAAAAAATCTTGAAATGTCACCTTGTCGCAATGAAGTTCGATTGAATCTACCTGTATGTTGTAGTTCATCTCGAAGTATTTTGCGAAGCTCAGTTTTTGAAATTTCTTTCGTTTCTTCTTTTACTTTCACTGCTTCTGTTTGATTTTCTTTCATTAGTAACACTTGTTTAATACCAGCCATATTCAGGCCTTGATCTAACAAATCTTTAATTTCTAACAACTTATCTACATCGTTAAATGAAAATAATCTACGATTCCCCTTTGTACGGGTTGGAGAAACAAGATTATGCTCTTCATAGTAGCGAATTTGACGTGCAGACAATTGTGTTAAATCCATAACAATACCAATAGGAAACAGCGGGGCAGAACGTCTATCTTCTTTCATTTTTCAGTTCCTCCTTCGCCTTAACTGCTTCTCATTTTATACCATGTTATGTTTAGTGTCAATAGATGTTAGCTTTTCTTACATGATTTTTTATAATTTTTTTATGAATTTTTTCATTCTTTTTTCTAATCGCATAAATCATTACTTTTATACGAAAAAAGCTGCCAAAATCGACAGCTTCCCATTAAGAAATTATTAATAAATTCTTTTCAATCAATTCGTCAATCGCAGAACAAATCGCAATTTTAACATGCGAATACGTTAAGCCACCTTGCACATACGCAACATACGGTGGTCTAATTGGACCATCAGCAGACAATTCAATACTTGCACCTTGAATAAACGTTCCCGCCGCCATGATTACATCATCTTCATAACCTGGCATATAGTTTGCATACGGAGTAAAATGCGAATTAATTGGAGATGCATATTGAATCGCTTGGCAGAAGGCAATCATACGGTCTTTATCATCAAATTGAACCGATTGAATTAAGTCTGTTCTTGGCGCATTCCACGCTGGTGACGTGTTCATTCCTAACTTTTCTAAAAACGCAGCTGTAAAAATTGCACCTTTCAGCGCTTGTCCTGCAACATGTGGCGCTAAGAAGAACCCTTGATACATTTCTTGCAGACTGTATAAAGACGCTCCAGCTTCCGCACCAATTCCCGGAGACGTTAAACGATATGCACACGCTTCAACATACTGTTCTTTCCCGACAATATAACCACCAGTTTTAACAATTCCGCCGCCCGGGTTTTTAATAAGCGAACCCGCCATTAAATCTGCACCAACATGACATGGCTCTTGCTCTTCAATAAACTCGCCATAACAGTTATCTACAAACACAACAACATCAGGTTTAATTTCTTTAACAAACGCGATCATCTCTTTAATTTGAGAAATAGTAAACGATGGACGAGTAGCATAACCTTTCGAACGCTGAATACCGATCATTTTCGTATTATTATGAATCGCCGCTGCAACAGCCTCAAAATCAACAAGCCCAGCACTAGTTAGCGGAACTGCATTGTAACCGATATTATATTCTTTAAATGAACCTACACCTTTCCCACGTACACCAACAATTTCCTCTAACGTATCATACGGTTTCCCAGTGATATACAATAACTCATCTCCCGGGCGTAAAATACCAAATAACGCTGTAGAGATAGCGTGAGTACCTGAAATAATTTGCGGACGAACAAGTCCAGCTTCCGCCCCAAATACATCAGCATACACTTTTTCTAACGTATCACGGCCAATATCATCATAACCATAACCTGTTGTCGGGTTAAAATGCGAGTCACTAATTTTATGTTTCCGAAAACTTTCTAATACACGAAACTGATTGCTTTCAATCACTTCATCCGCACGTTTATGTACTTCTGTAATCTGACTCTCTACTTCTTTTACAATTGGAGCAATTTTTTCTCCATTTTTCAAACGATCAAACATTTTTATTTTCTCCTTCTTCCACTAAAAATCTCTTTAATTGCACATTAAGCGATGAATGAGTAAAAATATACCCTGCACAATCATATACAAATTTATCTTCTAGAAACTCCATCTTTGCTAATAGAGTTTCCGTCTTTAAAAGCGTTAACAACTTACCTTCACTCGGAGGGATTTCCACTCGATAACAATCCATTTCTTTCTTCATCTTCGTTTCTATCGCTTCTTTTATACGCAATAAATCACTTTCTTCAAAAGCACTAGTCATTAAGAAATCACTTTTCGGAAACGGAATAAAGTTTTGATGTAATTCATCTTTTTTATTATATAACGTAATAATAGGAATATGGTTAATTTCAAGTTCTGATAATAATCGTTTTACTGTTTTTTCATGCCCTATGTAGTTAGGATCCGCGGAATCAACTACATGTAAAATGACATCTGCTTCCCCCGCTTCTTCCAGTGTCGAACGAAAAGCAGCGATTAATGAAGTGGGTAAATCTTGTATAAAACCAACAGTATCAGTTAGTAATACTGTATAACCAGAAGGTAACGGCATCTTCCTCGTCGTTGGGTCTAATGTTGCAAACAGAAGGTTTTCTTCAAACGTATCAGCTTCCGTTAATCTATTAAACAGTGTCGATTTCCCTGCATTTGTATACCCTATTAACGAAACTTGAAATACTTTATTATCTTTTCTTCTCTCACGATATCTTTTTCGATGTTCCACAACAACTGCAAGTTGTTTCTTTATTTCATCAATACGGGATCGAATATGACGACGATCCGTCTCTAATTTCGTCTCACCTGGTCCTCTCGTTCCAATACCACCACCAAGACGCGATAAGGACAATCCTTGCCCCATAAGACGCGGCATTGTATATTGCAACTGAGCTAATTCTACTTGAAGCTTACCTTCCCTCGACTTCGCACGTTGCGCAAAAATATCCAGTATTAGTTGCGTTCGATCAATTACTCTCGCATTTAATACTGAGGATAAATTCCGAATTTGACTCGGCGTTAATTCATTATTAAATACAATAACATCCGGCTCTAATTCTTCAGTTAACATTGTAAGCTCTTCTAATTTCCCTTTACCTATGTAAGTTGCCGGATGAAACTTTGGTCGTTTTTGCGTTGTTGACACTAACAATTCTGCTCGTGCAGTCTTCGCTAGTGATGCAAGCTCTTTCATGGAATGCATAAATTTTTCATCATCATCTTGTGGCAATTGACAGCCTACTAATATGACTTTTTCTTTTTCTTCCATCAAATATGTTCACTCATCCTTTTCGAAATTTAAACCTTCTAATATAATAGCAGAGGAAGCACATTTCATCTAGTTAGCGGGGGAGAAAATTCATGGCATGGGAGATTTTTAGCATCATAGGCACAATCGCTTTCGCACTAAGCGGAGCCATTGTTGCAATGGAAGAGGATTATGATATTTTCGGGGTGTATATTTTAGGAATGGCAACCGCATTTGGGGGAGGTGCCCTTCGTAATTTATTAATCGGTTATCCGATTGTCGCGTTTTGGCAACAAGACATGTTATTCCAAATCGCACTTTTATCAATGACTATTATTTTTCTTTTTCCAAATAAGTTAATTAGACATTGGAAAAAGTGGGAAAATATCACTGACGCTATCGGCTTATCAGCATTTGCTGTACAAGGAGCATTATATGCCCAAAAATTAAATTTACCAATTAGCGCCACAATTGTAGCAGCTGTTTTAACTGGTATTGGCGGCGGTATCATTCGCGATCTTTTAGCCCGCAGGAAACCTCTCGTTCTTCGAGCTGAAGTATATGCCTTTTGGACAATTTTAGCAGGTTTTTTAATTGGCGCTCAAATTATTGTTAGCGATTGGGCTCTTTACATTTTATTCATTTTAATTGTTTGCTTCCGCATGGTTTCTATTCATTACAAATGGCATTTACCACACAGACGTATCGAAACGAAAGAACGTTCAATCCATAAATAGCAATCTAACCTCTTTACATATCGTAAAGAGGTTTTTCTTTTCTAACGATTTTTTCTTTATATAATGTTTATACTAATTTTTAAAGTGAGGTGAATACAAATGACAAACCACGTTAATAAAGGAGCTCAAAAAAGCTCAGTAAATCAATTTGGACACGATCCTAATTCAGCACACGAAAAGAGCGCTAAAATGGAACACTTCCATGAAGTACACCAAGAAAAAGAAAAAAAAGAGTAAACGAACTTATACACAAAAATCGACGCACAGTTTATGTACTGTGCGTCTCCTCTTCGAGCATCAAATCCATACTCGATATTCCAATTAAATCATTTTTATCATAGGCATCTTCTTGCAACAACCGCATCGCCTGTGTACGAATTGATTTTTCAACAATATTCCGTACATACCGCCCATTACTAAACGATGTAATTTGCGACGAATACTTTACAGCATGTAAATGATCCCTAAATTTCCATTCAGCCTCTTTCGATAACTGATATTCACGATCTTCATACATTCTTTTCCCAATTTCCAACAACTGATTTACCGAGTAATCCGCAAATTCAATAATAAATGGAAAACGAGATTGCAGCCCTGGATTTAATGAAAGAAAGTGATTCATCTCTCTTGAATATCCAGCTAAAATCAATACAAAACCATGTTGTTTATCTTCCATATGTTTTACAAGCGTATCAATTGCTTCTTTTCCAAAGTCCTTCTCTCCTCCTCGAGCTAAAGAATACGCCTCATCAATAAACAAAATACCTCCCATTGCTTTTTTTATTAAGTCTCTTGTTTTTTGAGCTGTATGGCCGATGTACTCTCCTACAAGATCAGCACGTTCAGCTTCAACCAAGTGGCCTTTCGATAGAATATTCATCTCAAACAGCAATTTCCCTATCATTCTAGCAACAGTTGTCTTCCCTGTACCTGGATTCCCTTTAAACAGCATATGAAGTACTTGCTTCTCTGACTTCAATCCCTTCTCTTGTCTTTTTTTATTCACATAAATCCAAGCATATATTTCTTTTATTATCTTTTTTATATCATCCATCCCAACAAGCTTCCCCATCTCTTCTTCAATTCTCTGCAGCATTTCATGTTTAATTGCAGTTTCATTTGAAATTACCGTTTTATTTTCTGCGGCTGGCAAAGAAATTTTCTTTCGATGGTTTAACACAATATTAATTTGATTGTTGTTTTTCTTTCGCATCGATTGTTCCATACAATCACCTCATTTTATCCACTCACCAAATATTATTATTCCTGTCCCCCTTGTAAATGCCTATTTTCAGAAAAGTTTGCTATAATATAAGAAATAATTAAGGTGGTGGGACTATGGAGACAACGGAATTCCATGATACAATACAAGCCTTTTCTATTTTTTTATTGAATAAAGGCCGAAAACCCTCAACTATTAAACGTTATGTTTATGACGTTGAAGACTTCGGACATTGGTTAGAAAAAAACAAAAAGCTCCCTTCCAGTAATATATGGGCTACACTTTGTACAAAAGACTACGAAGATTACTTTTCCGATTTAAAAACGAATCGACATTACTCAGAAAAAACGATGCATCGTGTATTTATTGTACTAAATAGAATGCATCATTTTCTAAACATTCCTAATCCATTGAAAAATATGGAGATATCTATTCAACCAGACCGTACACTTCGTAACGAAGATTTCATTTCACCTGATGAAGAAAAAAGGTTAAAGTATATAGTCACTTCATTAGAAGGACTTTCAGAAAAACAACTTCCTGTGCGCCCCTTATTAATGGATCGCAATATTGCTATTTTAAATCTATTGATTGACTACGGTTTATCCTTACAGGAACTTACAGCATTAACAATGCATCACGTTCACTTTGAAACTAACACATTATCAATCCCAGCAACCGCAGGTGTAGAAAGAACAATTACATTAGCAAAAGAAGACAAAAAACAACTATATAATTATTACAAAAGCATCCCGGAACCAGTTCGTCCTAAATACCATAGTGATGATCCATTATTTGTCGCATTCGATTTTAACCGTGGAACATACAGGTGGGTATATGAAAATGATGCACCAAAGGCATTAACGGAAATTGCTATACAAAAAATGATTCGCCTCGAAGTGGCTAGAGCCAATTTACGTAAAGGAATTTCAGGACAACATTTTCGTAACACCTATATTTTAAACTTAATAAAAAAAGAAACTCCTGAATCAGAAATTATAAAACTCGCTGGATTCAAATCAAAAATTTCATTAAAGCGATATTATCAATACGCAGAAAATAGAAAAAACGCCTTATTGTAAGGCGTTTTTTCTATTTTTTCTTTAAACAAACGATTTTACTATGACCATTTAACTAATTTCTGCATCTACTATGATGAGTTTCGTTCACATTTTCGTGAGAAAGGAGAGATTTAATGTCTCGTTATAACGACAATCAAAACAAATTCTCCAAACCATGCTTTCCAAGTAGCGCCGGACGAATCCCAAATACTCCATCAATCCCAATTACTAAAGCTCAACTTAGAACATTTCGTGCGATTATTATTGATTTAACAAAAATAATCCCAACACTTTTCGCAAATCCATCTCCCCAAAATATTGAAGATCTAATCGATACATTGAACCTACTGAGTAAATTTATTTGTTCACTAGACGCTACTTCCTCCCTGAAAGCACAAGGGTTAGCTATCATTAAAAACTTAATAACTATATTAAGAAATCCAACCTTTGTAGCAAGCGCTGTATTTATTGAGCTTCAAAATCTCATTAACTATTTACTATACATTACAAAATTATTCCGAATTGACCCTTGCACACTTCAAGAGCTCCTTAAATTAATAGCAGCATTACAAACTGCTCTAGTTAATTCCGCTTCGTTTATTCAAGGACCTACCGGACCTACTGGACCAGCAGGCGCTACTGGTGCTACCGGTGCCACTGGACCTCGAGGTAACACGGGCGCTACCGGCGCTACTGGACCTCAAGGTAACACAGGTGCTACTGGTGCTACCGGCGCCACTGGGCCTCGAGGTAACACGGGCGCTACCGGCGCTACTGGACCTCAAGGTAACACGGGTGCTACTGGTGCTACCGGCGCCACTGGGCCTCGAGGTAACACGGGCGCTACCGGCGCTACTGGACCTCAAGGTGTTCAAGGTAACACGGGTGCTACCGGTGCTACTGGACCTCAAGGCGTTCAAGGTAACACGGGTGCTACTGGCGCTACTGGACCTCAAGGTGTTCAAGGTAACACGGGTGCTACCGGCGCTACTGGACCTCAAGGTGCTCAAGGTAACACGGGTGCTACCGGCGCTACTGGACCTCAAGGTGTTCAAGGTAACACGGGTGCTACCGGCGCTACTGGACCTCAAGGTGTTCAAGGTAACACGGGTGCTACTGGTGCTACTGGTGCCACTGGACCTCAAGGTGTTCAAGGTAACACGGGTGCTACTGGTGCTACCGGTGCTACTGGACCTCAAGGCGTTCAAGGTAACACGGGTGCTACCGGCGCTACCGGTGCTACTGGACCTCAAGGCGTTCAAGGTAACACGGGTGCTACCGGCGCTACTGGACCTCAAGGTGCTCAAGGTAACACGGGCGCTACCGGCGCTACTGGACCTCAAGGTGTTCAAGGTAACACGGGCGCTACTGGTGCTACTGGACCTCAAGGTAACACGGGTGCTACCGGTGCCACTGGCGCTACTGGTATAGGAGTTACCGGACCTACCGGACCTTCTGGCGGGCCTCCTGGACCTACTGGACCTCAGGGACCTCAAGGTAACACGGGTGCTACTGGCGCTACTGGACCTCAAGGTGCTCAAGGACCTGCTGGTGCTACCGGTGCCACTGGACCTCAAGGTGTTCAAGGTAACACGGGTGCCACGGGTGCTACTGGACCTCAAGGTGTTCAAGGTAACACGGGTGCTACTGGTGCTACTGGTGCTACTGGTGCCACTGGACCTCAAGGTGTTCAAGGTAACACGGGTGCTACTGGTGCCACTGGACCTCAAGGTGTTCAAGGTAACACGGGTGCTACTGGTGCTACTGGTGCCACTGGACCTCAAGGTGTTCAAGGTAACACGGGTGCTACTGGTGCTACCGGTGCTACTGGACCTCAAGGCGTTCAAGGTAACACGGGTGCTACCGGCGCTACCGGTGCTACTGGACCTCAAGGCGTTCAAGGTAACACGGGTGCTACCGGCGCTACTGGACCTCAAGGTGCTCAAGGTAACACGGGCGCTACCGGCGCTACTGGACCTCAAGGTGTTCAAGGTAACACGGGCGCTACTGGTGCTACTGGACCTCAAGGTAACACGGGTGCTACCGGTGCCACTGGCGCTACTGGTATAGGAGTTACCGGACCTACCGGACCTTCTGGCGGGCCTCCTGGACCTACTGGACCTCAGGGACCTCAAGGTAACACGGGTGCTACTGGCGCTACTGGACCTCAAGGTGCTCAAGGACCTGCTGGTGCTACAAGGTAACACGGGCGCTACGGTGCCACTGGACCTCAAGGTGTTCAAGGTAACACGGGTGCCACGGGTGCTACTGGTGCCACTGGACCTCAAGGTGTTCAAGGTAACACGGGTGCTACCGGTGCTACTGGACCTCAAGGTGTTCAAGGTAACACGGGCGCTACTGGTGCTACTGGTGCCACTGGACCTCAAGGTGTTCAAGGTAACACGGGTGCTACTGGACCTCAGGGTGTTCAAGGCAACACGGGTGCTACTGGACCTCAAGGTGCTCAAGGTAACACGGGCGCTACTGGACCTCAGGGTGTTCAAGGTAACACGGGTGCTACCGGCGCTACTGGACCTCAAGGCGTTCAAGGTAACACGGGTGCTACCGGTGCTACTGGACCTCAAGGCGTTCAAGGTAACACGGGTGCTACCGGCGCTACTGGACCTCAAGGCGTTCAAGGTAACACGGGTGCTACCGGTGCTACTGGACCTCAAGGCGTTCAAGGTAACACGGGTGCTACTGGACCTCAGGGTGTTCAAGGTAACACGGGCGCTACCGGACCTCAAGGCATTCAAGGACCAACGGGTGCTACCGGCGCTACTGGCATAGGAGTTACTGGACCTACTGGACCTTCTGGTGGACCTACCGGACCTACTGGGCCAACTGGACCTAGCTTCCCTATAGCAACAATTGTTGTAACAAACAATATTCAGCAAACAGTACTGCAATTTAATAACTTTATTTTTAGTACTGCAATTAACGTAAACAATATTATCTTCAACGGCACAGATACAGTTACTGTTATTAACGGTGGTATTTATGTAATTAGCGTATCCATTTCTACAACTGCGCCAGGATGCGCTCCACTCGGAGTAGGCATTTCAATTAATGGAGCAGTCGCAACTGATAATTTCTCTTCAAATTTAATAGGCGACTCACTTTCATTTACTACAATCGAAACATTAGCAGCTGGTGCAAGAATTTCTGTCCAATCTACTCTTAATGAGATTACAATCCCTGCGACAGGAAATACTAATATCCGCCTTACTGTATTTAGAATCGCTTAAATTTCATCATATATTGTTTATGACAAATAAAAAAAGAGCGAGGAAACTCGCTCTTTTTTGTTATGTACAATAATTCATTACTATTCTAATTCAATTGAAACATTTTTTTGTGGTACAAATGTAGAAATTGCATGTTTATAAATAAGCTGCTGCTTACCTTCTGTTTCCAGCAGGACTGTAAAATTATCAAATCCTTTAATTAATCCACGAAGCTGGAAACCATTTAATAAGTACAGCGTAACAAACGTATTTTCTTTACGGAGTTGATTTAAAAACTGATCTTGAATATTGATTGATTGCTTCATGTCGAATCCTCCTCTTTTTCTCTACTTACTATTATTCGACTTTACTTGTAACTTTCCTTCTATGTATCGTAAAATTTCTGACGTTTTTTCACCGTCTGTAACATCAAACCACGTGACATCCATTTTATTACGGAACCACGTTAATTGACGTTTTGCATAACGACGCGAATTCGTCTTTAATTGTGACACCGCATCTTCTAAAGAGGCTCGATTCTCAAAATAATCATAGATTTCTTTATATCCAATCGCTTGAATAGATTGACAATCTCGTATCCCTCTATTATACAGCCCTTCTACTTCCTCTAATAGGCCTTGTTCCATCATCAAATCCACTCGTAAGTTAATGCGATCGTATAGCATTTCTCGATCCATTGTCAAGCCAATTAATGAAACATCATAGAGTAACTCTTTTTCTTGTTTCTCAATTTGGTCACTCATTTTTTCACCCGTCATGTGGAAAATTTCTAACGCCCGAATGACACGTCGTGCATTATTTGCATGAATACGCTCCGCACTTTCTGGATCTACTTCTTGCAATTTTTTATGTACATATTCCACACCGCGTTCTAAAGCTAACTTTTCCATTTGCTCTCGGTATATCACATCACCAGCATCATCTGTAAACTGATAATCGAATAAAACAGATTGTATATAAAGACCGGTCCCACCAACTATAATTGGTAATTTACCACGTTCTGTAATTTCTCGAATATGCTTGCGAACACGTTCTTGAAATTCCGCGACAGAAAATGAATCTTCCGGATTTTTTATATCGATCATATAATGTGGAATTCCGTCCATCTCTGCTTTTGTTACCTTTGCAGTTCCAATATCCATCGTTCGATAGATCTGCATGGAATCACCACTAATAATTTCACCGTTCAACGCTTTGGCAAGATTGATACTTAACTTCGTCTTTCCAACAGCAGTTGGTCCAATGATGACAGCAACTTTTTCACGTTGCACTTCTCCCATATCATTCAACTCTCTTTATGTAATATACTCCATCTATTGATTATACCCAATCTTACCAATTTTAACGGCATGATTGCAAGTTCTTTCATTTCGGTACATGAAATTACACAGAAAAAAGAACATAGTTTGTCCAATTCTGCATATACATGATAAAAATAGTTTCGAGAGGATGAGTTAACTATGAAACAATCCACCATCAATTTTTCATCTTTGACAAAAGACCTCATTTTAGCCACTTCTACAAAAGAACAAAATTGTTCACAAGAGGAATTATACTTCGCCCTAAATTGTTTACTACGGGCTTTTCATTCTACTCTCCATGAAACAACATTACATCCAGAAAATAAAAATACAGAATATATACAAACGCAATTTTGCAGTGCATATAAAATTATCACAGGTAAAACTATTTATCCATTTCAATAATCCATAAAAAGCGGCTGCTTACATAGTTTCAAGCAACCGCTTTTTATATTAATATCGATAACCTATTGTATAACTTTCACTTTTACAGATTTGCGCCCCCAGCTATTAGCACTACCATCTGAACCGACTAATACATCAATACGATTTCCTTTAATCGCACCACCGGTGTCTCCAGCAATCGCTTCTCCATATCCTTCTACCCATACTTTTGATCCAAGCGGAATTACTTTCGGATCAACAGCAATTACTTTCATATTTGGATTTGCTGTTAAATCATGCCCCATTGCAGTTAATACACGACCACCATACGAACCATTCTCACTCGGATCTGCTGTATATGCCGTCGCTTCTACTGTAATTTCACGACCACCAGCAGGCGCACTTGTTTCAGTAGATTTTGCAACTGGTTTTGCAGCCGGTTTTTCTTTTACCACAGGTTTACTTGATTCTACATTCTTAATAGAATCGTTACTCTTAACAGACTCTTTATTCTTAACTACTGTATTATTTTTAACTGGCGTATTTGTTCTAGCTGGCGCTTCTTCTTGAGCTACAACCTCTTTCTTTTCGATTACAGGTGCTGTTCCTGTTAAAAATGGCACGTGAACATATCCAACTTTTCCATTGTAGTCGAATTGTAACCATTCATTTTGAACTTGATTCGTCGTTTCAATCACATCATTTTTATTAAGTTTACCTAAAATTTCAGAATCAGTATTCGCTCCAGCACGAACATTTAATACGCCCGCCGTTACATAATATGTGCTCTTTGTAAAATCGGCACTTACAAACGCTTCCTTACCGTTCAACTTAATTTTTGTCCATCCATTTTCTGTATTTATAACATCTAGTGTATTCCCACTGAACACTTTACCTACAAGCTTTGACTCTACATTTGGGTTTTCTCTAACATTTAATACGTCTGTTGTTACAACTGTTTCCGCTTTAGCAGAACCCGCAAAAATCCCAAGACCAAAAACTGCTGCTGTTGCTATACCTAATAATTTTTTCATGAATAGCCTCCATTTGCTTTGTTTTCGTATTTTCATTATAGCAACAGATTTTTAGAATTTTTAGAAATCACACAATTACAAAGCATTCGTAATATACGATTAACGAGTTGTAACATAAATTTCCATATTAATAAAATGTATTCCTCATACAATCTCCAGTGGTTTTCATATATTTTTCATATACGAGCACAAGAACTTTTTTCCAGAAAAAATTACAGTGTTACTTTTTTGTTACAAAAAATTCACAATTCGTTACATATTTTACCAAAAACATCAATATTCAATTGTTAACCTATTTTTTTGTAATAAAAAGAGAGCAGCTACTAAAAACTGCTCTCTTTTTATTTGTTATTGAACTTTCTTTTTCCAAACACCTAGCATAACAGCCGAAACAATTGTTCCAATTAATATAGAGAAAATATATAGTAACGGTTTATTTACTAACGCTATTACAAATAATCCACCATGCGGTGCCGGTAATGTAATTTGGAATAACATAGATAACGCACCTGCAATACTTGAACCAACAACACAACTTACGATTACTCGAACCGGATCTGCAGCAGCAAACGGAATCGCACCTTCTGTAATGAACGATGCTCCCATAATATAATTGGTTAAACCAGATTTACGTTCCGCTTCTGTAAACTTTGATTTAAAGAATGTAGTTGCGAATGCAATCGCAAGTGGCGGTACCATCCCACCAGCCATAACTGCTGAGTGCACTCCAAAATTCTGTGCTTCTATTGCAGCAATACCAAACGTAAATGCCGCTTTATTAATTGGCCCCCCCATATCAATTGCCATCATACCACCTAAAATAAGACCTAGTAATATAGCATTCGTACCGTTTAAACCATTTAACCACCCTGTCAACATTTCATTTAATGCTACTACAGGCGGAATTACTACTTTTTGCATTACAACTCCTGTAATCAATAATCCAAAGACTGGATATAACAATACAGGTTTAATTCCTTCTAATTGTACTGGTAGTCCTGAAAATAATCTTTTCAACCCTAAAACAACATATCCAGCTAAGAAACCAGCAATTAACCCACCTAAAAATCCAGCATTCGCATTCGCCGCTAAAAATCCACCTACAACACCAGGCATAAAACCAGGACGATCAGCGATAGAACTTGCAATAAATCCAGCTAAAATTGGTACAAGGAATAAAAACGCACCTGTTTTTCCTCCACCAATTGACATGAACAATTCAGCTAAAGGACCTTCCGCCTTTATACCACCAAACGAAAACGCTAGCGCTATTAAAATCCCGCCGCCAACAACGAATGGAAGCATATTACTTACACCGCTCATTAAATGCTTATAAATTCCTAATCCTTTTTCTCCCTCAATACTTTCTGATTTCCCGTCCTCTTTTACACCTTTAAAGATTGGTGCATCTTGTTTGACAGCTCGCTTAAGCAGATTTTCCGTTTTTCGAATCCCATCAGCAACTGGCACTTGAATGACATGTTTACCAGCAAAACGATTCATTTCTACTTGTTTATCCGCCGCAACAATAATAGCTGTTGCACGTTCAATATCCTCTTTCGTTAAACCGTTTTTAATACCTGTTGATCCGTTTGTTTCAACTTTAATCGCTATTCCTAACTCTGTCGCTTTTGCTTTTAAGCTATCCGCTGCCATATATGTGTGAGCGATTCCAGTTGGACAAGCTGTAACAGCAAGTACGTACGGTTCATTTCCTTCTGGTTTTGCGACTTCAGTCTCTTCTTCTTTTTCATTCTCTTTTTCATCAAATAGTTGAAGAAGCTCACTTTCATCCTTTGCTTCTAATAGTTGCTTGCGAAATCCTTCATCCATTAATAATGTCGATAAACGAGACAACGTTTCTAAATGAGTATTATTCGCTCCTTCACTTGCAGCAATCATAAAGAATAAGTGTGCTGGCTGTCCGTCAAGCGACTCATAATTGATACCGCTTACACTTCTACCAAAACAAATCGATGGTTGTTTAACAGCCTTTGTCTTCGCATGAGGTATTGCAATACCTTCCCCTATTCCAGTCGTACTTTGGGACTCCCGCTTTAAAATAGCTTCTTTAAATTCCGTTTTACTATTTAAACGATTTGCCCCGTTTAATTTCTCAACTAATTCATCTATGACAGCTTCTTTATTTGAAGCTGTCAAATCCATAATGACTGTATCCCTTTTTAATAGTTCTGTAATTTTCATATGTTGCTTCCCCCTATCGCTTAGCTACAATTACTTGCGACAATAATTCTTCTACTTTTTCCTTCTTACATAAATCAGCTGAAAATGCTGTTGCACTCCCTGTTGCAACGCCGTATTGAAATGCCTTTTCAATATCTTTTGTCTGTTCATATTTGCCTACAAACCCTGCAACAAGAGAATCTCCGGCCCCAACTGAATTAATTACAACACCTCTTGGAACAGTCGCTTCATATATACCTTCTGCCGTAAATAATAAAGCTCCCTCTCCAGCCATCGATACGATAACGTGTTTTACACCTTGTTCAATTAATTTTCTTCCATAAGGTAAAACGTCCTCTACTGTTGAAAGCTCCACTCCAAACAACTCACCAAGTTCATGATGGTTTGGCTTAATTAAAAATGGCTTATTTTTAATTACATGTTGCAGTGCGCTTCCACTTGCATCTACTACTACACGAATACCTTTTTCAGCTCCAAACGCAGCAATTGATTCGTAAAAGGTACTTGGAATAGAGACCGGTACACTCCCAGCAAGTACAACACAATCTCCAGGTTGCATACTCTCAATTTTTTTCATTAACTGTTCGAACTGCTCTTTTGTTACAATAGGACCTTGGCCATTTAATTCTGTTTCTTCTTCCCCTTTTATTTTCACATTAATGCGAGTATCTTCATCTACTTGGACGAAGTTTGTTGTTACACCTTCCGTCTGTAATACCTCTTTAATAAATTGACCAGTAAATCCACCAGTAAATCCAAGTGCTATATTTTTAACACCTAAACGCTGAAGAACACGAGAAACATTAATTCCTTTTCCTCCAGGAAACTTCATATCTTTCTCCGCTCGATTTATTGTTCCTAAATCAAAAGAAGAAACTTGCACTACATAATCAATAGATGGGTTTAAAGTAACTGTATAGATCATTGTTTATCAGCCTCAATTACATTGGTTTGTTGTTTATATTTTTCTAAATCAATTTCTAAATGGTTTGTAATAATATTTGCTTCTTCAACATTTGCAATTTTCGCAAATGCAACTTCTGAAAACTTACTTTCATCAATTAAGAAATATCCTTCGTTTGCTAATGTTAATGCCATTTGTTTTAAGAGCGCTTCTTCTGGATCTGGCGTTGTAAAGCCAAGCTGTTCATGTACACCATTTGCACCTAAAAAACATTTATCAAAACGATACTTCTGCATACTTTCCTGTGCCATAGCACCGATTAAAGCTTTCGTCCTACTCTTCATCATTCCGCCTAGTAAATACGCACGAATATTATTTTCAACTAAAGCTTCAATATGCATAAGTCCATTCGTAACGACAGTAACATCTTTATTTATTAAAAATGGAATCATTTCAAATGTTGTACTTCCTGCATCTAAATAAATACAATCACCTTGTTCAATAACGCTAGCCGCATACTTAGCAATTTGTTGTTTTATTTGAATGTTTTTGGATGATTTTTCAACCATCGTTGGTTCTTGCCCTTTTCCTGTTAAAACAGCGGCACCACCATGAACTCTTTTTAATAACCTTTGCTTTTCCAATTGCGCTAAATCACGGCGAATTGTCGATTCAGAGCTTTCTGTTCTTTCAACTAATTGCTGTAATTTTACAACTTTCTGTTCTTTTACAAGTTGCAATATCATTTGATGACGTTCAGGAGTTAACATTTTATTCACCTCTTCTTTGATTACAGTATAATGAAAACGGTCACAAAAATCAACCGTAAACAATCAAAAATAATCAAAAACATCCAAAAACGTTTATAAACAGCAAAAAGAAACCTATTCGATCAAACAATCAAATAGGTTTCTTTTCTAAATTCACTTATAAAGAAGCTTTATATATACTTAAAACATCATCTTTATTTAATTTTTTAAAGTTACCAAATTCACCATACGCCATCGCTTTATCCGCCATTAAATCAATTTCATTTTCTCCAATAGCGTAATCAGATAATGTTACTGGCGCCTCAATTGAAGTCCAAAATTGACGTAACGCCTGAATTCCTTCTAACGCAATTTCTCGATCAGTCTTTCCATCTGTTTCTACATTGAATACTCGAATAGCAAACTGTTTAAAACGACTTACATTTTCCTCTACAACATGCTTCATCCAGTTCGGGAATAAAATCGCAAGGCCACCCCCGTGTGGTATATCATGAACAGCAGAAACTGCATGCTCAATATTATGAGTCGCCCAATCTCCTTTTACTCCCATTGCTAAAATGCCGTTTAACGCCATAGTACCACAATATAAAATAGTTTCTCTATGCTCATAATTTTCTAAATCACTTAAAAGCTTAGGAGCTGTCTCAATTACTGTTTTTAAAACAGCTTCACAATAACGATCTTGTAGTTCTGTATTCGTTCCATGATGGAAATATTGTTCTAATACGTGCGACATAATATCTACCATACCGTAAATTGTTTGATCTTTCGGTACAGAAGTAGTATGAACTGGATCTAAAATCGAAAACTGCGGGAAAGTAACCGGGCTACCCCATCCATACTTTTCATTCGTTTCCCAGTTTGTAATTACCGAGCCTGCATTCATTTCAGATCCTGTTGCTGCAAGAGTAAGTACAGTACCAAATGGTAATGCCTCATTAGCAAATGTTTTTTTCGTTACAATATCCCATACATCTCCATCGTACTTACTACCAGCTGCAATTGCCTTCGTACAGTCGATTACACTTCCTCCACCAACTGCTAAAATAAATTCAACACCATTCTCTTTACAAATTTGAATCCCTTTCTTTACAGTTGATACACGTGGATTCGGTTCAACACCTGTTAATTCAAATACTTCTGCATTAATATCCTTTAAAATAGAAATTACATTATCATAAATACCGTTTCTTTTAATGCTGCCTCCCCCGTATACGAGAAGAACTTTTTTACCGAACTGTGGAATTTCAGTTTTTAACTGTTCTAATTGACCTTTACCGAAAATAAGTTTCGTTGGATTACGAAATACAAAATTTTGCATATTTCTTTACCATCCCTTCTATATGAAAAGCAACTATACTTTTGTATACCATATTTTTTTCATTTCACAAAAATATTTGCTTAATAAAAAAATCCCAGCCTACAGGCTGAGATTTTTTTATTGGTAATAAGGTGAGATCATTAAGTAAACAATAACACCAGATAAACTTACATATAACCAAATCGGCATCGTCCAACGTACAATTTTACGGTGACGTGTTAATTGATTTGTAAAACCAAATACAAGCGCAAACAATGCAAGTGGTACGATAATTGCTGCTAGGATAATATGTGTAATTAAAATGATGAAATACACATATTTAATGAATCCTTCTCCGCCAAAATGTGTTGCCGGCGCTAAGTAATGATACGATAAATACGACACACAAAATAGTAAAGTTGTCGTAAATGCTGCAAGGATAAAACCACGATGCATTTTCACATTCTTTTTAATAATAGAGAATAACGCTGCTAATAAAAATACGAACGTAAAGCTATTAAAAATCGCGTTTAACATTGGTAAAATCGTTACATCAAAATGTACTTCTCCTTCATAGCCAACAGGTCCAAAGAACAAAAATAAAATAATCGCATTTACAATTACAGAAAGCGTTATCACAATAGGAGCATAGCTTTTCTGATTTGTTGATTGATCCACCAAAATGGTCACTCCCTCTTCCTTCAAGTATGTATACATAACCTCACTATTTTAACATATTATTCACAGTGTAAATGTGACAATAGTTTGACACAGCAAGACCAAACAAAGAAAAAAATCCTTCTTAATAAAACTTCTTAAGAAGGATTTTATCGCTTTATTATTCAAATAGCAATGCGATTAGTTTTTGTTAAAAAATGTATCGCTATATGCTTGAAAAATTTCAGACACTTGATATCCCATTAATGAAATTGCTGTTAATGAAAAGAAACCAATCATAAGAAATCGAAACCACATATAAATCTCCTCCTTGTATTTAGCTTAAAAAACATTCGCTATATTACAAGTTGAGTGGCACTCTTCATCGTCACTTTCCTTTTTCCTTACAATTGCTGTAATAAATCGAATCATAAAGAAAACTACAAAAGGAAATTGTTCGTAATTCACATTGGCATAGTTTAGCAACGGCTCGCGCTGCACATCGAACGGAGATGAGAAGGAATAGAACATACCTTGCTCTTCCATATATACAATTACAATTTTCATGCAAAATACGATTCCTAGAAACGAAACAATATCTTGCCATTCTGTCGTATATAACAGGTTATACAGCTCTAATACATACTCTTCCATCATCATCCCCCCTTCCTTTTTTACCATTTTGCTCGCCTTCGTATAAAAAGTCAAGAAAAAAGTTTATATTCACTATGACAATAGTAATTACTTGTTTCTATGATTATATATGATTCTTTTATAGCAATGATTGGGTGTAACTCTCTTCGAAAATAAGAAAATTAGAATCGAACAGATTCCTCATTCTTACTTTTAGGATGCAAAACTGTGATATTTTTATTTCTATTAAAAATAAAATAAGAAAGTATTATAAGAACAGTAACAAACATTGTTAAAAATGCTTGTGAACGTAAAGTATCAATTGCGAACATCGCAACTAAAACTGCTATAATAGCAGCAATTGTAACATACGTTACATACGGAAAAAGCCACATTTTCACTTTCAAATTTTGTTGTTCTACTTTCCCCATTTTTTTACGCATCTTTAAATGCGAAACTGCAATAACGAGATAAACTAGTAACGCAATCCCGCCAGATGCATTCACTAAAAACAAAAAGACTTTATCTGGAGAAATGTAACTAAACACAACTCCAATATAAGCGAAGAAAGTTCCAAATAAAACCGCTCGAACGGGAACACCACTACTGTTCAATTTTAAAAATGACTTTGGAGCATCTCCTCTTTCTGCCATTGAAAAAAGCATTCTTGAATTTGTATATAAGCCTGAATTTAAGCAAGAAAGTACAGCTGTTAAAACGATAAAATTCATAATTTGTGCTGCCGCTGGTATTCCTATATGTTCAAGTACAGCTACAAATGGACTTTTTAATATGTTTGCTGAATTCCATGGCAGTAGCGTAACAACTACCGCTATAGACCCAATAAAAAATACAAGAATACGCCAAATCACACTGTTTGTTGCTGTTTTTACTGCTTTTACAGGTTCTGCAGATTCACCTGCGGCTACTGCTACAATCTCTGATCCCATAAATGAAAATATAACAACAGTAATCCCAAGCAGGACCGAACTTATACCGTTTGGCATAAATCCACCTTGTCCAATTAAATTCGAAGTGCCGGGTGCTTCTGTTCCTGGAACAAATCCTAAAATAACAGCAAGACCTAGACAAAGGAACAAAACAATACTTATTACTTTAATAAAAGAAAACCAATATTCAAACTCTCCAAATGATTTCACCGAAAAAACGTTCGTCAGCGTTAATAAAATTGTTAATATTAAACTTAATAACCAAAGCGGTATTTGTGGAATCCAATATTGGATAATACCAGCACCTGCTGTGGCTTCTATTGCAATAACAATTACCCAAAAAAACCAGTATAACCAGCCTATTGTATAACCCGCCCAAGGACCAATCGCTTCTCTTGCATACGTTGCAAATGAACCACTTGTCGGATTAACAGCTGCCATTTCTCCTAGCATTCTCATGACGAAAATGACTAGAAGTCCTGCTAATGCATATGAAACGATAGAACCTGGTCCTGCCGAATGTACAACTGCACCACTTCCAACAAACAAACCAGCCCCTATTACACCGCCAATTGAAATCATTGTAATGTGGCGTATTTTGAGGTCTTTCTTTAGATTTTTATCCAAATCTTGTACATCCCCTTCCAAACTAAATTTTGAAACTTATGTAAGAGTACTGTGCGAAAGATTTTGTCCTATACTTTAAAATATATCAAAATATTCTGAATTTAACAATTGCAATTCAACCTTCTTCAAAAATTATTACATTAGGTTTAATACTTTCCCATACACAATTGTTGAGAAAATTATAGTCCCCTTACAAAAGAAAGAATTTTCAGATATTATTAAATAAACAAGATTATACATCTAGACAACTTTTTGTATAGGAGTGTTGATATGTTAAACAAGTTCAAATTTTTTTGTTGTATTTTAGTAATGTTCTTACTTCTACCGCTATCCCCTTTCCAAGCACAAGCAGCAAACAATTTAGGTTCAAAATTACTCGTTGGATATTGGCATAACTTTGATAACGGTACTGGCATTATTAAATTAAAAGACGTTTCACCAAAATGGGATGTAATCAATGTATCTTTTGGTGAAACTGGTGGTGATCGTTCCACTGTTGAATTTTCTCCTGTGTATGGTACAGATGCAGACTTCAAATCAGATATTTCTTATTTAAAAAGTAAAGGAAAGAAAGTAGTTCTTTCAATAGGTGGACAAAATGGAGTCGTTTTACTTCCTGACAATGCCGCTAAGGATCGTTTTATTAATTCCATACAGTCTCTAATCGATAAATACGGTTTTGATGGAATAGATATTGACCTTGAATCAGGTATTTACTTAAACGGAAATGATACTAATTTCAAAAATCCAACTACTCCCCAAATCGTAAATCTTATATCAGCTATTCGAACAATCTCAGATCATTATGGTCCAGATTTTCTATTAAGCATGGCTCCTGAAACAGCTTATGTTCAAGGCGGTTATAGCGCATATGGAAGCATATGGGGTGCATATTTACCAATTATTTACGGAGTGAAAGATAAACTAACATACATTCATGTTCAACATTACAACGCTGGTAGCGGGATTGGAATGGACGGTAATAACTACAATCAAGGTACAGCAGACTACGAGGTCGCTATGGCAGATATGCTCTTACATGGTTTTCCTGTAGGTGGTAATGCAAATAACATTTTCCCAGCTCTTCGTTCAGATCAAGTCATGATTGGGCTTCCAGCAGCACCAGCGGCAGCTCCAAGTGGTGGATACATTTCGCCAACTGAAATGAAAAAAGCTTTAAATTATATCATTAAAGGAGTTCCGTTCGGAGGAAAGTATAAACTTTCTAACCAGAGTGGCTATCCTGCATTCCGCGGCCTAATGTCTTGGTCTATTAATTGGGATGCAAAAAACAACTTCGAATTCTCAAATAACTATAGAACATATTTTGATGGTCTTTCCTTGCAAAAATAACAAAGTAAAACTATAATTAGCCCCCATCAATCGGACATTTATGGGCAATCAATGCAGGATAAAAACAGCAATAGGACCCTTTATAGGTCCTATTGTTGTTTTTTATTTATGAAAACTACTTTGTCACATCTAAAGTTTCAAGAAACTGTTTTCCATCGCCCAACATCGCACGTTCCTCCGAATCATATTGTTAAATATTCTAGTCACTCTTTTGCTTCAACACAAAAACTGAAAGTTCAGGTACACTACAAAATCTAACAGGCATCCTAGTAGTCCCAATACCACGATTTACATATAAATATAACTGCTTACTCTTCCCCTCCACTTCATACATACCTTCAACATAGCTCTCAGCTAGTTTGGTAGTAATTAACGGACCTACAAAAGGGATTTGGACTTGTCCTCCGTGACTATGTCCTGACAGTTGAAGATCAACTGGGTAACGATTTATTTTGGTTACAACATCCGGCTCATGTACTAATAACATGTTAAAATCATTTTGTTTCAAGTTTTTTAAAGTTGAATCTATTTTCGGCTTCCCTAATAGAAAATCATCCAAACCTGATATTGTAATATATTTGCCGTTTTCCACTTTAATTTTCTGCACTTCATTTACTAATACAGAAAAACCAGCTTCCTCCATATATCTTTTGTAAAATAAACTACCGCCCCCGCCCCTATCATGATTCCCAAACACAGCATATTTCCCTAAGGGAGCATAAATTTTCTGCAAAATAGCCTTCGCTTCCTCTCTTTCTGCACTATAAGAACCAAATTTATCTATTAAATCTCCGGTAAAAACTACTATATCTGGATGTAATTCATTCATCTTCTCCACCAAATGTTCAAGTTGTTTCAGTGTAAACTCTGGTCCTAAATGTACATCTGAAAACTGCAATATTTTTTTATTATTAAACTCTTTAGGAATTGTAGAAGCTTCTATTTCATTCCACGTAACTGTTACTAGTTTTCGTTCTATTTCTGTCGCATAATAATACAAACTTACTGGTATCATTAATATACTTATAAAACTAATAATAAATATCTTTACGATTGATTTTTTTCGTTCTTTTTTTACATGATTCGTATTCATGTTTTCACCTCTAGAAACACTTTAAATCCTTATTGTTACATTCATGTGACAACATGAACAATGTTATCAATATGTAATTCCCTCTCTATTCACTTTGACAATTTTATACAGAAGTCATAACATATTTTTATAATACATAGATTTTCGAAATTTTTTCTATTCATTCCATCATTTTATTACGGAGGGGTTATTCATGTCTGTATTTACACCAGAAGAAATTACGGAACTTGCTGCGAATTCCGGAAGGAAAAAAGCTCATTTATCATTACTCCCTATGCTAATTCTCGGTTTTTTTGGCGGTGCTTTTATCGCATTAGGGTATTTACTCGATATTCATGTTATTGGGACAATGCCAAAATATTGGGGATCATTTTCTAGTTTTCTAGGCGCTGCTGTATTCCCTGTTGGTCTTATTCTCGTTATTCTTGCAGGCGGTGAACTAGTAACTGGTAACATGATGACAGTTTCTATGGCCTGGCTCCAAAAGAAAATTACTTTATTTTATTTCATACGAAATTTAGTTATTGTTACATTTAGCAATTTCATAGGAGCTGTATTTGTAGCCTATTTTTTCGGTCATATCGTTGGCTTAACTGAAGGAGCTTTTTTAGCGAAAACTATTTCTATCGCTCAAGTGAAACTACAAGATACACCATTGCAAGCATTTATTTCTGCAATCGGATGTAATTGGCTCGTTTGTTTAGCTGTTTGGCTCAGTATGGGAAGTAAAGAATTTATCGGAAAGATTATCGGTATTTGGTTCCCAGTTATGACTTTTGTTGCGATTGGATTTCAACACGTTGTAGCAAATATGTTTGTCATCCCAGCCGCAATTTTTGCCGGTCATTTCACTTGGGCTGAATATTTTCCAAACTTTATTTTTGTTTTCTTTGGAAATTTAGTAGGAGGTATGTTATTTGTAGCACTACCTTACTTCATATCTTATAATAAGAAACTATCTTCTTATCAAGAGAAGACTGAAATGAAGAACAAATCTCTGTCGGCTTAAATAGAATGTCTATAAAGAACCCTAAAAATATTACAAATTTCATTTTTTTTGCGAATATATGTACGTACACTTGTTCTCGAATGTTTTATACGTTATAATAACAACTTAAATAGCATTATTTACATATGAGGTGAAAAACATGAACAAAACAGAATTAATTAAAAACGTAGCACAAAATGCTGAGATTTCTCAAAAAGAAGCTACTGTAGTTGTACAAACTGTAGTAGAATCAATCACTAACACTTTAGCTGCTGGTGAAAAAGTACAACTTATCGGATTCGGTACATTCGAAGTTCGCGAAAGAGCTGCTCGTACAGGCCGTAACCCACAAACTGGTGAAGAAATGCAAATCGCAGCTTCTAAAGTACCTGCTTTCAAAGCTGGTAAAGAACTAAAAGAAGCTGTAAAATAATGAAAAATATCCTTCTCATTTATGAGAAGGATATTTTTTCATAACATAATTAATAAAAATCTGACCATTATGCTGTTTCTTTTGTTCTTTTATGCAAATAAAATCTTTACTTTCAAAAAAAGGTTTTGCGGTAATGCTCGCCTCTGTATATATCTCCCTATGCCCTAGGTTCACTGCTTCTTTTTCTAACTTCTGTAGTATGTATGAAGCGACTCTTTTCCCTTGATAATCTTTATGCGTAAATAAACGATCTACGTAACGATCATCGTTATAATCCCCAAACCCCACAATCATACCTTTATGATCGGCTACATAGCTAATATTCTTTTCTAAAGACTGTAACCAATTTTCTCTATCTAGTCGCTCCGGTGCCCACGCCTGTAGCTGTAACTCATTATAATCTTTTGCATTAACCGTATGAACTGTTTCATAGAACAATTGTAATACTTGATCTAAATCTTTTTTCTGGAATGTTCTAATTATAATATCTTTTAACATATATAAGTCTCCTTACCAAACTACCTCTTAACTTTTCTACTACATACGATTCTATATTTCTGCTTTATTATATCGTTTTAATTTCTATACGAACAAAAAAACAATACTTATTCAAGTATTGTTTTTTAATTCTATTCAATTACTTAATGTAGCTTTTTAAGATTTTAATTTAACTCTTTGTAATCGTAATGCATTTAATACAACGGATACAGAACTAAATGCCATCGCTGCTCCAGCAACCCAAGGGGCTAAGAAACCTAATGCCGCAATTGGAATTCCTAACGCGTTATAAGCTAATGCCCAGAATAAATTTTGTTTAATATTTCTTATCGTCATTTTACTCATAAATATCGCATCAGCAATACTATTTAAGTCACCACGGATTAACGTTATATCCGCTGCTTCCATCGCTACATCCGTTCCCGTTCCAATTGCCATACCAATGTTCGCTGTAGCAAGAGCAGGAGCATCATTTATCCCGTCTCCAACCATCGCTACTTTCTTACCATTTGTTTGCAGTTTTTTCACTTCTTCTGCTTTTCCTTCTGGCAATACTTCTGCAATTACGTGATCAATACCAACTTGCTTTGCAATTGCCTGAGCAGTTTGTGTATTATCTCCTGTAATCATCACAACGTCTAGACCCATTTTTTTCAGTCTTGCGATAGCTGCTTTTGAAGTATCTTTCACAGTATCTGCAACGGCAACTATACCAGCATATTCTTTATCGATTGCAATAAGCATTGCTGTTTTTCCTTCTCGTTCTAGCGCTTGCATTGATTTAGAAACTTCTTCAATATCAATATTGAATTTCTTCATTAATCGACGTGTACCAATTAATAAGTGTTTTCCTTCTACAACTGATTCGATACCAAATCCCGGAATCGCTTCAAACGTTTCTGAACTTGGGATATCAATTTTCTTTTCTTTAATTCCTTCTACAATCGCTTCTGCAAGCGGATGTTCAGAATTTCTTTCTGCTGCCCCTACTAATCTAAGCAGTTCATTTTCATTGAATCCATCTGCTACAATTACATCTGTTAATACCGGCTTCCCATTTGTCACTGTACCCGTTTTATCTAAAATAACCGTATCTAATCGGTGCGTTGCTTCTAAATGCTCTCCACCTTTAAATAAAATACCATACTCAGCCGATCTTCCTGATCCTGCCATAATAGATGTAGGCGTTGCAAGACCTAATGCACATGGACAAGCAATAACAAGTACTGCTATCATTTTCTCAAGTGCTCCGCCAAAATCACCAGGTGTAACAAATATCATCCATACTGCAAATGTGATAATCGCAATCACAACTACAACCGGTACGAAAATACCTGAAATTTGATCTGCTACCCTTTGAATAGGAGCTTTTGAACCTTGTGCCTCTTCTACTACTTTAATAATTTGAGCTAATGCAGTATCTCTTCCTACCTTAGTTGCTTTCACTTTTAAAAATCCATTTTTATTTATTGTCGAACCTATTACTACATCCCCAATTGACTTATCAACAGGAATACTTTCACCCGTTAACATCGATTCATCAATTGCTGACTTTCCTTCTACAATCTCACCATCTACTGGTATTTTTTCACCAGGCTTTACATAGACGATATCACCAGCTACTACTTCTTCAATCAAAATTTTTATTTCTGTTCCATCTCGCACAACTGTAGCTGTCTTCGCTTGTAAACCCATCAATTTTTTAATTGCTTCTGATGAGCGCCCTTTTGCTTTCGCTTCAAATAATTTACCTAAAATAATTAATGTAATAAGTACCGCACTCGTTTCAAAATATAAATCTGTCATATGTTTCGAAGAACCAATAGATTGAATACTTAAATATACACTATAGAAATACGCGGCCGACGTTCCAAGCGCCACGAGAACATCCATATTCGCACTTTTATTACGTAACGCTTTATAAGCTCCAACATAAAACTGTCCACCAATGATAAATTGAACAGGAGTTGCAAGTGCTAGTTGCACCCAAGGGTTCATTAACATATCTGGTAAATAAATAAACGACGTAAATGAGAAATGACTAACCATTGCCCACAATAATGGGAAAGATAAAATAAACGAAATAATAAACTTCTTCTTTTGTCTTTCAATTTCTTGTAATCGATGATCAGTTGATGCATCTTGATCATCTGGTTTCACTTCTAATTTATATCCTAGCTTCGTAATCGCACTCTTCATTTCATTTACATTAACTTCATCAGGATTAAAGTCTACTGTAGCTGATTCTAAAGCAAAATTTACTGTCGCTTTGTTCACACCATCTAACTTATTTAAACGCTTTTCAACTCTATTTGCACATGCTGCACATGTCATTCCTGAAACAGTAAATTCAGCTTTATCACTTACAATTCCATATCCTAACGATTCAACTTTTTCTTTAAACTGTTGCGGATTTGTTTTAGTTGGATCGTACATTATTTTTGTTTTTTCAAGTGCAAAATTTACATTTGCCTCATGAACACCTTCTACTTTTTTTAGACCTTTTTCAATTCTATTTGCACATGCCGCACATGTCATTCCCGATATTTGAAGATTGGCCTCTTTTTTTTCATTCATGTCTCTCACCTCTATATACCCTTATGAGGTATAATGATTAGCAAAATAAATCGTACTTCATCTAAAGTACGATTTATTTCCATATCTAAAAATAATTATTGAACATCGTATCCTTGGTCTTCGATTACAGCAACGATATCTTTTAATGTTACGGCAGACGAGTCGATAGTAACTTCAACAGTTCCTTCTGCTAATTGAACCTTCACTTGTTCAACACCGTTTAGCTCTTTCACACTGCTTTCGATAGCATTTACACAATGTCCACAAGACATACCTTCAACCTGTAATGTTAACTGTTCCATTTAAAATCCTCCTCTTGTTTATTCATTGTTTGTTAATCACAATTACATCTTACCATACCCCCCTAAGGTAATCAATGGTTTTATATCATGATTTTTCAATTATTTTCTAAAAGTTTATTTTACACACACTTTTTCACATCAATACGCCGAGATCTTATTATGAAGGTAAACAAAAAAACAAGCCAGTGACATACTAGCTTGTTTTTACGCTTTTGAAAAACGTTCAAATACAGTCATTAATTCTTCAATTGCTTCGTCACCATTGCCATCTTTAATAGCACCTGAAACACAATGACTTGTATGGTTTTTTAATACACCCATTCCTACTTTTTTCATCGCTGCATTAATCGCTGAAATTTGCACTAAAATATCCACGCAATAACGATCATTTTCAATCATATTTTGAATACCGCGGACCTGTCCTTCAATTCTCTTTAATCTATTTATAATCTGTTCTTTTTCTTTTTCTGATCTATGTGTTACTGCTTCATGCTCTTTATGATCCATATTATCACCTTCTTAAAGTTTCTCTTCACCCAATAAAACAATTGTTTTTATGAGTATACCAATTATAGCATTAAATATCTACGCACGATACCCCATAAGAGTATATTTACGCTTTATGATTATTCTTAACAACGCATTAGCTTCTTAATCTCAATTTTCAGTATACCCTTTCCTTTTTGTCAAAAAAATCATTATATCTCTCATCAAAATTCAATAAAGTGAAACAAGAATAAGCGGGGATTACCCGCCCCCGCTTATTCTTCGTCTACAATATTAAAATCTTAATTTTCGGATATTTAATTCAAGAATTTTTTCTTTCCATATATAATTATTGTTGATCACATACTCTTGTATCATTCACTACTGAAGTTCCTTCAACGGTTACCGTATGAAAACAGTCATTTACTCGAACTGTTACAACATTATCTTGCCGGTCAATGATATGATATTCATTAAAATTTTTATTCAGAGCACTGCGAATTTGTTCTCCTTCATAAATTGGGATGCCATGCGATAGAACCCAAATAAGTCCAGCGATAGCAAGAATAGTTTTCATACGATCTACCTCCTTGGGAATATAGTGAACTTTTCATCCATACTTTTTCAGCTCTACAAATCATGATCGGAATAAACCAAGCCTTTTTGGAAATAAGTTCATTTCGTCTATTTTATGTTTATGCTAATTGTGACCGTTTTGTGACAACTTTTTGTCTCTTTAGACGAAAAGTTGAAACAAAACTTTCAAAAAGGACAATTCTACATATTAAAAAAGGTTATGGAATGTTTCATCCATAACCTTTTTTCCTATATGTAACTAATAAATCTCAACCCTTTACTTAAAGACGTCGGCACAACAGATGCATGATTCTCCCCTTCAGCTTCATAAAACTTAAATTTAAGTTTATCGTGGTTTACTTGGCGAAGGCGCTCTGATAATTCATTTGCACCTACAACCATATGCTCTCGTTCTAGTGACCCAACTGTAAGGAACACTCCTGTTTCAAACTTAGCATTGTTTAATTCATGTATAAGGTTCTCTTCTTTTTCAAGTACGGATTTATTATTCCACCATATAGATGGACTACTAATAAAATAATTTTGAAAAGCATTTAAGTTTGTAAATAGTATATAAAGAGCAAATAGTCCACCTAAAGAATGTCCAAATAACGTTTGCTTACTTTTATCAATCTCAAAATTCTTTTCAATTTGTGGTTTCAGTTCTTCTTCAATAAAAGTATAGAAATTATGTGCTCCTCCTGTTTTAGGCCACGGTTTACCGTCTGGTTTTAAAGGGGCATCTTTTGAAATTACGCTAGGCGTAAAATCATAGCACCTTTCTTCCCCTGAAAATGCGCCTTCAATTGGATAACCCACTGCTACTATAATAGCTGGTGAAACACCGGTTTTTTCCGCTCTTACTGATTGTATTTTAACTGCTTCATGAAATGTTTGAAAAAAGGCATTGCCATCTAATACGTAAATGACAGGATATCCTGAATCCGGTGCTGGTTGCCTCGGCTTTGAAATATGAATTTGATATTCCTTACCTTCTAATTTTGAATACATTTTCCACTGCTCTGTATTAGATGTTATAATCTGCTGTTTTTCAACTGTAGTATTCACCCTATTCCCCCTCTTTTTTAACTTGTTACATATATTTCGATTTTTTCTTCTTGAGATACAACGCTATCATATCCGAAACAAACAGGAGCCCCGTTATACGGATCAATCATGACACGTGCATCAATATGAAATACTTCTTTTAACACTTCATTTGTAATGATTTCTTCCGGGCTACCAGTTGTAACAATTTCTCCTTCCTTCATTGCAATAATTTCATCTGAAAATCTTGCTGCATGGTTAATATCATGTAATACCATAACAACCGTACAATTATGTTCTTTATTTAACTTCTCCACAATTTGTAATACATCTAATTGATGAGACATATCAAGGTATGTAGTTGGCTCATCTAATAGCAACACTTCTGTCTCTTGTGCTAATGCCATCGCTAGCCATACCTTTTGTCTTTGACCACCTGATAAATTTGCAATTTGTCTCGTTCGAAATTCAGAAGTTTTCGTTATATCTAATGCCCAATCAATCATTTCTTTATCTTTTGTCGTTAACTTATTTACGTTATTTCGATGTGGATAGCGTCCATAAGAAATTAATTCTTCCACTTTAAGCTCACCTGGTGCAATTGGAGTTTGCGGGAGTAAAGCTAACTGCTTCGCAATTTCTTTCGTTGGAATTGTATGTAAATCCTGTCCTTGCAAATATACTTTACCGCTTTTTTGTTTTAAAATTCTTCCCATTGTTTTTAACAATGTCGATTTACCGCAACCGTTTGGACCTATAATTGTCGTTACTTTTCCTTCTTGTATTTCCACATTTAAATCGCGAAACACTGTAAGCTTTTCATAACTTGTTTCTAAATTTTTTGCACTTAAAATACTCACTTTTATTCCTCCTCTTACGCTTTCGCCTTATAAAGTAAATATAAGAAATACGGTACACCGACAATAGAAATAACGATTCCAACTGGTAGCTCTACAGGTGTAAAAACTGTTTTCGCAATAAAGTCTGAAGCAATTACAAGAAACATTCCGATTACGCCGCACGTAGGAATTATATACTTATGTTGAATACCGACAAGCCTTTTCGCTATATGCGGTGCCATTAAGCCAATAAAACCGATACTCCCTGAAACAGCAACACATGCGCTCACAAGCCCGATACTACTTAATAGTAAAATCGATTTCTCTCTTTCTACTGAAACACCTAAACTTGTAATACTCGTTTCTTCCAATTGAAATAAATCTAATAAATAAGCTTTCTTTTGTATAAGCGGAATTAAGATAATAAGCCATGGTAACATAGCCACAATATACTTCCAGTTTGCACTATATATGCTTCCAGACACCCACACTGCGGCCATTTCAAAATCAGTTGACTTCATTTTGAGTGATAAGTACATAGAAAAGGCTCCAAATCCTGATCCAATTGCAATCCCTGTTAATAAAAGTCGCTGCGAATCTAATTTACCGTTTTTCCAAGAAAACAGATAAATGATGATAGCTGCACCTAATCCGCCTACTAAACCAAACATTGGCATCATCATAATAGAAACCCAGTCTGTGCTTTTTAATTGCCCTTGAAAGAAAAACATAAAAATGACAATCGCTGTTCCTGCTCCGGCATTTACGCCTAAAATACCTGGGTCCGCCAACCCATTTCTCGTAATCCCTTGAATAACGGCACCCGCAACACCAAGGCCTAATCCTACTAATCCAGCAATTACGATGCGCGGAAGGCGAAACTCAAAAATAACTAAATCATGTTCTGGTACTGGATCAATTCTAAAAAGTGTTTTAAATACATCTGTAATCGTAATGTCGAACGTACCATTTGTTAAACTAATATAAATAGCACATAGTATTAAAAATATAATAATCCCCATCGTCATTCCGAAACGTTGACTTGAACTTTTAAGCATGTCTCTCTCCTCCTCTAGTACGGATTAAATAAAGGAAGAAAGGAATTCCAATTAAAGAGGTAACGACTCCAATAGGTGTTTCAAATGGATAGTTTATAAATCTACTCAAAACGTCACATAACGCTAAGAAAACGCCACCAATAACACCTGCACATGGCAAAATCCACTTATAATCTACCCCAATTATAAAGCGCGTAATGTGCGGAATAATTAAACCTACAAAACCAACTTTCCCCACTAAAGCAACTGCTGTTCCTGTTAAGAAAATTACCGATAAAATTGCCATCGCTTTAACTAGTTTTGTACGTTGCCCTAAATTAATAGAAACCTCTTCGCCTAATGAAAGAATGGTAATAGATTTTGATATTAACAATGCTAAAATTATTCCAATTATCCCAAACGGTATCGTGATTTTAATGATATTAGGATCTACTTGATCTAACTTTGCATTAAACCAAAAACTAACATTTTGAGAAATTTGGAAATACGAAGCCATTGCAGCCGATACACTACTTAAAAATGTTCCAATAACTGTTCCTATAATCGCTAACCTAACTGGTGATAAGCCATTTTGAAGGAGCGAACCAAAACCAAATACGATACCGGCTCCTAGTGCAGAACCAATCATTGAACATACAACCATACCAATTGATGACATTCCCGGAAGAAAAATCATGCTAAGTGTAATAACAAAGGCAGCGCCATCCGTCACACCCATAATAGAAGGGGATGCAAGATAGTTTCTTGTCATCCCCTGCATAAGTGCTCCTGATATGGCTAGAAATGCTCCGACTAAAAGAGCTGCAACTACCCTTGGTAAACGTGAAGTAATAATAATATTATGATTTACATCGCTTGAATCAAAATGAAATAATGCGTTCCACACTGTTTCAGCGTCAATACTTTTTGCCCCATACAAAATCGAAAGTATAATTGTAAATAAGATGAGTATGGGTGCTATACATAATATAGTTACTGGTACTGCATTTGTTTTCTGCATATCATTCAACGCACCTTACTTATTGTATTATTTAGATAAATTTTTCACGGCTTCTTTTAAGAATGCTGTTTTACTCCAAGCTGTACCACCTTGTGCCATTGGATCTACAACATTTACAAATACTTTCTTTTCCTTCGCAGCATTCATACTTTGCCAAATTGGATTACTTTCAATTTCTTCTAACACTTTCGGGTTTTTATTTTCACTTGCCTCATATTGTAAGAAAATATAATCTGGGTTAAGTTCAGCAAGTTTTTCAAATGAAATTTTCTCTTGTGCTTTTACAGTTTTCAATTGTTCTGGAGCAGTTAGTCCAAGATCTTTATAAATTACAGGGTTGAAGTATACTCCTTCTGGATATAGGAATAATTCATTTGCTCTTAGTCTTATGACAAGTACTTTTTTATCTTTTAACTTATCTCCTAGTTTTGCTTTTGCTTTTTCAGCGTCCGAATTGTAATCCTTAATAATTTTTTCTGCTTTATCTTTTTTACCAGTTAATTCTCCCATTAACTTTAAGTTATCTTCCCAATTTGTTGAAACGTGTGATACCGGGAATGTAGGAGCTACTTTCGTAAACTTTTCAGCTGTTTCTGCTGGGAATTTCGTACTCGATGTAATAACATCTGGTTTTAATTGTAGTAATGTTTCGAAATTGGGTTGCATTTTCTCACCAACAGATTTAGCACCTTCTAACTCTTTTTCAAGATATTTTGGTAATTTACCACCTACAGTAATGGCACCAACTGGTTTAATTCCAAGTACTGCCGCATCTTCCATTGACTCTAAACTAGCTGTCGCAATTTTATCTACTTTTGCTGGCACTGTATACTCTTTACCTAAATATGTGATTTTTCGTTTTTCATCTTTTTTCGTTTCCGTAGCTTTTGTCTGTTGTTTTTGCTCGCCTGAAGTTTTATCCGCACTATTACATGCCGCTAAACCTACACTTAAAACTGTAACCATCCCTAAAGTAAATAATTTCTTGTTCATCTTTATATGTCTCCTCTCGAATTTTCAAACTATATTCTCAATAAAATTTAACTATATGAATCTTGTCCCATATATATATTTCATTAGATTAATAATTTTATCCAGAACTCATTCCCGTTCACTTCCCCTAGACTATAATTCTTTTACGCCTTCATCACTTGATAATCATTTTCACTGATAATGATTATCGTTACTAAGTATATATTTAATATGAAATTATTTCAAGAATGATTTGAAAAATTTTAACAAACTGAATTAAAAAAAGAAGTATCTCCCTAATATTAGGGAGATACTTCTTTTTTTTAGAAATTTATATGTAATTCAACTGGACAATGGTCTGACCCCATTACTTCACTATTAATTTTCGCTTCTGTTATTTGGTCTTTCATTCGTTCCGAAACAACAAAATAATCTAAACGCCATCCAATATTTTCACCTTTGTAATCTTGCTCTTACATTTATGAATACATACATACGCACTTTATTCAGGTTATACTAATTTCAGAGGTGATGTTCTATGCACAATGAAGGAGTTACATTAACAAATGAGTATTGGCAAGCAATTATTCATAATGATTCTTCCTATGATAGCAAATTCTTTTATGCTGTGAAATCAACTGGAATCTTTTGCAGACCATCATGCAAATCAAGAATACCGAATAGAAACAATGTACGAATTTTTCATCATGCAGAGCAAGCATTAAGTGAAAACTTTCGCCCGTGCAAACGTTGTAAGCCAAATGGAATCACTTTACCTAATGAAGAGTGGGTAAAACAAATTAAAGACTATATCGAAAAGCATTATGACAAATCTTTAACTCTCGACATGCTTGCGGAAATGTGTCACGGTAGCCCTTTTCATTTACAACGTACTTTCAAAAGAATAATAGGGCTAACTCCTATAGAATATATACAACAATTCAGGATTCTTAAAGCAACCGAATACCTTTTACACACAAATCAATCTATTAAAGAAATTAGTACTGCTGTCGGGATAGAAAACCCAGAATATTTTGCAACTTTATTTAAAAAGAAAACCGGATTTACTCCTACTGAATATCGAAAAAAGAACGAGATGAAAGAGGGATACGATAATGAATTCCTACAAAAATAATTATATATATTGGACGCTACTTACACATAAAAATTGGCAATTTCATATTGCTGCAACTGAAAATGGACTATGTTTCATTGGATCACAAGACGAAAACTTTGAAGAATTAAATATATGGGCTAGAAAAAAACTGCCCCAACATATATTGATCCATAGTCCAGATTACTTGCAAATATATACGAAAGAAGTTATCGAGTATTTAGAAAACAAGCGAGAAACTTTTACATTCCCTATCGATGCTTATGGAACTAATTTTCAATTATCTGTTTGGAATACGGTACGTGAAATTCCTTATGGAAAGACATATTCTTATACAGAAATTGCTGAAAGAATTCAAAAACCTAAAGCTGTGCGCGCCGTTGCTTCTGCTATTGCTGCTAATCCTCTTCTTATCACCATTCCTTGTCACCGCGTTATTGGGAAGAATGGGAAACTAACCGGATTTAGGGGTGGATTAGAAATGAAGAAAAAATTGCTTACATTAGAAAAGTTGCAGGTGGAATTCATATGACAGCAGAATATAATAGCGTATTATCTATAGCAGTTCCAAAAGAATTTTGTTTCCAAGAAAATTTACGTTATCTATCACGTTCTAACAATGAATGTATGTTCCATATTGAAGATAACAAAATTTATAAAGTTATCCCTGTTCAAGATGTAAATCCTTTAGTTGAAATTAGTGTGAATACAGATGGCAATATTCAAATACATTGTTTAGAAGAATCATATACATCTGAAAAATCGATACGTGAAGCTGTAGCTAACTATGTAAAAGAATGGTTTGATTTAACTACTGATTTAGCTCCCTTTTATACATTAGCTAAACATGATTTACTCCTTCAAGGACCAATTGAACAATATTACGGCCTTCGTACTTTAGGTATTCCAGACTTATTTGAGGCACTTTCCTGGGGAATTATCGGTCAACAAATTAACTTAACATATGCTTATACGCTAAAAAGAAGATTAGTTGAGCAATTTGGAAGTTATGTAGAATGGGACGGTAGAAAGCATTGGATATTCCCATCACCTGAAACAATTGCAAATCTACATGTAGAAGATCTCCAACAATTAAAAATGACGACTAGAAAATGTGAATATTTAATCGGTATTGCGAAGCTTATTACAGAGAGAAAACTATTAAAAGAGGATTTACTGCAAACACAAGATGTAAAGGTTGCTGAGAAACAATTAACCGCTATCCATGGTATAGGACCATGGACTGCCAACTATGTTTTAATGCGTTGTTTAAGATTTCCTTCAGCTTTTCCAATTGATGATGTTGGTCTGCATAATGCAATTAAATTTATAACAGGTTCCGAAAATAAACCGACTAAAAATGAAATAAAAGATTTCGCGGCAAACTGGGCTAATTGGGAGTCTTATGCGACTTTTTATTTGTGGCGAGTACTATATTAAAAGAACCAAGTAGCACATTCGTACTACTTGGTTCTTTTTTAAGCTTGCTCCTCAAAACGTCTTGCAATTTCCACAATAACTTGAACAGCTTTTTCCATAGTATCTACCGAAACATACTCAAATTTACCGTGATAGTTTTCACCACCAGTGAAAATATTCGGCGTCGGTAATCCCATATATGATAATTGTGATCCATCTGTGCCTCCGCGAATCGGATGAATATTTGGTTCAATGTCTAAACTTTTCATTGCTTCATATGCAATATCAACAATTTCTCTTACCGGTTCAATTTTTTCAAGCATGTTATAGTATTGATCATTCATTTCTAAAACGACTGCATCTTCGCCATATTTTTCTTGCATAGTCTTCACAATATTTTTAACGTTATTTTTACGTGCCTCAAAATTTTCACGATCAAAGTCTCGAATAATATAATACGCTTTACTTTGCTCAACATCACCATTTAAAGAAAGTAAATGATAGAATCCCTCATAGCCTTCTGTATATTCTGGCGCCTCTTCTACTGGTAAATACCCGTTAAACTCCATAGCCAGTTTAGTAGCATTGCGCATTTTATTTTTCGCTGTTCCAGGATGTGTATTCGTTCCGTTAAACGTTAACTTAGCACCTGCAGCATTAAAACTTTCATACTCTAAACCACCTAATGGACCTCCATCCATCGTATAAGCGAATGATGCACCAAACGCTTCTACATCAAAATGCGCTGGCCCACGACCAATTTCTTCATCCGGTGTAAATGCTACTCTTATTTTCCCGTGCTTAATTTGCGGATTATGTATTAAATGGTTCATTGCAACCATAATTTCTGTAAGACCAGCTTTATCATCTGCTCCTAGAAGTGTTGTACCATCAGTTGTAATAATGGTATGTCCTTTATATGATGGTAATTCCGGGAACTGCTCTGGTGTTAACACAACATTTAGCTCTTCATTTAACGTAATTGCATTACCATCAAAATTTTCATGAATTTGTGGTTTGACGTTTTTCCCTGTAAAGTCTGTTGCCGTATCTAAATGGGCTAAAAATCCGATTACAGGAACATCCTTGTCCGTATTAGCTGGAAGTGTTGCCATTACATAGCCATTATCATCCATCGTTACTTCTGTTAAACCAATTTCTTTTAGCTCTTCCACTAATAACTTACCAAACTCAATTTGTCCTGGTGTTGTTGGTACTGTATGACTTTCTTCATTTGATTGCGTATCAATTTTTACATATCTCGTAAATCTTTCAATAAGTTCTTGTTTCAATTTCATTCACTCCCTTTTATGTTCCTCCCTCCATTATAATCCTTAAAACGAAATATTTTAACTTTTTTGACTGTGAAGATGTATATTTCATTTACATTGTTAACACTTTTAAACGAATGATAAAAAGACATAATATTTGTACATTAAAACTGTAACAGGTAACATACATAATTATAAAATATGGGAGGTTGTAAAGATGAGGCTAACTCTCTTTCGCTATTTTCTTTTTTTCTTAGGATTAATTTTCTTTGGCCTTGGAAACGCTCTTGCAGTCAAAGTTAAATTTCTCGGCTTGCACCCTTGGGAAGTTTTAAATATGGCTCTCTACCAAAAGTTTGGATGGACCATCGGTACGTGGAGTGTCATATGTGGGTTATGTCTCGTTCTAATATCTTTACTAGTAGATCGAAAATATATAAATGTGGGGACATTTTTGAATGCACTACTTATCGGTCCCATTATGGACTTTTTCTTACAATCAAACATGCTTCCAGACGCTAGTAATTATTTATGGATAAACTTACTCATTTTATTTTCTGGTATTGCCATTACAGGTATCGGGGGAGGTATGTACGTTGCGGCTGGGATTGGCGCTGGACCCCGTGATGGATTCATGCTTACTATTTCAGACAAAACAGGACTTTCTATTAGCCGTGCTAGAATCATAGTAGAATGTATTGTACTAGTTATTGGATTTATGCTAGGAGGTCCTGTTTTCATCGTAACTTTTCTGTACACCTTTATTCAAAGCCCAATCTTTCAGCAATCATTTAAGATGTTTCAAACACTTTTACATACTTTACATGGCAAAAAGAAAATTAGCGAACATATTTAAAGTACAGCTTAATACAAATAAATCCACCCTATTTACGACTCTCATCGCAAATAGGGTGTTGCTGTTTTTATCTCGCAATTTAAGAATATATACTACTCATTTACAATAAAAGTATATACATCATCATAAATACAGCCATTTACTTTAATCACATACTTCCCAGGTTTATTAAAACTAATTGTGTATTTATTTAACTGAATTGCTTCTTTATCTCCAGAAAGAATATCAATGCTTCTGCCACTTAATACATACAATTCATTTAGATTCATCGTTACATCAATTGTATTGAAATTTTCTACTTTCACTTGCTGTGCTTCCGCAACGCTTACACTTGGTTCTAAAAACAGTAGTCCACTTAATCCAATCGTACCTGCTAAAGCAACTCCCGCAAACTTTTTAATCTGTTTCATTACAATGACCTCCTTATAGATTTTACGTAAAGGCAATGTCCTCCCTTACACCACAAAGCCTATATGTAATGAAATGAAAAGTAAACGGGGACTGTAAGACAAAATTCTACATCTTTTTCTCCTATTGAATATAAATCCAACGTTTGGAATTTTGACACATTTAAAATTGTTTCCCTAAACCAATTTCTCCATAATTTATTCAAAGACTGAATAATTACTTATTTATTTAACATTCTAACAATAATTGATAAAGATGCTTTCTATTCAAAAAAAGACTTTGCTATAAAAGTAACTTTTACAACAAAATCCATGCAACTAATTTTATTCAGCTTTCCATAATCTCTCTACATTCATTAATTGTTCTTCTTTAAATTCCATCTTATATATATCCGGTTTTGACGTATTCATTAAAAATTCAAAACCATATTGTTTATCAAAATAGTTCATCATTAATGTCATGACAAGCCCATGTGTACCAATTACAATTTTGCATCCTCGAAAATCCATTAAGATTTCTTTTAATACTTTCACTACTCTTCTCTGGCAATCTGCATATGACTCTCCTTCCGTTCGTGCAAAGTCCGGATTAGAGAACATCTTCTGTACAAGTGGATACACCTCTTTGTCTGATATAACCTGATCCTCACTTGAAAACATACACTCTTTAAGATTTTCATATACTACTATTTCTTTTTCATGGAAATTAGCTGACTCCTCTATCGTTAGCATAGCCCGATTATAAGGACTGGAAATAAAAGTATCAATCCTCTCCGCTTTTAATATGTCAGTTACTCTACGGGCATCCATATGTCCCCTCTCAGTTAATCCACGCATTCTTTCATTTCCTTCTAGTTTTGGTGATTCACCATGTCTAACCATATAAATATATGTGCTCATAATTTCTCCTTAAAATTTTTTATAAAGTGAAACTTTAATCAGCCCTCACTAATCGGGCTGCCCGGCAAATAGCGAGATAAGTTAATAAATCACGTTCATTTATCCCATTTCAACACTTAGGGGTAATACTAAAATACTTTATAAACTGTGCTGATTTGTTCGTCTAATCCATTCTCCTACTAAACTCTCAAATAATTCAGGCTGCTCAATTTGCAAATTATGCCCTGCCATATCTAACACTGCTAATGTTGCCCTTGGATATTCTTCAATAATTTCTATAATATTTTGATAACCTACTGATATATCTTGTCTTCCAGTCAGTAAAAGAACGGGATTTTCATATTTTTCATGCTGAAAATCCATAGTAAGAGAGTAATTCTTTTGTAACCTTTCAATAAATTCATAATTAGCAACATCTAACCCAGGCTTAATTTCTTCTTTAAATCGCTTATATGTATATTCATTTGCTATTACAGCTAACTCACAAAATTCCTCTCTTTCTGTGGAAGTGAGCGTATTTAAAAATTCCTCATCTTGTACAATTACCTGTTTATATGGAAGAATCCTTTTTTCTGACTCCGCTACAATAACAGGACATACTAATAGTAATCCGCTAACTCTCTCAAACATCTTTGCAAGTATACCTTTGGCTAAATAGCCTCCATATGATTCTCCTACCAATAAAAATTTTTCAGTAGAAATGATTTCCTCAATAAATGTGATAAGCACTTCTACTATACGATCTGAACTATTTATCCAATTTGGAGCATTCGATTTTCCCATTCCAGGTAAATCAATATATATTCGCTTATAACCTTCATATTTCTGAAATACTGATTCCATACATTTCATCATTAACCTATGGTCAGGGGCGCAGCCATGTATGATAATGACCGGTTTACCCTCTCCCACAATTTCATAGTATATTTCTGCATCTTTAATTCGATATATCATAAAAAAGCCTCCCTATTTAGTGGCAATACTATTCCACTCTGTAAGAATACACGTTCTTATTTTATATCTTTTCTCAACATTTTCGCAAATATTAATTTTCAGATTAAAAATAAAAAGCTCACCAAAAAAGATACTCATCATTTTATATGCAATTTTGCATCTCCACTTACAAATCACTAAAAAAACTTTACAATTCAAAGGATGACTAAATATACAATTTCTATTTAAAGTCTTAATACAGTCTGTACTATCAACCGCAATATTTTTTCAACCTTAAGAATACTTACACTCTTTAACACTTTCCTTATAAACATGATTTTTATAAGGAAATCTGATACAATTCTTAAATAATATTATTATGTATAGATATAACGAACATAGTGCATAATTAAAGAAGGTGATTTCATTGAAATTAAATAAAAATTTACAATTATGTATATTAATCGGAACATTAATATGCTATTCAATCTATTTTATGTTTTTCTATCTATTCCCTACTCATTTTTCAAATTCAGATGTACGCTTCGCTTCACTTGTCGTTGAAGCCATTACATTTGTATCACTGATTTACTCTATATATTCTAAAAAAGTCAGTTCAAATCCGTTTTGGATATGTATTACAATAGCAATTGGTAGTTTTTTATTAGGGAAAATAGTATATACATATCAAGATAGCTTCTTCGAAATTCCAATACATCGTTTTACGGTTTCTGATGTATTTTACATGTTTTTTCTATTTTTCTGTCTTATCGCTTTCTGCTATAAAATCTTAAAGGAATGCAATAAATGGGAAAAAGCGTTCTTTATTTGTGATATATGCATAGTGCTTACTTCCATATTTACATTAGAATGGTATTTATTTAATCAACCAAATTTAAATATATTCGCTCTTTCACTAGGAGATGTTTTCCTTTCATTTTTATACCCAATTGCAGATTTATTATTTCTACTGCTAGGTGTTAGTCTCATTTTCCGTCCAACAATTTTTAATTCCAAACGGAAAATTTATATCTTTATTTTTGTATTAATAAGTTCTGCAACTTTTAACTATATTTATTTTTACTTAAATAACCACTTATCAACTGAAACGATAATATTATTACGTCTTTTATATAGAATACCTATATTACTTATTGCAATAGCTGGCTCTATTTCAGAAGATCATAATAGCCATAAAAATTATTTCCTTGTAAACCCTATAATAGGAAAAAAAGCTTTAGTTGTATTTCCCTATCTTGCTGTTGCAATACTAATCGGGTTTACATTAAAAGAACAAACATCATCTTCAACTCTCATTACAGGAAATTGTATTACTTTTATTTTCGTACTCATTCGTCATTCTATCGTACGTATGCAAAACAATTCCTTAACAAAACGTTTGCAGGCATTTAATGCCCAACTAGAAGAAAAAGTTACTTTACGGACGTCTGATCTAGTTCATAAATCAGAGGCTCTTTCTCAAAAACAGCAAAAGTTTAAATCATTATATGAATATCATCCTGACCCTATCTTCACCATTGATTTAAATGGAATATTCTTAAATGTAAATAAGGCTGGGAGTGTACTACTTGGGGCACCAACGGATGAGTTACTAGGTGAAACTTGTTTTTCGATCATTTTAGATGAAGATAAGCATAAGCTAGCATTGGCATTAGAAAAAGTGAAACAACAAGAATCGGCATTCTTACAACTTAGTTCTCAATATAAAGATGGCTTTACTTATTTTTTATACGTTACAATCATTCCTATTATAATAGACGGACAAATTTCAGGAAGCTATATTATGGTGAAAGATATTACTGCACTAAAAAAACAGCAAGAAGAAATAAAATATTTAGCATTCCATGACACTGTAACGAAAATTGGTAACCGTGCCTTTTTCCATAAGAAATTAAAGAGAGTTATAAAAAATGCTGAAATAACAGAAAGCGAGTTTGCATTATTATATTTAGATTTAGATCGCTTTAAAGCAATTAACGATACACTTGGACATTCATCAGGAGATTACATATTAGAAGAAGTAGCAAAGCGATTCCAATCATGTCTTCCATCACATACTCATCTTTCAAGAATCGGTGGCGATGAATTTACAATCATAATTGAAAACTATACTGACGAAGATTACTTATTCCAATTATGTAACCAATTATTTAAATGCATGAAAAAGTCATTTATCATACATGAGCATAAATTAACTTTATCACTGAGTATCGGCATCGCTATTTATCCACATTCCGGAATCGATACCGCTACACTTCTGAAAAACGCTAATGTTGCAATGTATGATGCAAAAGCAAAAGAACTTAACTCTGTATCTATTTATGACGATGTAATCGCTAAAAAAATTGAAAGACGATTGCGATTAGAAAAAGATTTACCAAACGCACTACAAAATGAAGAATTGTTCCTTTTGTATCAACCTCAAGTTGATAGTGAATCTAATAAAATTATCGGTGCAGAAGCTTTAATTAGGTGGAATCATCCTGAATTAGGTATTATTTCTCCATACGAGTTTATTCCGATTGCAGAAGAAACACTACAAATTATTTCAATAGGTAAATGGACATTAGAGCAGGCTTGTAAACAAATGAAACGTTGGCATGCACTCGGATATTCACATTTAAAAATAGGTGTAAATTTATCTGCTAAGGAATTTGAACAAGAGGATTTTGTAAAATCTATTTCTTCTACTTTAACAAATACAGGTTTACCAGCAAGCTCTCTTGATCTTGAATTAACAGAGCGAATTGCAATGATGGATGAGCGAGAAACATTGATAAAACTGCGTACACTAAAAAGTTTAGGGATTCACATTTCTATCGACGATTTTGGTACAGGTTATTCTTCGCTAGCCTACTTACCTTTGTATCCAATTGATACGTTAAAAATCCCGAGAGAATTTATTACAATGTCTGAAACATGTGATGATGGAATGGAAATTATTAAAACGATCATCACATTAGCAAATACATTAGGAATGTCTGTCATTGCTGAAGGTGTAGAAACGAAAGAGCACGTAAATTTCCTTCAAAAAAATAAATGTCAGTTTATTCAAGGTTATTATTACAGTAAACCTATCCATATTCATGCATTTACTGAGCTATTAGAAAAAGGCATTCACCCATAGTACATAACTAATTAGAACAAATATAGCAAAAAGGAAAGAAGATACCTTCTTTCCTTTTGTTTTTCTATTTACATTTCTATTACTTCACCACTTCATTTATTATATCTATTATTTGATGAATTCCCTCATCATTTGTTTTCTTATATCCATTCATGTTTTGAATATATTTCTCCTTATTTGTATACAACTTATTTACTGCATGTATAAATGTATTCGTACTTACTCTGTCTTGGAGTATAACTTCCGCATATCCTTGCCGTGAAAAATATTCAGCATTTAAAACTTGATCTCCCCTACTGGAACTGTTAGTTAACGGGATAAGCAACATCGGTTTCTTCAAAAATAACAATTCAGAAATAGCAGTAGAACCGGCTCTAGAAACTACAACACTTGCCATATTTAGTATATGCGGCAACTCGTCGCCTATATATTCAAATTGCATATATCCCTCCATGCCAATAGATGGGTCTACCTTCCCTTTACCACATATATGAATAATATTAAAGTTTAATAGTATTGTATCTACACATTCCCTTACCATATCATTTATCCACTTAGCACCCTGACTCCCACCCATAATTAATAATACTGGTTTATCTTGCTGAAATTCACAATATCTTCTTCCTCGTAATACGTTACCCTTCTCAATTTCTTCCCTTACAATTGGTCCTACATAAACCTTCTTCTCATTACTTACATTTTCTCCTGTCTGAGGAAATGTTGTGCATAGCTTTGTAGCAAAAGGTAATGCTATTTTATTGGCAAGCCCTAATGTGCTATCTGGTTCACGTATAATTATAGGCACACGATTTAACCATGCTCCTATAGCTACAGGAACTGAAACAAATCCTCCTGCTGAAAAGATAACGTCAGGCTTTGTTTTCTTAATTAAATTATAACTTTGTAAACAACCGCGTATAATTTTAAAAGGATCTTTAAAATTCTCCCAATCCCAATATCTCCTAAGCTTTCCCGTTGAAACACTATTGTATTTAACATTTTGCACTAATGATTTTTCAATTCCATTTTTGGATCCAATATACTCGACTCTCCAGCCTTTCTCTATAAATTTAGGAATTAATACAATATTAATCATAACGTGTCCGGCTGTACCGCCCCCAGTAAAAAGAATCGTTTTGCTCATAACTTATACCCACCTTTATTATTAAAAATCTAGCTTTCTCTTTACCTTTTAAATGTAAATAAACTTATTATTTTTTATATAAATCTTTAACTCCACCTCTATATCTTGTAAAAGATCGTTAATGAGTTCATAAAAATCATTTCCATACTCACTACACTCGTATTGAGCAAAGATTTGAATCACATACCTAGTTTCCGTCTCTAATGCTGACTTTATTTGATTAACCCTTTTTTCTTCTACATACGCTTGATATTTATGTATTGCCTCATACAGACGCAATACATGCGCTTCTTCATCTCTCCAATCCAACGTATCAACAATTGAAAGAAATAGCGTATTTTGATTATCTATTATTTCATAATCATTCATATATTTCTTACACCCTTTTTTGTTTTTCATTGCATGCAGATGTCACTACACTTCGCATACTCAAGTACATCTTTTAATGATTGATGAAATTCAATTTCTGGGATCCAACCTAACCTTTTTATTTCCTCTATTGCTAAACTCTCATTTGAGTCGCTCCCACTTTTCCCTGTTTCCTCTATAAAAAAATTTAGCTGTGTTAATTCTTTATATTGTTCTAGTACATTTAATAAAGATTGTTTTACTCCTGATCCGATATTATATTGTTTTCCATTTATTCCATCTCGTAATAACACATGATACGCTTTAATCGCATCACGTACATCTAGAAAATCTCTACTATCTTTCAAACTGTTTACTTCAATAATGGCTTTACTTCTACCTGATTCTATATCTATCATTTTCTTTGCGAGAATCGAACAAATGCCATTCGATTCCCCTGGACCAATTAAGTTTGAGGGCTTTGCAATGATAATATTTGAATCCATTAATCCTCCCCAAGCCTCTGCGATAATGACTTGCATCGTTTTACTTAAACTATATGGATTTGAAATTTTTATTTCGTTCATACTATCTGCTTGCAAAGCAGATCCTATAACTAATGTTCTACAATGCGAGGCTTCTTGCTTAATTGCTTCTAATAAATATAACGTTCCTATTACATTAATCTCTATATACTCAAGAGCAGCTGTCCAAGATTCTATAACCGAATTCCTTCCTGCTAAATGCAATACGTAGTCTGGCTTTATTTGTTTCATTACCTTCATTACTTCGCTCTTATTAGTTAAATTACACGTAATACCATTTCTAATTTTTTCTCTATGTGCACGATTTTGAAACATAGGAATTACATGAAAGCCCTGCTCTAAAAAATAGTGGCAAGCATGGCGTCCTGTGAAACCATTTGCACCAGTTATTAAAAGGCTCGCATTTTTTTTCATCGCAAAAACCCTCCTTTTAATAGCATTTGTTTCACCTCATGTTTTGCAAGCAAGTCTTGTTGAGAACTAAAACTCTTCACATCCACTAGCGGATAGCTAGAATAATATTCTTGAAGTCCTTCGATAGGAATCGTCGGTAGTACCACAAAATAATTTTGATCAAAACTTATACTTGTTTTACTCTCTACCTCAGATAGAAGCATTTCACTTAATTTTTCACCCGGTCTTATCCCTACCTCTTTCACCTTAATATTTTCTTTTTTTGAATCTTCAATTAATATTTCTGCTAAATCTGTTATTTTACATGCCGGCATTTTCATAACAAAGATTTCCCCGCCTCTACCTTGATATACTGCTTTAAATAACAATCCAACAGCATCTTCAACTGTTAAGAAAAATCTAGTCATATTCGCATCGGTAATCCCTACTGGTGAAGATCTTTTAATTTGTTGTTTAAAAAGTGGTACTACACTTCCACTCGTTCCCAAAACATTTCCACCACGAACACAAATGAATTTTGTTTTCTTCGTTTGTATATTCGCATGAACCATTAATTTTTCACCAATTGCTTTTGTCATCCCATACGTATTTGATGGATCGGCTGCTTTATCCGTTGAAACATATATAACTTTTTCAACTTGCATCTGTATAGAGGCTTCAATTACATTTTGCGTACCATGTATATTGGTTTTTATAGCTTCATAAGGATAATACTCACATACTGGAACATGTTTTAAAGCTGCAAGATGGAACACATAATGTACACCTTGGCAAGCATAGACTAGTTGATCTTTATCACGAATATCTCCAATAATAAATTTTAACCTATCATCATTTATATACTTTTGCTGCATTTCAAACTGAACCGTTTCATTTCTTGAAAAAATTCTAATTTCTTTCGGTGATTTTTCTAATAATTGTTTTATAAGTTCATGCCCCCACGAACCTGTCCCACCAGTAATTAAAATTATTTTATTTAACATTCTTTTTCCTCCTACGAAACATCTCAATTTAAATAATATTTATTGAATTATTTTCAATTGATTCAAATCATAATCGTCGTTTGTTACATTTAATTGACAAAATAAAAAAACAGAAACTATTAAACATAGTTTCTGTTTTTCATTTCACCTCACAACAGTAAGATTTTTTATACTGTTTGCATGATAAATAAATTCCTTGTAAAAAAACACCGCTCATTTATTTCTTATACTCGTAATAAAATAAATAGAATGATTCATAGCCAATAATCATGTTTAAATTTATGAAAAAGGGAGGTAACGGAATGGACCGAAGCAATTCAAATCATACATATAACGGACCTTCCAAAGCACTGCCTCTCTCCCTATTCGACGTAAAAAATGAATTAAAACAAAAAAGCAAGCTTATTCCTTCTGACACCATGTATAAATTAACGAAAGAAGAACAACTCATCATCAACAAAATAAAAATACAAACAGAACAGCTAAATAAAAATAATGTTACAAGAACACGCGCATACTACCAATTTTACATTCAATATCCAGAAATACATTGGGCACTGCTTGGACATATGGTATCACGTAACGGCGGTTGGAATATGACTGATTTAAAGGGGGATTTATATACGAGAATTTTATCAGAGAAAGATCAATTCATATTTTTTTCTTTTTTAGAAAGAGGGAATTGGCTTATTTTCCAAGATGTATACCCTCAATTTTTACTTTACGAACAAAGTGTAAAGAGATCACAAAAGTTATTTCACCTTCTTTCTCACCTAAATGTTTCTACATTTATGGAAACGATGTGGAACCATTTTTGGAAAACAGGTAACAAAAAAACTTTAGCGATTGCAACTATTATTAATGAACAAAACTACTTAGAAAAAAGAGTGATTCAAAATGTACAATTTAAAAAGACTGTACTAAATAGTATTGGATTTAAACTCTTTGATTTCTTTCAGTTTAATCATATTCTTTTCCCATTCTACGAAAATGATAAGAAACAAAAAGTATTACTATTTGGTGATACAATGAAACATTTCACTTCCTTACATGAACGGATATTAATCGGAAAAAGATTGTACTCATTATTATTTCGAGATACACATGTTTTATCTCAAATAATAAGCTGGGCTCAACACCATCCACATACAGGATCTAGGAAAGATTACTGGCCCCATTTATTTTCAAGTGTAAATGAATCTTTTTCCCGTGAGTTTTATAAGCGCCGAATTAAGAAATGCCAGTTACGAAATGGCGCTTATCGTATATACAGCCCTGCACTCATCTATGCATGGCGAGATATGAAGCATGAAGAAGTTGACAGTGAAGATTGGTTTACCGATTGGCAAGTTGTAAATTACTTAGTTGATAAGGAGGAAAATATAAATGGACAAATTACAGAAGACTACTGCAAAACACTCGAAAAAATTGAAATCGCCATTCTCGCAAAGAAAAATGTCCTCCTCCGAGAAGAAGAATGAGTTTCTAGCATTAGTAGTTACAATCTTTCTCTCTTCTATTATTGCAACTTGCTTAGATGCCTTTTTTGTTCATAAACAAATATATTCCTTTCCGGCTAGGCCCTTCTCATCCACATTTTCGGTTAATATAGCTTTTACATTGTTCGTACTGCCGATTTTAACAGTTATCTTTATACACATTTCAAAAAAATTATCTAAAGTTTCTAGAATTTCATTTATTATTTCAATCGGTATTTGTGCTAGCCTTTTTGAACAGATTGCTGAAAGTTTAGGTTTATTTGTACATAGTGCGAATTGGAACCATACATATTCTTTATTTGGTTATATAATTTTTCATTCTTTTATTTGGAACGTATATAATTGGATAAAAAAATAAAGAGACCATTATAGGTCTCTTCTTACGCATACTCTTCCGTTATTACTAATGGTGTCAATGTTTGAAGGCTTTTAGAGCGTAAACGATAGGCAACGACTTTCTTCTTATATTGCTTAATGACATCAACATGTTCCTCATAGCTATATAGCGAAAATTTAATCTCTTTACTCCCTTTCTTCGTATCAATGACTATTGGTGTCCCTTCTCCGTGCGGCGGGAAATAATGTTTATCTAAAAACAACGCCTCATTAAATTCATGAATAACTTGTAGTTTCATTTCTCCCTCTATATTTTTTCCATCTATCGATATAGAAGTATTTTCCGCCTCAAGCTTTTGATGCAATTCAAATCTACTAATAATTGATTCTACAACAGAAGTGGGCATGCTAGAAACTAATACTTTAATAGCTCCAAAAACAAATAATGTAACTATAAACCATGTTGTCATTGTTATCATCTCCATTACATTTAAAAAATAAATTTCGTTCCATACGGTATTAGTATACTAATAAGTATTCCAGTTACAATCATCGTTACCGAACCGATAGTCGCTTCTTTCTCGCCTTCTTTCACTAAACGACTCACACCGATAATATGTGATGCACAGCCCATTCCAACTCCTTTTCCAATCGTACTTGTTATACGGAAAAACTTAAGTACTGTTGGTCCGATCATAGCACCTGTTATTCCTGCAACAACTACAAAACTAGAAGTCATAGATGGAATACCACCAATTTGATCCGCTAATGATAGGGCAATAGGCATCGTTGCTAACTGTGGTAAAGTAGTTAATATAAGTTCCTTATCTATATTTAAAATTCCGCCAATCACTACATTCATACTCGTTACAGCCACTATACCTATCACTACTCCAATAAGTATCGATAAAAAATTTTTCATAAGTATCTTTCGCTCTTTAAATAGAGGTATGGCTAATGCTACAATTGCAGGGCTCAATAAGCTTGAAAGAATGTCTCCTCCATTTTCCCTATACTCATGATGAGAAATACCAAAAATGAAAAATAAACAAATCATAATTGCCGTAACTGTTAACACCGGTAACGTAAATGCAAACGTAAATTTTTCATATAGCTTTGTCGCCAAGAAATAAATTGCTACAGTAATAATAATTAAGACCATTTGAATCGTGCACCTTGTCGATTTTATTTTTTTGTTGTTATTAATAATTGACTTATATACCCTGAAACAATCAAAGTTACTACAGTACTTGCAACTACTAAAAGGAATATAATACTCCCCTTACTGAAAAGAAAAGACCCGTATTCCATCAGCCCTGTTGTCGAAGGGATTAAAAATAACGGTAAAAATACGATTAACTTTTCCGCACCTAACTCAAACCATTTTAACGGTAAAATGCGAGTGGAAAGGAGCAGGAACAGCATTAACATCCCTATTAAACTTCCTGGCATTGATAGATGGAATACTCCTTGAATCCACGTACCCACTAGGCTAAATACATATAGCACGCCTACTTGAAGTAAAAGCGTCACGTACTTCATTTCTTTCCCTCATTTCACTATCACACATCCATATTATGAAATCTCATGTAGCGTGTCGGCAAACCGTTTAATTCCAAGTTGAATTTGTTCTATATTCGCTCTACCAAACGTAAATCGTATATATTCATTTTTCGAACCTAAAACACTGCCCGGAACAAATGCGACACCATTCCGTATAGATTCACCTAATAAGTGATATTCATCAAACTTTCCTTTCACTTTACACCATACATGTATTCCACCCTCTGGCACGAAACATTCAACTCGGTCTCCCAATGTTCCTTCAAGCTCTGCAATTAATTCATCTCTTCTTTGCTTCAATTGTCCACGAAGTATCGTAATATGTGTATGAAAATCCTTTGATTCTAAAAATTGATTTGCTACCCACTGCGTAAATACACTATGGCCAAAATCAACTTGTTGCTTTGCATCTGCTAAACGCTCAATTACACGTGTAGGACCAATTATCCATCCAATACGTAATCCTGATGCAACAATTTTTGATAATGAACTTATATAAAGAACATTTCCATTTTGGTCCATTGATTTTAATGTCGGGTTCACTTCTCCATTAAAAGAAATTAAACTATACGGATCATCTTCTACAATTGGTATACCGAACTCAGAAGACAGTTCTAAAATTTTTTTACGTCTCGCTAATGAAAGCACAGTACCTGTTGGATTTTGATAATCTGGATTCAAAAATACCATACGAATGCGATGCTTTTTGTGCAAATCTATTAAGTCATCTGGATTCATTCCATGCTCATCAACAGGTAAATGAAATATGTTTAAACCGGCCGATTTAAACATTGGAAGCGAAAAACAATATGACGGATCTTCAATCGCAATCGCATCGCCAGGTTTTAATAAACATTGAACGATAAGATTAAGCGCCTGTTGTGCTCCTGACGTAATAAGAATAGAGCTTGAATCTGCTTCAATTTGTTTATATTGCTGAACATGTGCTGCAATTGTTTTTCTCAACATCTCATTTCCAAGTGGATGGTCATAGCCGAGGTTTTCCATAAATGTTTTCTCCGACAAAATTGTTCGAAATCTATCACTTGGAATTAATTCTGGTGACAGTTCACCACTTGCTAAATTAATTAAATCATCTTTTTGTGTTTCCGTTCGAATTTGTTGAACGAGTGGTACGTTAGGTAAGAACGATCCATCCTCCACGTACCTACCCCAGTTCGGTATTCGTTTATGTGAGACACCCCATATATCTGTATTGACCCGTGTTCCGCTTCCCTTTTGTCGTTCTACTACTCCAAGTGATTTTAATTCTTCATACGCAGCTACTATTGTACTCCGGTTCACCTGTAATTTCTTTGCTAACATACGCTCAGAAGGTAACTTACTATCAGAAGGAAATTCACCTGAAGAAATGCCTCTTTCAATATAATCCGCAATTTGTTTATATACAGGTGTCTTATCTGCACGATTTGGTTTCCATTCCATCTAGTTTCCTCCTTTCAAAACGAACTATCCTCATTTTTTACTAACAGTATTCACCGTAAAAATAGTATTAATTAGTCACATTTTCTTATCCGTAAATGGATATATCCAAAATGGTTCTCTTTCTGATTACTCAATAGCTTCTGAAATTCCAACTTCATACTCTCATTTCAATTCTTTTACAAACTATTAAATCATTACCGCGTACCATGTTACCCCGGCCAGTAGAACAAAAAGAAGAAGAATATAGATTGCAGATAAGTTTTTCACATTTCTTTTTGTAGACTTACCGTAATTCTCCTCCACGTTTCTTGCAACTAGTACAGTCCCAAATAGCGATACAATTACAATAATAACGACTAGTGAAATTGCAAAACTCATTGTCTTTTCACCTCTCTAAGACCCATCTATTTTAATTAAAGAACTTACATAAAAACCTTCCTCTTTAAAACGTCGATAACATACTACCTTTCTTCTCTTATCATAATAGATGTTTACAAAAAGCGGACCAACCACTTTCATGTTTTTTTGCTCATCCACTTAAAAAATAAAAAGCAACTGATCACTTAGGACCAGTTGCTTTTTTCACACGATAATTTTTCATTTAAAATTAATTCGATTTAAAAGTTTCGCCTTTTCATAATGAAACATCGACTGAGATAACTCAAAAATTGTTCCATTTACAAGATACACTGTATTTTCAATAAGAAGCGCCGGATCACCTTCATTTAATTCTAAAAGCTGTGCATTTTCTTTATTTACTTTTTCACAACTAATAACTTTATCAGCAAAACCAATATTTAATCGTAAATCTTCAATGAAATAACTGTATACAGAGCTTAATGCTATTTCTTCGTTCAAATATGGAATAATATCCTTTTTGAAATAACTTACTTCAATAGAGAATGGTTTAGCATCTACAATTCTTAAGCGCTTCAAAAAATACAACCTAGTTCCAGCTTCGCATTGCATCCGCTTTGCTATCTCTTCGTCCGCATCTATTACTTCCAGCTCTAACACTTTCGTTTCAATATTTTGTGAAACAAGATTTTTCGTTAATCCACGTAAACTTCCTAAATTAATGTAATCTGTTACAGAAGTTTCGCGTAAAAACATGCCACTACCTTGCACTTGAAAAATATAACCTCTATTCACAAGCTGACTAATTACTTTACGTATCGTATTACGGCTTACTTCAAATCGATTCATCAACGCTTCTTCTGTAGGTAGTTTTTTCGTTTCATTAAAAAGCCCATCTCGAATGTTTTGCTCTAACACATCTGCAATTTGTTTATACTTTGCACTCATACACTTTCTCCTAAAATACGCTTTTATCTGTTATAACTCTTCCCCTCTCGTTTCGACCACACGTTTATACCAATGAAACGAAAGTTTCTTCTTACGTTTTAAGTTATCATTATGATCGACAAAAATAAAGCCATATTGCTTTTTATATCCATTTAACCAACTTAAAAGATCAATCACTGACCATGCATAATAACCTTTTAAGTTAATTCCCTCTTCAATTGCACGCTTCATTACTTTTAAATGCGCTTCAATAAATTTAATTCTCGGAACATCTACAATTTCTCCGTCAATGATTGGATCTTCATCACCAAGTCCATTTTCCGTTACATACATCTTTATGTCACCGTAACGCGCTTTCAACATATGCAATCCCTCTAAGAAACCTTCGGGAGATATTTCCCATCCCCATTTTGTATATGTTTTATCATCCATTTTAACTGTTCGATAAAAACCATCAAAAGAAGGGTTACCTGGAGCAAGCGTTGAGTTTTCTCGAGAATGTTCCTCACTCTTTATATCCATATCGTATCTTTCTACTCGTATTGGTTGATAATAATTCAAGCCAATAAAATCATTTTCTTCTGCATTTTGTTTAATGATTTCTAATTCTTCAACCGTCCAATTAGGAGTCCATCCTTTTTCCTTTAATTGTTGTACAACATAAGACGGATACTCGCCTTTTAAAATTGGATCATAATACCAATACGTTTCATATTCATTCGCATGATTTGCTGCTTGTATATTTTCTTTTTGATCATCCACACTATAAGCTGGTAAGAAAACATGTGTAATCCCAATCTCACCATATTGTTTCAGCTGCTTGTACACCGCAACTGTTTTCGCGTGTGCATAAAATACATAATGAGTCGCTTGAAAATACTTTGGAACATCATTTTGTATTCCTGGTGGATGTGCACCTTTTAAATAACCTAATCCACAAAACATTACGGTCTCATTAAAAGTAATCCAATGCTTAACTCTGTCACCAAATGCCTTAAAACAAGTTTCTGCATATTTTACGAAAGCCTCTGCTGTTCTTTTATTCGTCCATCCACCATCTTTTTCTAACGGTAATGGTAAATCCCAATGATATAAAGTGACAAACGGCACAATCCCGTATTTTAAACATTCATCAATTAAGTTGTTATAAAATTCAATCCCTTTTTCATTTACCTTTCCATCTCCAGTCGGCAATATTCTCGCCCAAGAAATAGAAAAACGATACGATTCTAATCCCATCTCAGCCATTAAGCGAACATCTTCCTTATATCGATGATAATGATCAACAGCTATATCACCATTTGTTCCATTGTATGTTTTGCCAGGAATTTTTGAAAACTCGTCCCAATTCGTAACACCTTTTCCATCTTCATTCCATGCACCTTCTACTTGATAAGAAGCTGAAGCAGCTCCGAATAAAAAATCATGTGGAAACTTCATAGTATATACCTCCATTTCATTACAACAAATCAAATTCAATCATACATATAAAATTTATAGGTACAAATTTTATATGTATGATTATATCTTATGTTTTTATTTTTTTCTATTATAAAAGTACAATTTATATTGTTGGTTATTGGAAAAGAAATAAGAAGCGATATATTTTATCGCTTCTCACTCTCACCATCTTTATTCTTTTATTAATGACTTATTCGCTCTTATAACTTCTTGATACAATAATGGTGACCACTTTTCATTTATGTAGTCTTGAATTACCCAGCCTACTCTCGCAGGATTCTTTTGTTTTATATGGTTTGCAATTTCAGGATTTATATAAGAGGCATAGTAATATGGACTATTCCATGCTGTACCACCAGAAGACAAGCTTGTAAAATTTATATATAGATGATTTAAATCCTCGCTATTGTTCATCGTTTCATTCATTGTATCTTTAATAGATTTTACTTTCTCATCATAACTCACTTTATATTTATCTTGTACTGTTACATTTACATTTTGATTTACAGTTGTGGTAAACGTCTCATTATCTGGCCAATAAAAATTATTATATCCTCCAGATTCATTACTACCACTATATCTTTTTAGTAGTACAATTTTCCCACGAGCATCTCCAAGTTTTATATTTCCTTCTGTTTTTAAAAAGATAGGATCAACAAAATAATTTTTTTCAAACGTACTACTAAATGAATCTTCTGCCCCTTTCATATCCTCATACTCTTTTTTTAAAGACATAATAATCGTTTCACTCGGGTTATCTCTTAAAAATTGTTTCGCTTCGTTTATGAATTCATGCAGTGTTACATAAAGATATAATGGCCCATGATGAAGAACTATCGTATTATCATCTGTTAAACGTCCTCTTATATCAAAAATGCGAGCTCCATGGTCCATTTGATAGCGAAAATCATATTCTTGCGTCATTCCCCATACTTGCTTAATCGGATTTTGCAACTTGAACGTCCCACTATCGTGTGTTCCTGGAATTGAAATTCGTGCTAACGGGATATTATCAGGTATAGGTTGCATCCATTTCGACCAATTTTCAAGCTCATTAACAGAGCTAGCTGCAACTACTTGCTTATCATGTAAAGCAAATACAAATGTGATAAATATTGTACTACATATGAATAATTTCAAAATTAACTTCTTATTGCTCATTATTATCCCTCTCTTTTTCTGTTTTTATATCAAACTTATTGAATATAATATAAGCTAGTTCAGAAAAAATAAATAACATTTCATCAATATGAAATATTGCATAGAAGTAAAGTTAAAAAATCATTCACATATACTAAATTAGAAAAATTTAAAGGAACTTCATCTGAAGTTCCTTTTACTTATTTTATGTTCAATACGTATGAACCATCTGTATTCTCATATTTATAGACGTATAAATAATATTTACCTGGCTTTGCATTATAAGTTCCTTTAACTACATTGCCTTCATTTTCACCATATGCTACATAGTTATTTAAATCTGATTCATGATGAAGTACCCATGTCATTCCGATATTTTGTTCATTTAGTAGAGAAATATTAATATTTTCCGGCGAGTCAATTTGGAAAGTAAATACATCTACTCTATCACTATTATGTAGCATTCCTTTCACCGGTGTATGAAAGTTAACTTTATTTGCCTGTCTAGGCTCATTATTTGGTTCATTTTCTGTTACTTGTAATTCATTCCCACCGTTTGGTTTTCTTTGTTCATAGCCTAAGTTTACTAGTATAGACTTCAAATCTGGTAAAACACCAATTTTATCTGCATATGGATCTTTAGATTTTGTTCCTGTGCTCTGGTTGCTTAATATTGCTCTTAGTTCACTAGGTCTATATGGTTGTCCTAAATTTTCTTTAGCAATGCTTTGTACTAAAGTCGCTGCCCCAGCAATAATTGGCGAAGCACTAGATGTTCCGCTAAAGCTTGAAGTATAAAGATTTACAGCACTTCTACTTTGTTCAGCTGTAGTTGTATCTACATTTTCTCCCCATCCGTACACATCAATACGGCTTCCATAATTCGAAAACCACATACGTTCATGAGGGAAAGATGAAGAGCCAGCGCCTACCATAATTGCACCCGAATCTTTAAAATCTTTACTATTACGATTTAAGACTTGCTTACCTTTTCTATCTTTGAACTGGTCTAAATCATTCCACCCATTTGCTCCAGCCTCTATAATTACAATCCCTTTATCTGTACCAGCACGAATTGCATCAAAGATATCTGGTTGTACTTCAACAGGTAAATATTTATCACCATATCCATCGAAAGATGCTTGCGCCTCTAACAATAAAACATCCCCAGCTTCTAACTGATTTACAGCGCTTAATATTGCATCAGCCGTATTATACTGTCCGTTATCTCTTATTTGAGAGATAACCTTTGCTTTCGCTTTTGGCGCAATCCCAATATTCCCGACTTCATTGTCCTCAGAGGATACAATTCCTAGTACAGACGTCCCATGACCGACATGCTGATCTATATTTCTTCCAGACATTAATTCAATATTTTGATGTAATAAATCCTCATGATTTAATAGCCATCCGTATTCCATATCAACAAAAGTGATACCATTTCCATTACCGCCTTGAATTTCCCAGGCGAAAGGCGCATTAATACCGTATGGGGCCGCTTCAAGATAACCTTGCTTTTTAAATCTAGGATTGTTACTAGGATTAAGAGCTACACTTGATGATTGCACTTCAGGTGGCATTATTTTCTCTTTTCTCTTCATATATGCATCTTCTATTAAAGAAGATGCCTTTAACTTATCTACTATTTCTTCTTCATACCCACTATTTTGATTTTGAAGAATATAGTAGTTTAATAAACTTGTAGATACATGATTAGGTGCTTTCACTTCAAGGTTTTGTATTTGTTCCGGGCTTACAGATGTGAATAAACGAGTAAATGTTACATCTGGATATTCTGTCAAAAGATCTTTTATTACTTTATCATTCGTTTGAGATTGTATTTGTTTTTCAATACCATCTTCATATGGCAAATCCAAATCCGCTTTAAATTTTACAATGATTTGCTTATCTGTTTCTTGTTCTATCCCTGATTTAATCTGCTGTTCTATAGAATCAGCATGTACACTATTGATAGTACCTCCTGTTCCTAAAAGTGCTGTAATGATTACAGTTGACGCACACATTTTTTGAAATATTTTCATTCCATTAATCCTCCTATTAATAATTAATTATTATATTAATCTATAATGATTTTATTTCTATAACGTATTCCCTTTCTACTAAATAGATTATAGTAATCAGAAATATGAACTTCAATGTATTTTCATATGCAATATTTCATATTCGGACTCTACACTACACGAATATGAAACTTATAGTGATTATTTATTTTATATGTGCTAATATACTTACATTAATATATTACGCATATACACATTCCAAACTACATTACTTAATAGTTTCACCTTAATTTTTTCTTAGGAGGATTTACAATGAAATTACTAAAACTAAAACATATAATCCCTTTATCTGCAGCTGCAATTACATTCGTATGTAGTCAAAGCACAGCTGAAGCTTCTACCATTCATACAGTAAAAAAGAACGATACACTTTGGGGCATTAGTAAACAATACGGAGTTTCAATACAATCCATTAAACAGGCTAATAATAAAGGAAACGATCAAACCTTTATTGGCGAACAGTTACATATTCCAGGGTCCGTGAAATCAAATGAAATCACTGTCCCTCAAAACGCCAAGCCAGCGAACATTTCTGGACAAATTATTTATCAAGTACAACCGGGAGATTCATTAGAAACGATAGCAAGGCGTTACAATGTCACTGTCCAATCTATAAAACAAATGAACAATACAGTCGGAAACAAGCTTTATACAGGACAACATTTAAAAATCAACTCAAGCATTTCACAAAAAGAAAAAAACTTAATGGCACGCTTAGTTACTGCTGAAGCAGGTGGCGAATCGTATAAAGGAAAAGTAGCAGTAGCGAAAGTTATACTAAATCGTGTAAATGCAAAAGGTTTTCCAAATACAATAACAGGCGTTATTTATGAACCTATTAAATACGGATATGCATTTACTCCTGTTACAGATGGAAGAATTAATCAGCCTGCAAGCGCAGAAGCAAAAATGGCTGTAGAAGAGGCTATCTCCACAAATGGAGTACATTCTGACTGGCTTTATTTCTACAATCCAAAAACATCAACAGACAAGTGGATTACGACACGTCAAACAGTAGCAGTAATTGGTAACCATGTGTTTGCTAAATAAGATTTAAAATCATTAACAGACCTCTTCACTTAAAAGGTCTGTTTTTTTCTATGTAAGATGTTATTAATCATATGACATAGTTATTTTTCAAACTATTTTTTCTTTCAAATAAAAATTTTTGTATTTACTCCACCACTCGTAGAAATTAATAAAGCATCAAGTTCAAAAACTCCCACTTTATTAATAAAAGCTATTTCTTAACTTCATAAAATTGTTATACACTAGAAAAATAAAAAACAAACTATTCGTTAGCAGGTGGAAGAATATGTATGATGTTACGATTATCGGCGCTGGAGTAAGTAGCATTTTTATGGCTTATTCACTAGCTAAAAGTAACAAAAAAGTTTTAATTCTTGATAAAGGTAAAGCGCTAGAAGATCGCCATTGTCCTTTAGACGAAGGAAAAGTGTGTAATTGTACTACATGTGATAAATATTTCGGGTTTGGTGGTTTAGGCAAATCTGAAGGGAAATTTAATTATACAAACGGATTTGGCGGAGAACTTGAGAAAAAAGTCGGTAAAGAGGGTTTTATACAACTCATGGCTGAAGTAGATGAAATTCTATGTCAGTTTGGTGGAAGTTCGGTTTCAAAATATTCTACTGAAAATTCAAGTCTCACTAAGAGAGCTGAAGCGTGTGGTTTACAAATGCTAACAACAGAAGTAAGACATCTTGGTACTACACTTTCCAGTAACATTTTTCAGCAGCTCTATGAATTTTTACTGACGAAAATAAAGATCCAATTTCATATAGATGTACAACATATTCTGAAACAGGAAGATCATTTTACAATAGAGACAAATCAAGGAACAGTTCAAACTAAGCAACTAGTATTAGCAACTGGGCGCTCTGGAGCCGATTGGTTAAAAGAAATGTGCAGTTCCCTAAATATTTCTCAGGAGCAAACACGTGTAGATTTAGGAATTAGAGTAGAAATGAAAGAACATCAATTACGCTCTATATTAAAAGATACTTTTGAAACAAAACTTTCTTATCAAGGTGAGCATTTCATAGCAACTACTTACTGTATGAATCCAAAAGGACTCATCATTCGAAAGTACGAAGAAGGTTTAGTTATGCCTGACGGTCAAAATTTTCGAGAGCAAGGAACTGGCACTTCTAACTTAAATTTCACTTTATTTATTCCTCGCTATTTTCCAACTCTCAAAGAAGCAAATGTATACGCAAGTTCAATTATTCAAGGCATTAACCAAGGACGAGATCGGATTGTTATACAGCGCTTAGAGGACTTACTAAAGAAACAACCTACGGTGGAAAACAGCATGGAACATAATCGTATACAACCTACACTACAGGGAGATTATGGAGATTTGAATCAAGAAATTCCTCAATTATATATTGAAGGGCTAAAAGAATTTTTATTAGGTTTAGAACAATTTATACAAGAGCCTATCGATCAACATACTTTACTATATGGAATTGATGGAAAGTTCTATGCTCCTACGATAAAAATTAATAATCATTTTGAAACTAGTGTACATGGGCTATTTTTAATTGGAGATTGTTCAGGCGTTACGCATTCATTATCTCAAGCAGCTGCAAGTGGTCTGTATGTTGGAAAGTACTTATCTGACATTTAATTTTTATCATTAAGATGTCAATCAAATATTTTCAATTTCAAAATACTTTACTTATATAGTAAAAGTATATTAATAAGTCTCCTACCCTTCACGGCTAATGATTAACAGACAAAAGATTTTGATTTTACAAAATACATATGTAATATAACTGTATATTTAAAACGATTGACATTCAATTCTAATAAATTGAATGTCAACCGTTTTAAAAGTCTCTATCCATTTTCACTTTTATTTGTTCGATATTTTGTAACATCATCATAGTGTTTAATATGGTAGGATGTCTATAAGTCAATTTCACTACAACTATGACTTGTTCTGCCCGTTTCTCAAAAAGAGTTATATTTATGCTACTACGCTTTAAAAATCCCCATTGTATATATATGAATACTTCAAATTATTCCCTTTAGAAAACAAAGTCTAAATGGTTCATTACACTCTAATAGTTATAAAAATATAATATATAACTTTAGTTAAATAAATTATATAAAGAAGGTGTAAAAATGAAGAACAAAATAAATTTACAAATGCAAAATATAAGTTTTGTTATAATAATGGCTTTAGCGGTATGGTTAAAAACATATCTTATTACGCGATTCAGTTTTGATTTAAAAATCGAGTCTTCAACGCAAGAGCTCATTTTGTTTATTAGCCCTCTAGCCGCATCATTAGCATTTGTTGGATTAGCATTATTTGCAACTGGTGAAAAGCGAAATTATATAGCGCTCTGTATTAATTTCTTATTAACAATCGTGCTTGTTGGAAATGTAATGTTCTATGATTTTTATAGTGATTTCGTTACATTACCAGTACTTGGACAAACCTCAAACTTCGGCCAATTAGGCGGCAGTATTATAGAAATATTAAACTACAAAATTATACTCGCATTCGTAGACATTGTTTTCTTCTTTATTTTATTAAAAAAGAAATCATTGGTCTTTAAAACAGAACGTGTAACTCATTCTACGCGCTTGTTATACTTTCTTTTAACGATTGGTGTATTCTTTGCGAATCTACATCTTGCAGAAAAAGAGCGCCCTGAATTATTAACAAGATCATTCGACCGAGTCATGCTTGTCAAAAATTTAGGCTTATATACTCACCAAGTATATGACTTAACACTGCAAGTAAAAGCTGGGTCACAAAAAGCACTTGCTGATAGTAGTAAATTACAAGAAACTGAAAACTACGTAAAAGCAAATCAAAGCGAGCCAAACCCTAATATGTTTGGTGCAGCGAAAGGAAAAAACGTAATTGTCGTCACTCTTGAATCCTTGCAGACCTTCTTAATAGGCGCATCAGTGAACGGGCAAGAAGTTACACCATTCCTAAATGAATTCATAAATGAAAGTTATTACTTTGATAACTTTTTCCATCAAACTGGTCAAGGGAAAACATCTGATTCTGAATTTCTAATCGATACGTCGTTGTATCCATTAAATCGAGGAGCTGTATTCTTTACACACGGTAACAATGATTATACTGCAACTCCAGAAATTTTACGTCAGCAAGGTTATTTCACTTCTGTATTTCATGCGAATAACGCAACATTTTGGAATCGTAATATCATGTACTCTGCTCTTGGTTATGATCGTTACTATAATGAGCTTGATTACAAAATTACACCAGAAACAAATTTAAATTGGGGATTAAAAGATATCGAATACTTTGATCAATCAGTAGATATATTAAAAACTGTTAATCAACCATTCTATGCTCGTTTCCTTACTTTAACAAACCATTATCCATTTACGTATGATGAAGATACAAAATTCATTGAACCATACAACTCTGGTAATGGCGTATTTGATCGTTACATCGTAACAGCACGTTACTTAGACGAATCAATTAAAAAATTTATTGAACGTCTAAAGGCCGAGGGGCTTTACGATGATTCTATTATTGTGTTATACGGTGATCATTATGGTATTTCCGAAAAACATAATCGTGCAATGGCACAGTTTTTAGAAAAAGATCAAATAACAGAATTTGATACTTTAAATTTACAACGTACACCTTTATATATTCATATTCCTGGACAAACAGAAGGTCAAACTATTTCAAAGCCTACTGGACAAATCGATATGAAACCTACTATTCTAAATTTATTAGGTGTTGATTCTACGAATGATATTCGTTTTGGCCATGATATGTTTTCAGATGAATATACTGGCTTTGTTGTTTTACGTGATGGTAGCTTCGTTACAGATAAGTATGCATACAAAAACAACACTTTCTACGACCGTATAACAGGTGAAATTGTAGATTTACCAAAAAAAGAAGCTCAAGCCCTCATTAAACGTGCCCAAAATGAATTACGAATGTCTGACAAAATTATTGAAGGCGATTTATTACGCTTCTCAGAAAGCAATAAAATTAAAACTGGCGAAGTACAAACTAAAATTAAAGAAACAGAAAAATAATCTATATATGAAAAAGGAGCAACTTATTACAGTTGCTCCCTTTTACTTTTATTCTACGCTTGTTTCTAAAGCTACATCCGTATAGGTATTATCATTACCTATATTTAAAATTACTTCACATTGACGCAATCTCAATTCAAAGAGCATGATAGAATCATGATAGATTTCAGGATTTGATTTCATCTTATGTAATATCTCTTGTTTTTCTTGTATTTCTAAATGCGTGTTTTCTACAGCTTGCTTTAAAGAGTTAAATGGATTCCTAAAGAATATATTAATATCTCGCTCTTGTGTGTTTTCAAACAGCTCAAATTGCAAGAAAAATTTCTTCATAATAGAAGCCGTTACTTCAGTATAATCTTCATTTTCTACATACTGTTTGTATTTGTTATATAGCATAGATTTATTTTTAGGAAGAACTCCAAACAATTTACCGGCACTTTTCAGTAAAAATTGTGCTGGCGTAAATCGACGTAAAATATTTACTTCATCCATTTGTATTCTAGTCGTCATCCTGTCAGTATCTCTGCGCCAGTCATCAAGCACTTTAAAGTCACATTCTAACTGTATTCTATTTTCTCCAAATAGTGAATTAAGCCCTTCACTAAGTTCTTCTAAATACGTTTGACTTTGAAGAAGCTTATTATTAGAAGTTGCAATCCAATTTTGCATAGAAAGAGCCAGATTAGGTAACACAGTTTGTTCTAAATATTTATGCACTCTTTCATTCATTGCTTTATTTAGTTCCGTATCCATGTGCCCGAAATCACTTTCTTCACTAATTAAATTAGAACAGCTCTTTAATATCTTCGGAATATTTTCAGTAAGATCATTTGTAATTTCAGTCTTCATTGAACGATATGATTGTGTAATGAAATGAATTTTTTCCCTCTCAAATGTAGTAAGGTTATTAATGCTACCGTTTAGTTTCACTAGCATATCTTCATTCCAATTAATAGCATCCACCAGATTATTTTCTTTCTCAACACGTTTATCCAAAAGATATGTAATTGTTTTTCGAATGAAAAATAATAACTTTTCAGTACGTTCTGCATCGATATTTTTATGATTAAAGTTAAAATGAATAAACTCAGTTAAATCATTTAATTGTTGACTACTTGTATATAACGAGGAATAAGGGAAAATTCTCGCATACGGGAAATATGTGTTTATTCTCGTTGCCGTATCATGTAATACCCTTTTCACTTCTGCTTCACTGTAAATGTTATCGATTTTATTTAATAAGAAATGAATTTGTAAATTTGGCGTATGTTCTTGAATACTTAATAGAATGTCACGTTCTTTATCAGTAAAAGGTGAATCCGCATTCAATACGAACAGTAATTCGTCTACAGAATTTAAATATTCGAATATCTCATCTCTAGTGTCGTTATTCCTATTAAAGCCAGGTGTCACTACAAATGTAAGTTTATTTTCATTTAAAAATCTGCATGGTAATTTAAATTCAACACACGCTCTATCTCTATATGTTTGATGGTGCTGAGACATCATATTATGGTAATCAGAGACATCTTCCGTTGTTGTAATTGCTGAGTCTGTTATAGCGTTTATTTCTATATGAGCATCATTTTTTAAAACTACTACATTTGAAATTGATTTTTCTAATATATTTTCTCCTAATATAGAGTTAATAAATGTAGTTTTTCCGTTCCCTGAAGTTCCCGTTACTAAAATACGATTTGTTCTTAAATCTGCGAGCTCGTCAACTAACCATTTAAATCGGTGACCTATTTCTATATTCTGCTTTTGTGCCCACTGTGTAATAGATTCAAAAAGGTGTAAGCTGTACTCTAAGCCATTTACATGATTAATAGAATGTGACAGTAAGTTTTCCGCATGTTCTATATTTGCTGAATCTATTTTGGAAGGGAAAATCTCATCCCATGCCAATACAGCTGCAGATGGAAATACAGCATAAGATGGATTGACTACCTTTAACCAATTTGCTAACAGATTTGGTATGATATCGTTTAATTGTCTAAGCGTATATTGACCTTGAATTAATGCAAAGTACGTTTCTTCGTAAAGAGCAGAAACTTTGTTCCATATATCGGACGAATGTATTTCAATATGTAAGAAAAATTCATTTATTGTGTTAAGCCACAATAAGTAATTTTTTTCATTTTTATAACTGTTCCAGAGTGATGAAACCATTTGCGTAAATTGTACTTGATCTACATTATTTAATGTAGCTAATGCATCATAAAAATAGTCTGGTGAAATATGTTTAGTAAACCCTTTATCGATATATCCTTTTAACACCTCAAACCAAGGATACGATTCTATGCGAATTAACTCATTCACAGCAAGCTCTACTGCACTATCAAAATCTTGCTGTTCCTCATAAAAGGAACGGGCAATTTTTGTGACATTCGGATAATCAGGATTTAAAGAAACTGCTTCTTTAATAACACCGAAAGCTGAGTCAAAATTATTTTGCTCAATGTAAAGAGAAAGTAATTGTAGTCTAATTTCGGTCATCAATATTTTATTATCAGTAGTAATAGAAGTATAAATATTTTCAGCAAATGATAACTGATTCAGTTCGAAATAAGCATCCGCAATATTTTTTTGTGCCCATGGTGCTAATTCATTACTAACCTTCTCCCATTTAAAAATAGCTGCTTCAAAATCTTGATGACGATAATAAAATTCACCTTGTGCAAAACGAATATAAGACCCATCAGAAATCTCATTTTTTTCTTCGTTTACATAAGCTTGTCCAAGTACGTCAAGAGTTGGTTTTGTTTCATTCTCCATTAGGAATGTTTCATAATACATCTTTTTTATTAATTGTTTTTCTAATCTCATCTTTTCCCCCACTATATCTTGAAAATACATTTTTAAGATATGTCAATACTTTTTGTATGTATGCTTTTTATCTTAACAAAGAATATCTTTTGGAAAATTTCATTTTCCTTTCATTTTTCAAGTTAGATTGAATTTTTATGAGAAAAGTTTCAGTTTTTTTTCAATTACCTTTCAGTTATGAAACAGCATTAAATGTTCCTAATAACCTAATAACACTATAATATTACACATTATATTATCAAGAAAACCCCATATAAACCATATTATAAAAACAATCTATATTGAATTTATATACATAATTAACTGTGCTGTCAAACAAAAAAAACAACAATAGGAGCCAACAGCTATTCATACCATTTCTTTCTCAAATTGTTTTCCTTTAAAATGTTTCAGTAGTTATGTAATTAAATTCCATTAACCTATATAAATAACTAGTCCAAAAAATATCTATATGCATATCATGTTATAGTAAAGAATTTAGGAGATCCTAAAAGGAGGCATTTTCATGTTTGAAGATAAATCTAAAATAAATTACCCATATGAATTTACTGAAACTACAACAGTTCCTCTAAAGAACCCCATTGATAAAAAATTCAAGAACGGCACAGGTACACATAACTTCCCAATTAAGAAGCACTATAAAGAGCAAGTTCTATACACTGAAAAAATTAATAATAATAAAAATAAGTAATTGTATAGATCTTTATAACAATTAGCTAAATAAGAAGCAACATTCAACCATGCATAGTTATTTAGTTAGTAATGATACAATTCATGCACATTTTAAAAAGTGCTGTATACAGCGCTTTTTTATACATAGATAAATTTAAGCTAACACAACCAAGAAATAAACGGTAAAATTACTCCACCATATTCTCGTTTAACTATTAAATCTACATATGAAAAGGGAGCAACAGTAAATGTTGCTCCCTTTTGAAATATAATTTATTCACTCTACATAACCCTCTTAAACATCTTCTCCAACTCATAAGTAGAATGATGCACAAGAATCGGTCTTCCGTGTGGGCATGTGTATGGGTTTGTTGTTGTACGTAATTCTTCCAGTAAGGCAAATATTTGATCGTTCGTTAAATATTGATTCGCTTTAATGGATGCTTTACAGCTCATCATGATGGCTGCTTCTTCACGTAACTTTTTAATATCCACTTTTTTTAGTTTGACAACTTGCTCCATCATTTCATCGATAATTTCTGTTTCTTGTCCTTTCGGGAACCATGTTGGATGCGAGCGGACGATAAAGGATTGATGGCCGAATTGTTCTAAAAATAGCCCAACTTTTTTTAGTTCTTCTAACTGTTCTTCGACACGTAAAAATTCAGTAAGAGATAGATCAATACGGTACGGTACAAGTAACTCTTGTACTTCTTGCGCTACCCTTCCTACTTTATCACGGAAGTATTCATAATTAATACGTTCCTGCGCGGCATGCTGGTCAATCATATATAAGCCTTTATCATTTTGAGCGAAAATATATGTTCCATGCATTTGTCCAATTGGATAAAGCGGTGGTAAGTCATTCCCGTTCATTTCAATCTCTTTTATTTCCCGAACTTCTTCTTCTAATTCCTCTAGTTCAAAATCCTCTTCATTACTGTCCCACGATTTCTCTTCTTGAATTGGTTCTTCGATTATCGGTTTAGTGGATGGTTGCCAACTTTGTTCTTCTCTTATGAGCGACTGTGGTGGTTGCCATTCTTGTTTCGGCGGTTGCCACAGTTGTGGTGGCTGTTTCACAGCCTGCGGTTCTTCTTGTTTTGCATCCATGCCAGTTGGTAAAACAATGTCCGGCATAGATGGTTCTTTCGGCTTCGCATGCTCAAACTGGAACTGTTCTTGCACACTTTCGTCTTTTTCTTTTTTCTTCGTTGTTACGCCTGCATCTGGAATGAGCTGTATTTTTTTAAATGCAGCTTGCAATGTTTCTTCGATCAGCTTTAGCAATTCTTGTTCTTTACTAAAACGAACCTCTAACTTCGCTGGATGTACGTTAACGTCAACTAGCATTGGATCCATTTCAATCGATAAGAAGCCAATTGGATACCGGCCAACTGGCAGTAATGTATGGTAGCCTTGCTGAATTGCTTTCATTAGTACAAAGTTTCGAACGTAACGACCATTTACGATCGTTGACATATAATTACGAGATGCTCTCGTTACTTCTGGTAATGTTACATAGCCTTTAATTGTAAAGTCTAAAGATTCAGCTTCAATTGGAACAAGCTTCTTCGCAACTTGAATACTGTAAATCGATGCAAGTACTTGTCTTACATCACCGTTACCTGATGTATGAAGCAATTTCTTTTCATTATGAAACAGTTTTAACGATACTTCTGGATGTGACATTGCAATACGATACACGATATCTGTAATATTCCCGAGCTCCGTATGAATGGTTTTCATATATTTAAGACGCGCTGGTGTATTAAAGAATAAGTTTTGTACTGTAATATCTGTTCCTTTTCGGCTCGCAGTTTTCTCTTGTTTTATAATGTCTCCACCTTTAATTATGAGGTGTGTACCAGGCGCATCACCTGTGCTAGTAATTAATTCTAATTCACTAACAGAGGCAATACTCGGCAATGCCTCACCGCGGAAACCGAGTGTTCTTATGCGAAACAGATCGTTTTCATCTTTAATTTTACTCGTCGCATGGCGTTCAAAAGCGACGATACAGTCTTCTTCTGCAATACCATCACCGTTATCAATGATACGAATTTTCGATAACCCAGCTTCTTCTAAGTGGATTTCAATAGATGTACTATTCGCATCGATAGAATTTTCCACAAGTTCTTTTACGACTGAAGCAGGGCGCTCTACTACTTCCCCTGCCGCAATTAAGTTAGAGAGTTGGTCATCGAGTTTGCGAATTTTCCCCATCTACTTACTCATCCTTTCTTTAACTTTTTCTGTAAGCGATACAATTCGTTCATCGCTTCTAAAGGTGTCATATCAAGTAAATCGATTTTTTTAATTTGCGCCAATACTGCTGTTTCTTTTTGATCTAGCAGAGGTTTGTCTTGTTTCTTCGAAGACTGTTCTCCTCCAAAGAAAGATAGTTGCGATTCTTCTTCAGTCTCTACTTTCGTTTCCTGTATTTCTGCTATTTCCTCTTTTACAACTACAGGTTCTGGAGCAGCTTCTTGTATTTTCACTTCTACTCGTTTTGGAATAATAATTTCTTCCTGTCCTTCTAGCTGTGCTAACACTTCTTTCGCGCGGGCGATTAAGCTATCTGGAAGCTCTGCAAGTTGCGCAACGTGAATTCCGTAACTTTTATCAGCTGCCCCGTCTTGAATTTTATGAAGGAATACTACTTTTCCATTCTCTTCAATTGCTGAAACGTGTACATTTTTCAGTTGATCTAAACTCTCTTCTAACACAGTCAATTCATGATAATGCGTAGAGAATAACGTTTTTGCACCAATTTGGTCATGAATATGTTCAATGATTGCTTGTGCAAGTGCCATACCATCATAGGTAGATGTACCTCGTCCAATTTCATCGAATAAAATTAAACTTCTTTCTGATGCGTTTGCAATTGCATTTTTCGCTTCTAACATTTCGACCATAAATGTACTTTGACCTGATATTAAATCATCCGCTGCACCAATTCTCGTAAAGATTTGATCAAATACAGGTAATACTGCTTCTGTTGCTGGTACGAAACAACCGATTTGCGACATAACAGTTACAAGTGCTAATTGTCTCATATACGTACTTTTACCAGACATGTTCGGTCCTGTAATTAAAAAGACATCCATCTTCTCTGGCATAATACAATCATTCGGTACATACAATTTCCCGTTCAATACTTTTTCAACGACAGGATGACGACCATCTTTAATAAAGATTTCACGCTTCGTTGTTAGTACAGGTTTTACAAACTGTTCTTCTTCACTAACTGTCGCAAAACTTTGCAGTACGTCTAATTCACTAATTACTTTTGCTAAATGTTGTAATTTCGGAATAAATACTTTTACTTCTTCACGAAGCGCTGTAAATAAATCGTATTCTAGTTGTACAATTTTTTCTTCTGCTTCTAAAATTAACGTTTCTTTTTCTTTCAGTTCATCTGTAATGAAACGTTCAGCATTAGCAAGCGTCTGTTTACGTTCATAGCGACCTTCTGGAAGTGCTGCAAGATTCGCTTTCGTTACTTCAATGTAGTAACCGAAAATACGGTTGTATCCGATTTTTAACGATTTAATTCCAGTAATATCACGTTCTCTTTTTTCAAGCTCAGCAATCCACGTTTTCCCGTTTTTACTCACGTAACGATATTGATCAAGCTTGTCATTATAACCATCTTTAATAATATCTCCATCTTTAATTGAAAGCGGTGGGTTTTCTTGAATACTTCTTCCTAGTAATTCTGTTAAGCTTTCACATGGATCTGCACCTTGAATTAATCTCGATGCATAAGCGTTATCTAACAAACTAATTGCTTCTAAAATAGCTGGCACTTGAAGTAATGAACGTCTTAATTGTAATAAGTCTCTTGCATTTACGTTACCAAATGCAACTTTTCCTGCTAAGCGTTCTAAATCATATACTTCTTTTAACTTTTCTTTTAAATCTTCACGTAAGAAGTAATCATTTACAAACGTTTCAACCATTTCTAAACGCTCTTCAATTCTTTCTTTCTGTATAAGTGGACGTTCCATCCACTGTTTTAACATACGACCACCCATAGCTGTTTTCGTCTTGTCCAATAACCATAATAGTGATCCTGTTTTTTCTTTCGTCCGAAGTGTTTCTGTCAGTTCTAAATTTCGCTTTGAATGTACATCAATTTTCATAAATTGATTCGTATAATAAATTTCTACTGGTTGCAAATGATCTAAAGAACGTTTTTGCGTTCTTATTACATAGTTAAATAAACGTCCAACTGCTTTAATTAATTTTGCTTGTGAAACATTTTTCACAAGATGTTCTAATCCTTCCGGAATTGCCGTTGCATCTTCATACGAAATCGTCATTTTCAATGTTTCAGTTAACTTGTTTAGTTCATCTTTAGAAAATGAAGAATCAACAACAATTTCTTTCGAACCAGTTGCATACACTTCTAATAAAATATCTTCTACTGAACCAGTCAGTAACGTTACTGTATTTTGTCCAGTCGTTAAGTCGTTACAAGCTAATGCATATGATCCATCTTCAAAATGTGTTAATGCGGCTAAGAAGTTGTTTTCTTTCTCATCAATTGTACGCCCTTCCATCATCGTTCCTGGCGTAATTAATTGTACTACTTCACGACGTACTACACCTTTAGCTGTTTTCGGATCTTCTACTTGCTCACAAACAGCTACTTTATATCCTTTTTCAACAAGTTGTTCAATATAGTTTTTAGCCGCATGATATGGTACACCGCACATTGGTATACGTTCACTACTACCGCCATCTCGGCTCGTTAATGTAATTTCAAGTTCATGGGCTGCTTTAACAGCATCCTCAAAGAACATTTCATAAAAATCGCCTAAGCGAAAAAATAAAAAGGCATCTTGATAATCTGCCTTAACCTTTAAATATTGCTGTATCATAGGCGTATATTGAGTCATACTTTTCCTCCATAATTCTTACATGATAATCTATTTTCATATATGTCGCATTTCACGGACACTCTTATCTCCTATTTCAGGAGTCTTTCTTCATTATAACATATTTCATAAAGAATCATGTTCATTCAGCGCCACTTATGTAAAGTAAAAAGCTAGGAAGAACTTCTCCCTAGCTTTCTATTACTCTTCTTCTGCATCAACGATAAAGTTCGGATCTAATTCTTCAAATTCATCATCAGCAATTTGGAAATCATCATCTGATTCTACGCAGCCTTCAGGATTTACACTTACACAAATTTTCGTTTCTCCAACTACTTCTGTTACAAATTCACGTTCTACAGTTACAACAATTTTATTACCATTTGGTGATACAAGTGCTTCTAAACAATTTGGCGGCTGAATAACACGAGCAATAATTTCTAAATCGTCACCAGAAAAGTTTTTATCACGATAACCAATACTTACTTCGTCCGTGTAGTTCACACGTTCTGTTACAACTTCAGTCTTTGTATTTCCATCAAATGAATACCAAGTGTTCACATCATAGAAACCTTCAATTTCCACATGTTTTCCATTCTTTCTTGCTTCGTACGAGTGGTTAATTACCCAGCACCCTAAAATACTTGTTGGCTCATTATTCGATTCACATGTATGCGTTGACTTTGTATACTTACGTCCTTTTCCAACCACTGCTTTTGTAATAATCTCTCTAAATTCGGACATTCGTAACCCTCCTCAATCACTATTCACTTAATCATATGCGTGACAATAGCGGAATGTGTCATTCTTTTTTTGAGAAGACCTTACGTTTAATCCACAAAAAAAGAGATGTCAATATGACATCTCTTTAACAACCACAATTTCCTTTTTTACTTTCTACCGCTGCGCCAGTTTCACCCTTTAGTACATCACCACCAGTTGAAATTAATATTTCATCTGTTACGTTGTTAGAAATTGTACTAGCAACTAACTGTAATAAGTCATTTACGTATGTTTGTGAAGATTTAAATTGTTGTACGACTGGAATACTGTCTAACTTATCTTGCAATGCATCAATTTCAGCTTCTACCTTTTTTAAAGCTTCCCATTTCCCGTAATGTTGCAAGTTTACTGCTTGTTTTTGCAGTGCTTTAATTTCATCGATTGCGCGCTTTACATTTTCATTTTTATGAATTTGCGCCTCTGCTTTCTTAAAAAAATCAACTTCTTCTGTTTCAGAAATCATTTTTGCTAATTCTTTCGCTTGTTCAACAATGTCATCTTTCGAATATACTTTCATCTATTATTTCACCTCAATCGGCTCTTCAACTAATTCCCCGTTAAGAGACCAAGTTTTTGCTTCCGTTATTTTTACTTTCACAAGCTGACCAATTAAAGATTTTGAAGCGACGAAGTTTACAAGTTTATTCGTACGAGTATAACCTGCAAGTACTTCCGGATTATTTTTACTTTCCCCATCAACTAACACTTCTACAATTTGACCTTTGTAACGACTATTCTTTTCAATTGCCAACGTATTTACTAGTGTATTTAAGCGTTGAAGACGTTCTTTCTTTACTTCCATCGGTACATTATCTTTCATTTTTGCAGCTGGTGTACCTTCGCGAGGAGAGTAAATGAATGTAAAGGCAGTATCAAACCCTACTTCACGATATAACGACATCGTTTCTTCAAATTGCTCATCTGTTTCATTTGGAAAACCAACGATAATATCTGTTGTTAATACTGCATCTGGAATTGCTTCTTTAATTTTTCTTACAAGTTCTAAATAATGCTCACGCGAATATTTACGTGCCATAATTTTCAACATATCCGTACTTCCAGATTGAACTGGTAAATGGATATGTTCTACTAGGTTGCCACCTTTTCCAAGCACTTCAATTAAGTGATCATCGAAATCACGTGGATGGCTCGTTGTAAAACGAATACGGGCAATATCAACTTTACGAAGTTCGTCCATTAAATCGCCAAGACCGTATTCTATATCTTCAAAGTCTTTACCATATGCATTTACGTTTTGACCAAGTAAAGTAATTTCTTTATAACCATTTGCAGCTAAATGACGAATCTCTTGGATAATATCTTCTGGACGTCTACTTCGCTCTTTTCCACGTGTATACGGTACAATACAATACGTACAGAATTTATCACAGCCATACATAATATTTACCCAAGCTTTAATATCACCACGACGTACTTTCGGAAGGTTTTCAATTACGTCACCTTCTTTTGACCATACTTCAACTACCGTCTCTTTCGAGAACATCGCATCTTTTAGAATGTACGGTAATCTATGAATATTATGCGTTCCAAATACCATATCTACATGCTGATTTTTTTGCATAATTTTATTTACAACAGATTCCTCTTGAGACATACAACCACATACACCAATTAAAAGGTCTGGATTTCTTCGTTTGAGTGACTTTAAATGGCCTAGCTCACCAAACACCTTATTTTCAGCATTTTCACGAATTGCACAAGTGTTTAATAAAACTACATCTGCATCCTCAGTTGAAAAAGTTGGTTCATATCCAAGTGCGGTGAAAATACCTGCCATTACTTCCGTATCATGCTCATTCATTTGACAACCATATGTACGAATATAGAACTTTCTTCCTGTACCAAAATTGCGAAACTCTTCAGGTAAGCCAAAATCCCGTTCAATTTTAACTTCTTCTTTCCCACGCTTTTTCGCATCCTTTAAGGAAGGTGGTTGATATACATTTTCAAAGTATTTACTATAATCTTTCTCTTCTTTTTTCGTAGAGGAATTTGCTTGTTGACTTGCTAATCGTTGTTGCTCGTTCATCGGTAATCTCCTTTCACCCTTAACTATACATACTCTATAGTCCATTTTAATGCGCCTAGACTCACCTCAAAAATGGTTAGATAGCTTGAGAGATAACTTGTCCTTTGAAACTTGAGTAATCAATCTAATCATTCATAAGAATGAAGTCTTCCCCACGCAAATAGACATTCCCTTTTTATCATTTCTTGTTGTCCTACCAAAAAGCATATTGCTTTATCCCTATAAACATTACCATAGTATGATGTATTTCGCCAATTTTAACAATAAAGAGGCCCTTTATTATCTTACATTTCATAAGCAATGAACTTGCCATTTTCATACAACGATTTATATATTATTTTATCATTCTGAATTTTCTAAGTAAATAAGGCTACCCTATATTTTTGTACATAAAAAAAGGTTACCAAATCGGCAACCTCCTCTTCTTACATTACATAAATTCAGCAACAAGCTCATCAAACATTTTCTGATCCATATTTAAATCAGATTTCACTAAAGGCTCTTCACTATAGCCTTTAACAAGTTCTTGATATGATGGTTGCTTAGTATTTTGATAAATTAACCCTGTTACTAAACCGTTATTTTCCATTAAAGTTTGCATAGCCATCATGCGATTAGATGGATCATATCCCTCTACTGTGCTTAGTTTCGTTAAATTCTCTTTAAACCAATCGTAAGTATTTACTTTATTGTAAGTAACACATGGGCTAAATACGTTAATTAATGAAAATCCTTTATGGTTAATACCAGCTTCAATAATTTGTGTTAATTCTTTTAAATCACTCGAAAAGCTTTGCGCCACAAATGTCGCACCAGCTGTTAAGGCCATTTCCATTACATTTAGTGATGGTTCAATTGAACCTTGTGGTGTGCTTTTCGTTTTAAATCCAGCTTCACTACGTGGTGAAGTTTGCCCTTTTGTTAATCCGTAAATTTGGTTATCCATTACGATGTACGTAATGTCGATATTACGACGAATAGAATGGATTGTATGACCCATACCAATCGCAAACCCATCACCGTCACCACCTGAAGCGATAACTGTTAAATCACGATTTGCCATTTTCACACCTTGCGCAATTGGAAGGGCACGACCATGAATACTATGCACACCATATGAATTAATATAACCTGAAATACGGCCTGAACAGCCGATACCAGAAATAACAGCAAGTTCATCTGGATTTAGGCCAACGTTAGCTGCCGCACGTTGAATTGCAGCTTGCACTGAGAAGTCTCCGCAACCTGGGCACCAGTTTGGCTTTACACTGTTACGAAAGTCCTTAAATGTTGCCATTTAATACAACCCCTTTTTTGCATTCGTTGTAAATCTCTTTCGGCAAGAATGGGTTTCCATCATATTTTAAAAGACTAGAAATTTTCTCACCATTACCAAGATTCATTTTCATAATGTTAGCAAGCTGACCTGTTGCATTGTTTTCTACTACTACAACACGCTTCGCCTTTTTCACAAGTGGATCGATTTCAGCTGTTGGGAACGGGTGAATTAAACGCACATGAGCATGGTTTACTTTCATACCCTCTTGTTCTAAACGCGTCATTGCCTCTTCGATCGCACCACGAGTTGAGTTAAATCCAACAAGCAATACGTCTGCTTCTTCATGCTTAACATTTTTATAAACAGGGGTATTAAACTTCAAGTTCTCCATTTTACGGAAACGTTTGTCCATTTGATCTTTACGGTTTATTGCTGATTCCGATGGTTTTCCAGTTTCATCATGTTCTACACCTGTAACATGGTGAACACCATTTTTCATACCAGGTAAAACACGTGGTGAAACGCCGTCTTCTGTTACTTCATAACGCTTGAAGTATGCTTTATTTTCACGTTCTGGTAATTCTACTTCTAAATCAAGCTTACCACGACGAATTTCCACTTTATCTAATTTAAGTGGTTCTACTGTTTGTTTTCCTAAAGAAAGCTGTAAATCTGTTAAGAAAATAACAGGAACTTGATATTCTTCAGATAAGTTAAATGCTTCTACAATGTCATAGAAAGCTTCTTCAACTGTACTTGGCGCCATTACGATTTTTGGAATTTCACCATGCGTACCGTAAATCATCGCCATTAAGTCAGACTGTTCTTGCTTAGTTGGTAATCCTGTACTTGGGCCGCCACGTTGTGTATCAACAATTACTAATGGAGTTTCTGTAATACCTGCTAAACCGATTGCTTCCATCATTAATGAAAGACCTGGACCAGCAGATGCCGTTAATGTACGAACACCAGCATAGTTTGCACCGATTGCCATTGTACAAGCTGCGATTTCATCCTCAGTTTGGATTACTGTTCCGCCGACTTTCGGTAATTTTTTAATTAAGTATTCCATAATTTCTGATGCAGGTGTGATTGGGTATGCTGACATAAAACGAGCACCACCAGCTACCGCACCAAATGCGATTGCATCGTTTCCAATCATAAACATGCGTTTTTTACCATCAGCTTTTTCAAGCTGCATCATGTTTACTTTCTCACCTAGTAATTCTTTCATATATTGAGAGCCGCGTTTAATTGCGTCCATATTCTTTTGAACGACTTGCTCTCCTTTACGACCAAAGATTTCTTCAACAACATCTAAATAAGCTGTTTCATCTAATCCTAATACTGCACTTGATGCTCCAACAGCAACCATGTTTTTCATTAATGATGTGCCTAATTCTGAAGCAATATCTGTAAACGGTATCACATATAGATTTACATCTGTATTGTCAGGTATTGTTGGATTAAATTTCGCATCCGCAACTACAATTCCACCTGGACGTAGTTCGTGGAAATTAAAATCAATTGTTTCTTGGTCAAAAGCAATTAAAATATCTAAATCATCTGAGATCGCTCGTACTTCTGTTGTACTTACACGAATTTTATTATTTGTATGGCCGCCTTTTATACGTGATGAGAAGTGGCGGTAACCGTATAGGTAATATCCTAATCGGTTTAATGCAATACAGAAGATTTCTCCCGTACTTTCAATTCCTTCACCTTGTTGGCCTCCAACTTTCCATGAAAGTTGACTAATCATCTCCTACACCCCTTTTGGCTGCATTCATTGTAGTGTATTTTTTTACAGTAATAGTTTAGCATTTTTTATGCAAATAAACTACAACGGACGCAAATTATGCCTCTTCTGATTTCCCTGAATCTTTAGTATAAAGCTATTTTGTTTTTCATTCTAGTATTAGGTCTTAAAAAAAGCAATAAAATCAAATGTATTAATTTTAATTTTTCTGAATTTTAAACCAAAACTTAAAAACTCATATGTTCTACAAAATTATCATATAAAAATCGTTCTACAGTAGATGCAGCATAGTGTTTACAAAGCTCATTCATTACATTTTCATAATCTCGATAAACTGATACATTTACAACTGTTTCTAAAATCCCATCAAAATCTGAACCAAATCCTATATTGTACTCTCCACCTAATGAACAAATATATTCGATATGTCTTACTATATCTGTTATATTTGCTTCATTTTCATTCGTTAGAAACTGCGGTACAAAAGTGACACCGATCATGCCATTTTTCTTTATAAGAGCTTTAAGTTGTTCATCGTTTAAATTACGTGGGTGCTCGCAAAGTTTCATACAATTTGAGTGGGAAGCAATAGGATTTTTTGCAATCTCTATAACATCCCAAAAACTTCTTTCATTCAGATGAGACACATCAGTCCATACATGTAGCGCATTCAGTTCTTGTACAACCTGTTTACCAAAATTCGTTAAACCCGCCCCACGTGTCTCTAGCGCACCATCAGCTAAGAGATTGGCATAATTCCATGTTAGTCCAAAAGAACGTACTCCTAGGCGATACAACAACCGTAATTTCATTGCTTCTTTTCCAATTGCTTCGCATCCTTCTAGTGTTAATATCGCTCCAACCTCGTCCTGTTTTAACATGTTAATATCATCTTTTGTCTGAATAAACTTTACACCTGGTAGGGATAAAATTTCATTATAAAAAATATCTACCATTTGTAATGCTGCTTCAAATCGGTTTTCATATGCCACTGTTTCTGGTACATATATAGCAAAACATTGTATACTTCCTTTTCTTCTCTTTAACTGTTCAAATGTAATATGTAATTGTGAATCATCGTTAAAATTCCTTTTCCCTTGTGCACTCCATAACTGAAGAAGCACGTCACAATGAGCATCAAAAATTTTCATTTTCATTCCTCCATTATAAAAACAACCTGTTTGCATACTGCAAACAGGTTGTTTAAAACTTAACGAGGTTCTACAATTAATTTTATTGCTGTACGCTCTTCGCCATCAATCATAATATCTGTAAACGCTGGGATACAAATCAGGTCCAAACCACTAGGCGCTACAAATCCTCTTGCAATTGCTACTGCCTTTACCGCTTGGTTCAATGCACCTGCACCAATAGCTTGAATTTCTGCTGTTCCGCGTTCGCGAATAACACCTGCAAGTGCACCAGCTACAGAATTAGGGACCGACGTTGCTTTAACTTTTAATATTTCCATTCCGCGTTTCCTCCTCGTTTCTTTAAAAAGTATTAGCAATTATTTCACTTTAACTTATATTCACGAGGAATGGCGCGTATTCCTGCTAAATTTTCGTAATTTTTCTAAAAAATTAAAATATAATAACTTATCTAAAATTTAACGAGAATTTACTCAAAAAATGGTTGATCGTCATTAATTAAAATACGTTCAATTTTCTTTGCTTTTCCTGTATTTGGATCCACATCAATTAACACTGCACTTAATTGCGTTCTACCATTTGTTACTTCAAATCGTACTGGTAAGTTTGTTAAAAACTTCTTCAATACTGCTTCTCTGTCCATACCTAATATTCCGTCATATGGCCCTGTCATCCCAACATCTGTAATGTATGCTGTTCCGCTTGGTAAAATACGGTTATCTGCTGTAGGGACATGCGTATGCGTACCTACTACTGCTGTAGCACGCCCATCTACATACCAACCTAGCGCTTGTTTTTCACTTGTAGTCTCCGCATGGAAATCAACAAAGATAATATTCGTACGTTTTTTCGCAATATTAATTAATTCATCCACTTTACGGAATGGACAATCAATCGGAGGAAGGAAAGTACGTCCTTGTAAGTTAATAACTGCAACTTCTGTTCCATTACAGTTCACAAAGATAAGTCCTTTTCCTGGAGTTCCTTCTGGGAAGTTAGCTGGTCTTGCAAGATATTTTGCATCATCGATGAATTCAAATACTTCACGATTATCCCAAGCGTGGTTTCCAAGTGTAACTGCTTGCGCCCCACATTCTAAAAAGTTTCGATATATTTTTTCTGTAATCCCACGGCCACCTGCTGCGTTTTCTCCATTAATGATTGTTACTGTAGGTGTATATTTTTTCTTTAATGCCGGTACGTATTGTTGAATCATACCTCTACCAGGAGATCCTACTACATCCCCAACAAATAATATTCTCATATGTCTTACCCTTTCTATGTACTGCATTTTTTATTGCTATAGCATCAAGTAAATTCCTTATAATATGTTTATTATAAGTTTGTTTCACTTTTATACTATATAACTAACTGTCTTTATTTTATCCAATTCCAACACAAAAAAATAAAGTGGTGTTTCACCACTTTATTTTGCGTATTCCACTGCACGTGTTTCACGAATAACAGTTACTTTAATATGTCCTGGGTAATCCAGTTCATTTTCAATACGTTTTCGGATATCACGAGCTAAGCGATGAGCTTCTAAGTCATCGATTGTATCTGGTTTTACCAAAATACGAACTTCACGTCCTGCTTGAATTGCAAATGACTTTTCAACGCCTTCATAAGACTCTGAAATCTCTTCTAACTTTTCAAGACGACGAATATAGTTTTCAAGTGTTTCACTACGAGCTCCCGGTCTTGCAGCTGATAAAGCATCTGCTGCTGCAACTAAAACTGCAATGATAGAAGTTGGTTCTGTGTCACCATGGTGAGATGCGATACTGTTTATAACTACAGGATGCTCTTTATATTTCGTTGCAAGTTCAACACCAATTTCAACGTGGCTTCCTTCTACTTCATGGTCAATCGCTTTTCCGATATCATGTAATAGACCTGCACGTCTTGCTAGTTTTTCATCCTCGCCAAGCTCTGCCGCCATAAGTCCAGTTAAATATGCAACTTCCATAGAGTGTTTTAAGACGTTTTGACCATAACTTGTACGGTATTTTAAACGACCTAAAATTTTAATTAAATCTGGATGTAATCCGTGAACACCCACTTCAAACGTTGTTTGCTCTCCGACTTCGCGAATATACTCGTCCACTTCACGTCTTGATTTTTCGACCATCTCTTCAATACGCGCTGGGTGAATACGTCCGTCCTGTACTAGTTTATCAAGAGCGATACGAGCTGTTTCACGACGAATTGGGTCGAATCCAGAAAGGATTACCGCCTCTGGTGTATCATCGATAATTAAGTCAATACCCGTTAACGTTTCTAACGTACGAATATTACGACCTTCACGCCCGATAATACGTCCCTTCATTTCGTCATTTGGAAGATTTACAACCGAAACGGTTGTTTCAGCAACATGATCAGCTGCACATCTTTGCATTGCAAGAGATAAAATCTCTTTTGCTTTCTTATCCGCTTCTTCTTTCGCGCGAACTTCACTTTCTTTTACCATAACAGCGATTTCATGAGAAACTTCACTTTCTACTTTACCAAGAATAATTGCTTTCGCTTGTTCGCGTGTCAGATTGGAAATGCGCTCTAATTCTGTTTGTTGCTTTTGAACTAACTCTCCCACTTTGCTTTCCAACTCTTCAATCTGTTGTTGTCTCGCTACAAGAGATTCCTCTTTCTTCTCTAACTGTTGCTCGCGTTTATCGAGCGTTTCGTCTTTACGATCAAGGTTCTCTTCTTTTTGCATTAAACGATTTTCTTGTTTTTGTAATTCGCTTCTACGGTCACGAATTTCTAATTCAGCTTCTGTACGAAGTGTATGAATTTCATCCTTTGCTTCTAAAAGCGCTTCTTTCTTAAGTGCTTCAGCATCACGATTCGCTTCGTCTAAAATACGTCTCGCTTCATTAGCCGCACCATTAATCTTCGCTTCAGCAATAGACTTTCGAACAAAAAAGCCAACAACTGCACCGACTGTTGCAAGCAAAATGGAGATGAGTATCCAAACTGTACTCGTCATGATTTCACCTCCCCTTGCTATGAATGAAAAAAGACTGTCGGCATGTACATTGAATTACAACATACAGCAAAGACCGTCGTCCCGCTTTTTTAAGGGACTTTCTTCATTTCACAATTAAAATGTCATATTATTATTTCGGTAAGATTTAAACCTTACTCCGAATATTACTTCTCTTCTTGAGAAGAGTATATTGTATATAAGAAAAAATATACATTCTCATTGTATCTATCGTAATTTTCATTGTCAAGCGTTGTCTACTTTTACTTTCTTTGCCTTCAGCCTTGAATGTGACCTAAATTTTAAAAGTAAGGAGCCTACTATACTGGAAAACCTTAGTAATTCCCATTTCTTTTACTTAAAATATTTAAATATCCCTCTTTACACAACGCATTTGAAGTAAAAAAATATTTTTTATCTATAATATTATGCTCCTTAATAGTAGATAAAAAAATAAAAGACACGAGGCCGTGTCTTTTATTTTTTTAATCAAGAAGAGTTGAATCTTCTGCGCCCTCAGCACCAGAATCTTCACTAATTCCGTGATGCTCACGAATAAAGAAGGCAATTTCTTCTCTTAAATCTGTATTTTCTTTTAAGAACTGCTTCGAATTTTCACGACCTTGTCCTAGGCGTTCTTCATTATAAGAATACCAAGCACCGCTCTTTTGAACGATATCAAGCTCAGAAGCCATATCCAAGATTTCACCTTCTCTTGAAATACCTTCTCCGTACATAATATCAACTTCAGCAACACGGAATGGTGGTGCTACTTTATTTTTCACTACTTTTACTTTTGTTTTATTACCAACGATGTCGTTACCTTGCTTTAATTGCTCCGCACGACGCACTTCAAGACGGACAGTTGAATAGAATTTCAACGCACGACCACCTGGAGTTGTTTCTGGGTTTCCGAACATAACCCCAACTTTTTCACGAATTTGGTTAATAAAGATTGCAATTGTTTTTGATTTGTTGATTGCTCCTGAAAGCTTACGAAGTGCTTGTGACATTAAACGTGCTTGTAAACCTACGTGTGAGTCACCCATGTCGCCTTCAATCTCTGCTTTCGGTACAAGAGCTGCTACAGAGTCAATTACGATAATGTCAACCGCACCACTTCGTACAAGTGCTTCCGCGATTTCTAATCCTTGCTCCCCTGTATCAGGCTGTGATAATAGTAATTCATCTATGTTAACGCCTAATTTTTGTGCATATACAGGATCCATTGCGTGCTCCGCATCGATGAATGCTGCTTGTCCACCTTGACGTTGTACTTCTGCAATTGCATGTAATGAAACTGTCGTTTTACCTGAACTTTCAGGTCCGTAAATTTCGATAATACGGCCACGTGGATATCCGCCTACCCCTAGTGCCACATCAAGTGCTAAAGAACCACTAGAAACTGTAGAAACTCTACGCTCCGCTTGTTCTCCTAATTTCATAATTGAACCTTTACCGAATTGCTTCTCTATTTGTTTTAACGCCATATCTAACGCTGCTTGACGATCACTCATTCAAAATTCCTCCTTAACTGAATTGCTAATCTTATTATACCTATTTTCAATTCAATTTGCCAACAAAAATCGAACATTTATTCGATTTTTTTATTTTCTATCAAATAATATCTAAATTTAACCGTAAAAAAACTAGAAGAAACTTATATCTCTTCTAGCTTTTTATATAAATGATAAAATCCATATTTTGCTGTTCGTTCTCTAATTTGTTGACGACTTCCGCTTAAATTAAGAGGAAAGACTACAGTTGGTTCATCCTTAATAGAAAGCCCAACAAATACTGTTCCTGGTTCTTTCTGTTCTGAAGCATCTGGCCCTGCTACACCAGTGAAACTAATTCCGATATCCGCTTTTAGTACATCCTTAACATTTTCAGCAAGATAACGAGCACATTCTTTACTAACTGCACCATCAGTATGCAACACTTCTTCAGGCACACGTAAAACATGTTGCTTCACATCATTATGATAACAAATGACACCGCCTTTAAACACAGAAGAAACACCAGCGTTTTCAGTTACTTGATTTCCAAAAAGACCACCTGTTAAACTTTCTGCACACGCTAAAGTTAACCCTTTTCTCTTCAATAACTCGATTGCCTTATAATGCAAAAATTCTTGGTCATATCCGTAGAAAAATTCTCCTACTCTTTCTAAAATCAAATCTTCCACATATTGAATTAGTTTCTCCGCTTCGCTAACATTTTGATGCTTAGCGGTTAAACGTAATGTCACTTCTCCATCATTTGCTAATGGGGCAATTGTTGGGTTTGTTTGTCCATCAATTAAATCTTGAACTTTCACCTCTAATTGGGACTCCCCAATACCGAAGAAACGAAGCACACGAGAATAAATGTTTTCTCCTGTTGTAAAATTACGTAAAAAAGGCTCTACGTAACTTACATACATTGGTTTCATCTCTTTTGGTGGCCCTGGTAATAAAATATAAACTTTTCCGTTCTTATTTACCCCCATACCCGGCGCCATACCGTGGTCATTTGCAAATACTGTTGCTCCATTTAAAACGAGCGCTTGCTTTTTATTATTCTCCGTAAATTCACGGCCTGTACGCTTAAAGTAATTACTTATTAAGGCTAATGCCTTTTCATCATACACAAGCTCTTCATCTAAACTAGTAGCTATCGTTTCTTTCGTTAAATCATCTTTTGTCGGTCCTAATCCACCTGTGAAAATAAGTATATCAGCACGTTCTTCCGCAGCTTCAATCGCCTTTTGCAATCGCTTATTATTATCACCAACAACAGTATGATAGTACACGTTAATTCCGATTGAAGCTAACTTTTCAGATAAAAACTGGGCATTTGTATTTGCAATTTGTCCAAGTAATAATTCAGTTCCAACCGCAATAATCTCAGCATTCATCCCAATTCCCCCATAAACTTCTATTTTGAGTTTACAAAAGCAGCTCTATTTTTCCAGAAATAATCCCATCCTGAAATAACAGTAAAGATTAATGCAATCCATATGAAGATATCCGCAACTGGAATATGGATTAAATTTAAAGGTACATCGTGTAATAAATATGCTGCAATCGCAATAATTTGTGTCCATGTCTTAATTTTTCCTAGCTGGTTTGCTGCAACTACTTCCCCTGTTCCAGCAAGTACAAGACGTAAACCAGTTACCGCAAACTCACGACTGATAATTACAATAACAATCCAAGCCGGTACATATTGCATCTCTACCAATGTAATAAGTGCTGCCGAAACAAGTAATTTATCAGCTAATGGGTCAAGAAACTTCCCTAAATTCGTTACAAGATTATATTTTCTTGCGTAATGTCCATCAATCCAATCTGTAGCTGAAGCAATGATAAAGATAAGTGCCCCCACTAAATGTTGAATCGGTAAATCAACATCACCAATTTTGTATGAACCCCAGTCAAAGGGTGCTAACATAATTACCATAAAAATTGGAATTAAGAAGATTCTAGATATTGTAATTTTATTTGGTAAATTCACAGCTATTCCTCCATCATATCAAAAACATTTGTTCATCGAAAAAAAGTCATCGAAGCGATGACTGTTATTGTGCAGGTTGCTCTATCCCTTGGTTTTTTATCACCAATCTTTGGTGAAGTTCTTTTTCTGGATCCAATGGATAAGCGACCACTTGGCCATTCAGTTTAACTTCAACATTCGTTGCATTTCCAATATTAAGTCGCACTTCTTTTAATGTTGATACATCACGTTTTTCTATTTGGCCCTCTTGTACTGTAGCGTTTAGAATCACATTCCCAGCATCATCTTTAACATCTACATAACTCGCACCTTTACCCGATAATTCCAGTTCTAATGTTTTATTATTATGAATTTCCAAAGTAGATACCTTTCCAGTTGTTCCAACTACTTTCACTTCTTGCTGTCCAGTTGGTTGTGCTGGTTGCTCCTCTTTCTTTGGTTCTTCTTTCTTTGGTTCCTCTTTTTTTGGCTCTTCCGCTTTCACTTCATCTTTCTTCGTATCTAACGGAGAATCTTTCGCTTTTTGAACTTCAATTTTCTCACTTTGAGCGCTCGGAACTTTTTCATCATCTTTTCCAGTTAACGCTTGAAACACAAACCAGATTACCACTCCAACTGCGATTACTAACAGCGCAACTAAGATTTTCGGCATGTGATCTGCAATTGGCCATGATGAAGATTTTTGCATTGTTTCTTGTGTTTTTTGTCCCGTTGATACTTGTGGAACTTCACGCTTTTCAGATTGTGGTATCGTACTCTGATGTTCTACGAGCAGTTCCTCTCCATTTAATCCAACCGCATCTGCGTATTGTTTAATGAATGCACGCGCATAAAAAGCTCCTGGCAATACATCATAATTGCCTTCTTCAATTGCCACTAAATGGCGTTTTTGAATTTTTGTAATCTCATGCAGCTGATCAATAGACAAGCCTTTCGCTTCTCTTGCTTCTTTCAGCTTTTGTCCCAATTCCGTCACTACTAACACCTCAATATTTCTTTAAAAGTCAAACATAGAGAAATTATTTTGCGTACCTTGCTCAATTTCATCTACTAAATTATATTGAATTTCTTCATCATAATCGTTACGCAACTCGATAATATAATCAAAATCATCCAATGTGTATTCTGACTGACTCACAAATACATCAGGATGTTCCACAACTTTCGTTGCAGGCAATCTCATAATTTCACGAACGAGCTGCCAATGTCTTTCGTTAGCACGCTTCGTTGACACAATTCCATCTAGGATGAAAATATTGTCATCGCTATACTCATCTTCAATTAATTGACTACGAACAGTTTGCTTAATAAGAGTAGATGATACAAATAACCACCTTTTATTTGCACAAACACTTGCAGCAACAATGGATTCTGTTTTTCCGACACGAGGCATTCCGCGTATCCCAATTAGTTTATGGCCTTCTTTTTTCATAATTTCTGCCATAAAGTCTACAAGTAAGCCTAATTCATCACGCACAAATCGAAATGTTTTCTTATCATCTGCATCTCGTTGTATGTACCTACCATGCCTAACCGCTAGCTTATCTCTTAGCTTGGGCGGACGATATTTCGTTACCGTTATGTTATCCATCGTATTTAAAATTGATTCAAGTCTAGAGATTTGCTCTTGATTATCACACATAAGAAGTAACCCACGTCGTGCATTATCTACACCATTAATTGTGACAATATTAATGCCGAGCATACCGATTAACGAAGAAACGTCACCAAGCAAGCCAGGTCGGTTTTTATGTATTTCATATTCAAAATACCATTCAATCATCCAAGATCACTCCCCTTGCTTACTTTACACCTACGTACTATATTATATGATTTCACCTTAATAGGGAAGCTAAATGTATAATCTACCCTGTGTAATTATTATACAAAAAAAGTAGAGAGGAGAATCTCCTCTCTACTTTTACTTATGTTGTACGAACTTAACCATTAAATTTGCAATTGTATGTTGCTCCTGTTCATCAGCAACTTTCCAAAGCTCAGCTAATAATTTCTCTTGGTCATTGCGTCCTTCTACTTCATTAGCAAGATAGTCGCCAACACGAAACGCCATATCTGATACCGCACCGCCATCTAAACCTTTGTCTTGTGCTTGCTCTAAACGTTCTCCTAAAAAGCTCTTCCACTGATCAAAATTATCTAATACTGACATAATTAAGCACCTCACTATTGAGTAATAAAATCATCCTTAATTTGTGCAACTATTCATTTTTTATGTAAGAATTTTTTAGCAGTGCCAACCGCCATTCACTCCGATAATTTGTCCAGTTATGTAAGACGCTCCTGGTGATACGAGGAATGAAACTGTTTTCGCTACTTCTTCTGGTAATCCTATTCTACCTAATGGTATATCTTCAGCAATTCCCATTTTATCTTCTTCAGAAAAAACACTTAACATTTCCGTTTCAATTGCTCCTGGTGCTACTGCATTCACACGTAATCCACTTAAAGAAACTTCTTTCGCTAAAGCTTTCACATATGAATTTTGTGCCCCTTTTACCATTGAATAAAGCACTTCACAAGAAGCCCCTATTTGTCCCCATATAGATGAAACAATTACAATATTACCACTTCTTCTCCCGATCATAGGCGGAAGTGCCATAGAAAGTAATTTATATACGTTCTTCACTTGAAGTTCTACCATATAATCCAATTCATCGTTTGTTACATCTGTTACTAGTCCAAAAATACTCTTCCCAGCTGCGTATACAATAACATCAATAGGATGTTCAATTTGTCCCCACAATTGCTCTGCTCCATCACTAGAAGCTAAATTCGCTTGAACAGGGATAACTTCTCCCCATGCCTTCTGCAATTCCAATACCTTTTCTTCACTGTTATTGTAATGAACATAAACTGTATATCCATCTTGAATTAATTGTTTCGAAATAGCAGAGCCAATTCCTCCGCTCCCTCCAGTTACTAACGCATACTTTTTCATAAAGTCCCTCTCTTATCTCTACAAGTTCAATTTTCACATAACTAAATAATACCCTCATCTTACAATTTTTCAATGATAAGATGAGGGTATCTTTTTAATTTTATTTTTTCGGTAACACCTGACAAATACTCATTTTGTCTTCTGATAACAATAATTTCGCTACTTCTTGTAAGTCTTGAACGGTTAGTCCTTCTAATACAGTCAATGCGTCAAATAGGCTAGATTCATTAAACGCGTATCGTGTAAATTGATTTGCAATATATTCTGGTGAATTCAACGAGCGTAAAAAACCACCAATTTTCTTTTTCTTCACTCGTTCTAATGCCGCCGCATCTAATTGATCATAATCTGTTTTTAATAAAATATCTTTTAAACGATTTGCCAATTCATCAGGTTGTTTCGTATCACCGCCAACCATTGCAAAACCGAAGTTATTTTCTTCTGTATAGTCATACGAGAATGAATCATCAATAAGCCCTTCATTATATAAAGTTTCGTAATGAACAGAACTTTTTCCAAATAAATAATCTAAGAGTAACGTAAGCGCAATTTCTTGTTTTAAAAGCGCTTGCCCCTTTTCCTTTAAATTAGTCGCTTTAATACCAACTAAACATTTCGGTGTTTGCACAGGCATTGAAATAATTTTTTTCTTTTCATTTACCTCATTTGGTTCTTTTTCAAATGAACGCACAATTTCTGGCTGGTTTTTATAATCTTTTTTCGCTTGATTTTCACGTACTAAATCCATTGTTTTCTCTGGATCAATTGCACCCACAACAAATAATAACATATTGCTCGGATGATAAAATGTTTCATAACATTCATACAATAAATCTTTCGTAATTTTACTAATAGATTCGATTGTCCCTGCAATATCAATTTTAATTGGGTGTTTTACAAACAAGCTATCAATTAACCCGAAGTACAAACGCCAATCTGGGTTATCTTGATACATTTGAATTTCTTGCCCAATTATCCCCTTCTCTTTTTCAACCGTTTTTTCAGAGAAATAAGGCTCTTGCACGAAGTTTAGCAATGTATTTAAATTTCGTTCTACGTTTGAAGTACATGAAAAAAGGTAAGCTGTTCGTGTAAAGGATGTAAAAGCATTTGCCGATGCTCCTTGTTTACTAAACAATTGGAAAGCATCGTGATCTTCTTTTTCAAATAATTTATGCTCAAGAAAATGTGCAATTCCATCAGGCACACGAATCATTTCTTCTTTCCCTAATGGTACAAATGTATTATCTACAGAACCATATTTCGTCGTAAACGTCGCAAATGTTTTATTAAATCCTTGTTTCGGTAAAACATATACATCTAATCCATTAGGAAGTTTTTCATAATAGAGTGTTTCTTTTAATTGCTCATAAACAATTTTCTCCATTTACTCTCCCTCCGTTCCTTGTAAAAAGTAAATTGTATCTAGTTCAATATTTTTAGCAACTTTTACAATTTCTTCTTTCGTCACACTTTCTATACCTGTAAGCCATTCTTCAACTGGACGTGTACGATCTGAAATAATACCATGATATAGCATTTCTACAAAGCCACGTGGTGTATCAATTGCCTCTAATATTTGATTTTGGATGACACTTTTTGTTTGATGTATTTCTTCTTCAGAAAACTCTCCGTTTTGCATCGCAAGCATTTGTTCTTTAATAATCTCAACTGCTTTTTCATAATTTTTCGCTTCGATTCCTGACATAACAAATAATAAACCTTTATGACTTTCAAAGCGCGATGCTGCATAGTACGCTAAACTATTTTTTTCACGCACATTTACGAATAACTTCGAATGAGAAAAGCCACCAAACAATCCATTGAACAATTGCAATGCAAAATAATCTTCATCTTTATATGTGACAAATGTACGATAACCGATGTGTAATTTACTTTGTTTTAATTCTTGTTTTTCAACAACTTCTTTTTCTTCATTATTTCGTCTATGAAGGAGTACATTTCTTTCTCTCACTGGACGAGTTGAAATAGAAAAATACTTACTTACAAGATCAACGGCGTTTTCTGAAATATCACCAATAATATATAGATCCATTTCATCTTCCGCTAACACCTTTTGATAATATTGATACAAACTTTCATTTGTAATAGACATAACACTCTCTTTTTTTCCATTTGCACTTAAACGATACGGTTCTACTTTGCACATTTCTTCAATTAAACGCTCGTTTGCATAACGCATTTTATCATCATAAGTAGCTTCAATTCTCTGTAACAGTGCTCTTTTTTCACTTTCTACGATAGAAGATAGGAAACCGTTCCCCTCCGTTGCTGGATGTAACACAATATCTGACAACATAGAAAGCGCTTTTTCAAATAACGGTGGTGCATCATGTAAATAAACTTCATTTGCAATGTCTACATAAATGGAGATAATATGGTCTTCCCCTTTTTTACTTACATCTACCGCTAAAGAAGATCCGTATAATTCTTCTAAATATTGACGAAGACGAATTACAGAAGGTAATTTTTCTGTCGCACTTTGCAATACGTATGGCAATAGGGCACGCTCTGTCACCGTCTCCTCATTTAAAGGCGCTTTAAAACGAAATACAAAGGTATTCGTTTTATATTTATCAGTCGGAATAATATGTACGCGCAAACCACCTAACTCATGTAGTTGTTGTTCCATTAGTTTCATTTATAGCCCTCCTTTACGTATATAGGAATATTCCTCTTCAATATACAGTTTTTAGAAATAAAAAATCAACTTTTCTCCCTTATTATGCTTACATATGATTCTTTCTAAAAACTTTAATATGTAAGGAACATAGTAAAATTCCGTATTAAATATATTCTATGTAAAAAAGCCCACACTAATGTGCGAGCTTTTTTATACTTATAAAATACTTATCGTTTTCCTTTTTCATAAGGAGTTCCTAATGCTTTAGGAGCTTCAGAACGACCTACAAAACCGACAAGCGCTAATATTGTGAATACATATGGTAATATCGTTAATAAAACACTTGGAATTTGGTCTAATACAGGGATTGTTCCGCCCGTTACACTTAGAGATTGCGCAAAACCAAAGAATAGAGCTGCACCTAGTGCGCCTAGTGGATTCCACTTTCCAAAAATCATAGCAGCTAAAGCTAAGAAACCTTGTCCTGTAATAGTTGCCCCTGAGAAGTTATTAGAAATTGACATTGCAAAAATCGCTCCACCAATTCCAGCAAACACTCCTGAAATACAGACTCCAATATAGCGCATTTTATATACGTTAATCCCCATCGTATCCGCTGCCATTGGGTGTTCACCAACAGCACGTAGACGAAGACCGAACGGTGTTTTATAAATAACATACCAAACAACGAATGCTAAAATAATGGCAATATATGACGTTATTGGTACGTTCGAGAAAAATATTTTCCCTAAAACCGGAATATCCGAAAGGCCTGGAATATCAATCTTTTCAATACGATACTGAATAAAGTCAGTCTGCCCTTTATCAAAAATCTTCTTAATTGCAAATACTGTTAAACCAAGAGATAAGAAGTTAATGGCTACACCACTTACAACTTGATCTGCTCGGAATGTAATAGAAGCTACCGCATGAAGTAATGCAAATAATCCACTACCAATTGCCGCAAATAGTAACGCAATCCACGGAGTCATCGTTCCCCAAGTATCACCCATTAATAAGTTTGTAACGACTCCAATAAATGCACCAAATAGCATTAGTCCTTCTAATCCGATATTTACAACACCCGATCGTTCACTAAATACACCACCTAGTGCTGTGAAAATGATAGGTGCCGATGTATATAACGTACCCGTCACAAGAATGGCTAATATATCTAAAAAGCTCATTTATTTCCCCTCCTTGCTCATGCGTGTAAGCGCCCATCTTAACACATAACTACATGCAACAAAGAAGATGATACATGCAATAATTACATTAATAAGCTCTGACGGTACATCTGCCTCAAAGTTCATTTGAGGGGAAGCACTTTTCAAACCACCAAATAATAAAGCTGAAAGGATTATACCAAACGGATTATTCCCTCCAAGTAATGCTACGGCAATCCCATCAAATCCTACTCCTGTAAACGAAGACATCGCTGTCATACTCTGGAATGTCCCTAATCCTTCCATCGCTCCACCAATCCCCGCAAATGCACCAGCAATTGTCATGGAGAATACTACATTACGAGAAACTTTCATACCTGCATATTGAGAAGCATGCTGATTAAATCCTACTGACTTTAATTCGTAACCTAAAGTTGTTCGATCTAATAAGAACCACATTAAAATAGCGATTAAAATTGCTACAATAATTCCCCAGTGTAGACGTGAACCATCAGTAATAGAAGCAAGCCAGTCTGAAGATAGTGACGCACTCTCTTTAATATCATACGTTTTGTCATTACCCGCATGTAAGAAACGCTTAATGATGTCATACGTTACATACAACGCGATATAGTTCATCATAATAGTTACAATAACTTCATTCACTTGAAACTTCCCTTTTAAATATCCCGGAATGAAGCCCCAAATTCCGCCCACCAATGCTGCAAATAAAATAGATAATGGAATATGAAGGAAAGCTGGTAGTGAGACTGCATAACCGAACCAAACCGCTGCAAGCCAACCAACTAACAATTGACCCTCTACCCCGATATTAAATAAACCTGTACGAAATGCAAACGCCACCGATAAGCCAGCAAGAATAAGCGGTATCATTGTACGAAGCGTTTCACCAATCGCACTTGCGCTGCCGAACATTCCTGTCCAAAGTGCACTATAACCAACAATTGGATCATAGCCACTAACTAGCATTACAATCGCTCCTACAAGTAAGCCGAAAATAACGGATAGTACTGGGACTAAAATATTTATCGTTCGTTCTGTTAAAAGCTTTTTAGCCATTTGTACCCACCTGCTCCTTCTTTGTTCCTCCAGCCATTAACAATCCAAGCTGTTGTTCATTCGTTTCTTTCGCATCAACTATTGCTACAATTTCCCCTTCATAAATAACAGCAATTCGATCGCTAACATTTAAGATTTCATCTAACTCTAATGATAAAAGTAATACACCTTTTCCTTTATCCCTTTGCTCTATTAATCTCTTATGAATAAATTCAATTGCTCCTACATCTAAACCACGTGTTGGCTGTGCCGCAATTAATAAATCTGGATTTCGGTCTACTTCACGTGCAATAATTGCTTTTTGTTGATTCCCCCCAGATAGAGCGCGTGCTAACGTTTGCTCACTAGGTGTACGCACATCAAACTGTTCAATAAGAGCCTTTGCTTTTTCTGTAATTTTGCTGAAATTTAAAATCCCTTTCTTTGAAAATGGATTTTTATAATACGTTTGCAGAACTATATTATCTCTAACAGAAAAATCAAGAACGAGTCCGTGTTTATGACGATCTTCTGGAATATGACCAATTCCTTCTTCTGTTATTCTTCTAACAGGCCAATTTGTTATTTCTTTTCCTTTAATTGCAATAGAACCTGACTCAACTTTTCGTAAACCAGTAATTGCTTCTATTAATTCACTTTGTCCGTTTCCATCAATCCCTGCAATCCCAACAATTTCCCCCGCACGAACAGTTAAGTCAAGGCCTTTTACAGCAGGTAGTTGACGTGCATCGTGAACAACAAGGTTTGCAATTGAAAGTACCTCTTCTTTTGGCTTCGCGTCTATTTTTTCTGTTTTAAAATTCACTTGACGTCCGACCATTAATTCTGCAAGTTTATTTTCATCCGTATTTGCAACGTCAACCGTTCCAATCCCTTTTCCTTTACGAATAATCGTACAACGATCGCAAACTTCCATAATTTCTTTCAACTTATGTGTAATAAGAACAATAGATTTTCCTTCTTGCACAAGCTTTTTCATAATTTGAATTAGCTCATGAATTTCTTGCGGTGTTAACACAGCTGTTGGTTCATCAAATATTAAAATTTCTGCACCGCGGTAAAGAGTTTTCAAAATCTCAACACGCTGCTGCATACCAACTGAAATATCCTGTATTTTCGCATATGGATCTACAGATAAACCGTATTGTTCAGACAGTTTTTGAATTTCTTTAGCAGCTTCCTCAACAGCAATTTTCCCTTTTTTCTTCGGTTCATTTCCGAGAATAATATTCTCTGTAACTGTAAAATTATGAACAAGCATAAAGTGTTGATGGACCATTCCAATACCAAGGTCATTTGCTATATTCGGATTTGTGATTTTTACAGGTTTACCTTTAATTTTAATTTCACCCTGCTCTGGTTGGTACAAACCAAATAGTACATTCATTAATGTGGATTTCCCTGCACCATTTTCTCCAAGTAAAGCATGTATCTCACCCTGCTTTACTTGCAGCGTAATATCATCATTCGCTACAATGCCTGGGAATACTTTCGTAATGTTATTCATCTCAATTACGTATTCCATTGTGTTCCTCCTTTTAACAGGGAACATTCCCTATTACACTATTAACTTATTAAGCAATTCGGAAGTTTTATACATACAAAGGTTAGTTCTATGAACTAACCTTTGCTATTTCTCTATTTATTTTTTTAGAGAAGCTTCGTATTCTTTATACTCTTTATCTGTAGCTGGCACTTTAATTTCACCGGCTGTAATTTTCTTTTCAAGCTCTTCTACTTTTGTTAAAATTTCAGGGTTAACTTTTTTCACGTTATCAGTTGTTTTTGAAATACCAATACCGTCATCTTTTAAGCCAAACTCTTCAATTTTTCCACCTTTTAAATTCCCATCTTTTGCTTCTTTAGCTACTTTTTCTACTGCTACATCAACACGTTTAATCATTGAAGTTAATGTTACATTTTCAGGCATACCTTCTTGATGTTGGTCACGGTCAACACCGATTACCCAAACATTTTCACCTTTTTTCTTACGGTTTTTCGCTTCTGTGAACACACCGTTACCTGTACCACCAGCAGCATGATAAATTACGTCTACGCCTTGACCATACATTGCTGAAGCAAGAACTGTACCTTTTTCAGGCTTATCGAATGCTTCTGCATATTCAGATACGATTTCAATGTTTGGATTTACTGCCTTTGCACCAGCTTTAAATCCATTTTCAAATTTACTAATTAAATCACTTTTCATTCCACCAACAAATCCTACTTTATTCGATTTTGTTGACATAGCTGCTACCGCACCTACAAGGAATGATCCTTCATGATCTTTAAACGTAATGCTCGTTACGTTCGGTGCATCTACAACAGTATCTACGATTGCAAATTGTTGTTTTGAAGATTCTTTTGCTACTTCTTTAATTGCACCTTCTAATTTATAACCAATTCCGAATGTTAAATCATATTTATCTTTTGAGAATTTTTTTAAATTCGGAATATAATCAGCTTCTTTTTCAGACTGAAGGTAACGATAATTTGTCTTTTCTTTTAAACCATTATCTTTACCAAACTTTTGTAACCCTTCCCAAGAAGATTGGTTAAATGACTTATCATCAACGCCCCCAACATCCGTTACAAGACCAACCTTGAAATCTTTATTGTCTTTCGTGTCTTTCTTGTCACTGCTCGCCTTATCCGAGTTACCACATGCACCTAAAACTGTACTTGCTGCTAAAGTTAATGATAATAAAAGGCCTGCTTTTTTCTTCATACTAGAAACCCCTCCAAAAATGATATATATTTATTTATTCTTACGCTGCTGTTCCTTACTTCTTGCTGTCACCTCCCTAAAAAGGAATTTACCTACATACGCTTTCTTAATACGTGGAAGCTAAATTTATCAGCTCTAAAGTAATTGATAGAATATAAGATTGGCTCATCATTTTGATCATAGTGCATTTGTTTTAATACAAGCAGTGCTGTTTCAGGCTCACATTCTAAAATTGGTGAGATTTTAGGGTGATAGCCAATTGGCTCAATGTGAGCAACCGCATATGTTATGCGCTTATGCGTGTTATTATGTATCACCGTTAATAATGATTCCTCATTGTAACCCGATAAGTCTGGCAATATTTCTTTTGCAAGTTTATCGATACAATACACAACAGGTTCCCCATCTGCTGTACGCACGCGTTCAATCATCACTGCATTAAAACCATCTTCACTATTAAACTTCTCTTTTTCCTCTTCTGTTAAAGTTGTAGTAGATGATGATAAAAAGATTGTTCCTGGTGTTTTCCCCACACTAGAAATCATATCTGTAATACTAGAAAGTTGTTCTATTCCAGAAGAAAATAATGGCTTTGCATTTACAAATGTCCCTACACCATGTCTACGAATGACAACATTTTCTTCTTCTAAAATACGCAACGCTTCCCTTAAAGTCGCTCTACTTACGCCAAGTTCTTTCGCTAAATCAAACTCTGATGGTAACTTTTGTCGTTCTTTATAAGCGCCATCTTTAATTTTTTCTTTGATGTGATCAATCACCCGTAGATATAGGTGACGACTATCAGATTTTACTGACATAAGACTCCCCCGCATTTCAATTATTCGACCTCTGATGTAAGACTTCTTTTCTCTTTTTTCAACTTACAACATAGTACAAATGACTAAACACCAAAATAAGTGTAATTGTCGAATAAATAATAATAATTTTTTAAAATAAAATTTTCACTCTTTATTGCATAAAAAAAACTTTGCACCATAAACATTCCTCATTTCGAGAAAAAGTTCGGCACAAAGATCCTTTACATCCTTTGTTACACACTTTTCCCCTCATAGTCTAGCAATTCATGGTTGCCAGGTAGAAACTTATGGACCTTATCTCCAAGATTATATGAGGCAGTGATTCTTTTCGAAGTAATCTTACCACTTGCTCTCATACGTGTCAACAAAATCTAACATTTTTCTGCATTAAATATCGAACATTTACATAAAACATACTAAAAGTATTCGTATTCTAAAGGGCACCCCTAAATGTAAGCCCTTTCTTTATCGCTGAGTATAGTATATAACAAAAACACTATATAAAAAAGCCTAATTGTAAAAACAATTAGGCTTTTTTTAAGAACTTTTTTCTTGTACATCATTAATGAGTACTTCCCTCGGTTTACTCCCTTCATACGGACCTACTACACCATTCATTTCCATTGCATCAATTAGGCGAGCAGCTCGCGTATAACCTACTCTAAACCTACGTTGTAACATAGAAACAGATGCTGTTTGCATTTCCACTACAAGTTGAACCGCTTCATCATATAATTCATCTTCTACTTCCTGCTTCGTATCAGGAACATCTTGCGGAATCATATCTTCTTGATATTGTGCTTTTTGCTGTCCAATAACATATTCTACAACTCTCTCAACTTCATCATCTGATAGAAATGCGCCTTGTACACGTACAGGTTTCGATGCACCAATTGGTATAAACAGCATGTCTCCACGACCTAGTAGCTTCTCTGCACCACCACCGTCAAGAATTGTACGAGAATCTGTTTGAGAAGATACAGCGAATGCAATACGTGATGGAATATTTGCTTTAATAACACCCGTAATAACGTCAACTGACGGACGTTGCGTTGCAATAATTAAATGAATACCAGCAGCACGAGCCATTTGCGCTAGACGCATAATCGCATCCTCTACATCAGACGAAGCAACCATCATTAAATCTGCTAACTCGTCCACAATTACTACAATATAAGGTAATTCGGGTTGTTTCGCTTCTGATTGACTATTATGCTCTTTTATATAATCGTTGTATCCTTCAATGTTACGTGTACCACTATGAGCAAACAATTCATAACGACGTTCCATTTCACTCACAACTTTTTTCAATGCTTGCGATGCTTTTTTCGGATCAGTTACAACTGGCGTTAACAAATGAGGCACACCGTTATATACATTTAGCTCTACCATTTTCGGGTCAATCATCATTAATTTTACTTCATGTGGTTTTGCACGCATTAAAATACTAACAATAATACCGTTAATACATACACTTTTCCCGCTACCTGTCGCACCAGCTACGAGTAAATGAGGCATTTTATTTAGACGGGCTAATACAGCTTCACCTGTAATATCTCGGCCAAGACCAATTAACAACTTCTCTTCCGGATGATTATTAGCCTTAGAGTCAAGAACTTCCCTCAGCGTTACCATCGAAACCTCTGAGTTTGGAACTTCGATCCCTACAGCTGATTTCCCGGGAATTGGCGCTTCAATACGAATGTCCTTTGCAGCTAAAGCAAGGGCTAAATCATCACTTAAACTGACAATTTTGCTTACCTTTACCCCCATATCAGGATACACTTCATATTTTGTAACTGCAGGACCTCTATGCACTTTTGTTACTTTCGCTTTCACTCCAAAACTTTGGAATGTACGTTCTAATTTACGAGCATTCTCATAAATTTCCGCATTTTCATTTGTAACTTGCTTATTTTTTGGAAATTTTAATATATCAAGTGAAGGAAGCTTGTAATCTTTATTTTCTACATTTGAAAATTGCATAGGAGGTGCTTGCGCTTCACTCTCTAACGATTCAACAATTTTTTCTCCACGCTTTTTCTTTGGTTCTTCAATTGGCGGAGTCTCTTCAATAAACGGTGAAGTGATCAACTCTTCTTGCTCTACTTCGATTCGTTTATCCTCTTCTTCATTTACAGGATAATTCTCAGTGAAATTCGAAATAATCGGAGGATCAATTGAGATTTCTTCCATCGGCTCAATAATTTCTTCTTGTTCTGCAGCACGTTTGCTTCTTGTGCTTCTTGTTGTTTTTTTCTTTTCTGTTTGTTCAGCCGTTCTTTTGGCTCTCCAATCTTTATAATCCCCTTGCATCACTTGAAACTGACTTCTAAGAATTCTACCAACTGGAGCTAACACTTCTCCAATATGCTTATTTGTTATACAAAGTATACCGAGAATAACTAGAATAATACCAATGATATAAGCTCCTACTTCGTCAAATAAGAAGTAACATGTTGCGAACATAAGCGCACCAAACATACCACCACCTAAATGAACGCTATCTGGCCCCTTTTTCATTTCAAGAAAGAAGTTATCTTTCGTACTCACAATAACAGAAGTATTTTGCACTGCTCCATCTTTTGTAAGAAGGTTAAATAATGTAATATGACTAAACATTAATATCGCCAATACAATTAAATAAAATCCAATTAATCGTTTATTTAAAAGGTTCGGCCATCCGCGTTTTATAACAAAGGAAACCGATAAAGCTATTACACCTAACACACCAATTATGTACCACTCACCAAAGAAGAAGCGAAAAAATAACACAAACGATTTCCCTACAACACCTAGCTGTAAAATCGTAATGATTGAAAGTGCAAAAAGAGTTAAACCGACGATTTCATAATACAAAGTTGGCTTTATCGTACGTCTTGCCTTTGCCTTCGTCCCTCTTTGCTTTTGTTTTGCCATTTCTTCACCTCGTGTTCTACATATAAGTAAAGCTCCCTTCAAAATGCTCTATTTATATGTCTGTTTTCTCTATTTTTCAGGTCTTTATATCTTCTATTTTTACACTTCTTGTAAAATGCTAAATAAACAGAAGAAAGCAGCCTACTCATGGCTGCTCAACCGTCTTGTTTTTTATATTATACCATAGCTTCTAAACAAAATCCTTCTTTTTGCTAAAAGGTTATTTTCTGACCGGGCTCAAACTCTAAATAGTGAAGTGGGTCCGTACTTAGCACACGTACAATAGAATAACATCCATGTTCCTCTTCAGAAACCATTAATTCCACACCATTTATATTTACAACTTTTTGACTTTCACATTGTGAATAATCGACCGGATACACAAGTTGCTCTGGCATAATTGTATATAAAATCATTGTAGCATTGTCCCTTCTGTACTATCTTCCGCACGAACATCTATTAATTCGTTTAATTTTCGAATCGCATTTCCAATACCGCCGACATCATCTATAAGACCGTACTTTACTGCATCTCCACCAATTACATTCGTCCCAATATCTCGCGTTAAATTTCCTTTCGCAAACATAAGCTCTTTAAAACGATCTTCTGTTACTTTCGAGTGCTTCGTCACAAAACGAATGACTCTTTCTTGCATCTTATCCAAATACTCAAATGTTTGTGGCACACCTATGACAAGACCTGTTAAACGAATTGGATGAATTGTCATCGTCGCAGTTTCCGCAATAAACGAATAGTCAGTAGAAACAGCAATCGGTACACCGATGGAATGTCCCCCACCTAAAACTAGAGATACTGTTGGTTTTGAAAGTGAAGCTACCATTTCAGAAATTGCTAGCCCAGCTTCAACGTCACCTCCAACTGTATTTAATATTAAAAGCAAACCTTCAATTTTCGGATTTTGTTCAATCGCAACAATTTGCGGAATGATATGCTCATATTTTGTTGTTTTATTTTGCGGTGGTAATTGAACATGACCTTCCACTTGTCCGATAATCGTTAAACAATGAATACGTGATTCATTCATCTGTGGTACATTTGTCTGTCCAAGCTGTTGAATTTTTTCAACTATTGAAGCCTCTTTTCCAGCTTCTTTTGGCTCAGCTTCTTTTTCTTCATTTGTATATCCATCACGTTCTGTCATTTCGCATCCCCTTTCACTCGTATATAACTATTATTTCTTAAGTTATAAATTTCATTCGATAGGGTTAAAAAGAAAAAAGATCACCCATAAGGGTGATCTTTTTATACTTCCATAATAATCGGTAAAATCATAGGTTTTCTCTTTGTCTCTTCGTACAAGAACTGTCCTAATAATTCACGAATATTTTGTTTTAACATTGACCATTCAATTGAATATTCTTTAATTGACTGCTCAACAATCATACGTACAATCTCTGTAGATCGTTCAATTAACGCTTCTGATTCACGAACATATACGAAACCACGTGAAATGATTTCTGGACCAGAGATAATTTTCTTTTCATCTTTACCAAGTGTTACAACAACTACTAGTATTCCATCTTGAGATAACATCTTTCTATCTCGAAGAACGATATTACCAACGTCACCTACACCTAATCCATCAATTAAAACATTACCAGCTTGTACTTTACCGACTAAGTTCGCTTCATCGTCACCAAAAGCAATTACATCGCCTTTTTCTACGATAAAGATATTTTCTCTTGTAATACCTACATCTTCAGCTAAATATGCATGTGCTTTTTGCATACGGAACTCACCATGTACGGGTACAAAGTACTTTGGTTTCATTAAATTTAACATTAATTTTAATTCTTCTTGGCTACCGTGACCTGACACGTGAACTTTTCGTTCGCCGTAATAAACAACTTCAGCTCCAGCTCTAAATAACAAATCAATAATTTTTGATACAGATATTTCATTACCCGGAATTGGTGAAGCAGCAATGATAACAGTATCACCTTTACGAATTGAAATTTGTTTATGTGCTTGTTTTGCCATTCTAGATAGAGCAGCCATCGGTTCACCTTGACTACCTGTCGTTAAAATAGCTACCTTTTTCTCTGGGAAGTTGTCTACTTCTTGTAATGAAATAACCATACCTTCTGGAACATCTAAATAACCAAGACGTCTTGCAATGTCTACTACTTTCACCATACTACGTCCTACTACCGCTACTTTTCGCCCTGTTTCAGCAGCTGCATCAAATACTTGTTGAATACGATGTACATTCGATGCAAATGAAGCAACGATAATACGACCTTCTGCACCGTAGAACACTTTAGAGATTTCTACACCAACTTCTTTTTCTGAACCTGTATAGCCTGGGCGCTCTGCGTTTGTACTATCAGATAATAAGCAAAGTACGCCTTCATTTCCGATTTGCGCCATTTTCCCAAGGTCTGCTCCACTATTTCCAATTGGAGTTTGATCGAATTTAAAGTCTCCCGTATATACGACTGCACCTTTTGATGTATGGAAACAAACGCCAACAGAATCCGGAATACTATGTGTCGTTCCGAAGAATGACACCGTTGTAGTGTTAAATTCTACTGTTGAATTTGAATCGATTGTTTTTAGGTCTACACGGCCTAACATGCCCGCTTCACCAAGTTTTTCTTGTATAAGTCCTACTGTTAATTTCGTTGCATAGACTGGAATAGATAATTTACGAAGTACATACACAATTCCACCAATATGATCTTCATGACCGTGAGTAATAAATAAACCTTTTACTCGCTCTTGATTTTCCACTAAATATGTAATATCAGGAATAACGATATCAATTCCAAACATTTCATCTCCCGGGAACATTAACCCTGCATCTACGATAAAGATTTCAGAATCAATTTCAACACAGTACATATTTTTCCCGATTTCACCTACTCCACCAAGAGCAAATACTTTAACAGACTCATTCTCTTTTCTCTTCATGTTGTTGCCTGGTTTAAAAATCTTGCAAACACTGATTTCACTAAAATTGCAGAGACACCAGGGGAAACTCTACAACCACCATATTTTCACCGTCCAAGACGAATGTCCTTACCGTTATGCGATATCATGTCCTTGTTTATTTTTTAAACCAGGTTTCACCTCTCTTTCATTATATAAATCAAATATCTTATTCGATATGATATGAAAATTTAATTAAATTATAATTTTTCCCAATTTTGCTAAGCATACCCGTACTAAGCTACTTAGCCATATTATACCTGATACAAGAAATAGAACACAAGTTAAATCGTGCGAAAGAAAGAGTAAAAGAACGGAATGACAACAAAAGTATCGAACGTATTTCCTTTATATTTACTCCGATTTTATACTCCATATTATTTTTAAGAACTAGCCATACATACGCTAAATTCATTTCATAATAGGAAGTTTCAAGATTTATTTTTCTAGAATCCAACAAAAACACTTACAAAATGGAGTTTTTTTATGAATTACGTCACATTTGAGGGGATTTCTCTAAAAACAGACACCGTAGTTTATTACGTTTATGCCATAATATCTATCATTTTTTGACTCAGTTAAAGGGGTACGATTATTTTCTTATACACATAATGAAGAAGCGATTAATATTCTTATAAGAACACATATAAGTGAGAAAAAGAGGAAAAGATTTGCATATAATAAAAAATGACCTAGTTCTACACTAGGTCATTTTTTATTAACGAGGGATAGATTGCATTACAGATTGTAACGTTACTCTTTCTTCTTCTGTTAATGGAAGAAGTGGTAAACGTACAGAACCTACATCTAATCCAACCATTTGTAACGCTGTTTTTACTGGAGTTGGACTTGGCGCCATAAATAATGAATCAGTTACTCTTACAAGTAATTGATGTAATTTTTGTGCCTTCTTAAATTCTCCTGCTTGAAATGCTGTAATCATTTCTTGCATTTCGTTTCCGATAACATGAGAGGCTACCGAAACGATACCTTTCGCTCCAACTGCCATAGCTGGTAACGTTAAACCGTCATCACCGCTGTATACCGCAAAGTCGTCCGCTGTTTTTTCAATGATTTCTGTCATTGTTAACACATCGCCGCCGGCATCTTTAATAGCAACAATGTTTTCTATTTCTGATAAACGAACAACTGTATCAACGGAGATTTGTACAATAGATCGTCCTGGAACGTTATATAGCATAACCGGAAGCGGCGTGCTTTCAGCAATTGCTTTAAAATGCTGATACATTCCTTCTTGACTCGGTTTGTTATAATACGGTGCTACTAGCATTACTGCATCCACACCAACTTCTGTTGCCTTTTTAGTTAAGTCAATAGAAGCATGCGTATTATTGCTACCTGTTCCAGCGATTACGGGCACTCTTTTATCGACAACAGATACGACATGGCGATATAACGCTACTTTCTCTTCTGAAGTTAATGTAGGAGATTCTCCTGTCGTTCCTCCTACCACGATTGCTGTTGTACCGTTATCAATTAAATAATTTACCAATTTCGTTGTCTTTGCAAAATCGATATTCCCGTTTATATCAAACGGTGTTACCATCGCGGTTGCAATTGTCCCAAAATCTATCATGGTCTCACTCCTTATTGTTCCAGTTGCTTTTCTTTTGAAAGCTCAAACGCACTATGTAATGCATTTACAGCCTCCACTAAATCAGTTTCTTTTACAAGAACCCAAATTGTTGTATGACTATCTGCCGATTGCAGGATTTGAATACCTTTTTCCGCTAAAGCTGTAACGATTTTCGCAGTAACCCCTGGGTATCCTGCCATTCCAGCCCCAACGATAGATACTTTCGCACAATGTTCTGTCACAATTGGCTCATATCCAAGGTTCTGTAATAATTTAACTGCATGACTTGATACATTATCACTCACCGTATATGCTACGCCAGTAGGTGAAATATTAATTAAATCAACACTTATTCCTTCGTTCGCCATCTCTTTAAACACATGTTGTTGCAAATCATATGCCGTTTCTTTTGCAAGCACTTTAATTTGCGTTACGTTTGATACGTGGGCAATGCCTGTAACAGGACGTTCTTCTACATCACGACCTCTTGTAGCACCGTCATATGCTGAAATAAGCGTACCTTCACTATCAGAATACGTAGAACGTACACGAAGTGGCACTTTTGCATGCATCGCAATTTCAACTGCACGTGGATGAACGACTTTCGCACCTTGATAAGCCATGTTACAAATTTCGTTATACGTTACAGTTTGAAGATGACGTGCATCTTTTACAATACGAGGATCCGCAGTCATAACACCTTCTACATCAGTGAATATATCGATGTATTCAGCATGAAGTGCAACACCTAATGCTGAAGCTGAAGTATCACTACCTCCGCGTCCAAGTGTTGTCGTATCACCTTTTTTCGTTTGTCCCTGGAATCCTGTAACGACGATTACATCTACATTTTCTAACTCTTCATGTATACGATCGCAATTCATTTCAATAATCTTTGCATTCGTAAAGTCATCATTCGTTACAAAACCAGCTTGTGCACCATTTAATGCTGCTGCTTTTATACCGTTCTCATTCAACATATTAGAGAAAACAATTGCAGAGATTAACTCTCCACACGATAATAATAAATCTTGCTCACGCTTAGAAATAGTAGATTCCTCTTGATTTACAAGACTTAATAACGTATCCGTTGCATATGGTTCACCTTTACGGCCCATAGCAGATACGACAGTAACTACTTTATAACCAGCAGCTAATGATTTTTTTATATGATGAAGCGCATGCTTACGTCCATTGTCATCACGTACTGATGTGCCACCAAATTTTTGAACAATTATTTTCATATTTTGCACCTTCTCTTAGCCGTTTACACTAATTGTAATTTTACTAAGCGCTCTGCAATTTGAACAGAATTCCATGCAGCGCCTTTTAATAAGTTATCAGATACGACCCAAAGATGGAATCCTTTATCGTTATTTAAATCTTTACGGATTCTTCCAACGAATACTTCGTTTTTACCTACTGCAGTAGCTGGCATTGGATATAACTGCTCTTCTGGATTATCTTGTAGAACAATACCTTCCGCATTTGCAAGTAAGCTCTTTAATTCTGCTACTGTTACGCCTTCTTTTTCTACTTCGATGTAAACAGACTCAGAGTGTCCTGATACAACTGGTAAACGTACACATGTTGCCGCTACTTCTAATTCAGGCATATGCATAATTTTTTTCGTTTCGTTAATCATTTTCATTTCTTCAAACGTAAATCCATTATCTTGGAATTTATCAATCTGTGGAATCGCATTAAAAGCAATTGGGAAATGCTTCTTATCACCTGATACAGGAAGAACATTTGCCTTAACTTCTTCGCCATTTAAGATTGCTTGTGATTGTTCATGCAGTTCTTCAATAGCTGCCGCACCAGCACCTGATACAGCTTGATATGTGGAAACGATTACTCGTTTTAAACCATATTGCTGACGAACTGGCTCAAGAGCTACTACCATTTGAATTGTAGAACAGTTTGGATTTGCAATAATACCATTATGTTCTTTTAAGTCGTTTTCATTTACTTCAGGTACAACAAGTGGCACGTTTTCTGTCATACGGAATGCACTTGTATTATCAACAACAATCGCACCGCGTTTTGCTGCTTCTGGCGCTAATTGTTTCGATACAGATCCACCAGCACTAAATAGTGCAATATCTACTCCTTCAAAGCTTTCAGGAGTTGCCTCTTGAACTGTAAATTCTTCGCCTTTAAATACAAGTTTCTTACCTGCAGATCGTTTAGATGAAAGTAACGTTAATTTCCCGATTGGAAATTCTCGTTTCTCTAAAGTATTTAACATTTGTTCACCAACTGCGCCGGTTGCTCCAACTACAGCGACATGAAAAGTTTTTTGCTTTTCCATCACTATGCCCCTTTCTAGATACCAATCCTTCTATAACTTAGAATCAGAAGGAGTATACAATACCCCTTCTAATCTTAATAACGTTAATTTTATCATATTCTACAGTAAGAATGATGGTTTCATCAAAAATTGTCCGTTTTTTTTCGTTTTTTAATTCATATATCTGAATTTTTCTACGACCACCGGTTGCAATTGCTTTCCTTGCAGCGCTTCTAATACTGTATCTTCCAGTAACTCCATACGAGCTACCATTGAGTTCGGTTTTTTCTCTGGCGCATCTTGACCGAATGGGACGAAGTAGATGTTTTTTGTTGCCATTAGGCGCATGAGATTTACCCCATTTAACCCTAAAGCATCATTCGTCGAAACTGCCAATACGACAGGCTTGCCATTTCTTAGCGTCGCTTTTGCTGCCATTAGTACTGGAGAGTCTGTCATTGCATTTGCAAATTTACTCATAGAATTTCCTGTTAAAGGAGCGATTACCATGCAGTCTAATGGAATTTTAGGTCCAAGTGGCTCTGCTCCAACAATTGAATTAATTGCTTTAAAACCTGTTATTTCTTCAATCTTCTTAATCCACTCTGCTCCTTCTCCAAATCTAGTATTTGTTGATTGAACAGTGTATGAAACAACAGGACGTACTTCTGCTCCTTCAGCAATTAATTTTTCTAAGTGCGGCATAACTTCCTCATACGTACAATGTGAACCTGTAAATCCGAAACCAATTCGTTTCCCCTTCAAACTCATTTCTTTTCCTCCTCCTTTGCGATTGCATCTGCTGCTAATAACTGAGAAAGAACATTTGCTAAGATTTGCCCAGCCGTTTTTGGGGCAACAATACCTGGTAATCCAGGTGCTAGCAATGCTTTGACTCCTCTTTTTTCTGCATATCTAAAGTCGGTACCGCCTGGTTTAGAAGCTAAATCAATCACTAACGTATGAGCTGGCATTTTTGCAATAACATTCGCTGTTACAACGAGGTGCGGAATCGTATTAATTACAATATCGATATTTCCTACTTCTTTCTCTATGTCTTGCATATGAAAAGGAGAAAACATCATTTCTGTAATACGTGCAATATGTTCAGATCGTCTTGCTCCAACTTTGACATGGGCTCCTAATGATTGAAATGCTCTCGCAACACTCATTCCTGTTCTACCAAATCCTAGAACCATTACATTGGACCCATGAATTGTATAGTCGGTATGTTGAATTACCATCATTAATGTACCTTCTACCGTTGGAATAGAATTGTATATTGCTACATCATCACGATCAAATAATTTAACAAGTTTTCGGTTCGTAGTAGATACGAGATTTTCCAAGTAAGGTGTACCAATACCTGAATATATAGTAAAGTGTTCTGGTGTATTTTCAATTTGTTCTTTCGTTATTGAAACTTTTTCATTTGAAAAAATAGTATCTACTTCTCCTTTGGCATTTGTACCGGCAACCGGCAAAATAATTGCGTCTACAGAAGTGAAATCTAAATTTTGTATACTTTCTTTTGCTGCCCCTGTGAAACCATGATCTAACTGATCAAAACCTATCAAAGAAAGTTTCGCATCCAATTCAACTAGCTTACGAATTACTTCTAGCTGCCTTGCATCTCCTCCTATGACAGCAATATGCATCTCAGTCAACATTCCCTAATTCACCTTCTTTTTCTGTCATTTATAAGAAAAGTGCCTACTTTTTCTTTTTCCTCCACATCATATGTAATGTACGAGTTTATGGTGATTGAAAATCCAAATGCACATATGATTTATCAGGTTTCTATGTAGATACAAAAAAAGATGACCAAAATGGCCATCCTTCACTCCGAATTTGAACGATCTATACTATCACAAAGAAGCATATCGTGTCCGACTTTCTTTATTTGACTCCATGCCACCCTTACTTCTTGTGGTTCCTTTTTAAAACCTCCCCACTTCCCTACAGGTATTATAAGTGTTTGTATTTGCCCGTCTTTCTCATTAATCTCTAAATCCATATAACCTAAGACTCCCATTCTTTCCGCTTTTTCTATATCTACAACCTCTTTACCACTTAATTCACTTAATCGCATACACACTCCACTCCCCTAATGAATTTTTCATTTGCATTGTCTATAATTAGTACCTATTCTATATGTATAAAAAAAATAACCTTCTCTCATTTAAAAAGAGAGAAGGTTATTTTTTTTACATCGTAAAAATTGATTATAGTTTTATTCCTTTTGGAAGTTTTCCGTCTGGACTAATAAGTGCTGCAGAGAACTCGTCAGTAAACATATTGCGAATTAATCCGTCCACATTTTCTTTTGTTACAGTGTTTACACTTTCAATAATCTCATCAAGTGAACGATGTTTACGAAGAAGCAATTCATTTTTACCGTTACGGCTCATACGGCTATTTGTACTTTCTAAACTTAACATTAAGTTTCCTTTTAATTGCTCTTTACTATTCATAAGCTCTTTTTCTGTAATACCTGTATTTTTCAATGTCTCTAATGTTTCTTGCATTGTTTCATACAATGTATCTAATTGTTGGCTACCTGTTCCACCGTAAAGTGTTAACATGCCTGTATCTTCATAAGAAGAGTGGTAAGAAAATACTGAGTAAGCTAATCCACGTTGCTCACGTACTTCTTGGAATAAACGGCTACTCATGCTACCGCCTAAAACATTATTTAATACAATTAAGTTATAAATATCTTCGTGTCCCATTTGTAAGCCTTTATATCCTAGACATAAATGAGCTTGTTCCGTTTCTTTTTTACGGGCTACCTTATTGAAATGGAAAATTGGGCTATGTACTTGTTCACGGTTTGTTGTTCCTTCATAACTACCGAAATATTGCTCCACTGTTTGTAAAAATGCTTCATCAATATTTCCTGCGATTGATACAACTACATTTTCAGGTGTATAATGATCTTTTATATATTGACGTAACGTATCACCTGTAAACGTATTAAGCGTTTCTTCTGTTCCTAAAATAGGATATCCAAGTGGATGCGTTTCATATGTTGCTTTCGTTAACATATCATGCACAATATCATCTGGAGCATCTTCGTACATTTTAATTTCTTCACATACGACATTCTTCTCTTTTTTCAGTTCTTCCTCATCAAATGTTGAATTAAAGAACATATCTGCTAAAACATCTAAAGCATATTTAGCATGCTCATCTAATACTTTTGCATAGTAACATGTATATTCTTTTGAAGTAAATGCATTCACTTGACCACCAATGCTATCAAATGATTCTGCAATCTCTCGTGCACTACGTGTTTCTGTCCCTTTAAAGAACATATGCTCTAAAAAGTGAGAAATCCCATTATTTTTTTCATTTTCATTTCTTGATCCCGCATGGATCCAAATACCAATTGCAACCGATCTTACAGTTGGTATATTCTCCATAACTATTCTTACACCATTTTTACAAGTATATTTTTTAATCAAAAACTTTCCTCCTACTGCCAGTTTCTCTAAATAAAACGCTATTATTTAATGATAACAAGTTTAAGGATGAATGTCATGCAAATGTATTTAATCCACACGTTTTTCATCCAGTAATTCAGTTATATTCCCCACTTTATATCCTTGTTCCTTCAATTTTGTAATCATTATATCTAAAGCCTCTGCTGTAGACGAAGTAGGATGCATTAATATGATAGCACCTGGATGTATTTTTCTCATTACTCTCTGCAATAGTACATCCGGCTCAGGTCGCTTCCAATCAATCGTATCTACAGTCCACATAATCGTTCCCATTTGAAAATCATCTGCAATCTTTACGACTTCATCTCGAAAACTTCCACTCGGCGGGGCAAACCATCTTACTTTTTGATTCGTTACTACTTCTATCATTCGATTTGTTTTTTGTAACTGCTCTCGTATTTCATCAGACGATAACGTTTTCATATTTGGATGTGTGTATGAGTGATTTCCAACTTCTTGTTTTGCATCGACAATCATTTTTGCAAATCGCAAATTTTCTTTCACCCAACGTCCTTCTAAAAAGAAAGTGGCCTTCACATCATGCTTTTTCAATATCTCTAATATGCGAGGCAAATACTCATTTCCCCATGCCACATTTATTGTTAATCCTACCATCTTTTTATTTGGATGCCCTCTATAAATTGGAGCTGGTGATAAATCTTCTAAATGAACACTCGGTGAGACTTCTTTGAATTCAAGATATTTTTGATCAAATTCCTTTAGCTTCTTCATATTATTATACGATGCTTCAATATCCACTTGTCTTCCATTATATCCAGGTGTTGCCTTCCATATTTTATCAATCATCGCATTTTGAGGTGCAATCTCATACTGTTTTGCATGCTTTTGAATTTCTTCATGCAAGTTATCTTGCGCAAAAACAGAATAAGAGCCTAAACTGACATATAAAGAAAATATACATATGTATGCCAATATACGAACTTTCATATAAACCCTCCCAAATTAACTATATAAAAACATTTTCTTCTTATCTTTGTTAATTTGAGCGTTATAATGAAAACTATACCTATACCGACATAAAAATATATTGAACATCATGTTTTTTACATAACAAAAAAAGCCAGTTAAACTGGCTTTTACTTATTGCTGCTCTTGTTTGTTTTCTTCTTTAGCAGCTTCTTTTTCTTGCTCTTCTTTTAGCAATACTTTTCTAGATAGATTTACGCGACCTTGCTTGTCAATCTCGATAACTTTAACCGTAATTACGTCACCGATTTTTACAACGTCTTCTACTTTACCTACACGCTCAAGTGCAAGTTCAGAAATGTGAACTAATCCATCTTTACCGCTGAATAATTCAACGAAAGCACCGAATTTCTCAACACGTTTCACTTTTCCTTCGTAGATTTCACCTACTTGTACTTCGCGAACGATATCTTCGATAATTTTCTTAGCTTTGTCGTTCATTTCTTGGTTTATTGAAGAAATGAATACTGTGCCATCTTGCTCGATGTCAATTTTAACGCCAGTTTCTTCAATAATTTTATTGATTTGTTTACCGCTCGGTCCGATAACGTCACGGATTTTATCTGGATTAATTGTCATTGTAATAATCTTTGGAGCGTACGCTGATAATTCAGTGCGTGGCTCTGGAATAACAGATAACATATGATTTAGAATGTGCACACGACCAACTTTCGCTTGTTGTAATGCCTCTTCTAAAATTTCACGAGATAGACCATCGATTTTAATGTCCATTTGTAGTGCAGTTACACCTTGTGCTGTACCTGCTACTTTAAAGTCCATATCACCTAAATGATCTTCCATACCTTGAATATCAGATAAAATTGTGTAATGCTCACCAGTTTTAACTAGACCCATTGCAATACCTGCAACTGGAGCTTTAAGTGGAACACCAGCATCCATCATTGCTAAAGTACTACCACAAATACTTGCTTGTGAAGTAGAACCATTTGATTCTAAAACTTCAGATACAAGACGTACTGTGTATGGGAAATCTTTTTCAGATGGAATTACAGGCTCAAGTGCGCGTTCTCCTAGTGCACCGTGACCGATTTCACGACGACCTGGTCCACGCATTGGTCTTGTTTCACCAACACTAAATGATGGGAAATTGTAATGGTGCATAAAGCGTTTTGATTCTTCTACGCCAAGACCATCTAAAATTTGCACATCGCCTAATGCACCTAATGTACAAATACTTAATGCTTGTGTTTGTCCACGAGTGAACAAACCAGAACCGTGTGTACGAGATAAAATACCAACCTCTGATGCTAATGGACGGATTTCGTCACCTTTACGGCCATCTGGACGGATTTTTTCAACTGTAATAAGACGACGTACTTCTTCTTTTACAATTTTATATAAAATCTCATTTACTTGTCCTAATGTATCAGCGTCAGCTTCCTGCGCTTCGTAATGCTCAATAACACGCTTTTTCACTTCGTTAATTGCATCTTCACGTGCATGTTTCTCATGTACTTGAATTGCTGAATGCATATCTTCTTCAGCCATTTCACGTACAGCTTGGTTAAGATCAGCGTCAACTTCATAAAGTTTCACTTCTGATTTCTCTTTACCTACAGCTTGTACAATCTCTTCTTGGAATGCAATTAGACGTTTAATTTCGTCATGACCAAACATAATTGCTTCTAACATTGTTTCTTCAGGTACTTGATCTGCTCCTGCTTCAACCATGTTAATCGCATCTTTCGTACCAGCTACAACTAAGTGGATATCACTTTGTTCTTGCTGTTCTACTGTTGGGTTAATAACGAATTCGCCATTAATACGGCCAACTGTCGCACCAGCGATTGGACCTTCAAATGGAATATCTGAAATCGATAACGCTAATGAAGAACCAAGCATAGCTGCCATTTCAGAAGAACAATCTTGATCAACACTCATTACAATGCTGACAACTTGTACTTCGTTACGGAAGCCATCTGCGAATAGCGGACGAATTGGACGGTCGATTAAACGACTTGCCAAAATTGCTTTTTCACTTGGACGACCTTCACGCTTAATAAAACCGCCAGGAATTTTTCCGACTGCATATAAACGCTCTTCATAGTTTACTGTAAGTGGGAAGAAATCTACATTTTTTGCTTCTTTTGATGCAGTTGCTGTAGATAGAACCGCTGTATCGCCATATCTTACTAATACTGCTCCGTTCGCTTGTTTTGCAAGCTGACCAGTTTCAACTGTTAGCTGGCGACCAGCTAAATCTATCGAGAAGACTTGCTTTTCTTGACTCATTTAAGTACCCCTCTCAATTTAAAGTATTCAATTCTTCTATGTAAATGGATAGTATATCACAATATTCTACCTCTAGTATTGCCTAAAATTAAGTAAGCTATAAAGCGTAGAAGATATATTTTTACCTAACAAAAAAGCGGGAATATTCCCGCTTCTTTGACTATCGACGTAAGCCAAGCTTTGTGATTAATTCACGGTAACGTGTGATATCGCTATTACGAAGGTAAGTTAGTAAGTTACGACGTTTACCAACCATCTTTAATAGACCACGACGTGAATGATGATCTTTCTTGTGAGTACGTAAGTGCTCGTTTAGAGTGTTAATTTGCTCCGTTAGGACAGCAATTTGAACCTCTGGAGAACCAGTATCAGTCTCATGAGTTCTAAATTGTGCAATGATTTCATTTTTACGTTCTTGTGTTAAAGCCATCCTATTTCACCTCCTATTAATTAAACCCCCAATTACCTAGCAAGCGTCGGTGAGTCGCAATGCCAAGCAATGGTTGTCATAAAGTACATAACATAGAATACTACTTTTCATTTGAAAAAGCAAGTATATTCTTTTCGCTCATAAAATATTCTTGTGCTGTTTTCTTATCTTTTGCGATTTGTTCAACTAACTCATCAATACCGTTGAATTTCTTTTCTGCTCTTATACGCATATGCCACTCTACTGTAACATTTTGATCGTATATATCTTTGTTAAATTCAAATAAGTGCACTTCAATTGATAATTGACGCTCATCTTCTTTAAAAGTCGGTTTATATCCAATATTACATACACCATCGTACCATTCATCGTGAACTTTTAATCTCACTGCATAAACACCTACAGGTGGCAATAAATACTCATCACTTAAACCTACATTAGCTGTTGGAAAACCAATTTGACGCCCACGTTTGTCGCCGTGTATAACTGTTCCCGCTACAGTATAGGCTCTACCTAAAATAGATGGAATTTGCTCCATTTCGCCATTTCGAATTAACTTTCGTAATGCTGTAGAACTTACTTTCTCTTCTTGAAATTCAACTTTTTCAATCACAGTCTGTGTAAACTCCCCTCTTGCATGAAATGGTAAAGTCTCCATCTTTCCTTTTCCTAAACGTCCATATGAATAATCAAACCCTGCTACTACATGCTTTACATTTAAACCAATAATATAATCATCTACAAATTGTTGCGGTAATAACCCTGCAAATGATTCATCAAATTTAATCACATATAATATATCGATTCCTAAGCTTTCGACTATTTTTTCTTTATCGCGCATTGGTGTAATATACTCCACATGCGCATCCTTTTTCCCTAAAACAACAGATGGATGAGGATGAAATGTCATAACTGCACTTTTATATCCTCGTTCGTCCGCTATTTTTTTCGCAGTTCGAATTACACATTGATGTCCTAAATGAATGCCATCAAAAAATCCTAATGCCATTACAGTAGGTGGTAATTCTAATTTATTTTGTTCATGTGGATGAGTTAAATGAATAAGTTTCACGCTTGAATTCACCTTTTTCTGTAATAATCCTTCCAATAATTCATTATAGCTTTAGTTCTTGATTATTCACAAGTACTTTCATCGGCTTTAACATGCCAGGATGTTTCGGATGATGTTCATAAATTGCTAAGCAACGATCATTTTTATCAAACACTGTAATAAATGGTGCTGTTATTTCTAATTCATTCTTTAAGAACATACCATTCTTTATTTTCTCTGCTTGCTTTTCATCTACAACCATTTTTGGAAACTTACTTAATGCTTCATCAATTGAAATGAAGATAGACTCTACTGTTCCATTTTGCACGTTTTCTTCAATTTCTTCAAATGATATGCAATCTTCTAATAAAAATTCACCAGATGCCGTTCTTACAAGGTGAGACATATGTGATGGGAAACCAAGTTTCTCCCCGATCATTACAGCTAATGTTCTTACATATGTTCCTTTACTACACGTTACACGGAAACGGAATGAAATATTTTCACCTTCAAAAACTTCACGATCATCAAGTAATACGAATTCATGAATTGTAATTGTACGAACTGGACGTTCCACCTCTTGTCCTGCTCTTGCATATTCATATAATTTTTTCCCGTTTACTTTTACAGCCGAGAACATTGGTGGCATTTGTTCAATCGTGCCTGTTAATTCCGCAAGGGCTTTCTCTACTTCCATACGAGTAATAGTACGATCTACATTTTTCGTTTCAACAACCTCACCAGAAGCGTCTTCAGTTGTCGTCGAAAACCCTAATGTTACTTCACCTTCATATGTTTTCGTTTCACTTGTTAAAAATTGTGCAATTTTCGTTGCTCGTCCCACACAAATAGGTAATACTCCTGTTACATCTGGATCTAATGTTCCCGTATGACCAATTCTCTTTTCTCGCAATATCTTTCTTAATTTAAATACACAATCATGTGATGTCATGCCTTTTGGCTTATGTAATAATACTACACCTTCCATATATGTTCACCTCATCATAATTCTTTCGTATTAAATATCCAAAACTTATTTTGCATTGAAAAAATGGATAGACAAATGTCTATCCATTATTCTTCACGTTTACCGTCTTTATTAATTTCATGTAAAAGTGTATCAATTCGATGACCATATCCGATAGACTCATCAAACTCAAAGGTAATTTCCGGTGTTTTACGAAGACGAATACGTTGGCCAATTTCTGAACGAATAAAGCCTTTTGCCTTCGCTAAACCTTTTAAAGTATTTTCTTTCTGTTCTTCGTCACCTAAAACAGAAATATATACTTTAGCAATTTGTAAATCACCACTCACTTGTACATCTGTTACTGTAACAAATCCAATACGTGGGTCTTTAATTTTACGACTGATAATATCGCCTAATTCTTTTTTCATTTGCTCGCCCACACGGTTCGCACGTAATTTCATAACTCTTCACCTCATTCAATACCATTCCAAATGTGTTATTGTACGTTCAATTTCAGGAAATGAATCGATGTACTCAAGTACACGATTCATTTCTTTTTCACAGATAACACGATTTGAGGATACGGAAACAATTGCAATTTCTGTACGTTGCCATACATCTTGATGCCCAACTTCAGAAACAGCTACATTATAGCGCTGTTTCACACGAGTTAACACACGTTGTAAAATTGCACGTTTCTCTTTTAAAGAATGCACATCGTAAATCATACACTCGAATGAGAGTGAAGCGATAATCATCGCTTCACTTCTTCCATAATGTACGCTTCAATGATGTCCCCTTCTTTAAGATCATTATATCTCTCAATTGTAATACCACACTCATAGTTTTGTGCAACTTCTTTTACGTCGTCTTTGAAACGTTTTAACGTATCAAGTTGTCCTTCGAAAATTACTACGCCGTCACGGATAATACGTACGCCACTATCACGCGTAATTTTACCGTCTGTTACGTAACAACCTGCGATTGTTCCAACTTTTGTTACTTTAAACGTTTGACGAACTTCTGCTTGACCGATTACTTTTTCTTCGAATTCTGGATCAAGCATACCTTGCATCGCTGCTTCAATCTCTTCGATTACTTTATAAATAATACGGTGTAAACGAATATCAACGTTCTCTAATTCAGCTGTACGCTTCGCGTTCACATCTGGACGTACGTTAAATCCAATTACAATTGCATTAGATGCAGAAGCTAAAATGATATCAGATTCTGTAATCGCACCTACACCAGTGTGAATGATTTTAACTTTTACACCTTCAACATCAATTTTACGAAGTGATGCTGCCATCGCTTCAACAGAACCTTGTACGTCTGCTTTTACGATTAAGTTAATTTCTTTTACATCGCCCTCTTGGATTTGTTGGAATAAATCTTCAAGGCTTAATTTAGATTTCTCACCACGTTGTGCAACTAAAGCTTCTTGTGCACGTGATTCACCAATTTGACGAGCTTTCTTCTCATCAGCGAATGCCATGAAACGATCTCCAGCCTGTGGTACTTCGTTTAAACCAGTAATTTCAACAGGAGTTGATGGACCAGCAACTTTTACACGACGACCAATATCACTTACCATTGCACGAACACGTCCGAATGAAGTTCCAACAACGATTGGATCTCCAACTCGAAGCGTACCGTTTTGAACAAGTAATGTCACGATAGTTCCTTTACCTTTATCAAGCTGTGCTTCGATTACTGTACCAGTTGCATAGCGGTTTGGATTTGCTTTATATTCTTCTACTTCACTTACAAGAAGGATCATTTCTAGTAAGTTGTCAATGCCTTCGCCTTGAATTGCAGAAATTGGTACGAAAATAGTATCTCCGCCCCAAGCTTCTGGAACTAATTCATATTCTGTTAGTTCTTGCATTACGCGATCAGGGTTTGCAGCTGGTTTATCCATTTTATTCACAGCAACAATAATTGGTACTCCTGCTGCCTTCGCATGGTTAATTGCTTCAACCGTTTGTGGCATAACACCGTCATCCGCTGCAACAACAAGGATTGTAATATCCGTTACTTGTGCACCACGAGCACGCATCGTTGTAAATGCTGCGTGACCAGGTGTATCTAAGAATGTAATCTTCTTATCGTTTACTTCAACTTGATATGCACCGATATGCTGAGTAATTCCACCCGCTTCGCCTGCAGTTACTTTTGAGTTACGAATAGAATCCAGTAATGTTGTTTTACCGTGGTCAACGTGTCCCATGATTGTAACTACAGCTGGACGTTCTTTTAAGTTCTCTTCATCATCTTGCTCATCAATGAATGTTTCAAACTCAGTCTCGCTCACAATTACTTCTTCTTCTACTTCAATACCGTAGTCGTTAGCAATTAACTCAATTGTATCTTTATCCAAGTCTTGGTTAATTGTTGCCATAATTCCAAGCATGAAAAGCTTCTTAATAATTTCAGATGGCTCTTTGCTTAATTTTTTAGCAAGATCTCCTACTGTAAGGCTTCCAGAGAAAGTAATTTTATCTGGTGTTTCTACAATTTGAGTTTGTTGTCTACCAGCAAAGTTCTCTTGACGTTTGTCTTCGTTCCCTTTGCCTTTTTTCTTTTTCTTATTGCTGTTCTTTTTACTGCGAACAACTTTTTCTTCTACTTCAAACTCATCTGCAACAGAAGGTTTTTCAGTTTGATATTCATTATCTAATTTATTTACTACTTCATCGTCTAACATTGTCATATGATTCGAAACCTCGATATTCATTTCTTTTAGTTTTGTCATAAGATCTTTACTTGAGATATTATGTTTTTTTGCATATTCATGCACTCGAATTTTACTCATACCTTCACCCCCGGTAATTTGTATCGAGCATGCTACGCAGCTTTTTCGCAAAGCCTTCATCTAACACAGCTACAACGACTCGCTCATCTCTCCCAATCGCATGCCCTAATTGTTGTCGATTTTCGACCTTTCTCATTGGTACGTTGTAGTACGTAGTTTTATCTGTGATGCGTTTTGTAGTATTTACTGACGCATCTTCAGATAGCAATACAAGTTTTGCTTTGCCACTTCGTACTTCTTTTAAAACGAGTTCTTCACCCGAAATAATTTTCCGAGCCCGGTTTGCTAGCCCTAAAAACGATTTCCAATCGGACACTTATTTCGACTCCTTCTCAACAAGCTCAAGAAGCTCTTCATATAAAGAACCGTCGATTTTCGCTTTTAGATGATGTTCCAAAACATTTTTCTTTTGAGCTTGAAGAATGCTCTCCTTGTCCTTCGACAAGTAAGCACCTCGTCCTGATTTTTTCCCAGTTAAATCAATGGACACTTCTCCCTCTTTGGAACGAACAATGCGAACGAGCTCTCGTTTTGATTTCATTTCTTGCGTTGCAACACATTTTCGTAACGGAACTTTTCGATTGCTCATACTCATCACCTCTATTCGATTTCGTCTTCCACTGAATCGAATCCAAATGCGATTACGCTATCTTCTTCTGTTACAATACCAAGTTGTTTCGCATCAGACTCACTCTTAATGTCAATTTTCCAGCCTGTTAATTTAGCTGCAAGACGTGCATTTTGTCCACGCTTACCGATAGCTAATGATAGCTGGTGGTCTGGAACAACTACTGTTGTCGCTTTTTCTTCTTCATCTACAAGTACTTTAACAACTTGTGATGGGCTTAATGCATTTGCAACATATTCAACTGGATCATTTGACCAGCGAACGATGTCAATTTTTTCACCTTTTAATTCGTCTACAATGCGTTGTACACGTTGCCCTTTTGGTCCTACACAAGAACCAACTGGATCAACATCAGTGTTCTCTGCATATACAGAGATCTTAGAGCGATCGCCAGCTTCACGTGCTACAGAACGAATTTCTACAGTTCCATCATAGATTTCAGGAACTTCCATTTCGAATAAACGTTTTAAAAGACCAGGATGTGTACGTGATACGTAAATTTGTGGTCCTTTTGTCGTTTTTTCTACTTTCGTAATGAATACGCGAATACGATCATGTGGTTTGTATTGCTCATTAGGCATTTGCTCACTTACAGGTAATAAAGCTTCTACTTTTCCTAAGCTTACATAGATGAAACGAGCATCTTGACGTTGTACAATACCTACCATAATATCTTCTTCACGGTCACTAAACTCAGAGTAAATAACACCGCGCTCTGCTTCACGCACTCGTTGTGTTACAACTTGTTTTGCAGTTTGTGCTGCAATACGACCAAAGTCTTTTGGTGTTACTTCAATTTCTAGTACGTCACCATCTTGATAGTTTGGATTAATTTGTCTTGCTTCCTCTACAGAAATTTCAAGACGTGGATCAAACACATTGTCTACTACGTCTTTACGTGCTAAAACTTGAATTGTTCCCACTTCTGGGTTAAAGCTCACACGAACGTTTTGTGCTTGATTAAAATTGCGCTTATAAGCAGAGATTAAAGCTGCTTCAATCGCATCAATAATAATGTCTTTGCTAATGCCTTTTTCAGATTCTAATACGAGCAAAGCATCTAATAACTCAGTGCTCATGAAGATCCCCCTTCTAACTAAAACGTAACAGCAAGTCGCGCATTTGCGACTTTATCCATCGAAATTTGGATTTCTTTTTTACGTGTTTTAATTGTTAATAATAATGTTATTGTTGTACCATCGTAAGAAAGCAGCTTTCCTTCAAACATCTTTTCACCATCAATCGGCTCATATGTTTTAATTGCCACTTGTTTTCCTACCGCTTGCTGGAAGTCTTTTTCTTTCTTTAATGGGCGTTCCGCTCCAGGAGATGATACATCCAAAAAGTAAAGATGAGGAATTGGGTCCTCTTTATCTAAAGCTTCGCTTAAACGTTCACTTACCGCACCGCATTCTTCAATGTCGACTCCCTTTTCAGAATCGATGAATACGCGTAAGAACCAGTCTTGTCCTTCTTTCACATACTCTACATCTACAAGTTCAAGATTTAACTCTTCAACGATCGGCTGCGCAAATGCTTCTACAACTTCTGTGACTTTCTTATCCATAAACAGCCTCCTTCCTGCCGTCATGTACCATTTAAAAGAAGAAGACCCCGCCAATTTAAAAACGGTCTATCTTATTCTTTCTCGTTAGCTAACAAAAGCCCCTGCTGTTCAGCAGGGATTATCTGTCTTAGTATTACCAAATTTAAGAAGTAAAACTTGTAACAAAATATGTATATACGACAGAAATCTTTTACCTATCTACGTAGATAAAACATAGACAGTAACACGAAAGAGTGGGTTTCCCCACTCTTTTCTTTACACAATATACATGACATGGTTATCTCGGTTAATAGTATATCATAGGAAATGTTGATTTGCAAAGACTTTTCCTACCTACTAGAACAGTGATAACTGGTTTTGATCCGGTAAGTCTCCTAAACAACCTTGGCTATCTAAATACTCAATAATTGTTTTCGAAACCTTACTTCGCTGTTGCAAGTCTTCTTTTGATAAGAAGTCTCCATTTTTACGTGCTTCTACAATACTTAAAGCTGCGTTTGTGCCAAGACCAGGTACTGCATTAAATGGAGGGATTAATGTATCTCCATCAATAATAAATTCTGTTGCATGTGAGCGGTATAAATCCACCTTTTGGAATGAGTATCCACGCTCACACATTTCAAGTGTCATTTCTAGTACCGTTAATAAACTCTTCTCTTTCGGCGCAGCATCGAGTCCCTTTTGAGCAATTTCATCAATTCTTGCACGTATAGATGCTGAACCTTTCGCCATTGCCTCTACATCAAAATCATCTGCACGAACTGTAAAATATGCGGCATAGAATAACAGTGCAAAATGTACTTTAAAGTATGCGATACGTACAGCCATAAGTACGTAAGCAGCCGCATGGGCTTTAGGGAACATGTATTTAATCTTCTTACATGAATCAATATACCAACCTGGTACATTATTATTTTTCATGTCTTCTTCCCATTCTTCCGGTACACCTTTACCTTTACGAACCGACTCCATGATTTTGAAGGCTAATGATGGATCTAGACCTTGATAGATTAAATATACCATGATGTCATCACGACAACCGATAACTTCGCTCAGCGTACATGTACCGTTATAAATTAACTCGTTTGCATTACCAAGCCATACGTCAGTACCATGTGATAGTCCAGAAATTTGGACTAACTCTGAGAATGTCGTCGGTTTTGTCTCTTCTAACATCTGTCTTACGAATTTTGTACCAAACTCTGGTATACCAAGTGTACCTGTTTTACAGTTAATTTGTTCTTCCGTTACCCCTAACGATTCTGGACCAGAGAAAATTTTCATTACTTCTGGATCATCCGTTGGGATTGTTTTCGGATCAATACCACTTAAATCTTGTAACATACGAATAACGGTCGGATCATCGTGTCCTAGTATATCAAGTTTCAATAAATTATCATGAATCGAGTGGAAATCAAAATGCGTTGTTCTCCATTCAGCACCAATTGAATCAGCTGGATACTGTATTGGTGAGAAATCAAAGATATCCATGTAATCTGGCACAACGATAATACCGCCTGGATGCTGTCCTGTTGTACGTTTTACACCGGTACACCCTGCTACTAAGCGATCAATCTCTGCATTTCGAATCGTTAAGTTATGATCATTTGCATAACCTTTTACATATCCGTAAGCAGTTTTTTCCGCAACTGTACCAATCGTTCCTGCACGATATACATAGTCTTCACCGAACAGTACTTTCGTATAGTTATGGGCACGTGGTTGGTATTCCCCGGAGAAGTTCAAATCGATATCGGGTACCTTATCTCCTTTAAATCCAAGGAACGTTTCGAACGGAATGTCATGTCCATCTTTTACATATGGAATATTACAAGCAGGGCATTCTTTATCTGGTAAGTCAAAACCAGAACCTACAGAACCATCATTAAAGAATTCTGATTGCTTACACTTCGGACATACATAGTGTGGTGGTAATGGGTTTACTTCTGTAATTTCCATCATCGTTGCAACAAATGATGACCCTACCGATCCACGCGAACCTACTAGATATCCGTCTACTAACGATTTTTTCACAAGCTTATGTGAAATTAAATAAATTACGGCGAATCCATGCCCAATAATACTTTTTAATTCTTTTTCTAAACGTGCTTCTACAATTTCCGGTAGCTCTTCACCATAAATGCTACGCGCCATTTTATAACTCATATCACGCGTTTCATCATCAGCACCTTCAATTTTCGGTGTGTATAGATCGTCTTTTACTGGATGCACATCACCAATTAATGACGCAATCTTTTGTGTATTTGTTACAACAACTTCTTTCGCTTTGTCTTCACCTAAGAATGAAAAACATTCTAACATTTCATCAGTTGTACGGAAATGTACTGGCGGTAATGAATGTCGATTTAACGGATTGGCTCCGCCCTGCGAACTGACTAAAATTTTACGATACATTGCATCCTCAGGGTCTAAATAATGCACGTTTCCTGTAGCAACAACTGGTTTATCTAACGTCTCACCTAGTTTTACTAAGTTAGAAATAATTGTTTTTAATTGACCTTCGTCTCGAACAAGTTCACGTTCTACTAAATGACGCAACACCTCTGGAGGCATTACTTCAATGTAATCATAGAACTGGGCAATTTCTTCTACCTCTTCAGGTGCCTTTTGCATCATTGCCTCGAACACTTCACCTTTATCACAAGCCGTTCCTACTAAAATTCCTTCACGGTATTTTTTTAATAGTGACCTCGGCACACGTGGTACACGGTAAAAGTAATTAAGGTGAGAATATGAAACAAGTTTATATAAATTTTTCAATCCAACATCTGATGTGGCAAGTAACGTCATATGACTTGGACGGCCACGCTTATACGCATCCCCTTGTCCCATGCTATCATTTAATTGATCGTGATATTCAAATCCCTTTTCAATTACGTCTTTCAACATTTTCACAAGTAAATATCCCGTCGCTTCTGTATCATAAATCGCACGGTGATGTTGTGTTAATTCAATATCAAGTTTTTTACACATCGTATTTAATCGATGATTTTTCATTTCTGGGAATAAGAATCGTGCAAGTTCTAACGTATCAATAACGGGGTTATTCGTTTTTTCTAGTCCAGCCTTTTTAAAACCTACGTTAATAAAGCCCATATCAAAGCTCGCGTTATGAGCAACAAGTGTATGGTCGCCCATCCATTCCTCAAACTTTTTAAACACTTCGTCCACTTCAGGTGCATCAGTTAACATATCATCTGTAATACCTGTCAATTCAATAATCGTCGCTGATAATGGTTGATGTGGATTTGCGAAAGATTCAAAGCGATCAATAATTTCGCCACCCTTTACTTTTACGGCAGCCAACTCAATGACTGTATCGTATACAGCTGATAAACCTGTCGTCTCAACGTCGAAAACAACATACGTTTCCTCTGCAAGTAAACGATGCGCTTCGTTATACGCTATCGGTACACCATCATTAACTAGATTTGCTTCTACACCATATATAACTTTAACTCCAGCCTTCTTCCCCGCAGAATACGCCTCTGGGAAGGACTGAGCCACGGCATGGTCTGTAACCGCAATAGCCTCATGTCCCCATTTACCAGCTTGAGCAACAAGCTTAGAAACTGGAGTGACAGCGTCCATTTGACTCATCGGAGTATGGAGATGCAGCTCTACTCGTTTTTCGCCTTCTGGTGCTTTATCTTTACGAGACGGTCCTGTTATTTCATTAATATCATTTGCAATCATTACTAAATCTCGAACGAATGTATCGTTTTGAACAGAACCACGCGCTTTCACCCACATTCCTTTTTTCAAGGATTGCAGCATTGGAATATCTTCTTTGTCACGCGAGAACATTTTGATCATAATAGAATCCGTATAATCCGTTATTTTTAAAGTTAATAACGTACGTCCACTACGAAGCTCTTTTGTTTCTACATGGAAGACATATCCTTGAACCGTTTTTCTTCTTTCTTCATCTTGAATTTCTCGCATCGGTGTAATCTCTTCATCTGGCTTAATAAGATACCCGAGTGTAATCGGTCCTTCATACACAACGCTGCTTTCTTCAGCTTGCTTCTTCGCCATTTCTTCCATAGCTTGTATAACACGCTCGCGGTCTTCTTGCTGCGTTTGTTCACGAAACTTTTGCATTTCTTCTGTATTTTGCTGTATATGTGTGTCTAACTGAAAACGCGGGAATCCAAAAACTTCGTATTGATCCCCTACTGGTTTCGCAACGTTTTTCTTTAAAGCAGTAGACTCCAGCTCGTTATTCACATTTATTAGCAACTTCACTCCATTCACCTGCGGAAGCTGCTTCTTTAAGTATGCGAACATAGGTGAAAATGTAATTCGTTCCGTACAAAGCGGCCAATACGCCCTCACTTCTTCTTCTGTAAATTGTTTATTCTCTGTTTCTAATGCAAATGTTGTTCTTGCAATATGAGAAAATGATTGCTTAAGCTTTGTTTCTAGCAATTCATATAATTCTGTAGGCAAAATACGTGGCACCTGTAAATCAAAATGCCAACTTTTATTCGCTTTATCAATAACGAGCCTTTCAATACCACCGCCTTGTAAATATTGATTTATAAGGTCGTCTGGTATTTGCAACTGCTGGAGCAAAATTTGAAATCGCTCTTGTTGTTCATTTGTTAAAGACATAAGCACTCTCCTTCCATTTGCTATTATAAATTGAAACGTACCACAAAGAAAGATTTCTCACCTCTTCTTTTACAAAATACGTTTACAAAGAAAGAGAAGGTACCCCATTACGAGGTACCTCTTCTTATTTTAAAATATTTGCAATATATGTTTGAAGTTCTTCTACGTTTACTTCTTCAGACTCACCTGTAGCACGTACTTTCACTTCTACAATACCTTCGTCTGCTTTTTTACCAACTGTAACACGAACTGGAAGACCGAATAAATCTGCATCTGCAAATTTAACACCTGCACGTTCTGCACGATCGTCTAATAACACTTCATAGCCTTGTTCTTGTAATGAGTTGTAGATATTTTCACCCATTTCACGTTGTGCATCCGATTTCATATTTACTGGAATTACATGCACATGGAACGGTGCTACAGCTTTTGGCCAAACTAAGCCGTTCTCATCGTTAAACTGCTCTGCAATTGCTGCCACTGTACGAGATACACCGATACCGTAACAACCCATAATAAGTGGTTGTGTTTTTCCGTTTTCATCTAGGAATGTTGCGTTCATTGCTTCACTATAACGAGTTCCTAATTTGAATACATGACCAACTTCAATTCCGCGTGCAAAAAGAATTGTTCCGTTTCCATCTGGAGATTGGTCTCCTTCTTGGATGAAGCGTAAATCTGTATATTGACTTACTTTAAAGTCACGTTCTGGATTTACATTTACATAATGGAATCCTTCTTCATTCGCTCCTGAACATCCGTTAACAATTGATGCTACAGCATGATCAGCAATAATTTCGATATCACCTGTTACATTAATCGGTCCTAATGAACCAACTTCACAATTTAATAATGCTTTTACTTCTTCATGAGAAGCAAGCTCAACAACTGAAGCGCCGTATACATTTTTCACTTTCACATCGTTTACTTCGTGATCACCACGAACAAGTACCACTACTAATTTCTCATCTACTTTAAACACCATAGACTTAATGCACTTGTCAGCTGCAATGTTTAAGAATGCAGATACTTCTTCAATTGCTTTTTGGTCTGGTGTTGCTACTTTTTCAAGTGCTTTTTCTGCTTCGTCACTCTTCGTATACGTAGCTACAACAGGAGCCATTTCGATGTTTGCTGCATAATCAGATGTGTCAGAGTATGCAATTGTATCTTCACCAACATCAGATAATACCATAAATTCATGTGTATCTTTTCCGCCCATTGCTCCAGAATCAGCAATAACTGCACGGAAATTCAAGCCACAGCGAGCAAAAATGTTAGAGTATGCTTTATATAAACGATCGTATACTTCATCTAAGCTCTCTTGTGTAGCATGGAAAGAGTATGCATCTTTCATTAGAAACTCTCTTCCACGTAATAAGCCGAAACGAGGTCTTTGCTCATCACGGAATTTTGTTTGAATTTGGTATAATGTTAACGGTAATTTTTTATATGATTTCACTTCATCACGCACAAGATCCGTAATTACTTCCTCATGTGTCGCTCCTAATGCGAATTCACGAGCATTACGATCTTTCATACGCATTAATTCAGATCCGTAAGAATACCAACGACCTGATTCTTGCCACAATTCCGCAGCTTGCATAGCTGGCATTAATAATTCTACAGCTCCTGCGCGCTCCATTTCTTCTCGAACGATACGTTCTACTTTGTGTAATACTTTTAATCCAAATGGTAGAAAGCTATAAATACCAGAAGCATTTTGACGCATAAAACCTGCACGAAGTAATAGCTGATGACTCTTAATTTCAGCATCAGCTGGAACTTCACGTAATGTAGGACTGAATACCATACTTTGTTTCATTTATTTGCACCTCTTCATTTTACTCTTACACGCAGTAAAACCCCTCACCTCGAGTTAGGTGAGGGATTTTATTCTACGAGCTCTATTTCATTATAAGTTTCACTTTATTTTACAAGAAAAACTTACGAATGTCATTCCAAGTTACAACTAACATAAGTAACATTAATAATGCAAAACCAATAAAGTGAACCATTCCTTCTTTTTGGCGATCAATTGGTTTCCCTCGTAACGCTTCAATTAAGAAGAAGAATAAACGGCCACCATCTAAAGCAGGAACTGGTAATAAATTAAATAAACCAAGATTAATGCTTAGAACTGCAGCTAAACTTAGTACACGCGTAAACCCATAATCTACAACTTGATCTGTTAGATTATAAATTCCTACTGGACCTGATAACTCATTAATAGAAAATTGACCAGTTACTAATTTAACAAGAGATTCAAAAATTAGTTTCGTCCATTGGTACGTTTGTTCAAATCCTGATTTAATAGAACCCATTACTGTTTTCTCTACAGGAGAATACACACCGATTCTACCAACTTCGTCTTTCCCTTCTTTATCGAGTGTTGGCGTTACTTTCACATTAAACTGTTCATTATTACGCTTTACTTGTAACGTAATTTCTTTATTTGGGTTTTCACGTACAATAGTAACAACATCTTTCCATGTACTTGTGTTTTTCCCATCAATAGCTTGAATTGTATCATTCTCTTTCAATCCAGCTTGCTGTGCTGCACTGTTATCCATCACTTTTCCGACCATTGGTTTGTCAATAGGAACCCCTTGTACAAATCCAAGAATCACAAAAATAACAAATGCTAAAATGAAGTTCATTGCAGGACCCGCAAAGATTGTTAAAGCGCGTTGCCCTAGTTTTTTCGAGCCAAATTGTCTATTATACGGAGCAATTTGAATTTCTTCCCCCGCAGTAATAATACGAGCCTTTTCATTCACTCGGAATGTTTGAAGCTCTTCCTCGTACTCTTCATAGCCCGAAATTGTTAAATTATGCTCCAAATCAGCTTGTTCGACTTCAATAACACGAACATTTGGATACTTTTCATATCCATCAAAAACTAATTTCACAACTTCGTCTTTTTCATTTAATACAAGGCCAACCTTTTTCCCAGGCTTTAACTCAACTGTGTCCGCATCCTCGCCAGCCATTCTTACATAGCCACCAAGGGGCAGTAATCGAATCGTATACACCGTTTCATTCTTTTCAAATGAGAATATTTTCGGACCAAAACCAATCGCAAACTCGCGGCATAAAATACCTGCTCTTTTTGCGAAATATAGATGCCCTAGCTCATGGAAAAATACGAGTGCACCGAAAATTAATATAAAGGCAATCGCTGTATTCAATTCCATAACCACCTTTGCTAAATTTGTTCCATCACAAACCGTCTTGTGGCCGCATCAATTTCCAAAATTTCCTCTAAGCTCGGTCGTGCAATGACATTGTGATGGTTCATTGCTTTTTCAATGAGGTCTTCCACTGTTAAGAAACCAATTCTCTTTTGTAAAAAGGCTTCAACAGCTACTTCATTCGCTGCGTTCATTACAGCTGGCATACTTCCACCTGCTTTTCCAGCTTCATACGCAAAACGTAAACAACGGAATCGTTCTTGGTCCATTTTCTCAAAATGCAACGTCCCTATTTCCCATAAGTTTAACTGTTTTGTGTCTGAAAGAGGCAATCTATCAGGATATGTAAGTGCGTATTGAATTGGTACTCGCATATCAGGTGAACCAAGCTGCGCCATTACACTACGATCTTCAAATTCAACCATAGAATGGATAATACTTTCTTTATGTAAAACAACATCGATTTGCTCATAAGGGATACCAAAAAGCCAATGTGCTTCAATTACTTCTAGTCCCTTATTCATCATTGTAGCAGAATCAATTGTAATTTTCGAACCCATTGACCAGTTTGGATGTCGAAGCGCATCTTCTACGGTCACATGATGCAATTCATCCCTCGTTTTATCACGGAAACTTCCACCAGAAGCCGTTATAATAAGACGAGAAATTCTTTTTTCATTTTCACCATTCAAGCACTGAAAAATAGCCGAATGTTCACTATCTACTGGAAGTAACGAAACATTATGTTTTCGTGCTGCTTCCATTACAAGATGTCCTGCAGTTACTAACGTTTCTTTATTTGCAATTCCAATTGTTTTTTTCGCCTCAATTGCACGAAGTGTTGGTAACAACCCTACGCTACCTACAACAGCATTTACTACAATCTCCGCATCTGGATGTAATGCTACTTCTAAAAGCCCTTCACTACCATATACAATTTTTGTATTACCAGAAACAGATTGTAATTTTAAAACATCTTCCTCTCTTTGCACAGAGACGATTTGCGGAGAAAATTCTTGAATTACCTTTACTGCGTAGTCAATATTTTTCCCTACAGAAAAAGCAACGAGACGGAATTGGTCTGGGTGCGAGCGTAATACATCTAAAGTTTGTGTACCAATTGATCCGCTTGCACCTAATAAACTAATGTTTTTCATGACTCCAACCCCTCGTTCATTTATTAATTGTATTGTAATAAGAAGTAGAGAATTGGTAAAACGAATAACCAACTATCTGTTCGGTCTAATATACCACCATGTCCAGGTAAAATTGTACCTGAATCTTTTACGCCATAATGACGTTTAAAAGCAGATTGTACTAAATCACCAATTTGTCCAAAAATAGAAATGATAATTGTCAGCACAATTAAAATTACTACATTCGATTCGACTGGGAAGAACACGTTGTAAACAAGTGCCACAATAATTCCACAAACGATGCCGCCTAATGAACCTTCAATCGTTTTATTTGGACTAATTTCTGGCCACAATTTTCTCTTGCCCAATGCTTTTCCTACGAAATATGCGCCTGAATCAGTAGCCCATATAACAAATAATGCGCAAAATACATATTTAATTCCTAATATTCTCGTTTCATTTAAATATAAGAATCCCATTGCCACATATGTCGTTGCCATCAGTAAAAATGAAGCATTATCAAAAGTAAATGTATTCTTAGAAAGGACTGTATATGATAAAAGTAATAAAACAATCACAAATGTGATTTCCAATTTACCTAATCCAATCCATGTAAACAGTTTTGATGCACTACTTGGAATTAAAAGAATCCACAATAATACTGCAGCTAAAACTGTCGGTACTGAAATAAGCGTAAGCTTATTCATACGAATTAATTCATATAAACCTATAGAAGCAAGTGCATACACTAAAACCGTAAAAGGCACGCCACCGTATATTACGATGGGAATGAATAGCGCGGCAGCAACCACTCCAGTAATAATTCTCTGTTTCACTACCAAACCCTCTCTTTCTACACGCCTCCGAATCTGCGCCCTCTATGTTGAAAGTCAGTAATCGCATTTAGCAAATGTTCTTCTTTGAAGTCTGGCCAATACACGTCTGTAAACCAAAACTCCGAATATGCAATTTGCCATAACATGAAATTACTAATACGTAGCTCTCCGCTTGTTCGGATTAACAACTCTGGATCAGGTAAAGAACTCGTCATTAAGTAGGAGGAAAGCATTTCTTCACTTACCTCTTCAGAACGAATTTTTCCTTCCTCATTATCTTTCATCATATGTTGCACAGCAGAAACGATTTCATCTCGACTTCCATAGTTTAACGCGAAATTAAGAATTAATCCCGTATTCTCTTTCGTATCTTCCATGGCTTTCTCCATCGCTCTGCGTGTATGCGTAGGAAGACGATCTTTTTGCCCTATTACTCGGACTTGTACGTTTTCTTCAATCAATTCTGGTAAAAATGTACCTAGAAATTCTTCTGGAAGCTTCATTAAATAATCAACTTCCTTTTTCGGTCTTTTCCAGTTCTCAGTTGAAAAAGCATAGAGAGTTAACACTTTCACATTAAGTTTACTTGCAAATTTTGTAATTTTCTTTACAACTTGCATACCTTCATGATGTCCCGCAATACGAGGCATTGCTCTCCTCTTTGCCCATCTTCCATTCCCATCCATAATGATGGCAATATGTTCTGGGATATATCCTTTTTTCACTTCTTCAACGAGATGATCAAACGATGTGTCCTTTTTACCTTTAAAAAAAGGAAAGTTTTTAAACATCATTCATACCCTCCAGCAAGCAGACGTATGCCTAAAAGTGTAAAAAGACCCCCTTAAGAAGAGGGTCATATTTGCGAAGTTATCGCTATTACACTTCCATGATTTCTTTTTCTTTGTTTTTTGCGATTTCGTCAACTTTTGCAATATATTTATCTGTTTCTTTTTGGATATCTTCAGTATATCCTCTTAAATCATCTTCTGTAATCTCGCCAGCTTTTTCAAGCTTCTTAAGATCATCATTTCCGTCACGACGTACGTTACGAACAGCAACTTTTGCTTCTTCAGCATATTTTTTCACAACTTTTACAAGATCACGACGACGCTCTTCTGTTAGTGCAGGAAATGCAATACGAATTACAGTTCCATCATTAGAAGGGTTTAAGCCTAAATCTGCTTTTAAAATTGCTTTTTCAATATCACCGATAGAAGTTTTATCATAAGGTTGAATTACTAGTAAACGTGCTTCTGGAACTGTAATGTTCGCTAATTGCACAACTGGTGTTGGTGCACCGTAGTAATCAACTTGTACCTTATCTAATACAGACGCGTTTGCACGGCCAGCACGAACTGTTGCTAATTCACGAGAATAAGCAGCAACTGCTTTTTCCATTTTTTCATTTGAAGACTTCAATACTTGTTGTCCCATATTTATTTCCCCCTTACCACTGTTCCGATATTTTCGCCTAAAACGGCACGTTTAATATTACCTTTTTCCATAACTGAGAATACAATTAATGGAATATCATTATCCATACATAGAGAAGAAGCTGTAGAATCCATTACACCTAAACCTTCTTTTAATACATCTAAGTAAGTAAGCGTTTCGTATTTTGTAGCTGTTGGATCAATAGATGGATCCGCATTATATACACCATCTACATTGTTTTTCGCCATTAAAATTACATCTGCTTCAATTTCTGCCGCACGTAATGCTGCTGTTGTATCTGTAGAGAAGTATGGGTTACCTGTACCTGCTGCAAAGATAACAACACGTTTTTTCTCTAAGTGACGAACTGCTTTACGACGAATGTAAGGTTCTGCAACTTGACGCATCTCAATTGAAGTTTGTACACGAGTTTGAATTCCGATATTCTCCAAGCTATCTTGAAGAGCTAATGAATTCATAACTGTCGCTAACATGCCCATGTAATCTGCCCCTGCACGATCCATGCCCATTTCACTTCCAATTTTTCCACGCCAAATGTTACCGCCACCAACAACAACAGCAACCTCTACATCAAGTTCTGCAATTTCTTTTACTTGTTCCGCAACTGACTTAATAACAGTTGGGTTAATTCCAAATCCTTGCTCTCCAGCTAAAGCTTCTCCACTTAGCTTTAAAACGACACGATTATATTTCGGTTTACTCATAATGAACCTCCAATTGCTTACATCTTTATTTTAAAAAAGGGAACACAATGTGTTCCCTAATCTGTATTAGTTACTACCTTTTACTTGGTTCATTACTTCTTCAGCAAAGTTGTCTTCGCGTTTTTCGATACCTTCACCAACAGCGTAGCGAACGAATCCTTTTAATGTTCCGCCTTTAGACTCAACGAATTGACGAACTTTCATATCAGGGTTTTTAACGAATGCTTGGTCAAGTAAGCAAATCTCTTCGAAGAATTTGCCTAGACGGCCTTCAACCATTTTCGCAACGATTTTCTCAGGCTTGCCTTCGTTTAATGCTTGTTGTGTTAATACTTGACGCTCATGCTCAACTTCTTCAGCTGTTACAGCATCGCGGTCGATGTATTTAGGGTTAACTGCAGCGATGTGCATTGCAACATCTTTAGCAGCAGCTTCATCAGTAGAACCTTCAAGAACTGTTAATACACCAATGCGTCCACCCATGTGTAGGTAAGCGCCGAATGCATCTGCATCAGTTTTTGATACGATTTCGAAACGACGAAGTGTAAGTTTTTCACCAATTTTAGCGATTGCTTCGTTGATGTGCTCTTCAACTTTTTTACCGTTTTCCATTGTTTGAGCCATAGCTTCTTCAACGTTAGCTGGTTTGTTAGTTAATAAGTGAGCAGCTAATTCTTTAATTAGTGTTTGGAAACCTTCGTTTTTCGCAACGAAATCAGTTTCAGAGTTTAATTCTAAGATTAAAGCGTCGTTACCGTTTGTTTCGATGAAAGTTAAACCTTCAGCAGCAATGCGGTCTGCTTTTTTAGCAGCTTTCGCAATACCTTTTTCACGTAAGAAGTCAATTGCCTTCTCCATGTCGCCGTTAGTTTCTGTTAAAGCTTTTTTGCAGTCCATCATACCTGCGCCAGTTTTTTCACGTAATTCTTTTACCATTTGAGCAGTGATTGCCATACTTTTCATCCTCCTAAAATATGTATTTATACCTTTTATAAAGGTGTTTATACCTTAAAAAAGGTGATAAAAGGCCGAACCCCTTATCACCTTTCCAACTTTGTTACGCAGTAACAGTTTCTTCACCTTGTTTTGCTTCAAGGATCGCGTCTGCCATTTTAGATGTAAGAAGTTTTACAGCACGAATTGCATCATCGTTTGCTGGGATAACGTGATCGATTTCGTCTGGATCACAGTTTGTATCAACGATACCGATGATTGGAATGTGTAATTTGCGTGCTTCAGCAACTGCAATACGCTCTTTACGAGGGTCTACTACGAATAATGCACTTGGAAGACCTTTCATATCTTTAATACCGCCTAAGAATTTCTCAAGACGCTCTAACTCTTTTTTAAGTTGAACAACTTCTTTCTTAGGAAGTACTTCGAAAGTACCATCTTCTTGCATTCTTTCGATGTCTTTAAGACGCTTGATACGCTTTTGGATTGTTTGGAAGTTTGTTAAAGTTCCACCTAACCAACGTTGGTTAACGAAGTACATACCAGCACGAGTTGCTTCTTCTTTAATAGCTTCTTGTGCTTGTTTTTTAGTACCTACGAATAAGATGTCTCCGCCTTCAGCAGCGATGTCGCGCATCGTTCTGTAAGCTTCCTCAACTTTTTTCACAGTTTTTTGTAAGTCGATGATGTAGATACCGTTACGCTCTGTGAAAATGTAACGCTTCATTTTTGGGTTCCAACGACGAGTTTGATGTCCGAAATGAACACCAGCTTCAAGCAATTGCTTCATAGAAATTACTGACATAATATAGTTCCTCCTAAATGGTTTTTGATATCCTCCGTTTACTTCATCTCTAAGCGAAACTACAAACGTAGCACCAACACTTAAATCAGTAAACGTGTGTACTTTGTACTGACACCACTGCTTACTATATCATACTGAAATATTACAATCAAGTCGAAAATGCGAACAATGTAAAACTTTCTTTGTTCATACTCGAATTCTAGTATTACCAACCTTCTTTTCTTTTAAGCAAAAAAGTAAATACAATTAATAGTTTTCCCAGAAAAAACGCTTATGACACTTTTCACAAGCATCTTCTATCCATTGCACAAAAAAACTCTCCTCAATTGAGGAGAGTTTTTTATAAATTAGTTTGTTTTTAATTTAGCAAGTTCTTGTAGAAACTTGTCGTTTAGCACTTTAATGTATGTTCCTTTCATACCTAAAGAGCGAGACTCAATAACACCAGCACTTTCTAATTTACGTAGTGCATTTACGATTACAGAGCGAGTAATTCCTACGCGATCAGCAATTTTACTTGCAACAAGTAAACCTTCTGTTCCATTTAATTCTTCGAAGATATGCTCAATTGCTTCTAACTCACTGTAAGATAATGAGCTGATTGCCATTTGAACAACAGCTTTACTACGCGCTTCCTCTTCGATTTCTTCTGCTTTTTCACGTAAGATTTCCATACCTACAACAGTTGAGCTGTACTCAGCAAGGATTAAATCATCATCTAAGAACTCTTGACCAAGACGAGCTAATACTAATGTACCTAGACGCTCACCGCCACCAACGATTGGTACGATTGTAGTTAAACCTTGACCGAATAATTCTCTGTTTTCTACTGGGAATGCTGTGTAAGCACTGTTCACATCTAAGTTTGAAGATGTTTCTGTAATGTTGAATAAGCTTTGTGTATATTCTTCTGGGAATTGACGTTCTGCAAGCATTTGCTTCATGCGTTCGTTTTCGATTTGTTGGTGAATTGCATAACCTAGTAATTTACCACGACGGCTAACTACGAATACGTTTGCTTCGATTACTTCACACATTGTGTCAGACATTTCTCTAAAGTTTACAGGCTTCCCTGCTGCGCTCTGTAATAACGCATTTAATTTTCTCGTTTTTGCTAATAATTCCATTTCAAAAGTTCCTCCTACATGTTACTCACATATTTTTTCATCACTTGGAAACTAGGGCGAGTCACCTGATGACACTATTACAAAATAAACTGGCTCACATCTTTATTTTTAGCAATTGTTGCTAATTTCTCCTCAACGTATTGAGGTGTTATCGTTATTTTCTCTAACGTAATTTCAGATGCTTCAAACGATAAATCTTCAAGGAGCTTCTCCATAATCGTATGAAGTCTTCTTGCTCCAATATTATCTGTATCCTGATTAACTTGATAAGCAATCTCAGCAATCTTACGAATAGCTTCGTCTGAAAATTCAATTTCTATACCTTCAGTCGCTAATAATGCCATATATTGTTTAATTAACGCATTGTCAGGCTCGATTAATATTTTAACAAAATCGTCTGTCGATAATTTTGTTAATTCTACTCGAATCGGAAATCTCCCTTGCAATTCCGGAATTAAATCCGACGGTTTAGACATATGGAACGCTCCAGCTGCAACGAATAAAATATAATCCGTTTTTACTGATCCGTATTTTGTCGCAACATTCGACCCTTCTACAATTGGCAGAATGTCACGTTGCACACCTTCACGTGATACATCTACGCTATTCGACTGCTTACCAGCAATTTTGTCAATTTCATCGATAAAAATAATCCCGAGCTGTTCAGCACGATAAACAGCCTCTTGTGTAACTTCATCCATATCAATTAAGCGCTGTGCCTCTTCATTTGTCAAGAGTTTTCTTGCTTCTTTTACAGAAAGTTTACGTTTTTTCGTTTTTTTCGGCATAAAACTTCCTAGCGCATCTTGGAAATTCATTCCCATTTGTTCCATGCCAGTTCCTTGTAACATATCAAACATGGAAGACTGTTGTTCAGTCACTTCAATCGATACAATTTCTTCTTCAAGAAGCCCTGCAGCAAGCTTTCTCTCCACATCTTGACGTTTCTTTTCGATTTCAACATCTTCTTGTGTATCAGACGTTTGATTCGAATTTTGAGCGCCTCCAAAAAGCATCTCTAATGGATTTTTGAATCCAGATTGCTTCTCCGGACTCGGCACTAAAATTTCAACAAGACGTTGATTCGCTTGCTCTTCTGCTTTATCTTGAACTTTCACTACCATTTCTTCTTTTACGATACGAACCGATGTTTCCACCAAGTCACGTACCATCGACTCTACATCTCTACCCACATATCCAACTTCTGTGAATTTTGTAGCCTCAACCTTAATAAAAGGTGCTCCAACGAGTTTCGCCATTCGTCGTGCTACCTCTGTTTTCCCAACACCTGTCGGTCCAATCATTAAAATATTTTTAGGTGCAATTTCGTCACGTAAATTTTCAGCTAATTTACTGCGGCGATATCGATTTCTCAACGCTACAGCAACCGCTTTCTTTGCGTCTTTTTGACCGATGATGTATTGATCTAATTTTTCCACAATTTGGCGCGGAGTAAAATGTAAATGCATATAAAATGCCTCCCTTACGATTCTACAATTCTTCAACAATTATGTTGTGATTCGTATAAACACAAATATCGCCAGCAATCTCTAAACTCGCTTTCGCAATTTGCTTCGCTGTTAAGTGTTCACTTGCATATTGCTTTAAAGCACGACCTGCAGAAAGTGCATAATTCCCACCAGATCCAATTGCTAAAATACCATCATCCGGTTCAATCACTTCTCCTGTACCTGAAACAAGGAGCATAGTTGTTTTATCCATGACAATGAGCATCGCTTCTAGCTGACGTAACATTTTATCGCCACGCCATTGTTTTGCCATTTCAACAGCAGCACGCTGCAAGTTGCCATTATACTCTTCTAATTTCCCTTCAAACATTTCAAAAAGAGTAAATGCGTCAGCAACTGATCCTGCGAAACCAGCTAAAACTTTACCTTGGAAAAGTTTACGAACTTTACGAGCTGTATGTTTCATTACAACAGCATTTCCCATTGTCACTTGGCCATCTCCAGCCATTGCACATTCTCCATTATGATGAACTGCAAATATCGTTGTAGCGTGGAAATTTCCCATAGAAAAAACTCCTTTATTTGTTTTTATAGCTTTTAAAGCAATTTATGCCCGCGGGTGATGCTTCATGTAAACAGAACGCAATCTTTCTTTAGAGACATGCGTATAAATTTGTGTCGTCGACAAATTTTCATGGCCTAATAGCTCCTGTACAGTACGTAAATCCGCCCCTTCATCTAGCATATGTGTAGCAAATGTATGCCTTAACATATGGGGACTTATCCGCATTGTCAGCGAAGCCTTTTTAATGAGTTCATTTAAAACATAACGAACCCCACGACTTGTTAGCGGTGTACCTTTCGCATTTAAAAATACCATATGAGAATCTTCGTCAGTCTTATTAACTAACTGTTTTCTCCCATTCTCTATATAAGTAATTAAAGAATCTTGCGCATAGCTTCCGAACGGAATATACCTTTGTTTTTTTCCTTTTCCCATTACTAAAATTGTTCCCACCGCAAAGTCAATATCGGTAAGTTGTAAATTGACACATTCACTCACACGGATCCCAGTCGCATACATCAACTCTAATAAAGCTTGATTCCTTTGGCCTAATGGCGTTTCCGTGTCAGAAACTTCAAATAATTCCTCTAACTCTTCAGCATATAAAAACTTTGGGATTGACAATTCTTTTTTGGGGAGTGACGCAAGTGCAAACGGATTATCCTTTCGATAACCTTCACGCATCAAAAAACGATATAAACTTCGTAAGCTTGATACTTTTCTTGCGACAGATTTACGGGCTAACTTTTCATCGTGCAACGTCGTTAAGTACAAACGAACATCCGCGTATGTAACGTCTAAAAAAGAGGATATGCCTTCTCGTTCCATAAATTGCACAAAATGTTCTAAATCATTTTGATAACTTGCAATTGTATATTTTGAATAATTTCTTTCAATTTGTAAATATCCAACGAATAATTGTAACAATTTCTTCACATTCACACAACTCACCTCAATAAAGGCTACTAAATCGTATCACAACTTAGTAGCCTTTGCAAGAAATTTAACTAAATATTTACAAAATTTCGAATCGTTTCTAAAGCGCGTGCTGCGTACGCTTCATTTCGTTCTGCTTTCTTTTTAATCTTCTTCTCTAACGGTGCAAATAGACCGAAGTTCGCATTCATCGGCTGGAAGTTTTTAGCGTTCGTTGCCGTAATGTAATTTGCCATGCTACCCATCGCAGTTACTGGCGGTAATACAACTGGCTCTTCACCTTGCACAAGACGCGCAGCATTAATTCCTGCTAATAATCCTGATGCTGCTGATTCAACATATCCCTCTACTCCAGTCATTTGACCAGCGAAGAATAAATCATCACGTTGTTTATATTGATATGTTGGACGAAGCAAATTAGGTGAATTAATAAACGTATTACGATGCATTACACCATAACGTACAATCTCTGCATTTTCCAATCCCGGAATTAACTGTAGCACTTCTTTTTGCGGTCCCCACTTTAAATGAGTTTGGAAACCTACGATATTGTATAAAGTTCCCGCTGCATCATCTTGACGTAACTGAACAACAGCATATGGCGTTTTCCCTGTTTTTGGATCTTCCAATCCAACAGGTTTCATAGGTCCAAATACTAACGTCTGTCTCCCTCTACTTGCCATAACTTCTACTGGCATACAACCTTCAAAGAAAATTTCTTTTTCAAACTCTTTTAAAGGCACTGTCTCAGCAGCAATTAGAGCCTCATAAAAACGATCAAACTCTTCTTCTGTCATTGGGCAATTTAAATATGCAGCTTCACCTTTGTCATAACGCGATTTTAAATATACTTTATTCATGTCAATACTGTCTTTTTCTACGATTGGGGCTGCAGCATCATAGAAGTAGAAATAATCTTCTCCTGTTAATTCTTTCAATTTTGCAGAAAGATCAGGAGATGTTAATGGACCTGTAGCAATAATTGTCGGTCCCTCTGGAATATCTGTAATTTCTTCATTCATTACAGTTACATTTGGATGGTTCTTTACGTATTCTGTTACTTTAGCTGCGAACTCATGACGATCTACAGCTAAAGCACCTCCAGCTGGTACAGAGCACTCATCCGCCGCACGAATAATTACAGAATCCATTAAGCGCATTTCCTCTTTAATAACTCCAACTGCATTTGTTAAAGTGTTTGCACGAAGTGAGTTACTACATACTAATTCAGCGAATTTATCTGTGTGATGAGCTGGCGTTTGCCTTACCGGTCTCATTTCATATAATCTAACTTGGACACCACGTTTTGCAATTTGGTAAGCCGCTTCACTTCCTGCAAGACCTGCGCCAATGACGTTTACTACTTGTGTTGTCATTTATATCACCTTTCCTTTTCTTCCCGAAAAAAATGTGAGCAGTTACGCTCACATTTGTTGTTCTTCTTCATAATCGCACGAAATACATTGTACTTGCACGCCTTTTTTCAACTTTTTCTCTACAAGCATGCCTTCGCACTTCGGACACTTACGACCAATTGGCTTATCCCAAGATACAAAGTCGCATTCCGGATACGTACCGCACCCATAGAAAAGACGTTTCTTTTTATTACTACGGCGTTCAATAATTTGACCCTTATCACACTTTGGACAAGTAACACCGATTTCTTTCACAATCGGCTTTGTATTACGACAATCTGGGAAATTCGAGCAAGCCATAAATTTCCCGTATTTACCCATTTTAAAGACCATTGGGTGATTACATAATTCACAATCTTCCCCAGCTGGTTCATCTTTAATTTCCACTTCACGCATTTCTTTTTCCGCTTTTTCTAAACGCGGTTCAAAACCTACGTAGAAATCATCAACAATTTTTACCCAATTCGCATTTCCTTCTTCTACTTCATCAAGGCTTTGCTCCATATTGGCAGTAAATTCAATGTTAATAATTTCTGGGAAAAACTCTAAAATAAGTTCAATTACTATTTCACCAAGTTCAGTCGGAACGAAGCGTTTATTATCCAAACCTACATACCCACGCTTTTGAATTGTTTCAAGTGTAGGTACATATGTTGACGGTCTTCCAATTCCAAGTTCTTCAAGTGTTCTTACTAGGCGAGCCTCTGTATAGCGCGGAGGAGGTTGTGTAAAATGTTGCTTTGGTTCTAAATCCTTTGAAAATACAGTTTCCCCTACTTCTAAAGGTGGCAACATCTTATCCTTTTCTTCAGCACCATCATCTTTTGACTCTACATACACTTTCATAAATCCTGGGAACTTTACAACCGATCCACTTGCACGGAACTGAACATTGTTATTAATGAGTCTCGCTGTCACAGTATCCATTATAGCAGACGCCATTTGACTTGCAACAAATCGCTCCCAAATCAATTTATATAATCGAAGTTGATCACGACCTAAGAAACTTTTTAGTTCCTCTGGCTTTCTCATTACTGAAGTAGGACGAATTGCCTCATGCGCATCTTGTGCATTTGACTTTTTCGTTTCTTGCTTCTTTTCTGTTCCTATGTATTCCGTACCATACGCTTCAGTGATGTAAGTACGAGCCTCTGTTTGAGCTGTTTCTGAGATACGTGTTGAATCAGTTCTCATATACGTAATAAGACCTACAGTTCCTTGTTTTCCAAGATCTATCCCTTCATACAATTGCTGTGCAAGCATCATTGTTTTCTTTGCTCGCATGTTTAACTTACGTGCTGCTTCTTGTTGCAAGGAAGATGTTGTAAACGGTAATGCAGGATTACGTTTTCGCTCTTTGCGCGTTACATTTTCAACTGAAAACGCATTGTCTTTCATCTGTTCAATTATTTCATTCACTTGCGTTTCATTTGTTAATTGAACTTTTTCACCATCTACACCGTAAAAGCTTGCTTCAAATGTGTCTTTTCCTTTTACAAATTCTGTTTTAATTGTCCAGAATTCTTCAGGTTCAAAGTTTTGAATTTCCCTTTCACGCTCGATGATTAAACGAACTGCTACAGATTGTACACGTCCTGCACTTAATCCTTTTTTTACTTTCTTCCATAATAAAGGACTAATATTGTAACCAACAAGACGATCAAGTATACGTCTTGCTTGTTGTGCATCCACTAAATCCATATTAATTGCACGAGGATGTTTAAATGATTCTTTGATTGCATCTTTCGTAATCTCATTAAACACAACCCGACAATCTGATTCAACGTCCACATTTAACGTATTCGCTAAATGCCAAGCAATTGCTTCCCCTTCACGGTCTGGATCGGCCGCGAGATAGACTTTCTTTGCTTTTTTCGCCGCTGATTTTAAATCTTTTAAGACGGGACCTTTACCACGAATGGTAATATACTTCGGGGTGAAGTTGTTCTTTACTTCTATCCCCATTTGACTTTTTGGCAAATCGCGAACATGTCCCATAGACGCGACAACTTTGTATTTTTTCCCTAAATATTTCTCAATGGTCTTCGCCTTAGAAGGCGACTCCACGATTACGAGGTAATCTGACATGCTAGTGCCTCCTTAAGAGGTGGATTCAAGTCTTCATTAATCTTATTGATTTCTCTTGTTTTTGTCAATCAAGAATGAATATACCATACAGTGCCAATCTACCATTTGTCAATAATTGTTTAATAAAAACATAAAAATATAAGGTTAATTTAAAATCTCTTCCAAGATATCTTCTGCATTTCTTACTAGTTTTGCTCCTTGCTGAATAAGATGATTCGTTCCCGATGCCCCCTCTATAAATATAGGTCCAGGAAGCGCAAACACCTCTCTATTTTGCTCTAACGCAAGGTCTGCAGTAATAAGTGTTCCACTTCTCGATTTCGCTTCTACAACTAAAACACCTTTACTTATACCACTAATAATCCGGTTCCTTTTTGGAAAATACCACTTTTTCGGTGCATAGTGCGGCGGATACTCTGTCAATAACAATATATATTCCTTCCACATTTCATATAAATGTCTATTTTCTTTCGGATACATAAAAGACAATCCATGCCCTAATATCGCAATAGTCGGGCGATGATGCCTTACTGTAATCTCATGAGACATTGTATCTATCCCTTTTGCAAACCCACTGACAATAAGCCACTCTCTTTCTAATAAAGGGTGTAAAATAAACTTCAAACTCTCATGACCATATAATGATGGTTCTCTCGTTCCAACAACTGCTAATTTATTTACTTTATTCAGGAAATCTTTCTCTCCTTTTCCATATAAAACGAAGGGAGGGTCTTGTATTTCACGTAATAATTGCGGATAATCTTCATCCCATATCGTTATATAAAAAATACGATTTCTCTCTAAATAAGATATATATTGCGGAAGATTTGAACTTTGAAGAAATTTTACTAGTTCTGAAGATTTTTTCGAGGATATTCCAGTGTAGTGTTCCATTTGTTTTTCGTTAAATTTATATATGTTCTTTAATTCTGGATCGACATATAGTAGCCTCTCCATCGCCTTCCAATAATCTGCTAGCAAGTAATGAAGATGTAATAATCTCTCTCTTTTCATCTTGATTCTCCTTACCCATAATTTTTATTATGTAAACAGAAAAAAGTGTAAAAAGACACCCTCAAGTAAGAAGGTGTCTTTCAACAGATTAATAGTTTTTACAAGTCTCAAATAAACCTTTTTCTTTTAAAACAGAGATTAGCGTTTCTCCCATAACTGCTGGAGTTTCAGCTACTTTAATGCCACAAGCTTCCATTGTTTTAATCTTTTCAGCAGCAGTTCCTTTACCGCCAGAAATGATTGCACCAGCATGGCCCATACGTTTGCCAGCAGGCGCTGTTTGACCACCAATGAAGCCTACAACAGGTTTTGTCATATTAGCTTTTACCCATTCAGCTGCCTCTTCTTCTGCTGTACCGCCGATTTCACCAATCATAATTACAGCATGTGTTTCTTCATCTTCATTAAATGCTTTTAACGCATCAATAAAGTCTGTACCGTTAACAGGGTCTCCGCCGATACCTACAGCAGTAGATTGGCCAATACCTTCTTGTGTTAACTGATGTACAGCTTCATAAGTTAATGTACCAGAGCGAGATACGATACCAACATGACCTTTTTTATGAATATATCCTGGCATAATACCAATCTTACATTCATCTGGTGTGATTACACCTGGGCAGTTTGGTCCAAGTAAACGTGTATGTTTACCCGCCATATATCTCTTTACGTTTACCATATCTAATACAGGAATCCCTTCAGTAATACATACTACTAAATCAATTTCTGCATCAACAGCTTCCATAATTGCATCTGCCGCAAAAGCGGGTGGAACGTATACAACTGAAGCGTTTGCGCCTGTTGCTTTCACTGCATCTTCTACTGTATCAAATACTGGTACACCTTCAATATCAGTGCCGCCCTTACCTGGTGTTACACCACCGACAATTTTCGTACCGTATTCAATCATTTGTTTTGTATGGAATAAACCTTGAGAACCTGTAATACCTTGAACAATAACTTTTGTATCTTTATTAACTAATACGCTCATTTTTCTCCCCCGCTTTCTATTAGCCCACTAGTGAAACAATTTTTTGTGCACCGTCTGCCATAGATTCTGCTGCAACAATATTTAAGCCAGACTCATTTAAAATTTTCTTACCTAGTTCTACGTTTGTGCCTTCAAGACGTACAACTAAAGGTAACTCAAGACCTACTTGTTTCGTTGCTTCAATAACACCTTCTGCAATAACATCACACTTCATAATGCCACCAAAAATGTTAACGAAGATACCTTTTACATTTTTGTCAGAAAGGATAATTTTGAATGCTTCTGTAACTTTTTCTGCAGTTGCACCGCCACCAACATCTAAGAAGTTAGCTGGGTCACCGTGGTAATGTTTAATGATATCCATTGTAGCCATCGCTAAACCTGCACCATTAACCATACAACCGATATTTCCATCTAAAGGAATGTAGTTTAAGTCGTATTTTGAAGCTTCAATTTCTTTTGAATCCTCTTCATCAAGATCACGAAGCTCTAAAATGTCTTTATGGCGATATAACGCATTAGAATCAAAGTTTAATTTTGCATCTAATGCCATAACTTTACCTTCGCCTGTTGTAACAAGTGGGTTAATCTCAGCGATAGAGCAATCTTTTTCGATAAACGCACGATATAAGCCCATCATAAACTTCACAGCTTGTCCTACAAGCTCTTTTGGAATATTGATGTTAAATGCAATTCGGCGCGCTTGGAAACCTTGCAAGCCTACTGCTGGATCAATATATTCTTTAAAGATTTTTTCAGGTGTTTTTTCTGCTACTTCTTCAATTTCTGTTCCGCCTTCTTCAGACGCCATTAAAACAACTTGAGAAGTTGCACGATCTAAAACTAGACCTACATAATATTCTTTTTTAATATCGCAACCTTCTTCGATAAGTAAGCGTTTTACTTCCTTACCTTCAGGACCTGTTTGATGTGTCACAAGTGTAGTTCCTAAAATGCTTTCTGCATATGTACGAACTTCATCTAAATTTTTTGCAACTTTTACTCCGCCAGCTTTGCCGCGTCCACCAGCGTGAATTTGTGCTTTCACTACACATACATCTGTTCCTAATTCTTTCGCTGCTTCTACAGCTTCTTCTACTGTAAATGCAACCTTCCCGTTCGGAACGCTAACCCCATAGCTTCTAAGGACTGCCTTACCTTGGTACTCATGGATATTCATGGTCCCATCCTCCCCTGTTTTCCTGTTTTACTCGAAAAGTTTTTTAATGTTTAAAAAACATTACATTGCCATTGTATAAGATGATTGGCACGCTGTCTACAATAAAGTGTCAGAAAACTGAAATCGCTTTATTCTTTTTCGAAAATAGTAATGTTTATATGCCAAAATAAAAAAATAAGCTGTATATTTACAGCTTATTTTTGAATCATATCTTTAATTGGTGCGAATGACTTGCGGTGTTCATCTAGTACTCCATGCACTTCAATTGCCTCTAAATGTTGCTTTGTGCCATATCCCATATGTTGCTCAAATCCATATTCAGGATACTTCTCTCCCAGTTCTTTCATCATACGATCTCTCGTTACTTTTGCTATAATGGATGCTGCTGAAATCGAAACACTTTTCGCATCACCTTTAATAATTGATGTTTGCGGAATTGGTGTAGGAAGCTTCATCGCATCAATTAATAAATGTTGGGGTGTACAAGATAAATTTGCAACTGCATCTAACATCGCTTGTTTCGTTGCTTGGTAAATATTAATATCATCAATAACTTGCGGTGATACAATTCCTACTCCAATTGCAATTGCTTGTACTTTTATTTCATCATAAAAACGCTCACGTTTCGCTTCACTCAACTTTTTCGAGTCATTTAACCCTGGAATATAAAAATCCTCAGGAAGAACGACAGCTGCCGTCACAACAGGCCCAGCCAATGGCCCACGCCCTACTTCATCAATACCCGCGATATATGTGACCCCTTTTTCACGCAAAGCATTTTCATACTTGGACATTTCAAAAAACTTCTCTTTTTCTTTCTGTTCTAACTCTTTTTGTTTATACCACTTCAAAACGAGCTTTTGAACACCTTTTCGATCATCTTTCATTAACAGTTGAAAGCGATCATCTTCTTCATTCATAATTTCTTTCAATACATTTTCCGCTTCTTTTATCGTCATAGTTTGCATTTATACAAGCTCCTTTTTAAACATATCCAAAAAGAAAAGACGCACAAACGCACGTCTTATACTTCTTCTATTTTTTCCACATCTTCCACTTGCTCTCCAAACTCTTCCGGTGTTTCAAACGTCATTTTTCCAAGTTTGCCACCACGAAGCTCACGAAGCACAAGCTCAGATGTCTTATCATAATCAATCATTCCGCCGCCCATTAAGCAGCCTCTATTTTTTCCAATTGCATCGAATAATTCCACAATATCTTCTGGAATCTCATTTAAATTATAGCGTTCTTTCAAGCGTTCTGGATAATGTTTCTCCATAAAACGTAATGCGTAAACAGCTACATCTTGTAAATTTAAAATTGAATCTTTAATTGCACCCGTTGTCGCTAAACGAAGACCCACTAATTGATCTTCAAATTTAGGCCACAGAATACCTGGTGTATCTAACAATTCCATTTCCTTCCCAACTTTAATCCATTGTTGAGCTGTTGTCACACCTGGACGATCTCCTGTTTTAGCAATATTTTTCTTTGCCAATTTATTAATCAATGTAGATTTACCAACATTTGGTATACCTACAATTAATGCACGAATCGCTCTCGGTCTAATACCTTTTGCAACCATTTTATCAAATTTTTCTTTAACAAGCACTTTACAAGCTGCTGCAATTTCCTTCATACCTTGTCCAGCTTGCGCGTTAATCGAAATTGCCATATGGCCTTTTTCTTTAAAATATGCGATCCATTGTTTTGTTAAACGATCATCCGCCATATCCGCTTTATTTAAAACAACAAGCCTTGGCTTATGTGTAATGATTTCATCAATCATTGGGTTTCGAGATGATAATGGTAATCGAGCATCTACAAGTTCAATTACAACATCAATTAATTTTAATTTCTCCGTTACTTGGCGTCTAGCCTTCGCCATATGCCCTGGAAACCATTGAATTACCATGTTGCCACCTTCTTTTTCATTTATTTCACAATACGTGCGTCTTCTAACGGCCAATATAACATATTAGCTTTACCAATTACTTGATCCATTGAAATCGTACCGATTGAACGGCTATCTTTACTAAAACGACGATTATCACCTAAAACAAATAATTGATCTTTTGGAACGGTTTTCTTGCCTGTCATTTCTTCAAGATTAAAATCATATGTAAGCGGTCCATCAGCAATTTGCTTTTTCTGCTTGTCTAAATACGGCTCCTCATAAGCCTTTCCGTTAACATACAGTTTATCATTACGATACTCTATTTCATCGCCTGGCAGGCCTATAATGCGCTTAATGTAATCTTTATCTTCTGTTGCTCGAAATACGATAATATCAAAGCGTTTTGGATCTCCAATGTGATAACCAATTTTATTCACAATCATTCGATCACGATCATGTAAAGTAGGTGCCATCGATACCCCGTCTACGAGAATTGGCGCAAAGAAAAACTGTCTAATAACACCAGCTAATACAACAGCAATCAAAATTGCTTTAATCCATTCCCAAAGTGAACTCTTCTCTTTTTTCATGCATTTCCCCTCCACGGTTATGTAAACTGCTCGTATTATACCAAAATTTCATATAGATTGGAAAAAGGGAGCTTGTGCATTTACAAGCTCCCATACATGTCTTATCGAATTTCTTTAATACGTGCTTTTTTACCGCGAAGGTTACGTAAGTAGTATAACTTAGCACGACGTACTTTACCACGGCGAAGTACTTCGATTTTCGCGATTCTTGGCGTGTGAACTGGGAATGTACGCTCAACACCTACACCGTAAGAAATCTTACGAACTGTGAATGTTTCACTGATTCCGCCACCACGACGTTTAATTACAACACCTTCGAAAAGCTGAATTCTTTCACGAGTTCCCTCAACAACTTTTACGTGTACACGTAAAGTGTCACCAGGACGGAATGAAGGAAGGTCAGTTTTTAATTGGCCTTTTGTAATTTCTGCGATTAATTGTTGCATATTAAATTCTCTCCTTTAAACAGATGCTCTTATAAAGTCTTAATAAATTACAGCGGAACATCGTTAATACGGCTACTGATTTCAGTAGCACAAATGTTATAATAGCATATTACTAGGCCTGTTGCAATAGCAAATATATGAAGTTATTACTGCTCTCGCTTTATTTCCTCAAGCCATTTTTTCTCTTGTTTAGATAACTCTCTCTCATCTAACAAATCAGGTCTACGCGTATACGTTCGACGCAAAGATTCCTTATGTCGCCATTCATCAATGTTTTTATGATTCCCTGACATTAATACATCCGGTACCTTCATACCACGAAAATCAGCTGGACGTGTATAATGAGGATGCTCTAATAAACCTGTACTAAACGAATCCTCTACTTGTGAAGCATGATTTCCTAGCACACCTGGCAAGAGACGTACAACACTATCAGTAATAACCATAGAGGCTAATTCTCCGCCCGTTAATACATAGTCACCAATAGAAATCTCATCCGTTACGAGATGCTCACGAATTCGTTCGTCATACCCTTCATAATGCCCACATACGAAGATCAAATGTTCTTCCCCTGCAAGCTCTTCCGCTTTCTTCTGCGTAAATCTTTCGCCCTGCGGACACATTAAGACAACTCTAGGCTTACGCTCTGTCTCTTTCGTCAAATCTTCTACAGCATCAAAAATAGGCTGAGGAGTAAGGACCATACCAGCTCCTCCGCCGTAAGGATAATCGTCTACGCTATTATGCTTACTTGTTGTATAATCACGAAAGTTAACAACACGAAGGTTTACCGCTTCTTTTTCTTGCGCCTTCTTTAATATAGAAGATCCAAATACACCGGTAAACATGTCTGGGAACAACGTTAAAATATCAATTTTCATTATAGCAGCCCTTCCATTACATGAATGGTTACTAATTTATTTTCAATATTAACTTGAAGTACAACGTCATCGATATAAGGAATTAAGAGATCTTGACCCTTCGGGCGTTTAATTACCCAAACATCATTTGCACCAGGAGATAGAATCTCTTTGATTGTCCCTAGCGCTTCTCCTTCTTCCGTTACAACACTGCAACCAATAATTTCATGATAGTAGTATTCACCTTCAGCAAGTTCACCTAACTGCTCTTCTGGTACTTTTATTAAAGAACCTTTAAACTTCTCTACTTCATCTACATTGTTATATCCTTCAAATGTTAATAAATCGAATGTCTTATGTTGGCGATGAGAAGTTACCTTCACCGGAAGGTAGTCTGTGCCTTTCTCATTCGATATGTATAACGTGTTTCCTACTTTATATCGCTCTTCTGGAAAATCAGTACGAGAAATAACACGGATTTCCCCTCTTACGCCATGAGTATTTACAATCTTCCCTACGTTAAACCATTTTGTCATAAATAGTATGTCACCCCTGGTTTCTATATAAATTAAGCATCTCCATTTCACAGATGGAACATGCACTCTCTATTTAAATGTTAAAAAAGGGAGAGGAATAACTCCTCGCCCTTTTTTACGTTTATTGAATTTCCAGTGTTACTTTTTCATCATTATGATGTCCCACTGAATACAAGAGCATTCGAATCGCTTTCGCAACTCTCCCTTGCTTTCCAATGACTTTTCCAACATCCTCAGGATGTACAGTTAATCGATACTTTATCTCTCCGTTGCAAAGTTCCTGTGTAACTTTTACATCTTCAGGATAATCGACAAGAGGCTTGACAATCGTCTCGACTAACTTCTTCATAGTCATTGCCTCAATTACTTACCTTGTTTAGATAAGTGGAATTTCTCCATGATACCTTGGTTAGAGAATAAGTTACGAACTGTATCAGATGGTTTAGCACCATTTCCTAACCATTTTAATGCTGCTTCTTCGTTGATCTTAACTTCAGCTGGTTGAGCAACTGGATTGTAAGTTCCGATTTCCTCAATGAAACGTCCGTCACGAGGAGAACGAGAATCTGCAACAACTACACGATAGAAAGGAGTTTTTTTAGCTCCCATACGTTTTAAACGAATTTTAACTGCCATTTATAAAGCACCTCCGAATTTATTTCACACAGATAATTATATTAGCAAAAAGACTATTGCTTTGTAAAGTATTTTTTCTTAACAGAGCCATCTTTTTTTCCTTACATGAATGGAAACTTCAATCCACCTAGTCCTTTTTTCTTACCTTTTTGCATTCCCGTCATCGTCTTCATCATTTTTTTCATGTCATCGAATTGTTTAATTAGACGATTGATTTCTTGTACAGTTGTACCGCTACCTTTGGCAATGCGCTTTTTGCGACTAGCATTGATTATTTCCGGTTGTTCTCGTTCTAATTTAGTCATAGAACGAATAATTGCCTCAATATGCCCAATTTGTTTTTCATCAACTTGTGCATTTTTCAGCCCTTTAATTTTATTTGCACCAGGAAGCATTCCTAACAATTCATCAAGCGGCCCAAGTTGACGCACTTGTCCAAGTTGTTCTAGGAAATCGTCAAGCGTAAACGAAAGCGTACGCATTTTTTGCTCAAGTTCTTTCGCTTTCTCTTCATCAACTGTAGCTTGCGCTTTTTCAATCAATGTTAAGACATCGCCCATCCCTAAAATACGGGATGCCATACGCTCTGGATGGAACGCTTCAATTGCATCTAGTTTTTCACCCATACCAGCAAATTTAATCGGCGTGTTTGTTACAGCCTTAATAGATAATGCAGCACCACCGCGCGTATCACCATCTAACTTCGTTAATACAACACCTGTTAAACCTAACTGTTCATGGAAACTTTGTGCAACATTTACCGCGTCTTGTCCCGTCATCGCATCGACAACAAGGAAAATTTCATCCGGTTTCGCAACTTCTTTAACTTTCGCTAATTCATCCATTAGTTCTTCATCAATATGCAGGCGACCCGCTGTATCGATTAAAACATAATCGTGATGATCTTCTTTTGCTTTTGCAATCGCTTGTTTCGCAATTTCAACAGGACTTACTTGATCTCCTAAAGAGAATACAGGCATGTCCAATTGCTTCCCTAATGTTTCAAGCTGTTTAATCGCTGCTGGACGGTAAATATCCGCTGCAACAAGCATCGGTTTACGGTTATGCTTTTTACGAAGCAAATTCGCAAGCTTACCTGTCGTCGTTGTTTTACCCGCACCTTGCAGACCAACCATCATAATAACAGTCGGTGGCTTATTAGCAACAGCAATTTTGCTTTGCTCTCCGCCCATAAGTTCTGTAAGTTCTTCCTGTACAACTTTAATTACTTGTTGTCCAGGTGTCAAACTTTTCATTACATCTTGTCCGACAGCACGTTCAGACACACGCTTCACAAAATCTTTTACTACTTTAAAGTTAACATCTGCTTCTAAAAGAGCTAGACGAACTTCTCTCATCATTTCTTTCACATCGGCTTCAGAAACTTTTCCTTTGCCGCGGATTTTTTGCATTGTCTGTTGAAGTCGGTCGGCTAATCCTTCAAATGCCATATTGCCGCCCTCCTAATCTAATTTTTCGATAGCTTCAACAACTTGTTTCATTTCTTCATTCACATGCTCTTCTTCGCTGATTAGCTGTTTTAGCTTTGCAACAAGTCGCTGTCGCTCTTGAAACTTTTGAAGTAATACTAATTTTTCTTCATATTCTTCAAGCATCGCTTCAGTCCGTTTAATGTTATCATACACGGCTTGGCGACTTACATCAAATTCTTCCGCAATTTCACCAAGAGATAAATCATCTAGATAATAAAGCGACATATAACTTCTTTGTTTTTGCGTTAACAACGATTGATAAAAATCAAATAAATAGTTCATTCTCGTTGTTTTTTCGAGCATGTTGGATCATCCTTTGTTAAGTGATTTCCCTTTACATGAATTAGTTTACATGTAGTCCAAAAGAGTGTCAAGTTTTTTTCTTAACATCATATATTTTTTATAGAAAAAGAAGCGGAAATACCGCTCCTTTCACTTATACTTCTTCTGTTTCTACTAAGTTCGCAAATAAACCATACACATATTGTTCTGGATCAAACTGTTGCAAGTCATCCATTTGCTCTCCTAATCCAACAAACTTCACTGGTACATCCATTTCGTTACGAATCGCTAATACAATACCACCTTTAGCAGTTCCATCTAACTTCGTTAAAACAATACCAGTTACATTCGTTGCTTCACGGAATGTTTTCGCTTGGCTTAAACCGTTTTGTCCTGTTGTTGCATCAATAACAAGTAATACTTCATGAGGAGCACCTGGTACTTCACGCTCAATTACACGCTTCACCTTCTCTAATTCTTTCATTAAATTTACTTTATTTTGCAAGCGTCCTGCTGTGTCACATAGTAATACATCTACCTTACGTGCTTTCGCAGCTTGTACAGCGTCATACATAACCGCCGCTGGATCAGATCCAGATCCTTGTTTAATCACTTCTACACCAACGCGATCGCCCCATACTTCTAATTGTTCAATCGCTCCAGCACGGAATGTGTCTCCTGCCGCTAATAGGACTGACTTACCTTCTGATTTAAACTTATGCGCCAGTTTACCAATTGTCGTCGTTTTTCCTACACCATTAACACCAACAAATAAAACAACCGTTAATTGGTCCTCTTGCATATTAATTTCGTTACTAAAATCGCTGTCGCCTTTGTAAATTCCTACTAGTTTTTCTGAAATAACAGCTTGTACTTCTTTTGGATCTTGAATGTTACGACGTTGTACTTCTTCTTTCAATTGGTCAATTAATTCCATTACCGTCGCAACGCCAACGTCTGCACCGATTAAGATTTCTTCTAACTCTTCGAAAAAATCTTCGTCCACTTTACGGTAACGATACACTAAATCATTCACTTTATCCGCAAATGAATTTCTCGTTTTTTCTAATCCTTGTTTAAATTTCTCTGTAACTGTATCCGTTTGTTTTGAAATTTTTTCTTTTAGTTTTTTAAAAAAACTCATACTTTCCCATCCTTCCTATTCACTTGCAACAAGTTCTTCTCCGGCGTCTAAACGAACCGAAACAAGTTTAGATACCCCTGATTCTTGCATTGTTACACCGTACAACACATCAGACTCTTCCATTGTACCTTTTCTATGTGTAATTACAATAAACTGCGTCTCATTACTGAATTTCTTTAAATACTGTGCAAAACGAGCTACATTCGCCTCATCAAGGGCTGCCTCTACCTCATCTAGTACACAGAATGGTACTGGGCGTACTTTTAAAATACCAAATAAAAGCGCAATTGCTGTTAAAGCACGCTCTCCACCTGAAAGTAAACCTAAGTTCTGCAGTTTCTTCCCTGGCGGTTGTGCTACAATATCAATACCCGTATTTAGTAAATCCTCTGGATTAGTCATTACTAAATCCGCTCTACCGCCTCCAAATAATTCAGAGAATACCGATTGAAACTCCATTCTAATGCCTTCAAACGTAGTAGAAAAGCGTTTTTTCATTTCTTCATCCATTTCGGTAATAAGCTGGTGCAATGTCGCTTTCGCTTCTTCTAGGTCGTCTCTCTGCTCTAGTAAGAATGTATGACGCTCCGCTACACGTTCATATTCATCAATTGCCCCTAGGTTCACTGTACCTAACTCTTCTATAGATAATTTGATTAATTTTACTTTCTTACGCGCATCTTCTGCAGGCATTGTCATTGTATATTTTAGTTTTGCCGCTTCAAATGAAATCGTATATGTTTCACGTAAATGTTGTAATCTATTTTCCAACTCTACATCAAGTCGATTTATTCTCACTTCTTGATCTTTCAACATTTCAAGAATATATTTATGTTTACCTGTCGTTTCTTTCAAATTGCGCTCTAAATGTTCTACCCTCTCTTGCAACGATACACGTTGTTCACGACGAGAGCGAATTAATTCTGAAGTTTGATTACGATCATATGCTTTCTTCTCAATCATATTCGTAATTTGCTCTTCACCACTTGAATTAGATGTCATTTCTTGTTTTAAGAACGCTAAATCCTCTTTCGTTTTTACAAGTGTCGCATCCGTTTCTTCTTTTTCCTTCGTCAATCGTTCAACTTTTTCTTTTTGATTAAATAAGCGTTGTTGCTTTTCAGCTACCAGAACTTTTAACTCCGTCATTTCTTTTTGAACTTTTTCTTTCGAAGAATGTTGCTCACTTTTTTGTTTTGTTAAAGCTACAATTTTACTATCTAACTTAGTGATATCAGCTTGAAGATTCGTTAAAATCCCTTCTAACTCCTCTTTACGCCCTTGCATTTTTACTCGATCTTGTAAAAACCCTTCAATCTCTAAATCATAAATAGACAATCGATCATTAATACGATGTTCTTCTAATTCTAGACGATTAATCTCTTCTCTTAATTTCTGCTCATCTACACGATCTACTTCTACAGTTTGCCTTAGTTCGCGTATTTTCACTTCTTTTTCTTGAATCTCTTGTTTTACTGCTTTAACAAAGTTTTCTAACTTCATTGTTTTTTCTTCCATATCAGTTAACTTGCGAGTCCACTCTTCCAGTTCACGTTGGCGTCCTAATAAAGAAGATTTCGCTTGCTTTACCGCCCCACCAGTCATAGAACCGCCAGGATTCACTACATCACCTTCGATTGTTACAATGCGATAACGGTATTGCAGTTGTTTCGCCAACTCATTTGCTCCGCGTAAATCTTTCGCAACAATAACCGTACCTAATAAATTTGAAACTACATTTTCATATTTATTGTTGTACTGCACAAGTTCTGCCGCCACACCTACAAACGATGGGTGTTGATTTGCAATGCGTAATTGCTCAAATGATAAAGACCTGCTTTTAATAACAGCTTGCGGTAAAAACGTTGCACGTCCATGTTTATTTTGCTTTAAAAATGCTATCGCATTACGAGCATGCTCCTCTGTTTGTACAACAATGTGCTGCATCGCTGCACCTAGAGCAATTTCCATTGCAACTTCGTATTCTTTCGGTACCGTTAACAGTTCCGCAACAGCACCCTCGATACCTTGCAACCTATTTTCTCTAGCTTTCAATACTTCACGTACACCTTGATAGAATCCAGAATAATCTTCTTGCATCTCTTCAAGCATTTCTTTTCGAGAACGTGCCTGTTGCACAAATTGATATGCTTGATACAGTTTTGTTTCATTTTCACTATACTGCGTCTTACATTTCCCAAGCGCCGCCTCTGTCTTCTGTATGTTTGAGAGAATGCCAGCTACTTTTTCTTTCGCTTGTTCGTAACTTTCTACAAGTTTCGTCTTTTTCGCTGTAATTTCCATACGCATTTCTACATATTTCGCATTCTCTTCATCTAGACGCTCGTTTTTAGACGTTTGCTGTTTAGATTGTTCTTCAATCATAGATAATTCATTACGATGACTAGCTTGTTGATTTAAAAGCTCAATATAGTCACCTTTTAAATTCTCAATCTGTTCCTCTAAATTGTCAGCAAAAGTAGCAAGCAGTTGCTCATTATCATGCAATTTTTGCTCCAACTCTTTTACTTCATTCACAAATTGCATTAAAGCTTCTGTACTTGACTCAATCTCACCATCGTAACTTTTAGCTTTCTCTGTTAATTCAACAATTAACTGCTCAAGTTGCGCACAATGCGTCGTAGCATTTTGCTTTCTCTCTTTTAACAACTCACGCTGCCCTTCAAGTTTTTCTAGCTCTTTACTAGAAAGAAGAAGTACTTCTTGCAACGAGTCTACAGACTCATCTACCGCTTGTAATTGTCCTCGTAATTCCTCAAGCTCTTCTTCACTTTTTTGTAAATTCGTTGACATTTTAGCTTCTTCGTTTTTATTATGCCCAAACTGATTTCGAAGCGCTTCCCATTTCTCGTGCAATTCTTCAATTTCATGGACAATAAGCGCGGCTTCTACTTTCTCTAATTCTTCTTTATTCTCAAGATAATCTTTCGCAATAGAAGCTTGTCTTTCTAAAGGTTCTACTTGACTACTTAATTCATGAATTATATCTTGTACACGATTTAAGTTTTCTTGTGTTTCTGCTAATTTCCCTTCAGCTTTCTTTTTGCGAAGTTTGTATTTTAGTACGCCTGCCGCTTCTTCAAATACACCTCGACGCTCTTCTGACTTACTACTTAAAATCTCTTCCACTTTCCCCTGGCTAATAATTGAAAAAGCTTCTCTTCCCATACCAGAGTCCATAAATAAATCGATAATATCTTTCAATCTACATGATTGTTTATTAATATAAAAATCACTATCACCTGAACGAGATACACGACGTGTTACACACACCTCATTGTATTCAATTGGTAAACGTTGATCTTCATTATTTAAAGTTATTGTTACTTCAGCAACATTAACCGCTCTCCTCGTATCACTGCCTGCAAAAATAATATCCTCCATCTTTGCACCACGTAATGATTTTGCAGATTGTTCACCAAGTACCCAGCGAATTGCATCAGTAATATTACTTTTCCCGCTTCCATTAGGTCCTACTACAGAAGTTACACCTGGGACAAAATCAACAGATACACGCTCAGCAAAAGACTTAAACCCTGCTATTTCTAATCTTTTTAAAAACACGAAAGGCCTTCCTCCTATTCTCCGTCGTTATAAATGTTCTCTATACAAAAACAAGTATTATACGGATTTACCTTCTTTTTCATTATAAACAAAAAGAAAGTTTCATTCTATGCACAAGGAATCCCCCTCATTCAAAGGGGGATTCCTTATAGTTGTTCTTTTAATTTTTTCAATGCTTCTGCAGCAGCTTGTTGCTCTGCTTCTTTTTTCGACTTACCACTACCAAGACCTAAAGCTACGTTATTTAACGTAACACGTGACACAAATTCTCGATTGTGAGCTGGTCCTTTTTCTTGCAAAATTTGATACTCAACATTGCCACTGCCATCACGCTGAATCAATTCTTGCAACTGACTCTTATAATCCATCACATGAGAAAAAGCACCCTCATTAATTTTCGGATATACAATTTCTTTTAAGAATTCCCAAACTGTTTCTAGCCCTTGATCAAGATAAAGGGCACCAATAAACGCTTCAAAGACATCCGCTAATAAAGCTGGTCGTTCACGTCCACCTGTCATTTCTTCACCTTTTCCTAATAAAACAAGGCTACCAAATGACAATTCGTTCGCAAAACGAACAAGAGATGGCTCACATACAATAGCTGCACGTAGTTTTGTTAACTCTCCTTCGCTCATTGTCGGATATTTTTGAAACAGATACTGCGATACAGTCAGTTCCAATACTGCATCTCCAAGAAATTCAAGACGCTCATTATCTTCATGCGGTTTTTTTCGATGCTCATTCACATACGATGAATGCGTAAATGCTTGAATCAATAATTTTTCATCTGTAAACGTAATACCTATCTTTTCTTGAAACACTTTAAATGCTTCACGATATTTTGTTTCGTATTTTTTTTCTCTATATTTTCGGTACGGCATAGGTCCCTCCAGATATAAGCCAGAAAGCCCCGCTAAAAAACGGGACTTCACTTAAGCATTATAGATGACTCTCTATGTAAGTCACAGCATCGCCAACAGTAGCAATCTTTTCAGCATCTTCATCAGAAATTTCCATTTCGAATTCATCTTCTAATTGCATTACAAGTTCTACTACATCTAGGGAGTCTGCTCCTAAATCTTCCTTGAAGCTTGCAGCTGGTACTACCTCAGTCTCTTCTACTCCTAAACGATCAACGATGATTTTTGTTACGCGCTCTAAAACATCTGCCATTCCATTCACCTCCCCTCAAATATTATATTAAATATTGACCAAAAAAACTAGGTGAAATCGATTCTTTTATTACATTACCATACCGCCATCAACATTTAACGTTTGACCTGTAACATATTTGCTTTGATCAGAAGCAAAAAACGTTACAGCATTCGCGATATCTTTCGCTTCACCAAATTGAGCAGCTGGAATAACTTTTAACATTTCGGCTTTAATATTCTCATCTAGTACATCCGTCATATCAGTCGCAATAAAGCCCGGCGCAATTGCATTCACTGTAATATTTCGACTTGCTAACTCTTTTGCAGATGTTTTTGTTAATCCAATAACACCCGCTTTAGCAGCAACATAGTTAGCTTGTCCTGGGTTTCCTATAACACCAACAACCGAAGCGATGTTTATAATTCTACCGTGACGTTGACGCATCATATAACGAGATACTGCTTTTGTACATAAGAATACACCTTTTAAGTTTGTATTAATAACTGTATCCCATTCTTCTTCTTTCATACGCATTAATAAATTATCTTTCGTTACACCAGCATTATTTACAAGAATATCAACTTGTCCAAATGTATCTACTGTTTGTTTCACCATATTTGTAACATCATCAGCATTTGCAACATCTGCTCTTACCGCAATTGCATCAGAACCTAATTTTTTAATTTCATCTACTACTTCATTTGCTTTTTGTTCATTACCAGCATAATTTACTACTACATTTGCCCCTTGTTTCGCTAAATCGATCGCAATCGCGCGACCAATTCCACGTGAAGCGCCAGTTACTAATGCTACCTTCCCTTTTAACATCAGTTTTCTCCTCTCAAATTTGAAATGGTATCTTTTAATGTCTCTTCATCGTATATCGCATATGCTTTTACTGATGAATCAATTGACTTCATAAGTCCAGCAAGTACTTTTCCAGGTCCAATTTCAATAAACGTATCTACTCCCTGGCTCACCATATATTCAATAGACGGGTACCATAATACAGGCGAATAAAGCTGTTCAATTAACTTTTCTTGAATGTCTGCACCACGTGTAATAACTTCCGCCGTAACATTTGCAATAACAGGAATATTCGTGTCATGAATTGTAATTTCATTTAAAACACTTTGGAACTTCTCAGCTGCCGGCTTCATAAGTGAAGAATGGAATGGCCCACTTACTTTTAGTGGAATCGCTCTCTTTGCACCATTTTCTTTCGCTCTTTGAGAAGCAACCTCTACGCCTTGCTTCGTTCCAGAAATCACAATTTGCTTGGTACTATTCATATTAGCGATTTGCACTGCATATCCTTCACTTGTTACTTCTTCTGTAACTTGTTTCAGCATATGTGGGTCAGCACCTAATATAGCTGCCATTGCGCCTTCCCCGCCCGGAACAGCTTCTTCCATATATTCGCCACGTTTCCTTACAGCATATACAGCATCTTCAAAAGTTAATGCACCAGCTGCTACAAGAGCACTATATTCACCTAAACTATGACCAGCGACAAAGTCAGGTGTAATGTCATACTCTTTCAAAGCTGTCAAAATAGCAAAACTCGTTGTTAATAATGCAGGCTGCGCATTTGTTGTTAATGTAAGCTTTTCCTGCGGTCCTTCAAAAATCACTTCTGAAAGTGAATCTTCCAACACCTCATCTGCTTTTGCAAACACTTTTGCAACCTCTTTATTATTCTCTGCTAATTGTTTACCCATTCCAACTGCCTGTGAACCTTGGCCCGGAAAAAGAAATGCTATTTTTCCCATTTCAAATCCTCCTCTTATTGGAGTGACTCTTTCTCCATTACGCTTGAAATCGTAGGAATTACTTCTTTCGCTACCATTTCTCTCGTTTGACGAATCGCACTAAATATCGACTGGTCATTAGAAGAACCATGAGCCTTAATGACAGGTGCTTTCAATCCAAATAATGCAGCTCCTCCATACTCCGAATAATCCATTTTATCTTTTAATACCATAAGTTTTGGCTTTAATACCGCCGCTGCTAATTTGCTCGTAAATGAACTCATTAACTGTTCTTTCAACATAGAGAATAGCGCAAGTGCTGTTCCCTCTAATGATTTCAACGCTACATTCCCTGTAAAACCATCACATACAACAACATCTGCTACACCTTGCAATAAATCTCTTGATTCAACGTTCCCAACGAAATTAATTGGCGCATCTTTAAGCATTGCAAATACTTGCTTTGAAAGCTCGTTTCCTTTTCCATCCTCTGTTCCAACGTTTAATAGTCCAACGCGAGGATTTTCAATTCCTCTTACCTTCTCAGCATAAACAGATCCCATTACTGCATATTGATATAAATGAATTGGTTTTGCATCAACATTTGCTCCAACATCTAACATAACAAAACCTTTTCCATCTACAGTTGGCATTGTAGGCGATAAAGCTGGTCGCTCAATTCCTTCCATACGACCGACTACAAATAATCCAGCTGCCATTAAAGCTCCCGTACTACCTGCGGATATACAAGCGTTTGCTTCTCCATCCTTTACTTGTTGTGCCGCAAGCACCATTGAAGCTTGTTTTTTTCGACGAACCGCTCTTACTGGTTCCTCCGTTGATTCTATTTTTTCGTCTGTATGAAGAATAGTAATTCGTTCATCACTCGTTAAGTATTGACGAATTTCCTCTTCTTTCCCTACTAACGTAATATGTAAATCAGAATATTCCTTAATAGCTTTCATTGCCCCTAATACTACAGCCTTTGGAGCGTGATCTCCGCCCATTGCATCTATTGCGATTTTCATAAGTTGTTACCTTCCTCACTATAATTACTAGATCGATACATTTCAAAAGTGCCTGTAAAAACAAGTTCTTCTCCAACGAAGCTACGCACTTTGACAACCGTCCGTCCTTTATCATTCTCTACATCTTCAACGCGCGCTTTTGCAACAACACGCTCTCCTAATTTTACAGGGCGAATGTATCGAATGGTAGACTTTGCAGTTAAAGCTAATTCTTCATCAATAACCGCAACAGCTAGTGAGTTTGCTTGCGCAAACAGATGATGCCCACGAGCAATTTGATTTCTTTTAAATACATGTTCTATCTTTACTTCAAAGATAGAGATTGCATGTCTATCTAATTCAATATCAATAATTTCTCCAACAACCTCTTCTAACGGTAAAGATTTCACATCTTCTTCATGTTGCTTTGTAGCTACATGTTTAATTCTCTCTCTTAATTCAGGAATAGACAATTCCATACGATCAAGTCGTACTGTTTGTATACTCACTTGAAATTTTTCCGCTAAATCTTCATCCGTAATAAAAGGATTTGATTCGATTGTTTGTTGTAATAACTCTTGTCTTTCTTTTTTACTTCTTCTTTTTTTCATACCGCACCATCCATTTTTATGACTAGGTACTAACAGTAGTATATAATCATTAAAAGTAGAATGCAACAAAAACTTTTGTTGACTCCCTTTAATCGAGCTTCTCTCCTTGGAACACACCTGTCCCATCAAGATACGTACGCAAGGCAGCATACTGATCATTATGCCAAAACGCTTCTGAATCTACTAGTATCGCCGCATCTTGCCTTGCTGTTTCTAACGCTCGATAATCATGTACCATGTCAGCAACCTTAAATTCTGGTAAGCCACTTTGCTTACTCCCAAAGAAATCTCCAGGACCTCGTAATTCTAAATCTTTTTCTGACAATACAAATCCATCATTTGTTTCAGTCATTATGCGCATTCTTTCTTTCCCTGTTTCTGATTTAGGGTCTGCTATTAATAAACAATATGATTGTTCACTACCACGGCCGACACGCCCTCTAAGCTGATGAAGCTGCGATAAACCGAAACGTTCTGCATCATAAATAACCATTACAGTCGCATTCGGTACGTTCACACCTACTTCAACAACTGTTGTCGATACAAGAATTTGTACTTTATTTTCACTAAACTGTCCCATTATCTCTTCTTTTTCCTGAGACGATAATCTCCCATGCATCAATCCAACTTGGCATTTCCCTTGGTAATGATGCGTCAGCATACTATGTAAGTCGATAGCATTTTGCACATCAAGTTTCTCAGATTCTTCAATTAAAGGACAAATAACGTATGCCTGTCTTCCTTTTTTTATCTCCTTTTCAACGAAACCGAGAACGCGATCTAACATATCATGTTTTGCCCAGTATGTTTCAATCACCTTTCTACCTGCTGGCATCTCATCGATTATCGAAACATCCATCTCTCCAAATGCAGTAATTGCAAGCGTACGCGGAATTGGTGTCGCTGTCATAAATAATACATCTGGACTTTCACCTTTCTCCCGTAAAACTCGGCGCTGCGCTACACCAAATCGATGCTGTTCATCTGTAATAACGAGACCCAACCTATGAAATATAACTTCATCTTGAATTAAGGCATGCGTTCCAACAAGAATATCTATTTCTCCTTGTTCTAACTTCGCTAAAATTTCTCGACGTCTCGCCCCTTTAACAGAACTTGTTAACAGTTCCACCTTCATACCAAAATGCGAAAACGTTTCAGCAAGCGACTGATAATGTTGCTCAGCTAAAATTTCTGTAGGAACCATTAAAGCACCTTGATAATGGGCTAATTTCGATGCATAAAGGCCAATCGCAGCAACAACTGTTTTCCCAGAACCAACGTCACCTTGCAATAGTCGGTTCATCCGATAAGGAGATGTCATATCTTTCAAAATTTCATCTACAACTCGGCGCTGCGCACCCGTTAATGGAAACGGCAGTGCATCGATAAATTCTTGTAATTCTACTGACGGAATCTCTTTCTTCGTCCCTTTTGAATTTTCCCTCTCCATTTTCCGGAGCGTTTGCATTTTCAGCTGAAATAAGAAAAATTCTTCATATACAAAACGGCGACGCGCTTGCTTCAAATCTTCCTGTCCTACCGGAAAATGCAATGCCCTAAGCGCTTCATATCTTGGTAATAATTTATATCGCCCTAACAAACCATCCGGTAACACTTCGACTATAGAATCTCCATATTCCTTTAACGCTTGAGCAATAAAACGACGCATCTGTTTTACTGTAAGTTTCCCCTTTACTGAATAAACAGGTTCCACTTCTTGTTGACGTACAACCGGCCCAAAATGAAGTTCTGATACAGCAATTGTTTGACGATGTTGATCCCATTTACCAGTAATCGTTACCGTTTCATCTAACTTTAATTTTTGCTTATAGTAAGGCCTATTAAAACATACCGCCGTAATTAAATAACGACCGACGAGAACACGAACTGTTAAACGCGATTTCTTCTTACCATAATATTGCAGCAAAGGAGCACTATGAATCTTCCCTTCAACCGTTACACGTTCATCATGCTTTACTTCAGCAAGATCTTTCATCGCATAATCTTCATAACGGTATGGAAAATGTTCTAATAGATGAGAAACTGTATAAATACCCATCTCATGTAGTAACTCAGATGTTTCTCCTCCGATCCCCTTTACATCCGTAACAGGAACTTGTACAACATCATTCAAGATTCTCACACCCCGTCACATTATTTTCTTTATTGCATTTTATTTGAGTACCAATTAGCATCTGTAATCGCTCTCTTTCACCTTATATATTCTATCATAGGCATTCTAAGAGAAACTACTCAAATCCCTTATATAAAACAAGTAAAAAAGAGCCTCACTATTAGCAGCAAGGCTCTTTTCTCTCTTCAATATGCTAGCCTTTTGAATAAAAACTAGTAATAAACTTCATATTACTACTTCTTATCCATTAGCAAGTAAGTAATCCATTTATTTTCAAAACGAATCTTATCTTATTCTACAGAGAAGATGAAAGAATACACTGGTTGGTTTCCAGCATGCACTTCTACTTCTGCATCTTCAAATTTCTCTTCTACAAATTCAACTAACTCCGCTACTTCTTCGTCAGTTGCATCCTCACCTTGTAGAATCGTTACGATTTCAGAATCTTCATCAATAAGCGCTTCTAGTAATTGCTTCGCAGCTCCTACTTTTTCAGCATTTGTAGATACAATTTTCCCATCTGCAATACACATGAAGTCATCTTTTTGAATTGCTACACCATCAATTTCCGTATCACGTACAGCATACGTAATTTGACCTGTTTTCACATGAGATAAAGCTTCTTGCATGTTTTCTTCATTCTCTTCTAACGTTCCAACTGGGTTAAATGCTAACATTGCTGCCATACCTTGAGGAACTGTTTTCGAACGAACAACAATAACTTCTTGATCTACAACTGATGCCGCTTGTTCTGCTGCCATTACAATATTTCCGTTATTCGGTAAAATAATGATTTTTTCAGCATTTGCTTCTTCAATTGCCTTCACGATATCCTCCGTACTTGGATTCATCGTTTGACCACCTTCGATAACTTTCGTTGCGCCGATGCTCTCAAATAAAGTTTTAATACCAGACCCCATAGCTACAGTTACGATACCATATGGTTGTTTTTCTTTCGATTGAGCTGGTTGTTCAGGAACCATAGTAGGTTCATCTAATAAAGCAGTATGCTGTTCACGCATATTTTCTACTTTAATCTTAATTAAACTACCGTATTTTTGCCCGTAGTTCATAGCGTCTCCAGGATGTTCTGCATGGATATGAACCTTTACAATTTCATCATCAGACACAACTAGTAGAGAATCACCATATACACTAATATCTTCACGGAATTTTTGTTCAGAGAAATTATGCTCTTTCACCTTTTCAGCCTCTAATTTCACCATGAACTCCGTACAATATCCATACTTAATATCTTCTGTACTCAATTGGCTTTGTACACTACGGTGATGTTCTGCGCGTACCATTTCATTCATAGATGGTTGCGTCGGTGCATCAGAAGAAATCGTTTCTCCTTTTAAGTCAGCTAAAAATCCTTCGTATACCACTACAAGACCTTTACCACCGCTATCTACAACGCCAACTTGTTTTAATACAGGTAATAAATCTGGCGTACGATTTAACGATGCGTTTGCTTCTTTCACAACATCTTCCATAAACAAAACAAAGTCGCGCTGTTTTTTCGCAACTGTTACTGCATATTTACCCGTTTCTCTTGCAACCGTTAAAATCGTTCCTTCAATCGGTTTCATAACCGCTTTATAAGCCGCCTCTACTCCAGCTTCTAGTGCTGCAGCAAAATCAACTGTTGTTAATTCTTCTTTTTGTTCAATGGATTTAGAGAAACCACGGAACAACTGAGATAAAATAACTCCAGAGTTACCACGAGCTCCCATTAATAATCCTTTGGCTAAACTTACGCCGACTTTACCAGCATGCTGTGAAGGGTTTGCTTTCACTTCACGCGCACCTGAAGTCATAGATAAGTTCATGTTTGTACCGGTATCGCCATCTGGAACTGGAAATACGTTTAATGCATCAACAAGCTGAACATTGTTTGTTAAATTATTCGCTCCTTGCATGATCATTTGTGATAAACGTTTTCCATCAATTTTTTGAATTGACACAGATTTTCCTCCTTAATGCACATTACAAGTTTATTACTTTAACTCCTTGTACGTAGATGTTTACAGAATCTACTGCTAGTCCTACAGTTTGATCTAATGTATATTTCACTTTCGTCTGCACATTATGTGCCACTTCTGAAATTTTCGTACCATAGCTCACAATAATATACATATCAATATGTACTTCATCTTCATCTTTACGAACAATAACACCTCTAGTGAAGTTTTCTTTTCGTAAAATGTCTGTTAATCCATCTTTTAACTGATTTTTTGATGCCATACCTACGATACCGTAGCAATCTACCGCGGCACCTCCAGCAATTGTTGCAATTACATCTGTACTAATATCAATTTGACCGTACTTCGTTTTAATTTCAATTGACATCTCGTTTCCCCCTTCATAAATGGTGAAAGTGAGCTAGACTACTTTAGTTACTATCATATAATCTTTTTAAAGAAAATTCCATCGTTCTTTCTTTTCACTCTCATATTTTATGTTTTAAATTACACTTTTTTATGATGAGCAAAATAGTCCATTGTTATTATACAACATGTACCACTATAATATGTCAAGCAATTTTTATGGATTTCAACTTTTCTTCATTAACATATAGTGTCAAGTAAATTTTCTTGATTTCTTTTTTCTACGGTGTTGCATTCTCTTTTTAGTTGTGTTAAATTATAGTAGTGTTTTTAGCATCGCATAAAAGACTAACATTGAAAAATTACGTATGGTAAGGTATCAAGGGAGGGAAATATAAATGGCTCGTGTTTGTGCTATTACTGGAAGAAAAGCTCGTTCTGGTAACTCTCGTTCTCACGCAATGAACGCTACAAAACGTAAATGGGGCGCTAACCTTCAAAAAGTTCGCGTACGCATCGACGGAAAAGTTCAACGTGTTTACGTTTCTGCTAGAGCATTAAAATCTGGCAAAATCGAACGTGTTTAATAATAAAAAAAAGAGCCGATAGGCTCTTTTTTTACTATAACAATGGAAAAAGCACCGGTGATAGGTGCTTTTTTTAATCTTTTTTGAAGGTATTTAACATTGCACGAACTATTCCACCAAGAAATTTAGGTAACTTAATTGTATAAAATCTCATGGTTTCCCTCCTAATCCCCATTACTCCACTTGGTCACTATATGATGTAAGGAGCAAAATTGTTTCTTCAATCAGTGCTTCTTATCAACATTAATATGCCAGAAGTAAATGAAAAAGTACCTTTTTCCTCAACGAGTTCGTTACTAATACAAAGTGTTGATCCCCACTCTATTGTTTTATTAGTAAGAGGGTACTTAAAACCAAACAATGTAATCCCTTCCACTATTTCAGTAACTGGTACAAAAGATACATAAGGAAAATTTTTATTTTCTTCAATTATATGTGTACCCATTTTTTTAACTGTTATTTCATTTTTATTGTCCACAATACACATTTCTATCTCTACTTCTAACCCTTTTAAAAGCATCTGTATATTTGCCAAACCGTGATCAAGCCTTCCACCAGTAGCACCAAAAATACGAATTAGTGCCGGCTTCTGTTCTAATGCCCAGTTGATTGCAATTTCTAAATCCGTTTGATCTTTTTCCCGCGGAACAATATGTAATTCGTTCGTTTGCTGTCCCATCCATACTAATTCTTCTTCAGTAACTGAATCGTAATCTCCAAACGCAACAGCCGGGGTAATCCCTTTCTTTAATAGACGGTATACTCCCCTATCAACCGCTGCCCACACTACTTCCTCATTCTCGTATCGAGCAAAATCTGCGCAATATTCCGAAGGTCCTCCTGCCAAAATATGAATAATCATTTTTTCTTCTCCTTCCATTGTAAAAAGGCAATCTGCCATTCGGTAGATTGCCTTTTTACATATTTTTATCCTATCCTATAAATGCCTTACTAGGATAAAAGTTCACCACTACCCACGAATTACGCGAATTGCTTCACCGCGGTCTTTTTGATTGTATACTGCTGACCCAGCTACAAGTACATTTGCTCCTGCTTCCACACAAAGTCTTGCTGTTTCAGCATTTACACCACCATCAACTTCAATTTCCACTTCTAGATTGCGCTCTTTCACCATGTCTGCAACTTGTTTAATTTTCGGTAATACAGAATGGATAAACTTCTGTCCACCAAATCCAGGGTTTACTGTCATAAGTAATACCATATCTATATCTTCTAATACATGCTCAATCACTGAAACTGGCGTATGTGGATTTAATACAACGCCCGCTTTAATACCATGAGATTTAATTAACTGAATTGTACGATGTAGATGCGGACACGCCTCTACGTGAACAGTAATAATATCCGCTCCCGCTTGTGCGAAAGTCGGGATATAGTTATCAGGATTTTCAATCATTAAATGTACATCTAATGGTAATGATGTAATCGGACGGATTGCTTCTACAATTAACGGTCCAATCGTAATATTTGGTACGAAATGTCCATCCATTACGTCAACGTGAATGTAATCCGCTCCGCCCTTTTCTACATCTTTAATCTCTTCCCCTAATTTTGAAAAATCTGCTGATAAAATCGATGGTGCAATTTTAATCATAACTAATACCTCGGCTTTCTCTCTCTAATTTCTTCTACGAATTGTTTATAGTTCTTATAGCGATATTCTGTAATCTTCCCTTCTTCAACCGCAGCTTTCACCGCACATTTCGGTTCAGAAAGATGTGTACACCCTCTAAATTTACAGTATTGGCTCGCTTCTTTCAACTCTGGAAAACAATATGTAAGATCTTCTACTTCTATATCAATGAAATCTAGTGAACTAAAACCCGGTGTATCTGCTACTAGTCCACTCCCAATTGCAATTAATTCTACGTGTCTTGTCGTATGCTTCCCGCGTCCTAAATGGGAAGAAATATCATTTGTTTTCAGCTCTAATTCTGGACGTAGCACATTAAGCATTGAAGATTTCCCAACACCAGATTGGCCCGCAACGACAGAAACACAATTTTCTAAGTATGGTTTTAATATATCAATACTTTCTGACGTATTAATAGAAGTAAATAAAACATCATAACCCATCTCACGATAATCATTCGCATAAGCTTCAACAGTTGCTTTCATCTTTTCATCTACTAAATCCATCTTGCTAATACAAATAATTGGCTTAATGTTATGATATTCAATCAGCACTAAAAATCGATCTAACAGTCCAGGATTAAAATCTGGTTCTACTGCAGAGAACACAAGGATCGCTTGATCGACATTAGCAATAGGAGGTCTAACAAGTTCATTTTTTCGATCAAACACTTCAAGCACATAACCTTCAGTTGGATTATCTGCCTGAAAAACAACTTGGTCTCCTACAAGTGGTGTAATTTTATTTTTTCTAAATACACCTCGTCCACGACATTGCGTAACCCCTTCTTCATGCTGCACGTAATAAAACCCACTTAAAGCTTTTATAATTTTTCCTTCTGGCATAGAATTCTCCTTTTTTGTATAAGGTGATGCTGAATTTAAAAATGAATGGATTTAAATTTTCCAAATAACGATTTCAAAACCTACCATATATACTTTCGCTAATATACATTGAATTTCCCATTAAATGCAAAAAAATATTTACAGCTGCATCACTTTACTAGCTTTTTGAATCATATATTTTTGCCTGCTATACCGTCCACTTTGTAGACAGCATAACAGGCAATAATAATAAGTAGACTTTCACTATTATTGAGTTGGATATGGTACTTCTTTATCAATAATCGTTACTCCATCCCGTACAATTTTATAGTGTCCCTTTGAACCTTCTTGAATTACAAATTCTAAAGAAATAGTCGCTGATTCAGTAATTGTTCTCGTTTCAACCGGTCTATCCATTTTTTGCTGCATGTCTTCTTTATAAATTTCTATTGTTTGCGGCTTTTTTTCACCTGTTACAGCAGGCTCATATGGGATAGAGATATTGTCCACTTTTACCGTTTTAGTCACTTTAGGCTTTTGACCATCAGAGATAATAATAGTTACTTTATCTCCCTCTTTTAATGGTGTACCTGGTTTTGGAAATTGCGAAATTACAAGTCCTTTTTCGACTGTATCTGAATACTCTCGTTTTATATCTGACGTTAGTTTTCTCTCATTCAAATAACCAGTTACACTATTTTCAGTCCACCCCGAAAAGTCACCTGGTCTAATTTGATAAGGCCCTTTACTTACCCAGATTTTCAGTTCTTGCTCCGCTTCTATAACCATCTGATCAGGCGTCGGAATTTGTTCTACAATTTCACCTTTCGGCTTATCATTTTCAATATAATTTACCGTAACTTGTTTATATTTTTCTTCTAACTCAGCTTTTACACTCTCAAAGTTTTGACCTGTGAAATTTGCCATCTTACTTTTCTTTTTTCCACCTGATTGATAGATAGTAATTTTAGCGTTTTCTTTTACGACTCTTCCTGCTACAGGGTCCGTTTTTATTACATCCCCAACTTCAACATCATCTGTATATACAATATTAGGCTCCGTCACCTCAAAGCCCTTTTCTACTAATGTATTTACAGCTGTCGTGTATTTCATACCAGCCACATCAGGAACTTTCACATCTTTCGGAATAAATAATCCTGGAATAACCGTAAGCGCTAATGTTATTCCTATTGCTAAAAATAAAAATGTTGAAATTAAAACTTTAAGCCACTTGTTACTCCGTTTTTTCTTCTTATCTAACTCAGCTGCTTCTGCTCTTATCGGTTCTTCCACCTTACTCCCTTTTAAAACAATCGTTTCATCACTTACATTTTCAAATAATTGTTCTTGTTGAATAATCGGAATCGCTTTCGTCGCTTCCATATCTTCTGGTATGTAAAACGGTTGCTCATTTATCCTCTCTGGATATAGCGCAGTTTCAATATCTCGCTTCATCGCATTGGCAGATTGATATCGATGGAACGGATCTTTTGCAGTTGCTTTTAATATAATATTTTCAACACTTTGCGGAATATTTTCATTCCATCTTTTTGGTGATGGGATTTCACTTTGTAAATGTTTTAAAGCTATAGCAACAGCAGATTCGCCAGAAAACGGTTGTCTTCCTGTTAACAATTCAAACATAACTATCCCAAGAGAATAGATATCTGATTGTTTATTTGCTATCCCGCCACGTGCCTGTTCTGGTGATAAATAATGGACTGAACCGAGCACTGAATTTGTATGTGTAATTGTTGTTGCACTTGTAGCTGTCGCAATTCCAAAATCTGTTACTTTTATTATTCCATCAGCTCGAATTAAAATATTGTGCGGCTTTATATCACGATGCACAATTTCAAAATGATGGGCGTGTGCCATAGCGGATGTTAACTGCTCCATAATATCAAGAGCTTCTCCTATAGGTAACATCCCTCGCTCAATTATGTATTGCTTCAATGTTTGCCCTGGTACATATTCCATGACAAGATAGTATATACCATCTTCTTCTCCGACATCATACATATTCACAATATTTGGATGCGACAACGTTGTAACAGACTGCGCTTCTCGATGGAAACGTTTAATAAACTCTTCGTTATTTGAGTAGTCGAGTCTTAATATTTTTACCGCTACATCCCGGCCAAGTATATCATCATGAGCTAAATATACATTGGCCATTCCGCCACCACCAATCATTTTCAGCAGCTTATAACGGTCATTTAAGCGTTTTCCAATCAGCACGTTGCACTTCACCTACTTTCGTTTGTCGAACCCGCATAATCAATAAGAACAAGTGTGATATTATCTTCTCCACCGCGATCATTTGCCAATTGAATGAGACACTGCCCTTTACCTTCAAGCTGTTCATTTAACTGTAAAATTTGTCGCATATCATCAATAGAAACTTTGTTTGATAACCCATCAGAGCAAAGAAGTAATTGATCATCTTCCTCAATCACCAACGTTTTAACATCTAACCCAACTTTTTCTTCTGTTCCTAATGCTCTTAATAACACATTCTTTTTCGGATGATACTCTGCGTCTTCCTTCGAAATTTCACCATGTTTCACAAGCTCATTTACAAGTGAATGATCTTCCGTTACTAGCGTCATTTCTCCTTCTGATACCATATAGCAACGACTATCTCCTATATGCCCTATTGTCACAAAGCTTGGTGTACAAACAGCTATTATAAGCGTTGTTCCCATACCATTACATTCTACATTTTGCTGAGCGTATTCATATATACGCTCATTAATAATCCCAACACTAGTATGTAACCATTGTTCTACTTTTTTCGGCTCATTCATATTATGTGTTTGCTTCCAATAATCATGGAATAATTGAATGGCCATCGAGCTAGCTACATCACCAGCTCGATGACCTCCCATTCCATCTGCTACTACCGCTAATACATTTCCATCTAAATTGTGAAAAACTCCTGCACTATCTTCATTATGTTGACGAACTTTTCCTTTATCCGATAGAAATACGGCTTTCATCTCGTCACCTCGTCTCTTCTTTGCGCTCCTTCGCACGCAACTGACCGCAGGCTGCATCAATATCATGACCTTGTTCACGGCGAATCGTTACATTCACTCCACGATCTTTTAACGTTTTCTCGAACAAGAAAATTTGTTCACGTGGCGTACGTACATAATCACGTTCAGGTACGTAGTTTACCGGAATCAAGTTCACATGACATTTTACACCTTTTAAGAGCGCAGCAAGCTCTTCAGCATGCTCTACTTGGTCATTTTCTCCTCCAAATAATCCATATTCAAAAGTAATACGACGCCCTGTTCTATTTACATAGTATTTAATAGCTTCCATTAAATCTGGTAATTTATAAGCACGGTTAATCGGCATTAATTTTGAACGTAATTCTGAGTTTGGAGCATGCAATGAAATCGCAAAATTAATTTGTAGATCTTCTTCAGCAAACTTATAAATTTTCGGGATAATTCCACTCGTCGAAACAGTCATATGTCTCGCACCAATATGAAGTCCTTTTTCATGGTTAATGATGCGTAAGAATCCCATTAAATTATCATAGTTATCAAATGGTTCTCCAATCCCCATAACAACAAGAGAACTTACACGTTCTTCCGTTTCATCAAGCGCACGCTGAACTTCTACTACTTGCGCTACGATTTCTCCAGCTTCTAGGTTTCGCTTTAATCCACCAAGTGTCGAAGCACAGAACGTACACCCAATACGACAACCCACTTGCGTTGTTACACAAATGGAATTTCCATATTCGTGTCGCATTAATACCGTTTCAATAGAATATCCGTCATATAATTGGAATAAGAATTTAATTGTTCCATCCGAAGACGTTTGTTTTACTAACGTGTTTAAAGTAGTAATATCAAAGGAATTCGACAATTTATCACGCAATCCTTTAGAAAGGTTTGACATATCCTCATAATTTTTTACACGTTTTTTATATAACCAATCAAAAATTTGTCCAGCACGGAACTTCGGTTCTCCTTGTTCCTTTAACCAATCTTGCATTTCATGAAGTTGTAAAGAGTAAATTGATGGTTTCTTCATTTCTAAATTTTTCTTTTGTTTTCTTACAGTCGTTTCCATGATGCTACACCTTCTTCCTTAAACAAGCAATATAAAAGCCATCCGTCGCAAAATAATGCGGTAAAATTTGCACTTGACCTTCATCAATATACGGAGTTAATTTTTCTGGCATACGCTCTTTAAGCGTAGTATCCCATTCAAATTCAGGATGTTCTTGTAAAAATTTCTCTATTACTTGTTCATTTTCTATTTTCTCAATTGTGCACGTACTATAAACAAGACGACCGCCTTGTTTTAATAATGGTGCTATTTTTTCTAGTATTGCAATTTGAATCTTCGATAATCTTTCACTATCGCCTTTATCTTTTCCTAACTTAATATCAGGTTTACGTCTAATTACACCAAATCCAGAACACGGTGCATCTACCAATATTTTATCAAACGTTTCATTTGCAAAGTGCTCTTGCACTTTTCTAGCATCTAGCGCTTTAGTTTCGACATTTTCTAGACCAAGTCGCTCTGCTTGCTGTTTAATTAAACGTACTTTGTGTGCATGTAAATCAAGGGACATGACCTTACCAGTTCCCTTTAATCGTTCCGCGATATGCGTTGTTTTTCCGCCTGGAGCAGCACAACTATCAAGAACTGCATCTCCCGTATTCGGTTCTAAAGCGCGTGCTACAAGCATAGAACTTTCATCTTGAATAGAAAGAAATCCTTTTTTAAACGCTTCTGTATGCGCTACATTTCCGCTTTCAATCTGAATAGCATCATCTGATAAGTCACCACGTTTTGCTTCTATACCTTCACTTGCCAACAACTCAATCGCTTCTTCTACAGTTACCTTATCAACATTCACACGCGCTGTTGGTACAGGGGGTAACATGTTTACTTCGCACATTTTTTCTGCAGTTTCTAAACCGTATTCTGAAGTCCACTCTTGGACAAGCCAAACTGGATGACTTGTTGTAATTGCAAGACGTTCTACTGGATCCTTGATTTCATCTACAGAAGGTACACCTTCTCTCTGAATCGAACGTAATACACCGTTCACCATACCAGCAATTCCTTTATGCCCGCGACGCTTTGCAATCTCAACCGCTTCATGAATAGCCGCTCTTTCTGGCACTCGGTCTAAATAAATCATTTGATATAAAGATAAGCGAAGCAATACTCTTACCCACGCCTCAACCTTCTTTTTTAAAAAAGGCTGTAAATAATAATCTAATGTGTCACGACGTTGAATCGTTCCATATACAATTTCAGTTAATAAACCAATATCTTTTCTATCAATTGCACTTTTTTCAATTAGATTATTTAAAAGTAAGTTGCTATATGCACCACTTTTTTCCACTTGAATTAAACCATCAAGAGCTAATTCACGAACATTTTGTCTCATGCATTTTCTCCTAACTTCGTTCCAATTTCAGGTTTTGTTCCACGTAAAAATTGTGAACAACTCATACGCTTTTTACCAGAAGGTTGCAATTCAGTAATTTTAACACCTGTTTCATTACTCGTTGCTACAACAAAACCATCTTCTTCGATTGCAACAATCGTACCTGCTTCAGCCGGTTCAGTTATAGGCACTTTTTCCCCCCACCATACTTTAACAACTTGTCCTGCTAAAGTTGTATAAGCAACTGGCCATGGATTCAATCCGCGAATGTGATTGTATACTTCTTCACCTGTTTTTGTCCAATCAATTTTCTCTTGCTCACGTTTTATATTGTACGCAAACGTTACTTCTTCTTCGTTTTGTTTAATCGGTTCTAACTTACCTTGAATTAATAAAGGCACTGTTTTAGATAGAAGGTGTGCTCCTGCTTCACTTAATTTATCAAATAATGAGCCTGTCGTTTCACGCTCTTCAATTTCAACTTCCACTTGCGTTAAGATATCACCAGCATCCAATTTTTCTACCATATACATAATTGTAATACCTGTTTTTTCTTTACCTTCCATAATTGCATAATGAATTGGTGCACCACCACGAAGTTCAGGAAGTAAAGAAGCGTGAACATTAATACACCCATACTTTGGTGCTTCTAAAATTTCATTTGGTACAATCTGCCCAAATGCAGCTGTTACAATTAAATCTGGCTCTAATGCCAATACTTTTTCATATTCATCTTTTTCACGAATTTTTAACGGCTGTAACACAGGGATACCATGTTTTTCCGCTTCAACTTTAACAGGTGTAGGTGTTAATACTTTTTTTCTACCTACTGGACGATCAGGTTGCGTCACAACACCTACTACCTCATAGCCATCTTCAATAAGACGACGAAGCACCGGCACTGAAAAGTCCGGTGTTCCCATAAACACTACTTTTATCATTTAAAAACCGCTCCTTTTAACACCTATTCTAGTTCGTTTTCTTCATAATATCTTGTCACTTTCGATGTAAATAAAACACCGTGTAAATGATCAATTTCATGTTGAATTGCACGCGCTAAAAATCCTTCCGCTTCTAATAAGAATACTTTCCCACGGCGATTTTGCGCTCTTACTTTAATATAATCGGCACGTTCTACTTCACCATAAAGTCCCGGGAAGCTTAAACAGCCTTCGGGACCTACTTGTTCACCACGTTTTTCTAATATTGATGGATTGATTAACTCGATTTTCCCAGTATCATCATCTACATCAACAACCGCTACTTGCAAGCTTACACCTACTTGAGGCGCAGCTAAACCGACTCCGTCCGCAATTAACATTGTTTCATGCATATCTTTCAACAATTTCACTAACTTTTTATCAAAGTTAATTACTCTTTCGCATGGTGTTTCTAACACTTCATTTGGATGCTTTATTATTTCTAAAACTGCCATATTTCCCTCCGCTACATTAACATTGTTGGATTAAAATCAATTGAGATTTGTAGCTCTTTTTGCATTTCTGCTTGATAATGTTCATTTACCATTTTGAGCACGTTCTTTAAGTTTGGTTCCCGTTTGTATTTTATCATGCATTGATAACGATATCTATCTTTTATCCTTGGAATCGCTGAAGCAACTGGTCCTAGCACCATTGTTTGCTGTGAGCAATGCGTTCGTAAATACGAGGCAATTTTTTCCGTCACTTGTACCGCTTTTAATAATTCTGGATGAGATACAGTTACGAGTACAACATAGTAATATGGGGGATATTGTCTTGTTCGTCTCATTTGCATTTCTTGGTCAAAAAACACATCATATTGTTGGTTCTTCGCTAACTCTATACTGTAATGTTCTGGCGTATACGTTTGAATCACAACTTCCCCTGGCAATTCATGTCTACCCGCTCGTCCACTTACTTGCGTCAGTAACTGATATGTCTTTTCACTCGCCCGAAAATCAGGTAAGTGAAGCATCGTATCTGCAGTTAAAACCCCAACGAGCGTTACTTTCGGAAAATCTAATCCTTTAGCAATCATTTGTGTTCCAAGTAATATATCTGCTTTTTCTTCCCCAAACGCCTTTAATAATTTTTCATGCATTCCTTTTCGACTTGTCGTATCTACATCCATTCGAATGACTCGTGCCTCTGGAAATAGTTTTGTAATTTCTTCTTCTACCTTTTGTGTACCTGTACCAAAGAAACGAATGTATGTACTTTGACAAGCTGGACACTCAGTTGGCATATTCTCTTCGTAACTACAATAATGACATTTTAAACGATGATTCATTTTATGATATGTCAATGAAATATCACAATGCGGACATTGGACAACATACCCACAATCACGGCACATAACAAATGTAGAATGACCTCTTCTATTTAAAAAGAGTACCATTTGTTCTTTCTTTTCTAATCGATCTGCTATTTTTTCATGCAGCGCCTTAGAAAACATTGATCGATTCCCGTCACGAAGTTCTTCTCGCATGTCAACAATCTCTACCGTTGGTAAAGCTTGTTCATTCATACGTTTTTCCATTGTTAATAGTTCATAAACACCTTTTTTCGCCCTTGCAAACGATTCAAGTGTTGGTGTCGCACTACCAAGAACGATAGGACATTTATGATATTGTCCTCTCCAGACAGCTACATCTCTTGCATGATACCTCGGATTATCTTCTTGTTTGTAACTTGATTCATGCTCTTCATCAATAATAATAATCCCTAAATTCTCAAAAGGCGCAAAAACAGCTGAACGCGCACCAACTACAACTTTCACTTCTTTTCTTAAAATCTTACGCCACTCGTCATACTTTTCTCCAACAGACAACGCACTATGAAGAACTGCAACTTGCGAGCCAAACCTACCTTTAAAACGATCCACCATTTGGGGCGTTAGTGCAATTTCAGGAACAAGAACGATAGCTTCTTTTCCTTTCTTGAGCACTGCTGCTATAGATTGTAAATATACTTCTGTCTTTCCACTTCCTGTAACACCATATAGTAAAAATGGATTATAAGTTTCATTTGTAATTGATGATAAAATCGGTGTAATAACTTGTTTTTGTTCCTCCGTAAGTGGAAATGGTTTTGTTTGTTCAAAATCATCATCGTCATACGGATTTCGGTATACTTCCACATACTTTTCTGAAATGAATCCCTTTTTAACAAGTGCTTTTATTGGAGCATCTGTTATTTGTAACTCTTCTGTAATTACTTTCAACGGTGTACTTTTATAATTTTCCACAAAATAATAAAGTACATCTTGTTGTTTTTTACTTTTCAGTTCAAATGCCGCTAATTCCAATTTATCTTCTGGCAACTCCGGCTGAACCACTCTTTGCTTCTTCTTTTGTACTTTATCTTTCACTTGATAAACGACTTCAACCGTACCATTTTTAATTTCTTGTTGAATAGTTCGGTATAAATGTGGCTGTTGCTCGATTACTTCAAAATCAATTGCTTCTTTATCCTGAAATAAATATAGTATTTCAGGTGCTATTTCTTCCTGTTTACAAAGTTGTAGACGTTTTTTATACGTTGCTTTTATCGCAGTTGGAAGCATCACTTGAAAAGCTGAAATCATGTAGCATAACGTTTCACTTGTAAGCCAATATCCAAGCTTTAATAATTCATCATTTAAAACCGGTGTTACATCTAATATTTCATGGATTGTCTTTAACTTCTTACTTTCTACATCCACCGAATCTTTAATCCCAATAATAAAACCTTGCAATTTTCTTGGCCCAAACGGAACTACTACACGCATTCCTGTCTGTACAATATCTTCCCATTTTTTAGGAATAATATAATCAAATGGTCGATCTGTCTGACGGGCAGGTACATCAACAATTACACTTGCAAATTTCATAAACGATCATCTTCTAACATCATTTCAATTTGCTTCAATATTTCACGAGCTACCTCTTTTTTCATTAAAAGTGGCAACTCAATAACTTTTCCATCTTTTCTATACATTGTTACAATATTCGTATCCGTGCCAAATCCAGCTCCTTGCGCTTTTACATCATTCGCGACAATCATATCTGCATTTTTCTCACGTAGTTTTTTCGTTGCATATTCCTCTACATTTGTCGTTTCAGCAGCAAAACCGATAAGTAACTGTTTATCCTTTTTCTGACCTAACGTTTTTAAAATATCCACCGTTCTTTCAAGTTCAATGACAGCATCACCATTTTGCTTTTTCATTTTATTCTCATGCACATATTTCGGACGATAATCTGCAACTGCTGCTGTTTTAATGACAACGTCTACGTTTTGATAATGTTGAAGAACTGCTTCTAACATATCTTGTGCAGATTCCACTTGCACTGTCGTTACATGTAACGGTGGATTTAATGCTGTCGGTCCTGAAACGAGTATAACATCAGCGCCTAAATTCGCTGCCACTTCCGCAATCGCATACCCCATTTTCCCAGAAGAAAAATTCGTCATAAAACGAACTGGATCAACCTTTTCACGTGTTGGGCCAGCAGTTATTAATATTCTTTTTCCCTGCAATGGTTTGTGTTCTGAGAAAGCTTCCTCTAACCGTGCAATAATTGCTTCAGGTTCTTCTAGTCGTCCCTTCGCTACATATCCACATGCTAAAAAGCCTTCCCCAGGCTCAATAAATGTATATCCTAGCGTTTTCAATGTCATCATATTTTTTTGAACTATTTTATTTTCATACATATGCACATTCATAGCAGGCGCAATCCATACCGGAGCTGTAGTAGCTAACAAAGTAGTTGTAATCATATCATCTGCAATACCACCAGCTAACTTTCCAATACAATTGGCAGTAGCAGGTGCGACAAGTACAACATCCGCCCAATCTGCTAAATCAATATGAGCAATAACAGCTGAGTCTTTCTCATCGAATGTATCCGTATATACATCATGGCGAGAAAGCGCTTGGAATGTAAGAGGCGTAACAAACTTCATTGCCGACTCACTCATCATTACTTTGACAATCGCGCCAGATTGTGTCAATTTACTCGTTAACGCAGCTGCTTTAAAAACCGCAATGCCTCCTGTTACACATAGAAGTATCTTTTTCCCTTTTAGCATATGACTCGTCCTCTTTCTTTTTCAAACTTATAATACTGAAATAGAATTCTCAGCTCGTCAGTACCAATATTTCATTCCTTTCGTAAAAAAATAACAACCTACTTGTAAATAGGTTGTTACCGTTACATAGAAAATTATAAAGTCTATGTTTTATTTTGTCGAAGGCAAAGGCTTATTCAGCTACTTTATCTTCACTTGGTACGTAGCTTAATGCTTCTGCATCGATTTCTTCTAATGCTTTACCTACACATTTATGAGAAACAGGTTTTTCTACAACACAGTTATTAGCAAGTTGCATTTCACGTGCGCGTTTTGCAGCCACTGTTACTAAAGTGTACTTAGAATCGATTTTTTGTAGTAATGAGTCAATTGATGGATTTAACATAATTATAGACCCTCCGTCATTTCTTTATAATATTTTGCTACCCTTTCGCGGCGGCAATGTTCGCCAACCACAATTGCTTTAATTCTATCACAAGCTAATTCAACTTGATCGTTTTCTACTACATAGTCGTAAGCGTCCATCATCTCGATTTCTTCTTTCGCTACAGTTAAACGATTTTCAATAACATCTTCAGTCTCTGTACCACGTCCGACAATACGGCTCTTTAGTTCAGATAAACTTGGAGGTGCTAAGAAAATAAATACACCTTCTGGGAAAGCTTTCTTAACTTGAATTGCTCCTTGCACTTCAATTTCTAAGAATACATCTTTTCCTTCTTGTAATGTTTTTTCAACATAGTCAATCGGTGTTCCGTAATAATTACCTACGAACTCAGCCCACTCAAGTAATTTTTCATTACGAATCATTTCCTCGAATTCTTCTCTTTCTTTAAAGAAATAATCCACACCATCTACTTCACCTTCACGCGGCTTACGTGTCGTTACTGAAATAGAGTACTGAAAACGTGTATCCTCATGGCTAAACAGCTCTTTACGAACCGTCCCTTTTCCAACCCCAGAAGGCCCTGAAAGAACGATGAGCAATCCTCTTCTACTTCTCATAAATATGTAAAACCTACCCTTCCTCACTTAAATCTTCTTTATTATTCAAACGATGTGCAATCGTCTCTGGTTGAATTGGACTTAATACAACATGCCCATCATCCATAACAATAACCGCCCTTGTTTTTCTCCCATACGTAGCATCAAGCAAAGCATTATGTTCGCGTGCTTCTTGTACTGTTCGTTTAATAGGAGCTGACTCCGGACTTACAATAGCAATAATTCGATGAGCAGATACAATATTTCCGTATCCAATATTTAAAAACCGCATGGCCATAGTTTGCGCCTCCTAGTAAGTCTATCCGATTTCTCCACCACGTATAACTTTATATATTTTTTGAAAGCTACTCAATATTTTGTACTTGTTCACGAATTTTTTCAAGGTTATTTTTCATTTCTACAACATATTTTGAAATTGTTAAGTCATTTGCCTTAGAACCAATCGTATTAATTTCTCTATGCATCTCTTGCACGATGAAATCCATTTTCCTTCCAACAGGCTCTTCAATCTGCAATGTTTCACGAAATTGCTCTAAATGACTTTGCAAACGAACTAACTCTTCATGAATATCACAACGCTCTGCAAAGATTGCGACTTCTGTTAGCAATCTTTGTTCATCTAGATCTTGATTATGTAATTCTTTTAAGCGATTTTCTAATCGTTCACGATATTTTTGTGTAACAATTGGTGCATGTGGAATAATCGCATTTACACAATTGCTAATCTCTTGTAAACGATACGCTATATCTTTATGTAATCGTTCTCCTTCGCCATCTCTCATCGTTTTCAACATATGAGCAGCTTGACGAACAGCCTCATATAAACTGTTCTCAAAATGTTCATTTACATTTTCTATTTCTTCAATTGCTGTTACTTCTGGCATTGCCATTAATTGTTCGAGTGTAATAGAATCTTGTAATTGAAATTTCCCTTTTATATCTTCCATCATCGATTGGTACTGCTCAAGAAGTGACCAATTCACACTTAATTTTCTTTCAACAAGTCCTTCACCTGCTATACTAATAGACACTTCGATGCGTCCACGTCGAACTTGCTGTGCAATTATTTTACGAATTTTGTCCTCAAATACCATCATTTGCTTAGGAAGTCGAATACTCATCTCTAAAAAACGGTGGTTCACCGATTTCATTTCTACTGTAATTTGAAAAGTATCACTTTCTACTTTCGATCTTCCAAACCCTGTCATACTAGAAATCATTTTTATCACATCCAAGCCATAAAATAACTCAATGAAAAAGGTAATAGAGACAAGGCTCTACTACCTTCTGTAAATTATATCACATTTTCATAACATTGACTATTTCAAGTTTAATCCCTTCTTATATAACATCGGCTTTTTCTTCTTAGCCTTTTTCCCTGTTAATAAAGAACCTACTAGTAAGAAAGTCGGAATTGATGACAAACCTCCAATTAATAACCAATCTCTTGCTTGTATCGGCATTGTGCTAAAGATCGGTTGTAACGGTGGATAATATATAACCACTAGCATAAGTAGTAACGAAATAATAACCGCCCCTACTAAATACACGTTCCCAAATGGATTACGGTGAAAGACAGAATGCTCACTACGACAATCAAATACATGAATAAGCTGTGCAAGTACCAACGTCGCGAACGCTACAGTTTGTGCATATTTCAGTTCATTTGGATGTTGGTTATACGCAATAATAAACGCCACTAACGTCACTGCTCCAATTAAAAACCCTCGACTTATTATTTTCCACGCAAGCCCTCTAGCGAATACCCCTTCTTTCGGGTGACGCGGTGTTCTCTTCATCACATCTCCTTCAGCCTTATCCAAACCTAATGCCATCGCTGGTAAACCATCAGTAACTAAGTTCACCCATAAAATTTGAATAGGAACCATCGGCAGTGGTAATGCAAGTAACATCGCAAATAACATAACTAAAATTTCTCCAACATTTGACGCCAATAAGTAGCGAATGAACTTACGTATGTTCTCGTATATATTTCTTCCTTCTTTAATCGCTGACTTAATTGTAGCAAAATTATCATCTAGTAAAACAAGTGAAGAGGCTTCTTTTGCAACATCTGTCCCTGTAATCCCCATCGCTATCCCAATATCCGCTGTTTTTATAGCTGGAGCATCGTTCACTCCATCACCTGTCATCGCTACTATATGTCCTTGATTTTGCAATGCTTTAACAATTTTCAATTTATGCTCAGGTGATACACGAGCGAATACATACGTATCTTCTACAACATTTTCTAATTCCTCCACATCCATATTCGCGAGTTCTACTCCTTCAACAACGCGTCCATCTGGTGGTAAAACTCCTAATTGTTCAGCAATCGCCATTGCTGTCACTTTATGATCACCTGTAATCATTACTGTTCGAATACCAGCTTCTTTACACTCTTTTACCGCCTGCGCGACTTCTGGCCTTGGCGGGTCAATCATACCTTGTATCCCAACCAACATAAAATCTTTTTCAACGTCTCTTTCATGTTCAATAGAATCCGTGACTTTTAAAGGTTTAAACGCAACTGCAATTGTTCGAAGCGCTTGACTACCTAAGCTATGAATAGCCGCCTGTACTTCTTTTCTATATAGCTCACTTAACGGCTGCTGCTTATCCCCCCATAAGATTGTTTGACTCATTTGCAAAAGAACATCCGGTGCTCCTTTCGTAACAATAAACTTTTTCCCCTCTCGATCTCGTACAATAACACTCATCATTTTTCGAGTTGAATCAAATGGAAATTCACGAATAATTTCAAATTTCCCTTTCAATGCCTCACGTGTTATCCCAGCTTTCATTGCTGCAGCTACAAGCGCTCCCTCTGTTGGATCCCCATCTAATACGTACGCCTTTTTCTTTTGAATAATATTTGCATTGTTACATAGTGAACCAAATGTAAGTAGCTGATAAAGTGATTTTGTCTTAGCTGGATTCACTTCTTTTTCACCTTTCATAAAAGAGCCATTAGGTTCATATCCTTGCCCTGTCACTTTCCACAATTCTCCGCCTGACCACATATGTGTTACCATCATTTTGTTTTGTGTCATTGTTCCCGTTTTATCAGAGCATATAACAGAAGCGCAGCCTAACGTTTCTACGGCCGGTAACTTCCTTACAATTGCTCTCTTTTTTATCATACGCTGTACACCAAGTGATAAAGCTACTGTAACAATTGCTGGCAATCCTTCTGGAATAGCCGCAACAGCTAGCGATACCCCAGCTAAAAACATATGATATACTTCATTCCCTTGATACACACCAGCCAATACAACGAGCGCTGTCAAAATAAGAGCTACAATAATTAATATTTTTCCGAGCTGTTCTAACCTTCTTTGCAGTGGCGTTTCCATTTGCTCTGCATTTTGCAACATATTTGCAATTTGCCCCATCGCTGTATTCATACCAGTTGCTACAACGACTCCTGTACCAGATCCTCGCGTAATCATTGTCCCCATAAAAGCCATATTTTTTTGATCCCCAATTGCAACATCTTGCCCTTGCAGTGCTTCTACCTTCTTTTGTACAGGTACGGACTCCCCTGTCAAAGCAGACTCTTCAATATATAAACTTGATGCCTCAACAAGACGCACATCAGCCCCAATACGATCACCACTGGAAAACTTAATAATATCACCTAAAACAAGTGCTTTAGATGGTGCTTTTACCCACTTTCCATTCCGCATTACAGTAACTTGCGGGGCAGCTAGTTCCTTTAAAGCTTCCAATGATTTTTCAGCTTTTCTTTCTTGAAAAAAGCCGAGAATACCATTGATAATAACAATGGCAACAATAGCAATAGAATCAATGTATTCACCTAAAAACGCAGAAACAATTGTTGCTCCAAACAAAACGAGTACCATGAAATCTTTAAACTGTGCTAAAAATACCATTAGTGCAGAAGGCCTTTTTGCTTCTTCTAATTCATTAGTACCAAATTTCTTTACTCGCCCTTCTGCTTCTTTCTCTGTAAGTCCAACCTTTACATTCGTATTCGTTCTTTCTTCCACTTCATGTGCTCGCATTCCATACCAGTTCATCCTGCTATCGACCTCCTGATTCCAGACATACTCTATTGAAAGCTTATTCAGCCTCGTCCAAAAAAATGCTATAATTAACATTTAGTTAGAAAGGAGTGTTCATTTATGGCATTCGATGGATTATTTACAAGAGCGATTACACATGAAATTGAAAATTCTCTTTACACAGGAAGAATTTCCAAAATATATCAACCTTCAAAATACGAGATTTTATTACATATTCGAGCGAATGGAAAGAACCAAAAACTAATTCTTTCATCTCATCCTACATATGCGCGTATGCACTTAACGAATCAAAACTACGATTCGCCAGCAATACCGCCGATGTTCTGTATGCTTCTTCGCAAACATTTAGAAGGTGGATTTATTGAAAAAATTGAACAAATCGACTTAGAACGCATTATTCAAATTACAGTTCGCAGTCGTAATGAGATCGGAGACGAATCATTAAAAACATTAGTAATTGAAATAATGGGACGACATAGTAACATTATCTTATTAGATACGAAAACAAACGTGATTTTAGATAGCTTAAAACACGTTTCATTAGCCGTAAACCGTCACCGAACTGTATATGCTGGTGCTGAGTACGTCGCGCCACCAGCCCAACATAAAATCAATCCTCTGCAAATTGAAACCGCAGATGATTTTATTAGACCGCTAGACTTTCTATCTGGAAATATGGATAAACAACTCGTCGGTGCTTTCATGGGAATATCCCCATTATTTGCAAAAGAAGTAGTAAAGAAAGCCGGTATGGTAAACGAGAAAGCATTATCAGAAGCATTTTTCTCTGTACAAACACCATTACTATCTCATGCATATACACCTACAATGATTACTGCAAATGGAAAAGAATTCTTTTATCTTTTCCCTCTTACACACTTGCAAGGAGAAGAAAAAACATTCTCATCAGTGAGCGAATTGTTAGATCGTTTCTTCTTTGGCAAAGCAGAACGTGATCGTGTAAAACAACAAGCTCATGATTTAGAACGCTTTATGCAAAACGAAAAAAATAAAAACGAGAAAAAACTCATTAAACTCGAAAAAACACTGCAAGATGCTGGAAAAGCAGATAAGTATCAACTATTTGGAGAGCTACTTACAGCCAATATGTACGCTTTAAAAAAGGGCGATAAAGATATTGAGGTCGTTAATTATTACGATGAGAATGGTGGAACTGTAAAAATCACATTAGATCCTTTAAAAACACCATCTGAAAATGCACAACGCTATTTCCAAAAGTATCAAAAAGCAAAAAATTCAGTTGTTGTTGTAGAAGAACAAATTGAAAAAACAAATGAAGAAATTCTTTATTTTGATAGCTTACTTCAACAAATGGAAGCTGCTTCTTCAAAAGACATTGAAGAAATTCGTGAGGAATTAGCTGAAGAAGGTTATGTGCGCAATCGCAAAACGAAAAACGCAAAGAAAAAGCCTACTAAACCAGTATTAGATAAATATGTAGCAAGTGATGGCACAGAGATTTTCGTTGGTAAAAACAATAAACAAAATGATTATTTAACAACGAAGTTTGCCCGCCGTGATGAAATTTGGTTACATACGAAAGATATACCTGGCTCTCACGTTGTCATTCGTTCTTTAGAGCCTGCTGAAGAAACTTTACTAGAAGCTGCCAAAATTGCTGCCTATTACAGTAAAGCGAAAGAGTCTAGCTCTGTACCTGTTGATTTCACCAAAATACGCCATGTCAAAAAACCGAGTGGTGCAAAACTTGGTTTTGTTACGTACGACAATCAGCAAACCGTATATGTAACACCAGATGCTGATATTGTAATGAAATTAAAAGCATAAATAAAAAAATGCGTTGCTTGTATGCAGCGCATTTTTTATATGTTTTCAATTTCGTTGCTATATCCATTCAATATTGTCAAAAAAATTGACAGTATCATTTCACATTTGTATAAATTTTTTTACAGCATGTAAATAAAGTACAAGTGTAACTCCAATCATTTTTCCCCATCCCCCTGCTATTCATTGAAGCAATCTAGATTTTATGAACAAACCGTCTCCCACAAATTACGGGCTATTTTTTTATCTCCCCTAAAATATATGTTGTCCCTACTATCCTTTCTTCAAATATACATTTTGGCACGCTATTTGCTTTATTCAATACTATGAATAGGAGGAATTAACATGACTTTAAAAATTAATAAAATCCAAAATCAACTACAAAACTATGAAATTGACGGGTTACTTATTACAAAAAAAGAAAATCGCCAATATGCAACAGGCTTTACAGGTAGCGCTGGCGTCGTCTTAATCTCTGCCGATCAAGCTGTTTTTATCACTGATTTCCGCTATGTAGATCAAGCGAAATCACAAATAAAAGATGCTGAAATTATTATGCATAAAGGAAATTTAGAAAAAGAAATTGCACATCAAGTATCGAAATTAAACATTCAAAAACTTGGAATTGAAGAAAACAACATGACATTGCAACAATATAAAAACTTGCAAAAATACGTACAGGCGGAAATGATTCAAGTGTGCGAAATTATCGAAAATATTCGTATCATTAAAGACACGCCTGAAATAGAAACAATGAAAATTGCAGCTAATATCGCGGACGAAGCATTTCACCACATTCTTACGTTTCTAAAACCAGGACTAAGTGAAAATGCTGTACGAGATGAATTAGAATTTTTCATGCGAAAAAAAGGTGCTGCATCTTCATCATTTCAAATTATTGTAGCTTCTGGTGTTCGTTCTTCTCTTCCACATGGAGTTGCATCAAATAAAATAATTGAACGAGGCGACATCGTTACATTAGATTTCGGTGCACTTTATGACGGATATTGTTCTGATATAACACGTACTGTAGCAATAGGGGAACCATCGGAAGAATTCAAAAAAATATACAATGTTGTACGAGAAGCGTTAAAACGTGGGACTGAAGCGATTAAGCCTGGAGAAACCGCGAAAAGTATCGATGATGTAACAAGAAACTACATTACAGATTGTGGATATGGTCAATATTTTGGTCATTCTACTGGTCATGGTCTTGGCTTAGAAATACATGAACCTCTTCGCTTATCCCAAGAAAGTAAAGCTACATTAAAAGAAGGTATGGTTGTTACAGTTGAACCAGGTATTTACATACCAAACTGGGGCGGTTGTAGAATTGAAGACGATATCGTCATTACAAAAGACGGATATGAAGTTATTACAAAATCAAATAGAGAACTAATTGTAATCCCTTGTTAAAATCATGGCCTTTTTAAAAGGAGTTTTTCTCTACACATAGAATTCCTTCTCTGGAGTATTCGTTTAAAGAGGAGGAATTTAAATTGAATTTTGTAATTGATAAAATAGAGGGTTTACAAGTAGAATTTTCAAATCTTGTTTCCATGATGAATTACGCTCGCTATACAACAATGCAAGCAGTGGAAGGTTTAACAATTGAAGAACTTGATTATTTATATGATAAGGACGCAAATTCAATTGGTATGTTATTGTACCATATGGCTGCTATTGAATTTTACTACCAAATTCATACCTTTGAAGACCGTGAACCGACGGAAGCCGAATTAGAACATTGGTTACCTGCTATTGAGTTAGGGAACCTTGGACGCGAGAAAATAAAAGGAAAACCTATAAAATTTTACATCAATACATTACAAGAAGTACGTTCCAAAACGATTGCAACATTTCAATCATTACCTGATGAATGGCTGTTTAAAACAACAGACTTTTGGTATGACAAACCAGCTAACAACTACTTTAAATGGTTTCACGTTTTTGAAGATGAAATCAATCATCGCGGACAAATTCGTTTAATTAAAAAAATGCAAAAAGCCCATTCAGTAAAATGAGAAAATGCCACCGAATAAGGTGGCATTTTCTTTTATTCATTAACGAATAACTTTTCGTTTAATTTTTTAGTGACTATCGCTACCAACATTAAAATGCAAATTAAATATAGTAATTTCGCAATAAACAACCATCCTTGAAACATTACAATTCCATCTATTATTTCATTTCCTTTTAATAACAAAAATAGGATCATACTAATTATAATGATAAACTCGATACTGAAAAGCATTTTCTTTTTTCGACTATATGCTTTCCATTCATTCCAGCGATACATAGGAGCAAAAATCAATACGCCAATACATAATATAACTGGTACCCATCCACTGTTAAGAAATTGCCCTGAAATAACTGATAATAGTAAACAAACGAGCACACCATAATATCCTATTCTCTCTCTCATTCGTACTCCCCCATTCTACTTCTCCTCAAATTCCATTTTTAGGATTAATTGTATTGTAACATCCATTTATCGTCCTTACCATTACAGTACATGAAATTTTACTTTTTTCTTTTTCCTATACTCACATACTTTCACTGCTTTCATACAATAAACTACACGAATGCCTAAAGGATGTGAATGTTATGGGAGTTGAATTAACGCTATTACACGCTCTCTACATTATTTGTTTACTCACTATTATTACCTTTTTTATTCTCCGGAAAGATACGACGATTATTTGTATCGTTTTTATCTTTTTATTAGCATTAACTGCAACAAGTTCTATCCCTCTTGCCATTAGCGGGATTTTTCAAAGTTTCATTTACGCCATTACTGAGCTATTACCAACTATATTAATCATCTCCATTATCGTATCAATGAGCAATTTACTCGTTCATACTGGCATAAATGATACGATGATTTCACCATTTACAAAAATGATTCGTACACCTACACTCGCCTACTGGATTATCGGCCTTTTAATGATGACCATTTCTTTCTTCTTTTGGCCTTCTCCAGCTGTCGCCTTAATGGGAGCTATTTTATTGCCGGTTGCTGTACGTGTCGGTCTTCCTCCAATTGGGGTTGCAATTGCTATGAACTTATTCGGACACGGCATCGCCTTATCTGGCGACTTCGTTATTCAAGGTGCACCGAAATTAACTGCAGACGCGGCTGGTCTCCCTGTTTCCAGCGTCGTATCTGCAAGTGTTCCACTTGTTATCGTTATGGGCATTGTGACAACTTCCGTCGCTTTTTTCTTCTTACGAAAAGAGTTTCATACAGGCTTATCTATACAAGAATCTATTCCATTAACTGCGTCTTCTAAAACGCTCACTTCATTATCTCCTCGCATAAAGAAATGGCTCGCTATATGTATTCCTATCGTATATATCATTGATATCCTTTGCATGATTCAATTTAAACTACAAGGAAGCGACGCAACTGCACTTATCGGCGGAACGACTGTTATTATGATTATCATCATTTCACTCATCGCCTACAAAGGTAATGGACTAAATAAAACAACCGATTATTTTATAGAAGGGCTCCAATTTGGATTTAAAATCTTTGGTCCAGTTATTCCAATTGCTGCACTCTTTTATTTAGGAGATAGCGGCTTTGTGAAAATTATCGGAGACTATTTACCGAAAGGTTCACATGGAATCATTAACGACTTAGGGATTGCCTTATCTCAAACGGTCCCTTTAAACCAATACGTATCGGCGGGAACATTAACTATCGTTGGTGTCATAACAGGCTTAGATGGATCTGGTTTTTCCGGTATATCGCTTGCTGGTTCCATTGCAAACCTTTTCGGAACAGCTTTAGGTCATGGAACAGCTACATTAACAGCACTCGGACAAATTGCGGCTATATGGACCGGGGGCGGGACGTTAATTCCTTGGGCGCTTATTCCTGCTGCTGCAATTTGCAAGGTAGATCCATTTGAACTGGCACGCCGAAACTTTTTACCGGTTGTTATCGGTTTAATTGTCACCACTATCTTTGCAATGTTTATTTTATAACGTAAGCAAGCATTCTCTTGCTTACGTTTTTTCTTGTAAAATTCATCATGAATTACTGGTTTTCAACAGGGATTCGTTATCCCTTAGCGAAATTATATTAGGAGAGTAATTTTTTCAAAACGTTTACGAGAAACAGATTACTGCAATTAGAAAAGGGGACATAACTATGAATGAATTGATTTTCGTCTTATTAATTTGTCCGTTACTTATCTTTATCGTTTCTGTTATTGGAACGCGCAAGTCGAAAACGTATTACGTAATGCCGATTGTAACGTTTGCTAGTTTTTTAATAATAGGTGTTATCGCCTTTACTCCAAAATTTTTCTTTTGGGTCGGCATGTATAGCATTTTCTCATTTATTGTTTCTTATGTGACTCTATTGTTTGTAAGAGGATATAAGCTTGCAGAAAGCACTAAGTAGTTAAGGAGATTGTAATATGATTTTCTTTGATATTGATGGAACTTTACTTGAATTTTTAACAATGATATAAAAAAACGACCGCGTTCCCCCGCAGTCGTTTTTTTCGTGTTACGCTGTGATCCAAGCTTCGTTAGCTGGATTTTTACGCCACTCTTGTAATTTTTTCGTTTCAGCTTGTCCAATCATACCTTTTTCTGCTGCTACTTCAGTTAATGCACTGTAATCGCTTAAAGAGTATGATACTACGTTAGCTGCTTCTAGTTTTTCTTTTCCTGCTTCAAGCTCGTATGTGAAGATTGATACGATTCCTAATACTTCACATCCAGCTTCGCGAAGTGCTTCTACACATGTAATTGCACTACCGCCAGTTGAAATTAAGTCTTCTACTACTACGACTTTTTGACCTTTTTCAGCTTTTCCTTCGATTTGGTTCCCTTTACCGTGACCTTTTGCTTTACTACGTACGTAGCACATTGGTAAATCCATACGATCGCTTACCCATGCAGCGTGCGCAATACCAGCAGTTGCTGTTCCTGCAATAATTTCTACAGTTGGGAAGTGCTCTTTAATTAACTCTTCTAATCCAGCTGCAATCGCTTGACGTACTTTTGGATAAGATAAAGTTAAACGGTTATCACAATAAATTGGTGATTTCATACCTGAAGACCAAGTGAATGGATCATTTGGTTGTAAAAATACTGCTCCAATTTCTAATAAATGCGATGCGATTTCTTTTTTCATACTGTTACACCTTCCCACTGTTGTTTTACTGTTTTATACGCTTCAAGCGGATTTTCTGCTTTTGTAATACTACGTCCAACTACGATGTAGCTTGAGCCAAGTTCCCTCGCACGTTTCGGTGTTGCTACGCGCACTTGGTCATTTACATCATCGCTTGCAAGACGAATCCCCGGTGTTACTGTTACAAATTCATTTCCGCATACTTCACGTAATTTTGGAACTTCAAGTGTTGAACAAACAACGCCATCAAGTCCACTTTCTTTCGTTAATTTTGCATAATGAGCAACCGCTTCTTCTAACGTTTTCTCAATGCCGATCTCTTTTTTCATCATAGCTTCCGAAGTGCTTGTTAGTTGTGTAACTGCAATACAAATCGGTCTCTCTTTTCCTTCTTGCTTACCTTCCTCTAATCCCTCAATCGCAGCTTTCATCATGCTGCTTCCCCCAGCAGCATGAACATTTACCATATCAACATCTAGACTAGCTAGGCTACGCATAGCGCTTTTTACTGTATTCGGAATATCATGAAGTTTTAAATCTAAGAAGATCTTATGTCCCTTTTCTTTTAAGTACGTAATAATCGCAGGGCCTTCTTTGTAAAATAACTCCATACCTACTTTGACAAATAACTCTTCCCCTTCAAAGTGGTGTAAGAATTGTTCTACTTCTTGTTTCCCTGGAAAATCTAGTGCAACGATTAACGACTGTGACATGTTTGCTTCCAGCTCCTTCCTTGACATTCCGAAATGTGATCAAATCCTAATTCATCTAATAATGCTGGTAACTCTTCAATAATTGTCGGACATACGAACGGATCGATAAAGTTCGCTGTACCTACTGCAACTGCGCTTGCGCCAGCATAGAAGAATTCAATTACATCTTCAGCTGTTTCAATACCACCCATTCCGATAATTGGAATGTTAACCGCTTGGCTTACTTCATGTACCATGCGAATTGCTACTGGCTTAATCGCAGGACCTGATAATCCGCCTGTACGGTTTGCTAAAATTGGTTTAGCTGTTTTTAAATCTAGACGCATACCAAGCAATGTATTAATCATCGTTAAACCATCTGCACCTGCATTTTCAATCGCTTTTGCAATTTCTACTATGTTTGCCACGTTCGGTGACAATTTCACGTATACAGGTACTTCAGAAACCTCTTTTACTCGCTTCGTTAAATCAGCAGCAATTTCAGGATTTGTACCAAAGGCGATACCACCTGTTTTTACGTTCGGACAAGAAATGTTTAATTCTAGTGCATGGACATTAGGCGCTTTAGAAATTTCCTTCGCAACCGCTACGTAATCCTCAGCTTGTGAGCCTGCAACGTTTGCAATAATTGGAAGGTCAAATTGTTCTAACCATGGTAATTCCGAATTCATTACTTTGTCTAATCCCGGGTTTTGAAGTCCGATTGCATTTAGCATGCCGCCTGGTGTTTCAGCAACACGAGGCGTTGGATTTCCATAACGTGGTTGTTCTGTCGTCGCTTTAATCATGATTGATCCTAGTACACTTAAATCGTAAAACTGTGCATATTCACGACCAAACCCAAAGCATCCAGATGCCGGTATAATTGGATTTTTTAATGATAATCCTGGTAATTCAACTTGCAATCTGTTCATAGTACAACCTCCCCGATTGGAAATACTGGTCCGTCGCTACACACCTTCTTGTAAGAATGTCCACTTGGATCTTCTTGTAAGTGGCATACACATGCGAAACAAGCTCCAATACCACAGCCCATACGTTCTTCTAATGAAATATAGGCTTTTTTCTCTTTGTAACGTCCTTCTAATGCACGAAGCATCGCTAGCGGACCACATGAATAAAGAATATCAAAGTCAATTCCGTAATTATCAATTACATCTGTGACAAATCCTTTTGTACCGTGTGTACCGTCTACTGTCGCAACGTACGTATCACCAAGTTCTGCAAATTTTTCTTCATAGAAAACTACATCTTTCGTTTGAAAGCCTAAGATGTGAATAACACGTACACCTTTTGCAACGAGGCGCTGTGATAATTCATAAAGTGGTGGTACACCAATTCCCCCACCTACTAGTAAAGCTGTTTGACCAGCTTCTGCTTCTTCTACAGGAAAACCGTGTCCTAATGGTCCTAGTACATCTACCATTTCACCTTGTTTTCTAGTTGCTAATGTTTTTGTCCCTTGTCCTTCGGCACGATATAGCATTGTAAATTCGTTCTTCTCTTGATCTACATTACAAATACTAATTGGGCGGCGCAGAAGGGGCGCAATGCCCTCTGCTACCTTAATGTGTACAAACTGCCCTGGTTCGTTCATTTGCTGTACTAACGTTCCTTGAAGCACTAATTCGTAAATATTTTTTGCGATTTCTTTTTGGTTAACGACGATCATATTTTGCTTTTGCATCATGCATGTACCACCTCGTGACGCTTTGTTTGCGTAATTTCTTTCATTGAATGAGCTGAGAATGTCATAGATTCTAATACTCGTAAGATTGCTCTTGTTGTATCAAGTGATGTTAAGCAAGCCACACCATTTTCTACTGATTCACGGCGAATGCGGAAACCATCACGCGCTGGTTGTTTACCTTTTGTTAATGTGTTAATTACAAACTGTGCTTTTCCTTGACGGATAATATCTAGTAAGTTGTAGTCTTCAGAATCAATTTTGTTTACAACTTGTACTGGGATATTTTGCTCTTCTAATGATTGTGCTGTTCCAGCTGTTGCTAATAAGTTATAGCCGATTTCGTGGAAACGTTTTGCAATTTCCATCGCCTCTTCTTTATCTTTATCCGCTACAGTAATGATTACTGAGCCGTGCGTTGGGATGTTAATTCCAGAAGCAACTAATCCTTTATACAATGCTTTTTCAAGCGTTAAGTCTTTACCCATTACTTCCCCTGTTGATTTCATTTCAGGTCCTAATGTTGTATCAACTGAGCGTAGTTTCGCGAATGAGAATACCGGAGCTTTTACATATACTTCTTTCTCTTCTGGGTGATAGCCAGTTCCGTATCCTTGCTCTACTAGGTCTTGCCCTAAAATAACTTTCGTTGCAACATTCGCCATCGGTACGCCTGTAATTTTACTTAAGAACGGTACTGTACGGCTTGCACGTGGATTTACTTCAATTACGTACACTTGATCTTTGAATACTACAAACTGGATATTTAGTAATCCAACAATGTTTAATCCTTTTCCAAGTGCAATTGTATGTTCAATGATTTGTTCTTTTAGTTTTTCAGATAAACTTTGTGGTGGATATACTCCAATTGAGTCACCAGAGTGAACTCCAGCGCGTTCAATATGTTCCATAATACCTGGAATGAATACATTCTCACCATCGGAAATTGCATCTACTTCAATTTCTTTACCAACCATGTAACGGTCGATTAATACTGGGTGATCTGCATGAACTTTAACTGCATTTTTCATGTAGTGCAGTAGTTCTTCTTGGCGATATACGATTTCCATCGCACGTCCACCTAGTACGTAAGATGGTCTTACTAATACTGGGTAACCAATTTCTTCTGCGATTGCTACCGCTTGTTCTACAGTCGTTGCTGTTTTACCAACTGGTTGCGGGATGCCAAGTTTTGTTAAAGCAGCTTCGAATTTATCACGATCTTCTGCACGGTCTAAGTCTTCAAGTGATGTTCCTAAAATTTTCACACCATGTTCTTCTAGTTTCGCTGCTAAGTTAATTGCCGTTTGTCCACCGAACTGAACGATAACACCTTCTGGTTTTTCTAAATCGATAATATGCATTACATCTTCAATCGTTAATGGTTCAAAGTATAATTTGTCAGAAATACTGAAGTCTGTTGAAACTGTTTCTGGGTTGTTGTTAATGATAATTGCTTCATATCCAGCTTCTTTAATTGCCCATACTGAGTGAACTGTTGCGTAATCAAACTCAACACCTTGACCAATACGGATCGGACCAGATCCTAGAACTACTACACTCTTACGATCTGTTACAATCGATTCATTTTCGTCCGCATATGTGCTGTAGTAATATGGCGTTGCAGATTCAAACTCTGCCGCACAAGTATCTACCATTTTGAATACTGGCATCATATTATTTTCTTTACGCATATCGTAAATTTCGCGCTCCGTTTTGTTCCAAGCTGCTGCAATGTAGTGATCGCTGAAGCCCATTTCTTTTGCAGTTTGTAGTACTTCCATATTTCCTACATTCGCTTTTACTTCACGTTCCATATTTACGATGTTTTCAACTTTTTGTAAGAAGAAGAAGTCCATTTCACACCATTCATTGATTTCTTCTTTCGTTACACCTTGGCGAATTGCTTCTGCTACAATAAACAGTCGTTCATCATCCGCTTTAATGATACGTTTTTTCATCGTTTCTTTATCAAGTTCTTTTAAGTGGTCTAATTCTAAGTGATAAATGCCAAGCTCTAAAGAACGAACTGCTTTTAGTAATGATTCTTCTAAGTTACGTCCGATTGACATAACTTCACCAGTTGCTTTCATTTGTGTTCCAAGCGTTCTGTTCGCTGATTCAAACTTATCAAACGGCCAACGTGGAATTTTTGAAACAACATAGTCTAACGCTGGCTCGAAGCAAGCGTAAGTTTTTTGTGTTACTGGGTTTACGATTTCATCTAACGTTAAGCCGACTGCAATTTTTGCTGCTAATTTCGCAATTGGATATCCAGTTGCTTTAGATGCTAGTGCAGATGAACGACTTACACGTGGATTTACTTCGATTACATAGTATTGGAAGCTATATGGATCTAGTGCAAGCTGAACGTTACATCCACCTTCAATTCCTAGTGCACGAATAATTCGTAATGACGTGTTACGTAACATTTGGTATTCACGGTCGCTTAGCGTTTGGCTCGGTGCTACAACGATTGAATCACCTGTATGAACACCAACTGGATCGATGTTTTCCATGTTACACACTACAATTGCGTTATCATTTGAATCACGCATTACTTCGTATTCAATTTCTTTACAGCCAGCAATACTTTTCTCCAATAAACATTGTGTTACTGGGCTATGTTTTAAACCACTTGTTACGATTTCAATTAGCTCTTCTTCGTTATGACAAATTCCGCCGCCCGTTCCTCCTAATGTGAACGCTGGTCGAACGATTACTGGGTAACCAATTTCGTTTACAAATCCATATGCTTCATCAAGGTTATGAATAATTTCACTTGGTGGTGTTGGTTCATTTAAATCTTGCATTAATGTACGGAATAAATCACGATCTTCCGCTTGCTCGATTGCTGATAATTTTGTTCCTAAAATTTCAACTCCGCACTCGTCAAGTACGCCTGATTTTGCAAGTTCAACAGCCATGTTTAAACCTGTTTGACCACCTAATGTTGGTAGGATTGCATCAGGACGTTCTTTACGAATAATACGGCTTACGAATTCTAATGTTAATGGCTCGATGTATACTTTATCAGCTGTTGCAGTATCCGTCATAATTGTTGCTGGGTTAGAGTTAACAAGGATTACTTTGTAACCTTCCTCTTTAAGAGATTGACAAGCTTGTGTACCAGAGTAGTCAAACTCCGCTGCTTGCCCAATTACAATTGGTCCTGATCCGATTACTAAAATTGTGTTAATGTCTAGGCGTTTTGGCATAACTCTTCCCCTTCTTTCTTGAAGTTTTCAATCATTGTTAAGAAATCTTCGAATAAATCATTTGCATCTTCTGGTCCCGCTGAAGCTTCTGGATGGTATTGTACTGTAAATGCCGGGAACTTCTTATGACGAAGACCTTCTACCGTTCCATCGTTTAAAGCAACATGTGTAATTTCAAGATCTGTATTTTCAACTGATTCTTCTTCTACTGCGTATCCGTGGTTTTGAGATGTAATTGCTACTTTTCCAGTTGCAAGATTTTTTACTGGATGGTTTAAACCACGGTGACCAAATTTCAACTTACTTGTATTTGCACCTGATGCTAGAGCGAACAATTGATGTCCTAGGCAAATTCCGAATAAAGGAACTTTACCGATAATGTCTTTTAACATTTCAATTGCTTCTGGTACATCTTTCGGATCTCCAGGTCCATTACTTAACATAATTCCATCTGGGCTAAGGCGTAAAATTTCTTCCGCTGTTGTGTTGTAAGGAACTACAATTACATCACAGTCACGCTTATTTAATTCTCGTAAAATACCATGTTTCATACCGAAGTCTACTAGTACAACTCGGTGACCACGACCTGGGCTTGGGTATGGATCTTTCGTTGATACGCGTTTTACATGATCTGTAAATACTGTCGCTTTTAATTGGCTTACAATGTACTCTACATCTGCATCCATGTTACAAAGGCGTCCACGTAATGTACCGTATTGACGAATTTTTCTCGTTAATTTTCTCGTATCAATCCCTGCTAATCCTGGGATATTTCTTTCTTTCAAGTAATCATTTAACGAAATTTCATTACGGAAGTTTGATGGGTGATCACAAATTTCGTTTACGATTAAACCATTTACAGATGGGTGAATGGATTCAAAATCGTCACGGTTAATGCCGTAGTTTCCGATTAATGGGTACGTGAATGTTACGATTTGACCGCAATATGATGGATCAGATAATGTTTCTTGATATCCAGTCATTCCTGTTGTAAATACAACCTCACCTGACTTTTCGATTTCGCCTCCGAAACCTGTTCCAATTAATACTGTTCCATCTTCTAAGATAAGTTGTCTTTTCATACTAATGCACTCTCCTTTTGCCATGCGATCTTACCACCAACGATTGTCATTACCGGCCATCCTTGGCATTTCCAACCTGCGAATGGTGTATTTTTTCCTTTTGATAAGAATGTTGTTGGGTCAATCTCTTCTTCTTGTTCTAAATCAATGATTGTAATATCAGCTGCTCTACCTTCTTTTAGGCGACCTGCTTCTAAGCCGAATGTATCAGCTGGCTTTTCTGTTAAGAATTGAATTAACTGTTCTAGCGTAATAACTCCCTTTTTCACAAGGTTTGTGTATAGAAGCGGGAATGCTGTTTCAAAACCAGTAATTCCAAACGGTGCTCTTTCAATTCCTTGTGCTTTCTCTTCCGCTGTATGCGGTGCATGGTCAGTTGCGATCATATCGATCGTTCCATCTAATAAACCTTCAATTAATGCTGCATGGTCTTCTTTTCCACGAAGCGGTGGGTTCATTTTAAAGTTAGGATCAGCTGATGGGATATCATCTTCACATAACACTAGGTGATGCGGTGTTACTTCTGCTGTTACTTTAATTCCAGCGCGTTTCGCATCACGGATTACACGTACAGAACCTTTCGTACTTACATGACATACGTGATAGTGGCAATCTGCTGCTTCAGCAAGCAGTATATCCCTTGCAATATGTACAGATTCACATACTGATGGGATACCGTTTAATCCGTGTTTCTCAGAAAACTTCCCTTCATGTACACAACCTTTATTAATAAGCGTATTCTCTTCACAGTGCGCAACTACTGCCATATTTAATTTTGCTGCACGTTTCATAGCCGCTAACATCATGCTCGCATCTTGTACGCCTACGCCGTCATCTGTGAAAGCAAATGCTCCAAGTTCTTTTAATGTTTCGAAATCTGTCATTTCAGAACCAGCTTGACGTACTGTAATTGCTCCGTATGGTAGTACGTTAACATGAGCTTTTTCTTCAATACGTTTTTGCAAGTCTTCCATATGTTCTCTGCAATCTGGTACCGGGCGTGTATTTGGCATTGCGCAAATTGTAGTGAATCCACCTTTTGCCGCTGCTAGTGTACCTGTTTCAATTGTTTCTTTATGTTCACCACCTGGTTCACGAAGATGTACGTGTACATCTACTAATCCAGGTGCGATTAACTTTCCGTTCACATCGATTACTTCAGCATTATCTGCCGTAATATTTTCTGCTACCTTAGCGATTTTACCGTCTTGTACGAGAAGATCCGTTGCTACGATTTTTCCTTCTTCATTCATATAACGACCATTTTTAAACAAATAATTCATGTTTCATTCCTCCTAATACATTTGGTAAGGCGCGTTTTAGTACAGCCATTCTTACGTAAACTCCATTTTCCATTTGTTTAAATATACGTGAACGCTCACACTCAACAAGTTCACTTGCAATTTCAACATCACGGTTTACAGGAGCTGGATGCATAATAATGCTTCCTTCTTTCATACGCTTTTCTCTTTCTACTGTTAATCCGTGTTTCTCATGATATTCTTTCATAATGTCTGTTTCATAATGATCATGACGCTCATGTTGTACACGGAGTAACATCATTACATCAACTTCTGGAACAAGTTCATCTAATGGTTTGTATGTTCCAAATGTGTTGTCTTCATCTTGCCACTCTTCTGGACTTGCAAAGTAAATTGTTGCACCAAGCTTCGTTAATGCTTCTGCATTAGAACGTGCTACTCGGCTATGACGAACATCTCCTACTATTGCAATCTTCAAACCTTCAAATCTTCCAAACTCTTGTTTAATTGTAAGAAGGTCCAGTAGGCACTGTGTTGGGTGGTTTCCGCATCCATCTCCAGCATTTAAGATTGGAATATTCACCTGATCTTTTAGTTCATCGAAGTAGCGATCTTGCTCGTGGCGGATGACCACTGCTTTTGTTCCGATTGATTCTAGTGTTCTTATCGTATCGTATAGAGTTTCTCCTTTTTGTACGCTAGATGCATCAGCTGAAAAGTTTAAAACATCAAGTCCTAATCTCTTCTCAGCAACTTCAAAGCTAAATCTCGTTCTCGTACTATTCTCAAAGAACAAGTTCGCAACAAAAGTTTGCTCTGTCGTTTTGCTCTCTTTTCCATTCGCAAAATCTTCTGCATCTTTTAGGATTTCTGAAATTTCTACTTCCGATAATTCACTCATCGTTAACAAATGGCTCATCGTCATCCCTCATCTTTCTGATTTTTATGTTACCACTTTTGAATTTTTATAACAACCTTTGCATAAAAATACCCTAATCGTGTGAGACTAGGGTGCAAGAAAGAAGCCACCCTTTCCGGTCTCACAGGACTGAATTAAAAGGTTATTATTATGAAGCAATCTGCTTAGATTGTTTTATTTGTTTCGTTTCCGGTAGTAGTAGATTTAACAGTACACCTACAATTGCTGCTAGTGCCATTCCTTCTACTTGGAATGATTCTCCTACATGAAGTACCGCTCCACCAATACCGATTACTAATATTACTGATGCAATCATTAAGTTTCGTTTGTCACTTAAATCTGTTTTATCATCTACCATCATGCGTAATCCGCTTGATGCGATTACACCGAATAGTAAGATTGATACACCACCCATAACTGGTGTTGGGATCGAATGAATCAGTGCAGAAATCTTACCGATAAATCCGAACATGATTGCGAATACTGCTGAACCGATGAATAAGTATACACTGTATGCTCTCGTAATTGCTAGCACACCGATGTTTTCACCATACGTTGTATTCGGTGGCCCACCGATTAGTGACGCGATTAATGTTGCTACTCCGTCACCGAAGATTGAACGGTGTAAACCTGGTTTTTCAATTAAATCTCTTTTAATAACATTTCCAAGAACAATTTGATGTCCGATATGTTCTGATATTGTTACTAGTGCAACTGGTACCATCAAGAGTACAATCTTCCATGAAAACTCTGGTGTGTATGTTACAAATGGTACTGTGAAATCTGGTACAACAAACCATTTTGCCTCAGCTACCGGCTTTAAGTCTACTAGCCCTTGGAAGTAAGCGAAGATATATCCGCCGATAATGCCAAGTAACACTGGTATGATACTGAAAAATCCTCTTCCAAATATCGAGCATATAATTGTAATTGCTAATGTTACTAACGCTACTGAAAAGTGTGTAAAGCTATATTTGCCATCCGCACCGTTCATCGCCATGTTAACTGCTGTATGTGCTAAAGCTAGACCGATTACCATTACTACTGGACCAACTACGATTGGTGGTAGTAATTTCATAATCCACTCTGATCCTGATTTCTTAATTCCGAGTGAGATTAAGATGTACACAAGTCCTGCTAGCAAACCACCAAGCATTGCCGCTCCCGGTCCACCTGCCGTTTTCGCTGTTATAATCGGTGCGATAAAGGCGAATGATGATCCTAGATAAGCAGGTACTTGACCTTTCGTTATAAGAAGAAACGCTAACGTTCCTAATCCACTTGATATTAATGCTACTGATGGATTCAATCCTGTTAAAAACGGAACAAGCACTGTTGATCCAAACATCGCGAACAAATGTTGTATACTTAAAAATAACCATTTTCCCGGTTTCGGTACTTCATTAACGTCTAACACTGGCTTTTGTTCCATTGTTACATCCTCCTTCAGTTTAAATCTTTGCAATAAAAAAACTCTTTGTGCCTGTGCACAAAGAGTCCTACACTTTCGTATGCCAAATTTGACATATGAAAGCCAAGACCCTTTGGCAGCCTCACAGGACTACATTTAAAAGGGCTTTACTTATCGTATATGCTTACTCGATCTTGTTGATCTGTCTCTTGCAAATCAACTTCGATACGCTCTTCACTTGATGTTGGAATATTCTTCCCTACATAATCAGCGCGAATTGGTAATTCGCGATGACCTCTATCAACAAGAACCGCCAATTGGATTTGAGATGGTCTACCTAAATCCATAAGAGCATCCATTGCTGCTCGAACTGTTCTTCCTGTATATAATACGTCATCCACAAGGATAACTTTTTTCTTCGTAATATCTACAGGGATATCAGAACCTTTTACAAGTGGTTCTTTATTTTTCGATTGTAGTGTTAAATCATCACGATATAACGTAATGTCTAACTCTCCAACTTCCATTTCTTTTCCTTCAATTTGACCAATTCGTTCTGCCAAACGTTGTGCAATAAAAATTCCACGAGTTTTAATTCCGACAAGAACACAATTATCGACACCTTTATTTCGTTCCACGATTTCATGACTAATTCGTGTTAAAGCGCGGCGAATCATTTGGTCATCTAAAACGACAGCTTTCTCTTGCATGCTCTACACCTCCAAGCTTTTTTCTTGCGTGAGAGTAATGGTATAAAAAAAGTCCTCTCAGCGTGTGCGAGAGGACTTTTGAAAAAAGGGTACAACATACCCTAAGTATTTCAAACCGTTACCTTCTCAACCTCACGGGGCTGTGTTAAAGGATCATTATTTAACTGTTGTCAGTATCTCAGTTTTCTTATGATTTGTCAATACTATTTTCGTAAAATATTTAATGCGTCTTCAAACACTTCTGGAATCGGTGCCTCAAACTGAATATATTCACCAGTACGAGGATGATCAAAGCCTAAAATACCCGCATGAAGTGCTTGTCCATTCATATCTAACGTTTTCTTCGGACCATACTTCGGATCTCCTGCAAGTGGATAGCCAATATATTTCATATGAACACGAATTTGGTGCGTACGTCCCGTTTCTAAGCGACATTCTACAAGTGTAAAGTCTTTAAAGCGTTCTAACACTTGGAAATGCGTAACAGCGTTCTTACCATTTTCATCAACTGTCATACTTTGACGCTCTTTCTTATCACGAGCAATCGGAGCATCAATCGTTCCCTTATCATGCGGAATCACACCGTGTACAATCGCTTTGTAACGTCTCGTTACTGTTTTTGCTACAAGCTGATTTACAAGCGATTCATGTGCCATATCATTTTTAGCAACCATTAATAGTCCAGATGTATCTTTATCGATACGATGCACGATACCTGGACGCATTACACCGTTAATGCCTGATAAGTCTGTACAATGGTGCATAAGGCCATTTACAAGTGTACCACTTGTATGCCCTGGTGCTGGATGTACAACCATACCACGTGGCTTATTTACAACAAGCACATCTGCATCTTCATAATAAATTTCTAAATTTAAATCCTCTGGTTGAATATCTAACTCTTCTGGTTCAGGAATTGTTACTGTAATTTCATCTTCTTCTTTTACTTTATAATTCCCTTTTACCGCTTTCCCGTTTACTGTCACAACTTCATCTTTAATCCATTGCTGCACTTGCGTACGTGACCATTCGTTATTTATCCCTGTAACGAATTTATCAATTCGCTCGTTTTTTTGCTCTGCTGCAACTGTTACTTGTACTACTTCACTCATTCAATTACTCCTTCGCTTTCTTGCCTTCTAATAATGTTTGAATAATAATTAATACAACACCAATACATAATGCTGAATCAGCTATATTGAATACTGGATAGTTGTACGAGAAAATATACACGTGAATGAAATCCACTACTTCTTGTCTAAATACACGATCAATAAAGTTACCAATTGCCCCGCCCAAAATTAGGCCTAACGAAATACCTAGAAGCTTGTCTGTTTTCGCATACTTTTTCATATAAAATACAATAAACACTACAAAAACAACTGTAATAATGTAGAAGAACCACATTTTATTTTCTAAAATACCCCAAGCAGCGCCTCTATTTCGATGTGATGTTATGTATAATACATTGTCGATAATCGGAATACTCGTACCCAATTCCATGTTCTTTACAATTAACCACTTCGATATTTGATCGATAGCAATGACGAATAACGCTATTACATAATATATCATTTTCATTTCCCCCACAAAGACAGTGTACCTCAAAATTTTAGCATAGCTGCTACCTTTTCACAATGAACCTTTATAGAAGAATAAAATAAATTAAAAAAAGGTAATATAATATCGTTGTGCGTATTCATACATTTACCTTTTCATAAAAGAATTCATGAATCGTACGGGCAGTCGGCATTGTCTTCATTTGCTTTGTCGAAATTAATCTCCCCGTATCTTCACAAATACCATACATGTCTATTTCCATTTTAAATAATGCGCGTTCTACATCCTTTAAATCCTCTTTTATATCATGTAATAGCAATTTTTTCTTTATCTCTTCCTTAATTTCATATCCAAGCTCTTGGCTGAACTCGACATCATATTTGTGCATTACTTCTTTAGCTAGTCTCTCTTGCAACTCTTTTCTCATCAATTGCAATTCTTCTTTTATTTCCATGTAAATTTCATTCACGTGTACATTCCTCCTAGCTGTAATGTACAGTTAGTGTGTCCGAAATTTATTTGCTTACCTCACACACATTTTTCCTTCACAGGAAAGAGTCTGAAAGTGATTTTGATATGCCATCAACAAAAAAACTGACTGCATCAATAGCAGTCAGCTTTTTTTATTATTTTACATAGTTTTCTTTAACAACTGTTGCACAACGCTCACATAATGTTTCATGTTCAGCATCTTTACCAATTGTTTCTGAAACTACCCAACAACGTTCACATGTTTCACCAGTTGCTTGAGCAACAACAACCGCTGTATGTTCATACTTCGGTGCATCTGCTGGCGCTTCATCCATCATACCACCAAGTTTATACTCAGAAACGATGAATAATTGCTTTAAGTCTTCACTAATAGACTCTAACATAGCTTTCATTTCTGCAGTTGGATATAGCGTAATGCTTGCATTTAATGACTTACCGATTACTTTTTCATTACGAGCTACTTCTAGTGCTTTTAACACGTCATCACGTAATGTCATAAATGCATCCCATTTTGTTTTTAACGCTTCCGCGTCATCTAATTGTACAGCTTCTGGCATATCAGTTAATTGTACACTTTCTTCTGTTACGCCTGGAATGTATGGCCATACTTCATCAGCTGTATGCGGTAAGATTGGTGTTACAAGTTTCGTTAACGCAACAAGAACATCATATAATACAGTTTGAATCGCACGACGATCTTCGTGGTTTGCACCTTCAATATATAAAATGTCTTTTGCAAAGTCTAAATAGAATGAACTTAAATCAATTGTACAGAAGTTATGAATTGCATGATACACAGCAGCGAAGTCGTATGTCTCATATGCTTCTTTAACTTTTGTAATTAAGTCATTTAATTTCACTAACATGTAACGATCTACTTCACGAAGTTCAGCTACAGCTACTGCATTTTCACTTGGCTTAAAGTCGTCTAAGTTTCCTAATAAGAAACGGAATGTGTTACGGATTTTACGATACACTTCTGCTACTTGTTTTAAAATATCATCTGAAATACGTACGTCAGATTGATAGTCAACAGAAGATACCCATAAGCGTAAAATGTCTCCGCCTAATTGATCCATAATTTTCTTCGGTACGACAATGTTTCCAATCGACTTACTCATCTTACGTCCTTCACCATCTAGTACGAAACCGTGACTTAGTACGCCTTTATATGGAGCTTTACCTGTTACAGCAACTGCTGTTGATAATGAAGAGTTAAACCAACCACGATACTGGTCAGATCCTTCTAAATATAAATCAGCTGGACGCTGTAAATCTTCGCGCTCTTCTAATACCGCTTGGTGAGAAGAACCTGAATCGAACCATACATCCATGATGTCTGTTTCTTTACGGAATTCGCCATTTGGGCTACCTGGATGTGTAAATCCTTCTGGTAATAGATCTTTCGCTTCACGCTCGAACCATACGTTAGAACCGTGTTCACGGAATAAATCTGCTACATGGTTAATTGTTTCATCCGTAATAATTGGATCACCATTCTCAGCATAGAATACTGGAATTGGCACACCCCATGCACGCTGACGAGAAATACACCAGTCACCACGGTCACGAACCATATTATGAAGACGAGTTTCTCCCCATGCTGGTACCCATTTTGTTTCTGCTACAGCTTCTATTAATTCTTTACGGAATGCTTCAATAGATGCAAACCACTGTGCTGTCGCACGGAAAATAATTGGTTTTTTCGTTCTCCAATCATGTGGGTATGAATGTGTAATGAATGTTAGTTTCAGTAACGCGCCTACTTCTTCTAATTTTTCTGTAATTGGTTTGTTAGCTTTATCATAGAATAAGCCTTCAAATCCAGGTGCCTCATTTGTTAATACACCTTTATCATCGACTGGGCAAAGTACTTCTAATCCATACTTTTTACCAACAACGAAGTCATCTTCCCCGTGTCCTGGTGCTGTATGAACACAACCTGTACCTGCATCTGTTGTTACGTGGTCTCCTAGCATAACTAATGAATCACGATCGTAGAATGGATGTTTTGCAACTGTGTACTCAAGTTCGCTACCTTTTACTATTTTCACAACTTCAGCATTTTCCCACTCTAACGTTTTTGCAACTGTCTCAAACAGCTCAGAAGCAATGATATATTTCTCATCGTTTACTTTTACAATGCTATATTCAAGCTCTGGGTGAACAGAAATACCTAAGTTTGCAGGTAATGTCCAAGGTGTCGTTGTCCAAATGATGTACTTTTCATCACCTTCTAATACGTTCTTTCCATCTTTTACAGGGAATGCTACGTAAATAGATGCTGATTTTTTATCTTGATATTCAATTTCAGCTTCCGCTAAAGCAGATTCACTCGTTGGAGACCAGTAAACTGGTTTTTGACCTTTATAGATATAACCTTTTTTCGCCATGTCACCAAACACTTTAATTTGTTGTGCTTCATAAGCTGGCTCTAAAGTAATATATGGATTATCCCAATCTGCACGTACACCTAGACGCTTAAATTGTTCACGTTGACGTTCTACTTGTTCATATGCATACTCTGCACATAACTTACGGAACTCAGCAACTGTCATTTCTTTACGTTTTACACCTTTATTTGTTAAAGCTTGTTCAATTGGTAAACCGTGCGTATCCCATCCTGGAACATATGGCGCACTAAAACCAGTCATTGATTTATAACGAACAATAAAGTCTTTTAATACTTTATTTAATGCATGTCCCATATGAATGTCACCATTCGCATATGGAGGTCCATCATGCAATACAAATAAAGGACGTCCTTTTGTATGTTCTTGTACTTTTTCGTAAATATTCATTTCAGCCCATTTTTCTTGCATTGCAGGCTCACGTTTTGGTAAATTCCCACGCATTGGGAACTCTGTTTTTGGCATCAGTAATGTATTTTTGTACTCCATGCTCAATTCCTCCTTACATGTATAAAAGAAACACTTAAAAAACGGAATAAAAAAGAGACCTTCTCATCCCAAAAAGGGACGAGAAAGTCTCCCGCGGTACCACCCTAGTAGATCATATACATGTGTATAGAATCCTCTTTATATTCTTAACGCGAATACACGCCTACGCTTACTCTATTTGTTCAGCGCGGAACTCCAGGGTGATATTCCCACTATCTCCTTATCCTGAGCTTACACCATCCTCAGTTCGCTATATAAGGTTTGAAAAGGTACTTATCCCTATCTTCGTTTTTCTTAATAAATATGTTGTTTAAAATTATATGTAATAATGAGAAAAACGTCAAGCTTACACTGTTTCTTCTTTTTTCAACAGTTCATCTACTTCGTCTTCTAATTCAATTAGTTTATCCCAATCATCGTTGTTTAACATCTCAAGCTGTGTTTCTAATAACATACGGAAACGAGTTCGGAATACTTTCGCTTGTTTCTTTAGCTCTTCAATATCAAAAGCAACTTTTCTTGATTTTACTAATGCTTCGTTAATAATACGATCAGCATTCTTTTCAGCTTCACGCACAATTAATTTCGCTTCTTTTTGCGCATTACGTTTTACTTCTTCCGCTGCTTCTTGTGCAACGACGATAGATTTGTTTAACGTATCTTCAATATTAGAGAAATGATCTAACTTCCCTTCTAACTGCGCAACTTTTTCTTCTAAAGCTTTTTTCTCACGAATGACCAATTCATAATCTTTGATAATTTGATCAAGAAACTCATTTACTTGATCTTCATCATAGCCACGGAATCCGCGACCAAATTCTTTGTTATGAATATCTAATGGTGTTAACGGCACAACGCCACCTCCAAGTAGTTATCTAAATTTCCTCTTTCAATTATATCTTTTCTTCGACAAAATAGGAGGATTTCCTTCTAAAAAACCAATCATTTTAGTATACCATACAAAATTCTCCATTTGTCGCGTTTTGTTCTACCTTCTACAGAAAATAATTTACTTCGGCCATATCCTCTAACAGAAAAAACATCTCCTGGATAGCATTCATAAGAAGTTTGCTCCACTGTTTTCCAATTGACTTTTACTAAACCATTTTTTATGAAAGGTTGTACTTTCTGTCTAGATAAATGTAACATTTCAGCTAACATAACATCTAAACGAAGTGAAGAAACCGTTCCAGATTTCTCTCCCCACGTTTCATCTATCTGTAGAATTTGTTCTCCTTGCACTGACGCTAAAGAGACTTTTACTTTCCCTATTGATTGTAAGTTCATCTCAATATACGATACAATTTCTTTCGCAACTACAATTTGGGCACGATTTTCTTGCAGCAAAATATCACCACATTTTTCTCTTGTTAAACCAAGAGACATAAATGTACCTAATATTTGCCTATGTTCTAGCGTATAAAACTTGGAAGGATAGTCAATTTCTAATACTTCTACTTGAAATTCTTCTTCATTTAATTCTAGATAGTCTGGATAAATAAGTGCTCTTTTACGCTCTGCATTAGGCGTTGCACCACCAAATTGCACAGCAACATCACCTTGTCCTATTACCATAGAAACAATTTGTTGTTGCCTAGGATCAAGAAAATCCGTTAACTTCACTTGATGGTATTCCGCCGCTCGCTTCCACTCTAGCACTTTATCCACAAAGACCTCCTCATCAGGCCTAAAATGTTCGTAGATGCTCATGTATTTACCTTCTTACTATAAGAAATAGCTTAATAAACTGAACAAACCAGTTTTAGCAAGTTTCAACGCAAAGATCGCAACGATTGGAGAAATATCAATCATTCCAAGCGGCGGAATAAAGCGGCGGAATGGTTCTAAATACGGTTCACAAATACGTGCCAGGAACTCTCCAAAAGCTGATTCCTTTGCACCAGGAAACCATGATAGGAGAATGTAAATAATAAGTGCCCACGAGTAAATCTCGATAGCATAACTTAACACTATAAAAACTGTTGTCATGGCGTATTACCACCTCTTTATATTTGTTTCTTCTTCTTCACCGAATAACTCTGAAATCGCACCAACAATATCTACATTTTCAGGTGTACACATAAATGTTTTCGGTCCTATTTTTTGAATGTCCCCGCCTATAGCGTATACAGTACCACTTAAAAAGTCAACGATACGTACCGCTTGATCAGTAGACATTCTCTGCAAATTAATTACAACAGCTCGTCTACCTTTTAAGTGGTCCGCAATCCCTTGTGCTTCCGAATATGTGCGTGGTTCTAATAAAACAACTTTTGAAGATTGTTTTGCTGTTTCAATACTCACAACATTTTGCTTCGGTTGCGCTTTCGGAAACGTAACGTCTTGTTGTTCTGGTGGATCTTGCTGCTTTTTCATGTCTGTTTGCTCCTTTTCATAACCATATTGAGCTGCTTCTTTTTCTTCCGGTGTATCAAAAAAGAAGTATTTTACTTTTGACCAACTCATAATAAGATTCTCCTTCCTTTTACGCTTTTCCTACTAAAATCGTTCCCAAACGAATATATGTAGCCCCTTCTTCAATTGCAATTGTGTAATCATTGGACATTCCCATTGATAATTCTTTACATGGCGCATGTAATAACTCTAGCTCCTGCACCTCTGTTTGCAGCATACGTAATTCCTTAAAACAGCGTCTGATTTCTTCCTCTTCTTCTGTAAATGGAGCCATCGTCATTAGTCCAACCACTTCAATTTTATCGAATTCTTGCAAACTTTGAATAAAAGAAACAACCTCTTCTATTGCCAATCCTTGCTTCGATTCTTCAGATGAGGTTTTCACTTGAATAAAGCATTTCACTTTCTTATCAGCACGTTTCTGAATTTCTTTCGCCAGCGAAAGACGATCTAACGAATGTAAATAATCAATTTCATTAATGATTTCTTTTACTTTTCTCGTTTGTAATGAGCCAATAAAGTGCCAATTAACTTTTGAACCGAAATGCTCGTATTTCTGTAAGAAACCTTCATTTCTATTTTCACCTAAATCGATAATTCCAGCTTCAATTACTTCGTTTGTTTTTTCAATCCCTACAGTTTTTGTAACTGCAACAAGTTTAATATCTTGCAACGAACGTCCAGCTCGAGCGCAAGATTCTTTAATAGCTTCGTTTACAATTACTAAATTTTCTTGTACTGTCACTTGCTTCCTTCCTCCTTAAAACCTATGAAACTCAACATTCTTCCTGTCTTACCTTGATCACGACGATGAGAGAAAAATAGTTGCTCTTCACAGCTTGTACAAAGAGATGACATTACAATATGCTCTTCTTTTATGCCTGCTTGTACACATAATATACGATTAATTTCTTTTAAATTAATTGCGTACTGCCCGTCAGAAATTTTTTGATGAGGAACAGCACCGCTAACTACTTCCTGTGCTGCTGTTAATACACGATCATCCACAACATAACAACAAGATCCGATCGACGGCCCAATTGCAACATGAATTTCATCACTTGAAATACCTTCTGCATTCCACTTTTGAATCATTTCCTTTGCAATCTCTTGTACAGTGCCTTTCCATCCAGCATGCGCAAGTCCTATCATACCATGTGATGGTGCATAAAAATAGAGCGGAACACAATCCGCGTAACAAGACGTTAACAGAACATCTTCATTACTCGTATAAATGCCATCTGTTTTTGAAATGCCGTCCTCATATGAATAGACACCACTTCCCTTTTCCTGTTGCCCTACTTTTTCAACATGATGAGCATGAACTTGTTCAGAGCAAATCCAGTTTTCTAATGGTTTTTGTAACTTATTTGCTAAAATGCGTCTGTTTTCATGAACGTTCTCCACGATATCATTCACATGTAATCCTAAATTCATCGCATGAAAGGAGCCCGTACTTATCCCACCATCTTTTGTCGTAAATCCAGCAGTAATGTTTCCAAGTTCTTTCCACGCTTGTAAATACAGTATACCGTCCACATATTTAAATGGTTCTCTCATAATAAAGCGGCTCCTTTTAATTAAAATAACAGAAAAAAGCATGGTACTTCCTGTCTATTTTACCATACTTTTATTTTTTCATAATCCTAACAGAAAAAAAAGAGGAATTTGTAATATTCTTTATGAAATTGTCGGTGTTTGTATTGATTCTGTTACAGAATTAACAGGATTTACTCTTACAAGTATGACATCCTCCCCAATTTTCACAATTTCCTTCCAAGGAATTACAATCTCAACATCTTTTCCAAAAATACCTAGCATACGTGTCTGTTTGGAAATAATAACAGAACAAACTTGCCCTGTGTTCATATCAATTTCAATATCTCCAATATTCCCAATCCTTTTTCCATCTGAAATATTTATAACATCCTTCATCTGTAACTCTGAAATTCGTATCACCATTTTTATCCTCTCCCTTATATGACAAATTGGAAACTGTTTCTCATATTTACAGGAAGCCATCTATACGAAACACCATGCTAGTTTCATTATATGAACACTAATCCCCTACTATGAGCACAAACCATATTACATATAAAAAGGTCTCACCATAATTGGTGAGACCTTATCCTTGAATCGTTTTATTCATTTGTTTAATAGCTGACTTCTCTAAACGTGATACTTGCGCTTGGGAAATCCCAATTTCTTCTGCAACTTCCATCTGTGTCTTTCCTTGGAAGAAACGTTTTCTAATAATCATTTTCTCTCTATCATTTAAACGCTTCATTCCTTCTTTCAATGCTAATTCTTCAACCCACTGCTCGTCCTTTTGTTTTTCATCACTTAACTGATCCATAACAAAGATAGGATCTCCCCCATCATTATAAATCGGTTCAAATAATGAAACTGGATCTTGAATCGCATCTAAAGCAAATACTATCTCTTCATGAGTTACTTCTAGCACTTTTGCAATATCCATTGCTGTTGGTTCTTTTGAATTTTCTGCAATCAATTTTTCTCTTACTTGCAAAGCTTTATACGCAATATCTCGCAATGAGCGCGATACGCGAATCGGATTATTATCACGCAAATATCTGCGTATTTCCCCAATAATCATCGGCACAGCATACGTTGAAAATTTTACATTTTGGCCTAAATCAAAATTATCAATTGATTTCATAAGTCCGATGCAACCAACTTGAAATAAATCGTCAACATATTCTCCTCTGTTATTAAATCTTTGGATGACGCTCAGTACAAGACGTAAGTTTCCATTCACTAATTTTTCTCTTGCGCTTATCTCTCCACTTTGCATTTCACGAAATAATTTACGCATTTCATCATTTTTTAATACTGGAAGTTTAGCTGTATCAACACCGCAAATTTCTACTTTGTTTCTCGTCAAAGTGTTCCCTCCTATCGGGAGTTGCTGTACAGTGTAAAGTATTTCCTTTGAAGGGGATTTTATGCATGTGGTTTTTTCACGATTTTTTATTTAAATTATCTTTCCTAATACAACTAAATAGAATAAGACCAGCCTACATAACGGCTGGTCTTATTCTTCACACCATTTTATTAAATTCTTTTCGTAATCTTTTTATAATTCTTTTTTCTAAACGCGAAATGTATGACTGTGAAATCCCAAGCATATCCGCCACATCTTTTTGCGTCTTTTCCTCTCCTCCAGCAAGCCCAAACCGAAGTTCCATAATTTGTTTTTCACGATCATTTAATTGGTGTAATGCTTTCATTAAAAGGTGACGATCTACAGTAGCTTCTAAATCTTTTGTAATAATATCATCATCTGTACCTAACACGTCAGACAATAACAGTTCATTCCCATCCCAATCAATGTTTAGTGGTTCATCAAAAGAAACTTCCGAACGATTTTTGTTATTTCGACGTAAATGCATTAAAATTTCATTTTCTATACAACGCGATGCATATGTTGCTAATTTTATTTTCTTTTCTGGATTAAATGTATTTACCGCTTTAATAAGGCCGATTGTTCCTATACTAATCAAATCTTCAATATTTATCCCTGTATTTTCAAACTTTCTTGCTATATATACAACGAGCCTTAAGTTACGTTCAATAAGTAATGACCTTGCTGCCTGATCTCCTTTTGGCAATTTATTCAAAAGAACTTCCTCTTCTTCTTTTGTTAACGGTGGTGGCAACGCTTCACTTCCACCAATATAATAAATTTCATCGGTCTTAATTCCTAATTTCAGCAATACTTTATACCAAAGGTATACTAAATAAAATTTTAATTTCATCATATTATCCCGCCTCTCATTTATTAAGCGATCACCATTTTTTGCGAAATCAACATTTTTGGATGCACAATACATTGATACTCCCCATTAGTAGACAGCTGTTGTGTATTTAATCCAATTAATACTTTGTTTACAACAATAGAACTACCTTCATGGTCAACTTGCACACTGTCAGGCTTAATTGCCCACAAAAATTGACTCTCTACTCCTACTGCACGGAAAGGAATTAAGCGTAATTTGGTCGCCCAACCAGAATCATTTTCTGGTATTTGAGGAATTTCTGTTTTGGAATAAATTTGTTCTGTTAACCAAGATGGTAAGCAATGTTCTAATGATGAAACATGCATAATCATAACAGGTGTTTTTGTTAATGGGTCATAAAGTTGGTTCCCACTGTCAATAAGACCTGCGAGTTCTAGTTCTTCTTCGGCTAATTGAATTTTTACTTTCACAATTTGATCATAGTGTATTTTCGTGACCTCTACGCTTTCAATACGCTTTTTAGAAAAATAATAAATTACTGGAAAACCAAAAATAACAAATAACCAACTAATTGGATCACCGTAAGAAATTGACTGAGATTGAACCAATCCATTTACCATTTCATTCGTTTGCAAAAAGAAATGAGTTCCAATTAATCCTCCGCCAACCATAAAGGTTACAAAGTAAAAAGTAAAAACAGTTTGTGCATAATTTCTAAATGTTGTAAACCCAAATGCTGTATACACAATAAGTAACGAGTACAGTAGTTTCATAATTGGATGTGTCATCATAGAAGCAAAAGGAGTAAAGGCAAAAATAACAATAGTTGAACCTATAAATGCCCCTAACACAAGCCTCCATCTTTTGATTTTCTTTTTTAACACGGTAGCTGTTAATAAAAGCAAAAGAAAATCAATGCAGGCGTTTAACAACCAAACAACGTCGGCGTAAACAACCAAACAATTCACCTCTTTTTTCAAGTTGAGACTAGTATAATGCATATCCAATAGGAAAGTGTGTCAATTTGCGGAGGTGTTTTTTTGTTATTTTGTGATTTCTAGACATAATCTGTCGGTAAAAAATAAAAGTACAAATTCATAGAATGATATACTCTTATTTTCACAAACAAAATATATTGAAATATACGAAATAAAAAAAAAGACCTGCTTAGCAGGTCTTTTCCATAAAAAACAAAAAGGAGCATGAAAGCTCCTTTTTTTATCGTCTACGACGGTTACGTAAAAATGCTGGAATATCGATATCATCTGAATCTGAATGACGCTCATGTACAACTGGCTCTTCACGCTTCATTTCACGTTTTACTTCACGCTGTTTTGAAGGTTGAGCTACTGGTTGTTGCTGTTGTTGCGTGTGGTTCGCATTCGGACGAATAATTGGTTTTGGTGGTTGAGTTGCAATGCTATCATCAAAACCAGTTGCAATTACAGTTACAACGATATCATCTTTTAATCCTTCGTTAATAACAGAACCGAAGATCATATTTACTTCTGGATCTGAAGCTGAAGCTACGATGTCTGCCGCTTCTTGTACTTCATATAAGCTTAAGTTAGCGCCACCCGTAATGTTCATGATAACACCTTGAGCTCCATCAATAGATGTTTCTAGTAATGGGCTAGAAATCGCTTTTTTCGCAGCTTCTGCAGCACGATTTTCCCCATTACCAGAACCAATACCCATTAAAGCAGAACCTCTATTAGACATAATTGTCTTTACGTCTGCAAAGTCTAAGTTAATTAAACCTGGCGTTGCAATTAAATCCGAAATACCTTGAACACCTTGACGTAATACGTTATCAGCTTCACGGAATGCTTCTAACATTGGCGTATTTTTATCAACAATCTCTAATAAGCGATCGTTTGGAATTACAATAAGAGTATCTACATTTTCTTTAAATGCTGCAATACCAGATGCTGCTTGCGTCGCACGCTTACGTCCTTCAAAAGTAAATGGACGTGTTACAACACCTACTGTTAAAGCACCTAATTCTTTTGCAACTTGAGCAACAACTGGAGCTGCACCAGTTCCAGTTCCACCGCCCATACCGGCAGTTACGAAGACCATATCCGCACCACGAAGTGCTTCTTGGATCTGTTCTTTACTTTCTTCTGCAGCTTTTTTCCCTACTTCAGGGTTTGCGCCTGCACCAAGTCCACGCGTTAATTTTCCACCAATTTGCATTTTTGTTTCAGCTTTTGATAGATTTAATGCTTGTGCATCAGTGTTCACAGCGATAAAGTCTACACCTTGTACACCGTGTTCAATCATACGGTTTACAGCATTGTTTCCGCCACCGCCGACACCGATAACTTTTATATTCGCTAATTGATCTTGAGTAGTATCAAACTCTAACATGTCGAAATCCCCCTAGAACCTCATTTTTCGTGTCCAATTTTAATCCCATAAATAACGGAATACACGTTTTACTTTTGACATCATGCGGTCATCATTTTGATTATTATTGTTTTGATTACGAGTTTTTTGTTTCGTGGGTTGCTGTTGTACCGGCGTTGGTGCTGGTGCTGGTACTGGTTCAAAATGCTCTTGCTTTTCCTGCACATTTTTCCCACGTAATTTAGCTTTTTGATAAGAATGTTTAATTAATCCAACTCCACTTGTATATTGGGGCTCACGCACACCAATATAATCAGGAGTTGCTACACGAACATTTTCATGTAAAATATCATATGCAAGATCAAGAACACCTGGCATAGAAGCAATTCCGCCAGTTAGTACATAACCAGAAGCCACTTGCTTTACTCCTAACTTACGCACTTCATCTTGAACAAACATTAAAATTTCCTCTACACGAGCCTCTATTATATCCGATAATTCCAACTGAGAATATTGTTCTGTTTGATCACTTCCCATAATAGGAACCGTAAACATCTCTTCTTCAGATGCTGTATCATAAAAAGCATGTCCATATTTCAACTTAATTTGATCTGCATTTTCTGTTGAAGTTTTCAACCCAATCGCAATATCTTTCGTTATATGGTCTCCACCTAATGGTAATACGCTCGTCGCTTGTAACTCTCCATCTTTAAAAATAGATAAAGTTGTAGATCCTCCCCCCATATCAACAAGGGCTACTCCTCTATTTTTTTCATCTGAAGATATTGCAACTGTTGCAGCCGCTAAAGGTTGAAGACAAATATCAACAATTTCAAGACCTGCTTTTTCTACACAACGAAGTAGGTTATGTAGTAAAGTTCTCGAGCCTGTAATAAGTGTACCTTCCATTTCTAATCTTACACCGATCATCCCGCGTGGATCGTTAATCTCGTCAAGACCGTCTACGATGAACTGTCGAGGTACCACATCAATAAACTCACGTTCTGGAGCAATTGACACAACTTGTGCTGCATCTAGAACGCGTAAGACATCTTCATTCCCGATTTCACGATCTTCATTTGAAACAGCGACTACTCCGTGACAAGGAAGTAGCTGTACCTGGTTTGCATTGACACCTACTACAACTTGCTCAATGTGGATTCCCACCATGCGCTCAGCTTGTTCAATTGCTTTTTTAATTGATCGAACAGTCTCGTCTATATCAACTATCGATCCCTTCTTTAAACCATTTGATTTTACATTTCCAACACCAATAATGTTTAAGCTGTCATTAACCATTTCACCAATGATGACTTTAACATTGGATGTACCGATGTCAAGACTAACATATATTTCATTGCTGTTCATTCTTTGGCACCTCCTTCTTTATTTATACCATACAACTCAATATATGGAACAACAATCGCAACTTTACTATTTATAAGAAAAATATTCAACGTCTTTATACGTTTCCCTTTTTTAACCCTATATTTTTCTTATTTTTATTTAGCATTCAATTAAGAATATCGCAGTAAACTATGAATAACTGCTTATCTTGAAATAATTCTATTTCGAGTGTAAAGTTTACCGCCAAGTATAAGTCTACACTAAGATGTACTCATAGAAAAGTGAAACTTGTACCAATACTAGTATGAATCTAAGAATTTTTACATATTTTTCATCAAATGAACCATTCTTCTAAATTCGTATACACATAATAGAACATTCGTTTCGTTTTTTCTGCTATAAGTAACGAAAACTACCATTCTATTCTTTTTTTTCTTCTGCACCTAATTCTTTCGTATATGCACCTACTTCTAAGTCAATTAATACCTTCTTACCTGGCTCAATTGTTTTTAAAATAAGCGGATAGGCTTCCATACGTTTTGCGAAATTTTGAATTGTAGTGCTCACTTCATAACCTTCATTCATATATAAAGTAAGATGATCTTCATTCGCATTCGTTGGTGAATAGCGAATCTCCGAAATAGATTTTAAAATAGCTGGTGTTAATTTTTCTAGTTCAGCGATTAACTCCTTCATTTTCTCTTCTTTAAAAGGTTCGAAAATCGGTGCTGCAACAGGAAGTTTTCCATTAGGTAGTACATCAAGTGTTTTTCCATTCTCTAATAACGGTTGTAATTTTCCCTCTTTATTTATATAACCAATCGTTACATATTCTTCGATATGAATATCAATATTGTTTGGAAAACGTTTTTTTACATTTACTGCTTTAATTTCTTTTCGCTTCGTTAAGTTTTCTTCAGCTTTATGTGCTGTCACTCGGAAATAACTTGTATCATATGTCACGCCTGAATCCTTCATTACTTGTTCATCCGTCATATAGTGATTTCCAAACACACTAATCTTTTTTATATTACTAAGCGGAGACCGAAAATAAATTAAAAAGAGCACTAATAAAAATAAAATTGATATGTATAAAATCAATCGATGATTAACATTTTTTTTGTTTTTTTTCTTTTGATTTTTCAATTTTGGTACACGATCTTGTAGTTTAATCACTTTACTATTATTCATGTACGATCCCCCTATGTAACATAAAGAACGGCATGTTCCTCATGCCGTTCTTATCTTCTTATTATAACATAAATGATAATGAGCGGAACGAATAACCGTTATCTTCCAATGATTTCTACTTCTGTGTGCATATCTACATCAAATTTATCCTTAATTGTATGTTTTATTAATTCAATTAAAGACAATACATCTTGCGCTGAAGCTCCCCCGGTATTAACAATAAAATTGCCATGCATTTCAGAAATTTGAGCTCCACCAATCCTATAACCACGAAGCCCTGCTTTTTCTACTAAATCTCCTGCAAAATGTGGGATTGGATTCCGAAATACACTTCCTGCACACGGGTGATTCCATGGTTGCGTTTCACGGCGGTAATCTTTATTATTTTGCATGCTACGTACAATTTCTTCACGTTTTCCCGCCTGTAATTGAAACACCGCCTCTAAAACAATACCAGGACGTTTCGTTTGCAATACAGATGCCCGATAAGAAAACTCCAGTTCTTTATTCGTTAACCAGTCAATTGTACCGTCTTCAAACAGAATGAGAGCCTTCGATAATACACTCGATATATCCGATTTATGTGCACCTGCATTCATATATACTGCACCACCGACACTTCCTGGAATACCGCTTGCAAACTCCAATCCAGCTAACCCTTGACGACTAAGTAAAGTTGACAATTTAATAAGAGGATATCCACTACCAACTCTTACCTTATGTTTTTCGACCTCTAAGTGATCTAATCCTTCTCCTAAACGAATAACAACACCTTCTATGCCTTGATCAGATACAAGAAGGTTTGAACCGCGACCAATTACAGTCCACTTCGTTTTGTATTGTTTTACTAACTGTAATGTTTTTTCAATACCGGCTACATGCTTTGGCACAATTAAAATATCCGCTGGTCCACCTATTTTCATAGTTGTATAACGTGCTAACGGCTCGTTAACTAAAACACGACCAACGTCTGCTTCTATAAGCTCATTTACTAATTGTTCCATAGACAATCTCCCCCATATTAAGTCTCCTTATGACAATAATATGCAGGGCATTCACCTAACGTTATCCCTCTATTTACGGGCAGTACAGCTCCTAAATCAAAATTAGGCGATAATAAAGAAATTAGGCGGAATGAGGATACCAGTAAACATCCGATTAGTGAAAGGTAATAATCAACGAGAGAGAATCACTCCCCGCTGATTAAAGCCTCACTTTATTTTTTTACAAGCTTATTCATTACTTCATACAGCTTATTTGCTGCATCTGGAATACCTAGTTGCTTAGCAGCTAGCTTCATATTTTGTAATGTTTGTGCATCTAATAAAATCTCATCAATATCACGAATAAGCGTTTCAGCTGTTAAATCTTTTTCTAGTAACATTTTTGCCGCTCCTTTATCAACAACTGAACGTGCATTCTTTTCCTGATGATTATTTGTTACATACGGACTCGGTATTAACACACTTGGTTTTCCTAACGCTGTTAATTCTGCAAGTGTTGTTGCCCCAGCCCTTGAAACAACAAGGTCTACACCAGTTAGTACCTCTGGCATATTATGAATGAACGGCTTAATAATAACATTGCTTGGGTTCCCTTTTTGCTTCACGGCTTCCATCACTTTGTCATAATGTACTTCACCTGTTACATATAGTATTTCGTAGCTTTTGTTCCCAAACTGTTCAATTGCTTCAACGAAGGCATCGTTAATCGGTCTAGCCCCACGACTTCCACCAAATATAAGTACAGACTTTTTAGGAAGAGAAAGCCCAACTGAACGTTTCCCCTTCATTCCATTTTGATCCATTACCTCTGATGCTCGTGGATTACCTGTCATTACCACTTTTGACTCTGGAAAATGCTCTATAGCTGCTTCAAAACAAACAGCAACTTTATCAACATAACGGCTTAAAAACTTGTTCGTTACACCTGGTACACTATTTTGTTCATGTACAATAGTTGGAATACCTAATTTGGCTGCAGCGTATACAACTGGTCCACATACATATCCACCCGTTCCAATTACGATATCCGGATTAAAACGACGAATATATCGTTTACTATCCTGTACACCTTTTAGAAAACGCATTACTGTTTTCACATTATCTAATGATATTTTTCGTTTAAATCCACTTATAACAATAGATTGAAATGGTATACCTGCTTTTGGAACGATTGTACTCTCTAGTCCATTTTCCGTACCAATATATAAAAATCTTGCTTCTGGATTTAACTTTTTTATTTCTCTAATTAAAGCAAGAGCTGGATAAATATGACCACCAGTACCCCCACCACTCACTAATACACGCACTACTAACTCCTCCGCTTCTCTTTTCTTATTTCCATTATATTTATTTCTATATACATATTGCATTTTTACACACATACGAAAAACCCTGTCTTATAAACAGGGTTTAGTAGCGAGAATGGCGACTTATATTTAATAATACACCTACTGCCATTAACATTAATGTCAAACTTGATCCACCATAACTTAAAAACGGCAAGGTAATACCCGTAACAGGCATCAGTCCTGTTACAACACCAACATTAATCATTACTTGAATCGCAATCATCGCCACAATACCTACTGCTAAAAACGTACCATATAAATCTGGCGCTCCTAATGCGATACGAATCCCGCGCCATAATAATAGACTAAATAATAATAACACAAATGAACCACCAATAAAACCTAATTCCTCGGATAAGATCGCAAATATAAAGTCAGTTTGTGGTTCAGGTAAATAAAGAAATTTTTGTCTACTTTGTCCAAGTCCAAGCCCAAATAATCCACCAGGTCCAATTGCAAGTAATGATTGGATAATTTGAAATCCACTCCCGAGCGGATCTGACCACGGATCTAAATATGATGTAATGCGTTTCATTCGATACGGTGCTGATGCAATTAACCCTACAAATCCTGCTACACCAATCAAACCAAACATTGCAAAGTGAAAGACCCTCGCTCCCGAAATGAATATCATAATGATACATGTCCCAACCATTACCGTTCCTGTCCCAAGGTCTGGCTGTAACATAATCATCCCAAAAGCAAGAAACACAAAACTAAGAGCCGGTAATAAACCACGTTTAAAAGATGTAATCAATTTTTGCCGTTCTGCTAAAAACTTTGCCAAGAAAATAATCATCGCAAACTTCATAAATTCTGACGGTTGAATCGAAAATGCTCCGATTCCAATCCAACTTCGTGCTCCTCCTCGAACAAGACCTACTCCAGGAATAAGAACGAGAATAAGAAGAATGAAGCAAACTAGCAAAATCACTTTTGAATACGTACGCCACACCCAATAATCAATTTTCATAATAAAAAACATAGCTACTACACCAAGACCCGCAAACAGTAATTGTCTTTTTGCAAAAAAGAATGAGTCCCCCATTTTATAAGAGGCCCAAACTGCACTCGCACTATAAACCATAATCATTCCGATTGTCAACAATGAAAGTGTTACGATGATGAGCATAAAATCAGGCGTTTTCTTCATTACCCACAAACACCACCTCTTTAGGCAGAACCTTTTGCCCTATGTAACAAAACATCAGTAGGTGTTAGCCTACTGATGTTTTGATTTACTTTATATAAGTTTATGCACAGCTTGTATAAAAATGTCTCCTCTTTCTTCAAATGTTTTAAATTGATCCCAGCTTGCACACGCTGGAGAAAGAAGAACGACATCACCATCTTTAGAATGAGCATAAGCTTTCACCACTGCTTCATCTAAAGTATCGACACTTTCAATTATATCTAATCCCGCTTTTTCTGCCGCTCTTACTAGTTTAGGAGCTGTTTGTCCAAATGTTACAATCGCTTTTACATTTTTGAAATACGGAATTAAATCATCGAATTCATTTCCGCGATCAAGCCCACCTGCTAGTAACACAATCGGTTGTGTAAACGCAGATAGTGCTTTCTCAGTCGCTAACATATTCGTTGCTTTTGAATCATTATAAAACTTACGGTTGTTAATCGTTGTTACATATTCTAAACGATGTTTTACACCCGTAAAACGTTTTAACACGACCGTAATTGCTTCATTAGAAGTACCTAATAATTTCGCAATACTCATCGCAGCTAAAATATTTTCTAGATTATGTTGACCAGGTAAAACGATATCGCTTACTTCAACAACTTTTTCACCTTTGAAATAAAGAGCGTTATCTTTTATACACGCACCATCTTCAATTTCTTTCGTTGTCGAAAACAGGATTTTTTGACCTTTAGAATACGCAGACAAAGCCATCACATCTGCATCATCCGCATTTATTACACTATAATCATTTTCTGTTTGGTTTTTAAAAATATTTGCTTTTGCTAAACCATATTCTTTCTTCGTCCCATGATAATCTAAGTGGGCCTCAAATAAATTTAAAAACGCAGCAATTTTAGGTTGGAACAATTCTACTCCCATCAATTGAAACGATGAAAGTTCTGTAACTACAACTTCATTTTCTTTTGCATCCTGTGCTACTTCACACGCTACAGTTCCAATGTTCCCTGCAATTACAGGATGCTTTTGTCCTTCTTTTAGCATTTCAAATGTCAGCATTGTCGTCGTCGTTTTACCGTTAGACCCCGTAATCCCAACAAATGGTGCTTCTGAAATACGATATGCTAATTCAACTTCCGTAACAATCGGAATTTGTTTTTCTTTCGCAGCAACTAATATTGGATTAGAATACGGGATTCCTGGATTTTTTACTACAAGAGAAATATTTCTCTCTAATAATTCTAAAGGATGACCACCGCATACAACGTCCATTCCTTTTGCTTGTAATTCTGCAGCAAGTACATTCTCTGCTAAAGGCTTTCCGTCATTTACAATAACATTTGCCCCTAGCTTTTGTAACAATGTAGCTGCTGCATAACCACTTTTTGCAATACCCAATACAAGAATATTCTTATTTTGAAATTCAGTTACAGTTTTCAATTACATCCACACCCCGATATAAATTCCTAACACAGCTAATAAAAATCCTGCAGACCAAAACGTCACAACAACACGCCACTCTGACCAACCGCATAATTCATAATGATGGTGTAATGGACTCATTTTAAAGACACGTTTTCCTGTTGTTTTAAATGAAATGACCTGAATGATAACCGATAAAGTTTCCATTACGAATACTCCGCCAATAATTACAAGTAGCAATTCTTGTTTTAATAAAATCGCTACAGCTGCAATGGCTCCACCTAAAGCTAATGAACCTGTATCTCCCATAAACACTTTTGCTGGATTCGCATTGAATACTAAAAATCCAAGTACAGCTCCTACAACTGCCATACAGAATATCGCTACTCCAAATTGCTCTTGTGCCACAGCAATAATACTAAATGCTCCAAATGCAATAGCAGCTGTTCCTGATAATAAACCATCTAAACCGTCAGTTAAGTTAACTGCATTTGATCCACCAATAAGCATAAATAGTACAAGTACGAAATACGCCCAACCTAATTCAAACTTAACATCCGTTCCCGGAATCATGATGTATGTGTGGAACGCTTGCCCTTTTCCAATTAAAAAGAATGCAATAGCAATAACAAGCTGACCTACTAATTTTTGCTTTGATGTTAAACCAAGATTTCTCTTCTTAACTACCTTTATGTAGTCATCTAAAAATCCAATCAATCCGTAACCAAACGTCACTAATAGTAATAACGAAACCTCTGCACCTAAATAATTAAACTTAATCGCCATAATAAGTGAAGTTACCATCATAGATACGTATATGACGATACCACCCATTGTCGGTGTCCCTGATTTTTTTTGATGTGACTTCGGTCCCTCATCACGAATACTCTGTCCGAACTTTAATTTTCTTAAAAATGGAATAAACAATGGCGAAAGGGCAACAGAAATTAAGAATGCTACCCCAGCCGTTACTAATAAACCTTGCTCAAGCACATGTAGTCCTCCTCTCACGTTGTTACTCTTCGTTGTTTAAACGCCCTGTAATTGCTTCTTTAGCAACTTCACGATCATCGAAATGATGAACTTCTTTACCAATAATTTGATACGTTTCATGCCCCTTACCAGCAATAATAATGATATCATCTGCTTTCGCTTTAGCGATTGCATGGTGTATTGCTTCTTTTCTATCAATGATCATTTCATAATTTTTCCCGCTTGCACCATGTACCATATCATCTAAAATAGCCGCTGGATCTTCACTTCTTGGATTATCTGATGTATAAATTGCATGAGTTGCATATTTTGTTGCAACACTTGCCATTATCGGTCTCTTCGTTCGGTCCCTATCGCCGCCACAACCAACGATACAATACACATCACCTTTTGCAAATTGTTTTGCAGTTTTTAATACATTTTCTAAACTATCTGGCGTATGTGCGTAATCAACAATAACTGTATAATTTTGCCCTCCATCAACAACTTCAAAACGTCCTGGAACCCCAGCTAAATCCTTTATAACAGCAATGATTGTTTCTAATTTCACACCCGAAACAAGTCCTGCTGCTGTTGCTGCAAGTACGTTATATACATTAAATTTACCTATTAATTTCATCGTAACATTTACACTTTCATATGGTGTGACAAGCGTAAATGTAGTCCCGCCACTCGTCATAACGATATTTTTTGCCATAATGTCACTTGTTGTATCAATACCATATGTTACAACTGTTGCTGCAGTACTTCTCATATACTCTTCTGTTACATTATCATCGCTATTCAGCACAGCGTACTTTTCACGATTATGATTATAACTATTGCCAAGCTGTGCAAATAGTAACCCTTTTGCATGTTTATATTCTTCCATCGTTTTATGATAGTCTAAATGATCTTGTGTTAAATTCGTAAACACCGCTACATCGTAATCACATCCGTGTACACGACCAAGATTTAACGCATGTGACGAAACTTCCATTACCGTGCTGTCCACACCTTGTTCAACCATTTTTGAAAACGTCTGTTGAAGTGTTAGTGCATCTGGTGTTGTATTTTTCACCTCAAATGTTTCATCACCGATTTTCATATTAATCGTTCCAATTAGCCCTGTTTTATGACCATGTGCTCGCATAATCTCATCCATAATATGCGATGTTGTTGTCTTTCCATTTGTACCTGTAATTCCGATTAAATGTAACTTGTGTGTCGGTTGACCATAAAAATAATCAGCTAAAACCGCTAACGAACGAAAAGTATTTTTCACAAGTACAACTGGAACGTCAACATCAATTGGTCTTTCCGCAACAATAGCAGCCGCTCCTTGTGCCGCTGCTTGCTTAGCAAAATCATGGCTATCAACCGTATATCCTTTCATACATACAAATAAGCTTCCCTCTTTCACTTTACGTGAATCAGCTTCTATAGATGTGATTTCTGGATTTTCTTTTGGAACAACTGGAAAATCATGCAAACATGATACAAGTGTATGCAACTTCATTTCACTAAACCCTCTCTACATTGTTTATTTATCTTTTTTTCAGTAAGCAACACATTACCTCCTATATAAGGAGGTAAGTGCTACTGACCTATTTATGAATGAGACACTTACTGTCTCAAATTAAGTAACTGTTCTATAAAGAACTCACTTCCACCAATTGTACCATAAAACGTACTATGTTACCTTTAATTCCCGAAGTAAATTCTAATTTTTGAGCCTTCTTTTACTTTAGCTCCCGCTTCTGGTGATTGTTTAATTACTTTCTCTCCATCTCCACTTATATCAAGCTTCAAATCGACGAGTTGTGTTTGTAAGTCTTTCTTTTTCATTCCAATTAAATTCGGAACTTCCACAGTTGGTGTATCGCCCCATTTATATTCTTTCTCAACTTGTTCTTTTCTCGGTTTCACTCCCATAACAGGAAGCGCATCTCGAAGGATATTCCCGACAATCGGAGCTGCTACCACTCCACCAAACTGTGTAACCCCTTTTGGATTATCAACAGCAACATACACAACAATCTCTGGATCATCCGCTGGAGCAAATCCGATAAAAGATACTATATAATTATTCTCTAAATATTTACCATCTTTCACCTTTTGAGCAGTACCCGTTTTTCCACCTACACGATATCCATCAATATAAGCACCTTTACCAGAACCTTTCGCTACAACATTCTCTAATGCATAACGAACTTTTTCTGAAGTTTCCTTGGAAATAACTTTTCTTTTCTCAACAGGTGTCTTTTTACTAACAACTTGATTATTTTTCGGATCAATAAACTCCTTAGCTATATACGGCTGATACAATGTTCCACCATTTACAGCCGCCGCTACAGCTGCTACTTGTTGAATTGGTGTAACAGAAACCCCTTGGCCGAATGAAGTTGTTGCTTGCTCTACTGGACCAACTTTATCTAAATTAAATAAAATCCCACTGCCTTCACCTTGCAAGTCAATTCCAGTCTTCTGCCCAAAACCAAAATTACGAATGTATTTAAATAATCGGTCTTTACCAAGGCGATCACCAAGTTCAATAAATCCCGGGTTACATGAGTTTTGAACGACTTCTAAAAACGTTTGACTGCCATGACCTCCTGCTTTCCAGCATTTCAATCTAGCTCCACCTACTTCAGCTGCTCCATCATCATAAAACGTATCCTTCTCTAAGTCTACTAAATTTTCATTCAATGCTGCAGCTAATGTAATGATCTTAAATGTTGAACCAGGCTCATACGTACTCCATACAGGTAGATTTCTGTTATACACTTCTGGAGAGACACTTTGAAAATCCGCTGGGTCAAAACTCGGTCGACTAGACATACCTAAAATTTCACCATTTTTAGGATTCATTGCAATCGCAATCATACCGTCAGGATTATAAGTTGACTCCGCAATATTCATTTCTCTTTCCATAATCCTTGTAATACGCGCATCGATTGTTAATCCTAAATTTAAACCAGCTTCTGGCTTTTTGAAATCATCACCAACATTAGGCATCCTTTGTCCTTTCGCATCTGCAAAAAAACGCACATGACCTTTGTCCCCATTTAGCTCTTTATCATAATATTTTTCTAGTCCCATAAGACCTTGGTTATCGCTACCTGCAAAACCTAATACATGTGATAAAAAGTTTCCAAATGGATAGTACCGGATAGAATCCTCTGCGATATACACGCCCTTCAAACTTAATCCTCGTACTTCTTTCGCTTTGTCATGTGATATTTTCCTTCCGCCTTTATCTAACCTTACAATCGATTCTTTTTTTGTAATCCTTTTATAAATCTCATCTTTTTCCACACCTAATACTGCAGCTAACTTCTCTGCAGTCTCTGCTGGTTTTTCAATTTGCCTCGGTACAACAAAGACAGTTGGAGCACTTTTATTCGTGGCAAGTTCCACACCATTTCGGTCTAAAATTTTCCCACGTTCGGGTTCAAAAGTAATATTACGACTCCATGAATCTTTCGCACGATCCGTTAACATATTCCCAAGAAAAAATTGCACATATCCAAGACGAATATCGATAATAGTGAAAATAAGTATACCTGATATAAGTATAAAAATAAGTCGTTTTCTAACTGTTACATTTGATACACGCATATCGGAACAAGCCTCCCTTACGCCTAGCTTGTTCCAATATATGCTTGTACTTATTTAATTAGAACTTATTCTCTTTTACCATTACGGCTTTTCTGCTTCTTGCTGTGGTTCGAGTGGCGGTACGAGTGTGACACCTAATTCTGTACCAGGTTGTAATAATGTTCCTTCCGCCACACTTTGTTCTGTTACGTATCCTGTACCAGAAGGTTTCAAGTTAAGCTGTAATGTCTTCGCTAAATTCATAACATCACGCAGTGCCCATCCTTGTATATTTGGCATTGTAGGCTTATCTCCTACCAAGAAGACTCGGTCGCCTTTTAATGTTTGTTCAGTCGCTTTTGGTACTTGTTGCTGTACTTTCCCTTCACCTAGTACGATTGGACGAAGTTTTGCTTTATCAATCGCTTTCCCCGCTTCAGCCATCGTTTTACCAGTTACATCTGGAACAGTAGTTTGTTGTTCTTTCAGATGTTTTTTCGGATCTTTCACTTCATTTGGCTTAATCTTTAAATACTCTAAACTATTTTTTGTTACATATTTAAAAATATCAGCTAAAGGTTGTGCGCCGTTCTCGTCATCTTTTAATTTCGGCTGTTTAACAGCTACATACACGACAAGTTGTGGATCGTCCATTGGTGCCATACCTAAGAATGAGAATATATAATTCTGTCTTCCTGTCATATAGCCGCCTTTTCCATCCGGAATTTGCGCTGTACCTGTTTTACCACCAACTGAATATCCATCAATTTTATAAGCTGTCCCTGTACCTTTCGGAGATGTAACAACACGTTCTAATAACTGTCTTACTTGCGCTGCTGTTTCCTTTGTAACAGGTTTTCCTACTTCTTCTGGCTTATGTTCTAATTTTACTTTGTCTGTTATCGGATCTACAATTTTATCAATTGCATAAGGTTTCATCATTTTCCCATCATTTGCAATGGCCGTTGCAGCTTGTACAAGCTGAATTGGTGTTACAGTGGAACCTTGTCCAAAAGCTGTTGTCACTTGTTGTATTTGCTGATCAAATAAAATTGTATTCGATCCTTCACCTGATAAATCAATGTTCGTTTTTTCATCTAATCCAAAACTATGAATATATTTTCGGAAACGTTCTGGACCAAGTTTTTGATCTCCTAAAATTGCAAACGCTACGTTTGAAGAACGCTCTACCCCTTCATCAAACGTGATAGAGCCCCAACCAGCACCGCCATTATGATCTTTTATTTTCCTATTTCCGACTTGATATGTCCCGGATTGATAATAATCTTGTCCTTTGTACACACCTTCATTAATAGCTGCCGCTAACGTAAAAATTTTCATTGTTGATCCAGGTTCAAATGCATTGGCAATCGCGTCATTGAAGAAATATTTAATTTGGCGATCATTAGGGTCATAACTAGGTTTAGTAGACATCGCTAATATTTTCCCAGTTTTCGGATCTGCAACAATCCCTATTAAACTTTCTGGCTCATATTGCTTACTTGCTGCTTTCATCGCGTCTTCTAAATAACTTTGGACACGTTGATCAATTGTTAAATAAGCGTTATCTCCATTTTTAGGTGCCTTTACATTAACTTTTCCCCCATCAAGGGACACACCCTTACGATCACCTGTATATGCTACTTCTCCGTTCGAAGCACTTAAGTATTTATCCAAGCTTTTCTCTATGCCAAATTGACCTACCGAGGTTCCATTCTCATTTGGTTTTGCATGACCTATAACGTAAGATGCAAAATCACCGTTTGGATACACCCTTGCATTTTCTGTAATAAAAGATATTCCCGGCAACTTCAACGCTTCTATTTGTTCCTTCTTTTCTTTCGTCAAATCCTTGCCTAACGTTCCAAATTCGACTTGACTTCTACCTTCCTTGTTTAAAGAAGCTAAAATATCCTCTTCGCCTTTTCCAAGTACTCCTGCAATTTTCTTTGCAGTATCTTCTTTATTCTCAACTGAGTTAGCACCTTTTAGTGCAGCTACCATTTTGTAAGAGTTTGCGTCTTGCGCTAACACATGACCGTTTTGATCATAAATGGTTCCTCGGTTCGCTTCAAGAACTCCTGTTTTACTATGCTTTTGTTTAGCAAGTGCATCTAAATCCTGATTATGAACTGTTCCTGTTGATTGTATGTAAAAAAATCGGGCTAATAACAGCAAAAAGAGCAGGAGGAAAAATATCATAAAATAACCTGCTCCCTTATTGGTATGAAATTTAGTCATATTCTTCTTCATCGTTCCTTCACACCTATTGCCTTATTTGAGGCCTTTCACATTATTCGCATTAATTTCTAGCCCGTGTTTTTTTGCAACTTCAGCGATCCGTTCATAGCGACTTAACTTCTCTACTTCAGCTTGTAATTCTTGATTTTCTTTTTGCTGCTGTACAATTTTTTCTTCTATCGTCGCTGCTTCTACATTAACTTGATAAAGGCCTGCTTTATTTCCAATAAACGCGACACAGGCATACAATAAAAAGCCAATAAACGCTACATACAACAGTTTTTCGATTCTTGTAATTTTCGCTTTAACCTTCGGCTTAGCCATCTGCTGTGGGGGCGTTTGAATTTGCACCTCTTCTTGCGCTTGTTGTTTGTACTTTACAGCTAAATTAGTCATACCTCTCTCTCCCTTTTATCGTTTTTCAGCGATTCTCAACTTCGCAGAACGCGCACGATTATTTTCTTCTAGCTCTATATCAGAAGGTAAAATCGGTTTTCTTGTAATAAGCTTTAATTTCGGCTTAAATTCATCAGGAATAATCGGTAATCCTGGCGGCAATTGTGGCGTTGTACTATTTCGCTTAAACGTTGTTTTACAAATACGATCTTCTAATGAATGGAATGTTATAACACTAACCCTTCCACCTGGCTTAACCATCTCAATAGCAGATTCCAATGCTTCTTCAAATACTTTTAATTCATCATTTACAGCTATACGAATTGCCTGAAACACTCGCTTAGCAGGATGCCCACCCGTTCTGCGAGCAGGAGCCGGAATACCTTCTTTAATTAGCTCTACTAATTCTCCTGTCGTTTCAATAGCTTTATTCTCACGATAAGCTTCAATTTTTCTTGCAATTTGTTTTGAAAATTTCTCTTCACCGTATTGGAAGAAAATCCTTACAAGTTGTTCATATGACCAGCTATTTACAACATCGTACGCTGTTAATGGGGCATCTTGATCCATCCGCATATCTAGCGGTGCATCATGATGATAACTAAAGCCTCGTTCTGGTGTATCTAATTGTGGGGATGAAACACCTAAATCAAATAAAATACCGTCTACTTCTGTTATACCTATTTCCTGCAGTTTTTCAGCTAAATAACGGAAGTTACTCTTTACTGTTATAAACTGTTCACCGTATGAAGAGAACTTTTCTTTCGCGTTTTGAATCGCTATCTCATCTTGATCAAACGCTATTAATTTTCCACCTTCAGTTAATTGGGATAATAAATAAGAACTATGTCCTCCTCCCCCCAGTGTACAATCTACATATGTACCATCTGGCTTTATATCTAAGCCGTCTACTGTTTCCTTTAAAAGCACTGTTACGTGTTTAAACATTGTTGCACCTACTCTTTTTCCAATTAATTATGTTGAATGTATCCCTTCCTCTAAACACATATTTCACGCTTAGAGAATGAAATAATACGAAAGAACGACTCATTTAACTTACCAACAAAGGCAACATACTATACAAATCGCTATTTTCTTTTATTATATACTAAATTTTATCATCTTTTGCGGGAATTTAAATAAAAAACTGTCGAAAAAGCGAATAATACGTTTACATTTTGTGCTATTTTGTCATATATTTAAGTATCCAACACAATTGCCATATTTAACACTTTTTTTGATTGATAATTCAGAAAAAAATCACTTCACAGTAAATTCAACGGAATAAAAATAAAATCCTGCTCCAAAGAGCAAGATTTTATAGTTTTATAACATGATGTTTTCCGTCCCAAGAAAAAGGGTTTTCCATTACACGATCAACGAAATCCAAACCAAACTGATTTAAATAATAACATACATTCCACACACGTTCTTGCGGTGCACCTAATGGACGAAGTGCGAATTGTATACGGCGGAATTTATTTAGCTGAACCTCATACTTTTTCTCAACATTTCTTTTCAACATTCTTTCCAGCAGTTCAATTTGTTCATTAATTTTCAATTCGTTTTTCCCTGCAAACGCACCTAACCCTGGCTCTATTTTCTTTACAAATTGCTGTAAAGATGTATGAATATCGGCAATTTCTTTTTTCGCCTTTTCAAAATGATCATCAATCGGTTCCTCTATTTGATTAGACAACCAGTTTTCACGCAATTTATCGACATCATTTAAAAACGGATCACTTTCTCTCAATTGCAAATCAAATAAATCCGTCGCTATATCTCTCTCCACATAAGTAATTGTAAGACGAGGAACGACAGGTGGCATTTGAAAACCGACAGTATGGAATACTTGTTGTAATTCACTCCAATAAGCTAATTCTCCTGGACCTCCAATAAATGCGAGCGTAGGAAATACATACTCTTGCATAAGAGGACGTGTTACAACATTATTACTAAAACGTGCCGGATTTCTCTCCATCTCTTCAATCAACTCTTCGTATGAAAAGGAATGCGCCCTATCCTTTCCAACAAACTTACCTTGTTGATCTTCAAGCAATACTCGTTCATTATCTATTTCCATGAATATATGCACTGCATGAGACTTCGTTTCAATAATCGGTTTGTATCCTAGTTCTTTCATTACTTCTTGCTGATTACGAAGCCCCTCTTGTATCTCTTTATACTTACTTATAATTCGCTTGAAAAATGGAATTTCTAACTTTCTTAATTCAGGATGATGTGAATCAACAAGGATTAAACCAGAATTAGCAAAGATTTTCGTAATAAGATGAGCAAAGAAATCTACATACGTATTCGATTTTTTCAAAGCATCTTCAACAAATTTTAATACATCCTTTGTAAAATTTGTTTCTGGGTATGTTTTAAAAATCTCTTCAATCCAATTTCTACAATCTTCAACAGAAAGTTCAGACTCAGAAGCACTCGCCTTTTTCGGATTACGGTCATAAAAAATAGTTTTTTTCATCTTTTTATTTTTCGCTACAAAAGTATGGTTAATCTCATCCATATCATGGTCTTCACCCGCAATCCAGAAGACAGGGACAACTTTAACTCCTAAACTTTCTTCCTTTTCCTTTGCAAGCTGTAAAATTGAAATAACTTTATGAATTGTATAAAGCGGTCCAGTTAATAACCCTGCTTGTTGTCCAGCTATAACAACATATGTATTTTCATCTCCAAGCGCTTTTACATTTTGAAGTGTAGATTCTCCCGCTTGTAATTTTGTATTATATTCTAATAAATGCGCTACTAAATCTTGGCGGAAAAACTCCCTTTCACGCAAATCATGTAAACGTTGTTTAAAAGCATCTTCTGTTAACATATAATCAAAACATGACTGTATCTCTTTTTTACCGTTCATATAGTCCGCTACAACACCTTGTTGCGGAACAGAGATTTCTTTTATCTCCATATAATTCTTCCTTTCGTATCCAGTTCTCTCACCAATCCACATTGTAGTCAATGTTTCACGTAAAAGCAAAGAATAACACTTATACTCTTGTTTCTAACCCTTTTATTGCATCGAACAAAAATTGAAGTGTCGGAACTGGTAGTTGCTGTTTCTTAGCTTCTTCTAATACATATCCAACAATCGCATTAATTTCCGTCTGTCTATTCGCTCTTACATCCGCTAACATAGAGGATGTATTACGAGACGTTCCTTCACACACATTTCGTACCATTTGCCATACCATTTCTTTTTCTCCTCTAATAAGAAATGCGACCTCCTGAAACACTTGCTCCATCATTTGATAAAAAAAACGATTCGTGATTAATTCACCATTCTTAACTCCCAATAGTGCTGTCAATGGATTGATACATACATTTACTACTAATTTTTTGTGCATAATCTCTTCCCAATCCGTTTCTATTTGAACTGGAAAATAAGTAACAGGAAAATAACGGAATATTTTCTTGAAATGTATAGATTGACCACAAACCACTCCAAATTTTGTTACCCCTATCCCAGTATGATGAACGATATGCCCTCCCTCTTTTTTCGCACCATGTTCTACAATACCAACAGCTATATTTTCACTCCCTATTTTCAGCATCTTTTGAAGATGCGACATTCCGTTTTGCAAAAAGATTAATGATGATGCCCCTTCCACAAACGGTAGTACGTCATCTATATGATATTGCTTCACAGAAATAAATATATAATCTAAATTTTGTGCTACCATACTTTCTATCGGTAAAACAGATGGATATACTGTTTCACATCTTCCATCTCTAATACAAGTTACACCTGTTTCATTCAACTCTTCAGCCTGCTTAGCCGTTCTTGTAAACAACGTAACATCTTGGTTACTTTTTTGTAAATAAAATGTATACAATAGACCAATAGCACCTGGTCCGACAATTCCAATTTTCATTTTCACACAAGGGATTCACATTAAGCGCCCTTGCCTCCCCTCCTTTTTATATCTTTTTAAAGTACATGAGCACGCCCTATAATTTCGTTGTCCTCTGCCAAACAAATACACTCTCTTTTTTCGCTATGTATAATACTGCCTATTAATACACTTATACTCTTAGTTTAGCAAATCCTCAAAAAAATAATAAAAGAAATATACTATCTTCTTCATAAAAATAAAAAAATGAGTTATACTATTATTGTAAATATTTTTACTTTTCTGCATTCAACAAGATAACAAAAGGATGTGATGTAATGGGATTCCCAAAAGTTGAGCGCTTGCTCATCAATTATAAAACGTTAGATGAATTCAAAAAATTTAAAGGGTGCGGAGCCCAAGAACTATCTATGCTGGAAGAATTGCAAGCAAACATTATTGAAAACGACAGTGAATCTCCATTTTACGGCATTTATTATGGTGGATCACTAATCGCACGTATGAGTCTATATATGAAAAGAAACGGCGGAGAACCATTCGAAATTACAGGTCCTTACCTAGAACTTTATAAACTTGAAGTATTACCAACTTTTCAAAAACAAGGATTCGGGCAAATGCTTGTAAATCATGCGAAACAAATGCAATTTCCTATTAAAACAATAGCACGTATTCATTCAGCTGGTTTTTGGGATAAATTAAATTTCAACCCCGTATCAGTAACTGATGGTGATTTTTATATTTGGCATCCAGAAACAAATTTGAATGCGGTTACAAACGAAGAATCGGCTTAAGAAATAAAAAAACAGCTGTATAACAGCTGTTTTTTATTTCTTAAGCTTCTCTAACTTCTCATTCGAGCGAGCATTGTTTCTTTCCGCTACCATTACACTTCTTTTTTGATCGATATAATCAAGTAATGTTCTATACTCTTCTTCATATACTGATAATCGCTCCAGAAGGCGCTCTCTTTCTGTTTGTAATGATTCAACTTGTTGTTGCAACACCGTTAAAGAGTTTTCATCTTTATAATTTTGCAAGAAATCAATAACATCATTCAACGTAATTGACGTAGGTTCTAACACCTTTGTCTCTTTCACTTCATAATGTTCTACTTTACGAAGTTGCTTTGCTTCCTCAATACGTTCTTTATATTGCTTTCTTACGTAAGAATTCCACCTAAACCCACATGCTGCTGGTGTACGAGATAAATTTTTTCCCACTTCCTTAAAGGCAGAAAGTTGTGTTCCACCTTCTCGAATATGCCGGAGTACTACTTCTGCCAGAAGCAAATCTTCATCATCAGTCCAAGCATCTTGTCTTGTTGTCGCCATCTCTCTAGTCCTCCCTATGCATTTTTTATTAAGCATATGCAGTTACTAGAAAAGATAGAATACAACAACTAAAGATTAAGACAAAAAAAATAAACGCAGAAGATATCTTCTGCGTTTATTTTCCCGCAATTACTTGCTGATTACTTCTTTACCTTTGTAAGTACCGCATGCTTTACATACACGGTGAGCTAATTTCGCTTCACCACAGCTTGGGCACTCTACCATACCAGGTACTGATAATTTGAAATGCGTACGACGCTTTCTTTTTACTGTTTTAGAAGTTCTTCTAAAAGGTACAGCCATTCTTCCCACCTCCTTAAAAGAAATAGTTATTTTCATATGAAGGCCTGAACCAGTCTTCCGATTATTTGTCAAAAAACTTTGCAAGTCCTGCCAATCTTGGATCAACAGTCTTTTCTTTGTCTTCTTCCGAAATCACTTGCCAGTCTTGACCTTGCGTCGGTGCTCCACCAGAAACATCATCACTGAAAATTTGCATTGGAATCTCCAAAAGTATATTTTCCTTGATTACGGGCAGTAAGTCAAGTACTTCTCCTTCTAAAGAATGAATTTCAGCTTCAGTTTCAAATTCTTCTTGTGAAGTTTGGAACACCTCAGTTGTTTTAATGTCAAATGGTAATGTCACATCTACTAAAGAGCGAGAACATGGTAAAACCATGCTTCCAGTTATATGTAGATGAAACGTAAACTTACCGGAGCCAAAATCAACTCTTCCCGTTACATGAACAGGATTAATTTCACGAATATCTTTCTCGACCTCTTTTAGCTCACTTACATCTACCATCTCATCCAATGTCAATCCTTTATTTCTCAATTTATTCAATTGATGGATGGACCATTTCATATCATATCACCTCAAGGCAACAAACAAAATTATAGCTAGCCATTTTATATTTGTCAATGTTTTTTCTTTACACTATAATGAAGTCATCATAGTAAATAATATATAGAGTATCACGTTTTTCAAAAAGATGCTACATCGAAAGGAGAGATTACCATAAAAGCTGGTGGTATTGTTGTTGAATATAACCCTTTTCATAACGGTCATCTTTATCATGTGCAACAGACAAAAAAGTTAACACAATCCGATATAATAATTGCCGTTATGAGTGGTCCTTTTTTACAGCGTGGTGAGCCCGCACTCATTTCCAAATGGTATCGCACTAAAATGGCCTTAGCAAACGGCGTAGACCTTGTTGTAGAGCTTCCATACGTCTTTGCAACACAAAAGGCTGAAACCTTCGCAAATGGTGCTATTTCCATTTTAAATGCCCTACGTGTTTCCGAAATTTGTTTCGGTAGTGAGGATGGACAAATCGAAAATTTTTATAATACCATCTCCATACAAAAAAACGAAGAAGAGACTTTTAACTGCCTTGTAAAACAATTCATGGACGCTGGTAATAGTTATGCAAAAGCAACATCGGATGCTTTCTCACACATTTTAACATCTGAAAAAAACATAGATATGTCACAACCAAATAATATTTTAGGCTTCCAATATATGAAAGCAATTCTGTCACAAAATAGCTCTATACAAGCTCAAACTATAAAAAGATTTGCCTCTCATTATCACGATGAAACATTTAATGACCAACATATTGCAAGCGCGACAAGCATCCGAAAACAACTCTTTAGCGAAGAAGGATCATTTACAACAATTGAACCTTTTCTCCCACAGGCAACCACTTCGCTTTTAGCAAATTACAAACAAAACTACGGGATATTACATAATTGGGAACAATACTTTTCATTTTTTAAATATAGACTCATGACGATGTCTCCAGGGGACTTACGACATATATATGAAATAGAAGAAGGTTTAGAGCATCGTATTTTATCAAAAATACAAAACAGTTCCTCCTTCTATTCATTCATGGAAGCATTAAAAACAAAACGTTATACATGGACTAGATTACAAAGAGCTTGTACACACATTTTAACAAACACAACAAAAGAGGATATACGTAGCGCAAATATAGAACAACACGCACCATATATTCGCCTGCTAGGCATGTCACAAAAAGGACAAACTTACCTTTCAAAAAATAAGAAAAAAATCGAACTTCCAATCCTTACTCATACAAAAACATTCGACCATGCCGCTTTAGATATAGAGAAAAAAGCAAACTCTGTATATTTCTCCATCATGCACGAACCGTTACGCACACAACTATTAAAACAGGATATAACACACCATCCTATTCGCTATGATGAAACAACTACAAAATTCCTATAAAAAACCTCTCTATTTCAGAGAGGTTTTTTCCTTATCCATCTTTTCTAAATATGTTAACGCATCATCCAGCGTATCCACTGGTACAATTTTCATTTTTGTTTTAATATCCTTTGCAGTCTCAAGTGCATCTTTATAGTTCGATTTCTCCGCACCTTTTTCATTTGGCGCAAAGAACACTTCAGCCCCAGCATCGCTAGCAGCCACCACTTTTTGATTTATACCACCAATCGGGCCCACTTCTCCTTTTTCATTAATTGTACCTGTTCCAGCTATTTCATGTCCTTTCGTTAAGTCTTCTTCCACAAGTTGATTATATATTTCTAATGTGAACATTAAACCTGCGGATGGTCCACCAATTTCATGAGAATTAATTTTCACTTTCGGATCGACCACTAATTCTCTTTCCGTAACGATAGAAACACCTATACCGACACGTCCATTCCCATTAGGAATCGTCTTTACATTTAAATTCTCTTTCAATTGTTTTCCATTTCTCATGTACTCAATACTTACAGCATCATTTTCTTTTTTCCCTGTCATATATTCAATAAATTGCTCCGTCTTTTCAAACGTTTTTCCGTCAACAGCTATAATAACATCACCAAGCTTAAGCTTTCCTTCTGACGGCATTCCTTTTGCCACACCAGCAACTAATACACCTTTATTTTCAAAAGATACTGAGCGATTTGCACGTTTATATGCATTATAAATTGCTGCATTTTGTGAATCTTTCATCGCATAATTTTGGCGAAATTGATATTCTTCATCACTCTCACCTTTTTGCAATATTTCTTCCGCTTTCGAAATATGTGTATATTTATTAAACTGTGCCGCTATTAAATTCACCACATTTGCTGGTCCCATTGAAACCGTAACAAGCATAAAATCACCAGATTCTTTCGTTCCACCCTCAACTTGAACATAAGGCTCTAATTTGGCAGCCATTCCTGGTTTTGTTATATAATACGGTAAACGTACGTAAACAAGTAACATCGCCAATATAACCCCTATTAAGATTGCATATATAAACCGAAAACGCTTAAACATTATGTTTCTCCTTCCACTGCTCAATTAATAAATAAATATTTGAAATATGTTTTTCTGCTTCTACTTCTCCAACTCGAATAATGTCTTCAATGTTTGTAAAAGCACGTGAACTAAATTGCTCTACAGCTGGTCGCATCATTAAATCCGATGCAATTTGCCGATTCATTACAAGCTCATGCTGCATAATTTCAATACTTTGCATGATTACGTCATAAATGGACGTAACATCGCCATTTACCTTAATTGGAGATACATCAACAGCGATAACAATATCGGCCCCTAACTCTTTCACAACCGATACTGGGATGCGATCAATGACTCCACCATCCACTAATAATCTTCCATCTATTTTTTCTGGTACAAACACTCCAGGAACAGATATGCTAGCCCTCACCGCATCTGCAACTGGCCCACTTGTAAAAACCACTTTTTCCCCCTTCAATATGTCAGTAGCCACAACAGCCGTCGGGATATCTAACTCTTCTAAATTTTTATTATATGTAAACATTTTAATCATATCTTTGACACGTTTTCCAGCAATAAATCCCATTTTCGGTACCGTGAAATCTAAATAATACTTCCGCTTGAAAACAGATGCCAATTTATACAATCTTTCAACGTTGCTACTTGCCGCATAAAACGTACCTATTAGCGCCCCCATACTACTTCCTGCAATCATGTGAATAGGGATACCCGCTTCCCTTAAAACCTTTATTACACCAATATGAGCAAACCCTTTCGCTCCTCCAGACCCAAGTGCTAAACCAATCTTTGGTTCTTTCATTTTTCTCACCCTTTAATTTTTTTCATTCCTTTTTCATACTTATGGTCTAAATTCACTACGTATCCACGTATACTGAAATGAACGTTTTTTGGGACAAAGGGGGATTTACTTACATGTATGAAAAATGGAAAACCGCTTTCCTTACCATATCAACGCTATTTTTAACCTTTTCTCTTGTACTCCACCCCCAAGCCGCTTTGCAAGCTTCTATTCGCGGGTTAAATATATGGTGGGAAGTTGTATTCCCTTCACTACTACCGTTTTTCATCATTGCGGAACTTCTAATTAGTATCGGTGTTGTAAAATTTATTGGCGTTATATTAGAACCACTCATGCGCCCACTTTTTCGCGTTCCAGGGATAGGCGGATTTGTTTGGGCGATGGGAATGGCTTCTGGTTTCCCTGCAGGCGCCAAATTAAGCGCTAGACTACGAAAAAGCAATCTTTTAACTCAGATTGAAGCGGAGCGCCTCGTTTCTTTCACAAATTCTTCTAATCCACTTTTTATTTTCGGTGCTGTGTCTATCGGTTTTTTTAATAATCCGAAATTAGGAATTATATTAGCCGCTGCCCATTATTTCAGTAACTTTGCTGTCGGATTAATTATGCGTTTTTACGGCGATAATACCGCTTACAAAATTAATACACACACTACAAAAAAACGTCGCTTTCAAAACCCTTTTTTAATCCTTCACGAGACACGCTTACAAGAAAAAAGACCAATTGGTAAATTACTTGGGGATGCCATTGTTTCTTCTATTCAAACATTACTTATGATTGGCGGATTTATTATTTTATTCTCTGTGTTAAATAAAATGATTACTGTATTTCACATTACAGCAGCTCTTTCTTTTATTATGCAACATATTTTATCATTCTTCCAACTAAGTACAGATTTTAGTATACCTATATTATCAGGTATTTTCGAAATGACACTCGGAAGCCAAATGATTAGTCAAATAAATGAAACACCGCTCTTACAACAAGCTATGGTAACAAGCTTCATTTTAGCATTTAGTGGTCTTTCTATTCAGGCACAAGTTGCTAGCATATTAGCTGAAACAGATATCCGATTTAAACCCTATTTTTTCGCACGAATTATTCAAAGTATTCTTGCCCCTATTTTTACATTTGTATTTTGGACACCATTTTATGAGAAAGTGAGTTCTTTCTCGCCTATGCCAAAAGATATTCCTGTATTTTTATCCGAGCATCCTTCTATACTACATGAAATTTGGACATCTTTTATACATTATGGACCAATTTTCACATTATTTTGTCTATACTTATATGTTATTTTATTATTTTTGCGCACATATAAAGAAAAACCCCGTTCACTTTAACGGGGTTTGAAACTTTTCTTTTAAAGCACGTTCTACAATAGGAGGTACAAGATCTACTACACTTCCTCCATACCTCGCAACTTCTTTTACAATACTCGAGCTTAAAAATGAATATTGATTGTTTGTCATAATAAAAAATGTTTCAATATTTTCATCTAATTTTCGATTCATAGAAGTAATTTGCATCTCATATTCAAAATCAGAAACTGCTCGTAAACCACGTAATATTGCATTTGCATTACGCATTTTTGCATACTCTACTAATAGCCCACTATGCGAATCTACTTTTACATTCGGGATATCCTTTGTCGCTTCTCGAATTAATTCTAATCGCTCTTCAACTGAAAAGAATGGTTTTTTTGATGAATTGTTTAAAACGACTACGTACACCTCATCAAATACTTTTGCTCCCCTTTTAATAATATCCAGATGCCCAAGGGTAATTGGATCAAAACTTCCTGAAGAAATAGCTATACTTGTCATTCTGTCCCCTCACCTTCATACTTATAAATCGATATTGCAGTAATCCCATAATTCTCAGCTCGTACTTTTACAAGCCTTCCTATTGAATTAGGTAAAACTACATCATTACCATGCTCTGCCATAATTAATCCATCACTATGTAGCAATCCATGTTGATCCATTATACTAATTAAAGATACAATTTTTTGCTCTTTATATGGAGGATCTATCAATATAAGATCGAATGACATTTCACGTTTTATTAGCGCCTTTACTGCACGTTCAGCATCATTTCGATATACTTCAGCTTGTTCCTGTACTCTACAACTTTCTAAATTTTGATGAATTACTTTTATCGCTTTACTATCCCGATCAACAAAAATTGCTTTATCAATCCCTCTGCTCAAAGCCTCAATTCCAAGACCACCACTACCACCAAATAAATCAAGGGCGATACCACCATCAAAATAAGGACCTATCATATTAAAAATAGATTCTTTTACTTTATCTGTCGTTGGACGTGTTGTATTACCAGGAACCGCTTTAAGTGGGTGTCCTTTACATTTTCCTGAAACTACTCTCATCTGTTGTCACTACCTTTATTTCAATCTATCGAGCGATTATAGAAAGCCATTCCCACTTCGGTAACCGTTAACAAACCACATTCACCTAACTATAGGAAAACTCGGCCTCAAATAACCTCTCGTTATTTTTATGTATTCATCTCATCATTCACTAATATGAACCCAATATGTATATTAGTTCCACTTTATCTTTTTTATCCTATCACAAAATAAAAAAAAGAAAAATAAAAAGCCCAACATAAAATTTAATTTCATTATGTATATCTTCATTTAGATTGGACATAAATAATTATAACAACATCACCTTCGATGTTGTTGCCAACCGCGGAGAAGACTTACGTTTCCCCATAAGTTCTTCCTCCGGTTTCTCCTCTCCCTTTGCCTTCTTACTAGTACATGCTAGTATAAGAAGGGCCCTGCTATGCAGGGTTTTTTTTCTTTGTGTGCTTTTCATTTAAAAAGTGAAATGGTACAGTAAAAGAAAGAGGAGGAAAAGATATGATTCAACGCTTTATAGAACTTGGAGAAGGCTACTCTGATTTATATGAATTACTTGAAATTGCCAAAACAAATCAAGAACGTATAGCACATATGTTACAATTTGAAACGATAAAAAACGATAAAAAAGTATGTTCGCTTGTTGTAATATTAAAACCAACTACTACTGGTGATTTCCAACCATTATACATATGTCGTGAAGGCATTCCTGTATTTGAAAATAAAAAAAGTAAACGTGTCATTTTATTTGAAGAAACGGCGGAACAACTCGGAAAAAAAGTGGCTACCTTTACTGTAAAACCATCTACAACTTTCCCAGAAAAAGAACTATTTTTTAATCATTTAATTGGTATTTTACGAATGAACAATTTCATTCCTCCGATGAAATAACACGTTATTTCAAGTGAAAAATCCCCGGCTAAATTTAGCCGGGGATTTTTTCTATTAGCTATAATCGTATTCTTTTGCTCGATCAGGACGGGAATTTTCAAATTCCGTTTTTAAATACGGGCGATACGACTGTTCTATCTTTTTCACAAAAGGAAGTTTGTTCAACTTATGCATCATATGCTCAATTTGTTCCATATCACAATATACTACAGCATATTTTAATCGTTTTGATATGTAATGTATGTTACCATATTTCCTTAAAATCTTGGCATGTTTCAATGAATGTAAATAAACAATCATACTTTGTCGTTGCCCGAACATAATCTTCTCCATCTTCTCCTTTTAAAAACATATATTTTATATTCTATGAAAACCAATCAGAAATTTATAACATTACAGGACAAACTCTGTATACGTTTTCTTCCAACTTCTAAAAAACGGGGTACATCACCCCGTTTTTTTACAACCACAACCTCCGCCAGTACCACAACCTCCACCACAGCCACCAGCATCAAAGAATGGATTTCCTGTTGGCACTTTAATGGAAGAAGACACTTCCGAACCGATTGCTACACTAACTTCGTCTAATAACTTCTGCAAAGCAGTTTCTGCTCTTTTAAAAGCTGCAACCTTATCATGTAAGTCCACAGAACGCTTTAATTCTCTCATTTTCATTGACACGGTAGTATAGTCAGGATGGTATTTTCCAAAACGCTGTACTTCCTCATACCGTTCTTTCATCGCTGTAAATTGCTGAATGAGCGTCTGAAGTTCCATATCTTCATGTAATTCTCTATAATACTTACGATAATCTTCTGCTATATCTGAACAGATAATCGCTTTTGCAAGCTGCTCTGCCTTATCTAATATTAATACGCTTTCTAGCGTCGCTACAATCATGAGAGACACCTCCGAGTATCCATCATACCACATTTAGATTAGAACTACTAATTGAAGTGACTTACTCAAAAGAAAGATATAATGAAACTATTTTTACACTATATCCGTACACACTTATACATTAATATGTTCCGCTATATTATATTTAAGAACATCCCACTTTCCACTATTTTGTTTCACATAACTAATACACGCATTTTTTAATGGTGTCTTAAATGTAATTTCATCTGGTTCAATGGCATGTAAAATCGCTTTTATCGCGTGTGAGTGAGCAACAATAATAATACGTTTGCCAAAATGAGTTGTCGCAACATCTTCTAAAGCAGCAAAGCAACGAGCTACAATCTCTTCATCTCGCTCCATACCTTCTACTTTACCTTCAGCAATCAACTCTCTAACAGCCGCAACCGGCTTCCCTGAAGCTTCTCCAAAATTCCGTTCAACAAATCGCTCATCTAATAAAATCGATTGTAATCCAACTGTCTTTGCAATTTCATTAGCCGTTTCTTGCGCTCTAATTAACGGGCTACTTATAATGATATCCCACGTTTCTTCTTGTAAAGCAGCTGCACTCTGACTCGCTTGCTTCTTACCAACTTCATTAAGCGGAATATCTTCTCGCCCCTGAATAATTTCTTGAAAATTCCAATCAGTTTGTCCATGTCGTACTAAACAAATTTCCGTCATGCTGCAACTCCTTTTTAAATAATCAACCTCTATTGTAACAAAAGTTCTGCATGACGGACATATTTTTCACTTCCAATTAGGTTGCATTTTGTTGCTTCATATACTGAAACATATCAATCATGATCGAAGCAACGGCCAATTGATTTTGAAACTTTTCCACTTTATCTGGTATTGTTTTTTTGAAATGTTGCATCGCCGCTAACTCAAAAGCCTCTTTTTCTTCAGGATTTCGTGTTAATTTTCTATACCAGTACGGTTGCTCTCTAATATAGCGAGATAAATCCTCATCAGCCTTTATAAACTCCATAATTTCTGCTCTCATCATCTTTCCCCCTAATCCTTTTGAAAGAAAAACGGGTTATTTTCTGAAGTACTTTGCTCTTGCTGCGTACGGTTACCTTGAAATTGCTGAATAACTTGTTGCACGCTCCCAATTGCACTCGTCACATTGGCTAAATGGTTCTGCATTTGTTCCACGTCCAACTTTTTAAAAAAAGAAAGCATTTGCCCCATCACATCAGCAGTTTTTTCCTCTTCAGTTCGATTATCTTTTTCTTTTTTATTTTCTTTTACCGAAGAAAACGCAGGCGCTCCATCCGGTCTATAAGTTGCCCATATTGGATCTTCTTCACCAAGTAAGTACCATTCTTCATAAAATTGTTGCCATGTTTTATGACCACTTCTAACCTCATGAACCATTTTAGGGTGATGGTTTACAAATTCTTTAAACTGTTGAACCGATGGATGTAACGGTCCTTTTGTTGTTGGCATAATCCTCACCTCTCCATGTATATCTACTATATAGTAAGAAAAAAAAGGCGCATGGTTCGCCTATTTTTAGACGATTCATGCACCTTTTTTTCTGCTATTTGCATACGGTCAGATTCCCACCTACAATTCAGTGAATACGAAGTAACTAATTTGGTGATGTTAACACCCCACCGCTTACAATTTCACTTTATTTTCGAATAAAGTTTTGTGTATAAAATTTATCGTATACACCAACACCTAATCCTGTAAATTGTTCATTTAATAAATTCTTTCTATGCCCCTCACTATTTAACCAACCTTGCACTGCCGCAATTCCATCACTATGTTGCGCCGCTATGTTCTCACCAGCAAGTTGAAATCCTACTTTCCCGCGCTGCAAACGATCTCCTAGTGTACCTAATGTAGGTGAGTCATGAGAAAAATAATTATTGTCTTTCATATCTTTACTGTGACCAACAGCAACATCTGCTGTTTCCTGATCCCATGTTAATAATGGTAATTTATGACGACTTCGAATGATATTTGTTAAATCAAAAATTTGTTGCATATTCCCATTTTCTACTTGTTTTATTTTTTCTGGAGTCAATGGTTGTTCTGCTATTAATTCACCTGAATAAACGAGCTGATACGGTCTTTGGCGTAATAAAGTTTCATCATCCATATAACGAACACCAACAAGCTCATGTGTAAATTGATCAAAATACAATTGCGCCCATCCATCTTCTACAGGTATTAACGGTTGTTCCATGACTTCGGTATCAGATAGCTCAAATTGATAACTATTTTTCCCTCTTTTTAATGAAATTTCATGCGAAAGCGGACTTTTTTTATATACTTCTTCATATTTTTCATTTATATAATAAGGTGGAACCTTAACTTGTTCACCAGCTGCGTATGCCGTTACAACTTTACGTTCAGAAACTCCAAATTGAACATACTGAGTTAAATCCTGGTTGTATACCCACCATTCATATCCGTATGCAGATGGCTCTATTCGAGAGGGTTCTCCCCACTTCGCTAATAAGTTTTCAGAGTCTTCACCAATCATATTTAAAACAGTGTCTGAGGAGTCTTCCTTAATTTGCTTTTTCTTTTTCACAATTTTATTTTCTTGCTTTGATTGAGATGGGGTTAATATATATTGTGAAACGAGTAATTTCCCGTATAAATCAACAGCTAAAATTAAAAATGTAATCATTACGATACGCAATAATTTCTTCAAACGATATACCTCCTGAACAAAACATAAAATTGAGATATACACAAATCCTTTTCTTTCTTTTTGTGTGTACCGTACTCTTTTCACTATATCATATTTTTGTGAAAAAAGTCTGGATTATCCCTTTTCTCTCAATATGAATTGCACTTTCTTATTATTCATACTATTATAAAAATAATGGTGTAACATTAAAAAAGGAGGTATTATATGCAATTTAAAAATACGAAATTTAATGGAGCCGTCGTTGAATTAACTCTTTTAACTGAAATCATGGAAAACAACCACTTCGTACTTGCCGGACAGTGGGATTATGAGCGAGTTACATACGATTATAAATTTGAAATATTAAAGGATGTTTATTATTTACGAGTGCAAGGAGTTGCTGTTGAAGGTGACATTGGCAGTAGACACGCTGAAGTAAAACTACTTCCCCCCTTATTAGGAAAACATTATTATCCTCACGGCGTTGAATATGGTGATGATGAGACTTTCCCAACGAATGTACTTCAAAAAAGCGAACAACTCCTACAAAATGTCGAAAAAGAGTTAAAAGAATTTCAAATTATTGATTAACAAAAACAAGCGCATCAATATGATGCGCTTGTTTTATTTCCCTTCCCTAAGAATGAATCGTTTTTTTTACTGGATATCCATAAATAGATCCATCTTTTACTTTAATCTCATCTTCCCAAGGAACCTTATATTTACCTTCAGCTAAATCTTTTACAAACGTATATGGATTTTCTTTCACCCCACCAGGAGTTGCTACATATCCTCTTGAACCTAGATTATATATATTATTTTCCAATCCCCATCCTAATCTAGCCTGATCTGCTAGTTCTGGATATACTTCAGCAGTAACAATCTCCCAAGGATTTCGATGTCCCTGTACTAAAGTAGTCCCATCAAAATTACATACTTGTCCTTCACCAAAGTAATAAAATACGCCATCATAACCCGCTAAGTTTACCGACAATGTATACATTAAATTCTGCCATGCATTTGAACGATTGGTTAGCATCCATTGTTCACTAACTTGTGTACTATATCCAGAAATACGAATTAAGACATTTGCACCTTTATAGGCCGCTTCACGAGCTACTTCAGGGAACATGCCATCATGACAAATACAAACAGCTAATTTACTTCCTCCAGGTCCATCACAAACAGGTAAGCCTAAATCTCCAGCTTTCCAAGGCTCGACTGGCACCCAAGGATTTAGCTTACGATACTTCAAAATCATTTCACCTTGTGGATCAATAATAACTGCTGTATTATATGGCTCTCCACCATCAGGATTTTTCTCCATTATTGAAAAAACACCATATACTTTAGATTCTTTACATGCCTCAGCAAATAAGTCTGTTTCTGGCCCAGGCACTGTGCATAAAAATTCTTCTGTAGTCCATTTTTTTGTATTGAGCCCTTGTGTACTATATTCAGGAAATACTATCAATTCTAAACCAGGGTAACCTGATTTGGTCGAATGAATTGTTTTTATGATTTGTTGAATTTGTTTATCAATGTCTGCACGCGATTCTACTACTGGTACTGGATATTGAATTAGTGCTGTCAAAAAACCACTAATCGGCTTTACCATACTTCCACTACTACCCATTTAAACTCCCCCTTAAAATAGTTCGTGTTTATTAAAGATAACAATATATATTTGTAACTCTCTAAAAAACTTGCACTACATATGGAATTATTACGCATGAAAGCTAGTAGTAAATTTTATCTCCACTTTTAGTACACGCCTACACTAACTTAACATAAAAAGTTAGAAAATTCAATCTTTTTAAGGTAACTAAAAAGAAAAAGCGCATGGAATCCCATACACTTTTTTACTTAATCTGTAAATACGGCGGCAATTGTTGCAACTGCTCCTTATCCTTTTCACGTTCTCTACGTGCCCATCTAAAGAATACATAGCCTATAATTGTACCGTACACTATTTCCTGGACAATTTTCATTATGATACCACCAGTTTGCTGATCTTGTACGACTGGCATCCAGTGCAAAAATTCTGGTCCCGTTATATTTAAATCTGATAAAGTGCCCGCTGGTACACATAGTTCCATCGCTTTCATCCAAGCAGCCGGATCCGTATACGTTGCAAATAACGGGGCTGTCGCAAAAATGATTAACGCACATGCAGGCGTTAATAATATGCCGTTAGCAAACATATAACCAAGTTTCTTTATATCACTTAACGTTTGATATTCTGGTAATGGATTTAACATCGGCCACCACATCATGATTGCTGTAAAAAACAATATAGCGAGACAAATAGGATGAGCTATTTGACTTTGTTTTACCGTATCAAAAACAACTGGTAAATGATAAAAAGAAAACAGGCCGTTAAATACAAATAACGCAATAAGCGGTTTAGCAAATGCCTTTAATATAATTTGAACAAACTTAAAAGAAGTAATGTAACGATATAACCAAATTGGTATACCAAGCAACAGTAACGGTGGAACTGCAATATACATGACTGCCATTTCAAACATATGAGCACTAAATATAATATGGCCAATTAAATCAATAGGCCCTCCCTTTACAAAATACAAAAGAACAATACCAGTCGTAAAATAAAAAATTTGCTTTTTACTTACCTTCGTCGCATTTTCAAATCGCATTCTATATGGCCCAATAATTAAGAAGTACCCAATAAGAATCGAAAGCATAAATAATAAAAAGATTGGACTCCATAAAGCCTGAAAACCAAATATCCACAAGTTACTCATTTTCACACCTACCTTCGTAAGGTTATCTCATAATATGAAGAGGGAGCTGTGACAACACAAGCTCCCTTATTTTTCACTTTTCAAATCCACACGATTGTCATAAAAGCTAAAATTGTAATTAACCCTATTAGCAGACCAGAGTAAAGAAAGAAACTTGCTGCTTCATGTCCTTTATGACTCATATGCATAAAATAATACAATTGAAAAATTACTTGTACCACTGCTAATAGTAAAATAAACGGTACAGAGAAAATCGGACTAAAAGTTTTTGGATACGCCACCGCTACAAATGCAACTAATGTTAAAAAAATCATTAATGCAAACGTAATAACTTGATGCCTCATTTCCTCCGCACTTTTTCTCTTCCGATAAACAAGATCAACTTTAGGATTATTCGTTTGCTTTATCGCCATTGTTTATCCCACCATTCCCATTAAATATACTACAGTGAAAATAAACACCCAAACTACGTCAATAAAGTGCCAATAAATCGATGCAACATAAAACTTCGGTGCATTGTATAAATTTAGACCTCTCTTCGCATTTCTAAAGATTAATGTTAAAATCCAACATAACCCAAACAATACGTGGAGTCCATGTGTACCAACAAGAGCATAAAACGCAGAGCCAAACGCACTACTTCTCATAGTATGCTTAAATTCATGTGTATAATGATAAAACTCATATATCTCAAATCCTAAAAACCCTAAACCTAGCAATACTGTTACTAGTAACCAAAGCTGCATTTTCTTAAAGTTAAAGTTTTTCATGTGATACATCGCATATACACTCGTTAAGCTACTCGTTAATAAAAGCATCGTCATAATGAAAACGAGTGGCATTTGGAACATCTCTTGAGATGTTGGTCCACCATTTGTAGAATTCTTTAACGCTAAATATGTTCCGAATAAGGAAGCGAACAACACTGTTTCGCCTCCAAGAAATAACCAAAAACCGACAAACTTATTTTTCCCTTCAAGGGTTGCTTTTTCAGGCTCTGCTGGAAATGTTTCATTCGTTAATTTTTCATCTACATGCATTATGCCTTGCCCCCCTTATCCTCTAAATCTTCTTTATGAATATGATACCCATGATCATCAATTACTGAACGTAGGAACATTGTGCCAAATGTAATGATTAAACCAATAATTGCTACTAATAACCAGAACTTATCTTTTCCGCCCTGCATATACATCGCACCAAATGCCGCTATAAACAATCCGAAAGAAATGACAAATGGTGAAAACGAAGGATTTGGCATATGAATATCACCAACTGGTTCCGCTGCTGTCATTTCTTTATTACCTTCACGTTTTTCAATCCAAAACGGATCTAATCCGCGAACAAATGGTAATTGTTTAAAGTTATATTCTGGTGTCGGTGCTGGCATTGTCCATTCTAATGTACGTGCATCCCACGGATCACGACCAGCTTTTTCTTTTGATACTGTCGTTTTAATTACATTGAATAGAAGAACAATCGTTCCAAGAGCCATAAACACCGCTCCGATGGAACTAATCATATTCCCCATTTCCAACCCTTGCCCTTCAAGATATGTGTAGTAACGGCGTGGCATACCAATCAAGCCAAGGAAATGCTGAATAAAGAAAGTTAAATGGAAGCCGATAAAGAATAGCCAAAACGTTATCTTTCCTAATGTTTCATTTAATACTTTATTAAACATCAGTGGCCAATAATAATGAGCTCCTGCAAGTAAACCAAATACAACACCGCCAACGATTACATAATGAAAATGCGCTACTACGAAATAGTTATCATGAAATTGATAATCAGCTGGTGCAGATGCTAGCATAACCCCTGTAACTCCACCCATTACGAATGATGGAATGAAAGCTACTGCCCACATCATTGGTGTCGTAAAACGAATACTTCCGCCCCACATTGTAAAGAGCCAGTTGAATATTTTGATACCAGTCGGAACCGCAATCGCCATTGTTGCAACTGAGAAAATAGCATTAGCAACTGGACCAAGTCCAACAGTAAACATATGGTGCGCCCATACCATAAATCCTAAAAATCCAATTAATACAGTCGCAAACACCATCGATGAATAACCAAACAATCGTTTTTTCGAAAATGTTGCGAAGATTTCCGAGAATATTCCGAAAGCTGGGAGTATAAGAATGTATACTTCTGGATGACCGAAAATCCAGAATAAATGCTCCCATATAATTGTATTCCCGCCCAATGCCGGATTAAAGAAACTTGTTCCAAATAAACGATCTAACATTAAAAGTCCTAATCCTACAGTTAACGGCGGAAAAGCGAATAATATAAGCGAAGATGTTACAAATGTTGTCCATGTAAACATCGGCATACGCATATACGTCATTCCTGGAGCGCGCATATTAATAATGGTTACAAGGAAGTTAATTCCTCCAATTAGTGTACCAATACCTGAGATTTGCAAGCCGAGTACATAGAAATCAACACCATGACCTTTAGAGGCTAAAGCTAAAGATGCATAAGATGTCCATCCTGCATCAGGTGCTCCACCTAAAAACCAACTTAAATTTAAAAATACTCCACCAAAGAAAAATAACCAAAATCCGAGTGAATTCAAAAACGGGAACGCTACATCACGTGCACCAATTTGAAGTGGTACAGCGGCGTTCATAAATGCAAACACGAGTGGCATAGCTGCGAGGAAAATCATTGTTGTACCGTGCATCGTTAATACTTGATTATAAGCATCCCCAACAAGAAAAGCGTTGTTAGGAATCGCTAATTGAAGGCGAATAAATAGAGCTTCTATTCCGCCTATTACAAAAAACAATCCACCTGCAATTAAATAGAGAATGGCAATCTTTTTATGGTCTACTGTCGTTAAATAATCCCATATGACAGCACCCATCCCCTGTTTTTTTGCTACAGAACTCACGTTTTCAACCTCCCCTTCGCGAATAGTCCCTCTTTACTTTTCAACTTTTAACGTTTGTAAGTATGCATTTAATGCATCAATTTGATCATCCGTTAAGTTGCCATATTTGCCAGTCATTTTGTTTCCTGGCTTCATATTTTCAGGATCTTTCAGCCATTTTTTTAAGTTTTCTTCATTGTTTTCGGCAATACCGGCAACCATATCGCGATCCGCAAAGTTTGCTAAGTTTGGTGCGATACGAGCGGAAGGTGGTCTACTATCATTAGATCCAACTGCGTGACAACCAATACAGCTTTTATTAAATATTTCTTGGCCCTCTTGCGCCTTTGTTGAAGCTACTTCTTTCTTCCCATCAATCTTCTTCATATCAGCAAGCCATTTTTTGTACTCGCTTTCATCTAAAGCTTTCACTTTAAATTGCATTAAAGAATGTGATGGGCCGCAAAATTCTGTACAAAAACCATTATAAGTGCCCGATTTATCTGCCTTTAACCACATTTTGTTCACATTGTCTGTATTTGTATCCATTTTCCCTGCTAAAGATGGAACCCAAAATGAGTGTTTAATATCGGCACCCTTCAAATTTAAATACACTTTCTTACCTGTGGGGATGACCAAATCTTGCGAAGTTACTATCTTTTCTGATTTATAAGAAAATTCCCACCAATAAAGATTCGCTGTTACATCAACAACGATAGTATCTTTATCAATATTCTTTTTCTCCATCGCACTTACATCAGCAAGTTTGAATGTATATGTAACTGTTGGAACAGCTAAGATTAGTAAAAGAATAATCGGAATAACTGTCCATATAATTTCTAGCTTGTGATTCCCTTCAACTTGCTCTGGAATATAATCTTCCTGACCTTTCTTTTGTCGGAAACGCACAATTACATATAAGAAAATAATAGTAACTACTAGTACTACTCCTACCATGATTGCACTCGCCAGTAGAAGTAAATCATATTGCATTTTTGCTACTTCTCCTTGCGGAATTAAAGTAGATTGAAAGGCTTTACCGCATCCCCCTAACAGTAAAGCCAGCAGTGAAACGAACGAAAGCAGTCGCCACTGTTTCTTCATACAAACAACCCCCACTTTCCTTGTGAATTAGATTGTACTTTATAGTTAAGTAAAGTAAATCTCAACGTAAAGAAATCCAATTATGTCGTTGTCTTAGAAGAATGTAACTACAATCATTGATACAAATAAGATTGTTAAATAATTTAGGGAATAAACAAACATTTGCACGGACCATTTGATGTCATCTTTCTTACGGAAGCCATAAAATCCTAAAACGATCCATCCGATGTTAAGCAGTGTTGCAATTACCATAAATGTTATCCCTAGTCCACTCATATAAAATGGTAGTGGTAATAAACATACTGTCCAAATCATAATTTGGCGTTTCGTAATTTCAAATCCATGAACTACAGGAAGCATTGGAATTCCTGCATTTCGATATTCATCAACACGTTTCATTGCTAATGCAAGGAAATGTGGGATTTGCCAAATAAACATAATTAAAAATAACATCCAAGCAATTGGATGGCCTAAAGATGGATCGATTGCTGCCCATCCAATTAAAGGAGGAACTGCACCAGATATACTACCTACAACAGTATTTAGTGTATACTTTCTCTTTGTCCATAAACTATATAGAACAACATATGTGAAAGCACCAATAAATCCCATTAAGACTGCCATTGGTGTTGTTAATAATAAAAATACAAAACCAAGAAGTAATATGACTAGTCCAAATGTAAGTGCAAATCCTGGTTTATACTTTCCAGTAACCGTTGGACGGGTCTTTGTTCTTTCCATTAATGGATCGATGTCTCGATCAATGTAGTTGTTTAAACAACATACCCCTGCCATAACTAATCCAGAACCAACGATTGTAAAGAATAACTTATCCAGATTGTCCATTACACTTAATCCATTAAAGTGTAATGCCAACCAAAATCCTGTAAATACAGTAAGTGTATTTGAGTTTACAATCCCCATTTTAACGAGTGCTTTTAAATCTTGTAACCGAGTTGTTTCCGGTACACTTGTAACAGCGGACTCATCATGCAGCTCACTTGTTGCATGGTTCATCACTCTAACCCCCTCTTAAAACTTTCATCTTTCTTTTTGCGCATATTTCAAATGAAATAATTCGCTTCTATATAGCAATATTATTACAGTAGAAACATTGTTAACCCATTCTACTACTAATCTACGCTCATACTCCAATATATTAAATCATATTTCCCGAACATTTTGTGAAGAAAACATGAACTTTTTGTGTCGAATATAAAAAACTTCATTCTGACTTGTCCTTATCATAACATGATGTTACCTTCTATAATAAACTATTTTGTCCTATTTAACACGTATTCTCCCCATTTCTTTTCAAAATAGCCTATTTTTCACCCAAAATTTTCCTTAGGAACCCTGTTTTTACACCTGTTTTCTCCCCATTTCCTTCCTCCTCCATTTCTTTGCTATTTTATTATTTTTTATATATCATAGGAACTAGCGCGTTTTATTCTATACATAATGGAATGAAAATATTTCGCAATAACTTCATAGCAGAAAGATGGTGAAAGAGATTGCAACGCTTTATTAAATGGTTAGCAGTCATTACAAGCCTTGATTTATTAATAGTTTTATTAGGAGGCGCTTTAGTTACAAAAACAGGTTCTGGTCAAGGTTGTGGTAAATCATGGCCACTTTGTAACGGTGAATTTGTTCCATCTAATTTATCAATGGAAACTATTATTGAACTTAGCCACCGATTAACATCAGGATCAGCTGGAATTCTTGTCACTCTCCTTTGTATTTTGTCCTGGAAATATTATAAACATGTGCGTGAAACAAAAACGTTAGCAATTTTATCCTTCGTATTTTTAGTTGCACAAGCATTAATGGGAGCAGCAGCAGTTGTTTGGGGCCAAATGCCCGCTGTACTTGCTATCCACTTCGGTATTTCCTTAATTTCATTTGCTTCTGTCATTTTATTAACGTGTCTTATCTTTGAAATTGACCAAAAATTTGATGCACGTTCACTTATTATGGACAAAAAAATGAAATTTCATATTTATGGTGTAACAATTTACAGTTATATCGTCGTCTACACAGGCGCTTTAGTACGTCACGAACGAGCTAGCTTAGCCTGTCCAGACTTTCCTTTATGTAGCAAAAACAGACCTATGCCAACTCAACTACATGAATGGGTTCAAATGGGCCATAGAGTTGCAGCGATGTTAATTTTCGCTTGGATACTATACGCGATGATTCTCGCTATTCGCCATTACAAACAGCAACCTGTCGTATATTGGGGATGGATCATTTCATTTATCCTTGTTACACTTCAAGCTGTAGTAGGAGTTTTAGTTGTATTTACAAACGCTAGTTTAGCGATGGCATTGTTACATTCTCTATTTATTTCTTGCTTGTTTGCTGTACTATGCTATTTAGTTATGTTAGGAACAAGAAGTAAAGTGAATGCAAAAGAAGCTGCATCAACTTCTAAACAAACAAAATAATATAAAACTAAAATTCCTTGCCGAATTGGCAAGGGATTTTTTTGCAATAAAAAAAGAGCTGTATTTACACAGCCCTTTTTTTATTTTAGTGATCTAATTCAATAAGTAAATCACCCGTTTGAATTGCATCACCATCGTTAACATATACTTTCTTCACTTTACCATTGAACGGCGCTTGAACTGTCGTTTCCATTTTCATCGCTTCTGTAATTGCCATAGAATCGCCTTTTTTCACTTCGTCGCCTTCTTTTACAACTACTTTAATTACCGTTCCTGGCATCGTTGCACTAATATGATTTGGATTCTCACGGTTTCCTTTCACACGTTGTGCAACTGTTGCTTTTACACTCTCATCTTTCACGATAATTTCACGTGGTTGACCGTTGAATTCCAAGTAAAGAACACGGTTTCCATCCGGCTGAGGTTCTCCAATTGATACTAGTTTAACCATCAATGTTTTACCCTGTTCAATTTCTACATCAATTTCTTCACCTAGTCTCATACCATAGAAGAACGTCGGTGTATCAAGTACAGATACATTTCCATAAAGCTCAGCAACTTTTTCATAATCCATAAATACTTTTGGATATAAAGCATATGCCACTACATCAAAAATCGTTACTTCGCGTCCAAGTTTATGGAATAATTCTTCTTTTAACGCTTCGAAATCTACTGGCTCTAGTAATTCACCTGGTCTTACTGTTAATGGCTCTTTCCCTTTTAAAATAATCTTTTGTAATTCTTTCGGGAAACCACCGTACGGTTGACCTAAATCACCAGAGAACATTTCAACAACAGACCCTGGGAAGTCCATCGCATGTCCACGCTCTAAAACATCTTGTTCTGTCAGATGGTTCTGAACCATAAATAATGCCATATCACCAACAACTTTTGATGATGGCGTTACTTTTACAATATCTCCAAACATGTCATTCACACGGCGGTACATTACTTTCACTTCATCGAAGCGATCTCCTAAACCAACCGCCTTCGCTTGTTGCTGAAGATTACTATACTGCCCACCCGGCATTTCATGCATATATACCTCTGTATGCGGCGCATTCATACCACTTTCAAACGGTGCATAGTATTTGCGTACATCTTCCCAATAATGAGATAGTTTTTCTAAAGAATCTATATTAACATCTGGTTGTCTTTCGTTTCCACCTAATGCATAGTATAGCGTGTTCGCACTTGGTTGTGACGTTTGACCAGCCATAGAACTCACTGCTACATCGACGATATCAACACCCGCTTCAATTGCCTTCGTATACGTTAATATACCATTTCCACTCGTATCGTGCGTGTGCAGATGAATTGGAATCGACACTGTCTCTTTTAATGCAGAAACTAAATCATATGCTGCATTTGGTTTTAGTAAGCCTGCCATATCTTTAATACCTAAAATGTGAGCTCCTGATGCTTCTAACTCTTTTGCTAAATTTTTATAGTAATTTAAATCATATTTACTACGCAGTGGATCATGAATATCCCCTGTGTAGCACATTGTTGCTTCTGCAATTTTACCAGTGTCTCGTACAGCGTCAATTGCAACTCTCATGCCTTCCACCCAGTTTAAGCTATCAAAAATACGGAATACATCAATGCCTGCTTGAGCAGAACATTCCACAAATTTTTGAATTAAATTATCTGGATAGTTTTTGTATCCAACTGCGTTTGAAGAACGAAGTAACATTTGGAATAACACGTTCGGCATTTTTTCACGCAGATCTAGTAATCGTTCCCATGGATCTTCTTTTAAGAAACGATACGCAACGTCAAATGTTGCACCGCCCCACATTTCCGCTGAGAATAGGTTCGGTAACATTCTCGCTGTTGGCTCCGCAATTTGATGTAAATCTTTTGTACGAATACGAGTTGCAAGTAATGACTGGTGTGCATCACGGAATGTTGTATCCGTTAAAAGTACACGCTTTTGATCCTGTACCCATTTTACTAATCCGTCCGCTCCACGCTCGTCCAAAATTTGTTTCGTTCCATTTTGGATTGGCTCTGAATGTTTTAAACATGGAATACGAGCATCTGGGAATATTGGTTTTTCTTTTTTACCTACCCCTGGGAAACCATTTACTGTTACTGTACCAATGTAATTTAACATTTTCGTTCCACGGTCTTTACGTTTCGGGAACAAGAACAATTCAGGTGACGCATCGATAAATGAAGTATCATATTCTCCTGATAAGAAGTTTTTATGTTTTACTACATTCTCTAGGAATGGAATATTTGTTTTAATACCACGAATACGGAATTCTTTTAAGTTACGTTCCATTTTTGCAGCAGCTTGCTCAAAAGTAAGTGCCCAAGTTGTAACTTTTACAAGTAAAGAATCGTAGTACGGTGTAATAACTGCACCTTGGAAGCTATTTCCTGTATCAAGACGTACACCAAAACCACCGCCTGATCGATACGCCATAATTTTTCCTGTATCCGGCATAAAATTATTTAGCGGATCTTCAGTTGTTACACGAGATTGAATTGCAAATCCATGTACAACTACTTCCTCTTGCTTCGGAACACCTACCATTTTGCTATGTAATGCATGTCCATCAGCTATTAAAATTTGTGATTGAACAATATCTACTCCCGTAATCATTTCTGTAATCGTATGTTCTACTTGAACACGTGGATTTACTTCAATAAAGTAAAACTCATCATCTTTTACAAGGAATTCTACTGTTCCTGCATTTAAATAATTTACATTTTTCGTTAACTTCACAGCAGCATCACAAATACGCTGACGCAGATCATCTGAAAGTGATACACTCGGTGCAATTTCTACAACTTTTTGATGACGACGTTGTACAGAACAGTCACGCTCGTATAAATGAACAACATTGCCTTCTTCATCTGCTAAAATTTGTACTTCTATATGTTTAGGTTTTTCAACGAATTTTTCGACGTAAACTTCATCATTACCAAAGGCTGCTTTCGCTTCTGATTTCGCTCGATTATATGATTCTCCTAATTCCTCACTAGTACGCACAATACGCATACCACGACCGCCACCCCCAAGGGATGCTTTAATAATAATCGGGTAATCATACTTTTCAGCAAATTTTTCGACTTCTTCTAATGAATTTACTGGACCATCACTACCAGGTATAACTGGAATTTGTGCTAGCTGCGCTTGTGTTCTTGCTTTCACTTTATCTCCAAACATATCTAAATGCTTACTTTTCGGACCGATAAAGATAATTCCTTCTTCTTCACAACGTTTAGCGAATTGAATATTTTCTGACAAGAAACCATATCCAGGGTGGATTGCATCTACATGATTACTTTTTGCAATCTCAATAATGCCTTCAATATCTAGATAAGCATCAATTGGTTTTTTTCCTTCCCCAACTAAATAGGACTCATCGGCTTTATAGCGATGATAAGAACCACTATCCTCTTTAGAATAGATTGCAACTGTTTTTAATCCAAGTTCCGAACAAGCTCGAAACACACGAATTGCAATCTCTCCACGGTTAGCTACCAATACTTTTTGAATACGTTGCAGCTTTGTCATGATTTTCCCCCTCTACTTTCCTACCACTCTAGAGATAAAATATATACACACCTTAAAAAGCGTGAAGTTCTTCACTTTCCACATTATATTATACTTAGAAAGCTTCACTTTATTTTTATCCATCATACCTTATTTTTTAACAAATGATAAGTTTTCTGTGCAATTTGTTTCACAAAAATAGTATAGCATACCTCTTCCTTTTCTAACAACTTAATTGTATATCACATTAAACTAAATGTGATATATCGTTTAACCGAAAGATATATTAATACATCACATTTAAAACTACTTAAAAATAAAAACACATCATGCTCTAAAGCACAATGTGTTTTTATTTTACAACTACAAGATGTGGTCCATTTTGTTCTTTTTCTTTCATTAATCCATTCTGTTGTTTCTCTTGTCGTTTCACGTGACTAGCAATATTGAGTAGTATCCCCATCGCAAGTAGATTAGCTAATAAAGAACTACCACCGTAACTGACAAACGGTAATGGTACTCCGGTAAGTGGTATTACTCCAGACATACCACCAACATTAATAAACGTTTGAACTCCAAACAAGCTTGCAATTCCGATAGCTATTAAACTTCCAAATGGATCTGTACACTTTTGTGCGACTCTAAATGATCGAATAATTATAAGCAATAAACAAATCAAAATGATTGCTACGCCTATAAAACCAAGTTCTTCCGATATAATTGCCATAATAAAATCCGTTTGTGGTTCTGGTAAATAACCATACTTTTGCACACTATTTCCTAATCCCCTACCATTAAGCCCTCCAGAAGCAATTCCAATAAATGAATTTACCAATTGGAATCCATCCTTTTGAGGATCATTAAACGGATCAAGGAAAACAGAAAAACGTGCCTTTTGATATGGATTTAATGCATAATTGCCAAGAAGATATAGTGCCGGAATCCATACTATAGAAGTTAAAGCAATTCGTTTAATCCATAAGTTAACCTGTACTCCCGAACAAAGGAACATAATTCCTACTGTTCCTGCAATTAACAAATCAGTACCTAAATCATTTTGCTTTAATATTAAAAACATGATTATACCAACACCAATGAGTACTGGACCTGACCCTTTGAAAACAGGTGTATTCGTTTCTTGTCTTTTCGCAAAAAAATGAGCTAATATGAGGATAACCGTTATCTTTACAAATTCCGCAGGCTGTATTCCAAATATCCATCCGTTTGCACCGTTTACTGACTTAGTGAAAAAGGCAGCTGCAGCTAATAAAGCAACACTAGCACCGTAACTCCCCAACAAAAAAATTCGTTTTCTCCAAACTTTATATGGGATAGTAGCAATAATTATTAATACTATTGTCCCAGCAACTAAAGTAATTAATTGTCTTTTAAAAAAGAAATTTGCTGGTTTATCAAATCGCGAAATCGCAACAATGGAACTAGAACTATATACCATTATTACCCCCAGCACACATAAGATAACAAGAGGAAGTAACAATGAATAATCCATTGATTTCCATACTTTTTTCATTTCATTTCCTCTTTCTGTTTCAATTTAATTATTGTTGTATTCCATATGTACATTGATTCTTCCTGCTTTATTATACAAATAAAAAGCTCAAACTAATTTAGTTTGAGCCCCCTTATTTGAACCCGTTATTGTTGTTTGTTTGTAAATGCTTCATGAAGTGCAGATAACTCACGTTCGAGCTCACCTAACATTGCTTTCCCTTGTTCTTCTGCAATAAGACCAAGGCGAACTGCAAAATCGACCTCGCGGGATAGTCCAAACATTTGTGTGTCTAACACTTCTTCATATAATGGACATTGCGGCATTGTAAGATGGTCCATTTGCACCTTAATAAGTCTTAAAATCTTCTCTGCATCCGCTTGTAGAAGGGCTAGTGCCTTTTCCTGATGATTTGCTACTGTCTCAGACGCCAAATTGATTCCCTCCGTTTCCGTCCTACTCTCCTCTATCCTATCTATTAATATTAGCGATAGTTTTAATAAATTGCAATAGAAACATTTTTTGTGACAACAGTGTCTAATACTATTATACTGAAAAGTGGGAGTATAACACAAATGGGGGAACAACAATGAGCGAAATTTTATTTATTAACGGAAAAGTACGTTTTCCAATCACTATTGATCCAACTGTTTGGATCTTTGATGATCGAAAAGTAGATTTGACAACTTACTTTGATGAAACTAGAGAAAACACGTCTGAACTAGAAACTTATTTAAAAAACACTTCAGAACATTGGGATCGCGAAATCCGTGATGGTGCCGCTTTTCCTCCAATACAACAAAGTGTGAAGAAATATAAAAAAGAACAGCTGATTACTGGAACATTTGGTATACCATTTCATCCATTCCTTGCTAACGCTGAAATTTTAGAGGACGCTACGCAAGTTGAAATTGAAACGGTAGATCATACAATGACACTTCCATTAGAAACTGTCAAAAATGCTATACTAGGCTTTTCAAAAGAAGGAAAACCATTAAAAGAAGACGGGCCTGTTCATCTCTATTTCAATGATGGATCTAATCAACAAAATCCAATCCGTAACATCCGTAAATTTACAATTATTTAAAGAAAAGGAGTGAGCTTAAGCTCACTCCTTTTTACAATAAATCTGCTGCTAGTTGAGCTAAATTAGATTGCTCTCCTTTAACAAACTTCACATGACCACTAATACGCTGTTCTTTAAACTTCTCTACAACATACGTTAAGCCATTATTATATTCATCTAAATATGGGTGATCAATTTGCTGAGGATCTCCCATCAATACAATCTTACTCTTTTCCCCTACCCTAGTTAATATCGTTTTCACTTCATGCTTTGTTAAATTTTGTGCTTCGTCAATGATAATGAACTGATCTGGAATACTTCTCCCGCGTATATAAGTAAGGGCTTCTACTTCAATCGAACCCATTCCCGCTAGAATAGCATCTAACTCTCCTGGCTTTTTCGTATTAAATAAATACTCTAGGTTATCAAAAATTGGCTGCATCCATGGTCTTAATTTTTCTTCTTTTTCTCCTGGTAAATAACCGATATCTTTTCCGACTGGAACAATTGGTCTTGCCACAAGTAATTTTTTATATAACCCTAAGTCTTCTGTTTGCATAAGTCCCGAAGCTAACGCAAGTAACGTTTTTCCTGTGCCGGCTTTCCCCGTTAACGTTACAAGCGGAATATCTTCACGAAGCAACAATTCTAATCCCATAATTTGCTGCACGTTTCGTGGTCGTATCCCCCACACTTGTTCATTGTGAAAAATAAGTTTCTTTACCTTCTTCCCTAAGTGATCCACAATGCCAAGCGCAGAACTAGAGCCCCCTAATGCATCTTTCATTACTACAAATTGATTTGGGTAAAAAGGATGATTCGCAATTTCAGATAGAGGCAATTCACCTTTCTCATAAAAATAATCCAATTGTTCTTTTGATATATATCCTTCTAAAAAACCAGAATATATATTTTCTACTTCAATTACGCGATCACTTAAATAATCTTCAGCCTTCAAACCAATTGCATCAGCTTTTACCCTTACGAGTACATCTTTACTTACTAAAATAACAGACTTCCCGTCCTCTTTTTCCTGTTCTTCTAAAGATAGATTTTTTGCTACAGCTAAAATTCGATTATCATTTGTTTTTTCTACAAAAATATCTTGTAGTTGCACAAATGAACGATGGTTCAATTCAATACGAAATGTTCCGCCGTTTTCTAGCGGGATACTTTCATGCAGCTTTCCTATTTCACGAAATTTATCTATTAACTTAGATACATAACGAGCGTTTCTTCCTACTTCATCCATATAACGTTTTTTCGAATCAACCTCTTCTAATACAACTGCTGGAATCACTACTTCATTGGTTTCAAATGAAAAAATAGATAAAGGATCCTGCAAAAGTACATTCGTATCTAACACATAAATTTTATCCAACCTGTTACCCCCTGACTCCACTTTTAAATTTGTAGAACAAGGGTTTCATCCATAAAATATGGACGAACCATTGTTATAATTATATGTACCGTGTAAACGAGGTAGAATCGAAAATCATAGTCATTAAACCTTTTATTTATTCTTTATTCATTTCTATTCAATATATTACTTTTTATTATAATTATTAACGTTAAATCACAATAACCGACTACAAAAGTGAATAAACGAATTTCTTATTTAGCATCTTTATAATTCTCTTATCCCTACTAAGACTTCGTTATCCAGCTTTTTCGCTGCCCGAAGATCATATGTTTTTTCATATGTTGGTTCAATTGCAAGTTTCGCTCCATAAAACATAACATCACGCACTTCTTGCACCTTTACTTCTATTACAGTTAATTTTAGAGAAATACCTTCCATTCTATCTGTCAAAATTTCACCTGCACCACTTATAGAAAATACGGATTCATTCGCCATTATAGTCAATACCACACCTGTATTATGACGTATATTTTCCACAATACGTGAACGTTGATCTACTGCAAATCGAATACTAGTTTTACTCACTGCATACACCCAAGAAATAGCACTTACGTTAGGAACTTGTTTTTCGAAATCTGTCGTTGCTATCATAACAATACACTCTTTACGCAACGTTTGTACTAAATCCTCTGTTAAGGTAGGCTCTACTACATTCGCCATATTTTCACCTCCAAATATACTTGGTATATCCTTATCATAACTTATTTTTTGAATTGCGAAAATATTATTTTTTCCCACTATTATTCAAAAACATTATACTTCCATGATATACTTATACTGATAGAATTCGTATTGAGGTGACGAAATGAGAGTCAAATGTATGATTTGTGATAAAAAAGATATGTTAGATGATGAAAATCCTATGGCAAAAAAACTGCGTAATCGCCCTATTCATACATATATGTGCATGGAATGTTCGGAACGAATTGCAGAGCGTACAATGGAACGTCATGCAAGTGGTAATTTCCGATTATATCGTGATAAAAAAATCGAAGATGATTGGTAAAATGTAAATAAGTCCTTACTCATATAGATAAGGACTTATTTATATTTTTCTGGTTCACGATTCATCTGATCCAAAAAACAATCAATGGCTTCTAACGGAAACCTTGCAGATTTCCGTTCTCCATTTATTTCATATGTAATTAAATACATTTCCTCGTTCTTTTCGACTTCCACATTTCTTAATTTATGTTCTTCATATACCATATTTTGAAATAACAAATATGTTTCTTTTGCAGCACTATCATCTGGACGTGCTTCCGCAACTGTTTTAATTGTTAACCAATTATATAGTGCATCTTGCACTGAACGCATGAAAACTCCCCTTTCTTATCCTGCTTTTTGTTGTTTCGCTTGACGCAAACGCAGTCTATAAATTCCAAGTACAATTGCTGCTACAACAAGTCCTTCTCCAACAGGTAAAAACACAGCAAAAAAGGTTAATACTGTGCATCCAATTGCTAATGATATGTATATCACAATATTTTTTAGTACAGACAACTTTCTAGCAAACCCTAAATTATAAACGAGAGCACTTAATATAATAATCGTCCCATAAAGTAACCACATTCCTAACTCTGGATTTTCATCTACCTTACACAATTTTGCAAAAAAAGACATCCTTTCTAACACACTCTTCCCCCCTAGCAGTAAAATGCAATTTTCTTTATACACTTAATACAAGAGTAACTCGCAAAAAAAATACTGTCCACAAAAAAGAGTAAATATTCTAAAAAATAAACAAAATAAAAAAACAACGCCCTTTATAAAGGGCGTTGTTTTTTTATTTTTACGCTTCAACAGATTTCTTTTTCTTAGCAGCTCTTTCGCGCTCACTCTTATCAAGAATCTTTTTACGTAGACGAATTGATTCTGGAGTTACTTCACAGAACTCGTCATCGTTTAAGTACTCTAATGATTCTTCTAAAGTCATTAGGCGTGGTTTCTTCATTGTTGAAGTTTGATCTTTCGTCGCAGAACGAATGTTAGTTTGTTGTTTCATTTTCACAACGTTAACTGTTAAGTCGTTCTCACGAGTGTGTTCTCCGACAATCATACCAGCATATACTTCTGTACCTGGTTCAACGAAGATTACACCACGGTCTTCAACTTGCATAATACCGTATTGTGATGCTTTTCCTGTTTCAAGTGAAACTAGAACACCTTGGCGACGTCCACCAACTTGTCCAGCGTGTACTGGTTGGTAGCAATCGAATGTATGGTTTAAAATACCGTAACCACGAGTTAATGTTAAGAATTCTGTTGTGTAACCAATTAAACCACGTGCTGGAACCATGAAAGTAAGGCGAACTTGACCGTTTCCGTTATTCACCATATCTAACATTTCACCTTTACGTGCACCCATAGATTCCATAATAGAACCAGTGTATTCTTCAGGTACATCGATTTGTACGCGCTCTACAGGCTCACATCTTACGCCATCAACTTCTTTAATGATTACTTCTGGCTTAGATACTTGTAATTCATAACCTTCACGACGCATGTTTTCAATTAAGATAGATAAATGTAGTTCCCCACGTCCAGATACGATCCACGCATCAGGAGAATCTGTATTATCTACACGTAAACTTACATCTGTTTCTAATTGTGAACGAAGACGCTCTTCAATTTTACGAGATGTAATGTATTTACCTTCACGACCTGCAAATGGGCTGTTATTTACAAGGAACGTCATTTGTAGTGTTGGCTCATCAATACGTAATAATGGTAACGCATCTTGATGTTCAACTGGACATACTGTTTCACCTACGTTAATGTCTTCCATACCAGAAACGGCTACTAAGTCCCCTGCTTTTGCTTCTTCAATTTCTTGACGTTTTAATCCCATGTAACCGAATAATTTCGTTACGCGGAATTGCTTCACGCTTCCGTCTACTTTCATTAAAGCAACTTGTTGTCCAACCTTCATTGTACCGCGGAATACGCGACCAACTCCAATACGTCCAACGTAGTCGTTGTAATCAAGAAGTGCTACTTGGAATTGAAGTGGCTCTTCGCTGTTATCAATTGGTGCTGGAATATGTTCGATAATTGTATCGAATAATGATTTCATATTCTCTTCTTGATTTGCTGGATTTGAATCTAAGCTTGCTGTTCCGTTCATTGCTGATGCAAATACAACTGGGAACTCTAATTGATCTTCGTTTGCACCAAGCTCAATGAATAAGTCGATTACTTCATCAACTACTTCATCTGGACGAGCGAAGTCACGGTCAATTTTGTTTACAACTACGATTGGAGTTAAGTTTTGCTCAAGAGCTTTCTTTAAAACAAATCGTGTTTGTGGCATACAACCTTCATATGCATCAACAACAAGTAAAACACCATCAACCATTTTCATGATACGTTCTACTTCTCCACCGAAGTCAGCGTGACCAGGTGTATCTAAAATGTTAATTCTTTTATCTTCATAGTGAATCGCTGTATTTTTCGCTAAAATTGTAATACCGCGTTCTCTTTCTAGATCATTTGAATCCATTGCGCGTTCTTCAACGTGTTCGTTCGCACGGAAAGTCCCCGCTTGACGTAATAACTGGTCAACAAGTGTTGTTTTACCATGGTCAACGTGGGCAATAATTGCTATATTACGTAAATCTTGTCGTTTTTTCAACATGTCCAACTCCTAATGTCTTTTTAATCCTTCTCTATTATAAGAGCGAAGGGGATACAATAGCAATTAAAATAAAAGCAAGAATGAAAATATAGTTGTATTCTTACTTTTGTGAAAGTAAAATGAGATTGGAGGGTGAAGAAATGGAACACATTCAATATCGCTTTTTATTAACTGCAATTATCGGTGTTATTTTCTTAATCGGTATCGGCATTATGATTGCTGAAAATAGTCCAATCGGTATTATTATTTGCATTATCGGCACATTTGTTACAGTTGGATACGGTTTTGTAACAAAAAGAAAAATGCGCAAATCACAATAACGCTAAAAAGTAAGAAGCTTATACACAGCCTCTTACTTTTTTTGTTGCTCTCATATAAACGATAACACTTCTTCATACACTCCTGGTTTTGCAACTAACACACTGCTCTTCTCTATGATAGAAAGTGGCGCTCCAGAGAATGTCGTCACCTTACCTCCAACTTCTTCTACAATTATCTGCCCTCCGCCAAAATCCCATGGTGATAATCTCGGCGTTACATATGCATCTATTCTTCCTGTTGCAACGTATACCATCTCTAACGCTGCACAGCCATATGACCTTGTGCCCCTTGCTTTCTTAACAAGTGCCATCATACTTTCCATATTAAGCAATGGATTATCTGTAAGCCATATCGCATTTAAAGCTACAATACCTTGCTCTACAGTTCCTTTTTCCAATGGAGGAATTGATATATCATTACAAAAAGCTCCAGATCCCTTGACTGCATGATATAGTTCATCATGCACTGGATCATATATAAGTCCAATCTTTCCGATACCGTTCTCATAAATCCCAATTGAAATCGCAAAATTTCTTTTTTGATGAACAAAGTTCATCGTGCCGTCAATTGGATCAATTAACCAAACAACCCCGTCAGAAGACGTTATCTCGTCTCCATAACCCTCTTCTCCTAAAATATTATGATTCGGGAATGTTTCTTTAATTTTCCCAATTAAAAACTGTTCTATCTCTCGGTCCATATTTGTAACTAAGTCAGCTGCATTTGATTTTGTTTCTATAATAAGTGCTTTTTTCATTGATGCCATTAAATGCTCTCCTGCATCCCGAATCCACCGTTTGGCGTGTGCATCGATGTCTTTCCATACTTCTTGCATGTTTAAACACTCCGATCTATACTGTTCACAGAAAAAACGAACCCTTTATAAGGTTCGCACCAACTAATTTTTTATACATATACTATTATTACGCTTCTAAACGAATCATTTCAAGTCTTAACACTTCTAACTTTTGTACACACTCTTCTTTTTTCTGGTTATCATCTTCCATCATCGCATCATATAAAGTTGCTAATTCATAATCTAGCTCCAAACGTAGCACCGGTATTCTCTTTTCAGCATCTGTTCTCTTTAACGCATTAATCACCTGTCTCATATTATTTGCCTCCTCCCAATATTCGTCTGCCCTCGGACTAGAATTAATTCAATTTTCTGATTTTTTGTTTTATACTATACTATGTTGGATAAATCATCTATGCAACAAAATTATATTTTTTTATTTAAATTTTTTTGTGCTGTTTTTTTTATGAATAGTACAAGCTATGCTAAAATAAAAGCAAAATAGGAGTTGGAGGAACAATCATGACAATTCAAACATTCAAGTCAACTGATTTTGATGTCTTTACAGTTGATGGTCTCGAAGAACGAATGAGTGCAATTAAAACGAACATTCATCCTAAGCTAGAAGCTTTAGGGGAACAATTTGCAGAATACTTATCCAAACAAACTGATGAGAACTTTTTTTATCATGTTGCAAAACACGCACGCCGCAAAGTCAATCCACCAAACGATACTTGGGTTGCTTTTTCAACAAATAAACGAGGATATAAAATGCTACCGCATTTCCAAATCGGCTTATGGGGTACTCATGCCTTCATATACTTTGGTTTAATCTATGAGTGTCCACAAAAAGTTGAGACGGCTCATGCCTTCTTAGAACATTTAAATGATTTAAAAACAAATATTCCAAATGACTTCGTTTGGTCCATTGACCATACTAAACCAAGTGTGAAATTACATAAAACACTTGAAACCGAAGACTTACAAAAGATGATTGAACGATTAGCTACTGTAAAAAAAGCAGAATTATTAGTTGGTATTCATATATCACCAGAGGAGTTTTCAGCAATGACCAACGAACAATTCCTTGCTAAGATTGAATCTACGATGCAATCACTCCTTCCTTTATATGCACTTTGTAATCGATAGTAGAAAACGGACAATTTATATTGTCCGTTTTTAGTTGTTATCACATTATATCACTTCAGTTTTTATTTTTCAAAATATTTTTTACATTTTTACAAGCTTTTGTTCTTCGACTTCTTTTGCCCTTTGAATAGCACGATATATAGAGTATCCACTTACTTCTTGAAATTCTTTATCAATTTTCTTTTCTTCTGCTTTCGATGGAACAATCTCTTTAAAACGACGATATAAACCCATTAACTCTTCTCTTATAATTCCTTTTTCATAAGCTTTCTCAATCGCTTCATAAAACTTCACCATTGTAACCATTTCCTCATTTGACCAATCATAATCTAACGGATATTGATATTCCATTTCGCACCTCATTTATCATTTCTTCTTGTTTCATTATGCTATCTTAAAGAGAATATTTTATTCTTCATTATAGCCACTCTGCATTATACACTATTTATTCATTTTAATGGAATTGTCTTCCTCTATTCATTAGTTGAGGCTAACTATTAAACATACTCACCTTAAAAAGATTTTTTTCTATACATCTATAATTATTGGTGATATAATGCTTTTGTTTTATAGAAAATAAAGTGAAGCTACCATCTCAAAAACGATTTTTTGAATGGCAGAAAAACAAGCCTTATTCTAAAAAGGGCTACACTTTTTTAGAGCAGGATTATATAAAACAAATTACACTAAATATTATGAAGAAGAAGGGGTGTATAGATTGTCCCAATACGAAACACCATTGTTTACCGCTTTAGTTGAGCACAGTAAGCGAAATCCAATTCAATTCCATATTCCTGGTCATAAAAAAGGACAAGGCATGGATCCTACATTTCGCGAATTTATTGGGCATAATGCATTAGCAATTGATTTAATTAATATTGCGCCACTCGATGATTTACATCATCCAAAAGGTATGATTAAAGAAGCACAAGATTTAGCAGCAGCCGCATTCGGTGCAGATCATACTTTCTTTTCTATTCAAGGTACAAGTGGCGCTATTATGACAATGGTGATGAGCGTTTGCGGTCCTGGTGACAAAATCCTAGTACCACGAAACGTGCATAAATCAGTAATGTCAGCTATTATTTTCTCAGGTGCAAAACCGATTTTCATGCATCCTGAAATCGATCCGAAGCTCGGTATTTCTCATGGAATCACAATTCAATCTGTCAAAAAAGCACTTGAAGAGCACTCAGATGCAAAGGGCTTACTTGTTATTAACCCAACGTACTTTGGGTTTGCTGCAGACTTAGAACAGATTGTACAATTAGCACATTCTTATGACATCCCTGTACTAGTCGACGAAGCTCATGGTGTTCATATTCATTTTCACGATGAATTACCTATGTCAGCGATGCAAGCTGGTGCGGATATGGCAGCAACAAGTGTTCACAAATTAGGAGGCTCTTTAACTCAAAGTTCTATTCTTAATGTGAAAGAAGGCTTAGTGAATGTAAAGCATGTCCAATCTATTATTAGCATGCTTACAACTACATCAACTTCTTACATCTTGTTAGCATCCCTTGATGTTGCGAGAAAACGTCTTGCTACAGAAGGAACAGCACTCATAGAACAAACAATACAATTAGCTGAGCATGTTCGTGATGCTATAAATTCTATTGAGCATCTTTACTGTCCTGGAAAAGAAATGTTAGGTACAGATGCTACCTTTAACTATGATCCTACAAAGATAATTGTATCTGTAAAAGATCTAGGTATTACCGGCCACCAAGCTGAAGTATGGCTTAGAGAGCAATATAACATTGAAGTAGAACTCTCAGATCTATACAACATACTATGTCTTATCACTTTGGGAGATACAGAAAGTGATACAAATACACTTATTGCAGCATTACAAGATTTAGCAGCAACATTTAGAAATAGGGCAGATAAAGGTGTTCAAGTACAAGTAGAGATTCCAGAAATTCCAGTGCTAGCACTTTCTCCTCGAGATGCTTTTTATTCGGAAACAGAAGTCATTCCATTTGAAAATGCAGCGGGTCGTATTATAGCTGATTTTGTTATGGTTTATCCGCCAGGGATTCCAATCTTTACTCCGGGGGAAATTATTACACAAGAAAACTTAGAGTATATTCGTAAAAACTTAGAAGCAGGTTTACCTGTACAAGGTCCTGAAGATATGACATTACAAACATTACGTGTTATTAAAGAGTACAAGCCTATCAGTTGATAGGCTTTTTTTTCACCTTTTTTCCTTTTCTTCATACGATACTTAAGAATGTAACGTATAGGTGGGGATACTATTATGATTGTAATAGGCCGTTCTATTGTACATCCTTATATTACAAATGAATATGAGCCATTTGCAGCAGAGAAACAACAAATTTTATCAATAATGGCAGGAAATCAAGAAGTTTATTCCTTCCGAACAGCTGATGAACTCAGCTTTGATCTCAATTTACGAGTTAATATTATTATCTCTGCACTAGAGCTTTTTCAAAGTGGATTTCAGTTTCGTACATTTCAACAATCCTTTTGCAACCCCCAGTATTGGAAAAGAACGTCTCTTGGGGGATTCGAGCTTCTTCCAAACATACCACCTTCTATTGCCATACAGGATATTTTCAAAAACGGAAAACTATATGGAACTGAATGCGCAACCGCTATGATCATTATTTTTTATAAAGCTTTACTATCATTGTATGAGGAAGAAACTTTCAATCGTCTATTTGCAAACCTTTTACTTTATACATGGGACTACGACCAAGATCTAAGGCTTATAACAAAAAACGGTGGCGATCTTGTTCCAGGTGACCTCGTTTACTTTAAAAACCCACAAGTAAATCCAGCTACGATTGAATGGCAAGGAGAAAATACAATCTATTTAGGAAATTTCTTTTTTTACGGGCATGGCGTAGGTGTAAAAACAAAAGAAGAAATTATTTATTCATTAAATGAACGACGAGTCCCTTACGCTTTTATTTCAGCTTTCTTGACCGATACTATTACCCGTATCGATAGTCGTATAATGAGCCAATACGCTTCTTCTAGTACACCACAGACCTCCATAAGCTTTATTCCGATTAGGGATGATGCAATCGTTGCAACAGTTGGTCATACAACTACAATTTATTAAAAAAGCGCCTACACATGTAGGCGCTTTTTCTTATTATTAAGCTTTTGTATGTTCTTTATGGTCACATTCGCAATGAGATCCACATTTCCCGTATAGTACTGTTGATTTTTCATCTTCAAAATGTCCAATTGTTCCTTCACATACTTGGCATACGATTGTTCCCATTTTCATTTCCCCCTGAGTTTCAATAGTAATCTATTTATTTATCATTAAGCTTTCGCATTATCTTTTCTAGCACAGTCACAATTTGTTCCGCATTTTCCGTAAAGTACCGTCGTTTTCTCATCTTCAAAATGTCCGATTGTTCCTTCACATACTTGGCATACGATTGTTCCCATTTTTCATTTCCCCCTAAGTTTATGGTCCTAAAAACTTTTAGCTGTCCATTTCCTATCAATTATTGGGCTTTTGTATGCTCTGTGTGATCACATCCGCAAGATCCACATTTCCCGTAAAGTACCGTTACTTTCTCATCTTCGAAGTGTGCAATTGTACCTTCACAATCTTGACATACGATTGTTCCCATTTTTCATTTCCCCCTAAGTTTATAATCCCAAAAACTTTTTGTAACCGCTTAACTTTCTGTCTTTATTTTAATATGTTATACTTTTTACGTCAATAGGTTTTTAGTATAACACATTAAATATTTTAAATTTAAATTAGTATGCGATATTCAAATAAAAAACAGCCATATTTATAAGTACGACTGTTTCACATTAATTATTCTTCATATTCCGCATGTAAAGAAGTTGACGGAACTAGAAATTTGAAAAACTGAGCTAACTCCTTTGCTTCCTCTTCTGATCCTAATTTAAAAATCTCCTGTATATATTGAACATTCTCTACATCATCTCGTCCGAGTAAAGTAGACCTTCCTGTTTGCATACAAACAATGAGCGGCTTTCCAAAAAACATATTTGTATAAATAACACCAAAATCATAACGTGTATCATGTGTCATAAACCCTAAAAATCGTACCTTCACACTTTCATGCTCATCATACAATTTTTCAAACATTGGTTTCCACCTTTCTACATCACGTTTCATTAATAGTATATTAAACAAAACATGTAATACTCCTTTTAATTGTCAAAAAATTCAGTAGGATGTAGAATGATAGTATTCTACTAAGTTAGGGGGAACTTATATGCAACACGCCTTTATTACGCTTGTACCGAAATCCAACCAACAATCAGTTTCAATAGATGATATAAAACAACTTTTTCATTATTATAAAACAGTTACTTCTAAAACTGGTGCCCAAATTAATTACACGTATACAAATACCGCTTTTCCTTATGAAATTTTAGATACATCTACAACAACATTAAAACTTCAATCCAATCACGACCGGTATGACTCAATTTATATTGGTGTTGGTATAGAAAATGAACAATCTTTCATCCAAGTTTCTTTACCACCTAATGCAACATTTGGTGACAAAGGGAAAGCAAATGAATTTTGCCGTTTTTTAGCGAAGAAATTAGAAGGAGAGTTACAATTATTTAATGGAAGAACAATGTATTTTTATAAACGCTAATTTAAAAAATAGATAATATGATTAAAAATAATATACAATTCGAACATGTAAGAAATAAAGCTTGCTTTCTTACGTGCAATACAAAATATGCTATTACATAGGCTAAATATAGAAATACGAAAAAAAGAATAACTTTATAATGAAACTTATCACCATTCGATAATGTTAATACAGTGGAAAAGCCACTCCATAGTAGTAAATGATAAAATATAACATGTAATATTTTCATGGAACCTTCTCCTTTGACATGCTCTATTTTATTAATATATGGGGTTACGTTTGAATCAATTACATATTATAGGATGATATATATTACCTTTGAAGTAAGTTAAGCCGGAATCATTTGTTAAAGTATTATATATTCATTCGACAAGTACGTTTAAAGACCTTGCAAGTCATTTGATGAAAATAAAAATAGCCCCTCTCTTACAATAAGAGAAGGGCTATTTACATTACTTAAATTATTTTACAATGTGAATTGGCATTCCAAGAGCAACTTCAGCTGCTTCCATTGTGATTTCACCTAATGTTGGGTGAGCATGGATTGTTTGAGCGATATCTTCAGCTGTCATTCCAGCTTCGATAGCTAAACCAATCTCAGAGATAATATCAGAAGCACCTGCACCTGCAACTTGAGCACCTACAAGAAGACCATCTTCTTTACGTGTTACAAGTTGTAAGAAACCGTCAGTGCTGTTTAATGATAATGCACGACCGTTAGCAGCGAATGGGAACTTAGATACAGTCACAGTCATTCCAGCTTCTTCAGCTTGTTTTTTAGTGTAACCAACAGATGCTAATTCTGGATCAGTGAAGCATACTGCAGGAATTCCGATGTAATCGATAGCTGATGCATGGCCACTAATTGCTTCTACAGCTACTTTACCTTCGTAAGAAGCTTTGTGAGCTAATGGTGGTCCAGGAACGATATCACCGATTGCATAGATGTTTGGTACATTTGTACGACATTGCTCATCGATTTCGATGATGCCGCGGTCAGTCATTTTAACTCCAACTTGCTCAAGACCGATTTCTTGAGTGTTTGGACGACGACCTACAGTTACTAATACGTAATCTGCTTCTACAGTTTGGATTTCACCTTTAACCTCAAAGCTAACTTTTACGCCAGTTTCTGTCTCTTCAACGCCTTTAGCCATAGCTTTTGTATGGATATTTACGTTACCTTTTTTCTGTAGAGCGCGTTTAACAACAGAGCTCATAGCTTTTTCGAAACCAGCTAAGATTTCGTCGCCAGCTTCTACTACAGTAACTTCTGTACCGAAGTTAGCATATGCAGTACCTAATTCCATACCGATGTAACCGCCGCCGATTACAACAAGTTTTTTAGGAATTTCAGGTAAGCTTAAAGCACCTGTAGAGTTGATAACACGTTTAGAGTATTTGAATCCTGGAATTTCGATTGGTGTAGAACCAGTTGCAAGAACAGCATTTTTAAACGTATAAGTTTGAGCTGCATCTTCAGTCATAACGCGTAATGTATTAGCATCTACGAAGTAAGCTTCACCGCGAATGATTTCAACTTTGTTACCTTTAAGAAGGCCTTCAACACCGCCAGTTAATTTCTTAACTACGCCGTTTTTCCATTCTTGAACTTTTGTAAAGTCAACTTTTACGTTTTCTGCAGTAATACCCATGTCATCAGAATGCATTGCATTCTCATAACGATGACCTGCATTGATTAACGCTTTTGAAGGAATACATCCAACGTTTAAGCATACGCCACCAAGGTTAGCTTTTTCAATGATTGCTACCTTTTGACCTAATTGTGCTGCACGAATTGCCGCAACGTATCCACCAGGACCTGCACCAACAACGACTGTATCTAATTCAATTGGGAAATCTCCTACTACCATTGTTATTACGCCTCCATTACTAATAATTGTGGGTCATTCAATAGACGTTTAATTTGGTTTAACGCTTTTTGAGCAGTTGCACCGTCAATTAAACGATGGTCAAAGCTTAGAGATAATGCTAATACTGGAGCTGCAACGATCTCACCGTTTTTCACAACTGGTTTTTCAGCGATACGGCCGATACCAAGGATTGCTACTTCTGGGTGGTTGATAACTGGAGTGAACCATTGTCCACCTGCAGAACCAATGTTTGTAATTGTGCAAGAAGCACCTTTCATTTCAGCTGGAGCTAGACGACCTTCACGTGCTTTACCAGCAAGATCATTGATCTCGTTAGAGATTGTGAAGATAGACTTACGATCTGTATCTTTAACAACTGGTACTAATAGACCTTTGTCTGTATCAGCTGCGATACCGATATTGAAGTAATGTTTATGAACTACTTCTTGAGATGCATCGTCTAAAGAAGTGTTTAACATTGGGTATTCACGTAATGCAGATGTTAAAGCTTTAACAACGTACGGAAGGTAAGTTAATTTAATACCTTTGTCAGCTGCTACTGCTTTGAACTTCTTACGGTGAGCAACAAGTTCTGTTACATCTACTTCGTCCATTAATGTTACGTGAGGAGCTGTGTGTTTAGAGTTAACCATTGCTTTCGCAATCGCTTTACGGATACCACTCATTTTCTCACGAGTTTCTGGATATTCACCAGCTGGGATTGGTTGTGCTTTTGGTGCTTCTTCTTTCGCTGCTGCTGGAGTAGCTTCTACTGCTGCTGGAGCCTCAGTTGCTGCTACAGTTTGTCCACCATTTGCAAATGCATCGATGTCAGCTTTTACGATACGGCCATTCTTACCAGTACCAGCTACTTTATGAATGTCTACGCCTTTTTCACGAGCGTATTTACGAACAGATGGCATAGCGATTACGCGCTCATTTACTACTTCTGCAGTTGCTGCTGGAGTAGCTTCCGCTGCTGGAGCTTCTACTGCTGCTTCTTCAGCTTTTGGAGCTTCATCATGATCGTCACCTTTAAATTTAAGGTTTTCGTATCCAGGAGCATCAAATTTAATTAATGTATCTCCTACGATTGCAACTGTTCCTTCTTCTACAAGTACTTCAAGTACTTTACCTTTAACAGGAGAAGGGATTTCTACTACTGCTTTATCATTTTGTACTTCAAGAAGTACATCGTCTTCGTTTACTTCATCGCCTGGTTTAATAAACCATTTTACGATTTCACCTTCGTGGATACCTTCACCGATATCTGGTAGTTTAAATTCAAATGCCACGGAATTCAGCCCCCTGATTCATTTCATTATTATGGAATATGTGCAAAAGAAACCAGCATGTGCTGATTTCTTTTGCACATGAAAAGCTAAAAATTAGAAGTTCATTACTTTGTTTACAGCTTCAACAATATCTTTGTGGTTTGGTAACCATACGCTCTCTGCTTGAGAGAATGGGAATACTGTATCAGCAGCTGCAACACGTACAACTGGAGCTTCTAAGTTTAAGATTGCACGGTCGTTAATTTCCGCTACAACGTTAGCTGCAATACCAGCTTGTTTTTGAGCTTCTTGAACTACAACTACGCGACCTGTTTTTTCAACAGAAGCGATGATTGTTTCGATATCTAATGGTTGAACTGTACGTAAGTCAACAACCTCTAAAGAGATACCTTCTTTTTCAAGTTCTTCAGCAGCTTTTAATGCAGCGTGAACCATAGCACCGTAAGCGATAACAGATACATCTGTACCTTCACGTTTGATATCAGCTTTACCTAAATCAATTGTGTAATCACCTTCTGGTACCTCTTGACGGAATGAACGGTACAATTTCATATGCTCTAAGTAGATAACTGGATCGTTGTCACGAATCGCAGAGATTAAAAGACCTTTAGCATCGTATGGAGTAGATGGAATAACAACTTTTAGACCAGGTTGTTGAGCCACTAATCCTTCTAAGCTATCAGCATGAAGTTCAGGAGTATGAACACCACCACCGAATGGAGAACGAACTGTTACTGGAGCAGTCCAACGTCCACCAGAACGGTAACGCATACGAGCTAATTGACCAGAAATTGAATCCATTACTTCATAAACGAAACCGAAGAATTGGATTTCTGGAACTGGACGGAATCCTTCAAGTGCAAGACCAACTGCAAGTCCACCAATACCAGACTCTGCAAGTGGAGTATCCATTACACGATCTTCACCAAATTCAGCTTGTAAACCTTCAGTAGCACGGAATACACCGCCGTTTACACCAACGTCTTCACCAAATACAAGTACGTTAGGGTCATTTTTCATTTCAACGCGTAAAGCATCAGTGATTGCTTGAATCATTGTCATTTGAGCCATGGCTTACTTCGACTCCTTTTCTTTGTAGATTTCATATTGTTCAGCTAAGTTGTAAGGCATTTTTTCGTACATGATTTCCATTAAATCAGTTACTTTTTGTTTTGGAGCTTGGTCAGCCTTAGCAATTGCTTGTTTGATATCTTCTTTTGCTTCTTCGATTACTGTCTCTTCAACTTCTTGAGACCATAGGCCTTTAGCTTCTAAGAACTTACGGAAGCGTACGATTGGGTCTTTTTGTTCCCATTCGTTTTCGATATCTTTTGTACGGTAACGAGTTGGGTCATCACCAGCCATTGTATGTGGACCGTAACGGAATGTTAAAGTCTCGATTAAAGTAGGGCCTTCGCCATTTACTGCGCGCTCACGAGCGAAAGCAGTTGCTGCGTATACAGCTAATGGATCCATACCGTCTACTTGAATTCCGTAAATACCTGCTGCTACTGCTTTTTGTGCTACAGTTTTAGCTGCAGATTGCTTTTCTACTGGAGTAGAGATTGCATAACGGTTGTTTTGAACAACGAAGATTGCTGGAGCTTTGAATGCACCTGCAAAGTTCATACCTTCGTAGAAGTCACCTTGTGAAGCACCACCGTCACCAGTGTAAGTAATTGCAACAGATTTTTTACCACGTAGTTTCATACCTAACGCAACACCAGCAGTTTGGATGATTTGCGCACCGATAATGATCTGTGGAGCTAATGCATTTACATTCTCAGGCATTTGGTTACCCATGAAGTGTCCACGAGAGAATAAGAATGCTTGGTATAATGGTAATCCGTGCCATACTAATTGTGGTACATCACGGTATCCTGGTAAGATGAAGTCTTCTGCTTCAAGTGCGAAATGACTTGCTAATTGAGAAGCTTCTTGTCCAGCTGTAGGTGCGTAGAAACCTAAACGTCCTTGACGGTTTAAAGAAATAGAACGTTGATCTAATACGCGAGTATACACCATACGACGCATTAATTCTTTTAATTGATCATCAGATAATTCAGGCATAGCTGCTTCATTCACAACTTCACCGTTTTCATTTAAAATTTGTAATGTTTCAAATTGAGCTGCGATAGCTTTCATTTGCTCATCAACATTAAATAGGGTCTTTTTTGTTTTAGTACCCATTCCGTTCACCTCTTCCTCTCTTGAACCATATTCTGAAACGCTTTCACTGGCTATTTTCCAGTTTAAAAAGCGCAACGATGTAAACCAACATGTTTGTATGTCGGTTGAGAATAATTTTGTGTACCTAACAATCTGTACTAATGTTTTTTCAGAAACATATTAATACAATCTTGATCACGTTTTTTAGTTTACAACTATTCTAATTACGATGTCAATTACTTTGAATACGTTTTTTTATAAATAATATGCAGGTTTCTACTACACAAACGTGTTTTTATTTTTTACATCTGTATTAGTAAGCATTGACCTACTGTTATATTATTCCCTTTTTCACTTATTTTTTCTCTTAGAATAATATGTAAACGATTTAATTCTCTTTAGTTTTTCTCTCTTCGTAACAAAAATATACAAACTACTCTTCCTTTTTTAGGTAAATACCTATACATTTCTACCCTCTCTTCCATACATTATAGTAACCGCAGTATTAGCGGGAAATGATAAAGGAGGTCATCTCATGTACGGATACTCATATTGCTATCCAACTTGTTCATATCCTTCCTACGGTTATGGCGGTTCTTGTGGCGGGTCTGGACGCGGCTTCGCCTTAATCGTTGTGTTGTTTATTCTTTTAATTATCGTTGGTGCTGCTTGCATTCGCTAATTGTAAAACGAAACAACTATGGAAAGAAAAAGACGGCTTTGCCGTCTTTTTCTGTTTATCACATACATAACTACTCTATAATAGAACGATTTCCAAAATGCCTTCCCTTTCTTGCCGATGACTTTTTCCATCTCCTTTGGTAGACTAAAGAGGAAAGGAGAGATTACATATGCTTACAATGAAAGATGTTATTCGCGAAGGAGATCCTATTTTGCGCAACGTTGCAGAAGAGGTGTCCTTACCGGCAAGCGAAGAAGATACAACTACCTTAAAAGAAATGATTGAATTCGTAATAAATAGCCAAGATTCTGAAATGGCTGAAAAATATAGTTTACGCCCTGGAATCGGATTAGCGGCTCCGCAAATCGGTGTTTCAAAAAAAATGATTGCAGTTCATGTAACCGATGCGGATGGTACATTATATAGCCATGCATTATTCAATCCAAAAATCATTAGCCATTCTGTTGAACGTACATATTTACAGGGTGGTGAAGGCTGTCTATCTGTAGACCGCGAAGTACCTGGTTATGTTCCTCGTTATACAAGAATTACAGTAAAAGCAACTTCTATTAACGGAGAAGAAGTAAAATTACGTTTAAAAGGTTTACCAGCAATCGTATTCCAACACGAGATTGATCATTTAAATGGCGTTATGTTCTATGACCATATCAATAAAGAAAATCCTTTTGCCGCTCCTGATGATTCCAAACCTCTAGAGCGATAATAATAAAAAGGCGGAAGTTAATCTTCCGCCTTTTTATTATGAAATGGGTTCCATATTCACTTATAGCAATCCAGCCCACTTTAGTCCATGATATATACCGTCTTCATTAACATCCTTTGTCACATGATTTGCAAGTTTTTTCAAGTCTTCATGGCCATTTCCCATCACAATACCTGTGCCAACGGCTTCGATCATTTCTAAATCATTTAAGCCATCTCCAAATGCATACACTTGATCACGATTAAAACCTAACTTTTCAATGTATTTCTCAATTCCTTTTGCCTTAGAACCACCATTCGGAATGATATCCATTGAATATGCATGCCAACGAATAAAATGGAAATCTGGATAATGATTAATAAACTTTTCCTCTTCATTTACTTCACAAAAAAGTAGTGTTTGATAAATATTACGTTCCTCATAAAAATTAGGCTCATATGCTGGATGCTCAAAGTTTAAGCTTCCAAAGCCTTCTTTCACATAATCATGATATTCCACTGATGCTCTCATATCTTGATGGTCAAGATATACAAGTGGATATCCTTCTTGTTTTGCAAACTGAGTAAACTTATGTAAAGCATCTGGATGTAACGGATTATTAAATATTACCTCATCTTCAAAGACAACATATTGTCCATTAAAACTAACATAATTATGTATATCAAGTTCCTTACGAATATCTTCGAACATAAATGGCGCGCGCCCTGTCGCAATTGCTACATGTACACCTTTTTCTTGTAACTGTTTTACTGCATCTCGTGTAGATTGCGGAATTTTTTTATCATGATCTAATAATGTTCCATCAATATCAAAAAAGACAATTTTATCATTCATTTGTCAAAATCCTTTCTGAGACTCTATATTCCTATTTTGAATATCACTTTTCAAATTCTAAAAAAAAGTATAACATATTAAACATCTGTGAAGAAAGCGTTCCCTTTCTGACCTTATTTGTAAACTTTGCATATATATATTAGTAAAACATGTAGATACTTGTTCGGATGAATTTTCTTTTCCATTCTACCTCATACTATACCTATAACTAACGGCTACTGATCGTTACTATAGAATAACTTTCACTGTATGGGAAAGGACAAGATTCACCATTCACTTTTGTCCTATCTCTTATATCAGAGATAGAGTTTTCACTAGTAATAGGCATGTTTAAAATAAGGAAAGGAAGGAGTAATCATGCTGAAGAAGCTGAAGAAAAAGCTCAAGCGTTATTTAAATGGTCTAGTCCGTAAAAAGACAGTCGCTTAAATTGTGCCCATTTCGGGCTTTTTCTTCATTCTCATTCGAAAAAACATGAAAATCGTGACTGTTTGCTTTATAATAAGTAACAGATAATGCAAAACATAGACAAGGAGAGGTTTTCCAAATGATTTTTAAAGTATTTTATCAAGAAAAATTAACTGAGGTTCCAGTACGTGAAAATACAAAAGTTTTATATTTAGAGGCTACGTCTGAAAAGGATGTTCGTACAAAATTAAATAAGTTCGCATATAATATCGAGTTTGTTCAGTCTGTTACTGGCGCTCATCTTGAATATGAAAAAGAAAACGCTGATTTAACATTAGCGGAAATCGTATAGCGATATGAAATTTCTAAAAAACGACCAAGTTGCTGTATTTGCTCTCGGTGGGCTTGGTGAAATCGGTAAAAATACATACGCTGTTCAATTTCAAGATGAAATTATTATAATTGATGCTGGAATTAAATTTCCAGAGGACGAACTTCTCGGAATCGATTATGTAATACCAGACTACACTTATTTTGTGCGAAACGAAGATAAAATTAAAGGGTTATTCATTACACATGGTCACGAAGATCATATCGGCGGAATCCCTTACCTATTACGTCAAGTGAACATTCCAATTTACGGCGGAAAATTAGCAATTGCACTCATCAAAAACAAATTAGAAGAACACGGCTTACTTCGTAAAGCAAAACTTTACGAGATTCAAGAAGATGACGTTATTAAATTCAAAAAAACGTCTGTATCCTTCTTCCGTACAACTCACAGTATTCCAGATTCGTACGGCGTTGTTGTGAAAACACCTCAAGGTCAAGTTGTTCATACAGGTGACTTCAAATTTGACTTCACACCAGTTGGTGAACCAGCTGATTTAACAAAAATGGCTGAAATCGGTAAAGATGGCGTACTATGTCTATTATCTGATAGTACGAACAGTGAAGTTCCAAACTTTACTATGTCTGAGCGTCGCGTTGGTGATAGCATTCAAGACATTTTCCGTAAAGTAGAAGGACGGATTATATTCGCAACCTTTGCATCAAATATTCACCGCTTACAACAAGTTGTTGAAGCTGCTGTTGAAAACAACCGTAAAGTAGCTGTGTTTGGTCGAAGTATGGAAGCAGCGATTGAAATTGGACAAAACCTTGGTTATATTCGTTGCCCGAAAGATACATTCATAGATGCATCTCAACTAAACCGCTTACCAGCTAATAAAGTTGTTATTTTATGTACAGGTAGTCAAGGTGAACCGATGGCAGCACTTTCACGTATTGCAAACGGTACACACCGCCAAATTCAAATTATTCCTGGAGATACAGTTGTTTTCTCTTCTTCACCAATTCCAGGAAATACAATTAGCGTAAGTCGTACAATTAACATGTTGTACCGCGCTGGCGCTGATGTAATTCATGGGAAACTTTCAAATATCCATACAAGTGGACACGGTGGACAAGAAGAACAAAAATTAATGTTACGTCTAATTAAACCGAAGTACTTCATGCCAATTCATGGTGAATATCGTATGCAGCGTATGCACATGAACATAGCAAATGATTGTGGCATCCCTGAAGAAAATTGCTTCATTATGGATAATGGCGATGTTCTTGCTTTACGTTCGGATGAAGCTAGCGTAGCTGGAAAAATCCCATCTGGTTCGGTCTACATTGATGGAAACGGTATTGGAGATATTGGCAATATCGTATTACGCGATCGTCGTATCCTTTCTGAAGAAGGACTTGTAATTGTAGTTGTAAGCATTGATATGAAAGAATTTAAAGTTGCAGCAGGACCTGATATCATCTCACGCGGTTTCGTTTACATGCGTGAAAGTAGCGATTTAATCAATGATGCACAAACATTAATTACAACTCATTTAGAAAAAGTAATGGAGCGTAAAACAACACAATGGTCTGAAATTAAAAATGAAATTACAGACACATTAGCTCCATTCCTATATGAGAAAACGAAACGCCGTCCAATGATTTTACCAATCATTATGGAAATATAAGAAAAAGGACAATGCCATGAAGGCATTGTCCTTTTCTTTTCTCTTATCTTAAAAAGTGTTTAAATCGATCCACTTCATCGTCATGACCAATGACAATTAATATATCTCCTGCTTGAATATTCTCCGTAGCTCGAGGGGATACGATAACTTCTTTGCCTCGTTTAATTGCTACAATATTCAATCCAAACTTCGCACGAATATCTAATTCAATTAAAGAGTGCCCATCAATTTTTTTATTCGCAATAATCTCTACAATACTATGCTCATCTGAAAGCTCAAGGTAGTCTAGCACATTGCTTGATGCAATATTATTAGCAATCCTTTTTCCCATATCACGTTCTGGATGCACAATATGATCTGCACCTATTTTACTTAACACTTTTTCATGATAATCATTTTGAGCTTTTACAGTAATATTTTTTACACCCAACTCTTTCAAAATCAAAGTCGTTAAAATACTTGAATTTAAATTATCTCCAATAGCAACGACTACGTGATCAAAATTTCGAATACCAAGGCTTTTTAATACCATCTCATCTGTTGAATCTGCAATTACAGCATGCGAAGCTATATTTGCAAATTCATTAATTTTATCCTCATCTGAATCGATTGCCATTACTTCCATTCCTAATTGAGCTAGTTCTCGGCAAATACTTCCACCAAAGCGACCAAGTCCAATGACAGCAAATTCTTTTTCTTTCTCACCCACGGGAATTCCTCCAATAACTTCAAGTACTATTTATTTTCAGTGTAACACACTTTATATGCGTCACAAAAACTGTAATTAGCTCTTATTTTTGTTTTTGTATATAAAAATATTGTTGCAAGTAAAAAGCGATACCCACAAGTAGCATAGCAAATACAAATATATTTCCAAAAGAACTAAATGTTTCAAAAACGAATAATAATGTTTCTTGACCAAAAAAGGCAAATAGAAGCTGTGTGAATGCAAATAACAACGCCCATATGTAATGATGTTGATGGAATAAATAATGCGTTGCACCTAAAAAAGCAATAAACGAAAAGATAAAGATCCACCAATTTTCTAAAAATAGTTGCCAATTAGAAAATTGATATCCATTTACTAATATCGCAATAAGCGCGATAACTACCATCGTCGGCACACTCCAAAATAATGCCCGTCCTCTAAAGAAACGAGTGCCTTTAACATCTCCTTTTTCATGTGCAATATATGTTAGTACTACTGTGCTTATATACAGAACAGAAAGAATTGTTAAAACGATAATAAGCCAAAAATGTAATTGATAATATTCATGCTCTATATTTGTCACGATTGCAGCTAACATGCACGGAATTAACATTCCCGTCCAACCATCTACTTTTCTTTCATTCCAAAAGACCGTATTACCAATCCTTATTCCTAACAACATAAAAATAATGATACCCAATACAAATAACGTAGTTTTATTCCCTACTAAACTCGTTGAAAAAGCAATTAATCCAATAAATAAAAAGAGCACAAACCCATTCATAATTTCTAGTACAGGTGATAAATATCTCTTCACCCATTTGTATGTTTCGTCATATTCATTATTATCTACTAGACGATAGGCATAAAAACTTATCCCAAAATAAACCGCCGCAATAATAACATACGCATATAAGACGAAACATAAAATCGCACTGCTAATTTGCACGTAATTCCCCACCCTTTTTTCTATGTTTCACATTGATTTTACACACTTTTCATACTAAAAGTAAACATATATAAGTTAGTCAAATAATTAATAATGAGCAGTGGCTAAACCCCCTGCTCATTATTAAAACAGTACAATTAACTTTAATTCTTCCATTTGTATATAAATGTCTAAAATCAATCTATACGAGCGTTACTTACACCTCAGAACAAAAAGTTTTTTGGAACCTTCAAGAAAGTGGAAGTTTTATTTTCTATTCCCTTTCCACTTTACATATTGGCTTAAAAATGTAATTGCCTTTTCAATCACTTCTTCGTCTGGTTTTAATTTTGCATGATGTAAACCATATTCTGAATTTACTCCAAGCCAAAACATAAATCCAGGGATTTCTCGAAGCATATAACCAAAATCTTCACCCGTCATTGCCTCAGTACATGTAATAACATTCATATCAGTTTGTTTATGTACAAATTCCATAAACTCTCTCGTTAACTCTTCATGGTTATATACTTGATGATACATTGCTCCGTAATCTATAATCGCCTCACACTGGAAAGAAGCTTCGATACCTGCAACAATTGACTCAATTCTGCTTTTCACACGCTTCATTGATTCCACTGATAATGTTCGAATCGTTCCTTCTAAACGAGATTTTTCTGCAATAATATTTTGAACCGTACCACCAGTAATTTTCCCGATTGTAATTACTGCACTATCAAGAGGATTTACATTGCGACTAATAACGGATTGAAGCTGTGTAACAAGATGACTCGCTGCAACAATCATGTCATTTGCAGTATGCGGATAGGCAGCATGGCCACCTTTCCCTTTTAAATCAATATATAATTCTGAAGTATTGGCAAATAACAGTCCTTCTTTCGTTGCAATTGTCCCCACAGCGTATTCTGGTGCAATATGAAGACCAAGAATTATATTCGGTTTCCATTCTTTTAACTCTTCACTTTCTAACATAGGAAGAGCACCGCCTGGTCCTTCTTCTGCTGGCTGGAATAGAAATACAAGGTCATCATCTATTCTTTCGCTCACAGCTTTCGTTAGAAGGCCTAAACCGATTGTTGTATGTACATCATGGCCACATGCATGCATCATTCCTTCATGAATAGAAGCAAACTCGTATCCAGTTTCCTCTGTAATTGGTAAACCGTCTATATCTGCACGATAACCTATTATTTTTTCGGGATTTTTTCCATTTACTTTAACGATTACACCCGTTTTCCATGTCTTCACTTCCACAAATTCATGAGAAAGTGTTCCTATATAATCTAAAATATACTGTTGTGTTTTCCATTCCTTAAATCCGATTTCTGGAATTCTATGTAGATCTCTACGAATTTGGACAAATTTGCTTACTGTCATTTTTGCACCTCTATCTATAAAAAGCGTAAGAGCCCATTTACGCTCTTACGCTTTTTTTACTTTTTATTTCTCTGGGTTTAATTGACGAAGCTCTTGTTTAATTTCTGTTTTTGCTTTTGTCTTCTCATCAATTTCTTTGATTACACGTGCTGGAGTACCTGCAACAACTGTGTATGGAGGTACATCTTCTGTTACAACAGCTCCCGCTGCTACAACTGCACCTTTACCTACTGTAACACCCTCTAAAACAACTACATTTGCACCGATTACTACATCATCTTCAACGATAACTGGTTTTGCAGAAGGTGGCTCAATAACACCTGCAAGTACAGCACCTGCACCTACGTGACAGTTTTTACCGACTGTTGCACGTCCACCAAGTACTGCGTTCATGTCGATCATAGAACCTTCACCAATTACAGCACCAATGTTAATTGTTGCATTCATCATAATTACAGCGTTGTCACCAATTTCAACATGGTCACGAATAATAGCACCTGGCTCGATGCGAGCTTTAATACCTTTTAAATCAAGCATTGGGATTGCAGAATTACGACGATCGTTTTCTACAACGTAGTCAACGATGTGCTTATTATTCTCATCAAGAATTGTCTTAATTTCAGACCATTCTCCGAATAATACACCTGATTTTTTATTCACAAATGCTTGTACTGTTTCAGGGAATGTTACTTCTTTTAAATCCCCTTTTATGTATACCTTTACAGGAGTTTTCTTTTCACTTTTTTGAATAAACGAAATAATTTCGTTAGCGTCCATCATTTTCATTCTTGTTGCCTCCTAAATCCATTTATAATGTTACTCTACCAAACGAAAGAGCGAGTAGCAAGATAATAATCTTATTTTTCCCTTTGAATTTCTTCTATAATTTCTAAAAATGCTTGTACTTGCTTCAACTGCCTTGCCGAGTCACTTGTTAACAACCATGTTTCTCTCGTCAGTTGAACAGGTGTTTTATACATATTTTCCTGTACTTCCTTTAAAACAGTAGAAGGTAAAAGGGCATAACCTATACCATTTAAAACAAGTTGTTTACATGTTTCAATTTGGTCAACTACAATCGTTCGCTTAGGCGGATTAGAAAATAAACCATACCACCAATTTTGTATTTGTCCATAATAAGTCGAGTCACTTTTAAATTGAATGAACGGCCTATTTGTTTCTTTTAACATCGAAATATCTTTTATTTCTTTATCAACTAAATACAGTTCATCTTCAAATAATTGTTGCTTCTGACCTTTATATTCTTGTGTTCCCCTCAGTATAGCAACATGCACGTCTCCTTCATAAAACTGCTTTTGCACTTCACTACTCCATCCAGTAAACAGCGATATCTTTACAGAAGGATATTTATGCACAAACTTTTTCAAAACAGGAGGGAGCCAATATTGACCAATAACTGATGCAACAGCTATTTTTAACGTTCCATGAGTTTCCGTTCTGAAAACAGCCAGCTCACTTTTTATATCTTCTTCCCTTTGCAACATTTCTTTGGCATAATTTGCAACTTTTTCCCCTTCAGGTGTAATTGTCAATCCTTTTTGTGAGCGAATAAAAAACTTCATTCCCCATTGTTTCTCCATAGATTGTAATCGTTGACTCAGCGCAGGTTGGGAAACAAATAAACGTTCCGCCGCTTTTCTCATATTTGATTCCTGAGCTAACACAACCATCATTTGAAAATCATCAATTTGCAACTTTCTCCCTCTTTCCTTAGCTTCCATACACCTTATTTCAATAAGCTTTTCATCCTTAATTTATCCGAATGCTTTCATTCAGAAAATACAATTGTCCAGCGCAAACTTTCCTTATGTTTTATGTCTTTTTAAATATAATACATACACAAGTGATATGCACGAAAAAAAGTGACTTCTTCGTTTCTATGAAGTCACTTTTTTCACTTTATCGATTATGTTGCCTTACTTTCTTATTCAACAATTTTAAAATAGCCCGACGTGTTAAAATCCCCTCAAAATAGCCTTCTTCATTAACAGCGCAAATAAAAGGATGATCAATTGTCATTTCTAAAGCTTTTGCAAATGAATCGTCTAATTTAAGAACAGGTATATCTTCTTTCATCACCTGCTCTACTTTCATATCATCGAGCCTTTCAAACTCAATACGTTCTAATCCTAACATACCATCTAATATCATGGCAGTACTAATCAAACCATGTAGTTTATACATTGGATCTAAGACAGGTATCGCTGAATATCCAGATTTTACAAGAACAAGTAAAGCATGTTCTAAACTATTTCCAATTTGGACATGAGCTACTTTTTCCGATGAAATCATTAAATCCTTCACAAGAATTTGTTGAAATTCGTCTTTCGGAATACTAATCATATTACATCCCCCATTTTCCCTTTTTCCTGCTTATGTTCACAACTCTATTCACATTTTATGACAGCGTTTTCATATTATTATTTTGTCCTAAATTTATTTCAATAAAAATACAATCACACAGCTATTTTAGCATACCGCACAAAAAAAAGACTACCATTCCGGTAGCGCTTAATACCCTTTATTTTTTAATCTGTAAAATAACCTTGTGATTTTTTTATATTGCATCACATCTGTCTGTTTCAAACCATTCTCAATATCTGTAAGTTCCACAGCTAAAATTTCACTTGCGTAATTTTGCTGAAATAAAATATCTAGTAGTAAACTTTCTTCTTCCTTCGTTAAAACAACTTCCCTTTGCATATACCCCTCTCCTTACACTCGCATCGTTACTCTTATTATATAAAAAATTCAACCTATTTAATAGATGTAATATTCAGTTTTTATTAAAAGATATGTAACAATCGTACACATACAAAAAAATCATTTCGTATATCGATTTGCATAGCTAAACGCCGCATAAGCATCCGGCTTAATTTTTGCAGTTAATCCCATCGCTCGAATTTTTTCTGTCATATCTAAAATAAATTCTTTTGTTAAGCCATCATTCCCAATGTCTAAATGAATTTCCATTATGAATCCAGCCCCATCTTGAGCATAAGGATGCAATAACTCCCATATTGTTTGTATATGAGTAGGCGTAAATAGACATGCGATTTCTTGACTAAACTGCGTTTCTAAATATATTTTCTCACGTAAGGTCGCTGGCTTATCTTTTACTGATCTATGGTGTAAACAACCCCAGGCACCTTTTCCAATACGATGAATATGGATTGCTGTAATAAACCTCGTATCCTTTTGATGCGCTTGCGAGTCTGTCCCAATGGATAATCGATACAAATTTCGCGGATCCTTTTCAATGAAACTACAAATACGGTTAAAGACCATATCAAAATTTAAATGTCTCTCTGAAACATTGTAAAATTTATGTGCACCGTCCACAGAGTCACGTCCTTTCAATTAGACAGACTTTTCGTATTCTCATTGTATGGGACAAAAACTAAAATTATAACTTCCTATCCTTTATTCGTTTCAATATTTCGAATTACAAAGTGACAAACTTGGCACGTATAAATTACATTTTGATTAGATTGAGCCGTTAATACATGAATAATCTCAGCAGAACTTTGACAATTAGGACAAATCACAACTGGTAAACGTTCCATACGATAACCTCCTAGTTATATTTCTCCCGCTATTTGCAAAACCCAGCGATAGTGAGAAATTTAGCTTCACATATTCACCCGGTTGACGGGACTAATTATCCACATGGATAAGCAAACTTGCACGGATTAAATTTTCATTTTAATACCATTGTAGGAAAAATAAAAAACTTCTATACATTATGCTAGAAAGTAATAGAACTAAAAAAGGTACTGCCATGTGGCAGTACCTTTTTTATATGTATCAAGAAATGATATCGTAAATCTCAATTGCAACCATGTCGATATTATCGAATTGATATACTTGAGGTTTTTCACCTTGTTGATACACTTCTAACTCATACATTTCACTTTTATCGAAAAATTTCACGCTACATTTGCGCTCACCGTTCACTTCAAAATAGCGTTGTGCTACTTCACCGCTTTCAGCTTGTTCTTGTAGACTAACAAGTCGAGTTAAAATTCCTTGGAGTAGAGACATGAAATCTCTCCTTTCTCTGATCTTCCTACCAATAGGTTTTACAGCTATACTCATTCTATCCGTCATAACAGAAAAAATGTTCCACACTCTAGGATAAAGGTTATTGGCCAGAAACTCAACTAAAAATTTGTCGAAATGCGAAGGAAAAAACAGAAAGAACATATTTCTCCTTCATTATTGCGGTTTTTATACTGGAAGAATATAATAAAAAACAGAAAAAAGGAGGAATTACAATGAAAAAAATTGAGGTTTATACACAACCCGATTGTCCGCCATGTGTTATTGTAAAAGAATTTTTGAAGCATAATAACGTTGCATATGAAGAATTTGACGTAAAAAAAGACGCTGCTGCTCGCAATCGTCTTTTATACGACTATGATTCTTATTCAACTCCAACAGTCGTAATTGATGGCGAAGTAGTTGCAGGTTTTCAAATTGAAAAGTTACAACAACTACTCAATATAGAATAGGAATAGGTAAATACCTATTCCTATTCTTATCCCGCTATTTGTAGGTAGTAAAACTCCCACCCACTGATTAAAAGTTTCACTTTATAATTGTTGCAACCTTTTTATTTCAGTTAAAAGTTCCTGACTTTCATGATATCCTGCTAACTTCCATTTATCTTGATCCCTTTTCAATGTTACAATTTGATATTGTCCACTTTTTGTCCGCTCATATACATATAAATTTTTATGTTCTTCATCATACGACATTTTCGTTTCTGAATTAAAAGAAAACGGTGCTTCTTTTGCCGGAAGTAAATATTCACCACTTTGTTTATCACTTCTGCTATTTTCATCTGTAAATACTTGAAGGAAATTATCTGTAAAATACGGTGATAACGTCTCTATCATCTTATTCATCGGCAAATGCTTCCCACGAATTGAAAACTGGGTTTCATAGCCTTTTTGTATCGTTGTAAATACTTCTTTCCGATCGACTTCCACTTCCTCTTTTCCTAAAACAGTCGTAACACTATAACCAACTAGAAAGGCAACACATACAAATAGAACAAGCCATATTCCATATTTCCTCATTTTTTCACCTTCCTTTTAAAAGAACTTGTCTTTGTAGTATTCATTGTAACAATGATTATGCAAAGAAAGGACAGATTTCGTTCGTAAAATCTTTACAACGATAGACAGCATTTTCATCACCATTTTCACTATTACCAATTTATGATAAAAACAAACAAAAAATGCACGAATCTCTTCGTGCATTAAAATAAAACATCTTCTTCATATAAATATTCATAAGATAAATCTATAAATAAAAAGTTGTCATCATCAATCGGGAAAGAAAATGTTCGTACCATTTCTCCCGTTTCAATATCTGCATATAAATCTGAAAGCCTCGCCTTATTCTCAAAACGCATTTTCATTATATTCTCGAGAAAATACGGGCGCCAGCTCCAGTTCTTCATATAATAATCCGGCATCACAATCCATTCTCCATCTTTTTTCATAACATTTCCTGATTGTTGGAAACCATCTTCATTACAAATAAATATACGAAAACTACACTGTGATACACTTTGACTAAATTGTAATAACCAATCATTTATATCTTCATTCTTTTTTTGTTTTGATAAAACATCGCCAATGCGATCGCGTAACATCTCTGTTAAATTATAAATTTTTTGTAACTTCTTCTTTTCATGCTGAATAAACTGATGACATTCATTACCTAGTCGCTCTTTCAAAACATTCGTTTCAATAAAATCAGGTAAACATTCTTTTAAATAATTACCTTGATAATATCTTCCGCCGTTCTTCCAAGCATATTGCAGTTGATAAAAAGCATCTATTTCTTCATATAATAAAGTTGCACCAATTCTTCTAGCAAGTAATGATAAAGAATATAAAATATCTTGATAAGATTGTAAAAGTGCTGTTTGCCTTAAGTTCGTTAAATCTACTTTTAAAATATCAGGTGCTAACACGCTAATACGCTCTAAATTACTTGTACCCGTTCCGACTTTATTAATCGAAATTTGAATACCATATGTACGATAATACATAAGCAAATGATTAAATTGCTCTATATCTTCTTTACATTCATGCTCTGTAATCTCTAAAACAATTTGTTTTAAATTTAAACCTTGTTCTTCATACCTCAATAAAAGTTGAAGCAAGCTTTCATCATCATCATTCATTAATACATTAGCATTCCGATGTATAAATAATAATAATTTTTGATCGCTTTCTAAATAACGATTTAAAGCTTTTTCTACTATAATATTATCCGCTTCCAGTTGAAATTCACTTGGAATCGAATCATCGTGAAAGAAAGAAGCTAAACTTTGTATGCCCTCTTCTGTTTGAATACGTCCTACTACTTCATATCCAATTACAGTATGCTCATCAGCACTAAAAATAGCTTGATAATAAGGAAGGACTTTATCCAAGTTACTCATTACATCTAATGCATCTATCAACGTGCTTCCCTCCCTTTACTTTTCAAAAATTATAACATGATATTTACGGAAAAATAATAAAAAATCCCTTCAGTTTTCCTGAAGGGATTAGAGGGGTAAAATGCTAAGGGGAATTAGCAATTCTACTATGAAGAAAAAAGAGGTCTTAAATATAACGTATATATGACCTCTTGTAAACACTTTTCTTTCATATGTCACAATTCCGTCACATTTAACCGTGAAAAAATGAATCAAACATTCATTTTTTTATCCCTTTTAAAATGGATATTGATGTAAATGTTGTCCTCCATCCATTGTCATGCAAGTTCCATTTATGTACGCAGCTTCATCTGAGCATAAATAATAAGCTAGACCAGCGATTTCTTCTGGCGTACCCAGCCTTCCAAGCGGAACACTTTGTATCGTACGCTTAGCCATTTCTTCTGAAATCCATAATTTATCAGCACCACCCGTACGTTCAATTGGTCCTGGAGCGATAGCGTTAACTCGTATTCCATATTTACGTCCCCACTCAACAGCGAGCGTCTTCGTCATCGCTAATACTCCTGCCTTCGCTGCAGCCGAATGAATAACTCCTGGACCTGCATCCCATGCATATGTTGCTACCATATTAATGATATTCCCTTTTATACCTTTTTCAATCCAATATTTTCCGACAGCATGGCTACAGTAAAATGTACCGTTTAATACAATATTAATGACCGAATTCCAGCCATTCACGGATAAATCTTCTGCTGGACAAATAAAGTTTCCAGCTGCATTATTTATTAAAACATCAATTCGACCAAACTTCTCATCAATCTGTTCAATCATTTTCTGAATGTCATCCGTATTTCTTACATCCATTTGTACAGGTAATACTTGCCCTGGAAATTGTTCAATTTCCAACTTTGTTTCCTCTAGTTTTTCTTTTGTACGTCCTGTAATAACAACTCGTGCCCCTTCTTTTGCAAAGCGAGTCGCCATTCCTTTTCCCATTCCACTCGATCCACCTGTTATAATAACTACCTTTTCTTTCACATACATCCCCTCCAAAAAATGAATACACATTCATTTTATCACTTTATTTAATAGAAATCTTTATATTTTTAAACTTTTCTGATATTTTAATGTAAAGAACTTTCTTTTTATTCATTTTTTTCGTAATCTATACTAATTTTTTATTATGTAAAATATATTTTTAAATAAACTGAAAGGAGATTTGAGTAGCCTGTAAATGGAATAAAAACATTGAGGTATACTCATATTTTTATGACGCACATTACAAGAAGAAATTTTTTGAAAATTGGTATGCGTACTTGTCTCTATTCATTTATAACCAGTGGCATCGGATACTACTATGCTAAATATATAGAACCCCATTTCATTTCTTTTACACAGCACACATTAAAATCACAACTCATCCCAAAAAGTTTTCATGGTATGAAAATTCTTCAATTCAGCGATTTACATCTCGGATACTATTTCTCGCTTCAACATTTATCTCAAGTTGTTTCTAAAATTAATGCTGTAAATCCAGATATTGTCCTTTTTACCGGAGATCTCATTGATAATTATCAAACGTATACTGACACTCCTTTTGTCGCATCCATTTTAAAAAATATACAAGCCCCCTTCGGTAAATTCGCTATTTATGGTAACCATGATCACGGTGGATATGGAACTGAATACTATGAGCACATCATGCGTGAATCAGGATTTGAACTATTGCTAAATAGTGAAAAAAGAATTCGTCTAATGGATAATAGTGAAATTTCTATTTTCGGTCTCGATGATATACTACTAGGCAAACCAAAAATAGAGAAAACATTACAACATGCACGGCAAAATACTTATAACATCGTTCTTGTTCACGAGCCAGATATCGCGCCGCAAATTTCCAAATATCCAATCAACTTGCAACTTTCTGGTCATAGCCATGGCGGACAAGTACAAATTCCTTTTTTAGGTGCTATTATTACACCATCACTCGCCAAAGACTATATTGAAGGCTTCTATACGATGCAGGATTTAACTCTCTATGTCAATCGAGGTCTTGGAAGAACACGTGTCCCATTTCGTTTTATGTCAAAACCTGAAATCACAATTTTCACACTCCAACATTCGTAATAATTCGCCTATTTTCTTACATATCCTTTCTTGTACGCGCTCATCCATGTTTCGTTTACCATATGATAAAAGTGAGTCCAATAAAGGAGGTATGTTCATGTATCCATATTATCAACCAATTCCAGTCCGTTCAGCACCTATTGGTCCAGTAGGCGACTCACGCTTCTTCCCGTTTTTTGGCGTTCCCTTTCTAGCTGGAATTGCTGGTGGATTGCTCGGCGGAGCATTAGCTTTCGGCCCTCGACCATTTTATCCACCTTATCCACCACCTTTCCCGCCGCCAGCACCTTATCCTTGTTACGGTGGACCATGTCAGCAACCATACTATTACTAGGTTAAAGTAACGATTCTTTCAAATATTATTCTCTCAACGAGCCATCTCATTACACGCTTATAATAAAACTATTGTTTCTACTCATCCTTCCATTTTTGGAGCATATGAGTAGAAAAAAGTAAAAACCTCTTATGGACATAAGAGGTTTTTACTTTTTTTCATTATTCAGCGTCTGTATTTTGATACGCCATCTTAAACAACTTCACTTGGCTATCAATTTCTTCTGTACTACCATTAATAACATAATAGTAATCACCATCTTTATTTTGTTCACGTGTTTTCACATTATCAGCTAATGTAAGCTGTAAAATCGCCTTAATTCGTGCCTTCATTTCAATATCTAATATCGGGAAAGATATTTCCACTCGCTTCTCCATATTTCGCGTCATCAAATCAGCTGAAGATAAATATATTTTCTCCTCCCCATTATGATGGAAATAATAAATACGGCTATGTTCTAAATATCTTCCAACAACACTAACTACACGAATATTTTCACTTACATTTGGAATACCAGGTCGTAGGCAACATGTTCCTCGAACAATGAGCTCTACCTTTACTCCAGCTTGTGATGCTTCGTACATTTTTTTTATTAACGGTTTATCTGTTAATGAATTCATCTTAGCGATAATATATCCATTTCCATATTGCCTATGATAACGGATTTCTTCATCTATTAAATCCATAAATTGCTCTCTTATATCAAATGGAGCAACCGATAAATGATGAAAATGTGGCTTTGTTGTATAACCACTTAAATAATTAAAGAAATTGGTTGCATCGACCCCAAAATCTTTTCTTGATGTAATATATCCAAAATCAGTATATAACTTCGCTGTTGCATCATTATAGTTCCCAGTTCCCAGATGTACGAACCTTTCGATTTTTCCGTTTTTTCTCCTTACAACTAGCGTAATTTTACTATGTGTTTTCAAGTGACTGACACCGTAAATAACATGACAGCCTGCCTGTTCCAATTCTTTAGCCCAGTGAACATTGTTTTCTTCATCAAACCTTGCCTTTAATTCAACTAATACCGTCACTTGTTTTCCCTTTTCAGCCGCTATCTTTAACGCCTGAATAATCGGTGAATCACCACTTACACGATATAACGTTTGTTTAATCGCAAGTACATTCGGATCGTCTGCCGCATCACGGACAAAATCAACTACCGGCTGAAATGATTCAAAAGGATGATGTAATAAAATATCATGCTCAATTGCTTTTTCAAATACATCTTCTTCATCACCTAAATCTTGAGGCGGTTGCGGAATAAGAGCTGGATATACAAGATGTTCATATAAAGGAGCTAGTTTTTTATATAAAGAAAACAAACATGTCAAATCTAATGGGCCATCCATTATATATACATCTTCATCTTTTACTTCCAGAACCTCATATAATAACGCTAATACTCTTTCATCAATGTGTTCTTTCCCAACTTCTAAACGTACAGCAGCCCCCCACTTACGCTTTTTTAATTCTTTTTCAATTACCTTTAATAAATCTCTCGCACCTTCTTCATGAATCGTTAAATCTGCATTGCGTGTAATACGGAAACGAGTAACAGATGATACTGTATATCCCGTAAATAATTTATGAGTAAAGCTACTAATTACGTCTTCTAATAAAATAAATTTATGCTTTTGCCCTTCGCTCGGTAAAATTATGAAGCGCTCAAGTAATGAAGGAACTTGTACAATCCCTAACTTCGTCCTGTTTTCTTCTTCCGCTTGCTTCTCATCATATAAAAGAGTAGCCAAATTCAAACTTTTGTTTAATAACATTGGAAATGGGCGATATGCATCAATAGCTACAGGAGTTAACACCGGAAAAATTTGCTCGTCAAAATACTCTTCTATAAATTCTCGCTGCTCTTTCGTCAAATCATTGAATGTTAAACGTTCAATTCCCTCTAACTCAAGTGCTGGTAATACATAATTTTTAAATGTATCATATTGTACTGTCATTAGTACATGGGCTTTTATCGCAATTTTATTTAATTGCTTTTTCGGTGTTAAGCCAGCTTTATTTTCTGGTTGATTAAATCCAGCACTCACTTGATCCTTTAATCCCGCTACACGTACCATAAAAAATTCATCTAAATTCGAACTAAAAATACTAATAAATTTCAATCTTTCCAAAAGTGGATTATTTGCATCTTGCGCTTCTTGTAAGACACGTTCATTAAATGCTAACCAACTTAACTCTCGATTATTGTAATAAGCTGTATCATTTAAATTTACTGCATTCCCCTTCAATAATTCCATTCTCTTCACACTTCCCCTTGAAACTTTTTTACTATAATTTAGTTAATTTCATTTTATCAAATTACAATATTACAAAGTGTAAATTTTTCGTAAAGACATCCGTACAACCTAATGTTTTAGTTCAAATAATAAATTAATATTCGTTTTTAATACTCTTTCTAACTGTTTTTTTTGTTTTTCAGCTTGTACTTTTTCTGCTAATGCCGATTGTTCACATAAAACTTTAAACATTAATCCCTCTTCGCTTTCTGTTATAGATATGGTATCAATAAGCGATCGTTGCCTTACATTTAAAGTAGCTGAAAATTGTAAAACAGCTCCTAACAGGCGGATTTTTTTTTGTTCGCTTTTATCAAACCAACCTTCAAATGGAGATAAATGTTGTTTAAATAACATTTTTGATTTATACGATGCAATAAGCGCTAGCCTTACTCGATCTTTATGCATCATGCCATCAATTGTCTTATTCGCTAATAAATAAAACGTATGTAAACGGCTCGCTTCTTCGTCTATATATTTGCCTATATTAAATACTTTCGCAGCTTGATGGAACACTTCCCAGTCTTTTACTGTCATAGAAATAAGCCCTATTTCCTCAAGTTGTTTGCAAATTAATCTTCCATGTTTAATAAGTTGAATAACAAATTCCATGTCCATTTCGTATTCATGTGATAGTAAATGCAAACTTTCTTCAACTACGTTCGGATAATATGAAATCCCCAAATCTTTTGTCAACTCTTCATAGAAAACACCTTCTCTTAACCCTTTTCTACTTAATACAAATGCCGGTGCCTCTATAACATTAACAAGTGTATGAAATACTTCAACCGCTGGAATAATCGTATCTGCTCGATCTTTTGCTAATCCTTCCAATTTCTGAAGTTCTATGAACGACAATTTTTCCAATTCCTCTTTTACACTTTCAATATCTTCTTCTTTCATCTTGTATAAATGTAATCCTGCTATAGGATAACATATTAAATTTTGATGGATTTTTACTAAGTTCCTAGCACTACCACCAATTGCAATAAGAGGCAATTTCTTATTGATTAACCATGGTAACTTTCGAAATTGAAACTCTAAATACTGTTGCATTCCCTCTAACTCATCTTTAGTAGGAATATCACCTTTAATAAATTGTTGCTTTAAAGAAAGTGCCCCAAAAGGAAAACTATGGTACTCTAAAATCTCTCTATTTCTAAAGTATGTAACTTCCGTACTTCCCCCACCAATATCTACCGTTATTCCTTCTGAAAACGATGTAGAATTCATAACCGCCAAGTATCCGTAACGCGCTTCCTCATACTCTGATAATACTCTAAGAGTAAAGTCCGTTTGTCCTTCAACAAGCTTTTTAATTTCCTCTTGATTCTCCGACTGTCTAATTGTTGCTGTTGCAACACAAAGTACATGATGCAACTGATGGAATCTTGTACTTTCTTGAAATTGAAATAATGTCTGTAATAATACTTCTATTCCCTCTTCATTCAATACACCATCAATTAAGTAATTCCTTAACCTAGCAACAACTTTCGTATTTTCAATCTCTTTATAAAAACCTCCATTTTGCTTTTCATAAATAACTAAACGCATTGTATTAGATCCAATATCTATAATGGCATACTGTTGTTTTAATATTTCTTTCAAACTTCTCACTCTTTCATTATCAAATTTCAAAAACATATTCTATTACTATTATACAAAATAGTTGTTTTTTGTAACAATATTGCTTTAATATTGAAAATATATACAATCACTTTTTGCGTATAATAAATACCTATTTTATTTATGGTATAATAATGAAAAATTGAAAGGAGATTCAATATGAAACCTTCACAACCACAATCTCAATTACAAAACCAACATTCTATTAATCGACTAGCTCAATCTATTTTCGTTGTGAATCGTCATGCTAAAGCAGCTACTAATCCTAAATATTTATACTGGTTAAAAAAGACAGCTTTAGAACGTTTGATCGCTGAAAAAAAAGCAATTAAAGAAGGATTGCATTTTTCTAGAAACCCACGTTTTAGCCAACAACAATCTGATGTCCTTATACGTTTAGGCGATTATTTTTTCCACATCCCTCCTACGAAAGAAGATTTTCGAATTCTACCGCATCTTGGTCATCTTGAATCCTCCTATCGAAATCCGAAAACAACCTTATCTTTAACAGTAGCAAAAAAAACACTTCAAGATTATATTGGTCCTGAAGCATTAAAACAAGAAAAAAAATTAAGTGAGCCTGTTCCATGGTATAGTCGTACTTATACAAAAAAATAAAACAGTTTGGCCAAGTGTAGGCCAAACTGTTTTATTTTTTCTCTTCTTTAATTTTAATATTTGCTTGTTTATAAAAAGCTACTTTTTCTGTATTATAAGACTTTGTAAATTCATTAAATTTATCTTTTTCTGACTCAATATCCTTATAAGATTGATTTACTACTTTTACTTTTTCACTAATATCTTTTAATTTAGTACCTTTATCTTGTAACATTGTATATAACTCTTTTTCTTGTTTTAAAGATTTGTTATAGCTGTCATACATTTTATTAAATGAATCGTGGCGTTTCTCATACGTGCTTTTCACTTTATCAGCTTGATCTTTCAATTTCTTATCTTCAATTTTCTTCACATACTTATCAGCTGACTTCACTTCTTCTTGCGCTGTATTTAAAACTTCTTTTTCTTTTGTAAGCACTTTTTCTCGTTCAGTTGTATTTTTCACTGCTTGATTCAGTTTTTCTTTAACAGTTTGATTATTATCTTTTCCTTCTTGAACAATCTGGTTATATAATTCTTGTCCTTCTTTCTCTAAAGTCTCAAGTTTTTTTGCATCTTCAAACATTGTTTTTTCTTGTTTAGCAGCGTTTTCAAACGCTACATATAATTCTTCTTCTGGTTTCGGGCCGAAACAACCGGCTAATAAAATCATTGATAATGTAGTTACAATTGCTAATTTACTATATTTCAACATCTCTTCCTCCTACTTATAAACGACCATCGTGTAATATAAAAAAGTTATAAAATATGTAATTGTTCTATACACTCGCATCTTTTTTACGAAGATCATTAATATTGTTTGTACAAATTATTACTTGATATTACATTATTCTTTTTGAATTATTTAGCAATTCCATATCCATCTTTAAGTATACTACTTCGTGTTTTTTAAGGCCTGTTCACACTATGTATTACTTTAATATCCACGGAATTTCACCTCAGTCTTAATAAGACTATAATAGTTCACCTGATAAAAGGTGATCGCTCCGCTCTCACGTCTATCATTCCCTTTCCAGCTTTCTATCAATTAATCTCTTTGTTCATTTTACACAGTACAATCGATATCTCGCAACAACTTACAAATATTCTTTTCATTTCCTAAAAAGGAAAAGTGTAGAGCTTGCTTTCCTCTACACTTTTAAAATAAAACACACTGTGCAAATTGCATTGGCACTACCATCATAATTATATGCTTATTTCATATATTTTTAAAGACTTTTATTACAAACGCGGCGTTTTTTTGTAATAAAAGTCAAAAAAATGTTACAAATAAAACATCTTCCTATCATATATCTTCAAATCAAAGCTTCACTCATTTTCCTGCAAATTTCTATACTGGTACAATTGATTTTGCGACTTTCTCAACAGTTCTTCAAACGTTTTTCCTTCTACTGGATAGCTAGCTGCTCCAAATAAAAGAGTGACACTGAGTAAATCACCTTCTATTTCACTTTCAATATTTTTCATTAATCGTTTTGTTATTGTTGATGTTTCATGACCATTATCAATTGCTACAATAACGTACTTATTTTCATCCCACTTTGTAACAACATCACCCTTCCGAATTGTCTTTACAATGGTACTCTCTAATTTTTGTACTAACACTCCCAACTTTTTTTCTTGCAACGTGTCTTTTAATCCTTCCCATTCTTTTACAGAAAGAATGTACACTGTAATATTACGAGAATCTCTTTCAGATAAAGCAGCTACTTTCCCAAAAAAATCAACAACAAAATCATTGCTTGCCATTCCTCCTACTTCCATACCCATACGCTCGTTCGCTCTTTTATCGTACCAATGTCCAAAATAATAACTTAGTATCATTTGCAATATATAAATAATAAAGACGGTATAAAATGATCGTGAATCCAGTTTTGCAATTACATCCTGAAGTGCAATCCATTCTGTAACTGCCACAGTATTGCCAAGCAATAATCCACTAATTTTCCCTTTATGTTTCATACTTTTCCCCCTTTTATACCAATATATGTTTCTATATCAATAATGTTTTTCTACAAAATAAAAAATGTACATATGCAATGTACATTTCTGCTTAAGCTTGTATACCTTTTCTACTCTATTTCATATATATAATATATAACTTTTATAGAAAGGAGTAATCTATATGCTACAAAAAGAGAATCTATCAGATGCTATGCGTTTACTAGCTGGTTTTCTATTATCATTAAAATTATTATTTACCTCTTTCGGGATACACTTTATTACAAACGATCAAATCGACGCTATTGTTAATGTTGTTTCATTTTTATTTATTCTATACTTTGGCTACAAAAATAACTATGTAGGAAAAAAAGGAATGGAGCAAAAGAAAATACTCAAAAAACACAACCTTCACTAAAAAAGGAACCTTTTGTACAGGTTCCTTTTTATCATTGACGCACAACAACTTCATTTGTTTGCAGTGGGCCATATGATATCTCTTTATCTTGAAATGTATATGTAGCCTGAAAGAATGTTTGTTTAAGAGCTTTATCTTTATTAGCTTTTATTTTACAACGTAGTTCCACCTTCTCATTCGGTAACAAATCATCAATTCGCCATCTAACAAGCTGGAATAAAAACTCACTTATCCCCTTATCAACTTTTAAAGAATTAGGAATATAAGCAAAGTAATCTCGAATCATATGACTTACAACAACTCTCGAAATCATTTCTACCCCTTTATTTTCCACTTCAATTCGCATAATAAGTATGTCGTTTACATCGTAGGTCAATTCATACGAAAACTGTTCTGTATACATACTACCAATTTGTAATGTAACGGCTACTTGAGGAAATTCGTTTTCCTTTTTCGATCCGTCAATCCACAATACTGGTTGTAGCGGTATTGAATACTTTCCTGTATCCGAAATTCGTCCCCATATTTTCATAATATATATTCACCTCATTTCAGATGTAACATACACACAATGAATTCCCCAAATTACTAAAGCTTGCTACAAGCAATGTTTAATATTTCTCTTCCTTTTATCCTATTCGACAATATGAAGAAAAAACCATTTTTCATCTATTAACAGAAGGTGTTCTTTATGAAATTTTTTTACAATTTACTTCATTCCCTTCATAGCAATATTCAGTATGGCTCACTCGTTCTCTACTCATACGAAAGAATATTTTGACGTAAGAAAAAGTTTGCCTTATAGTCAAATTTGACTATAATATTCTTTATGGCATATCAGTGCACTTATGGAAAAGAAATTAAAATCAACTATACATTAAAATTTTTTATCCACTGCACTCAAAACTTAATATAGTTTACTTATTTCTAAAGGAGGGTTATATTTGGAAACTCAACCATTAAAAAAAGAAGCCAACAAGACAAAATTTGTTGTTGCTGGTTTACTGCTTGGTATATTAATGGCCGCAATGGATAATACAATCGTTGCAACCGCAATGGCAACAATCGTTGGAGACCTAGGAGGATTTGATAAGTTTGTTTGGGTCACATCAGCTTATATGGTAGCAACAATGGCAGGGATGCCTATCTTCGGGAAACTTTCTGATATGTACGGGCGGAAACGTTTTTATATTGGGGGCCTCATTCTTTTCTTATTCGGTTCTGCTCTTTGCGGAACAGCTTCAAGTATTGAGCAATTAAGTATTTATAGAGCTATTCAAGGGATCGGTGGTGGTGCCCTTATGCCTATCGCCTTCACAATTATGTACGATATCTTCCCACCAGAAAAACGCGGGAAGATGACAGGACTATTCGGTGCTGTTTTCGGGACATCTAGTGTATTCGGTCCTTTATTAGGTGCTTATATTACAGACTATATAAGTTGGCATTGGGTCTTCTATATTAATATTCCATTAGGACTTATCTCCTTTTTCTTCATTACTAAATACTACAGTGAGTCTCTAGAATTTAGAAAACAAAAAATTGATTGGGCTGGTGCTATTACACTTGTCATAAGTATCGTTTGCTTAATGTTCGCATTAGAACTTGGTGGTAAGGAATATGCCTGGAATTCTACTGTAATTATTGGCTTATTTACAACAGTAGTTATTACGCTTATTATTTTCTTCTTTGTAGAACGAAAAGCAACCGAGCCTATTATTTCGTTCCATCTATTTAAAAAACCTTTATTCGCAGCTAGTCAAGGAGTTGCCTTTTTCTATGGTGCCGCTTTTATTATCTGTACAGTTTATATTCCAATCTTCATTCAAGGCGTTCTTGGAGGTTCCGCCTCTAATGCTGGATTAATTTTAACACCAATGATGGTTGGTTCTGTAATTGGAAGTCAAACAGGAGGACAATTAGCTTCTCGAACAAGCTATCGTAACATTATGATGGTATCTGGTGTCTTCTTCGTTCTTGGTATTTATTTATTAAGTACTTTAACAATGGACACACCTCGTTTACTCGTAACACTATTTATGATTCTCGCTGGGCTTGGTGTTGGCTTCTCATTCTCAGTATTAAGTATGTCTTCTATTCACAAGTTGGAAATGCGGGACCGTGGTTCGGCGACATCAACAAACTCATTCTTCCGATCACTCGGTATGACCCTTGGTGTAACGATTTTCGGTACAATTCAAAATCATATTTTTACAGATAAACTAAACTCTGTATTCCCCCCTGAACTAGCAAAATTAGCTCCAAAAGGCGGAGACACAAGTTTCTTATTATCACCAGGCGCTACCGCAAAAATTCCTGCTGAAATATTAGCGGGTATTAAAGAAGCTCTCGCTACATCTATTGCGAATACATTCTTCTGGGCACTCATCCCGGCTGTACTAAGTATTATTTGTATTTTACTTATGGGAAATGAACGCCTCTTTACAGGCCCTAAAAAGAAAGAAAAACAAAAGCAAGTTAGTTAATATAAAAAAGAAGCGGCATATTCCTTTATGAAAAAGGATATGCCGTTTATAATATGTATAAAGTGAAACTTTAATCAGTGGGGGATGTTCATCCCCCACTGATTATTAGCCCACACCAATCGGGCTTTTACGGGCAGTTAATCCCCACCTAACTTCTTTGCTTCCGCTGAATTTTTGGGTGGGGATCTTACTGGATAAAGTTTTTATATACAGGAGTTGAGACAGCATGAGCATGAAATTAGTCATTCTCGGCTTGCTACTCGAAGGAGATAAACATCCATATGAAGTGCAGCATATTATGAAAGAACGACAAATGGATTGTTACATTAAATATGCTAAAGGATCACTTTATTACGCCTTCGAGCAATTAGAAAAGCAAGGGGCAATTCATATTACAAATGTAATTAGAGACACAAATCGACCTGACAAAACGATTTTTCATATAACAGAAGAAGGCAAAAAACTATTCCACACTTTACTATTAAAACAATTCGAAGCCAAAAACCAAATATATAAACCTATTTATTCAGCCTTATCTTTCGCTCACTTTAGCAATGATCACGAATTAGTTCCTATTTTAGAAAAAAAGAAAAACGATACTCTTCAATATTTACATACTATGCAAACGATATATGATTGTAATAAAGGAAAGGTTCCACGTGCACAACTATATATTTTGCAAAGTGTAATTGAGCATATTACAGTTGAATTACAATGGCTAAACACCCTCCTTAAAGATGCTATAGCAGGCCGACTTTCAGAAGTTGCTATAGATGAAGATTGAGCTATGAAAGAAGACATCCCTACTTCTTTCATAGCTCAATTTCTCTTTTCATACTGTAATATTATTCGTTACTCCAGAATATAAAAAGTCAGAATACTAAGAAATAAAAACTTTAGAATTTTCTTATTTTAAAACAGTAGACAAAATTCCAAAAATTATGTTAAAATTTGTTTCAATATCATATCGCTTGTTAAATTCCTTTCAAAAGGAAAATAGGTACACGAAAGTTTTGTTTCGTGTTTAAAAGGGAAGCTTGGTGAAACTCCAACACGGTCCCGCCACTGTAAATGCTGAGATTTCTTTTTGGTGCCACTGTGAAAACGGGAAGGTAAAAGAAATTATATGAAGCATAAGTCAGGAGACCTGCCTGTTTTAACAACACTGATAGATTCACGGATGATGATGAGGTGTTAAAACAAAAAGGAAGGCTTATTTTCTATGTCTTTGTACTTTTTGTTATAGGTATTTCCTAGTAAACGGAAATGCTTACTTTCAATTAGGGAGGAATTTAAAATGGCAATTCAAACAAGTAACTTAGGTTATCCACGTATCGGACTACAACGAGAGTGGAAAAAAACATTGGAAGCTTTTTGGTCCAATAAAATCGATGAAGAACAATTTTTAACAACAATGAAAGAAATTCGCCTTCAACACGTAAAAGTACAGCAAGAAAAAGGGATTGAACTCATTCCAATTGGCGACTTTACATATTATGATCACGTTTTGGATACTGCCTATATGCTAGGATTTATTCCATCACGTTTTTCTGAGTTTACATCTTACCTTGATGTATATTTCGCAATGGCGCGTGGCTCTAAAGATCACGTAGCTTCCGAAATGACAAAATGGTTTAACACAAACTATCACTATATCGTTCCTGAATATGAAGAGGGATTACAAATCTCTTTAAAAGATAATCGTCCCCTTCGCTTATACGAAGAGGCAAAACAAGAATTAGGAGTAGATGGAAAGCCTGTTATTTTAGGACCATATACTTTCTTAAAATTAGCTAAAGGCTATACACAAGAACAATTTCCTACCATTTTAAAACAGTTAGTTGCACCTTACGTACAACTGCTTTCAGAACTACATACAGCTGGTGCACCAGCCATTCAAGTTGATGAACCGATTTTCGCTTCTTTAACTAAAAAAGAAGTTCAACAAGCAAAAGAAATTTATGAAGCTATTCGTAAAGAAGTTCCAAATGCGACTCTTCTTTTACAAACATATTTTGATAGCGTAGAAGAAAACTATGAAGAAATTATTACATTCCCGGTATCCGGTATTGGATTAGATTTCATTCATGGTAAAGAAGGTAATCTAAATGCTATTTCAAAATATGGATTCCCAGCTGATAAAACTTTAGCTGTCGGTTGTATAGATGGCCGTAACATTTGGAGAGCTGACCTTGATGAAGTTCTTGAGTTATTTACAACGTTACAAAAACAAGTCCAAACGAAAGATATCATCGTTCAGCCTTCTTGTAGCTTATTGCATACACCAATCGATAAAACAGAAGAAACTCACTTATCGACTGAGCTGTTTGATGCGTTAGCATTTGCAAATCAAAAATTAGAAGAGTTAGTTCTTATTCATTCCGCTCTCACTCAAGGTACAGAAAGCATTAGTAATGAGCTGGAAACATATCGAAACGTACATCATACAATTCGTTCATCTGCTGCACGTAACCGAGAAGATGTCAAAGCAGCACGAACAGCACTAAAAGAAGAAGATTTTTCACGTCCTCTTCCATTTGAAAAACGATACGAATTACAACAAGTTGCTCTAGAGTTACCGCTATTACCAACAACGACTATTGGTAGCTTCCCGCAAACAACTGAAGTTCGTCAAACGCGAAAAGAATGGCGTAACGGTGTTATTTCAAATGAACAATATGAACAATTTATTGAAAAAGAGACAGAAAAATGGATTCGTTACCAAGAAGAAATTGGGCTTGATGTCCTTGTACATGGTGAATTTGAAAGAACTGACATGGTCGAATATTTTGGTGAGCGTCTTGCTGGTTTCTCATTCACTAAAAACGGTTGGGTACAATCATACGGTTCCCGCTGCGTAAAACCACCTGTTATTTATGGTGATGTAGCCTTTATTAACGGCATGACTATTAAGGAAACAGTTTATGCGCAAAGCTTAACAGAGAAAGTTGTAAAAGGAATGTTAACCGGACCTGTTACAATTTTAAATTGGTCCTTCGTTCGAAATGATATTCCAAGAAAAGAAGTTTCGTATCAAATTGCACTAGCTCTTCGTCACGAAATTGAACTACTTGAATCTTCCGGAATTAGAGTAATCCAAGTCGATGAGCCCGCACTTCGTGAAGGAATGCCACTAAAAGAAAAAGATTGGGATGCTTATATTACATGGGCAGTACAATCCTTCCTTTTAGCAACTTCTTCTGTAGCAAATGAAACACAAATTCATACTCATATGTGTTACAGTAACTTCGAAGATATTGTTGACGCGATTCGCGCATTAGATGCAGATGTAATTTCTATCGAAACATCAAGAAGTCACGGAGAATTTATTGATACATTAAAACATACAACATATGAAAAAGGCATCGGCCTAGGTGTATATGATATTCATAGCCCACGTGTACCGAGTAAAGATGAAATGTATACAATCGTAGAACAATCTTTAGAAGTATGTGATCCTAAATATTTCTGGATTAATCCTGATTGTGGTTTAAAAACGAGAAGAACAGAAGAAGTTATTCCAGCTTTAGAACATATGGTGCAAGCAGCGAAAGATGCTCGTTCCCTTTTAAAAACAAACGCATAACAAAAATGGGTTATCCTTTTCTCAGGATAACCCATTTTTTATTCTTTACTTTCAAAAAAGAATTCATATTGTATTTTATATAATTCATCATCCGTTGGCTCTTCAAGAGGAATTGCTTGTAATACAACTGTATACTCACCATTTGGAATAGGTATTTGAAATTTATTAGAAAGAATACTCGTTATAACGATACTTTCATTTTCAACTGTAAAAGGAACCGTAATCGTTCTAACTACTTCTTCTTTTTCAATATGTTTCCCTGGGGTCACTTTCACTTCACAAGTATAATCAGAAAGTGCTTCAAAAATAACAGTTCCATCTGCCTTAGCATAACCTCTTTCAAAATCTTCATCAGTCCAATCTACATAAGGCTGCTCACCGTCATAGTTCATCAACATTAATTGCGAATAAGAAATCGTTAACTCCATAGTTCCCCTTCTCCTTCATTATGAAATATACAACTACTACTTCACTTCAAATTTTACTCGCGTACCATCTGGGTATTTATCTAACTTATTCCCTACCCAAGAGCCTGCTCCACGGTTATCCGCCGGACTTATATATTCAATATGTGCTCCTTTTCCGCCTTCCTTGCACATCGCCATTGGCCATTCATCACGATCATACCCTTTTTTTGATGGATATGGTGCTAACGACAATTTCCTTCTATCTGCAGCACCACCACGATCGATTGTACAAACTTCTGAATGCCCTTCTTTTATAGCATCCGTAATATGTTTTCCTGTCTCTGGATAACGTTCTTTCGGAAATTCTAACACTTGATCATACGTATTCGTTTTCTTTACACTTGTTTCCTCTGGCACAAGTACTTCATAAACTGCTACTAAAATAGACAGAATTGCGATAATTGAAATGATAATACCTTTTAATTGCTTCATGTATACCTCCATGTTTCTACCAGTTTCTTTTCCTCCGTTATTATAACAAACTTCTCCTGTATATGTTTTCAGACATTATTTTAGTTATTCCTTGCCATTCCGCCAAAAATTTTCATTTTTTCACTAATGCTGTAGAAAACTAATAGCCTTCCGACATTCTTTTTCAAAGGAAGTCCTCATAAAAGATTGAAATGATATATACGATACTTTTTGGGGAGGAAATATGATGGAAGCTACCTATAAAACGAAAGATGTCACGAATAAAACAGGCATCCCAAAACATATAGTTCGCAAATATAGTCAACTGTTAGAGGAACATGGTTATATGATTTCCAAAACAGCTGATGCTCGTATTTATAAACTTGATGATTTAAAATTATTGAAATCTATACACGAAAGAGCTGCTACATTACAAGAAGATATTTCAGAAACGATACCGATTATTTTAAAAGAAAAAGAGGCCCCACCTGTACCAGTTATACAAGATAAGCAAGAGATACAAACGAAAGAAAAAGAAGATGGGCGTAACTTTGAGGAGTTCATGTTAAAACTTGAAATGCTAGCTCAATTAAATGAGGCAATTATTCATCAAAATTCTACTTTAATTACACAAAATCGTTTAAAGGATGAGAAACTAGACGAATTGATGCAACAAGTTTATGTAAAAGAAGGCTCTCAAGAAAAAATGCTTCAAGAGTTAGTCGATCACGCCGCTCAAACAGATGCACTGCAAAAAGAAAAGATGGACTTATTAATGAATCATATGTATAAACGAGAATCCAAACAGGAAGAAAAAATGAATAAACTTGTTAGTCAAATTTATAATAAAGACAGTAACCGTGATGCACAGCTTATGCAAGTTATTCGAGAAATTCAAGAAACAAAAAGAATGGTTGCTGCCTCAAAAGAGCAAAGCTTCTTTCAATCATTTAAAAGTTTATTTAGCCGAGCAAAACAAGAAAAAACAAATGAATAAACAATATAAAATAAAAAGTTACCTTTCATCGGTAACTTTTATTCCTTATTTTGTACAGCTGGTAATATAATAATTGCTTCAGTGCCTTTTCCACTTTCACTCTTATATTCCAATGTACCATTATGCGCTTGTAAAATACTAAATGTTACCATAAGTCCTAATCCTGTCCCTTTTTCTTTTAAAGAATAATATGGTTGCCCAAGCCTTGCTAACTGTTCTTTCGTCATACCAACACCACTATCTTTAACTCTTATTATGATTGTTTCATCTTTTTGAATAGCTGTTACTTTTAAATATCCTTTATTTCCTTGAATTGCTTCAATACCATTTTTAACAACATTCATAATGGCTTGCTTCAATTTTGTCTTATCACCAATCGTATAAAGACTTTCTGAAATTTCAACTTGTAAATATACACCTTGCATCGCTGCAAATGACGACATAAGAGTGGTCATTTCTATTAATTGGGCTGATAAACAAATGTGTTCTTTTTTCTCAATTTGTGGCCTTGCTAAATTTAAGTAATCTGAAATAATTTGTTCCGCCCGATCCAATTCAGCTAATACGAGACGCATATAATCCTTATTCTTCACATCTTCCGTACTTTCTAGCAATTGGATAAATCCACGAACAACAGTTAGTGGATTTCGAACTTCATGTGCCACACTTGCTGCTAACTCACTTACAATATTAAGCTTTTCTGATTTTTGCATCTCTGTACGTAGCAATGCATTTTCATTTAAATATTCAGTTAAATACACCTGGAATACCATTGTCATGACCATGATAAGCGAGGCAAATATAAATCCGCTATATATTTGCGAAATATACGGTGTAAATCCTGTTTCCAAAAGAACATTAATCATGCCTAATACTAAAGAAACAAGCACATAAAATGATGAAATCATAAATGCTAAAATTAATTTCTTATCCCTTGAAAAAAGAGACCATTTCTTTGATAAAAATAGCGGAACTATCAATAAAAATATTACTTCTAAAACTGGAAGAAAGCTCATTCCCTTTAGTAACCATTCGTATGCAACAAAAATAACCGCTGGGATTAAACCAACAATCCCAGCATATAAAAAACCACTGACAATTGGAATGGGATGAAAGTTATACCCACACACATTGCCAAAACAAATAGAGTATGTCATGGAGAGAACGAGCGTAACGCTAGATAAAAACATAATAAAGTAACGATTTGGCTTCGGAGGCATTTCTTGATAGCGATTTAAACGAATCGCTTCATATAAAAATAGTGGCAAAATTATGATGGCAATTTGAATCAATAAATCACGGATAAGCTCCATAACCTCTCATCCCCTATATGTATTTTGATATGATTATATCATTTTATAGGTGTATTTGTTTTAAAATTTTGATTTTTCTTAACATATTTGTTAATTCTTTGTTAACAACTCATAATAATTGTTACAGATTTTCGAAATGATTGTAAACCCTGTACCAAATTTCCTTCGTGCAGTATACAATGAATACGGATTACAAAGAAAATATAAAAATACTTTTTTAGACGGACAACTATAGCAAAATACAGCATATAATCCATACTATCTATGTTTACAAATAAGTGATCATTACTTTAGTAGGAGGAAGATAAATATGGCGGGTACTACGCTTGTTTTAAAAGAAGAAAATTTGGTTGTTCTAGAAAATGTTGAAAAATCAGTATATGAAGAGTTACAGCATAAAGCGGGAGAAGAAAACTGCACATGTGCTGTGAACGAATCAGTTGTTCACCTTGGCAAGGTATCCTCTGTACTCTGGAATGAAGATGAAATAGATTGGGAATACGGATATTAAAAAGTCGCTTATAGCGGCTTTTTTTCTCTTTTCTCTCTCTTTCTAAATAACATATACAAAGCGTAATCATAGAAAATATGATAAAATGAACTTAATTTTCAAACGGAAGAAAGGGAGATACAATGGAACAATTCATTAACCCTAGAGTGAAGGATATCCAAATTTCTGGAATCCGTCAATTCTCTAACATGATTCAAAACTATGATAATTTGATTTCTTTAACAATTGGACAACCCGATTTCCCTACACCTTCTCTCGTGAAAGAAGCGGCAAAACGGGCTATTACAGAAAACTATACAAGCTATACACATAACGCTGGTTTACTAGAATTACGTAAGGCAGCTTGTAACTTCGTAAAAGATAACTACGATTTACATTACTCACCTGAAAACGAAACCATCGTTACAATCGGTGCTAGCGAAGCAATTGATGTTGCATTCCGAACGATTTTAGAGCCAGGAACAGAAGTAATTTTACCTGCTCCTATTTATCCAGGTTACGAACCCATTATTCGATTATGCGGTGCAACGCCTATTTTTGTAGATGTTCGTGAAACTGGATTTCGTTTAACAGCTGAAGCGCTTAAAAATGCTATTACAGAAAAAACAAGATGTATCGTACTACCGTATCCTTCTAATCCAACTGGTGTAACTTTATCCACAGAAGAATTAAAAGATATTGTAGATGTTTTAAAAGATAAAAATATTTTCGTCCTTTCAGATGAAATTTATAGTGAGCTTGTATATGAACAAAAGCATACATCTATCGCACATTTCCCAGAAATGCGTGAAAAGACAATTGTCATTAACGGTTTATCTAAATCACATTCTATGACTGGCTGGCGTGTTGGACTTTTATTTGCACCAAGCTATTTAGCAGGACACATATTAAAAGTTCATCAATACAATGTAACGTGTGCTACTTCAATCGCTCAATACGCTGCAATTGAAGCATTAACAGCAGCTAAAGACGCACCAAAAATGATGCGCCACCAATATAAAAAACGCCGTGATTACGTATATAATAGACTCACTCAAATGGAATTAACAGTTGAAAAGCCAACAGGTGCATTTTACTTATTCCCATATGTTGGTCATTTGACATCTTCATCATTTGATTTTGCACTTGATCTTGTCAAAGAAGCGGGACTAGCTGTAGTTCCTGGAACAGCATTCTCTGAATACGGTGAAGGCTACCTTCGCTTGTCCTATGCGTATAGTATCGAAACTTTAAAAGAAGGCTGCGACCGATTAGAAGCCTTTCTAATGAAAAAAGCTAAGAGTTAAACTCTTAGCTTTTTTATGCATAATGATCACAAGTTTGACGTTTTAGTAATTTATGAGGAATAATGATACACTTTGCAGTGGATTCTGCATTCTCTACTTTATCAACTAAAGCTTTTGCTGCCTCATATCCTAGCTGATAAATATTCACATCAACTGTCGAAAGTGGAGGGCTCGCAATTTCTGATAATAAAGCATTATTAAAGCTTACAATAGAAACATCTTTCGGTACAACGAATCCTTTTTTAGAAAGAGCACTTAACACACCAAGTCCAATTAAGTCATCGGTTGCCATAATTGCCGTTGGCGGTTGCTGCAGTCCCATTAATTCCTCAACAGCTTGTTGACCACTTTCCCTCGAAAAATCAAAATGTAAAATATATTCTTTTGGTAATACAATGTCTGCTAATTTCAAGGCATCACTCATACCAGCTAAACGATCTCTCGTTACAAGTAAATCTGATCCACCACCAATGAACGCGATTTGCTTATGCCCTAATGAAATTAAATATTCTGCCACTTCTCTTGCAGCTGTATAATTGTCATTATCTACATATGTAATTTCATCTTTTCGATCATATGGTTTTCCTATTAAAACAAACGGGAAATTTTGTTCATGTAAATATTGAATAATCCGATCATTCTCCCTTGAATATAAAAGAATAATGCCACCAATTTGGCGTCCCTGTACCATCTTTACGACACCATTAAAAATTTCCTCTTCCGTTTCACCTGTCGACATGTAAAGCGCATAACCTTCTACGTGTGCAAATGAACTAATCCCTCTTATAACTTCTGGGAAAAATGGATTTTGAAAAGCTTTACTTGCAGAACTTGGCATAACAAGACCAAGTGTTTTCGTCGTTTGGTTCGCAAGATTTCTCGCATTTAAATTGGGATGATACCCTAATTCACTCATCACTTTCCTAACACGGCGCTTTGTCTTTTCACTTATACTTGGATTATCAGCAATTACACGAGAAACTGTTGATGGTGCCACATTCGCTTGCTTCGCCACATCTTTAATTGTAACTGTCATAAAAATCCCCCTCCTCTCATTTCTCTGCCATTTTTCATATATTTTATCTCGCACTCATTGCAAGTCATAAACTTTCATTTCTTATATCTTGCAAAACTAATCCTATTCTCCCTCTTCATGTATTGTAAGGGATATAGCTATTTTTTCCTATACTATAATATACTATTTATTTCACTTCTTTTCACATGTGATGTCAAATCTCTTTTCATCTCCCTATAAACTTATTTATAGGGAGATGAAAAGAAAAATGGGACGTAATGTCCCATTTTTCATCCTTTTGTACCTCCAGCTGTTAAACCAGAAATAAAGTATTTTTGTAGTGATAGGAATAAAATTGAAATTGGGATCGCAATTAACACAGAACCCGCTGCAAACGTTGTAAATTCATTACCGAATTTCTTCGCAACCATTTCATATAATCCAACTGCTAAAGTATAATTTTCTGGTGTTCGCAAAATAATACTCGCTAAAATGAAATCTGTAAATGGACCAATGAAAGTAAATAACGCTACAACCGCTACGATTGGCTTTGCAAGTGGCATAATGATTTGCCAAAAAATACGAAAATGCCCTGCTCCATCCATTCGAGCTGATTCATCTAGTTCTTTCGGAATCGTATCAAAATACCCTTTCATAAGCCATGTATTCATCGGAATAGCCCCACCTACATAAATTAAAATTAATGCAAGGTGTGTATCAATTAATCCTGTTAATTGAGCTAATACGTATAAAGCAATTAACGCTGCAAAGTTTGGAATCATTTGCAGAATTAAAAATGTTAATAAACCATTTTTTCTTCCAACAAAACGATATCTCGAAAATGCATAAGCAGTAAAGCTAATTGCTAACACTGAGAAAATCATCGTTAAAACACTTACTTTTAATGTGTTTTTATACCATAGTAAGTAATTACTATTCTCTAGATCTAATAACTTACGATAATGATCTAACGTTGCATTTTGTGGAATAATACTTGATCCAGATAAACTATCACCCGGATTAAACGATGAGCCAATAATCCATAATAACGGATAGAAAATGATGGCACACATTACGAAAATAACTAAATAACTTAATGAGAGACGTAACATCTTCTGTCTTTTAATATTCATTTACATCATATCCTCTTCTTGGAATGATTTTGTTCTCTTAAATTGCCATAACGCAACTGTAATAACAATTAACGATAATATCATTGTAAGAGCTGCTGCTTTTCCATACTGCGCTGAAGTCATCGTTAACTTATAAATCCATGAAATTAAAATATCCGTTCCACCTGCGTCTTGTCCAGCTACAGCAGGACCTCCACCGTTAAATAGATAGATGATACTAAAGTTATTAAAGTTAAACGTATATTGCGTAATTAATATTGGTGCTGTTGCATATAACACAAGTGGCAATGTAATTTTGCGAAACTGTTGCCAAGCTGTCGCTCCATCTACTGTAGCCGCTTCATATAATTCTCCCGGAATCGATTGCAGTATACCTGTTGTCATCGCAAAGATAAACGGGAACCCAAGCCACGTTTGAATCATAATTAAAGCAATCTTCGCCCAAAATGGATCTGTCATCCAAGCAATCTTTTCAATTCCGAATAAAGCTAATACTTGATTGTTAATCGCTCCGAATGTTTCATTAAACATACCAGAGAAAACAAGAATAGATACGAATGCTGGAACCGCCCACGGTAAAATGAAGATTGTTCGAATAATCGCCTTTCCTTTAATACCGGGCTGATTTACGATAATCGCTAAGAAAATACCAAGTGCAACTTGTAATGTTGTTGCAACGAATGTCCAAATAACAGTCCAAGAGAATACACTTACAAATGTCTCTCTCCACATCGGTAAAGTGAAAATATCAATAAAGTTTTTAAAGCCCACCCAATCTACTAATTTAGCTGGAGGAGAATGATATAAATCATAGTTTGTAAATCCAATTAAAATTACGAAGATGATTGGAAATACAACCACAAAGATAAGTAGTAGAAAACCTGGTGAAACCATTAAATAAGGAAAACCTTGATCTAACAAATTACGGTATTGCTCTTTTACAGAATTTAACGGTGTTCCGCTATCACGTTTCTTTCCATTTTGGTATGCATCATATAAGTTAAATGCATATATGCCGAGCCCAAAAGCGATAACGATAAGGGCCAAGATTCCTTCTACTAATAGAAAAACAGAATGGTCACGTGGAACTTCTGTACCAAGCGTTACAATACCCCATAATCCCATATTTAATAAATCAGCAAAGGCTACAATAAATGAACCTGTTAATACTAGAAAAATAAGACCTTTTACAAATTGTTTATTATACATTTGGCCCACGCCTGGAATGATTGATAACATGGTTGCCATTTTCCTATGCTTTGAATGGTTTAACCCATTTGCTGGTTCCATAGATGTTTGCATGTTCCTTCCCCCTTTTTTCTTCCTACATGGAAGGGAGAGAATTCGTGCCTCTCATATTCGAGGCACGAATTTCACCTTATTTTTTCTTGTTATGATTTGCCTCAATATTACCTTTAATTTGTTTCACTGCACTATCAAGCGCCGCTTTTGGTGCCTCTTTATCTGTAACAACTAATTGAAGCGCATCTCCAGCTGGTTTCCAAACTTCTTGCATTTCTGGAATGTTTGGCATTGGAATTCCATTTTCAGATTGCGTTGCAACTGCTTTTGCAGCTTCGTTATCTTTAATAATTGGATCTTCCATTACTGATTTTACTGGAGGAATTTCTTTTGTTTTCTCAAATCGAATTTTTGCGTTTTCTTCATTTGTTACCCACTCAGTGAATTTTGTAGCTAAATCATTTTGTTTAGAGAAACTTGTTACATGCCATCCTTTAACCCCAACAAACGTTTTCATTGGTTGACCATTTGGTAATTTCGGCATTGGAGCAACGCCATAATCAATCCCGTTCTTTTCCATTGCTTGGAACGCCCATGGGCCATTCATGATAGAAGCTGCTTTTCCTTCATTGAATAGTCCATCAGCAGCAGGCCCACCTGATTCACCGATAATACCTTTTGGGAATAATTTTTCCTTGTACCATTTTTGAAGATATTCAGCACCTTGTACTGCTCCGCTATTATTTAATCCAACATCACTTGCATTTGGCTTTCCATCTTTTTCACCAAATACATAACCGCCCATACCTGCCATGAATGCATTAGCAAAGTAGAAGTTATCTCCTAATGCTAAAAATCCGTACTTGCCATCTTTCGTAAATTCTTTTGAGAAGTTAAACAGCTCGTCCATCGTTTCTGGCGCTTTTGGCATTAGTTTTTTATTGTAAATAAAGACTGGTGTCTCAATTGCTTTTGGTAAACCATATAATTTCCCATTATATGTCTGTGCTTCTATTGATGAATTAGTAAATTTACTCTTTACAGCATCATCTGCTTTCACTTCAGAAAGTAAACCTTCTGTTACTGCATTTCCGATTTGATCGTGTGGCAATGTTACAACATCTGGTCCAGTCCCCGCTGGCCCATCAAGGCGTAACTTCTTCACTTGATCTGTCATTTGCATTTCAACAACTTTTACTTTTACTTTATATTTTTCCTCAAAGCTTTTCACTGCTGGTTCTAAACCAACACCTTTTTTATCATCTTCCCAAACAAGAAGATCATAGTCTTTTTTCGCTTTACTTTCCTCTTTTTTCCCTGAATCTTTCGGCCCACATGCAGATAACATACCAATAGATAATGCTGAAACCGTTAATAATGATAATGCTTTCTTCATCCCAAAAACCTCCCTAAATTGTCTATGTACCTCAGTAACTGAAAACGTTTGCATTTAATAGTTTAATTGAAGCGCAAACAATATCTCAATCTATGAAAACGTTTGCGCTATTTGTCTATCATTATACATTCTTTTATTCATTTTGCAAATATTAATTTAAAAATTATGTCATTATACTCTTTATACATTGACTTTATATGAAATGAATACTACTCTTATAAGCAATATTAAAGCTACGAGAAAGGCAATCGTTTGCAATATAGGCTTTATTATTACACTTAAGGGAATACTATGTATAGAGATATTGAAGGGGGATTTTCTATATGTTTAAAGAAGCCATTTATCATAGGCCGAAAGATAATTATGCATACGCTTATGATGAACAAACAATTCACATCCGAGTACGTACTAAGAGAGATGATATTCAAAGCGCCGATCTTATTTACGGTGATCCTTACGAATGGAAAGACGGGAAATGGATATCAGCAAGTACACCCATGAAAAAAACGGGTTCTACTGCATTATTTGATTATTGGTTCATTTCAATCGAACCAAAATTTAAGCGCTTACGTTATGGGTTTGAATTAAAATCTGAAACAGACACTCTTATTTATGCAGAGCGAGGATTCTTTTCTAGCATTCCAAATGATGATGTTGGTAACTTTTTCTGTTTTCCATTTATTCATGCAGATGATGTATTCAAAGCACCATCTTGGATTAAAGACACCATTTGGTATCAGATTTTCCCTGAGCGATTCGCTAATGGCGATAGTACGCTGAATCCAGAAAACACCCTCCCTTGGGGAAGTGCGAATCCAACTCCAACTAACTTTTTCGGCGGAGATTTTTCTGGTGTTATTCAAAACCTTGATTACCTTGTTAAGCTTGGCATTTCCGGAATATATTTCACACCTATTTTCAAAGCTCATTCAAACCATAAATATGACACAATTGACTATATGGAAATTGACCCACAATTTGGGACGAAAGAAACTTTTAAAGAGCTCGTTGAAGAATGTCATAAGCACGGTATAAAAGTAATGCTCGATGCTGTGTTTAATCATAGTGGATACTTTTTCGAGAAATTTCAAGACGTACTAGAGAATGGTGAGAAGTCCGCATATAAAGAGTGGTTCCACATTCATGAATTTCCGATTATAACAGAACCACTTCCAAATTATGATACTTTCGCCTTTACACCGTATATGCCAAAATTAAATACAGCTCATCCAGATGTAAAAGAATACTTACTTGAAGTAGGACGTTATTGGGTACGAGAATTCAATATAGATGGCTGGCGCCTTGATGTCGCCAATGAAGTCGATCACAACTTTTGGAGAGAATTCCGAACTGAAATAAAGACACTAAATCCTGAAGTATATATTTTGGGAGAAATTTGGCACGATGCCCTTCCGTGGCTACAAGGCGATCAATTTGATGCTGTCATGAGCTATCCTGTTACAAACGCTCTACTTTCTTACTTTGCTAACGATTCCATTAAAGCAAGTGAATTCATGAAGCAAATTACAGAATCTCTACATTCCTACTCTATGAATGTAAATGAAGCAGCATTTCATTTATTAGACAGCCATGATACTCCAAGAATTTTAACAACATGCAACGGAGATAAAAATAAGTTGAAATTGCTCTATGTATTCCATCTTTCTTTCATCGGCTCTCCTTGTATTTATTACGGAGATGAAATTGGTATGGATGGCGGCATGGACCCTGATTGCCGTAAATGTATGATTTGGGATACTAAAGAACAAGATCATGCATTATTTACCCATATACAAACATTGATTTTATTACGGAAACAACATAAAGCATTTGGAGGACATGGTACTTTTCAATTCATCGAAGCAAATGATGAACATAATTATATTTCTTATACGAAAACATATGAGGATGAAACTATCTTTTTCGTTTTAAACCCTACTAATAGTGAAGTTACAGTTTCACTCCCTCTTCATGTTACTGGTAAGAAAATAATTAACATTTATACAAACGAAGAATTTTCAGCAGAAGCAAGTGTATTACAAGTTACACTTCCTCCATATGGATTCTCCATATTAAAATGGTAATCCAAAAAAGCCTTATGCCAAGTTTGAAGTGGCATAAGGCTTTTTCTTATTTCAATTTGAACACTATCGCTTCATACGGACGTAATGGAATGTTATCTATTGATCCGATTTCTACATCGTAATTGTGTATAAATAACTCTGATTCACTATAACTAATATCCTTAGGCATTTCAAATACACTTTCATCCGCAGTAAAGTTTGCAATGACAAGTAGTTTTTCATCTCCATATGTTCTTACATAAGCAAAAATAGAAGGGTCATTATCTAATATTAAATCATATGATCCATACACAACTATTTCATTATTTTTGCGTAGTTCAATTAATTTCTTATAGTAATAAAAAATTGAACCTTCATCTTGGATTGCTTGTTTCACATTAATCTCTTTATAGTTAGGATTTACAGTAATCCAAGGTTCACCTTTTGTAAATCCAGCGTGATTCTGATCATTCCACTGCATCGGAGTTCTAGCATTATCACGACCCTTTATATAAATAGATTCCATTACTTTTTCTATATCTTCACCATGGTCTATCACTTTTTCTTTATACATATTTAACGTTTCAATATCTCGATATTCATCAATTGATTGGAACCGAACGTTCGTCATTCCGATTTCCTCTCCTTGATAAATATATGGCGTTCCTTTCATCATATGAAGAACTGTCGCTAACATTTTTGCTGATTCAATGCGATACATTCCATCATTACCAAAACGAGATACAACGCGAGGCTGATCATGATTATTCCAATAAAGGCTATTCCATCCGGTATGCTCTAATGCTTTTTGCCACTTTGTTAAATTCTCTTTTAAAGTAAGAAGTGAGCATGGTTTTACATCCCACTTTCCACCTTCTCCTGAATCTAAATCCATATGTTCAAATTGGAATACCATTTGCAATTCTTTTCGTTCTTCTCCAGTATACAATTTCGCTTCTTCTGTCGTTACACCAGGCATTTCACCAACCGTCATAATATCATAATGCGATAATACTTCCTCATTCATTTCATGTAAATATTTATGAATGTTTGGACCGTTCATAAAATGCTTATGACCTGAAACATACCCCTCTTCTTCTGTTTCAACAGCTGGTAATCCCTCTTCTTTAGAAATAAAATTAATAACATCCATACGGAAGCCATCAATTCCTTTTTCTAACCAAAACTTCATCATTTCATAAACATCTTGTCTTACCTTTTCATTATCCCAATTTAAATCTGGCTGTTTTTTAGAAAACAGATGTAAATAATATTCATCTGTCATTTCATCATACTGCCATGCTGATCCACTAAACGCTGCTCCCCAGTTATTCGGCTCTTTTCCTTCTTTTCCAGGGCGCCATATATAGTAATCTCTATATTTATTATCTTTTGATTTACGTGATTCAATAAACCAATTATGTTCATCCGAAGTATGATTAACAACTAAGTCCATCATAAGTTTCATATTACGTTCATGCATTTCATGTAATAGCTCATCCCAATCTTCCATTGTTCCGAACTCGTTCATAATTTTACAATAATCGCTTATATCATAACCATTATCATCATTTGGAGATTCATAGACTGGTGATAACCAAATCACATCAATCCCTAACTCTTTTAAGTAATCTAGCTTTGAAATAATCCCTTGAAGATCTCCTATACCATCACCATTACTATCCATAAAGCTACGAGGATAAATTTGATATACTACACTTTCTTTCCACCATTGTTTTTCCATTATGCTACCCCATTTCATTCATCATTCATTTTTCTCTTTTTTAAGGCGCAAACGTTTTCATTAATGAATGATAACAGATTCTATCTCAATTTAAAATAGCGCTTACAATTTTTATTGTTCTTTTTCTAAGAAAACATATGAAAACCACTAATAAATCTCCAATAAATGAAAACGTTTTATTTTTTTATTTATTTTTTGAATCTATTCGTTTATAATGAACTCAAAGAAAACGTTTGCATAATTATTTCTAGGGGGAAATACCATGGCAGAACTTAAATTAGAAAACATTTATAAAATATATGATAATAACGTAACAGCTGTAACTGATTTTAATTTACACATTCAAGATAAAGAATTTATTGTATTTGTCGGTCCTTCTGGATGCGGAAAATCTACAACATTACGAATGGTAGCTGGACTTGAAGATATTTCAAAAGGCGAGTTTTCAATTGATGGTAAACTAATGAATGATGTTCCTCCAAAAGATCGAGATATCGCTATGGTATTCCAAAACTACGCTCTTTATCCACATATGAGTGTATATGATAATATGGCATTTGGATTAAAACTTCGAAAAATACCAAAAGATGAAATCGATCGTCGTGTGAAAGATGCAGCAAAAATTTTAGGACTTGAACAATATTTAGATAGAAAACCGAAAGCATTATCAGGTGGACAGCGCCAACGTGTTGCTTTAGGTAGAGCAATCGTTCGAGATGCAAAAGTTTTCTTAATGGATGAACCATTATCAAACTTAGATGCTAAACTCCGTGTTGCAATGCGCTCAGAAATTTCTAAGCTACATCATCGTCTTGGAACAACAACAATTTATGTAACACATGATCAAACAGAAGCAATGACTATGGCTTCGCGTCTTGTCGTTATGAAGGATGGAAAAATCCAACAAATTGGAACTCCAAAAGAAGTATATGAAACACCAGAAAACATTTTCGTGGGTGGATTTATCGGCTCACCAGCTATGAACTTCTTCCGTGGTAAATTGACTGAAACCGATTTCGTTATAGACAATACTATAAAAATTAAAGTATCTGAAGGAAAAATGAAGATGCTACGTGAACAAGGCTATGTAAATAAGGAAATTGTTTTAGGTATTCGTCCAGAGGACATTCATGATGAACTACTATTTTTAGAAGCTTCACAATCTACTGCCTTCACAACAAAAATTGAAGTTGCTGAGTTATTAGGTGCTGAATCCATTTTATATATGAAACTTGGGAATCAAGATTTTGCGGCACGTGTAGATGCAAGACATACGTTTTCACCTGGTGACCAAATTAAATTAGCATTTGATATGAATAAAGCGCATTTCTTTGATAACCAAACTGAACAACGTATTCGCTAAAAAATTTATCTTTACTATACACATACAAAAAACCGTCCACATATATTGAGGGCGGTTTTCATTATTATACTAGGGCTTCTACTGTATGAAATGATTGTCCTTTCGTGCTAATAATACCGAAAATCGGTAAATCACTAAGCACCACTTCTTCTTGCTGTTTCATAAAAGATGACGTTAATTGTTTTATCTCTATCCAAACGTCATTAATACAAAGTACATTGGAATCGTTCTCTTGTTGGCGAGAAAAAATAGAATCTATTTTATATAAACCAGCATTTTGAAAAAGCATATCAATGCGACTGAATGCATTCAAAGTAATGCTAATAACGCGTTGCCAATCTCCTTGCTTTCCCATATCATAGGATACAAAAAGTGCTTCTCCGCCTAGATTCATAATTTCCTCCACTGTTGCTTGTCCACTCTCTTGATCAATGTCCGTCACAATAACTTTTGCGCCTTGTTTAGCCAACAAAAGAGCTGTATTACGTCCAATACCGATGCCACCGCCAGTTACGATAGCAACTTTTCCTGCAAGCTTCATTTTCATTACCCCTTCTATAAGTCTTACCGTCATTCAGTATACTCCTTTATAAGATTAATCTGCAAGCAAGAAAAATTGCTATTTAATTTGTAAACGTTTACTTTTTATCCTTCTTTTTTCTTATTATTACGCTGATCGAAAACTAGACCGATAAAAATGAGAATACCCCAAAAAATTATGCTACCTCCTGTCATTTTAACTTCCCCCTTATTATATAAAGTGAAATTTTACTCAGCCCCAATATGGCGGAATAAAGATATTATTTTTAATCATTATATCATTTTCTTAATTTTCAATCTATTACAAATAGAAATAATACATTTTGGCTTTTCCTTACTGTAAACATTCCCCATATACTTATAAAATCAAAAAGACCCTTTTATATATAAAAAGGTCTTTTTTTCATTATACAAGACTTATTACTTTCGTTTTTGTAATTAAATCCTGAAAACCACAATTATCTTTGCGGAACAACATCATATATACATTACATATTAATGGAATTCCTAATAGCAATACGTTCGGTAATAACACTACAAAAAATCTTATAATTAATGTTTGCAATGTTAGCTTTTCACTCTTCAATGAAATTAGTTTTATTCTCGTTATCTTTTTTCCAAGTGTAACACCGTTCCAAAGAAAGGGTAATACAATAAAATATATCGCCATTAATATGAAAACTACTGCAAAATCATATCTAAAATCACCTAAGCTTATATTAAAGCGCTTAAACATAGCACTATAGTTTCCGGTCATAATAGCTACTACTGCACCATACATAACCGAGATTAAAAACATGTCAATTAGGGAAGCACCTATGCGATTCATTACAAGCGCTGGACGATGCATCTTTAACTTCATTTTATGTCGACTCCTTCATATCCTTCTTTACCCGTCTCATCGTACCACTTCTAAAAAACATTGTAAACTAGCGTTTCTCTTACTTTTCTTGTACAATTTGTTACAATAGCATTATAAAGGAGGTTCCCATATTGAAAAAATGGATAATCCTATTCGTCGCCTTCCTATTAACTGGTTGTGCAGGAAACACAAGTCACTTAACTTATATGGTTAACGATGAATACGAACTCATACGTACTTCTGGAAATGCATTTGAACTTTTCCCCTCGCAAGATGCTGTATATGCCACACAATACATCCCTGCAAAAATTACAGACATTGCTTGGGATGATAAATACATTATTGCAAAACAAACTGAGGAAAAATCAGATCCAAATAACCCTGACGCAGCAATTGCAAATAAAAAAAGTGAACATTATTGGATTATTGATGTAAAGCACAATAAACGTTTCGGTCCCTACAATGAAAAGCAATTTAATGAACAAAAAGATGCGTTTAAAATTAAGGTGCCTTTTCAAAATGTAGATTCATACATAAAAGAAATAAAAAAACAGTCAGCATAATATTTGTATGCTGACTGTTTTGTCTTACATTATTTTAGTGAGATGTTAAACGTTTGTGGCTCTTTTACAACATCTTGTGTTTCTGAATCTCCTGCAAGTAAATCATCAGTTGTAAACTGAATATCCTTTACCTTGTCTTTTCCATCGTCAAGTATTAAACCAATAATACCATCTCTTATTTCACCAGGCTTATAGTCTTCTCTTGATACATTTTTTGTACCAACTAACGTATCTTCGTCATATAAAAAGTTTTGAGTGGCTACTTTAAAATGTTGCTTACCATTAATCATAACATCATTCATAGAGAAAAATTGCATATTTTTATTTCCGCTATTCTCCACTTTATATGTAATCTCAACGTAACGAATTGTATTACTAATCTCTGTTCCACTTAGCGATGCATATAATTCTGCATCTTCTTGGCTTACTTTATCCCCTAATCTACGTTTTACTTCTTCAGGAGTTAGTGCCGTATATACTTTCAATGTATTTTTTGCCTTTTCACTCATTTGTGATAAAGAGATTACTTTCACATCTTGTACGTGAATTTTCATTGGCGCTACTTCAAATGTTTGATTCACAGAATGCATCTGCTCTAACTTGAAAGTACCCCATCCTGTTTCTTTCACTTTTTGTCCTACTTTTTTCAGCTCACGCCCACCATATTCTTTCGTTTCAGGAATAGATTCTTTCTTCTTCGGTTCAGCTTTCTTTTCTTCTTGATGGAAGCAACCACTTAACATAAGAAGAAAACTACATAAAACAAAAATACTTTTCCATGCTTTCATCATTTCATTTCTCCTAACGCTATCATTCATGAATATAAAATTAGTCCCTTGCTTTGTAAACTATAGAAACAATGACAATTCCACAAAATGAACTTGTCAATCCAGATACTATTATACCTCCAATTTGGAAAATATGAAAATAGGGATCTAGGAACGCATGCACGATAAATATAAAAGCTGTCACAATGATTATCGAAACCCAATACTTTCTTTTTTCTAAAGCTACAATCATATCTTTCCCTGTTTCATCTTTATACTTCCATAGTACGTATAATAGCAATAATAAGCCAACACATGTACTCCCATGTTGCATATATTTATACAATGGAATACTGCGTAATTCAATTTGTAACAATGCTATTTTCATAACGAAATAGCCTGTATTATGAGTAAATGCATCCCAAACAACATGCGTGAGCATACCGAATAATGCAGAATAGCAAAATACAAAGAATTCTTTCCAGGTATGTAGCCCCCACCTCTCATCTATTGCATATGAATAATAACCAGCAAACGGTTTAGGCAAATGCGTTATAAACGGCTTTTTTAAAATGTAATGATATATGTATGCGATTAGAAATACAAGCGGTAAATTTAAATATAAGAACCCAAGCCATGTATGGCCAATAACACCATAGGGTCTAAAGTGCAAAAAATATTCAAAATCAGGCGCCATACTACCTAATATAAGAGCCGTTACTGAAATATGTTTAGAATGCTTTTTCGCAAAAGGAAGAACTGCTGCTGGATGTGCAAATGTAAACGGCATACTTTAACTCCTTCTCACATTTTCAATAGAATACCATATATCATAACGAGAGAATGGATCTTCATGCAATATTTATTTTCACATTGGAATATGATAGTTTAAATGATATAATCCACATAAAATATTCAGAAAACAAGAAGGGATTCAGGTGTCATTAACACTTGTATTTGCTGCCTTTTTAAATTCAAAATCCGTTATGAATTGAGGTTTATATATTGATTGACGTACCCTTTTTACAAAATGTCACATTAAAAAAAGAAAATATCCCTAGTTTTTCCGCATATCCTTACTGCTTACCCGCTATTCGAACATTACAATCACTAGCTTTCCATCCAAATGTAACATTCATTATTGGAGAAAACGGAACAGGTAAATCAACATTACTTGAAGGAATTGCAATTGCGTTAGGTTTTAATGCAGAAGGTGGAACGAAGAACTTCCGCTTTAGCACAAACGATTCCCATTCATCTTTACATGAATACCTTCGCATTTCAAAAAGTTTCAATACACCAAACGACGGTTTCTTTCTTCGCGCTGAATCATTTTATAACGTTGCTTCTTATATTGATGAAATAGATGCTGATAGAGAAGCACGTGGGAATCCGGTTATCAACTCTTATGGTGGTATCTCACTACACAAACAATCACACGGTGAATCATTCTTCTCATTATTTATGAACCGTTTTTCAGGACAAGGTTTATACATTTTAGATGAGCCTGAGGCAGCTTTATCACCAATGAGACAACTTTCCATGCTCATTCGAATGCACGAACTAGCTGAACAAGGTTCACAATTTGTTATCGCGACGCATTCTCCTATTTTAATGGCTTATCCTGAATCCACTATATATTCTTTAACACAAGAGGGAATTCACGAATCCACATTAGAAGAAACTGAGCATTACCAAACGACGAAACTTTTCTTTGAAAATCGCGATCGATTATTCCATCATCTATTTGAGTCGTAAAAAAAGAAGCAGCAATAGCTGCTTCTTTTTTATAGTGCTTCTATAAATAAGGCAACCCCGATACCGCCACCGACGCATAAAGAGGCAATTCCTTTTTCTAACCCACGTCTTTTTAATTCGTGAATTAAACTTACTGTAATACGAGCCCCTGTACAACCAATTGGATGCCCAAGTCCTACGCCACTACCGTTTACGTTCACTTTTTCACGGTCTAAGCCTAACTCTTTCTCTACAGCTAAATATTGAGCCGCGAAAGCTTCATTAATTTCAAGTAAATCTGCATCTTCCAATGACCAATCTACTTTTTCTAAACCTTTACGAATTGCTGGTGCTGGTCCAATACCCATAATTTTTGGATCTACTCCAGCTACTGAATATCCAACAATTCTAGCTAACGGTTGTAAACCTTTTTCTTTCGCTTTTTCTTCGCTCATTAATACTAGAACTGCACTCCCGTCATTAAGGCCAGATGCATTTCCAGCAGTCACTGATCCATCTTTACGGAATGCCGGCTTCAATCCAGCTAATTTTTCAGCTGTAATATCTGCACGTGGATGTTCATCCTTCGAAAATACAACTTCTTTTCTACGCTCTTTTATTGTAATAGGAACAATTTGATCGTCAAAGTATCCAGACTCGATTGCCTTCAGTGCCAATGTATGACTGCGAAGAGCAACTTCATCTTGTTCCTCTCTTGTAATTTCATATTGTTCAACTAAATTTTCCGCTGTTTCACCCATCATAATATGGTGAATCGGATCTTCTAACACTTCCCACACCGTATCACGAATTTCTCCGTGCTGTAGACGTTGTCCCCAGCGGTGCTGTTTCAATGCATAAGGGCTCGAACTCATCGCTTCTACCCCACCTGCAACAACAACATCACTTACACCTAATTGGATTTGCATTGCAGCTGACATAATTGCTTGCATACCTGAAGAACATTGACGTTGGATTGTATATCCCGTAACTGTGTCAGGAAATCCTGCCGCTAATGCAGCTGTTCTCGCCGTATTTGCTTCATCAGTTCTTTGAATACAATGACCTAAAATTACTTCATCAACTTCATGTGGTTCTACCCCGCCTCGTTTTACAGCTTCCTGAAGTACAGGAACAGCTAATTCTACTGGCGTTACATTTTTTAGCGCTCCTCCAAAAGTTCCAATTGGCGAACGAACTGCAGCTGTAATAACAACATTATGCATTTTGCACTTGCCCCTCTCTTATGTACCCTAGTCAGTTTTTAGGTGAAATTCCATAAGATGTATATCTATAACTATCATACTATAAACATACTAAAAAATCAAAATATTTAATATAATAAAAATAGAAGGAATTAACCTTCTATTCTGTCAGCGCATATAAAAACTTTTGTAAAATTTTCTCTGTCGTTTCATTCAATTTTGGCAACTTATCTACTGGAAAATATTGAAGTTTTAACCCTTCATGATCGAGCTTTAATTCCCCGCTCACATGATGTGCCTGATACAGATGAATAACATTGAAAATTTCATCGCCATTCGGATAACGGAAATATACTTCTTTTCCAGATAGAACACCAAGAAATTGCATTATTTTTGCAGTTAACCCCGTTTCCTCAAATAACTCTCTACGTGCAGTTTCTTCTGTCGTTTCGCCCAGTTCCATCGCCCCACCAGGTACACCCCAATCATATGTATCTGAACGATATTGAAGCAATACTTCTTGATTATCGTTTAATATAATAATTGCTGATCCTACGAGAATAAGCGGCCTTGTACCAACGACTTTTCGTAACTCTTCAATATACCCCATATGTAAATTCCCCTTTCCCTAACCTCCCTTATCATAACAAAATTTTGCTCTTTTTGTTCATGTAATTTTAAAGAAAAAAAGAAGCTTTCGCCTCCTTTTTTTCACCTTTATTTCTTAAAACTTTCATATTTTACAGCTTCAAAAGCTTCCTCAATTTCATCATTACGATAATGGACATATGTAAAACGCCCCAATTCTACTAATCTTGCTATTTCCTGTAACGCTTTATGCTGCTCATATGTTTCTTTCAGCTTAATATGTACATAAAACTTCATTAACGGATGTTCATATAAAGGTTCTCCCACCTCTACATATACATCTTCCACCCCTTGTACAACTCTTACATAACTCGCAAATTGATAAAGTGCTTCTCTGTCTGAAACGATTTTTAATGTATACATATATTCTCCCCCTTTCCTTTACTATATCAAAAAGATGATCACACTACGTTATAGAACTATGAAATTTTTTCGACTTGTCATCTATATATTCAATAAAGAAGGCGTTTATCCATACATGACATCTTTTTCCCACATATATTATAGGAAGAACTTTTTTCATTTGAGGTGTTCCTTATGGATCCATACGTCAATATATGTATTTGTATTACTCCCGGCGCCGATATTTCTGATGACCGCATCGCAAAAGATTTAGCTGTTGCAGAATCAATTTGGCACCCCATTACATTTCAAATTCAAGAAGTAATTGTATTAAATGAACTTTTCCGTTTTTTTGACCGTGAAATCAGTTATAAAAATTCCATTCAAAGTCAAGAAAAGCTGGCATCCTTTTTCCAAACATGTGTAAATGAAGCTCCTGAATGCGACCTTTATATTTGTTATATTGGCAGTGATTATTTCAAAGAAACAGCAGTAATTGCCTGCGCTTACTCTTTAGCAAAACAGCAACAACTTACAGGATATATCGTTTTAACAAACTCAGCTGCTCCTATGAAAAATATATATACGCTCGCTCACGAAATCGGTCATATCTTATTTACAAGACGTATTCACGGAAAACTTACTCATGCAGATCCTCATTCCCCAACTGGCTCGGAGCACCATCCTTCTCCAACCAATCTTATGTATCCGATAGTCCCTCGTCCAGAAAACGTTCATATTCATTCCTTATTAACAGCAGAACAAAAAGCGCTCTCTTTACAAAGCTCTTTATTACAAAGAAAAAAACAGTAACCCTCATGTTACTGTTTAAAACGACTTATTCCAATCAACAAACCAAATCCCGGCTGCTAGAAATAAAAATAGACAACTAAATGTAAATGTAATCCCTCTAAAAATCCCTATATAATATTTCTTTGGAAATAATTTTTGGTGTATCCAGAGCAGCCCTTTTCCAATAAAACCGAAGAACAGAATATAACCCGATGTGTCATCTAATAAAGTATCGAAATAGTCATCATGTACCTTTTTCACAAAGGTAGTATAGAGCCCAAAAATCGTTAAACCTAAAAACACAATAGACAATATACCTAGAAATATACTTTGCATATTCGTTCCCCCCTTGATAAAAAATTCAGTTCGTTCACTTCACTATTAGTATAAAACTAGCTTATAGTTTTTTCCTCTTCATTTTTAAAAGACCATCTCATTAATACATATAAACTTCCGTACAGAAGTAAAGGCTCTAACATTCCCCAATATGGGTTTTGCTTCCCTAATTCTTTAAATACAAACATAATTAATAACGGTATGATAACAGCTAATATTCCAATCCATCCAAGTATGTACGCTTCACCAATTAGCAGTACTAATAAGATTATTCCAGCTAGTATATAACTTTGCATTGTAGTTAATTGCAATACAGGTGTCCCGTACCATTTATTCATAAACATTAATAACACTAATAATAAAATAGGTATCATTACTATTACATAAATAATTCCAAACTCTACTAATTTACTTTTAAAAGAAGACATTCTAAACGCAAAAACCGTTCCAATAATTGTAATAATTAAAACGATAGGATAACCAATTAACTGTACATTTGTTAACGTAAATTGTTGATTCGAATTTCCAAATAAAATATTGGTTAGTAACCAATACCCACCAATACCAATAATCATTCCTAAAACACTCTTTATACTTCCGCTTTTATCCTTCTCCATCTCTTTCGCTAATTCTTCCGCATACTCTTTTGGTGAGTCACCAAATATGTCCCTTACCGTCTTTCCCTTTTTTTCACCTTCTATTAAATGAAGTTCTGCATCTTCTAGAAAGGCGTTCACCTCTTCTTCTTTAATCCCTTTTGTTATTAAATATACTTTCGTATCGATTAAAAACTTTTCTCCTTCTTTAGAAACATTCATTATAACCCCTCCCTTATTTAACCATTTCTCTTCTATTCGTCTTCATCATAATTTCAAGGAAAATTAAAATAAACAAACTTCCGTATAAACATATAATTTGAAATAGCATTGGCATAAGATCTTCCGATGTAAATGTTTTAAACAGTAACATAATAGAAAGTGGAATGATTAAATATAAGTTTTTAAACCATCCTTCAAAATATATATTTATCGCTACTGTGATCATAAAAATCCCACCAGCTACTATATAACTTTGGACTTCGGTGAATGTGAGCATTTTTGTAGGATATATCACATCTAATATCGTAACAGCTCCTAATAAAAACAATGGAGCAATCATAACTAAAGACCACATGGAAAACCATGTTTTTGTAAAGCTTGTGACGAAGGTCATTTTGCGAAGTAGAAAATTAGGACCTATAACAACTAAAATCAATGAAAAACTGTAACCGATACACTGAATAAGTGAAATCTGTAACATTCCATGATTCACTATTAAGATAGAAGCAATAATCCAAAACGATACGATATTCATTACTGTAAAACCAATTTGCTTCCACGTTTCCTGTCTATCTCTTTCCATTACTTTGACAAGTTCATTTGCATATTCTTTCGGTGAGCTTCCGAAAATATCTTCTACACTTTTCCCATCACTCTCCCCCTCAATTAAATGGAGTTCCGCATCTTCTATAAAATTTTCAATATCGCTTTCTTTCACACTCTTTGCCGTCAAAAATAATCTCATATCTAACAAAAACTTTCGCGCTTCACTTGATAGCATTATTTTCTCCTTCCCTTCCCTTCAAGTAGACGTTCTACACTACTTTGCATCGTTTCCCAGCGATCCATAAATTCATCAAGTGCTTCCTCGCCTTTTTCTGTTAATGTATAATATTTTCTCTTTGGACCAGATGGAGATTCCTTCATTACGCTTGTTATTAGTCCTTCTTTTTGCATTCGTATTAATAACGGATAAATACTTCCCTCACTCGCCATTGTAAAACCATACTTCGCTAGCTTTTCACTCATTTCATAACCGTATATTTCGCCTTCAGAAATAATAGCAAGTAAGCATCCTTCTAAAATCCCTTTCAGCATTTGACTTGTCGACATAATTCAAATCCTCCTACTATCTTGCTTTACAAGATAGATAAGCGTAAGTATCTTGCTTTACAAAATAGTATAGCAAAGACTATTTTGCAAAACAAGATAGCTAACGATATTTTTTCCAAATGTTTGCAGGAATTTCATTATAGCTTCTCTAAATAGAGCACTATGAAAACTTTATTATGAAGGGATGTTTTTCATCATGGTTACAAATCGAGTTGTCTTTTTAACAGGTGCTGCAAGTGGCATTGGTTATGAAATGGGAAAGGCTTTTGCAAAAGAAGGTGCAAAAGTTGTGATTACCGATCGGCTTGAAGAACGCGCAAAAGAAGCTGCTGAACAATTACAAAATGAAGGTTTTCAAGCTATCGGTTTAAAATGTGACGTTACATCTGAAGAGGAAATTACAGCAGCAATTTCTCAAACAGTTGATCATTTCGGTTCATTACATATATTAATTAACAACGCAGGAATGCAACACGTTTCACCCATTGAAGACTTTCCAACTGAAAAGTTCGAGCTACTAATTCAAATTATGCAAATTGCTCCGTTTATTGCAATTAAGCATGCCTTTCCGATTATGAAACAACAAAAATATGGTCGTATTATTAATATCGCTTCTATTAACGGCCTTGTCGGGTTTGCTGGAAAAGCTGCCTACAATAGTGCAAAACATGGCGTAATTGGATTAACAAAAGTTGCCGCTTTAGAAGGTGCTACGCATGGTATTACTGTTAATGCCCTTTGCCCTGGTTATGTTGATACCCCCCTTGTACGTAATCAACTACAAGACTTAGCTACTACACGAAATGTACCACTTGAAAATGTTTTAGAAGATGTTATTTATCCACTCGTTCCACAAAAGCGCTTATTACAAGTACAAGAAATTGCAGATTATGCGATGTTTTTAGCGAGTGAAAAAGCTAAAGGTATAACTGGTCAAGCTGTCGTTATCGATGGTGGTTATACCGCTCAATAAAAATAAAGTTTGCTCAAGAAGAGCAAACTTTATTTTTTATCCCGAGGATCTTCGTACTTTAGTAATTGCCGCGGGAGCTTCTCAATTGCAACAATTACCCCCTCTAATTTACTTTCAATACGGTGGAGTAAATATAATGTTACAACAATTGGAAACCCTACATTACCTATCATCTTGATCCACTCTTCCACCCTCTTCCCCTCCTTTCATTATATAAGTAAGAGAAAACACTGCATTTAGGCATAAAAAAACAAGCTATTATGTATTAGCTTGTTTTTCAAATAATGATGCAATTTCTCGTTTATAGTCCCCGCGTATAATACCTTTCTCAGTAATAATTCCTGTAATTAATTCATTCGGCGTTATGTCAAATGCTGGATTATAAACATCCGTTCCAATTGGTGCTACTTGTTTTCCAAAGATTTTCGTAACTTCTGTTTCATCTCTTTCTTCAATAATAATTTCGGCTCCAGTTTCTTTCGTAACATCAAATGTTGACAGTGGCGCAGCAACGTAAAATGGGATATTAAAGTACTTTGCTAAAATAGCTAAATTCATTGTCCCTATTTTATTGGCTGTATCTCCATTTGCGACAATTCGATCCGCCCCCACAATAATTGCGTTTATTTCTTTCGTTTGAATAGCATGAGCTGCAGTATTATCTGTTATAAGGGTCACATCAATATTTGCTTGCTTCAATTCCCACGTCGTTAAGCGACCACCTTGTAAAACTGGTCTCGTTTCACACGCATATGCATGTAAACGCACACCTTTCTCTTTTCCAATATAAAAGGGAGCTAATGCAGTTCCATATCTGGCAGTTGCGATACTTCCAGCGTTACAGATTGTTAAAATATTATCGCCATCTTTAAAACATGTTAACGCATATTCCCCAATATTTCGACACACCTCTTCATCTTCCTGTTGAATGCGAAGCGCTTCTTCTTCTAATATTTTTTGTGCTTCTTTTATTGTAGTAATCTCTCGAATAGATTCTCTCATACGATCAATTGCCCAAAATAAATTTACTGCCGTTGGGCGTGATGTCCCTAAATAGTTACAGTCTCTATTAAACTTCTTTTGAAATTCTTCGATATGTAAAGTATTATATTTTTTCGCTGCAAGCGCCAAGCCAAATGCAGCTACAATTCCAATTGCAGGCGCTCCACGTACTTCTAACATTATGATACTTTTCCAAACCCCTTCAATAGTCGTTAATGTTTTGTATTCTGTGCTATGTGGCAATTTCGTTTGATTTAATACTGCAATTGCATCACCTTTCCAACTTACAGATCTCGGAACAGTAACAATTGTACTCATGCTTTTACACCCCTTGAAACTGTCTGTTGAAATAATGTTCGAAACAGTTGAATATCAGCACTTTTAGATTCATATTTTATTAGTTCTTTTCCTAAGGATAGCGCTTGTTTCTTAGCTTGAATTCTTGTTTCTTTATTTTCTATTTCATCTAAATCTGCTACATGAGCTAAACCAATTGTTCTACGAATTAGTTCACATCCGGCAAATCCAACAGCATCAGTAAAGATATTTTGCAAAATAATTGGTAACCATTGTTTTTCTTTCGTATATGCTTCTACACCTTCCCCAATCCATAACTTTGTAAAAGTCTCTACAAAATAACTCCACGTCTTTTCTATATGAAAAAATAGTACACTTCTCTTTTCTTCTTCTCTAGATAAAGCATTTAATAATAGATTTGCAATAAATTGACCTATATCAAATCCAAATGGGCCATATGTCGCAAATTCTGGATCAATCACTTTCGTTTCAGAAGGTGACGAAAAAATACTACCAGTATGTAAATCACCATGAATAAGAGTTTCTTTTCTTGTTAAGAACTTATATTTATATTGTGCTACTTTTAGTTTTAAAGTTTTATCACTCCAAAGTTCATCAACCACGAGCTGTAAATCTGGCTCATAATCATTTGTATCATAATGCCCAAAAGGATCTGTAAACACTAAATCCTCTGTAATTTTACATAGGTCCGGATTTACAAAGGTACCTTCTAGTATCCTCTTCTCTTCTGACTGTAAACCAAAATCTGAAGTGTAAAATAAAACATGTGCTAGAAAACGACCAATATGCTGGGATAAAAGCGGATATTCTTCTCCGTCTATTAATCCTTTTCTTGTAATTGTTAGTCTTGATAAGTCTTCTATTACCGTTATCGCTAACTCTTCATCATGACTGTACACTACTGGAACATAATCCGGTACATACTGCGCAAAAATTTGTAATGCCTTGCTTTCAATCGTTGCTCTTTTTATAGACAATGGCCAGCTTTCACCAACTACTTTAGCATAAGGCAGTGCTTGTTTTATTATAATGGATTTCTCTCCATCATCTAATTTGAACACGTAATTTAAGTTTCCATCTCCAATTTCATGACAAATGACATTTGCCTTCTCTTCAAAATAACCATGATCTTTCGCATATTGTACAGCTGTTATTTCTGTTAATGAATAATATCCCATCGTCTTCTCCCCCTTTTTAAATTCAGAGGTTTTTCTAACACAGAAAAACCTCTTTCCACTAAGAAAGAGGTTTGAAGTTTATCTTCTCCCCTCTTATCTGCCAGAAAGTTTTACTTTCTGCTGGAATTAGCACCGTGCCTTTTGGCGTAATAAACGCCCCATTTCACAATGGTATTACGGTCGGTTGCTGGGCTTCATCGGGCCAAATCCCTCCACCTGCTCTTGATAAGAGTTGTATAATTTTTTGAATTTTTAACTTTATGTTGATGACTATACCAAGAATAAAAATCACTTGTCAACATTTTATTTGTATAATTCTGGACGACGATCCGCAAAAACTGGAATTCCTTTTCGTACTTCTCTAATTTTCTCGAATACAAGCTCTCCAAATAAAATTGATTCCTCTTCATTCGCCTCTACTACAACTTCACCCCAAGGATCCACAATTAAAGAATGACCTGCAAACACATTATTCGGATCCTTTCCTGCTCTATTACACGCAACAACATAACACTGATTTTCAACTGCTCTTGCTTGCAATAGCAAACGCCAATGTGCTAAACGAACTAATGGCCATTCTGCTACAACAAATAATACTTTTGCCCCTTTAGCAGTATGAACACGCATCCACTCTGGAAAACGAATATCATAACAAATTGTTCCAGCGCATTCAACATCATCTAGCTTAAATTCGCCCGTACCATTACCAGCTATTAAATATTTATGTTCATCCATAAGCTGAAATAAATGTACTTTACTATATTCGTTGACTAACTGTCCTTCATTATTTACAACATACATCGTATTTGTAACGCCTTGCTCTGTTTGCTTTGCTATGGACCCACCAACAATATGTACATCATATTGCTTCGCCCATTCTATTAACTTTTCTTTCGTTTCCACTCCATCCCTATCTGCAATTTCAGAAAGTCTCGTTAAATCATATCCTGTTGTCCATAGTTCTGGTAAGACGATAACATCTGGCCTTTCCTTCATAGCTTCACTTATTTTATTTTTAGCATTCTCAATATTTTTTTCTACATCTCCAAAAACAATATCCATTTGAATACATGCGACTTTCATTTTTTCAGCCCCATTCTTATTTTTCTCTTTACAAAATACTGGAAAGATTATATCATTTGTCACTAGAATTGTAACAACTTTCAAAAGAGGTGGAAAGTATGAAATTATTTCAACCTTCTGAGATAGTAACATCATTGCCAACACAATTTTTCGCTTCACTTGTTGCAAAAGTTAACAAAGTCGTTGCAGCTGGTCACGATGTTATTAATCTAGGTCAAGGTAATCCAGATCAACCAACACCGCAGCATATCGTAAAAGCTTTACAAGATGCTGCCGAAAAGACCATTCATCATAAATATCCGCCATTTCGCGGACATGAAAGCTTAAAGGAAGCCGTGGCTACATTCTATAAACATGAATACGGCGTGGAATTAAACCCAAAAACTGAAGTTGCTATTTTGTTTGGAGGGAAGGCTGGACTAGTAGAATTACCGATTTGTTTTACAAATCCCGGTGATACGATTCTCGTTCCGGATCCAGGTTATCCAGATTATTTATCCGGGGTTGCTTTAGCAAAAGCACACTTTGAAACAATGCCGCTTATTGCAGAAAATAACTTTTTGCCAGATTATACGAACATTGATGACTCTATTGCAGAGCGTGCAAAATTAATGTTTTTAAACTATCCAAATAATCCTACCGGTGCTACTGCATCAAAAGATTTTTTTGATGCAACCATTCACTTTGCTAATAAACATAATATATTAGTTGTTCACGATTTTGCTTATGGCGCTATCGGATTTGATGGTCAAAAACCTGTTAGTTTCTTGCAAGCAGATGGTGCGAAAGATATAGGAATTGAAATTTACACATTATCAAAAACTTTCAATATGGCTGGCTGGCGCATCGCTTTTGCTGTAGGGAATGAAAGTGTGATTGAAACAATTAACCTATTACAAGATCATATGTATGTTAGTATATTCGGTGCAGTTCAAGATGCTGCTCGAGAAGCGCTATTAAGTTCACAGTCTTGTGTAATAGACCTTGTAAATAGTTACGAATCTCGAAGAAACGCTCTTATTTCAGCCTGTCACTCAATTGGTTGGAATGTAGACATTCCAACAGGATCATTCTTTGCATGGCTTCCCGTTCCAACAGGATATACCTCTGAGCAATTTTCTAATATTTTACTAGAAAAAGCACATGTCGCAGTTGCTCCTGGTGTTGGATTTGGTGAGCATGGGGAAGGGTATGTCCGTGTTGGTCTCTTGCATACAGAAGATAGATTACGAGAAGCCATTAATCGAATTGATAAATTAAATTTTTTCAAAAAGTAATTGACAACACGAAAAATATCTGACAAAATTCAGTTATCTTAAAAATTTAAACATTTCTAAATACTTCTTATCAAGAGCAGGTGGAGGGACGAGCCCGACGAAACCCGGCAACCGATCTACAATTGTAGACACGGTGCTAATTCTCGCAGCATTACGCTGACAGATAAGGAGCTGGTTGTAAAAAAACCTCTCCTTAGCTGAGAGGTTTTTTTATTTAACTAGGAGGTTATAACAATGAGCGGAATTATAGCGACGTATTTAATCCATGATGATTCACATAACTTAGAAAAAAAAGCTGAGCAAATTGCACTCGGTTTAACAATTGGCTCTTGGACTCATTTGCCACACTTATTGCAAGAACAATTAAAGCAGCATAAAGGCAACGTCATTCATGTTGAGGAATTAGCTGAACATGAACATACCAATTCGTATTTACGTAAAAAAGTAAAACGCGGAATTATTAAAATCGAATATCCGCTATTAAACTTCAGTCCAGATTTACCAGCGATTTTAACGACTACATTTGGAAAGCTATCACTTGATGGCGAAGTAAAACTAATTGACTTAACTTTTTCAGACGAGTTAAAAAAACATTTTCCTGGTCCAAAATTCGGGATAGATGGTATTCGAAATCTTTTACAAGTGCATGATCGTCCCCTTTTAATGAGTATTTTTAAAGGAATGATTGGACGAAACATTGGGTATTTAAAAACGCAATTACGCGATCAAGCAATTGGTGGTGTAGATATAGTAAAAGATGATGAAATATTATTTGAAAATGCATTAACACCCCTTACGAAACGCATTGTATCTGGAAAAGAAGTTTTACAATCTGTCTACGAAACATACGGTCATAAAACGTTATATGCCGTAAATTTAACAGGGCGAACTTTTGATTTAAAAGAAAATGCTAAACGTGCAGTGCAAGCTGGAGCTGATATTCTATTATTTAACGTATTTGCTTACGGACTAGATGTACTACAATCACTTGCAGAAGATGATGAAATCCCAGTTCCTATTATGGCACATCCTGCTGTAAGTGGTGCTTATTCAGCATCCAAGTTATATGGAGTTTCATCTCCATTATTACTTGGAAAGCTACTACGTTATGCTGGGGCTGACTTTTCATTATTCCCATCTCCATACGGAAGTGTTGCGCTAGAAAAAGAGGAGGCTCTTGCTATCTCAAAATATTTAACTGAAGACGATGCATTTTTCAAGAAGAGCTTTTCTGTTCCGTCTGCTGGTATTCATCCTGGTTTCGTTCCCTTTATTGTACGAGATTTCGGTAAAGATGTTGTTATTAATGCTGGCGGCGGGATACACGGACATCCAAATGGAGCGCAAGGCGGCGGTAAAGCTTTTCGTACTGCAATTGATGCTACTTTGCAAAATAAACCACTCCATGAAGTAGACGACATAAATTTGCATAGTGCACTACAAATATGGGGAAATCCCTCTTATGAGGTGAAATTATGAGTATTCAAGTATTTTGTGATTTCGATGGCACGATTACAAATAATGATAACATTATTTCCATTATGGAAAAATTCGCACCACCAGAAGCCGAAGAAGTAAAGAATAAAATTTTATCACAAGAACTATCCATTCAAGAAGGTGTTTCTCAATTATTTCAATTAATACCTACTAATCTGCACGATGATATTATTCAATTTTTAATAGAAACTGCTGAAATCCGTAGTGGTTTTCATGAGTTTATACAATTCGTAAAGGAAAATAACATTTCTTTTTACGTGATATCAGGTGGAATGGATTTCTTCGTCTATCCACTCTTACAAGGAATCATTCCAAAAGAGCAAATTTATTGTAATGAAACAGACTTTTCAGCAGAGTTTATTACAGTTAAATGGCCTCATTCTTGTGATGATCATTGTCAAAATCATTGCGGATTATGTAAATCATCATTAATCCGTAAATTAAGTGATACAGATGACTTTCATATTGTAATTGGAGATTCTATTACTGATTTACAAGCCGCGAAACAAGCTGATAAAGTATTCGCTCGCGATTTTCTTATTACAAAGTGTGCAGAAAATCATATTGCTTATACACCGTTTGAAACATTTCAAGATGTGCAAGCTGAATTAAAACTTTTGTTGGAGGTGAAGGCATGAAACAACTTTTTCGTCAATGGTATGACTTAAGCGAGATAAAAAAAGAGTTAACAACACGAAATTGGTTCCCAGCAACAAGTGGTAATATTTCTATAAAGGTTAGTCATGAACCACTTACTTTTCTTATTACGGCAAGCGGTAAAGATAAAACAAAAACCACTCCAGATGATTTTCTATTAGTAGATCATGTAGGAGTTCCCGTTTTAGAGACTGAATTACGTCCTTCAGCAGAAACAATATTGCATACACACATTTATAACAATACGAATGCCGGTTGCGTACTTCATGTTCATACAACCGATAATAATGTCATCACAAATTTATATAGTGATGCAGTCACCCTTCAAAATCAAGAAATTATTAAAGCACTCGATATTTGGGAAGAAGGTGCAACAATTCACATTCCTATTATCGAAAACCATGCCCATATCCCAACGCTTGGAGAAAACTTCCGAAAGCATATACAAGGAGATTCGGGTGCAGTATTAATCCGTAACCACGGTATTACTGTATGGGGCCGAGATAGCTTTGATGCAAAGAAGAGATTAGAAGCTTATGAGTTTTTATTCCAATTTCATATAAAACTATTATCAATTCAGGGAGGCGTTTCTAATGGCGCAAATTCGTATTCATGAAGTAAATACTCGTATTGAAAATGAAGTGGAAGTATCTAAATTTCTACAAGAGGAAGGCGTTTTATATGAGAAATGGAATATTTCTAAACTTCCTACTCATTTAAATGAAAATTATTCGTTAACAGATGAAAACAAAGCTGAAATATTAGCTATTTTTTCAAAAGAAATCGCTGATGTTTCAGCACGCCGTGGTTATAAAGCACATGATGTAATTTCACTTTCAAATAGCACCCCTAACCTTGACGAATTATTAATTAATTTCCAAAAGGAACACCATCATACAGATGACGAAGTTCGCTTTATCGTCAGTGGTCATGGCATTTTCGCTATTGAAGGTAAAGATGGGAAATTCTTTGATGTTGAACTTGAGCCAGGCGATTTAATATCTGTTCCTGAAAATGCAAGACATTATTTTACCTTGCAAGATGATCGCCAAGTTGTAGCTATTCGTATTTTTGTGACAACTGAAGGCTGGGTTCCAATCTATTAAGGTAGTTAGTTGAATAAAAGGACTTGGACCCCCTTTTCCAAACTTTTATTCACTCTACATATATACATCCTCCTATGGAACAGGCTTATTTCATTTTGAAATAAGCCTGATTTTTTATTTACTTGAAAGTACCATTTCATCACAAATTTAACACCTTGATTTTTCAAGTGCATTTTTCGAACATTTTTTGAACATTTATTGAATTTTTTCTGAAAATTCTGTTTTATGTGTGATATACTACAATTAACTAAGAAGGAAAATAATATCGCAAACAGAGGGGGATAATCATGAGCTTACTTATCGCACTTATACTTGGAGTTACATGTGGAGCATTTCCTGTTATTTTAGGAGCTATTATGGAAGAGTTAGAAATTGGTGTTTTAGGATTTGTCGCATCTTGTGTAAGCGCTTTATTATTTGGTTTATTCGGCGCTATTCCTGTTTCAATTCTGTGTGCTTTTTATATAATACGCCATGCTCGTACAAAACAATTTGGTCCTAATCATATCGCACAAATTATCCCGTTCCCGGTTGAACGATGCCGCCGGGCTTCTAACTTATAATTATAAAAATTAAAGATGACTAAATAAATAAAAGTCCTCATTTGAGGACTTTTATTTATTTTCTTCTAGAAATTGAAACAATTCTTGTAGATGTAGGGCATCTTCACCATAGCTAATAGATACATAAAATATGCCGTCAATCTCAGCTTGCATATAAAGATCCACTCCATCACGATCATATTTCAATGCTAAATAAAACTCCATTTCTTCTAACATCTTTTTTGAGGTTCGAATTACATAATGCCCCTTCTCATCTCTTCCATATTCAAATTCTGGTTCAAAATCATATTTTTGTTTAAAAGCTTCTTTTTGTTTTTCATTAATTTGCATACAAGTAGCTCGCTGTACAGTATCAATCATCTCATCAAACTTTTGAAGGTCCACCTCGTTTACCCCCTTATATATTTTTTATATAGTACTTGTGTTCCACTATTTTCTTCGCCATCCTTAATTAACTCTTCATACAATTCTTTCGCCAAACTTAAGCCTGGGACTGGTAATTGTAATTTTTCTGCTTCCTCTAAAGCAATTTTCATATCTTTCATAAAATGCTTTACATAAAATCCTGGCTCAAAGTCTCCTTTTAACATTCGAGGAGCTAAATTACTTAATGACCAGCTACCTGCTGCCCCTGTTGAAATACTCTCTAACACTTTATCTGGATTCAGTCCAGCCTTCTTCGCGTAAGCAACAGCTTCACATACTCCAATCATATTGGAAGCAATCGCAATTTGATTGCACATTTTTGTATGTTGTCCACTCCCAGCTGGTCCTTGTAATTGAATGTTTGTTCCTAACTTTTCAAGTAAAGGTAAGCATCTATCATATATTTCTTTCTCCCCACCTACCATAATTGCGAGTTTTGCCTCTTTCGCACCAACATCTCCTCCTGAGACAGGTGCATCTAACGTATATATATTTTTGCTTTTTGCAACTTCATTAATCCGTTTTGCTAAAGTAGGTGTAGATGTCGTAAAGTCAATTGCTATCGTACCTTCTTTTGCATGTTCTATAATTCCTTCTATACCAAAATACACTTCTTCTACATCATGTGGATATCCAACCATTGTCATTACAATATCAACTTGCTTCACTAACTCTTTTGGCGTATTACACCAATTTGCACCATCTTGCACTAAAGAATCTGTTTTTGCTTTCGTTCTATTATATACATATACTTTATGACCATCTTGCATTAAGTGATAAACCATACTTTTTCCCATTACGCCAATCCCAATGAAACCTATTGATAAAGTTTTATGTTCCATTTTCTCATCCCCTTTGTTCTAATAAATCATTTACCATCTTTCGGAACTCTTTATTAAAGTCATCATCCATACTATTTTTCACATTTGAAAATAAAATAACAAAAGTTCCTTTTTCTTTATTAAAATTATTGAAAGTGTTCCAACCAGATAATACACCATGATTATGAAAATAATCTGGATATATATATAAACTAAATGCATATTTCCGTTCTGCTGAAGGTGAAAACATTGCCTGTATACTTTGTTCAGAAAGAAGTTTTCCATTTATAATTGCTTCGTCTAATTTCTTCATATCTCCAACTGTCGTATACATCTCACCACAACCATATAGCCAATCCATGCCTAACTTCTGCGCTGGTACAAGCTCTTGATCTTTTTTCACATAACCCTTTGTAAAATTTTTATCTCCAGGTACCATATTTCCCATACCGGATTCATGCATATCTGCTTTTACAAATATGTTTTCTTTTATGTAATCTCCTAAAGGTTTTTTCGATATATGTTCTATTATATAAGCAAGCACCATATAATTATAATCTGTATATCTCCAACCTGTTCCTGCAGGAAATTCTAAATTTTGACGTCCAATCCAATTAATTAATTGTAAGCGGGAAGCCGCATTAATATTGCCTTTTGCGTGTTCAGGTAAACCAGAGGTATGCGTTAATAAATGATATAGCGTAATATTTTTATTCTCCGGAAATGAAGGAATATATTTATTTACATTATCTTGAATATTCAATTTCCCTTGTTCTTGCAGCTGTAAAATAGATGTGGCAACGACTGTTTTCGTAATAGAACCGATACGATATTTTGTTTGAGGCGTATTTTCTATTTTATTTTGAACATCAGCATACCCATATCCTTTATTCAATATAACATGCTCTTTATCTGTTACCAAAACTGTTCCATTGAATTGCTTTCCGACTAAATATTGATCTAATTTTTGAGATATGCTAGCATAATCAATTTGTTGCTCTTCTTTTTCTTCTATATTCCCTTGTACTTCCGATTCAATAGTAGGATTCACTTTCGTTGTTAATACAGTGTTTTCCTTTATATTGGGGCTAACAAGAAAATAGTATACTCCGCCGCCAACTATAGCAGACAGTGAAGCCACCACCATTACTTTTTTTATCATATTAATCCTCCATAATTCCTTCGCTAAAAATTGTCCCCCTATTCTATTATCAAACAATAAAAAAAAATCGCAACAATTTGTTGCGAAAAATCACATTTTTTCTTTTCTATACACACATACTTGATTCTTTCCATTTTTTTTCGCTTCATATAATGCAATATCCGCTCGTTGCATTAATTCTTCTCTTGTAGTTCCTTGTTCATATAACGCAACTCCAAAGCTAGCTGTTAACTTCGAAATTCCAGTGAATTGCTTTGTTTCAATGAAGAATCGTAATGATTCCGCAACTTGAAATGCTTCCTTTTCTACTGTATTTGTCACTAATATAATGAATTCTTCCCCTCCCCATCTTGCAAATACATGTTGCTGCTCCACTTTAGATTTCATAAGCTCTGCAAGTTGTATTAATGCCAAATCGCCAAAATCATGACCATATGTGTCATTAACTGTTTTAAAATTATCTATATCAAATAAAATAATTGCTATTTTCTCATCATTACGTATTACCTTTTCCCATTCTACCTCTAGTATTTGTTGAAACTTTAAACGATTATAAATCTCTGTCAATGAATCTATCATAGCAAGTCTTTCTTGTTCTTGATAGATTTCATCTAATTCTGTAATTTCCGTGCACTTTACAATAAATCTTGATAAATCTTCTGGCAATGGTGTCGCACGTAATAGAAAAGTAGATACTGCCCCTTCATAATTTGACATCTTAATTCTTCTACCGCTTGATAAAGTATCGTCTAGCCATGTTATATCATGCGTCGTCGAGTAGTATCCATTTTCTCTAATAAAATGTTCAGCAAATACTAAATGTTGCTCGCGATAGGCAAACAAATTTTCATATCCGAAAAACGTTAAAAAATTTGTATTACAATCAACAATTTCATCATCTTCTACTATAAATAATAAATCATTTTGAAAATCAAACATCGTTTGAAGCAGTTCCTGTTGTAAACTAACTTGCCTTACCAAAGAAAGTTGATACAAACTCTTATTCACTTCTTCTAACACTGCTTGCGGAGTTACAGGGGCTATTACAATATTACGTATTCCTAATGCAAGTACATCTGTAAATTCTTTTGTTATTTGTTGATCCCAAATGACAATGAATGTACTTTGCGAGGTATACATATTCTTTATATATTTTATTTGAGAATAATCTGTTACATACATAATTATAATGTGCGGTTTCGTTCTTTGAAATAATAGTTCACCCTCTTCAAAACTATTTGCTATAAACATACATTTTGGATGGATATTTTCTATCGTTTGTTGATGTTTACATCCATTTTCTATATAAAGGACATTTAACTGCAGATCTTGTAACACATTTTGGAAAACCGTATTCTCTAATAAAAAATGTAGTATGTTCATCACTAGTCTTCACTCACTTCATATATCTTGTTCTACTGAATTCCTCACAAATATTTTTAAAAGACTGTTCTCCAATAAACTTTAATTTGTGAGAAATACATATTAACAAGCTAATTGAGAATGTTATCTTCCCTTTTCACTCTATAAATTCCTTTTTTAGTGTATGATTATAGGAATTATATCGTTTGTATGAATGCCCTAGCTTATTTCTTAAAACTTGACAATTAAAATAAAGATATTATATTCTTAAATTCGATAACTTACAAAATGTAAGTAATATACATTGCGTTTTCCTGATAATTTTATATACAATTTGGAGGATATATTATGACAAACGACAACTTTTTTAACGTTCTATATGAACGCACATCTACACGTGCATTCAACCCAAATAAAGAAATCTCATCTACAGAATTACATGAGATTTTAAAAGCAGCAGCACAAGCACCTTCCGCTTGGAACTTACAACACTGGAAATTCCTTGTTTTTCAAGGTGAAGATGTACAAAAACGATTACATCCAATAGCTTATAACCAACAACAAATTCTTGATGCTTCTGCAGTAGTCGCTATTTTAGGTGATTTAGAAGCTTATAAAAATGTTGAGCCAGTATATGGTCCAATTGTAGAACAAGGATTTATGAAAGAAGAAGCAAAAGAACGCTTAGCTAAAAATATTGAATCTGCATATGCTCGTGAACAATTCCCAAGAGATGCTGCCTTTTCAAATGCATCTTTAGCAGCAATGCAACTTATGCTTGCAGCTAAAGCAACTGGTTGGGATACTTGTGCTATTGGTGGCTTCAATCCACAAGCACTGACAGACGAATTTAACGTTTCATCTCGTTACGTTCCAATTATGCTTATTACAATTGGTGAATCAACTTTAAAAGGCCACCCTGCACCTCGCATGAGCGTAGAGCAAGTGAGCGAGTGGGCAAAATAATAAAAAACGAAGGCAACTACATTGCCTTCGTTTTTTTATTCCCTGTCATACTTTTGTAATATTACTACAAATCATTCGACATTTATACTTATGGAAAAGTATATTCTATTCCCTTCTCATAAATAAACGTGACGTTTCGTGTCGAATTTTGTTAAGGCGTTGAAATATACCCGTGTATTTTTGTTACAATTGTGATACAATGATAACAAATAGATAACAAGAGAGGGATTTTCATTGAGTTCATACGGAAGCTTTATCGCACTTTTATGTTACATAGTAACTGTACTGCTTCTATATTTTATTGGTGATGCCGCAAACATCTCCATTTTACAATTTCCAAAAGAAGAAGCATTCCAATTAGAATCAGAAAAACATACTGCACGATCCATTGTACCACTACTCCTAGCTCTTCCTGTATATATCATCGTTTTATATAAAAGTAAAAAAGTGTAAAGGCTACCCATTTCATTTATTTCGGTGGTTTTTACATTTTTTTGTTATATTCCCCCTATTTTAAACATCATTCCATACTAAACACCCAGCTAGTCATTTAAAATGAGAAAATCCCCTAGAAAAAATTCCACTCTCTGTCCAGTCACTAACTACCGAACTTACATAGATTATAAGTGTGAAGGGGGTGATGAGGATTATGTTTGGATCATTTGGATGCTGTGATAACTTTAGAGAATGTCATCATCATGAAAGAGAGCGCGACCATCGCGAGAAAGAGAGAGAGAGAGAGGTTAGACCACAACAACCAGCTGTATGTAACGTACTTGCTAACATTTCAGTTGGAACAGAACTTTCTCTTTTAAGCATTAGAGGTAACGGCACATTCAACAATGTTATTTTTGAAGGTTTCGCTAACGGTGTTGCTCTTTTCTCTGCTTTAGCTCGTAATGACAAAGACAACAAAGATAACAATAAAGACGATAAGAATAATCAAAATCGAAATACTTTTACTGGTATTTTACGTGTATGCCCAACTGATATCGTTGCAATCGCTATCTAATTCTGTCTCTTATCCTCGATAGTAAGCAAATAAGATTTACTTTTCTCATAGAAAAAACCTGAGACCGATTTCAAATCGACTCAGGTTTTTTTATTAATTATATGCTTTTAACTAGTTCAACAACTTCTTCAGCAGTTGACATCATTAATGCTTTTTCTGCTAATGTTTCCATTTCTGCTTTTGACAACTTGCTTAGCTGTGTTCTTGCAGGAAGAATAGATGTTGCACTCATACTGAACTCATCTAAACCTAATCCTAATAATAATGGGATAGCAAGTGAATCGCCCGCCATCTCACCACACATACCAGCCCATTTGCCTTCTTTATGAGCAGCATCGATAACCATTTTTACAAGACGTAAAATAGATGGGTTATATGGTTGGTATAAGTATGATACTTGTTCGTTCATACGGTCTGCAGCCATTGTGTATTGGATTAAATCATTTGTTCCGATAGAGAAGAAGTCAACTTCTTTCGCGAATTGATCTGCTAATACTGCTGAAGCTGGAATTTCAACCATCATACCAACTTCAATAGAATCAGAAACAGTTGTACCCGCTTCTACAAGTTTCGCTTTCTCTTCTAATAAAATCGCTTTCGCTTGACGGAACTCATCAAGAGTTGCAATCATTGGGAACATAATTTTTAAGTTACCGTATACGCTAGCACGAAGTAATGCACGAAGTTGTGTACGGAACACATCTTGCTCATCAAGACATAAGCGAATTGCACGGTATCCTAAGAATGGGTTCATTTCTTTTGGTAAATGTAAGTATGGAAGCTCTTTATCTCCACCGATGTCAAGTGTACGAACAACGACTGGCTGACCTTCTTTTACACCTTCAAGAACTGCTTTATACGCTTCGAACTGCTCTTCTTCTGTTGGAAGATTGTCACGGCCCATGTATAAGAATTCTGTACGGTATAAGCCAACGCCTTCTCCGCCATTATCGATAATACCTTGTACATCATTTGGTGTTCCGATATTTGCAACAAGCTCAACGTGATGTCCGTCACTTGTTACAGTAGCTTGGTCTTTTAATTTAGCCCATTCAGCTTTTTGCTCTTCAAATTTCGCTTTCTTTTCTTCAAACGAACGAAGAGTTTCTTCTGATGGGTTTACAATTACTTCTCCATCTAAACCGTCAATGATAACGATATCGCCGTTTTGGATTTTCTCCATAACAACTTTCGTACCAACAACAGCTGGAATTTCCATAGAACGAGCCATAATTGCAGAGTGAGATGTACGTCCACCGATATCAGTAGTGAAACCTTTTGCATACTTACGGTTTAATTGAGCTGTATCAGATGGTGTTAAATCTTCAGCAATGATGATTACCTCTTCAGAAATTGTACCAGGATTTGAGAAGTTAATTCCTAGTAAATGTGCAAGAACGCGTTTTGTTACGTCACGAATGTCCGCAGCACGTTCTTTCATATATTCGTTATCCATGTTTTCAAACATAGAAATAAACATTGATGCAACTTCATCCATTGCAAATTCAGCATTTACTTTTTCGCTATTTACTTTATCTTTTACTGGATTTACTAGTTCTGGATCATTTAACACTAATAAATGTGCTTCAAAGATCGCAGCTTTGTCAGCACCTAGCTCAGCAAATGCGTGGTCCTTAATAGCTTCTAATTCAGTTTTTGCTTTCTCAAGCGCAGCGTCTAAGCGTGCAATTTCTGCAGCTTCGTTTGTAATTGATTTCTTTTCGATGTTAAATTCAGGATTTTCAAGTCTGAAAGCCTTTGCAATAGCAATCCCACTTGATGCAGCGATCCCTTGAATGTTAAGAGTCATTATTCTCCTAATCCTTCGTTTTTCATAGTTTCTTCGATAGCTGCTAGTGCTTGAGCTGCATCATCACCATTTGCAGTGATTTTAATTTCTGCGTTTTGTTGAATGCCTAAAGACATAACGCCCATGATTGATTTTAAGTTAACGTTCTTTCCGTTATACTCTAAGTTAATGTCAGAACCGAATTTGCTTGCAGTGTTTACAAGTAGAGTTGCTGGACGAGCATGAATTCCTGAGTCGCTAGTTACTTTAAAGATTTTTTCCATGATAATTTATCTCCTTTAAATTACAGTATTTTTTAGTTGTATAGACGTGAGTACTACATCATCTATTGTATATAATAGGCGATGTTCGGTCAACCACATCGCCTATTATAATTATAAACATTTTGCGTCAAATTCCTACTGAATGTCAATAATAGCGGTTTCGCCCTTCTTAACATTTCCATCTTTTTTCAATTCGACTTGTTGCCCTTGTTGTAAGTTTGTAAAGACAATTGGTGTAATGATAGATGGTGCATTTTCTTTTACAAATGCAAGATCTACTTTTAATAATGGTTGGCCTTGTTTCACCTTGTCGCCTTGTGCTACAAGCGCTTCAAAACCTTCACCATTTAATTTTACAGTATCAATACCGAAGTGGATTAAAATTTCTTTTCCGCCTTCAGATTGAATACCAATCGCATGTTTTGTAGGGAATACATTGACAATCTCACCGTTCACTGGAGAAACTACTGTTCCTTCAGTTGGCTCAATTGCAAATCCGTCTCCCATCATTTTTCCTGAGAATACTTGGTCAGGCACTTCTGTAATTGGTAAGATTTTCCCTTCGATTGGTGATACAATTGTTTCATTTTCATCAACTTTTTGAGGAGTTTCTTCCACTTTTACAGGTTCTTCTTTTTCAACATGAGGTGTACGACCTGACATAATATCATGAATTTGTGATTTTAATGTGTCAGATTTCGGTCCGAAAATAGCTTGAATGTTATTTCCAACTTCAAGTACACCAGCTGCTCCAAGTTCTTTTAAGCGGTCTTTGTTTACATTCTTGTGTTCGTTAACTTGAACACGTAAACGAGTAATACAAGCATCTAAAGAAGCAATGTTTTCTTTACCACCAAGTGCTACTAATACTTCACGAGGAAGTTCGCCTGCTTCTGCTTTTCCTGCGCCGTCATTTGCATTTGCCACTTCACGACCAGGTGTTTTTAGATTCCATTTACGAATTGCAAAGCGGAATCCGAAGTAGTAAATAACTGCTAGTACAAGACCAACAATAATTACCCACCACCATGCTGTACGGCCTGGTAGTACACCGAATAATAGGAAGTCAATTAAACCACCAGAGAATGTCATACCAATTTTAACACCTAAAATTTGCATTGTCATAAATGATAGACCAGCAAATACAGCGTGAATTCCGAATAATACTGGCGCTACGAATAAGAATGAAAATTCAAGTGGCTCTGTAATACCTGTTAAGAAAGATGTTAATGCTGCAGAACCTAAAATACCTGCTGCTAATTTTTTATTTTCTGGACGTGCTTCATGGTACATTGCTAAAGCTGCTGCTGGAAGACCGAACATCATGAACGGATACTTACCAGTTGTAAATGTACCTGCTGTTAATTCTACACCGTCTTTTAACTGTGCCATAAAGATTTTTTGGTCACCACGGATTAATTCGCCAGCTGCATTTGTATACTGACCGAATTCGAACCAGAACGGTGAATAGAAAATGTGATGTAATCCAAATGGAATTAATGAACGTTCAATTAAACCGAATATAAATGCTGCGATTGTTCTATTTGCATCAATCATTTGATGTGAGAACGTATTTAAGCCACCTTGAATGTATGGCCAAACGAAGCACATGATAATACCTACTATTAAAGAGAATGTTGCAGTTGCGATCGGTACGAAACGCTTACCTGCAAAGAAACCTAAGTATGATGGTAATTCAATGTTGAAGTATTTATTATAGCAATATGCCGCTACTATACCGACGATAATACCACCAAATACCCCTGTTTGTAGCGTTGGAATACCTAATACGTTCGCATACGCTGGATCTGCAAATCCAATTTTTACTGGGTCTGCTCCAGAACTTGTTACTTTCACTAGCTTATCTACTTCTAAGAACACACTCATCGTTTTGTTCATAATTAAGTAGCCGACGAATGCTGCTAAACCAGCTACTCCGTCTCCACCAGCTAAACCAATTGCTACCCCAACTGCGAATAATAATGCAAGGTTAGCGAAAATAATATCACCAGATTGTTCCATAATTTTTGCAACCATTACGAACCAATCTGCTTTTAAAGCAGGAATAACATTTGTTAACTGTGGATTTTGAAATGCATTACCAAATCCAAGTAAAATACCTGCCGCCGGTAAAATCGCTACTGGAAGCATTAACGCTTTTCCGACTTTTTGAAGAACACCAAAGATATTCTTAAACATGGAAACCCTTCCTCTCTTATCTATATTGATACCTTCCGACAAACGCCAAAAAGACATGAGGAAAAAAAGATAGAACGATAGCTATACAAAGGGTAGTATATCCCTTTCTCTAGCTTACATTCCTTACTTTTCTCCACTCATGCCTGATCGAATCAGTAACACGTGTCAAAAATAGGTTTACGTATAAGTTCACTATAATTAAGGCAAACGTTTTCGTTACTCACCTTAATGTGTTTGTCGAAATTTGTATAACTTTGCAATAGTTATTATACATAACTATTGTAAGCGATTCAATCATTTTTTTTAACGTTTTCATTTTAGACAAAAATATATGACTTTTTACACATGCTCTGCCTTTACTAAGCGTTGCAAGTGCATCGTTAAATAAATACTTTCAGCTTCATATACAGGTAGTTGCAACTCTTTTTGCATGACCTTAACTAGCTTCCAAGCCAAGTTATAGCAAACTGGATACTCCGCCTTTAATAAATCAGCAAAACTTTGCGATTCCTCTACTTTTTCTCCTTTTTTCACCCTCTCAATAGCATATTGAAGATGACGAATAAGACGTAAATAATGAATGCTCTCTTGATCTAATGTAATTTGTAAGTTTGTCTCAATTAAAGATACAAGTTGTGCAATAAGACGGGAGTTTTGATTAACTGAAGATAAATCAGAATTTGTAAGCGAACTGTAAATGTGCAGTGCAATAAAACCAATTTCTCCTTCAGGCAATGTAATTTGCAAACGAGAATTTAAAAGTTCTACAACACCTTCCGCAATTTCATATTCCTCTGGATAGAGCATTTTTGTTTCAACTAAAAAAGGGTTATCAATTGTAAGTCCTTGTTTTAACCTTTTAATCGCAAATGAAATATGATCTGTTAACGCAATATGAATATGTTCATTTAGTGGAGATTTCGCTTTTCCTTGAATGTACAGCATAATATCGTTCATCAATTCAATTAATTTTTCACTAATATGCGGCACTAATAATTTGTATTGTTCACGATCACGTTCATTTTTTAAGACAAACATTTTTTCGATTTGTTCTTGCTCCAATACATCTTTCGCTTTTTTCCCAAATCCAATTCCTTTACCAATCACTACTACTTCCTCGTGTTCCGGATGGCTAGCAATGATGACATTATTATTTAAAACTTTTTTAATTTCTAGATAATTACTCATATAACACCACCCTCGTACTTAAATAGCCTACTTTTATGTTACAGAATATTCTTCTTTGTCGTCAATGTAAAACATCTGCCATTTAATAAAAATTCATTTTTTAGACATGTTTATATATGATGCGTATAATGTAAGAGCAACTGTACATAGAAAGGAGATAACAGCATGATTAAAATGTTTGTAAGTGATATCGATGGTACAATGATGCAACACGGAGGTCTTATTGATGAACAAGATGTTGCGGCACTGCGCAGCCTTGCCGAACAAAATGTTATTCTTTGCTTCGCTTCCGGAAGACTTGATAATGAAATTGCAGACTTAATGAAAGCTGTGAATACAAATTTTCATCGTATTAGTGTAAATGGTGTTTTTGTATATACACATGAAAATAAACAACTATTATCTGCAACTTTTGATTCCAGCATACTTCCCGATTTGTTAGCTATGACGAATGAAGAGCCTTATTTCCGTTATGTAAGTGATGAGCATAATTATTACATTGAAGAGAAAACACCTTTTATTCAAGAACTTGAACAACAAGTAACTATGACTTCTGTTGAAGAACCAAACTTACTACAGAAGATTGATGATACAATTTTCCCAAATAAAATTTCTGTCGGCGGAACAAAGGAGAGCTTACAACTCCTTCAGAAAAAAATTGATGAAAAATTCCACGGGAAAGTTAGTACTTTCATCTCAGCAGAACAATGTTTAGATGTAATGCCACCGAATGTTAGTAAAGGCTCTGCCATTTCTGTTTTATTAAATGAGTTTCAAATAAAACCTGAGGAAATTGCTTGTATAGGGGATTCTTACAATGACATTCCTATGTTTTCTTTAACTCCTCACAGTTTTGCTATGTCACAAGCAGATGATGCAGTAAAAAATCACGCTCACTATGTAGTAAATCACGTCAAAGATGCTGTTAACCACGTAATTGCTCATAATAAAAATACGACTCATTCCTTATAAGGATGAGTCGTATTTTTATTTCTTTACATGTTAACCATTTTCAATTCCACTGTACTTCACAAACTGAAATATACTATTTGTTACGTGCGATATTCGTAATAAATTTATAACGATCTCCACGATAAATACATTTCACGTACTCTAGCGGTACCTCACCTTCTGAATATGACCATTGACGCATTACAAGTACAGGCGCCTTTTTAGGAATATGCAGATGTTCAGCTTCATTTTCCGTCGCAACGGAAGCTTCAATTGACTGAGTAGCGCTAACAAGTTTAAAGCCCAGTTTTTTCTCTAAATGTTCATATAAAGATTGTTGCAATATCTCTTCGTTAATATCTTTTACAAGAGCTGGCGACAAATATGTCGTCTCAAAAGCAATCGGTTCATCATCAGCTAAGCGAATACGCCTCACTTCATAAACCGATTCCCCCTCCTGTATTCTCAACCGGTCTGCTATTTTAGCAGTAGCTGGAACTAGGCGGAAACTAAGTAATTGACTACTTGGGTTCATCCCACGAGAAATCATGTCTTCTGTGAATCCCGTCATTCCTTGCAATTTTTGTTCCACTTTCGGAAGTTGGACAAATGTTCCAATTCCACGCTTCCGATATAAATAGCCTTGTTCCACTAAATTATTAATCGCCTGTCTGATTGTCATTCGACTCACTTCGAACTTATCACAAAGTTCATTCTCAGATGGGATTTTATCTCCCGGCTTCCATTCGCCGTCCTCAATTAGCTGTTTCACCCACTCTTGAATCTGATAATAGATCGGAAATGGTGAATACTTGTCGATGTTCATCAGCAATCGCCTCACTGCATAAAGATAGAGCTTCTTGATCAGCGATTACGGTTACATTCGGATGACGTTGTAAAACTGTAGCCGGACACTCTTCACTATATTCACCTTGCAATAATTCTTTAACAGCTTCTGCCTTTTTAGAACCCATAGCAACAAGTAGAACTTGTTTCGCTTTCATAATGCTTCCAATTCCCATTGTAATCGCATGAGTTGGCACATCTTCTTCTTTTTCGAAGAAGCGAAGGTTTGCTTGGCGTGTAGATTCTGTTAATTCAACAATGTTTGTTGGAGAATTAAACGGTGTTCCTGGCTCATTAAATCCGATGTGACCGTTTTCACCGATTCCAAGAATCTGTAGGTCAACTGGGTTAGCAGCTAGAATGCTCTCGTAACGTTTGCACTCTTCCTCTAAATCACTTGCCATCCCGTTTGGTACATAAGTTTGTTTAAATGGAAGATGATCAAACAACTGTTCTTGCATGAAATAGTGATAGCTGTTTTTATCTTCATGTGGTAAATTTACGTACTCATCTAAGTTTACAGTGGTTACACGGCTTGTATCAAGTTTATTTTTTCGCATTTCTGCATAAATACCTAATGGAGAGCTTCCTGTAGCCATTCCTAATGTTGGATTTTCTTTTGTTTTTACAACTTCTTCAATTAATTTATAACCTGCTTCTGCTAGTTCTTCTGGAGTTTTTACAACAAGAATATTCATTTAATTACTTCCCTTCCTTCATATGAATTCCTAAACGAACCGTATCATATACATGTAAATCTTCATTCATCACAACAAAGTCTGCATCTTTTCCTACCGCTAATGCACCTTTATTATTTAATCCAAACTCTTCTGCTTGGTTAACTGATGTCATCAGTACTGCATCTTCGATTGAACAACCTGTAAATTCAATTACATTTCGGAAAGCTTGATCCATTTTTAGAATACTACCAGCTAACGTTCCATCTTCTAATCGAGCACTACCATCTTTTACATGTACTGGCTGTCCGCCAAGCTCATATAATCCATCTTCAAGACCTTTTGCACGCATTGCGTCAGTAATAACACTTACTTTTTTTGGTCCTTTTAACTTATATGCTAATTTCACCATATCAGGGTGAATATGAATACCATCTGTAATTACTTCAACCATTACATCTGGATTTAATAACACATGACCAACAACTCCTGGTTCACGGTGATGTAATCCACGCATTTGATTGTATAAATGTGTTGCATGTGTAATTTTTCTATTTTTTAGTTGCCCATCAATTGCATCTGTATGCCCCATTGTGCCAACTACACCAGTTTCAGCAAGATATTGTTCAAACTCTAATGCTCCCTCTTCTTCTGGTGCATATGTTACTAATTTAATTAAATTCCCACTTGCTTCTTGCCATTGTTTAAATTGCTCAATATTTGCAGGAACGATATGTTCAAGTGGTTGTGCACCTGCACGTTTCTTTGAAACATAAGGTCCTTCTAAGTGAATATATTCGAAATGCGCTCCTTTTTCTTTTGCTTCTTTTGCAGCAGTTAACGCTGCTTCAATTGCCTCTGGAGCTTGTGTCATTGTTGTTGGGAAGTAAGTTGTAACCCCTTCTTTTAACATTTCTTTACCTAGAGTTACTAACCCATCGCTATTTGCATCCATCGCATCAATATCGTATCCACCATGAATATGAACATCGATCATACCTGGAATTACAATCTTCCCTGTAGCATCAAAAACAGTTTCATTTTCTTGTGGTACATATTGAGCCATCAAACCAATTTCTTTAATGGTTTCTGCGTAACGAATAAATCCGTTTTCCACTATTTCTTGACCTGTGTAAATTTTGGCATTGATGACAATTTGCGTTTTCATTTTCATCGATCCTTTCCCATGAATTACCTACTTGTTATTATTACCTTATTCGCCTAGTTCCATCTTAATATACACACGAGTAGTTGTCTATACATTCTAATAAAATTTCCTTTTTATTCAACAGAAAAGGAAATTTCTTACGTCTCTTATAATTATAATATATATTATTCATTTTTCCAAAAAGGGACAGTATCGCCCCCCTAATATAGAAATCACTTCAATAATGGCATTAACCCGCTAGACTCTAACATAATATGTTCACCATCTGTTTCCATTTCTACTGTACTTTTATTCGTTCTATATACCATTATACCGTGCCTTTTTAAGCGTTTCACTACACTTTGGTGAGGATGTCCATACGGATTACTACTCCCGTACGACAAAATAGCAAACTGCGGTTCCACTTTTTTTATAAACGTTTCACTTGTTGAAGTATATGAGCCGTGATGCCCCACTTTTAACACATCTGCATGGACATCAAATTGTTTTAATATTTCATGTTCTGTCCGTACATCCGCGTCACCCATTAATAAAAAATCCGCTTTTCCATATCGCACCTTTAAAACAATTGAGGATTCATTATTTTCATCTTTTGATTTCCCGTTGTTTAATACTTGTATAGAAACATGTGGATCCAGCGGTATATATTGTCCTTCCTTTACTGAAACGAAAGGTATCCCTCTTTTTTTTATATTATTCCGATACGTATGATAAGTAAGAGAACTATATGTTTTTCCGCTATCTAATATAAGCGATACCGGCATTTGCTCTACAATTGGAATTAACCCCCCTATATGATCCATATCGGGATGCGTACTGACAATTACATCTAAATGATTAATCCCTTTCTCAATTAATTTCTGAATAATAACCTCTCCTGCTTCATAAGGTCCTCCATCAATTAACATTGTTTGTCCATTTGGCATTATAATAAGTGTTGCGTCACCTTGCCCCACTTTTAAAAAGCTCACTTTCATTTTACTAAGATGTTGCCGATGCATATGTAAAGGAGACGTAGTATGAATGGACATCATATACCTTTTAGCTGATGCGCTATTTAAAGAAAAACATAATAAAACAGAAACTAATAATAAAATAATCCGCATACCTCTCATAACTCGTCTCCTTTTTTCATTTAGTATGGCACTGTAAATAATTGATATACAAAAAAAGCTTAGCAAAATGCTAAGCTTTTATTTCGATATCTCTTGTAAGGAACCGAAGAATAAATCTGCTTCATTCATTTGTTCATTCTCTTCAGAAAGCGGTGGTAAATCATCTAATGTTTTCAATCCAAATGTGTCTAAAAATTCTTTTGTTGTTCCGTATAAAATAGGACGCCCTGGTCCTTCTGCTCTTCCCATTTCTTTTATAAGTAAATGTGAAACCAACGTTTGTAACGCCTTATCAGTTTTAACTCCTCTAATCTCTTCCATTTCAGTCCTTGTGATTGGTTGGCGATATGCAACAATCGCTAACGTTTCGAGGGCAGCTTGTGAGAGTGAAGCAGCTGTTGGTGTATCTATTAATTTTTGATAATATGAAGCATGTTCTTTCTTTGTAGCAAAACGATATACTTTTGCATACTGTACAATTTGCAAACCACGGTTTGCACCTTCACATTCTTGTTGCATTTCTTCTAAAATATTAATTGCTTCATTCATTTCAATTTCAAGAACTTTCGCTATTTGTTCTGGATAAATCCCTTCATCACCAGAAACAAATAAAAGGCCTTCAATAATTGACTTTTGTTCTTTCCTATCCATTTCACGAGCTCCTTCCTTCTATTTTCTCATAAAAATACACATCAAAAAACCGAATCACAATTAATGCGTTCGGTTCAATATTTTTTCTCTTGTTCCAAACGATACATTAAAACATAGCATGAGATAAAATGTTGCTATCCCATTTTCACATACTTGCTCTATGCAGATTTATTAGAGCTTGATACGAAAATTTCATCAAAATTATGTTCTTGCTCAATTATGATTTGTTGATTTTTCATAAGTTCCAGAACTGCTAAAAATGTTACAACCATTATTTCACGTTCATCATCAACAAACAAATCATAAAAACTTTGGCGACCACCCTTTATTTTTAACTGTTTTAAAATATCAGTCATTCGCTGTTCAATTGGTATTTCTTGACGAGTAATACGTGTTGTTACAGGTTTTTTTGCCTTTTTACGGCGCATTAATTTTTGAAATGCTGCTAGCATATCATATAACGTAACATCAAGAGGTAAGCTTGTCTCCTCTTCTTGTTGCAACGATGTAAAGTCAATTGGTGGACGTGTATATAGCTGTGCTCTTTCTTGTTCTCTTTCTTTTAACTCAGTAGCAACTTGCTTATATTTCTTATATTCAATTAACCTCTCCATCAATTCTTGACGAGGATCATCTATAAAATCATCACCGTTATCAAGTACATCTTCTTCATGTTTCGGCAACAACATCTTACTTTTAATTTGTAATAACGTTGCAGCCATTACTAAATACTCACTTGCAACATCTAATTGAAGTTCTTTCATCGTATGCACATAAGATAAATATTGCTCTGTAATATCTGCTACAGGAATATTATATATATCAATTTCATAACGATGTATTAAATGTAACAATAGATCTAACGGCCCTTCAAAAGCCTCTACTTTAAAATTATATTGCACAAAGCATCCCACCACATTTTTTCTATAACAACATAAGTATAGAGCATACTCATGTTCTATCCAACCTTTTTAAGAAATTTAATTAAAAATAGACCGATGCCTATGTCATCATGCCCACCACTTCATATGATAACAGTGTAGTAAGAACAATGTAGGAGGTCAAAAAACTATGGGTCACGTTGATTGTGGTTTTAGCGGTGGGTTCGCATTACTTGTTGTACTGTTTATTTTACTAATTATTGTAGGAGCAGCTTGCTTCTGCTAATATGAACAATAACGGCTAGGGGGAAACCTCCTAGTCGTTTATTGTTCATATTTCTATGATACACTTATATGTATAACCGTTAGATAGGAGCGAGAAAACATGTATCCTACCGAATACATACAATTTTTAATTCATTTCCATGGAGATTATGACTATTTTGAATGCCACGAAATACTAGAAGAGTATTGGAAGACAAAACCAAGAGGTAATCGTGATCATTACTTAGTTGGTCTCATTCAAATTGCAGTTTCTTTATACCACCAAAGACGTGCTAATTGGAATGGTTCTACAAAAATGATGAAAAGCGCAATTACAATTTTAGAAAAAAGCGGTGTGCCTTTACAACGTTTAGGAATTAATCAAGTACAACTTCTTTCCTTGCTCAATGAAAGATTGCAATCTATCCATAAAAAAGAACGTTTTGTACCTTTATTTTTACCCTTATCAGATTCATCGTTAGAGAAGCAGTGCATAGAGTTATGTCAAAAACAAAACCTCCCTTGGAAAGACTTGAATGCTATCCCAGGTGAATATATTATAAACAAGCACACTTTGCGTGATCGCACAGAGGTCATTACTGAACGAAACGAACAATTACAAAAAAGAAAGCAGAGATAATAAACTACTTATCTCTGCTTTCACGAATGTATATTTTGTTCTAGCCCTTTACATTTTTCGCAAAAACTTGCTGTTTGCTCATTTCCGCAAATTGTAAACTCAAGAAATTTACTCTTTAACTCTTGAACCATCTTCGTCCCAATCCCCACATGACGGTGAGACGGGTTCACACTCAAATGCTGAATTTCTAATACTTGATTCTCTTTTTTTACAATCCCCATTATTCCAACAAAATCTTCATTTTCTTTCCACAAATACAATTGCCAATCATCTTTTGCTTCATATTCTTTCATTGTCAATTGTAATGTTTTCACATCTTTTTCAGTTGGCATAAACGAAAGAAGCCCCATTGCAATTTTTTCATAACTTTTTTTAAAACGAATTAACATAACCCTTATCCCTTCTTACAAAAGTTACAAACTAGTAATCCCCTCAATCACTCTTTTCATATCACATTCATTTTACAATATTTTCAACAGAGTGAGAAGAGTCTAAAACAACTTGATAATCATACAAAGCGAAAAGAAGAAAGTCAAATCTATGTTTCAGCACTATTCCTTTAATAAATAGAGTTAAAAAAAGAAAATTTTATATGGAATGGAAAGAAACATATCATTCAACAGCACTTCATTTATAGTTACTCTAAAGCAGCACAATTCTAGCAAAATTAATATAACAAAAAATATTTATTGAAACATATAATGTAATGTATTCTATGTAATTGGTTAAAGGTTTGTTCTCACAAGCAATATATTTTAGCAACAATACTACTTGTATGATGAGCTGTAGAAGTAGTACTCAATCTCATTAAAAATAAAAAAGAGAGCAAAAGCTCTCTTTTTCCTTACCTTATTCTTCCCAAACTTTAACTTCTTTCATTACATCGCCTTGACGCATTTTTAATACTGTTTCAATACCGCTTGTTGCTTTACCGAATACAGTATGAACACCATCTAAATGCGGCTGTGGCTCATGAACGATAAAGAATTGGCTACCGCCTGTGTTACGGCCAGCGTGAGCCATAGAAAGTGATCCTACAAGGTGTCTATGAGGGTTTCCATCAGTTTCACATGGAATAGAGTATCCTGGGCCACCTGCACCTGTACCTGTTGGGTCTCCACCTTGGCTTACGAAGCCAGGAATAACACGGTGGAATGTAACACCATCATAAAATCCTTGCTCTGCTAATTTTTTAAAGTTTTCTACTGTTTTCGGTGCTTCTTCTGGGAAAAATTCCAAGTCGATTTTTTCACCGTTTTCCATTAATATGTATCCTAAAGTTTTCATACGTATATGTCTCCTTTCAAGTATCTCAGCACTATATTACCACATTCATGACTAGAAACAAAAAGAATCCGACAATCTAGATACTTCTTTTTTGAAATGTGGAAAAAGCTAGGTGACAAATAAGAAATATATACTATAATAACTTTGTTGCCCGAAAATTTTAGAAAGAGAAAGGGAGCGATTTTTCGTGAAAACGAAATTACTAGCTCTGCTATTAGCTGTAACGGTATTTATGATGCCAACAGCTTCGTTTGCAGACATCATCGAGGGAGAATCAATTGTTACATTAGGAGAGAACTTATCTGAACAACAAAAACAAGATCTGTTAAAAGAAATGAAAGCACCGAAAGATGCTACAATTATTACTGTATCTAATGCGGAAGAACATAAATTTCTAGAAGGCATTGTTCCAAAAGCACAAATTGGTACGAGAGCAATTTCTTCTTCTATGATTACATACACAAAACCAGGATCTGGTCTTATTGTACAATCAAAGAACATTAACTGGGTAACAGATGCAATGTACACTAACGCTTTGATTACAGCAGGTGTAAAAGATGCAGAAATTCAAATTACTGCACCTTTTAAAGTTTCAGGAACTGCAGCTTTAACTGGATTAATGAAAGCATACGAAACTGCGTCCAATAAACAAATTCCTGAAGAAGTTAAAAAAGTAGCGAATGAAGAAATGGTACAAACAGCCCAGCTTGGTGATAAAATTGGTGAAGAAAAAGCAGTTCAACTTGTTGCAAAAATTAAAGAAGAAATTGCAAAAGAACAGCCAAAAACAACAGAAGATTTACGTTCATTAATTAAAAAAATTGCTGATCAACTCGGCATTACATTGACAGATGAACAGTTAGATAACTTAGTATCGTTATTTGATAAAATGAAAAATCTTAATATCGATTGGAATCAAGTTGGTAGTCAATTAAACAAAGCAAAAGAACACGTTTCTGCCTTCTTAGGTTCTGAAGAAGGACAAAGTTTTCTAGATAAAGTGAAAGATTTCTTCTCAAGTATCATTGATTTTGTTAAATCTTTATTCAAGTAAAAAAGAAGCCCGCCAGTGACGGGCTTCTTTTTTTATACAAGTAACGGTAATTTCATAACAGCCTCTTCAACCGAACGCACTATATGATTTGCTTTCTCCTTTACATATGGATGGGCATGATGAAGAGTAAATGAATGCGGGGTTACTTCAAACATAGAAATATCATTGAAAGAATCTCCAATACAAGCAACTTCATTTGCTTCAATTTGCAAATGGTCCATTAGTCGCTTTAGAGCACTCCCCTTACTCACGCCTCTTGGCATAATATCAACATAGCGTTTACCTGATATAAAAACTTCCGCTTCGCCTTGAAACATATCTCGTAGCTCTTGATCTAACGTCACAATTTTCTCTTCTTCTCCAAAAACAAACAATTTTGCAGGGTGTACAGTCTTACCAAACTCTTCTTCTAACGCTTCAATTTCAGCGATATGCACGCCCATATACGCTTCAAAATTATGGTGATGTTCATTCTTCCTTTTTGTATATCGCTGCTCATTTGCACAAACAATATCCGCTAGTCCTTTTTTATGTATATATCGATATATTTCCTGGGCAACCACATTTTCAAAACTCGATTCATGAAATAAATTTCCATCCGGAAGCAACATTGTCGCTCCATTTAAGCCAGTTGTGTAATATGGGAATGAAAACCTTTTTACAACTTCATCAATTCTGTGTGTAAAGCGGCCAGAGGCAAAACAAATATTTGTCCCTTTCTCAGCTAACCAACACAGCGCACGTTCATCTTCTTTTTGCATATGATTCACATCGTAAACGAGCGTGTCATCTAAATCACTTACAAATAATTTAATCATGTCCTCTTCCCCTTCCATACACAATATCTACTCTAAGTGTACACAAAAAATGTTTGATTTTTGTTAAAAAATAATAAATTTTTGCTAAAAAAAAATAAACGGGTGTATAATCCCGTTTATTTTTGTCTTTTTACATTTTGAGGTCTTACAATACTTGGTCGTACTTTTAAACTAGACATCGTTGGACGGAGTAAAATTTTTGTTAATGCGCCCCAATCAAATGGTAAAAACGGCCATAAATAAGGTGTTTGTAAACTTTTTATAGACGTTAAAAATAAAATTAATATCGTCATACCAATTACAAATCCCATCTCATGGAAGAGGCCTGTTAAAATAATAACAAACAATTTCCCAACCTTATTCCCTAATCCTAATTCATAACTCGGTGTTGCATATGCACCAATCATCGAAACTGCTACATACAAAATCACTTCTGGCACAAACAAACCTACATCAATTGCAATTTGACCAATTAATATAGCGGAAATCAACCCTGCTGCAGACGATAACGGCGTTGGAGTATGAATGGCTGCCATCCTTAAAAACTCAAGTCCGACCTCTGCCATTAACACCTGTAATAAAATTGGTAAATGCGTCATCTTAGTCGGTCCAATAAAAGCAAGATTTGCTGGCAAAAGAGTTGGATCAAATACAAACACTAACCAAAATGGTAATAAAAATAACGAGAATATAACACCTAAAAAGCGCACCCAGCGTAAAAATGTACCGACAGCTGGATTTTGTCTAAACTCTTCCGCGTGCTGTAAATGATGAAAATATGTTGTCGGTGTAATCATAGCACTTGGCGATGTGTCAACAAGTACTAACACATGTCCTTCTAGTAGATGATTTGCTGCTACATCTGGCCTTTCTGTATATCGAATAAGTGGGAATGGGTTATAGCTTTGCTTTACAACAAATTCTTCTACTGTTTTATCCGCCATCGTAATTCCATCTACATCGATGTTATTTAATTCTTGTTTTATAATCTTTACTAAATCTGGATTTGCAACATCTTGAACGTATGTAATACAAATATCCGTTTGTGATCTATCTCCTACTCGAACCATTTCATTTCGAAGACGTGGATCTCGAATTCTTCTACGGATTAATGCTGTATTTACAACGATATTTTCAACAAATCCATCCCTTGCACCGCGTACTACCTTTTCGGTATCTGGTTCTGTCGGCGTTCGCCCTGGATAACTACGAACATCGATTGCGAACGCTTCCGTTTCACCTTCCACAAATATCACGATGAGTCCTGATAATACTTGGAGCATTACCTCATCCATCGTTTTCACTTTACTTACTTGTTGATGGATTAAGCGATTCTCTAAAAGCTTCACTGTATCTTCTTCTACATCCCTTATCTCATTTGTATCCACCGCTTCTTCTAAAATAGGGATAATATAATTTGTATCACAAAGTCCGTTTACAAATAACACACCAATTTCTTTATTCAAAATTTGAAATTTACGAATACCAACATCGTATGTAACGCCTAGTCCAACTGTCTGCTTTAAATAATTTTCATTGTCACTTATGAAAGTTGATATAGGGATATCCACTTTTTTAGGCTTCGTCATAAAAACCACTCCTTTCCAAAATTAATTGAATTGCTTTCTTCGTAATAGGTGATCCCCTCTCCCATTCATCATTTCCACACATCTTACCAATGTCACCGACTCCAACGATGACAGGAACATTCAAGTCATCTAAACAATAAATTGTATCTCCGCTAATTCTGCCAATTTCACCATCTGGAAGTCCAAATTTATCAACACCGTATTCGGTTAAATTCCCGTTCCGATCTACACTTACATCTACACGTGCCCATTCCCAATGATGCGTATTAGACGCTACCGCTAAAATACCGAGCACATCAATTTGTTTATGGGTAGCCACATATTTTAAAGCCTTTTCACCAGATCCTTCTCCAATAAATCCACTGTCATCAAACATGACAAATACAGGGTCATATGGCGTTTGCATAATAAGCTCAACAACTTTTTTCCCTGTCAATTTGGTTGGATTACTTTGTGATGCTGAAATACACCTTCCCCCAAATTCCTTCGTTAAAAGCTCAATTGTCCGCTTTGCATATTCATCTCCATCTGTGACCAAAACAACCCTTCGTCTCATTTGATTTATCCTTTCGGTTTACATATAAGTGCTATAAAAAACGAAAACAATATCGCTGCGGAAATGCCCGCAGACGTTAAACTAAACATGCCAATACCAATTCCTAAATATCCATGTTTTTCTGCTGCATGCATTGCTCCGTGCAATAGTGAATGTCCAAAACTTGTAATAGGGACTGTTGCTCCAGCACCTGCAAACTTTATTAGTTTATCGTACAATCCAAATCCATCTAAAATTGCTCCGATGACTACAAAAGTTGCCATTAAATGAGCTGGTGTTAACTTTACGAAATCTAACAATAGTTGCCCAATTAAACAAATAACTCCACCTACAAGAAATGCATATATAAAATCCACAATTCACTCTCCTTTAACTCTCTCAAATACGACACCATGTGCAATTGTTGGAATCGTTTCCTTCTGTTGCATCATCATCGGGCTTAATAATGCACCAGTCGCAACGACAAAAATTCGTTGTAAATTCCCTTTTTGCATCTCGTGTAATAAATGACCATATGTGACAACTGCTGAACAAGCGCAACCACTACCACCTGCAAACACTTCTTCTTGACTTGATTCATAAATCATCAATCCACAATCATTGTATATATGTCCAAGATCATAACCTTCCTCAAGTAAAAGTTGTTTCGCAATCGGCGTCCCAACAGCTGATAAATCACCCGTAACAATCAAATCATAATCATCGGCACTTCTTCTTAAATCTTCAAAATGTTGTTGAATTGTATGAGCTGCTGCTGGAGCCATCGCTGCTCCCATATCCAAAGGATTTGTGATTCCTAAATCTTGCACTTTTCCAATTGTAGCCGACGTAATTTTAATTGCACTTTTTTCATTGCTAATTAATATAGACCCTGCACCAGTCACAGTTGAATTTGCTGTCCCTGGCTTTTGTCCACCGTACTCTGTTGGATAGCGAAATTGTCTTTCAGCCGTTGCATTATGACTACTTACTGTAGCTAAAACACGATTTGCAAATCCACCGTCTATAAAAGCTGAGCCAACTGCTAAAGTCTCCATAGACGTCGCACAAGCGCTAAACATTCCTAAAAAAGGAATGCCCCATTTACGCGCAACATAATTTGCTGTCACTGTTTGATTTAATAAATCTCCCGCTAAAAAGAAATCAATTTGCGATGTTTTTATATTCCCTTTTTGCACTGCTTGTTGAATTGAGTCTGACATTAATCTTCGTTCGGCAAGCTCCCAATTTTCTTCTCCACAATGCAAGTCATCATATGAAGTATCAAATTTTTTCCCAAGAGGGCCCTCAGCTTCTTTCGGACCGACAGCAGTACCCGTTGCATTCACATATATATCATTTTGAAATACCCACGTTTGTTTTCCGGTCAACCTCATACTAGCCCCTCCTTTAAGACATAAAAATTTTAAAGGTATACCTTATTAACCCAATGATATATGCACCAACAACCCCAAATACAATCACACTTCCTGCCAGTTTAAACATATTTGTAGCAATCCCTAGAACAACCCCTTCGCTCTTATGTTCTAAGGCAGCGCTCGCCATAGAATTTGCAAATCCTGTTACCGGTACCGCTGATCCTGCTCCAGCAAATTGACCGATTTTATCATATACACCACACCCTGTTAAAATCGCGGATAATAAAACAAGGGTTGCAACAGTTGGGTTTCCTGCCTCTTGTTCACTGAAGTGAAAATAATGTATATAAAATTTCATCAATACTTCTCCAACTGTGCAAATGAGTCCACCTACAAGAAATGCTTTGATACAATTTAGTAAATAGTTTGGCTTTGGATGATACTCCTTCACTTTATTTATGTAATCATCCTTCAATTTCTGACTTGTCATTTATATACTGCCTCCTACTTTACGAAATAAATCCAGTGAAACAACGATCCTATTACTTTCCCAAGTACAAGAGCAACGAGTAAAACAATAATCTTCCCCTCTACCCCTACTCGTTTCGCTAAAATAGGTAGAACATTTAACACCTCTGTTAATGCCGCAGCAAGCATTCCGATGAATGTGCCACAAAATATCCCTAATATAACGAGCCAATATTGCGACGTTTGAAATGTAATGTTTTTCAAACTGCACCAAGCCCCTGTTAAAGTACCTGCAATGACTGCCCACTCAAAATATTGAATATGCTTTCCACTTCTCGTTAATTGAGCTAAACGGGGGATTATACCAAGTACAGCTAAAAATGCGACATATCCGCTACCTACCGCAATCCCTCCAGCTAAACCAATTAAAATAACAAATCCAGACTCAATCATCGGCAAGTTGTTTCATATTATCCTTGTTTTCATTAACGATTACATACTGATCAAGTGACTGTTGGTATTGAAACATCTCAACTTCTAACGGACTCGGCTCTTCATTAATTCGCTTTTGAAATACATGATTAAAGAATAAAACCATCCCTAAGCCAAGACCTAAAGAATAAGGAATTTGAAATAAAAGTGGTTGTGCATTAAATTCTCCAGTAATCATGTAATATAACCGTTGATGTACTTGTTGCATACTTACATCTTCATGGAAATAAATGATCGCAAGGGCCGCTCCAATGAACAGTAACAGCCATACAAGCCCGAAAAAAATTGGGTGTGTCTTCTTTTTTTCGTATATAATTTCAACAAGAGTTTGTCCAGAACCGAGTAAATTAATTTGTACGTGAGATGCTTTCTGTTGAATAATCTCAATTACTTTCATAACATCAATTACAACATGCGTCTTATCATGCGCTGTTATTTTGTAAACTATCTCATTTTGTAACAACTCAACTACGGAAGAATCTCCGGCAAGTTGAGCAACATCGCCCAGCTTTACTTCATAAGTAGGAGAAACTTTTAAACGATTGCGCATTTTAATATAAATCGTTTGTTCCAACTTTCATTCACCCCTTCACTCTTCCTCGTAGTTGTAGTATGGTTATTGAATTTTTTTCTAATACAATTTTTTCATAAAAAAACATCTGCACCATTTCGGTACAGATGTTTTTTACTTATGCCTTTTTCTTAAATAAGTTTGCAATACTTAATGCAAGCCCTCCCCAAATGACTACTATTCCAATAACCATCATCATAATCGCTGATCCACTCATTATGAAACACCTCGATCTTTCCATTCTTTTTCAAGCTTGGCAGAATCCGAATGAATTTGTGCATCCCATTTTTTCAGGCCAATGATTATTGCAACTATGAGGAATGCTGCTGCTATCGACCAACCATACGTTACAACAAACTCAGTCGGATAATCTCCGTAGTTCTTTTTAATATTTTGGATTGTACCATCAATTAGCATATACCCTAACATAAGCGGAGTAATAACGAGTAAACTCACTCTCCAAAACGTTCCTAATTTAATATCAGATACAAAGTTTGCATGATTTTGATAAACTGGTAAACGGCGTAAAATGAGTCCTATCGTAACTACTTCCGCAAGTGCAATTGTAATTAATCCGAAATTATTAGCGAAATAGTCGACAACATCTAAGAACATAAGTCCACCACGTGTTGCAAAAACAAGAGAAACTAACACGAGAAGGGTTCCCATAATTCCAATAGTTTTTTCCCGACTTAAACTGAATTTTTCAGATACAGCGGCAAAGCATACTTCCGCGAGTGAAATAAGTGATGTAATTCCAGCAACCGTTAACGATAAGAAAAATAAAACACCAAACAACGGTGACATCGGCAATTCATTAATAATTTGGGGAAATACTACGAACGCAAGCCCAACGCCAGCACTTGCTACTTTATCAACCGGTACTCCCATATTATTTGCCATAAATCCAAGAGCTGCAAAGACCCCAATACCTGCTAATAATTCAAATCCTGAGTTTGCAAATCCAGTAATAAAGGCATTATTTGTTGTATCCGAGTTTTTCGGTAAATAACTAGAATACGTAATCATAATTCCAAATGCTAAAGATAAACTAAAGAATATTTGACCGTAAGCAGCAAGCCATACTTTCCCATCAAAAATACGACTCCAATCTGGTTTAAAGAATGCATCTAGTCCTTGCATAGCACCTTCCATCGTCACTGCACGAACAACGATAATAAGGAACATAACAACTAATAAAGGAATAAATATACGGTTAACAACTTCGATTCCTTTTTTAACTCCTTTAAATGCAACGCCAAGCACAATAATCCAAACGAGAGCTAACGGAATTAATACTTCTGGTACAAGTCCTCCAAATTGTCCTGGCTTATCTGCAACATGTAAGTACTCTTTAAATAAAAATGATTGCGTGTCTTTTCCCCATGCTCCAGTAATTGCAAAGTATGTATACGATATAGACCAAGCAATAATCACTGCATAATATGTTGAAACAATAAATGTTACGCACATTTGCCACCATCCAATAAATTCTGCACGCGGGCTAATACGGAAAAATGTAAGTGGTGCTGAGCCACGATGACGATGACCAAGGGCAAACTCAAACGCTAACAATGAAATACCAGTCGTTAATAATGCAAATAAATACGGTAAAAAGAATGCTCCTCCTCCATTTTCATACGCTGTATAAGGAAAACGCCATATGTTTCCTAATCCAACGGCAGATCCGACCGCTGCGAAAATAAATCCAGCTCTCGTTCCCCACTGTTGCCTCGTTTCCATGTTTCCTTCCCCCTTTATGACAAGTTCATACTTGGATTATATTTTAAATTTACTAAATTATCAATAAATTCTGTTAATTTTTGCGAAAATTAACATCTCTCTCCTATTAACGGCATAAAAAAATCGAATAGACAATTATTCGTCTATTCGATCTTTCATCTGTTTTAATATTTTCTTTTCAAGTCTTGAAACTTGTACTTGCGAAATGCCTATGCGCTCGGCTACTTCTGACTGTGTTTGATCTTTATAGTAACGCAAGTATACAATTAAGCGCTCTCGTTCATCTAGTTCTCTAATCGCTTCTTTTAAAGCAATTTTATCGAACCATTTCGTTTCAGATTGATCTGCAATTTGATCTAAAATAGTGATTGGATCTCCATCGTTTTCATATACAGTTTCATGTATAGATGAAGGGGCCCGGCTCGCTTCTTGTGCTAGAACAACTTCCTCTGGCGTTAGTTCTAGTGCCTCTGCCACTTCATTAATCGTTGGAGCCCTTCCGAATTCTTTCGAAAGCTCATCTCTCATCTTTCGAATTTTGTTTCCTGTTTCTTTTAAAGACCTACTAACTTTCACTGATCCATCATCACGTAAGAAACGTTGTATTTCACCAATAATCATTGGAACTGCATATGTTGAAAATTTCACGTCGAAAGATAAATCAAATTTATCTACCGATTTCAAGAGCCCAATACATCCAATTTGAAATAGGTCGTCTGGTTCGTATCCTCGATTAAGAAACCGCTGTACAACCGACCAAACGAGGCGCATATTACTTTGAACGATTGTATCTCTCGCTTGTTGATCTCCATCTTGACTTTTTTGAATTAACGCTTTTAGCTCGTGGTCCTTTAACTGAGGTTTCTTCTTCTCATTTTTGACCTCTATGTCCATAGGCTATTCTCCTTAATTGCATAGAGCGTTACTATTTGATAAGTATTTTGTCAAATGGATTGTTGTCCCGAAAGATTCGTTTGAAATAACTTCTACTTCATCCATAAAATTTTCCATGATAGTAAATCCCATTCCGGAACGCTCTAATTCAGGTTTAGTTGTAAAAAGGGGTTGTCTCGCTTCATCTAAGTTAAAGATTCCAATCCCTTCATCTCGAATCGTGAGTTTCACCATTGCTTCTTCCAAAATTACAGAAATATAAACAATACCTTCTGCATTTCCTTCGTATCCATGAATAATTGCATTTGTAACCGCTTCTGACACAACTGTTTTAATCTCCGTTAATTCTTCCATCGTTGGATCTAGTTGTGCAATGAAAGCCGCCACAGTAACGCGAGCGAACGATTCATTTTGACTTAATGCTGAAAATTGAAGGTTCATTTCATTTCTCATCTATGCCACCCCCAACGTCGCGAGCGCGTGCGCTTCACTTTCTTCTAAGCGAACGATTTTGAATAAGCCCGACATTTCAAATAAACGCTTAACAGGCGGTGAAATTGCACAAACAACCATTTCTCCACCTAATCCCTTTACGTGTTTATATCGGCCTAATATAACACCTAGACCAGAACTATCCATAAAAGATAAGTTCTCTAGGCTCAAAACAATATGATGAACACCATGTGTCTCAATCATATCTGTTACTTTCGTTCGCAACTCTTCAGCCGTATGATGATCTAATTCACCCTCTAGTCTCACACATAGGACGTCACGTTTTACTTCTAATTGCATGGAAAGACTCACACGATTTCCTCCTTATGCTCAAACTTTACTTATTCACATACATAAAGATTTTCGTGATACAAAATAAGAATCCTTCCTGCTGACAAAAGAAGAACTATTTCGTCATAAAGTGAAACCTTTCAGCATTATTCACTTATATACGAATAGAAAAGCGGCAAAATATTTGCCGCTATTTTGATGTTGAAAACATCCCAAAACTTCTTTTAAATAACTCCCACCAGCTCGCTGCAGCAACATCTTCTTTTGCTACAATTGTTTGTTTTAATAAAACATCTTTATCTTTTTTTATAACAAGTGTACCAAGCGCGTCACCTTTTTTAATCGGTGCTTTTACTTTCTTTTCAGCAATTACTTCTTGTTTTACCTTGTCCATATTCTCGCCCTTCTTCATAAGAAGAGAAACATTATCTGATGCAACTAAATCTACTTTTTCTTTTTTCCCTTTCCCTACTTGAACTGTCTTAATTTTTTCGCCACGCGTATACAATTTCTTTGTCATATATTGTCCAAATGCATAGTCAAGAAGCTTCGTCACTTGGTTGTTCCGTTCTTTTGATGTTGGTGCTCCCATGACAACTGAAATGACACGCATGCCATTTTTTTCAGCCGATGCTGTTAAACAATATTTCGCTTCTGTCGTAAAACCTGTTTTTACTCCATCTACGCCAGGATAAAAACGTACTAGCTTATTCGTATTAACGAGCCAAAATTTTTTATCCGTATCTTCACGTAAATAATCTTCGTACTTACCTGTGTATTTACGAATAAGTGGATACTTCATCAATTCTCTCGCCATTATAGCCATATCATTTGCTGTCGAATAATGGTCTTTGGCCGGAAGACCTGTTGGGTTTTGAAAATGTGTATTTTTCAGCCCTAAATCTTTCGCCTTTTTGTTCATCATATTTACAAATCCTTCTTCTGAACCTGCGATATGCTCGGCTACTGCAACAGATGCGTCATTTCCAGATGCAATTGCAATACCCTTTAACATCTCATTTACAGTCATCTCTTCCCCAGGTTCTAAAAAGATTTGCGATCCACCCATTGAAGCTGCATGTTCACTCGCTCTAACTTTATCGGTCAGTTTTAGTTTTCCTTTTTCAACTTGTTCCATAATTAAAAGCATTGTCATAATCTTTGTCATACTAGCAGGTGGTAATTTTTCATTTGGGTTTTTATCAAATAAAACTTTACCTGTATCTTGCTCAATTACGATTGCTGACGACGCTTGTTCCGCTAACTTCGGCGTTGTTTCTTCTGTTTTCTCCTGCTTCGTTTTTTCAGATTGCGCAAAACTCACTGAAGTTCCAGAAAGCAATAACATGAAACAAACAAGTATTCCAAAAACTCGCTTCATGACTAACCCTCCATTCTATATCAGACCTATTTTTTCCAATTCTCCTTTTTTAATACCAATTTTTTCTATTATTTTCAGTTGACAAATACATTCGTTCCTTATATTGTATTAAGTGTATTACACATAGTAGTACACTTAATACATATGAGGAAGGAGACATTGCTCTTGCATATTCAACTTGACCCAAGAAGCAACACTCCGATATGGGAACAAATTGTTCAAAATATAAAAGAACTCGTATTGAAAAGCATGTTGGCTCCAAGTGATAAACTTCCTTCTGTACGCGAACTCGCTTCTTTACTCGTTATAAATCCAAATACAGTGAGTAAAGCGTATCAAGAGTTAGAGCGACAAGGAATTATTGAAACGTTACGAGGAAAAGGAACATTTGTATCCCAATCGATTACCCCAACATTAGACGAAAGGAAAATCGCTATGGTTGAAAAGCAATTTCATCAATTACTATTAGAAGCCTCTTATCTTGGTATTACGAAAGATAAAATTCATGATTGGATAGATTCATACTATAAAGAGATTGGAGGGAATACGGATGTTGAAAGTGACAAGCTTGAAGAAAACAATTGATAATCAAACAATTTTAGACGATGTTTCTTTCACATTACAAAAAGGTAGTATCGTCGGATTACTTGGAAGAAATGGTGCGGGGAAAACAACTTTATTACGAACGATAGTCGGCATTTTAGACCCAGATGAGGGAACTGTTACATATGAGGATATCGACATTCATAAGAATCCTGAAACGAAACAAAAAATCGTATATGTCCCGGATTCTACTAACATACTGAACGGTTATACAGTAAAAGAAATCGTGAAGTTTTATAAAGCAGTTTATACCGCATTTGATGAACCATATTTCTACGAACTACTAGAACGTTTCAACTTACCAAACAAACGAATTCGTAGTTATTCAAAAGGAATGAAGGCACAGCTTGCTATCATTTTAGCTGTTGCTGCACAGGCAGAATATATTATTTTAGATGAACCAACAAACGGACTTGATCCTATCGTTAAAAGACAGATTTTACAGTTTCTCGTTGGAGAAGTTGCAGAAAAAGAAATTACCATTTTCATCTCAACTCACCATTTAGATGAAGTGGAACAAATTGCAGATACAATCATTATATTAAAAGGCCATACTATCTCGTCTATTACATCACTAGACGATGCAAAATCACGATTCGCAAAAATACAAGTAGCTTACGAGCGTTCATTACCTCAAAAACTAGAAAACTTAAGCAATATTAAAATATTAAATCAAACAGGAAAAGTGTATACGATTTTAATTGAGGGAAATGTGGCTACAACACTGGAGAAGTTTTATAAAGAGCAACCTATACTCATTGAAGAATTAACAATGTCACTTGAAGATGTCTTCGTTACGACACTGGAGGAGGATGGGTATGTTTCATAAGGCATTGTGGATGTGGAATTGGAAGCGTGGGAAATATGCTGCGTTACTTTTTCTCTTCAGTTCACTTTATTTTTTATCTTTCGAATACTATCAAGCAGCAGAAACTCAACAGTCTCTCTTTCTCCATCCAGAAAAAATAGGTGAAGAAAAGTTCTACTATCATTATTCTTTTTATTCTTCTAATAGCTTTTGGTTAAGTATTATTACAATTATCCTATCCTGTATATTAATTGGCTGGGAGCGAAGTAATCAAAATGGAGATTCACTTATGACATTTCCATTTAAAAGACGTGATATGTTCTTATCGAAGTGGGTTTTCGGTGGATTTTTCATTTTACTATCATTTCTAATCAATTGGGGTCTTATGTATTTTATTTATAAATCTACGATTCACTTTGAATATCAATCTTTCGAACCGTTTCATCGATATTTCTTGTATGCAATTTTCACATATATCGCTATCTATACTGTCTCTTTATGTATAGGTACATTTACTGGCAGTATTATTTCACAAAGCATCTTCAGCATTACTTTTTGCATAATGGGAATGGGAATCTTTTCACTCTTACTCCTTTTCTTTACAGCTCATGCTGAAGCAATACACGAAAATAAAAGTTATACAAGTTTCGAAAACGTTTATAAATTCAATAAAAAAACCAACATTTCAAGCGCTATATTAGACTTTTCAATTAGTTATAATTACCACCCTACTGCCCAATCAGATGAAGATCATGGAAAAGTAATACAAAGGGGACCTACTTTTCATAGTTATTACTCTGCAAAAATAATACTTGTTCCTATCTTCTATACAATTTTCAGTTTGCTTATTGGGATGTTTCTCTATGCAAGGTCACCTAATGAACATAATAAGAAAATTTTCCTTTTTCCAAAATACAACTCACTCTGGATGTGGTGTACTACCTTTTATTTTGCATTAATAGGTGGGCAAATGTTAAAACGTTTTGATTTATTATTTAGTTACTATGTTGGATTCTTTTTATTTGGAATCGTCACTTATTTTATATTATCACGTCTTACAAACTATAAAGTTTTTTAAAGGAGAGATCCTATGTTTCAAAAAGCATTATGGGTGCATACCTACAAACAAAGTAAATATATTGTTTGGCTATTTTGGTTAGTAAGTTTTTATGTACTATCATATAAATACTATTTAGCAGCTGCCGAGCAATTAAAATATTTTCATGAACATAATGAATGGAAATATATATACCGATACTATTATCAACTTTCACTTCCCGATGCTATCATGGTTCAAGGAGGACTCCTTATTATATTAGCCTGCATTCTTATTGGATGGGAACGTCAAAATCAATCCAGTGACATTTTATGGTCTATGCCATTTAAACGAAAACATCTCTTCATAACGAAATGGCTTTTTGTTGTGTGTAATATTGTAGCTATCGTTATACTAAATTGGGGACTTTTTGCTATTATGAAAAAGACAACCTTTCATAATAAGTATCAAATATTTTCACCATTTCATACTTACTTCTTGTACATGGTTATCATCTTAATTGCTATCTATACACTTGCATTATGCATAGGAACAATTGCTGGTAATATGATTTCACAAGGATTCTTCAGTGTTGCTATACTTGGATTCCCTTTTATTTTGCCGACTCTAATTGCCGGAGCTATTTCTATTCATACGGTTGGACTTACTTCCAATCATACCGTCTATACGGAGGAAAATGTAGATCGTTACGGTTCAGTAATAGAAAAAATGAGTATTTTAGCGCCCGTTCGTGGATTTAATATTAATTTTAATTACGATCCTCAACGTGCTTATACTGATCAACAAGGCGTACGTCATGATGAACCTAATTTTACGTATATTCCTTCAGCAACAAAACTTACCGGTCCAATTGCAAATATACTTATTCTATTCCCTTTAGGAATGTACTTATATACAAGATCACCTAATGAACAAAACGGAAACTTTCTATTATACCCGAAGCTTAAAACACTATGTATGATATGTTGTGTAATCTTTATTGGAATGTTTGGAGGAATGGCAGCGGGCGGAAGTCGTTCTATCTTAAATTATTATATTGGTTTTATAGGGACCAGTACGATAGTCTACCTACTATTATCTCGCTTATTAAAATTAAAATTTTCTTGGCGTGTGAAATAACCTCCTTTAAAAGGAGGTTATTTCACATTCTCTCTCCTATCCCCATACACCATCTCTTCTTTCATCCCAAATCCATCACCATTTTGCACAATTTGCTCTGTCGGGGCAACTACACTTTCGGCAATTTTCCATTCCCCACGCTCTTTTACGAATACTTGTAGAAAATAGTTCATGCCATCTAATTGATATGCATTTTCTTTTTTTACATTATAGTGAATCGCAATGTAGTACACTTGAATATTTTCTTTTCCTATTTTTGATACGTATTGCGATAGTCTCGGTATATAGAGTGCTGCTTTCTGAAAAGATAGTTGCTTCGCTTTAACAAGCGATGAACTTGTTACATTACGTAATGTGTCCTGATTACGAATATTATCGCTATGGTGGAATAATACTGCGTTTTGCATAGAACGAACCCATAATTTCGAATATAAAACTGTATTATCATTTTCAATGTACTTCACTTCTTTTCGCACCACTTGGATAGGCGTATTTGCGTACGTGAATGTTTGAAAACAGAAAAAACCACCAAATAAAATGGTAAGTGCAGCAATATATTTCATAATCTTTCCTCCGATCTTTTAATTAAAGTATCGGAGTTTCAAAATATTTTTATTCAAAAGAAAAAGGATAGGAATGCTTTCGCTTCCTATCCTCATTTATTATAATACGCGGCCAAATAGTTCTAAGACCATTTCTATTTCTTGGTCGCTCCAACCTTTAAATCTCTCTTTATAATATTCTTTACGCACAGCTTCAAGTTTTTCAGTTACTTCTCTTCCGTGCTCTGTAATTTCTAAGTACACGATTCGACGATCTGAATTAGAACGTTTTCTTTCTACTAATCCTTTTCGTACGAGACGATCTGTAACAGCTGTAATATGACTGGAGGTTACGTTTACTTCACTCGCAATTTGCGAAGCCATCTGTGGACTCTTTAAAAATAACGCACGTAATACAGAAAATTCATTATATGGCATATGTTCTGCAAAACGTGTATTAATATCATTTTGTAATAAACGTATCATTTTTCGAAATGATGCAGATAAATCTAAAATCAGTGTTTCTCTTTTTTCGTTCAATAGCCTCGTCCCTTTTTTATCATATTTACACATATTATAATCTATAAATACCTATGTTGTATATGCTTTCTTTCCTCAACATTCTCATTTATGTAACTTTTTTCATATAAATTTCTTTTTTGTTCACACATATACATATAAAAAGGATGGTGATGGAAAATGCAGGGTGGAATGAATCCTTATTTACACAACGTACGCACAGCTAATACTGGTAAAGAAGCTACTATTACTGTACAAGGGGAAGGCGTCGTTAAAGCAAAACCGAATGTTGTTATATTAACGCTTGGCATTCGAACAGATGATAAAAATGTAAAACAGGCTCAAGAAGAAAATGCAGTGCAATCCAAACAATTGCTGGATGCACTTAAACAGCTTGGTATTGCCGATAAAGATATAGAAACGATTTCTTATACGATCACTCCTCAATACGAATATGTAAATGATAAAGCATTGCTACAAGGATACCGCGTGGAGCATTTGTATGAAATTACCGTTTTAAATGTACAAAAAGCTGGGGAAGTATATGATATAGCCGTTTCAAATGGTGCAAATGTAGCAAAAGGTTTACGTTTCCGAGTATCTCATCCAAATAAATATTATGAGCAAGCTCTCATTCAAGCTCTGCACCAAGCAGTAGAAAAAGCTCGTGCTATTGCGAGTACATATAATTTAAATATTAATCCTGTTCCCCTCTCATTCGTTGAAGAATCTGCCCAATTACCAAGGGAGGTTACGTCTTATGCTACTTTACATGCACAAGCAGCCCCGCCTATTCAATCGGGTGAATTAGAAATCATTTCATCCATACGGGCTATTTTTACGTATTTATAACGAATTCTCTTTACAAGTAAACGTTATCATTTTACTTGTTGTAAAAACATGATGTTCTGATATAATAAAGAACGGTGAGCTCTTACAAAAGAGATATCACGGGTGGGAGAGGGATATGAAAAAGAAGGTTTAACATGAAAGGAATACTTGAAAGAACATTTAAATTAGGTTTACACGAAACATCACCAAAACAAGAAGTTTTAGCTGGAGTTACGTCATTTTTCACAATCGTATATATTATGATTGTAAATGCGTCAATCTTATCAGATGCTGGCATTCCTCTTGAAGCTGGAATTTTAGCAACTGTTTTTAGTTCATTTGTCGGATGTCTACTCATGGCATTTTGGGCAAATGCACCTGCTATTCTTGTCCCGGGTATGGGTGTAAATGCATTCTTCACGTACACAGCTGTGCATGCGCTTGGACTAACTTGGCAAGAAGCATTGGCTGCTGTCTTTATCTCTGGTATTATTTTTGCAATTGCCGCTTTTACACCAATCGCTCGCGTGCTATCAATATCAATTCCAAAGTCATTAAAGGAAGCGATTACTGTCGGCATCGGATTATTTTTAGCGTTTATCGGATTGCAAAAAGGTGGTTTAGTCGTTTCGAACCCAAATACTGCTGTGGCAATGGGGAAATTAAGTAATCCTGTCGTTCTTGCGACATTACTTACTCTTATCATTGCACTTGTATTATTTATTCGTAACGTACGTGGAAACTTTTTATGGACGATTGCAATAGGAACTGGTATCGCATGGTTATTTGGTCTTGTGGATACGAGTCAAGTGGGAAATAGTTCATTCTCATTCGCTAATTACGGTGATGTGTTTGGAGCTATGTCATTTGGGAAACTTTCTTCCTTACCGTTTTGGATTGCAACATTCTCTTTAAGCATGGTGCTTATCTTTGAGAACATGGGACTTCTGCACGGTTTATTAGAAGATGATCGTAAATTCCCACGTGCTTACCAAGCCAATGCAATTTCAGCAATGACATGTGGTCTATTTGGCACAAGTCCTACCGTTTCAACAGTAGAAAGTGCCGCAGGTATTACTGCAGGTGGTAAGACAGGTCTGACGTCTATCGTTACTGGGTTGCTATTCTTTGCATCACTGTTTGCTCTTCCATTTGTCAAATTAATTCCTGATAGTGCCATTGCACCAATCTTAATTATTATTGGCGGGCTGATGATTACAAGCATCCAACAAATTCCTCTGAATGACTTTTCAGAAGGATTTCCAGCATTCTTAATTATCGTTATGATCCCGCTCACATATAGTATCGCTGATGGCATTGCGTTCGGATTTATTGCTTACCCTATCTTAAAAGTTGCTCTTGGAAAGCGTAAAGAAGTCGCACCATCTATGTATATCATTACATGCTTATTCTTAGCTATGTTTGTATTACATGCTATTGGTTAAAAAAACACCGAGGAAATCCTCGGTGTTTTTTTACTTAAACCATCCTTTTTTATAAAACCAGGCCATCATTCCGCCGCCAATTAGTGCCATGATAAGTAGACAAATAAAATAACTATATTGTCCACCAAGCTCTGGCATATGCGTAAAGTTCATTCCATATACTCCCGCAATAAATGTTAATGGCATGAAAATAGTCGAGAATACAGTTAATGTTTTCATAATGTTATTCATATGATGTGAGTTTAATGAAAAATAACTATCCCGAATATCTGCTGTTAACTCTCGACTTGCCTCAATCATTTCTGTTAGTTTAAGCAAATGATCATGTATATCTTTAAAGTAAATTTCATGATCGCTTATACCATAAAAACGAGTCGAATTTAAAATACGATATAATAAATCACGCATTGGAATGATTGTACGCCTTAGCTTTGATAAATCTGCACGTATATCAAATACCTCTTCTAATACGCTTCCTGCTGTCTCCCCGGTTAAATTATCATCAATTGCATTTAAATGATCCTCAATGTAATATACAGGCGCAAAATAGTCATCTACAATTTGGTCAATAATTGTATGAGCTACGTGTAAAGGACTATTTTTAATACGCTTCTTTTCTCCAAGTGTTTTCCATACTCTTTCGATTGCATTGTTATGAGAAAAGTGGAAAGAAACAATATAACGATCACTAATAAATAAATCGATTTCGTGCGGTTCTAGTCCATCTTCCCCAAATGCATGAAGAACTAAAAAGTTATATCCATCATAAAAATCAACTTTTGGCCTCTGTACGTATTCTATACAGTCTTCAATTGCAAGGGGATGGAACTTAAAATGGTCCTGCAGAATATATGTATACTCTTCTTTCGTTGGCTTATATAAATCTAGCCAATACCATACAATATGGTCTTTCTTTGTTTCTTCTAGAGAAACATCATATAATACTTCATTTGTTTTTGTTACTGCACAAATTCTAATCATAATTTCACCCATTATTATTATAAACAAAAAATAGTAAAAAAAGCCAAGGAGAAACCTCCTCAGCTTTTTTTATTACTTCGTTACGATACCGTGTACTAAAGTTGGTGCATCTACGTGTTCTTTAGAGATCTTCATGTTCTCATAAATTTTCGCTTTTACATCTTCAACATTTTCGCGGTTTGCGTAAATTGTAACGAGAGATTCACCTTGCTTCACGCTATCGCCTACTTTTTTGCGCAGCATTAGACCAACTGCTAAATCAATTTCAGACTCTTTCGTTGCACGTCCTGCTCCTAAAAGCATTGCTGCTGTTCCGATTTCGTCTGCAACGATTTCTGATACATATCCGTCTTCTTTCGCTTCCACTTCAATTTTAAATTGTGCTTGTGGCAATTTAGAAGGGTCATCAACAACAGATGCGTCACCGCCTTGCGCTGATAAGAACGTTTTAAATGATTCTAGCGCTTTTCCGTTGTTCATTACTTCAATTAGCTTTTCACGTGCATCTTCTAAAGATGAAGCTTGTCCAGCAAGGTACACCATTTGACTTCCAAGTGTTAAACATAGCTCTTCTAAATCTTTCGGCCCTTTACCTTGTAATGTATCAATTGCTTCTTGAACTTCTAATGCGTTACCGATAGCTTCACCGAGTGGTTGACTCATATCAGAAATAACTGCCATCGTATTACGACCAACGTTATTACCGATACGTACCATTGCTTCTGCTAAACGTTTTGCATCTTCATCCGTTTTCATAAATGCACCTGCTCCAGTTTTTACATCAAGAACAATTGCATCTGCACCAGCAGCAATTTTTTTACTCATAATCGAACTTGCAATAAGCGGAATTGAGTTTACTGTTGCTGTTACATCACGAAGTGCATATAGCTTTTTATCAGCAGGTGTTAAGTTACCACTTTGACCGATAACAGCGATTTTGTTTTCATTTACAAGACGCATGAATTCATCGTTTTCAATTTCCACATGGAATCCTGGAACTGCTTCTAATTTATCAATTGTACCACCAGTATGTCCTAAACCGCGTCCAGACATTTTCGCTACTGGTACATCTAAAGCAGCTACTAATGGACCTAATACAAGTGTCGTTGTATCACCAACACCACCTGTTGAATGCTTATCTACTTTTACACCTTCAATAGCCGATAAGTCGATTGTATCACCGCTATTTACCATTGCCATCGTTAAATCAGCACGCTCTTGATCGTTCATATCTTGGAAGAAAATTGCCATTGCAAGTGAACTTACTTGATAATCAGGAATATCACCATTCGTATATCCTTCAACAATAAAGTTAATTTCTTCTGTCGTTAATGCATGTCCGTCACGTTTTTTTGCAATTAGGTCCACCATTCTCATTGTGAAGTCACCCCTTCATTTGTTTTACGATTGCTTTTACTAATGCTAAGAAGTTAGCTTTAACACGTTCTGTCGTTTCAATTACTTCATCGTGATGAAGTGGTTGATCTAAAATACCAGCTGCCATATTTGAAATACAAGAAATACCTAATACTTTCATACCAGCATGACGCGCTACAATTACTTCAGGTACTGTTGACATACCAACTGCATCTCCGCCAAGTGTACGAAGCATACGAATTTCAGCAGGTGTTTCATATACAGGACCTGTCATTCCCACGTATACACCTTCTTGTACTTTAATATTTAAGTCTGCTGCAACTTGTTTCGCCATTTCGCGAAGTTCTACTGTATATGATGTAGACATATCAGGGAAACGTACGCCCATTTCAGAATCATTCGGTCCGATTAATGGATTCGTACCCATGAAGTTAATGTGGTCTGAAATTAACATAAGATCGCCTGGCTCAAATGATGTATTTACACCACCAGCTGCGTTTGTTACAACTACTGTTTCTACACCTAGTTCTTTCATAACACGAACTGGGAATGTTACTTTTTGCATGTCGTATCCTTCATAGAAGTGGAAACGTCCTTGCATTGCTACTACTGTTACACCTTGAAGTGTACCAAATACTAGTTGACCTGCATGGCCTTCTACAGTTGATACTGGGAATTCAGGGATTTCACTGTACGGTACTGTTACTGCGTTCTCAATTTCGTCTGCTAATACACCTAGTCCTGATCCAAGGATTAGTCCTACTTGTGGTGTCTCTTGAAATTTCTCTTTTAAGTATGAAGCTGATTTTGTAATAAGTTCACGATTCATTTGTTTATCCCCCTATTTCTTTAGCTCATTTAAGAAGCTTGTTCCGTATTCTGGCATTTTCACACCGAAGTTTTCTGCTACTGTTGCACCAATATCAGCAAATGTTTGACGAAGTGGTAACTCTTGTCCGCCTTCTTTCATGCTTGGGCTATATGCTAATAATGGTACATATTCACGTGTATGGTCAGTACCAGGGTGAATTGGATCATTACCGTGGTCTGCTGTAATTAATAATAGATCATCTTCTTTTAGTTTTGCGAATACTTCTGGAAGACGTGCATCATATTCTTGCAGAGCTTCTCCGTATCCTTGTGGATCACGGCGGTGGCCGAATAATGCATCAAAGTCAACTAAGTTTAAGAAGCTAAGACCTGTAAAGTCCATATTTAATGTATCTACAAGCTTATCCATTCCATCCATGTTAGACTTCGTACGAAGTGATTCCGTTACCCCTTCGCCATCATAAATATCAGAGATTTTACCGATAGCAATTACATCGTAGTCACTATCTTTTAATTCGTTCATTACTGTACGGCCGAATGGTTTTAATGCATAGTCATGACGATTTGGTGTACGTGTAAAGTTTCCAGGTTCACCAACGAATGGACGAGCAATAACACGACCTACCATGTATTTCTCATCTAATGTTAATTCACGTGCAATTTTACAGATTTTATATAACTCATCAAGTGGCACTACTTCTTCGTGTGCTGCAATTTGCAATACGCTATCAGCAGAAGTATAAACGATTAAAGAACCTGTTTCCATTTGCTCTTGACCAAGTTCATCAAGAATCTCAGTTCCAGAAGCTGGCTTATTACCGATAATTTTACGGCCTGTTTTTTCTTCTAATTCATCAAGTAATTCTTTCGGGAATCCTTCCGGGAACACTTGGAATGGTGTATCAATGTAAAGGCCCATGATTTCCCAGTGACCTGTCATTGTATCTTTACCAGTAGATTTCTCTTGCATTTTTGTGTAATATCCAAGTGGTTTCTCTACTTTAGAGATACCTTTCATTTCTCGAATGTTACCAAGACCTAATTTCACCATGTTAGGCATTTGTAACCCATTCATATGTTCAGCAATGTGACCAATTGTGTCAGATCCTAAATCACCAAATTGCTCAGCATCTGGTGCTTCACCGATTCCCACAGAGTCCATTACGACTAGGAATATACGTTTATATTTATTCATAACTGCGACCTCCTATAAGTTCAGTTCTACTTCTTGTAGTATGTTCAAAACGCTATAAAGTGAAACTGTTATCCAAAAGAATTCTCATTGTCAAACAGTACTTCTTTAAATCATTTTCTAACCTATTTCGTTTACTTGAAACGATTCAAAAACATTTCTAGTTTTTTCTAAGTCAGATGTCAGACATCTGATACTGATATCATAACATGTTTACGCTTTCTTTTTAATACATTTTCGTAGAATTTCTCATTTTCTTCACACTTCTATTGTAATCCATTCTGCAACGAAGTGCTAATTTTTTTATGATTTATTTCTTCATAAAAAATAAAAAGTAGCTCTAAAGAGCTACTTTTTATTTTACTTCTATTGTTTCCTCTTTATGTTCATGCAATTCGCCTTTTCTTACATGTACTTTCACTTTGTAAGCACCGTTCTCTTTGAAAGTATGTTTCGTTTCATACTCTCCTTTATTCCCTTCTTTCGCTGGAATAAATTCGTGTTTTTCAACACCATCTTTCCAAATCTCTAGTTGTACTTCAGCACCAGTTAGGGCTTCTTCTTTTTGTTTTAAATGAACTTTCATTGTAGATTCAGCATTTGCCTTTATGTCTCCAGCCATAAGATGGATCATTGTGTCACTTTTATGATCTCCATGTCCTGCACTGTGATCACTATTTTCTTTTTTCGCATCTTCTACTTTCGCATTTCCTACAGCAACTTTCACTTCTGGCATAACGTGCATTTCACGTGCATTTGTGTGAGCGATAATATGGTATACTCCATCCGTTTCGAATGTTTTCTCTACTGCATAAACACCTTTTCCTTTATGCTTACCATCTAACATCTCGTGCTTTTCGTCGCCATCTTTCCAAATTTCAAACTTTACATCATCGGCATCCGTTACTTTTTCTTTCCCTTGTGTAACAAGTGCTTGTACTTCTGTTTTTTCACCTGGTTTAATTTCTTTCGGATTTGTTTGGACTGCTACTTTTACAGCTTCAAGTTTCTGTTCTTTTTTCGGTTCTTCTTTGTTTGTATTACAGCCAGCCAACGCTAGCATCGCGATAAATAAAGTTATAATCAGTTTTTTCATCATCATTTCCTCCTTTATACTTTATTTAGTATAGATGAAATACATTGTAATATTCCAGTCTTCTGCTGAAAACAATATACGAAATGTTTGTGAAGTTTCTGTGAAACTGTCTTTCCCTCTTAATCTATGAAAAAAAGAGCATAGTAACTATGCTCTCGGATGAAACTGTTTATATACATCTTTTAATCTAGTTTTTGAAACGTGCGTATAGATTTGCGTCGTTGAAATATCTGCATGTCCAAGCATTTCTTGTACAGCACGTAAATCTGCTCCATTTTCTAATAAGTGCGTAGCAAACGAATGACGCAACGTATGAGGTGTAAGCTCTTTTTCAATGTTTGCTTCTTTCGCTAATCGTTTTAATATTTTCCAAAATCCTTGTCTTGATAATCGATTACCATGATGGTTTAAAAAGAGTGCATCTACTACTTTTTTCCCCATTAATTCTCTTCTTCCTTTTTCAATATACTTTTGAATCGCTTCCGTTGCTAAACTTCCTAGTGGAATAATTCTTTCTTTATTCCCTTTCCCTATGCAACGAACAAATCCCATCGTTAAATGTACATCTTCTAAATTGAGTGCAATCAATTCTGAAACACGAAGTCCTGTCGCATACAGTAACTCTAGCATCGCCTTATCACGAATACCAAAAGCACTTGTCATTTTTGGTGTTTGAAGTAACGCCTCTACTTCATCAACTGATAATACTTTTGGTAATTTCCGTTCCCCTTGTGGCGTTTCAATATGTACGGATGGGTCGTGTTCTACCGCTCGTTCACGAAGTAAAAATTGGTGGAACGAACGAATTGATGCGATATGACGCGCCAATGTTTTCGAAGATTTTCCGTTCTCTTTTAAATACTGCAAAAAGTTAACAATGTGTAAACGGGTCACTTCATGAAAAGTTTTCGTCTGTTCCACATTTTGCAAATACTTTACGTAGCTTTTTAAATCCCGTTCATACGATACTACTGTATTCTTTGCTAATCCTTTTTCGACAACCATATAATGAATAAAATCTTTTAATTGATCTTCCACTCTACACTACTCCCCATTTTCATAGAAAAACATCATTCTATTTACGAAAGCATCCTTTGCCGGTTCTTCATTCCCTGATACTTTTTCTACAGTCTCTTCTTTAGGTTTTTCATAACGATGATAGCTTTCATATTCTTCATTTATCCATAGTATAGCGAAATAAAACAAAATCGTACAACTTGTAAATAATAAAAATACTTTTATTCCATCAAAAGTTAATTTTAAAGCTCGGCGCATTGTAAATTCCTCCAAAATATAAGTTATTACAACATATGCCAAGCTTTCACCAATTTATACCTTATTCAAATAAAAAACCTCTTCCTAGATAAATAGGAAAAGGTTATTTTTCATCCGTTTCATTTTCTTGACAATTTTTACAAATCCCATGGAATGTTAAACGATGATCTTTCACCTTAAAGCTCCAGTCTCGTTCTACTTTCCTTTCCACTTCACCAAGTAAATCTTCTTGTATTTCTTGTACAGCACCACATTGTGTACAAATCAAATGATGGTGGAAACGCTGCGCACCTTCTTGGCGTAAGTCATAGCGTGAAACACCGTCTCCGAAGTTAATCTTATCGACAACTTTTAACTCAGATAATAGTTCTAAAGTTCGATAGACGGTTGCTAATCCGATCTCTGGCGACTTTTCTTTTACAAGGAGGTAAACATCTTCTGCGCTTAAATGATCTTCTTCATTTTCTAGCAGCACACGAACTGTTGCTTCACGTTGCGGTGTTAATTTGTAGCTCGCTGCATGTAATTGCTTCTTAATTCGTTCAATTCTTTCTTCCATTCGGTACTACTCCCTCCTCGCCACTCTTACACCATTATATCAGAAGAAGGGCTTCTGTCAAAAGAAAAAACAATAAAAACAAATTGATAATTATTCTCAAAAAGTATTTATTTTTTATTAATAGCCTCAACGACTTCTTTCATTAAAACTGGTGATGCGTAAGCCTCCACACTAGAAGCAAGTGCTAACACCACTCCAATTACGAGAAAGAAGCATGTATAACGGATTAATAATGGTAATAGTGGCTCGGTTATTTTTCTAATAAATTGATGCCTAATCATCCGTAAAGAAAAACTTGCAGCAATGGTTGTCATAACGAGAAAGACTGGAATGATAATTAAATTTTGTGGCAAAACAGATACAAATGCTAATAATAGTCCATTCCATCCATGCTGACTTACTAAAAAACCAACTGTAAATCCAACGACAACTCCTTTTACAAATAATAAAATAAAAATAAGTGGTAATCCAATAATTGAAATTCCTAAAATCCAAATAAATCCGATGTATTTTAATTGCGAAAAGTAACTTTCTCGAAACATTTCGCCCGCAATGGCAAATTCTCCTTTAGAGACTTGTCCAAAAAAACGTTGTAAATAAAATGATAAATCTTGTTTTTGATTGATTTGTAAACTATTCACGAGAATGGCTCCGAATATTACTCCCATCAATAATAAAACAGCGTTAAATATATATAATGAAGAGTTTTCCTGTATGTGAGACATTACACGGTCTTGCCAATTTTTTCGCCACATTTTTCTTCCCTCCGTTCACACTCTTATTAAAAATGTATGAAAGAAAGAAAAAAGTATGACGAATTAACATTGAAATTCCGCTCTACTTTGCTAAACTAAAAAGTAGAGAATAGGAGGGATTTCTCTTGAAACCATTATTATTAGATTTTCCAACATTATTTCAAACTGAACGCTTGCAAGTTCGTAAACCATTTCCAGGTGATGGTGCAGAAGTATATGAAGCAATCCAAGCTTCTCTAGAAGACTTAGTACCGTGGATACCAATTAACGCTGAAACAGAAGAGAGTGCTGAAGAAATTGTTCGCGAAGCTCACGGACAGTTTTTACTTCGTGAAACACTTGATTTTCACTTATACGATAAAGTATCTGGTACATTCATCGGAGCAATTACACTAAAGCCTGAAAACTGGGATATTCCAAAGTTTTCACTTCACTTCTGGCTACATAGTGCCTATACAAAACAAGGCTATATGACCGAAGCTGTTAAAGGTGCAATTCAGTTCGCCTTTGATAAACTAGGCGCTAGAAGAATTGAAATTCGTACTGATGCAACAAATATAAATGCATGTAGCTTAGCAGAACGTCTAGAATTCATTCTAGAAGGGACAATGGAAAATGATTTCCTAGCACCAGATGGTAGCTTACGTGATGCACGTGTATATGCAAAAATCAATTAAAAAACACTCGCCTTTGGCGAGTGTTTATTTTTGTAGTTGTAAATATTGTACTGCAAACATCGTCTTCGCATCATGAATACGAAGATCTTTCATAAGAGTAATCGCTTCTTCTAACGATACTTCCATTAATTCCACAAACTCATCTTCATCTAACTCAGCTTTATTTTCTTTTCTTGTCAAACCTGTCGCTTTATATACATATAAAATTTCATCTGCGAATCCTGGAGATGTATAGAAAGAAGTAATGAGCTCCATATTTTCACATACATATCCTGTTTCCTCTTCTAATTCACGAACTGCTGTTACCTCAGGTTTTTCACCAGGTTCTAACTTGCCAGCCGGAATTTCTATAATCGCCTTTTCAAGTGCTTTACGATACTGCTCAACAAGCACAATTTTCCCCTCATCAGTAATAGCAATAATAGCAACTGCACCAGGGTGATTTACAATTTCACGTTTACTCATTGCTCCATTTGGTAATACTACATCATCAACACGAACTTTTATAACTCTACCATCAAAAATTGGCTCAGTTTTTACTGTTCTCTCTGCAAGATTACTCATACTACTTCATCTCCCTGTTCTATTTCCTATTCTTTCCTCATACATTTTACCACATTGAAAGGAGCGTGATAGAAATGAAAGTTTATATTTTACCAAATCGCGTCACTTTAGTCGGAAAAGCATGGCAAATTCGCCATAAGCTAAAGCAATATAGCAAAGAGTATACAACTGTACAAGAGTGGATTACAGCAAATAAAGTGAAACATTAATCATGCTTTTACGGGCAGTTAATGCGAAGCGGAAAGTAAACGTTTGTCAACCTCTTTTCCCTCTCGTACAATAAAGGTAAGGAGGTTGACCTATGAAAAAACGTCAATTAGGAAACTCAGATTTGTTTGTTACAGAAATGGGCCTTGGCTGTATGTCTCTCGGTACATCTGAAACAGAAGCTATGCATATTATCGATGAAGCGATCGATTTAGGAATTAATTTTTTTGATACAGCAGATTTATATGATTACGGATTAAATGAAGAATTTGTTGGAAAAGCCTTGAAGGGAAGAAGAGACCAAATTGTACTTACAACGAAGGTTGGAAATCGTTGGACAGAAGAAAAAAATGGCTGGTCTTGGGATCCTTCTAAAGCTTACATAAAGACTGAAGTAAAGGAAAGTTTACGTAGACTTCAAACTGATTATATTGACCTTTACCAACTTCATGGCGGAACAATTGAAGATCCAATAGATGAAACAATTGAAGCTTTTGAAGAATTGAAAAAGGAAGGTATTATTCGCCATTACGGTATTTCTTCTATACGCCCAAATGTCGTTCGTGAATATGCAAAACGCTCAAACATCGTTAGTGTACTAATGGAATATAACCTTTTAAATCGTCGTCCAGAAGAATGGTTCCCCCTTCTAAATGAACACCAAATTAGCGTCATTGCCCGCGGGCCACTTGCAAAAGGAATTTTAACTGACAATAATGCAAGAAAGATAGAAAGAGTAAAGGAAAAGGATTATCTCTCTTATTCTTACGATGAATTACATGCAACTCTAGCAAGTGTAAAAGAAATAATTGGAGAACGCTCTTTAACAGGAACAGCTATTCAATATTGCTTACATAATAAGACTGTTGCAGCTATTATACCTGGTGCAAGCTCTCTTCAACAATTACAGGAAAATATACGAGCTAGTCAACAGTTACCTTTAACGAAAGAAGAATATATACAACTTCAAAAGATTGTTAAATATGACACATATGCTTTGCATCGTTAAAAATATCGAATTACCGATAAAACAGAAGACTGTCTCCAGTATTAGGAGACAGTCTTTTTTATAACGTATCATATTTATCAGGATTCGTTCCTACATGTAAATCACGATTCAACGTGTTAATTTGACGTATCTCTTCTTCAGTTAGTGCAAAATCAAAAATAGTAAAGTTTTCTTTAATACGAGATGGTGTAACAGATTTAGGAATTGTAACAATCCCGCTTTGAATATCCCACCTTAATATAACTTGTGCAGGTGTTTTTTCATATTTGTTAGCAATAGCCTGAATGATTGGATGCTGGAATACTTCTCCGCCCCTCATTAACGGACTCCATGCTTCCATTTGAATTTGCTCATCTTGACAATAATTTCGCAACTCAAATTGCGTCAACATCGGATGAAGTTCCACTTGGTTTACCATCGGCTTCACTTTGCAATTTGGTAATAATAGTTCTAAATGATGTTTATGAAAATTAGAAACACCAATCGCACGCACTTTACCTTCTTCATACAATTTCTCTAAAGCTCGGTACGTATCAACATACTTCCCTCTTACCGGCCAATGTATTAAATATAAATCTACATAGTCCATTTGTAATTTTTTCAAACTCTTTTCAAACGCCTCGAGTGTCTCCTCATATCCTTGATCGTCGTTCCATACTTTTGTTGTAATAAATATATCTTCTCTTGGAATTCCTGATTCACGTATCGCCTCTCCGACACCGCTTTCATTTTCATATACAGTTGCTGTATCAATCGAACGGTATCCAACTTCTAACGCTGTTTTTACTGCTTGCTTTACTTCGTCTCCTTCTTTCGCTTTATATACGCCTAGACCAATCATCGGCATTTTCACGCCATTATGAAGTGTAGTTGTTGGAATATGCACAGTCGTCTCCCTTTCATTGTTACATTTTTTATAAGCCACAATTTTATTTCAACAAGATTCATCCCAAAAGTCAAAACATACGTACAGTTTACATAACACTTTTATATAGCTAAAAAATAGCGTGAACTCATTCATTCACGTTATTTTTTCTCCATTCTTTCGCTTTTTCATCCACATTGCGCACAAACTCATTTTTTCCTTCCGTATATAACGCGCCATCATATGTATACTTTTCGGCTAATTCTTTCTTTAAGGTTGCATATGCCTCTGCTTCTTCACAATGAGCCATCATATAATCACGAAATGCTAAATGCCTTACTATCTCTGGATTTCCTTTTTCAAACACGTGTAAATGATACGAGCGTTTTTCTTCAGTTCCATGAATAAAATATCGGCGTCTTGAAATACCATTTTCCCCTTTTACGATGTAACCAAGCTCTATAAATCGTTCATTCCACCCATCTACTCTTTCGATATTTTCTACTTCCATGATCATATCAATAATAGGTTTAGCTGCCAGTCCGGGAACTGACGTACTTCCAATATGATGAATTTTTACCGTTTCTGGCATCGCTGATTTTAATCTTTTAGCCTCCATTTGAAATTTTTCACTCCAATGGTTTTCATGTGGAACAACGACAATTTTTCTCATTCTAACTCCCCTTTTCTTACAAGCTCGTCAAAAAATGATCAGTGGTATTTCACTGATCATTTTTTTATTATTTAAAGTCTTTCCAAGTAAGGTTACTTTCACTTAGCAGTTCTTCAAATGATTTATTCTTTTCACGTTCTTTTTGTTCTTGGCGCTTTCTTTCCAGTTCAGCTGCCTCTTTTTCCTCTTCCCTCACTTGCAACTCTTTCTTCTTACTCTTTAATTGTTGCATGAGTGAATCATTTAATTGATCGCCTAATGTAAGTGTTTCTTTCTTTGGTTGATTCACTTGTGATTGTCTTTGCATTTGTCTTTGTTTCTTTTTCTTCATGCTACTCACCTTTTACTTTTTTCTCCATTATAGTAGATACACAATGAAATCGACAATAAAAAAGGGTCTTTACTCTATTATTCACTTTTTGTAAATATGTTAATTTTTCGAAAAGACTAAATTTTTATGTAGCTATAATCCTATGAATCTATTAAAATTATGTCGTATGATGTCAGATTATAAAAAAGGAGAATTATATTATGTGGAAAAAAATTATTCCTGCCGTTGCTGTTTTAAGCACCATTACTTTTTCAAGCGTATTTGCCGCTCCCCCATCTCAGAATCCAGCTGAACAAAACCGCTACATAGACGTACAAATGCTTGGTATTAATGATCTCCATGGACAACTAGATACTGTTAAAAAAATCAATAATAAAGAAGCTGGTGGCGCTGATTACTTAGCTACTTATTTAAAAGAACATAAAAAACAAAACCCTAATACACTTCTCTTACATGCTGGTGATATCGTCGGAGCTAGTCCACCAGTTTCAGCATTATTACAAGATGAACCGACGATTGAATTTTTAAATGACTTAAAATTTGATGTCGGTACAATCGGGAACCATGAATTTGATGAAGGCATTGATGAAATGAAACGCCTCATTTACGGTGGATATCATGAAAAAACAGGAAATTTCAAAGGGGCTAACTTCCCCTATGTAGCTGCTAATTTCTATAACAAATCAACTGGCCGCTTATTTTTACCACCATTTACTGTAAAAATGGTAGATGGTGTTCCTGTAGGATTCATTGGGGTTGTTACAACTGATACACCAAATGTTGTTATGCCTACGATGCTTAACAATGTACAAATTACTGATGAAGTAGAAGCAATTAATAAATCAACACAACAATTAAAACGCCTCGGCGTTAAATCTATCGTCGTTCTTGCTCATGTCGGTGGAACAACCGATGAGTCTGGGGTAACAAATGGCGACCTTACTCGAATTGCAAATGAAACAGACCCAGAAGTTGATGTTATCTTCGGTGGACATAGTCATACGTATGTAAATGGTACAGTAAATAATAAACTAATTGTCCAAGCAAATTCATACGGAATGGCTTTCTCAGACGTCGATGTAACAATTGATCGTAAAACAAAGGATATTGTAAAGAAAAAAGCTGAAGTTGTTACAACGTATCATGAAGGTGTAGAACCTGATAAACAAGTAAAGAAAAAACTAGATCAATATAAAGAAAAAATCGCACCACTTGTAAATGAAGTGGTCGGAAAATCTACAGCACCTATCGACCGTAAACAAAATGATGCTGGTGAGTCCACTCTTGGAAATTTAGTTGCCGATGCTCAGCGTCAAACGATGCAAACTCAAATCTCCCTCATGAATCCTGGTGGCATTCGTAATGACTTAGATGCTGGTGATATTACGTGGGGTGAGTTATACGGCATTCAACCTTTTGGAAATCAATTGATTAAAGTAAATTTAACAGGTCAAGACATTCGCGATATTTTAAATCAGCAATGGCAAAAGGGAACAACAAGAATGCTTCAAATTTCAGGTATTCAATATACGTGGGATGCAAATAAACCAAACGGTGAAAAAGTTACAAATATACGTTTAACAAACGGAGAAGAATTATCTCCATCTACAACGTATAGCGTAGTTGCAAATGCCTTCTTAGCTTCTGGCGGTGATGGATTCGTATCATTTAAAAATGGTAAAAATGCAGAAACTGGGCCAAACGACTTTGAAGCGTTAGTCAATTACGTAAAACAATTAAAAGAACCAATTCAGCCAGTTATTGATGGAAGAATTCAAAAAGTAAATTAAGTGTTTCTCTAATAATAAATTTCATTTTTCACGCATAAAGGATTTGTACTGATCCTCTATTTTATACGTAATATACATCATAAAAAGGATACTCGTTCTTCTAATGAACACAGTATCCTTTTCTTTAGTTATCAAAATGTGATGTTTTGTCAACTTCATATTGCTGTAAAAATTGTTGCAACGCCTCTTCTACAAGTTTAGATTTTTGAATTCCTTTCGATTCTGATATAAGGTCCAATCTTGCTAATATTTCTGTATTAATAGAAAAGGTCCGTCTCTTTTTCTCTGTACTTTTACTCACAATTGGTGCAATTACTTCTTCTCTTTTTCTTAATAACTCATAAATGCTTTGTAATTGCTCATAAATTAATAATTGATAATCTGTTTTCTCATATTGAAGGGCGGTCGCTTCTTGGAGTTGTAAGTGACGTGGTTCTTCTCCATCTCCTACAAAAATACGTTTCTTCTGCTCTCCATCATATTCGTATCCAATCAATCTTAATTTCTTCGATAATGTATACGGGCTTATTTCAAGACGTTTTGCTATAATAGCGATGGATTCACGTCTATTTAAACCATCTATAATTTCTCCAATCGTCACAATTTCCCTCCTCCCGTGTTGAAATGACACTAGTATGGTATGTTACAATGATTTTCTAACAGTATATGCAAAATGAATAGCCTGTGCGATTCATACGATTTCACAAAAGGAGGTTTTCAATATGCTTTTTCGTAGCTACACCCCTCAGTTCTATAACGAAAACAAACAACTCATTCCTAATAGTATCGCTACGATAGAAAGCGTTATGATTAATAATCGAAAACAAACTCTCCTTATGCGTGGACAAAACGTAGAGCAACCTATTTTATTATGCTGTCACGGCGGACCTGGGATGGCACAAATCGGATTTATTCGCCATTTTCAAAAAGAATTAGAGAAGCAATTTATTGTTATTAATTGGGATCAGCGCGGGGCTGGTAAATCCTTTTCAATGAAAGATTTCGGAGCAAATTTCACAATCGAACAATTCGTTTCCGATGCAAAAGAAGTGATTCAATATGTACTTAAAAAGTTCAACAAACAAAAACTATTTCTCGCTGGTCATTCTTGGGGAAGTATTATTGGGCTTAACATAGCACATCAATATCCAAAGTATATCGAGGCTTACATCGGTATTGGGCAAATTGTACATATGAAACAAAATGAAGAATTGCTATATCAACATTTAATTCATTCTGCAAAAAAACATGATCATAAAAAAGCATTAGCTTCCCTTTTAAAATTAGGCAAACCACCATTTTTAGATACGAGACGTCTCATTATTCAAAGAAAGTGGCTTGGCACATTTGGAGGCGCAATCCAAAACGGATCTTCCTTTTCTTTCATACGAAAAGGTTTCTTTTCTCCTGAATATACGCTATTAGATTGGTTCAAGTTTCTCGCAGGAAATTTAAAATCTGGTGTTTTATGGGAAGAAATGCTGACAATCGATTTCTTTTCTTCTATTTCAAGTTTATCTATTCCAGTTTATTTTTGTTCTGGTCGCTATGATTATCAAACTCCTTATGCACTCGTTCAGGAATATTGCGATATTATTGAAGCGCCTATAAAAAAGATGATTTGGTTCCCAAATTCAGCACATTCTCCTGATTTAGAAGAACCAGAATTATTCGCTAATTCTTTACAATCAATTAAACAAGAGCTAGCTTTTCAGCATTAGTAACAAAAGGCTCTTTTACATTTCATAGAAAACATTTTATAATAATATGTCGCAAGCATGTATAAACATAGCAAAATGTTTCATATTTACTTGTCTTAACAGAATAAAAATTTAGGGAGATTACATTTATTATGAACGCTGTACTCGTCGCAGTAGCAATTATGCTATTGCTTAGTTTGTTACGTGTCCAGGTCATTGTCGCCATCATTGTTGGAGCTTTAACAGGCGGACTTATCGGCGGACTCGGTATTTCAGAAACGATTAACACTTTTACAACTGGTCTTGGAAACAGTGCTCCAATCGCTTTAAGTTATGCAATGCTTGGTGGTTTCGCTATTTCCCTTTCCAAAACAGGACTTCCAGATGCTATGATTCAAACTGCATTAAAATGGATTGGCCATGAACAAGACACGAAAAAACAAGTTTATTCTAAAATACTTATTTTATTCATTATTTTAACGATGGCTTGTTTCTCACAAAATGTGATTCCTGTTCACATTGCTTTCATCCCCATCTTAATTCCAGCACTTTTAAAAGTATTAAATGAGCTGAAAGTGGATCGCAGACTTGTCACATGTATTATTACATTTGGATTGATTACTCCTTATATGTGGATCCCTGCAGGATTCGGAAAAATTTATCATGACGTATTACAAACCAACGCTGCGCAAAGCGGCCTTACATTTGATGTCACACTTATTCCAAAAGCAATGACTATTCCAGCAATTGGTATGATTATTGGATTATGTGTAGCGGTATTCATTACGTACCGAAAACCTCGTACGTATGAAACAGAACAAATTCATACTACCGAAAATGAAATCGTTCCCTATACAAAACGTAGCATTACTTTCGGGTTATTATCTATCATTGCTACATTAACTGTTCAATTAACAACAGAATCAATGATTTTCGGTGCTTTAGCAGGTATTATCGTCTTATCAGTTAGTGGCAGTCTACCACTTAAAGAAGCAGATGCGATATTAACAAGCGGAATGCGTATGATGTCCTTTATTGGCTTTGTTATGATTGCTGCCGCTGGATTCGGCGCTGTTCTTCGAAAAACAGGACATGTTGAATCTCTGGTGCAAACGAGTGCACATATAATTGGAAATAACAAACCACTCGCTGCATTTCTTATGCTCGTTATTGGACTTCTCGTTACGATGGGAATTGGTTCATCCTTTTCAACCATCCCTATCTTAACAACCATTTTTGTACCTCTTTGCATTCAGCTTGGATTTAGTCCAATGGCCACAATTGCAATTATCGGTACAGCCGGAGCACTAGGTGACGCAGGATCTCCAGCATCGGATAGTACCCTTGGACCAACATCCGGTTTAAATGCTGATGGTCAGCACCATCATATATGGGATACATGTGTACCCACTTTTCTACATTACAATATACCGTTACTTATATTTGGCTTTATTGCCGCAATTACATTATAAAAAGGTGCGTATAAAACGCACCTTTTACTTTTTTATTTTTCCTTTTAATTGTTGAAAAGCTACTTTTCCGTTATCTTTGACATAGCTTTCAATTGTCGGTAGTGATGAACCTATCCATTCACACTCTATACTCCCATTCGGTCCAACAATTTTTAATTTATCTGGTATATGTATATTTAGAAATCTCGCTGACCGAATTAACTCAATAGCAATCTGATCACTTGAGGCTACAATTCCATCTATATACGGATTGTTTTGCAATAATGTAATAAATTGTTTATTTGTATACCCTTGTACACATTCTTCTCGATAAGAGATTCCTTCATCCCAAACAGCGTCTAAAAACCCTGCTATATGATCTTCCATTTCTTCACTTTCTTCTCCCTCACCGAAATATGCAAGAAAATGACACCCTTTCTCTTTTAATAAAGAAACAGCTCTCTGTCCACTTTCATAATAATTTCCATGTGATTGTTGCTCATCGATCACAACAAACGGAAATGGAATTTCTCCTACACTTTTAAAAACTGCTCTCGTCAAAATAACACCTGCAATGTTATTTTGCTTCAGCATATGTATGTATCTATCTTTATTCTCTATATTACAAATAATGATTTGATAGCCTTCTTTATATGCTATTTCCTCAATACAATGTAGCAAAGTGATGTTTGATTGGTTACATAAATTATCTACAAGTAATGCAATTATCGTTGAATTCTCTTTAAATAGTGGCTTCGCTGCACTGTTTGGCCTATAACGTAATTCTTCAATTGCTTCCTTTACTTGTTTTACTGTGTCCTCATGAACGTATCCTTTTTCATTAATAACTCGTGAAACGGTTGCGACTGAAACACCTGCCAATTTTGCAACATCACGTATAGTTGCCACATCGTCACCCCTTAATATGGTAATAGATTACAATTTTACGGTAACCTAAATTACACTATCCGTCAAGATTAATAACTCACATTTCTGAAAATTGTTACATCATTTCACTAAACGATACTCCAACTGAATTTCATGTAAAATTGGGATATTATCATATCCCATACGTGGAATTTCTTTCTTTATTTTTCGTGCCTCCTCTACCGCATTCACATATAAATTAGTCATTACAAAATTGCGCTTTTGGTAAAATCGTAACGCATTCATATTATCATTTGTTGTAATAAGCCAAACCTGTCTGCACCGTTCTTCTTCTGCAACTTGTAATACACAATCCACAAGTTTCGTCCCTATTCCTTTTCTTTCTTCAAAGCTATCTAGCGATACAATTTCGCATATATTTCCGGTCACTTCATACGTTATAATTCCGATTATTCTGTCATCTGAGAGCGCAACAAATCCTGGCAACTCTTCTAACTGATGTCCCTTACCACGTGAAACCATCAATGAACTTCCCCAGTTCTCACACATGAACATTCGGATTGTTTCTTTCATCGCTGGCGTAATTTTTTGTATATGCAGCATTTCCTATTTCTCCCCTTTTATATCATTGTGATACAATATAAGTGTATCACATGTAACGGTATTTGGAGGATGAGGTAAAGTATGAAACGTTTTTTTGCAGCATTGTTTACTATACTAGGTGCAATAACTGCCCTTGGGATTTTCTTTACAAATAAAGTGATGTACTTAAAGAAAAAAACAGAGGAAGAAGTACTCGAAAGAGAAACGAAAAAACATTTTCGTATAGAGGATTTTGATGCTCTTCATAAAGAAGAAATTCATATCCCTTCACAATTCGGATACGACCTTCACGGATATTACATTCCTGCTGGTCATTCCACCAATAAGTTTATGGTTTTTTGCCACGGTGTAACTGTAAATAAAATAAACTCTGTAAAATATGCAAACTTATTCTTAAAAAGGGGATATAACGTCCTCATTTACGATCATCGTCGTCATGGTAAAACTGGCGGAAAAACAACAAGCTATGGATACTATGAAAAACATGATTTAAAATCCGTAGTTGACTGGCTAAAAAACCGTTTTGGCACCAATATTACACTTGGTATTCATGGTGAATCTATGGGAGCTGCAACACTTCTTCAATACGCAGGACTTGTAGAAGATGGTGCTGATTTCTATATTGCAGATTGTCCTTTCTCTGATTTTCACGGACAATTACAGCACCGTTTAAAGGTTGAATTCCATCTACCAAAATGGCCTTTATTACCTTTAGCAAACGCATTTTTAAAAGTTCGTGACGGTTATACAATTCGTGAAGTTTCACCAATCGACTGTATAAAAAACATTAACAATCCCGTTCTCTTTATTCATAGTAAAGATGACGACTATATTTTAGCTGATATGACAAAAGCGTTATATGAAGCGAAAGAAAATAATAAGCAGCTTTATATTGCAGAACACGGTGCACACGCTTGCTCTTATAACGAAAATAAAGAAGAGTACGAAGCAGCCGTCGATCAATTTTTAAACACATATGTGAAAGAAACAAAAAACAGGCTTGCATAAGCCTGTTTTTTATTGCGCTAAAACGTCTGTAACTTGTTCCATATTTTCAGAAATCCATTGCATTGCATCATCTAACGTTGGGAATTCTGTCGTTTGAAATGTTACTTCATCTTGAAGTAACCAAACATCCTTTGCCTCTTGCCCTACACCTGCAATGGACCAATGTAACAAACTATATGGATGATTATCATTCAAAAATGATGCCCACGTGCGCTCATTTGCAATGTTTCGTAATGTATGTAATTGTTTATCCATCTCTCGTCACCTTACTCTAGTCAGTTATGAAAACTATTATAACACTCTCTTCTTTCTCAAACAAAGTGCTCTTTTTATATTGTCAAGCACTTCCCTTGATTATATGATGAAATTAAGCGTTTGGGAAGGAGGGATAACGTTGGCAAAAGTACAAATTAAAGTAAATGATAATGGCTCTTTTCGCGTTACAGGGGACGTGGAATTAGTCGACTCACAAGGGAATGTATTCCCAGCAAAACCGGCATTTTCTTTATGCCGTTGTGGTTTATCAAAAAATATGCCTTATTGCGACGCTTCGCATAAAGGTAAATTCGAGTCTGTTGTTAGAGCACCAGAGGCAGAATAATTTTACATGTGACATGCACATTTTTTTGTGCATGTTTTTTCTTTTTAGCAACTCCGTTATATCCCTTCTCCTTACAACATTTCTAATACTTTTATTTCCATTCCAGCCTGCATATATTTTCACACAATTCTTCACATTCGAATATTTTTTACTAGCCTTTTATTTTTTTTGTGCTATAATTTGAGCAAACAGCATCCTTCGGGGTCGGGTGAAATTCCCAACCGGCGGTGATGAAGTGAAAACTTCTAAGTCCGTGACCCGTTTTCAACTCGAAAACGGTGGATCTAGTGAAACTCTAGGGCCGACAGTATAGTCTGGATGGGAGAAGGATATGTTTCTAGTTTTTTATATAGTGAATACACTTTTATTTCAGTATGCATATTTTTAAAGATTCATTTTGATTCTTTATATATGTTTAATTTTCTATACTTATTTTTTATACTGAAATAAAAAGAGACAACTAGCGTTTAAAAATTCGATATTTTGCTAGGTTTTTTCCTTATGCAGAAATATCAATTATCGTTAGGTTTCTTTCCTATGCTTTCGTATTCAAACTATATTTCTAGAAATCACGTCTCCCAAACCCCAAGGATATTAAATCCTTGGGGTTTTTTGATTTTTTTAGGAGAGGTGAAGAAAATGACAGATCAAGAATATATGAGGATTGCCCTGCAGTTAGCAGAAGGGACATCAGGACAAACAAGTCCAAATCCTATGGTTGGTGCTGTTGTTGTAAAAGATGGAAACATCGTTGGTATGGGGGCTCATTTACGAGCTGGTGAAGAACACGCAGAAGTTCATGCCCTTCAAATGGCTGGTCAGAACGCCAAAGACGCTACCGTTTATGTAACACTGGAACCGTGTAGCCACTTTGGAAAAACACCACCTTGTTGTGAATTGCTCATCGAAAAAGGAGTTAAGCGTGTTGTAATTGCTACTCTCGATTGTAATCCGCTCGTTTCTGGTAACGGAAAAAGAAGATTAGAGGAAGCTAGAATTGAAGTAACTACCGGTGTTCTTGAAGCAGAAGCAGTTTTATTAAATCGCTACTTTTTTCACTACATGAAAACGAAGCGCCCTTTTGTAACAATCAAAACAGCGATGAGCTTAGATGGAAAAACAGCAACTGTAACTGGTGAAAGTAAGTGGATTACAGGTGAAGAAGCACGTGCTGATGTTCACCAATATCGCCATACACATGATGCAATTCTTGTTGGAGTGAATACAGTTATAGCTGATAATCCTCATTTAACAACAAGAATTCCAAATGGTGGGAAACATCCTATTCGCGTTGTTTTAGATACCCATTTACGAACGCCACCATCTTCTCATGTTATAACAGATGGTTTAGCACCGACATGGATTATTGTCGGTAAGGATGTAAAGAAAGAGAAGATATCTTCTTATGAATCTAAAAATATAGCTATATTCCAAATGGAAACGAAGCATATAGAAATCGAGGACCTTCTTTCCTTTCTTGGAGAGAAACAAATTCTTTCTCTATTCGTTGAAGGTGGCCAATCGATTCATGCAAGTTTCTTAAAAACAAACAATTTTAATGAAATTGTAACCTATATAAGCCCGAAATTAATTGGTGGGAAAGATGCTCCTACTTTATTTGGAGGAAATGGTTTTTCAAAATTACAAGATGCGCTTTCCTTGAAAATTCAAGAGATGAAACAAATTGGTGATGATATAAAAATCGTTGCGAATGCCCGAAACGAGGTGACGAAATGTTTACAGGAATTGTAGAAGAATTAGGAACGATAGCAAACATGCAACAAAGCGGAGAAGCGATGAAATTAACGATTCATGCAAAGAAAATTTTATCAGATGTTCACTTAGGTGATAGTATCGCGGTTAACGGTATTTGCTTAACTGTAACAAACTTTACAACTACTTCATTTACAGTTGATGCAATGCCTGAAACGATGCAGTCGACATCACTTCGCATGCTTAAACCGCACTCTAAAGTAAATTTAGAGCGAGCAATGGCTGCAAACGGACGATTCGGTGGACATTTCGTTTCAGGACATATTGATGGAATCGGAACGATTTTAAATAAAAAACAACATTACAATGCCGTCTATTACAAAATAGCAATTTCTGATGACCTGCTGCGCTATTGTTTGCAGAAAGGGTCCATTGCTGTTGATGGAACGAGTTTAACGATATTTGATATAGACGAATCTTCCATAACGATTTCACTCATCCCGCACACAGTAAGCGAATCTGTCATTGGAGAAAAAAATGCCGGAGATATCGTAAACATTGAGTGTGACATGATTGGTAAATATATCGAACGCTTTATTACTAAACCTACAAAACGAGTAGGTTCAATGACCGAAAGCTTTTTACAAGAAAACGGATTTCTATAAGGGGGAAGCACAATGTTTCATCGTATTGAAGAAGCTCTAGAAGATTTAAAAAAAGGTAAAGTCGTTATCGTATGTGATGATGAAAACCGAGAAAATGAAGGCGATTTTATTGCTTTAGCAGAGTACATTACACCAGAAACAATTAATTTTATGATTACACATGGCCGTGGTCTCGTTTGTGTACCGATTACGGAAGGGTACGCAGAACGTCTACAATTAGAACCAATGGTATCTCATAATACAGATTCACATCATACTGCGTTTACAGTGAGCATTGACCATGTCTCTACAACAACAGGGATTAGCGCTCACGAACGTGCAACTACGATACAAGAATTGTTAAACCCCGCATCAAAAGGCGCTGATTTCAATCGACCTGGACATATCTTTCCATTAATTGCGAAAGAAGGCGGTGTCCTGCGTCGTGCAGGTCATACAGAAGCTGCTGTTGATTTAGCAAAGCTATGCGGTGCCGAACCAGCTGGAGTTATTTGCGAGATTATAAATGAGGACGGCACGATGGCACGTGTACCTGATTTAATAGAATGCGCAAAACAATTTGATATAAAAATGATTACAATAGAAGATTTAATTGCTTACCGCCGCCATCATGAAACACTTGTGACGAGAGAAGTGGAAATTACATTACCTACAGATTTCGGTACTTTCCACGCAATTGGCTATTCTAACTCATTAGATACGAAAGAACATATCGCACTTGTAAAAGGTGATATTTCAACAGGTGAACCGGTACTTGTGCGTGTTCATTCTGAATGCTTAACAGGAGATGTATTCGGTTCACATCGCTGCGATTGCGGACCACAACTCCATGCAGCACTTGCTCAAATTGAGCGTGAAGGAAAAGGTGTTCTTCTTTATATGAGGCAAGAAGGAAGAGGCATTGGGCTTCTTAATAAGCTTCGTGCTTATAAATTACAAGAAGAAGGATTCGATACTGTAGAAGCAAATGAAAAACTCGGCTTCCCTGCTGATCTTCGTGATTACGGTATCGGTGCTCAAATATTAAAAGATTTAGGTTTACAGAGTTTACGATTATTAACGAATAACCCAAGAAAAATTGCTGGCTTACAAGGTTACGATTTAGAAGTAATCGAGCGTGTACCGTTGCAAATGCCAGCAAAAGAAGAGAATAAATCGTATTTACAAACGAAAGTAAACAAATTAGGACACTTACTAAACTTATAATTAAAGGAGAGATTTATTATGGTATTCGAAGGTCATTTAGTTGGTACAGGATTAAAAGTTGGAGTTGTTGTTGGACGTTTTAACGAATTTATTACAAGTAAGTTACTTGGCGGCGCTTTAGACGGATTAAAGCGTCACGGTGTAGAAGAAAGTGATATTGATGTTGCTTGGGTTCCTGGTGCATTTGAAATTCCTTTAATCGCTAAAAAGATGGCTAGTAGCGGAAAGTATGATGCTGTTATTACATTAGGTACTGTAATCCGAGGTGCTACAACTCACTACGATTACGTTTGTAATGAAGTAGCAAAAGGTGTTGCGTCTTTATCACTACAAATGGACATCCCAGTTATTTTCGGCGTATTAACGACAGAAACAATTGAACAAGCGATTGAACGCGCAGGTACGAAAGCTGGTAATAAAGGATATGAATCAGCTGTTGCTGCAATTGAAATGGCTCACTTATCAAAACAATGGGCATAAAAAAAGAGGCTACGGCCTCTTTTTATTTTTTCACCTTTTTTTGTACATCTTTTATTAATTCATTCATCGTTTTTCCTTCTGTTTTTATATGAAGAGCTTGTGCTGTTCTCCATACATTCTCTCTTTTTTTCGCTTCTTCTATAATAGTAATTTCTTTTCTAACTTCCTTTAAATCTTTTCCTTCCGTTTTCAATCCAAAATGTTCAGCTTTCGTTCGAAAGTGTTGTTCGATTCTTTGTTGCATCTCTTTTTGTTCAGGATTTTCAGCAGCCTTAACTGGATCAGAACTTATTGCTTTTATTAAAATTAAACAAGTCATAATCGCTAATATGTATTTGTACATGTAAAATCCTCCAACCCAATATAAATTACATATTTACTATGTACAACTAGGGCTTGGAAAATTCGTCCACAAAAATTCTTTTTTTCGTTCAAAAACCAATAGTAACAGGCGTTCACAACTATTTATTACATTTTATTTACAAAAAAAGCAAACCCTTTTACAAGTTTGCTTTTTCATCTATCTTATAATGCACACTCTTCAATCTCAAATCCTAAATCTGCAATCATACCCCAGTCTGCAGTCGGCTCTTGTCCAGCTGTCGTTAAGTAGTCCCCGACAAAAATAGAATTCGCTGCAAATAAACCGATTGGCTGTACAGAACGTAAATTGATTTCACGTCCTCCTGAAATACGAATTTCTTTTGTCGGGTTTACAAAACGCATCATTGCCAGTACTTTTAAACATTCTACTGGCGTTAACTCTTTTTGCCCTTCAAGAGGTGTCCCCTTTACAGCAACAAGGAAATTACAAGGGATAGAATCTGCATCTATACGTTGTAATTCAAATGCAATTTCAGCACGCTCTTCAATTGTTTCTCCCATGCCAAAAATCGCTCCAGAGCATGGGGAAATGCCCGCTTGTTTTGCTTTTTGAACTGTATCAACACGATCATCATACGTATGAGTTGAACAAATACTATCGTAATTATTTGCATGTGTATTTAAGTTGTGGTTATAACGGTGCACGCCTGCTTCCGCTAAACGTCCTGCTTGATCTTCATTTAAGAAACCTAAACAACAACAAATCTTCAAGTCTGTCGTTTCACGAATTTCCTTAACTGCTCCAATTACGTGATTTACCTCTTTATCCGTCGGACGACGACCAGACGCTACAATACAATATGTACCTGCTTTACGGCGTATTGCTTCATGTGCCCCTTCTACAATCTTCTCCTGCGTTAACCATGCATATTTATCAATCGGTGCTTCTGAAATAATAGACTGTGAGCAATATCCACAATCTTCAGGACATAATCCAGATTTCGTATTAATAATCATATTCAATTTTACTTTCTTACCAAAGTGATGATGGCGAATAATGTAAGCTGCATTCATAATTTCTAAAACTTCTGTATCATCAGCTTCTAATATCGCTATTGCATCTTCTTTCGTAATCATTTTCTCTTCCACTACGTCGTATGCAAGTTTTTTCCAATCCCTTTTTGTTTGTACTTGTTTCATTTCATCTCTTCCCCTCTTTTGTTATATGTATAAATAAAGCATGATACGTTGCCATTATCCCTTCATTTCCCGTGAAGTCTCTTTCGTATATGCGTAGCATCGCACGAAAGAGTGAGGGACTTTGACAATATGATCCTTCATTGCTATTAGTTGCTCCTACTTTTCGAATAGAATGCAGAAACTCCTTAACTTCTGTAAAACTCTCTATGTAACATGTTTCAGAAACATGCACATCTCCTGTTTCTATCTTACATATATGAAGCAACTGATCTTTTGAATAAAAACGTTGACCAATCGATGTTTCATTTTTTATATTTCTTTCTTCTTTCGCACGTTGGAACGAAGCATGCAATTCTTGAAATGTTTCATGTCCAAACGTTGAAAAGAGTAATATCCCATCTATAGACAAATGTTGAAATAAATTTCTTAACACTTGTTGTAAATTATTTAACCATTGAAATGTAGCATTTGAAATAATGACATCATATGATTCTTCTAATCGTAATCGCTCAATATCTTCACAGTGAAACGTTACATTTTTTACATTTTGTCTAGTTTGCGCAATCGCAATCATACTTTCAGCAAAATCAACTGCTGTAATATGTGATTTCGGAAATAACTTTGATAATTGCTCTGTTACATACCCCGTCCCGCATCCTAGTTCTAAAATACGTATTGATGCCGTTTCACTATATCGTTCCTTTAAGATTGAAAGTAATGAATGTGCCATCTTTTTTTGTACATTTGCATATCGATCGTAAGATACGGCTGCCCCATTAAACCGTTTTTGTAGTAACGTTTTGTTGATCATGTCGTATCCCCTCTACAAATTGAATTATTTCATTTGCGCAATATTCAAAATTCGTCACACATAATGCATGCCCTGCTTCACTTACTACTTTCAGCTCGCTGCTGCTATTTTCCGTCATACTACGTGCCGCAGACAATGGGCATATTACATCCTGTTCTCCGTGAATAAGTAGTATAGGTACTTTAATTTCTTTTAGTTCTTCTCTCATATCTGTTTCTATTAAATAATCTAAACCTAGTTGTAAAGACTGAATAGAATCACCTTTAAAACGGTCTACAATGTCTTCAAAGTTTTTATTCTCTTTTAGCTCATCTTTCGTAAACATATTTTCATAAAACCGCTTGAGCGTATCTTCTTTCCTTCTCGCCAAATTCCTTTTCAGCCGTTCTACATGCAAAGCATTCCATCCGTTACTGTAATCGCTCGTATTTGTAAATTTAGCAGTACCACCAATTAATACGATGCCTTTTGCCTGAATCTTTTTATAAGCTTCAACTGCTGCTAACGCTCCTAGTGACCATCCAACCAATATTACGTTGTCATTATGCGCTACATCTATAATTCGTTCCGCAAATTCACTTCGTTCTTTCACATTACGCCAATCTATGCATTGAACAGAATATCCTTTAAAATACGGAAGTACTAAATCCCAAATATTCTCTTCCATTCCCCATCCGGGGATAAAAATAATCTTTAGCTCATTCATACGAAAAGCTCCTCTTCTTTCGCAATGTGGATAATTCGGTCAATAGCCCATTTTAAATCAGCTATTGTATGTTGCGATGTAACTGCAAAGCGAATTCGAGAACTATGAACCGGCACAGTTGGCGGACGAATTGCAATAGCCGCAATCCCTGCCCCTTGCAACCTTTTACTAAACCGTAAAGCATGTTCATTTGAACCGACTACAATCGGTACAATATGAGTTGAACTATTTCCAATATCAAAACCAGCATCCCTTAATTTAGTTCTGAAGTATTCTCCGTTTGCTATAAGGTTCTCTCTTCTTTCGTTATCTTCTTTTACAATTTCAATTGCTTTTTGCACTGCTCCTAACGTACTTGGTGGTAAGGCTGTAGTAAAAATAAAGCTTCTCATCATATTTTGTAAATACTCTATATAAATTTCATCACCTGTCAAATACGCACCATAACACCCTAAAGCCTTGCTAAACGTCCCCATATGTATATCAATTTTTTGAGAAAGATTTTTTTCTATATGAGATAACCCAGCTCCGCCGATTCCATATATTCCACTCGCATGTGCTTCATCGACTATAATGATTGCCCCGTATTTCTCTTTCAGCTGTACTAAATCTCTCAAATACGCAGTATCACCGTCCATACTAAAAACGGTATCTGTTACGATTAATTTCCTTTTTTCAGGCGAAGCCATTTTCAACAACTTCTCTAAATGATCCAAATCATTATGACGATACCTTTTATGCTCTGCCCCGCTTAATATGATTCCATCAACAATACTTGCGTGATTTAACTTATCACTAAAAACAATATCGTGCCGAGAGGCTAAAGAAGATATGGCACCTATATTTGCCGTATACCCACTATTTACAATTAAAGCTCTTTCAGTACCTTTCCAGTCACATATGCTTCTCTCAACCTCTTCATATAATAGATGATTTCCTACAACGAGACGAGAGGCAGTCGCTCCAGTTCCATATCTTTTTGTACAGGCAATAGCAGCTTCTTTTAACCTTTCATCTCCAGCTAACCCTAAATAATTATTTGACGCTAAATTTAACATCCTTTTTTTATCTCGAATAAGCCAAGTCTCTTCTGCCTTCTCTGTTACATGCAAATCACGATACTGCCCTTGCTCATGTAATTGTTGTAATTTACATTGAAGGTGCGCCCGCCACGTTTGATTCATTTTGGATAAACTCCTCTAATTTTGAAATCATAATATGTTCTTTTGCAGATTCTAATACTTCTTCTTTCGTAAACTCACCTGCAAAGAATGGTAATAATCCTAAAACTGGTACCCCGCTCAGCTCTTCAATCATCTCTTTATTTTCTTGCACTCTTTCCATTTCACATTCTTTGCAACCTGATAAAATGACACCCGCTACGGTTAAGCCATGCGCCTTTGCGTAAGCAATCGTTAACACTGTATGATTTACTGTTCCTAATGTAGGACGAGCTACTACAATAAGAGGCAACTGTAATTCTTTTGCAAAATCAATTACTAAAGCATCTTCTGTATATGGGACAGCAAGCCCACCTGCTCCTTCTACAAATAAGCTATTAAACTCTTTTAATAGTCCATTATAGTAATCAGTAATTTCTTTTAACTTTACTACTCTTCCAGCTCTTTTCATGGCAAGTCTCGGAGCAAGTGGTTCTTCAATAGAATAAGGGCAAATTTCATTTTCTTGTGTCGGTACACCTGATAATGATTTTAACCTTGCCGCATCTCCCTCAGGGTTTGATGCAACATGCCCACTTTGCAACGGTTTATATACCCCTACGTTATATCCTAATTCTCTAAATACACCTGCTATAGCACCTGCAACTACTGTTTTTCCAACTTCAGTATCAGTTGCTGTTATGAAAAAACCACTCATTATTCTCCCTCCGTAACATCCGAGATTGCCTTATATAAAATGCGTAACATATCATCAATCTCTTCAAAAGTAGAAGCAAGTGGCGGCATAAATACAATCGTGTTACCTAGCGGTCGTAAAATCATACCCAGCTCTCTTGAGCGTTTACATACTTGAACACCGACTCTCTCTGTCCAGTCAAACGCTTCTTTCGTTTCCTTATTCTTCACAAGCTCAATACCAACCATTAATCCGCACTGACGAATATCACCTACATGTTTATAAGCAAAGAGCTTTTCTAATTGCGCTGCCACATAATCCGTTTTACGTGCCACTTCTTCTATTAAATTTGTTTTTTCATATAGTTCTAGATTCGCGATTGCTACGGCACACCCTAACGGATTGCCTGTGTAGCTATGTCCATGGAAAAATGTTTTTTGTTCTTCATATTCTCCTAAGAAGGCATTATATATTTCATCTGTCGTTACCGTAACTGCAATTGGTAAATATCCACCTGTTAAACCTTTCCCAGCAGTTAAAATGTCTGGCGTCACATTTTCATGTTCACAAGCAAACATTTTCCCTGTACGCCCAAATCCAGTTGCTACCTCATCTGTAATAAATAATACATTGTACTTAGTACATAAATCGCGCAGTCCTTTTAAATATCCTTTTGGCATTGTAATCATCCCGCCAGCACCTTGCATTAATGGCTCTACAATGATGGCAGCTACTTCTTCATGCTTTTCTTTCAACAATTCTTCCATTTCTTCTAAATGGCTTTTTACAATTTCCTCCTTATTATTTCCGTAAGGAGAACGATATGTATATGGATACGGCATTTTAATCGCATCAAATAAGAGCGAACTATACACTTGGTGAAACAAGTCTATTGCTCCTACTGAAACAGCTCCAATTGTATCACCGTGATATGCTTCTTTTAATGTAACGAATCTTTGTTTCTTTGGTTTCCCTTTATGCTGCCAATATTGGAAAGCCATCTTAATTGCAATTTCAACAGCGGTAGAACCTGAATCAGAATAGAATACCTTCTTCAATCCATCTGGTACAACCTCAATAATTTTTTCTGCTAATAAAATAGATGGAACGTTAGCAAGTCCTAGCATAGTAGAATGAGCAATTTTATTTAATTGCTCACGAATTGCTTCATCTAATTCCGGTACTTGATGTCCGTGAACATTTAACCATATAGATGAAACACCATCCCAATATTCATTACCATTTACATCGTATAGCTTTCTTCCCTCTCCACGTTCAATAATGACAGGATCTTCTTCTAAATAATCTTTCATTTGTGTAAATGGGTGCCATACGTAAGCTTTATTTTTCTCTGCTAATTCTTCATATGTATAAGATGATTTTTCAATCGTTTTACTATTTATTGTCACAATTGTCACCCCTAATGTTAACTTGTTTACAAATAAAGTTAACATTAAATCTGAATGACTGTCAATTATTTTAAAATCAAATAGTTCTTAAAAAAGAACAACTTATCATACGATAAGTTGTTCTACTTTCCATGCTGTATCTTTCCAATTTCTAAAATAATTTCTTCATCTTTTTTTCCCTCTGTATTAATTCCAAGCTGCTTCGCATGCTCAATTAATAAATCATGACGCTGCTCAAATCTAGCCTTATTTACTTCTTTCGTAATTTCTTCTTTTGTTTTTCCATCACTAGAAACCCCTAGTTTCGTAGCTGCTTTCTCCATCGACTTCTTCTCTTCCGCTTCTTTCGCTTTCTTCACTTCTGACTGCTGTACTTGCTTTTGCTTCGCTTGCTCTGATTCAGCTGCAAAAGCTGTGTAAATGCCAGCACTTCCGCCAATGACTAGTAAGGTGGTAAAAAGAATTATTTTTTTCTTCACTCTTTCCTCCCCTTTCAAATTCATTATAACGCACATTTTTTAGTGTTAAAACCTATCTCCTTTATTTCCCTAAAAAAATATCACATATTTTTATTGACATGTATGATGAATATATGATAAAAATTTAACTAACATCATATGAATCGGCGTTGATAGGATTTAGTAGTATTTCGATTTCTGATTTCAGAGAGCTGGTGGTCGGTGCGAACCAGTACAGAGCGAATTATGAATTACCCCCTGGAGCTTCTTTTACGAAACGTAAGGAGTAGTGAAAGACGGTTATAGACCGTTATGTCTAAAGAGTGGTGAAACGAAACTGTTTCACAATTTAGGGTGGTACCGCGAATTTTTCGTCCCTGCATATATTGCAGGGGCGTTTTTATTTTATAAGCGCATATCATATGACCCTTTATTTTGTGATACATTCATTTCACAAGCTAGGGTGGTACCGCGATTTCTTCGTCCCTGCATAATTATATGCAGGGACGTTTTTTTATCCAATCATTTCCGTATCATATAGAAGGACTAACAATTACCGGTAATTTGTCACAAAATTCTAAATTTTAGAAGGAAATATACAATATTGGCGAATTTTATATAAAAAAGAGCTATTTCACATTACTTAGGAGGGGAAAACAATGGTTTCAAAAATTGAGTCTGTTCTTTTAACAATTTTTATCTTTTTCTGTATTGGTTTTAGTGTTATTCAATTAGAAGTTTCACCACACATCCCAATTTTATTTGGTATCGTTCTTTTATTAGCATTTGGATTCTTGAAGAAAATCTCTTGGTCTACTATGGAGAAAGGGATGATTAGTAGTATTTCAGCTGGCATTCCATCTATATTTATTTTCTTACTTGTAGGCGTATTAATTAGCGTTTGGATCGCAGCTGGAACTATTCCCACTTTAATGGTATACGGCTTCCAACTTGTATCTCCAAAAATTTTCGTTCCAACTGTTTTTGTTGTTTGTGCAATTGTTGGAACGAGTATCGGTAGTGCATTTACAACTGCTGCAACTGTAGGACTTGCCTTTATGGGAATGGGTACTGCCCTTGGATACGATCCAGCTCTTATTGCTGGTGCAATTATTTCTGGTGCATTCTTCGGAGATAAAATGTCTCCTTTATCTGATACAACAAACTTAGCGCCTGCTGTAACAGGTGTAGATTTATTTGAACATATTCGTAACATGCTTTGGACAACAGTGCCAGCTTTCATTATTGCTTTTATCGCATTTTTCATTTTAGGAAGCGGATCTGGTGGAAACGTTGATTTCTCAGCATTTATTAACACACTAGAAAAAAATGCAACGATTTCTATCGTTACACTGATTCCTATTTTATTACTGTTCCTATTCGCATTTAAAAAGGTACCCGCAGTTCCAACATTACTTGCAGGAATTGTGGTAGGGATTATTATTCTCTTTATTTTTAAACCTAGCACTTCTTTAGCTGATTTAATAAAAATTATGCAAGACGGTTACGTTTCTAAAACTGGTATCAAAGACATTGACAGCTTATTATCTCGCGGTGGCCTGCAAAGTATGATGATGTCAATTGCTCTTATTTTCCTAGCTCTTTGTATGGGAGGATTATTACAAGGAATGGGTATTATAGCGCAGCTGATGAATATTATCTCTAGCTTCGTAAAAACTAGTACACGCTTAATTATTTCTACTGCTTCAACTGCAATTGGTGTAAACTTCTTACTCGGTGAGCAGTACTTATCCATCGTTTTAACAGGACAAGCATTTGCTAATAAATACGATGAAGTCGGTTTAGAACGTCGTAATTTATCACGAGTATTAGAAGATGCTGGTACAGTAATTAATCCACTCGTACCATGGGGTGTAAGTGGCGTATTCTTAACAAACGTTCTTAGCGTTCCAACATTCGATTACCTGCCATACGCAATCTTCTGTTTAGCATGTCCAGTCGTAACCATTATCGTCGGCTTTACTGGATTCGGTCTTTCATGGAAAAAAGAAAAAGCAGTACCAGTTTCATAATATAACAAAAAGGATTACCAAATCGGTAATCCTTTTTATATTTCTCGACTATCTATTCGCTTTCTTTCTTCTAAATAACATAAGTAATCCCGCTCCAACAAACGCAAGACCCGCTCCAATTGTAGAAGCAATACTTGCACCTGTTTTCGGTAAATCACGTTCATCTTTTTCAGCTTCTTTATTTTCACTTACAGTTGTTGTTGTTTCTTTTGTATTTTGATCATCTGTTGTAGTTTGTCCAGATCCAGTATTGTTTCCATCTTGTTTTGGTTCATTACCATTATTACCTTCTTCTGTTGGCGGTGTTGTTGGATTTTCTCCCCCACCTGTTGGCGGTGTCGTTGGATTTCCTTCACCAGTTTCTTTATCATCATTTTTCTTCGTTATATCAATTGCATATTTAGCAAATTCATTTTCAGATGGTCCAACATATGATATGTTCCCATCTTTCTTTATATACTTTTGTGCATTTGGTGAAGAATCAAATGTTGTATTTAATTTATCTGCAACAATCGGTTTAAACGTCCAATTTTGATCAGCTGCTGGATCAATATTTTTTATTTTTTGCATATACTTCACAATGATTTGACGTGTTTCATCTTGTGATTGGTATACAACCTCCCCTTTACTTACACCTGGGAACGTTTGACTACTTCCACGATAGTTATTTGTAGCGACGATGAACTCTTGATCATCAGCTACTGGCTTACCTTCATATGTCATATTTACAATACGATTCGTATTTGCATTTACAACTTTTCCATCTTTATCGTATTTCGCCGGTTGTGTTACATCAATTTCGTATTTTAAGCCATCTAAAATATCGAAGTTATATGTAGGATAGCCTATATTTACTAATGGCTGTTCTTCTGTTTTCTTTGGATCAATTGTATTAAACTGACCTGCAGACATTTCAAGCCATTCTTTCACTTGTGCCCCATTTACTTTTACAGCATATAACGTATTTGGATACACGTATAAATCTGCAACGTTTTTAATTGCTAACGTTCCAGCTGGAATATCCGTATAATATGTAGCACCGTTTCGGCCACCTGCTTTAAATGGTGCGCCTGCAGATAAAACCGGAATATCTTTAATCTTTTCGTACTCTGGTTTTTTAAGTTCTTGTTCTACATACCATTTTTGCGCATTTGTCACAATTTGTACGGAAGGATCATCTTGTACTAATGAAAAATAACTATTAATTGGTGCTTTCGTTTCACCTACAGGTGTATTTACATAGTCGATTGTCGCTTGATGCTCATCTTTAATTTCATTAACTAATTTTTGATCAGATTCTACTAATGGGGTACCTTTACTATTAGCAATCGGGCGAAGTTGTGGCTTAGATTGATCTTTTTGTACTTCCCATTTTCCGTTTACCTTTTTCAATTGCATATCAATAATACCTAAGTTACTACCAAAAACACCAGGCATTACAACTGGAACACCATTAAATACATCCTTCACTTCAGTATGTGAATGTCCCATTAATACTGCATCTACGCCAGGAACTTGTGTTGCTAAATGATATGATGCATTTTCCATTCCTTCGTTGTATCCACTCTTATCAACACCTGAATGCGCTAGTGCAACGACAATATCTGCATGTTCCTCATTTTTCAGTTTCGGTACTAATTTATTCGCTGTTTTGACAATATCTTTCGCTTTTACTTTTCCTTCTAAATTTGCCTTATCCCAGTTCATAACTTGAGGTGGGACAAATCCTATTACACCAATTTTTACTATTTGTTTTTGGCCTGCTTCATCCACTACTTCTTTCTTTAAAATATGATATGGTTTAAAATAATTTTCATCGTTCTCTTCCTTATCATCATGGTCATCTTTATATACATTCGAGTTAATAACCGGGAAATCCGTTTTTTCAATCACTTTGTTTAAATAATCTAAGCCGTAGTTAAATTCATGATTCCCAAGAGAGATGACGTCATACTTCATTAAATTCATTACACGATATAATGGATGTGTATAACTAGGATCCACAGGATTCTTCGGATCTTTTATTTTATTTGCTACATAATCTCCAAGCGGTGTCCCTTGTAATGCATCTCCATCATCAAATAGGACAGAGTTTTTCGCTTCTTCACGTGCTTTATTAACGAGTGTTGCAGTTTGCACGAGACCTACTTTATTATCTGTTTTCGTTTGATAATAATCGTAATTCATTAAGTTAACGTGAATATCTGATGTTTCTAGAATTCGTAAGTTAACTGTACTCTCCCCAGTGTTCTCATCTGCATGAGCTGTTGTTGGCATTACTTGCGGTGCTATAACACCAATCGCAAGAGTTGCTCCAGCTAGCATTTTTTTTGACTTTTTCACAAAAAATCCCCCTTATACAATTACCAGAAATAATGAAATGAATCCCTATCTGTCTCTAACCACATACCTTTTTTCTTCTATTAGAGACACAATTTTCATTTCACCCTGCGCTAACGAGTAGTCCCCTTAAACGCCCGATTGATGAAGACTAACAATTAATAGGAAATAAAGCTCCCACTCATTAAAGTTTCACCTTATCTGACATTATCATATATAAAGTTCTTTCCTATCGTCAATATTTTTTGACAAACTTCAACAAATTTTCTGTAAAGTTATTATAAACTTTTCATAAACATATAATATGCCCTTACATTGCTAATACTGCTGAATATGATACAATTACCAATTACAAGGAGGATGAATTTATGAAAAAAGTCATCTTAACAATTGTTTGTCTCCTCCTTCTGATCATTTCTTATTCTTATTTTGAAAAGAACGACGAGACAAAACAAAATGAATCTGAAGAAAAAACAGAAAAAACATCTGCCCCAAATTGGATTGATAAGCAAACAAACGAATCTTTTTATCATCTTGTATTAGGTGATTCACTCGCTAAAGGATATGGATCGACACAAGGTGGGTTTGCTGAATTAGCTTCTAAGCAAATAGAAGCACAAATTCATAAACCAATTACAGTAGAAAACCTTGGGGTAAACGGTCTTACAACAGATCGTCTCGCTAAAAAAGTTCAATCAGAAGATGTAAAGGAAAAAATTAGAGCAGCAAATATAATTACAATTAATATTGGAGGAAATAATTTATTTCGTTTAAATCGTGATGTCGGTGTTATAGATGGTATAAAAATGTTAAATAAAGAAAAAGCCCATTTTGAAGCGGATATAAAAAGTATTGTAAAGACAGTTCGAGATCAAAATCCGGATGCTTTACTCATTCTCTCAGAACTCTATAACCCGTTACAACTCGATGACTCCATCGCAAGTTATGCAGATATGTTTTTAGATGGCTGGAATGAATCTGTTTATTCCATTTCCAAAGCAAATCAACCATCTATCGTTTTACCAATTCGCAAATTAATATCGAATGATAAAAAAGAGTTATTATTTGACCAAGTACACCCAAATGATAACGGCTATGCAATTATTGCCAATACATTTACAAAGCAAGTGTTATCCTACAAATATTAAAGCGACCATGAAACAATTCTATTTTTATAACATGTCTTTTTTGTTACAATGATAGTGGAAGGGGGCCTTTATATGGAATCACGCGAGTGGGAACGTATTGTTGATCATCTTCTTTCGCTAGTGCCTCTTTTTTATCGCAAATTTATGCTTCCTGGAGAATTTTCTTCTCAAAGACATATGCCGCCATCACATACACAAGTATTACTGCTTTTGCATGAAAACGGCACATTAGCAGTTTCCGAAATCGGCAAGCGGCTAGCGATTTCACGGCCTAACATGACACCTCTATTAAACAAACTTATTCAAGAAGAACTAATAGAGCGTCATTATAGCGAAAAAGATCGACGGGTCATTTTAATTTCCCTAACAGCTGAAGGGAAATTATTAGTAAATCAGTATCAGCAATTCATTTTAGACAAACTAAAAGAAAATTTCCAAACATTATCTGAGGAAGAGCGCGAAAAGCTCATTCATTCTCTTCAAACCATTCAAAATTTAATTTTGAAAACAAACGTATAAAGCTGCTTCTAAATAGAAGCAGCTTTATGATTCGTAATAGTTACCATAGTATACATTGGAATATGGCCATGTTGTTAAATATGGTTTTTTTTCCTGTGTAGGCTGTTGTTGTGGTATTTGTGGTATTTGTGATAATTGCTGTAATTGTTGTTGCCGATATAATTCGTATTGTCTACTCGTATCATAAACCGGATAATAATTTACATATGGATATACTTGAGGTACGTAATAATAATACATTATCCTCTCCTCCTTTTTCTTAAACATATTCAAAGGAGAAAATGAATGTGACATTGTTTATAATTGTACAAGTGGTTCTCTCACTCGTTTCTTCCTTTTCTTCAAGCGTAACTTACGGTTCTTTTCGTATAAATAATGCACAACGAAATACGAAATGAGACCAAACACAACTCCTAAAATCGTCATTCCAATTAATACATACACTTCACTTTGTAATAAGCTCTTTAATATCGTAAAAATGTGACTTGAAAACAAGTCCGATATCTTAAATGGTTCATGATGAATTTTCTGTACATGAAATGGATAAATCATTTTTCCTAGCGTATACGCAAGCGGAAATAAAAATACTGGGAGAAACGATATTTTCCCAATAATATTGCCAATAACTGCCGCAGGAAAAGATCCCTTTGCTAACCTGACGATTGGATAAAATATTACATATACGAGCGATGCCGTATAAATGACTAACATTTCTAAGCCGAATCCTATAGCAAACCCTAATGATACTTTCTTTGCGCCTTCTGGCGATCGAAGCAACTTATAATATTGAAACTTTAATATTCTCCATATCCGCTGAAAAAACGAATATGTTTTCTTAGTTGTTTTCACCCTCATCATCTCTTTAACTATATTTTTATATGTAGTATGTCCTTACACACTCTGAAAAACAAATTTAGTTTTCTCTTTTATTATAAATGATATCGAAATGGTTAACTAAATATACATATGACATTTTAATATAAAAAAACCTCCCTTTTAGGAAGGCTCTTCTACATTTTTAAATAAACTCACTAATAACGCTTTTTGAGCATGCAATCGATTACCAGCTTGCTCAAAGACGATAGACTGCGGTCCATCTATAATTTTTCCTGTTACTTCTTCTTCACGATGGGCAGGTAAACAGTGTAAGAAACGATATGTTTGCTTCGCATGCTTAACAAGTTCGTTATTGATTTGGTAAGGTTGAAATAAAGAATATTTCTCTTCTTCGCCCTCTTGCCCCATGCTCATCCAAACGTCAGTATAAATGAAATCTGCTTCATTCACCGCTAATTCAGGATTATGCAAAACTTCAATCTCAGCTCCTGTTTCCTTGGCAATCGCTAACGCTTTTTTTACAATCTCTTCATTCGGTTCATATCCTACAGGCGTTGCAATAGTCATATGCATTCCGACTTTTGCACTCGCTAGCAACAATGAATGACATACATTATTTCCGTCACCTACGTAAGCCAATTTTATTTCTTTAAATGTATTTGTTTCTTCATATATTGTCATGAGGTCTGCCAATGCTTGACAAGGATGATGATCATCCGTTAAACCGTTAATAACAGGAATACTCGATTCTTTTGCAAGCTCTTCTACATCCGCGTGCGAGAATGTACGTATTATAATCCCGTCAATATACTGCGATAATACTTTCGCAGTATCTGAAACAGTTTCTCCTCTTCCCATTTGCATCTCTTTTCCACTTAAAAACATACCATGTCCCCCGAGTTGTACCATTCCCGCTTCAAAAGATACACGAGTACGAGTTGAATGCTTATCAAAAATAAGCCCTAATATTTTGCCTTGTAATAAAGGCTCTTGCTTATTCTTTTTTAAATATATAGCGAACTCAATTAAAGAAATAATTTCTTCTTTCGTTAATTCTTCTAGTGTTAAAAGATCTTTCGTATTTAATTTCGGTACTTGTACAGTTGACATGAAACTTCCCCCTTATATGATTGATACGTTTTTTGTACAAACTACTTTTTTTATTATATATACTGCCTGTTCTAACTCTTCATTCGTGACAATGAGTGGCGGTAATAGTCTTATAACATTAGGGCCTGCTTGTAATACGAGAAGTCCTTCGTTTTCTAGTTGTTCTATAAAACTTGCAACTTCATGCTTACACTCAATCCCAATCATAAGCCCTTTACCACGTATATTTTGAATACATTCGACATGCTGTAATTCCTCTTGCAACTTCTCTAATACGTACTCGCCTTTTTCTTGTACTTCTTTTAAAAACGATGGTTTTTTACTCACTTGCAATACTTCTTTCGCTGCAGCCATCGCGATGTAATTCCCGCCAAAAGTTGAACCGTGTGATCCTGCAGTAAACGACGTTCCGAGCTCTTTCCCGCCAATCATCGCTCCGACAGGAATCCCATTCCCAAGTGCCTTTGCAACGGTAACGATATCAGGCTCTATTCCCACTTGTTCATAAGCGAATAGTGTTCCAGTTCTTCCTATCCCCGTTTGTACTTCGTCTATAATAAATAAGGAACCGAACTTATTACATAATGTTTCAATCTCTTTCAAAAAAGATAGATCAGCAGGTATTACTCCTCCCTCTCCTTGAACTACTTCTACCATTACCGCCGCAACTTCTTCATTCATTACTTCCTCTAATGCTTTAATATCGTTAAAAGGGATGTGTAAAAAAGATGGAAGTAATGGACCAAATCCTTCTTTTACCTTATCTTGGCCTGTTGCACTCATCGTTCCAAATGTTCTACCGTGAAAAGACTGCTGGCATGTTACGACGAGAGATTTTCCAGTATGCTTACGTGCTAACTTTAAAGCCGCTTCATTTGCCTCTGCCCCACTATTACAGAAAAACACATAATCTAATGCTCTATTTTCTGTTAATAATGACGCAACTTCTTCTTGTAAGCTGTTTGTAAACAGGTTAGATATATGCCATATATCATCAAGTTGCTCTTGTACACCTTTGAGAACAGTAGGGTGACAATGTCCTAAATTACATACGCCAATTCCTGATGTGAAATCTAAATATTCCTTACCGTTATTATCAATAACTTTCGTTCCAGTTCCCTTTACAAACTCAATAGTTCTTCTGCCATACGTTTGAAAAAGATGACTCGTCATGCAATACTCACGCCTTTCGTTACCGTCGTTCCAATACACTCTCCCGTAACCTCAGTAAAATCTTTTGTACCATTCACAATACTTATCTTTTGCACTCCCATTTTTAATGATGCTAGTGCCGCCTGTACTTTCGGAATCATCCCACCTGTAATAACACCTGTTTCTATAAAAGTTGCAATTTCAGATTCATCCGTTTCCTTTACCAAATCCCCTTCATGTAATATTCCATCTACATCCGTAATAAAAACAAGCTCTTTTGCCCCTAACGCGGCCGCAATCCCAGCCGCAGCATTGTCCGCATTTATGTTATAAATTTCATTACCATTTACCCCGATTGGAGCAATAACAGGAATATACTCCATATTTATTAATCCTTTTAATAAAGCTGTTTCTACATAACTTACTTCCCCTACATATCCTATCTCTTCGCTGACAGGTTGAATTTGAAGTAAATTGCCGTCACACCCTGAACAACCTACCGCAAGTAAATTATGCTTTTGTAAATTCATTACGAGTTTTTTATTCGTACTTCCGCATAGCACCATTTGAACAACATCCATAACTTCTTTTGGTGTTATCCGTAATCCATCTCTTTTTTCTACGTTGATGTTACAATCTTTTAATTTGGCATCAATTTCTGGTCCACCACCATGAACAATCACTACTTTATACTTCTGTTGCAATTTCTTTATACATTCAAAAAACACATCATTTAATTGATTCAACATACTACCGCCGCATTTCACTACAATATAATCGCTCATCTTCTCTCTCCTTATGTACGATAACAAGCGTTTATTTTCACATATTCATAGCTTAAGTCACAGCCCCAAGCTGATCCTGTCTCTTCACCTAAGTGTAAGTACACATTAATGACTATTTCATCTTCTTGTAATCTCTCTTTCATTTTTTCTTCAGAAAATATTTGAGGCTCACTATTTTTTAATACCGATATAGATTGAAGAGTAATGTCAATTGTGTTCGGATTAATAGCTACTTCACTTTGTCCAATACTGCTAATAATTCGCCCCCAGTTTGGGTCTTCACCATGTATTGCTGTTTTCACAAGACTCGAACCGACTATTTGCTTTGCAATTTTTTTTGCCTCTTCATTCGTTTGAGCTCCTAGCACATTTACTTCTATTAACTTCGTAGCGCCTTCACCATCTTGCGCAATTTTTTTTGCTAAATCTTCACATACCTTCTGTAAAGTACATACGAAAGTTTCCCAATCTGTATGTTCCATATTTATCGGGCTTGTTTCTGATAATCCACTTGCCATAACGATGACCATATCATTCGTAGAAGTATCTCCATCTACCGTAATTTGATTAAATGTATGATTCGTAATTTGGGATAATGCTGTTTGCAATACGTCATGCTCTATATGAGCATCTGTCGTAATAAAACTAAGCATCGTTGCCATATTCGGATGAATCATCCCTGAACCCTTTGCAACACCCGCAATCGCCACTTTCTTCCCATCAATAATCATTTCATAGCAAGTTTCTTTCGTGATAAGATCTGTCGTTAAAATTGCTTCAGAAAAAGAATATGCTTCACTTTCTTCCTTCGTCGGTATAAGAGTTGCAATCCCCTTTCGGATTATATCCATCGGCAGTGGAACACCAATTACACCTGTTGAAGCTACTGCAACGTAATTTTCTTTCACTCCAAAATGTTCCGCCCCTAACGCGCGCATCTCGTATGCGTCTTGTAATCCTTGCATTCCAGTACAAGCATTTGCATTTCCACTATTAACGATAATTGCTTGTAACTTCCCTTCTGCCGTTATACTATCCTTCGTTACTTGCAAAGGGGCTGCTTGTATTTGATTCGTTGTATACACAGCGGCACATGATGCTGGTACGTCACAGACGATTGCCCCTAAATCCTTTTTCTCCTTTTTCAGACCATTTACAGTACCAATTGCCGAAAAGCCTTTTGGCGTTACAATTGAACCATTTTCTAATTTTGTAATAGACGCTACTTTAATCATCATGTCCCCCTTATAGATAAAGCGGCATATGTTGTAAACCTGTTGTCTCTTCTAGTCCCGCTATTATGTTTGCATTTTGAATCGCTTGCCCAGCCGCGCCTTTCATCATATTGTCTATAACAGAAACGACCGTAACTCTTTCAGTTCTTTCATCGTAAGCTATGCCAATATCACAATAATTTGAGCCTCTCACTTCTTTTGGACTTGGAAATTTCCCTTGCGTACAAATTCGGATGAAAGGAGATTGTTCATACGTTTCTTCATACAATTTTTGAAGTTGCTTTATTTCCATCTTTTGTTTTACTTTTGCATAAAGTGTAATCATAATTCCTCGTGATATCGGTATTAAATGTGTGCTAAATGTAATTGGCTGTGATTCACTATTCCATTCTGTAAGCATTTGCTCAATCTCTGGAACGTGCTGATGCTGGTTTACTTTATAGATATGTAAGTTATCGTATAGCTCAGGAAAATGAGTCATTATTGTTGGTGTTTTTCCTGCTCCTGATACCCCAGATTTCGCATCAATAATAATCGAATCTTCTTCAATCATGCCGCTACGTATTAACGGCGCTATCGCTAGCAATGTGGCTGTAGCAAAACATCCTGGGTTTGCAATTAAATTTGCCTTTTGAATCTCAGTCCTTTTCCATTCACTTAACCCATACACTGCTTTTCTAAGAATTTCTTCTTTCGCTGCTGGCCTTTTATACCACAGTTCATATGACGAAGGATCTATCATACGAAAGTCTCCAGATAGGTCAATTACTTTTAAACCTTCTGCTACTAACTTGGGAGTTAACTCCGCTGATACTCCTGCTGGTGTTGCTAGAAATACGATTTCTGCTTCTTTCCCTATTGTCTTCACATCAATTTCTTGTAACGTATGAAAAAGGACATTTCGAAGATGCGGATATACATTTGTTATACACTCACCAACTTGCGAAAAAGAATGAAGAGATGCTATAGAAAAATATGGATGTTGTTCTAATAAACGAATTAATTCAATGCCCCCATATCCAGTGGCTCCAATAATTGCGACTTTCATAAGTTCCTCCTCAAATCGATTCTTTAAATTAAGTATGATTATAATATTGTATATTTATAGAGTCAATTAAATATTTATAAATTTTTAAATCTAAAAAAACTTAATTTTATTAGAAAAATAATATACTCAACCGAATTTTTATACAAAAATAGTGCATAGTAGTTTTTTTATTTCACTTCAAGTACAATAAAACAATACATACGTACATACAGGCGGGAAAAAATATGAACGAAAAATTAATTGAGAAAATGATTATAAAAAGTTTTCAGCAATATCAATGCAGTCCAATATCAAAAGAAGATCAGGAAATGCTAGTGAAACATATTCAAACGGTGACTCATTCAAATATTGAAATTGATTTATACGAGGAGATTGAGGATATTGTTTATGATTATGTGACTGGAAAACAATAAAAAATAGGAGATTTCCATGTGGAAATCTCCTATTTTTTACTTAATGATTTACCTGCTACACGTTCAAATAAACCTGGGAATAAAGCATAAAGTTTTGGACCAATTCCCATCCACTTCGGTAAGTTTACTTCACGTTTTTTCGTGTGCATCGACTTTACGATTTGTTCTGCTACGTATGTTGGTTTTAACATGTAACGTCCCATATTCTTTACATATGTACCAGATTGATCCGCTATTTCAAAAAAGTTTGTATCTATCGGACCTGGATTAATTGCTGTAACATAAATATCTGTATTCGCTAATTCCATGCGTAAACTATTCGTAAATCCTAATACAGCATGTTTCGTTGCTGCATACGCACTTGATTTCGGAGTTGCAATTTTTCCGGCAAGTGAAGCAATATTAATAATATGTCCTTCGTTCTTGTTTACCATATAAGGTAGTACCGCTTTCGTACATGCTACTAATCCAAATACATTTACTTGGAACATATCTTTTACTTCACCCATTGACGCATCTTCAAACGTTTTAAAAATACCAAATCCCGCATTGTTTACTAATATATCAATACGTCCCACTTCTTGTAATACCTTTGAAAAAACAGACTGTACTTCCATCTCTTCACTTACATCTAATACATAATAATAGCAAGGCGTATTATAAGTTTCTTTAATTTTGTCTACTAACGCTTGTAGTTTCTCTTCTGTTCGAGCCATTAATACTGGAGTCGCTCCCTGTGCTGCAACTTGCATTGCAACTTGCTCACCAATCCCACTAGAAGCACCTGTAATGACGATTACTTTATTTTGTAAACGTCCTGTCATTGCTGTCACCTACTTTGCATAATAAATCAATTGTTGCGATGACTCATCAATCATCACTTGTTGATTATATGCTAAATAGTCCAATTGTCCAACCGTTTCTGAAATAGTAAGTGGTAATTGTTCTTTATATAATACCGGAAATAGTTTTACACATACTTCAAATGCTGTCATTGGTTTTTCCTTTAATAACTCAAGCACTTTAAAAGCACGTGTTTCTTGCTTTTGTAATCTCGTTTCAATAAGTTGTTTCACATTTAGAACATCTTCCCCATGCCCTGATAAAATGCGTGAAATATTCATTTCGCTTAAACGCTGTAATGTTTGATTATATTGTAGTAATGGGCGTGCCCGCTCTGTTTGCCCTTCATATGGCGGTTCTAGTATTGGATTCGAAGAAATATGACTAATGAGAGCATCTCCACCAATTAATATTCCATCAGATTCTCTATATAAAGAAATATGAGTAGAAGCATGACCTGGTGTTTCAAGTACTGTAAATCCAGGCAAAGAATCAATACGATCTCCTTCTCTCACAGTATGCGTTAACGATCTATTACAAGAATATTTAAGTGTCCTCGTCGTCAATAACGACTCGTCTTTCAAAAATGCTGCTGGCACACCAAACTGTAAGGCCGTCCCTCTAAAAAATTCATGATACCGCTTTAAAAATTCTGGATTTTGTGTAATCCAAGGCTCATTCCAAGGATGTCCAATAATATTCGTCTTCTCAGAAAATATATTTAAAAGTCCACAATGATCTGCATGATGATGCGTAATGACTACTGTTTCAATATCTTCTATCGTATGTCCTAATGCACCTAATTGACTTTCTAACGCATTCCTTGCCTCTTCTGTATTCGTCCCTGTATCAATTAATGTTAATGTCTCCCCCTCAACTAAAAACACATTCACAGTTTCCACTGCAAATGGTACAGGAATCTCCATTCGGTGAATCGCCGTCATGCTTAGCCCCCCTGTCTCTTTCCGGTTCAAAAATGAATACTTCTTCAGTTTACAACTTCTATATATATTTGTCATTATTTTCAGATAAAAAGAGGTGTTTCCTATAAAAAAACGAATGTATGTACATTTATAAGAATTTCTAACCAAAATTAAAGGAGGAACATCATGTCTATTCAAAACATTTCCTTTCTCGGTGCAGGCTCTATTGCCGAAGCTATTATTGGTGGCTTGTTACATGCAAATGTCGTTAAAGGTGAACAAATTACTGTAAGTAATCGTTCTAACGAGACAAGATTACAAGAGCTACATAAAAAATACGGTGTCAAAGGTACTCATAATAAAAAAGAATTACTTACTGATGCAAATATTCTTTTTCTAGCAATGAAACCAAAGGATGTTGCAGAGGCGCTTACCCCTTTTAAAGAATACATAAATAATAACGTGCTTATTATTTCATTACTAGCAGGTGTTTCTACTGACTCAATTAGAAAACTACTTCAAAAAGACGTTCCAATTATTCGTGCAATGCCAAATACCTCCGCAGCCATTTTAAAATCAGCTACCGCTATCTCCCCTTCAAAACATGCAACAGCGGAGCATATTCGCACTGCAACATCTTTATTTGAAACGATTGGTCTCGTCTCTGTTGTAGAGGAAGAAGATATGCATGCTGTCACTGCATTATCCGGAAGTGGACCTGCTTATATTTATTACGTAGTGGAAGCTATGGAAGAAGCTGCAAAAAAAATTGGTTTAAAAGAAGATGTTGCAAAATCACTTATTCTTCAAACGATGATTGGTGCTGCTGAAATGCTAAAAGCAAGTGACAAACACCCTTCTATTTTGAGAAAGGAAATTACTTCTCCTGGTGGAACTACCGAAGCAGGTATTGAAGTATTACAAGAACATAAATTTCAACAAGCACTTATTTCTTGTATTACACAGGCAACGAAACGATCACATAATCTTGGAAAAACATTAGAACAACTAACAAAAGAAAAATAGAAAAAGGAGCTCAAGTTTATTTGAGCTCCTTTTTCTATAATTACACTTAGTTATTGTTCTTCCCAAAAATCTCTTCTTGCAGGCGACGACCAGTCGGCGTTGCTGCAAGTCCACCTTCTGCTGTTTCACGAAGTGCTACTGGCATCGTTTGTCCGATTCTAAACATTGCCTCAATTACTTCATCACATGGAATTGTACTCGTTACACCAGCTAATGCTAAATCTGCTGAAATCATCGCATTCGCAGCTCCTGCCGCATTACGTTTTACACAAGGTACTTCTACAAGTCCTGCAACAGGATCACACACTAAACCAAGCATGTTCTTTAATGAAATTGCCATCGCTGTAGCTGCTTGATCTTGTGTTCCACCAGCCATCTCAACTGCAGCTGCAGCCGCCATTCCACTTGCTGAACCAACTTCAGCTTGGCATCCTCCCGCTGCACCAGAAATACAAGCGTTATTCGCAACAACCATACCGAAAGCTCCTGCTGTAAATAAGAATTCAATCATTTCTTCACGTGTAGGCTGCAATTTTTCTCTTAGTGCAAATAGTACACCTGGCACTGTTCCAGCAGAACCTGCTGTTGGTGTTGCACAAATAATTCCCATCGCTGCGTTTACTTCATTTGTTGCAACAGCTTTGCTTACTGCATCCAAAATCGTATCTCCAGATAAGCCTTTTCCGCTCTTCATATACGCTTGAACTTTTACAGCATCTCCACCAGTTAAACCAGTTGGTGATTTCACGCCGCGAATACCACGTTCTACTGCTTGCTCCATCACGACTAAGTTCTTTTCCATACCAGCAATTACTTCTTCACGTGAAATACTTCTTGTTTCCATTTCACATTGAATCATAATTTCTGCGATTTTTACATTTTGTTCTTTAGCTTGCGCCACTAGTTCCGCTGCGTTCCGAAACATGGTGTGTCCCCCCTGCAATTATTCCATAATAGTTACTTGACAAATATTTTGTTGCGCTTTTATTTCTTCAATTACTTCATCTGCTAATAATTCATCTGTTTCAATGACCATAAGCGCTCTTCTTCCTTTTTCTTTACGAGAAACACTCATTGTGCTAATGTTAATCTCATGTTTCGCAAGGATTGAAGCTACCGCTGCAATAGCACCGAAGCGATCGTTATTTACAATAAGTAGTGCTGGGCTCGTGCCTGATAATTGAAGATCGAATCCGTTTAATTCTACAACTTCAATTTTACCGCCACCAATTGAGCAAGCAACAACTTCAATTTCATCTTCACCTTTATACAAACGAATTCTCGCTGTATTTGGGTGAGGTGCATTGGCATCTTCTTCAATGAATTCCACTTCAATTCCGCGCTCTTTTGCTATTTCTAGCGCCTCTGGAATACGTAAGTCATCTGTTTCAAATCCTAATATTCCACCGATTAGTGCTACATCCGTACCATGCCCTCGATACGTCTTTGCAAATGATCCATATAACGAAATGCTTACTCTTTCTGGTTCATGACGAAACAGCTGGCGAGCAACTTGCCCCATTCTTGCTGCGCCTGCTGTATGTGAACTTGATGGTCCAATCATAACTGGACCGATAATATCAAATACTGAGCGATACTTCATCATAACTCCCCCTAAACCTCTATGAAAAAATTTATTCTACTATTCTATTAAGCTGCTACATCTGTCGCTTTTCCAGTTGTACCACGAATTTGTTCTGCTGTACGAATTGGATAGTTTTTGAATAAAAGTAATCCAATATAACCTGAAATAATACCAGTTATCATACTACATAAGAATCTTAGCATTATTTTTATTTAAAAATGATACAAGATGATCCAGAATAAAGTCTGGTAGCAATCCAAAGTTTAACACAGAAGCCATTGCAAGGATAGCATAAACAAGCGATATCTTTCCTATTATAATTCTCATGTTACTCTCTCATGATTTAGTCAACTTCACTTGTTACGATAATGACTAAAATACATGCGGCTTATCATAAATTATAATCTGCCCTCATTATAGCTTGTTTTTTATAAAACGCTTACTTTTGTTGAATTTTAAAAGTTCTGAATAAAAGTCCATTTCTGCTATTTGTATCACTTGTATGTCATCTGACTTATATAACAGTTTTTCTAAATAATCATTATTTCGTATTTTTATCCTATATATTCAAACCATCCTAATTTTCTGTATCATCCAAGTATAAGTATAAAATAATAACAGTTTTATTTTTAAATTTTTTTAGACATAAAAAAATGGTAACCCGCCGTTACCATTTTTTACAAAATAATTATTTTTCTACTGGGAATGATTTCAAATCTGTCGCTATTTCTGTATTAGAAAACAACTCTCTAGCCTCTTTCAATAATTCCTTATATGTATCTCCTTGATAGCGAGAACTAATGTGAGTTAATATTAGTCGCTTCGCATTTGCCTGAAGTGCAATGCTCGCAGCTTGCTTAGATGTAGAATGAAAATAATCATACGCTTGTTGCTCATCTTCTGCTGCGAAAGTCGCTTCATGGACAAGTACATCTGCATCTTGCGCAAGCTCCCTACTCGCTTCGCAATATCGCGTATCACCTAAGATAGTAATAATTCTTCCTTTTTGAGGTGGGCCGATAAACTCATTTCCATTTAATATCGTGCCATCCTCTAATTCAACTACTTCACCATCTTTTAAACGTTTAAAGATTGGACCTGGTTTCACACCCATCTCAAGCAACTTATCAACTAAAAGAGCACCTTGTATATCTTTCTCTACAATACGATATCCAAAGCATTCTATACCGTGTGACAATCTTTTCGTTTCTACATAAAATTCATTATCTTCAAATACGGTACCTTCTTCTGTTATCTCCACAACTTCAAGTGGATATTTCACATGTGTCGTACTTACCGATAATGCCACTTCAATAAATTGTTTAATTCCTTTCGGTCCATACACCGTTAAAGGCGTAGTTCCTCCTTGAAATGAACGGCTACCTAATAAACCAGGCAATCCAAAAATATGATCGCCATGTAAATGCGTAATAAATATTTTTTCAATGCGGCGCGGACGTACAGATGTATGTAATATTTGATGTTGCGTGGCCTCACCACAATCAAATAACCAAGTTTGTCCTCGTTCTTCTAACAATTGTAAAGCAATTGCTGAAACGTTCCTTCCTTTTGAAGGAACACCTGCACCAGTTCCTAAAAATACAAATTCCACTTTCTTTCCTCCAGCTCTAAATATACTCTATCTCTCATCTTACGGAATGTTATTTCAAATGGCAAATTGAATTTACATAACCAAACATCTAGACAACTATATAACACGAACGTTATACTCAAAAAATTTAGCTATCGTTCGTGTTTTGTGTTAAAATAATTATACTACATTTTAAGGGAGCGTTTTATTATGAAAGAAGTATTTCGTTTACAAACTGATTTTTCATCTTCATTTGATCGCTGGGTAAGTTCTTTCGTGTCTGATCACCCAGCACAATTAGAATGGACAACTTTAAAGGAATTAATCCATGAATATACAACATCACATACAAATGATACGTTACCAGCATATATTTCTTCAGCTTTAACATATTACGCCCAACGTGTTTCAACTACAAACAGTTCAGAGATTGTTATTTTTGAAAACCCTACAATCTCGTAATCTATAATAAAAAAGCACTGGTTACAGTGCTTTTTTATTTATACTTATTTAACAAATGATCATATTCCGTCCAAAAGTCTGTATACATACTTTGATCAAACTCATCTAAAATTATCTTTTCACTTGATTTATTGAATAATTCTTTTGCCTGTAGCGCAAAAGAAACAATTTGTTTTCTATATTCATTTTCATTTACTTCTATATGAAGCCCTTCATAGTATATAGCCTTTTGATCAGTAGAAATAACTTTGACAAAATCCTTTAAAACCACATTTTCACCTATATGGTTTATAGTCCAATGAATTGAAATTGGGCATCCTAACATGAGCATAGTGCCACATCCGTGCAAAATAAGCCCCTCTTCATTTTCAATATCACAAATATATTCTTTATCTAAAGTTCGTAACAGAGCTAAAGCTGATTCACTTATTCCCCATTCCTCATCCATACCTGTTTGTGTAATAATCGTTCCATCCACATTTAAATAAATTTCCCCGTGAGAACATAAATCTTCCTGCTCATTAAACAACCACTTTTGATTCTCAATATTTATAATAAAATTTTGTGGTACCATTACAAATTCCCCTTTTATAAAAATATTTATTTTCCATATTATTCATAATCAATATCATGCATTTCATCCCACATATCTATTATAAATCCGTTTAATATTTTAAAAAACACAGATAAAAAGATATTGACACTACAATTTTACAGTGCTAACATTCAACATGTAATTGAATATGGTCTCTGTTAGGTGAGGCTCCTGTATAGAGAAACGCTGCTGCCCAAAAATGTCGAGAGACGCCAATGGGTCAACAGGAAAGGTCGGAATGAAGGCCTTTTTTAATGTAGCTGGTTTCAGTACCTATGCTATACAGTGCTAAAACTCAACGAGGGAGAGGTGCATGTATTTTGTCATACACAAAAACTGTTTTTATTTATGTCTACTAACAGTCTTTGTTGTGGACTCTTTTAGCTGCGAATTCAGACCTTTACTCGTTTTGAGTAAAGGTCTTTTTACGTCTATATGCACCTTACTATGAAACAAACATAGCATATTCAGAAACTACTAAATTGTACGGAGGTGAGGAACAGTTGGCAATTGATGCTTCGGCCCAGATACCCATACGTTTTACATTCATATTTCATCATGTAGGTAGGAAAGAAACTGTTCCTCACCATTTCAAATAGTTAGGTAACAGATTGTTTCCTCCTTCATGACAGAGGAGGAACTACCGATGTTTAATTTACAAAGACAAGAAACAAAGCATGCTTATGAGCAAGATAGCATGAAAACAAATAACGAATTATTAGTGGAGGTTGCAACACAAGATGTAAGCTCTGCGTTAAAACTTTTAGAAACAACACAAGATGGATTATCTAAACAAGAAGCGTCTCGTAGACTTTCTTTATATGGTCCGAACGAAATAGCTCATAATAAAATGGCGCCGTGGTACATTCAATTTCTGTTGGCATTTAAAAATCCATTTATTTTCGTTTTATTAGCTCTTGGAGCACTCTCCTTTTTCACGGATGATATGCAAGGAACAATTGTCGTATCTGCAATGGTACTACTTAGTGCAACAATTCGGTTTTCCCAAGAATTTCGTTCTCAAAAAGCTGCCGATAAGTTAAAAGCTATGGTTCGAACAACTGCAAGCGTATTTAGAATAAATGGATTTGTACATGAAACAAAAAATGTAACGAATTTAAATCGAAATTACACAACAGAAATTCCAATTGAGGAACTTGTACCTGGCGATATCATTTCCCTTTCAGCCGGTGATATCGTTCCAGCTGATGTGCGTATTGTATCCGCTAAAGATTTATTTGTTAATCAATCTTCTTTAACAGGGGAAGCACTTCCTGTAGAAAAATACGAACACTGCTACCATACAGAAAATAAGCATATCTTACCGACAAACATGAAAAAAAATTACAATCCACTCGATATGGAAAACCTTTGTTTCATGGGAACAAATATTGTAAGTGGTAGCGCAAAAGCTGTTGTCATCTCAACAAGTACCGATACGTATTTCGGCTCTTTAGCCAATAAGGTAATTGGAAAGCGTGTAGAAACAAGCTTTGATAAAGGTGTAAACAAAGTAAGCTGGCTCTTAATTACATTCATGCTTATTATGGCACCTATTGTCCTTCTCATTAATGGATTCACAAAAGGTGATTGGCAAGAAGCTTTCTTCTTCGCTATTGCCGTCGCTGTCGGCCTTACACCTGAAATGTTACCGATGATTGTAACTGCTAATTTAGCTAAAGGTGCCGTTAACATGTCTAAACAAAAAGTAATTGTAAAACAGCTAAATTCTATTCAAAACTTAGGTGCTATGAACATTCTTTGTACAGATAAAACCGGAACTTTAACAGAAGATAAAGTTGTCCTTGTTCGTCACTTAGATCCCAAGGGAAATGAATGCAATCGCGTCTTGCAATTTGCCTATTTAAATAGTTTCTATCAAACTGGATTGAAAAATTTAATAGATAAAGCTGTTATTAAGCATACAGAGGAAAACAATACATTTAATCCATCAGCTTTTCAAAAGCTAGATGAAATTCCATTCGATTTCGCCCGCCGGCGTATGTCAGTCATCGTAAAGGATATTTCAGGTGAACATACAATGGTTTGTAAAGGTGCCGTAGAAGAAATTTTATCAATTTGTAACTACACTGAAGTGGATGAAAAAATCGTTCCACTCACCGAGGAAATACGTTCAAATGTCAAAAAACTAAGTGAGACACTAAATAGTGAAGGTATGCGGGTTATTGCTGTTGCTTATAAAAAAAATAGAAGAATAAATGATACAGAGTACGCAGTAAAAGACGAAACTGATATGATTCTCGCTGGATATATCGGCTTTTTAGATCCACCGAAACCATCTGCAGCAGCTGCAATTCAAGCATTACAAAAACATGGTGTACAAGTGAAAATTTTAACTGGCGATAACGAAATTGTTACAAGAAAGGTTTGTATAGAAGTTGGATTAGATATCTGCGAACCAATCCTCGGTTACGAGATTGATTCTTTACCAGATAAAGCATTAGCAAGACTTGCCGAAGAAACGACTGTATTTGCGAAGCTTAATCCAATGCAAAAATCTCGTATTATACACGCATTACAAGGAAATGGACACACTGTAGGTTACATGGGAGACGGCATTAACGATGCTGTAGCATTACGTGAAGCTGATGTCGGAATATCTGTTGATACTGCTACTGATATTGCGAAAGAAGCTTCCGATATTATTCTACTCGAAAAAAGTTTAACTATATTAGAAGCAGGGATTTTAGAAGGACGTACTACATTCGGAAATATTTTAAAATATATTAAGATGACAGCTAGCTCTAACTTCGGTAATGTGTTTAGCGTGTTAGTAGCAAGTGCTTTCATTCCTTTTTTACCGATGCTTGCCATTCATCTTTTAATTCAAAACTTACTTTATGATATTTCACAACTTTCTATTCCATGGGACAAAATGGATAAAGAGTTTCTAGAAAAACCACGAAAATGGGATACTGCAAACTTACGAAACTTCATTATTTGTATCGGCCCAATTAGTTCTATATTTGATATTATCACATACGTAGTCATGTGGAATGTATTTGGTGCAAATACATCGAGCGAGCAATCATTATTCCAGTCCGGTTGGTTTGTCGTTGGATTGTTAACACAAACTTTAATTGTTCACATGATAAGAACACAAAAGATTCCATTTATTCAAAGCACTGCATCAACACCAGTCGTTTTATTAACCGCTCTTATTATGGCAATTGGGATTTATATTCCATTCTCACCACTTGGTACAGCCGTTGGTTTACAAGCATTGCCACTTAACTATTTCCCTTGGTTAGTAGGAATACTATTAGGCTACGCTTTTTTAACACAATTCCTGAAAAAGCTTTATATTAACAAGTTTCATAGCTGGTTGTAAAAATAAGAATGAGTGGGTATCCCCCGCTCATTCTAAAAAACATAACACATATTATATATGGAGGTGACCATGATGGTATGGTACGACATTGTATTCAGGTTAGTTATAGCAATTATTGTAGGAGCTTGCATTGGAATGGAAAGACAATGGAGACACCGAATGGCTGGGTTACGGACAAATGCTCTCGTATCACTTGGTGCCTGTATAATAGGAAAGGTGTCATGATTTTACTACTTCATGACACCTTCTACATAAACTTATTTTCTAACTTTTGTTGAAACGACTTCTCTTGCTTACGTAGTAGTTGACTACCTCGTTGTAAAATCGGTGTTCCATACTTATCGTTAATTTGATCAATGACAGCAAGTAGTGGTTCTTTTTTCGCATCCTCTTCAAATGAAAATAAATCTAATTGTTTCACCGATTCTGTCTTCCACTCTATTTCAGTAGCTGTAACACCTAGTAAACGAACGGAATCACCATCCCAATGTTGCTTCCATAAACGGGATGCTGCTTGAAAAATATCGCGTTCTTCCCAAATTGCATTTTTCAATTGCTTACTCCGTGTTACTGTTCGCCTATCATGGTATTTAATCATAATTTGAATATTATAGCTGACAAGGGTTCGCTTTTGTAATCTTTTACTCACTGATTTTGATAACCGTTCTAACATATCAAGTAATTCTTTCTCTTCATCCATATCCTTTGAAAAAGTCATCGAGTTACCGACACTTTTATGTTGGCCCATTTGACTCGGATCCACTTCCCTATCATCCGTACCTTTTGCACGCTTTTGTAAATCAATACCGTGCTTGCCAATTTTAGCGCGAATGATATGCTCGTCTCCCTTCGCTAACTGTTCAATTGTATGTATATGAATTTCATTTAATTTTTCAGCTGTTTTTTCTCCAATCCCATGCATTGCTTCAACTGAAAGTGGCCAAATCATTTCTGGAATATCACGTTTTCGAAGTACGGTAATACCGAGAGGTTTTTTCATATCAGAAGCTGTTTTTGCTAGGAAAAGATTTGGAGCGATTCCGATACTACACGGAAGCTGCAACTCTGTTAATAGTGCTTGTTGAATCATCTTTGCTATTTCAAGAGGCGAACCAAGTGCGTAGCAATCTGTAATATCTAAATATCCTTCATCTATTGAGACTGGTTGTATCTTTTCTGTAAAACGAGAAAGGACTTGAAACATTTGAAATGAAGCTTCGCGATATAATGTGAAATTAGGACGCCTTACAACTAATTGCGGGCATAACCTTTTCGCTTCCCAAAGGGGCATCGTCGTACGTATTCCGTATTCCCTCGCCTCATAACTACATGTTATAATAATTCCTTTTCTCTCTTTTTCATTTCCAGCAACCGCTAATGGCTTTCCTTGTAATGATGGATCATGAGCAATTTCAACAGATGCGAAAAAGCAATTCATATCTACATGTAAAATAACACGACCATTTTTCGGATACATTTCTCGCATAGTACTCACTCCCTAATCAGAACGTTCGTTCTTTTATTATATCAAATTTTGCACAATAGTTATAATAATTACTTGTTCTTTTTTATAATCGATATAAATCGAAACTTTAATCAACTCTCACTAATCGGACTTTTACGGGCAGCAGGGCCCCCACCTAACTTCTTTACTTTCGCTGAATTTTGAGGTGGGGGTCTTACTGTCCGGCAAATAGCGGGATAAACTCAACTATACATTCCTTGTAGTTATATTAATCATTGCAATTAATTATTTACTACTTCCGATTTTCAATATGAATACGTTAGGGTTATTCCCTCGTCTAGTACATGTAGCAACAACGTATATACTTCCATAGTTTTTCTTATATTCGCTTATACGTCTTGTCAAAGCAATCGAATCAAAATAAAAAGCGTGTAAATCATAATTGATTTACACGCTTTTTCTATTCCATTACTTCGCTACTTCTTCAATAATTGCAACAACTAATTCTGCTGTTTTTGCTAATTCTTCAACAGGAATCTTCTCGTTTGTTGTATGAATTTCTTCATAACCAACCGCTAAGTTAACTGTTGGGATACCATGTCCTGCAATTACGTTTGCATCACTTCCGCCACCACTTTGGTGAAGAGAAGGTGTACGACCAATTTTTTCAGCTGCACGTTTTGCAACTTCTACAACGTGATCGCCATCAGCAAATTTAAATCCTGGGTACATAACGTTTACTTCAACGTCTGCATGACCGCCCATTTCTTTTGCAGTTGTTTCAAATGCTTCTTTCATTTTCGCAACTTGTGCTTCCATTTTCTCATTAATTAAAGAACGAGCTTCTGCAAAGATTTGTACATGATCGCAAACGATATTCGTTTGTGTACCACCTTCAAAACGTCCAATATTTGCAGTCGTTTCAGAGTCAATGCGACCAAGTGGCATCTTCGCAATTGCTTTCGCTGCGATAGTAATTGCAGATACACCTTTCTCCGGCGCTACACCAGCGTGAGCTGTTTTCCCGCGAATAATTGCGTTCACTTTCGCTTGTGTTGGAGCTGCAACAACGATTTCACCAACTTTTCCATCGCTATCTAATGCGTAGCCATATTTCGCTGTAATACGCTCACGGTCTAATGCTTTTGCACCAACAAGACCTGATTCTTCTCCGACTGTAATAATAAATTCTATTTTACCATGAGGGATATTTTTCTCTTTTAAAACACGGATTGCTTCGAACATTGATGCTAATCCAGCTTTATCATCCGCACCTAAAATTGTTGTACCATCTGATACGATATATCCATCTTTAATAGAAGGCTTAATTCCATTACCAGGAACTACTGTATCCATATGAGAAGTAAAGTAAATTGTATCAACACCATCTTTTGTTGCTGGTAAAGTACAAATTAAGTTACCTGCACCATGACCAGTTACAGCCATTGTGTCATCTTCAAATACTTCTACACCTAAATCTGTAAATTTCTTCGTTAATACTTTGCAGATTTCTGCTTCAAATTTCGTTTCAGAATCTACTTGTACTAATTCCATAAATTCATTTACTAAACGTTCTTGATTAATCATAAGACTGCGCCTCCTGCACTACCATTATGTATGTAACACTATTAATTATAACAGAATTTCGCAAAAGTTTCGAAATACAAGACAAAAAACAGATGGTTTACATGTCTAGATAACCATCTGCTTTCTATTACTCATTTAACAATACCCAGCGCATATGATCTTCCCACACACCATTTACCATTAACATCTTCCTAGACACGCCTTCATATTGAAAACCTATCTTCGTTACTACTTGTATAGATGCTAAATTACGAGGCATAATCGGAGCTTCTATACGATGTAACTGAAATTCCCCAAAAGCAACTTGAATTGCTTTTCTAAGCGCTTCTGTCGTATACCCTTTGTTTAAACTCTGCTTTATCTAATTTATAACTGAGTACACAAGATTGATAAATGCCACGAACGATTAAATTAAATGAAATACACCCAATTATTTTCGTATCATCACCCTTTTTAAAAATCCATAGTCTGATGATTTTCCCTTCTTCGAACTCTTTTCTATCCTTTTGCAACTTTTTCTTTTGATAATCTAGCGTAAAAAAATCATCCGGTCTATACTCTTCCCAAGCTTTTAAAAATTCACGATTTCTGTCGTAATATTGAAGAACTGTTTCAGCATACGACTCATCAATTTCCCTTAAGTATAAACGATCTGTTTCGTATATTTTCATCATCGTATCTCCATTCTTCAGCTTGCCCAACTAAAAATTAACAATATACCCTTTTACTATATTCTCTATACACACTCAAATTTCCTGTTATATTTTGCAATCCCCTCCCGAATTTTGTCCTCACTCTCCCCTTGTCCATAATTTCATTTCTCGTTACAATGAAATTGTACTGATTTGCAAGGAGGTATAACGATGCATAAAAAAGCTCAAAAAGTTATGGTTTATGTGATGCTGATTTCTATGCTTGTAACAACATTACTTGCTGGCGCGAGTATGTTTTGGTAAAAAGGGCGATGTGTTCGTCCTTTTTTTACTTTTTACACATGACAAAATAAACCATCTCGACATCGAGATGGTTTATTTTATATAAAACACAATCGCTACAATACTAAAGGAAAATGACATTACAAGTGCTATTACAAAACTTGTATATTGTTTCTGCTGAAATGCTCCAATAACAAAAGTTAGATTAAGTAATGCCATACATACAATCGCTACCAGATAAGAACATATATTAAAAGTTGCCAATATGAATGTAATAACAAATAGAAATCCCATAAAAAACTGCATATACGAAAGTTTTGGATTCAAGTACATATGAGCAACCCCTTTATCTAATTTTATCTTTCTATATTCTCATTAACGCACGGTTATGTACACATGTCAAGACAACTTATTATAATAGAAAAAGCCAACCTTTTCGTTGGCTTTTTCATATGCAACGGCTCCTTTTTCTTTTGCCAATTGCTGAAATGATTTTTTCGATTTCACAATCCATACTTTCGTTCCAATTGGAATGCGATCAAACAAATATTCCACATCGTTTTTCTTCATTCTTATACACCCTTGTGAAATATACTTTCCAATTGAACTCGGTTGGTTTGTTCCATGTATTCCATATTTACTTCCATCAGTTCCTCTTGCATTAAATCCAATCCACCTTGACCCAAGTGGATTTTTTGGCGACCCACCTGGAATATCCTTCGCAATATAATACGGATCCTTCGCTTTCATTACAACATCAAAAGTTCCTTCTGGAGTTAATTCATTCGTTTTCCCTGTCGCTACTGGAAAAACCTTTTGAATCTTTCCATCGTCAATGTAAGCTAATTTATTCGTTGCTTTATTTACAATAATAAAAGGATCTCCGGCACGTGGATTATCCCCAAGAGGCCAAATCGGCGATAAAGAAAGACATAATATGATAGAGAGAAGATACGGCATAGATAATTCCTACCTTCTATATAAGTTCTTTTATATTATCCTTTCCCTTAAAGCGACTTTTAATGAGTAAATATTGTTCCATTTCATACACAAGTTGAACAAGTTTCGCACGTATCTCAAATTCTTCGCGTGTAGCTGGTAATGGCATGTCTCTAAATAATCCCCTCATTTCTTGAAGCTGCCTTAAGGAAATAACGCCAGTACTCTCAGGGCTAATAGCATTACCAATGTTTTCAACAACATCTGCAATCATATCAGCTTGTTCATATGTCCATGATAAAGAAGCTGCTAGTGGTATCATTCGCTCTAAAATTTCGAATTGTTGCATACGCATATTAAAATAACGATAGTAATAATCATCTTCTCGCATAAATGCATTCTCAAGTTTTTTAAACGATAAATCTCTTGCTTCATTTAACATATTCTCGGTTTCAATGAGTTCTGCCCCACTCCAACTACTTTCTCGATTTCGTAAATACACAACCATTTCAAACAAAATCGTTTTAAAATTGCTCTCTATTTTATCCTGATACTCTTTTAGCTTATTTTCACTACTCGGCATATACATATTTACTAATAACGCCACGCTAATCCCTATCGTTAATATAGCAATTTCATTTCCAACTATAAGCCATGTAATTTGCTTCAATGAATATAGATGCATAACAATAACTGAACTCGTGACAATGCCTTCTTGAATTTTAAGCATTACTGCAGTCGGAATAAATGTAAGTAACAATATGCTAATTGCAAGTGGTGTATAGCCGATCGTTTCAAAAATACAAAACGCGAATACCATTGATAATACACAAGCTAGAAAACGATGTAACGACACTTGAAGCGATTTGCGCTTCGTATTTTGTACACATAAAATAACTAAAATACCTGCTGAACTATAAAATTCCAACCCTAATAACTGAGCAATAAAAACTGCCGCGCCTGTCCCTATTGCTGTTTTTACTGTACGGTATCCAATTTTAAACATATCATTACTCCTATATGTATAAACGTATTTACAGCTAGTATAAAAAAAGGATGACACAATGTCATCCTTTTCTACTTATTATTCACATAACCTTTTCATATTACAATATTTTTTGTAAAAATTGTTGCGCACGTTCACTTTTCGGTGCTGCAAAAAATTCTTCTGGCGCACTATCTTCTACAAGCTTTCCTCCGTCCAAGAAAAGAACACGATCTGCCACTTCTTTTGCAAAGCCCATTTCATGTGTAACGATAGCCATCGTCATTCCTGTCGTAACTAACGATTTCATAACTTCTAACACTTCTTTCACCATCTCTGGATCTAGCGCCGATGTCGGTTCATCAAATAACATAACTTCGGGTTCCATTGCTAACGCTCTTGCAATTGCTACACGTTGCTTTTGTCCTCCCGAAAGACGATTTGGATACGTATCTTTTTTATCTACTAGTCCAACCTTTTCTAAAAGTTTCTCAGCTTTCTTTTCAGCTTCTTGCTTCGTTACCCCTTTTACATTGGTAGGAGCATACGTAATATTTTCTAATACAGTCATATGAGGAAATAAGTGAAAATGTTGAAATACCATACCGACATTTTCACGAACATGCATAACATTCGTTTTCGGATTCGTTACTTCTTCCGTTCCAATCCAAATGTGACCATCCGTTGGTGCTTCTAACATATTCATACAACGTAAAAATGTTGATTTTCCTGATCCAGAAGGTCCTATAATTGCAACTACTTCCCCTTTTTCAATCGTTGTTGTAATTCCTTTTAATACTTCGTTTTTACCAAATGATTTATGAAGGTTTTCAATTTTAATCACTTTTCTTCATTCTCCCTTCAATTGCCTTCCCGACTAATGTAAGAATAATGACTAACATATAATAAATCAGTCCAACAAAAAGTAATGGTTCAAGATATTTAAATGTCTCACCGCCTACGATGTAAGCACGACGCATTAAATCAGTCGCGCCTATTACTGTTACTACAGCCGATTCTTTCGTAAGTGTCGCAAATTCGTTCACAAGCGCTGGTAATATATTTTTTAATGCTTGAGGGAAAATAATATTTCTCATCATTTTTCCGTATGGTACCCCTAAAGCCATTGCTGCTTCTGTTTGTCCTTTATCCACCGCTTGAATACCAGCACGAATTACTTCTGACATGTATGCACCTGAATTCAAGCTAAATGCAAGTACAGCAGCTAAGAATGCTGGTATTTCATAACCAATTATTTGCGGGACACCAAAATAAATAATCATTAATTGCAATACAAGGGGTGTACCACGAAAAATTGATGTATAAAAATCTGCTGCTATATTTAATGCTCGTATTCTAGCAATTTTACAAAGTGCTAATAGCGTTCCTAAAATAAATCCTGCTAAAGCTGATACTGCTACAATTTTCAAAGTAACTTCTAAACCTTTTAGTATATATGGTATCGAAGGCGTAATCGCCGAAAAATCTAAGTTCATTCTTTTCATTCCCCTCACAGAAAAGTGAAAGGCAGCTTATTTTCCGCTGCCAAACCATTTCTTCACTAATTTATCCATTTCTCCATTTTCTTGCATTTTTTTAATTACTTTATTAAATTCAGCTGTTTTATCACTGTTTTTCGGAAGGGCAATTGCTGCTCCAACTTCTTCTGGCGCTTCTTTAATTTCAACTCCTTGTAAATCTTTCATTTTCTCTAAATAATTTTTAGCAACTGTGTCTTCTATAATTGCAGCGTCAAAACGACCAGCTTTAATTTCTTGTACGATTTCTGGTATACGGTCACGTCCCTCAACCTGGAAATCTACTTGTTTTTTAAATTCTGCTGCTTTCTCTTCTTGAATAGACCCTGTTTGTACTCCTACTTTTTTCCCTTTTAAATCCTCTACAGATTTAATGTTAGAATCCTTTTTAGAAACGACCATATTTTTCGCAACAAAATAAATATCTGTAAAATCAACATTATTTTTACGCTCTGCAGTTGGCGTCATGCCTGCCATTACGAAATCAACTTTTCCTGAACTAAGAGATGCTAATAAACCACCAAAATCCATATCTTTCACTTTCACTTCATACCCAAGTTCTTTTCCGATATATTTAGCAACATCAACATCAAAGCCGATAATTTCATCGCTCTTTGACGCATCTACATATTCATAAGGTTTATAATCTGCTGAAGTTCCCATTACGAGTACTTTTTTATTTCCTTTTGTTTCTTTCGATTCCCCATTACTACAAGCGCTGAATATACTTACAATTAAAATAAGTGCAAACGATATTGATACTAACTTCTTCATCTTTCTTCCCCCTAATAATGTATATTTAAAAGTTTAATAGAATATTTATTCGATGTTTGTATTGTATCAGCACTTTTATTTTTATGCAATATATAAAATAAAAATAAATAACAAAACAATATAAATGCTATTTTTTATGTATAAAATGATGCATAAAATAACACAACTATGCATATTCCATAAATTTTAATAATAAATAAAAAAGGCGGCACATCCACTTGATTGTGGACGTGCCGCCTCTTCTCTTATTTTTTATAGTTCTTCACAATTCTCTTCAAAATATGATTGTAGTTTCGCAATAACTTGCATCGGTTCATGACCTTCAATTTCATGACGCTCTACCATCGTTACAATTTTTCCATCTTTTAATAAAGCAAATGATGGAGAAGAAGGTGGGTACCCTTCGAAATATTCACGCGCTCTTGCTGTCGCTTCTTTATCTTGACCTGCAAACACCGTTACAAGGTGGTTAGGACGTTTATCATAATGTACGGAATGCGCAGCAGCAGGACGAGCAATACCACCTGCACAACCACATACAGAGTTTACCATTACAAGTGTTGTTCCATTTCTTTTAAACGCTTCTTCTACCGCTTCTGGCGTCGTCAATTCTGTATATCCAGCAGAGACAATCTCTTCACGCGCTTGGCGGACAACATCATTCATAAAAAAGTTAAAATTAATCACTCTTTTCCCTCCTCTAAAACTACCTATTTGTATCTTACCAGTTAATGTTTATGAAATACAAGTAAGTTTACTTGTATTTAAGTATAGAAAAGGTGTTAGAGCTCTTGCTCTAACACCTTTTCTTTAATGACCACGATGTTTTTGCTTTGCTTTTTGTACTTTCATTAAACGTCTTCTTTCTTTTTCAGCTTCTCGCTTCTCTTTAGACTGCACTTTCTTTTCTTGTTTATGCAATTCATAAGATAAACTAATCGCCTCTTGCGCCTTAGTAAAACGTTTAATATTTATTTCTTTTGCTGCTTGTCGTATGATACGCTTTATGTTTTTAGGACGCTGTTTTTCTTTAACTTCTACACCACATTTTGCAAAGTGCTGAAAATGCTCTAAAAGTGAACCATTCACAAACATAAGCACTTCTTCATCTGACGGTTCCGCCCCAAAAATATACCTCGCCCCATACAATTTCCCTTGTTCTTTACATGTAATGATTCCAACAAAAAATTGGCCATCGTGATATACTGTCAAATCCATTGACAGCCCCTCCTTTAAAAGATTAGAAATACAGGACATCCCGGAGGGGAAGGTTACTGACATGAAATCATGCGTCTGGACTACCAACCAGAACTGTGTTTTTGTATTTCTTTCACTATGATTATATCTTTTTTTCCATAATCTTCATATATTCAGCAATCATTTTTTTATGCGATCCTACAATATAGTCAGGTAGTTCTGTTACTGAAAAGAATTTAAGCTGAACTGCTTCTTCTTTATTCATAACAAAATCCCCTTCGTATTCATCTGTATAATAGGCGGTTGTTACAGATTGAAATTCATCACCGTTTGCTAATTTTGTAAAGTAGTTCGCTCCAGAAAATACATTGATTAGTCGCAAGTTCTTCACTTTTATTCCTGTCTCTTCATATACTTCACGATAAGCTGTTTCTTCTGGTGATTCACTAAGCTCCATTAGCCCGCCAGGTAGCCCCCATTTTCCGTACGGCTCTGTCCGCTGCTGCAATAAAACATATCCATTTTCATTTATAATGAGTACAACAGCACCAACTAAAATTAAAGGGCGATGACCAACTATTTTTCGTAATTCTTCTACATATCCCACCGTATCGCCTCCTTTTTCGTTGTCCACACTATTGTATCATATGTTCGAAACGACAAAATGCGTATATTTTTCATTTTTTTAACAAAATATTTATTTTATGTGATTCATCTACTGTAGCTAACATAATAGATTCCACTTCTGTACTCTCCTCTAGAAATTCTCTCGCCCAAGCTTCTGTTTTTCCTAATAATGCAAGAACATCTTTCTGTATCCTCCCATCCTTTACTAATACAAAAGAAACTGGAGATTTTTTTCCCGCCACTTTAAGATCAAGCCGCGAAACTGCTTCATATTCTGGATACCGAAATATAGAAACGACACCGTTTGCTTCCCATAATGCTAATTTAATCGTTTGAATATCGCTCACATTTCGCATACGAAGTTCCGAAAACAAATATTCCACGGTAATTCTCGCCTTTTTCAAATTGCTAAAATCAATGGAACCATTATGTATAAGAATGATAGGTGCTGGCTCTAAAAAACGTCTCCATCTATCCCATTTCAGCATTAAAACTGAGCTTATAATATGAAGTACAACGAGTATGAACGTTGTAATCATCGAGCCCAGTAACCCTACTTTTTCATCAGACAATGCGTTAGAAATATTCCCACCAAGCAATAACACTAATACAACATCTAAAAAACGAAGTTGTGCGATAGACCTTTGTCCCATCGCTTTCGCAACTAATATTAAAAATATGTATGCTATAATAGCCCGAATAACCCATTCACTACTAGAAAGATGCCGTGCTCCTTCAAAAATATGCATATGCATCACTTTGCACTCCTTACCCGTCTCAAACTGCTAACCTGTTTTAGTTTGCAACGTTTATGAGCATATATGTAAAAAAGCTGGTTCGTTTAAAAACGAACCAGCTTTTTTTACTTAACTGAAAACATATATTTTTTATACGTTTTCCGTACCGATAGTATGAGCCCCATCATAATCATATTCGAGAATAAGGAACTTCCCCCATACGATAAGAAAGGTAATGCAATACCTTTTACAGGCATTAATCCAACGATCATACCGATGTTTTGGAATATTTGAACTGTTAATATACCGATCGATCCAGCGCATAATAATGTACCAAATAAATTATCAGCGGAATAACCAATAATAATTGTTCGATATAGTAGTAATAGGAACAAGAAGACAACTAAGGCTGCTACGATAAATCCACCTTCTTCGGCAATTGTAGCGAAAATAAAGTCAGTATGCTTCTCTGGGATATAGACGCTTCCTCCCCCAAACCCTTTACCTTCCATTCCTCCACTACCTACAGCTAAAATCGATTGTTGCGTTTGATAACCTTGATCTGCATTTTCAAATGGATTTAACCAACCTACAATACGCGACTGTTGGTGAGGTTTTAGTAAAGTAACTAAATTATTATAGAAAAAATCTTGATACTTAAAGAAAATAAATATTAAAGCAGATAATATGGTCAACGGAATAACTGTACATAATGCTATCAATTTCTTTTGAATACCTGACATAAATAAAATACATGCAATAGCAGCAGCATATAAGAACACCATACCTGTATCAGGTTGACTATATACAACCGCCATAGGTGGAAGTGACACTAGCATAATTTTACCTACTAGCTTTAAATCTGTTTGGAATGTCCTTGCCATATACTGTGCATTATGTTTTACTGCTATACTCGCTACTACAAGTAGCAATGCGATTTTGAAAAACTCAGACGGCTGAATTTGTCCAAATACTGGGAAAACAAACCATCTTTTTGCACCTAATTTTTCAGGTGTAAAACCTGATGGTGGTAATACTTTCAAAAGAATAAGTGAAGCAAACCCAGCAATATAAAGCGGCCAAGATAATTTTTGTAACTGATCTAAATCAATGCTTGCAACAAGAAGTAACAATACAACCCCAATTATGTAGTTAACACCTTGTTTCATAGCAAAGTTTGCAGCTCCATACTGTCCCGTTTGCTGACTGCTATATATAGCAGCTATACTCGTCACACATAGTGCACACAAAATTAAAATTAATTTTACATCTAAACTTTTTAGAAACTCGGTACTTCTTTTCATGACATCCTCCTGAAACATTGTTACGGCAAAAATAAAAAACCAGGAGTCAACATTCTTCATGTTTTGACGACTGATTACACATTATCTATAAAACACTTATATAGAATAACTCTCTTTTTCATACAATACAATATATTATACTACAGTTTCATCAGTAAGATTTGCCAAAAAAATTATTCTTTTCTTATTTTATATCCATATACCATATATCAGCAATGTATTTTCGTAAATTCCTAATACATAATCGTTTATTGTAAGATTACTGGGAAAGATATTTATACATATAGTAGGATGTAGATGAAGAAATAAGATAATAAAAAGCTCGCATAAGCGAGCTTTTTATTAATATACAGATGTATTATTTTCTGACATGTTTTCTAAAATTTCTTTAACACGCCCTAAGAACTTACCACAAATTAAACCATCAAGTACTCGGTGATCAAGTGATAAACATAAGTTAACCATATCACGAGCACCGAACATACCGTTATCCATAATTACTGGGCGTTTTACAATTGATTCAACTTGTAAAATAGCCGCTTGTGGGTAATTAATAATACCCATAGATTGAACAGAACCGAATGATCCTGTGTTATTAATTGTAAATGTTCCACCTTGCATTTCGTCTGCTTTTAACGATTTCGTACGTACTTTTCCTGCAAGTTCTGTAATTTCACGAGCGATACCTTTAATTGTTTTCTCGTCCGCTTGCTTAATTACTGGTACAAATAGTTCTTCCTCTGTTGCAACAGCGATAGAAAGGTTAATATCTTTCTTCTGAACAATTTTATCGCCAGCCCACATTGAATTAATTTGAGGATACTCTTTTAACGCTTGTGCTACTGCTTTTACGAAGAAAGCAAAGAACGTTAAGTTAAAGCCTTCACGCTTCTTAAAGTCACCTTTAATTGAGTTACGGTATGACACAAGGTTTGTCACATCTACTTCAATCATCATCCAAGCATGTGGTGCTTCGTGTTTACTACGTAACATGTTTGCTGCGATTGCTTTACGCACACCTGTTACTGGAATTTCGATATCTCCAGGCATTGTAGGTACAGAAACTGGTTTCGCAGCTTCTACTTTTTGCGCTACTGGTGCTGCTTTTGGTGCTTCTGGGCGAGCTTCTACTACTGCCGCTACAGCTTCCTCTTTCTTCGCCGCACCTGCTTGCGGAATATTTCCAGATTCCACTAGCTTTAAAATATCTTTACGAGTGATACGGCCGTTTGCTCCCGTACCTTCTACTAGATCTAAATCAACGTTATGCTCACCCGCAAGTTTTAACACAGCTGGTGAAAAACGTGGTTTTCCATCAGTTGGTTGTTTTACTTTCGGTGCTTTTTCAGACGTAGCTACTTCCGCCTTTGGTTCTTCTTTTGTTTTTTCCTCAACAGCTGTTGCTGCTACTTCATCTGCGCCTTCTACTTGAATCACACAAACTACTTCACCTACAGCTAACGTATCACCTTCACCAGCGATTAACTCTTTCACAATCCCCGTGAAAGAAGATGGTACTTCAGCATTTACTTTATCAGTCATTACTTCTGCAAGCGGATCATACTTGTTTACGTGATCGCCAACATTAACGAGCCATTTACTAATTGTGCCCTCTGTAACGCTCTCCCCGAGCTGAGGCATTGTAATATTTTCTACAGCCATGTATAGTCCCCCCGATTAAAATTCCGCAAGTTCACGCATTGCTTTTTCAACTTTATCTGGATTTACCATAAAGAATTTTTCCATTGTTGGTGCATATGGCATTGCTGGAACGTCTGGACCTGCAAGACGTGCGATTGGCGCATCTAAATCAAATAGACAGTTTTCAGCAATAATTGCTGCCACTTCACTCATAATGCTTCCTTCTTTATTGTCTTCTGTTACAAGAAGAACTTTACCTGTTTTAGAAGCTGCTTCAATGATTGCTTCTTTATCTAATGGATATACAGTACGTAAATCAAGAATGTGTGCAGAGATGCCATCTTGTGCTAACTTTTCAGCCGCTTGAAGAGCAAAATGAACACATAATCCGTACGTGATAACTGTAATATCATCACCTTCACGTTTTACATCTGCTTTTCCGATTGGTAATACGTAGTCATCCTCCGGCACTTCACCTTTAATTAAACGATATGCACGTTTATGTTCGAAGAATAATACTGGATCTTCATCACGAATGGCTGCTTTTAATAAACCTTTTGCATCATATGGTGTAGAAGGGATAACGATTTTTAAACCTGGTTGGTTTGCAAACATCGCTTCTACAGATTGCGAATGATACAATGCACCGTGAACACCCCCGCCAAATGGTGCACGGATTGTAACTGGACAAGTCCAATCATTATTAGAACGATAACGAATTTTTGCTGCCTCAGAAACAATTTGGTTTACTGCTGGCATGATGAAATCAGCAAACTGCATTTCAGCGATTGGACGCATCCCATACATTGCCGCACCAATTGCTACTCCAGCAATTGCAGATTCTGCAAGCGGTGCATCAAGCGCACGATCTTCACCAAATTGATCATACAAACCGTGTGTCGCTTTAAACACGCCACCTTTTTTACCAACATCTTCTCCTAAAACGAATACTTTCTCATCGCGTTCCATTTCTTCGCGCATTGCTAATGTAATAGCATCAATATAAGACATTACAGCCATGAAACGTTCCCCCCTATTCTGCGTATACGTGCTTCAATGCATCTTCAGGTGCTGCATACGGAGCATTTTCTGCATATTCTGTTGCTTCATTTACGATATGCATAATTTCATCTAACATTTGTTTTTCCGATTCCTCAGTTAATACACCAGCTTCTTTTAAATAAGCCGCGAATGTTATAATTGAATCTTTTTTCTTTGCTTCTTCTACTTCTTCTTTATCACGATAAACACGATCATCATCGTCACTAGAATGTGCTGTTAAACGATATGATACTGTTTCAATTAAAGTTGGTCCTTCACCACGACGACCGCGATCTGCTGCTTCTTTTACAGCTTTATATACTGCAAGTGGATCGTTTCCGTCTATTGTATATCCAGGCATACCGTAACCAATCGCACGATCTGATACGTTTTTACATGCTAATTGTTTTTCAACTGGAATAGAGATTGCATATTTGTTATTTTCACACATAAAAATAACAGGTAGTTTGTGTACACCAGCAAAGTTTGCCCCTTCATGGAAGTCACCTTGGTTTGAAGAACCTTCTCCAAATGTAACGAACGTTACTAAATCTTTCTTCTCCATTTTTCCAGCTAGTGCAATACCAACTGCATGTGGTACTTGTGTTGTTACTGGAGATGAACCTGTAACAATACGATTTTTCTTTTGACCGAAGTGACCAGGCATTTGACGACCACCAGAGTTTGGATCTCCAGCTTTCGCAAAAGCAGACAACATAAGCTCTTTAGCTGTCATACCAAATGCTAGTACAACACCCATATCACGGTAGTATGGTAATGCATAATCTTTCTCTCTATCAAGAGCGAACGCCGCTCCAACTTGTGCAGCCTCTTGTCCTTGACAAGAAATTACGAATGGAATTTTACCAGCACGGTTTAATAACCACATACGTTCGTCAATTTTACGTGCAAGTAACATCGTACGGAACATTTCTAATACTTGCTCATCACTTAAGCCAAGCTCTTCATGGCGCTTTTCTTTTACTTCTGCCATTTTTCATAACCTCCTAAATCCACATTTTTATGCGTGTAACGCTCTTCCATCTACAGCAAGTGCTGCTTCACCAATCGCCTCAGATAATGATGGATGCGGATGAATTGTATGTGCTACTTCCCAAGGTGTTGCATCAAGTACTCTTGCAAGACCCGCTTCAGAAATCATATCTGTTACATGTGGTCCAATCATATGAACACCAAGAATGTCATTTGTCTCTTCATCAACTACAAGTTTTACGAAACCATCTGATTCTCCGTATACAAGTGCTTTTCCGATTGCGCGGAATGAGAACTTACCTACTTTTAACTTATAGCCTTTTTCTTTCGCTTCTTGTTCTGTTAAACCGACAGAAGCAACTTCTGGACTGCTATATACGCATTTTGATACCATAGAGTAATCAATTGGTGTAACTTCTTTCCCTGCAATATGTTCTACTGCAGCAATTCCTTCATGAGAAGCAACGTGAGCAAGTTGCAGGCCACCGATTACATCTCCAATTGCGTAAATATGCGATTCTTTCGTTTGATAAAACTCATTTGTTTGAATGTATCCTTTTTCCACAACGATATCTGTGTTCTCTAAGCCAATATTTTGCGTATTCGCTTGTCTTCCTACAGATACAAGCATTTTTTCTGCTTTAAATTCTTTATTTTCACCGTTGTGTTCAGCTTGGATTGTTACTCCATTATCTTTTACCAATGTTTCTGGTAATACTTTTGCACCAGTTACCACTTTAATACCTTTTTTCTTGAATAGACGTTGCATTTCTTTTGAAACGTCTTGATCTTCTAGTGGTAATATCGTTTTCGCATACTCTAATACTGTAACTTCTACACCGAAGTCAGCAAGCATAGATGCCCACTCAATACCGATTACACCGCCACCAACGATAATAATCGAACTAGGAAGCGTTTCCATTTTTAGAGCATGATCTGAAGACATTACGTACTCTCCATCTAATTCTAAACCTGGTAATGAATTTGGACGAGAACCTGTTGCAATAAGTACATTTTTTGGAATTAACATTTCATTCTCTTCTCCACTTGCAAGTTCAACTGAAATTGTCCCTGGCATCGGAGAGAAAATAGATGGGCCAAGAATACGGCCAATACCTTCAAACACATCAATTTTACCTTGTTTCATTAAATGTTGAACGCCTTTATGAAGCTGCGTTACTATCTTCTCTTTACGCTCTTGTACTTTCGCAAAGTTTAGTTCTACATTGCTTGCAATAACTCCGAACTCTTCGCTTTTTTTAGCAGTTGCATATACTTCCGCACTACGTAAAAGAGCTTTACTAGGAATACATCCTTTGTGTAAACAAGTACCACCAAGATTTTCTTTTTCGACTAGTGCAGTTTTTAACCCTAGTTGTGATGCACGAATTGCAGCAACATATCCACCAGTACCGCCGCCAACGATGACTAAATCATATTCTTTTGCCATTATCTCAACCCCTAGCTACCGTTTCTTTTTCACGTACAACGTATTCTTTTGGAGCTTCTTCTTCACGTAATACACGAAGTGCTCCTTCTGCTAACGCTTCTAACTCATCTTCGCCTGGATGTACGATAACATCTGCAATCCAGTCCACTCGCTCTTTTATTTCATCGACAAGAATTTTACTGTATGCCAGTCCACCAGTTAATACGATTGCATCGATTTTCCCGTGAAGTACAGCGCTAGCTCCGCCAATCTCTTTTGCAACTTGATATGCCATTGCTTTATAAATAAGAGTTGCTTCAGGATCACCTTTTTCAACCATTTGCTCTACTTTAATCGCATCATTTGTACCGATTAAACTTACAAGTCCACCTTGTCCGACAAGTTTTTTAATCATTTCATCACGGTAATACTCACCAGAGAAACACATTTCTACTAGTTGCCCTACTGGTACTGTACCAGCGCGCTCTGGACTAAATGGTCCTTCTCCGTTTAAACCGTTATTCACATCGATTACTCTTCCTTTTTTATGAGCACCAACTGTAATACCACCGCCCATATGTGTAACTAATAAATTTAAATCCTCGTATTTGTGATTTAACTGTTCAGCTACTTTACGAGCAACTGCTTTTTGATTTAATGCATGGAAGATACTTTTGCGTTCCATACCAGCAATGCCACTTATACGAGCAACCGGCTCCATCTCATCTACAACGACAGGATCTACAATGAATGCAGGAATGTTTAATCCAGAAGCAATTTCATATGCTAAAATGCCTCCAAGGTTTGAAGCGTGATGACCGCTAAAGCCATTTTTCAAATCTTCTAACATCGCATCGTTTACTGTATACGTACCGCCTTCGATTGGACGAAGTAATCCACCACGCCCACAAACAGCGTTTAATTTTGAAATGTTAATACCATGAGAATGTAGAACTTCTAAAATCGTTTCTTTTCGAAACTCATATTGGTCGATAATTCTCTTATATTTTCCAATCTGTTCTACGTCATGACGAATCGTTTCTTCTAGAACGGGTCTTTCATTATCAAAAACACCAATTTTTGTGGATGTACTACCTGGGTTAATAACAAGAATTCGATTTACAGACAATGTTGCTACCTCCACTAATAAATTCAAAAGGAAGTGGAAACCTCATAAGAGGTAACCACACCTTTTGTAAAAGTTATATATGAATGATTAGCGACGGCTAATAATATCGTGACCGTTGCGTAAGTAAGTGCTACGAGAATTCTTCAAGCTTGCAATGCGCTCTTCAGCTAGACGATCTGCCGCTACATAAGTTGCTATGCCATCGCGTTTTGAAATTTCGATTACTTTTGCAATCGTGTCATAAATAGACTCAACACGTTTTAGTGCACGTTCTCTATTGTATCCATATAATTCGTCTGCTACGTTAATTACGCCACCTGCATTAATTACATAATCTGGTGCGTATACAATACCCATTTCATGAATGATGTCACCATGACGATCTTCTTTTAATTGGTTATTTGCAGAACCTGCGATTACTTTTGCTTTAAGTTGTGGAATAGTTTCATCATTAACTGTTGCGCCTAGTGCACATGGTGCGTAAATATCGCATTCAACACCGTAAATTTCATTTGGTTCAACTGCTGATGCACCGAATTCTTCTACAGCACGTTGTACAGCTTCTTTATTAATATCTGTAACAATTAATTTTGCTCCTTCAGCGTGTAAATGTTTGCATAGGTGATATGCTACGTTACCAACGCCTTGAACAGCAATTACTTTTCCTTCTAAATTGTCAGTACCGAAAGCTTCTTTTGCAGCTGCTTTCATACCACGGTAAACACCGTATGCAGTTACCGGAGATGGGTTACCAGAAGAACCGAATGATGGTGAGATACCTGTTACAAAGTCAGTTTCTTCATGGATAATATCCATATCATCTACTGTTGTACCAACATCTTCAGCTGTAATGTAACGTCCGTTTAGTCCTTGGATATAACGTCCTAGTGCACGGAACATTGCTTCGCTCTTATCTTTACGAGGATCACCGATAATTACTGTTTTCGCACCACCTAAGTTTAAACCAGCTGCTGCGTTTTTGTATGTCATCCCTTTTGCAAGACGCAATGCATCTTCAATCGCCGCTTCTTCAGAATCATATGTCCACATTCTTGTTCCACCAAGAGCCGGTCCAAGTGTTGTATCATGAATTGCAATAATTGCTTTTAAACCAGATTCTTTATCTTGACAAAATACTACTTGCTCATAATCATATTTTTCTAAGTATTCGAAGATTTCTAATGTCATTGTCGTTTCCCCCTAATGTTTTACCCTTTTTGGTTTATTTTGAAGCAGTCGCAACTGCCAATGCTAATGAATATACTTTTGTTTCTGCTGAATCAGCACGAGATGTTAAAACAATCGGTGCTTTTGCGCCAGCAATCATTGCTCCTACTTTTGCATCCGCAAAGTATACGAGTGATTTATATAGCACATTTCCAGCTTCAATCGTTGGGACGAGTAAAATATCTGCCTTACCTGCTACATCACTTACTATGCCTTTATGCTCTGCTGCAATTTGTGATACTGCATTATCTAAAGCAAGTGGTCCATCAACGATACAATCTTTAATTTGTCCGCGGCGATTCATTTGTGTTAACATCGCTGCATCAATTGTCGCCTGCATCGCTGGATTCACAACTTCTACTGCTGCAATTGGTGCCACTTTTGGCAAGTCGATTCCTATTGCCCGGGCAACTTCTACAGTATTTTGTATAATAGCAGCTTTTTGTGTTACATCAGGTGCGATGTTCATCGCTGCATCTGTAACGAAAATAAGACGATCGTAATTTGGAACTTCAAATGCTGCTACATGTGAAAGTACGCTACCTTTACGTAGGCCCCACTCTTTGTTTAACACAGCCTTCAAAATATTCGCTGTTGGGATGTTCCCCTTCATAAGCACGTCTGCTTCACCATTTCTCACAGCTTTAACAGAAAGTTCTGCAGCCTCTGCACTAGACATTGCTGCAATCACTTCAACATGTTCTGAAGTTTGTAAACCATGTTCTTCTAGCATCCCCATTATTTTTTCTTGATTTCCATATAGACGAAATTGAGCTAGCTGTAATTTAATTGCTTTCGCTACAGCTTCAATTACTTCATGATCTTCAGCTACTGCTACAGCCACAGTTTTTTTAGGCTTCCCTGCTGCTTGATCAATTAAGTATTCTAACTTCATATTTTGTAATCAACCCTTTCCGTCGTCCCTCGTCTATTTATAAAGCAAATACCGTGCCAACTTTTAAAAGTGGTCTTACCAATAATGAAAACGCATTCAAAATGCAGTAAAATCAATACTTTGGAAAATAACAAAAGATTCTGTCTTATTTTGTCACTTTTTGTATACCATGCAATAAATTGCACGGTACGCAATTTATTGCATGCTATTTTTTGCATGGTCATACTTTTCTAGCTTGTAATATAAATTTCGAACGGAAATTCCTAACGCTTTTGCAGTTTGCGTTTTATTCCCATCAAATCTCTCCAAATATTCATGAATAATATTCCCTTCAAACTCTGTCACTAAATGTTCAAGTGGCTTTTCTTCTAATTCAGGTAATAAATGAGATTGCTTTGACTCCACCTGCTCTTCGTTATGTAATGGCGGTAAATGGTGTACATCAATATAGGTCTCGTTATAATTCATAAAGATAATAGCTCTTCCCAGAATATTTTCAAGTTCCCTCACATTCCCTGGCCATTCGTATGATTGTAAATATAAAATGGCTGAATCAGTGAGCCCTTCTACATTACGACCGTAATCTTGATTAATTTTTTGAATCAATCTGTCCGCAATTGTCGGTATATCTCCTTTACGTTGACGAAGAGATGGAATTTGAATTGGGATTTTATTTAATCGATAATATAAATCCTCCCTAAACTTCCCTTCTAGAATAGCCTTTTCTAAATTCACATGCGTCGCTGCAATTACTCGAACATTAATAGGTATCGCTTTCGTTCCACCAACTTTTACAATTTCTTTTTCCTGCAGTACACGAAGGAGTTTCGCTTGTGTATTTGCAGATAACTCCCCTATTTCATCTAAAAAAATACTACCGTTATTTGCTTCCTCAAAGAACCCACGTTTCCCGCCTCTTTTCGCTCCAGAAAACGCCCCTTCCTCATAACCAAATAATTCACTTTCTAACAACGTCTCCGAAATGGCCGCACAGTTTACACGGACGAACTTATTGTATTTTCGATTACTTCCATTATGGATTGCATGTGCAAACAATTCTTTACCAGTCCCAGATTCACCGCGTAACAGTACTGTTGCTGGTGTATTTGCTCCTAGCTTCGCCTGTTCGATAGCTGCCGTTGTTTCATCTGAATTCCCGACAATATCATCAAATGAATATTTCGCTTCTAATGTGCGAATAATTTGCCTTGCTCTATTCAATTCATTTGTTAACTTTTGAATTTCCGACACGTCACGGATAACGCCGACGCTTCCTTTCAATATTCCATCCACAATGACTGGTGCCACGTTTACAATTACATCGCGCTTTTTTTGCCCAATCTTCATATGTATTCCGCGCACCGCACGACGCGTTCGAAGTACTTTCATATGCATACTTTCGCCTTCTACAATATCAGTTGTAGCAGGCTTCCCAATAATATCTTCTTCTGTTAAACCCGTTAATTTCGTATATGCCGGGTTAATGACTAAACCTCTTCCTTTTTCATCCACAACCGAAATTGCTTCTTCAGATGAGTTAATAATTGCCTCTAATAGTGTTTGAATTTCCTTTAAATCTGTAACTTCTTCCGCTAAATCTACAACTTCTGTTATATCTTTAAAAATTGCAAATGCCCCTTGTACCTCTCCGCCCTCTTTTAATATCGGTATACGCGTTGTAATAATTTTCTTTCCATTCTCTAATGTTAGTTCATAATTTACTTCTATTTGTTTCGTACGTATAATGCGAAGTAATTTACTAGTTGGAATGACTTCTAAAATATATTTTCCTATCGCCTCTTCTTTTTTATATCCGATAATACGCTCTGCACTTTTATTAAAAAGACGAACTTGTCCCTCTCGATCAATTACGATCATGCCATCATGTGTAGAATTTAAAATTAATTCTCCTTGTTGCGTTTGTTCCTCTAATCGCCCAATTAGCCCTTCCTTCTCATGCGCTAATCCTGTAACAATTTTTGCGATATCACCTGGTATAAGAAGAGTGTCTTTTTTCTTTTTTTCCAATAAAACCTTATGCACATCATCTTCACCTGTCATATCAAATATTACATCAATATGCATAGAAAGAAATGGAGTTACACTTTCTCCAATTGCAATCCCGTATTCCTTAGCAATTTGTAGTCCTTTTGCCAACGGATTTATATCAATAATCCCTATAATTTGAAATATATTCGAACTTTGTAACAGATTCAGCAGTGCGCTCCCGCCTTCACCTGCACCAACAATTAATACTTTTTGTTTCATATATCCCACTTCCTCTCGAAGTAACTCTGCAAATTTTTTCACACTTTTATCTTACTCGTTCAGCACCCTCTTGACAAACCCCCTTTCCCTATAACATCATTAAAATATACGAAATAATCTGAAAAGGAGCGTTATGTATGCAGCGTTACGTTGCTCTACTATTAGCACTCATCCCTATTTCATTAGCTGTGTTTGGTATAAAGTTAATGAGAGATACTGTATTCGGGATTCTATTTCCACCAATCTCTATACTGTGGTTACAATTTTTAATCGGCGCTCTCTGCTTCGGGCTCGGGTTTTATATCTTCGGTGGCTTCGTCTTGCACCGAGACCGTAAACGAAATAAAGTACAAGCTCGCTTTAGAAGATAGGAATGCCCCACTATTTATAAATAAAAAAATGAGACCGTTACACGCGGTCTCATTTTTTTATTGGCATTAACGTTCTTGCCGTTTCAGGGTAATCAGTAATAATCGCCGATATATTCATATCAAAATATTTACGCATAAGCGTTTCTTCATTAATTGTATAAGGGCGAACCTCTACACCACTTTCCATCGTTAGTTCGGCAATAGCATCTTGAAGGTAACGATAATTCGGATGTACTGCTGTAGCCCCCATTTTTTTCGCGTATGCCCACGGACTATGCAAACCTTCGCGATATAAAATTGCTGTTTGAATATCAGGAGCCATCATATGGCACCGTTTCATACTGTAGTGATTAAACGAAGAAAATATAACACGATCCTCTAGACTAAATTTCCGCACAAGCGTTATAACTTCTTCCTCTAAACCTCTGTATGGAATTTTATTATTTTTAAGTTCAATATTAAGTAGCAAACTCGTTTGTTCAAGCCATTCTAATACCTCTTCTAAAAGTGGTATTTTACAAAAACCTACTTTATCACCAAATTTATAACTTGCATCTAACTTGCATAAGTCCTCATATACATAATTCCGAACCGCGCCTTTTCCATTTGTTGTCCGGTCCACCGTTTCATCATGAATGACGACAACTTTTCCATCTTTCGTTAATTGAACATCAAGTTCAATTCCATCCGCTCTAAAAGACTCAGCCGCTTCAAATGAAATCATTGTATTTTCTGGGTACGTTCCAGCCGCACCACGATGTGCAAATATAAGAGTCATCCTCACTCCCCCAATCTTATGCTATACTATACGAAAAAGGAGGTACTTCTATGAGACCATTACAAATCTCTCCAGATACTGCAGTCCGCTTATCAAAAGCACTAGGTGTTCCACTTGAACAACTCATGCATATGCCGCAGCACATTTTAATTCAAAAGCTAGTTGAATTAGAAAAACAAAATAAAGACGAAGAATAATACAGTCCTGTTTTGCAGGACTTTTTATTATTTTCTATTATATCACGGATGCCTTTCCTACTAAAATCCTTTAACAGATGTACTACGATGTGATTTAGCCGTTCCTTCATCATTTAATAATGAATCACATCTTTTCTTTTTTTGTTACACGTCATAAAGAAAGCAGACTATTTATTTATAAGTCCCCATTGCGTTCTAAAAACACGATCATAAAAAAACTAGAAGCCCTTTATATTATTTTTTATTGAACGTGCGGAGCATCCCCTGATTCGTATAGTTCTTTCGCTTTTTCCTCCCCGAATGTAGTTAAAATATAATGTTGCTCTTCTAACGCATCCATTGCTCTAGTTACTTTACAAACGCTATCTTCTTGAGCATCCGAGAAATAATTGTGATCTTCTACAATTTTACTAAAATCTTTTTTCGCCCATCTATCAGCAATTGCTAAAAGTTCATTTTTCTTCGTAAAGCTACTCTTATTTATAATTTCTTTTAATTTTTTAGCATTACTTTGAATCATTGGGATAGAGCCCGATTTTCGTTCTGCCACCACTTTTTGATGAGTCATGCGATGCATCGCTGTAATGACTTCGCTTTCAGTAGAATTTTCAGTAACATACACATCAACAAAGACCCCATCCACCTCTCTACCTACTATTGTTTGGTCTTCTTTTTTATCTATTTGAGCGCTCACTTCTTTATCTACTGGATTATCTGCAAGTTCTAACATTCCAAATGTAACTGCAATAGCAAGAACTCCCATAGCTGCTACTATTCCTAGCCAAGTTGAAATTTTATTTTCCATTCCCCTTCTCCCTATCTATATCTATTTTATTGCCTTATAAAAAACTCACTTACATGTAATATTACTGAAAATAGGTTTTATTTTCCACACTATCAAATAATCTCTTTTTCTCAACAAAATAAAAAGACCAACGAATTATAACATTCATTGGTCTTTCATTAAAAAGTTTATTGGCTTTAAATTTGATATCGAGTATCAATTTCAAGAATTATTAAGCTTTACTAAAGCTTAAATCCCTTACTACTTTTACTCTCAACTAGCTTTATGTTCAAGTCTCAGCTTATCCGCAACCATTGCGATAAACTCAGAGTTCGTAGATTTTGCTTTTGACATGGATACTGTATAACCGAATAAGGACGAAATAGAATCAATATTCCCACGGCTCCAAGCTACTTCAATTGCGTGACGAATTGCGCGCTCCACACGGCTTGCTGTGGTATTATATTTCTTTGCGATATCTGGATACAATACTTTCGTAATCGATCCTAATAATTCGATATCATTGTATACCATGGAGATTGCTTCTCGTAAATACATATATCCTTTAATATGAGCGGGTACACCAATTTCATGAATGATACTCGTAATACTCGCATCTAAGTTTTTCGGTTTTCCATCTACTGTTGTTGCTGATCGGAATGATGGTAGTGGACGCTTAATCATAGCGTTTGCTTTACCACTCACTTGACGAATATGACTCGTTAAATTCTCCATATCAAATGGTTTTAATATGAAATATGAGGCACCTAAGTCAACTGCTTTTTTCGTCACATCTTCTTGCCCGAATGCTGTCAACATAATTACGCTAGGCTGTTTTAACCTTTCAATATGTCGCATTTTTTCCAATACAGCTAAACCATCTAAGTGTGGCATAATAATGTCTAAAACGAGTACATCAGGTTGCTTATCTGTTAATAAGTTTAAACACTCTTGACCATTATAAGCAGTACCGATTACTTCCATATCATCTTGAGCGGCTACATAGCTCTCTAACATTGATACTAATTCTTTATTATCATCCACAAGACATACTTTAATTTTCTCCACAGCTTTTCCTCCCTTACCGAATCGATTCTCCGACATGTGTATCCTTCTAGGCTACATGAATTGTTCGACAATTGTGTGAAAATTCCCTTTTAAAGTTTCTTACTTTCCGATAAAATCACAAAAAAATATGTTTATCGTTCATTTATTCCCTTTCGCAACACATTCCATCATAGAAATACAACGAAACGTTCAACCCTTTCCTTTTATTTTACAACAAAAAACACCTCTTGCGGAGCTTTTACAAAATTTCAACGAATTTTTCAACAGAAAAAGCGAGCTAATAATATATATTAGCTCGCTTTTTTCTCTTGATCATAAATATTAATTCCAGCTTGATGTAACATCCATTCAATATGAACACCATATCCTGATGTTGGATCATTTACAAATACGTGTGTAACAGCACCAATTACTTTTCCATTTTGTACAATTGGACTTCCACTCATTCCCTGTACGATACCGCCCGTTTTCGCTAATAGACGTTTATCTGTTACTTTTATTACCATACCCTTTGTGGCTGGAAATTTTTGTTGCACTGTACTAACAACTTCAATATCAAACGCTTCTACTTTATCTTGATCAATAACTGTTAATATTTTTGCCGGTCCTTCTTTTACTTGATGAGATAATGCGATAGGCATCGCTTTATCCATTATACCGTTTTTCATATTCGTATTTAATTTTCCAAAAATACCATATGGACTATTAATTGTAATATTGCCAATCACTTCACGGTCTGGTGAGAATCTTGCTAATTTCTCCCCTGGATTCCCATGACTACCTCTTTCAATTGATGTAACTGTCGAGCGCATAATTTGTCCATCTTCGACTTGAATCGGCTTTTTCGTATCATTATCAGAAATAACATGACCAAGTGCCCCATATTTCATAGAATCTGGATGAACAAATGTCATCGTTCCAATTCCAGCTGCCGAATCACGGATATACAAGCCAATTCGATAAGACGATTCACCGTTGTCTTTTTGTGGAGTTAGCTTCGTACGAATATATTTTCCATCTCTTAACAATACAAGATTAAGCGGTTCACCTGTTTCTCCACTATTATGAATAAACGGTGCTACATCACTCATTCTTTCAATTGTTTTACCATTAATTTCAGTAATCATATCTCCAATTTGTACACCTGCTATTTCACCAGGAGATATTTTACCTTTTTCAGTTTGAATTAAATGATGGCCTACAACAAGTACACCTTTTGTATTTAATTTCACACCAATTGATTGTCCACCTGGAATCACTTTAAAATCTTTTAACACTTTCACATTTACTTTTTTCACTGGAAAACCAGCAAGCTGAAATACCATATCAGCTTCACCATTTTGATGAGAATTTACCATAAGTCCTTGTTTTTGTTCATTCGAACTCACTGTAAATACATGACGATTTGTGGATGAAGCTTTGAAAACTGGTAATGATGATATTTCTGATTGTTGTCCTTCAAAAACAACAAGTTGTTTCGGTGATGAAATAAACGTTCGAAGCGGTTTAAAACATCCAATAAAAACTAAAGAAACAAGGAGACAAAGACCTATTATTTTTCGAAATTTTTCTAATTTCAACTTGTTCACTCTCCTCGCTCCTACCCCACATTCAGCCTCTTGGCTTCACTTTTTAATCTCTCCTTGCAGTGCTTTATTTATAACCGGAAGAATTAAGAAATCGTCATTTGAGAAAAAAAGCTATCCATTACTGGATAGCCTCTGCTGTCTGTTTAAAATGATGTGCTTGCGTAAGTAATTCTTTCGCATGCTCCGTCGTTAAATCTGTGATTTCCACACCAGAAATCATTCGAGCTATTTCTGTTACTTTATCCTCCATAGTTAAAACAGTAACTGATGTAATTGTCCGATCATTCGCTACTTGTTTTCGAATAAATAAATGTGAATCTGCCATTGAAGCTACTTGAGGTAAGTGCGTAATACAAAGTACTTGCGAGTTTACTGATACTCGATAAATTTTTTCCGCAATAGCCTGCGCGACCCGGCCACTTACACCCGTATCCACTTCATCAAAAATAACAGATGCAACTCCTTGATGCTTAGAAAAAATGCTTTTTAAAGCTAAAATGATACGAGATAACTCTCCGCCAGAAGCAACCTTTGAAAGTGGTTTTAGCGGCTCTCCTGGGTTCGTTGAAATATAAAATTCCACATGATCGTAACCATCCGCCGTAAGTCTTACCGGCGCACCTTCCACAAGGGGCTCTTCTGCATTTCCTTCTCTCTTCATAATTCTCACTTCAAATTTCGTTTTTTCCATATATAATTCTTTTAATTCCTGATGAATTGCATTTGTAAGGTGTTCTGCAAGTTCATGACGCATATTACTTAACAACGTTGCTTCTTTCAGAATAACACTTTCTAATTCCTTCAACTGTTTCTTCGTCGTTTCAATATGAACGTCTTTATTTTCAATCGTAAAAATTTCCTGTTCAATTTTATCAGCATACGCTAAAATCTCTTCTACAGTATTTCCATATTTTCTCTTTAGCATACGAATTTCATTCAAACGTGTTTCGATTTCATCTAAACGATTTGGATCATATTCCATCATATCGAGCTTTTCTCTCAGTTGATAGGCAACCTCTTCTAATAAGTAATAGCTATTTGCAATTGAATCATGATTTTCCTGATACACTTCATCTAAATGTGTAATACTTTCCATTTGCCCCATTGCACTTCTTACATTATCTAACCCTTGTCCGTCGGCACTTAACGAACGATATGCATCACCTAACGCTTTATAAATCTTTTCAAAATTAGAAATTTGCAATCGTTCCTCAGTTAATTCATTTTCTTCATCCATCTTTAAATCCGCCTTGCGAATTTCTTCATGCTGAAATTGAATTAAATCTAAGCGATGTGCCATTTGTTGCTCATTTTCACTTAACGATTTCAATTGTTTTTTTAATTTTTCATAGTCAGCGTATACGTTTTGATATATGTCTAATTGTTTAACGATTCGATCCCCATCAAAGTGATCAAGCATAAACAGATGTCGTTCTTCATTCATTAAATCTTGCGTTTCGTGCTGTCCATGAATATCAACAAGTGTTTTCCCAATTTCTTTTAATATGCTAAGTGTAACAAGCTTCCCATTTACACGACATACACTCTTCCCGTTCGCAGCAATATCACGCTTTAAAATAATCATGCCATCTTCTATTTCTATATCTAACTCTTCTGCCTTTTCAATACATGGATGCTTCTCATCTTCAACATAAAATAGCCCTTCAATCTCAGCCTTTTCTGTTCCATATCGAACAAATTCTGCTGACCCACGGCCACCTACAAGTAAACTAATTGCATCAATAATAATCGATTTTCCGGCCCCTGTTTCACCGCTTAAAACCGTTAAACCTTTTTGAAAAGAAATATTTAATGCTTCAATAATAGCAAAGTTTCTAATCGATAATTCCGATAACAATGCCCCATTCACCTCGTTATAAAATAATCCCTTACTAAAGGATTTTCTCAGTTCTTCATTCAAATAATCATGCTATATATTTGTATGTATATACTCTTCTAACCCGCTTCATTGTACCAAACATTTGTTTTACGGGTCAATCCATCTATTTTCTAACTTTATGCAAACAAAATATTATATTACAATTGAAAATTCATATTTTTAACCAATAAAAATATCTTGTTCACTTTCCACTTTACGATGGAAAGCAAACAAGATTTTTTGTTACAACATATTTAAGAAACGATCAGAGACAACACCTGTATCGTCAGGTGTACGGCAAATAATTAAGCAAGTATCATCACCACAGATGGTTCCGATGATCTCATCCCACTCTAAATGATCAATAAGTGCTCCAAGTGAATGAGCGTTACCAGGCAATGTTTTTAGCACAAGCATATGTCCTGCCGTGTCTAATTTTACAAATGAATCCACTAGATTTCGTTTTAATTTTTGTAACGGGTTAAATCGTTGATCTGCTGGCAAGCTATATTTATAGCGCCCATCATGTAATGGCACCTTCACTAAGTGCAGTTCTTTAATATCGCGCGATACTGTTGCTTGCGTTACATTAAATCCCTCATTACGTAAAATATCAACTAATTCATCTTGTGTTTCAATTTCTTTGTTTGCAATAATTTCCCTGATTTTAATATGGCGCTGACCTTTATTCATACATTTGCACCTCACACTATCTCTTACCATAGTTTAAACATTGGTATACTTCACTTATTTATGTTAACTTATAATTCGTTTCTTGTACACAATTGTTTTTACAATCATTATACAATTACAGCAAAAAGAGGAACAACATATGTTATTCCCCTTTCCCTTTTTGTTTTAGAACTTCATGCGCTTCTGTAACAACTTGCTCTATAGAAATCGGAGAATGATTTTCGCCATTCTCACGTTCACCATGCCATTTCAGATGAATTAAAAATTCAATATTACCATCCCCACCCGTAATTGGTGAGAATGTTAAACCTTCCACATCATAGCCTTCTTTTAAAGCAAACTCGACAATCATTTCTACAACAGCTTCATGTACTTTTCTATCGCGAACGATACCTTTTTTCCCAACTTGCTCTCTTCCAGCTTCAAACTGCGGTTTAATTAACGCTGCTACATCTCCGTTAGGCATAAGCATTGTTTTTAAAACTGGCAGTATAAGCTTTAATGATATAAATGAAACATCAATACTTGCAAATTGAGGTAAACCACGTTCTAAGTCTGCTGGTGTCACGTAACGGAAGTTTGTTCGTTCCATTACAACAACACGCTCATCTTGACGTAATTTCCACGCTAGTTGATTGTATCCTACATCTAATGCATAAGATAATTTCGCTCCATTTTGAAGCGCGCAATCTGTAAAGCCACCAGTTGATGAACCAATATCTATCATAACTTTATCTTGTAAATCAAGATGAAATGTCTCTAATGCCTTTTCAAGTTTATAACCACCACGACTTACATACGGCATAACTTGTCCCTTCACCGTAATCTCAGTATCTTGCGAGATTTTCTCTCCTGGCTTATCAAGTCTCATCTCATTCGCATATACGAGTCCGGCCATAATGGCGCGCTTTGCTTTCTCACGCGTTTCTATAAGTCCTCGCTCTACTAATAGTACATCTACTCTTTCTTTTTTTACGCTCATTTGTTACGCCCTTTTTTGTTTTGATGGAATCATTGTATGAATACGGTCTACAACAGCATCTGTCGTTAAACCAATTTCTTCTAATAATTTTGTTACACTCCCGTGCTCTATGAAGCGATCTGGAATACCCATTCGTTCAACTAATGCACTATGGTAACCATTTTCAGATGCAAATTCAACTACTCCTGTTCCAAAACCACCGATTAAACAAGCTTCTTCAATCGTTAAAATCGGTATATTCTTTCCTAGAAGATCATGTAAATATGCTTCATCCATTGGTTTAATAAAGCGAGCATTCACTACTTTCACTGAAACCCCAGCTTTTTCAAGACGCTCAGCTGCTTCCATTGCCATTGGTATTGTCGTACCAAACGTTAAAATAGCTGCTTGTGTACCCTCTTTTAACGTCTCCCACGTACCGATTGGAATCGCCTTTAATTCTTCATCCATATGAACGCCAAGTCCATTACCGCGCGCATAACGCAATGCGATTGGTCCATCTTCATATTGCATCGCCGTATAAACTAAATGTTGCCCTTCATTTTCATCTTTCGGCATCATAAGCACCATATTCGGCAAGTGACGTAAGAATGAGATATCAAATACGCCTTGATGCGTTTCACCATCTGCTCCTACTAATCCCGAACGATCTATTCCGATGAAAACATTTAAATTTTGGCGGCATATATCATGAACAACTTGGTCATATGCTCTTTGTAAAAATGTTGAATAAATCGCTAAGAATGGCTTCATTCCTTGCGTTGCCATACCTGCTGCCATTGTTGTAGCATGCTGTTCTGCAATACCTACATCAATCATACGATCTGGGAATTCTTTTTGGAATTTCTCAAGTTTTGATCCAACAGGCATTGCAGGTGTAATTGCTACGATACGCTCATCTGCTCTCGCTAGCTTAAGTACTGTTTCACTAACGACAGCACTCCATGCTGGTGCAACTTCTTTCGGCTTAACGAAGTCACCTGATTCAATTTTATAAGGTCCTGTTCCATGCCAAGTTCCAATAACGTCACTCTCAGCCGGTTTATAACCTTTTCCTTTTTTCGTAATAACGTGAACGAGTACTGGGCCTTTTGTTTTCTTTGCATATTGCAACGTTTCGAATAACTTTTCATAATCATGTCCATCGACTGGACCTAAATATGTAAAGCCTAACTCTTCGAAAAAGACACCGGATACTAGTAAATATTTAAGACTATCTTTTATTTTCTCTGCTGTCGCAGCCACTTTCCCGCCAACTGCTGGGATTTTCTTTAATATATACTCTAATTCATCTTTTACCCAGTGATATTTTCCTGCGGTACGTAAACGACCGAGCACATTATGAAGCGCACCAACGTTTGGTGCAATTGACATTTCATTATCATTCAAAATAACAATCATGTCTGTTTTTTCATGTCCAATATGGTTCAATGCCTCTAAAGCCATTCCGCCTGTTAAAGCACCATCTCCAATAATTGGTATAACATATTCTTTCGTTTTCTTTAAATCACGTGCCAGAGCCATTCCCATTGCAGCCGATAACGAAGTCGAACTATGACCAGTTTCCCATACATCGTGCTCACTCTCACAACGTTTCGGGAAACCACATAGACCTTGATATTGCCTTAATGTACCAAACTCTTTCGCGCGTCCAGTTAAAATTTTATGTACATAGGATTGATGTCCTACATCCCATAAAAATTTATCTTGCGGGCTATCAAATAATTTGTGCAGAGCAATTGTGAGTTCTACTACACCTAAATTAGGTGCAATATGTCCACCTGTTTGAGAGAGCTCTTCAATTAAAAACTTACGAATATCCTCACTCAATCCCTCTAGTTCACTGATAGACATATCTTTCAAAAAACTAGGGTTTTGAATTTGCGTTAGATCCACATGGATCACTCACTTTCATTTCATAATCTGTCAACATGTCAAATATTATAAAAAACATTTACACAAAACAAGAAATTCTCTTTTCTATTTTTCGTCTTGTCCCGCTATTAACCAGTCTATTGCGCCTTAATCCTATTATAAACCATATTTCTTCAGGCGATGAAAAAAATAGCCGCTAACACGAAGTGATAACGGCAATGTAATCTACATATATTTTTGCCAATAACAAGAAAAGAAAAACCTTTTCCTACATTTATATCATAAAATGATGAATGACTCAACAAATGAAAACGCTGTTATATTAGTTATTACGTTTTGCAATCAAATCGCAAATAGAGAGTAAATATTCATCTTGTAATTGCAAGGAGCTAATCGCACCTTTTGCTTCTGCAATTGTTTCTTCTAAAATATCCTTTGCTCTATCTACAGTAAACAACGTCGTATATGTGCTCTTTTCATTAGAAAGATCGCTACCAATCGGTTTTCCAATCTCTTCTTCAGTTCCTTCGACATCTAAAATATCATCTCGAATTTGGAAAGCTAGACCGATATATTTGGCAAACGTAAGCAACTTTTCTTCTTGCTCTTCTGTCGCATCAGAAAGTATCGCACCCGCAAGTACAGCAAATTCAAGTAGTTTTCCGGTCTTATGTTTATGGATGTACTCCAATTCATCAATCGTAAGGCGTTTCCCTTCCGCTTCCATATCTGCCACTTGTCCGCCAACCATTCCTTCTGGTCCTGCTGCTTTTGCGAGTTCAAGTACAAGTCTTACTTTTTTTTCAGCAGAAATTTCTTTTTGCTCATATGCCATAATAACTTGAAAAGCGTATGTCAATAAGCCATCTCCTGCTAAAACTGCCATCGCTTCACCAAATACCTTGTGATTTGTGGGCTTTCCTCTTCTTAAATCATCATCATCCATACAAGGTAAATCATCATGAACTAACGAATATGTATGAATCATTTCAAGAGCACAAGCTGCACCTACTCCAAGATTTCTTTCTTTCCCAAACGCTTGTAATGTTGCAAACAAAAGTAACGGGCGGAGACGTTTTCCACCCGCTTCCAAAGAATATGCCATCGCTTCACGAAGTACATTTGGACATTGTAATCCATTTGCATAGCTTACAAGTTTTTCTTCTACGAAAGTTTTACTTTCTTTCAAAAAAGTATCAAAAGCAATCGTCACTATGCTTCATCTCCTAAAGCAGTAAACGGTTCAAGCTCTCCATCTTCCCCAAGAATAACTGCCATTTGTTCTTGTACATTCTTCAGCTTCTCATCACAAAGCTTAGATAATTCCATACCTTCTTTAAAATAAGAAATCGCTTCTTCTAAAGGTACGTCACCTTGTTCTAGCTTAGAAACAAGATGCTCAAGTTGCGAAATTGCCTCTTCAAAGCTTAATTTATTTTCCATCATTCAATTCACGCTCCTCTATGCCTGATACGCTACAATCTAGTATTCCATCTTGTAATTGAACTGAAACAGCATCTCCAAGGCTTACATCTTTCACACTTTTTAACACTTGCTTCTCTTCATCATATACAAGCCCGTACCCTCTCATCATTACTTTAAGCGGACTTAACGCTTCAAGTTTTTGAGCAGCTCTTACAAAGGCAAATTCTTTCGTTTGAAGTAACGTTTGCATTTCACGTTGTAATTGCTTTTGCAACGTTTCCACAGCTACCTTCGTTTGCATAATTTTTTGAGATGGGTGGTGCTTCTCTAAATAAAATGAAAGTTGCTTTAACTGATTCACCTTTTTATCAATATAGCGCTCTTTCGCTAAAACAAGCTGTTCTAGCGCTCTATCTAATTGCTCTTCCTTTTGCTCATATACTTGTCTTGGATAACGGAACGCATACGATTTTTGCAACACTTGTAGTTTTTCTTCTTTTTTATGTACTAACTCTCTCATTGCTCTTTGCAATCTCAGAGTTCTTTGTAATACCTTTTCTTGTAACTCTATAATGTTAGGTGCTGCCAGCTCAGCTGCTGCGGTCGGTGTTGGCGCGCGTAAATCCGCAACAAAATCTGCGATTGTAAAATCCGTTTCATGGCCTACTGCCGAAATAATAGGGATTTCACTCTTAAAGATTGCTCTTGCAACCATTTCCTCATTGAAAGCCCATAATTCCTCAATAGAACCTCCACCACGACCAACGATTAGTACATCTATCTCTCCCATTTCATTCGCTGTACGAATCGCTTGTACAATCGAGGGAGCCGCTGACTCCCCTTGTACAAGTACCGGAAATACAATAACATTCCCAATTGGATAACGACGTTTAATCGTTGTTATAATATCACGAATCGCTGCTCCTGTTGGCGACGTAATCACACCTATTGTTTTAGCGTAAGGAGGAATCGCTTTTTTATAAACTTGAGAAAAAAGTCCTTCTTCTTCTAAACGAACTTTTAACTGTTCGTACGCTAAATGTAAATTTCCGACTCCGTCAGGCTGCATGTCTTGAATATAAATTTGATAAGAACCACTCGCCTCGTAAACAGAGATTTTCCCTTTCACGAGTACCTTCATCCCATTTTCCGGTTTGAATTTAATATTACGATTATGGCCCGCAAACATAACCGCTGCGATTCTTGCATTTTCATCTTTCAATGTAAAATACATGTGGCCACGGCTATGATTTTTAAAGTTGGAAATTTCACCTTTTAACCAAACAGACTGCAAATGCGGATCATATTCTATTTTTGTTTTTATATAGCGTGTTAACGCTGTAACGGTTAAATATTGCTTCTCCATTTCTCTCTCCTCATAGCCGACTCAAATTATTTACAAACGACACCTGCACGTTTGGCAGATTCAACAGTATTATGAAGAAGCATTGTGATTGTCATTGGACCAACACCCTTTGGCACAGGTGTAATGTAACCCGCAACATCTAACACGTTGTCAAAGTCAACATCACCACAAAGTTTTCCTGTTTCTAAACGGTTAACACCAACGTCAATTACAACCGCCCCTTCTTTAATATAATCCGCTGTTATCATTTTAGGTCGTCCAACAGCTACGATTAAAATATCAGCTAACTTCGATAACTCTTTCATATTTTGCGTCTTAGAATGACAATATGTGACAGTGGCATTTTCATTTAAAAACAATTGCCCCACTGGTTTACCGACAATATTACTTCTTCCAATTACTACTACATGTTTTCCAGAAATATCAAGATTTGTTTCTTTTACTAATTCTACAATACCATGCGGTGTACATGGAAGGAATGTATCTTGTCCCGTCATCATACGTCCCACGCTGATTGGGTGAAATCCGTCTACATCCTTTTCTGGTGAAATTCTTTCAATGATAGCTTTTTCTTCAATATGTTTTGGTAAAGGTAATTGCACTAATATGCCATTAATACGGTCATCGCCATTTAAGCGATCGATTTCAGCAAGCAAACGTTCCTCAGTAATTGTTTCAGGAAGTTCAATTAGCTCTGAGTAAATCCCTACTTGTTCACAGCCTTTTTCTTTTCCTTTCACATAAGAACGAGATGCTGGATCTTCTCCAACTAAAATAACTGCTAATCCTGGTACAATACCTTGCTCTTTCAACTTCACAACTTCTTCTGTTAATTGTGCTCGTTTTTTCTCCGCAACTTCATTTCCTTTAATGATTACTGCTACCATTTTAAGATTCCCCCTTAAAGAATTTACAGTGTATCTTTTATATTAGATAAAACGCCGTTAATAAAACGACGAGATTCCTCATCCCCAAATGTTTTAGCAATTTCAATTGCTTCGTTAATTGTTACGTTGTGTGGAATTTCTTCCATGTATTTCATTTCATACACAGCTACACGTAAAATACTGCGATCAACAATACTAATACGCTCAAGCTTCCACTTTTTTAAATTTTGACGAATCGCTTCATCGATTGCTTCTTTATTTTCTACAAAACCTACTACAAGTGACTCTAGAAACTCATTTGTTTCTTCGCCTTCATCTAGCGTGTTTTCCACTGCTACTTTCGGTTCTAATTCACCTGTAATATCCATTTGGTATAATGCTTGCATTGCTCTTTCTCTAGCCGTCCTACGTTTCATTGTAACTCTCCTTTATGCTTCAAGTCTTTCCTTATACTTTGTTATATTATTATAATTTATAAGCCGTCAATTCACTTACTCTTACAGTTTTCATTGATTTTCCAACCTTATAATACAATGATAATAACACAATTTATCGTTTCACACACGGGTTACAAGGCTGAAAAATAATAAAAAGATTAACTTCAAGTTCCATATCTTATCACAATGTACGTTTTTTGGAAAAACGAAACATTTTCTTGTTTATTTCTTATTTTTTGAAATAGTATAATAATTAGAGGGTTGTAATTTGTGAAGAAATGAAACGATAAAAAAGATGCCTATGTTACTAGGCACCTTTTCATTCTTACACTGGTTCGATTTCTGTTTTTTGTGTTTCGAATGTTACGCCAACGATGTGAACATTCACTTCTTTTGGCTCAAGTCCTGTCATTGTAAAGAGTGCTTGGCGAATATTGTCTTGAATCTTTTGTGCAACAACTGGAATTGCTACACCAAAATACATTACAACATAAAGGTCAACGATAATATCTTCGTTTGCTAATTCAACCTTTACACCTTTACCATGATTTTTCTTACCTAACTTCTCAACAACATCTGTAGCAAAATTACCGCGCATTGCCGCTACACCTTCTACTTCTGCAGCTGCAATACCTGCAATTACTTCAATTACTTCTGGTGCAATTTCTACTTTACCAAGAGTTGTATCTTGACCCATATCTAACATATGTTCAGCCATGAAAAAAACCTCCTTTAATGTATCACTGCGTCACAAGTTCATGCTCTTCCAAAAATTTCGTATTAAACTCACCTTTTACAAAATCAGGATGATCTAGCAATTGCAAATGGAACGGGATTGTTGTATGTACGCCTTCAATGACAAATTCACTAAGTGCGCGCTTCATTTTTGCAATTGCCTCTTCACGTGTTTTTCCGTGAACAATTAATTTAGCAACCATCGAATCATAGAAAGGTGGGATTGAATATCCCGGATATACAGCTGAATCGACGCGAATACCAAATCCTCCTGGTGGTAAATACATTTCTACTTTACCTGGAGATGGCATAAATTTTTTGGCAGGGTTTTCCGCATTAATTCGACATTCAATTGCCCAACCATTAAATTGTACTTCTTCTTGCTGTAACGATAACTTTTCTCCTGAAGCAACAAGAATTTGCTCTTTAATTAAGTCCATTCCCGTTACCATTTCAGTAACCGGATGCTCAACCTGAATTCTCGTATTCATCTCCATGAAATAAAAGGTTTTCGTTTTATATTCATAAATAAACTCAACCGTACCAGCACCTGTATAATCAACCGCTACCGCCGCTTTAACTGCCGCTTCACCCATCTGCTTGCGAATATCTTCATCAAGTGCAGGTGATGGACTTTCTTCTAATAGTTTTTGCAAACGGCGCTGAATTGTACAATCACGCTCTCCTAAATGAATGGCATTTCCGTGTGTATCTGCCATTATTTGAATCTCAACATGGCGGAAATCTTCAACGTACTTTTCTAAGTATACACCAGGGTTCCCAAAAGCGGTACTAGCTTCTTGCTGTGTAATTTGAATTCCTTTTATAAGCTCTTCTTCATGGCGTGCAACACGAATACCTTTTCCGCCGCCACCTGCAGTCGCTTTAATAATAACTGGATATCCAATTTGATTAGCAAGCTCGATCGCTTCTTCGGTATTTTTAATAATCCCTTGTGAACCTGGTACAATCGGAACCCCTGCTTCTTTCATTGTATCACGAGCAACGTCTTTTGTGCCCATCTTTGAAATAGCTTCTGGACTTGGACCGATAAAAATCAAGTTACATTCACGGCATAACTCTGCGAAATCTGCATTCTCTGCTAAAAATCCGTATCCCGGATGAATAGCATCGCAGCCTGTTAACTTCGCAACGCTAATAATGTTTGTCAAATTTAAATAGCTTTCTTTCGAAATCGTTGGTCCTACACAATACGCCTCGTCTGCAATCTGTACGTGAAGTGACTCTTTATCTGCTTCTGAATAAATTGCAACTGTTTCAATATCCATTTCTTTACAAGCACGAATAATTCGTACAGCAATTTCCCCACGATTGGCTATTAATACTTTTTTTATCATCACAAAGACTCCCTTATTACGCTTTTACAAGAAATAGCGGTTGTCCATACTCAACAAGTTGTCCGTTATTAACAAGAATTTCAACAATTTCGCCCTCTACATCAGCATCAATTTCGTTAAATAACTTCATAGCCTCGACAATACATACGATAGAATCTTTCGATACTCTATCCCCAACACTTACATATGGAGGGGTATCAGGCGAAGAAGAAGAATAGAATGTACCTACCATCGGTGATGTGATTTTATGTAGGTTTTCATTTTGAACAGCCTTCTTCTCTTCTTGTTTTGGTGCTTCTGCTTGTGCTGCTGCTACTTTCGTTTCAACTTCAACAGGCGCTACTGGTTGCATAGCTTGTTTTGCTGCAGGTGCTTGCACAGCAACAACTTCATTACCACGCTTTTTCATTTTGATTGTTGTACCGTCTTTTTTGTATTCAAATTCATCAATATTAGAGCTATCAATTAATTTAATTAATTCGCGAACTTCTTGAATTTTAAACATGTAAAATCCACTCCCATACTCTTGTTTGTCCCGTTTTTACAGATTCTCGTCACGAAAACTAGATTGACTGTAAAAATACGATGTACTCTATTAGAAAATATATTTCATTAACTAATAGAAATATTTACTATTTCCATCTTACGATAAATTTTTTAAACATTCCAATTTATATTTCTTTATAATAAATCGAAATTCCTGTAAAAATATTATTCCAATAAAAAATTTAATACCTAGTAATAATACCAAGTTTCACATGAAATTGGCAAGACCACTTCTAAAAAAACATTCACTACTTTTTCAAAACGTTACACAGCAAACATGCCATTCCCTCTCCACTCTTCACCACACCTATAGTCAATAACATATTTTTACCAAATATTATTTTTTTGTTTACACGCCGTTCATCATTCCTTCATATAAGAATAGTATGTTCAAAGTGTAGAAAATATATTGTGTCGAGGTGTGGAAATATGATATGGCTCATTCTCTTTTTACCTGCTGTAATCGTTTGGGCATGCGTTCTTTTCATCCACGTCAAATCCGGAAAAAGTAATCATCAGTACCATGAACCACTAATCTTTTACTCACAACGTATTTCTCCGTTCCGAGTTGAACATAGTAAAAATAATTACAAAGACGAAATAGAAAAAAGCTATCGAAAATGATAGCTTTTTTCTATTCACACGTACTTACATACTCTTTTTACTATTTGCATACCCTTTGCTTAGTAAAAGATAATAATCCGCAGGGAAATCCCTACGGATTAAAGTTTCACTTATTTCGCTGGTGGATCAAATTTCACACCTACATCTTTTGATCCGCCTTCACTTCTTACAAGTTGAATAATTTTATTTGCTTCTTTCTGTGAATGTTTTGCCGCTTTAACCGTTACTCTAATATCAGTACCATCAGCTCTTACAAGAGCATCTGGATATCCTCCTTGAGATTTAATTACTGTCTCAAGTAATTCTTGCTTCGTTTCCATTGTAGTGATTGCATCAAAGTTATCTTTCGCTTTACTCTTTTCTGTCGCTGAAGATTTCGAAGAATTCATCACTTCTTGTAATTTTGCTTTCTCTTCACTACGCTGATCTTCCATTTGCATACGTAAAGCTGTGAAATTCTCATCACTTGATTGAACTGATACATTGCCCTCTTTTTTACTTGTTTCTTTTTTTGCATTTTCTTTTTTGTCTGTTTCTTTATTTGTTGTTTCTTTGCTTGTATTTTCTTTTTTCGGAGTTTCTTTAGGCGCTTCGTTTGTTACTGCTTTATCAGTACCTTGTTTTTCTTGTCCAATCTTTTCACCTGTTGCTGGCGATGCTGTATTCATTTTGTCAGGAGTTGTCACGTAATACACAGATAGTACAACAACTAAACTTAACATCGTTAATAGCCAAACTGTTTGTTTTTTTAACACTTTATTTCCTCCCTATCAATTTTTCGGTGAAACTGAAACGCGATGGGCCGGTACATCTAGCAGCCTTATCACAGCTTCTTTTACCATTGCTTTAACTTGTATATTATCCACTCCCTTTGCTACGACAAGAACACCACGTACTTTCGGCTTCTCTGTTCGTAAAACAACAGGAGTTTCTTTATCCCCTTCACGTATAATGACAGTCTTTTCATCAAGAGACTCGTCCTCTACTTCTCTCTTACCGCCTGTTTTATCTGTTTCACCTGTTGTTTGTGAGCGTTTCACTGTATTTTTTTCTAAAATTTTTTCTTCAGATGAATCCAAATTCACTTTAATCGTTACGTCTTTTACTCCTGCTATTTCTTCTAAAGCAGTTTTTAATTCTTGTTCATACGCTTTTTCATATTTTTCTACATTTGACATATTATCATTATTTTTTTGTCCAAAAGTTGGTACATCTTTTTCCTGGTTTTGAGTTTTTTGTTCTTTAAATACAGGTACTTCTTCTTTTTTACTTGAAAAAAAACTACTAGAAAACATAAGCAACATTCCAAGTATGAGTAGGACAAGTAAGAACTTAGGTGTTACCTTTCTTCCCTTCTCATTACTTTCTTTTTCATCTCCATTCAATAAGTTTCGAAAAAATGAGAACTTCGAATTTTTATCTTTATTGTCCATTTACTCTACCTGTCCTCCCTTCCATTTGAACTTGGATTTGTTTATTCTCTAGTTGCCACCTGCTTGAAAAGAAGTCTTTCATTTCTACATTCGTTTCCTCTACTTTTTTCGGTGGTTCTTTCGTGTTAATTTCAACTGGTTTTACTGTTTCGATTGCATCATTTTTACTACGTTCTTTTTCTTTTAACGTCACAACAACAGATTGAATATCTTTCGCTGACTTTACTTCCGCTGTGCTTTCCGCTGCGACTATTTGTATTTCAGAGACTGACATACCATACTGTTTCTCAAACTCTTTTCCTACTTCTTTTTTCATTTTGGTAGCCATCTCTTCTAAACTATATGCACGTGTTAGAGCTTGTATTTCTTTTTTCTTCGAATCTATTGAATTTTTTACAGATCCTTCTGCTACGTACTTTTCTTCATTAAAATTTGCAATTACTTCATTTACATCTGTCTGCAATAGTTTAAAAAGAGGTGTTAAAATTAATACGACTAATAAAAGACTTACAACGAATTTAACGTATTTTTGCAAATTCGAATTTGGAAGAATAAGATGAAGCATTGTCGCTAAGAGCAAAAAAACGATAATATTTCTGATCCACTCTGTAACAAATTGCATACTCTTCACCTCCTACCGCATCATAAGTGTAATATTCCCCGCAGCAATAATAATTGTAATACTTAAAAAGAACATAAATGATACGATAGCTAAGCAAGCAAATACGTAAATGATGCTTCGTCCAATAATGTCTAAGCATTGAATAATTGCTCCGCCGCCAACCGGTTGCAATACTGCTGCTGCGAATTTATAAATAAATGCGATACAGAAAATTTGAATCGCTGGAAAAGCAACAATTAAACATAAAATGACGAGCCCAATAATTCCGACTGTGTTTTTCAATAATCCTGATGCGCTAATAACAGTATCTGCCGCTTCTGTAAACATCCTTCCGACTACTGGAATGAAGTTCCCTGTTACAAATTTAGCAGTTTTCACAGCTATTCCATCAGCAACGGCTGTTGCTGTTCCTTGTACAGATAATACCCCTAAAAAAATCGTTAAAAAGATACCGATAATCCCAACGCTAACGTTTTGCAGAAGCTTGGACAATTTCGTCACTTTATATTGATCACTCATTGTACTTACAATACTTAATATCGTTGCCAGTAATAAAAGCGGTAGAACGATATAATTCATAAGAAGCCCGCTTGTATTCATTAAGAAAATGATAATCGGATGAAAGAAAGATACAGATACAACCCCGCCACCAGTCGCTATAAGCGCCAATAAAATTGGCAATAGCGCTAATATGAAATCTACCATTGTTTGTATCGTTTCTCTTGCATATGTCATAACGACATAAAAACTATTTAAAGCAAAAATAATAAGTACCATATATACAACAGCATCAGCAATTTTACTTACACTACTTTTTGAAAAAGCGGATTGCAGTGATTGCAACAATGCACTAAAGATTGTGAGCATAATGAGTGTGCCAAGCAGTTTTCCATTAGCTGCAAGCTCATGAAATAAATATTTTAATAACCCTATCATCCACTCTTTTAGAGAGAATTCTTTTTCTCCCTTTACAAACTCCATAAAACTCCCTTTTTGACTCTCTGGCAAATAGCCTCCATATTTTGTAACAAGCCCGTCCCAAAATTGCTTCACATCTTCAATTCCGAGCTTATCCAATTGTTGATCAACGACGTTTGTTTCTACAGGAGAAGCTTGTACAACAACTGGTAAAGAAAAGAAAAGGAAGCAAGCAAATAGCAGCTTAGCTCCAAACCTCCTCAACATCCACTCCCCCTTATCCCGTCGGTAAAAATCCGAGAATAGTTTCAATTACAACCGTCAAAATAGGAATTGCCATAACGAGAATTAAGATTTTCCCAGCAAGTTCAATTTTCGAAGCGATGGCACCTTGACCAGCATCTTTTGTAATTTGAGCTCCAAACTCGGCAATATAAGCAATTCCAATAATCTTTAGTAACGTTTCCACGTAGACGTTACTAACTTTCGCTTCACTCGCAACTCTCTCAATCATTTGTAAAATAGAATGAATTTGATCGATTAAAATAAGAAACATCACGCTACCTACGAACACAATAAATAAAGATGTAATACTAGATTTATGCTGGTTCAAAACAGCAGCTAAAAACGTAGCAACGAGGCCTAATCCGACAATTTGTATAATTTCGATTCGAACCGCCTCCTTTACTGGAAGAGAAAGACACTTTTAATCTTGTCGAATAGCGTATTAATTAAAAATGCAACATGAAATAAAATGACGACAAAACCGACAAGGATAACCCAATTTGCAATATCCTCACGCTTCAATTCTTTTAGTACAGTATGAATGAAAGCTAAAACAATGCCGATTCCGGCGATTTGAAATATTAATCCAACATCAATGGACATCGCCTTTCTCCCCCCTATAGCAGTAAAATTACAATAAGTAGCCCTGCTAGTACCCCTAAGCTCTTAATCATTTTTTCGTATTGCAGTTGTAAAGCTTTCGCTTCCTCTTCTTCTCTCTCCAAATGTGTAATACATAAGCGAATATGTTTTTGTTGTGATTCACGATCATGTTGCCCTAGCGTTTCACCAAATTGCTGCAGTATTTCATACTCGGTTTGTTGAAAAGCCGTCAACTTCCAATTCTCTTTCAAACTATCTATCCAAGCTTCCCTTACTGTTTGTTCTCCACTTTCTAGTTTTTTAGCGAAACTTTGAAATATCCAATTTAATGGCTTTGGCATTTGTTTAACTAATCGCTCGGCAGCCTCAGATAAAGGTGTGTGTCCATACATAATTTCTGCCTCTAATGATTGAAGTGCTGATTTTAATAACCTAAGTTGCCTCGGTCTCTCACTGTATCTTTTAGCGTACGAAAACCCGAAAAAGGTGCTGACCGCAACGATTAACACTGCACCAAATATTTTCACCATACGCCCTCAGCCTTTCTATTTGATAACACTGGTTTTCCATATTTATCTTTCACCTGCATAACCGTTCCTGGACCCCTCGCTTTTGACAACTCCACAAACCTATCAAATATACCAAGCTCTAGCACTGCCTTGAGCGATGGACGTCTCACAACATCCTCATAGGAAAATCCGTGTGCGCTTATAAAAAGCTGGACACCTGCATGCACTGCCTCCATAATTGCTTCACTATCTTCTTTACGGCCAATTTCATCTACGATCAAAATATCAGGACTCATAGAACGAATCATCATCATCATTCCTTCTGCCTTTGGACATGCGTCTAACACATCGACTCGGGTACCAAAATCATATTGCGGGATCCCTTTCACACAACCAGCAATTTCTGACCGTTCATCAACGATCCCCACTTTACAGGAAGGAATTTCCGAAGCACTTACCCCTTGACTCATGCAACGTGCTACATCTCTTAAGAGTGTCGTTTTTCCCGTTTGAGGAGGGCCAATTACCATCGTGTTTAACCACCTTTTTTCATACAAATATGGCAAAAGCGGTTCAGCAATCCCTATTTTTTGACGAGCAATACGAATATTAAAGGAAGAGACATCACGAATCATTTTCACTGCGCTTTTTTCTGTAATGACTTTTCCTGCTAACCCGATTCTATGCCCTCCGCGAAGCGTCACATACCCACGTTTTAATTCCTCTTCCATCGTATAAATTGAGAATTGACTTAACTTATTCAATAAGTAAATAGCATCCTCTGCAGTAGTGATATAGTCATAAAAAAACACCTTTCCGTGTGCAATACACTCTAGCGGCCTTCCAATTCGAACACGAATTTCCTCTAAAGCATCGTATTGCTTACATTCTTCAATTAAGTACTTCATCGTTTTTGGTAAAACTTCTAATACCTCTTTCATCGGCTTCTCCCCACTATACTCGACTTACTATTTCAGTAATGCGATAAAAATACAGCAAATTCCAAGCGCTAGAAAAAAGAGCTTCAAGAAAGAAATTTCACTTGCTACACTCGCTATCCCAATTGTCATTGTTAAAATTAATACGGTAGGTCCAACAAACGCCAACATACCATTTATAAACAACGCTTTCTTCGCATCATTCACATAAAGCATAAGCAAAGCAGCAAATATCTCCGCACTACCTGAAAATAATCGAAGTGCCCCCATAACAAGCACGGATGTTTCCATTGCCGCTAGCCACTGTTTCATTCTTCCACCTTCTCCCGTAACAGTTACTAACTTCGTATTCTAAAAAAGAATATATTTGTACAACCATATGCAGAGGTTGTCTATTTCAGAAGTAAAAACATAATTTTTCTCTAAATTCCGAATTACAATCTGAATATTCATATCATTTAATGGTATATTATGGTATATTTAGTTTAAAAGAGGTTTAAACCATGCAACACGTCACTTTATTACCACTAGATTTATGCCATACAAATGTGATTTTCGAGCTATCAAGTGATCCACATATAAAAAATGCATTGGGAATAACGGTAGAAAACATCGAAGACACGAAAACATTTCTTCTTTTCGCAATAGAAGAAGAGCGTCAAAAGAAATCCTTATCGAGAATGATTGTGAATGAAGAAAATGAAATAATTGGCCTCACCACACTTAAACATATTAATAATGAAAAAAAGAAATCTCACATTGGTAGTTGGCTCGGCTATCCGTACTGGGGAAAAGGCTATAACGAGGCTGCTAAAAAAGAAATCTTTAAAATCGCCTTTTTAGACTTACAACTTTCCTACGTATTTGCTGGTGCTAAAACGAATAATATCCGCTCACTAAAAGCACAAGAAAAACTACCTTATATTTCATTGCATGTGGAAAACAAGTTTCCAGACGAACACGCTGCACTAGAGAAAGAAGTAAAGTCACCTTGCTCTCTGCATGTCGTGTCACGTAAAAATTTTTTAAACTGGTTGAAATTACAAAATGAGGAGGAAAAATATGAAGGCATTGAAAATTAGTTTAACCGTTGTAGTAGAATTAGCTCTTATTTATCTTTTTTCATTATTAGTCGGTTGGTCATTTATAGAGACCTTTTTCCTTGGTAGTTTAGCAATATTTGCAATTATGTGGTTAATTATTATGAGTAACCATAGAAATAACATTACAGATCACGCAATAAGTAAAACATTAACTGGCGTTGAGACTGGCGAAATAAAACCATTTCAAATTGTTTTGACTCCATCTATTATGGGTACTCTTTCACTTGTTTTAATCAGTTTTATAATAACAGCTATTTACTATCTACCCTATTTCCTATAAAAAAAGCACTCGTGAATTATCACGAGTGCTTTTTTACTATGCACGAGAAACGTATTTACCTTCACCAGTGTTGATGATAAGCATTTCGCCTTCGTTAATGAAGATTGGTACTTGTACAACAAGACCAGTTTCTAATGTAGCTGGTTTTGTTACGTTAGAAGCAGTATCACCTTTAATACCAGGCTCTGTTTCTGTAACTTGTAATTCAACTGTGTTTGGAAGTTCAACACCAAGTACTTCGCCTTGGTAAGTCATAATTGCTACTTCCATGTTTTCTTTTAGGAATTTAAGCTCGCGCTCGATTTGTTTTTCACCAAGTTCGATTTGCTCATAAGTTCCGTTATCCATAAATACATGAGCCTCACCGCTTGCGTATAAGTATTGCATACGACGGTTTTCGATGTGTGCTTTTTCTACTTTCTCACCTGCACGGAATGTTTTCTCTTGAACAGAACCTGTGCGAAGATTACGTAGTTTAGAACGAACGAATGCAGCACCTTTACCTGGCTTTACGTGTTGGAAATCAAGTACTTGCCAAAGGGCATTGTCCACTGAAATTGTTAAACCTGTACGAAAATCGTTTACTGAAATCATGTAAAAAAATCCTCCTGTGTATTACAAAATAATAAGTTCTTTTGGTGATTTCGTAATTACTTCATTACCTTCACTTGTCACAATGATATCATCTTCAATACGTACGCCGCCAATACCTGGAATATAAATACCTGGCTCTACTGTTACAGCCATACCTGGTTCAAGTACTGTATCAGAACGGAACGCTAAACCTGGTGCTTCATGGATTTCAAGACCTATTCCATGACCAGTAGAGTGTCCAAAGTATTCACCATATCCTTTTTCCGTTATGTAGTCACGCGTTAGCGCATCAGCCTCGCGACCTGTTAAACCAGCTTTAATACCGTTCACACCACGTAATTGTGCTTCTAAAACGATATTATAAATTTCTTTTAATTTATCAGATGGTTCACCGACTGCAATCGTACGAGTAATATCAGAACAATATCCTTTGTAATAAGCGCCGAAGTCTAATGTAACGAAATCTCCTGTTTCTATCACTTTTTCAGATGCCACGCCGTGCGGTAATGCCGAACGAAGACCTGAAGCAACGATAATATCAAACGAAGAAGATGTTGCTCCTTGTTTTCTCATGAAAAATTCAAGTTCATTTGACACTTCAATTTCAGATACTCCCGGGCGAATGAATGATAGAATATGCTCAAAGGCAGCATCTGCAATCTGTGCAGCTTCCTTTAATATCTTAATCTCTGAATCAGTCTTTATCAAGCGTAACTTTTCTACAAGTCCAGAAGTCGGGATAAATTCAGCATCAATCGCTTCCTTATGCACTGAATAAGAACTATATGTAAGAGTATCTTGCTCAAAACCAAGTTTTTGAATTCCAAGCTCTTTCACTTGCTTTGCCACTTCATCAATGATCAATCCTGCGTGCTGTACAACCTCATATCCAACCGCTTGTTTACTTGCCTGCTCGACGTAACGGAAATCTGTAATAAATTGAGCACGATCTTTTGAAATAAGAACAACGCCTGCTGTTCCTGTGAAGTTAGCCATATATCTACGACTATGTTCATTTGTTAACAAAATACCGTCAATGCCAGCCTCATCAAATGCACTTCGTAATCTTTCAATTTTCTCCATTACTTTATGCCTCCCTCAATTTCTCCATTAATGCAAATAACGCTAACTTATAGCCATAAAAACCAAATCCTACAATTTGACCTGCACAAACAGCTGCCGTCACAGATTCATGACGGAACGATTCACGCTGATGAATGTTAGAAATATGTACTTCAATAACAGGAATCGAAATGCTCGCAATGGCATCACGAATCGCATAGCTATAATGCGTAAATGCTCCCGGATTTAAAATGATCCCTTCATATATATCTTCCGCTTCATGAATAATGTCGATAATGGCACCTTCATGATTCGATTGGAAACATTCTAACTCCACTCCCATTGTTTCTGCTTCTTGCTTCATATCTGCTTCAAGTGTCGCTAGCGTGCCCTTTCCATATACATTTACCTCACGAACACCGAGGCGATTTAGGTTAGGACCGTTTACGAGGAGTAACTTTTTCATATTCTTAAAACTCCTTAATATTAAATATCTATACAATATTTTAACATAGGAGTTACTTATTTGAATAGTTCGTCTTCTCTTGCCCTTCTTGTTCTGCTTTATTGCTATTTACTGCGTAAGAAACAGAATATGCTATAAACACACCATACAATATAAAAATACATATTGTCGTCACAATTGTCTCTTTTGGTAAATGGAGCGCACTTTTAATAACAGGAGCCATTAAACCCATCCCCAAAAACAGTAGTGCCCACCAAAATAGCCCATAAATAATTCCCGCTATAATCCCTTCAAACTTCGCAAAAAATGCTTTATACAAAAAGGCGATCAAAATTGAAAGAAGTCCCATACACACTATTCCGAACACATTGCCCCATACACCCTCTTTCCAACTTCCAAACGCAAATGGTAAAAGGAAATAATTCGGTCCCGCCTCCGTGAATGAAAATATATGAAGGAAATACCAGATCCCGCCCCAAAAGATTCCACCAAACAAACCAATCTGCACAAAATTCCTTGTTCCTAATTGTTCTTGACTCACATCGACACCTCCGCTCAATAGTATGCCCGAAACTATTTTGAAGCATGTTTAAATCCTGCGAAATTTGTCTATAAAAAGAATAAGAAATGTCCGACTCTCATAACATTTTCCCTTGTCATCTACTTGTATTTGCCGATAAAATAAAGGAAACTCGGTGATTGTCTTATTTCAAAACGACAGAACCCAGTATGACAATTGCCTCTTTTTCTACATAAGAGAGAAACAAATACAGGTTGGTGTTAACATGGCAGAAGAGTCAAAACAAATATATGGCGGGCAAGCGGTCATAGAAGGAGTTATGTTTGGCGGTAGAGAATATACTGTTACAGCGGTTCGTCGTAAAGATAAATCGATTGAATTTTATCGATTACCACGCGTTCGTAATAAAGTACTATCTACCCTAAAAAAAATTCCATTTTTACGAGGGATTGCCGCTATTGTGGATGCAAGTGCGAATGGAGCAAAGCATTTAAACTTCGCTTCAGAACGATTTGACGTCCACCCAGAAGATGATGAACAAATTGCAAATAAAAAAGAAGAACAATCAAAATTAACGATGGTATTAGGAGTTGCAGCTGTTGGCGTTTTATCTTTTATATTCGGTAAAGTCATTTTCACAGCAGTTCCTGCACTATTAGCTGAATTAACGAGACCGATTTTCCCATCTCATACTGGGCAAATCATTGTCGAAAGTGTCATTAAGCTCATGCTATTATTGAGCTATATATACTTTATTTCTTTAACCCCACTTATTAAGCGGGTATTTCAGTATCACGGTGCAGAGCATAAGGTAATCAATGCTTACGAGAATAACCTTCCTCTGACTGTAGAAAACGTTCAAAAGCAAACTCGTCTCCATTATAGATGCGGCAGTAGCTTTATTATATTTACAGTCATTATTGGAATGTTCGTTTATTTCCTAGTCCCTACAGATCCTCTTTGGGCACGAGTTATAAACAGAATTTTATTAATTCCAGTTGTACTTGGTATTTCTTTTGAAGTATTGCAATTTACAAATCGATTACGAGATATTCCCGTATTACGCGTACTTGGATATCCTGGATTATGGCTACAACTATTAACAACGAAAGAACCAACAGATGATCAAGTGGAAGTAGCAATTGCATCGTTTGAAGAATTATTACGTTTAGAGAACAAACAATAATTATTTAAAAATGGTGTTCAACTCCTTTCCTCATCGTTAATATACTAATTTCAATATATGTTTTTAGGAGGTGTCCCTTATGAACGGTCGTTCGTTTACTTTCGCTATATTTGTGCTTATTATCGGATTGGCAATATTCGGCCTTGTTTCATCTGTTATTACAAATCCCATGGGTGTATTAAGAAATATCGGGTACATGTTACTTGTTGTCGGTATCTTTTACTTGCTATACAAGATGTTTACAAATTCCAGTGGTTCCGCAAATTCGCAAAGCTCATATAAGCGTGCGGCAAAACAATCGAACCGCAAACATGGGAAACAAAATGTAGCACCCCTAGGCAATTCTTTCTTTAAGTCAAATACTTCTAATGACAAAAGTAAAAAAGGGAATTCTTCCACTTTGAAACGAAAAAGAAAACAGTCTCATTTAACTGTCATTGAAGGCAAAAAAAGCAAAAAGAAAGACCGTGCTTCCTTTTAGGAAATACGGTCTTTTTTTATACTTTGAAGCACTTCTTTTAAACTTTTCTCTCTCATACTTTCAATTCGAAGATGATGATTTTCAAACGGTAAATTCCGTGTCACATCATTAGGTACCACAACGCACGTTAATCCCGCTGCAACTGCTGCTCTCAATCCATTTAATGAGTCTTCAAATACAACAGCTTCAGATGGCTTAATTCCTAATTCTTCTATTGCAACTCGATAAAGAGCTGGATCTGGTTTTACCTTCTCAACATCTTCTCTCGTTTTAATTACTTCAAAATATTCTCGAATTTGTAGCTCTTCTAAAAAATGAATAACCCATTCTCTAGAAGAACTAGAAGCTAGTGCGATTTTTAATCCCATTTCTTTCGCTTCTTCTAAATATTCTTTTACCCCGTCACGAGCTTCTGGTATTCTCATTTTCTCTTTATGTAAAGTTGCCACTTTTTCTTTTAATACACTTTTGTTAAACTTCTCTTTTAATTGATCATTTAAATATGTATAAAGTATCTCATCTGTTGTTCCAATGCATTTCGCAAATTCCTCTAAAGGTAGTTCCCCGCCGTATTCACGAACAGCATCTCTGAAAGAGTGAAACCATATCGTTTCTGTGTCCACAATTAATCCATCAAAATCAAAAATAATTGCTTTCATAATTCTCCCATCCTTTTCGAATTGAAATAAAAAAGGAAACGCCATACGTTCCCCTTAATTACTTTTCTCTTCATTTGCTCTTTGAACACCGCGAAGCGTTTCCACTCGGACTACATCTTGTTCAAAGTATTGCACTAAATCACCAATGCGATCAATCGCTTCCCAACTTAAATGATGTTCAATTCCTTCTACATCATTGTAAATTTTACTTTCATCCACACCGATAATACGCATAAATTGCTCTAGCAAGTCATGACGATATACGAGACGTTCTCCGATTTTTTTACCTTTTGTTGTTAATACAAGCCCTCTATATTTTTCATAAATTAGATATTCATCTTTGTCTAATTTTTGCACCATTTTTGTTACAGAGGATGGATGTACACTAAGCGCTTCAGCAATATCAGATACGCGGGCGTAACCCTTTTCATCAATCAACAAATAAATTTGTTCAATATAATCTTCCATACTAGGGGTAGGCATCGGTTTCCTCCATCCAAGTTCATTTTGCTTATTCCGTACGAAGCAATCAATAAAATGATACACCAGAAAGAATAACGTGACAAGTTGAAAACGAGCCTAAATATATAAAACAAAAAAGAATCTGTATTTGCATACAGACCCCCCTTAAGTAAAATATTGTATTTCTGCATTAGGAAAAAACTCATTTATATAACCTCTTATCGTTTCTTCCAATACTGCTGCATCATCCTTTTTATATACATATTTTCCGATGCCATATCGTCCCCATTTATACTTCCGCTTCTCTTCATCCATTTCAAGCTTCGTATTTGGATAACGCTCTTGAATAACCTTTTTCGCTGGTTTTGTAAAACGATGCTGAATTAATTCAAACGTTAAATTTGGTATCGTCATATCCTTCAGCGCATTGTACAGTCGCTCAAATAGTTCACGGTATCCTTCTTCCCATCCTTCATGCATATAAAGTGGCGCAACTATAAAACCAAGTGGATAACCCGCGCCTGCTACTTTACGAGCAGCTTCAATTCTTTCTTCAAACGGTGATGTCCCTGGTTCAAAATTTTTAATTACATACCGTGAATTAATACTAAACCTGAAACGCGTTTTCCCATTATGTTTTGCATCTAACAAATGATCAACGTGCGAATATTTCGTAACGAAACGCAAACGCCCATGCTCACTTTCTCCAATAAATTCAATCGCCCTCTTTAATGCATGTGTTAAATGATCAATCCCAACGATATCTGATGTACAAGCAGCTTCAAACCTTGTGATTTCAGGTGCTCTTTCATCCATATATTGCTGTGCCTTCTCAAATATTTCATCAAGATTCACATACACGCGAACGTAAGGCTTACTCCCAAGTGTCGTTTGCAAATAACAATAATGACAATGTCCCATACATCCTGTTGCAAGCGGAATTGCATATTCAGCTGACGGTTTTGAAGTATCAAACTTTAATGTCTTCCTCACCCCAACGACAAGCGTTGCTTTTGCATTACGATACTTTTGCAAATCATTTTCACCCGGCAAATTCCGAATTTGATTATGGGATGTTGTTTCACGAATTTCTAATCCCATCTTCGTAAACTTCTCATAAAGCTCTTTTCCAAGTGGATATTCAAGTGCCTTCGGTTCAAAGTAAACGAGTTTTGGCATAAATGGTTTCATACGCTTCCCTCCTCTCGTTAGTATGGGAAACATTGAAAAATTAACACTCATTAAAGTTTTCCACTTCAGTAACTTGCGTTGCAAGTTACTGAATGTTATAATCCAGATAACAGCTACCTTGCAACGCAAGTTACCTGAGTAAAAGGTGGTGAAATCATGCACAGCCAAATGTTAAAAGGTGTACTAGAAGGTTGCATCCTATACATCATTTCACAAGAAGAAGTGTACGGATATGAACTGAGCACAAAATTAAATAAACATGGCTTTACATTCGTAAGCGAAGGAAGCATCTATCCGTTATTATTACGTATGCAAAAAGAAAAATTGATCGAAGGCACATTAAAAGCTTCCTCACTCGGTCCAAAGCGAAAATATTATCACATAACCGATAAAGGATTAGAACAACTTAAAGAATTTAAACAAAGCTGGGGAATGGTTTCTACTACGGTAAATAACTTATTACAGAGGGAGTGATAGGGATGAATGCACAAGACATGATTGAATTGAATAATAAAAAACGTGAGCTTCTAACTTCCGAAAACGAGGCTGCTTATGGTGATATGTTAGTATATCTTCGAATATCAAACGTACCCGAGCAACAAATGGAAGAACTGTTACTAGAAATATTAGATCACCTCATCGAAGCACAAGCAGAAAATAAAAACGCTTATGACATCTTCGGAGATAATTTACAATCTTATTGCGATGAACTTATATCAGCTTTACCAACTCAAACAAAGTTAGAAAAAGCCTCTTTAATTGGATTTTCTATTAGCTTACTTCTTGCTATACAGTTTGGCATAAATGCAATTATTTCATTTTTTATGTTTTTCTTTGAAAAAAACAATACATTATCAAGTCCGCCTTTTAGCATCCTTGGAACTACTTTGTCTGTTTCAATAATTATACTAGGTATACTATTTATTTTATATTTATTAAAGCGTTACTCCTTTAATCAGAAAATGAATTGGAAAAGAAGAATTCTATTTGGATTCGCATTTGCTACTCCATTTTGTTCCGCTGTATTCTTAAATATTTATTTCCAAAAGCAACCTTACCTCATTTATCATCTAAACTTTTGGCAAAATGCTTTAATTGCTATCTTATTTTTTATTTTATATAAATTACTATATAAAAAATCAAATTTTTAACAGCCCTTCAAAAGGCTGTTTTTTCTTCTGTCTAATTTTACAAATTGAAAAATTTCATAAAGAAAATAAGAAAAATGCAAAATAATTAAAGTTAATTGTTGACGTGATGCTTTTATTATCGGTATCATAAATCTTCGTGAGCAATTATTTTTCGTTATACGATTTTTTTATTATTACTGAATTTTTGAGAGGAGAAATTAGATGTCAGTTAAGAAGAAAACGCAAGTACGCACCGGCAAAATGGTACGTGAACTAATGTTAGCAGACGAAGATGTAAATGCTTCGCTAATTATGGTATATAGTGAAAACGGTGTAAACGCAGAAATTAAAATCGAGGGCTTAACGCCGAAATGTAACGAAGAATTATTTTTGAGCGGAAACGTGGATTGGAACAAGAGTGTTATTTATAAAATTGTTGATTTCACTGGAAACGCTGAAGTTGGTAAAGTTACATTAACAGCGATGAACAAAAACAATGTGTCTCTAGAAATTGAACGCGTTATGTGGAGTAAAGAAAATAAAGAAGCTGCCGAGCAAGAAGAAACACAGGTAGAAGCAGCACCGAAAAAAGAAGTAGTTGTAGAAGCTCCAAAAGCAATTACACCTGCTCCTAAGCCTGTTACGCGTGTGGAAACACCTGCTATGGCACCTAAGCCTACTCCGGTACCGACACCGAAGCCAGTAAGCGTAGAAGCAGCTGTAGAACTAGTTACTCCAGCGCCTGTGAAAAAAGCAGTCCCTACTCCAGTTACAAAGCAAGAGACAGCACCGGTTGCTCCTGCAAAACCGAAGCAACCTGCTTTGACTGAAACAAATTCAAAACTACAAGAAAATTATGTTAAACTCGTGAAAAAGACAATTGAAGTTTGTCAAGATTACGAGCTTGGCATCGACATAGATGATTCTATTGAAAGCTTAAAAGAAGAACTACAAAGCCAAGGTATTAGCGTTACATTTGACAAAGAAATTATGGACGTTGTAAGTCGCCTTCGTTCTTTACAAGATAAAGGAATCAAAGTAGAAAAAGTACTTAATTTACTATAAAAAATAAGAGGTGGCAATTGCCATCTCTTATTTTTTATAATTCCACTCATTACTTTCATACTTTTCTTTCGCTAACGTTTGAACTTCATGTAACTGTTCTTCTGTTAATTCATATGGAACAAGTTCTACATCCAATCCTTTTTCAAAGCCAACTTCAAACGCTTTAATTAACTGTTCTATCGTAAATGTACGGTCTGTTAATTCATTAATTGCTACTGCTTTAGAAGAGAACATACTCTTCATGCGTTCCTTCACACGTTCATTTGGGAATAAAAATAGATCATATAGTTCATCTAAATCAATTTCTAATGGAATCGATCCATGCTGTAAAATAACACCTTTTTGACGTGTTTGAGCACTACCAGCAATTTTTCGTCCTTCCACTACAATTTCATACCAAGATGGTGCATCAAAACATACGCCGGAACGTGGATTTTTTAAATTTTCACGATCTGCTTCTGTTTTTGGAACTGCATAATAGGCTTCTAACCCTAATGCCTTAAAACCATCTAATAAACCTTGCGAAATAACACGATACGCTTCTGTAACTGTTTTCGGCATATTCGGATGATCTTCAGACACAATAACACTATACGTTAACTCTTTGTCATGTAGTACACCCCTGCCGCCTGTTTGACGACGAACGAATCCATATTTCTTTTCGTTAACTACATCCATATTAATATCTTTTTCAACACGTTGAAAATACCCAACTGTTAATGTTGGTACTTCCCATTCATAAAAACGAATTGTTGGTGGCATTTTCTTTTCACTTTGCCAATTTAATAAACATTCATCTAACGCCATATTAAATGCCGGTGAACATTGACCAGAGTTAATATAACACCATTTTTCTTTTCCCATCCTGCACCTCATATAACCAATTATTTTTCACATTCTCTAGTCTACCAAATTCGACAAAATTTGTGAAAGAATACGAAATTTCTTCTTATATGCAAATGAATCTGTTGCATAAATACATAAGGGCATTATAATATTGAAAGTAGGATAAGAAAAAAGGGAGCGATAGAATCGTGTCAACAACTTGGATTATTTTATTAGCCGTAATCGTAGCATTTATCGGCTACACTGTATGGATGTACTTCTATCAGAAAAAATTAATTAAAACTCTTACAGAAGAAGAATTTCGCGCTGGCTACCGTAAAGCACAGCTTATCGATATTCGTGAAGCAGACGAATATAACGCAGGGCATATTTTAGGTGCACGTAACATTCCGTTATCACAAATTCGCCTTCGCCATAAAGAACTTCGTCAAGATCAACCTGTTTACTTATATTGCCAAAGCGGATTCCGTACAGGTCGTGCAGCGCAATACTTAAAAAAACAAGGCTACAAAGATTTCTACCAATTACAAGGTGGATTTAAATCTTGGACAGGCAAAATTAAAAAAAAATAATAACATACAAAAAACTAGCTGAATAAATCAGCTAGTTTTTTCATTTCATCTTATTCGCAATGTATAATAAATTCTGCTTGATTACCTTTTCATCGTTCTCTTCTACATTCCGATACAGCAGCTGATATTCAATTCCTTTCTCTTTCCATATAAGCGTAGCAAATTCGTCACCACGTTCATAATCATCTTTATTTTTAAAATAAGCAGACGTTCCATTATTCAGTTTCATTTGTTCTTGAAATCGCTTCTCTTCCATAAGATCCGGAAAACTATAAGGAAAGTTCGCGACATTTAACTCAATATACTCATTTCTACCTGGCTCCTTCTGTTTATATTTAATCGTTAAGACAGCGTTCTTTTTCCCAAGCGTTCTTACTTCACCCTTCACATCACTTGGAATGTCGTACGGTAAAAACGTTGGAACTTTAAACTTCACCGGAAAATATTTTGGAAGTTCCTTTAGCGGAATAGGATCCGTAACACGATCCATAGCTCCTCCTGTTGTTCCCACAAAGTGTTTTTCTTCTTGCATCGTTTGCTGAAACGAACACGAACTAAGTACAAAACTAGAAAACACGAAACAAATGATTCTTTTTTTCAATTTGTTTCCGCCCTTTCATACCGCTCTCTTAACGAACGAAGCGTTGATATGCTCTTCATATTCGCTTTGTCATCAAACTCCACCTTTGAAAACTTTCTACGTTATTCTCACACATTTTGACAACACTTTTTGCAAACAAAAAAGACCCCTATCATTCTTACGCCCAAGTGAAAAGGTTACGCGAATAAAAAGAAGTCTTATTAATACCATAGTTTGTGAAAAGCTTTTCAGGTCAAGATTTTTTCTTTCTTATTATTTTCCCTTTATAATAAGTGAAAGAGGTGATACATATGGCCAATATAAAACAAATTGCTAAAACTGCTGGTGTATCGATATCAACTGTTTCTCGTGTCCTGAATAATCACCCTTACGTAAAAGAAGAAAAGCGTAAGCGTGTTCTAGATGCTGTTGAAGAATTAAACTACGCAAAAAATATAAATGCTGTCCATTTAATAAGAGGGAAAACATATACAATTGGCGTTATGCTTCCTTTCATTAACCTCCCCTACTTTAGTACGATTATTGAAGGAATCGGAAACGAAGCGTTATTAGCTGGGTATCATATTAATTTATGTCAAACGAATTACGATAGCATTGAAGAAATTCGTGTTCTTGAAATGATGAAAATGAAACAATTTGATGGGATGATTATTTGCTCCCGAACGAGCTCTTGGGAACAAATCGAACCTTTTGCAAAATTTGCCCCTATTATTTCATGTGAAAAAATGAAGCATCCCCTCATTTCATCCATCTACGTAGATCATTATGAAGGTTTCCGTCTTGGTACTGCCTATTTACTAAGTAGAGGCCATGAAAAAATCGGAATTTGTTTAGCAAGAAAAACAAGTGTAAATTCCATGGAGCGCGAAAAAGCGTTCGCCGATACACTTCGTAACGAAGGCAAAACGTTGCATCCTGAATGGATTTTCCACCAATGCTATACAATGCAGGACGGAGCACAAATACTCCATCGTATTTTAAATATGAAAAATCGTCCAACTGCTATTTTCACAGCGAACGATCAAGTTGCAGCTGGTTTATTAACAGAGGCTCGAAAACATGGTATTCGAGTACCTGAAGACCTTGCTATCCTTGGATTTGATAATCATGAAATTTCAAAGGCATTAGAAATTTCCACAATTGAACATCCCGGTCTCGCAATGGGCTCACATGCTTTTTCTTTATTCCATAAGCAGATCCAAAGCGAGCAAATTGTCGGCAGTGCAAAAGAACTTTCATTCCATTTAATTGAGCGAGAGACTGTCTAAAAAGAGCGTTACTTATAACGCTCTTTCTCAGCTCTTCACCTATTGACTTTATATTTCCCATCTCATATAATGAACCTAACGAACGGTAGGTAGGGGATGAAAATGACAGCAAACCGCATTAAAGCTGTAGCACTTTCTCATTTCGCACGCTACGGCTATGAAGGAACTTCATTGGCAAATATTGCTCAAGAAGTTGGGATTAAAAAACCATCGATTTACGCACACTTTAAAGGAAAAGAAGAGCTATATTTCATATGCTTAGAATCTGCTCTTCAAAAAGATTTGCAGAGCTTCACAGGCGATATCGAAAGCTTTTCCAATTCGTCCACTGAAGAATTGCTTTTAAAATTATTAAAAGGGTATGCAAAACGATTTGGTGAAAGTGAAGAATCAATGTTTTGGTTACGAACTTCTTATTTTCCGCCTGATGCATTTCGCGAACAAATTATTAATAAAGCAAATGTACACATTGAAAACGTCGGAAAACTTTTATTCCCTGTATTTAAAAGAGCAAGCGAACAAGATGAGCTGCATAACATTGAAGTAAAAGACGCCTTAGAGGCTTTTCTATGCTTACTCGACGGTCTTATGGTTGAACTATTATACGCAGGTTTAAATCGTTTTGAGACACGTTTAGACGCTTCTTGGAAAGTATTTTGGCGCGGACTTTCAAACTGACGGATTGCTCCTTTGCAATGCGTCGTTTTTAAGCCCTTTACCTAACGACTGGTAGGAAGGAGAAATGACATATGGCATGGATTTATGTAATCATCGCTGGTATTATTGAAATATTTTGGGTGATTGGACTAAAAAAAGCAGAGGCACCACTTGAATGGGCTGGTGTTGCTCTATTAATTACAATTAGTTTCGTCTTATTATTTAGAGCTTATAAAGATTTACCTGTCGGCACTGTATACGCAGTCTTTACAGGAATCGGAGCTGGCGGAATCGTTCTTACAGAGATTTTCATCTTCGGAGAACCTTTCTCTATCGTAAAAGTTTTATTAATCGGTTTAATCTTCTTCGGAGTAATTGGTTTAAAACGAGTAACAGAAGAAAAAGAAGCGAAGGAGGCCGCATAAAATGGCTTGGGTATTTTTAATTCTAGCTGGTATTTGTGAAATTATTGGTGTACTCTTTATGAAAGTAGCCACTGAAAAGAAAGGCTGGGCACCAAAAGTTATTTTAATCGCTAACTTCGGCGTAAGCTTCTTCTTCTTATCTCTTGCGATGAACACATTACCGATGGGAACTGCTTACGCAATTTGGACTGGAATCGGAACTGCTGGAAGTGCACTTCTAGGCATTCTCATTTTCCGAGAATCAGCGGATTGGCGTCGTCTTGCTTTCTTAAGCTGTATTCTATGCGGCGCTGTTGGCTTAAAACTATTAAGCTAACGTGAGGTGAATGTCATGTGGAAAGAAAAAGGAAAGAAAATATTAGCATGGATCACACTTGGTATCCTCATTCTATTACAAATAAGTTTTCATATAATAGAATCATTGTTTCATAAAGTATTATCCATTCTCACATTCCTTCCTAACATGACACTTGAAATTATATCGATTGTTTGGTCCATTATCACCTCCATTGCAATCGTCATTATATGGAGTATCGCCAAACTATGGAATAAGTTATTTAAAAAGGACAGTATTTCTGAAAAAGAATAACTGTCCTTTTTTATATTCATTCAGACTTTCTGTAGAAGTTACATGTGATAAGACAAAACAGACCAATTATGGCAATACTTATACCAACCCCTTTATGTAAACTTGGAAATAACAGTGGTATATCCGAGTAAACATTTGCTAATATGAGGCCGATTGAAAATAAAAATATTCCTATTCTATATAACCATTTCTTTTGTTCATCATTCTCCCCTCCTAACATTTTTCATATACTCCTTTCTTTTGGACATACTACCTAAAAAAGGAGTGGATAATATGCAAAATTCTATACATAAGCAAATTCTATTTTTATTTTTCCTATTTCTTATTCTCGTTATCGTTTTCAGCTTTATATTACATACTCCAAAAGATGTACCAAATAGCGTTTCTTTTTATAAACTACTGCTCTCGTATTGTCGTTATTGAAGAAGGTGCCTTTTTTAAGGCACCTTTTAAAATTCTCTTTTTTCATATATTTTTACTGAAACAAAGATAGATATTATGAACATGCATATTGAACTAATGAATAACAAGCTGTTATATAGTTGAATTTGTTCTAAGTTGATTTGAAACAAAGCTTCTAAAACAACTATCGGTGCCATGAATATTACTATCGTAATGAAAATGGATTTCTTATACCCTAGCCAAAAGGCTATTGGTAAAACAAAGCTTAAATACAATAAAATAAAGCTAATACTAGCAACCATTGTCGTTTCAATAAATTCAAATAAGTTAACCCCGCTCTTCATTCCTATCGTGAAACAACCGACCGTTACACTTATAAAAAGAATAATTATTGCTACTATATATTTCGCATACACAATTTGTTTTCTCAATATTGGTAAACTATTTACTATAACTTCACTCTCATTTTTACTATCTGCTTCAAATGTTTTTACTGTTGCCCCAATTGTAATAATTACTGACATAATTATGAACAGATTTTCCGTATCTGTTAAGGCCATATAAAAGAAAACAGGATACAGTATGTACCAAATTAAAAATTTCCATTGAATAATGAAATCTTTTAAAATTAGTTGCTTGATCATGTATTACCCCTCCTAATATGAAAATGCTCCTTCTATAACTCTGCCTCCTGAAACATTTTCATTGAGAGAAACATTGATATGACTATACTTACTAACACTCCAATACTAAGAACACCCATTGCTAGTGTAGCCTCTTGAGAGTGAAGTACTTTTAACATAATTGTTTTATCACCAAAAATATTGCACATAAGACCAATCATACCCATTAAAGGAAAAAGCATAATCAAATTCAAGACAGTAATAACTTTATATCCCCCAATGTAATTAGTCGGTATCGTTACTGCACAATAAATCAAAGTTGCTACTATCGCTGAAAACACTGCATATCCAGGCATGACTATATCCCTGTCCAATAAAATATTTCCTAATATTACGACTATAAAAGTTACACTTAAACCAGCCATAATAAATAATGTGCTTGAAATATATTTAGCTATAATTATCTCTTTTCTCGTTATAGGTAAACTCACTAATACTTTTTCCGCTTTACTTTTCTCGTCATAATAAAAAGAAATATATATAATCGTACTACATGTTATAAATATTCCTATTGCAATCCCCATTGGTTCGACGGAATTCTTAAAAATAGATAAAATAGGGATTAAAAAATAGAAAGGAAACATCTTCTTCTGTAAAAAAAACTCCTTCAAAATCAACTGTTGCATATGAATTCTCCTCTCTATAAATCACGCGTTTCATAAATTTTAATTGTAAGAAACATAGAAGCGATATAGGCACTAGCTAATATCATTCCTCCAACCGTAAATACACCAATATGTACTGGATTCATAATCCACTCACTGAATGAAGATGTTGTTTCATTCAGCCCATCACTAATAAATATCCAAAGAAGTACACCAATCCCCATTGCTGCCGCTGATACTATACTTCTCATGCCCTTTGATTTTGTACCATAATAACTAGGAAAAAATGTCGCCACAAATACTACAGAATAAATCACTCCACTTACCACTACATACCATGAAATTTCAATATAAAAATTAGGATGGTATACACCAATATCATCAATAACAGCAATACCTCTTAAAAGGAATACAATTATCATAGTTGAAACCATGGCACCGACAATAAATATTGCACAGGAAATATATCTAGCAATAATGATATCCTTCCGACTTACTGGTAAACTATTTATAATAATGTCACTTTTATTTCTTTCATCCATAAAGGTTAACGTCATAACGGAGGAGAGGGTTATAAATAGACAACTCATCGGAAATAAAAATTCACCACTTGGCTCTAACATAAAAAACAAAAGAGGCATAACAAAATTCACTAACCACATTACCCGAAAAAAGAACAAATCTTTATATACAAGCTGACGCATAAGCACCTCTTCCTTTCGCGGTGTAAACGATAATATCATCTAATGTAGGCTTTTCTAGTACAACCTCATTTCCAAACCAATCTATGATTGCTTGTTTATCATTCGCTAAACCTTCAAAACCAAACTTATTTTTTCGTAATCCAACAAATAGTTCTTTTCCTTCTCGGTCTAATAAATCATTACTTCCTTTTACGATTACGTAGTTCTCCATTAAGTCTTCTTTTTCACCAGTAAATATAATTTCTCCATCATTGATGAACGTAACATAATCTGCAATGCGCTCTAAATCTGTTGTAATGTGCGTTGAGAATAATACGGATACTTCATCTTCCATTACAATTTCTTGCAACATATCAAGTAATTCACTTCGAACAACTGGATCTAACCCTGCTGTCGGTTCGTCCATAATAATAAACTCTGCGTGGTGCGAAAGTGCGATGGCAATCGCAAATTTCATTTTCATTCCTTTTGATAATTCTTTAATTTTTTTATACTTCGGAACTTGCAATCTATGCATATACGATTGATACTGCTCTTCGTCCCACTTTTTATATAACGGTGCAATAATACGCTTCATTTGTTCACACGTTAAATCTTCGTAATAATGATTTTCATCATATACAAAGCCGATATTTTGTTTTATTTCCTTTTCAGCTTTCTTATTGTCCTTGCCAAAAATTTTTATATCTCCGTTATCTTTTTTAATTAAATTCATAATCATTTTGATTGTCGTACTTTTCCCGGCCCCATTCGGTCCGACAAACCCCATAATATATCCGCGTGGTAACGTAAAACTTATATTTTTCACTGCGAAACCTTCATAACTTTTACAAACATTTTTTAACTCTAACATCTCTCTCATTCCCCCTTATATAAAAACGCAATCATCTGCTGTAATTCTTCAAGTGAAAGCTGCAACGCTTTACTTTCATTCACAATCTCTTCCGCTTTACTTTCCAATAGGCGAAGCCTTTGTTCTTTTAATAGTTCATTATTTTTACGTGAAACATAAGTCCCCTTCCCAGCAACAGTTTCTATATATCCTTCTTTTTCAAGCTCCTCGTATGCACGCTTCGTTGTAATGACACTAATTTGTAATTCCTTCGCTAAGCTACGAATAGACGGTAATTGATCTCCACCCTTTAAACCGCCATTTAAAATAAGCTGGCTTAATTGTTTTCTTATTTGCACATAAATAGGGTCTTGGGAAGAATTCGAAATAATAATATTCATGTTTTCCTCCAGTGTGTGTATATACTGTATATACCTTATATATACAGTATATACACATCATCCTATTTTTGGCAAGAAAAAAAGACCAACATTTTCCTGTTGGTCTTTCGTATATGTATCACTTTTCAAAGCGATCTAACATCTCGTCTCTCATTCCGAAACTTACTACTGCAATTCCTATATACATAAACAGAAGGAATGCCGGATGAACCGTGTTGTACCAGCTGCTGTCAACGATTAAGTAAATCGTTAATGCGACAACAAGAACAAACGCTAAGATAAACATATAAAAGTGTCTTGTACTACCCATGATAAACTCCTCTCTTCTCACTTCACCATTCAACAGTTTATTTTATCGAATAATTCGATATGACTCAAGGTTAACTTTCTGTTATGTAATCAAGTTCCACCTTTACAATGTCCTCACATGCTATTGAAATGATTGTTCCTTGTTTATCAATCGCCGTCACTTCTCTATTATCCATTACACGATTTGCTACTCTTTCTAATACTTTCCCTTGGTCTCGATAGCAAAATTCTTTTACATCTTTAATTGTTTCTCCATTTTCTAAATGGTATACCATTCTATAACATCGATATCCCACACTTTCACCCCCGTCTTGTTCGTTTTTTCACATATACATAAAAATGAGTAATCTTTGCCTCATCACATCTTCTTAATTTCAATAAAATTCTAACAAAAATAAATACTTTTATCAAACCGACTTTTTCAACAAAACTACCTATAAAACTACACCTTTACACCATTAGGAAACAAAAAACATATTTTTTTAACATTTTCTTCACTATTTCTGCATAAAGTGAAACTTTATGCAGTGGGGATTTTTGTTCATCCCCACTGATTATTAGTTGAACCAATCGGGCATTTACGGACAGTTTATCTCCCACCTGGCTTCTTTGCACCAGCTAAGTTTTGAGTTGGGAGTTTACTGTCCGTTAATGCGGGACAAATTATCCATACAAAAAAAGAACCCGCCTCAGCGAGTTCTTCCTTTGTTATTTTAATCAAACTTGTACAGGAGCTGGCTTCGCATAACGTAAAACTGGTTTACGTGCAGCCATCGTTTCGTCTAAACGTTTAATGACTGTCGTATGCGGTGCTTCTTGTACAACTTCTGGATTTTCTTCTACTTCTTTAGCGATTTGAATCATCTTATCAATGAAACCATCTAATGTTTCTTTTGATTCTGTTTCTGTCGGCTCAATCATAATACATTCTTCCACATTTAATGGGAAGTAAATTGTTGGTGGATGGTAACCGAAATCAAGCAGGCGTTTTGCGATATCTAATGTACGTACACCAAGTTTCTTTTGACGACGACCTGATAATACAAATTCATGCTTACAATGTCTATCGAATGGAAGATCGTAGAATGGCGCTAATCTTCTCATCATATAGTTCGCATTTAATACAGCATACTCCGTTACTGCACGCAAGCCATCTGGACCCATAGAGCGAATATACGTGTATGCACGAACGTTAATTCCGAAGTTACCATAGAATGGTTTCACACGACCAATTGCTTCTGGACGGTCGTAGTTGAAGTGATAACCATTTTCCGTTTTCTCTAAAATCGGTTTTGGTAAGTACGGAATTAAATCAGCTTTCACACCTACTGGACCAGAACCTGGGCCACCACCGCCGTGAGGACCTGTAAATGTTTTATGAAGGTTTAAATGCACAACGTCAAATCCCATATCTCCTGGGCGTGCTTGGCTTAATACCGCATTTAAGTTTGCACCATCATAGTATAATTTACCGCCTGCATTATGGACGATTTCTGCCATTTCTAAAATATTTTCTTCGAATAGCCCTAATGTATTAGGATTTGTTAACATAAGTGCTGCTGTTTCTTCGTTTACAACACGTTTTAAGTCTTCTAAGTCAACAAGGCCATTTTCATTTGATTTTACTGTAATTGTTTCAAAACCAGCTACAGTTGCAGATGCTGGGTTCGTTCCGTGAGCAGAGTCAGGCACAATTACTTTCGTACGGTTAAAGTCACCATTCGCTTCATGGTATGCACGAATTAACATTAAACCTGTCCATTCTCCATGTGCACCAGCTGCTGGTTGTAAAGTAACAGTATCCATACCTGTAATTTCAATTAAATGCTCTTGTAAGTCGTACATTAATTCCATTGCACCTTGTACTGTCTTTTCATCTTGCAGTGGATGAATATTTGCAAATCCTGCGAAACGAGCTACACTCTCATTAATTTTCGGATTATATTTCATCGTACAAGATCCAAGTGGATAGAATCCAGAATCAACACCGTGGTTACGGTTTGAAAGTGCTGTATAGTGGCGCATAATATCAAGTTCAGATACTTCTGGTAGCTCTGCATCTTCTACTCGAATATAATCGCTCTCAAACACATCTTCTAGTTTCACTTCTTCTACATCTAATTTGGGTAAGCTATATCCTATGCGTCCTTCTTTACTCACTTCAAAGATAAGTGCTTGGTCTTGGTTCTTCATTGGATAGCCCCCATTTCGTTTACAAGTGTGTCAATTTCCTCTTTTGTACGAAGCTCAGTTACTGCTACAAGCATATGGTTTTCATGCTCTTTATAATCACGGCCTAGATCATAACCACCGATAATATTCTTTTGTAATAATGCATCGTTTACTTCTTTCACTGGACGTTTGCAATCTACAACAAACTCATTGAAGAATGGTCCAGCAAATGTTACTGTGAAGCCTTTCGCTTCAAATTGACGTTTTGCATACTGTGCTTTAGAAATGTTTTGACGTGCCATTTCTTTCACACCTTGTTTGCCAAGTGCCGTCATTGCAACAGAAGCTGCTAATGCATTTAACGCTTGGTTTGAACAAATGTTAGATGTCGCTTTATCACGACGAATATGCTGTTCACGTGCTTGTAACGTTAATACAAATCCACGTTTACCATCTGAATCTACAGTTTGTCCAACAAGACGTCCTGGAATTTTACGCATAAATGCTTTCGTTGTTGCAAAGTAACCACAGTGCGGTCCACCAAACTGCGTTGGAATACCGAATGGTTGTGCATCACCGATTACAATATCAGCACCAAATTTCCCTGGTGGTGTTAATGCGCCTAATGATAATGGATTTGAAGAGACGATAAATAATGATTTTTGTTGATGAACGATTTTTTCAATATCAGCTAATTTTTCAACTTGTCCGAAGAAGTTTGGATATTGAACGATTACACAAGCAACTGTATCATCTACTTCACTTTGTAATACGTCTAAATCTGTTACACCATCTTTATGATTAATTTCAACAACTTCAAGATTTTGACCTTTTGCATACGTTTCAAGTACTGCTCTTGACTCTGGATGAACCGCGCTAGATACAAGAATTTTCTTTTTGCGAGTATGGCCAGCTGCTAACATTGCCGCTTCAGCTAAAGCTGTACCCCCGTCATACATAGAAGAGTTTGCTACATCCATTCCTGTTAATTCACAAATCATTGTTTGGAATTCAAATATTGCTTGTAATTCCCCTTGTGAAATTTCCGGTTGGTATGGTGTGTAAGCTGTATAAAATTCTGAGCGAGAAATAACATGATCTACAATTACTGGAGCATAATGATCGTATACACCTGCTCCTAAGAAAGAAGCGTATTCTTTTAAGTTAGCATTTTTACTAGCCATTTGAGATAGCTCTTTTAAAAGCTCTGGCTCTGATTTTGCTTCTTTAATTTTTAAATCCCCTTTAAAACGAACACTCTCTGGAATATCAGAGAATAATTCATCGATCGTTTGAACGCCGATTGTTTGTAACATTTCTTTTTTGTCTTCTTCTGTCATTGGAAGATAACGATGCAACATGAAATCTACCCCTCTCCCCGTTACTTTGAACGTTTGTAAAATGGTGTTGGAACAACTACTGCTTTGACGCGTTTATTACGAATTTCAATTTCTACTTCTGTATCAACTGCTGCGTATTTTACATCAATTAGTGCTAAACCAATGCTTTTCTTTAACGTTGGAGATTGTGTACCACTCGTTACTTCCCCAATTTTTTCTTCACCAATAAATACAGGGTAATGCGTACGAGGAATTCCACGTTCGATTACTTCGATGCCGACTAATTTACGAGGCGCACCGTTTTCTTTTTGCTCTTTTAACGTTGCTTTTCCAAAGAAGTCTGCTTCTTTATTTGTTTTTACCGCAAAGCCAATTCCAGCCTCAATCGGTGTAATATCTTTTGATAATTCTTGTCCATAAAGTGGTAATGTTGCTTCGAATCGAAGTGTATCACGAGCACCTAAACCACATGCTTTTAAGCCCTCTTCTGCTCCAACTTCAAGAAGTTTCTCCCAAAGTTTTGCAGCATCTTCACTCTTACAGTAAATTTCGAATCCATCTTCACCTGTGTAACCTGTACGAGATACAAGTGCTGGAATTCCGTCTACAAGAATATCGTTTTTAAATTTAAAGAACTTAATTTCTTTCAAATCTTCTGACACAACTTTTTGTAAAATGCCTTCTGCTTTTGGTCCTTGAATTGCAAGCTGTGCAACTTCACTAGAAACATTGACTACTGTCGTATCGCCAATTACATGACTTGCTAACCATTCGTAATCTTTCTCGATATTTGATGCATTGATTACTAATAAATAGTCTTCTTCACCACGTTTGTAGATTAATAAATCATCTACTGTACCACCATTTTCGTAGCACATAGCTGTATATTGTGCGCCCCCTACCTTTAAGGTAGATACGTCATTTGTAACAACACGTTGTAAAAATGCTAAACTATCTACACCTTTTACTTCAACTTCTCCCATATGAGACACATCGAACAAACCTGCAGCTGTACGTACAGCTTCGTGTTCTTCTTTAATGCTTGAAAATTGAACTGGTAATTCCCAACCACCGAAGTCGATTGTTTTCCCACCATACTTCGCGTATACATCAAATAACGGTGTACGTTGTAATGTAATCATGCTCTCTCCCCCTTATGCTTTGACAAATCAATAAAAGTTGCTTCCCTTTTCTAAACATTTTCATTCTGAAAAGATAGGATATACGGAATCTCATTATATTTTTTTATGAAAGCGTAAATAAAAAATCACTTTCTTGGATAAAATACGAAAGATTCCACACATTTCACACCATTATCCTAACATCATTCGCTATATTTCATCAATATTCTAGCATAAAAAATAATTTAGAATTTTTTATGTTAAAACACAATAAATACAGCTTTTGAGATTTAATACTTTATTATTGTCTATCATATAGCCTTTAATAACGATAATTATGCCTTCTTTTAAGGCAAATCATCATACATTAAAAAATAATTACTTTAGTTTATAAAAGGTGGGAGAGTTGTAATGAATGTCGATATTTCCGTAGATCGGACATGGCAAAACAATTTTTTAAATAGAATTGACGAAGATGGTCCTTGGACAAACTGGGATTTATATCACTTAGCTTATGAAACAGAAAAATCGTTACTTGTTCCTACTTTTGATGGACTACAAGCACCGAAACATTTATCCCATTTCACACCGCTTCCGCATCAATTAGAAGTCGCTCAAAATGTGATTGAACAAATGAACGGTAAAGCGATTCTAGCAGATGAAGTAGGCCTTGGAAAAACAATCGAAGCTGGACTTATTTTGAAAGAATACATGGTCCGCGGGCTCGTGAAAAAGGTACTTATACTTGTCCCAGCTTCTCTCGTATCACAATGGGCATACGAACTGAATACAAAGTTTTTCATTCCAGCTGTAGCCCAAAAGAAAAGCTATTCATGGGAACAAGCCGATGTGATTGTCTCCTCAATTGATACTGCAAAACGTTCACCGCATCGTGATATCGTTTTGAACTTAGAATATGACCTTATTATTATCGATGAAGCACATAAACTTAAAAATAATAAAACAAAAAACTATGAATTTGCACAGCGATTAAAAAAGAAATTTTGTTTATTACTAACCGCTACTCCTGTTCAAAATAAGATTGATGAAATTTTTAACCTTGTTTCTTTATTAAAACCAGGACATTTAGGCAATCAATCCAACTTTGAAGAATATTACGCTTCCAAAAATCGCTCAGCCGAATCAGATGAAGACTTAAAAGCTCTCATTAATAAAGTAATGGTGCGAAATAGACGACATAATACCGGTATCGATTGGCCGAAGAGACATGTACGTACAATTTTTGTTGAGTTTAATGAACAAGAACAAGCTCTATATAATGATATCGAAAATTGGCGAGGACAAGACGCCTTCACATCTGCTTTCTCATCGTTAACTTTAAAACGGGAAGCATGTAGTAGTCGTGAGGCTGTTTACTATTCATTGAAAAAGCATGTAGAAAAAAGACAGAAAGAAAACGAACATTATATAAAAGATCCACATATCGATGTGCTAATGGACAAAATTAATCATATTCCTTTCAACTCAAAAGCAAATAAAGCTCTTGAGCTTATAAAAGAAATTGACGATAAAGTCGTTATCTTCACAGAATATCGAGCGTCACAAATGTACTTACAATGGTTTTTACAACAACACGGTATTTCTTCCGTTCCATTCCGCGGCGGGTTTAAACGCGGGAAGAAAGATTGGATGAAGGAGCTTTTCCAAAACCACGCACAAGTATTAATTGCAACTGAAGCTGGTGGTGAAGGGATTAACTTACAGTTTTGTAGCCATATGATCAATTATGATTTGCCATGGAATCCAATGCGTCTTGAACAAAGAATCGGGCGTATTCACCGTCTCGGTCAAAAGAATGATGTTCATATTTATAACTTAGCTACAAAGCATACTGTTGAAGAACATATTCTGAAACTGTTATATGAAAAAATCAACTTATTCGAGCGTGTTATCGGTGAACTCGATGAAATTTTAACGAGAATTAATATGAAAAACATCGACGCGCACATTCAAGAAATTTTCGCGCAATCAAAAAGCGAAGGTGAAATTAGAATTAAGATGGAAAACTTAACATCTATTATCGACTTTGCGAAACGAAATGAAGCTGAGGTGCAGGGCTATGCAGCAACATGAAATTCATAATTACTTATACAATTTCTTTGAGGCGAATAACTGTGAAATTTTAGAACGTTCTCCTCATTTATTAGATGTACAGTTAACAATTGAGATGGATAAATTATTAATGAATCGCCCTTTTTATTGGCACTATCTTGAGAAAACAGGAGGCGTACCGAATCCGATGCGCCTTACTCTTATTACAAATCCAGAAAATGAAGAAAATGATGGTGAGCTTATTCACTACGGTTCACCACGTCTACATCAAATTTTCCAAACGACAAAAGAATTAGGCTCATACATACGTTTATATGAGGATGTAAGACATAATGGAGCAACACATACACCGCTCCACCCTTGGCTCGGTATTAATATAAAAGTTTCCTATCAATGTGATCGAAAAAAAGACATCCTTCACTCGATTGGTATTCATCTCATTTCTGGAACAATGATGGCAAACTTTCATGAAACATTAACAAACATTAAACTTACACCAAAAATACCTGATTTTTGTTTTACGCTCTCGCCCATCATTAAACCTCAAAGTGGTTTACAACGCATAGAAGACGCTTTAAAAAATATAATTGCAGAAGATGACCATACGTGGGCAAAAGAAGCAAGAGTGCGTTGGAATCATGATTTAGACCTTTTAAACCGTTTTTATGAAGAAAGTGACGAACTTCCTGAGAGCTATGAAATTGAAAAACAAGCTCTGCAAGAACAGTATGAACCACGTATTACAGTGCAAATTATTAACGGTGGACTCTTTTATGTTACCGCGAATCATTTTCTATCAAAATAAAGCTCCTTCTGCTTTAGAAGGAGCTTTATTTCGAGTTACTCTCTATCCTCATTACGCTCTTGTTGTTTTTGCTTTGCCATGCGTTTTTGATACGCACGATCCTTCGCGCTCACATGATTTGCATCAGTTGGAAGATTTTCTTTCGAACGTCCAATTCCATTGCTCATCTTTCCCACTCCTTTTTACGTTTTTCAGAATACATGTTTATTTTCAGCTAGAGTGACAATCCTTATACAAAAAAATAAGAGCAGCCATTGGCCACTCTTACTCGCTCACATATTTTTGAAACATATCATGGATGCCTTTATTTACTAGGTTCGAGATCTGCTCGTCAGATTTATTCGGATAACGATCACGCAATCTGATAGATGCCTTCACCATTAAATTTTCTAATACAGAACGGCCACCTTCTCCATAAATAATTTCAGCATATTTAACAAGCCTTCCATCCTCTACTGTTGCTGGATTATGATTGAAGAAAAATTTACTCATTGTCTCCACCTCTCTCTTTTGATAACGTTTACATTTATATAGATTATTTATGTTATTTATTTCACAATATTGTATGCATGTATATTTAATTAGTTTCATTATAAAGCAACATATCGATAGTAAATATGTGATTTTCCGTCCATTTTGTGAACAAATTAAAAATGAAAGCGTTTCCTTTATTATATACTAAAAAAACTTACTACGCTAGGGGCAATTTTTTTCAATCTACTAACCCCTCGAAAATTGATATATTTTTTCTTTTCCCATTAAACCCTTATACAATTTTCAGAAATTATATTATAAAATATATGTATGACTTAAGGAGGCTTTGTATGAATCAAAATAAAAAAGCTATATTAGATCTTGTCTTTTATCTCGTAATCCCATTCCTCATTTGGAAATTTGCAAAACCTTATATCGATCCTTATTACGCGATGTTACTTTCCTCTGTTCCGGGGATTATTTATACACTGTATACCTTTAAAAAAGAAAAACAGTTTAACGTGACAGGGTTCTTTATTTTAATTACACTCATTTCTAATACAACGGTAGATTTATTATCTGGGTCAGCTGAACGAATGTTGTGGAATGATGCATATTATCACATCGTACTCGGTATTATCGTCATCTGTACAATTTTCATAAAAAAACCACTCATGTTATATTTCGCTGCGGATATTGCAGCGCTGCAAGGCCATGACCGCGATAAAAGTCGTGAACTGTATCGTGATAGTCGTATCTATCCAGCATTGCAATATTTAACGCTCTTTTTTGGTCTACAATTCATATTAAAAAGCTTCTTAAAAATTTATTTCATCTCTGTTTTTGGTGTAGATGGCTATGGTGAAATGAGAGCGATTATGACCGCTGTAGGCTGGGGCATTTCTATTTGTATCGGAATAGGATTTGTATGGGTGAACAATAAAATACATGCCGTTACGGAAGAACAAGAATCCGTGCAGTAAATAAAAATCCCCTAGTGTAATACGACACTAGGGGATTTTTGGTTTGCTAAACATATGACTAAAATTCAACTTGATTTTTTTCTTTTACTTTTTACATTTCGGTAAAACAAAGCAGCACTCAGCGGCATAACACCAAACCACTTATTCATAAATGGCTCTTTTTCAGCACGGCGTTGTTCTTTCTTTTGTTTTCGATCTTCTTTTGGAGCATCCATATACGACACAAACTGCTGCGTCACAAAGCGAACATAATCATTAGTAGACATATTATCATCACCTCTACTTGATTAGTATGTCCACTTTTTTACACATTAATCTTTTCCTTTAATTCATTCATAATTTGCTTTACAGACTTATTTGTCGTATCGATATGAATGTGAGCCTCTTCATAATAAGCTCGGCGTGATTCAAATTTCTTTACAAATGCATCTATATCTTTCTTTTGAAATAGTGGACGTGTCGTATCTTCACGAAGCCTTTCTGCAATTACATGCGGATCGCAATATAAATACACGACAGTTCCGTTCTCTTTCATCCACTTGCGATTTTCCGCTCGTTCAATAATTCCCCCACCAGTTGTAATAATGACATTATGGACTGGTAGCGCACGTAACATTTCACTTTCATATTCCCGAAAAGCCATTTCGCCTTCTTCAGCAAAAATATCACGAATTGCCTTCTCCTGCTTCTCTTCAATTTTTTGGTCTGTATCGATAACATCCATATGAAGTTCTTTACTTAACGCTTTTCCAATTGTTGTTTTCCCTGCTCCCATGTAGCCGGTTATGTATATAGATTTCATTTTCTGTCCTCTCAATCGTCATTTATTAATTGTTATTATAACGAAAGATGCTACTTTGTTTAATAAAAAAACGTTTTGTTCTTATACTATGAAGAACAAAACGTAACACTCGCTTTTACTTATAAGTACCTCTTCTCACCCACTGCGTTGCAATCCATTTCTCACCTTTCGTTACAGGTGCCCCTCCGTGTAACGTAAGCTCATTTATTGATTGATCTTGATAAAAATACTCAAAGTATACTGCCATTCCCTTTCTAGGGTGTACAGAAAGATTTAATTTCGGGAAGTACGTTTCTCCGCCTTCTTCTACATCATTTAAATACATTACAAGCGTACTAATACGATTATTAGCAGCTGATCTACTATGTTCCGCAAAATAATCATAGTGGGCTTTATATTGTTGATCCACTTCATAATTTAAAATGTGTAATCCTTCACCATGCGACGCAGGAACATTCATGATAGATGAAATTCGTTTTTCAATCTTTGAAGTAAGTTCATTGTCTTCCAAAAATGCACCGCTACTTGTTCGAATATCATTTACATCACGTGATGAACCAATTTTAGAACGCTCCATTTTATTTTTAGACATTTCAATCAATTCACCACACTCTTCATCACTTAGTACATTTGCTAATACGACAATAAGAGGTTCTTCGAATTTTGAAATAATGTGTATTTCTCTATCTTCTGTCATAATCGTATTTCCTTTATGATCAAAAATAGTTTGTTCCTTATTTTCACCTATTTGATTGTTGTTTGTCATTTCCCTATTCTCCCTAAAAATAATGATTGGATAGCATGAATATATCATATTCTTTCTACCTTTCTCTTTTTTGAGAAAATTTAAACTTTTAATCATTATATTTATCCATTTCTTCTAAAAAATCAATTCAATTTACAATAGAAAATCCTGGTTTATCTCCATATATTTCACATATTATCCTTCTATCCAATCCACTATTTTTCCATCCTTTTTTCTATACCGAAAACTCACCGTATAGAAAGCTTCCTGTTTGAGTGTGCACTGCAACGTAACGAGAATTAAATCATTTTCAAAGACATAATTTCCACTCGCTTCTCCCTTTTCATACTGAAAGAAAAATGTACCTTCTTTTTCTTTTTGCTGTAAATCTTTTTTTATATCTGTAATAGATCGGTTAAGTAATTCATCCAATAAAAACTTTTGTTCTATTTCTATATAAAAATTTTTATCTGTAAACAACATATTTGTTTCGTATATAAAAAAAGAAGTTAATAAAATAAGAAAGATAATCGTTCCAGGCATTGTAAATCCATTTTGCTTTCTCATACGTTTATTCCTATTTCGCTATATCGCATAACTACACCTTCATATATTTTCCCACTAGTATCTTTTACATTTATAATGAGTACATGAGGTGTTAGTTTGTAAGAAACTGTTCCAATATTTTGTAAAACAACTTCCCTCCCGCGCCTATTTACCTTTCTTATAAGACGACTATTCTCTTTTTCATACGATACTTCACTCCCATTACGCGATCGGAATCGTAAAATACTTTCTCCATTTTCAAATGATAGCTGTTCTCCAGATGATACTTCACGAAACTCCAACTGCATTTGCCCTAAATACACATCCCACTCCCAATCATTTAACCCTTTCGACTGTTTATTTCCCATTTCAATGAAATGTAGGCGGGGAAGGAGCAAAAAAAATATTGATAATAGAAACAGACATACAATCATTTCTATTAATGAAAAACCAAATTCTAATTTATTTTTTCTCCTACATAAAAGCATTGTTCCATCATTCTGTCTTTCACATCTCTCCACATGGTACAAACTTCATTGCCTCCCCAATATGTGTAATACACAATTCCATTTATATTCTTTTCTATTATTCGCTTTTCTTCATTTCCATACATATATATAGCTGCTTCTTTTTTTAATAATCCAGATGCCTTATAACGAATTTGTATATTTTTTCTTTCTTGCATAACTAATACTGTTTGCGGTAGTAGTAAAGATACAGCCATCATTAAAACACTTAACGATACAATCATTTCAGCCATTATGGATCCTTTTTGACATTTCACGATACGTAAATCTCCCTCTTCCAAGCTGAAATACAATTTCATATTTATAATTTCTATACGAAATTATAATCGTACCACCTCTATTAATATTTCCACTTGGATTATATGTCATCGGATTTGGAAACGTATGCAAATCAATTTGTATATCTTCTTCATACTCTCGCTTGACGATATAATACTTTGTACCTGACTCTTTTATAGCATACATATTTCTATCTTTATGCCAACGTAATGTATAGTGCTTTTGACGGTTTATCGCTAATTGCTGCATATACAAAATATCATTTGAAAACTGCCTCAAAAATTGTTCAACTTTTTGTCGCTCGTATAAGGAATGCACGCTAAAATACGTAACTATACTTAATACAGAAATAGCAAATAAAACGAGTAACATTTCTAAAAAAGTAAACCCCTGTTGTTTCACAATGCCCTAATTGATACTGCGCCATCATCTGAAATATGAATAGATTCGCCATTCGGGCACTTATCAGTTGTAATATACTTTTCATCTGTCAGTTCTTTTAACGATGGAATTTTATTATGTTGTAATTGATATACTTGTATTTGCGCTTCTATAGCTTTCACGTAAGCTGCACACCCTTTTCCTTGGACCGATGAGCGCTGTGTAACTACATTCGGAATAATTAATAGTAATAATATAGTTATGACAACCATCACTAATAGCATCTCTAACAGAGTAAATCCTTCCTCATTCTGCATACAAATGCCCCCTAAATAGAATTCATCATTTGAAACATCGGCATAATCATCGCTAAATACATAAGGACAACGATTCCTCCAATACATGTAAATAAAATAGGCTGAATGATAACTAACATATGTTTAATTTTCCGTTCCATCTTTTCCATAATAAGATCGCTATAGTCACCTAATTCAATCCCTAAATTGCCGTTTGCTTGTCCATGCGTAATAACATAAGAAAGTTCTTTCTCGTAATACCCACTTTTAGCAATGATAGATTGTAACTGTTCTCCTCCAATTAATTGTCTTTCAATCCGGCTCGCTTCATATTTAAAGAACGGATGATATCTTTGCTCCATCATTATTGTTAAAGCTTCACATACTGATAGTCCACCATTTAATAAACCACTCAACTGAGTAGCAAAATAATGTGAATGCTTTAAAATAAGAAATGTTTTGATGAGGGGAATACGAAGCATAATTTTTACCTGTCTAATATGTGGAAGTTTCCTAAAATACAACATGTATAAAATACCTCCAATAATAACAGTTAAAATAGCGACTAAAATAATGTAAGGTAGCAGTTTTATTGCACTTAAAATTTTTTCTGTAAGTAGTGGTGTATTAGAACCGAACGAACTATAAACTATTTCAACCTGAGGTAATAAAATGAGTTTAAAAATAAAGAGCATGATTAGTAGAAAAAACATCAAAAACATAGGATACTGCATTATTTTCATCATGTCTCTCCTATACTTATCTTTCTTATAAAGAAGTGCACTTCCTTGTTGCAAAGCAAAAGAAATATCACCATGTTGCTCGGCATAAAATAAATAACTTAACATGTCCTGATGAAACTTTAACTGATGAAAAGAATCGTGTAGACTTTTCCCATCTTTTAACTCCTCAATCATGCGCTGCAATTGTACTTTCTTTTCTACAGGTAATTGAAACTGTAAAAATTCTAATGCTTGTAAAAGAGAGTAGCCTTTTTCTAATAATTCTCCTAAACGTTTCAACAATACTACTTGATCACTTAAACTCCAAGTTTTCTTAAACATAAACATCTTCTTCTAAAAAACCTAAAGCATATCCTTTTCGTATTGATGATTCTAAAGTCTCATGTTTGTAAGTAACACATTCTCCATCAGCTTCTTTAAGCGCTTGTTTTAACTCATATCCATATAGTAGCTCATAAATGCTAGCCTGCCTTACTTGCCTCATTGATTTACATAAAGTTGAGCACTTTCCTCTGCAAAACGGACACTTCAATTCGACAAGTCGCTGTGCAGCTACAGCCAATAAAGACTGTTCAATCTCTTGCCTCGTTATACCATAATCTATGAAACGAATGATTGCTCCTTTCGCATCATTCGTATGCAGCGTTGTCATTACTAAATGTCCTGTCAAACTTGCTCTTATAGCTATTTTTGCTGTTTCTTCATCACGGATTTCACCGACTAAAATAATATCTGGATCATGACGTAAAATAGCCTTTAATCCTGTTTCATATGTGAGACCCGCTTTTTCATTTATTTGAATTTGTAATACATCGTCACTTCTTTTTTCAACCGGATCTTCAAGTGTAATGATGCGACGTGTTTTCTTTTTTCTAATTACCTCTAATAATGCATACATTGTCGTCGTCTTCCCAGATCCAGTCGGTCCAGTAAACACAAGTAGCCCCTGTGAATAGCGTAAAAACGAGAGTAGTTTTGCTGCCGTACTTGGAAATAACGAAAGATGTGATAAGGGCTGAACAGATGCTTGTAAATGAAGACGAATAACAAGACTTTCTTGATATACTGTTGGAAGTGTGGAAAGGCGTAAATACACTTCTTGTCCATCAATTTGCAAATACAACGAACCATTCTGTGGCTTCCGTTTCTCGCCTATGTCCATAGATGCTAAAAATTTGAAATGTGAGACAAGTTTTTCTCCAAACTCCTTTTCAATACACTGTATCGTCATTAAATCTTTTCCTATACGTAGTTGCACCGCTACATCCTTCTGCCGGGGCACAATATGTAAATCTGACGCTTGTACCCTACACGCTTCTTTTAAAATTGCATTCGCAAAAATTTCAATCCCATTCATCACTTTTCCCTCCTCACTATGTATATAGCATGAAAACATACGCAATAAAAATTTGGACTTTTGTATTTTCAATAGAGGAAAAAGGAAAAATATGTTTGTGAAATTATGAACAATTTCCGAATTATTGTCTGAAATTACCTATACTCATGTTTATCTGTATTATAATGTTATTATCTTGGATAAAGTGATAAAGGTGGAGATCCTCATGGAACAAGCTTTAAAAATTACAGGTGTATTATCTGACCCAACTCGTTATTACATTTATAAATATATTTCGCAAAAACATAGTTACGTAACGGTACAAGAAATTGCAGATGAGTTTGACATTCATCCAAACGTAGCGCGTTTACATTTATCTAAATTAGAAGATGTTCATATGCTAAAATCGGAAACGAAGAAAACTGGAAAAGGCGGACGACCGAGCAGATTGTATGTCTTATCTGAAGATGTTATCCAATTACAATTTCCATTCCGTGATTATCAATTGTTAGCAAGAATCGCATTTAATTCTTTACTTAGCCTTGGCGCTGCTGGTGAAAAAGCGCTATACGAAACAGGAAAACAATTCGGAGCTGAATTAATGCAACAACATATGCAACGTTTAAATGTGAGTGAAGATGCTTTAACAGTGGAACAAAAAGTTCAAATTGCAAAAGAAGCTTTCTCAACAGCTGGCTTATCACCTGCATTTGAATTAAGTGCAGATGGAACAAAAATTTTCTATGATGTACACAATTGTCCATTTAAAGAAGTTGCTGTTCATCATCCAACTGAAATTTGTAACATGCACGGAGATATGATGAAAGGAATTTTTGAAATCCTATTCCCTAACATGGAATTAACTCGAAATGATAGTCTATTAGATGGATGTAAATCTTGTAATTATAAACTAACAATTTAATTTTTCATATAAAAAGAAGCCAATAATAATTGGCTTCTTTTTATATGAACGAATATTTACAATAGTAAGAAAAATAAACTATAATGAGGTGAGGTTTACTTTTTTTAGAAAAGGAGGGAGATCGCATGGAGCGCATGTTTCGCGTTCTCGGCTTTTGGACTGGAATTTTCTCGGTCATGTTTTACGTAGGGGATATGCAACCGGCCGCACTACTATTTTTAGGACAAACAGGTTTCTTCGTACTTTTAAGCTATTTAAAATTAACAGAGCGTATGTATATATACGTATTTGGGGCATATTTAACTGTTTTCTTCATAGGATTTACATACTACACGACATTCTTACTTGTGCCTGGGGCTGGACATTAAAAGATGGCATTTTGCCATCTTTTTTTTAATTCCGGAATTTCCTAGTTGACTTATAGGTTTTATTACCTTATATTCTATATAACAGATTGGAATTAGGGGGAATCAACATGAATACACTGCTTGTCGGAATTAACGTTGCAGTCATGCTCATCTTAGTTGGCGTATTATATTATATGCAACGTAAGCATGTATCTTTTAATAAACGTGTATTTACCGCTTTAGGAGTCGGAATTTTATTCGGTCTTATATTACAATTTATTTATGAGCCAACTTCTAAAGTAATTATTGAATCAAATACTTGGTTTGGCTTAATCGGTAACGGTTATGTAAAATTACTTCAAATGATCGTTATGCCACTTATTTTAGTATCTATTATTTCAGCATTTACAAAATTACAGTTAACGAAAAATCTTGGTAAAATTAGTGGCCTTATTATCGGTATTTTAATTCTTACTACAGGAATCGCTGCAGCTGTCGGTATCGCTGCAAGTGCAGGATTTGATGTATCTGCAACAGGCCTACAACAAGGTGATGCAGAATCTGCTCGTCTGAAACTAGTTGAAGAAAGATTTACTTCTATTGAAAAGACAACAATTCCAGATAAATTATTAGAGCTATTGCCTACAAATCCGTTTCTTGATTTAACAGGCGCTCGTCCAACATCAACAATTTCTGTCGTAATATTTGCAGCCTTTATCGGCATTGCCTTTATAGGTGTAAAACGAAAATACCCAGAACAAGCAGAGCTATTTAAGAAAATACTTGATGCTGTATATGCAATCGTAATGCGTATGGTAACATTAATTTTACGCCTTACTCCATACGGCGTATTAGCTCTTATGGCAAAAACAGTTGCTGGTAGCGATATAAATGCTATTTTAAAACTTGGTAACTTCGTGTTAGCCTCTTACGTAGCACTTATCGTAATGTTTATCATTCACTTATTATTAATTGCATTGTCTGGTTTAAATCCAATTCAATATTTGAAAAAAGTGTTCCCTGTACTAACTTTTGCATTCACATCTCGCTCTAGTGCTGGTGCGATGCCATTAAATATTGAAGCGCAAAAAGAAAAGCTTGGTATTTCCGAAGGAATTGCAAACTTCGCAGCTTCATTTGGGGTATCTATCGGACAAAACGGTTGCGCAGGTATTTATCCAGCAATGCTTGCAATGATGGTCGCTCCAACTGTAGGAATTGATCCATTACAACCACAATTTATTTTAACTTTAATCGCTGTTGTTGCTATTAGCTCATTCGGTGTTGCTGGAGTTGGTGGCGGCGCAACATTCGCAGCTTTAATCGTACTATCTACAATGAACTTACCAATCGGTATTGTTGCTCTAGTTATCTCGGTTGAGCCATTAATCGATATGGGGCGTACAGCTCTTAACGTAAGTGGCTCTATGACAGCAGGTCTTATTTCAAGTAAATGGCTTGGTGAATTAGATCTAGATACGTACAATCAAGATGATACAAAAACTGGTGAAATTGCTTCATAATGAAAAAAAGACGCTAACATACAATTGTTAGCGTCTTTTTTATTCCGTTCCCTCTTTATAGATTTTATCTTGAGAATTATCACTCTAAGTATTCTTCTAGTTGCTCTTTTAACTCTTCCTCAATCTCATAACAAGATTCATCAGCGAGTTCCCCTACTTTCTTACTCCCCAAAATGTTTGATTGAATTGGCATTCCTAAAAAGATTCTTTCGCATTTCCAAATCGGAATATTATGAAATTCAATCAGCTCTTTTTCTTCATCTAATATAGCTATAGCAACTGATGAATAATAACCCACCTCAAAGGGATTCTCTTTTTCCCTTGCAAATCCCATATCTAATTCCATGTGGTTTTCTATGTATAAACGTGAATACTCTTTATGCAGTTTAAGTGATATTCGCTCTATTTCCTTCTCCATACATTGAATGTTCTCTTTTAACTCCAACGTAAACTCCTGTTCTTTATATTTCATTTTCGCCTCCTTAAACATAGAAAAAGAGAATACAATAACATATCCTCTTTCCTCAAATATATTTCATTATCTCACAGCCCGTCCTTTTCACAAATAACCATTTTGTTCGCACCATTTATGAAATTGTCCTACGTCTACTCCAACTAACACGATATCCTTTAGCTCTACATCAATGACTTGTTCTCCAATTACAATAGCAAACTGCGATGCTAATTTTGTCTCGTTTTTCTTTACAATTCCAATTCGGTTCCGATGCGGTCCATCTTTTATATATGCTTTTTGTCCTACAATATCAAAGTTCAAAATTCTCACCTCTTTTACTGCGCTCAAATTGGAAATACGATCTCCACCTCGGAAAATTTCCTTTCATTGCACTATTTCTCTATATATATGACGAAACAATAAAAGAGTCCTTCCTTCTTTACAATTATTTTTTCTTTGTTTCATTTTTGTGATTGAAACGTAAAGTTTATAATAAAATACACTTGGAAGCGCTTTCTATGTAATTTTTTATGTTATAATATATAAGTAGAACTTCGTAAAGAGGGTTAAAAAATGAATACAAAAATGATTAAAAAAGTAATTGAAGCATTAAAAGTATATGGCTTTCAGGATGTATCATTCTGTGACAAAACGAAGCAATTTTTATTTCATAACGAAACCGATATTATGAGCGGCTATGCAGAAATAACATATAGTAGTCAATTTGAAAAATTCAACGTACAAATTCATCCAATTGAAACGCATCACCAAGCAGAGTTACAAGAGATTGAAAGACATATACAAGCTTGTATAAGAAAAGTGGAATATTTAAACGCACTTCTTACCGGGCAGACAAAACTAGATGATAAAATTATTATTATGTAAAAAAAGAACGTGATCCAATCACGTTCTTTTTTCATTATACGTTCATCTTTTCCTTTAGTTGTAATCCTGTAACAGATTCTAATACATCCATCGATTCTCCAAATGTCATATCAAAAATTGTCTTGTCCTCTATGTATGGAAACTGTCTGAAACGCTTTTCTAACACCTTCACAGCATCTGATGTAAAGTTTGCACTATCAATACCAAATTCTGTTTCAAGAAGAACGATCCAATCTAACACATGAAAACCTAATCCATTGACGAATGAAATCAATTTTTCTTCTGGGTTTGAAGATAAGAATACTTGGCGTTCCATCTCACTAAAAAGTTCTTCTCCTAAGATTTCAGCTAACTCATCATCATGTTCACGTTCAACAAGTTCTTCGTAGCCGTAATCATCCACAAGCTCTTCTACTTCTTCACTATCCTGACAAAGCAATTGACTAAGAAGTGCCTCTTTCTTAAATTCACTATTTTGTACGACTTCTAAAAAGCTCGTTTCCCATCCATTTTCTAATTTCATATTATGTACTCCTTTATATACGTTTCTTATCATCACTGTACCCAAAAGATCACTTTTATAACCTTTTAGGTAGTTACTATTATTTCACATGATTCATAACATAAGATGCAAACTCAGCTACATCTCCTTCAAAAATATTTATTTCTGGCAAGTGATAGAACGTTGTTTGGAGCGGGTTTCCTGCATGATATACATATATCGTTTTCTCTAGTGCAATCGCCATTCCAAACTCTGTATGGCTCCCGTTTCCGCCATCTAATATAAGTAAAAATACATCCGCTTCTTTTACAGCATTTTGTTCTGCCTGACCAATTTCTCTTAATTGTTCTTCATTCGCTGCTCTTTCATTTTTGGTCCAATCATATGTATGGTGCCATCCTGCATGTTTCAGTTCATTTGCTACGGAACGTACAAGATGTTTATTTTGGAAACCTGAGGCGATATAAAAATTCATTTATATACACTCCTTCATTATGTATGGGGAAACTCCTTTTTAGCGTTATTTGTTATAGCTACAATAAAGAACAACTTCAAAAAAAATCCCCATCTTTAAAACTTATTTGCGTTTAAATGATGGGATGCTTCATGGTCTTCTTTTATTTTTTGTTTTTTATAACTTTCATCAGCTAACATTTCTAGTTCAGCTGTTATCTCTGACTTTTCAAGCTCTCTTTCTTGCGAAAATTTCCTTGAAATATAAACAATAACACTACCAACGTACAACACAAAGCATATAATAAGTGCAGTATTTTCATAGAGACTTAGCTCCAACACAGTCACTCCTAATCCATTCGTATTTTCACGCCTCATTAATTGGAATTTCCCTATTAACCCATTTGTTATCCCGCTATTTGAGGGCAGTAAGACTCCCTCCTCAAAATTCAGTAACAGTAAAGAAGTTAGATGTGGGATGCACCCAACTGATTAAAGTTTCACTTTATTGTAACATAAAAATATCAATTCTTGGAATCTTTCACCCTACTAAAAGAGGCATGATTGTTTCATCATGCCTCTGAAATATTTTGAATGATTGTTTTAATTGCTTCTTTTCCATTATATTTTTTTAGTGCTGTTTTATACTTCTCATTATTTTGACTTAATTCTTCGACATACTTTATAAGAGATTTTACATTTACATCTTCTTCATATAATACGGAGGCATATCCTTGTCTTTCAAAGGACTCTGCATTTAATATTTGATCTCCACGGCTTGCAAATTTCGATAATGGAATTAAAACCATCGGCTTTTGTAATGTTAAAAATTCAAAAATTGCGTTGGAGCCCGCGCGTGAAATAACAAAATCTGTTACCGCTAATATATCTGGCAGTTCTCCATGTACATATTCAAATTGTCTATATCCTTCTTTATTTTGTAAACTTTCATCAAGGTTACCTTTTCCGCAAAGGTGAACAATTTGATATTTTTTCAGAAGTTCTGGTAACGCGGATCGAACCGTTTCATTAATTTTTTTTGCGCCCAAACTTCCTCCCATGATTGTAATAACTGGCTTTTTACGTGAAAAGCCTAAAAATGCTAAACCTTTTTCACGATTTCCCTTTAGTACTTCTTCACGTACAGGAGATCCTGTATAAATTACTTTTTCTTTCGGTAAATGTTTCGCAGCTTCTTCAAATGTAACAAATATTTTCGAAGCAAAACGAAGCGCAATTTTGTTTGCTAGTCCTGGCGTCATATCAGATTCATGTAATAAAACTGGTACTCTATTTAGCCATCCGCCAATTACGACTGGTACAGATACGAAACCGCCTTTTGAAAAAATCACATCTGGTTTTAGTTTTCGAATTCTTACATACGCATCCATAACCCCCTTCATTACAAGAAAAGGATCTTTTATATTTTTTAAATCAAAATAACGACGTAGCTTTCCACTCGAAATACTATAGTAGGGAATGCCTTCCTTTTCTATAATCGTTTTCTCAATACCTTGGTGAGAACCAATATAAGAGATATCCCAGTTGTCTTCCTGTAAATATGGGATAATGGCTAAATTAGGTGTTACATGTCCTGCCGAACCGCCACCTGTAAAGACTATTTTCTTCATACGTCTCCCCCTTCTAGACTATAATACACTAAAATATCTTGCCTCAGGGTGAGAAAATACCATAGCCGTTACGGACGCTTCTGGCTCCATCATGAATCCTTCTGTTAATGAAATACCTATTTCCTCTGGATGAATTAAGCGAAATAGCTTTTCTTGATCTGCAAGTTCTGGACACGCCGGATAACCAAATGACACTCGTATTCCTCTATATTTCGTACGGAAACGTTCTTCCATCGTCAGTTCAGGTGAGTCCGGAATGCCCCAGCGGTCACGAATGAGCATATGTGTTTTTTCAGCAAGTCCTTCCGCTAATTCAAGCGCTAACGATTGAATGGCATGACTACGTAGGTAATCACCTTTCGCCTTCAACTCTTCAGCAATATCCCGAACTCCTTCCCCAACCGTAACAGATAAGAAAGCAACATAGTCCATCTCATCTCCTATTGGGCGCAAATAATCACCTAAAGTACGATAGGGAGCCTTTCCTTGTCTAGGGAATGTGAAACGCTCTATAACACGCGTATGATCTTCTGGATCATATATTACAATGTTTTGTCCGTCGCTTTGCGCTGGGAAAAATTGATACACTGCTTTCGGCTTTAACCAAGATTGTCCTTCCTGCAATAATTCATCTATTAAATCATTTAATTCATGTGCTCTCTTATCTCCCTCTTTCAAAAGCTTCTTCACATTTCCTTTTAATCCAAGGTGATGCCCAAGTAGCATTTGTCTATTCAGAAATGGTGCGAGATGAAGGGCGGGAACATCTCGTAATACAATTCGTTTTGTTGAATCAGGCACCATAACCTCTGATTTTGGTAATGGCTCAATTACTGCTGGAATTTCTACTTTCTTCTCCTCTTTTTTTACGATATGAAGATGACGTTCTTTTTTATCCTGCTTCATCTTCTCACGCTCTTCTTCTTTTTGAAGCTTATTAATAATATCGAGCCCCGTCATCGCATCACTCGCATAACAAACGAGTCCTTTATATGATGGTGAAATCCGATTATCTGTAAACTTTCTCGTTAACGCTGCACCACCTACAACAATGGGCACATCAATATTTGCCGCTTTTAAATCTTCAGCAGTCGTTACCATTTGTTGCGCTGATTTTACTAATAAACCTGAAAGGCCTATAATGTCCGGCTTCTTTTCTTGTACTTCTTGAACAATTCGATCCGAACGTACATTAATTCCTAAATTAATAATCTCATATCCGTTATTCGCTAAAATAATTTCAACGAGATTTTTCCCAATATCATGCACGTCACCTTTTACAGTTGCTAACAATACTTTCCCTTTTTTCGCACTATCACTAGATTCCATATGTGGCTCTAAATAGCTTACAGCGGCTTTCATACTTTCGGCACTTTGCAATACTTCAGCAACAATAAGTTCATTATTATTAAATAGTCGTCCTACCTCGTCCATCCCTGTCATAAGCGGACCGTTAATAATATCAAGAGGTTTTCTTCCTTCTTCAAGTGCAAGACTTAAATCCTCGTGTAATCCTTGTTTCGTACCTTCTACAATATAATTTGCTAGTCTTTCATCAAGCGTTAACGTTTCTTGCACAACGACATCTTTCTTTTTAGCAACTCGGTAAAAGTTTGTAAATTCTTCTAACGTCTCTTTCGTCGTTTCAAACAGTAAGGCATCTGCAAGGCGTTTTTCTTCCTCTGGAATCGACGCATAGCGTTCTAATTTTTCCGTATTCACAATCGCGTAATCTAATCCTGCTTTCGTAGCATGGTATAAAAAAACTGAATTTAATACTTCACGTCCAGCCGGTGGTAAACCAAATGATATGTTACTTACACCTAAAATCGTTAAACACTCTGGTAACGCTTCTTTAATAAGGCGAATTCCTTCTATAGTCGCTGCCGCTGAGCCAATATATTCTTCATCACCTGTCCCTACTGGAAACACAAGTGCATCAAAAATAATATCTGACGGGCGTATCCCATACTTCTTTGTAAGTAATTCATAGCTTCTTTTCGCAATTTCTATCTTTCGTTCCGCACTAACCGCCATACCGTCTTCATCAATTGTTCCTACAACTATAGCGGCACCATACTTCTGAAGAAGCGGTGTCACTTTTTTAAATCGTTCTTCTCCATCTTCTAAATTAATTGAATTAATAACAGCTTTTCCTTGAATATAAGTAAGAGCTCGCTCCATCACATTTTCATCTGTTGAATCAATCATAATCGGTACTTTTAAAACTTTCGTAACTTCTGCTAAGAAGTTTTCCATATCTTCTATTTCATCGCGATCAGGATCTGCCATACAAATGTCAATAATATGAGCATTTTTCTTCACTTGCGCTCTTGCCACTTCAGCAGCCTCTTCAAATTTCCCTTCTGCTACTAAGCGTTTAAATTTACGTGACCCAATAACATTCGTTCTTTCACCTACAAATAACGGTCTCATAGACTCATCATATTGCAGTGCTTCTAATCCACTAATTCCATGTCCTTCTCTCTCATGATGGTCACGAGGCCTAAGAGATGCTAGCGCGGATTTCATTGCTTTTATATGTTCTGGTGTCGTGCCACAACAACCACCAATAATATTAACCCATCCTTCTTCAGCAAATCGCTTCACCTTTTCAGCAAGAGAAGATGGAGATTCATGGTAATGTCCATCTTCATCAGGAAGACCTGCATTTGGATAACAAGAAATGTAACACTCCGATAAATCAGATAGTGAACGAATATGGTCCCTCATAAACTCCGGACCAGTCGCACAGTTTAACCCAACAGATAATGGTTTCATATGTTCTACTGATAAATAAAAAGCTTCAATTGTTTGCCCAGCCAGAGTCGTTCCCATTGGCTCAATCGTTCCTGAAATCATAATAGGAACCGTTTTTTTCAGTTCTTCAAAAGCGGCTTGAATTCCAATATAAGCTGCTTTCACGTTACGCATATCTTGACTCGTCTCAACGAGTAATACATCAACTGCTCCTTTTAATAATCCTCGTGCCTGCCTTGTATAAGCCTCAATCAATTCTTCAAAAGTCACACCACCTGTAACACTAATTGCTTTCGTTGTTGGTCCCATCGCTCCCGCAACATATACTTCCTTCCCGCTTTCTTTAACAGCTTGCTTCGCCAAAAGTGCTGCCTTTTCATTTAGTTCTTCATCTAAATGAGACAGATCATAATCACTTAGTACAATATTCGTTGCCCCAAATGTATTTGTTTCAATAATATCCGCTCCAGCTTCAATATAAGCTTTATGAATCTTTAAAATAACGTCTGGTCTTGTTTCCACTAAATATTCATTACAGCCCTCGTACTCTTCTCCTCCGAAATCTTCAGCAGTTAAATCCTCTTGCTGAATCATTGTCCCCATTGCACCATCTAATATTAAAATGCTATTTTTTAATTTTTCTTCTATACACTTCATCAATTAATACCTTCTTTCACTTCTTGCTTTTCTCTTACATATTTAACAAGATGTTCTGTAATTTCATACTTTAAAAATGGTGTAATAAGATAAATACCATTAAAATATTGCATCGCTGCGTCGACCAATTCTTGTGAAATGCGGATCCCTTCCTCAATTGCTGCCTCTTTCGTTTCATGTCCATCCATTCTCTCTCTTATTTCTTCAGGAAGAGTAATACCCGGCACCTCAAAATGAAGAAAATCTGCATTCCGCTTACTTACTAACGGCATAATTCCAATAAAAATAGGTTGTTCCAAATGCTTTGTCGCTTCATACACTTCTTCAATTAACTTGATATCGTAAATTGGCTGAGTTAAAAAATACTCCGCTCCAGCATCTATTTTTCGTTCCATTCGCTTAACCGCTGCTTTTAAGTGCCTCACGTGAGGATTAAATGCGCCGCCTACAGAAAACCTTGTCGCCGGTCCAATTGATTTCCCTAAAATTGAACGTCCATCGTTCATTTCTTTAATCATTTTAATAAGCTCAATAGAGGATAAATCATATACAGAAGTGGCACCGGGAAAATCACCAACGCGCGCTGGATCACCAGTTAAAGCTAACACTTCTTCCATCCCTAACGCCGATAAACCTAACAAATGAGATTGTAGTCCAATGACGTTATGATCTCTACACGTTAAATGCGTCAATACTGGGATATCATGCTTCGTTAATAACGCACCCATCGCCATATTAGAAACACGAGGCGATGCTAATGAATTATCTGCTAGAGTAATAGCATCTGCTCCCGCTCTTTTTAACGCTCTTGCTCCTTCAAAAAAACGCTGTGTATCTAACGTTTTCGGTGGATCTAATTCCACTACAACTGTCGTTTGTTTTTTCGCTTTCTCTGCTAGAGTGACGTGAGCCTTCGAACGTTTCTCATGCGTATGAACGACTTTCGGCCTTTGAATCGTGTCTTTTTCTATTACAGGGGTAATATTCGCAACAGCGCGCTTCATACTTTGAATATGTTCTGGAGTCGTACCACAACAACCACCCAATAACCGAATACCTTGCTCAATAAATCTCGGTGTCATCGCTTCAAAATAAGCTGGGCTTCCCTCATATACGTAACGTCCATCCACATAATTCGGGAGGCCTGCATTTGGGTATGCTGATAAATAGCCATTTTGAGGAATCGATATCATTTTGAAAGCTTCCGTCATATGAAGCGGCCCTAGTTGACAATTCAACCCAACAACATTTGCACCGTAATCTATAAGTTGCTTTAATATTTCATTGACATCATTTCCATTTTGAGTCGTACCTGCTTCATGTAACGCTAATTGCGCAACAATTGGAATATTCGTTTGCTTACGCAATACTTTAACGGCATGAAGTAATTCAAATTCATCGTAAAAAGTTTCTAATAGTAATCCATCAACCTGTTCTTCTAGTAAAGCCCCTGCCTGTTCAAGTAACATAAACTCTCTTTCCATATCAGTCGTTGTAACAGCTCCGATATGTTTCATACCACCAATTGTTCCTAAAATTGCATTTTTATCTGTCACAGATGCTTTCGCCAGTTTTACTGCCGCTCTATTAATTTCTGTAACTTGATTTTCTAAACCATACATACGTAATTTCGCCTCATTTGCTCCATACGTATTCGTTTGAATTACATCTGCTCCAGCAGCTACATATTGTTTATGAATCGATATAATTAAGTCTGGATCAGATACATTCAATTCTTCAAAGCTACTTTGCAAACCATGTGAATGCAATAACGTCCCAACCGCACCATCACCTATTACAATTCCTTTTGATAATAAATCTAGTAATTTCACGACTCTCCCTCATTTCTATCAATATAAAAACCCCCTCTTCACTTTGAAGAGGGGGACATAATCGTTCCTCCTCTTATTATGCAAAACATTCGTTTTGCAGGTATTAGCACCGTTTCAAACATTTCGTTTGAAGGTTGCCGGGTTTCACAGGGCCTTTCCCTCCACCGCTCTCAATAAGAGTTGTCTTTATTATTTTATTTATGTAGCTAAAAGGAAATGCGTTCCCCTTTTAACAATGTTTGTTAATTTTTTAATAAATTTAGCATGCACAAAAGTAAAAGTCAATGACACTTGCGGAAAAATAAAAATTATTTAAAATAAAGTTGCAATTCAGTTATATTTTATTGTAAAGTTAAAAACATAATAAAAATTTCATACGAACATTCTTATCTAGAGAGGTAGAGGGACTGGCCCTGTGACGCCTCAGCAACCATTAACATTTTGTTAATAAGGTGCTAATTCCAGCAAATTGTGAAAGATTTGACAGATGAGAAGAAGACTCTATTCAAACCGAAAGCCTTCTTCTTAGAAGGCTTTTTTTATTTTATATTCACTTAATGTTTCAATTTAAAAAGGAGGAATTTTCACATGTCAACAATCGAAACAAAACTAGCACAAATCGGAAATCGCAGTGAAACTACAACTGGAACGGTTAATCCACCAGTTTATTTCTCAACCGCTTATCGTCACGAAGGAATTGGTAAATCTACTGGCTTTGACTATTCACGAACTGGCAATCCAACTCGCGGTCTTTTAGAACAGGCGATTGCAGACTTAGAATATGGCGAACAAGGTTATGCCTGTAGTTCAGGGATGGCGGCTGTTCTCCTCGTCCTTTCTCTATTCCGCTCTGGAGACGAACTTATTGTATCTGAAGATTTATACGGGGGAACGTATCGATTATTTTCTGAGCATGAAAAAAAGTGGAATGTTCGATGTAGATACGTAAATACACAGTCTATTAAACAAATTGAGCAAGCTATCACAACTGAAACGAAGGCTATTTTCATAGAAACTCCAACTAATCCATTAATGCAAGTTACTGATATTGCTGCTGTCGCAACTGTAGCGAAAAGGAACGGACTACTTCTTATTGTAGACAACACTTTCTACACACCTTATATACAGCAACCATTAACAGAAGGTGCTGACATTGTACTTCATAGCGCAACGAAATATTTAGGGGGACATAACGATGTACTAAGCGGGCTTGTCGTTGCAAAAGGAAAGGAACTTTGCGAGGAAATCGCTCATTATCATAATGCATCAGGTGCAGTTTTAAGCCCATTTGACTCATGGTTATTAATTCGCGGTATGAAAACGTTAGCGCTTCGCATGAGGCAACATGAAGAAAATGCGAAAGCAGTTGTTGCGTATTTAAATGATGAGGACGGGGTGACAGATGTATTTTATCCAGGAAGAGGTGGCATGATCTCATTCCGCCTTAAAGATGAAGCTTGGATTAATCCATTCTTACAATCTTTATCCTTAATTACATTTGCCGAAAGTCTTGGTGGTGTAGAAAGTTTAATGACTTATCCAGCAACGCAAACACATGCTGATATTCCTGAAGAAATTAGAACAGCAAACGGCGTATGCAATCGTCTTCTTCGATTCTCAGTTGGCATTGAAAATAGTAACGATTTAATTCAAGACTTAAAGCAAGCCATTAAACTCGTAAAAGAAGGTGTAAGAATATGAGCTATTCTATAGATACACTCTTACTACACAACCAATATAAACACGACTCGCAAACAGGCGCTGTGAACGTTCCTATTTATAATACATCAACTTTTCACCAGTTTGATGTAGATACGTTCGGAAAATATGACTATAGCAGGTCAGGAAATCCAACTCGTGAAGCTCTTGAAGATATCATTGCTTTATTAGAAGGCGGAACAAAAGGATTCGCCTTTGCATCAGGCATTGCAGCGATTTCCACTGCATTCCTCCTTCTTTCACAAGGTGATCACGTACTCATTTCAGAAGATGTGTACGGAGGCACTTACCGAGTGATAACTGAGGTACTCTCCCGTTACGGTGTTTCACATACATTTGTTGATATGACCAATTTAGAAGAAATAAAACAAAACATTAAACCAAATACAAAGCTCTTTTATGTAGAAACACCTTCTAACCCACTTTTAAAAGTGACAGATATTCGCGAGGTTTCTAAACTCGCAAAATCTATTGGCGCTCTTACTTTTGTTGATAATACATTTTTGACACCACTATTCCAAAAACCACTTGAACTTGGAGCTGATGTCGTTCTTCATAGTGCTACAAAATTTATTGCTGGTCATAGTGATGTTACTGCCGGATTAGCAGTAGTAAAAGATTCAGAACTCGCTCAAAAGCTTGGATTTTTACAAAATGCATTCGGTGCTATTTTAGGACCTCAAGATTGTTCTCTCGTACTTCGCGGTCTAAAAACATTGCATGTACGCCTCGAACATTCAGCTAAAAATGCCAATAAAATCGCACATTATTTACAAGAGCACTCTAAAGTAAAAAATGTCTATTATCCGGGATTACAAACTCATCTCGGATTTGATATTCAACAATCTCAAGCAACATCAGCTGGAGCGGTCTTATCGTTTACTTTGCAGTCAGAAGATGCACTCCGCAAATTTTTATCAAAAGTAAAATTACCTGTTTTTGCAGTTAGTTTAGGAGCTGTAGAGTCAATTCTTTCTTATCCAGCAAAAATGTCACATGCAGCACTGTCGCAAGAAGCTCGTGATAAAAGAGGAATCTCTAATTCATTACTTCGGTTATCAGTCGGTCTTGAAAATGTTAACGATTTAATATCCGATTTTGAAAATGCCCTTTCTTATGTAGAAGAACCTGTAAATGCATAGAGAAAAAGAAGATATGAGATTAGGTTTTCATATCTTCTTTTTATGCGGTTTAGTTATATTCATTTGAATTTCTTCTTTTCTTATAGTCCATAAAAATAAAAGTATATCATCTATTTCTAAATAATGGATTAATTGATATATTAAGAAATAAAAAGGGGTGAAAATAATGGATACTTGTGCAGATATTTTAATCGTTATCGATTTACAAAATGGCGTATGTTATAGCGAGGAGCATTTATTTGATTTACAGAACTTACTAACAAAAGTAAATAAAAGAATTTCTTCATATAGAAAATTAAATAAACCAATCCTTTTTGTTCAACATTGTGATGATGATTTAGTACCCGAGAAAGAACTTTGGGCTATTCATACCGATCTAGATGTTCAAGAACAAGATTTTTTTGTAAGAAAAACACATGCAAATTCATTTTATAAAACAAACTTAAAAGAAATTTTAGATCAATTATCTGTAAATCGCATTGAATTTTGTGGCGCCCAAACAGAGTACTGTATGGATGCAACGATTAAGTTTGCCCACGGACTAGGATACGAAAACTTTATGGGGCAGAAAACAACCTCTACGTTGAATAATCCTTTTATGTCCGCAAAAGAGACAATTGATTTTTATGAGAACATATGGAATCACAGATTTTTAACGTTGCTAAAAGATGAATTTTAGAATAAATGACTAATGACTTGATCATCCTAAGATTTATCAGCCGTAATCAAATATTTCATTATCACCATAAAGAAGCGGATGACATTCAGCTTCTTTTCTTTTAACCTGTTTTATATTCTATATATATCATTATAATTCCTTTGTCATATTATTTTAAAAATTTCGTATATTCATTTGAAAGAATAAGAAAATCATGATAAAATTGTGTTACAAATATATCTATATCTTTCAATTTTTAAAACGCATCGAAATTTTCACCCAAAAATGTCATTTTACAAAAACATGCTAATTTACCTATTTTATTTACATCCGGGTCTCTTTTCTTACAATTTCTTTACTTTAGGACTTTTTTTCTGCAACAACTATTTTCTTTTCTTTAAATTTTTGGTATGTATAGTATGGTATAATAGCTCACACGGAGGTGGAAAAGAACATGTTAGAAACCTTTCAAAAAGAATTAGAACTATATGAAAGTAATGCAGAATTATTAAAAGTGCTAGCTCATCCTGTTCGTTTATGTATCGTAAAAGGATTAATCGAGCGCGGTCCAAGCAACGTTTCTACAATGTATACTGGCTTAAACATGCCACAATCTACAATTTCACAGCATTTAGCAAAATTAAAAAGCGCTAAAATCGTTTCTAGTGAAAGAAAAGGATTGGAAATTTATTACAAAGTAGAGAATGAAACAATCATTCAACTCGTTCGTGTATTATTAGGTTAGGGACTAATAATCGCAGAAAAAGAACGTATTCTATATTTTTTATCTCATATCTTTAATATAAATATATATCATGAGAGGAAATATATAATACTACATAAGTCGTATTAAAAAACAAGACACAGTATATACTGTGTCTTGTTTTTTATATTGTTACATACTGATCCAAATGTAAATGTTGCATATCTTTTGTATGTATAACAACATCAAACGAACTCCCTACTCCTCCATTTAAAATCATAGAACGAACTGCTCGATTTTGTTTTTGCGTTTCAGAAAAAGGATTCGTATCTTGATGGCTCGTAAGCTGTTCTAATATCCCTGCAGCTAACAAGAACTCAGATTGTTTCTTATGCCATACTGCACTCATTCCTTGCATACTAAACATCTCCTTTAGCTCGTCCCAATGAACATGAGTAGTAAGATCCATTTCACCTGGATGCGCTAGTGGGTTACGCATTAGCTTATGCTGATAATATCCTCGCAAACTTCCTTCGCGGTGTGCTGGATGCATCCATTCTTCTTTTGTGTATCCGTAATCAACTGTAATACATATACCTTTTTGAAACCATTTCGAAATTTCTTTTATATACTCCTCCATAACAATTGGTACTTCAAAACGTTGCCCTTCAGCAATATGAATATTATATTTCAATAAATAGCGACCAATTCTTTTATTTAACGGCCTACATACTTCTGAAAGGTTTCCTTCCTCTGTATATGTAATACGTACTTCATACAATATACCATTTCTTTTCTCAATTACTTCAACAGGAAATGCATCAAACAACTCATTCGAAAAAAGAATTCCCTCGAAAGAATCTCCCATTTCACTATAGGAGGTATAGTACGATACATTAGAAAATGAGCCAAGTTGCTCCTGCTGTAATTTCCTATGAAAAGGGCTCACTTCAATCATTGAATAGTTTAAATTAATAAAGGTGTTTGGAGATAATTGCTTCCATTCTTGTAAAACATCATAGGCAAACTTCCCTGTTCCCCCACCAACCTCACAAATATTCGAAGCAACTTCACCATTTTCAACAAGACGAATAAAAAGTTTAGCAAAAGTTTTTGCAAAAACAGAGGATACATTGCTACTTGTAAAAAAATCCCCTTGTCTTCCAATCTTTTCACGTTCTTTCATATAATATCCATGCCCCTCCGTATACAATACAAGGTTCATATACGTACTATATGAAATTGAATAATCCTTTTCTTTCCCCATCCATTCTCTTAAAATGAGCTCCATTCCCATAATGACTCCTTATTGTAAAAACGGATTATTTTCTTTTTCAAAGCCAATGCTTGTTTCTGGACCATGTCCACATAACACCGCTGTTTCATCTGGTAATACAAATAATTTCTCTTCAATACTTCCAATTAATTCAGCAAAACTTCCACCAGGCAAATCTGTTCTTCCAATGCTCATTTGGAACAATACATCTCCTGAAAATACAGCATTCGCTTCTTTAGTATAATAAGAAATACTTCCTGGAGAATGTCCTGGTGTCTCAAAAATTTCAAAATTAAATGATCCAATTGTTAATGTACCTTCTGCATCAATAATATGATCCGCTGGTTTTGCTGTAATACTGCGGTTCATCATAAAAATTTGAGAGCCGTTTACAGTTGCATCTCCTAACCAATCTGCTTCTTCTTTATGTACGTACACAGGAATATGAAAAGCGTCTCTTACGGCATCAACAGCACCGATATGATCAAAGTGAGCATGTGTTAATAAAACAGCCAATGGTTTTAATTGTTTTTCTTGTAAATATGTAACGAGCTTTTCACCTTCATGACCAGGGTCAAAGATAATGCACTCTTTTTGATCGTTCATTAAAATATAAGCATTTGTTTGTAATGGGCCTAACGGCATTTGTATCCATTTCATATGAAAATCTCCTCCAGTTATTAAACTTACTTTTAATGATACAACATTTCTTTCTCTGAGGAAAAGAAAGGATGCTATCTCGACAATCATTTTTAAAACATGTACAATATAAAAGAGTAAATATTCCAAAAACTCATAATAAGAAATGGGTAGACAGAGGAGGATATTGTATGGGCCTTGTTATTATTTTTACACTTGTCACTCTGTTAGCTGTATTTGCTACGCTTAGAACACTTCGTGAAAAAAACTTTTTCGCGAGCGGCTTTGCAATTGCAACTGTACTCGTTTTCGGATGGTTTACGATCATGACTGTTCTATATAACGGGTATCCACCAGCAGCTTAATTCGTTTACACTTTATTCTTCATCGAGATTTTACACAAAAAGAGGAAGGGTTCCCCCTTCCTCTTTTCATATTTCACAACTTATATCATCTTCGCTTCGTATTTGTGCTTTTTTACAAGCCAAGCTCCTCCGATAACACCTGCATCATTACCAAGTGTTGCAATAGCTAACTTCGTGCTCTTTACAGCACGTGAGAAAGCGTATTGCTCGAAATAGCGTTGAATTGGTTCTAATAACGCATCTCCAGCTTTAGACACGCCTCCACCAATAACAATTTTCTCCGGGTTCAATGTACTAGAAAGGTTCGCTACAGCTAATCCTAAATAAGAAGCTACTTTTTCTACTACTTCACCTGCTAATTCATCACCTTGTCCAAGTGCTTCAAAGACATCTTTTGATGTAATACGTCCTTCTTCAGCTAACATAGAACGCAACATGCTCTCTTTATTAGTCTCTTGTATTTTTTGCATAGCAACACGTACAATACCTGTCGCAGATGCTACTGTTTCTAAGCAACCAGACTTCCCGCAATTACATGGGAAAGCATTTTCTGTAACGACTGTAATATGTCCAATCTCACCAGCAGCACCACTCACGCCGTGTACAATCTCACCATTGGCGATTACACCACCACCAACGCCCGTACCAAGTGTCATACAGATTAAATCTTTTGCACCTTCACCAGCACCTTTCCACATTTCACCAAGCGCTGCTAAGTTTGCATCATTATCAATAACAACAGGTAATCCTGTTTCTACTTCTAATAAATCTTTTAGCGGATAGTTTTTCCATCCTAAATTAACCGCTTCATAAATCATTCCAGACGCCACATGTACAGGACCAGGAGCTCCCATACCAATACCAATTAATTTGCTCTTCAATTCGCCTAATTCTTCTAGCTTTTTATCAATTGCTTTCGCAACATCAAGTGTAATATGTTTTCCTTGCTCACCTGTATTCGTAGGGATTTCCCACTTATGTAAAATTTCACCGTATACATTAATAAATGCTAATTTAATCGTTGTACCACCAAGGTCAACACCAACTAACCATTTCTCTTCCATGTTGCTTACCTACCTTTATCTAATTCTTATTTAGCTCTTTTTGAATTTCTTGCTTCAATAAAAATAAAGCTGTTTGATAGTCTTGTGGATCGATTAGCTGTGATTGATTTAATTCACGCAATTCATCTTGCATTAATTGTAAATCTGCAATTCGATCTCCCGTATAAATAATCGTACCAAATTTCTTTAGCAATTGCTGAATATCATAAATAGATACCATTTCATCACCCTCTATGCTCACTTACTATAAAAAATTATAATAAGAAAACGTTCACATATTTTATTATAATCAAGAAGAAAAAGTCTCGTCAATTTTTATTTGTCTATACAAGCTTATTTATAAGCAGTGTTCCTTTTTCTGTAATAATTTTTTCTATGTTTTTATCAAATGGCTCTACTGGAATGTGTTTTACCATTTGAAAATCATACGCTAATGACAGCGTTTTCCCTTTATAATGCACGAGATAACGATCATAATAGCCACCGCCGTACCCAATTCGCTCTCCTCGTTCTGTATAAGCTACGCCCGGCACAATTTGAAGATCAATTTCATCCATATTCACTTCTTCCGTAAGCCCAGGAATCGGTTCACGTAAATTCATATACACCGTTTCTAATTGATCAAAATTATTAATTTGCCGGAAGGACATCGTTCTAGTTCCTTTATTACACTTAGGAACTACAACTTTCTTTCCTTCTTCCCAAGCTTTTTCGATAATAGGATATGTATTCACTTCATTTTCCATTGAAAGAGTAATTCCAATTGTTTTAGCTTCAACCCACTCTTTTTGCGCATACAACGAAAATGCAATCTGTTCTGATAAAGTTGTATACTGTTCTTCTGATAAAGAATTCATGTGTTCTATTATTTGTTTACGTAAACGTACTTTCTCTGCTTTCACACATTCTCCCCCTTACAGTGACACTTTACTCTATGCTGATAGTGTATCACTTTTAACATAGGAATCGAATAAAAAAAAGAAACAGTAGGAAAATATTCCTACTGCTTACTTTGTTTCACGGTGTAACGTAGACTTCTTGTCACGCTTGCAATACTTTTTAAGCTCGATACGCTCAGCGTTGTTACGTTTATTTTTCTTTGAGATATAGTTACGATCTCCGCATTCTGTACATGCTAGAGTAATATTCACACGCATTCTTATTTCCCTCCAGTACTAATAACTTAAATCAGACTATACTATAATACCACTTTTAAAATAAAAATTCTACACCTTTTGATATTGTCTAATTTTTTCTATAAGATTTTTCATATTTTCCCTTGCTATTACTGGGTTTCTAGCATGTGAATACACCAAAAATTTTGGTTGTTTTGTGTCAGAAACGATATAAGACCACTCTTTTTCAGTATATTTGAACTGTACTCCTTCAAATATACCTTCTCCCTTCCTTTCTATATCATCCAATAATTTCCTCATAATTTCCCCTTTTTCATTCCATGAACATACCACTTCATCATAAAGTAAATAGAGCGGAGGTGATTGCTCTACTATGCTAAGAAACGTTTTTCCTTGCAATGCTATTAGCTCGAATAATTTTCCAATCCGATATAAAATATCTCGCTTCCACCTTACTTGAAACGACTTTCTTTCATCCTGCGTATAAAATAGAAGATAACATTCTCCTAACTTCAAAGACATTGGGTAAATATTTCCTGTCGATTCGAGTAAGAAATCTGGAATATCTACCTCTTCCAAATCTGTACCTTGGTAAATATTACTATGTTTATCGTATAACTCGAAATGATTTCCTTGCTCAGAAAACATAAGAGCCATATTCGCTTTACTTGATTTCATCAAAGCTTTCACATGATCTTTTTGTTCGCTTGCATAAATCCATGTAACTGTACAACCAAGTCTTTGCAGAAAGAGCATGAGTAAATGTTGCAACGTATCATTTCTCTTATTAATAAGAAGATGAAACTTCTGCATCTGTATTTTCTCGATATCAATATGCTCCAATATAACTTCTATATACTCATTCATAGAAACATGAACGAGCTTATTACGCCCCATTTCTTTCTCATGCACGTAATAAAACAATTCGGACATATATACTTGTTCTATCTCTTTTTGCTGCTTATACGTTAACGGCATGCCAGCTTGACCGTATAACTTTATAACAATCTCATTCTCATTCTCCACTTGAATGAAAACACCACCTGCACACTTCAACTGGTGAACACTATATTGAAAAAGTGACTCGTTCATTTCTTTACATTCCATCGTATGAATCCCTATACCATGAATAGCATGTAAAAATAAATTTTTATAAGAGGTTGTTTCTATATTTTCTTGACTTCCAATTAATATACTTTCTCCTTTTTTAAAAAGAGAACCATACGCCATCGCAATCTTCACGATAAACTGGGGAGTAATTTCAACATTCCCTCTTCCTACAATGCGGCTTTTTTGTAACCACCCTGCACTCATTTCACTCTCTTGAATACCAGCCGCTCCTACTATCGAATGACTATCAATCGCCTTATAAGGCCATAGTTTTCCTTTTTGCTTAATTACCGTACTTCTTCCGATATGACAGTGATCCGCTACAACACTTTTTTGAAACAGTGTAACATCATCTTCAACTATTGTACGCTCTCCTATTGTCGTTTCTAATAGTTCACAATACTTCCCAATGTGGGCATTTGCAAAAACAATACTTTTTTGAAGATGAGAATAATTTGAAACGATACTATTTTTCCCAATAATAGAATATGGCTCAATTACAGCTCCTGTACCAATCTTTGCTCCTTCTCCAATAAAAGAGGGGCCATGAATTTTCGTCCCTTTACCAATCGTCACCCCTTCTCCCATCCATACCATCGGTAATACTTCTGTATAAGGAATAGGTACTTGTAACTTTTTCGTTAACAAATCAAATTGTGCTTGTCGATATTGATTAAATGTGCCGATATCTAACCAATAACCTTCTGACAAATATGCGAATAACACATTTTTGTTTGCCAATAACGGAAACACATCATGACTGAAATCAAAAAATTGCCTAGGCGGTATGTAAGAAAAGATTTCTGGCTCCATAATATATATGCCTGTATTCACAACATTAGATACTACCTCATTCCAGCCCGGCTTTTCTATATATCGTGTAACCTCCTGGTCTTTATTCATTACAACCAATCCAAATGAGAGTGGATTTTCTACTTCTTTCACAAACATTGTTACCATTCTTTTCTTTTGTTCATGAAACCTAATTCCTTCTGATAATTGAAAGTCAGTTAATGCATCCCCGCTTATCACAACAAATGTTTCATCTAAAAATTGTTCTGCTTGTTTAATACTCCCTGCTGTACCAAGCGGAGGAGAGTCTTCAAAATAATACAAGTTAACTCCCCATTTACTACCGTCACCAAAATATTGCTTAATGGTCGTACTCATATATTGAACAGTAATTGCAATTTCACGAATACCATGCTGGCGTAATAACTCAATATTATATTCTAAAACTGGTTTTTCTAATAATGGTAACATCGGCTTTGGAGTATTACATGTTAATGGTCTAAGGCGCCTTCCTTTTCCTCCAGCTAAAATAACCCCCTTCATATACTTCAGCCTCCACTTATATAATGTTCAGTAACTCCATATACCATATGTATATTCCCTATCCCACATGAACTAGCAGCATAAACTTGATTAGTTAAACACATCCTCATTTAGAAGACTATATAATTAAATTTCTAACCTATAAAAACGTACATTTCAAACAACAAGAAAGCGCTTACTATAAATTGGTAAATAATACTTATTAACGACAAACATATATACTAATTTTTCCATTACATTATGATACATCTTATCATCATAAACTAAAGGAAACAACGAGCTTTTTTTGTCATGTTTTGACTAAAAAAAGCAGGTGATTTCTCATCACCTGCTTTTTTTCCTACTCATTCAATAAATAATGCTTTCCTTTTACTAAATAAAAGACATTTTCAGCAATATTTGTAATATGATCTGCTACACGCTCAATATATCTCGCGACAAATGATAATTGTGTAATTTGCGTAATTGCTTCTGGTTGTTCCGGAACTGAAGATATAAACTCACGAATTGCTTTTCCATATATTTCATCAACGGAATCATCCATTTCAGCAATTTGTTTCGCAAAAGTTAAATTTTCTTGTTCATATGCTTCTAACGCTAAATGCAACATCTCATTTGCAACCGCAAACATTTCATCTAGGTTGTGCAAACTAACAGCCACTTCTTTTTCCCCAAGACGAATTGTAGCCTTTGCAATATTAACAGCATGATCTGCAATGCGCTCTAAATCTGTCGCTGTTTTAATTGAAATAAAAATCCTTCTTAAGTCACTTGCTACAGGTTGCTGCTTCGTAATGAGCATAAGCGCAAGATCGTTTATTTCCTCTTCTAAATTATCCATGCGGTAATCACCATCAATGACCTCTAACGCTTTCTCTACATCCCTTGTATGCAGACCTTCCATAGCAATCAATAAAGCCGCATTTGCTAATTCTCCAAGCTCAATCACCTTTTGCTGTAACGCTTTTAAATCACCTTGAAACTGTTCTCTTACCATTTTTCTTCCCCCTCAATATTATGTGCCATTATATAAAAGTGAAACTTTAATCAACCCTCATCAATCGGGATTTGATAGGCAGCAAGATCCCCTCCCTAACTTCTTTGCATTCGCTAAATTTTAAGGTGGGGGTCTTACTGCCCGCAAATAGCGGGGTAAATCTCCTACATAGCCTCTTACGCTTGTAATAAACCTTAAGATAAGGAGAAGTATTACTTCTTTATTAACAGTAAGATAAAATAAGAAATGCCCTCTGTTAAGAGGGCATTTGCTCTTAGCTTTGAAACGATATCAACCAAAGCGACCTGTAATATAATCTTCTGTACGCTTATCTGAAGGAGTCGTAAATAATTTGTTTGTATCTGTATACTCCACAACTTCCCCGCTTAAGAAGAAAGCTGTTTTGTCTGAAATACGCGCTGCTTGTTGCATATTATGCGTTACGATAACAATACTAAAATCTTTCTTTAGCTCTTGAATCAATTCTTCTACTTTTAATGTTGAAATTGGGTCTAATGCCGATGTTGGCTCATCCATTAAAATAACGTCTGGCTCAATAGCTAAGCAGCGTGCGATGCATAGACGCTGTTGCTGTCCACCAGATAAACCGTATGCATTATCGTGCAAACGATCTTTTAACTCATCCCAAATCGCTGCTCCACGTAAACTTTTTTCAACAATTTCATCTAATGTCTTTTTGTCACGAATACCATGGATTTTTGGACCGTATGTTACATTCTCATAAATAGATTTTGGAAATGGATTTGGCTTTTGGAACACCATTCCTACATGCGTTCTTAATTCTTCAACTGGATATGATTTATCAAATATATTGCGTTCTCTATACTCAATTACACCTGTAGTTCGAACGATCGGTACTAACTCTACCATGCGATTTAATGTTTTTAAGTAAGTTGATTTACCACAGCCACTTGGACCGATAATGGCTGTAACTTCATTCTCATGAATACTTAAATTAATATCTTTTAAAGCATGGTCTTCCCCGTACCATAAATTTAAGTTTTTCGTATCAAATACTACCTTCTTTGGCGCAGTCTCGATTTTCTCTTCGTTTTTCACCTGTACATTTACTACTGTTGCTACCATTTGAATTCCCCTTTCATCCACTTCCAACTTATTTTCGATTTCGTAACCATAAAACAAATATATTGATAAATAGCAACAAACCTAACAAAACAATCATCCCAGCTGCTGCTACATACTGAAATTCTTCTTGTGGCCTACTCATCCAATTAAAAATTTGAATTGGTAGAACTGTAAATCTATCAAACATACTAAATGGAACATAATTTGCAAACGCAAGTGCCCCAATAACTAATAGTGGTGCAGCCTCTCCAATTGCTCTTGATATCGCTAACGTACAGCCCGTTATAATCCCTGGGAAAGCATATGGCAATACAATTTGATACATCGTTTGCCACTTCGTAGCACCTAATCCGTAAGAACCCTCTAATAAAACACTTGGTACTGATCGAATTGCTTCTTGACTCGCCACAACAACTGTTGGTAAAACGAGTAGACTCATCGTCAATGCTGCTGCAACTATACTCTCTCCTAAATGAAGAGCATATACAAAAATAGTTAAACCAAGCAATCCAAATACAACAGATGGTACTCCTGCTAACGTTTGATTATTAATCTCTATTATTTTTTTAAATAGAGATTCCTTCGCATATTGCTCTAAATAAAGTGCTGTTCCAACTCCAAATATAAAAGAAACAGGTATAACAATACTCATAAATAATATTGTCCCTGACAAAGCTGCAGCAATACCAGCTTCTTTCGGATTACGTGAAGCGAAATTTGTAAAGAAATCTATTGAAAGATAACTTATACCTTTTTCAACAATTTGAAACAGTAACAAAAACAAAATTACGATTGAAAATAAAATTGCTATATAAAATAACAATTTGTAAATTCGATCTTTTAAAAAGCGTGATGCCATATTTTTTTGTATTTTTTTATGATTCAACATTCGCATATTATGTCATCCTCCTAAAACGGCGCATAATTGACTGCGAAATGATGTTCATAATAAAGGTAAACAAAAATAACGTTGCGCCTACAGCATACATGCTGTAATACGTAATCGTTCCATGCGGAGCATCACCTAAACTTACTTGCACAATATAGGCTGTTAACGTTTGAATAGAATGTGTCGGATCAAGCGATACATTTGGTGTGGATCCTGCTGCAATTACAACAATCATCGTTTCACCAATCGCACGAGAAGCTGCTAATATAATTGCTGCCATAATCCCTGTAAAAGCGGACGGAAACACCACTTGTTTTACCATTTCAAACCGCGTCGCTCCGAGTGCTAATGAAGCTTCTTTCGTCCCTTTCGCCACAGCTCTCATCGCATCTTCAGATAGAGATGCAATTGTAGGCATCATCATAAATCCGATAACGATTCCTGGACTAATCGCATTAAAAAACTGTAAATCTGGTATAATCCTTTGTAAAAGCGGTGTAACAACTGTTAATGCAAAAAAACCATATACAATTGTCGGGATACCTGCTAATAGCTCTAACATCGGCTTTAATATTTTCCGTGCACTATTTGAAGCATATTCGCTTAAAAATACGGCACACGCTAAACCGATAGGAATTGCTACAAACATAGCAATTGCTGTTACAAGGAACGTTCCACATATAAGTGGTAATATACCGAATTTAGGGTCTTCAAAAAATGGTAACCATTCTTTCTCCGTCAAAAAGGAGTATAATGATATTTTTTGAAAAAACATGATTGTTTCATTAGAGAGCGTAAAAACAATGCCAAGTGTCGTCACAATAGAAACGCTAGCAATTATTTTTAGTAATAAAGGCACTATTCGATTGATTCGCTGCGTTTTTTTTCTTTGTTTTGTATTTCTTTCAATCAAATGTTGTACAGAAAATGTAATTTGACTTTTGTCATTATGAGCCAAAGATGAAAACCCCTTTCCACCCTGACATTACCTTTTTATTTCTGTTAACATACGCAGCTGTTCATTGTATTTTTCTTTTCTTAATTTTACATACCCGACCTCTTCAGCGAGGTTACCAACATGCTGAATCATAAACTCAACATAGTTTGCTACATTCATTTTATTTCGGATAGATGCATTATTCACATAAGTAAGTAGTGGCCTAGATAACGGCTTATACTTACCTGATTGAATGGTCTCTTTCGTCGGAAATACACCATTTACTTTTATTGCTTTCACCTTATCTCGATTAGCCATATAATAAGCATATCCTACAAAAGCAATGGCATGTTTATCATTCATTACCCCTTGCATAATAACTTGATCATCTTCAGACAAAGAGACTTTTTTTACAATGCGATGATTTTGTAAGATGACATTTTGAAAATAATCATACGTACCAGAGTCTACGCCTGGTGCATAAAACTTCACTTGTTCACGTGGCCATGTTGAATGAATTTGTGACCATCGCTTCTCTCTTCCATCTTCACTCCAAAGTAGTCGTAACTCGTCTACTGACATATCGTCTACCCATGTATTATGGCGATTCACAACAATCGTAAGACCGTCGTTAGCAACCTCAAAAGGTGTGAACTGAATAGAGTTTTTCTTCATTTCATTTTTCTCGACTTGTTTCATTACTCTCGAAGCATTATTTATATCTACTTCTCCTTTACTGAAACGATTAAATCCTCCCCCAGTTCCAGAAATACTGATGGAAATTTTCACGTCTGGATGCACCTTTGTATATTCCTCCGCTACTGCTTCTATAATAGGAAAAACCGTTGAGGATCCATCAACTCTCACTTCTCCCGTATCATTTAAAGCAAATGCAGTAGACATTTCAAAACAGAGGAACCATATTGATAATACGAAAACTTTAATCGGTGTACGCATCCATTTCACGTGTTCTTCCTCCTAGAAGTAACCGGAAATAACAGGATTACAGATATAAGAATACTGCTAAACTATTAATTCGGTTTTAATTGTTTGTAAAAGTTTTGTAAAGTTCCACATAAATCAACATACGGTACAATTTTAATTCAGTAGTAGCTATTCATTTCCTCTGATGATTTCCCTATAAAATATTTATCCCCTATCCCACCATATACAAGTATCATTTATACGGCCGCGTTTTTTTCAATGTTGTATACTTGTCCACATTTATTACACGATATGCATAAACCATAAAAAAAAGCACACTATCTTTTCAGATAGTGTGCTTTTTTACAACTTTTTTATTCATCATCTTGCTCTTTATTTTTATTGTCTTTATCATCTTTTGGAGCTTCACCATTTACTTCTTTGTTTTTCAAATCAAAGTAAGCGTCCATAATTTCACGACCAATATATCCATTAATACCAGTCTTATCATCATGTACCCACGGAACGACAACAGAGAATGCTACTTCTGGATCTTCAAGTGGCGCATAACCTACTAATGTTAAGTTATATGTTTCCACACGTTCACCGTTTGCCTTTCTACCAATCTCTTTATCTCCGCCATACACAGTTTGCGCGGTACCTGTCTTCCCTGCCGCTTTATATTTTGCACCTGTAAAGTATTTTGTAGCTGTACCACCTGAATCATTATAAACTTGTCTAAATCCTTCTTGAACACGTTTAATTTGCGATTCTGGCATATCAACACGATTTAATACTTTCGGTTCCATAGATTGAACAACTTTCCCAACTTCATCCGGTTTCACTGCCGGTTGACGAATTTCTTTTACAACTTGTGGTTGCATACGATATCCGCCATTGGCAATCGTCGAAATATATTGCGCTAATTGAAGTGGTGTATACGTATCATACTGTCCAATTGATAAATCTAGTAAGAAACCTGGTTGACTACTTCTACCCATCTGACCAGCAGATTCATTCGGTAAATCAATTCCTGTTTTTACACCAAGTCCAAACTGTCCGAAATAATAACGCATCGTATCAAATGCTTTTTGAGGTATATCTAACGTACCACCTCTCACATACTGAACACCGGCGATATTCATCGCTGTTTTAAACATATAAACGTTAGAAGACATTTTTAAAGCTGTCAGGTCATTAATGTATCCCATCGTTTTCCAAGACGACTTCGTAGGTGTACCTTTTAATTTAATTGGTTCATCCAATTGTACTGCCCCTGGTTGAATCGCACCAGTTTGATATCCAGTAAGTACTGTTGCACCTTTTACAGTTGATCCCATCGGATAAGAACTTGTCATGGTACCTAATGCAAAGTCATTTACTTTCGTTTGGCCATCTTCGTTAACTAATTGTTTCCCCGCCATAGATAAAACTTCACCATTTTTTGGGTTCATCATTACAACGAATGCGCGATCTAAAAGAGGTTCGCTTCCTTTAAACCTCATTAAATTCTTCGCAAGAATATCTTCCACGCGCTTTTGTAATTCCATATCAATTGTTAAGTTCAAGTCATTACCGCTTTGTCCTTTTGATACATTAATCGTTTCTAAAATATTACCGTTTTTATCTGTAACATTTCTAACTTCTGCTTTCGTACCGTGCAGACTATCTTCATACTGTTGTTCAAGATAACTTTTCCCTACTCGGTCATTTCGGTTATAATCACGAACAAGATAGTAATCTAGTCTTTCTCTCGGTAAACCTTCGTCAGAAGTTGTTACACCACCAAGTACACTTCGGAACAAATCACCATCATATGCATATTTTCGTTCCCAATCAACACTTGTATCTACTCCCGGTAATTGCGCTAAATTTTCACTAATAATCGCATATTCTTCATCTGTTGCATTTTTCTTAAGAACTTGAGGTGTCATTGCATATCCGCCATCCATCTTACTCTTAATCGCTAGTATTTCTAGATCTTTTGCGGATAATTGATTAATCTCTTCTTCTGTTACACGACTTCGCTGGCGCTCGTCTAATTCTTTATCATCAATTTTTTTATCTTTAAACTCTTGACGATCTTTATTCGTAATTTTTTCTTTAGCTTCCTCTTTATGCATAGCAAGCCAATAATCTTTTTTATCGCGATCCGTTAATTTATCTGTCGGTACTTCAATCAAATCTGCTAGCTTTTTCGCTGTTTCTAAGCGATCTTCTGCAGTTGATCCTTTCATTTTTGTAAATGTAATAGTACGAATGGCTGCATTATCTACTACAGGTCGCCCATAACGGTCAAATATTTTCCCACGCGGTACAGGATTACTTATCGTTGAGTTTTCTTTCTTCTCCACTTCATTCTTATATTCTTCACCGCGAACAATTTGTACATATCCGAGCCTTACAATAACAGCGGAGAACATTAAAAACACGCAGAAAAACAGCACGTTTAACCGAAAAGGAACGTGGGTCTTTTTCTTATTTTGCTTCTGCTTCTTGCTCATACAAACCCCCTCTACCAACAGCTATGTAATGTGAAAGGGACACCTTCATACAGGTGTCCTCACTGCTGTCTTACATCTTTTTCTATTCTAGCATAAAACAAACGAGAAGTTAACCTTCTGGTTCAGTTTGGTTTTGCGCGTTCCCTTGCGTTACAACACTTGCTTTACTCGCATTTCCCTCATCATATTTGACATTTTTAACTGCAAAATAAATAAGAAAATGTCCAGCACCTAAAATACATAATAAGTAAGGTAAACTTTTTTCAGGTGGAAAGAATAGTACAGCACATAAAAAACTTAAAATGGAACAGATTCTTCCGGCGTTTAACCACAGCTCCCGAACAACGACATATTCCACACGCCATTCTCTCGCATTTTTCGCTCTACCAATTACGTCATATGTCATTGATCCGTACGGAACAAGTAAAATAGGATATGCAATTGCAATACATGCCGCATAAATAAGTAATTTCGTGTATGTAACATTGAAAATAACTAAAAAGACGACAGCATATAAAATAATGCCTCCAAGTAAAATTGCTTTTTTTCGCCACTCCTTCTTTAACATACGAGCAACTAAGTAATAACATACAAAGGATACAGCAGAGTTCACTAAACTGTATTTCCCTAATGCAAACTCACTATTAGTTGCTAAATAAACATATACTGAAATGACAAAAATAAATGTTCCTTCTCTCAATCCTTGAAAAAAATGAGCTCGTGTAATCTTTCCCCAATTTTTATCAATCCGTCGTTCTTTCAATACTTGCACGATTTCATAACGCCCTTCACATTCTCTTTTAGATAAAAAGAAGCTTAAGACGACAGCAATTGCAAATAGAACTAATGAAAGAAAGAATATAACAGTATAGCCACTCCATTTCTCCATACGTGAAATTGTGTATCCTGCTGCTATTGGTCCAATCATTCCAGAGAAGGATGTAAGAAGTCCAAGAAACCCATTAAAGAAATCTCTTGTTTCTGGTTCTGTAATTTCAAATGTCAATAAGTTAAAAGCCAACCAGTAAAAACCGTATCCTACTCCTAAAAGAGCCCCCATTAATAAAATATACTGAGAAGCACTTTTCCCTGCTACTAAGACAACAATAAAAAAAATTGCGAGCGTCCCTACTCCTATTCGTAATAAAATCGAACGATCGATACGTTTCGCTAATTTTCCCCCTACAAGAAATGTGAGAGGCTGTAATACCACGCTGGCTAAATTATACAAGCCAAGATTCACATAATTTTGTGTTTGTTTCCATAAATAAATATTTACAAACGTATTCGATAAAGAAATTGCGAGCGTGTATAAACCTCCTATAAGGAGCAATAACACTAAATCCCGATTCACTTCAACGTCACCAATTATATGTTTCCATTTCATACACAACTCTCCTTTACTTCATGTTCTAGTCTTCCAAAGACAAGCCCAATTATGTAAAAGGAAAGCATAGAAAAAAGCTAGGAGCTCTCCCCTAGCTTTTTCTATATTATTACGATTATTTTGCTTCTTGGTAACGTTTTTCAGCAGCGTTCCAATCTACAACGTTCCAGAATGCGCCGATGTAGTCTGGACGACGGTTTTGGTAGTTTAAGTAGTAAGCATGCTCCCAAACATCTAAACCGATAACTGGAGTTTTACCTTCAGTTAAAGGAGAATCTTGGTTTGGAGTGCTTGTTACTTCTAACTCACCATTGTTTACTACTAACCAAGCCCAACCAGAACCGAAGCGAGTTGCGCCAGCTTTTGCGAATTCTTCTTTGAATGCATCGAAGCTACCGAATTTTGCTTCAATTGCAGTTGCAAGTTCACCTACAGGTTGTCCTCCGCCGTTTGGAGATAGGATTGTCCAGAAGAATGTATGGTTAGCATGTCCGCCACCATTGTTACGTACTGCTGTACGGATTGCTTCTGGTACTTCGTTTAAGTTTGCAACTAATTCTTCTACGCTTTTGTCAGCTAATTCTGCATGACCTTCTAAAGCAGCGTTTAAGTTTGTAATGTACGTGTTGTGATGTTTTGTATGATGGATGTTCATTGTTTCTTTGTCAAAGTGAGGCTCTAAAGCATCATACGCATAAGGTAAATTTGGTAATTCGTGTTTTGCCATTGTTATATTCCTCCCAGTTTATGTATTGCCACTTAAGTGACATACAACTTCATTCTACCCTAATTGCCATAGGGTGCAAACAAATAAATCACATTGTCTTGCTATCATTAAAGTAGCAAAATTCCCACTTCTTTTCAATTAAAATGCTCATATATTCCGTAAAAAAAGCTTCCTTCTACAAGGAAGCTTCCTGCTAACATAATAAACATGCGAAATGGATATGGACCCTGTAGGACTCGAACCTACGACCGGACGGTTATGAGCCGTCTGCTCTAACCAGCTGAGCTAAGGGTCCAAAATTATGTATGTAACAACATATCAAATAAAGGAATTCCTATCGGATATGCTCTTTAAGAAATGTAAGATAAATTTACCATATAGAAAAGAAAAGTGTCAATTGTATTTTTCTTATTTAAAAGAAGAAAGTTAATAGAAGAAATTTAGTTATCTCCACTATATGTAAATATAATATATCTTGAGATTCTCTAGATTCCTACGTTACAATGATTTTATACATACATAAAGGAAGTGAATCTATGTCCATATTTACCCAATTCGTAAAAAGCATATACTCGCCTAAAGATATGGCGCTATTCCGTTTTCAAAAAATCGGTAAAACCATTTTGTATATTATGCTACTTTGCTTAATTACTACTATTCCAAGAACTTTTTTGTACGGTAGTTTTATCCAGGATGGTGTTGGCATGGTAAATCAAGTCATCGATAAAGATTTACCTGATTTTAAAATCGAAAATGGCGAACTAAAAGCTGATATTGATCAACCTATTGAAAAAGAAGAAGGAAATACACTTTTCGTATTTGATCCAAATTCAACAGACCTAGAAAAATATCAAAATAAAACAGGTTTATTTGTTTTAAAAGATAAAGTAGTCTCTATGGGAAATGGTCAAACACAAACGTATTCTTATAACGATTTGTTAGGTGCATCTCTTGAGAAAAAAGATCTACAAGAATTTATTTCTTTATTCGATAATATTTATCCAATTTTATTATTTGTTATTGGATTCTTAGTGTACCTATTCCAATTATTCATAACTTTTGTAGGCGTGACTTTACTTGCGTTCATCGGTTCTGCTATGAGCGGTCAACGTAAACTATCCTATAAACAAGTTTGGACACTAACTGCATACAGCTACACAATTCCAACAATCTTCTTTATGATTATGGATGCATGCAAGATTGTCGTACCTGGATCAACATTCATCTATATCGCAGTTGTTTTAATTGTTCTGTACTTAACAATTAAAGAAGTTCCAAAACCGAAAGAAAAATAAGAACGAAAAAAAATGCCTAAATAGGCATTTTTTTTTTGGACAAGCATATATTCCTAGCAAAGGAGTGAAGAATATGAAGAGATTAGGTATATTCCTATTCGTGCTTGTTCTCGGTTATATATTTTATTACGATATAAAAATCGGTACTTTACCGATGTTAAGTTCATATAAAAAAACAACTGCTGCTCAAACAATTAAAAAAGAAAACACAGACAGTCAACAAAATAAAGCGAACAAAACAGAAAAAGAAACGGATGTATCTTATAAAACAATTGAAGTAAAAACTGGTGAGACAGTTCTTTCTATTACAGAACAAATTAACAAGAAAAAAATTCCTTCCATAGAAAAAGTCATTGACGACTTTAAACAATTAAACAAAAGTACATCTGCTACAAAAATACAAATTGGAAAGTCTTATAAATTCCCGTTATATCAATAAGCTATCACTTAATCCTTGTCAATTACATAAAGGCGCTGATACAATAGTAAAAGTGAAACCGAGTACTTCGGTTTCTATAGCCCTATATCACGTATACTATCATTGATATGAGGGACTAAATAAGAAACTTCTTTTATAAGGAGAGCGATCTATTCGTGAATGAAATGACTCATCGTACAAAAACACGTCCAGTTAAAGTCGGTAATTTAACAATCGGCGGTAATAATGAATTAATTATACAAAGTATGACAACAACAAAAACACATGATGTTGAAGCAACAGTTGCTGAAATCAAGCGTTTAGAAGAAGCCGGCTGTCAAGTCGTCCGCGTTGCCGTTCCAGATGAACGCGCAGCAGATGCTATTGCTGATATAAAAAAACAAATCAACATTCCACTTGTTGCTGATATTCATTTTGATTATCGCCTTGCTTTAAAAGCAATTGAAGGTGGCATCGATAAAGTACGTATCAATCCAGGTAATATTGGTCGTCGCCATAAAGTAGAAGCTGTTGTAAATGCAGCAAAAGAGCGCGGTATTCCAATCCGTATCGGTGTAAACGCTGGTTCATTAGAGCGACACATTTTAGAAAAGTACGGGTACCCAACTGCAGATGGTATGGTTGAGAGCGCGCTACATCATATTAAAATTTTAGAGGACTTAGATTTCCACGATATTATCGTATCTATGAAAGCCTCTGATGTTAACTTAGCAATCGAAGCATACGAGAAAGCTGCTCGTGCTTTTGATTATCCATTACATTTAGGTATTACAGAATCTGGAACATTGTTTGCCGGAACTGTAAAAAGTGCTGCTGGTCTTGGAGCAATCTTAAATAAAGGCATCGGAAATACACTACGTATTTCATTAAGTGCTGATCCAGTTGAAGAGGTAAAAGTTGCTCGCGAATTATTAAAATCATTCGGTCTTGCGTCTAATGCAGCAACACTTATCTCTTGTCCAACTTGTGGTCGTATTGAAATCGATTTAATTAGCATTGCTAACGAAGTGGAAGAATACATCTCTACACTTCAAGTACCAATTAAAGTTGCAGTACTTGGTTGCGCTGTAAATGGCCCTGGTGAAGCTCGTGAAGCTGATATCGGTATTGCCGGTGCACGTGGAGAGGGATTATTATTCCGTAAAGGGCAAGTCGTTCGTAAAGTGCCAGAAGAAACAATGGTAGAAGAACTGAAAAAAGAAATTGACGTAATTGCTGCTGAAATGGCTGCTGAACGAGAAAAAGAAAAAGAGACACAAGAACAATAAAAAGAAGGTTGCCACAATATTTGTGAGCAACCTTCTTTTCTACGTAAAAAAGCTCGTCAGTTATATAACCGACGAGCTTTTACTTTGCACATTTTGGACAACGACCATATATTTCAAACTTATGACCCGTTACTTCATAACCAGTAAAATCTTTATTCATAAAATCCATTGGGCAGGAAGTAATCTCTTTCGTTCCCCCACAATCCAAACAAATAAAATGATGATGATGTTCCATAATAGAACAAGTAAAACGAAAATGTTTTTCACCATTTAATTCCGTTTGTTCTAAAACACCAATCTCAGCAAAAACTGTTAAGTTACGATAAATCGTATCAAAACTAAGCCCTGGATAATCGTCCTTCATATGCTCTAAAACGTCTTTCGCAGTTAAATAACGATTATGTGCTGCAAATAATCTGAGCATCTCTTCTCTTTTTCCAGTATGTTTGTATCCTTTTTCTTTCATTAGGCGTAAAGCTTCTGTTAGATTCATACCTATCCCTACTTTATGCAGTTTTTTTCTTCTTCCATAAAATCGCACCGATTAAAATAAGAACTGCTATCATAACAATTGTACCACCTGGCGCTAGATCAAGTTGATACGAAGCAAACATTCCACCAATTACTGCAATTTCACCAAATAAAATGGAAAAGAAAATTGTTTGTTTAAATCCTTTAGCAATACGAATACTTGCTGCAACTGGTAACGTCATTAATGATGATACAAGAAGAACCCCCACTACACGCATTGATACTGCAATGACAAGAGCAACTAATATAATGAAAATAAAGTGAATCCATTTCGCTCTTAAACCAGTTGATACTGCGTATTCCTCATCAAATGATAATAGAAACAGCTCTTTATATAATAAAATAATTGTCGCAACAACAACAATTGCTACAATCCCAATAATAATTAAATCTGTACTTGTTACAGCACTGACACTACCAAATAAATAACTAAATAAGTCTGTGTTAAATCCATTTGCAAGTGAAATGAAAATAACTCCAACCCCCATCCCTGCCGAAAGGATAATTGGAATTGCTAATTCTTGATAGTGCTTATATACAGTTCGTAACTTTTCGATTAGTAGCGCTCCACCAATCGAGAAAATCATCCCCATATATAAGGGGTTTAAAAATCCACCTGTAAAAATGGTTTTTTCAAGTAATAAACTTGCTGCAATACCCGATAACGTCACGTGACTTAATGCATCCGCAATAAGAGATAAACGACGAATAACAACAAACACACCAATTAGCGGTGCAACAAGTCCAATTAAAATACCAGCGTATAAAGAATTACGTAAAAAGTCATATTGTAAAAAATCTTGTATCATTATATCCTCCCGTGATGCTCATGTTCGTGTTCTAAACGATGAACATGATGTCCATATAAGACGGACATTTCTGCATCTTCTAACTCTCGGAACTTCTCTACATTTCCATGGAAATGTAGATGTTGGTTTAGGCATGCAACATGTGTTACTTTTTCAGTAACAGCTCCCATATCATGAGTAACAAGAATTAATGTGATCCCGAGCCTTTTGTTTAAATCCTCTAATATTTCGTAAAAACTTTCCACATTTTTCACATCGATTCCAACAGTAGGCTCGTCCAAAATAAGCAATTCAGGATCACTAACGAGCGCACGAGCAATAAATACACGCTGTTGCTGTCCACCAGAAAGCTCTCCAATGTTACGACCTTGAAACTCACTCATCCCTACATCAGCAATTGCTTTTTCTACCTTTTTCTTATCCTCTTTTGTGAAAAAGCGAAAAAGCCCTTTTTTCGAAACAAGTCCCATTGACACAACTTCAGAAACAGTTGCTGGAAAACCAGAATTGAAACTATTTGCCTTTTGGGATACATAACCAACTTTGTTCCATTCCTTAAACTTCTTACTATCAACGCCAAACACGCGAATGCTTCCTTCTTTTGGCTTTAAAACACCTAATAAACACTTAAGTAAAGTTGATTTACCTGAACCATTCGGTCCCACTAAACCTAAAAAAGCTCCCTTCGGAACTTGCAAATTAATATTTTCTAACACATTCCGATCTTCATATCGGAATGTTAAACCTTCAATTTCTAATATATTATTCATAGCATCTCACCTATTTTAATTCAGAATGATTCCGATTTATATCTATTTGAATTATAGTACAGCTTATTATAGTTGTAAACCAATCTGCCTAAAATATATCTATTTTTTCAAGAAACCTTACTATTATAACAAAAAGCAGAGAAAAATTCTCTGCTTCCGAAAAATATTCCTATAAACTTTTTAGTGAATAGCCGATTTAAACTTACCACCATTTGTCTCTTGCGTGCTCATAATCGTAACAAATGCATTTTCATCAATTTCATGCACAATTGATTTTAACTTCGTCACTTCTAGACGCGTTACAACTGCATAAATAACTTCTTTTTCTTTATCCGTGTAACCACCTTTCGCTACAAGCTTTGTAGTTCCACGGCCAAGACGATGCAAAATCGCGTTTGATACTTCCTCATATTGATCAGATACAATTAAAACCGCCTTCGTTTCATCTAGCCCTTGAATTACTGTATCGATTGTTTTAAATGCGATATAGTACGTCATAACAGAATACATCGCTTGTTCCACACCAAACACAAATGCTGCCCATGCAAAAATAAATAAGTTCACAAACATTACGAATTCACCAACAGAGAATGGTAATTTCTTCGTTAATAAAATCCCCATAATTTCAGTTCCATCTAGCGATCCACCATGACGAATTACAAGTCCTACACCAAGACCTAAAATAAGACCACCAAACACTGTCGCTAAAATAGGTTCTGTTGTAAATGGTGGTACCGCATGTAACGTTGACTCAATGAAAGCTAACGCTACAATACCAAATGTCGAAGATAACATAAATGTTTTTCCAATTTGCTTATAACCGGAATACATAAATGGGATATTGAGAACAACGACTAAAGTAGAAAAACTTAACCACCAAATGTTAGGAGTAAGATAATCTAATATAAGAGAAATACCAATAATTCCACCATCAATAATTTTATTTGGCATTAAAAATAGTTCAATTGCTACCGCCGCGCATGCTGCTCCAAAAATAATCATAACTAAACGATAAATGAGATGAATAACACTTTCTTTTCGATGTTGCTTTTGCTCCATAAGTCCTCCCTTTACTCTTTTTCTGTAGTTTTGTCCTTATATTATAACATACGCTTCTTTTCCTCATGAAAAAGAAACTCCACACGAATATGTACAAGCTATATGCTCATATATTTCGATAGAAGAACGCGTGAAGGAGGATAATAAGATGAACCTCATTAAACAAATTGTTAATAAAAAATTAAATCATATTTCTACAAAAGAGCTATTAAAATATAGCAAAGAATATGAAGTTCCCATTACAGCCGCACAAGCTGATCAAATCGTTTTACTTATGAAGGGTAAAAATATTAATATTTACGATAACAACGAGCGACTAGAGCTTTTAAAACAAATCGCAAAAGTAACTTCCCCTGCCACTGCCCAACAAGTAAATACATTATTTCAGCAACTACTAAAATAAGGAGGGGATTTCCCCCTCCTTATTGCGCTTTAATTTTTTCAAGAAGCCCTTCATCAAAAGTGCCGTTTTTCAGCATTTCGATTTCCAATTTGTATGGTGGCTTCTTATCTTTTTTATCTTCCCCTACATACGGTGTTTCAAGAATTTTTGGTACATGCATTAACTGTGGATGATGTACAATGTGATGCAATGCTTTATACCCAATGTGACCAAATCCAATGTTTTCATGACGGTCTTTTCCTGCTCCGCGTACATTTTTACTATCATTAATATGAAGTACTTGTAAACGATCTATACCAACGATCTTATCAAATTCGTTTAATACGCCGTCAAAGTCATTTACAATATCATATCCTGCATCGTGCGTATGACACGTATCAAAGCATACAGATAGCTTTTCATTATATTTTACACCATCAATAATCTTTGCAATTTCTTCAAAGCTACGACCGCATTCTGTTCCTTTTCCTGCCATCGTCTCTAACGCAATGTTAACCGTCTGTTCTGGCGTTAATACTTCATTAAGCCCTTTAATAATTTGTTGAATACCAGCATCTGCTCCAGCACCAACGTGCGCTCCTGGGTGAAGAACAATTTGTTTCGCTACACCTAATGCCGATGTTCTTTCAATTTCCATGCGAAGAAAGTCTACGCCTAATTGGAATGTTTCTGGCTTCGTCGTATTCCCAACATTAATAATATACGGCGCATGGACGATAATTTCCTCAATTCCGTTCAGCTCCATATGTTTTCTTCCTGCTTCTATGTTCAATTCTTCAATTGGTTTTCTTCGTGTATTTTGCGGTGCACCTGTATAAATCATAAACGTTGTTGCACCGTATGAAACAGCCTCTTCACTTGCTGCTAATAACATTTTCTTACCACTCATGGAAACATGAGATCCAATCTTTAACATACAATCACCTCTTCAATATACAATAGATATAATGATAGCATAATTTGTAGAAATATGTAGTGAATTGTTTGTTCACAAAAGACGCACTACACAAATTCATATGACTATTTAGACAGACTATACTCTTCATTTAAATTAGCGGGATTAAAAAAAGATAAGGGAAACCCCTTATCTTTTTTTATTGCTATATTTTCTCTTCACTTTGTCACGTTCTGTTGCAAGTTTACGTTTATAGTTTGGTTTTACTTTTTTCGGTTTTTTAATAACTTTCGTTGCCATAACATCAAGTTCGTCATTTGGTTTTTTACGGCTCTTACGACGACGACGCTCACCTAAATCTGCCCACTCATCTCCACGTAAATCTACATGTTTAAACTCGATATGACGTTGTTTTTCTAAGCTATCTAACGCTTCTTCGTTTGCTGGATCATAAATCGTCACTGCAATACCAGAATGCCCCGCACGTGCTGTTCTTCCAACGCGGTGAACGAAGAAATCTAAATCTGATGGTAGCTCATAGTTAATAACATGGCTAATCCCTTCAATATCAATACCACGTGCTGCTAAATCAGTCGCAACAATATATTGGAATTCAAGGTCACGAATTTGTTTCATCATTTTTTTACGATCACGTGGTGATAAATCCCCGTGAATTCGTCCAACTTTTAAGCCACGTTCCATTAATCCATCAGCAACTTGGTCTGCCATCTTTTTCGTATTCGTGAAAACAACTGCTAAATACGGTTTAAATTGAAGTAGCATTTTATGCACTAAATCAATTTTATTACGATGTTTAGAAGGCACTAAATAGTGTTCAATGTTTCCAGCTGCAACTTGTTTTGGATTGATATGAATATGCTCTGGATTCTCCATATATTTCTTCAGAAACGGTTTTAGTTTTTGAGGAATTGTTGCAGAGAAAACTAACATTTGCAAGTTTTTAGGCATGCGTGCTGCAATTTTGTCTACATCATGAATGAATCCCATATCAAGCATTAAGTCTGCTTCATCGACAATAATCGTATTTGCTTTATGAACAAATAATGCTTGTTCTTCAACTAAGTCTTTAATACGTCCTGGTGTCCCAACTACGATATGAGGTTGTTTTTTCAATTTCTCAATTGAACGTTGTTTATCAGTTCCACCAATTAAACAACGTGCTGTAATCATTTGGTCTTCCGCACAAAACTTTGTTAATTTCACGATTTCTTCGTAAATTTGTTGTGCTAACTCACGAGTAGGCGCTGTAATAACAAGTTGTACTTCTTCACGACTTGCATTAATTCTGTTTAATGTAGGAAGTAAGTATGCATGTGTTTTCCCAGAACCTGTTTGGGATTGTCCAATTACACTTACACCTTTTTTCACGACTGGGAAAATTTTCTGCTGAATTCCTGTCGGCTCTGTAAAGCGTAGTTCACGAACTGCATCTATTAAAAATGGTTTAAAATCATACTGTGTAAAAGTTTGTTGTGTCATAAGTTACACCTTCTTTCTAAAATTTCTACTGCGCGCACAAATCAGTCAAGTCTACATTATATCGAAATCTACAAGTAAATCCATCTTTAGTTTAGGTTTTCACTTCAAAAACTAACCTTCTTCCCTTTTATTGCATATTGTATGTGTATATACCTAACTGAAGAAAGGAGGATTTCTCACATGTTTCCGAAATCCCCTACAAGGCAAATGTATCCGAATCCAGGGCAGCAACCTTATACACCATATCCAATTCCACAACTACCACCAATGGCACAAAAAAAGAAAGGTTTTCTTGCTAAGCTTTTTAAAAAACACGATCCAACCGAGCCGTTTATGCAAATGGTTCCACCTTACCGACAAATGGAAGGGCAACCAATGATGCATCAGCAACCACCACCGCCGCAATATCATCAGCAATATCCGCAGCAATACCAGCAACAATATCCGCAGCAACATCCACAATATCAACCATACATGCAGCAACATCCTGAGCAAATGATACCGCCTCAAATGTATGAATCAAATGAAACGCGCGGCGGCGCAACTACAACTACAACTGCGGCAACAGCAAGCAGTGGCATCGGCAGTTTTTTTTCGAACTTAATTTCGAATCCAACTAATATGATAAATAACATCGAAAAAGTATCCCAAGTCGTTCAATCTGTAGGTCCTGTCGTCGAACAGTATGGTCCTATTATGCGTAGTCTACCAAGCATTGTTAAAATCCTCACCTCTGGAAAAAGCACGGAAGAAAATCAAACGGAAAATGTAACAGAGCCAGTTGAGGTAGAAAGTCCGCCTCCTGCACCTCAAAAAAAGAAACGAAAACGAAAGAAAATAGTGATTGAACCTGTAATAGAAAAAGAGTTACCGAAAGAACCAGTTCAACAAACAGCAACAAAACCAAAACTATATGTGTAACAATCCTTTGTTTTCTATCCACTCCTCCTTTATAATGTAAAAGACTATGCACAAAAGTATCCCTTGTTTAGAAGGAGAGGATTACTCATATGAAAATTGTTAAAATTTCCCCCCGTGGTTATTGCTACGGTGTTGTCGATGCAATGGTAATTGCACGTAACGCCGCATTAGATAAATCATTGCCGAGACCCATTTATATTTTAGGTATGATTGTTCACAATAAACATGTTACAGACGCTTTTGAAGAAGATGGAATCATCACATTAGACGGTCCAAGTCGCTTAGAAATTTTAGATAAAATTGATTCTGGTACTGTTATTTTCACTGCACACGGTGTTTCTCCAGAAGTTAAACAACGCGCAAAAGAAAAAGGTTTAACAACAATCGATGCTACTTGCCCAGATGTTACCAAGACGCATGACCTTATCGAAGCTAAGAAAGCGGAAGGGTATCATGTCATTTATATCGGTAAAAAAAATCATCCAGAGCCAGAAGGCGCAGTTGGTATTGCACCTGACATCGTTCACCTTATCGAAAGAGCCGATGATTTAAAAACATTAGAAATCCCAACAGATAAAATTTTAGTAACAAATCAAACAACGATGAGTCAATGGGATGTTCAACATTTAATGGAGGACATTCAAAAAAAATTCCCAACAGCAGAATTCCATAAAGAAATTTGTTTAGCAACTCAAGTTCGCCAAGAAGCTGTCGCTAAACAAGCTGATGTTGCAGACTTAACAATTGTTGTTGGTGATCCGAAAAGTAACAATTCAAATCGCTTAGCACAAGTATCACAAGAAATCGCGGGTACAAAAGCATATCGAGTTGCTGATGTAAGCGAAATTCAATTAGAGTGGCTACAAGGTGTAGAAAACGTAGCTGTTACAGCAGGTGCTTCTACTCCAACGCCAATTACGAAAGAAGTTATCGCTTTCTTAGAGCAATATAACCCAATGAATCCCGCTACATGGGAAAGAGTTCGAAAAGTACCGTTACAAAAAATATTACCTCGCGTGAAAGTGAAAAAAGAACAATAATAAAAACCGTTGCTTGCATGAGCAACGGTTTTTATTTTTCTTATACAAATATAAATGGATCTGTATGTAACTGCGAAGCATGAATGTGTACATTGAGTTTCTTTGCATCCACTTTTTCTTGTAATTGCTTTTGTACACCTTGTTTCATTACTTTTTCAACATTATGTCCTGGGTCAACTATATTTAAACCGAGCATCATCGCATCATGAGCAACATGATAGTACATGTCACCAGTTACATATACATCTGCTCCTTTAAATTTCGCTTGGTTTATATATTTATTACCATCTCCACCAAGTACAGCTACTTTACGCACTTTATCGTCTAACTTACCGACAACTCTTGCGCCCTTCACGTCTAATGATTGTTTCACATGTTCTGCAAATTGACCAAGCGTCATTTCTTCTTGTAAGTATCCTATTTTTCCTAGGCCTAACGTTTCACCTTTATTATCAAGCGGATACACATCGTATGCTACTTCTTCATAAGGGTGCGCCGTTACCATTGCTTTAATCACTTTCCGCTGTAATGAAGCTGGAATAATCGTTTCGATTCGCACTTCTTCTACACGTTCTAACTGTCCAGTTTCCCCGATATAAGGATTTGTCCCCTCTTGAGGTACAAATGTGCCTGTACCCTCGCTACTAAACGTACAGTGGCTATAATTGCCGATATGACCAGCACCTGCGTCTCCTAATGCTTTCCTTACTTCTTCTGCATGAGTGACTGGCACAAACACAACAACTTTTTTCATTTCTTCTGCATATGTCGGTGCCAAAACTTCTGTATTTTGCAATCCTAACGCCTCAGCAAGTAAATCATTTACCCCGCCCTTAGCAACATCCACATTTGTATGCGCTGCATAGATTGCAATATCATTTTTAATACACGTTTCAATAATTCTTCCGTACGCTTTATCTGTATGAATCGCTTTTAACGGGTTAAAAATTAAAGGATGATGAGCAATAATGACATTTGCTCCTAATTGAATCGCTTCCTCCACAACTTCCTCCGTTACATCTAATGCAATTAATACGTGCCGCACGGGTTTATTAAGCGCTCCAATCTGCAGGCCAATTTTATCTCCTTCCATCGCCAAATGCTTCGGATACATACTTTCAAATAAAGAAATAATTTCATGGCCATTTGGAATTTTACTCATGATAAAACCTCCCCTATCATTTTCATTTTCGCTTCTACTTCCCCACGCTTCGCTTTTGTTTCTTCAGAATTAGCCGCACGTTCTAACTGTTTTAAAATATTTTGGAAGTTTTTTAATTCTCCTTCCCATTTTTCAACGAAGGCTTCACTTTTTTCTGTTATTAAAAATGGTCCCATAAACAATTCAGCTTGTTTATTTTCAGAGTAAGGCGCTGCAACATTTCCTTGCTCCCCTACTAAAATTTCGTAAATTTTCCCATCTTCTTTTACGATTTTTTCATGGATAAGCTCCCAACCATTCTCAATAAACCATTCACGAATATGATGCGCTGCAATATTAGGCTGTAAAATTAAACGTGTTACACCTTCTAATTTTTCTTTACCACTTTCTAAAATGTCACGAATTAACGCTCCGCCCATTCCGGCAACCGTAATTACATCTACTTCTCCTGGTGCGATAACAGCTAATCCATTCCCTTTACGCACATCTACTTTATCTTGTAAACCACTTTCAGCTACAGTTGCTTGCGCAGAGCGAAATGGTCCATCTACAACCTCTCCTGCAACTGCTTTTGTAGCAATATTATTTATAATTGTATAACACGGTAAATACGCATGATCCGATCCAATATCAGCGACTGTAGATCCTACTGGTATTTCACGTACAACTTCTTCTAATCGTTTTGAAAGCTTTACTTCATTCATGTATTTCCATTACTCCTTCTCTTGTCAGTCTGTCTCCATGATAATGAATTTATAGTAGTTGTTGCAAGCCCATAACAACAATTCACTGCTCTATCATTCATCGTATTTTAGAAAATATAGAAAAACAAGCCCTTTGCATAAGCAAAAGGCTTGTCATACGGAACTTTATTTTTTCTTCGATAACCAATCAGCTACTTTAGCGGCTTGATCAGCTGGAACTATATTGGCAGGCATATTGCCTTTTCCTTTCGAAAGAATTTCTTTAATTTCATCCTTTGAAAGTTTCCCACCAATTTTTTGTAAGTTAGGTCCAACTGCCCCTTGTAACTGATCACCATGGCAGCTCGTACAGCTTTGCTTCACAATATCTTCTGGTTTTGATGCCGTTTGTGCTGGCTTCCCGCCATTTTTTGCATCAGCTAACTCTTTAGATTTATTTAGCCCCTGAAATGAAAATACAAACATAACGATAATACCCAATGCTGCAATAAGAGCGAACGGAATCAGCGGATTACGTTTCATATCTCTTCTCCCCCCTCTATACCCCTAAATAGTTAGATGATTCAGTCATTTCCATTGTACTTGAAAACGCTCTATCAGAAAAGAGTAAACTACCACTTGTTAAAAATATTCCATAAATTCAGTTTATTGTTTTTTATTGTCATATCGCTTATTATTTCGATAATTATTAACGTTTCTCATCATATTTTTCGCTTTTCTACATATATTTTTGTATAGAATAAACAAAATTAATCGAAAAATCGAAAAATGAGCATTTGCAAATCAAAAGACAATTCTGTAAAATAAATTACAAGAAATTGTAATCGTTGCCGATAGCTAAATTTTAACAAAAATTAACAAAATAAAAAAGTTTACTTCACAATGGTGAAGTAAACTTAAAAAATAACCTATTCTAAGAAATCCTTAAGACGCTTACTACGGCTTGGATGTCTTAATTTGCGAAGTGCTTTTGCTTCAATTTGACGGATACGCTCTCTCGTTACGCCGAATACTTTCCCAACTTCTTCAAGCGTACGAGTTCGTCCATCATCTAAACCGAAACGAAGACGTAGAACATTTTCTTCACGATCTGTTAGCGTATCTAACACATCTTCTAATTGTTCTTTTAGCAATTCATAGGCTGCATGGTCCGCAGGCGATGTTGCTTCTTGGTCTTCAATAAAGTCACCTAAATGGGAGTCATCTTCTTCACCAATTGGTGTTTCAAGAGAAACTGGCTCCTGTGCAATTTTTAAGATTTCACGTACTTTTTCTGGAGCAAGATCCATTTCTTCACCAATCTCTTCAGGAGACGGTTCACGACCTAAATCTTGTAATAATTGGCGTTGTACACGAATTAACTTGTTAATCGTTTCAACCATATGAACTGGAATACGAATTGTTCGCGCTTGGTCTGCAATGGCACGTGTAATAGCTTGGCGAATCCACCAAGTTGCATACGTACTAAATTTGAAACCTTTACGATAATCGAACTTTTCAACAGCTTTAATTAGACCCATATTACCTTCTTGAATTAAGTCTAAGAAAAGCATACCACGGCCTACATAGCGCTTTGCAATACTTACTACAAGACGTAAGTTTGCTTCTGCAAGACGACGTTTCGCTTCTTCATCGCCCTCTTCAATACGCGTTGCAAGTCGAATTTCTTCTTCTGCAGATAGTAAGTCTACACGACCAATTTCTTTTAAATACATACGAACAGGATCGTTGATTTTAACCCCTGGTGGTACACTTAAATCATTGAGGTCAAACTCTTCTTCTGTTTTTGAAATTTGGCGATTATTAGGGCCTTCTTCGTTGTCATTATCACCAACTAAGTCAATGCCTTGTTCACCTAAATATTCATAGTATTCATCCATTTGATCGGATTCAATTTCAAATCCATTCATGCGTTCTGCAATCTCTTCATATGTAAGAACGCCACGTTTTTTTCCGAGCTCAGTGAGTTGTTCTTTCACTTGCTCAAGGGTCATTTCAGTTTCAATTTGTTTAGAACGAGCTGGTTTGTCAGCCATCTGTTCCCCTCCTTACGCGAGATACAAACATTCATTATACTAAAACTTTATCAAAAAAGCTATTTTCTCGCTTTTTGATTTTGTAAATATGCTACATAATATTTAGCAGCCTCTACAGGATCTGTTTTTTCCATTTGTTTCACTTTAAAGATGATCTCCATCTTTTCAAGTTTTTCCTGATGCCGTCTAAGCGTCTCCAAATGGCCTTGTAACACTTCTTCTGTGTATTCTGGATTAATAAATTCATCCGTCGAAATATCAGTGATAATATTTTTCAACTTTTCATCAGAGAGCCAACTTAAAAATGTTCCGACTGAAGGTTCATTTCCCTTTTCATAATATGCGTATAGTTCATATAAAATCCCTTTATGTTCTTCTGTATGAAAATCTTCTATATGGGATTCCATACGAACAGCTACTTCTGCACTTTGCAACATATGGTAAATAATTTCTCTTTCCGCTCTTTCAAAACCTGTTAACTTCGGTTTTGTTTGAACGACTTGAGACGGTTTAGCAACCTGCTTTATTTGTTTTTGCTGTACCTTTTGTTCTTTGCGATATTGGTGCAATTGATTCAAAAGTGTTTCCATTGAATACGAAAATTCTTGCGATAATGACTTCAAATATGACTCTGCCTGCATCGCATCTTGTAACAACGATAACTCTTTTAAAACACTTTTCACATATTCTTCTTTGCCAGACTCATCTTGCAAATTTTTCCCTAAACGCAAATAATTTATTTTAAAACCAACAAAACTCACACTTGATTTCACAAGATTTTCAAAAGCAGTAGTCCCATATTGTTGCACATATTCATCAGGATCAAGCTTATCTGGCAAGGATGTGACTTTCACTTGGCAACCAACTTTTAGCAATAATTGCCCTGCTTTCATCGTCGCTTCTCGCCCTGCTTTATCACCATCATAGCAAAGAACAACAGTTTCAACGTTACGTCGCAGAAGTTTTGCTTGTTCTTCAGTTAAAGCTGTTCCCATTGTCGCAACAGCTTCTTCCACACCACTTTTTACCGCAGCTAGTACATCGGCATATCCTTCGAAAAGAACCACTTGCCCACGCTTTCTAATAAATGGTCTTGCTTGGTGGAAGTTATACAACAATTTACTTTTGTGAAAAATCGGTGTTTCAGGACTATTTAAATATTTCGGAGTGTCATCTCCTAACGCCCTTCCACTAAACGCTATCACCTTACCTTGTAACGTATAGATCGGGAACATAACTCTTCCACGGAAGCGATCATAATGACTACCATCCTTCTCACTTCTTATTAGAAGGCCAGCTTGTTCCATAGTAGACAGCGATAAACCTCTTTTTTGTAAAATTTTCGTCGCTGCATCCCAAGCAGGTGATGCATAACCAATTTCAAACTTCTCAATCATCTCTTTCGTAATACCACGGTTTAATAAATATGAAAGTGCTTCATTTCCCTCTTCCGTATTTACTAATAAATGATGATAATACTTTTTCAATAATTCATGAGCTTGTTGCATGATGACAGTGTCATCAGATATGTCTTCTTGTTGTCCTTGTCCTGATGTGTACTCTGCAACCGCAATTCCATTTCTTTCGCCTAGCTTTTGAACAGCCTCGGTAAACGCCAGTCCTTCCATTTTCATTAGAAAGGAAAATACATTTCCACCTTCTCCACATCCGAAGCAATGAAAAATTTGCTTATCAGATGAAACAGAGAATGAAGGAGAATTCTCACCATGAAATGGACAAAGGCCGAAATAGTTACGCCCCTGTTTTCTAAGTTGAACGTATTCACCAATGACTTCTACAATATCGGATGATGTCCGAATCTGTTCAACAACTTCTTCGGGAATTCTGTTCCCCATAACTCCATCTCCGTGTCGTATTTTGTATTCGATATAAATTAAAAAATTCCTTTATAATTCGACAATATTTTTCTAAACTTGTTAGAAAGTGTTGCCGATTACATTGTATAAACGATTTTGAACCTTTCCTATAGGTCCTTTATCTGCATAAATCGCATATACATACTTGCTATATAAAATTGTATACATTTGCTCATCTGTTACAAATGTATCTCTTAGAAACAATACATATACACCTTTTTACAAGAAGAGTAGCAAGCCACATATACTGTTTGATCTTGAGATCTGTAACTTTTTCATGTTGATCCATATAACAATCAACTCCATTTTGTTCAGTATCTACAATGATCCAATTGCCTTGCTATTTCCTTAAAGGATGAGCATATGATGCGACAAACAAAATTCCGACATGAAATTCCGCTCCAACTTGCACAATTTCAGCCTTCACGGGATATACATCTACACCAACTAATATGTTGTTGATGTTTTGCATATTTCTGTATTCTACATCCCTTCTGTGAATCCTTCCATAATGTGCGTTTTCTTGTATAGATTTTGTCGATTTAACGTAATTACATGTCTTTTTCGTAAATCCTATCCCTAGTTTATTCTGAAAAATTAAAGTCTAAACGTAAAATATAGGTTTTTATCACAATTTTTTATTATAATATATTTTCTTCAACTACGCTACATATCCCTTTATTTTTTCATCTTACATTTCAGGATGACAAACTCACACCTTGAATATACTAAAAGACAAAGGAGTATAAGTATAACCATTACACTACAATCTATTACAAAATCCATAGGTATCATATTTCACATGAGCGAAAAAAGCACATTCACCTTTGGTAAATGTGCTAAAACATTTTTTGGTTTTGCACTGCATTCACAATAATATTTGCTGTTTCTTCAATCGCTTTATTCGATACATCGATTACTTGGCAATTTATTTTACTAATTACTTCCTCAAAGTGATCAATTTCTTCTTGAATACGATTAATATTTGCATATGTTGCTCCATCACTTAATCCAAGTGATTTTAATCGTTCTTTTCGAATATGATTTAACTTATCTGGCGTAATTTTCAAACCGAAACATTTTTCTTTTGCCACTTGATATAGTTCTTCAGGTGGGTCAACTTCTGGCACGAGTGGTACATTCGCAACTTTCAAGCGTTTGTTATGAGCTAAATATTGGGAAAGTGGTGTTTTTGATGTACGCGAAACACCAATCAACACGATATCTGCTTTTAAAATACCTCGTGCATCTCTGCCGTCATCATACTTCACAGCAAACTCAATCGCTTCAATCTTTTTAAAGTATTCTTCATCTAACCTACGGACAACACCTGGCTCATATCTCGGCACTTGCCCCGTAATTTCTTCAATTTGATCAATAAGAGGGCCGATAATATCGTATGCCTCTACCCCTTCTTTTGCAGCCTCTGTTACTAAATACTGGCGCATATCAGGCTTAACTAACGTAAAACATATAAGTGCTTGATTACTCTTAGCAATCGAAATCACTTCTTTTAATGTCCCTGTATCTTCTACATACGGTACACGTCTAATATCAGGAGCAAACGGGAATTGCCCCATTGCTGCTCGAACAACCAAATCAGCCGTTTCTCCTACAGAGTCAGATACGACATATACGATTTTATTATCCATTACATTACCTCACTTTAAACAAATTACACTTATTCGTTATTTACTAAATTTACAAACGCACGTGTAATATTTGTTTTTGTAATTCGCCCAATCACTTCTAAACCTTGTTTCGTATCTTTTACAACTGGCATTGCATCAATCTGTCTTTCTATTAATTCCATCGCAATATCATATAAAGAATCCTCTCTACGACACATCGCAATGTTTGGCATCCTTGTCATGATAATATTAACCGGAAGAGAGGTTAAATCCTGCTTTCCTAAGCTCGCTCTTAATAAATCTTTACGAGACACAACACCAACTAATAGAGTCATCTGATCTACAACGAACAATGTACCAACGTCCTCTAAAAACATCGTACAAATTGCATCGTATACGGAAACATTTTTATCAATTACAACCGGTCTAGATTGATAATCTTGTACTTTAATTTTCTTAACAGCTTCAGATAATAGCTGCCCCCCAGTTTTACCCGTATAAAAATAACCTACGCGTGGACGTGCTTCTAAATAACCAGCCATCGTTAAAATTGCTAAGTCTGGTCTTAGCGTCGCACGTGTTAGACCCAATTGCGCTGCAATTGATTCCCCTGTAATAGGACCGTGATCTTTTACAATCTGAATGATATGTTCTTGCCGTTTATTCAGCTCTATGATAATCACCACCTTTAATGCACAACGAAAAAAGTTATACTATCTCTTAAATATTATATACTAAATATGCTATTCGAAAAAGAAAGTATGTAAAAAGGACCGTATACGGCCCAAAATTATATTTGAAACTTATCAAGTTGTTCTAAAAAACGTCTTGATTTCAAATAAATTCCGCAATATTCATCATAATATGTATTCAATACTAAACGCATTTGTTTTTTTGTGCTATCCTTTACCGATACATTTCCGAGCCTATGTAAATCGAAATGGAAGAAAAGGCGTAATAATTTATGAACAGCTTCTCCTACCGGTATACGATATGGGTCTTGCTCTGCATGACGTGAGCACAGAAAACCGCCTTCCCTTACGGAGAAGGCGACAAAGTCTGTTTCTTGATGACAAATCGCACATGTATCAAAGTACGGGCGCATCCCTAATACCGGAAGCATTTTCGTTTGATAAATTAATGATAATACTTCTGGATCAACACCCTCACACATATAATGCAACGTTTGATATAACATTTCAAATAAATACGGATTATGTTTTTTATCTTCTGTTGCTTTATCAGTTAACTCAACAATAAATGATGCATAAGCAGTTAAAAATATATCCTCGCGAATTTCTTTCATAGTTGAAATAATCTCGCCTTGTTGCAATGTTCCAAGCCCAGATCCCATTTGAATTAGAAAATGGCCATGTGTCATTAATTGCGACACAGATGCTAATCGGCTTTTCGGTTTTTTTGACCCTCTTGCCATTGCACTTACCTTACCAAGTTCTCTTGAGAATATTGTAACAATTTTGTTCGTTTCTCCGTAATCTGTCGTACGGATAACGATGCCCTCAACTTTTTGAAACATGTTCGTCACCATCCAAGGTTTGAACAAAACGGGTCAAGAAATTGGAGAGTCTAGATGCGCTAGCTCCTCTTCATGTTGATCCATCTCATCGTTTACGTCTTTTTCCATTTCTTTCAAAAGCAAGTACGTTTCAATGCTTCCTGTTTTGGAGAAAAACTTCCAGGTAAAATCTAGCATAAGAATCCACCTTTCTCAATAAGCGTAGCCTATAAACCAATTTCCTTTGTTGTTATTAAATTGACCCATTTTGTCCATTTTCATGTGAGAAAAATTTTTCCTAATTTATCAAAGTTCATAAAAACCAATAATCAGTGGATGAACCAACCATCCACTGATTACAACTTTACTCTATTTTAGTACTCATCCTCGCGGAAACCTAGGTCACGAAGCTGAGACATTTTATTACGCCAATCTTTTTGCACTTTTACCCATACTTCTAAAAATACTTTAGAACCAAGTAGCGCTTCAATATCAAAACGAGCTCGCTTACCAACTTCTTTTAACATTTTCCCTTGTTTTCCGATGATGATTCCTTTTTGTGATGCACGTTCAACAACAATCGTTGCATTTATATAAACTGCCCCGCCCTCACGCTTTTGAATCGCATCGATAACAACAGCCACAGAATGCGGCACTTCTTCACGTGTTAAATGTAGTACTTTCTCACGAATAAGCTCTGCAATAATAAATCTCTCCGGATGATCCGTTACTTGATTCTCTGGATAGTATTGTGGTCCTTCTGGTAAATACTTTTTAATTGTTCCAATTAAAGCGTCCACATTATTACCGTCTAACGCAGAAATTGGTACAATCTCTGCAAATTCATGTAGTTTACGATATTGATCAATTAACTCTAGTAATTGCTCTGGATGAAGTTGGTCAATTTTATTAATTACTAAAAATACTGGTTGTTTCGTTTCTTTTAATTTCTCAATGATGAATTCCTCACCACGACCAAATCCTTCAACTGCATTAACCATAAACAGAACAATATCAACTTCTTTTAATGTCGTTTGAGCCATCTTTACCATGAAGTCGCCTAATTTATGTTTAGGTTTATGTATTCCTGGTGTATCAATGAAAATAACTTGTGCATCATTTTCTGTATATACACCTTGAATTTTATTACGAGTCGTTTGTGGCTTATCACTCATAATAGCAATTTTCTGGCCAATAATACGGTTTAAAAATGTAGATTTTCCAACATTCGGTCTGCCAATAATAGAGACAAAACCTGATTTATAACCTTTTCTATTCATGTAAATCCTCCGCTAAAAATGCTCCTGGTAACAATTCTCCGACTGTCGTCTCCTGAACGTCACCATGTAAGTTTGATAAGTATACTTTCGTATCCTGTTTACATAATTCTACCATAACTTGTCGACATGCTCCACAAGGAGGTACTGGGCGCTTTGTATCTGCTACAACCGCAATGGCTACAAATTCTTTATCTCCTTCAGAAACCGCCTTAAATAAAGCTGTTCTTTCAGCACAATTACATAAGCCATATGATGCATTCTCAACATTACATCCACGATATACTTTTCCACCGCGCGTTAATAATGCTGCACCTACTTGAAATTTAGAATATGGTACGTACGCTTGTTTACGCGCTTCGATTGCTTCTAGAATTAATTGTTTACTATTCATATTCCCGCATCCTTCCTGTTCACAGCTATGAAGAGATACACTCTCTCATTAAAGGCCCTTACAGCACTTCCAAAGCTTAATAAAAGCTTCGGAATGCAACTATACCATATACGGTAAAAAGATAATAGCACCAATTATAACAGCTATAATTGCAAACAATAAAACCGCTCCTGCCGCAACATCCTTTGCAATTTTTGCAAACGGATGAATATCGGCAGTCGCTAAATCTACCGTTTTTTCCACAGCCGTATTTACCATCTCTAAACTCATTACACTCCCTATTACAACAAGTAATATCATCCACTCTATTTTCGTAATATGGAAATAAAAGCCGCAGCATATAACAATGACTGCGGCTAAATAATGGATTTTCATATTTCGTTCATGACGAAAACAAAAGAATATACCAGCTATAGCATATCCAAAACTATCTATAAGTTTTCCTTTTTTCATCGTCCTAATCCAAAAGCTTCTAAAATTTCTTTTTGTCTTCCGAACATTTCTTTTTCATCTTCTTCTGTCATGTGATCATAACCAAGTAAATGTAAAAAGCCATGTAACGCCAAAAATCCAAGTTCACGATCGAAAGAATGTCCGTACTCTTCAGCTTGCTCTTTCGCCCTTGGAATAGAGATAATAAGATCCCCTAACATGCGCGGCATCTCTGCACCAACAATCTCCATTTCTCCTTCTCCCATCTCTTCCATGGCAAAGGATATTACATCTGTAGGTTGATCTTTATCTCGGTAATCACGATTAATTTCTCTAATGCGCTCATTATCTACAAATGTCACCGATACCTCCGCACCATCCTCGATATTTTCCATTTGAGCTGCTTTTTCTAACACTTCACGAATTAAACTCATATACTCTTCTTTTACTTCTTCTGTTTCATCAATAAAATCAATTAACAAACTCATTCTTTCTCCTTTTCTTCCGGAGGTTCCGGATATGTAATACGCGAATGGAAAATACCATTTAACGTTTCACACAACGTTTTTCCAACGATTTGTAGTTCCTTAAACGTCAAATCACATTCACTAAATTGACCGTCTTGCAGTCGATCTTTAATAATACTTTGCACCAAATTATTAATTTGTTCTGGCGTTGGGTGATTCATAGAACGTACCGCAGCTTCTACACTATCAGCAATACCAACAATTGCCGATTCTTTCGAAGTTGCTTTTGAACCTGGATAACGGAACATCTCTTCTGTATATTTTTCTTTATCTTCTTTAATAGCTTTATAATAAAAATATTTCAGTAACGTTGTACCGTGATGTTGCCCAGCGATATCAATAATTTCTTGTGGAATATGATATTCTTCGAGCATTCTTACTCCATCCGTTACGTGAGCAATTATAATATCTTTACTTGTTACAGGATCTAATTTATCATGCGGGTTTTCAATTCCCATTTGGTTTTCAATAAAGAATTGCGGTTGTACTGTTTTTCCTACATCATGATAATATGCCCCTACACGCGCTAATACACCATTTGCCCCGACTGCTTCACAAGCAGCCTCAGAAAGATTCGCTACCATTACACTATGATGATATGTCCCTGGCGCTTCTAACAAAATCCTGCGTAAAAGTGGATGATTTGGGCTTGATAATTCCATAAGCTTCATACTTGATACGATTCCAAGTCCACTTTCTAAATATGGTAAAATCCCCATAGCCAAAACGGATGATATAATCCCTGAAAGTGAAGCCATTAATAATTGCGTACCAATTTCAAGAGGCGAAAAATTCCCATTACGTAATAATAAGAGCGCCGCCAATACGACTACATTTAATACAGAAACGAGTATACCAGCTTGTAAAATCATTGTACGACGATTTTTTTCTCGCAAGAAAATACTAACCGATAACGAACTTAACAATACGTAAATCCCTACACTATAATTTAATGTACTCGTTACTCCTTCATTAAACATAATACTTCCGCATACAGAAAAAATCATACTCGTTAAAAAGACAAATCGATCACCAATCATTAGTTTTACAAGTATTGTTCCCATCGCAACTGGGACAACATATGCAATCCCTGCGTATTCAAGTTTTTGAAACAAACTAATGATTTTCATTAAGACGATTGTGATAGACAAAATTGTAATATACGCTAAAACATACGGTCTATCTTCTCTTTTTCTCTTTAAAAATAATTCAAATTGTTTATGCATAAAGTATAGTAACACACCAATGAGTACCGCTAATCCAACATAAGGTTGAAAACCGTTCCCTTTTTCTAACAAACCAACTAATTTCAACTGATTATACACATCACTTGAAATTGTTTCACCTTCTCTAACAAGAACTTGTCCTTGAAGAATATAAACAGGTGGAACTAAATCTTCCTCTGCTTTTCTCTTCTCTTTCGTTAAGATTGGGTCATAAAAATAGTTAGCTGAAATTGCATATCTTCCTAGCGCCTTAATTGATTCTTTTAAACCATTATCAACATTAACACTATTCATCTCACTTACATATCGTTCTTTCGCATCTTTCAATTCGTCCATTTTAATATGCTCAGTCATGATACTATTAATCGCTGTGACCGCAGCATCTTTCGCTAATACTAATTGGCTCGGATCTGCATTAATCAAATTCAGTAAGTTTGAATCAGATAACTCTTTCGTTAAGTCAGCGGGTAGTTTCTTTTTTAACTTGTCCACTTTCTCAGCATCAGTCATCTTTTTTTGATCATCCGGTCCAACAGCTTTAATCTCTTGCACCACTTCATCCACTTTAGCAAAGACGTCATTCACAATATCAACTTTGTTTTGTTTATACTCACTTTTATATGTATATTGATCTTCAACTTTTGTAGCGGCTTCTTTTTTCTTTTTATCCGTTGTAACTTTATCTTCAATTTTTATAGGAGAATGGATTGTCTTTTTCGCAATAGAATACATATTAACATCTAATTGTTCTGGTTTTACATTATTCATAAGCGCAAAAAACAGCACTGCTCCTAACACAACGTAAGAAATCCAACTTAGTTTTTTCGAATGTTGTAAATTACGAAACCACTTAGAAATTTCTTGAGATCTTGACATGATTTCAATACCTTCTCCTCTCCAGAAATAAAGTGAAACTATTTATAGCTTTCATTTCTTCTACCAAACGATACTTTGAGGCAATATTTTATACACTAGTACCAATAGTTTATTTTCCTTATCTTTCATGATAGTAAAAAATATGACGTTCGCCAACCTTATCATACAAAAAGAAATGATCCTGACAAATAGGATCATTCCATTTTATCATATGCCTCAATAATACGTTGCACCAATGGATGTCTCACAACGTCCGTTTGTTCTAATGTAATAAATGACAGACCTGATACACCAGATAAAATATTAGCAGCTATAGATAGCCCTGATTTTACCCCTTTTGGCAAGTCTACTTGTGAAGGGTCCCCTGTAATAACCATTTTAGAACTAAAACCTAATCTTGTTAAAAACATTTTTATTTGAGCACCCGTTGTATTTTGAGCCTCATCTAAAATAACAAATGAATCATCAAGCGTACGCCCCCTCATATAAGCAAGCGGAGCTATTTCAATTACTCCTCGCTCCATCATACGCTGCGTATATTCTTGTCCAAGAATATCATGTAAAGCATCATATAACGGGCGTAAGTATGGATCTACCTTCTCTTTCAAATCCCCTGGTAAAAAACCTAAATTTTCTCCAGCTTCTACAGCAGGTCTTGTTAAAATAATTTTCTTTACATATCCTTGTTTTAAAGCCCTCACAGCCATTACTACAGCTAAATATGTTTTTCCAGTTCCTGCAGGCCCTATCCCAAAGACAATATCATTCTTCTTCATCGCATGAATATATCTTCTTTGCCCCATTGTTTTTACACGAATGGATTTACCTTTTGCAGTCTTGAAAATTTCTTCCTCATATAACTCTTCAAATTGAGCAATTTTCCCTTGTTGTGCAAGCTGAATCGCATACGCAACATCTCTCTCTGAAATTGATATACTTTTACGAATTACAACAAGTAATTGCTGTAAGATTTTTTCTACGAGTGCCACCGTTTCAACTGCCCCAGATACATGAACAGTTTCTCCTCTAGTTACGATTGATACATTCAGTTCTCGTTCAATTACTTTTAAATGCGCATCATTAACTCCAAAAAGAGCGATTGCTTCGTTAGCATTTTCCAATTGTTGGTTCATTTCTACTAATTGTTCTGCCATTACTCAGTCTCCTTGAATATCGGATTCGGATATTGGTTGTGGCTCTGCAATATTTTCAACCACAGTATAATGCAATGTGACTTTTAGTTGATCCGCCTCAACCTCTTTACTCAAAATCTTATCACTTACAATCATAGCATGTTCATCCAATTTTTTCTTTAGTTCTTTTTCGGCCATCTCCTTCGCTACTTTCAGCGCTTGCTTTTCTGTATATTCTCGATTCGCTTCTTCTTCTTCTCTCACAACATCTTTTTCATATGCAATCGGCAGTGTAAAACCAAATAATTTCACATCATGCTTTACACTTTCAGTACGAGAGCGTTTATACTTATCATGCTGAAATCCCCATATTTTTATTTTCGTATCCCCGAATTTAAGAAAATGTTCATTGTATACATTACCAGTATACACTTGGAATTGCGTCTTTAACGGGACATCCACCTTAGATGTATACCACGTTTCGCCATATACAATACCTTTCGCTGAAACAATCGTCGGACTTTCCTCATTACCATATATTCCCGATACGAGAATCTGTCCTTTTTCTACATGATCATTTTTCAGTACAACCGGCTTTCCAACTTCTACAAACGTTTTTGTAATAATCGCTTCTTTTTTTGCTACTAAATTTTGTGGCCTTTGTTCCTTTTCTTTCTTCGGTTCGTTTTTTTCAACAATTTTAAAATGATAAGTCGTTCCCCTTACTTCTAGTCCCGCCCAAGTAATGGCATTAATATTATCTGTCAAATGGCGTTGCACATCTTCTACATTCGGCATTTGAAATTGTAGTTTCCCTTTTTTAATACCCATTTTATCCAATTCTTTCATCAATATATATTCTGTTTCAGGTTTAGCTCCTGTAATTTCAATTTTCCAAACCATATTTGACATTGCAATCACACCAAAAAAGAAAATTAAAAAACCAATTAAAAATCCACTGTTTTTAATTAAACGTTTATTCCAAAAAGGAAAACCATAACGTCCAATAAAATATAATTTACATTCATTTTTTCTATAAATTGGTTTTATTTTTTTCACATCGCGTAACAACATACAAAAAACTAACGTTTCATCAGCTATCTTTTTAACATCCCAAACTAATAAATTCCTCCGTACACATTCATTAACAAACCGTTCCGCTCCTCTACCTTCAATTCGCACTTTTACATATCCAAGCCACTTTATAAACCATTTATTTTTCATTTACCACCTTCACTACCTTTCTAAAAGTAGATATACTACTTTTTATTTGAAGCATTAAAATAGCTCGTACTAAAATAAAACAGAGTAAAACTGTAATCAGTCTCTATCAACGGAACTTTTACAGGATAAAGAAGAAAAACTTCACAAATGGAAGTTTCACTTCAATCACCTTTTTTTTCATTTTCTAAAAATGTTACTTGCTCAATTATCCCCTCGAGTAAAAGCTCTTCTGGAAGAATCGTTTTAATAACAAAGGATTGTCCTTTAATTAATAATTGACCGTGTTTTAAAAGCAATCGCACTTCTTTATCTGAAAACACTAATAACCCCCGATGATTTTCTATATAAATATGTATTTGCCCAACAAGAGTAATCCGAGGTAGATCCATTAATACATCCACTGGTAGGTCTACTTGTTTTGTCAACCAATTTTTCATTTGTTCTAATTTCTTCATCTCGAAAGACCCCCTCTCATCCCATATATATGTATTTCTTCACAAGTGCCTATCGTGTTATAACGACTTCACTAACATAACTATATTCTGCAAGAGTTCATATCATGTTAATTAAAACAGTCGCTATATGAAATCATATTTGTCAGGACAATGATGGATCAGAGGATGTTACCTTTAATAATAGAAGTATTAATACAAGAATATGCGCCCCTACAGGATATCAGTACAAGTTACATTAAGAAATTGAGCCTAGCAAGAAGTTGGAAACTTGAAAAAACCTGTTACAATTCGTTCTGGACGTGACATACTGACCATAGAATAAGTAGTTGTCATTCATTAGACAAATGAGATAAAATCCGAAAAAGGAAATTGCTCCACTCTGAATTTTGCGGTGTAAGTAAGAATATTTTATAGGTGGTTGTTATATGAATTTCAAAAAAATATTAGGATTCATTAAAAAACAAAAAAATGAATTAATAAGCGAGGAAATACGAAAGGAAATTGGATTTAGTCAAGAAATTTTGAATGTTATAAAACAAGTTACTAACAGCAGCATCCAGCCCTTTTATGCAACTGATTCAAAATCTAAAATAGCCGGAGTCTCTTTCGTTACCTTTGAGGATTCTGCTGAACAGCAAGTTATAAAACTTCAATCTGAGGTTCAGAAACTTGGATACTTAGCTTTTATTTGCGAAAGAAGTTTTAGTCAAGGAAGTAAGAGTGAGTGTAGAATTGCAATTACACAAGGAAATGACCAATTTGATATCCTTACAATCCAACAAACAAATGGCGTTAATTACGAAGTTAGCAATATAGATGTTATTTTTAAACTAAGAAAATGGAATGATCGCTATCCTTTTATCATAATCGGTGCAGATCATGACTGGGTTGATGCCATTTTTAGCGCGTTACCTACAGACGAAGAAATGCAATCTTTCGCGCAAGAAATGTATGAATTTTGTCCAGATATAGTGGAACAAGGAACAGAAAGCATTGAGGAGTTAGTCGAAGAAATTAAGAAAACGAAAAAGCTTTTTTTACATACCAGAGGCGTTTCTATCACTTACAGAAACGCTTTTTAAGCAATATAGCGTTTTTCCTTAATAAGAACAATAAAAAACGTCTCATACGAAATGAGACGTTTTTTTATGCTAATAGCTGGATAACCAGCTTATTCACAAGTGATCCGTCTGTTTTACCTTTTACTTTCGGCATAACAGCAGTCATCACCTTACCCATATCTGCTTTAGAAGTCGCACCAACTTCAGAAATAACTTGCTTGATTACATCAACTAGTTCTTCTTCAGTTAATTGCTCTGGCAAATATGCGCTTAAAATCTGAATTTCACTTTGCAGTTTATTAACAAGGTCTTCACGACCAGCTTTTTTAAATTCAAGGAGGGAGTCCTTATACTGTTTTACTTCACGAGCTAAAACTGTTATTTCCTCTTCTTCAGTAAGAGTATGTTGCAGTTTAATACCTTCATTTTGTAAAGCAGCCTTAACCATACGAATAACGGTTAATTTTTCTTTTTGTTTATTCTTCATCGCTTGTTTCATATCATCGTTTAAACGACCGAGAAGACTCATAACTTACACCCTCTCTTAGAATTTACGCTTTCTTGCCGCTTCAGATTTCTTCTTACGTTTTACACTTGGTTTTTCATAAAACTCGCGCTTTCTTGCTTCAGCAAGTGTACCAGTTTTAGAAACCGATCTTTTAAAACGGCGAAGTGCATCCTCCAAAGACTCGTTTTTACGAACGACTGTTTTTGACATTCTCTTTCCCTCCCTCCGAAACATCACACTTACATACTAACTTCAGCATGCAAAAAGAAACACTTCTTCAGCATGTCTTTTACGATTATAATACATTTTATCACTTCAGGTCAACTATTTGGCAGAATAAAAGAAGAATAGAAGCATTTCCTTTTCAAAAGTTATACAAATAGCTAGTATCCTTCTTTCATGAAGACAACTATATTTTTATCATTTCAACTTTTTTCATACAGGGATGCACGAAATGCCTCTCCACCTTCTAGTACTTAACCGCTTCAAATAAAGAAAGCATGCAAACCGTTTCCGGTTGCACGCTCTTTTTTATGCGCTTGCTGATTCTTTTTTCACATCATCTTCAAGAACACGAACAAATTGCGCTTCGTTATATGGATAACCAGCTTTCGTAATTTTCACTTTCACTAGCTTACCAATTAATTCTTCTGATCCTTCAAATACAATTTTCAAGTAGTTATCTGTATACCCTACATATAACCCTTCACGGTCGCCGTCTTTAAATTGCTCTTCTGGAATGATTTCAAGCACTTCACCTTCAAACGCTGATGCATATTCTTTCGCTAATTGATTAGATAGCTCAATTAAACGATGAACACGATCATTCTTCACATCTTCAGGAACTTGATCTTCCATGCGTGCTGCAGGTGTTCCTGTACGTTTTGAGTAAGGGAACACATGTAACTCAGAGAAGCGGTTCTCTTTAATGAAATTGTATGTTTCCATGAATTCTTCTTCTGTTTCACCTGGGAAACCAACGATTACGTCAGATGTAATCGCAAGGCCTGGTAACGCTTCTTTCAAACGATCTAAACGCTCTTGGAAGAATTCCATCGTATATTTACGACGCATACGTTTTAATACAGTATTAGAACCAGATTGCAACGGAATATGCAAGTGACGTACAACTACTTCAGATTTATCTAACACTTCAATTACTTCATCTGAAATTTGACTCGCTTCAATAGAAGAAATACGAAGACGTTTTAATCCGCCTACTTCCGCTTCCATATCACGAAGTAATCCAGCTAAGTTATAATCTTTTATGTCTTCGCCGTATCCACCTGTATGAATACCCGTTAATACGATTTCTTTATAGCCTGCATCCACTAATTGTTGCGCTTGTTTAATAACTTCTTTTCCATCACGAGAACGCATTAAACCGCGCGCCCAAGGAATGATACAGAATGTACAGAAGTTATTGCAACCCTCTTGTATTTTTAAAGACGCACGTGTACGATCCGTGAAATAAGGTACATCAAGTTCTTCGTACACACGTGTTTTCATAATATTGCGGACAGCATTAATTGGTTGACGCTCTTTACGGAATTCTTCGATGTAACCTAACATCTTTTCACGATCCTGTGTACCAACTACAATATCTACACCTGGAATCGCCATAATTTCAGCTGGAGATGTTTGTGCATAACATCCCGTTACGCAAATAACTGCATCTGGATTTTGACGCACAGCACGTCTGATTACTTGACGGCTTTTTTTGTCCCCAGTATTCGTTACTGTACATGTGTTAATAACATATACATCAGCTTTCTTTTCATATTCTGTTCTTTCATAACCACCTTGTTTAAACAATTGCCAAATGGCTTCTGTTTCATAGTGGTTTACTTTACAACCTAACGTATGGAACGCAACAGTTGACATTGATCATCACCCCATCAATTCAAAATGATACGAAGCAGCACTTAACGCGTATAACGGCGCCGTTTCTGTTCTTAAAATTCTTGGTCCTAAACTACATGGTACAAATTTATGTTCACGAAGCGCTGTAATCTCTTCCTCAGCTAAACCGCCTTCTGGGCCAAATACAATCAATAGCTTTTGACCTGGTTTCATTGTCGTTAAAGCTTTCGCAAAATTAGATTTCTCGCCTTGTTTTGCTTCCTCTTCGTAAGCAACAAGACAAGTATCATACTCACCACTCATTGAAAGCAATTGCTTAAATGATGCCGGAGCATGTACTTCTGGAATTTCACTTCTATGTGATTGTTCCGCAGCTTCTTTCACAATTTTTCTTAAACGCTCAACTTTTTTATCAGCTTTTTTCGCATCCCATTTTACGATAGAGCGAGATGCTTGAAATGGTAAGAATGCAGCTGCCCCAAGCTCAGTTCCTTTTTGAAAAATTAACTCTAGCTTGTCTCCTTTTGGCAGTCCACTTGCAATCGTCACGAAAACAGGAAGTTCACTTGACGCCTCTACCCATTCTACAATAGCCGTATTAATAAATTCACTGGTAATTTCATCAATTGAACATACTGCTGTTTTTCCATTTACACAGCAATAAATATGATCACCAGCTGACATACGCATCACTCTTGCGATATGATGTACGTCATCACCTACAATGCGAATACTTGTCTCATTTACATATTTCTCTTCTACAAAATAACGTTGCATATAATCACCTTAGTAGAGTTTCGTTCCTTTCGTAAGTCAACACTTACGAAAAGAACGAAACGTTATCATTTTTCATATAACAAACGGCAAGTCCCTCACCTTATAGTGAGAGACTCCCCTTTTCATTATAGACTAAAATCTATATTACGCATTTCGTGCAATAATTGCTACCCAATCTTCCATTCGTAACACTTCTTCAATTGTAAATCCAGCTTTTTCTAGCGCCTCAGAAATTACTTTTTCCTTCGCAGCAATAATGCCCGATGTAATAAATAATCCACCTGACTTCACAACTCTTGCTGCATCTTCAGGGAATAATAGAATAATTTCTGCTAATAAGTTAGCTACGATTAAATCAACTGGACCTTCAATACCTTCTAAAAGACTATTTTGTCCAACAGACACGATATCATCTGTTTTATTTAAACGTACATTCATTTCTGCACTTTCAACCGCAACCGGATCTAAATCATACGCTTGAACAGAAGACGCACCTAATTTTGCTGCTGCAATACTAAGTACACCAGAACCTGTTCCTACATCAATAATATTGTCACCTGGCTGTACTGTTTTTTCTAAAGCACGGATACACATCGTTGTTGTTGGATGAGTTCCTGTACCAAACGCCATACCCGGGTCTAATTCAATGATTTTTTCATCAGGAGAAGATGGTGTATATTCTTCCCAAGTCGGTACGATTGTGAATGTATCAGAAATTTGTACTGGATGGTAATATTTTTTCCAAGCAGTAGCCCAATCTTCTTCATTGACTTCGTTAACGGTAATATTTCCAGTACCAATTTCGATGTCGTAAGATGGAAGCACATCAATAGATGATTTTACACCTGCAATCGTTTCATGTAAAGAATCCGTTTGCGGGAAATACGCTTTTATTAATACACCTTCCGCCGGATATTCATCTGGGTTCAATGCATAAATTTCACCATATTGTTGCTCGCGCTCTTTCGTTAACTCCGCTGGATCCTCAATCGCAACTCCACTAGCACCAGCTTCATGTAAAATATGAGAGACAGCTTCTACTGCTTCTTCTGTTGTATGAATACTAATTTCTGACCATTTCACAATTTACCAACTCCATTTTTTATTTCCATTATTCCCCTTTGAAAGCACGTTTAAGCTTTCCGAATAAACTATCATCCTGCTCTTCTTGTCCTGCAAATTCACGTAATAAATCTTTTTGCTGTGAAGTCAATTTCGTCGGTACAACAACACGAACGACTACATATTGATCTCCTTGGCCGTATCCACGTACATTCGGAGCACCTTTTCCTTTTAAGCGGAATTCTGTTCCAGTTTGTGTTCCTGCTGGAATTTTCAGCTTCACTTTACCATGAACAGTAGGAACTTCCACTTCATCACCAAGCGCCATTTGCGCAAATGTTAATGGCATTTCGCAAATAATGTGATCTCCTTCACGCTCGAAGAATTCATGATTTCTTACATGAACGACAACATATAAGTCTCCTGCTGGTCCGCCATTTACGCCGGCTTCACCTTTTCCAGACACTCGAATTTGTTGACCATTATCGATACCCGCTGGAATTTTAACATTGATTTTTTTACGTTTACGAACTTTACCTGAACCGTGACATGTCGTACATTTTTCTTTAATAATTTGTCCAGTTCCTGAACAATGACCACAAGCTTGACGGTTTACGATACGACCAAACGGTGTGTTTTGTTCAACACTCACTTGACCAGAACCTGAACAATGTTTACATGTTTCTTTTGAAGTTCCTGGTTTTGCTCCACTACCTTTACAAGTATCACATGGATCTTCTACTGGAATTTCCACATTTAATTCCTTACCAAAAATAGCTTCTTCAAAATCTAAAGTGACTTGATATTGTAAGTCAGCACCTTGGCGCGGAGCATTTGGATCACGACGTCTGCCGCCACCACCGCCAAAGAAAGAACTAAATATATCTTCAAAACCGAAGCCACCGCCGAAGTCTCCTCCGCCGCCAAATCCACCGAATCCTTGATTTGCACCAGCATGACCAAATTGATCGTACTGCGCACGCTTTTGATCATCACTTAACACTTCGTATGCTTCTTGTACTTCTTTAAACTTTTCAATTGCATTTTCTTCTTTGCTTACGTCTGGATGGTATTTTTTAGCCAAACGACGATACGCTTTTTTTATTTCATCTGTTGAAGCGCCCTTGCTAAGTCCAAGGACCTCATAATAGTCTCGTTTACTCATAAATTTACAACCCCCGAATCTTTCACATAAACGTAATTTTAACACCGAAAGAAAGTGCTTTGCAACAAAGTTTCCTCACTTACAGTATGCAAAGCGAAAAACTTAAGATCCTCACACATCGCTTCTCATTCGTGAAAAAAGCCAAAGTCAAGGCACGCTTGACTTTGACTTTTTGTCATCTTACTTATTATGTTTACAGTTGAATTACTTGTCTTCTTTTACTTCTTCAAACTCAGCGTCAACTACATTGTCTTTCTTCGCGCCAGCGTCTTGTGCACCTTGTGCACCTTGCGCACCTTCTGCTTGACCAGCAGCTGCTTGAGCTTGCTCGTATAATTTAACAGTTAATTGTTGTACGATTTCTTGTAAAGCATCTTTTTTCGCACGAATTTCTTCAAGCTCGTTTTTCTCAATTGCAGCTTGTAATGCTTCTTTCGCTTCTGTTGCTTTTGCAACTTCAGCTGCATCTACTTTACCTTCTAAATCTTTTACAACTTTGTCTGTTTGGAATACAAGTTGGTCAGCTTCGTTACGAAGTTCAACTTCTTCCTTACGTTTTTGGTCAGCGTCAGCATTTGCTTCCGCTTCTTGTACCATACGTTCTACTTCTTCATCAGAAAGACCTGAAGAAGATTGGATTGTAATAGCTTGCTCTTTGCTTGTTCCTAAGTCTTTCGCACGTACGTTAACGATACCGTTCGCATCAATATCGAATGTTACTTCGATTTGTGGAATACCACGTGGTGCTGGTGGAAGGTCAGTTAATTGGAAACGACCTAACGTTTTGTTGTCAGCTGACATTGGACGCTCACCTTGTAATACGTGAATGTCTACTGCTGGTTGATTATCAGCAGCTGTCGAGAATACTTGTGACTTACTTGTTGGAATTGTAGTGTTACGCTCAATTAATTTCGTGAACACGCCACCCATAGTTTCAATACCTAAAGAAAGTGGAGTTACGTCTAATAATAGAACGCCTTCTACATCTCCAGTAAGTACGCCACCTTGAACTGCAGCACCTAATGCTACAACTTCATCAGGGTTTACACCTTTATATGGCTCTTTACCAGTTTCACGTTTAATAGCTTCTTGTACAGCTGGGATACGAGTAGATCCACCAACAAGAATAACTTTATCTAATTCGCTTGGAGCAAAACCAGCGTCTTTTAATGCACGACGAGTTGGCTCTAATGTTCTTTCAACAAGACCTGCTGAAAGCTCTTCGAATTTCGCTCTTGTTAACGTTAATTCTAAGTGTAATGGACCAGCAGCTCCAGCACTAATGAATGGTAATGAAATTTGAGTTTGTGTTACACCAGAAAGATCTTTTTTCGCTTTTTCAGCTGCATCTTTCAAGCGTTGAAGCGCCATTTTATCTTGGCTTAAATCAATGTTATTTTCTTTTTTGAACTCAGCTACTAAGTGATCGATGATAACTTGGTCAAAGTCATCGCCACCAAGACGGTTGTCACCAGCAGTTGAAATAACTTCGAATGTGCCGTCTGCTAACTCAAGGATAGATACGTCAAATGTACCGCCACCTAAGTCATATACTAAGATTTTTTGTTCTTCGTCTTGTTTTTCTAAACCGTAAGCAAGTGCTGCTGCTGTTGGCTCGTTAATGATACGCTCAACTTCTAAACCAGCGATACGACCAGCATCTTTCGTTGCTTGACGCTCTGCATCGTTGAAGTATGCAGGTACTGTAATAACAGCTTTCGTTACTGTTTCACCTAAGTATGCTTCAGCAGAAGCTTTTAAGTTTTGTAAAATGATGGCAGAAATTTCTTGAGGTGTATAATCTTTACCTTCAACTTCTACTTTGTAGTCTGTACCCATATGACGTTTAACAGACATGATTGTATTTGGGTTTGTAATTGCTTGGCGCTTTGCAACTTCCCCAACTTGACGTTCTTCATTTTTGAAAGCTACAACAGAAGGTGTTGTACGGTTCCCTTCTGGATTTGGGATAACCTTTGGTTCTCCACCTTCCATAACAGCTACACAAGAGTTTGTTGTACCTAAGTCAATACCGATAATTTTACTCATGGCGAATCCTCCTAGTTTTATGTAAATTATTGATTTACTTTTACCATTGATGGGCGAATCACACGGTCTTTTAATTTATAACCTTTTTGGAATTCTTCCACAACCGCGTTTGATTCAAATTCACTATCTTCCACTTGCATAATAGCTTGGTGTTCATTAGGATCAAACTGTTTACCAACAGCTTCAATCACTTCCACACCTTCTTTAGTCAGCGCTTCTAACAATTGACGATGCACCATTTCCATACCTTGTAACAAGGATTTCGTTTGCTCATCAGTCGCTTCCACTTGCATTGCTCTTTCAAAATTATCAAGAGCTGGCAAGATGTCTGAAACTAGACTTTGTGCTCTATATTTTTCAGCAGCCTGTTTATCCATTTGGACACGGCGCTTATAATTTTCAAAATCAGCTTGTAGACGTAATGTGCGACCTTCCGTTTCCGTTAGTTTCGCTTGTAACTCATCTACTTTTTCTTGTAAAAGAGCAGCCTCACTTTTTTCTTCTACAGTTTCTTCACTGTTTTCTGGCGTGACAGCTTCTTCAACTTGCGCTTCTTTTACTTCTTCTACCACTTGTTCGTTACGCTCTTCCACAATATTCACCTCCTTAAAAGGTATTAGGTATCATGCATAGCATGATTACCTAAGCATTATATATTACACACAGCAATGAAAATTTCATCACTTGAGCGAATGTATTACTCTCATTTACTTTTTAAGCCCATCAGTAAATTGTCTCGTAAATAACTGTAACAAACTAATTACACGAGAGTATTGCATTCTCGTAGGACCTAAAATAGCAATTGTTCCAAGTTGCTCTTCGCCGATCGAATATGTTGCAGAAATTAAACTACAATCCTCCATAGCCGTCGAAGAGTTTTCCCTACCAATTTTCACTTGAATCCCGACTTGTTTATGACGCAAAATGTCATAAAATTCGGCTTCATTATCAATCATGGTAAGTAAAGATCTAACCTTTTGAATGTCATGGAACTCTGGCTGCGAAAGCATATTTGCTTTTCCTCCAAAGTATATCTTTTCCGATAACGGAACTTGAAATGTACCATCCAACATTTTTATTGCACTATCGTAATTATGAACATACCCACGTAAAACTGTAACAATTTCCTTAAAGATTTTATTATGAAGTTCTTCCATCGGTACGCCAGATAGCTTTTCATTTAAAATATTAACCATTTTTTCTAAATCTGATAAATCAACAGATTCCGGAACGGTAATCGTTTTACTTTGTACATGCCCTGTATCGGTTACAATAATAGCGACTGCAGTTTGACGATCAAGCGGCACAATTTGTACATTTTTAAGTTTATTTGTACTTAACTTCGGTCCAAGAACAATTGCCGTATAATTCGTAAGTTCTGATAAAATTTGAGCAGATTGCTGTGCAATTTTTTCCGCTTCAAAAATTCTTTCAGCAAATAAATCTTTAATTTGTACAATTTCAGCGTTCGGTAAGTTTTGCGGCGCTAAAAGATGGTCTACATAAAATCGGTAGCCTTTCTCAGAAGGAACACGTCCAGAAGAACTGTGCGTTTTTTCAATAAAGCCTAATTCTTCTAAGTCCGCCATTTCATTTCGAATAGTAGCTGAACTAAATGTGATTTCATCTTTTTTAGCCAACGTTCTAGACCCAACGGGCTGCGCTGATCCAATAAAGTCATCAATAATTGTTTGTAAAATTAAGAGCTGACGTTCCGTAAGCATCTCATCATCACCTCTGTTAGCACTCTTTGTCTTTGAGTGCTAAATCTATTAATAACTTACCAAAATTGACATTCAATTGTCAACGGAAACGTCACGAAATAATGAAACTTTTTCACGCCTATAGAACATTTAATTAGTCAATCAAAAATGATTGGAATACTTCATTCCCTAATAATTTTCCTTTTCGCGTTAAACGCACATGTCCATCTTCCTCTTCAAGCAATCCCTGCTCTTGGTTGCTTTGTAACTGCTTCGCGAAAACTTGATCCATCTCTACATTAAATTTATTGCGGAACGCCGTTTTAGAAACACCTTTTGTTTTTCGAAGCCCTAAGAACAGCTCTTCTTCCATTCTTTCTTTCTCCGTCACTTTGTGAACATCTAAATACGGAAATCCTGTTTCATCAATTTTATTAAAATATTGCTTCAGGGGACCAACATTTTGAATACGTTCTCCGTTCACATAACTATGAGCTCCAGCTCCAAATCCATAATACTCTTCATTATTCCAGTATGTGAGATTATGTCTACTTTTATTGTCACCTTTTGAGAAATTACTAATTTCATACTGGTTATAACCGTGTTTCTCCATTTCATCCATTACTATTTCATACATTTTCGCTTCATGGTCTTCACCCGGAAGACGTAATTTCCCTTTGTTCATTAAGTTATAAAACACTGTTTTTGGCTCCACAATTAATGAATATGCCGAGAAATGTTGTACACCAAGCGTAAAAGCAATATCTAATGTTTCTTTTACATCTTCTATCGTCTGTCCTGGCAAAGCATAAATAATATCTACATTAATATTTTTAAAGCCTACTTCCTGTGCCTCTCGAATCGCGAGGAATGCATCTTCCCTCGTATGCTTGCGCCCGATCTTCTCAAGAAGTTCATCACGGAACGTTTGCACACCAAAACTAATTCGATTTACTCCACCTTCTAGCAGTACATTTAGCTTCTCTTTCGGTAGATCTCCTGGATTCGCTTCAAATGTTAATTCACAATTCGGGGCGAACGGACGCAAATGACGATTAATAATCTCGAGTAATTTTTTTGTCTGTTCCATATTTAACGCTGTCGGAGTTCCCCCACCCACAAAAATCGTTTTCATACTATCAAATGGAACTTTTTGAACCGTATTTATTATTTCCTTCTCTAAATAATCTAAATATTGATCAACCGGTTGGCGTTCAATAAACACTTTATTAAAATCACAATAGTGACAAATGTGCTGACAAAACGGAATATGAATGTATGCAGCTTGTACCAAATATAACTCCTACCTTTCTAAAAAGAAAACCTCCGCACTCCGGAGGGTTCTCTACTTCTCTAACGTATTACGAATTTGTTCCATTCGCATTTTTCCCCAATCATACATCATTTCAACGATCGGTAAAAGTGACATGCCTAGTTCCGTCATATAATACTCAACGCGAGGAGGAATTTCGGGATATACTGTCCGATCAACAATCCCATCTTCCATTAACTCTTTTAATTGGTTCGACAAAACTTTATGAGAAATGCTTGGGAATAACCGTTGTAATTCACTGAAACGATGCGGCCCTTCCACACCAAGATGCCACAGTATCACAACTTTCCACTTTCCACTAATAATAGAAAGCGTCAATTCCTTTTCACAATTAAAATTACCATTTTGTATTTTATCTTGAATATCTTTTCGAATATTTTCGGACATTAACAATCTCCTAACTCTATATGAACTAAAAAGCTCTCTCATTATTGTAAATGAGAGCTGCTCAGATGTCTAAAAAGTAATTATACAGAAAAAAGAAGCCGCACAAACGACTTCTTTTTTATTTCAAATATTAGTTGTCATCCATTTTCAGTACAGCCATGAATGCCTCTTGCGGTACTTCTACAGAGCCAACAGACTTCATACGTTTTTTACCTTCTTTTTGCTTATCAAGAAGTTTACGCTTACGAGAAATGTCACCGCCGTAACATTTTGCAAGTACGTTTTTACGCATCGCTTTAATTGTAGAACGTGCTACAACTTTATTTCCGATAGTCGCCTGAATTGGCACTTCGAACTGTTGTCTCGGAATTAATTCTTTTAATTTCTCTACGATTACTTTACCACGGTCATACGCTGAATCACGGTGTACGATAAATGATAAAGCATCCACTTGTTCATTATTTAAAAGAATATCCATTTTCACAAGTTTAGATGGTTTATAGCCAATTAACTCGTAGTCAAATGATGCATACCCTTTCGTATTTGATTTCAATTGATCAAAGAAGTCATATACGATTTCTGATAACGGGATTTCATATGTTAATGTAACACGCGTTTCATCTAAATATTGCATATCAATAAACGTTCCACGTTTACCTTGGCAAATCTCCATTACAGCTCCAACATAGTCATTCGGAACCATAATTGAAGCCTTCACAAACGGCTCTTCTACACGATCGATAGACTGTGGATCTGGCATATTAGATGGGTTATCAACAATAACATCTTCACCGTTAGTTAAATAAACTTTATAAATAACGCTTGGCGCTGTTGTAATTAAGTCAATCTTAAATTCACGTTCAATACGTTCTTGAATGATTTCCATGTGAAGAAGTCCTAAGAAACCACAACGGAAACCAAATCCTAGCGCTTGAGATGTTTCTGGTTCAAACTCAAGGGCAGAATCGTTTAACTCTAATTTTTCTAATGCATCACGTAAATCGTTATAACGAGCAGAGTCAATTGGATACAGACCACAGAATACCATCGGGTTTAACTTACGGTAACCTGCTAACGGCTCTGCAGCTGGACGTTTCGCATGTGTAATCGTATCACCAACGCGTGTGTCACCAACATTTTTAATCGATGCTGCTAAGAAACCTACATCACCTACCGTTAACTCGTCACGTTGCGTAGTTTTCGGTGTAAATACACCTACTTCTGTTACTTCAAATTCTTTACCCGTTGCCATCATACGTACTTTATCGCCAACTTTTACTGTTCCATTTACAACACGGATATAAGCAATTACACCGCGGTATGGATCATATAAAGAGTCGAAAATCATACATTGTAACGGCTCTTCTGAATCACCCGCCGGAGCTGGTACTTTTTCAACAATTTGTTCTAAAATTTCTTCAATACCAATTCCAGCTTTCGCAGAAGCAAGTACCGCTTCTGATGCATCTAAACCAATTACATCTTCTACCTCTTGACGTACACGTTCTGGATCCGCACTCGGTAAGTCGATTTTATTAATAACTGGTAAAATTTCTAAATTATTATCAAGCGCTAAGTATACGTTTGCTAACGTTTGCGCTTCAATACCTTGCGCTGCATCTACTACAAGAATCGCGCCTTCACAAGCCGCTAAACTACGAGATACTTCGTACGTAAAGTCGACGTGTCCTGGTGTATCAATTAAATGAAGAATATACTCTTCACCATCTTTTGCTTTATAGTTTAATTGTACTGCGTTTAATTTGATTGTAATACCACGCTCACGCTCTAAATCCATAGAGTCAAGCAACTGAGCTTTCATTTCACGTTGTGTTAACGCGTTTGTTTTCTCTAAAATACGGTCTGCTAACGTTGATTTTCCGTGGTCAATATGAGCAATAATAGAGAAATTACGGATTTTGGACTGTCTTTTTGCTCTTTCTTCTTTATTCATCTATGTTCTCAACTCCTAATAGTCTCGCCAATATACACTAGCACTGATTATATCAATAGAGCAACAAAGATTCAATGAAAACTCGTGCTGCTTACGATACAAATCATTCTATCTATATCTTATGCGAATAAACCATAAGAGACAAACCCTTTTCAAATTTTAAAACGGCTGTCTTACAAACCAGTAAAACAACCGCCTCCCATGTTACTCTTAGCTAAAAATTCCTTTTATTTTCCCAACAACGATATCCGTTCCGAACTTCGTCATTTCATAAGCTACACTTGCTACTGCCATCCCAATTCCTTCTACAACATTAAAACTTCTTAAACGTTCTAACTGTTGTTGTTTTTCTGAGGCCGAAAACGAGCTACCCAAAATTTCTGATTCAGCACCTGTACTTTCTGTCCCTGTCATATGAGCTATTTGTTCATATGACAATTGCTGATAACCTTTCATACTTTTCAAACCATGATTAGCAAGTGCCACTCCTGCTATCATCATAAGTAAACATAAAGCCACACTACATATACACAAAAGCGTAAAGCGACTCAAACGATAATCATCTGTTCTCCTCAATGTGTATATGCTCCCGTATTATCTTGATCAATTTGATGATGCAGCGCCGCATTTAAACCACTCGCTATTACATTCGCCATATCCTCAATAAAAGTATCTACTTCTTTTGGGGTTACCATTAAATTATGACCAAGAGGAGATAGCACTTCATAAATCAGCCTTCTTTTTTCTTCTTCTTCCAACGTACCAACAGCACCTAAAAACATATTTCTGCTCTTTTCATCCGGCATATCTTCTTCTGTTAATTTTTTCTTTTCTCCAAATGAAAATCCCGCTGGTAACAAAGATCGTGAAGGTTTATTTCCTTCTTTCATCTCTCGGCCGAAATGTTTCAAAATAAAATCAATCGTATCACTTGTAATCGAAACAGCATCGACCACAGTCGGAACACCAATTGCGATAACAGGGATACCCAATGTGTCTTTACTTAGTTCTTTACGTTTATTCCCAACCCCCGATCCAGGATGGATTCCAGTATCAGAAATTTGTATCGTGCTATTTACTCGTTCAATAGAACGGGCAGCTAATGCATCAATTGCAATTACAAAGTCCGGGTTCGTCTTCTCAATAATCCCATAAATAACATCGCTCGTTTCGATCCCTGTAATTCCCATTACCCCCGGCCGAATTGCACTAACAGGCCTAAACCCTTCTTCTACACTTTCAGGCTGTAATTGAAACAAATGTCTCGTTACTAATACATTTTCTACAACTATCGGTCCAAGAGCATCTGGTGTTACATTCCAATTCCCAAGACCTACAATTAAACAGCTTGCTTCTTTTGTAACTCCAACCTCTTCTAAGAAACAAGAAAATTCTTTTGCAAAAATACGCTCCACTTTTTGTTGAAGTTCTGTATCTTGCTGACGTATCCCTTGTACTTCAAGCGTTAAATAATTTCCAGGCTTTTTACCCATCGCTTCAGAGGCAGCTTCATCAATTGTTACTTTTGTAATTATAGTCCCCTCTTCTTCTCTCTCTTTTACAATAACTCCCTGTATCCCTTTTTGTTCTTCTTGGCTTTCTTGCAACATTTGATAAACTTCTACAGCAAGGTCAGTTCTAATGCTATATTTACTTAAATCTAATGGTTCTTTCATCGTATCTCCTCCGTAATTCATAGTAAATATCGTTAGATTTCCCAAAGTTATATAAGGTCATTCTTTCCTTTACGTGAAATTTCATGGATATACTATTGCAATTCTCTTCACCGTTTGATAGAATATCACTTGTTCTATGTAAGAATCGAGTCATTCGATTGCACCAGGGAGGTGAAAAGTATGGCAAACATCAAATCTGCTATCAAACGCGCTAAACTTAGCGAAGAGCGTCGTGCACATAACGCTTCTATCAAGTCTGACATGCGTTCTGCTGTTAAAACTGTAGAAGCTTTAGTTACTAATAACGATCTTGAAAATGCTAAAGAAGCTTTCAAAACTGCTTCTAAAAAACTTGACAAAGCAGCTCGTAAAGGTCTTATCCACCAAAACGCTGCAGCTCGTCAAAAATCTCGCTTAGCGAAACAAGTAAACGCGTAAGGCGTTTAAAAAACGATCCATTTGGATCGTTTTTTTATATACAAAAAAGTTCATGTACTTAGTACATGAACTTTTTTGTGTCATCACATATGATTTAATCGCATTAAGAAAAACTCGAGCACAAGTTTCTTATCCATCTTTCCCGTCTTCATACTATAATCAGCTTCCGCTAATTCTATAATCACTTTTTTTAATTCTTCAAAAGAGAAAAACTTCGTTTGATTCATTGCCAACTTCACGCGATACGGATGTACACCAATATGAGACGCAATTTGATTTTGTCCATAACCACGTTGCTGTAGCTCTTTCACTTGATACAACAAGCGGAATTGACTCACTAATAACGCAAGCAATTTAATCGGCTCTTCCTGCTGCGTAAATAATCCATCCAAAATTTGCATTGCACCTGCAATATCTTTTTTCACCACTTTTTCTGTCAAAGCGAATACATTTTGCTCAACGGATTTTGGCACAAGCTCTGCAACAAGTTTCGTCGTAATCTCTCCACCCATACCAACGTATAACGTTAACTTGTCCATTTCCTTCGCCAACATTGTTACATTACTTCCCACAAGCTCTAGCAACAAACTAACAGCCGCGTTATCAATATGCACATGCACTTCATCTGCACGAGCAACAATCCATTTCTGAACATCCTGTATTTGCATCGCATTTGCTTCTACTACATCTGCTGTTTTCTTTAATAGTTTTGTAATTTTTTTTCGCTCATCAAGTTTTTCGTAAGGCGCAACAAAAACAAGAATAGAAAATGGAGAAGGTTCACCAATGTATTCTTCTAAAATTTTTATATTTTGCTCTAACTTTTCTTTTTGCGAAGTCAAAAATAACGGTGATTTTATTAACAGTACTTTCCGTTCTCCGAAGAAAGGAAGCGTACGCGCATCCTCAACCACATCTTCTAAATACGCTTCTTCTAAATCGTATGTCACAACATTAAACTCTCGATCTTCTTCTTCAAGTGCTTCTGTCGTAATAAGCTTTATCGTTTCATTTATAAAAAAAGCTTCCGTTCCATATAGTAAATATAACGGAGCAAACTGTTTCTTTTTAATTTTTTTATGTATATCACTCATACTTTTTCCTACTCCCTAACTTGGCAATATATATTTATACTAATGCCCTAGCTTTTGTTTTACAAGTACAAAGGAACAGGCTTTATAACCCGTCCCTTTATTTATATTAAACGCCACGCAATAAGCCCCGGGTTTCTTATTGGTGTGCGGTAATCACCTTCCCTTTATTATTCGCAATAAAAATTTGAGTATAAGTGCCAACTGTTAACATGCTTGGAAACGAAAAACTCACATTACTTCATGATTTAAAAGTAGCAAAAAAGCTCGTTTTCTCTTCATATGGAAATTGTAGATTTTTTTCTGACAATATTTTATACTAAAGTGGAATGTTGGGGAGGGATTCTAAATGAATGATTTTGAACAAAACGTTCAAAGTAAACGCAATGACGCTATTGATTCAGGGGTAGGATTTATCGTCTCATTTGGTTTTTTCGCAACACTTTTCATCATTGCAACTGTTATTAAATTTATCGGTTCTTAAAGACTGCCACTTCATGGCAGTCTTCTCTTTTTCATCTATTATGTGTTTTATCATATGTGATTTTACTTTTAAAGGTTCCATTTTCCCCTTTAAAAACATAGGAAATAGCACCTTGCTTGTCCGTGCGCCATATCGCACTCCCCATCTTCTCAAAACGCTCTATCACTTCTTTATGTGGGTGTCCATACCTATTCTGCTTACCAACAGATATAATCGCTACACGAGGCTGCATGACGTTCAAAAAAGGCTCTATAGATGACGTATTACTCCCATGATGAGCAACTTTTAAAACATCCACTTGTAAATCTGGATATGCCTCTACTAAAATCTTTTCCCCTTCTTCTTCCAAATCGCCTGTAAATAGCCACTTCAACCCTCCAAATTTTGCCCATATTACAATTGAAGCGTTATTTTCGCTTTTTTCTTTTCCTTTTGGAGCTAAAACGAAAAATTCCGCTTCATTTACACTCCACCTCGCCCCTTCCCCCACTTCAGTTATTTTCATTTCCTTTTCTAATGCCTGTTTCTTGACTACTTTTTCTAATACTGCATCTTTTCCCTTTCGGCCAAATACCACTTCTTTTACAGGTATATATGATAATAATTCTTGTGCAGCACCTATATGATCTGCATCTCCATGCGTTACGATTAATTTATCAATTGTTTTAATACCTTCTTTTTGTAAAAAGGGTATTAAAACATCATTCCCAACAGAAAATTCATGCTTTTTTTGTTGCCATTCTTCCTTATTCACACGAAGCGTTCCACCTGTATCAATAAGATAAATCCCTTTATCATACGGAAGGCGAATTAATATTGCATCACCTTGTCCAACATCAATAAATGTTACACTTCCGCTTCCTCTAAAATATGGATATATATAATGACATGTGCTAATAAAAAGAAATACACTTGCAACTATACAAACTATTTTTTTCGGCGCTCTTCTTTCCCAAACCATCAATATGCTGACAATACTCGCGCAATATACAGCTACAAGATTGAGGGGCGTTTCCCCGAAGATAAGCTGGGTAAATGGTAAACTTTCACAATAACTTAGAAAATCATTAGACATACTCAAGCCTATTGATAATACATCAGCAAATCCTTTTGCGAGAAACGGGACAATTGGCATACACAGTAAAATAATAATGCTACATGGTAATACAATGATAGATAAAAACGGAACGTATAAGAGATTGAGGAGAATGCTATATGGAGAAAAATAACCAAAGTGATATAACAAAATCGGAGTACTAACGAGCTGTGAAATGATAGAAATATAAATAGAATTCCGGATTACTCCGTTGCTACTCCCTAACAATAACGGAGCAGACAAAAGTAAAGCGAAGCTACCTACAAAAGAAAACTGAAATCCAATATTAAAAACAAGATAAGGGTCATATATAAGCATGCATATAGCTGTTACACTTAAAGCATCTAAACTAGACAAACGAATCGAGCACATAAAAGCAATCAACATCAAAACTCCTGTTATAGAAGCTCTTATAACAGAGGGTGACGCCCCTGCTAAAACCATATACAAAGGAATACAAACGATAAGGCAAATTGTTGCTACCTCCCTTGTCACACCGCTTCTTAGCAAAATAAAATATACTATTACCATTAACAATACAATGTGCGAACCTGAAATTGCTAACAAATGTACAAGACCAAATTGTTGATATTGCTCTTCCACTTCAAACGTCATTTGTTGTCTATCACCAAATAGTAATGCATTCATAAAAGCACCTGATTGCTCTGGAAACATTTCTGTAACTTTCGAGATTGCTTGTTGCCTCAAAAGAAGAATCCATTGCGTAAGCGACAGTGATGTTTTATAGCATTCAGAAATATATGTAGCCTCAAATGTGAAATGAATATGTTGTTTGTATAAATAATCACGGTAATTAAAACCATGAAAATTCCGAGCTGTTTCCGGTTCTTTCCTCTCACCCTCGAATACACATGATATCCCTGCGTATAATTGTTGCATTTTTTTCTTTTCCAAAGCTGATTTTATTCTATAACTTAACTGCACTATATTTTTATTCTGATCTTCAAATTGAAAAGATAGGCGATCCCCATTAACAAGTGGTGTGTTTTGTATAACCCCTCTTGTAACTCCATAGGACTCCCCTAGAGGCTTATTCCACGTTTGAACATAGGAAGTGTCTATAACGCTACTAAAGCACGCTACAATACAAAAAATGAAGGTTTTACGCGAAGTGCGATATAAACAGAAGAAAACATTTAAAAAGAGGCAAAAAACTATCAATAAAAGTGACGAGGAAAAGGCAATTGCAATCCCTATTATAAACGAGATTGCAACATACCCCCATTGTTCTTGCAACTTATACTCACTCCTTATAGCATCATTTTTGCTTTCGTGAATACATGCTGTAATTCTTCCATTGATAAATTATCTTTTTCTAAAGACGCAAATAATTCTTTCAACTCTGTATAACGTTTTTGATCCTCTAATGCAGCAATATCATATTCTAGCGGAACGTGTTTCACTGTTACATTCGCTTGTTCAAATAACTCTATGGCGTATGGATGATTTTTATAATCCTGCGCATAATAAACCGCTGTAATACCACTTTGAATAATTGCCTTACAACATTGTAAACAAGGGAAATGCGTAACGTAAATTTCTGCCTCCTCTGTTTTCGCACCAAACTTGGCACATTGTAATAAAGCATTCATTTCAGCATGAATTGTCCGAACACAATGATTATCGATTACGTAACAACCATCATCTATACAATGTACGCCACCTTTAATTGAACCATTATATCCACCAGCAATAATTCGTTTATCGCGAACGATTGTCGCTCCTACCGCAAGCCTTGTACATGTACTACGCAAAGATAGTAGATGGCTTTGCGTCATAAAATATTGATCCCATGAAATTCGTTCCATATTTTTCACCTACTTTTTTGTCTACTTGTAGTGTAGCGAAAGAAGAAAAACTTCGTCAATCTTTTACGGAATAATAATTTGATCTTTTATCTTTTCAAGAGACTTCGCACCAATCCCATCAATCTCTAATAAATCTTCTATTTTCTGAAACGGACCATGTTCTTCTCGATATTTCAAAATACTTTCTGCCTTTCGAGAGCCAATCCCTGTAATTTTTTCTAGTTGTTCTTTCGCCGCTGTATTTATTCGAATCTTGCCATCTTCCTTAGAAGAAGTAAGCACCCCTTGTTCTGATTCATTTTTACTCGGTATATAAAGGAGCATTTGATCTTGTACAATTTGTGCTAAATTCACTTTTTTCATATCTACTTCTGATAAAAAACCACCAGCCTTTTGAACCGCATCCTTTACGCGATCTCCTTCCTTCATTTCATATACCCCTTCTTTACTAACCGCTCCTTTCACATCAATTATAATTGTTCTTTTCTGTTCCTTTGTATCCGATATTTTTGGTTTACCCTTTTTTTCGATTTCCTTCTCTTGTACATTCATTGTAATAGGCGTTCGTTCTACACTCTGATTCGTTTTCCAAAAAACAAGAAAAAGTAAAGTTCCAATAATAGCTACTAAACCTAACCACTTTTTCGGAAAATCCCACATCATTTTACACCTCTAATCATAAATTTATAACATCATTCATATTGTTTAGGAGAAAGCTGTTACGAAGGAGGGATGAAACTTTGAACATAGGAATTATAGGGACAGGAAACATGGGGAATATACTAATCGATGCATTTTTAGAAACCCGTGCTGCCAAACCTTCGTGCCTTACAATCATTAATCGGACGCCTGCAAAAGCATATCATATAAAAGAAAAATACCCTTCTGTTCATATAGCAAAAACAATCCCGGAAGTAATCGAACAATCACAACTTATTTTTATTTGTGTCAAGCCGATAGATATATACCCTATCCTAAAAAAATACGCTGAACATTTTTCTGATGAAACGTGCTTAGTTTCTATTACAAGTCCAATATCTCCATCACAATTAGAGACTCTCGTACCTTGCCACGTCGCGCGTATCATTCCAAGTATCACAAATCGCGCGCTCTCTGGCGCCTCACTATTTACATTTGGAGATAATTGCTCTGAAGAATGGCAACAAAAACTACTTCGTCTATTCAAAAACATTTCTACACCTCTTGTAATAGAAGAAGATATAACGCGCGTTTCATCTGATATAGCAAGTTGCGGTCCTGCTTTCTTTAGTTATTTACTACAATGCTTCATTAACGCTGCTGTAGATAAAACAAATATTACACACGAAGAGGCTACTACTTTAGTAAGTGAAATGGTCGTGGGGATGGGGAAATTACTTGAAAAAGAAATCTTCACATTACCTACCTTACAAGAAAAGGTTTGCGTAAAAGGCGGCGTTACTGGGGAAGGCATTCGGGTTTTAGAAGAGCACGTTGGAGATATGTTCCATAAGTTAATCGAGCGAACACATGAAAAATTTGATGAAGATTTAGAATGCGTTGATCAGCAATTCAATAAACACACATAATAAATACGTCATTTTCATTCCAAATCCTTTTTATAAATACTTACTTTTTTACAATACATTTTCACTTCAACTACTATTCCCGCACTTTACTCATACGATCTTCAGATTATGCTAGAACTAAAAATACATCTTCTTTATAAAACAAAAGCAACCTTCTCGGTTGCTTTTGTTTTATCCGTTTTTCTTCGCCATGAAGAAAATACGCTCTGTTTGTTCTGTAACTTCAAGTCGCTCAAAATCACCTGTTACACGAAGCACTGTAAAACCTGCTTCTTCAAGCCATTTCGTTAACTCTTCCACTTGATATGCACGTTGCACGTGACATTCGTCAAACCGATGGTACACATCTTCTTCCGGATCTTGAACAAAGAATGTTAAATCATGCTCTACACTATTTGATTCTTCACCAGGGAAGCAATTCCAAATAAGAGATATTTCTTCTCCATTCACTGTATACGTTTCATTTTGAAATACATGATGTATTTTATATAAAGAATGTACATCAAATAAAAACAAACCATCTTGACGTAAATGGTGAAATACTCTTCTAAATGTTTCTTGTACTCCATCTTCTTGCAATACATAATTTAATGAATCACAAAAGATGGTTACACAATCAAACTCACCTGGAACATCAAGCTCTCGCATGTCTTGTTGATAAAAAGGAATAAAGTATCCCTCTCCTCCTAGTTTTTGCTGAGCGACTGTTAACATTTCTTCTGAAAGATCGACACCTATTAAATCGTAACCCTTTTGCACAAGCGGCAGGGTTACATTACCCGTACCGCATGCTACATCAAGAATTTTTGCCTCTTTCATATCTGCCTGCTGTAAACTTTCCTCTGTAAATTCCACCCATTTATCATAAGGGACATCATTCATTAGTTCGTCGTACAACAATGCAAATTGTTCGTATTTCATTGGCCTAACTCTTCTGTAATATCTTCACGTGGCACATCGCCCCATAGACGCTCTAAATTATAGTGATTACGCTCATCTTTATGGAATACATGAGCAACTACATCTCCAAGATCAACTAATACCCAACGTGCTTCGTCAAACCCTTCCATACGTTGTACGTCGATTTGGAACTCATGTGCTTTTGATTTAATTTCACGTGCAATTGCTTGCACTTGTTTGTCTGAATTCCCGTGACAAATAATGAAATAATCTGCAATTGGTGAAATACCTTGCATATTTAGGACAACCATATCTTCTGCTCTCTTATCATCAGCTGCTTTTGCCGCTAATACTAATAAATCTTTATCGTTCATTTACTCATTTCCTCCTTGATAACTGCATTGTATGTTTGGAATGTTAATGGATAAATCGTCTGATCTTTTTCCATTAAAAATTGAATTGTTCTCTTTAACGCAAATAATAAAGCTTGATTTATATCCGTATATGCGAGTTTACGAGCCTCTTCCACTCCTGGAAACTTTCGCCCAGGTTCAATGTAATCAGCTACATAAATCACTTTATCTAACATCGTCATATTCTCATGACCACTTGTATGATATGTAATAGCTTGCAAAATTTCAGAATCCGTAATGCCTACTTCTTTTTCTACTAAGTATGCCCCAACAGGTGCATGCCATAACTCTTTGTTATAGCAAAGTAAATCTTTCGGCAAATCTTCACGTTTAATAATCTCTTCCATCTCTGAAATCGCTCTACATTTCGCATAATCATGGAATATAGCTGCCATCTCTGCTTTTTTTTCGTCCACACCGTATAACTTAGCAAGCTCAATCGCTGTCTCCATTACACCAATTGTGTGTATATAACGTTTTTCATGCATTTGTTGTTTGACAATATGCAGTGCATTCTCACGATTCATACAACCCATTCCTCTCGATATATACCTGTACTTTTTCGGGAAGTAAATATTTACACGTTTTCTTCTCCTTATATCTCTCACGTAATAAGGATGAAGAAACTGCAAATTCCGGAATTTCCACTGTAGTAATCTTATATGGTGTATGCAATGTATACCCAGGTCTTGCAACTCCAACAAACGTTACAAGATTAAGTAAAGCTTCAATGTTATACCACTTCGGTAAATACTCAACCATATCCCCACCAATAATAAAGTGAAACTGCACATCCGGATACTTCTTCGTCAATTGTAACATAGTGTCATACGTATAAGATGGGCCCTTCCTACTTAGCTCTTCTAAACAAATAGAAAAGTGCTCTTCTGCCTCAGTCGCGAGCTCTAACATATGTAAACGACTTTCTACACTTGTAATATTCCGCCCTTGTTTATGTGGCGGAATCTGGTTTGGCAAGAACCATACTTCTTCCAAGTTCAAAGCGTGATATACTTCATTTGCAATTAGCAAATGTCCATAGTGAGGCGGATCAAATGTACCGCCAATGATGCCAATTTTTCTCAAAAGAAACGCCCCTTCCTTTTACATACAGCAACTCTCCTCGGTTAGGAATGAAGAGAGTTGCTATTAATAAAAGTTCAATTGGTTTCGCTCTCTACATCATTACGCATAAACGATAAAAATAGCGCATGCTAGTCTTTTTATCGAGGAAGCTTAATTTGTTTATTTTCTCTTGATTCTTTGTATAAAACGATTGTGCTTCCAATTACTTGAACGATTTCAGCACGTGCACCTTTTGCAAGTTCTTCCGCAACCTCACGGCGATCAAATTCACAGTTTTGTAATACACTTACTTTAAATAACTCACGAGCTTCTAAAGTATCTGCGATTTGTTTAATCATATTTTCATTTACTCCGCCTTTTCCTACTTGAAAAATTGGTGTTAAATGATGTGCTTGTGCACGTAAAAATCTTTTTTGTTTTCCTGTTAACATATATGTTAGCCTCCAAGCTTTTCTATAACTAATTGTTTCATTCTCTCGATATTTGGCGTGCGTCCTGTCCACATTTCAAATGCAAGTGCTCCTTGATAAACAAACATATCAATACCATTTTGAATGATTGCACCTTGCTCTTTTGCCTCACATAAAATTTTCGTTTCAAATGGATTATAAATTATATCTGATACAATCGTTCCTTTTTTTAACGAACAAATTTGTAATGGCGTATGTTCTACGTGTGGATGCATACCTATCGTTGTCGTCTGAATGATAATATCATAATTTCCTTGTTCTTCTGTCGCTTTTTCTAACGACAAAGCAACAGAATTAACATCGGCCGTACGTGCAGCAATAAGTTCCTTTGCCTTATCTACTGTACGATTGGCTACATCAATCTCTTTTACACCTACATCAGCAAGAGAAAAATAAATAGCTCGGCTAGCACCACCTGAACCAAGTAACAAAATACGTTTCCCTTGAAGTGGTTCATTACTAATTGACTGCAACGCTCGAACAAAACCAATCCCGTCTGTATTATAGCCAATTAATCTTCCATCCTTATGAACCACTGTATTTACTGCACCGATTTTCCTTGCCAATGGGTCAATCTCATCCAAATACTCCATAATAGCAACCTTGTGCGGAGTTGTTACATTAAATCCTGAAATACCTAATGCTTTTAAACCTCTTACTGCTTCCCCTAGCAATTCCTCTTCAACAAGGAACGCATGATAATGGGCATCCATATTCAAGTGTTCAAATGCATCGTTATGCATAACGGGTGATAATGAATGTCCAATTGGATTTCCGATTACACCATATAATTGTTTCATAAATCCCTCTCCATATTAAATTAAAGATTTACGTAGTGAAACACTTACTCCTTTTGGTACGTGTGCAACAATTTTTGCTCCTGGTTCGTTCACAGTAACCCATCCTAATCCAGAGAATACAACATCCGTTTTAGGTTCACGAATATTAAATTCGTATTTCACTAGCTCAGGCATATTTGCTAATTCTTCTGGCGTTGGTGGGCTTAGTAAATCCCCGGCATGATTTTTATATAATTCATCTGCTTTCTCAAGCTTTGTACGATGGATTGTTAAGCGATTCGAGAAGTGACAAGTAAATGCACGACGACCACCACTTACATAATCAAAACGTGCCAATCCACTAAAGAATAACGTTTGTTCTTCATTTAATTGGAATACCATCGGCTTAATTTCTTTTGTTGGTGTAATAAGCTTTAAGCTTTGCTTTCCAACATAATGAGCCATTTGGTGGTGGTTAATAATACCTGGCGTATCATATAAAGAAGACTCTTCGTCCAATGGAATATCAATTAAATCAAGTGTTGTTCCTGGGAAATGAGATGTTGTAATTACATTTTCAGTCTCATCACTAAATTCTTTAATCATACGATTAATAAATGTCGATTTCCCTACATTCGTACATCCAACAACATAAACATCTTTGCCGCCGCGATAATACTCAATAGCATCTGCTAATTCAGCGATTCCTTGTCCCTTCGCTGCACTAATTAAAAAGACATCTTCTGGTTTTAATCCTAGCTGCTTTGCACTATAGCGCATCCAATGTTTTACTTTATCATGTTTTACTGACTTTGGAATTAAATCAGCTTTATTTCCAACAAGTAATACTTTATTATTCCCTACGAAACGATGTAAGCCAGGTAACCAGCTACCATTAAAATCAAAAATATCTACAATTTTGACTACTAATGCATCTGATTTTCCAATTCCATTTAAAATGCGTAGGAAGTCATCATCTGTTAACGATACATCTTGAATTTCATTGTAATGCTTCAAGCGAAAACAACGTTGACAAATAACTTGTTCTTTCTCTAAAGATGAGGCAGGAGCATACCCCACTTCGTTTTTATTTTCTGTTTGAATTTCTACACCGCAACCAATACATTTAATTGTTTCAGTCAAGCTTTATTCCTCCCAGTTAATTAAACCTTTTTTCTTCATATTTTTCATAATTCTTCGTTCAATTTTTCGATTAAAGCGCGTTACTAATCCGTCCGTTTGTGCTACCGGTACAACTAAAATTGTATGAAGGCCTACTCGGTTTCCACCAAGCACGTCAGTCAGTAACTGATCTCCAATTACTACAACTTCATCTGGCTGCAAACGCATCTCTTGTATCGCACGCTTAAATGCGCGAACAAATGGTTTACGTGCACTATGAATAAATGGAATACCTAATGGATCAGCAAAATCTTTTACACGTTGCTCATTATTATTTGAAACGACCGTTACTTGAATGCCTTGCTCTTTCATTTCCAAAAACCATTTTTCAAGTTGCGGTGTTGCATTGGGACGATCCCATTCAATTAAAGTGTTATCTAAGTCAGTAATAACACCTTTAATCCCACGTTTTTTTAAATCTTCTGGTTGAACATGATATACATTTTTCACATATTCATTTGGTAAAAATAGTTTCAATTTCTTTCACCTCTTTGAGGATTTTTCATAAAATTTTTCGACAACATTTTTCGATATATAACCTGTGGATAAAATTGTACACATTTTCCACATTAATTTTTCAGTTAATTTGGAATTTACTAACAAACTATACACACTTTATCCACCTAGGTATGTGGATAACCACTCGTTTGTGACTGTCATATTTTTTTGGTACATTAAATGCATCAACGAATCAATCCTTATATTATTAGGAGGTGACTCACCTTGAAAACAAAACATATGGAACAGTTATCCACTGAGTTACTCACTGAGTCTTATTATAAAGCAAAAGAACTAAAATTAAATCCCGACTTCATTTTACTTATAAAACAAGAAATCATTAGACGCTCATTAGAGGACAAGCTTGTCAAATCATCTTGATTACATATAAAGTGAAAGTTTAATCAGCCCTTACCAATTAAACAGTTAAAGGATAATTTATTGGATGCCCTGTAAAAAGAGCCATCCTACGATGGCTCTCGAATAAACAAGTACTCCCATCTAGGGGATTTCATCATTAAGTATCTTTGCCCATAACTCTTACTTACGGTTATAAAAGCTTTTCTTTATTTATGAGCTAAGCGAGTAGCTATTTTTTCACCAAGACGAAGCTCTTGTCCACTCTTTAATTCCTGCACTACTTCTATCATATCTTTTTCAAACAATAACACAACTGTTGAACCAAATGTAAAGTATGCCATTTCTTCACCTTTTTGAACAGTGTCTCTCTCATGCAAAAGCTCAATACTATTAACAAACATGGCCCCTACTTTTACAAGAGCCATATGCTCGCCATCACTGCTTACTTCTGTAACAGAACGATAATTTTTTGACAGTGGTTCTTTCCCGTATTCCATACCAGCTGCATTTACCGGATATGATTTTCTACCGAGTACAAATCTTTCAGTCACAGAACCAGAAAGCGGACTATGAATGCGATGATAATGACTTGGACTCAAATAAATTACCATATATGTACCGCCTGCATATCGCGTTGCACGTTCTTCATTACCTAGCATATCCACAATTGAATAGCGCTTTCCTTTAATATCAAATGTTTTTGTATCCTCAATAGGACCATGATCTGCAAAAACACCATCAACAGGACTAACGATACTCGATGCATCTGTATCAATACTACGCTTTCCTTCTTTTAGCTTACGCGTAAATAATTCATGCAATGTTCTATATTCCTTCAAACCCTTTTCCATCTCATCTTGATTAATTTGAAAAACTTTCGCATACGATGGAATAATGATAGAGCTCAAACGAGATTGTGCAAATTTACGTAATATATAAGAAGTAAAGCGACCATTTGTAAGTTCTATCATAAGTCGATATAATGTACGTCGCAAATTGCGAAACCCCCTAATCAGTCTATAACTTTAGTTTTCCCTTCTTTTCTTTCTATATCATATGTAAAATTGGTTCTTATTCCCACATATCATATAAAGCAGCCTTATTATATATACAGAAAACTAAGTATGGTATTATTCTTAAATTATTTAGCACCTTCTAATATTACAGATAGAATCCGTCATTTTCAACAGTGAACATGTATTTCTTCTTAGCATAACGCGTTTTCTTTTCTTATTTACAATAAGAAAAGCAGCCCATTTTAAATATGGCTGCTTCTAATACACTTTACTCTTTCGCTTTTTTCTCTTTCTCTGCCCTGACAAACTCGTGGAACATTTTCATTAAAGCACGCTTTTCAATCCGTGATACGTAGCTTCTAGAAATACCAAGCGCCTTAGCGATTTCCCGCTGTGTTTTCTCCTTATCTAGCCCAAGTCCAAAACGTTTCACAATCACTTCTTTTTCTCTTTCGTCTAAAATATCGATATACTCTTTAATTTTTTCTAACTCCATACTAAGCTGAATCATATCAATTACATCTTCAGACTCTGATTTTAATATATCAATAAGCGATATTTCATTGCCCTCTTTATCTTGCCCGATCGGATCATGAAGTGAAACATCTTTTTTCGTTTTCTTTAGTACACGTAAATGCATCAAAATTTCATTTTCAATACAGCGTGCTGCATACGTCGCAAGCTTCGTTCCCTTTCCTGCAGAATAGCTCTCGATCGCTTTAATGAGCCCAATCGTACCAATTGAAATTAAATCTTCTGCATCTTCTCCTGTGTTCTCAAATTTTTTAACGATATGAGCTACAAGCCGTAAATTATGTTCAATTAAAAGATTTCTCGCTTGAGCATCACCTTGCTCCATTAACTCTAAGTACTTTCTCTCATCATCTGATGATAACGGCTGCGGGAACGCATTATTCTTCACATAAGAAACAAAGACAAACACTTCTCGAACCATATATCCAATTGCGGCGAATAGACTCAAACCTTTCACCTCCGCCAAAATAGTGGTCTTTATTATGTGTATGTGGGCGTGAGGTTGTTTGTGTCTGTACAGTTTATTTATAAAACTCAACACTTCCAACATTTAAAATATTTTATTGTTATATTATAATTATATAAAATTGTTATTTATATATGAATATGCTATTAAAGGGGACATTATTCATGATTACATTAGAACGATTATTAAATGTAACAATTTATTTAGGGGTATTTTTACTTTTCATTTCGTTCATTACTTTTGTTATTAAAAGAGGGCCTGATTTATTATTTTTTCAATTTGGAATTTCTTTATTTTTTGGAGCTCAAATTATAACTGGAATAAAATTTTTTCATAACTATGGTTTCTCGTTTCACTCAAAACTAGAACTACTTATCTTTATTTTCTATGTAATTGGAATTATTACATGTATACTATTGTTCTTTCATTTTCAAAATCTGTATCGAATTTTTTTATTAATTTGTAGTTTTTTATTTTTAACTGGATCCAATTATTACTTTAAAGAAACATTAAATTTTAGTAAAAAAATTCCAAAGCAACATAAAAATTTTTTAAGTACACAAGAAGACTCTTTTCCAAAAGAAGTCCGTAAATTTTCAGAGGATTACAATAATATAATAAGGAATGACTTTTATGAAATACCGATGATTCCTACTGAATTACAGATTACAAGCAAAAAAGATTCTTCACATAGTACATCTTTCTTAGTTGAACTTCATAATAGCGAGAATGAAATTACTGATGACTCTGTACAATTAACTCCATCAGACCGTTTTTATGTGCTGTTAAATACACAAAAAACAAAAATATCAAAAATAGTATATGAAGGGCAGAATTTTTCACATTTACAGTCACACTAAAGGCTCTTAATTTACAGCAAGAACCAGAAATTCATAATATGTTTTTAGAAATAGATAAACGTAGAGCGATGAATCTTCTTAATTTTGAAATTAAAGCCCATACTAAAGAATGGAAAGTAATATTTAAAAGTGATAGTTCTCATTCCAATCTTCCTATCACATTTACTTTTGAAAAGCGAACAGGCAAATTATAAAAATAAAAAGAGTTATTTTCTTTGAAAAATAACTCTTTTTATTTTACTTACTCCAAATCTTTCTCCCCGCTTGGGCATCAATATAACGAATTTCCCGACTACAATCAAAAGGTTCTTTATGTTTTTCATCTGTCGTTTGTTTGTACAGCAGTTTGTATTTCGTTTCCTCTGCATCATGATCTAAAAACCATTCTAATTTAACTCGGATAGCCGCTCTGTATATTTCTAACGCTTTTTCTTTTATTAATTTTGGTGTTGTTTCATATGTAAGTAATTTTTTATAAAGTTGCTAGACTCCCCCGAGTAGTGCATAACAGCACCATTTTCTGCATTGATGTTGATCATAAATTGGTTATACTCTGCCGGAATATCATTTATATATACAGAAAAGATAAATCTTTCAATCCCATCTTCTGCTTCTTCACGTTCCTCCCAAAGACGCAGATATTGTTTGATATCTGGAATAACTCGTTCTAAAAATTGAAGTGCTTTTTGTAAACATTCCTCTCTAGACAGTATTTGCTTTACTTCTTTATCATCTGTCAGTTTTATAAAACCAGTTAATTCATTGGTTAATTTATCAATTGTAACGCTAACTAAATTATTATATTTCAACATCGGTAAATGCTTTTTAAAGAATTCATTCATTAAATATGGATTCTTTTCTTCTTTCTGTTTTTGTAATTCCTCTTTCGGAACAAATTTCATCCTTATTTCATCATCATTTTCCGTCTCATCTACTTTTGTAAAACCTTCTTTATTCCAGTCAAATAATTCGAATATGTCACCTCGTTCGTTACCTTTTCTCGATTTTCCAACAGCTACAGCCGAAGGCAATTTATAATGATCTGGCTCATATAAATCTTTACCTGTACTTGCATCAATAAACGCATGACTAGGCTCTGGTTCATATACAAGATGGTACCCTTTTACTTCTTCCCCGCTTTCATACTCACATGAAGAGTATGTTAAATCTATAAATACAAGTCTCATATCTTGTCTAGCTTTCAAATTTTCTAAAACGATATTCTCCTCAACAATTTCACTTGGCCATAACGGTTTTTTCTCTATAGCTTTTTGTCCATTGTAATGAAATTGCACAACATTACCTGAAGGGTTCACTCGCACAACGCACCCTGTATTCGGTAATGGATAGCTATTCACTTCTTGCATATAATTTACTTCTTTCCAACCACGCCTGTCGTCCTTAACCGTTACATATGTATAGAATTCATATCCTTCTTTTGTATATTTTTTCAAGAACGCATTTGCAATCTCCCTTGCCTTCTTCTCCTCTATCGCTTCCTTACCACTTGAAAAAGAATTTTCATCATCTATCCTAAACTCAATTAAATTACCAGTATGTCTATTCAATGTAATTTGTATCGTTCTCTCCTGATCCTCTTTATGCTCCCACCATAATAGATGATACGGGTCATCAACCCCTTCTTGATCATCTACAACAAGACTATATTCATCTGGAATGTTAATAATATGAGCCACTCGCTCTTTTCTTTCTTTATCTTTTTGATTCATCATACCGCTCCCTTTATTACATTTTAAGGTAATTATAACAAACAAAACCAAAGAACTATAAAAAAAAGACTAGAGATATCTCTAGTCTTTTACTTCGTCTCACGATGTAACGTTACTCGCTTTAATCGTGGACAATATTTTTTTAGTTCGATGCGTTCTGGATTGTTTCGTTTATTTTTTTTAGAAATGTAATTACGATCGCCACACTCCGTACAAGCTAATGTAATATTTACACGCATATTTAATTCTCCTTTCTTTCAAAGATTGCAACTAAAACGTAATGATTACGATTTATATATTATAAAACTTCATTCTATTTGTCAATTGCAAAAACAAGAAGATTCCATTTAGAATCCCCTTGTTTTTTATAGTTAAATAAATTTTGTCCCGCATTAACGGCCAATAAGACCCCTACTGATTTAAAGTTTCACTTTATTAAAACGATTCGTATGTAACAAACTCACTAATCGGCTTTCGATATCCTCGTGGACGAGTTTTAGTCGTATCACTTTTTCCTATCGTAATCATTAAAACAGGTACTATATGCTCCGGCATATTTAATTCACTTTGTACTGCTTTTTCATCGAAACCAATCATTGGACATGTATCATAGCCATAATATTTAGCTGCGTACATAAAAGTCATCGCGCTTAACGAAGCATTTCTAATCGCTTCATCCTCCATGAAACGCTCTCCTTTTCCTTCATATAAACCTTTCGTTTGCCTAATTGTATCTTCATATTCACATTCATCAATCATTTTTAAAACTTTCATACCGAAGTAAATATTTTCAACATTTTGGTATGCTTTTTTATCACCACAAACGAGCACTACCGCTGATGCACTCGATACTTTATATTGACCGAAAGCTAATTCTTTTAATCTTTCTTTTCGCTCTTGATCACGAATTACAACATAATGTGTGTGCTGCAAATTATAGCAAGATGGAGAAAGCTTAGTTAACTCAAATATTTTTTTAAAATCCTCATCAGGGATTTCTATACCTTGTATAAATTTCATTGCAGAACGTCTAGCAATTGCTAATTCTTCAAAGTTCACCATATATCCTCCTCAATAACTATAAATTTAAATATACATTAATTTATACAAATAGATAAATCAAATAAAAACACTTTAAATCCGAATAATAATTATGATTAACAGCCAAAAAGACAAAAAGCTGAAACAATTAGTTCATACGAAATTCACACGAATCTATTACTATAGAAACTGTACATAGTGAACTTATTAACAATCACGTTTATTTATATAGAATCTTACTCGGAAGGAGTTGAAAGTATGAAAACTAAATATCGCTTTATGATCTCATCATTTGCTGCTTGTGCTTATATGATTTGGTATTTAGTATAATAACAACCTCACTTGTAAATAGGAAAAGGTGTGTATATAAATGGAATATAATCAATCAACAGTTAACTACTGGAAAGCTTTTGTATTACCATATACATTTGCTTTAGAAGAGTTAAAAACTAAATTTGAAATTATGAACCGGGAAGCTCAATTTCTAGAGGATTACAACCCGTTTGAACATATAAAAACAAGACTAAAACAACCTGAAAGTATTATTAAAAAGCTTGAACGTAAAAATTTATTACCGACAGTTGAAAATGCCCAAACGCATTTACAAGATATTATTGGTATTCGTATTACATGTTGCTTCGTAGAAGATATCTATCATTTGAAAGAAGTCATTCAAAAACGCGAAGATATGGAAGTCATAGAAGTAAAAGATTATATCGCTAACCCAAAACGAAACGGATATAAAAGTTTACACATGATTATTAAATACCCTTTATCACTAAATTCTGGTACAAAAGATGTATTTGCAGAAATTCAGTTACGTACACTGGCAATGGACTTTTGGGCAAGTTTAGAACACAAACTTTATTATAAATATGAAGGGAAAATACCGGAGTATTTAAAAGATGAACTACATGATGCAGCAATGAAAGCTGAAGATCTGGATAATAAAATGGCCACAATTCGTCAAGATATTGATGATATTGAGGCATGTTCAAATCAAATTATGCTACCACTATAAAAAAAGGTTCTCGCCAATGAGAACCTTTTTTCTATCATTTTTGGGAAGTACGACTCCACACTTATTAAAGTTTCACTTTATTTTTTCTCTATCGTTCGAACCTCTTCAATCTTCCATTTATCATCTTCTTTCCCAAGAGCATACTGTACTTTCTTTTGAAGAGTGATACTGTCGTCTACTTCCTTTTCTTTCGTTTCAACAATAACATACCCTACTTTACTAACTTTCATATCTATATGTTCCAATTCAATTTTCTTATTTCCCTTTTGAAATGCGGCTTCTTTTTGTGTTTTTAAGTCTTCAGCACTAGGCATCTTCTTTGAAAATAACTCCATATGTTCTGCAAGATTTTTTTCATTCGTCGTTCGCACAAATGTATGAATAACATCTTGAATAGATCTCTCTTCTTCTTTTGTTATTTGTACCTTTTCCTCAGTTTTTTTAGTAGTAGATTTTTGTTCTACATTATTCTCTTCTTGTTGACATCCAACTAGTAATACTACAAATACTAAAAGGAATCTTAATTTCCTAAATAACTTTTTCATATTCCCAACTCCTAAAAAGAAAAGTGAGGCATTTCGCCTCACTTTCGCTCTTAATTAGCGTCTTCCTTTATTCGGATCGCCACCACCAACAATATCAAAGACACGTTTCGCTATATTTGTATTCTCTTGAACGCCAGAGAACAAGTATTTACCTGGACCAAATGCATATACGTTCACATCTTCCCCTGTATGTCCACCCGTTGTCCAGCCTGTAACCGAACGCTTATTGAAAATATCTTCAATTGCATTATCAATCTTTGTTACATCTTTTGACGGAGCTATATCATTTACAGCTTGAATTTCTTCTGGAGTTAATTGTAAATCAATATACTTTTTCAATGTTTCTTCTACATTTGCACCTTTTGCAATCTCATTTGCCATAAAGTCTGGTGTGCGCTTTGCAGCTTTAATTGGATCTACTTTAAAGTTATACTCGCCATTGGCACCTAAAGATAATCCACCAGTAGCGTGATCTGCCGTTGCAACAACTAACGTATTTTTATCTTTTTTCGCAAACTCAATCGCTGCTTTGAAAGCTTTTTCGAAGTCTTCCATTTCACTCATTGCACCAACAATATCATTATCATGTCCAGCCCAGTCGATTTGACTTCCTTCCACCATTAAGAAGAAACCATTTTTATTTTTGTTCAAACGCTCAATTGCTGCACTAGTCATTTCTTCTAATGAAGGTGTTTTCTCATTACGGTCAATCATTTTATCTAATCCACCTGGTGCAAATAAACCAAGAATTTGATCATTTTTATCATTTAACAATTGATCTCGATCCGTTACATAGCTATAACCAGATTTCTTGAACTCTTCTGTAAGATTACGATCTTTTCTAACAAAGTTCTTTACGCCGCCGCCAAGCATAACATCTACTTTATGCTTCCCTTTAATTTTCTCATCAAAATAATCATTTGCAATTGCGTCCATATTTTTACGGCTAATGTCATGCGCACCGAAAGCAGCTGGTGTTGCATGTGTAATTTCAGAAGTTGCAACGAGTCCCGTTGATTTCCCTTTTTCTTTCGCTTGCTCAAGAACTGTTTTCACTTCCGCTTTATCATTATCAACTGCAATTGCAGCATTATATGTTTTAATCCCTGCTGACATAGCTGTTGCTGCCGATGCAGAGTCTGTAATATTTTCATGTTCATCTTCTGGGTATGTTTTTTGTGTTCCTACAAGATGCTTATCAAATTCTGTAGATTCCATTTCAAAGGTTTTTGGATTATCTTTCATATAACGGTGAGCCGTCATATATGAAGGGCCCATACCATCCCCAATTAATACGATAACATTTTTAATCTTTGCATTGCTTCCGTTCTCATCTGCATTAACCTCACTAGAACGAGTAAAATTCCATGTTGCTACCGAAGTAACTGCTAATGATGCCACAACTGCAAATGGCCATGCTTTTTTCACAAACTTTTTCACTGTCTTGTCCCCCTAATTAGGTTATTCATTTCCCACTATCAAATTTAATGGAAGACTATTAAGAGAAAATTAGCTGTATGTAAATTTTTTGTTAACTTATGTAAATATCAGTTATAATTTGTATAACTTTGTCTTTTTGTATCAATCATCCCGCCCTTTACAATTTAAATATAAACAAGTTGGATTTCATTTAACGTAAATCTCTTTTTTTACATTTTGACTCTATTTTTATGAAAATAAATAGAAATGCGGTGAGCCTTTATGAAAATAGTAAAGCTAAATGAGTCTTTTATTTTTGAATTACTTAATCTTTGCAAATCTGTTGGATGGTTACACGATGAAATTTTTATGAAAAAACAATTCAAAATGTATCTTTCTATCGGCACACTTGTAGGTTACATTCATGAAAACAAACTCATTGCGACTGGAGGAGTATTTCCCTTTCCAAGTAACTTCGCTTCCATTGGTATGTTAATCGTTCACCCTAATTTTCAAGGACGCGGATTAGGGCGCATGTTGCTAAATCATTGCTTGGAACAAATTCATCCAAAACAACCCATTGCACTTATTGCGACAAAAGCTGGCGAACCTCTATACACATCATGTGGATTTCAAACAGCAACAACGATTCATCGTTTTGAAAAGCAGACTATTAAGACGTATCCTTCTCACTTACAACAAGTACAAGAAGAAGACCTTATATCTCTTACTTCTCTGGATCAAATTGCAACTGGTATGAATCGTTCTCTACTTTACTCTTTGCTATTACCAAGGGCCGTATACTCTTTTAAAATTGAAAGAAATAACTGTATAGAAGCTTTTTCATTATGCATACAAAAGGGCAATATATTATGTATCAATCCACTTATCGCCAAGCAAGAAGAAGATGCTATCCAATTATTAAAAAAGATATGTGAATGTTGGAATGGTATAGTACGAATTGATGTTCCACACTCACAATTTACATTTCGTCAATTTCTTCAAACAGAAAATTTCCAAGAAACGCTCCTTTCACCTCTTATGATAAAAAATGGTAGCCAACTTCCTGGAAATCGTAATATGCTATTTGCTATGATAGATACAGCGTTATGTTAGAAAGGAGACACCTAATTGAAGCGATTTAGCTATTTTATGGTAGGTTGTCTTACTCTTACACTATTAGTAGGATGTAGTGCAGCAGAAAAGCCAGTAGAACAAGTAAAACAAGTTAAAAATACAATTACAGCGAAACTAGCTACCGAGGAAAAAATGGTAGAAATAGATGGTCAAACCATTTACTTTAAAAAGATTGGTAATGAAAAACCACCTTTACTTATGATTCATGGCTTTGGAGGGTCATCAGATGGTTTTCAAAAGATTTACTCCGATTTAGCAAAAGATCATACAATTATTTCTGTAGATGCTTTAGGATTCGGACGCTCATCTAAGCCAATGGATTTTTATTATTCTTTTCCAACTCATGCAAATTTGTATTATAAATTAATGAAAAAACTAGGGTATGATTCATTCGCAATACTGGGGCATTCCATGGGGGGAGAAATTTCTCTAAATTTAACATATTTATATCCTGAAGCAGTTACTCACCTTATTTTAACTGATGCTACAGGTGGCCCTCATACATTCGTTAATAAACACGGCTCACCAAAACCACAATTGTCGACTGATTTAAATGCCGTTTCTTCTATTACAGATTATGATGAAAGCAAAGTGAAATTCAAACGTAATGATGAAGAGCATTATAATAAAATGAAATTATGGCCTAGACGTCTTAAAATTAATGCAAATGAAATAAAACAGCCAACTTTAATTATATGGGGCAGAAATGATAGTAGCGTTTCCTGGAAAGAAGGAGAAACGTATCATCAATTCTTAAAAAATAGCACTTTACATATTATTGAAAAAGGTTATCATGCACCATTTCGCCAAGAACCACAAGAATTTGTCGGGTATGTAAAAGATTTCTTTAAGAACAATCCGATTAAAGTTGAAAAATAACATAAACGGGTATCTCAAAATGAGATACCCGTTTTCATATATTAAGCAGCTTGCTTTTGGCGTTTTGGAGTTTTTGATCCTAATACTTTCGGGATAACGAAGCCATCCATTCCAAATTTCCCAGCGTTCATACCGGAAACAAGAACAAACATAGATAAGATAACCATCTCAGGGTTCACACCAATTGACCCACTAAACATATAGGAAAAGTTCATTACAAGACCAAAAAAGACCGCTGTTTTTGTTAAACAGCCTACAATTAAACCAATTCCGACTAAAATTTCTCCCCATGTTACAAGTGTATTAAACAAATCTACATTTGGAATTGCAAATTCTTGTAAGAATGATGCCCACCAAGATTGAACAGCCGGTTGTGCACCTTTAGATTTTTCAATTGCCCCTTGCAAATAACCTGTTGCATCGAATCCTTTTCCTTGTAGTTTACCGATTCCAGCCATTAACCATGTGTAACCAAGATATACTCGAATTACTGCTAATGCAAAAGAAACTGCTTTGTTTTCTCTTAAAAATTGAATAACCATATCTTCCTCCTAAAGTTGTAATTAAGTTAGTTACAGATAATATAATAACATTAGTTACTTATTTTTCAAACGTTAATTATGAATAATCCGTGACATGCGTATGAAACATTAAAAACTAACGTTTATATAGTAACTTTTATTACCTGTAAAAACTTGAACATATCATACCACAAGTGATAACCATTTTCATTGAAAAAAATGTAAAAAAAATGTGAGTTAAATGTGAAACACGTTTATTCGAATATAGAATAAACGTGTTTCAAACTAATTATAGAATCGAAATGTATGTGTCTCCTCATCAATTAAACTCGCTTCTTGAAACGCTTCTTCTAACGTTTTCCCATGGTTAATAACCCCATAAAATAAGCGTATAGTAAACATAAGTGCTGCATTTCCATCTACATAATCAATCGATCCAATATATGATTTCGCACCACTATGTAAAAAAGATTTTGCTAGATTTTGCTCCCCTAACGTGCACCCGCTATTTACAATATGTGTATTATGCAATTTTGCATATTTATAAATTTCTTCTGTACCAAAATACCCTCTCGGTTCATCTTGTTCATATACTTCTTCGCCTAACTCTTCCATGACAAACTTCCCTTCTTCACCATGAAAGCAAAAAATAATATAATTAATATCGTTAAATAAGTTCTTTCCAGAAAGAACTTCCACAAAATCTTTCGGTCTACCAATCCAATATGTCACAACCCTTGCACCAAAATATTCAAGAGATGCTCGGATTGATTGCGCCTCTAAATCCGAATTAAAACCAACTACTAATGCAATATTCAACATACAACCCCCATCCTATAATTAGCCCTTATCAATCAGAATTTTATGGGATAAATCCATTTCATATATGCCCGTTTCTTTCAAAAAATCTGATCTAGTTAAAACGACTTTCTGTAAATATTGCCTATATGCTGTAATTGTTCCATCGTGAGATACAATGCAAATTCTTTCAGCACCCAGTTCATAACACCAAAGAAGAAATTTATCTACTATTTGCTGAAAACTATTCTCTGAAATAGTGTTTATACCTTCCTTCCATAACTGATTATTTGAGCTTTTCTCTATCGAAAAATGCGGAAATAACTTTGTTATCATTCCCTGATCTACTATATAATCGCACGGTAATGTTCTCGCTTCTTCTCGATAAGGAAAAATACGCGGAGATACATATGGATGAACGATTTTTTGACAAGCAACTTTCGCACTCCATATTGTCGCCGTTTGCAAAGTTCTAAGTGTAGGACTAGCAATTAATATATCCGTCTCTTGTAATGGCACATTGCATTGAAGTAATTTAGCCTGATTCCTTCCTTCATCCGTCAATGGCGGATGAAGCACTTTTAAACTTGATGGCAAATCCCTTGTATGTTCTCCTTCCCCGTGCCGAACAAAGACGATTTTCATCCCCTTCCTCCTCTCATTATGAAATCCTCTTACATATTTCTTCCCTATCTCATACTTTATTCCTGCTATATGAAAACCAATATGTAAAAAACATTTGACATGAAACTTTGTAAAATATTACAATATTATATGTAAAAAACTTTTTACATATAAAGGAGAATTACATATATGAAATGGATAATTGTCTTTATTGGAATGATTGTATGGGGATATATAAACGGCTTCTTTAGTAGTGATAAAACTGCTAATCCTTGGATTACAGATGATGAACGTGAAACAAAAATTAAGCAAAAAGCAATTACGGCAAGCTGGTCCGGTGTTTTTATGTTTTGTACCATTAGCCTCTTAAATAAATGGTTAGGTTTAAGCACAAACGATAAATCACCGTACTTACCAGACACTATCGCAGCTATTTTAAAAGAAAATGTAGAGTTACAAGTTTTACTCATGCTATTTGTTATGTATGGAATATTTTACTTACATTATCGAAGAAAATTAAGTGCCTAACTTCTAACTCATGATTATCCTCCTAAATGGTTATAGTAATCATGACAAAATGAAAGGAGAGATATAAACATGAGTAACTCGAATGAATTTTTAGATACACTACATGAAAAACAAGCAAAAGATGAACAAAATAGAAAGCGCCAAGGGAACGGAAACCCAGCGAAAAAAAAGCCAAATAAAACACATAAATAACAATTAAAACTGCCTAAAATGATTTTTTAGGCAGTTTTTTTATTCTTCTTTCACCGAGATAACATTTCCCCAATTCCATTTCTCATAATACCACGCTGGTACATCTATATTTTCAATCCACTTCTTTTCCTGCTTCCGATCTTTATGAGCAAGCCATACATCCGCTTTCTTACGGTCTGAACGTATCCAAATTAATTGATTACTCTTCTTCATGAAGATCGGGTGGTAATCCCCTTGCTTGTTCGTTTTCTTTGTGATTTGATGCTGTGCATTACTTGTACTATCGACCTCATATAAAGATGGTAGTGGCCTTTTTTCTGGTGGAGTTTCTATCCCTGCCTCTTTTGCTCGTGAAACGATAATTACTCTATCGTTCTTCCATACAAAATCCCAATCAACATATCCTTTCGGCGTAAATATGTTCTGCTGAAGTGCTGGCAATTCCTTTATTTTTAAATGTTTATTTTCTAATGCAACTCTTCCGCTCCCTTCAATATAAGCTAATATATTTTTTGATGGTGCCCATTGAAACCATTGTGCGTTTAATAACATTTGATCTACTTTTTCAAACCGACTGCCGTCTGCACGAACTAAGCAAAGCGTATTACTATCAGCTGACCATGAAGCTGTCGGTACTGCTAAAAATGAAATCCACTTTTGATCTGGTGACCACTTAAAGCCACTTGCTACTAGCGCTAGGAAATCATCGTGTTCATTTGGCAATGCATACAAATGCTTCATTTTGTGAGGATTCATATGTGCATCTTTTTGCACTTCATATAGCTGAGCCCCTGTCCATCCTGTTGGAAGTAAGTGCGCTTCAGAGGATACAAGAAAGTTCTTTCCATCGGGGTACCATGCATAATCCCCTACACCAGCCGATACATTTTCAAAATCTGCATTCTTTTTTTCTACATCAAATGTATTTAATGTACCTGTAAATATAAATGCAATTATATTTTCTGTTGGTGACCATTGATAATTCGATGCTTCTGAGTGAAACGGCGTAACTTTCTTTCCATCTTTCAGCCGATATAACTCAAGAATACTTTGTTTCTTCCCTTTTACATACGCTAGCCATTCCCCATCATATGACCACTTCGGCCCTGTTATGTACTCTCCTTTTGTAATCTGTATTTCTTTCCCATCAACTTTAATCCAAAGATTATGATGACGAATAAAAGCAACTTTCACACTATTATTTTCTGCACTAGTAATAGTGATAGAACATAAAAACATAAACAACACTACACTACTACTTACTATTAGCCTTTTCATACCATCACTCCATTTCCCTCATAGCATTCCTCACTTTATCCCTACAATATGTGAAAAATATCGATTCGACATAATCAGAAAAAATTTCCCAAGAAATTTTCAATCCATAGAGGATTGGTATGAATTATGTCGAAAGTATAGTTTAACCAACATTTATATGTATAATTTCTAACTAAAATGCAAGATTTTATTTCTGAATATTGGCACTTTTTATTAGGGGGAGTATCAATGAAAAAAACTACATCTACACTATTAAGCATGGCGCTTGTCTTTTCTAGTTTTGGAGCTTTAAGTGCTCATGCTGAATCACTACAAAAGGAGAAGCAATTTAGTCCACAATTAAAAACAACGATTGAACAGTGGGGAGAACATAAAATCGCTCAAAATGTTGAAACGAAAACAACAAAAGAAATATCAGTAATTGTAGAATTACAACATGCACCTCTCGCTGCTCAAAGTAATATTCAGCATGCTCCAGATTTACAAAATAGTAATGCACAGTCTTATCATGCTGAGCTCAAAAAAGCACAAGAAGATACGACTAAGAAAATAAAAGAAAAAGCACCTGGTGCAAAAATTAAAGAAGTGTATAATACGTTATTTTCCGGATTCTCTATTTCAATTCCTGGAGATCAAATTACCTCTCTTGCCTCTTTACCTGAAGTAAAAGCAGTCTATCCGAACTTAACATATAAATTACATGAAACATCAAAAAGTGCTATTAACGAAGAAGCACCAAATATCGGTGGACCGACAATTGGTGCACCTGAAGCGTGGAATTTAAAAGATCCATTTGGCAAACCGCTTGATGGAAAAGGCATGAAAATAGCCATTATCGACTCTGGCGTAGACTATACACACCCTGACCTAAAGGCAAATTATATCGGTGGATATGACACGGTTGATGAAGATAACGATCCAATGGATGGTAACGTACATGGTACTCATGTAGCTGGAATTATTGCGGGTAACGGAAAAATTAAAGGCGTTGCTCCAAACGCTTCTATTCTAGCCTATCGTGTAATGAATGACGGTGGAACTGGTACAACAGATGATATTATCCAAGGAATTGAGCGAGCAATTCAAGATGGTGCGGATGTGTTAAACCTCTCCCTTGGGCAGGATTTAAATGTACCTGATCAGCCTGTAACATTAACGTTAGAACGAGCAGCGAAACTTGGTGTTACTGCTGTCGTTTCAAATGGAAATGACGGACCAAAACCTTGGTCTGTTGATGCTCCCGGTAACGCAAGTAGTGTCATTTCTGTTGGAGCATCTACGGTTTCTATCCCGTTTCCAACATTCCAAGTAACTGGTTCCAGCAAAACATATCAAGGGTTACCATTATCAAAATCCGATTTTCCAATAGAAAATGATTCTCCTCTTGTATATGTTGGTTATGGCAATCCAAGTGATTATGCAAAACAAGATGTGAAAGGGAAATTCGCACTTATTTTACAAGGTACTTCTAGTACATTAGTAAAAGCAGAACAAGCGAAGCAAGCTGGTGCACTTGGTGTGTTATTAATCTCTAGCGAAAAAGAAATTAATATGATGCCGGAATATTTTTCGCGTGAACATCTAGCTGTCCCAGTAATGCAATTATCAAATACAAATGGGGAAGAATTAAAAACTTTAATTACAAAACGAAAGAAAAATATAAAAATTGGACAACCAAAGCAAACAGAACTTATCGGTAACTTTAGTTCAAGAGGACCATCACAAGGAAGTTGGCTAATAAAGCCTGATGTTGTTGCACCTGGAGTACAAATTACTAGTACAGTACCGCGAGGCGGCTATGAATCGCATAACGGAACAAGTATGGCTGCTCCGCAAGTAGCTGGAGCGGTTGCCCTCTTGCGTCAAATGCATCCTGATTGGACGACAGAACAATTGAAAGCGGCTCTTGCCAACAATGCCAAAACATTACATGATGTCAATGAAAATACATACCCTGTTATGGCACAAGGATCTGGTTTAATTAACATTCCGAAAGCAGCTCAAACAAATGTATTAGTAAAACCTAACAATGTCAGCTTCGGTCTTATTAAGCCCAATAGCGGAAAAGTAAAACTGACGCAAAATGTTACATTACAAAACCTTTCTAGTAAAAAGAAAAGTTTTTCAACTCGTGTGGAATTACTAGATGCAAACACAAAAACAAAAGTAAAAGCTTCTGTCCCTTCATCGATTAGCATTCAACCGAATAGTAGTACCGAAAAACCATTTACTATCACTGTAGATAGCTCACTACAACAAGGTGTGTATACTGGAAATGTATATGTAAAAGAACAAGGGGCAAAAGAAGAAATTCGAATTCCATTCACATTTAGTATCGATCCTAAAGATTATAAACGTATCGATGGACTTGAAATTATTAATTCTACTTTTAGCCCAAATGGCGACCACGTACTAGATGATAATCTCATCAACTACTATTTAGTTGCGCCTGTGGATGATATCACATTGCATGCAAATTTAGTTACGAAAGAACGTGTAACGTATCAAGGGATTATCCATCAAGCTAAAAATGCAACTCCTGGGTATAAATCTTTCAAATGGAATGGTACAAAAGCAGATGGCACTCCTTTAACTGATGGGCTATATCAAATTGAAGCAGTTGCTTCTAATTCTGGCGGGGAAACAAAGCAAACAGCTGCTGTATTTCTTGATCGAACTGCACCTAAGTTAACACACGAGGTTGACCAAGAAAATCTCGTAATTAGAGGAAAAGTTGATGATATTCTACTAGATTGGATGTCAGAATCTGGTTGGATAGCACCTGGTATTCCAGTGAGAATGCAATATGAAATTAACGGAAATGGTGTATGGGAACAGGCATTCCTGAACCCTTGGGAGAAAAGCTATGACATTTATTTCGATCGCACTCAATTACAAGAAGGAAAAAATACTATTCACATTGTAGCAACTGATGCAGCTGGCAATACCTCTAATTTAACTGTTAATTTAGAAGTGAAATAAAGTAAAATTTTAATCAGTGGAGATTTCGTTCATCCCCACTGATTATTAGCCTTCACCAATCGGGAGTTACGGGCAGTTAATCTCCCATCTCACTTCTTTGCTCCAACCGAATTTTGAGGTAGGAATTTTACTGCTCATTAACACGGGATAAAAAATTTTTGTTGACAATTTTTTTAATATAGTTTTATAATACAAAACATAGTTTAGTTGAACGAATTATATATCGGCTTTGAAGGAATACTAGTAGCGACTTATATCACTGTCTCAGAGAACTGATGGTTGGTGCGAATCAGTACATATACAAGCGTGAATTACAATTCTGGAGCTTCTTTCCCGTAATGCTTTTTATGCATGAAGAGAAAGACGGATCTTTCCGTTATCGTAAAGTGAGTGGTAAACAATTAGTTGTTTACAAATAGGGTGGTACCGCGATTTTTATCGTCCCTATCGGATTTTCCGATAGGGACTTTTTTGCGTCCATCCTCTTACACAATTTCATATATACGCGTTGAAAGAATCGCAGTAGTATCTTATATCCCTGTTACAGAGAGCTAATGGTCGGTGGAAATTAGCACATATATAAGTATGAATTACAATTCTGGAGCTTCTTTTTCGTAGTGCTTTTATGCATGAAGGAAAAGACGGAATTTTTCCGTTATCATTAATTGAGATGTAAGTATATTTTCACTTACAAATAGGGTGGTACCGCGATTCTTTCGCCCCTATCGGATTTTCCGATAGGGGCTTTTTCTATTTCTCACAGAAACAGATGTTAAATAATTCCGAATCTTATGATAAAATTTTATAAGCGCTTACAAATAATGAAGGGAGGTGATACAAGCTATACGAAATCGATATTCAATTTTATAGAAAAAAAGGAGGATGTCTAAATGACAAAGAAAACAGAAATTCCATCGCATTTAAAACCATTCGTATCCACACAACATTATGATCAATACACACCGGTGAATCACGCTGTGTGGCGTTACATTATGAGACAAAATCATAGCTTCTTAAAAGACGTTGCTCATCCAGCCTATGTGAACGGACTACAATCATCTGGTATTAATATAGATGCAATTCCAAAAGTAGAAGAAATGAATGAGTGTTTGGCACCAAGTGGCTGGGGCGCTGTAACGATTGACGGACTTATTCCCGGCGTAGCATTCTTCGATTTTCAAGGACACGGATTACTACCGATCGCAACAGATATTCGGAAAGTAGAAAATATCGAGTACACACCAGCTCCAGATATCGTACACGAAGCCGCAGGACACGCACCGATTTTACTTGATCCTACATATGCAAAATATGTGAAACGTTTTGGGCAAATTGGTGCAAAAGCTTTCTCTACAAAAGAAGAACATGATGCATTTGAAGCTGTTCGTACATTAACGATAGTGAAAGAAAGCCCTACTTCTACTCCTGATGAAGTTAAGGCTGCTGAAAATGCTGTAATTGAAAAACAAAACTTAGTTTCTGGTTTATCAGAAGCTGAACAAATTTCACGTCTTTTCTGGTGGACAGTAGAATATGGATTGATCGGAAATATAGATGATCCAAAGATATATGGTGCTGGTCTCCTTTCTTCTGTTGGCGAAAGCAAACATTGCTTAACAGACGCTGTAGAAAAGGTTCCATTTTCTATCGAAGCATGTATAGGGACAACTTATGACGTAACAAAAATGCAACCACAACTATTTGTTTGTGAATCCTTTGAAGAATTAACAGATGCGCTTGAAACATTTTCTAAAACAATGGCCTTTAAAACAGGTGGAAAAGAAGGTTTAGAAAAAGCAATTCGCTCTGAGAACTATGCAACAGCTGAGCTAAATAGCGGATTACAAATTACAGGTACATTTAGCGAGACAATTGAAAACGATGCAGGTGAATTAATTTACATGCGAACAAATTCGCCAACGGCATTAGCACTTCATAATAAACAGTTAGCGAATCATTCTACTTCTGTACACAGTGACGGATTTGGAACACCGATTGGATTACTCACTGAAAATATTGCATTAGAAAATTGTACAGACGAACAACTACAATCATTAGGAATTACAATTGGAACTATCGCTGAGTTTACTTTTGCAAGTGGTATTCATGTAAAAGGAACAGTAACAGATATTGTAAAAAACGATAAGAAAATTGCTCTTATTTCCTTTATCGATTGCACAGTTACTTATAACGCCCGCGTTTTATTTGATGCTTCATGGGGCGCATTTGATATGGCTGTTGGCTCACAAATCACTTCAGTATTCCCAGGTGCCGCAGATGCCACAGCATTTTTCCCAATGGATGAAGAAGTTCACGAAATTCCTGCTCCACTTGTACTGAATGAACTTGAACGTATGTATCAAACAGTTCGAGATATTCGAAGTGAGGGGATTTTACACGACGCGCATATCGATCAATTAGTAGCAATTCAAGAAGTATTAAATAAATTTTATGCGAAAGAATGGTTACTGCGCCTTGAAGTATTAGAGTTACTTTTAGAGCATAACAAAGGGCATGAAACATCGGCAGCATTACTACATCAACTTTCTACTTTCACAACTGACGAAGCTGTAACACGCCTTATTAACAATGGTCTTGCGTTACTTCCAGTAAAGGATGTGAAAAATGATGCTAAGATTAACTGAAGAAGAAGTTCACGAAGAATTATTGAAGGTAGATAAATGGATGGTAAAAGATGAGAAATGGATTGAACGAAAATATATGTTTTCCGACTACTTAAAAGGAGTCGAATTTGTCTCTGAAGCCGCCAAACTATCAGAAGAACATAATCACCATCCATTTATCCTTATCCAGTATAAAGCAGTTATTATTACTTTGTCATCTTGGAATGCAAAAGGTTTAACGAAACTAGATTTTGAGCTTGCAAAACAATTTGATGAACTATTTTTACAAAATGAAAATGCAATTATTAGAAAATAAAAAAGAGAAGCCTTTTTAGGCTTCTCCTTTTATTTGGAAATGGATACAATGTCCAAATGGATCCTCGACTTGTAATATTCCATCTTTGTACGTAGCAATCTTACCAATATTTTTTAAGCTTTCACATACTTGCTCTTTTTGTTTTTCATCCGCTAATACAATTGTGAAATATTTCAAACCAACAGAACCTGGCATTTGCGGTGGTACCCCTTCACCTTGCCATGTATTTAAACCGATATGGTGATGATAGCCACCTGCTGATACGAACAACGCTCCATTACGAGCTGGGATTGTTACTTCAAAACCAAGACCATCAACATAGAAACGTTTCGCTTCCTCTAAATCAGCTACATGGAAATGAATATGCCCCATCACAGTACCAGCTGGAAATCCACTCCATGTACTTCCTTGCTGCAATAATTCTTCACCAGCTAACGGGTTACTAACAAATGGGAGCTCTCCATTCTCATCACGCCAAACTTCTTTTTGTCGATCATGATAAATTTCAATCCCGTTTCCATCTGGATCAGCTAAATAAAGAGCTTCACTAAAGTAATGATCGGCCCCGCCATGTAGTGGATATACCATTTCTACAAGATGACGAAGAACATTCGCTAAATCCTGCCTACTTGGTAATAAAATTGCGTAATGATATAACCCTGTTCTTCCTCTTTGCTTCGGAAAAGCTTCTTTCTTTTCTTCAATGATAAGAAGGGGTTCATCATTTTCATTCCCAAATGTAACGACTGCTTCTTCTTCTCTTAGCACCTTCATACTTAGTACTTCCGTATAAAACTCTAGTGATTTCTTTACATTAGATACGTATAAATGAACAACATCAAGTGTTGTATCGGGATGAAGTTGAAAACTCATCTTGTTAGCCCCCCCATTTAAATTAGTTCTTCTTTGACATTTTTTCTTTTAAGAAATTATCTACAAAGCCATCAGCTTTTGCAACAAATAAGTATGCACCCATTGCTAATAATGCAAGTTCTAATTCGAAACCAGGATTTTTTCCATCTCCCAATAAACCAGCTGACCATTTCACTTTTACGATTGCTCCAACCATAACAAGTGCAAATAATAATCCAATATATCTTACACCTAAACCTAGAATTAATAATAGACCTCCAACTAATTCAAACGTTGCTACACCGTATGCAAGTCCTCCTGGTAAACCAATACTTGTAAACCATCCTGCAATATTGTCAATTCCTGATTGGAATTTTGTTAAACCGTGCATGAAGAATGTTACCCCTAACACGATACGAATAATTAAGTTACCAATATGTTGATTCATTTCATTCTCTCCTTTATAGTTTTCTTATACAAAACTTTTATTTACATTACAAAACATACACTAATTTTTTTTATTCGTCAATTCATTTTCACTGGGAAAAAATATATTTTTTTTGCTATGATACAAATAGTTGTTTACAAAAAGGAGCTTGATTTTATGAATATTGGTTCTGCAATACGTGAAATTCGTCAACGTAGAGGCATAACAATTGCACAAATTTGCGAGGGAACAGGTCTTTCTAAAGGATTTATGAGTCAGGTTGAAAATAATAAAACATCACCATCTATCTCAACTTTAGAAACGATCTCCAATTTTTTAAACGTTCCCCTTCCCTATTTATTGTTAGAGCAAAAAGATCGATTAAAAATTGTCAAAAAAGAAGAACGGAAATACAGTGTATACGGCAAAGATGAGCAAAGAATTGAACATGTTGCGGAGCAAGGGGGCCTTCGCCTATCTTTAGTAGAAATCCCTACTGGATTCCCGAAAGAAAATTCACCAAATGCCCATGAAGGGGAAGAATGTCACCTTGTATTACGCGGAAAATTAGAAGTTCAGCACGGTGAAGATATTGCAATTGTAGAAGAAGGTGATTCTTTCTCATGGAATGCATGCGTTCCTCATATTGTTCGTAATATAGGAGAAGAAACTGCATTATTACTCATCTCTAGTTATGCAGAAAATCGAAAACGTGTTTACTAAATAATAAAAAAGAAGCCTGTTAAACAGGCTTCTTTTTATCCCCTTATAATTCCATAACTTGTCCCAACTAGTACAGTCTTCTCATGCTGATTGCGATAAACTGACTCGATTGAAACTTTTTTATAGCCTTCCATTTGCTCAACATTTGTTAAAGTTAGTTCACAAGTGATCGTATCTCCTGTGAAAACTGGTCTAATAAACTCACTTACTAATTCTCTTGCTATGTAATGTAACTCTTCTCCCACTTTCGTCCCAATGCTAGCAGTCAATAAACCATGAACCATTAATCTTCCATTTTCATCGTATTCCACATGGTGTCTACCTTTATCACCGGTAATATTTGCAAATTCAAAAACTTCTTCCTCAGTAAATCTTCTTTCATATTTAAATACATCCCCAGCTTTTACACTCATTTTTATCCCCCTAATAATAAACAGAATTTTCTTTTATTTTATCATAAAACGAGCCTCAATCCATTCTCTATTATCAAAAGTCTCAAAATTACCTCGCTATACTTTTTTACTTTCCATTCATTTATCGGTGACCATCTCTTTTTGCGACTTGATATCCATAATACGCACATGTTCCATTTCTCGATAGCTCTCTAACTTCAAATCCACAGCTTCTATAAAAATCAAAATTGTTCGCTGATGTATGCGCAAACCAATCACCGTGGGGAAGTTTTTGCAGGCAAAGAGCTACAAGCTTCTTACCTAATCCCTTCCCTCTATATTCACACTTCACAACTAAATTTACTATGTTCGCAATCATAATTCCATCAGAAATGACTCTAACCATCGCAATCATCTCTTCCTCATCCCAAATTGTGAAAGCCCATGTTGAATTTTCGAATGCTATCGTAAATTTTTCAATTTGCCAAGAAGGGATATTATCATTACTCCAACCGGCATCTTCAAATAAAGCTTTAATTGCATATGCTGGTACACTACTCGTTCCCTCACGAATAATAAGTCCATTATGATAAATGTACATGTAACCCCTCCCTTTATTTTCATATACCATTCTTCAAAAAATGCAATTTACCTTTAAAAAAGTAATTTTTTCATCCAACACGCTTAATAGAATAAACTAGAGCATCGATTCCATGAAATGACGTTGTTTTCTCGTAGCTGAGCCCAGTTTTTCTAGCAACAAATATTGAGGCGGGATGATTCGGATTAATAAGAGAAATTAATTTATTCATTCGTAATGCTTGGAAACCATAGTCACGAAATGCTGCCGCCGCTTCTTTTGCATACCCTTTTCCCCAATACTGAGGAAGTAACCAATAACCAATTTCAATTTCCTCTTTTCCATCTATTTTCTGCTTTACCAGCCCTGCATGACCAATTCTTGTTCCCGTTTCCTTTTCAATCAATACAAATAAACCGAGACCGTTTTTATAGCTAGGAATCACCCATTCCTCCAGACTTTTTTTACACTGTATATATGTTTTTAATGTCCCATTTCCAATATAACGCATTACCTTCTCGTTCCCCCATAGTGAAGCGTAGAACTGTAAATCATCCATTGTATATTTGCGAATTTGTAAACGTTCTGTATGAAACATGCTGGCACTCCTTTCCACTAATTTATTCTTCATTTCACGATCATGTTTTGTATGTATACAGTATGTTACTATTTATTATAAAGTGAAACTTTAATCAGTGGGGAATTTTGTTCACCCCACTGATTATTAGCCTTTACCAATCCGACGTTTACAGGCAGTGGATCTCCCGTCTAACTTCTTTTCTTTAACTGAATTTTTAGGCGAGAGTCTTACTGCCTGGAAAATAGCGGGATAAATGAACCAACGATAAAATACAGAATATTCATTCTAAATAACTAAAAAAAGCAGTAGACAAATATTGTCCACTGCATCCATATCATAACTAGCATAAAGAAAACTACAATTGAGGGGGGGTAGGATTTTCAAATATACTAGATACTTATCCCGTTCTAACGGGCGGTAAACTTTCCAATTGTTTCAAGTGAAAAGTTTACCGCACATAAGAACTTCCTTCGTTCATTAAGATAGTATTGCTAAATAATCATATACACGCTTAGATTTCTCTCCACCCATTCGTGCATGTTGAAGAAGAGAAATACCATGAGGGCCAGATGCACGCAATGCTTCTGGTTGAGCTACTAAAATAGCTTGTACAACTTCTAATTCACCAAGCATAGCTGCTGCAAAAATATCCATCCGAGCACCCTTTTCTAGTAAATAAAGAGCAATATCTTTACGACCTACATGTGCCGATGCGCCTAACGCACTTTCCCAATCTGATCCACCCCAATTATAAGAGGCGTGAAGTAAGCTTGGTGATTCAACCAATAGCTCTTGTACTTTCTCTAAATCCCCGTGAGCTGCCATAACAAATTCTCTTACTAATTCCGTGGTAATACGCTCTTCTGTTTGCATCGCTCTTCTCCCCTTTTAGAAATTCGTTTCGGTGTAAAAAAAGGCTTGTCACTTCCTTGAAAAATATCTACATCTATGCCAAATACATGTTGAAACATTTCATGGCATAGTACTTCTTCTGGTATACCATCATACTGAATCTTTCCTCGCTTTAATACAAGTAAACGATCGCTATATTGAGCAGCTTGGTTAATGTCATGTAAAACCATTATAATTGTCATTCCAAACTCCTCATTTAATCGTTTCACAAGTTCCATTACTTCCAACTGGTGAACGATATCTAAAAAGGTTGTTGGTTCATCCAATAATAAGACATTTGTACGTTGCGCTAACGTCATCGCAATCCAAGCACGTTGCCGTTCCCCTCCTGATAAAGAATGTAAAAGACGATATTCATACCCTTCAAGATTTGTAACAGACAATGCCCAATCAACAATTTCTTCATCTTCTTTATTTAAGCGGCTACTCCATGATTTATGTGGACCTCTTCCGAACTCAATTAGTTCTTTCACTGTTAAATCTAATTGATGATCATGCATTTGCGGTAACATTGCTAATTGCTTCGCTACATCAGCACTCTTCATCATATGAATATTTTTCCCATCTAAAATGATGTCCCCTTCGCTTTGTTTCAGTAGCCTTGCTATTAAACGAAGCAAAGTAGATTTTCCCGATCCATTCGGACCAATTAAACTAACGATTTCTCCAGCCTTAATATGTACATTCATATTTTGCATTTGAAATCTTTCAGAGTGTGCGTAAAACACTTTGTTAACGGAAATCACTTTGTTTTCCTCCTCTATGAATTAAATATAAGAAGAACGGACCACCTAAGAAGGACAGTAAAATACCAACAGGCAATTCGATTGGGTCAAACCAACTTCGAGCTATTGCATCCGCAAAAACAAGTAATACCCCGCCGCCAAGGCATGATAAAGGTAGCAAATATCTATAATCATTTCCAACTAATAAACGTAGCATATGTGGTACGACAAGACCGACAAATCCAATAAGACCAGACACACTTACTGCAATTCCAGCTAATAATGTACTTACTACGATTAAATAAAACCGACTTTTTTCCACATTATGTCCTAATAACTTTGCCATTTCATCTCCAAGCATTAACACTCGAATATGCTTAATACCAAAGAAAGCTAATATAATGGCGAATATTGCATAATAAATAATCATGTTTAAATGTGCCCAACTTACACCTCCAATACCGCCCGCTAACCACGGTAACACCGATTGTACTTTGTCACTATGTAATAACATTAATGCTGACGTTGCTGCACCAATTAATGCATTGATCGACACCCCTACTAAGACGATTCTTGAAGGTGGTGCCCCTTTTTGCCATGATAAAGCATAAATAACCATCGCTGTTATGAAAGCTCCTAAAAACGCCCCTAGTGGTAAAAAAGCTAGATGCTGTGGGAATAAAATCATGATGACAATTGCTACAAGGCCTGCTCCAGATGAAACTCCGATAATACCAGGATCTGCAAGAGGGTTTCTCATAACCCCTTGTAGCAGTGTACCAGATGCAGCTAAACATGTTCCTACTATAAACCCAATAAGCACTCTCGGTATGCGAAGATCCCATACAATTCGATGAACTGTCGAACCTTCCTCTTGTATACCTGTTAAAATATCTCGTATAGAAAAGGATAAACTTCCTGCGAAAAGACCGTACAAGAGACCTAGGATTGTTAATACAACTAAAGTAACTGCTATTATCCATCTTTTTTTCGCAAAAGGATGTTCCTTTTCTCTTACTACTTCACTACTTTCCATACGTATCATTTCCTTACATCTTGTATACTTTTATACATAAAATCCATTGCTTCTGTAACTTTTGTACCAGGATTAGATCCAAATAAATCAGGTGGCAAAATAACTACGCGGTTTTGTTTTACTGCCTCTAAATTTTTCCACGCTTCATTTTTCATCATTTCGCCTTCGAATGCTTTTTTCACACTTTTTGGATCTCCGTGTGTAATTAAATAAATCACATCTGGATTCGCCTCAATAATACGTTCTACACTTAGCTGTGCATATTGCGGATATTCTTTCGTTTCTGGAAAATCAGAAGCAATATTTTTTCCGCCTGTTTTTTCTAAAATATCACCTGATAAAGATGTTGGTAATGCCGCTAAATAAGTACCTGGTGCGCCATACACTAGCAATGCTTTCACATCGCTCTTTTTCTCATATTTCTTCATTTGATCATTCATTTTTTGATTAATTTCTTTTGCTTTATCTTCTTTCTTCATTACCGTTCCATATAATTCAATATTCTTTTGAATATCTTGTACAGAATTCGCAGAAGAAATGATAACTTGCGTTCCTTGTCCTTCAACCGTTGGCACATTCTTTTGGAATCCATTGTTAGCAACAAGTACATCGGGCTTTAAACTAGCAATTTGCTCAAAATTCGGTTGATGTGCATTCCCAATTACTTGTGCTTTCTTTAACTCCTCTGGAAGAGTTAATTTCGTATCCGGGCGACCTACTATTTTTCCACCTAAAGCATGAATAATATCCATGTCCCCCATACTTAATGTTGCAAAATTTTCTGGCACTTTATCGAATGTTACCTTTCTTCCTGATAGGTCGGTAATTTCGATTTTCTCTTTTCCTTTTTCTGTTTTGGTTGCAGACGCTTTTTCGTCCCCTTTGGCACTGCAACCTATTAACAAGAAAAAAATAGATAAAATCGCTGTAAATAGCGTAATAGATTTTTTCATTCCTTCACCTCTAATTGATAATGATAATCATTAACTACTATTCTACTTTAATTGATAAGGATTATCATTGTCAACACGAAACGCATACATTTTTCTACAAAAAACAAAAAGCGTGACAAAAAGATTTTTTCTTTTCGCCGCGCTCTAGTTAACAATATTATTCACATTCATTTTCCTCTAGCTGGTCACGCATCACTTTCACACGCTGAAAGAAAAAGAACGATAAACTTAAAAATATAACGATGCTCCCCATCATAACAAAAAATTGGATTGTCTCTTTTGCTCCATTCGGAATCAACAAGCCAACCATTAACAATGTACTTACAGCGAGAAGAATTTGTCCGAACCGAGTATAGTCTTCTATTTTTCCTTTTAATTCTTTCATTATATTCTCACTCCTCCATTTCACTGTATCATATTCTATGAAACTGAAAGACCAGTAAATACAGCCATTCTGGGAGATGTTTTCCAATAAAAAAAGAGCGCTTTACTGCGGCTCTTTTGTAATCATTATTCACCTTTATATGCTTCCATATAAATTTCTTTCAGTTCTGAAATAAGCGGCAACTTTGGATTAGCAGTTGTACATTGATCTTCAAAAGCTCTTTCTGCTAATACTCCAACAACCTCTTCAAATTGCTCTTTATCTACTCCTTGTCCTGCAATACTCATATTAATATTTAAGCTTTTTCCAAGCTCAATAATTGCTTTGACGAGTGATTCCACCCCTTCTGCTGCCGAGCTTGCTGGAAGCCCGAGCATTCTCGCTATATGTGCATATCTTTCATCTGCCACAAAGTGCTCATATTTTGGGAACAATGCGTGTTTTCTTGGCTTAATAGCATTATAGCGGACTACATGCGGCATTAGAATGGCATTTGCGCGTCCGTGCGGAATATGGAATTCTGGTCCAATTTTATGTGCTAAGCTGTGATTAATACCGAGGAAAGCATTTGCAAATGCCATACCTGCAATTGCAGAAGCGTTATGCATTTTTTCTCTTGCTTCTTCATCATTTCCATCTTTATATGCTCTCGGTAAATATTTGAATACGAGATCAATAGCTTTTAATGCTAATCCATCTGTATAGTCATTTGCCATAACAGACACATACGCCTCAATTGCATGTGTTAAAACATCCATACCAGTATCTGCTGTTACATGTGGTGGTACTGTCATTACAAATTGCGGATCAACAATTGCTACATCTGGTGTTAATTCATAATCTGCAAGCGGATACTTTATATTATTTTTCTTATCTGTAATAACCGCAAATGGTGTCACTTCTGATCCCGTTCCTGATGTCGTTGGAATCGCAACAAACTGCGCCTTATTTCCTAATTCCGGATATTTACATGTACGTTTTCTTATATCTAAAAACTTCTGTTTAATGCCATAGAATGTCGTTTCTGGATGCTCATAGAATAACCACATTCCTTTTGCTGCATCCATAGCTGAACCACCACCAAGTGCGATAATTACATCTGGCTTAAAGCTTCTCATCATTTCCGCACCTTTAAAAACAGTTTCATCTGATGGATCTGGTTCGACCTCAAAGAAAACTTCAACTTTCACATCATTTGCATGCTTGTTTAAATAGTGCGCGACTGTATCGACATAGCCATGTTCAACCATTCCAGGGTCCGTTACAATAAATGCACGTGAAATGTTAGGTATATTTGCTAAATAAGCTGTAGCATGTTTTTCAAAATAAATTTTTGGTGGCAATTTGAACCACTGCATATTCTTTTTTCTATTTGCCAGCCTTTTTATATTTAATAAATGAGTGGCTGTTACATTTTGGGAAACTGAATTCTTTCCGTATGAACCACAACCAAGTGTAAGTGATGGAATAAATCCATTATATATATCACCTATTCCACCTTGTGATGAAGGTGCATTTACAATGAGACGGCAAGCTTTCATACGTAATCCAAATTGCTTTTGCACATCTTTATTTGTAGAATGGATAACTGCTGAATGTCCTAAACCACCGAGGTTCAACATTTCTTCGCAATATGTAAATCCTTCTTCTAATGAATTCGCCTTCACACAAGCTAATACTGGACTCAGTTTCTCACGAGATAACGGATATGCTGCTCCGATACCTTGAATTTCAGCTACAAGCATTTTTGTATGTTCAGGAACAGTAATCCCAACTAAATCGGCAATATACTGTGCTGATTTCCCTACAATATCACTATTTACTGCACATGTATTTTCATTTATAACAAGCTTTTCTAATTTTTTTCTTTCTTCTTCTGTTACAAAGTAACAATTGTTTTCAATCATTTCTGTTTTAACATCATCATAGATTTCTTTATCGACAATGATTGCTTGTTCCGATGCACAAATCATACCGTTATCAAATGTTTTCGATAAAATTAAATCATTAACAGCTCGTTTTACATGTGCTGATTTTTCTATATAACACGGTACATTACCAGGCCCAACGCCTAACGCTGGTTTTCCAGTAGAGTAAGCTGATTTCACCATACCAGCGCCTCCAGTTGCTAGAACGAGTGCTACACCATCATGGTTCATTAATTGTTTCGTCGCTTCAACAGACGGTCTTTCAATCCATTGAATACAGTGTTTTGGTGCACCAGCTTTCATCGCTGCATCATATACTGTTTTCGCCGCTGCCACAGAACATTTTTGTGCGGAAGGATGAAACGCGAAAATAATTGGATTTCTTGTTTTTATCGCAATTAACGCTTTAAACATTGTTGTCGACGTTGGATTCGTTACTGGCGTTACCCCAGCTACTACACCGACAGGTTCCGCGATTTCTATTATTTCTTCATGAGAATCTTCGTGAATAATTCCTACCGTTTTATCTTGCTTTATACTATGCCAAATATATTCAGTGGCAAAAATATTTTTAATGCATTTGTCTTCATATACACCACGGCCAGTTTCTTCAACTGCTAATTTTGCTAGCGGCATATGTTGATCAACACCTGCTAATGCCATTTCATGAACAATGTTGTCAATTTCCTCTTGTGTAAAACTTTCTAATGCTTGTAAAGCTTGTTGACCATTATTTACTAGTGTATCAATCATCTTTTTTACTTCCTGCATTTCATTTACAACTTTCTCTTTGACTACCATGTAAATTTCCTCCTATTCTACTATCACGGTCCTTATATGTCCCTATAGGTCAAAATAAGTCCCAATTAACATAAAAAAATAGAGATGCTTTCCTACATGAATTTCATTGTTTGTGAAATGTTTCACAAGTTTGTTCGTGAGTAACATTTCCTGAATTCAATATACATGAAATCATTTCGTTTGTGTATGTCTATTTTGTGAAATGTTTCACAAAATAATGTAATAAAAAAACGCACTGCTCTATATTAGCAGTGCGTTTTTTTATTATGCTAGCGCTTGTGCTAAATCTTCAATTAAATCTTCACCATCTTCAATACCGACAGAAATACGAATTAATGTATCTGTAATTCCTAATTCTTTGCGGCGATCAGCTGGGATTGATGCATGTGTCATTTGAGATGGAATAGAAATTAAACTTTCTACTGCTCCTAAACTTTCAGCCAGTGTAAAATACTGCAATTTCTCAAGTACTTTATTTAATGTCTCTTCACTATCTACATCAAATGAGATAATAGCACCAAAACCATTTGCTTGTTCTGTTGCTAATTCGTGGTTTTGATGTGATTCAAGACCTGGGTAATATACTTTATTTACTTTTGGATGATTATTTAAGAACTCAGCAATAGCGCGTGAATTCGTTTCATGTTCTTCCATACGAATTCCTAATGTTTTTAAACCACGAAGTAGTAAGAAGCTATCTTGCGGCCCAAGAATACCTCCTGTTGAGTTTTGTACAAAGTGAAGATCTTCTGCTAGTTGTGGGCTATTTACAACTACTAGACCTGCAACTACGTCACTATGACCTCCTAAATATTTCGTTGCACTATGAAGCACAATATCTGCTCCTAAAGAAATCGGCGACTGCCAATATGGCGTCATGAATGTGTTATCAATAATTGTTAATAAGTCTTTCTCTTTAGCAAGAGTAGATATTTTCTTAATATCAGTAATTTTTAGTAGTGGGTTCGTTGGTGTTTCCACATAAATTGCTTTCGTATTTGGACGAATCGCTTCTTTAACTTCCTCTAAGTTTGTTGTATCTACAAATGTATGCTCAATACCGAAACGGTTTAATACTTTCGTAATAACGCGGTATGTTCCGCCATAAACATCATCTGTTAAAATAACGTGGTCACCTTTTGAGAACAACATAATTGTCGCTGTAATAGCAGCCATTCCTGAACCAAATGCAAATCCAGCATGCCCATTTTCTAATACAGCAATCATTTCTTCTAAAGCTGCACGTGTTGGGTTACCTGTACGTGAATATTCATATCCTTGATGCTTACCAACTGCTTCTTGTTTGTACGTACTTGTTTGATAAATCGGTACGTTTACAGATCCAGTTGAAGGTTCTCCTATGCGAATACCATGAATTAACTTTGTCTTTGCTCTCATTTTTTATTCCCATCCTTTGTATATGTCTTTACTTAAATAGCGCTCACTGCTATCAGGAAAAATGGTTACAATATTTGTACCTGGTGCTGCCTTCTCTGCCTCAAGTAAGCTCGCATGAAATGCTGCTCCTGAAGAGCTCCCAACGAGAAGTCCTTCTTTTTGCGCTAATTCTTTCACTCGTAAAAATGCATTTCGATCAGAAATCGTATGAATTTCATCAAAATAAGATGTCTTCAAAAATGGCGGGATAAATTCCAGTCCAATTCCTTCGGTCTCATGTGAACCAGCCTTACCACCATTTAAAATAGATCCTTCTGGCTCTACGATAACTGTTTTAATACCTATATTTTTTTCTTTCAAATAAGATGCAGTCCCCATAAATGTACCGCCAGTTCCTGCTCCAGCAACAAATATGTTAATCTCTCCATTCAATGCGTCCCACAGTTCAGGTCCTAATGTTTTAAAATATGCACGAGGATTTGCCTCATTTGCGAACTGACTTGGAGAGTATGAATTCGGTATTTCATTTACTAACTCTTTTGCTTTAGCAATTGCACCGGTCATTCCTTGCTCAGTCGGTGTATGCACGACCGTTGCACCTAGTGCTTTCATTAATTCTTGTTTTTCAATACTAAATTTCTCTGGTACACAAACAATAACACGTAAATCATGCTCTAATGCTGCAAGTGCCAGTCCAATACCAGTATTCCCAGCAGTCGGTTCAATAATTGTTCCACCCTGGGTAACAAGCCCTTTTTCTAGCGCATCTTCGATTAATTCTCTTCCTAAACGATCCTTAACGCTTCCGCCTGGGTTATAAAATTCAAGCTTTGCAAATAAACGGACCCCTTTCGGAAGTGAAAAACGAGTAATTTCTACAATTGGTGTATGACCAATTAACTCATGAACTCCACGATATACATTCATCGTGTTCTCCCCCTTGTTTGCCAATAAAGAAAAGGCAACTGTATGTATTTTCTTTATATGAGACAGTTGCCTTTTTGTTACATTACTTTAACTCTTCTAACACTTTTACGATAAAGTTTGTAGAATGAAGAGCTGCTTGATCTAAAAACTGATCAAATGAAACATTTGATTCTTTACCAGCAATATCAGAAAGTGCGCGAATGATAACAAACGGAATTTCATATTGGTGGCATACTTGTGCAACAGCTGCTGCTTCCATTTCTACCGCATAAAGATTTTCAAATTTATCACGAATTGCTGCAACACGGTTCGGATCACTCATAAATGAATCACCTGTTGCAATCATACCTTTTACAACTTGAATATTTTCTTCAGCCTGCATACATTTCTCAGCTAATGCAACTAACGCCTCATCAGCTTTAAATCCAGGCGGCATTCCTGGTACTTGACCATATTCATAGTTAAATGCTGTTACATCTACGTCATGGTGACGAACTTCAGTGGAAATAACTACATCACCAACGTTTAGAGAATGATGGAATCCACCAGCTGAGCCAGTATTAATTACTTTTTCAGGCTTATATTTTTCTAATAAAATTGTCGTTGACATCGCTGCGTTTACTTTACCAATACCAGACTTTAACAAGATTACTTCATGCCCTGCTAATAGCCCTTTCGTAAATTCACAACCTGCAACCGTTTCTGTCTCTGCTTGTTCTAATTTGTCACGTAAAATACGTACTTCTTCTTCCATTGCTCCAATTACAGCAATTCTCAATCTAATCCCTCTTTCTATTGCTTAGTTGCCTCCATTACCCAAACGAAATGATTTAATCTCGTGAACGTTACATGGAAGCCATTGTTTTCAAAAATAGTCTGCATAACTGGAATACGTGTATAGTATTCCGTTTGCAGATCGTTTGCTAACTGGTGGAAACCTCTTTCTTTTGCTGTTTCAACAGTTTTATCATATGCATCTTGATCTGCAAATATCGTATCAGCAAACACTATTTTACCACCTTTGTTTAGCAATTGACTATACTTCGCAATCGCTACATTTTTTTCATCATCTGTTAAATGATGAAATGCATAGGTGCTTACAATGGTATCAATTGAATTTGGAACTTCAAACGAAAGAAAATCACCCTCTGTAATTGAAAATTCTTTTGGCAATTTCTCTTTTGCAATCATGCGCATTTCACGCGACGGTTCTATACCGTAAACTGTGCGGCCAGCAAGTAATAATTTATTTGTTAAATTACCTGTACCGACACCAAATTCTAATACATTACCAAATGACTTGTTAACTACATCCTCTAGAATGTCCTCATAATGGGCGAAAACTTCTTTATATTGTATATCTTCGCCTTGTACAAATGAGTCGTACGTATGAGCCCACTCATCAAATAAACCATTAAATTCTGTACCCATAAAAATTCCCCTTTTTCTTATCGGTTTTATCAGTATGATATTCCCTCTTTCTAAAAATGTCAATTGAAATGTACATGGTATTTCCTTCTTTTCTTTGTTACACTATAGTTGATTACATAGGAGAGGGGCCGTCTTCATGTCATTTACCTTTGAAATGTTAGAAGATAAAGTAGAGTTTTTTGAAGCGGGAGACTTAGCTTCTTTAGAACGAAAAATTAGTGAACAAATTGATAATAATAAAGCACTTATGCTTGAAGTTCATCACATCTCTCATCAAATGGTCATGGATCCTGAAAGCAAAAGACCTTATTATAGCGCGGTTGTTCATTTTAAATTAAAGAAATTGCGTTAACAAAAAAGAGAAGCTCCTAAGGAGCTTCTCTTTTTTAGTTTAGAGTTTGAACAAGTACTGGTTTCCAGCCCTCATTGTCTACCCAATCAATATTTACGTAATATCTTTTGCCACTTTGCTTATCTTGAACATCACCATAAGCTTTGCTCTTTCCAGTTTTGTCTCTTCCAACAAAATGGAATACTAATTGCTCTTTCGGTATCTCAACACCTGCAGCAATTGCACTTTGCATCTCATTCCAATCTGATGATCCTTGTTTAAACGTCATCGCCGGTGATGAACCTTGTTCTGTTCCTACAGCTTTCCAAGAAGGTTTTGTGTAAGCCTCTTTTGCCTTAGATACAGTTTTTTCAGCTGATACTTTCTCGTTAGCTTTCGCTTCTTCTTCAGCTTTTTTCTGTTCTTCTTCAGCCTTTAGCTTCTCTTCTTCAGCTTTTTTCTTAGCTTCTGCTTGCTCTTGTTCTTTTTCTTTTTTCTTAGCAGATTCTTTATCTTCTGATTTTCCAGCTTTCTCATTCTTTGTTGTTTGTTGAGAGACTTTCTTATCAGTAGAAGATGCTTGCTCTTTCGTACTAGGAACGAACAATTGATATGCTACAATAGCTACTAATAGTAATACAATAGCGATTGCAATATTTAAAACACCGTTTTGACGACGTTTTTGTTGTTTCTGTTGGAATCTTGATCCTCCTGCCATTCTCCAAACCTCCATGCAGTTTTTCCTAATTGCTATTGTAACATTAAATCTAGAAAGGTTGAACATTTACAATGATATTTTCATGAAATGAAGACATTTCACTATAAATTGCAAGATTACTTTTCATTCTCCAATTGATAGATTGCTCCCACCATATCTTTAAAAATAGGTGTAACTTTATTCACTTTGCTATCAGTCTCTAGATCAACAACAACTAAAGCATATCTTGGATTCTCATACGGAAAATAACCTGCAAACCAGCGATTCACCCTCGTCCCTTTCCCCGTTTGCGCTGTCCCGGATTTTCCAGCGACACTTAGTGGCAACGAACGGAATGCCGTTCCTGTTCCTTTCTCCCTTGTTACAACGCCTCTTAATAACTCTTGTAATGTTTTCACTGTTTCATACGAAAGCTGTTTTCCATTTAACGTATGGCTCTCAAATGTAAAAAAATCCGCTCCATTTTTATATACTATTTTTTCAACAGCTTTCACTTCCATCTTTTCTCCATTCCTCGCAATCGTCGCCATCATATTGGCAATTGCTAGAGGTGATATACGTACATCTTTCTGTCCAATCGCTGTTTGTTCTACCGCTTTTTTATTACTTTTATTTTCTTCATTTCCCCAAATAGTAGTGCCTTTCTCTTCTGACATTTGCTCAAAATGAGGTGTATGAAATACAGAACCTTTCCATCCAACCTTTTCATTTGCTCCTAGAGCTGCTACGTATGTTTCTAACACCGTCCTATCCTTTTGTAATAGCTCGTTACCTAACTCGGAAAATGTCCTGTTACAGCTCCTAGCAAAGCTCTCTTTAAAGTTAAGCGTACCCATCCTAACTTGCGGGTCGTTTTCACCATATAAATCTTTATTACAGTTAAATGTCCGATTAAACAAATTTACTTTTTGATCAATGACTGCAGCTGCAACTACTGTTTTAAAAACAGAGCCTGGAAAATGTGGCGTTAACATTTGATTTTCAAGTGTAGTTTTATATAAATTCTCATCCCTTACTTGTAAAGACGGCTTACTAACCATCGCTAATATTTCATTTGTCTTTACATCAAGTAATACTAATCCCCCCTTCTTTATTTCGTTTGCTTCAATCACTTCTTCTGCTTTTTGCTGCAACTCTTTATGTAAAGTAGTTTGAACCCTAACTGGATAAAACGGATTTCCTGGTGAAGTGTATTTCGCTTGCTTTCCGAAAATTGGTTCTCCTTGCCGATCTACTTGATATAATACTTTTGCCTCTCCATCAGTCAATAGAAATTCATCAAATGATTGCTGTAATCCTGAAATACCTATCGGCGTTTGTTTTGAAATTTTTTTCAATTCTCCATATCGCTTTTGAAACTCCCTTTCGTTCTCCCCTACATCACCAATTAAATGACTGATTTCTCCAGTTTGTTTTAATCGCACTTCAGCTGCTACAATACCTAATACATGTAATTCATTTACCTTCTCCATCTGCTCTCGCGTCACTCGAAATGGAGCAGTTTCTCCTTGTAGGGTAAATGCATTTTTGTTATTTTTCATTTGTCTTCTAATCTCTTGTCTCGACACACCAATGATATGCGCGATTTTCTCTAACATGTCATTTTTTATTTGTAAAAATGGAAAAATAATTAAAACAGGATATTTTTCCTCACCTATTTCTTTACCATTACGATCTATAAACTGCCCACGTCCATCGTCTACTGTAATGGATTGTGTACGTTGCGTAACACTTTTTTCAATTAAATTTATTTTGCGATCAGTAAATGATTCTGTATCTATAATTTGAATTTGGATTAAACGACAAAGCAATACAAACATAACGCTCATAAAACAAATTAAAACAATTGTAATTCTCCGTTTTATTTTCATAAAAAAACACCTCGTCTATTGTAGTTTAGACGAGGTACTATTTTATTTATACAAGCTCCAAAACAAAAATAGATATTATATAAAGCTATTATTGTTTTTTTGGCTTCTCTAAAAATTTCGTAAGAAGCGATTTAAATTCAGTTTCATTCACTCCAGTGTTTTTAGCAACTTCAATTACAGTAGTTGTTACATTAGCCGCTACTTTTAAATAGTCCTTACTGAAATTATCCATTTCATTTCTTTTTTCTTTGGCATTCTCAACTGTTACAGAATCAATACAAGTAATCATCTTATCTACAATATGTAAATAATTATTTTGTGCATCTATTATTTTTTGAATATCATCTTTATTACTTACTTTCGATTGTTTTAAATATGTATATGCTTGATTCACTTCATCTTTTAAAATTTTATCATTATTCTTCGCCTGTTCTTGTAACATATTCTTCATATCATCTATTGTTTTTTGATCCATCGAATCTCGCAATAAATAATCTGGATTCCCAATTGCGTAATCATACTTAATCGTTACATCTTGAAATATTTTCATGACAATTGCTAATTGATACGCTACATCAAAATCATTAAATTCCTTTTTATCTTGTGGATTTTCTAAGGCTTTTGAACTCTCAGTTGCTTTAATATCCTTTTTTTCTTCTTGCTTTACTTTTTCTCCCTTTGATGATGTAGTTTCTTCATTCGTTCCGCATGCAGCAAGTCCTAATATGGAGATACTACAAACCAATCCTGTAAAGATTTTATGTTTCATAATTAGCCCCTTTTCCCTTTTAAAACCTATGGTCTCTAATTATGATATCAAAGCTTAAAGTGTTTTTTTGACATTTTTTGTCGAATCACTCTAAGGTTTACACAATTTTTTTCATTCTACAGAAAAAAAAGATTCTCCCGATAGGAGAATCTTTTTTTTATTTTACAGAGACAATCTCTACTTGCATTTCTCCACCTGGTGTTTGGATTGTTACTTTCTCACCAATTTGCTTACCTAATAAGCTTTTTGCGATTGGAGAATCGTTAGAAATTCTTCCTTCGAATGGATCAGCTTCCGCGCTACCTACGATTGTGTACGCTTCTTCATCTCCGTTTGGTAATTCTTTAAATGTTACTGTTTTACCTAATGTAACAACAGTTGATACTTCGCCAGTATCTTTAATGATAACTGCGTTACGAATCATATTTTCTAATTGTGTAATACGTCCTTCTACGAACGCTTGCTCATCTTTCGCTGCATCGTACTCAGAGTTCTCAGAAAGGTCCCCGAAGCTACGTGCGATTTTAATACGTTCTACTACTTCTTTACGTCTTACTGTTTTTAATTGCTCAAGTTCGTTCTCTAGTTTTTGCTTACCCTCTTGCGTCATAGGGTATGTTTTTTCTGTTGACATATTTTCCACTCCTTTTATATACCAATCCCCTGAAAAAAAGAGGAGTTCCATATGAAAACTCCTCCGCTTCCATTGTTAGCGGAGGTTTCTAGTACCCTTGCACTAGCGGAGTTGTCACATACAACCCCGTATTTCCAATTCTTCTTTATATAAAGAAGATATGTATGGAAAGTTGATATAAATATGCCCTCACCTATATATAGATGAGGTTGCATGTTTCATTGTATTCGATAAGAAGGGAAAAAATCCCTTCCTACCGTATATCTTTTACTATGCTATTACAAATTTACTTTTTGTTCAAGAATTGTTGCAATTTTTGTCACCATAATATCAATTGCAACGTGGTTTTGTCCACCTTCAGGGATAATAATATCCGCAAATTTCTTAGAAGGCTCAATAAATTGATTGTGCATTGGACGTACAACATTTACGTACTGATCAATAACTGAATCCATCGTACGACCGCGCTCTTTAATATCACGCTGCATGCGGCGCAGAATACGAAGGTCAGCATCCGTATCAACGAATAATTTAATGTCCATTAACTCGCAAAGACGTGGGTCTTCTAAAATAAGAATTCCTTCTAAAATAATTACATCTTTCGGCTCAACTGGAATAATTTCTTCTGAACGCGTATGCAATGTATAGTCATATACAGGCTTATCAATTTGCTCATATGCAAGCAACTGCTGCAAATGTTCAATTAACAGATCATTATCAAACGCAAGCGGATGATCATAATTTGTTTTTAAACGCTCTTCCATTGGTAAATGGCTTTGATCTTTGTAATAATAATCTTGCTCTAAGATTAAAATAGAATGACCTTTAAAATGGTCAAAAATCGCTTTCGTTACACTCGTTTTACCTGATCCCGAACCACCAGCAATTCCAATTACAACAGGCTTATTCGTCCCCATTCGACTATCACTCTTTCTTATTGAAGTATGCTTTTGCGCATCATATTATTCACATACACTCGTTGATCCACTTTGAATTTCACGATTTGCAACGGATGTCTCGCTGCATCTAATTCGTTTCCATCCTCATCCCAAATTTTCTCCACCGTTTGCGTAAAGTTTTCTATTTCTGGTCCAAAGAACTCCACTTCATGTCCTGGTTTGAAATGATTACGTTGCTCAATCGTTACGATGCCCGTTTCTTCATTATAATCTAACACTAAACCAGCAAAATCATACGTTGTTTTCTTACTATGATTTCCAAACATTTGCTCTTGATGTCCTGGAACCCCTTCAAAGAATGCAGGAGCTGTATCACGATTTGCACATTTATCAAGCTCATCTAACCATTCTTGTTTAAACTCAAAGTTATCTGGATCCGCACAATAAGCATCAATTACTTTACGATATACAGTTGCTACAGTCGCTACGTAATGGATTGATTTCATACGTCCTTCTACCTTTAAGCTATCGATTCCGATTTCAATCATTTTCGGAATGGATAAAATTAAATTTAAATCTTTTGGACTCATCGCAAAGTGAGCATCTCCTTCTTGGAATAGAGGAAGCTCTTTTGCATCTTTATGTTGTGATACTGTTTGAACTAAATCATAATCCCAGCGGCAAGATTGGCAACAACCACCACGATTAGAATCACGCGCTGTCATATGGTTACTTAATGTGCATCTTCCTGAATATGCGATACACATTGCACCATGTACGAATGCTTCAATTTCAATATCCACTTTTTCTTTAATTTCTTTCATTTCTTCATAGCTTGCTTCACGAGCTAATACAAGACGATGTAAACCTTCTTCTTTCCAATACTGTGCTGCTTTCCAGTTGGATAGTGATTGCTGTGTGCTTAAATGCACCTCAACAGAAGGCGCTACGCGTTTACAAGTCTCAATGATAAGCGGATCAGCAACGATAATTCCCGTTACGCCAGCTTTTTCAATCCCTTTTAAATATTCCTCTAGCCCGTCCATATTTTCATTATGCGCAAAGATATTTGTTGTTACGTATATTTTTGCTCCATACTTCTTTGCAAACTCAACGCCTTCTGCCATTTCTTCTAGCGTAAAGTTACCTGCATTCGAACGAAGACCAAATTCTTGTCCACCTAAATATACAGCATCTGCCCCGTAATGGATAGCTACTTTTAATTTTTCTAAGTTACCCGCAGGGATTAACAGTTCAGGTTTCTTCACAATAACACGTTTGCCATCGATCACTCGTGAAATTTCTTGTACAGTCATTTCCTACACCCTCCTCGTTTAGTAAACCGTTTCTTTAAAGAAGAATCCTGTATCTAACGGACGATTTACTGGTTGCATTTCTTCTATTTCTTTATATAGATCATCTTTCACGTCATAATATGCATCACGATCTTCTACGCATAAATCAATCGCTTGACGATATTTCTTCGTTACTTCAATAATGTATTCAGAGCTTTTTAGTACACCGTCGATTTTTAAGCTATCAACTTCAGCTTCGATTAGTTCCTCTAATTCATCGATGAAACAAATATCGTTGGGACTCATAATGTGAGTACCATTTTCATCTTCATAAATTGGATATTTATTGTTACGCTCTGGGTCATATAAGAACATATTCTCTTCATATTTTTTCTTTTCAATGTCAAGATTACGTCCTTGATACTCAAAGTAGTTTCCTACTAATGAACGCTTCGATTGGAACATACAAGTCATACCGTGAATTTGTACTTCTAGTTCCACTTCAGCATTTTCTTTTAAATCAACAATTTCATCTAAGCTCAGCTCACGAGCTAATACAGCGCGCTTCGCTCCTCTTTGTCCCCAGTAGTTACAAGTGAACCAGTTTGTTGCTGTCGTTTCTGTATTCCAGTGCAACTGCATATTTGGTGCTACTTCGCGAACAGCCATTAATACCGCTGGATCTCCGAAAACAATTGCATCTACATTTACTTCGTTTAAAAATGAAACGTAATCTGTTAATTCTTCTACTTTATCGTTGTGGAACATAGCGTTCATGGCTACGTATACTTTCACACCATTTTCATGTGCAATCTTCACAGCTTGTTTTACATCTTCACGTGAAAACTCTCCTGCTAAACGTAAACCAAACTTTTGCTCACCGATCATTACCGCATCTGCTCCTGCTTTCGCAAGTTGTTCGATATCCGCCACCGCTCTTGGCGTTACTAACAATTCAGGTTTCTTCATACCTTGGTCACCCTCTCTTTTTACTAACAGCTACTCCATCACCAATTGGGAAAATCGTTGTATCATATCCTTCATGGTTCATAAGCCACTCATTGTACGTCTTAATACGACGGATTAAACCACGTGTACGTCTGTTTTCAATTTTCTCTTTTGTCGTTACAAGACCGTGGTACATAACATTATCTGAAATAATTACGCCACCAGGATTTAATAACGGTTCATATAAGTCAAAAAAACGACGATACTGTCCTTTTGCTGCATCAATAAAAATAACGTCAAATGTCCCGTGTTCTTTTACTTGTTCACCTGTCTCTAACGCATCACCGTAAATAACTGAAATACGATCTGTTACTGGGGAACGTTCTATATATTCAAGTGCTTTTTCATATCGCTCACGATTGCGCTCAACTGTCACAATACGTGAATTTGGAATAGCTTGCATCATACGAATACTAGAATAACCGATTGCTGTTCCAAGTTCTAAAATGCTTTTCGGTCCAATTAAACGTAAAAATTGCAGCATAAATTCCATCCCAAGTCGATCCATAATCGGCACATGATTTTCTGTTGCATATTCTTCCATTTCAAGAATTAATTTATCTTTCGGATCAATAAATGATAATAGGTACTCGTTAACTGCATCCTCCATAAATGGTCCTCCTTATTTACATGGAGAAGTGCCTCTATGACGTCTTTTCACACATAGAATGCAATAAAAATACAAGCCAGCTTTATCCTTAGCTTGTACGTCCCGTTTTGATATTAAAAACGATTCTTCTGCCAGTTTTTAACCCGATATATTTTACCACAAAAAAGAGGGATGTGCGACTTTTTTCGCTATCCCTCCCCATTTCACTGTTTTTTCGTAATGTATTTTTGCTTTAATGCATTATGCTCTTCTAATGTTTTCGCATAGTACACTTCACCACTTGGTGCAGCTAAGAAATAATAATAATCTGTTTGCGCAGGTTCTAACGCAGCTTCTACTGAATGTTTACCAGAGTTTGCGATTGGCCCTACCGGCAATCCTTTTACAACATACGTATTGTACGGTGAGTTGACCTTTAAATCTTCGTATAATACACGTTGTTTATGCTTTCCAAGTGCATATAATACCGTTGGATCCGTTTGAAGCGGCATACCTTTTGCTAAACGATTATAAAAGACACTAGAGATCTTTTGACGATCTGTAAAACCAGTTGCCTCTTCTTCAATAAGTGAAGATAATGTTAAAAGCTGATGAACATCCCAATTCTTCGCTTTCATTTTCGCCTCATTTTGAACAATGATTGCATTTGTTTTCTCAAGCATTGGAATTACAATTTCTTCTAACGTTGTATCTTTCTTATAAAACGAATACGTTGCAGGATATAAATAACCTTCTAATGGGTATTTAATATTACTATCAAAGATTTTATCCGTTAATAACTTCGGATACTTTTGCTGCATTTTTTGAATAAATGCTTTATCGTTTAATTGACGCGTAACATCATCTTTATTCCACTTTAGTTCTGTCGCAATCGTTTCTGCAATTTCAGTTACTTGCGCCCCTTCTTTAATCGTCACTTTATAAAGAGCTGGACGATGCACGTTGCCAGCTGACATTTGTTCGATCACATCTTCAGCATTCATTGAAGGATTTAATAAATATGTACCTGCTTGTAAACTTTTCGATTTAGCCTTTGTATAAAAACTAAAAACTGTACCGTTTTTTACAGCGCCTTTTTCTTCTAAAATTTCTCCAATTTTACTTGTAGATGATCCTTTCGGAATTTCTACTTCAATCTCTTTTTTATTCCCGCTATCAACTGGTCCTAATGCGGATGAAATATACGCATAGACTGAACCACAAACTAAAAGCAGTGCAATAATCGAAAATAAAAAGATGCGTCTACGCTTCTTTTTCACTTGATTCTCTATCAAAACATTTCCTCCTTACTTAATTGTAGACCGTATGTACACCTTTCTATACAGCACGATGTAAAAACGCAACAAATTCACTTATCTTTTTTAATTGACACTTTATTTTTCTACAATCCGTCTCATTATACTACAAAGACTTACACAGTTTCGACAAAAAATCTTTCATTTTACATATAAATACAAAAAAAGATGGACTGTATGTCGTCCATCTTTTCAGTACTTATTATTCAGCTTCTTGCTCATCAGCAATAGTGTTAAACGTTTCTTGTACCATTTCCCACTCTTCTTCTGATTCGATTGGAAGTAAAACTCCGCCCTCTTCTTCATTTTGCTCATAAGCCATTGCATCATAAATTGGGTCTCCATCTTCATCTACTTCACCGATTGGAGAGAAGATTACGTATGATTTTTTACCAAATTTGTCAGCATCAAAAGTGAAAATAATTTCACATAAATGTTCGTTACCTTTTTCGTCTACAATTGTAATTTGACGTTCTTCCATTTTGGTCACCTCTTATTTTCTATCTAAAAATCCTTGTAAGATTACGACTGCAGCCATCTTGTCGATTACTTGTTTTCGCTTCTTACGACTTACATCAGCTGAAATGAGTAGACGTTCCGCTGCCATTGTTGACAAACGCTCGTCCCACATTACAACGTCTAATTGTAACAGCTCTCGTAGGTTTTCTGCAAATTGTTGGCACGCTTCGCCACGTGGGCCAATTGTACCATTCATATTTTTAGGTAAACCTACTACTATTTTGTCCACATTGTACTGCTTTACTAACTCAGAAATACGATCAAAACCAAAGTGACCTCGTTCTTCGTTAATCTTAATTGTTTCTAATCCTTGTGCTGTCCAGCCCATTTCGTCGCTAATTGCAACTCCGACTGTTTTTGTACCTACATCTAAACCTAATATCCGCATAAACTACTCCTCACGATGATGTTTCAAGTAAGACTTCACAAGCTCTTCAATTAACTCATCACGTTCAAGCTTGCGAATGATGCTACGTGCATCTTTATGGCGAGGTATGTATGCTGGGTCTCCACTTAATAAATAACCGACGATTTGGTTAATCGGATTATAGCCTTTTTCTTGAAGTGCATCATACACAGTTAAAAGTACATCATTTACATGGACACTCTGTTTTTCATCTTGAATGCTAAACTTCATTGTTTTATCAAAACCGTCCATTTCAAGCACCTCACTTATATAGTAAGTATAGGGAGAAGAACTTCTCCTCTCCCTACCATTGTACACTACTATCTCTTTATTTTGAAACAGATTTAACGTACTCTTGTACAAATGCTAAAGCTTCTTCGACTTGAGCTGGGTTTTTACCGCCTGCTTGTGCCATATCAGGACGGCCGCCACCGCCACCGCCGCAACGAGAAGCTACTTCTTTCACAAGTTTACCAGCATGGTAACCTTGGCTAATTAAGTCTTTCGTTACACCTGCTAGGATGTTTACTTTATCGTCATTAACAGACGCTAATACAACAACTGCTGACTCTAATTTATTTTTCAGATCATCCATCATCGTACGTAAGTTATTCATATCTGCAACATTTACTTTCACTGCTAATACATTCACACCATCAACTGTCATTACAGAATCAGTTAAGTTTCCAGCTTCGATATTGCTTAATTTCGCAGCAAGAGATTCATTTTCTTTTTGCAGTTGTTTCACTTCAGCAAATAGACCATCAACTCTTGTTAAAATATCTTTCGGATTTGTTTTCATTTTTCCTGCTGCTTCTTTTAATAAACCTACTTGATCGTTCATTAATTCGTATGCAGACTTACCAGTTACTGCTTCAATACGACGAGTTCCTGCACCGATACCAGACTCAGCAACGATTTTGAAAATACCGATAGAAGCTGTGTTATCAACGTGACAACCGCCGCAAAGCTCTAAGCTGTAATCGCCAACTTGTACAACGCGTACAACATCACCGTATTTTTCACCGAATAATGCCATTGCACCCATTTCTTTCGCTTCTTCGATTGCTTTTTGAGAAATCTCAACATCAATACTTTCCCAAATTTTCTCGTTTACCATACGCTCAATTTTTTCTAATTCGTCAGCTTGTACTTGACCGAAGTGAGAGAAGTCAAAGCGTAGACGTTCAGAAGTTACAAGAGAACCTGCTTGGTTAACGTGTGTTCCAAGTACGTCTTTTAATGCTTGATGTAGTAAATGAGTTGCTGTGTGATTTTTTACAACGCTACTACGATTTTTCGTATCGATAATAGCTTTTACAGCCGCATCTTTCGTTAATGTTCCTTCTTCAACAACAACTTTATGCAAGTTTTGGCCGTTTGGTGCTTTTTGTACGTCTTTTACAAGAACTTTCACGCCATCAGCAAGAAGGTAACCACGGTCTGCAATTTGTCCACCGCTCTCAGCATAGAATGGTGTTACATCAAGAATTAACTGTCCTTCTTCACCAGCTTGTAAGCTGTCTGTGTATTCGCCATTTTTCACAAGTGCAACAACGTTACTTTCTGTTGCAACTGTACCGTAACCAACGAATTCGCTCGCTACTTTAATTTCTCCAAGGACACCACCTTGAACTTGCATAGAATCAACGTCTTGACGAGCAGCACGTGCACGCTCACGTTGTTTTTCCATTTCATTTTCAAAGCCTTCATGATCAACTGTCATGCCAGCTTCTTCTGCATATTCTTCTGTTAATTCAATTGGGAAACCGTATGTGTCATATAGACGGAACGCATCTACTCCAGAAATAACAGTTGTTTTTTCTTCTTTTGCTTTTGCAATTACTTCAGCTAAAATCGCTTCACCATCATGAAGTGTTTCATGGAAACGCTCTTCTTCGTTCTTCACAACTTTCGCAATGAAATCTTTCTTTTCAAGTACTTCTGGATAGAAGTCTTTCATTACTTCTCCAACAACCGGTACTAATTCAAACATAAATGGACGATTGATGTTTAATTTCTTCGAATAACGAACAGCGCGGCGTAATAAACGACGTAATACATAACCACGGCCTTCGTTAGATGGAAGAGCACCGTCACCAACAGCGAATGTTACTGTACGGATATGGTCAGCAATTACTTTGAATGCCATATCTTTTTCTAAATCGCCATTACGATATTTTTCACCAGAAATTGTTTCTGTTGCACCAATCATCGGCATGAATAGGTCTGTATCGAAGTTTGTAGGCACATCTTGAACGATAGATGTCATACGCTCTAGACCCATCCCTGTATCGATGTTTTTCTTAGGAAGTGGTGTATATGAACCGTCTGGATTATGGTTAAATTGAGAGAATACAAGGTTCCATACTTCTAAGTAACGCTCGTTTTCTCCGCCTGGATATAATTCTGGGTCACTAAAGTCATTACCGTAAGCTTCTCCACGGTCATAGAAAATCTCTGTATTCGGTCCACTTGGTCCTTCACCGATATCCCAGAAGTTTTCTTCTAAGCGAATAATACGCTCTTTTGGAACGCCCATTTTCTCATTCCAAATTGTGAATGCTTCTTCATCTTCTGGATGGATTGTAACTGATAGTAATTCTTTATCGAATCCGATCCATTTGTCGCTCGTTAAGAATTCCCAAGCCCATGTAATTGCTTCTTCTTTGAAGTAATCACCAATTGAGAAATTTCCTAACATTTCAAAGAATGTATGGTGACGAGCTGTTTTCCCTACGTTTTCAATATCGTTTGTACGAATTGATTTTTGAGCATTTGTAATACGTGGATTTTGTGGGATTACACGTCCATCAAAATATTTTTTTAATGTAGCTACACCACTATTAATCCATAGAAGAGATGGATCTTCATGCGGAACTAGTGATGCACTAGGTTCTACTGCATGTCCTTTTTCTTGGAAAAAGTCTAAAAACATTTGACGAATTTGTGCGCCTGTTAGTTGTTTCATTGTATTTTCCTCCTTAAATATAAAAAACTCCCGTCCCTATAAAAGGGACGAGAGTTAACTCGCGATACCACCCTAATTATGAATTGATTACAATAACAATCAATTCATCACCTCATGGTGCCGTAACGTGGCAAGACGGCAGTGATTAGCTGCTCTCAGGATTAGCTTTCTGTTACCCTTCATCTAAAGCTTCTTTCAGCCATATGGAAGCTTCTCTCTAGAAATGGACTGTAACGTACTTGTTCCGTCATTGATTTAATGTATTATATGACTAAATATAATAGAATTCTCTTAAGTTTGTCAATGTAGATAATCATTTATATTGTATTAATTGCTTATTTATCATAGGTATTCTACTATTCATTCTTAACAGCCTTTTCATATAGTATGCATTTATTAACAAATCGGAATCTCCTTATAAGAATGATTTATAAAAATTTCTAAATATTACTTTTTTCGCTATAATTAAATTATTGTTAATAAAATAAAGGAGCGATCACAATGACAACCTTACTTAGCAAAGCTAAAAACATATTAGCGACTGACGAAACGATATTATTTTACGCAGCATGTTCATTAGACATATTTATTTATCGTTCCGTCGCAAGGCCAGGATTGCTAATTTTAACGAACAAAAGACTATTCTTTTATGGGCCAGATGTAAGTAAGAGTCCAATATTTGAAGAGTACTCTTTCGCAAAAATTTCTAATCTAAAAGAACAAAAGCGTCTTTTCAACAATCAAATTATATTTATGTATGATAACGAATGGAAAAAAATAAAACATATTCAAACAAATGATGTGAGCTCCCTCGTTCAAAAGATACACGAGCAGCTTTCTAAATAAATATATGATTAGCCCTCTATTTCTTACATAGAGGGCTTCTATACTTACACATCTTCTTTTTTCAAGAGCGGTCTCACATGAACAATGACAGTGCGAATAACTGCTAAAATCGGAACAGATATTAGTAACCCTACAATCCCAGCTACCTCTCCCCCAACTAGTAAGGCAAGCATAATAATAACGGGATGCATACGAAGTGACTTACCAACGATGTAAGGCGATAAAATGTTACTCTCCACAAATTGCAAAATCGCAATCGTGATCCCCGCCTTAATAAGTAAACTCGTTGATACTGTTGCTGCAATCATTAACGTCGGGATCGCTCCTAAAATAGGACCGAAGTATGGGATTATATCCGTTACCCCAATAATAATGCCAAGCAATAATGGATATTTCATACCGATAAACCAAAAAGAAAGAGCTGATACTCCCCCTAATACTAAACAAACAAATAACTGTCCTCGAATATAGCTTCCAAGTGACTTATCAATTTCTTTCGCAAGCATTTGCCCCGTACCTCGCCATTTACTTGGGACTAGTTTCCAAAAGATATGATAAAACTCACCATAATCTTTTAATATGTAAAATACAATGAACGGTATTAAGAAAATAATGAGCAATGAATCGAGTACACCACGAGCTGTACTCATCACTTTATTTAAAAGCGCTTGAATCTTCGTTTCCACACCCACAAAAAGTTGCTTCACCTTTTCATGAATGAACGAAGGGAAATTCGCTGTTTGTTCTGTAACGCCATCCATCCACGAATCGTACATCTTTGTAAACTGGGGAAATTGTTCATTAATCTCTTGTAACTGTTTAATAACGACTGGTGTTCCTTTATAAATCCCATAACCAATTCCGCCAAAGAAAAGGATATAAATGAGCAAAATGGCAAGTGTACGAGGCATCCCTTCCTTATGAATTTTTTCAATTAAAGGGTGCAATAAATACGCAATAAAACACGCGATAAGAAACGGCGTGATTGCTACTTTAAATACAAAAATAATCGGTGCCCATAGCGGCTTAATTTTTAAAAAGACGAGCAGACAAAGAAAAACAAGTAACAATAATCCTAAACGATATATCCAAATGATTTTAAGATTCTTCACATGAAAAACCTCCTCCACCTTTATTTTGAAAATAAATGGGGTAGGTTATGTGCGAAACTTTTAAAATCTTTTCATACGGACCATACTGTTTTTTAAAGACGTACATATAAATAACATAACAAGGACAACCACCCCTGAGAATACAGCATGAATTAATATAATCAGGAGGGCTAATTATGGTTTTATTTATGCTTGGATTATCAGCACTTTTTATGATTCTTGAATGGATTTGTATCGGGTTCGGTATTTGGAAGGGGTTCTTTATTCATTCCTCACGTAAAGAAAAAGCGAAGCAATTATGGCAGTATGGAATACTTGGCGTTGGCTGCTACGGTCTATCTTATCTTTTCTCAGAGATCGGACTTTTTTATTTGCATATGGGTGCATAAAAAAACTCCCTTGTCTACAAGGGAGTTTTTCACTTTATCGAAATGATTATAAGTAAGACTTAATCATCTTACGTGCTTTTTTCATATTGCGTTTTGAAAATACATCTTGCTTACGAGCATATTGATATGCTGCAGCTCCAACACCTAATGCGATTAATGAATTGCGTAGATTCAAAGTAAATCCCCCTTTTCGTTATCCGATCGTTCTTTCATTCTCATCAAATAAATCATCAAGAGAGCTTAGTGAACCATCTTCCTCAACTTGATGCGTATGGATTTTCCCCTTTGAAACCGATAATTCGATATAACAATTCCAGCAATAAAATTGGTTGACACCTATTTTTCCAATGTCTTTCCCTTTGCAATTTGGACAAATAAACATATGGCTTTCATCTCCTTACAGTCTCCCAGATTCTATTCGCCATTATGTCCAAACTGCATTCATTTATACATTTTACTGGAGCCTTTCAACGCTATGCGTTTGAAAGTTTCACTATATAATTTCACCTTGTTACATGAAATCATACGGTGAAATGTTTTCCACGTCCATTTCCTCGCCATTAACTGTGACCATCTGTACTTCTCCTTGTGATTCTTGCAAGCGACTAGCTAAGGTTGTTTGACGCATTGCATCATCAAGGCGATTTACACCAGATTGGAAAGCTGCTTCCTCTCCGCAAATAATAAGGAACTTCTTACTTCTTGTAATGCCCGTGTAAATTAAATTACGACGTAACATACGGTTGTAACTTTTCACGATTGGCATAATAACAATCGGAAATTCACTACCTTGTGATTTATGAATGGAACAACAATATGCATGCGTAATTTGATTTAAATCGGGCTTCGTATACGTTACCTCAATTCCATCAAATGAAACGATAATCATATCTTGTTGCTCAACGTTTTCTTTCGCATAAAACACCGAAACAATTTCCCCAATATCACCATTAAACACTTGGCTCTCCGGCTGATTCACGAGTTGCAGTACTTTATCGCCTCTTCGGTACACAACATCACCGTAAGCAATTTCTTTACTCTTTTCCCTCTTCGGATTAAATACTTGTTGCAGCGCTTCGTTTAATACATTAATACCAGCAGGCCCGCGGTACATCGGTGCTAATACTTGTACATCTCTTGCGCTAAAGCCTTTTGTTTTAGCATTTTCACAAACTTTTTTCACAACCTCAACAATTTGAGCTCCTGTACAGCCGATAAATGAACGATCTTTTTGATTTTGTGCTAAATCTGGTGGTAGAGTTCCATTTTTTATCGCATGGGCAAGTTGAATCACTGATGAGCCTTCCGCTTGACGATAAATTTCAGTAAGCTTCACTGTCGGAACTGCGCCTGCATTTAATAAATCTTTTAATACTTGTCCAGGTCCTACAGATGGCAACTGATCTTCATCACCTACAACGATAACTTGAATGTTCGTCGGCAACGACTTAAATAGCTGATTTGCAAGCCAAATATCAACCATTGAAAATTCATCGATAATAAGGAGCTTACCTTGGACAGGATCCGTTTCATTACGCTGGAAAGATCCTTCTGGCGTCCAACCAAGTAAACGGTGAATTGTGCAAGCTGGAAGTCCTGTCGATTCACTCATCCGCTTCGCCGCTCTTCCTGTTGGAGCTGTTAATAGTATTGGAAATGGATTATCATCACTGTATTCATTCGGATTTAACGATAATCCGTGTAGTGATGCATACATTTCAACAATCCCTTTAATAACTGTTGTTTTCCCTGTTCCTGGTCCACCTGTCAATAACATCATCGGTTTATGAAGTGCCGTTTGAATTGCTTCTTGCTGAAACGGTGCATATTGTACGTTCAGTTGTTCTTCAATTTCACCTAACGTTTTTAACACTTCTGCTTCTGGAAATGAAGGTGTTTCTTCTTGATTCATAAGCCTGCGAATAGACTTTACAACACCTTTCTCAGAGTAGAATAACGTTGCTAAATACACTCGTTCTTCTTCTATGATGACTTTCCCTTCACTTTGCATCGTTTCAATACAACCTATAATATCTTCCTCAGTCACTCTTCCTTCTTGATTGTTTAAAAGTGACATCGTTTCTCTTACAAGTTGATCTTTCCTCATATAAACGTGACCAAGTTGTAATGAGACATTCTCTAATGTGTAAAAACATCCTGCGCGTACACGGTCGTCATGATTACCCGATATCCCTAACGCACGCCCTATATCATCCGCTCTTCCAAAACCAATCCCGTCCACTTCTTCGATAAGTTGATACGGATTATTACGAATCACTTCTAATGTCATCTCTTTATATTGCTGGTAAATCTTAATAGAAAGTTTCGTTCCAAAACCGTAGCCATTTAAAAAGCTCATTACTTTCTCTAGCCCTTGATGTTCAACAATTGTCTCATATATTTCCTGAGCCTTTTGTTTATTAACAACACCATTTAATGCCTCAGGGTCATCCATAATTTTAGAAATAGCATGTTCTCCGAGATGGTCCACAATTTTTTCAGCTGTACGCTTTCCTATCCCTTTAAATAAATCACTCGCTAAATATTGCACCATACCTGCTTTTGTTTGCGGCAATTCTTTTTTAAATGTTTCAACCATATATTGTTTTCCATACTTTGGATGGTCCTTAAAATGACCTGTCAATGTAAACACTTCATCTTCATGCATGCGGGGAAAATGACCGTTTATCATTACTTTCTTTTCGTCATACGTTTCATTCGTTTCAATGACTTTCATACTGACAACGGAATAGAGGTTTTCTTCGTTGTGGAAAATGGTATGAAGAACTTGCGCTTTTATAAACTTTTTCTCTTCCTCAAACAAATCCATTGCATGTTGATTTCCCATTTTTCCTCTCCTTTCCGGTATTTTCACTTTAATGAGCAGTACATCCCCCACCTTTTTAGATGAGGGATAACTACCCATTAAACTATATTTTTATCTTATTCAGCTTCTTGCTCTAATAAACGAACGCCATTACCCGCTAAAAAGTGATCTGGCTGAATTTCAGTTGCTTTCTTAAATAAAGCGAGAGCCTTCGCATTATTTTCCTCAAATACGTACGCAACACCTAAATTGTAATACGCATCTGCATGCTCCTCATCCATTTCTAATACCTTTTCAAAATAAGGTTTCGCCTCTTGAACGTGTTCTAATCGCGCGAAGCAAAGTCCGCACTGGAATACAGCTTCTACATCGTTTTCATCTAATTCTGTTGCTCTTTGTAAGAATGGTAGTGCAAGACGATCATTTCCAAGCTGTACATGTGTGATACCTAACATAAATGTTACATCAGCTGATTGTAATCCAGCTTGCATTGCTTGTTCAAATACAGCTTTCGCTTCAGTAAATTGCTCTTGGCCATAATATACATTTCCTAAACCATAATAGGCTGCTGCAGATTTATCATCTAACTCTAGTGCACGTTTATAAAATAAAATCGCTCGCTCGCTATCACCTAATACGTCTAATAAATTTGCAAAATTAATGTACCCAAGCGCATCTTTCGGATTTTCTTCGATTGCTTCTGTAAAATTTTTAGCTGCTTCTTCCCAGTTTCCTTCTTGCATATATTGAATACCTGTTTCAAGTTTGTTTGACATGTCCTTCACCTCTACAACAAATTATAACAAAGAATGTATTTTCCAAGCGAACGAAAATTCGCTTTATGTAAAAGAAACCTCTAACCGCTAATCGGCAGAGGCTTCTCATTTATCCTAAATAATCCAATTTCTTACCACTACGGTACACTTCATCAATTGTAGCACCGCCTAAGCACTCATCTCCATCATAGAAAACGACTGCTTGTCCTGGTGTAATTGCACGAATTGGCTCATCACAAAGAATACGAACTGTATTTTCATCAACGATTTGAACCGTTACTTTATTGTCTTCTTGACGATAACGGAATTTCGCCGTGCACTTAAATTCTGTTTCTTTTTCTTTGTTACTTACCCATCCTACATTCGTAGCAATAACTTCATCACCATATAGAAGTTCGTTATGGAATCCTTGATCAACATATAAAATGTTTTCTTTTAGATTTTTCCCAACAGCAAACCATGGATCACCATTACCACCAATTCCAAGGCCATGACGTTGTCCAATTGTATAATACATTAAACCGTCATGCTTCCCTTTCACTTCACCAGATAATGTTTGCATTACACCTGGTTGTGCCGGTAAGTAGTTACTTAAGAAATCTTTAAAGTTACGCTCACCAATGAAGCAAATACCTGTACTATCTTTTTTCGCCGCTGTCGCTAAGCCAGCTTCTTTCGCCATTTCACGAATTTGCGGTTTCTTTAATTCACCTAATGGGAACATTGTTTTTGATAATTGCTCTTGGCTTAATTGATTTAAGAAATATGTTTGATCTTTATTGTCATCAACACCGCGAAGCATTTTATATTCGCCGTCCATATAAGCAACGCGTGCATAATGGCCTGTTGCCACATAATCCGCACCAAGCGCAATTGCATGCTCTAAAAATGCTTTAAATTTAATTTCTTTATTACACATTACATCTGGGTTTGGTGTACGACCAGCTCGGTACTCATCTAAGAAGTACGTAAATACTTTATCCCAGTATTGTTTTTCAAAGTTTACTGCATAATACGGAATACCAATTTGGTTACACACTTCAATTACATCATTGTAATCTTCTGTTGCTGTGCAGACACCATTCTCATCTGTATCATCCCAGTTTTTCATAAAAATTCCGATTACATCATAACCTTGCTCTTTTAATAAAAGTGCTGCTACAGATGAATCGACGCCACCGGACATTCCGATGACAACGCGTGTTTCGTGAGGTAGTTTGTTCATCATGTCACCTCCCATGCTAATTTTGTGTTAATCGCTTCACGATTTTCACTGTTTCGTACGCCGCTTTTTCAATTTGCTCTTTCGTATTTCCAAGTCCAAAACTAAAGCGTACGGATGAACGTATTTGATCGGAGTCTTTTCCAAACATCGCTACTAATACATGTGATGGATCAATCGAACCAGCTGTACAAGCAGAACCACTTGATACTGCAATGCCAGCTAAGTCTAAGTTCACAAGGAAAGGTTCAATGTTCATTCCTGTAAAACTTACATTAAGTACATGCGGTAAGCGATGTTCTAAGTTTCCGTTTACCTCGAAAGTAATGCCTTCATTTTTGAAGACAGATACCATTATATCTTTAAACTCTTCATATTGGGCATTTTTTTGCTCACGAGTTTTTTCAGCTATAAGAATTGCATACTGAAGCCCAGCAATACTAGGCACATTTTCCGTACCAGCACGGCGTTTTCTTTCTTGCTCTCCGCCTATTAATAACGGTTCAAATTTCACATTTGCACCAGCGTATAAGAAACCTACACCTTTTGGCCCGTTAATTTTATGAGCTGAAATTGATAATAAATCAATACCAAACTCTTTCACATTAATTTCTACTAAACCGTAAGCTTGTACCGCATCTGTATGGAAATACGCTTGATGCTCTTTTAACAGCTTTCCTATTTCCACAATCGGTTGCATCGTCCCTACTTCATTATTCCCAAACATAACAGATACAAGAATCGTCTCTTCTGTTAATGCCTTTTGTATGTCAGAAACTTGAATGCGCCCTGTTTCATCGACAGGTAAATATGTCACTTCAAACCCTTCACGCTCTAACAATTCGCACGTATGCAAAATCGCATGATGTTCAATTTGCGTCGTTATAATGTGGTTACCTTTATGAAGGTTCGCACGTGCTACACCGATAAGCGCTAAATTATCAGCTTCTGTACCACCGCTCGTAAATATAATTTCATTCGGATTCGCATGAATGCTGCGTGCACACACTCTTCTCGCCTCATCTACTGTGTGACGAGTTTGACGTCCATAAAAGTGAATACTAGACGGGTTCCCGAATATTTCTGTCATATATGGAATCATCTTTTCGACCACTTCTGGGTGAGTCGGAGATGTCGCAGCATGATCTAAGTAAATGCGTTCCATTAAATCTCCTTCTTTCCAAATCGTTTCACAAGGAATTAAATGTAAAACATATAGCCCCCGTGATTTTCTTCCTCATAACGTACTAAATCTTCTAACGTTGTACTATCTAACACTTCTTGCACCGCATCACGAACACGCATCCATAACTGGCGCTGCGCTGGCTCTTCTTCTTCTATCATTTCTACAACACTAATCGGTCCCTCTAATACACGGATTACATCCCCAGCTGTAATGTTAGCCGGTTGATCAGATAATACATATCCGCCATATGCCCCGCGCGTACTCTTTACAAGACGAGCGTTACGAAGTGGTGAAATTAATTGCTCTAAGTAATGCTCGGATAAGTCATGCGCCTGCGCAATTGATTTTAATGAAATCGGACCTTCACCAAACTTTTTTGCAAGATCAATCATAATTGTTAAGCCATAGCGGCCTTTCGTTGAAATTTTCATCTATTTTGCACCTCTTTTCAAATTTTCACTTCTATTGGTTATATCTTATTTATAAAAAGAACACAATTTAAAATCCTATGAAATTATAGCATAATATAGTATTATAAGAAATTTCAACTTGTGTATCAAAATGATAACATAAAATCACATTGAAAAACTCGGGAATTATTACAATTGAAAGAAAAATGAAAATATTACCCTTTATTTTTCCCATAAAACAGCATCCTATTTCAAATTTCGTAGAAAAAAATGATACGATAGAACGAGATTATATATTAAGGGAGACGGTCCAAATGAAACAACCACTCGCACATCGAATGCGCCCTACAAATATTCAAGAAATTATTGGGCAACAACATTTAGTTGGTGAAGGAAAGATTTTATGGCGAATGGTCCAAGCCAATCATTTTCAATCTATGATTTTATACGGTCCTCCAGGTACAGGAAAAACATCCATTGCCAGTGCAATTGCTGGAAGTACCGGTACCCCGTTTCGTCTATTGAATGCTGTTACTCACAATAAAAAAGATATGGAAGTTGTCGTACAAGAAGCGAAGATGCATCGACACCTCGTTTTAATTTTAGATGAAGTTCACCGTCTAGATAAAGCAAAGCAAGACTTTCTATTACCTCACTTAGAAAGCGGACTTCTTACTTTAATTGGCGCAACGACAAGTAATCCATTCCATGCAATAAACTCCGCTATTCGAAGCAGGTGTCAAATTTTCGAATTACACGCACTAACAGAAGATGATATTTTAATTGGGTTAAAAAGAGCTTTAGAAGATAAAGAAAAAGGCCTTGGAGAATATGCTGTAACGGTAACAGATGAAGCACTACATCACTTTGCAAACGCCTCTGGTGGTGATATGCGTTCTACTTATAACGCACTTGAGCTTGCTGTATTATCTAGCTTTACTACAGACGATCAAGCGGCTGAAATCACACTCGAGATTGCAGAAGAATGCTTACAAAAAAAGAGCTTCGTTCACGACAAAGGCGGCGATGCTCATTATGACGTATTATCAGCATTTCAAAAATCAGTGCGCGGAAGTGATGTAAATGCAGCGCTCCATTATTTAGCACGCCTTATTGAAGCAGGTGATTTACAAAGTATTGGCAGACGCCTTCTTATTATGGCTTATGAAGATATTGGACTTGCTAGCCCACAAGCTGGACCACGTACACTAGCTGCAATTGAATCAGCTGAACGAGTTGGATTCCCAGAAGCACGCATCCCACTTGCAAATGCCGTTATCGAGCTATGCTTATCACCAAAATCAAATTCAGCTTATAAAGCACTTGATGCTGCATTACACGATTTACGCAACGGTCAAACAGGTGACATTCCAAGCCATTTAAAAGATAGTCATTACAAAGGCGCAGAATCACTTGGAAGAGGTATTGCATATTTATATCCGCACGACCATCCAAACGGCTGGGTAAGGCAACAATACTTACCTGATAAAATAAAAAGCAAGCAATATTATAAACCGAAAACGACAGGAAAATTTGAGCAAGCACTTTCTACTGTTTATGAAAGATTACAAACTTCGAATAAAACGAAAAATAAAGGGTAACATAAACGAAAACGTCACCATTATGGAGGCTTCGCTTATGAAAACACGTCAAGATGCATGGACAAAAGAAGATGATCTCCTTTTAGCAGAAACTGTTTTGCGACATATTCGCAGCGGAAGTACACAAATAAAAGCGTTTGATGAAGTTGGCGACGCTTTAAACCGCACTTCCGCAGCTTGTGGTTTTAGATGGAATGCTGAAGTAAGACCGAATTACGAAGATGCGGTGCAGCTTGCAAAAAAACAACGTAAAGAATTAAAACGTTCTGAAGCTAATATAGAAAAAGATCGGTTCACGAAAACGAAACAACTCGTAATTGACGCCGATTTTTCAGAAGATATTACGTCAAGTAAACAAGATCTTACAATGCAAAATGTCATTTCATTTTTACAAAATTTAGAACATAACAATCCTTCACTTGCAAAGTTGCAAACTGAAAATGATGTATTACAAGCTCAACTCACCTCTCTGCAAAAAACGAATCATGAACTTGAAACGAAATTAGCAGTACTCACAAAAAAACAACAAGCAATCGAAGAAGATTACGCGATGCTTGTTCGAATTATGGATCGTGCTCGAAAACTTGTTTCAGTCGAAGAGCAAGAAGAGCAAATTGCCCCAATTTTCAAAACCGATCAAAATGGGAATTTAGATATTATTTATTCTGCAGAGAATTAAAAACAGGGATGTCACTTTTTTAACCGAGTGACATCCCTGTTTGTTTTCGGTGAACCATATATAGATATCGGTAAATGAAATTATATTAACGGTTTTTCGAATATATCTATCACAACTTGCAATATATCAACGATTTTTCAAATTTATCTATCACAACTTACAATATATCAACGATTTTTCAAATTTATCTATCACAACTTGCAATATATCAACGATTTTTCAAATTTATCTATCACAACTTACAATATATCAACGATTTTTCAAATTTATCTATCACAACTTACAATATATCAACGATTTTTCAAATTTATCTATCACAACTTACAATATATCAACGATTTTTCAAATTTATCTATCACAACTTACAATATATCAACGATTCAATAAAGGATATCGATTTAACGACAAAGATTGACAATAACATTCCTCCTTGTCATACAAGGAAACTCCTACAACAGATTAGATATTTTTTACTAAAATGTTATTATAAACATATACCTTTAAAGGGAGATGGTTGCTATTTCATTAATAATCTTCAAAATAACTCTTGGCCTTCTCGTCCTAACTTTAGCTCTTTTCACCATTAACAGTCTAAAAAAGACATCCGCCTATAAATCAGATAAATATGATTATTGCTTACTAACCTTACTTACATTTGAACTAGTAGTGATGCAAATATTCATATTTCTTTAATACATATAAAAAAGCATATATCCAAAATGGATATATGCTTTTCTTTTATTCTTGCCCTACACGTTTCACTTCTACGTTTTTAATGCGTTCACGTACAACGTGACTTGCCATAATTAAGCCTGCCACAGATGGTACGAATGCATTTGATGAAGGCGGTAGTTTCGCCTTACGAATTTTTGCATTCTCGTCTGGTACAATTTCTTTACGTACTTCTTCACGAATTACGATTGGGTTTTCGTCAGAGAAGACAACTTTTACACCTTTTTTAATACCCTCTTTACGAAGCTTCGTACGAATGACTTTCGCAATTGGATCTGTATGTGTTTTAGAGATGTCCGCAATACGGAAACGAGTTGGGTCCATTTTATTTGCTGCACCCATACTTGAGATAATTTTAATTTTACGACGTAAACATTGTTTAATTAAATGAATTTTGAACGTAATCGTATCAGATGCATCCACTACGAAGTCTAAACCGTACTTAAAGAACTCTTCATATGTTTCATCTGTATAAAACATTTCTAGTCCAATTACTTCACACTCTGGGTTAATGTCCGCGATACGCTCTTTCATTAATTCTACTTTTGAACGTCCTACAGTAGATACTAAAGCGTGAATTTGACGGTTTACGTTTGTAATATCTACAACGTCTTTATCAACTAATACGAGACGTCCTACGCCAGAACGTGCTAACGCTTCAGCTGCAAAAGAACCTACGCCGCCAATTCCTAAAATACCGACTGTACTATTTTTTAATATTTCAAGTCCTTCTTTACCAAAGGCTAATTCATTACGTGAAAATTGATGTAACATTCAGCTCTACACTCCTATTACAAAAATGGTCTACCATGTATTCTAGCGTTTTTCCGACTATTTGTATAGAAAAAGTTATAGAATTCCTAAAAATACATATTTCGAGAATGAAAACATAGACCAGAATTTTATTTCTTCCTAAATACACGTTTAAAAAGGAGGATTTAGAGAACCGAGCAGATTGAGGCGCTGAAGCCAGGAGGAGCGCAGTGTAGAAATACTACTCGAGCACCGGACTGGCGAAGCAACGATGGGATGCGACAGTTATCTAAACCGGACTTTTTAAACAACCTCTCAAAAAAAGTCTAGACGGTTATAGTATAACCATCTAGACCCTATTCTTACTTCTCTTCTTTCAAGCTTAATTTTAAGTTCAGTTCTTCAAGCTGCGCTTCTGCAACTGGGCTTGGAGCTTCTGTTAATAAGCAGCTTGCGCTTGCTGTTTTCGGGAATGCAATTGTATCACGAAGGTTCGTACGGCCTGCAAGTAACATAACAAGACGATCTAAACCTAATGCGATTCCGCCGTGTGGTGGTGTACCGTATTCGAATGCTTCTAATAAGAATCCGAATTGCTCTTGCGCTTCTTCTTGTGAGAATCCAAGTGCTTTGAACATTTTTTCTTGTACGTCACGCTCGTAAATACGAAGTGATCCACCACCAAGCTCATAACCGTTTAATACAAGGTCATATGCTTGTGCACGTGCTTTTTCTGGTGCTGTTTCTAGTAACTCAACGTCTTCACGGAATGGCATTGTGAATGGGTGGTGAGCTGCGAAGTAACGATCTGCATCTTCATCGTACTCAAGAAGTGGCCAATCAGTTACCCATAGGAAGTTAAATTTACTTTCATCAATTAACTCAAGCTCTTTACCTAGACGTAAACGAAGTGCGCCTAAGCTATCTGCAACAACGCTCTTCTTATCTGCTACGAATAGTAATAAGTCGCCAGCAGTAGCTTCTAATGTGCTCATTAACACATTTGCATCTTCTTCACCGAAGAATTTCGCAATCGGTCCTTTTAGTCCGTCTTCTTCAACTTTAAGCCAAGCTAGACCTTTTGCACCGTATACTTTCACGAATTCAGTTAATGCATCGATGTCTTTACGAGAATATTTACTTGCAGCACCTTTTGCATTAATTGCTTTTACTTGTCCGCCGCTTTCTACAGCACTTGTAAATACTTTAAAGCCACAACCTGCAGCAAACTCAGATAAGTCTGTTAGTTCCATTTCAAAGCGTGTATCTGGCTTATCAGAACCGTAGCGAGCCATTGCATCAGCATATTTCATACGAGGGAATGGTGCACTCACTTCTACACCTTTTGCATCCTTCATAACTTTCGTCATCATACGCTCCATCATATCTAAAATTTCATCTTGTGTTAAGAATGAAGCTTCGATATCGATTTGCGTGAATTCTGGTTGACGATCCGCACGTAAATCTTCATCACGGAAACAACGTGCTACTTGATAGTAACGCTCAAATCCGCCGACCATAAGAAGCTGTTTAAATAACTGTGGTGACTGTGGTAATGCATAGAATTCACCATCATGTACACGACTTGGCACTAAATAGTCACGAGCTCCTTCTGGCGTGCTTTTCGTTAAAATTGGTGTTTCTACTTCTAAGAACTCTTCTGTATCTAAGAAGTTACGAATTGTTTTTGTTACGTCGTGACGCATTTTGAATGTGTTGAACATTACAGGACGACGTAAGTCTAAATAACGATATTTTAAACGCACATCTTCTGATGCATCTGTATCATCAGCAATGATAATTGGCGTTGTTTTCGCTGCATTTAGTACATTTACTTTTGTTGCTTGTACTTCAATACGACCAGTTGCCATATTGTCATTAATTGCGCCTTCACCACGTTCAACAACTGTACCTTCTACGTGTAATACGTATTCGCTACGAATTGTTTCTGCTACTTCTAACGCTTCTTTTGATGTTTCTGGGTTAAATACAACTTGTACGATACCTGTACGGTCACGTAAATCGATAAAGATTAATCCACCTAAGTCACGGCGTTTTTGTACCCAACCTTTTAATTGAACTGTTTGTCCAACAGCTTCTACTGTTACTTTTCCACATGCATGTGTTCTTTCAGCCACTGTAAGTTCCCCCTATATTAATTTCTCTGCTACGTATGAAGCAAATACATCTAACGCTACTTCTTCTTGTTCACCTGTTGCCATATCTTTTAAGTTAATGATGCCTTTATCTAGCTCATCTTCTCCTAATACAGCTACAAATTTCGCCTTTAGACGATCTGCTGATTTAAATTGTGCTTTCATTTTGCGATCTAAATAATCTTTTTCAACTGACAATCCAGCTTTACGAAGATCGAACGCAACTTTTGCAGCATGGTCTTTCGCTTTTTCGCCAAGCGCTACAACGTAACAATCAATGCTATGTTCAAGTGGTAATTCAATGTTTTCAGCTTTTAGCGCCATAATTAAACGTTCAATACTCATTGCAAAACCGATACCTGGCATTTCTGGTCCACCGATTTCTTGTACAAGTCCGTTATAACGGCCACCACCGCTTAATGTAGTGATCGCACCGAAACCTTCTGCCTCACTCATAATTTCAAAAACAGTGTGTTGATAGTAGTCTAAACCACGCACTAAGTTCGGATCTTTTTCAAATGGAACATCCATCATCGTTAATAGTTCTTGAACTTTGTCATAGTATACTGCTGAATCTTCGTTTAAGTATTCTGTAATAGATGGTGCTGTTCCCATTAATTCATGGTTACGGTCCTTCTTACAGTCTAAAATTCGAAGTGGGTTCTTTTCTAAGCGAGATTGACAGTCAGAACAGAATTCGCCGATACGTGGCTCAAAGTGTGCGATTAATGCATCACGGTGTGCTTGACGGCTCGCTGCGTCACCTAAACTGTTTAATACAACTTTAATATTTTTTAAGCCCATGCCGCGGTAAAATTCAACAGCAAGTGCAATTACTTCTGCATCAATTGCAGGGTCATTACTGCCGATTGCTTCGATACCGAATTGTACGAATTGACGATAGCGACCTGCTTGTGGTCTTTCATAACGGAACATTTGACCGATATAGTATAATTTCGTTGGTTGTGTCGCATCACCAAACATTTTATTTTCAACGTAAGAACGTACAACAGGTGCAGTACCTTCTGGACGTAATGTTAAGCTACGCTCTCCACGATCTTGGAATGAGTACATTTCTTTTTGTACGATATCTGTCGTATCACCAACACCGCGTAAAAATAGCTCAGTGTGTTCAAAGATTGGTGTACGAATTTCTTTATAATTGTAACGACGGCAAATTTCGCGTGCTTGCCCTTCGATATACTGCCATAACTCAACAGTGCCTGGAAGAATATCTTGCGTTCCGCGTGGGATTTGAATAGACATATTCAGTTCCTCCTCAAATTGTTTTAATCTTAATAAAAATAAAAAAACTCCCGCCTCTACTGTTTAAACAGTAGGGACGAGAGTATTATACCCGTGGTGCCACCCTAATTGAAGCACGTATGCTTCCACTTTTTTAATAACGCTTAAATATGCGTTCATCCCTACTAAGCATATATGCCGTTCAAGTTGAAACCTCTAGAGTGTCATTCAATCAGTCATCATGCAGAAATGTTTTCAGCCTAAGACATTCCTTCTCTTTCCATGTGTGTCTCATTTACTCTTCTCTATCAACGGTTATATTCATATGTAAATATAAAATTACTATACGTTTGTTAAGTAGGATTGTCAAGTGCTCTAAGAACGTTCAATCTGCTTCTTTAAACGCTTTACATCTTGAAGAGAAATCCCAAACTCCGAAGCAAGCTCCATTGAAGTATTGTTTTGCTCTTTTGAAATAAAATCATGAAAATTCACGTTAAACAGTTGATTTGCACCATTTGTAACAGAATGCCCTTTTTCATTCATACGCATACGTATATCCCTCACATTCAATATGGATGTTTTACTTTTTATTGTTCCATATTGATGAGAGAGTTATACATAACCGAAACTGCTATTGATTCCAAATAAATGAACAAAACATACAACAATGTATAAAAAAGAGAGGATTATATAACCCTCTCTTTTTTATCAACACTATTTACTTTCTACAATTAAGGTCACCGGACCATCATTGATCAAAGAAACGTCCATCATTGCTCCAAACTTTCCTGTTTCCACATGTAATCCTTGTTTACGAACTTCTTCATTAAAGAAATCGTATAAACGCTCTGCATAGTCAGGTTTCGCAGCATCCATAAAGTTTGGACGTCTGCCCTTGCGGCAATCTCCGTATAATGTGAATTGCGAAATAGATAGAACTTGTCCTTCTACATCAAGTACAGAATGATTCATCTTTCCGCTCTCATCTTCAAAAATACGTAAGTTTGCAATTTTTTCCGCAATGTAAGTTGCATCTTTTTCTGTATCTTCGTGCGTAATGCCAACTAGTAATGTTAAACCGAACGGAATTTGTCCTACGATCTCACCGTCTACTGCGACAGACGCTTTCTTTGATCGTTGTAAAACAACTCTCATCTTTCTACACTCCCTATTAATGCATCATGCGTCGTACTGCATAAATTTCTGGAACGCGTTTAATGCGTTCTACTACTTTTTTCAAGTGTTGTAAGTTACGAATCGAGATTGACATATTAATTGTTGCCATTTTATTACGGTCACTTCTACCAGAAACAGCTGAAATGTACGTTTTCGTCTCTGTAACAGCTTGCAGTACTTCATTTAATAAACCACGGCGATCGTAACCCGAAATTTCAATATCAACGTTATACTCAATTTCTTTTTCAGGGCTACCTTCCCACTCTACTTCTAATAAACGTTCTACAGCTTCTTCTGTATGAACGTTTACACAATCACGGCGGTGAATCGATACACCTCGGCCTTTCGTAATATATCCAACGATATCGTCGCCTGGAACTGGGTTACAGCATTTCGATAAACGGATTAATAAATTATCAGCACCGCTTACCTTTACACCAGAATCCCATTTTCGAATTTTCATCGGTTTACGAACTTCTTTAACTTCAACAATTTCTTCTTCTTCGCGTTGTTTGCGGAACTTGTCCGTTAGTCGCGTAACAATTTGCGAAGCTGTAATTCCGCTATATCCAACTGCTGCAAACATATCTTCTTCATTTGCAAAGTTAAATTTCTCAGCGACGCGTTTTAAGTTATCAGGCGCTAATACTTCTTTCATCTCATACTCTAGACCACGTACTTCCTTTTCAACAAGTTCACGGCCTTTTTCAATATTTTCGTCTCTACGTTGTTTCTTAAAGAATTGACGAATTTTATTTTTTGCATGAGATGTTTGAGCAAGTTTTACCCAATCTTGACTTGGGCCATAAGAATGTTTCGACGTTAAAATTTCAATGATGTCGCCTGTTTTTAATTTATAATCCAACGTCACCATTTTACCGTTTACTTTTGCACCAATTGTTTTATTCCCAATTTCCGAATGGACACGATACGCGAAATCAATCGGAACCGATCCAAGTGGTAATTCCATTACATCGCCTTTCGGTGTAAAGACGAATACCATGTCAGAAAATAAATCAATTTTTAATGACTCCATAAATTCTTCTGCATTAGAAGCTTCATTTTGCCATTCTAGTATTTGACGGAACCATGTGAGTTTCTTCTCTAATGTACCTGTTGTTTCTGCTGTTTTTCCTTCTTTGTACGCCCAGTGTGCCGCGATCCCGAATTCTGCAATTTCGTGCATTTCTTTCGTACGAATTTGCACTTCAAGTGGATCACCTTTCGGTCCAATTACAGTCGTATGAAGAGATTGATATAGATTTGCTTTTGGCATTGCAATATAATCTTTAAAACGACCTGGCATCGGCTTCCAGCACGTATGAATAATTCCAAGCACCGCATAACAATCTTTAATACTATTTACAACGACACGTACAGCTAATAAATCGTAAATTTCATTGAACTGCTTATTTTGCAGTGCCATTTTACGATAAATACTGTAAATATGTTTCGGTCTTCCAGAAATCTCAGGTTGAATTGCAACTTCTTTTAATTTCTCACGAATACCAGTCATTACTTCGTCTAAGTATTCTTCACGTTCTGCACGTTTACGCTTCATTAAATTTACAATACGATAATATTGTTGGGGATTTAAATAGCGAAGTGACGTATCCTCTAGCTCCCATTTAATAGTACTAATTCCGAGTCTATGTGCTAAAGGTGCAAAGATTTCTAACGTTTCATTCGCTATGCGACGCTGCTTCTCTTGAGGCAAATGTTTCAATGTACGCATGTTATGAAGACGATCAGCTAGTTTAATTAAAATAACTCGAATGTCTTGAGCCATTGCAATAAACATTTTGCGATGGTTTTCTGCTTGTTGTTGTTCGTGAGATTTATATTTAATCTTCCCAAGCTTTGTAACACCATCAACAAGCATAGCAATTTCTTTGTTAAATTCCCGTTCAATATCTTCTAACGTAATCTCTGTATCTTCCACTACATCATGTAAGAAACCTGCTGATACCGTAGCTGGATCCATGTGTAAATCAACTAAAATACCTGCAACTTGAATCGGATGAATAATATACGGTTCACCCGATTTTCTATATTGTTCGCTATGCGCATCACGTGCATATTCATAGGCACGTGCCACTAGCTCAATATCTTCATCCGCTAAATATTGACTTGCTTTCTCGAGTACCTGTTCAGCTGTTAGTACCTGCTCATTTGCCATCGAATCACCTTTTATTGAAAATTGACTTTATCTTTATTTAATAGAATAAATTATATTCTATCATTATAACCCAATGATTGTGAATTGTGAAAAGGAAAAGATTTTACTGACATTTCACCATGATTTTTTGTTCAATTATACAAAAGTACCCGCTCCTCTCCAAGAGATTCACGGGTACTTTTTATCACCGTAGTTTTACCTATATAGTGATTAGTATTTTTCTAATACTAATACATCGTAACCATCTAACATTTTACGACCATCTAAGTAAGTAAGCTCTACTAAGAATGCAATCCCTGCTACAACTCCGCCTAGCTCTTCAACTAACTTAATTGTCGCTTCGATTGTTCCACCTGTAGCTAATAGATCATCTGTAATTAATACGCGTTGACCTGGCTTAATTGCATCTTTATGGATTGTTAAAACATCTTTACCATATTCTTTACCGTAGTCAACAGTAATTACTTCACGTGGTAATTTTCCTAATTTACGAACTGGTGCAAATCCTACTTCTAACGCATAAGAAACTGGGCAACCGATAATGAAACCACGAGCTTCTGGTCCTACTACAACATCGATATCTCTTTCTTTTGCGTATTCAACGATTGCATCTGTTGCTGCTTTGTATGCTTTACCGTCATTCATTAAAGGTGTAATGTCTTTAAACACAATACCTTCTTTCGGATAATCCGGTACAATTGCGATATGTTGCTTGAAATCCATATTTCTGAATCCTCCTCAGATCTAAAAGGTTTGTAAATACAAATCCTTTACCCTAACTGTTCTACTTCTTTATGATTACGAATCGTTTCAAACCATGTATATAGTTGCTGATATGTGCTATAAACCAATTCTTTTTCTAATTGTAAGTGGTTCATTTTCTCACGATATGTGTTCGATTCAATTAAATCACGCTTTTGTTTTTTGTCTGCCATAAAAATGACGCCATCTTTTATTGTAACAAATTCTAACTCAAAAAACACCTGTGTCATGAAATTTACTGTATCTTTTGACCAACCTTTATGACGACATAGTTGTTCTCCATATTGTCTTAAAGAAAATGGTGTTTTTTGGCTTAAGAAAGAATAGTACCATTTAAAGTGTTCTCTCGTCGGAACTGTACTAAATAAGTGGTTATTCTCTTGATAAAATAGCGTATAAATTCGCGCTGGGAATCCTACTTTAAATAGCTCACTTAATTCATCTGTTCCTTTTGGTAAATCAAGTAACACGATATATTGATCATCTAAATGCGTTACTTCTGAAGCATGCATGAGCTTTTCTTTATAGCTCTCTAAAGAAAATTTATTCAATACCTCTTCAGAAAAATACACCATTGTTATTTTTTCTTTCGGAAGTTCTGCTAAATTTGCTTCTGCATTACGCATACTACGCCAATCAAATAATTGCCACGCCTCTACAGCAATATCTTGTACCATTAATTGTGGCTTCTTAAAATTATTCCATTCATTGATGGATGCTTCTCCTATTACAGATACTTTTGCAACTGGAGAGATTTCTTTCGCATATGCACCAAAACCAAATCCAATTGTATCCAGTGTTGCTTGTCCATCACGAAGAGCCATTTTTAAATGAGAGCCATCTGATCCGATCGCGCGAATACTTTCTAACTCTGCATCTTTCACTGCAATACGTGGTTTCGGATTTCCAACACCAAACGGGGCTAGTTTTTGCATATCTTCAATTGCCGCTAGTGTTACATCCTCTACTTTACAAAAAACATCAACTGCTGTAATTGGAATAAAATCTTCTTCTGTTAAAATTGCATCTGCTTGTTCATTTAAGCGGCGACGTAATTCATCTACATCATTCATATGTAGCGTCATTCCCGCTGCCATCGGATGCCCTCCAAAGTGTGGCAATAACTCTCTACAATCTGATAAATTTGCAAACAAATCAAATCCTGCAATACTACGCGCTGAGCCTTTTGCTGTTTCTTTTATAGGATCAATGCATAATACAATAGTCGGACGATAAAAACGTTCAACTAATTTAGAAGCGACAATCCCAATTACACCCGGATTCCAACCTTCTTTTGCAAGTACTAATACTTTATTTTCTTCTGGTGGGAAGTTATTTTCCACTTCAGCGATAGCTTCTTCTGTAATTTGCTTTACAATATCTTTTCGCAGTTTGTTCAGCTCATCAATTTCTTCAGCTAGCTCTTTCGCTTCCTCTGGATCATCTGATAATAAAAGGTGTACAGCCGGCGCAGCATCTTCTAAACGCCCGACCGCATTAATACGAGGTGCAATTGAGAAGCCAATACTCTCTTCGGTAATTTCACTTTGCGAAACGTTAGCAACTTTAAACAATGCCTTCAAACCAATATTTCTCGTCATACGCATATGTTTTAAACCGCGTTTCACTAGCAACCTATTTTCACCATGAAGTGATACTAAATCGGCTACTGTACCGATTACTGCGATCTCTAATAAATGTTCTGGTACACGGCCTAATAGCGCATGCGCAACTTTAAACGCAACACCTACACCAGCTAAATAGTGAAACGGATATACACCGCCATCTAATTTCGGATGTATAATCGCAAGTGCTTCTGGCAATTCTGGCGGTGGCTCATGGTGATCTGTAATAATTAGATCTATTCCAAGCTCTTTCGCTACATTCGCTTCATGTACCGCTGCAATACCAGTATCGACAGTAATAATTAGCGAGAACCCTGCGCTATGCGCCCAACGAAATGCTTCTTCGGTCGGTCCATACCCTTCTGTAAAACGATTTGGAATATAAAATTCTACTTCTGCACCTAATTCTTGAAGAGCAAGATATAACACAGTTGTACTACTTACTCCGTCTGCATCGTAATCACCAAATATTAATATTTGTTCTCCATTTTGAATCGCCTTATTTACACGTTCTACCGTTCTATCCATTCCTTCTAATAAAAATGGATCATGAAATTCTTGATTTTCTGTATTTAAAAAATCTAAAATCTTATCTTCTGTATCTAGTCCTCTACCGAGGAATAATGAAACGACAAGTGGCGATAACTGTAATTTACTTGCTAATTCACTCACTCGTTCGTCATTATATTCTTTTTCTTTCCAACGCGTCTTCGGTTGTAACACGAAATCACCCCTTAACCTGTTCATTATACAAGACAGATTAAGGGGTGACAATATAATGCAAACTACGATGCAATATCTATATACTAAAATGTTAATGATGTTTAATTTGGAGAATACGGATTTATATGTACGAATACATTTTGTACATTATCTTGTTTCATAAGTATTTCTTTCACATGTTTTCCAATACGGTGTCCTTCTTCTACAGTAATGTATGGATCTACAGACACTTTAATATCGACAATAACATAATGACCATGCTCCCGTGCATATAAAGAACCAATTTTTTTCACACCATCTACTTGAAGGACTGCTTCTCTAAGCGGAATAACATCCTCCTCATGAAGAACATGGTCAAGCGTTGCATGAATTGCTTCCGCTCCAATGCTCCATGCCATTTTTACAACAAGAAGCGAAACAACTAATCCTGCAATCGGATCAGCATATACAAGCCAGTCTATACCAAGCTTACCACCGAGTATAGCTGCACAAATACCGATTAAAGCTGCAATTGAAGAAAATACATCCGAACGGTGCTCATATGCATTTGCAATAATTGCATCACTATTTACCCTTTTCCCTAATCGGAATTTATATTGAAACATTCCTTCTTTCACGACGATTGAAAGAACAACAGCAAAAATCGTAATTCCTTTCGGCGGTTCTAGTTCTTGCGAAAAAGCTTTTATAGATGAAATCGCGATTTCAAGTCCCACAATAAATAATAATACCGCAACAATAATCGCTGAAATCGATTCCGCTTTACCATGACCATACGGATGATCTTCATCAGGTGGCTGCTTTGCCGCTCGCAATCCAAAAAGTACAGCTAGCGAACCAATTACATCTGATGCAGAATGCACCGCATCTGCTAGCAGTGCTTTACTGTTCCCAATATAACCAATTACCGCCTTTACAATTGCTAATATAATATTACCAACGATCCCGACAATAGCACCAAACTCGGCCTGTTTAAAACGTTCATCTTTTTCCATAATTAAAATCCCTTCTTTTCTTAACCTATCTTTTTATTTTAACAAAAACAGCAATAACACCACCACTTTCTTCCATCTTCTTCCCATCAAAAAGTTGCTATCTTATTGTATCCACAAACGAAAAAAGAGATGCCTCATAATAAGGCATCATCTTTTCTATACTTGCGGTTCAGATTCTACTTTCTCAACCTTCTTCTTGTTTTTCCCCTTTTTCAAACGACGGTTTTCAAGCATTAACCAAATTTGAGAGGCAACGAAAACAGAAGAGTACGTACCTACTATTAATCCAACAAGTAACGCAAACGAGAAGTTACGTAGTGACTCACTACCGAAGATAAGCAGTGCAATTACTGGGAATAACACTGTTAATACGGTGTTAATCGAGCGACCAAGCGTTTGGCGAATACTTGCATTTACGATTTCTTCTAGATCTTTTATATCGCGCACTCGTTTTTTCTGTTTGTATAATTCACGGTTTCTATCAAATGTAACAATCGAGTCATTAATAGAATAACCGATGATTGTTAGTACTGCAGCGATAAACGTTAAGTCTACCTCTAATTGGAAAATACTAAACATAACAATCATAACGAATGCGTCATGTAATAATGCAAGTACTGCAGATAGCGCATACGTAAATCGGAAACGAATACTTACGTATAAAATGATAACCGCAGAAGCAATCAGTACAGCGATAAATGCATTTCGTGCAATTTCTTTACCGATTGTCGGTGAAACTGTACTTACGTTTGGATCTGTACCATATTTATCGTGGAAGAATGTTTTTGTTTTCGCAATTTCATCTTTTGATAAAACACCTAATGTACGAACTGCGAAACCTTTATTGTCATCTCCAGTCGGTACAATATTTTCTTCCTTCACATCAATGTTCAATTCTTTAAAATCTTTATGAACATCAGACACAGTAACGGCTTGTTTTGATTGCAAGTCGATACGTGTACCACTCGCAAAGTCAATACCAAGATTCAATTTGAAAATTGGTAAGATAATTGCACCCGCAATTACAACTACAATCGAGAAGATAAGGAATTTATGACCGATATTTACGAAATTAATACGATCAAATCTCGTTGGCGGATGTACTACACCTTTTGTTAATGGAATAATATCCTTTTGTTTCACACCAAAATATCCTGGTTTTTTATCAAAGTAACGGCTCTTTACAAGTAGACCTAGTAAGAAACGAGTACCGAATACGTTCGTAATAAAACCAACCAAAATACTTACGATTAAACTTGTTGCGAATCCTTTTACAGAGCTATTACCATAAACGAATAACACACCAGCAGCTGCAAGGGTCGTAACGTTCGCATCTAAAATTGTTGCTAATGAACGATGGTTACCAGCACGGAATGCCGACATCATGGACTTACCGATTTTCAGCTCTTCTTTCAGTCTCTCGTACGTAATAATATTCGCATCAACTGCTATACCTACTCCGAGTACTAACGCTGCAATACCTGGTAATGTCAGAACTGCATGCATCCAGTTAAAGACAAGTAATGTAACGAAAATGTATAAACCTAACATAATAACCGCTACAAGTCCTGGTAAACGGTAGAATACAAGCATAAATAAGAAAATAAGAGCGATACCAATCGCACTAGCGAAAATCGTTTGCTCTAACGCTTGCTGACCAAATTTCGCTCCAACAGATGTTGAATACATTTCTTTTAAATCAACAGGAAGTGCACCTGCATTTAATAAAGATGAAAGTTGTTTCGCACTTTCAACTGTAAAGTTTCCACCTACGATAGATACTTCAGCTTGGTTAAATACTTGACTTACTGTTGCCGCTGATAAGAACTTCGGATTCGGTTTTGCAGATTCTGCTTTATACGAATCTTTTCCTTCTTCAAAGTCAAGCCAAATTACCATTAAATTCGTTGGTGGTGGCATTTTTGAAATTTTTTCAGTTACTTCACGGAATTTTTCAGCGCTCTTTAGTGTAAGACCTACGCTCGCACGGCCTTGCTCATCAAATGTTTGCTTCGCTCCGCCGCCTTTTAAATCCGTTCCGTCCATAAGAAGATTATCATCTACATCACGGAATGTTAATTTCGCTTGTGTTGATAACATTTCACGTGCTTTTTGCTGATCTTGTACACCAGCAAGCTGTACACGAATTCGATCTTGCCCTTCGATTTGAATGTTCGGCTCACTTACACCGAGAACATTGACACGATTCTCAAGAGCACCTACTGTACTTACAAGTACGTCTCGATCGATTTTGTCACCTTTTTTGGCTGGTTTTACTTCATACAGAATTTCAAAACCACCGCGAAGGTCTAGTCCTAGACTAATTCCTTTTGCTATGTCTTTTCCTGCCGCACCAATTACTCCACCGATTAATAAAACGATGAGGAAAAAGGCGGCAATTCTCGTACCACGCTTTGCCATATGTACCCTCTTTCCGCTACTAACACTTTAAATAAATCTCTTACGATTCACTTTTACACGTGTGCATACGTCTAGTTAGTAGACTTCCTTTCTATAATTTTGCTAGCTCATCACTAGCTGTGCCGGTACGTTTTCACGATACCTGCACTTTCATTATTTGTTTTCTCTCTTCACTACCTCCTTTATATATGATCTTAGACATAATTATTTCCTGATTATCAATACCTATCATTATACTGCAAAAGGAAGAACAAACCAATTGCAGTCAGTTATTTATTTTCATATTCATCAAATGACCAAAGTGGCGCTTGATATGCTTCAACAGTTAAATATGTCATATATTCATTAGTACTTACTGTTAATACGTCATTAACTAATTCATACAATCTAACATCGCTGTCTATCTTCTTCCACTTTTTCACTTTGAGAAACTTCCAAATGTCATCATCTGTCACTCGGTCGTAACCGAACATTTGAAACTCTTCTACTTTACTTTCTAAAACGACTTGTAACTGTCCGCGGTATGATTCTACCAAAGCCTCTCTATCTAACATTTATAACATCTCCTTCTTATTTCAGCACGAAAAAGTCGCTTTAATCCCGCTCTAATGGACAGCAATAACTACTTTCAAGAGCACTATCATACTTCACTCTCTTAAATGCTTGTCATTCTTGTCTCGTACGTGCATATAAATTATTGTAAATCATTCCATTGATTTTGAGAAGGTAGGAGAAGAACATGACGAGACAAAGCTTTTTAAAAGGCGCATTTATTTTAATGATAGCCGGCTTTATTACAAAAATACTTGGCTTTATCAACCGCATAGTAATGGCACGTATTTTAGGAGAAGAAGGCGTTGGTCTTTATATGATGGCCGTTCCTACATTCATTTTAGCAATTACATTGACACAAATTGGTCTTCCTGTCGCAATCGCAAAGTTTGTAGCAGAAGCGGAAGCTGTAAACGATAAACAAAGAGTTAAAAAAATATTAACCGTATCACTAGCTGTTACATCCGTTATTAGTATCATTTTAACAATCGGAATTATGTTCCTCACGCCTATTTTAGCAAAAACATTATTAACCGACGAAAGAACGTACTATCCATTAATGGCCATTTTGCCCGTTGTCCCGGTTATTGCTGTTTCTTCTGTTTTGCGTGGTTACTTTCAAGGGAAACAAAACATGAAACCTAGCGCTTATGCGCAAGTTCTAGAACAAGTCGTCCGCATTACCATTATCGCTATATGCATCCAGTTATTTTTACCTTACGGCATAGAATACGCTGCAGCCGGCGCTATGTTATCAGCTGTTCTCGGTGAAGTTGCATCCTTATTATTTTTACTCACGTTATTTCAGCGAGAAAAACATTTATCAATACGCTCTGGATTTTTCACTACTGTAAAGGAAAGCAAAGGGACATTTTATTCTCTGATGGATATTGCCCTTCCAACTACAGGAAGTCGTTTAATCGGCTCCGTTTCATATTTTTTTGAACCTATTGTCGTTATGCAAAGCTTAGCAATCGCTGGTGTCGCTGCTTCTGTTGCAACCCAGCAATACGGTATATTAAACGGTTATGCATTCCCGCTTCTATCACTACCCGCCTTTATTACATACGCTCTTTCTACAGCGCTCATCCCTTCTATTAGTGAAGCAATGGCAAAAAGACAACATAAATTAGTGGAGCACCGTTTACAACAAGCACTTCGAATTTCATTAATTACCGGCGGATGGTCTGTCGTTATATTATACGTATTCGCTTCTCCTGTTTTAACTCTTATGTATGGATCAGACAGCGCAACAGCATTCATTCAACTTCTTGCGCCTTGCTTTTTATTTCATTATTTCCAAAGTCCACTTACCTCTGTTTTGCAAGCTTTAAACTTAGCAAGGGCTGCAATGATGAATACATTTATTGGTGCCATCGTGAAATTAATCGTTATTTTTGTACTAGCATCAAGGCCAGAATTTCAAATGATGGGGGTTGCACTTGCTATCGCCGCAAATATTGTAACAGTAACATTTCTTCACTACGCTACTGTTTTAAAAAAGATTACATTTACCATTTACGCAAAAGACTATATTTTCGGCGGACTTGCCATCGGTATCGCAGGCGCCTTCGGTTTTTATCTTCATAAATATATTATTTTCTCTCATTCCCTTGGCATACAAACATTATGGGAAATCACTTTAACAACAATTGTTTATATCGTACTTCTCTTCACTTTCAAACTCATTCGAAAAGAAGAGTTAAGTCGTCTCCCTATCATTCGTAAACTTTCATTTTTGAAATAAGATGAAACTTTAATCAGTGGGGTAATCTCCACTGATTATTAGTTAAACTAATCATTCTTACTCTTTCAAAGGATAAATCTCTAATCTTCTTTTACATCAACAAAAAATTTTCCGTTTTGAAAACTACAGTATAAAATTTGTGTTACATCGTTATAACCTAAGTTTTTTAATTTCTCAATAAGCCATGCATCTGTATGTTCAATCATTTGTAAATGACTAGATTGAATTTCTCCATCAATAATAAGAGGAAGCGTAAACTGCAATGTATCTTGTTTATTTTTTTGTTTTTGAAAGACAGATAACTTCCCAGACGGTTCCAAAATAGCATATTCTACATCCCGAATATCTCCAACTCCTTGTTCCCTTAATTGCATCATTAAATCATCTATATTATAACGTTGCTTTCTCATCTTCTTTTCATCAATCTTTCCCGCGTTTACAAGAATAGCCGGCTCACCTTCTATTAAATGCCGAAAGCGTTGATACTTTAGGGAAATGACTGACAAAATAATTTGGATGCACATAAGAAAAGTCATCGGAACTAATTGATGCCAAAGTGATTTATCGGTATTTTCAATTGCCACTACAGCCATTTCTCCAAGCATAATAAATACGACTAAATCTAATACACTTAGCTCTCCTATCTCACGTTTACCCATAAGACGAAAAATAATTAAGATGATGATATACAAAAGCATTGTCCGTCCAATTATTGATATCCATTCCATTTCTACATCTCCTTTTTTACGTATAGACTCCCCTATAAAAAAGAAACTAGTCTAACTTAGACAAAAGGAAAATATGCTTGTATTAAAAAGGGGGAATGCATAAATGGATGGAACGAAAAAATTATCAACTGCAATTGGCTTCGGTATTGTTACACTACTAATTCTCGCATCTATTACTAGCATGATTATGGCTCTTTTATTAAAGTTTACGAATATAAACGAAGGGACATTAACCGTTACTATTTTTATACTCGCTCTTTTATCTATGCTTATGTCTGGATTTACTGCCGGCAAAAAGGCTCAAGGAAAAGGTTGGCTAGTAGGTCTCACAACAGGTCTCACGTTCACTATACTCGTTTTTTTAGTTAACTATTTAGGCTTTTCTCAAACTTTATCGAACTCACAATTACTTTATCAATTAGCATTAATGGGGGCGAGTACACTCGGTGGTATTTTCGGTGTAAATATGTCAAAGCAAAGTAACTAAAAAAGGCCCTGCACATTTCATGCAGGGCCTTCCACATTAGTTTTTCACAACTTCACGAATCGCATTGCGATCGAAAGTTAAGTGTGAACCACCAGATTTAATAACGATTTTTGTCTCATCTACTGATTCGATTGTACCGTGTAAACCACCGATTGTTACGATAGCATCACCTTTTGCTAACTCACTTTGCATTTGAGCAACTGCTTTTTGACGTTTTTGTTGCGGGCGAATTAATAAGAAATAGAAAATCGCAAACATCGCAACGATCATAACGATATTCATCATACCTGCATTCATCTTTTGTTCCTCCTTTTAAATTATGTATTAGAAGTTTTTAGCATTCGGTTTATTAAAGCCATACTGTTCAAAGAACTCTTCGCGGAAATCGCCAAGACGGTCTTCACGAATAGCTTGTCTCACCTGCTCCATTAAGTTTAACAGAAAATGAAGGTTGTGATAAGACGTTAAACGAATTCCGAACGTTTCATCACATTTCATTAAGTGACGAATGTACGCACGTGAGTAGTTTTTACATGTGTAGCAATCACAGTTTGGATCAAGCGGACCGAAGTCTCTTGCGAATTTCGCATTTTTTACAACAAGGCGACCTTCACTTGTCATACATGTACCATTTCGAGCGATACGAGTTGGAAGTACACAGTCAAACATATCAATACCACGAATTGCGCCATCGATTAACGAGTCAGGAGAACCTACACCCATTAAGTAACGAGGCTTATTATCTGGAAGAAGTGGTGTTGTAAACTCAAGAACACGGTTCATAATATCTTTCGGTTCACCAACAGATAAACCACCTACAGCGTAACCAGGGAAGTCCATTGAAACAAGATCTTTCGCACTTTGACGACGAAGTTCTTCGTACTCCCCGCCCTGTACAATACCGAATAAACCTTGATCTTGCGGACGTTCATGCGCTTTTAAGCAGCGTTCTGCCCAGCGGCTCGTACGCTCTACAGATTTCTTCATATATTCAAAAGTAGCCGGGAATGGTGGACACTCATCAAATGCCATCATAATATCTGAACCTAATGCATTTTGGATTTCCATCGCTTTTTCTGGTGATAAGAATAATTTATCTCCATTTAAGTGATTACGGAAGTGAACGCCTTCCTCTTCAATACGACGGAAGTCACTTAAACTGAATACTTGGAAACCACCAGAGTCTGTTAAGATTGCACGATCCCAGTTCATAAATTTATGCAAGCCGCCTGCTTCACGAATAATTTCATGACCTGGACGTAGCCATAAATGATACGTATTACTTAAAATAATGCCAGAATCCATTGCTTTTAATTCTTCTGGTGACATTGTCTTAACTGTTGCAAGTGTACCAACTGGCATAAATGTTGGTGTATCAAATGAACCGTGCGGCGTATGCACACGACCTAAACGGGCACCCGTTTGTTTACATGTCTTAATAAATTCATAACGAATTGCTGTCATAACTTACTCCTTTTATTTGTTTCTCATTTTAGCGTGAGATGCAACGAACATTGCATCACCGAAGCTAAAGAAACGATATTTTTCTTTTACTGCTTCATTATAAGCATGAAGTACATTATCTCTATTTGCAAATGCACTTACAAGCATAATTAATGTTGATTTCGGTAAATGGAAGTTTGTAATTAAACCATCAATTGCTTTAAATTCATATCCCGGATACATGAAAATATCTGTCCATCCAGAAGCGGCGCAAAGCTTACCTTCATGATCTGTTGCAATTGTTTCTAACGTACGAGTTGATGTCGTACCTACAGTAATAATACGTCCACCATTCTCTTTCACACGATTTAATAATGCCGCTGTCTCTTCAGACATATGATAATATTCTGCGTGCATATGGTGTTCTTCAATCGTGTCTGCAGAAACTGGTCTAAATGTTCCAAGTCCTACGTGAAGTGTAATGAATGCTAACTGAACGCCTTTTTGCTTTAACTTCTCAAGTAACTCTTCTGTAAAGTGAAGTCCCGCAGTCGGCGCTGCTGCTGAACCGATTTCTTTCGCATATACTGTTTGATAGCGATCGCGATCTTCTAGCGTCTCTTTAATATATGGAGGAAGTGGCATTTCCCCAAGTTCATCTAAAATTTCATAGAAGATGCCGTCATATGAAAATTCAAGCTGACGTCCACCTTGATCTGCAGTTCCTGTGCAAGTTGCTTTTAATTTCCCTTCGCCAAAAGAGATAACAGTTCCTTCTTTTACACGTTTCGCTGGCTTTACAAGCGTTTCCCACTTATCACCTTCTTCTTGTTTTAAAAGAAGTACTTCAATGTGCGCGCCTGTATCTTCTTTCACACCGTGCAAACGAGCAGGCATAACTTTCGTTTCATTTAAAACTAAGCAATCCCCCTCATGTAAGTAAGAAAGAATATCCGTAAAATGTTTATGCTCAATATCACCTGTTTCACGGTCTAACACCATTAATCTTGATGTTTCACGCTCTTCTAACGGGACTTGTGCAATAAGTTCTTCTGGTAAATGAAAATCAAACAGATTTATATCCATAGCTATATCCACCTATTTCTTATTTAAATCGATTTATTATATACATAATAAAAGATAATACAATACTTAACACAATACATGTAATGATAGGAAAATAAAAGGTAACGTTTCCTTTTTTCACAAAAATATCGCCTGGAAGCCTTCCAATGAACTTCCAAGCTAATCCAACAACGATGAGTAAGATCCCGGCTGTAATAAGCAGCTTTGGCATCTCCGTCATACTTTTGGTATCTCCATTCCGAAATGTTCATACGCAAGCGGCGTTACAATTCGGCCCCTTGGCGTTCGTTGTAAAAAACCAATTTGTAATAAATACGGCTCATACACATCTTCAATCGTATGAGATTCTTCTCCAATTGTTGCTGAAACCGTTTCTAATCCAACTGGACCGCCACGGAATTTCTCAATAATACCAAGCAGTAATTTATGATCAATATGATCTAGACCTAATTTATCTACTTGCAGTAGCTCTAATGCCATTTGTGTAATTTCCATCGTAACCGTTCCGTTACCACGAACTTGCGCGAAATCACGTACACGTCTTAAAAGACGATTCGCAATACGAGGTGTACCACGAGCACGTCTTGCAATTTCTAATGCAGCTAACGAATCGATTTCAACTTCAAATACTTCTGCTGTACGTTCAACAATCGCAGAAAGCTGATCTACTGTGTAGTACTCTAACCTTGAAAGTACACCGAAGCGGTCACGAAGCGGTGCCGATAATGCTCCAGCACGTGTTGTTGCTCCAACTAATGTAAATGGCGGTAAATCTAGGCGTACAGAACGTGCTGAAGGCCCTTTTCCAATTACAATATCAAGGCAAAAGTCTTCCATCGCAGGATACAATACTTCTTCAATTGATCTATGCAAACGATGAATTTCATCAATAAATAATACATCCCCTGGCTGAAGCGCTGTTAATACAGCAGCTAAATCTCCTGGTCTTTCAATTGCGGGACCTGAAGTTGTTCTAACATTAACGCCCATCTCATTGGCAATAATATTCGCAAGCGTCGTTTTACCAAGACCTGGTGGTCCATATAAAAGCACGTGATCTAACGTTTCTTCACGCATTTTCGCCGCTTCAATAAATACTTCTAAATTATGTTTTGCTTTATCTTGGCCAATATACTGACGGAGCGTCTGTGGCCGTAATGAATATTCTAAATCCGCATCTTCATATGCAGATTCCCCTGAAAGGAGACGTTCGTCCATTATACTCACCTCTTACCATTTAGTAAAAGACTAAGTGCCTTTTTAATATACTGATCCGTCGTTAATGATTCTTTTAATAACTCTGGTACAACACGAGAAACTTCGCGTTCTGCGTATCCAAGTGCGCGCAGAGCTTCCAGTGCCTCATCAAGCTCAGCTGATGAACCTTTCTTCTCATCAAAACGTTCTGTGTCTGAGAATAAATCAACAAATGCATCTGGTACGACATCTGCTAGTTTTCCTTTTAAATCTAAAATCATTTGGCGTGCTGTTTTCTTTCCGACGCCTGGGAATTTCACTAAAAACTTCTCATCTTCATGCTCAATCGCTTGAACGACCTGTCCTGTTTGACCAGAAGCTAAAATTGCAAGAGCTCCTTTTGGCCCAATGCCAGACACGCCTAACAACTTTGTAAATAATAAACGCTCTTCACGTGTTTTAAACCCGTAAAGTGCCATAATATCTTCTCTTACATAATGATATGTATAGACACGGATTTCTTGCTTACTTCTTTGAAATACATACGGATTCGGTGTGAAAATTTGATAACCAATTCCATTATGATCAATTACGACATATTCCGGCCCTACATACTCCACGTAACCTGTAACATATTCAAACAAAATACGATCTCTCCCTCTTAAATCATGTATTCCATTTTAACATATTTAATGATAGAAAAGCGAGACTACCCCAACAAATGTTCTCCACTTGAAACTTCTGTTATTTTCCATTGACAGAAAGGTTAAAGCACCTTAATATACAGAAGTCGATAATGATTATCAATACTAATTAAAGGGGTTACATCAGGATGAAACGTAAGCTATTTATTTTATTTACTATTATGCTCGTTGTTCTTTCTATCGTTGGCTGTTCTTCTCAAAAAGAAGAATCGAAGGCAAAAGAACAACCGAAAACAAAAGTTGTAAAACATGCTAAAGGTGAAGCTACAATTCCAGTAAATCCAAAGAGAATTGTTGACTTATCTGGATCAACAGAAGAACTATTACTTCTTGGACACAAACCTGTTGGTACAGCAAATACATATAAAGATAAAATCCAAAATCACTTAACAGACAAGTTAGATGGAGTAAAAGCAGTAGGTTGGTACTGGGCACCTAAAGTTGATTTAGAAGCTGTTACTGCTTTAAAACCAGACTTAATTATTTTAAACAACCGTCAATTAAAAATTTATGATCAACTAGAAAAGGTTGCACCTACAGTTGTTCTAGAAACAAACTTAGAAGACTGGCGTGGTAAGTTTAAAGAAGTAGGTAAGCTATTTGACGAAGAGAAGAAAGCAGACAAATGGATTGCAGACTACGATAAGAAAGCAGACTCTTTATCTAAAAAAATTAAAGAGAAAACAAAAGATGAGAACTTTATGTTCGTTGCAGTTACACCACAAAACTTCCGTGTATACGGTAGCTTCGGATACGGTGACATCATCTTTAATGACTTAAAACTTCCAGCAACAAAAGGTACGGATTTAAAACAAACGATGGCGCAAGTATCACTAGAAGGTTTAGTTGCATTCCAGCCTGACCAAATGTTTATTGTAAACTTCGGCGGCGAAGCTGATAAAGTTTACGAAGACTACAAAAACAGTGCCGTTTGGAAAGACAATAAAGCAGTTAAAAATAATCACGTATATGAAGTATCAAATGAAGTCTTCAATACGAAAGCATTCAATCCAATCGGAAAAGATATGCTAATTGATGAAATCGCAAAAGAAATTTTAGCTAAAAACAAATAAGAAAAAAAAAGCAGCTCACCATGAGCTGCTTTTTTTCTTACTTTGAACTGCGTATTGCTTCATTTTTTCAATCGTCTTCACAAAACCTTCTTTTGATTTAATACGAATGCCACGTTTCAATTTCGCACGTTCATAGCTCTCAAGCTTTTTCATATCAATTTGAAAGAAAGAATGGATCGCATTATCACTTTTCGGTACACCTTTGAAAATTTGTAATATCCCTTCCTCTGAAACACCAAAATACCCGCTCGTTTTCAATAACGGAGAAATATCATCAACTTTCTTTTGCAATACAATTTGTACATCATCACGATCAACGAGCTGCCATTCTTTATACTGCTGTAAAAACTTTTCTAAATCCGTCACTTTTTCTGTAAGTATTTCTTCGCTTACTTCGCCATCAACATACATACGCTCTAATAAAATTGTAACCTCAGGTTCTTTTTTCGTTACTTCTGGTACTGGCCCTTCCGCCTTCACATTCGTTTCATAAACGAAACAAAACATCATAACGAAAGCTTGCATCGCAATCAGTATCCATTTCATTTCCGTTCACCTCTTTTAGGCAAAATCAAACTTTCATTAGTAGTTTTTCCGGAAATGGGGGTTTTATCCACATTACATTTCTTTCGAAAAATAAAAAATACAGATTAGGATTTACCTCATCTGTATGTATCATTTACTTTTATATAAAATGAAAGACGCCTGCAAAGCAGGCGTCTTGATGCGTTTACGGCGAGAGACCAGGCGACCACATTCGCGTGTTTAGCACTTAAGCATATCTCTCGTCTTACGTAAATTAGCTCATCGCTTTGCTAATATAACATTAATAAAGTATAAGTGCAACATGTTTATAAAAATATTTTATTTCCTCTGTTATCCAAACGAACAATATGTAAATTATAAATTGATAATTGCAACATATATGTTACAATTAATGTAACAGCGAAATCATCATAAAACAGGAGATGGATATTATGAAAAAAATAAAGGATGAACGTCTCATTCTGCAAACATTAAAAAACGTGCGTATCGCCTTTCTTTTTCAGTCACTTGGTATAATTGGAATTTTAAGCTACATCGGATTCACTGAAGGAATGGATCAAATTACGAAATCTCCATTGTGGCTATTATTTATGTTTACAAGTATTTTACTTGCTTATTTACAGTTAAGTGTTTCAATCGATATAGAAGAAGGCGAAAAGGAAATACAGTTAACTCCTTATTACAAACTTGTCTTCCACTCCCTTATTGTAGGAATCGTTACGGCTATTATTTATATTATTTTCAGTCCAGAAAGACCACTGTTTGAAGCTATTTTAACAGGTAGTATTCTTTTCATATGCTTTTTAGTTTCTTATTCCGTTAGTTATTTTATTAAAAAACGTCGCTTACAAGACAACGATGAATAAAGAGGAAGGGCTATCCCTTCCTCTTTTGTTTTGTTATCGCACTGTACCAGTTAAACCGTAACGAATGTCTCGGAACATATTCACTATGTCACGATTAAAATCGTTTGTAACTGTACCGTTACGTAGACGCGTACTCATTGCATCGACACGAGTAAACATATCATTTCTTACAGAAACATATACGTTTCTGTTTCCAACTTCATTTGAAACCGCTTGACGAATTTCGTTCGCCATCGCCGTTTCATTTGTCACTGTGTTACGTGGTTTTACCGCAATCGCTACATCGTTTCCATATACAACTGTAGACACACGGTCTACGTTATTCATACGTTTCACACGATTTGTTATTCTTTCAGCTGTTTTACCATCATTGTTAATGTATGAATTGTTCATTGTAATATTACGAGTTGGATGCGGATTAGCAATTTGTCCATTGTAATTTACATCTCGATAATAATTGTATCCTGTATCGTTACGACCATTTCTATATGTTACATAATCTGTATAACGATCATTACGTGTCACATTATCACGATACTGGTGTGTATCATTATAAGATGTACGCTCGTAATTGTAGTTACGTCCATCCATTGCATTGTTATCTTTCGGTGTACCACATGCAGCTAATGCACTGGTAACTAACAAAGAAGCAGCAATCACTTTTACTTTCGTATTCAATACAAAAACCCCCTCTGTTAGAATGAGCTTCTCTACTGAAAAGCTCCCTCTTATGATGAGTAACCGAGAAGGTTTTTACACTGTTAATATTTCACTAGGAATTTTCTAGCACTTCATAAAAAAACTTCATTTTCTTAATTAACAGGAATGCAAAAAAGGCGGGAATACTCCCGCCTTTTTAAACTTCTTCTTCGTCCTCTTCTTCTGAAACGGGCTCTCCAAATACATTCGGTGGATCTGGTTGATAATACATCGTTCCTGGGTGTGGTGCATATGCAGACTGAGTTGGTTGATAATATAAAGGATTCGCATATTGCGGACCGCCTGGTTGTGGACTATATAGTCTACTTTCTCCTCCGCATCCACAATCTTCCTCACCCTGCACAAGCGGTGGCATATTATTATCCATTGGCATCATATTCGGGTTTGGCATAGACGTATATTGCGGTCCAAACGGCGCTCCTTGCTGATATGGCATTTGATATGGATTTGGTTGTTGATAATACGGATTCGGCGGCATCATGGGCTGTTGATACGGCATTTGATAGGGCATCATATTGGGTGGTTGATTGTTATCCATGATTGGCATCATATTCGGCATTTGATTGTTATCCATAATTGGCATTATATTCGGCATTTGATTGTTATCCATAATTGGCATTATATTCGGCATTTGATTGTTATCCATAATCGGCATCATATTCGGCATTTGATTGTTATCCATAATCGGCATCATATTCAGCATTTGATTGTTATCCATGATTGGCATCATATTCGGCATTTGATTGTTATCCATGATTGGCATCATATTCGGCATTTGATTGTTATCCATAATCGGCATCATATTCGGCGGCTGGTTGTTATCCATAATTGGCATTATATTCGGTGGCTGGTTGTTATCCATAATTGGCATTATATTCGGTGGCTGGTTGTTATCCATGATTGGCATTTGAATATTTGGCATTTGAATATTTGGCGGTATGACTTGTGGAATAACTACATTTTCTTTCGATACATTTGGCGATACTATATTCCCTACATTCTCTTTCTTCACTTGTGGTGACACTATATTCCCTACATTTTCTTTCTTCACCTGAGGCGATACTATATTTCCTACATTTTCTTTCTTTACTTGTGGCGATATTATATTCCCTACATTTTCTTTCTTCACTTGCGGCGATACTATATTTCCTACATTTTCTTTCTTCACTTGCGGCAATACTATATTTCCTACATTTTCTTTCTTCACTTGCGGCGATACTATATTTCCTACATTTTCTTTCTTCACTTGCGGCGATACTATATTGTTTTTTTTCGTTTGCGGAGAAATGATATTGTTAGGTTTCATTTTACTAATTTGAGGAGCAATTAACTCGCTTCCTTTTTTTATTACATCTGAAATTTTATATTCTTTTTTCGGTTTTATTGGTGGTTGTGGCGGCTGCGGTAATACATTTACCGAAAACTTCGTGTTTTCTTTTTCCGCCGGTTTTTGTTTTTCTATCACAGGTGGTTTTTGAATAACAGACGGTTTTTCAACTGGTTTTTCTTTTTGAATTGGCTGTTCTTTTTGCACTTCTTTTTGCGGTTTCACCTGTACCTCTTTTTGCGGCTTTACCTGTATCTCCTTCTGTGGTTTCACTTGTACTTCTTTTTGCGGCTTTACCTGCATCTCCTTCTGCGGTTTTACTTGCACTTCTTTTTGTGTTTGTTGCATAGCTGGCTGCTGTGTAATTGGTGCTGATTGATACGTAACTTCTTCTTCATCTTCTATTCCAAGCGGAGTTGGTGTTGCTGCAAATTCTTTTTGCTGCACTTCTTTTACGTATTGCTTTGGAGGCGCTGAACCTGCTCCAGCCTGTTGTTTCATGTGAACACTCTTGGATGGCACTTTAATTTTCATACCTGGCATAATTAAATCTGGATTACTAAGTTGTGTATTTGTTTTTTTCAACGTGTCAAAATCCACTCCGTACTTTTTCGCAATTTTCCAAAGGGTATCCCCTTTTTGCACGATATGAATTTTCAAATTTTCCCCCTCCTGTATAACTTATCTATAAGTAACAAATCTCATGAAGTAACTCTTTCTAAATAACATTAACTTCTTTTCACTTTTATCACTTCTTCGATTTTCAATATCATTCGAAGCGGAATAAGCATAAAGAACCACAATGATTTCTTCAAAACAATGTATGCCCATTTCGTTCCCGTTATGATTATATGTATGAAAAAAAGCAACGGGAATACCGTTGCTTTACACACGCTCTAACATACGATTTAATGCAAAAACCGCTTCTGTCGTTACTTGTTTATCTACGCTAATAACGTTAATTTCTTCTCCTCTTTCTATCGTTTCAAGTGCCCATAATAAGTGAGGCAGATCAATTCGGTTCATCGTTAAGCACGGACACATAAATGGATTAAGTGAAACAATTTCTTTATCTGGATGTTGCTGAATAATTCGGTTCACTAAATTCATTTCTGTACCAATCGCCCATTTGCTACCAGATGGCGCTGATTCAATCATATCAATAATATATTTCGTTGAGCCTGCATAATCTGAAGCAGCTACAACTTCATAGCAACATTCTGGATGTACAATAATATTCATATCAGGATGATTTTTTCGTACGCTCTCAATGTTCTTCACTGTAAAATTTTGATGAACAGAACAATGCCCTTTCCATAAAATTACTTGAATTTCTTCTATATCCCCATCGTACTCTAATGAATCTGTGTGTGGGTCCCATACTGCCATTTTATCTAACGGGATACCTAAATCGTACGCTGTATTTCTCCCTAAATGTTGGTCTGGTAAAAAGACAAGACGTTCTTTTTGAGTAAACGCCCAAGATACCATTTGCTTTGCATTAGAAGATGTTACTGTTGCTCCTCCGTTACGACCACAAAACGCTTTAATTGCAGCTGTAGAGTTCACATATGTTAACGGAATCATCGTATCTCCAAATAATTTCGTGAGCTCTTTCCATGCTCTTTCTGTTTGTTCAATATCTGCCATATCCGCCATCGAACAACCTGCACGCATATCTGGTAAGATGACAACTTGATCATCTGTCGTTAACATATCTGCTGTTTCCGCCATAAAGTGCACCCCGCAAAACACAATATATTTTGCGTCTTTATTGCTCGCTGCAACTTGCGCAAGCTGAAGTGAATCCCCTGCTGCATCTGAAAATTGTACCACTTCATCTTTTTGATAATGATGCCCTGGAATGAATAACATTTTCCCCATTTTCTCTTTAATTTCACGAACACGCTTTTCCATATCTTCCGTTGACATCGTGTAATAACGCTCTGGTAACATCGTTTCAATTGGCTGTACTTGTTCTAAAATACTCATATATGTTTCTCCCCTCTAAGCCATTTTCCTTATCCTTCAATATTGAAACTAATATCAAGTGCTTTTACTGAATGTGTTAACGCTCCAAGTGAAATATAATCCACCCCTGTTTTTCCGTATTTCGGTAAATCTTCAATTGTGATGCCCCCTGAAGCTTCTGTAACGATAGCACTTGGTACAATTTTTGAAAACTCCCGGATTTCATCTGGCGTGCGATTATCGAACATAATAATATCAGCACCAGCAGCAACAGCCTCTCTCACCTGTTCCTCAGTTTCTGTTTCTACTTCTACTTTCACCATATGTCCTAACTTCTCTTTCACTGATGTAACAGCTTTTGTAATAGAACCAGCAAACGCAATATGATTGTCTTTAATCATGACACCATCATATAAACCGAAGCGATGATTAAATCCACCGCCGCACACGACTGCATGCTTATCAAACATACGTAGTCCTGGCATCGTTTTTCGCGTATCACAAATGCGAGTATGACTGCTATCTAAAGCAAGAACCGCTTTACGCGTCATCGTCGCTATTCCGCTCATACGCTGAATAACATTTAATATAACGCGCTCTGCTGTTAATAACGATGCAATTGGACCTTGCACAGTTGCAATGATTTCGCCTTTTTCTACAAGGTCCCCATCTTTTTTATAAAGCTCTACTTCAATTCTCTCATCAATTAATTTAAATCCCGATTCAATTACTAAACGTCCTGCAAAGACCCCTGTATCCTTCGCAAGAAACGTTCCTTTCGAAAGCAAGTTATCTGGAAAAATAAGCTGAGATGTTACATCTCTTTCCCCTATATCTTCTAAAAAAAATCGATTTAATGCTTCTTTAACTTTTATCGTGTTCATAAAGCCCCTCTTCCCCTCATTACACAAGTTGTCGTTTTCTCTTTACTCGAACAATCTCTTTCTTTCCTATATTTCTATCTGGATAATCACTCCGGTAATGCCCGCCAATACTTTCTTCTCTTTGCAAGGCTGACACAACTATAAGCTCACAAACCGTTAACATATTAATAAGCGTTATCTCTTCATTCGTAAGAACATCATGTTGTAATATCATATTTCGAACACCATACTTACTAAGCCATCTCTTCGCATAAGATAAACTTTGCTCTGTTCGCACAATCCCAACATATTTCATCATGCATTTTTGTATTTCTTCTTTCGTCGGTAAATGATTCAGAACGATAAACTTTGCTTCCTTTTCGGCTAGCATGTTCACCTTTTCTTTTGTCTCTCTAGATAAAATGTGTCGTCCGATTCTTTTTCCAAACACAAGACCTTCTAATAATGAATTACTCGCTAATCTATTTGCACCATGAACCCCGTTACAAGCTACTTCACCGACTGCGTATAAGTTCGGAATAGACGTCTCTCCATCACAGTTCGTTTTCACGCCGCCCATGTGAAAATGAGTACCAGGCACGACTGGAATAAGTTTTTTATTTATATCGACTCCATTTGTTTTACATATCGATGACACGGTCGGAAAGCGTTGTTCAAAGTTTTGAATCATTTCGATGTTTAAGTACACTTTTTCACCCGCAAGTAGCTGTTCATGAATAGCCCTTGCGACTACATCACGAGGCGCTAAATCCTGTTCGGAATGTATATCCATCATAAAACGCTGCCCTTTTCCATTTATAAGGACAGCTCCTTCTCCGCGAACAGCTTCGGACACAAGACCAGAACAACGCCCACCCGCGTATAACATCGTCGGATGAAATTGTATAAACTCTAAATCTACAAGCTCTCCGCCTGCACGGTACACCATTGCAAGTCCATCGCCTGTAATCGTCTCATCATTAGAAGTAAAGGCGTATAAACCGCCAATACCGCCTGAAGCTAACACCGTATAATCTGCATTGTAACGTTTCAATTCTCCTTTATTGTTGCGAGTTAAAGCCCCAACACATTTATCTTTTTCTATAATAAAATCGAGCACCATTTCCTGTTCCACTACCGTAACGTATGGAGCTACTTCTTGAATAAGATGCTCTAATAAATTCTTTCCTGTTGCATCGCCACCTGCATGTAAAATACGACGTTTTCGATGCGCTCCTTCTTTTCCAAGATGAGGACCTGTTTCATCTCCATCAAATTTCATTCCATTTTCAATAAGGTTATTAATTTCTTTCGGTCCTTCCTCGACTAAATAACGGACCACTTCTTCATTGTTATAATGACACCCTGCTACTAGCGTATCTTCAAAATGATCATTAGGATTGTCGTATGTAGCTACCGCTGCGGCAATTCCACCTTGAGCTAAATGTGTATTATTATTACGTTTCGTCTCCTTTGTGATAATAATCACATTCTTTTCGTGACAAATCTCTTTTGCAACACGAAGTGCCGCAACGCCACTTCCAATAATTAAGACATCTGCGCTTGGCATAATTGTTGCCTCCTACTTTACACTTTTCAACTGTCTTGACACCTATATTTACATAGTTTTAAAATAATGACAAGAGTTTTTTTATAATTCTTATTTTCACTACCATTTAAAAAGTAAAAGAAATGTAACTCTTACTAGAGAGAGGAACTTACATGATGATATATCTTGACTATGCAGCTACTACACCTATGAGCGAGGAAGCGTTACAAACATATATGAAAGCAGCATCGCAATACTTCGGAAATGAACAAAGTTTACATGATATTGGAGGAACGGCTTCTTCTTTATTACAAGTTTGCCGAAAAACATTTGCGGAAATGATTGGAGGCAAAGAACAAGGAGTATTTTTCACAAGCGGTGGATCGGAATCGAACTATCTTGCGATTCAATCACTTCTAAATGCCCGAAATAAGAAGCATATTATTACGACACCTATGGAACATGCATCCATTCGAAGTTATTTTCAATCTCTAAAATCAAAAGGCTATACGATCACTGAAATTCCTGTTGATAAAAATGGACTCATTTGTTTAGTAGATTTAGAGGCAGCTATTACGGAAGATACTGTGCTAGCAAGTATACAGCATGGAAACTCTGAAATCGGAACCGTTCAAAACATTACAGAAATCGGGGCACTTTTAAAAAAATATAATGTTTTATTTCATACGGATTGTGTGCAAACGTTTGGTAAACTGCCTATCCATGTTTTTGAGATGGGGATTGATAGTCTTTCTGTTTCAGCACATAAAATATACGGACCAAAAGGTGTCGGCGCTTGCTACATAAATCCGCAAACTCGCTGGGAACAAGTATTTCCAGGAACTTCTCACGAAAAAGGATTTCGCCCAGGTACAGTGAACGTTCCCGGCATCGCATCTTTTTTAACAGCTGCTGAAAATATATTAAAAACTCAATGGGAAGAAAGTTTACGTTTTAAAGAGTTACGATCCTACTTTTTAGAGCAAATACAAACACTTCCGCTAGAAATTGAAGTAGAAGGTCATTCTACTTCTTGTTTACCACATATTGTTGGGGTTACAATAAAAGGAATAGAAGGTCAATATACTATGCTAGAATGTAATCGCCATGGTATCGCCATTTCCACCGGAAGTGCTTGCCAAGTCGGTAAACAAGAACCTTCGAAAACTATGCTTGCAATTGGAAAAACGTATGAAGAGGCAAAACAATATGTCCGCTTCTCTTTCGGACAACAAACAACGAAAGATCAAATTGATACTACTATTCATGCACTACACACAATTGGAAATCAATTTTATAGAGGTGTTAAATCATAATGAAACAAAATGAACAAAAAAAGATTTTAGGTGAAGAAAGACGACAACTTATCCTCCAGTGGCTTCTTGCTGCAAATGAACCGTTATCGGGGAATGAACTATCGAAAAAGACGAACGTAAGTAGACAAGTTATCGTGCAAGATATTTCCTTGCTTAAAGCACGAAACGAACCAATTATTGCGACTGCTCAAGGTTATTTATATTTAAAGCCACAAGAGAAGCAACAAACTTTTGAACGCGTAATCGTATGCCAACATAAACCAGCAGAAGTACGTCAGGAACTTACAATGCTTGTTGACCATGGCGTTACGATTAAAGACGTAAAAGTTGAGCATCCTGTATACGGTGACTTAACAGCCTCCATTATGGTAAGCAATCGCTTTGATGTAGAGCAATATTTACAAAAAATCGAAAACACAAATGCTTCCTATCTTTCACAACTAACAGATGGTATTCACTTACATACAATCGAGGCAGATTCTAAAGAAAAATTAGATGCTGCTTGTGAGGCGTTAGATAAAGCAGGATTTCTCGTTTATTAATGTAAAGCACAGAGTTTTTATCATTCTCTGTGCTTTTTTAATGCTATAATATTGTAATCAATCGTAAAGGAGATCAAATATGGGAATTGAACTCGTTCACTTTAGCATTGGCAAACCGAAACAAATGAAATATGGCGAAGATAAAGAAATGATAACAGGTATATGTAAAGATCCTACAGAAGAGGCCTTTCTCTCAAAAGACGGATTTCGTGGTGATGACGTAGCGGATTTAAAACATCACGGCGGACCTGATCGCGCTGTTTGTGTGTACCCACACGAGCATTACGCACTATGGGAAGAGGAATTTCAAACTACGCTTCCCGCTTCCACATTTGGTGAAAACATTACCGTAACAAATATGTTAGAGCATGACGTATGCATCGGAGATACATATCAACTAGGCGAAGCAATCATTCAAGTAACGCAAGCTCGCGTACCTTGTAGCACAATTTCAAAACGTCTTGGCATCCCTGGCATACTGCCGCGTATTGTAGCAACTGGATTTACTGGCTACCTATGCCGCGTTCTTCAAGAAGGTACTGTACGTAAAGATTCAAAAATTACATTACTAGAACGTCCATCAAGCAATGTTTCTGTTTTATTCTCTAACGAAATTTATTTTCATAATAGAAAAGATAAAGATGGCATCGAGAAGATTCTTGCTGTTCCAGAACTAGCTGATATTTGGCGTGGTCAATTAGAAGATCGTCTTGCGAAGTTAAAATAAAGAATCCCACCTTCTGCAGGTGGGATTTTATTAATCTATTAAAAAATATATTAGGCAATGAAATGATATTGACGATTAGACAAACACCAACATTCCATCTACATCTTACAACCAATAAGAAGAATAACTCCCCAGCACAGTAACAGAAAAACCGAGTGCTTCAAGTTCCATCGTTACGCCTGGCAATAATACGTCATCGTATGCTTTATCGACATCGATTAAGAAAAAGTAATTTCCAAGACCTGTTTTCATCGGACGCGATTCGATTTTTGATAAGTTTAATTTTCTCCATGCGAAAGCTGATAACACTTGATATAGGGCACCTGCATAATCTGCAGGTAACGTTATCATAAGCGTCGTTTTCTCTCCGCGGTTCTCTCCGTTATTCGGGAGTACTGCTTTCTTTTTCTTATGGAGTACTAAGAAACGTGTGTGATTATTTTTATGCGTATGAATACTACGTCTCACAATTGTTAATCCGTATTTTTCTGCAGCCGCTTCATTTGCAATAGCGGCAATTTTCTCTTCAGGATGTTCTTTCACATATTGTGCAGCAGCACTTGTAGATGTCATATCTCGAACAGTTACTCCTTTTAATTCTTCATTTAAAAATTTATGGCACTGTGCAATGGCATGCGGATGAGAATGCACTGCATATACTTCTTCCCACACTTCTGCATACTGCGGATGTACAAGTAAATGCTGCTGAATTGGTACTGTAATTTCTCCTACAATGGAAAGCGGCTGCTCATGTACAAGGTAATCAACCGTTATATTCACTGAACCTTCTATTGCATTTTCTAACGGTACAACTGCGAAGTCTACATTTTCATTTGCAGCTGCATCTATACAATCTGGAATCGTTCGATACGGTACATGCTCTGCTTCCGGAAAAAAACGACTCACCGCCATATTTGTAAATGTTGCTTCTGGTCCTAAATATCCTACTCGAATCATCGTCTTTTCCCCTCTTTTTCGTTTTCTTACTGTTATACCATACTTTTTTATATTCTTCTATGTAAATTTCGAATATTTAAAAAAGACTAGCATTCGCTAGTCTAAATGTTTCTTATACTCTCTTTGAGCGAAGAAGAAATAAATGATACATGCTGCGATATAAAACAGAATGAACAAACCTACTTTTCTTAATGATCCATCCATAAAAAGCGTATTATGAAACGTATATAATGCAACTGCACTATGCATACTCCCTACTATAATTGGCGCAAAAAATAGCATACATAATTGCCAACGAGAAATTTTCCATACTTCTTCCTTCGTCATTCCAAGTTTAGAGAGTGCACCATACTGCTTTCGGTCCGATGCAATATTATGGAACCATTTAAAATACACGATACTACATGAAGTGAGAAAGAATAATATACTAATAAATGAGCCTACAAATAGAGTAATATCGCCGCCTTCTTTCATATTTACATACAACTCCATATTGCTTCGAAATGCATTATTATTATCTTGTTTTATATGTCTCCGTAAATCTTCATTTAATTTCTTCGTCTTTTCGATATTTGATAATGTGTAGCCTCTATATATCATTTTTTCAGAATCAGGAACCTGATTTGCTATACTGTCAAAATCTTCATCATTCATAACGAAGAACAGACCATTAATGTACGAAGGGTGATGGTTAAATTGAACCCCTTCTTTCTGACCGTTAAATACGAATTGATATGGTTGATTCATTACTTGCAATTGAATCTCTTTTTGATTATATACATTCGAATTATTGTATTTATTATAATAAACGAGTGTCACTGTACCTTTTTTAGGACGATACGTTTTCTGTCTTTGTTTCCTTGCTTCTTGGTTATATTCACTTTCTTTTATAAGCGGTACTATTGTTGTTTCTCCCTTATTAGACTGAAAGGATGCATAAACTCCAACAAAACTCATATATTGAAAATCATCATACTCATATTGATGCAGTAATTTTTCAACCGCACCTTCTTCAAAGACTTCATGAGTAGAAATACCTTTTTCTATGTACGAAAACGAGTGTACCCCTCCAGTTCGCCACATATCTTGCATGCTAGAAAAATATAAGAACACTGTACCTGTTGCTGTAACTACAAACGTCGTTGCCATAGACATCAGAAAGAAAAAGCGACCATTTTCCTTCATTCGATGTGACAATTGATTCACTATAAATAAATACGGATATGTATACATAATCTTTTTATTTCGCTTTATCATTTCTAACACTTGGGTAGCTCCATGTGTAAAAGAAAAGTACGTTCCAAAAAAGACAAGTATAGACACAGGGAAAAAGTATATTGCTATCGTAGTCATCGTCACTTGTAGCGCCAACGCATACCCGCCCACTAAACAAGCAAAACCGAATAAACAAAGCCACTTTGATGTTTTCTTCTCTTTTTTATCTGTTCGAAATTCTTTCAATAACCGAATGATTTTTATATTCCATATACGTAAAGCACTTATAAAAGATAACAAAATAAAAACGACCATATATGTAATAAATGTTACACCAATCGCCCTTACGTCAAATATCACAGGGAGTTCTTTCGGAAGCCCCAGTAACATACTAAATACCATAAAAAAGAGTTTTAAAAATATCATACCGAGCACAATACCGAAAATATTCGCGAAGACCCCGATTAAAATTTGTTCGGTCATAATCATTCCTATTACGTTAGATTTCGTTGCTCCCATTAACATATATAACCCTAATTCTTTCTTACGTGCTTCTATGAAAATAGAAGTAGAGTACAAAATAAATATGACGAAAAAAGAAATGATTATAACATTACATATGATAAGTCCCCAACGTACGTTTTGATACCACATCGTCTCTTGCATATACGGATGCACAATGACAGACATATATGCGTAAGAAGCAAATATTGCAAAACAACTACTTAAGAAAAACACTTTATAATTACGCCAATTTCCTTTTATATTTTGCAGCGCTAGTTGCCAAATGTTCATCTATCGTCCTCCTGTAACTTACTACATAGGTAAAAAGCTAGAGGTTCCCCTAGCTTTTTACGTGTTTTAAATATCCTCTTTGCGCGATCATAAAGTAAATGGCAGAAGCTAAAATGTATGCTCCAATTACAAGCGCACCTGATTTCCATAAATCAATATAAAGCATTTTCCCTAACGTATGAAGAGCAACTCCACTATGAATGGAACCGATTAAAATTGGGATAAAGAAGATAACTCCCATTTGTCGAATCGCAATTTTGCGAATTTCTTTATCTGTCATACCGATTCTCTTTAACGATTTAAATTGAATACGATCTTGTTCTTTATCGTTAAACCATTTAAAGTATGTCATACTACAAGCGAAGAAGAAGAACAGTACCGCTACGAAGAAACCGATGAACATTGTAATTGCTCCACCTTCTCTTATATCCTTATACGCAAACACTGAATTTCTCAATTCTCCTTGCTTTTCTGGTGCAATTTCATTTTTCAAATCTAATACAAGATTTTCTGTATTTTTCCAATCCTCGATATAATAACCGTAATATTTCGTCTTTTCTTCATCTGGTACGAGTTTTTCATATTTCTCAAAATCTTGATCATTTACAATAAGATATTCACTATCATTAAAAACAGAATACTGCGTTGGATTATTTAATTGAACAGACTGCTTTTGCCCGTTAATTGTAAATTCATACGGTTTCGTACGATCTATCTTCATCAGTTCATTTGACATATCAACCATAACCATCGTTGCACTACCTGGTGCATTATGAACTTCTGTAGGTTGCTCTCCCTTTTGTTTGCGCACTTCTGCATTATATTCTTTTTCTGAAATAATCGTCATCGGTACTTCATGTTCACTATTAAACAACGTTATTTTCTGTGTTGCCGGTAGTTTAACGTAGGTTACTTTTCGCGCATCTTCAAACCCGTGTCTCTTCACAAGCTCCTGTACCTTTTCTTCATTAATAAGATTATGCGTATTTAACCCCTTTTCCTCATATGAAATAGCATGTGGTGTAAGTTCTACCGTTTTCGCACTCATATTTTCAAAATATACGTACAGTGTACCTACTGCTGAAGATACTACCGCCGTAATAATAGAAATTACAAATAGAAAACGAGCATTATCTTTCATTTTATAAATAAGATTGCTAAGAACAAACATATTTGGATACGTATAGAAAGATTGCTTTCTTTTTTGTAATGCTTTTAATACAACTGTACTACCTTGTGTAAATAATAAATACGTTCCGCCAATTGTCAGTCCTACCACCGGTAAAAAGAGGATGAGGAAATTCAGAAACGTTACTTGGAAGCTAAGTACATATGCAGCAATAATACATCCTATACCAACTACACATAACCATGTAAATGCAAACGGCTCTACTTTTTGCTTTCTAGCTTCTCTTAATAAATCAATAATTTGCAAGCGTCCTACTGTCCAAACACTAAACAATGATAGGATTAAAAATAGGATAAAGTATACGCCAGCTGTAATAAGAACTGCTTTACTATTCCAAACAAGTGGAAGTGTCTTATCTATTTTCAATAATACGCTTAACGCTTGGAAAAATAATTTTGAACAAAGCATTCCAATCCCAACACCAATTACAATTGCAATACTACCTAACATCAGTTGCTCTAATATAATCATTCGGCCGAGCTGCGATTTCGTTCCGCCTATTAATGTTAGTAGACCAAACTCTTTTTTTCTTGCTCGTAAAAACGTTGAATTTGCATATAAAATAAAGAGTGCCGAGAAGATGACCACAATATAATTCATCGATTCTAATCCTTTTGTGATCATCTTTCTCATACTAATATTACCGCTTACAACATCTGGATGATAAATAAAAGAAGCATACATGAAAAATACGACAATCGATAAACAACTGCTAATAAGAAACGCTTTATAGTTACGCCAATTTCCTTTTACGTTATTAAGCGCGAGCTGGCGAAAGTTCATGATATTCTCCTCCTAGCATCGCAAGTACGTCCAGAATTTCTTGGAAAAAGGCTTGTTTCGTTCTTCCTTTATGTATTTCCGAGAAAATTTCCCCATCGCGTATGAAAAGGATACGTTCACAATAACTAGCCGCTACTGGATCGTGCGTAACCATTGCAATCGTTACTTTCTTTTGCTCGTGTAAATCTTGCAGAGCGCCCATTAGCGATTTCGCTGACTTCGAGTCTAAGTTTCCAGTTGGCTCATCTGCTAAAATTAACGTCGGTTCATGAATGATTGCTCTCGCTGCTGCTGCACGTTGTTGTTGTCCCCCAGATACTTCGTATACTTTTTTATTTAAAATTTCTTCGATGTTTAAAAACTTCGCAATTTCCAGTACTTTCGCATCGATTTCATTTACAGATTTCTTCGCCATTACAAGTGGTAAAATAATATTTTCTTTAATGGATAACGTATCAAGTAAATTAAAATCTTGAAAGATGAACCCTAAATGTGTACGGCGAAACTCCGCTAATTTTGCAGCACGCATTTGATTAATTTCTTCACCATTTACAAGCACATGACCTGAAGTTTGCTTATCAATTGTTGCTAATAAATTTAAAAGCGTCGTTTTCCCGCTTCCTGAAGGACCCATAATCCCTACAAATTCGCCTTCTTCTATTTTAAAATTTATATCGTTTAAAGCAGTCGTCGCTACTGAACCTTTTGATTGGTACACCTTCGTTAATCCTTTTACTTCAAGAACACTCATTTCTAATCCCCCTACGTGTTTTCTTCTTACATTTACTATAAGAAAAATAAGAAAAAGAAACGAGTGATTTCCCTTACAAAACGTTTTGTTATCTTACAGTTTTGTCATTTTTCTCATCAATGTATGATATTCTTCATCTTTTGCAAATTGGAACGTGAATGTTGTCCCTTCTCCTCCAGCCGATTGGACATACATTCCATGATGTAAATTATCGCAAATTTCCTTCGTAATATATAAACCCATTCCAGTCGCTTCTCTCGTTTTACGGCCATTTACCCCCGTAAAGAATGGATCAAATATGCGCTTTACATCTTGCTCTGGAATACCGATTCCATTGTCCTTAATATGTAATAACACCTTTTGGTCTTTCTCTTCAATTTGAAATTGAATTTCTTTTTTCTCTGCCGCTGAAATTTTTGTATACTTAATTGCGTTTACAACAATTTGACCTATAGCAATACTTAGCCATTTTCTATCAGAGGCAACCATACAAGTATCTTCTTCAAACATCACTTTCGGAAATACAGACGATTGAATGAAGGATTTTCGATTTTCATTAATAATACCTCGCACGACATCTATAACATTTACTACTTCTACCTTATAATCTTTCGCAAACTGCTCTAGTCTTGCCATATGTAACGCTAAATCTAAACCATTTAGTATACGGTTATTTTCTTCACGAATACTTTCAACTGTTGCTCTTGCCTCACGATGCTCTTTGCCAAACTTTTGCAGCAATAATTCAATAACAGATACTGGTGTTTTCATTTGGTGAATCCATTGGTTCATAAATATCATTTGCTGTTGCTCTTTCGCATGCTGTTTATGAACTTCATTCATATATTGCTGTCTTAATAACGTAAAAGATTCAACGACCATTTCTTGCTCTGATGTATAAGATTCATCAATAAGTAAAGAGTCATGTAATGTATTTCCACCAGTAACATACTTTTCGATCCTCTTTAAAAACACACTCCGTTTTCGGTAATCGTAAATGAGGTATACAGTAAACACAACTGTTCCTAATAAAAGTCCATATAACCACGTACTCCAATCAATGGATTTCTTTTCTAAAAGACTTTGCAACTGCAAAACAAGCCCAAATAAACAAAGGCTAACAATATAAGAAAGTATTAAAGAAAAGCGGTCCATGAGGTAATTTTTAACCTTCATGCCCTTCGCCCCACTCTGTAAGAAGCGCATAACCATATCCACGTTTCGTTACAATTGCATTTTTAATGCCTAGCTCTTCTAGTTTCTTCCTTACACGTTTTACATTTACGGTTAATGTATTATCATCCACAAATGCTACTTCATCCCATAGAGCTTCTAACAGTTCTTCACGCGTTACATATTGATTCACCTGTTTCATTAAACACTCTAATAAGTAAAACTCATTTTTTGTCAGTTCAGTTTGTTGTCCCTGCCACTCAACGATATGCTGGGACGGGAATAACAACAGTCCATTTACACCTAAACAATCACTCTCAGCAGCAGAGGCATACTCTCCATAGCCACGGCGAAGCGCACTCTTCACCTTTGCCATTACGATATCTAAATGGAATGGCTTCGTAATATAATCATCGCCGCCATTTTCAATCGCCATTACTTGATCCATTTCCCCTGTTCTTGCAGAAACAAAAATAATCGGCGCATTCGATACAGTACGAATTTGACGACACCAATAAAAACCATCAAAGTACGGTAAATTAATATCAAGTAACACAAGATGAGGATTTATTTTTACAAACTCATCTTTTATATGACGTAAATCACTTGCTCTAAATGATTGATAGCCATACCTTTCTAAATGCTCCTCTAATATTCCCGCAATTTTCTCATCGTCTTCTACAATTAATATTTTATACATGTTCTTTTTCTCCCCATAAAAGAATTCTTCTACATTTACTCCTTTTTCCATTATAAATTGAAAATTTAATTAGTGGGGATTTTTTCCTATATAAATCCGATTTTTACGATATAAAAAAAGACTGCCGTATTTCGGCAGTCTTAATCGATAAATTCAAATTCATATTCAAGAATTTTTACAATATCTCCGTCTTTTGCACCACGTGCACGAAGCGCTTCATCAATACCCATTCCGCGCATTTGACGAGCGAAACGACGTATAGATTCATCACGTGAGAAGTCTGTCATCTTGAATGTTTTCTCGATATCGTAACCAGAGATAACAAACGTGCCATCACTTTCACGTGTAATTTCAAATTTAACACCTTCAGTATCAAATTTGTACATTACACTTGTATCAGACTCATCCGCAACTTCATGTATTGGGAATTCTGGTGTTGTTTCTATTAAGTTTGCTACTTCAAACAGTAAGTCACGAACACCTTGTCTTGTTACAGCTGAGATTGGGAAGATTTTTACTTCGTCTCCCACTTTCTCTTTAAATGCTTGTAAGTTTTCTTCTGCATCTGGCATATCCATTTTGTTTGCAACAACAACTTGTGGACGCTCAGTTAAGCGAAGATTGTATTCTTTCAATTCATTATTGATCGTTACGTAATCTTCATATGGATCACGGCCTTCTAAACCAGACATATCAATAACATGCACGATTACACGTGTACGCTCAATATGACGTAAGAATTGGTGTCCAAGTCCAACGCCAGCATGTGCGCCTTCAATTAGTCCTGGAAGGTCAGCCATAACGAAGCTGCGGTTATCACCAGTTTCAACAACACCAAGATTCGGAACGATTGTTGTGAAGTGATACTCTGCAATTTTCGGACGCGCTGATGATACAACAGATAATAATGTAGATTTACCTACACTTGGGAATCCAACAAGTCCAACGTCTGCTAGTACTTTAAGTTCTAGAATGACATCACGCTCTTGACCTGGTTCCCCGTTCTCAGCGATTTCTGGCGCTGGGTTCGTAGCTGTTGCGAAACGTGAGTTACCACGGCCACCACGGCCACCTTTTGCAATTACAGCAGTTTGTCCATGCGTTACTAAATCGGCAAGAATTTGACCAGTTTTTTCATCTTTTACTACTGTTCCTGGCGGAACCTTTACAAGTAAATCTTCAGATTTACGTCCGTGCTGACCTTTACTCATTCCGTGCTGACCGCGATCAGCTTTGAAATGACGTTGGTAGCGGAAGTCCATTAATGTACGTAAGCCTTCCTCAACTACGAAAACAACATCTGCACCTTTACCGCCGTCGCCACCTGCTGGGCCACCTTTAGGAACATACTTCTCACGACGATACGCAACCATACCGTTACCACCGTCGCCGCCTTTTACATATATCTTGACCTGATCTACAAACATTATTTCACCACACTTTTTTCAATTGGTTGTAATATAACTGAGACTTCTTCGTCTCGCACTGTATAAGAAATGGAATACCATTTATTGTTTTGGGTCGCAAGCCAATTCTGTAGTTCTTCTACACTCGTTAGCTTACCACGAAAATCAAAAAAGAAACGAGCATTCTCCGCGTCACATTCAATTGTGATACAAACATAATTTTCAACATATACGTCTAAACTATGCTGAAGCATTGAGAAAAATTGATTCGTCCATGTACATACAGTCTCATCCAAGTGAGATAAGTTATGTAATTTCCCTAATACTTCGTACTCCAATAAGCACGGCTGCTGTTTCCAATTATATGTTAAAATCCACTCTGAAAATAAAGGCATTGATAGCCCCATCAGATTGGATTCTTGTCTCGCTTCTTGGACAAAACGATCGATGAGACTATGAATTTCTTCCACTTTTCCAAGTGAAAGGTTTCCTTTCACCATCTGCATACGATTGAGCCAATCATGTCTTGAATGGCGCAATGCATCTATAATTGTCCATTTTTCATTCATTTAGATACCCCTTAATATAGAAAAACTCTAACCTGCACTCAGGTTAGAGTTTTCCGTGAGTTCTTATGCTTCTTGAGCAACAGGATATACGCTCACTTGTTTGCGGTCACGGCCAAGACGCTCAAAGCGTACTACGCCGTCAACTTTCGCGTATAAAGTGTCATCGCCACCACGACCAACGTTAACACCTGGATAAATTTTTGTACCGCGTTGACGGTAAAGAATTGAACCACCTGAAACCGTTTGACCATCTGCGCGTTTAGCACCAAGACGTTTTGACTGAGAGTCACGACCGTTCTTTGTACTACCTACACCTTTCTTAGATGCGAAAAACTGAAGATCTAATCTTAACATACGTTACACCTCCTGCACTTTTTCTATTAAACGGATATACTTTCCGTAATCAAGTTCGATCGTCTTAAGCGAAACAACTAATCCTTCTAAAAGGGTTTGTGCTTTTTCTGCTGCATGAACGTCTAAATCATTAGGCAATTCATACGTTAAGAATCCGCCATCACTTCCGAGTTCAATAGTTGCTTGCACATTACAAAGTTCTTCCACTGCATTTATAGAACCAAACACAACCGCTGTAGTTCCAGCACAGACAAGGTCTTGTCCATGTGGCGCATAATCGGCATGTCCAGTCATTTTAAATGATTGGATACTTCCTAATTTCGTGCGACTTATCGTAATTTTAATCATGTTAACCAGAATTAAGCGTTGATAGCTTCAACAACTAGCTTAGTGTAAGGTTGACGATGACCTTGTTTCTTACGATTGTTCTTTTTCGCTTTGTATTTGAAAACGATAATTTTCTTAGCGCGACCTTGTTTTTCAACTTTCGCAGTAACTGTTGCACCTTCTACAACTGGGCTACCAACTTTAACGTTTTCGCCACCAACGAAAAGAACTTTGTCAAAAGTAACAGTTTCACCAGCTTCAACATCTAATTTTTCAATGTAGATTGCTTGACCAGCTTCAACTTTAATTTGTTTTCCACCTGTTTCGATAATTGCGTACATACTTGCACCTCCTCTTAATTACTAAGACTCGCCAAAAACGAGGTAGACATAAATGCCTTTAGGGAACCTGTCTTGTGCGGTTGTAGCATATAGCCGTTTAGGTGCTATAAACTATAACATAAAGATGTTACCATAATTCATTGAGTATTGTCAATGAATCTTCTACTAACTATTTTTTCCGTTCTACAATTTCTTTTTTACTTCCAAAACGGATAATAGCGTACTTTTCGATAATATCATCTTTGAAATAAATTTCAAATGGAATATTTTTTTGTAATTCTTTTTGCAAAAATTGTTTTTGCAGTTCTTTAGGCGCAGCGATTAATACCGCTTCATCTTCTATATTGCCATATGTGATTAGTTCTCTCTCTAACTCATACGCAATTGTTTCATGCGACATCACATAACCCGTCGCTTTGCAAGATACACACTCTTCTAGTAATACGTCACGTAAAGAATGTTTTTTACGTTTTCGTGTCATCTCCAAAATTCCTAACTCAGTAAATCCAAGTATTCTTGTATAAGTACGATCATCTTTCATAGCAGCTATGAGACATTCTCTTACCTTTTCTTTATCTTCTCTTTTTTTCATATTAATAAAATCAATTAATATCATACCACCAATATCACGAAGTCTTAATTGGCGTGCAATTTCTTCAGCTGCCATCTCATTTGTGCGAAGTACTGTATCTTGTAAATTTTGTTTTCCAGTAAACTTGCCCGTATTCACATCAATTACAGTCATCGTCTCCATTTGCTCTACAATTAAATAAGCACCATTTGGAAGCCACACAATTTTTTGGAGTGCTTTCTCAATTTCACGCTCTATTCCAAAATGGTTAAACATCGAAGACTTTTCATTATAAAAAGATACTTTTTCTTTTCCAACTTTGTCTTCTAACTCTTTTACTATACTTCTTGTATCTACAACTACTTTTTCAATTGTTTCAATTGGGTTCTCTTGAAATACACGATCTAAAAAGGTCGCCGGTCGATGAAGTAATAACGGCGCCTTTCCTTGATCCTCTTTTCTTTTTAACTCTTCATACAACTGTTGTAACCCTTGCATTTCAGCTTGTATTTCTTCAATTCCCCCTTTTTCAGAAGCAGAGCGGAAAATGTAACCTCCCGTTCCTTCTACTTCAATTTCAAGTAGCTGTTGTCTTCTTTTATTATTTTTTATTTTCCGAGAAACAGCTCGCATCTCATCAAACGGCATATAAACGACATATTTCCCGGTAAATTCTATATTCGCTGTCAATTTAGGCCCTTTCGTATCAATTGCCTCTTTCACAACCTGTACGAGTATCGCTTGCCCTTCATGTATACGATAAGAAGGTGGTACATCATCGTATGAAAGATACGCATGTTTTTCTAAACCTATATTTACAAAAGCTGCGTTCATTCCAGCAATTGTTCTTACGATACGTCCAACATAAATATGCCCAACAATCTCTTGCTCTTCATTACGTTTCCATAAAAACTCAACAATCTTTTTCTTCTCTTCAATTGCAACGCGCTTTTCCGAACCAGCGTAATTCACATATAACGTTTTCAAAATTATTTCCTCACTTTATAATCTTCTTTGCTTTTACAATAATAAAAGGTTAGTGCTATCGTCAACACTAACCGATTAATTCTTCAACTGATGAAGTTGTTCGTTTTTCAGTAAAATATGCATAGAGCAATTCATTTTCATCCAATGTGTAATGCTCTTTATATTTTCCACGGACGATAATAGAATGCTTATATCCTCTACGAAATTTTGTGAAGATCGTATATAAACGATCTTCCGTTTGCACTTCAATAGGTGCAATCTTTTCGATTCCTCTTTTGTTTCCATAATAACGTTCTAATAAAAAACGCATAAATGCATACCGTCTTTGTTTCCACTCTTGATATAATGACACTGCTAAAAATATGAGTAGTACCCACATCATAATATTGTTACTATTCCAAAGTAACTGCCATCCTAATATTACACTAAAAAAAACACATGACAATTGCATCATCTTTTCATGTGCTTGTAAATAAGGGAAACGATATGATAATACATTAAACAATACTTTCCCGCCATCTAACGGCCAAATAGGAAGTAAATTGAATGCTAAAATAATTATATTATTCCACATGAAGAAATAATATAAATCTGCATTCAGCCAACCAGCTTTGAACAACATATAACCTACCAGCATCATCCAAACATGTTGAATCGGTCCTGCAATTACGACAACAAGTTCCTCTTTCAATGACTTATTACCATGTTCCTCAAGCTCGGCAACGCCACCAAACGGCAAAAGCTGAATTCTTTTTATACGCCAATTATAGTGTGCTGCTGCAAAAGCATGCCCAAGTTCATGAATAAGAACAATACAAAATAACAGTAGTAACTCTTTAAAACGCGCAGTAAAAATACCAATGACAATAATAACCCAAAATAATGGATGCACGGAAATTTTCGTTAAAACGTCCCTATATTTAATCAAATGATATCACCTGGATCGGATCAATAAATTTCTCATTCTTTTTTATCGCGAAATAAAACTTTCCATTTTTATCATTTGTATCATTACTCACCGTTCCAATTTTTTGTTTCTTTGAAACGTAATCATATAATTTCACTGACATATCGTTTAAGTTTGCATACCATGACTCCGTACCATCTGCATGTTGAATTTGAACTGTATTTCCAAGTTCCTCTTTCTTGCCTGCAAAAACAACTAACCCTTCATTTACTGACTCCACTTTTGCATTTGTAGCTGTTTGGACAAATACACCTTGGCCATTTTTTTGAAACCCTTGCATTACCTTTCCAGAAGCAGGAATTGCATAATCTTTTTGCTGAATACTTCCTTCTTTTTTCTCGTTCGGCGAATAGAATACAAGCGGTTTTCCAAATTGCTTTTCGTACCATTTCGCTACAGTAGCAAACTGAAATTCCTCTTTCATCACTTTTTCTGTAACAGCTTTAGCTCCATTGAATGAAGAAGGAGCATTCTTATATAAAATAGCAACCGAAAGAACTAATATTGCTGATAATAAAACTTTGAAGAAAAAGACTTCCTTTCGAAATAAGGGATGCATTTCCTTTTCTCCATCTTCAATAAATACTGCTTCACTATCAAAATTCCCTCCGTTAAAATACTGCTCTTCCTCCATCCTTTCTTGCTCGGCCTTCCTTTTTGCAATCCGCTTTTTAATTTCTTCTACGCGTCTATTCTTCATACTGTCTCCTTTCTTTCGTTAAGCTAATTTCATTTAGAAACAGTTGTATACAGTTTGTACATATGTATGAGCTAAGAAAGAAAGATATTCGTATGAAGAAAAAAGAAAGCACCTCGCATATGTGCGAAGTGCTCTTAACGGATTCCAAAGAAGTTTTTCACCTTTGCAAATACCGATACCTTTTCTTGTTCAAATGCTTGTAATGGTACATTCTCACCTAACAAGCGTCTTGCAATATTACGATAAGCCAACGCTGCTTTTCCGCTTGGTTGCAACGCCACAGGTTCACCTGTATTTGTAGCTCGAATAACTTCATCGTCATCTTCGACAACACCAAGAAGCTCGATTGACAATGTACGTACAATTTCATCAACATCTAACATATCCTGTTCATGAAGCATATGACTACGTACACGGTTAATAACAAGTTTGGGTGGTTCAATATCCTCTTTTTCTAAAAGCCCAATAATACGATCCGCATCGCGCATTGAGGATACTTCTGGAGTCGTAACAACGATTGCTTTATCCGCACCAGCTACCGCATTTTTAAATCCCTGCTCAATCCCCGCAGGACAATCAATTAATATGTAATCATAATCTTGACGTAATACTTGTATTAATTCATCCATTTGTTCAGGTGTTACCGCTGATTTATCACTCGTTTGTGCTGCAGGTAATAAATAAAGATCATCAAAACGTTTGTCTTTAATAAGAGCCTGAGGTAAACGGCAACGCCCTTCAACGACATCAACAAGATCAAATACAATACGATTTTCCAGCCCCATTACTACGTCTAAATTTCGAAGACCGATATCTGTGTCAATTAAGCACACTTTCTTTCCAGATAACGCTAGGGCCGTACCAATGTTCGCAGATGTAGTAGTTTTACCTACTCCGCCTTTTCCAGATGTAATTACTATTGCCTCTCCCACAGCTATACAATTCCCCTTTCTAACTTTGTTAAATTAGGTCTAAGATGAGTGAGAAGTTGCAGGCGATCGACAACAATGTGATTGTTCTCATTAATATACGCACATTCTGCCGCCTCCGCTCCGTCTTCTTTCTCTTCCGGAGCCCGCATTGCCACATCACTAATTCGAAGTTGCATCGGGTTCATAACAGATGCAGCGATTACAGCATCCGAATCCCCATAATACCCAGCATGTGCAATTCCTCTTAATGATCCTACGACAAAAATATTCCCCCCAGCGATAACCGTTCCGCCTGGATTAACATCTCCAATTAACAACAAATTTCCTTTTACATGTAAAACTTGTCCAGAGCGAACAATTTTGGAAATCGGGACAATTTCTGTTTCTTCTTTCCAAGCTATTGCTTCTGCTTTAGTGATAACATCACTTTCAATTGAATCCACAACAAGATTCTTTTTATTACGAATTAACGTACGAATCTCTTCTTGTTGGACTTCTGTTAAATAACGATTTCCTACTTTCACATGCACTTCAATTAAAGAGCGCCCATCACCATCGTAGTAATGTGTAGAAAGTTTTTCGTCTAATTCCATCAATAATTCTGAGAATGAACAACAATCATCTAAATGAAGCGTTATCCCATCTTTTGTCCCTTTTATCGTTACATTTTGTTGCTTTTTTTCTTCCACTAAAGTTCACCCCACCGATTCAATTCGACATAAAATTAGAAAATCCTTTTTTCTTTTTCTTCCATCGCTTTTGAAAGACGCACTATATATCGTCTCAGTGGGAAACAAACTATCAATAAGAAAATAGCATTTAACAATAAAGTAGAAAGGAGACGATCTGTGAAAAAGACATACGCTGGCATATGAGTACGTCCTAATAAAGTTAAGAATCCATACACATAATACTCTAGTGCTACAACGCTAGCTAATATGATAGAAACAACAATAAATAAATTCAATTGTAGTACTTTCATCACACTATATACTAAATAAGCTAAAATCGGATAAGCAAAAATATATATCCCGACAAGTTCTGTGTATACGGTATCAAATAAGAAGCCAAATAATAGTCCGTAATAAATCCCTTGGACCGGACTATAATACACTGTAATAAAACATAAGACGATTATAAAGAAATGCGGTGCTGCTATGCTGTCTTTCCAAAACACATCCGTTGGAACAACAGTAGCAAACATATTTTCAAATAGAAACACAAAAAGGAGCAAAAGAGGAAGAGCTGCTCTTTTTAATATCTTCATCATCTCTTCTTCTCCTCCTATTCTAATGGCGCTGAAGGTGTTGCACGTTTAGCAACCGTAATATGCTCTACGTCATTTAAATCAGCGGCAGGTTTTACATAAGCTGTTTTTGTTAAGCCATATGCATCCGGCTGAACTTCAACGATTTTTCCAATTACAAGACCTTTCGGGAAAATATCACCCAGTCCAGATGTTACAACTAGTTGATCTTTCTCTACCGGTGCATCAGAGCCAATCTTTGTGAAAAGAAGTAATTGCTTTTCTTTGTCATAACCTTCAATCAATCCAAAGATTTTCTCTTGCCCTTGTACAATAGCAGAAACGCGATTTGTTCGGCTCATAGAACTTAGTAATTCTACTGATGATGTAAATTGAGATACACTTTTCACTCTTCCAACTAACCCTTGTGAAGTTACTACAGCCATATCTTTTTTAATTCCTTGCTGTGCCCCTTTATCAATTCCAATTAAATCGTACCATTTATCTGGATTACGAGAAACAACAGTAGCTGGAATTTCAGTATACCCGCTATTTAACTCTTTTTTACCAGTTAGCTCTTGTAACTTCTTGTTATCATCTTCTAATTGTTTTACTTTCCCTGATAGACCTGCATAATTATCTAATTTTGCTTTTAATTCTTTATTCTCTTCATACGTGCGCTTTACATCCTCTACATTTTCGAAGAATCCAGCTACGTATTTCGCTGGCTTTTGGAATACACGTTCTACAACACCGACAGTATCTTTAACAAACTGCTCTGGCCATGTTAAACTGTTCCGTTCTTTCAATGAGATTCCAATCAATGCCACGAGAAGAATAATACTAACCAACAAAACAATTAATCTTTTGTTTAAGAAAAACTGTGGCACGTTCACACCCTCTTAATTTCACTGATTTTTATTTTGCAATATTATCGAGCAGCAGTTTTGAAAAGATCGATATTGTCTAATGCTTTACCTGTTCCAATTGCTACGCAATCTAATGGATCTTCTGCAACAAGAACTGGCATTTTCGTTTCTTCACTAATTACTTTATCTAAATTACGTAGTAATGCCCCGCCACCTGTTAATACGATACCGCGGTCCATAATATCAGCCGCTAATTCAGGTGGAGTTTTTTCTAACGTATTTTTAACTGATTCTACAATCGCATCTACTGTATCTTTTAATGCATCTGCAATTTCTTCTGGCTGAATTAGTACTGTTTTTGGTAAACCACTTACTAAATCACGACCGCGAATTTCCATAGGCTCGATACCTTCTGGCTCGCCTGCAGAACCAATTTCTAATTTTAATGCTTCAGCTGTTCTTTCACCGATCATTAAGTTATAGCTTTTCTTAATGTACTGAATGATTGAATCGTCCATATCATCACCAGCAACACGGACTGACTGGCTTGTTACAATACCACCTAGAGAAATAATTGCAACTTCTGTTGTACCGCCACCGATATCAACAACCATACTACCAGTTGGTTCCCAAACAGGTAAGTTTGCACCAATTGCTGCTGCAAATGGCTCTTCGATAGGATAAGCATCACGAGCACCCGCTTGACGAGTCGCATCGATTACTGCACGTCTTTCTACAGCTGTAATACCAGATGGTACACATACCATTACATACGGCTTACGTGAGAAGAAACCGTTTGATTTTTGAGCTTGTTGAATGTAATATTTCATCATTGTTGCAGTTGTTTCATAATCAGCAATTACACCGTCTTTCATCGGGCGAAGTGCCACAACGTTCCCTGGTGTACGACCAATCATTTGTTTTGCATCGCTACCTACAGCAACGATTTGTTTCGTATCAGTTTGTAACGCAACTACTGAAGGTTCACGTAAAACTACACCTTTTCCTTTTACATATACAAGCGTGTTCGCAGTTCCTAAGTCTATTCCAAGATCGCGAGTAAATCCACCAAATCCAAACATATTATTTATCTTCCTTTCTTGTTTTCACGGACTCATTTTTTCTTACTTTATATTATAAAAACAGTACGTTTTTTATATCTTTATCCTTTTTGTAGATAAATTTCTACAAAAAACTCATAAATCACATTATAAAACAAAATAAGTAAAAAGCATAGTCTTAAATATGACCTTTTTCCTTTAAACTCACGAATTTATGGTCACCTATTATAATATGATCAAGCACTTCAATTCCGATAATCTGGCCGCATTCTACTAAGCGTTTTGTTACTGCAATATCTTCACGGCTCGGCGTGGGATCTCCTGAGGGATGGTTATGAAGACATATGATAGAGGCTGCTGCACGACGGAAGGCTTCTTTAAAAACTTCCCTCGGGTGTACAATTGACGTGTTTAAACTTCCAATAAAGATCGTTTGCCTATGTATAACTTGATTTTTTGTATTTAAATATAAACAAACAAAATGCTCTTGTTGTAAAAAACGCATTTCTTCCATCATGTATTTCGCACAATCTTCTGGACTTCGAATACTATATCTATTTTGATATTCTAAACGTACCATTCTTCTGCCTAGTTCAAAGGCTGCCATAAGTTGCGATGCCTTTGAAATCCCAATACCATGTATACTAATTAGCTCTTCTAATGTTGCATCTTTCAACATACGTAAGCCATCAAATTGATGTAAAATTTTATCTGACAACTTTAAAACTGTTTCTTCTTTAGAACCTGTTCTGAGTAACACTGCGAGAAGCTCTCGATTTGATAAACTTCCAGCACCTTCTAACAATAAACGCTCCCGTGGCTGTTCTTCTCTTACAACATCACGAATACCGTTCATCTCTCCACCCCTTTATTTGTTCTCTCAAAGAAAACCCCATGCAATTTTACGCATGGGTTACATCAATATCAAATTGTTTTAATTCCCGAACGAGACGTGCAATTGGTAAGCCAACTACACTATAGTAGTCCCCTTGAATATTTTGAACGAAAATAGATCCTTTACCTTGAATCCCATAACTACCGGCTTTATCAAGAGGTTCTTTCGACGCGACGTATGTATCAATTTCCTCTTCTGTTAACTCCCAAAATGTAACTTCTGTACGCTCATAAAAAGTAACCGTTTTTTCTTTTGCTATAATCGCAACACCTGTATACACTTCATGTGTTTTCCCTGATAGTAATTGTAACATTTCTTTCGCCTCATCCTCATTAGAAGGCTTACCAAGAATACGCGACTCATATGTAACAATTGTATCTGCACCTAACACAATGTGATCACTATTATTTTCTGCCACCGCTGATGCTTTTTGCAAGGCAAGCGACATTACAATATCAGAAGGCGATGAATATGCACCAATTGTTTCCTCTACTTCACTTACAACGATTTCAAATGGCACACTAGCTAACTCAAGCAATTCCTTCCTCCGAGGTGACCCTGAAGCTAAAATTATTTTTCTCATATTTTCTCCTTCCTTTCTCACATGAAGCAGAACAATTTATATTAATCGTATCAAAGGAATAGTTTGCCCACAAATGAAAGAAATATTAATTTCTCTAACTAAAATAACACTTCTTTATTGCATACGATTATATTCCTGTCATAGAGAAAGCACTTTGCTCTAAATTCAAAAGAAAAGAAAGAAGTACATGTACTTCTTTCTTACTCATTTTATTATCCTATCATTTCACTTTCTACGAAACAATTTTTTCATACGAGAGTAAACCATCAATAATAACTTGATTTAATTTCGCCAAAGATTCCTTATCCATCTTCCCATCTTTTACTGTTTGTACAGCTACCGACGTATACATATACAGTTTCTTTGCTTCTTCTTGTTTCATACTTTTCCCTTCTTTTTCAACCTTTTTCCATTCTTTTTCAATTGCTTCTATATCTTTTGCGCTGCTTTTTCCACCAACTTGTACGCTAGAAGCATATTTTGCTAAATGAGTGTATAATGGCTGCACTTTTGTTAAAAATGTTCCTACTTCTTTATCATCTTTCAGCAATGCTTTATCTGTTATATCCCAGTTCTTTTTTAAAACGGGGACACCATCATTTTTATACTTAGTCATTAATTGATTTATAGACTGTTCATCGCTAGCAATACCAACAACTATTGCATACTTATCACCGCTTGGTCTCAAAGCACCAATGCCCCCATTGCCTTTCCATTCTTCAAGAGCTGCCTGTCCCTTTTCTTCAGAAGAATAAAGCCCCCCTTGAACAAAAAATAATTTCATCGGATCCAATGACGTTCCTGCCTGTGCTTTTTGTTTTTCTTCTTTCGGTGCTGGTGTTTGTTCTGCCGTTCCACCCACCTTTGATTCTCCATTTCCAGTCGGCCTTGAAGCTGTCACTTCACTTCCTCCTGTCGTTCCTTGTCCAGTAAGTAAATGAAGCATCCCCATTCCAAACGCCGTACCGATAATGATTGCAGTTGCAACGATTACAATTAATGTATTACTCCACTTCTTTCGGTATTTTTCCACAGACATTGATTTCGCTTTTTGAAACGGAACAACATTTTTCGGTCGTTCACTTTCTACTACCATCCATTCAAATTCATCTTTCTTTTTTTCCTCATACTTCGCTTCTGTTCCATTCACTTTCACTGAGATCGTTCGTGATTGCTTGTCCATACACTCACACCTCACCTCTTATCGTTGTCCGCATCATATCATATTCATTTCATAAAAAAACGAGATATTTGTCAGAGGAATTCGCCAAATAACCCTATATATTTATCTTATATGTATGCATTTGACTTCATTTGTAGAACAAAAAAACTAGATAGCAAAGACTATCTAGTTTTTCTCGCGAATATATTTTCGTACTTCAGAAATGAAATAAAGAGAACCTGTTATGATAAAAACATCATTTTCTGCTATCATTTCAACTTTTGTATCAATTGCCTCTTTCCAATTTTCAAAAACTAATTTTGATTCTTTCTGTGAATATGATGCAAGCTTATCAGCAGAAATAGCACGATCAAAGGCGAATGTTGTAAAAATAATTTCATCTGCAATGGTTTCTAATTGGCCTACCATGTTATGTAATTGTTTATCACCAAGGGCAGTAAATAACACTATTACATTTTTATCTTTGTAATGCGCTTCTACTGTTTTCACAAGGCTTTCGATACCTTCTGGATTATGAGCACCATCTATAATAATATCTGGATTACTTTGCAGTTTTTCAAAGCGCCCCACCCAATACGCTTCCTGTAATCCAGTTCTTATTTCTTCTTCCTCAATTAAAAATGATAAGTATGTTTTTACATACATGACTGCCATAAGCGCAAGTGCTGCGTTTCCTACTTGGTGGCTGCCTTTCATTGTGATTCGCACATCTTCAAAAGAGGCGAAAGGACAAGTGAAATCGAACTGTTCTCCATCTTCACTAGACTGTTTATGTAATGCTGTAAAATGGTTGCCCATCTCGTATAAGTTTGCATGATTTTCCTTTGCAACATTTTGAATGACTTGCACAGCTTCTTCATCTTGTACACCAGTAATTACCGGCACGCCAGACTTAATAATCCCCGCCTTTTCATATGCAATTTCTCCTAGTGTATTTCCTAAAATATGCATATGATCGTGACCGATATTCGTAATAATCGTGAGAACAGGGTGTATAACATTGGTAGAATCAAAACGTCCACCAAGCCCTGTTTCAAATAAAACAACATCACAGAAATTGAATTTGCCGAAATAGCAAATCGCCATAACAGTAATAATTTCAAACTCTGTCGCTTCCCCTAAATCCGTTTCATCTAGTTTTTCCACGACTGGTTTTACCAGCTTTACAAGTTCAGTAATCTCTTCGTCTGCAATTGGTGTTCCATTCACACTAATGCGTTCATTAAATGATTCGATGTAAGGAGAGGTAAACGTTCCTACCTTATATTTCGCGCCTTCTAACATGTAACGCATATATGTTAACGTTGAACCTTTTCCATTTGTACCAGCAAGATGAACACATTTTATATGACGCTCTGGATTTCCAAGTTCTTCTAACATCCATCTCATTCTTTCTAATCCTGGCTTAATTCCAAATTTCAATCGGCTATGGATCCACCCTATCGCTTCTTCGTATGTATGTATCACGTATGTTTTTCCCCTTTCAAAAGACAACTTTCATAGTTCTATTATACGCAAAGAAAAGAGACTCACCAATATAGTGAGTCTCTAAAAACATTTTTACTTTTCAAGATCTGCTAGACGTTGACGAACTGCTTCGCGTTTTTCTAGGTAATCTTGCTCTTTCGCACGCTCTCCTTCAATAACCGCTGCAGGAGCTTTCGCTACGAAACCTTGGTTAGAAAGTTTCTTCTGTACACGTTCTACTTCTTTATCGAACTTCTCAAGTTCTTTCTCAAGACGAGCTCTCTCTTCATCAAGATTGATAAGATCAGCTAACGGTAAGAATAACTCTGCACCTGATACGATTGCAGTCATTGCCTTTTCTGGCGCTTGTAAGTCTGTTTGAATTGTTAATTCGCTTGGGTTACAGAAACGCTCAATGTAAGAGCTATTTTTCGTAAGTTGAGCAAGTACAGCCTCATCTTTTGCTTTAATTTGCATTTGAACTTTTTTGCTCATTGGCGTATTTACTTCTGCACGGATGTTACGAACAGAGCGAATGATATCAACTAGAAGGTGCATTTCTGCCGCAGCCTCCGTATCTTGTAAATCTTCGCGAACTGTTGGCCAAGCAGCTACTGTAATAGACTCTCCTTCATGCGGTAAATGTTGCCAAATTTTCTCTGTTACGAATGGCATGAATGGGTGTAATAGACGCATTGTTTGATCTAATACGTAAGCTAAAATAGAACGAGTTGTTTTCTTAGCTGCTTCATCTTCACCGTATAGTGGAAGTTTCGCCATTTCAATATACCAATCACAGAAATCGTCCCAAATGAAGTTGTATAATGAACGACCAGCTTCACCGAACTCATATTTATCCATGTTACGTGTTACGCTTTCGATTGTTTCGTTTAAGCGAGTTAAGATCCACTTATCCGCAACTGATTTTTCACCAGTTAAATCGATTTCTTCATACTTCATATCATCCATGTTCATTAATACGAAACGTGATGCGTTCCAAATTTTATTAATGAAGTTCCAAGTAGATTCTACTTTTTCCATGCTGAAACGTAAATCTTGACCTGGTGCACTTCCTGTTGATAAGAAGAAACGCATTGCATCTGCACCGTACTTCTCGATAACATCCATTGGGTCAATACCGTTACCAAGAGATTTACTCATTTTACGACCTTGCTCGTCACGAACTAAACCGTGAATTAATACATCTTTAAATGGACGCTCGCCTGTAAACTCTAAACCTTGGAAAATCATACGAGATACCCAGAAGAAGATGATATCATAACCCGTTACTAGTGCATCTGTTGAATAGTAACGTTTGAAGTCTGCTGAATCTTCATTTGGCCAACCAAGTGTTGAGAATGGCCATAACGCTGAACTGAACCATGTATCAAGTACATCGTTATCTTGATTCCAGTTTTCAATATCTGCTGGTGCTTCTGTACCTACGTATACTTCACCAGTTTCTTTATGGTACCAAGCTGGAATACGGTGTCCCCACCATAATTGACGAGAAATACACCAGTCATGAATATTTTCCATCCAACGTAAATATGTGTTTTCAAAACGCTCTGGTACGAACGTTACTTTTTCTTCTTCTTTTTGTTGAAGCGCTACTGCTTTTTCAGCAAGTGGAGCCATTTTTACGAACCACTGCGTTGATAAATAAGGCTCAACAACTGCACCGCTACGCTCACTATGACCTACTGAATGCATATGTGGCTCGATTTCTACTAATACGCCAGCTTCTTGTAAGTCTTTTACTAATTCTTTACGGCATTCGAAACGATCCATACCGTTATACTTACCAGCTTTTTCATTCATTGTTCCATCTTCGTTCATTACTAAAATGCGTGGTAAGTCATGACGGTTACCTACTTCAAAGTCATTCGGGTCATGAGCTGGTGTAATTTTTACAACGCCCGTTCCGAAATCTTTTTCTACGTACTCATCAGCAATAATCGGAATCTCACGGCCTACGATTGGAAGTGTAACTGTTTTTCCGATTAAATGTTTGTAACGATCGTCTTCTGGATGAACTGCTACTGCTGTATCACCAAGCATCGTTTCTGGACGAGTTGTCGCAAGACGAATATGACCAGAACCATCTGTTAACGGATAGTTCATATGGTAGAATGCACCTTGAACTTCTTTATGAATTACTTCAATATCAGAAAGAGCTGTACGTGTAGCTGGATCCCAGTTGATGATATATTCACCACGGTAAATTAAGCCTTTTTCGTATAATTGAACGAATACTTTATTAACCGCATCTGATAAACCTTTGTCTAATGTGAAACGTTCACGAGAATAGTCTAGTCCTAAACCAACTTTCCCCCATTGTTGACGAATGTGAGAAGCGTACTCTTCTTTCCACTCCCAAGCTTTTTCAAGGAATTTTTCACGGCCAAGATCGTAACGTGAAATACCTTCTTCACGAAGTTTTCCTTCTACTTTCGCTTGTGTTGCGATACCAGCATGGTCCATTCCTGGAAGCCATAGTACATCGTATCCTTGCATACGCTTCGTACGAGTTAAAATATCTTGAAGAGTTGTATCCCAAGCATGACCTAAGTGTAACTTACCAGTTACGTTCGGAGGTGGAATTACAATTGTATACGGTTGTTTCTTCTCGTCTCCTGTTGCTTCAAAATATTTGCCTTCAAGCCACCATTGATAAAGGCCTTCTTCAACGGACATATGATCATATTTAGTTGGTAAATTCTTTTCCGTGTTTGACATTATTTTCCCTCCTTAAAATAAAAAATGTCCCTCATCCAAAAAGGACGAGGGACATCGCGGTACCACCTTTATTTACAAACAAATTCATAATTTGCTTATACTCTTAATTTGATAACGGACAAATCCGTCTTTTCCTAATAAGAACTATTCTGTTCAGAAAAGATGCTCCAGGGCTACCTTCTAACATAACTATCTAGAGAATCTCCCAGCTAATGATTCTCCTCTCTGAAGACGTTTCATGTTATACTCTTCCCCTTCAAGGCATTTATATGATTGTTAATTATTATATACAATAGTGTAAAAAACGAAACCTTATTCGTCAAGATAAATTTAAAACTACAGCTTTTCGTGCCAAAAAGAAGATAAGTAGAATCCTCTACTTATCTTCTTTACCACGCTATTTGTGGGCAGTAAGACCTCCACCTCAAAACTCAGCTGAAGCAAAGAAGTTAGATGGGAGCCCTGCTGCCCGTAAACGCCCAATTGGTGAAGGCTAATCATCAGCGGGGAATGTTTACTTTATCCGTTCCCTTGCTGGGCAGCTTGTAATTGTGACAGAAAATATTCTATATTGCTAACGAGCCAATGCGATTGTTGCAAACTCTTTACTCCGCGCAGTTCATTTTCCTCGTTGCGATTATCTCTTCTTTTCTTATAAGACTGGATTTGCCGAATAAATTGTGATGGATACGTCATATACGCAAACATAAGTAGTTGCTCTTCTTTCGTAAAAGGGAAATTTTTTTGATACATTTGAAACCATTCAAACCGATCACTTCTTGCGATTGGATATGTGTTTAAAGACCGTGAATAAAAACCTACTATATCTTGCACAGGCGTTGCAAACTTCGATTTTTCTAAACTAATAAAATAGCCATTCCGCTCATAGTCAAATAAAAAATGATTCAGTGACACATTACCATGCACAAAAGTAATACGCGTTTTCTCTTTTTCTTTCATCGCATCGTTCCACTCATTTAATTGCTTCGTTGCAAATTCACGCGCTCTCATTACATGATGATAGTACGTACAATATTGCAATTCAAACGGGGACATATACCATTTTGATTCAGATTCTACGAGAAACTCTTCTAACATCTCACCATCATTTTCCCAACGATCGGATATACTTGTATAATGTTTTTCTAAATCTTCTTCCGTATACGTTTCTTCCTTCACAGTTTTTTGATGCAACGTTCCAAGTGTCTGAAACATTTTATGGTATTGATCATTGTCCTCACCGTTTCCTTCTGCACGTTCTAACCAAGGCATTAAATAATAATTATACGTCCCGTCACTTAAAATATAACTTCCATCCGTCGCATGATATATAGGTACATAATTTGAAAAACCTTTCTCCTTCAAATATTGAATATGATGCAGAAAGTTATTCCGCTCTAACTTTCTACCTTCTATTTTCTTGAGTGCATATGGACCTTGATTCGTATAAATTTTCATTACATTTCCGTGCTCTTCCATATGCTGCGTATCCAATCTATATTGCCTCACGATAGGTTCATAGTGATTTCGCAACTCAATATCCATACGAATAACCCTTTCTATTCAAAACATAGCCTCTAAGAAAGGAAGTGAGTGAAAACACTCACTTCCTTATTTCGCCTTTACCCTTGAAACGGGAATATAAATAATTTGCCCCGTATTTAAAAATATATCTTCTGTTTGATTGACACGGTATAAATTTTGTACAGACGTTTCATAACGGTCTGCAATAGATTCAATTGTATCCCCTTCTTGCACGAAATACATTCTTAACTTTGTAAATTCTTCTTCCGGTTCTTTCGTAAATAGTTTTGTTAAATAAAGCGCATTTTCATCTCGCTGTGAGTACTCTTCTTCTTGTTCTTCCTGCTTTTTCGCTTTTTCTTTCTTGAAATCTTTTCGTCCGAACAGTTCAAATTGCGGCGTTGTTTCTTGCTCCTCTTCACGTTCCACAAATTCATGTTCTTCTATTTTCTCTTCTTCTAATTCCTGCTCTTTTCTTTCCTCTAATTGGAACGGTTCAAACGCGTAATCTTCCCACTCATCTGATTCCTTATATGCTGGTTCTTCTACATGCGGCGCCGGTCTATTTTCATCCTCTTGCGCTGAATCTTCTTCTAACTCAGCATACACCGTTTCTTCCTCTTCAACTTCATCCTCGCTTCTCTCTTCATCACACAAACCGGTAATAGATATATCCGCTAATAATTGTAAGCAACCATTTTCCTTTAATTCATAATCAAATTCCTCGATTGATACATATAGCTCTTCAATTACTTTCACTCGATTTCTCGGAATTGATATTTCAAGTGGAAAGGAATGAACAAGTTCATTAACCCCATCTTCTCTTGTTTCTACATAATCAATTGACTTTGCTGGCGATAGTTCTCTTAATGAATACGCGGAATCATCTTTTCGTGCAACATACTCTCCCGTTAAATCTAATTGTCCTCTCACGATTACTTCATGATCAAGCTCTTCTATCTCAACGTCTGGATCTAACGAAATTGACAAAAGTTCTTCGACTTCCTGTCCTTTTTGGAACCACACAGATTCTTTTAATGAAAATCGTAATGAATGATCTGTAGCCACTTCTTTTCCCCCTCCCAAACTATATGTCATTACAGATTTATGTGTGGGAAGCTTACTTTATGAATAAAAAAAATCGCTCCCCTTATGGAGAGCGATTTTCTCTAATACACTACGCTTTTAATTTTGACATTGCAATTTCAGCTGCTGCAATCGTCGCTTCAATATCTGCATCACTATGTGCTGTCGATAAGAATAAACCTTCGAATTGAGATGGTGGTAAGAATACACCTTGTTCTACCATTTCACGATAGTAAGCCGCAAAGAATTCTAAGTTTGAAGATTTTGCTGCATCGTAATTAATAACGGGTTCATCTGTAAAGAAAATACCAATCATAGAGCCTGCACGGTTAATATGATGCGGAATGCCATGTTTTTCAGCTGCTTTACGTAATCCAGCTTCTAACATTTCAGCTTTACGCTCAAATTCTACATATGATTCTGGCGTTAACTGTACTAACGTTTCATAACCTGCCGCCATTGCAAGTGGGTTACCTGATAAAGTACCAGCTTGGTAAATCGGTCCGCTTGGCGCAACTTGGCGCATAATTTCCGCTTTACCACCGTATGCTCCTACCGGTAAACCACCACCGATTACTTTACCTAGGCATGTTAAATCAGGCGTTACGCCATAATAACCTTGGCCACAATTATAAGCTACTCGGAACCCTGTCATTACTTCATCAAAAATAAGCAATGCACCGTTTTCTTCTGTTACTTCACGAAGACCTTCTAAAAATCCAGGCTGCGGAGGAACAACCCCCATATTTCCTGCTACTGGTTCTACAATTACACAAGCAATATCATCACCGAATTGTTCAAACGCGTATTTTACGCTTTCTAAATCGTTATAAGCTACTGTAATCGTATTTTTCGCTACACCTTCTGGTACACCAGGACTATCTGGTAAACCTAAAGTCGCCACACCAGAACCAGCTTTAATTAATAACGAATCACCATGACCGTGGTAACAACCAATAAATTTCAAGATTTTATTACGACCTGTATAACCACGAGCTAAACGTAGTGCACTCATTGTTGCTTCCGTTCCAGAGTTAACCATACGCACAATCTCAATTGATGGCACGCGCTCAATAACAAGTTTTGCTAATTTATTTTCAATTTCTGTTGGTGCACCGAAGCTTGTACCTCTTTCAGCAACAGATTTTAACGCTTCTACAACACGATCATTTGCATGACCATGAATTAAAGGACCCCATGATAATACGTAGTCGATGTATTCATTCCCATCGATATCATATACTTTAGAGCCTTTTCCACGCTCCATAAACAACGGATTCATCCCAACAGACTTAAAGGCACGAACCGGGCTATTTACGCCACCAGGCATTAAGTCTTGCGCCTCTTCAAACGCTGCAATTGACTTATCAAACTTTTTCATTATTTAGCGCCTCCTTCTTGTAACCATCTTGCTGCATCTTTTGCATGATACGTAATAATTAAATCTGCCCCTGCACGTTTCATACTAATTAATTTTTCAAGAACAACTTCTTTTTCATTAATCCAACCATTTTGCGCTGCCGCTTTAATCATCGAATATTCACCACTTACATTATAAGCGACAACTGGTAAATTAAAGTTATTTTTCACATCACGAACGATATCTAAGTAAGAAAGAGCTGGTTTTACGATTAAGAAATCTGCACCTTCCATTACATCTGATTCTGCTTCACGGAATGCTTCCATACGGTTTGCCGGATCCATTTGATATGTTTTACGGTCACCAAATTGCGGTGCACCGTGCGCAGCATCACGGAATGGTCCATAAAATGCTGATGAATATTTCACAGCGTACGACATAACTGGCACGTGTCCAAAACCATTTTCGTCTAACGCATGACGAATTGCTGTTACGAAGCCGTCCATCATGTTTGATGGCGCAATAATATCCGCTCCTGCTTTCGCTTGACTTACAGCTGTTTTCGCAAGAACTGCAAGAGACTCGTCATTTAAAATAATCCCATCTTCAATTACACCGCAATGACCATGGCTTGTAAATTGACATAAACACGTGTCTGCAACTACTACTAGCTCAGGGAAATCACCTTTAATTTGCTGAATAGCACGTTGTACAATTCCATGATCACAATATGCTGATGATCCAACTTCATCCTTTTCAGCAGGTAAACCAAATACAATAACAGAACGAATACCTAAATCAACAACTTCTTGCATTTCAGCTTGCAATAAATCTAAAGACATTTGATATACGCCCGGCATAGAAGGAACTTCATTACGAACATTTTCACCTTCTAATACAAAAATAGGGTAAATAAAATCTTCCGTATGTAAAAACGTTTCACGCACAAGTGCACGCATGCCCCCGCTTTGTCTTAAACGACGATGACGATTAAATTGTAAAGAGTTCATAGATTTCTATCCCCATTCTTTCATTTTATAGATTCACAAACATATTGTAGTAATGCTTCTACAGTGTACTCTTTCGGCACAATAACAGACGGAAAATAAAGACTTGCCTCTTTTTCCGTAATAGGTCCTATACAAGCAATTGTACATTTTTTTGTCCATTCTCTCCAGTTTGTACCCTCAAGTAAACGAACAAAACTAGTAACAGTTGAAGGGCTCGTAAATGTAATAATGTCTACTTTCCCTAACTTCAATGCTGCTATAAGTTCTTGCTTTTTTTCTATATTCACTTTCGTACCGTATACGATTAGCTCATCTAGAGAAACACCAATTTCCCGAAGTGCAACCGGAATTACCTCTCTTGCTAAATTCCCTTTCGGAAATAAAATACGTTCGTTTCCACTTAATTCTTTTAGAAACTCTTCTGCAAATGCTTCTGCAACAAATGAAGTCGGAACAAAATGAACTTGATAGCCCCTTTTTTCTAACTCTAATTTTGTTTTCACACCTACCGCAGCGATTCTAATGGTTAGCGGTAGTTTCTTTTTTAAACTATCTAGAAAAAAAGCTACACCATTTCTGCTCGTAAAAATAACCCAGTCGTATGAATGTAGCTGCTCTTCAATATGTTGAATTTGCCTATGAGACATACCTTCCATACGCAAAAGCGGAATTTCCAATGGAATTCCGCTCTTTTCTTTCACTGCTACACTCATTTGTTTCGCTTGATGCTGGGCACGTGTAATCAATACCGTTTTTCCAGCGAGAGCGTTCATATTTATTGTTGCTCCTTATTTGCAGCAAGAATGAGTTCTTTGGCGCCTTGTTTAATTAAACGGTCCGCGGCCTCTAACCCTACTTCCTCAGGATTAGTACCCAATACTGTCTCTTTTAATAAAACAGAGCCATCCATAGAGCCGACAAGAGCTGTTAATTCGATTGCATCGTTTTCTGTAAGGGTTGCATATCCAGCAATTGGAACTTGGCATCCACCTTCAAGTTTATGAAGAAATACTCGCTCCGCTGCCACTGTTCTTTCTGTTATCGTATCATTAATATGCGCTAACAGCTGCAATAAATCCTTATCATCCTCACGACACTCAATCGCTAATGCACCTTGTCCTACAGCAGGTACACATAACGTATCATCTAAATGTTCTGTAATAACATCATTATCCCAGCCCATTCTTTGTAATCCAGCTGTCGCTAAAATAATCGCATCGTAATCTTCTTCTTTTAATTTACGTAAACGTGTATCGATATTCCCGCGAATCCACTTCACTTGTAAATCTGGTCTCGCAGCGAGTAGCTGTGCACTACGTCTTAAACTACTCGTACCTAAAATAGCACCTTCCGCTAACTCTTTAAACGATGCTCCATTTTTTGAGATAAAAGCATCACGAGGGTCAACACGCTTTGGTGTACAGCCAATCATTAAACCTTCTGGAAGTACGGCTGGCATATCTTTCATACTATGTACAGCCATATCGATTTCTTTCGTAAGTAACGCATGCTCAATTTCTTTAACGAACAAGCCTTTTCCGCCTACTTTTGAAAGAGTAACATCTAAAATAACATCACCTTTTGTGACAATTTCTTTCACTTCAAATTCATATGGTAGACCTAGGGCTTTTAACTGATCAATAAACCAGTTTGTTTGCGTTAATGCTAGTTTACTCTTTCGTGATCCTACAATAATTTTGCGCATAATTCTCTCTCCTCATTATAAATACCAAAAGTGGAAATTGGACAAACTGCTTAATAGAAAAATGTTTACTAGCATTACGAGAAACGATCCGATATTCCACTGTACAATTTTCTTACCTTGCAACACATCTGCCGCTCGTAAATATAAACCTGTGCAATACACAAATAGAACGACAAAAGATCCGATTACTTTCGTATCATACCAATGGAAATTATCCAATTTTGTATATCCCCATATACATCCTAATAAAATTGCTAGTAAGAAAAATGGAACAGAAAATAAATTTAATCCGTAAGACATAGATTCTAGCTTCGGTAAATTCCCTAACCTTCTTAATCTCGCATTCCATTTTTTCTTTTTTAATAGGCGATATTGCAGTAAATACATAATAGAAAAAATGAACGATACAGTAAACGTTGCGTAAGAAATAATTGCCATACCGACATGCACGTATACAAGTTCTGAAACTAATTGTTCCGCAAGTACTGGCGACATCTTTCCGAGCGGTGTAAAAATAGAAAAAGCGCTTACGCCAAATGCTACAACATTTGTAAAAAAGACTAAAAAGTCAATTCTCATAAATCGATTAATAACTAACGACATCGTAATCAATAACCAAACATAAAAATAAATCCCTGATAATAAAGTTAAAATAGGATTCGTTTCTGAATCTGTAGCTCTAAGCAACATAAAAATAGACTGCAGGACCCATACAATCGCAAGTAACCAAAAAGCAAATCGGTTCGCCTTTCGGTTACTTTGGAAATAATCTATAAAATATAAACTAATGCTACAAGCATATAAAATAATTGCAATATGATAAATAATACTGTTATTTAAAAAACTCATCCGATCATCCTTCCAAATTATAAAGATGGAACGGATGGTGTCCACACTCTTTTATGTTCTACTTCTTCCGCACGACTCTCTACTTCTTCCGTTTCTAAATCAAAAATCTTTGCAAATAACGCTAATTTTTCGCTCGCTCCCTCTTCAGCAGCTATTTCTTTCGCTACTAAAATTGGGTCTTTTAATAATTGATTAATAATACTTTTCGTATGCTTACTAATAACTTTTTTCTCACGATCACTAAGGTTTGGTATTTTTCGCTCTAGGCTTACCATCGTTTCACTTTGGATTGCAAGTGCCTTATCACGAAGAGCTGATATTAATGGAACAACACCAAGTGTACTTAACCACGTTTTAAATAGAACAATTTCCTCTTCAATCATAAATTGAATTTTCTCTGCCTCTTTCAAACGCTCAGCACGGTTTGCCTCCACTACTCCTTGTAAATCATCAATATCATACAAGAAAGAACCTTCTAGCTCATCAATCGCTGGATCAATATCACGCGGCACTGCAATGTCAACCATAAATAATGGACGACCAGAGCGCATTTTCTCCACCTTTGTCATCATCTCTTTCGTAATGACATACTCAGATGCACCAGTTGAACTAATTAAAATATCTGCTTCTAATAATGCACATTGTAATTCGCTTAACGATTTTGCATGTCCCATATATTTCTCAGCCATTACTTCTGCTTTCGAAAGCGTCCTATTCATAACTGTTACTTTACGAGCACCACTTCCATATAAGTTTTGTAGTGCAAGTTCGCCCATTTTACCAGCACCAAGAATAAGCACATGACAATCTGTTAACTCGCCAAATATTTTCTTTCCAAGCTCAACAGCAGCATAACTAACAGACATTGCACTTTCCCCGATTGTTGTTTCTGAGTGGGCACGTTTTGCTAATGTAATGACTTGCTTAAACAATTCATTAAAAATTGTGCCTGTTGCTTTAACTTGTTGCGCTTCTAAAAAGCTATCTTTTATTTGACCTAAAATCTGCGTTTCTCCGACTACCATTGAATCTAAACCGCACGTTACGCGGAATAAATGATCTATTGCGCCATCTTGTTCAAAAATAGTTAAATATGGCGCGACTTCTTCTATTTCAAGCTGAAACCAATCAGCTAAAAACTTCTTAATATAATACCGTCCCGTGTGTAATTGATCGACAACAGCATAAATCTCAGTGCGATTACAAGTTGATACAATGACATTCTCTAACACGCTCTTTTGATTTTGTAATGTAGTCATCGCTCGCTCTAGTTCTGCTGCCTGAAATGTGAGTTTCTCACGAAATTCTACAGGGGCTGTTCGATAATTTACACTAACAACAAGAATATGCACGCAGCATGTCCCCCTTCACCCGTTTTATCACTTTATCTACTATCATAATACAACTTTCCTCTTATGAATCTGACAATCGTGTGAACAACCGATTATTTTTTAATTATTCTCCGTATGTAATACAGGAGATTCAGTAACACTAATAAAAAAATTTCTACTTTATAATGATTATAAATTAATAACTCTATTTGTACGTTACCAAAAAAAGCCCTCATAATCAAGTGATGGAAACTATTCCATATAAATTATAACATCATCTTCCCTATCTTCTTTCATCATGAAGGAAAATATGTATGATTGTTCCAAAATGTAACAAAGACTTTCTCAATACAATGTATTTGACATTGTATTTCTTTTTCGTTATATTGGTTTTACAAAATTAAGTTGTGAACAACTTAATTAGAAGGGAGTTATTTATGACAGAAGACTCTTTGCATCTAGATAACCAACTTTGTTTTTCTATTTACGCCTGCTCTAGAGAGGTTACTCGTTTTTATCGACCTTATTTAGAAGAAATGGGTATTACGTATCCCCAGTACATTACTTTACTCGTACTATGGGAGCAAGATGGACTAACAGTAAAAGAAATTGGAGAACGTCTATTTTTAGATTCTGGTACGTTAACACCTATGTTAAAACGTATGGAATCATTAAAACTTGTAAAACGTGTTCGTTCCAAAGAAGACGAGCGAAAAGTTTGTATTGAATTAACAGAACAGGGCAAAGATTTAAAGGAAAAGGCTTGTTCATTACCGACAACGATGGCTACAAACTTAGGAATTACAGAGCAAGAATATCGCTCTTTATTAATTCAACTAAATAAACTGATTGACACAATGAAAACAATTAATGATGGAAAAGGGGAATAAATATGGATAAATTATATACTGCTTCAGTAACAGCAACAGGTGGAAGAAATGGGAAAGTAGTTTCAGATGATGGCATATTAAATCTTGATGTAAAAATGCCGAAAGCACTAGGTGGTGCAGGCGGAGAAGCAACAAATCCAGAACAACTATTTGCAGCTGGTTATGCAGCTTGTTTCGATAGTGCATTACAACTTGTCATTCGTACAAAACGTGTGAAAGTAGAAAGTACAGAAGTAACTGCTCACGTTTCTATCGGAAAAGATACAGATGGTGGTTTCGGCCTATCTGCTGTACTTGATGTACATGTGGCTGGCGTTTCACATAGCGAAGCACAAGAACTTGTGGAAGCGGCTCACGGTGTATGTCCTTACTCAAAAGCAACACGAGGAAATATTGAAGTTACATTAAACGTACGCTAAAAAATTTAGCAAAACAAAAACGCGCGACATTCGTCACGCGTTTTTTGTTTTTGTAAATTTATGAATTGCTTTCCACGCTTCTTCTTTTCCAAGTCCTGTTTCAGAAGAGAATAGAACAATTTCATCGCCAATTTCAACAGCAAGCGTTTCTTTTACAACTTTTAAATGCTTTTGCCATTTCCCTTTCGGAATTTTATCGGCTTTCGTCGCAATAATAATTGTTGGGATTTCATAATGCTTTAAGAAATCATACATCATCACGTCATCACTTGTTGGTTGGTGACGTAAATCAACTACTAATACAGCTGCGTCTAATTGTTCACGCGTTGTAAAGTACGTTTCAATCATTTTCCCCCATGCAGCGCGCTCCGATTTAGATACTTTCGCATATCCATAACCTGGAACGTCAACAAAGTGCATCATCTCATTGATTAAGAAAAAGTTCAGCGTTTGCGTTTTTCCTGGTTTAGAAGAAATACGTACTAACTTTTTACGATTTAAAATTTTATTAATAAAGGAAGACTTCCCCACATTTGAACGACCTGCTAATGCAATTTCTGGTAAATCACTGTCTGGATATTGTTCTGGTTTAACAGCACTAATTACAATATCTGCTTTTGTTACTTTCATTGTTTCACTCCTACTAATGCGTGCTCCAATACTTCATCTAAATGAGATGCAAGCACAAACGTAAGGTTTTCTTTTACGCTCTCTGGAATATCATCTAAATCTTTCTCGTTTTCTGCTGGCAAAATAATTTTTGTTAAGCCTGCGCGGTGAGCACTTAATGTTTTTTCTTTTAAACCACCAATTGGTAATACACGACCACGAAGTGTAATTTCACCTGTCATACCCACTTCTTTACTTACAGGAATACCTGTTAGCGCAGAAATAAGTGCCGTTGCCATCGTAATACCTGCTGACGGTCCGTCTTTTGGAACCGCTCCTTCTGGAACGTGAATATGAATATCATTTTTCTCATGGAAATTCGGATCGATCTGAAGCTCTTCTGCACGAGAACGTATATAACTAAACGCAGCTTGTGCTGATTCTTTCATAACATCCCCAAGTTTCCCTGTTAAAATTAGTTTCCCTTTTCCTGGCGCTACAGAAACTTCAATGGCAAGTGTATCGCCGCCTGCTGCTGTGTAAGCTAGACCTGTTGCCATACCAACTTGGTCTGTTTTTTCAGCTTGCCCATAACGGAATATGTGTTTACCAAGTAAATCAACAATCTTTTTCTCTGTCACAACGATACGTTTACGTTCTGCTGTAACGATAATCTTCGCTACTTTACGGCAAACTTTTGCAATTTGGCGCTCTAGCGTACGAACACCAGCCTCACGTGTATAATAACGAATAATCTCAAGCAGCGCTTCATCACGCACTTGTAAATTACCTTTTCGTAAGCCATGTTCTTTTAATTGTTTCGGCAATAAATGCTCACGAGCAATGTGTACTTTTTCAAGTTCTGTATAGCCAGCAATCGAAATGATTTCCATACGGTCAAGTAATGGACCTGGAATACTTGAAAGTGTATTAGCAGTTGCTACAAACATAACTTTTGATAGATCATATGGCTCTTCAATGTAATGATCACTGAAGTTATGGTTTTGTTCTGGATCTAATACTTCAAGTAATGCCGCTAATGGATCTCCACGGAAATCGTTAGACATTTTATCAATCTCATCTAATAAGAAGACTGGATTAACTGTTTTCGCCTTTTTCATACCTTGAATAATGCGTCCTGGCATTGCTCCAACATATGTACGGCGGTGACCACGAATTTCAGATTCATCACGCACACCACCAAGAGATACACGGACGAAGTTACGATTCAATGATGTTGCAATTGAACGCGCTAACGAAGTTTTGCCGACCCCAGGAGGGCCTACTAAACAAAGGATAGGTCCTTTTAATGAATTCGTTAACTTCTGTACAGCTAAATATTCAAGTACACGCTCTTTCACTTTTTCAAGACCGTAATGATCGTTATTTAAAATCTCTTCCGAATGAGCAAGATCAATTATATCTTCTGTTGCCTCTGTCCACGGAAGCGCTAATAACCAATCAATATAATTGCGAATAACACCACTCTCCGCAGAACTTGCTGGTAACTTTTCATAACGATCTAATTCTTTCAGCGCAGCCTTCATTGTTTCTTCCGGCATTCCTGACTGTTCAATTTTCTCACGAAGTTCTTCTACTTCTCCGCCCTTGCCTTCTTTGTCGCCAAGTTCAGTTTGAATCGCCTTCATTTGCTCACGTAAGAAATATTCTTTTTGCGTGCGCTCCATGGAACGTTTCACTTTTTGCCCAATTTTCTTTTCTAGGCTAAGTAACTCTTGTTCATCTTGAATAATTGAAATAAGTGTTTGTAATCGTTCTTTTACAGATACAATCTCTAGAATCTCTTGTTTCTGCTTCGTTTTAATCGGCAAGTGAGAAGCAATTAAATCAGCTAATCTCCCTGGTTCTTCCACATCAGCTACCGTTGCAAATGTTTCATTTGAAACTTTTTTCGAGACTTTAATATATTGTTCGAAATGCTCCAGTAACGTACGCATAAAAGCTTTCTCTTCTAAATCATCTTCTACTTCTTCAGTTACCGTTTTAATAGACACTTGTACTACATTTTCTTCTTCGATAAACTCTATTACTTCTGCTCTATGTAAACCTTCCACAAGGACACGAAGCGTACCGTTCGGCAATTTTAACATTTGCTTCACTTTCGCCACCGTACCTACACTATATATGTCATCTTCTTTCGGATCATCGATATTCATTTCTTTTTGCATTGCTAAAAAGATGATATTTTCATCCATTGCCGCCTGCTCTAGTGCTTGTATCGATTTATCACGTCCTACATCAAGATGCAAAACCATCGTTGGATATACGAGAACGCCTCTTAATGGTAGGAGGGGCACGATTCTTTCGTTCGTATTCATACTAGACATAGCACCTCCATAATAAATTAAACTCCTGTTCAACTATTTTATATTACAATACACCTAGATGCAATTGCTGAGATTCCGCGCAATTGTAAATAGCTTGTTTTTCTACCTCACGAAAAGAAAAAAGACTCCGATTAAGCATACAAACTTAAACGAAGTCTGGCAAATTTTATTATTGTTTATTTTTACATAGATTGTGCATCTGTTTCGTCTACGTGAGTATGTACATCTAGCTCTCTATGCATATTTTCTTGCATAAACGTTAACTCAAATACTTCTTTTAACTTACGGACAGGAATAATTTCAATTCCCTTGATCGTATACAAAAATGGTTGCATATTTTCAGCAGGAATAATGACTTTCTTAGCTCCCGCTTTTTTCGCAGCTTTTATTTTTGCGTACACGCCACCAATAGGTTTTACTTCTCCGTGTATACTTATTTCCCCTGTCATCGCTACTTCATTATTTACATACGTGCGGTGCACCGCAGAATATACACCTGTTGCCATAGCGATTCCTGCAGAAGGTCCATCAATTGGGATACCACCTGGAAAATTAATATGTATATCATATCCTTCTGGCAACACATCTAAAGAACGAAGTACTGTTAATACATTATCAACAGAGCCTTTCGCCATACTTTTACGACGAATCGATTTCGTTTGACTACCAATACTTTCTTCTTCCACAATTCCGGTAACATTTACCGATCCTTTATCTTTCGCCTTGATTGCTGTTACTTCAATTTCTAATAACGCACCTGTATTTGGTCCGTATACAGCAAGACCATTTACAAGACCAATCCTTGGAATCGGATAAATGTGCTTTTCATATTTCGGTGTAAGCTGACTTGAGTGAACAACCCACTCTATATCTTCATCCTTAATGAAAGAACGTTCTTCATTTATCGCCATACCAGCAGAGATTTGCACGAGATTAATCGCTTCTCGTCCATTCCTTGCATACATCCCGATCATTTCAATACCATTTTCACCTATTTGCATTTCCACTTTTTCCGCGGCATTTTTCGCTACTTTTTGAATTTCTTCCGTATCTAATTCACGGAAAAATACTTCTAAGCAACGTGACCGAATAGCAGGAGGAATTTCCTCTGGCGAACGTGTCGTTGCTCCAACTAAGCGAAAATCTGCCGGTAAGCCTTTTTGGAAAATATCATGTATATATGTTGGGATCATCGTATTTTCTTCACTATAGTACGCACTTTCTAAAAATACTTTTCGATCTTCTAACACCTTTAACATTTTATTCATTTGAATCGGATGGAGCTCGCCAATCTCATCAATAAACAAAATACCACCATGTGCATCTGTTACAGCACCTTTTTTCGGTTGCGGAATACCTGCTTGCCCCATCGCCCCAGCACCTTGATAAATCGGATCATGCACCGAACCTATTAAAGGGTCTGCGATACCACGTTCATCAAACCGAGCTGTTGTCGCATCAAGTTCAATAAATGTTGCATTCGTACGAAATGGAGATTTAGGATTTCGTTTCGCTTCTTCTAATACAAGACGTGCTGCCGCTGTTTTCCCAACACCTGGCGGGCCATATATGATTACATGTTGCGGATTCGGACCACAAAGAGCCGCTTTTAACGACTTAATTCCGTCCTCTTGCCCTACAATATCTAAAAAGGTTGTAGGACGCACCTTTTCTGCTAGCGGTTCTGTTAAAGAAATCTCACGCATTTTACGAAGCTGTTCTAATTCTTTTTTCGATTCTCGATCAATTGAAACTTTTTGTGTTCGTTGATTTCGAAGTAAATGCCAGAAATACAATCCGACAATTACACCAAAAACAAGTTGAACAACTAAAAATATATTTGTCCAGCTCATTATTTATTTCCTCCCGCAATATTTTATCTCTTAGTATTTCCGCGGAGGAACGTAGCTAAACATAAAGAAAAACAGCAATTATAAAAATTGCTGTTTCCCTTTCTCATTATGCAGATGTTTTTGTATCAAGTACAGTACCGTCTTGTAACACCAATTTTGGCGGCTCATTATCAGCTACTGTTTCTTTTGTAAGAATACACTTCTCGATATCTTTACGAGATGGAAGTTCGAACATTACATCAAGCATTAAGCCTTCAATAATAGAACGAAGTCCACGAGCACCCGTTTTACGTTCAATTGCTTTTTTCGCAATTTCGATTAGTGCACCTTCTTCAAACTCTAACTCAACATCGTCAAGCTCCAATAATTTTTGGAATTGCTTAACAAGTGCATTTTTCGGTTTCGTTAAAATATCAACAAGAGCATCTTCATCAAGTGGCTCTAGGTTCGCAATAACTGGAAGACGACCGATAAACTCTGGAATTAAACCAAATCTTAAAAGATCCTCTGGTAATACGTGAGATAAAACATGCTTCTCATTTACATCAGCGTTTTTCTTCTCAGAACCAAATCCAATTACTTTTTCACCAAGGCGACGTTTAATAATCGGCTCAATGCCATCAAACGCTCCACCACAAATGAATAAGATGTTCGTTGTATCAATTTGAATAAACTCTTGGTGCGGATGCTTACGACCACCTTGAGGTGGAACGCTTGCTACAGTACCTTCTAAAATTTTCAGAAGTGCCTGCTGCACACCTTCACCAGATACATCACGTGTAATTGATGGATTTTCGGACTTACGTGCCACTTTATCAATCTCATCAATATAAATAATTCCTTTTTCCGCTTTCTCTACATCATAATCAGCTGCTTGAATTAATTTTAGTAAGATATTTTCTACATCTTCCCCAACATATCCAGCTTCTGTTAAAGATGTTGCGTCCGCGATTGCAAATGGAACATTTAAAATACGCGCTAAAGTTTGTGCCAGTAATGTTTTACCACTACCTGTTGGCCCGATAAGTGCGATATTACTCTTCGCTAATTCTACATCATCAATTTTGCTGTTAGAATTAATGCGTTTGTAATGGTTATATACCGCTACCGCTAGTGCTTTTTTCGCGCTATCTTGCCCGATGACATACTCATCTAAGATTTCACGAATTTCTACCGGTTTCGGTACATCTTTGAATTCTACTTCTTCGTCCTTCGCAAGCTCCTCTTGTACAATTTCAGTACAAAGTTCGATACACTCGTCACAAATGTAAACACCTGGACCTGCCACTAACTTTCGAACTTGCGTTTGTGTTTTACCACAGAAAGAACATTTTAATTGCCCTTTTTCATCATTAAATTTAAACATATTTTCACACCCCTTACAAAGTGCTAACCTCTTGCCTTCGTATGTACACGATAAATGTATCGTATGTAAATACATATTATGTCACTACGTGGCGAGAAATACAAATAATATGACTAGTTATGTACAAATAAAAAATTTTTAAAACTTTTGAAATATGTATATTCGACTTGTAAAGGAACTTTTCCTTCTCCATCGAAAAGTTTTATAAATATATTTCTATATTTATAAAACAAGGCACGATTTTAATCGTGCCTTGTTATTTTATTATGCAGCGTTTTCTACTAAGAAGTCTACAGCTTTACGCACTTTAAGATCTTCAGCTAAAGCGTCTACGCTTCCAAGAGCTTGCTTGATAGCGTCTACTGGCATACCGTACATTTCAGCCATTTTTTCAACTTCTGCAGTTACTTCTTCTTCAGTAACTTCGATGTTTTCAGCTTCAATGATAGCTTCAAGAACAAGATTGATTCTTACACGTTTTTGTGCATCTTCTTTCATTTGCTCTTTTAATTTGTCAGCATCAGTACCTGTGAATTGGTAGTAAAGCTCAAGGTTCATACCTTGTTGGCTTAAACGTTGCTCGAATTCACGAACCATACGATCTAACTCAGTGTTGATCATAGCTTCTGGAATTTCGATTTCAGCGTTAGCAGCAGCTAATTCTACTACTTCGTCACGTACTTTGTGCTCAGCTTCGTGCTTTTTGCCTTCTTCTAAGTTTGTGCGAAGTTTTGCTTTTAATTCATCAAGAGTTGCAACCGCTTCGTCTGCTTCTTTAGCGAACTCGTCGTTTAACTCAGGAAGTTCTTTTGTTTTGATTTCGTGAATTGTTACTTTGAATGTTGCTGGTTTGCCAGCTAATTCAGCAGCATGGTACTCTTCTGGGAATGATACTTCAACGTCTTTAGACTCACCAGATTTAAGACCGATTACTTGCTCTTCGAAACCTGGGATGAATGTACCAGAACCGATTGCTAGAGAGTAGTTTTCGCCTTTTCCGCCTTCAAATGCTTCGCCATCAACGAAACCTTCGAAGTCGATTACAGCTGTATCACCGTTTTCAACAGTTCCTTCTTCTTTAACAACTAGTTCAGCTTGACGTTCTTGTAAAGATTTTAATTCGTTCTCTACATCTTCGTCAGTTACAGTTGTTTCAACTTTTTCTACTGCTAAACCTTTGTACTCACCTAATTTAACTTCAGGTTTCACTGTAACTTTTGCAGTGAAGATAAGGTTAGCATTTTTTTCGAACTTCTCGATGTCGATTTCAGGATGATCAACTGGGAAGATACCAGCTTCTTCAATCGCTTCACCGTATGCTTTTGGTAAAATGATATCTAAAGCATCTTGGTATAAAGATTCAATACCAAAGCGTTGTTCGAATAATGGACGAGGCATTTTTCCTTTACGGAAACCTGGTACGTTAATTGTTTTTACTACTTTTTTGAACGCAGCGTCGATAGAGTTGTTTACTTCTTTAGCATCAACTTCGATTGTTAAAACGCCAACGTTACCTTCTAATTTTTCCCATTTTGTAGACATTTATTCTTTCCCTCCAACTATAATAATGTATGCACATACCTCTATAGATTAAGATCTTCATTATCTCTTTTTTGAAATAACAAATACACAAATAATCCTCTAGCAAAAGCTTTCAGATATAATGTTCCAATCTACTAATTGCCCAGAAGACAACTACGGTATATTTTGTTCGAGAATAATATGAAACATATTAAGTAAGAGAATTACACTTCTCTTCTCTTACAAACAGGCAGTTTTCTGCCTTTTGCAACCCTTACATTATAACATAGAATATGCTCGTTTCAAGAACTGAACGATTCTTTTTCATAATTATACGGGCAAATATCCTTCTCTTTCAACACGTAATAACCATTGATAGGCAATATGAAACTCTTCCAATTCGATATTGTATGCTGCCATAAGCTCTTCTTCATCAATAGCCAATCCGAAACGCTTTCTTCCAATTCTCTCTAAAACAGCTGACCAAATCTCTTCTTTATCCATTAATAGAGCGAATGGGAAAATGCTAATTTGCAATTCTTTCCAATATGTAACCATCGCTTCAAATATATCGGGATAATTTTGCTCTAATCGACTTGATAATTTATGTATAATGTTATTGGATTGCTCCTCATTATGACCTGTAAATGCTGGAATTACCTTAATCGTATTCCCAAACTTTTCTACCTCTATTTCCTCTTCTACCTGACTTTCTATCATTTTATACAAAATAGAAGTTTTCAAATAGGGGTGTTGCTCTTCATCTATTAAAAATTTCTTTAAAACAGGTAATGCAAGATCTAAGTCTTTTAATGAAAGTCGCTGAATCGCTCTTAGCTTCTGTCCAAAGTTTTCTCCAAAAATTTCATTAGTAAACTCATTCAACTCAAAATTTGAATCCACTAGCGATGCGTCTCCCTCATTTAGCATACCTTCTGCAAATAAAGCAAGCTGCGCTAATTTTTCCTTTTGATCAGGCATTATATCTTTCGTTTGTAAAACCTTTTCAACAGTTTCAATAACACCTTCATAATCATTTGTTTGAACTAAAATAGTCACGTACGTTTCAAGAATATCACCAAATAAGACAACTCCTGTTTTAAGCAACTGTTCACATTTGTCTTTCGCTTCTTCCATACGTTTTAATTCGAGTAAACAAATAACTGAAGCTAATTCCGTTTGTTCCGTTTCCGCATTATACTGACGTAATATTTCAAAGCAGCGCAATGCATCTTCGAACTTCCGCTCTTTCAACGCTAAAAAACCTTCATCAATATAGCGCTCTGATAGCTGCGGAAACAATACGACCGTATTTTCTTTTTTATCCATACGTCCGCCTCTTTTTCTTGATTTTAATTATGTTCAAAGTAAATATATCAAATGCGTAATGAGAACACAACATCCCCAAATTATTTGTTTGAAATATGAAAATATTTAATTTTTACATTCCAATACGAATAAATCTCTACTAAAAATTAAAATTGTACAAATAAAAATCCCCAGCAACAAACGCAGAGGATTCATCATTAATGGAAAGCTTTTATAATTGTGGGGTATATTACAAGGGTAATAATTTGGAGAACAATAATTGCCATAACAATCATGCTAAAATAGAAGATTGGTTTACTTCGCTTCATTAAAAACATAATAATAAGCATCGTACAAGCAAACAAACTTAAGAAGAACAAACTTGTTGTCGAACTAAGTATACCACTTGGGACAAAGAACAATAACACTACACTACAAGTACCTATAATTCCAAATAACCATTCCATTCATTCACTCATTCCCTTTCCCTCTCATGGCTGTTTTCTCTAAGCAATCAAATGTTTCACAACATCAACTACATACGTTAATTTCTCATACGCTACAAATCCAAAAGCAACCGTTAAGCCCGTTACAACTAATCCTTTCATCATTTCTGCCTCCTCGTTTTATCGTTGTTATCTTCATTATAAAAGATTAGCAATTTGTTACCATCGAACTACCTTACAGTTACCTTACAGAATTGTAAGATTTCAAAAGAGGATAGAAAAACACCTCACATAGCTTGAGGTGCTTTCACGGAATTTCTCTATAATCACTTGCAAAATTAACTTTTTTCTCTTGGTTATTTTTCGGAGAATCCAATCTTAAACTAATAGATTTACTAAATAATTTAGGATCAAAATAATTATTCATTACTTTTCTTAACTTACCTTCAGATATTTTCGTATTACAAGAAAACAAAGGATGAAAATCATGTTAATATATTTTTGTACAATTAAGAATTTAATTTACAAGGGGGATTATATATGTTTAAAAAAATGGCCGCAGATGTATTAGGACTAAGCGATGTAGGTTCTGTTATTACACCTAAAGACTATGATAAGGTCGATGCCGATGATTATGTAATGCATGAAGATGGGGAGAAAATTTACTTTCTAATTAAATCGAAATCAGATGAATATTGCTTCACAAACAAAGGGTTAATTCACTTAGACGGTACAAGCGCAACAAGTAAAAAACGTACACTACGCCGCTTTAGTTATAGTAAATATCAAATTAAAAACGTAGCACTTGAAACTGCAGGAACGATTGATTTAGATGTAGAAATTAAGTTTCAAATGGGCGATGAACATTACTCAATTGATGTTCATAAAAAACATATTGAAGAATTAAAAGATTTATATAAGGCTTTACTTAACATCGAAGAAATTTCATACGACAACGATATTACATTACAATATGCACATAAAAGTTTAGATATGGCATCTAATGCCTTTAGCCGCATTTCAAACGCACAAGTAAATTTAGCAGAGCAATTTAAAGAAATGAACGAGATTGCCTTTAACTGGCTTGTTGATACGAAGAAACAATATAATGTGAAAGATTATGGTTTTGTATTTGAGAAGTTTATTAATAACTAAACAGAAAACCTTGTTATCAAAAGATAACAAGGTTTTTGTAGCGTACCAGGAGAGATTCGAGCTCCCGCTCCGCCCATTTCCGTACTATTTTATATATTTTGATCGCAGTCTTAATATATCTTCTCCTTCGCGAATGCCTGCCGATCCCTTCCTCACATTTTTTACGATAGTCCAATTCGGGTTAGTTTCATCACCGATGTTCTGTACTGTAAAATTGCCATCACCATATTTTCGGTGACCTTCTGCCAATTTCTCCGTTAAATCGTTCTCATTTGATCTCGCCATCTTTGCGCCATCTCCCTTTTTTATACGACCTTCTTAAACCATCTAACCAATCACAGGTCCAGTCAATTGGAGATTCTCGTTTTCCGCTTCTATTAATTGTAACACACTCACAGGGATAAGTTCCGATAACTGCTGCTCAATCGTACTAGAATGGTAAAGAGTTTTATAATATTGTAAGTAAACAATTAAGAGAATCTGGATATGGATTTGAGTTCCATCATAAACCTATTGATTCTTTAAATTAAATAAGAGGAATAGGGCGCATAAATGGTCCTCTTTTTATTTAAGAAAAAGAAGTACATATGCAACTGCTTAATATCAAAGGAAAGGTCGCAAATATTAAGCATGAACTACACTTATAACCCAAACAAAAAACCTTGTTATCAAAAGATAACAAGGTTTTTTTAGCGTCCCAGGAGAGATTCGAACTCCCGACCGTACGCTTAGAAGGCGTATGCTCTATCCGGCTGAGCTACTGGGACATGGAGCGGGTGAAGAGAATCGAACTCTCGACCAGAGCTTGGAAGGCTCTTGTTTTACCACTAAACTACACCCGCATATGTTATTTTCTTTTCTTCGTTAGCGCCGTTGCCCTATCGACAATATTTATTATATGTATAACCACACATAAAGTCAACACCTTTTTTAAAAGAGGATAAATTTTCTTATCCTCTTTTAAAAACTGCCTGTTCAACTAGTTGTCCGTCTAACGTTTCAAAACGAACTTCCATTTGATTTTCATCCATTTCTAATAAAGCAAATGTCTTTTCTACACGCTGACGTGGTAATAAAATACTGCCTGGATTAATAAATAAAACGCCCTCGATTAATTCCGCACCTAATACGTGAGAATGTCCGAAGCATGCAACTTGTGCTCCCACTTCTTCAGCATGGTACGCTAGCGTTTGTAATGTCATTTTCACATTATGGCGATGTCCATGCACAACTAAGAAGCGAATTCCATCTACATCAGTTACAATTTCATCTTGAAAGTTAGCATAATCACAGTTTCCTTTTACAACATGGAAACCTTGCAGTTCTTCATGAGCAGATGTTAGCTCTGAATCACCGCAATGAATCATGATATCTACTTTCCCTTCATACTTCTCTTTCAACTGCTGTAATTCCTTCACAGAGCTATGACTATCGCTTACGATTAAAGCTTTCATCATTCTCTCTCCCTTATTCTCCTAAAAACCATTCCGGGATTTTTTCTTCTAACTTACGAAGAGCACGTCCGCGGTGACTAATAGCATTTTTTTCATCTGAACTTAATTCCGCCATTGCTTTTTTGTACTCTTCCACATAAAAGATCGGATCGTATCCAAAGCCATTTTCTCCGCGGCGTTGTTCTAAAATAAATCCTTCACATGTCCCGTTTACAATGACAGGCTTTTTATCACCTTCAGGGAAAGCTACTGCTAATGCACAGTAGAAGCGAGCTTTACGCTTATCAAACGGTATTTCATTTAATTCTTGTAAAACTTTATCAATATTCGCTTGATCATCTTTTGGCTCTCCAGCAAAACGAGCTGAATACACGCCTGGTTTCCCGTTTAACGCATCTACAATAAGACCTGAATCATCCGCAATTACAATTGCATTCAACTGTCTACTCAAACTATCCGCTTTTAAGATCGCATTTTCTTCAAATGTTTCACCAGTTTCTTCGACTTCTTCAATATGAGGAAAATCGTGTAATGATTTCACTTCTAAATCAAATCGCTCAAATAACTCAGCAAATTCACGTACTTTCCCCATATTTTTTGTCGCTACAACAACTTGTTTCATACTTTCCACCTCTACTCTATATGAGATACGATGTCACCTAACGCTTCTTTTTGCATATCAATCAGTTGGAAAATGCCTTGTTCTGCTGCATCAAGTAATTCATTTAACTGCGCTCTACTAAACGTCGCTTCTTCTCCAGTTCCTTGCACTTCAACGAACTGACCTTTTCCAGTCATAATTACATTCATATCAACGTCTGCTTTAGAATCTTCTGCATAGTTTAAATCTAAAACAACACCTTGCTCTTCAACAATTCCTACTGATGTTGCTGCTAAATAATCTTTTACTGGAATTTTAGATACTTTTTCTGCTTGTAATAATTTCTCGAAAGCTAATACCATCGCTACATATGCACCTGTAATAGAAGCTGTTCTCGTTCCACCATCTGCTTGGATGACATCACAGTCAATCCAAACTGTTCTCTCGCCAAGCGCTTCTAAATCAACTACCGCACGTAATGCTCGTCCTATTAAGCGCTGGATTTCCATTGTACGTCCTGTTACTTTCCCTTTGCTTGACTCCCTAATTGTACGTTGTTCTGTCGCACGTGGAATCATCGCATATTCAGCTGTTACCCAGCCCTTTCCTTCTCCACGCATAAATGGCGGGACACGCTCTTCAATTGTCGCTGAGCAAATTACCTTTGTATCCCCAACCTCAATTAACACTGATCCTTCTGGATGTTTTAAATAATTCGTATGAATATGTATATGGCGTAATTCTGTTTTCTCTCTACCATCTACTCGCATAAAAATAACCTCCTCATAACTACTTGTTAGTATAGCCAAATTTAAATGTATGATATGTATACAATAAAAGAAGAGGAACCCAAAAAGCAATCCCTCTTTCTTACTTAAGTATATCAAATTATTGACGATTAAAAACTACCTGTATTCACGTTTTCTGGACGATCTACAGGTTTTATTAACTTTCCGCCCTTTTCATCTATAAGATTTGCTTTTCCATTCACTTCAATAGAAATATTTTTCACACCTTTCTTTTCTGTTAAAGATAAAACTAACGACTTCAATACGTAATTTGAGATCATATTTTTATCTGGGTTTACAAATATATTTTCATTAAAGTTTAATGTAAGATTTCCGTCTTGTAATTTCGGATTCGTAATAAGCTTAACGCCTGGATTAAAATCATTCAGGAGCGATTGATGGATCGGACCTTTTACAAGTTCATCTATAATTGTTGCATAGTCATTTTCTTTACCTTCCGCAACGCGGCGTGTGACTGGTACGTAGTATTGCTGTTTATTATTATTTTGCGCCATAAAATACAGTGTAACTGGTTTTGTATTTGTTACATCTGCTACTTGTTCATCATCGAAGTTAATACCATTTGCACGGCTCACTCCTTCACCAAGCGGTGTACCACCAACCGGCATCTTTGCCAATTTCTCACCATTTATTTGGAACTGCACTTGTTTTATCTCTGTAAATTGCGTCAACGTCCAAGCTATAGATTCAACGATTTGACGCTCTTCTTCTTTCGCATAGTTTTTCATTTCTTTAGAGAAATCAATAACTGCCGTTCCGTCCTTTTTCAAATCTAAGGTCATCGTTGTATTCGCCGGAATGACTGCACGAAACCCATTCGGTAATAAATTCGTTACCGGTCCATCTTTCACAAGGTATTCTAACGTTTGCTTCACAGTCTCATTTGCTTTCGGAGTAGGTATAGCTAACGTTTGTGGTACAACATAACCATTTTTATCAACAAGGTATAGTTCTCTATTTACCATTTGCCCTTGCTTATCTTTTTTAGCTACTTCTTTCTTCCCACCCTCTGTATACGTAACTTGTTTTGGCGGATCAATTTGTTCAGTTGCTTTCTCTTGATTTATAAAGCCACACCCTGTTAGTAAAACAGCACTCACAGTAGCACCAACAACCCATTTAAAAGTGGATTTAGGCATGCCATTCCCCCCTAAAATCTAAGTTTGTACTATTATGTATACGAGCTGTTTCACGTTTTAGAACAAGCTGCGCCTCTTATAAATTGAAACTTTAATCAACAGGGGTCTTACTCCCCAGCAAATAGCAAGATAAAACAAAAACTCCTGATTTCTCAGGAGCTCACTTATATAAATTCTACTATTATTCTTTTTCTAAATGAATATGCTTCACATTTTCAATCGGTTGACCGAACCATTTTGATGCAATTTCTTTAAACAAGCCTATTTTTCCTGTTGTTAAGAAGAGATGATCGCTTTGTTCTTCTCCTTCATTCAACATTTTACTATGATATAAGATTGTACTTACTTCACGTGCTGTTTCATCACCAGAACTAATTAGTTGCACTTTATCTCCCATTACTTTTTTAATAACAGGTCCTAAAATCGGATAATGTGTACACCCTAATATAAGTGTATCAATATCGGTACTTTTCAGTGGTTGCAACGTTTCTCTTACAACTTCATACGCCATTTCACTTTCGAAATTCCCACTCTCTACAAGTTCAACGAAAGGTGGACAAGCTAAACTTTCTACCATAACACGGTTATTAATAGACTTTAACGCCTCTTCGTATGCACCACTTTTCACCGTTCCAATCGTTCCAATAATCCCAACGTGATACGTGTTTGTCACTTTTAAAGCTGTACGTGATCCTGGGTGAATAACTCCTACTACTGGAATTGGTAATTGTTTTTGCATCTCTTCTAATACAACTGCAGTTGCTGTATTACACGCAATAACTAACATTTTAATATTTAAATCTAGTAAATGCTCTGTCATTTCCCACGTAAATTGACGTACTTCTTCTCGAGAACGTGGACCATAAGGACAACGTGCTGTATCTCCTAAATATATGATACGCTCTTTCGGCAACTGACGAATTAATTCCTTCGCTACTGTTAAACCGCCAACTCCTGAATCGATAACACCGATTGCTCTATTCAACTTCATCACCCGTTTTCTCATTCATCATCTTTTATGTTTATCATTATATTTTACACACTTTAAGTTCGCTCACTTCAAATGCTTCTGTATGAAAATTTTCATTTTCCCATGTATAGACTAGGACCTTTTTTATTTTGCTCCTTTTTTTCGTAATTTGCAAGATAGAAAAATAACCGACCTTCTATAAGAAAGTCGGTTTCTTCTATATAAAGTGCATATTCATTGCTCCATCTTTTTTTGAAAAGAAGACATTCCCATTAATAAGAAGAAATGAGCAACAATTAAAATGACGATCAAAATAAAATTCAATCGATAACTATTTGTAGATTCCATAATTTTGCTCGCTACAGCTGGTCCAAATGCCATACCGAAAAAGTTAATTAAATTATATAAACCAAGACCGACTCCAACTTTAGCTGGATTTAATGTTTTCGGGATAAATGTGTTTAATGATACTTGAATTGCCGAATAACTCATAAATGTTAAAATAACCGCAAATAAAATAAAGAGTAAGTTCCCGTCCGGAATAATCCCTAAAATTAAAAAGCCAATGATCATAACTACAGAAGCTACATACATCATCTTCACATTCCCAAACGAAGGAATAATCTTTCCGGTAATAAAACTAGATACAATACCAAAGAGAGATGCAATAAACAATACAATTCCAATAACGAATGGAGACAATCCATGTCCTCTTCCTAACAGTAATGGTAATAATAATAAACTAGCACATAACGCCACATTAATGATAAATCCGACCGCTATTAAACGAAGTAATGGTTTATTTGTAAATAACTCAATATCAATAAACGGCGACTCCGTTCTCTTCATATGAGCCTTAAATAAAAATAGAAAAACAACAGATAACACAAAAAGCCAACTATTAATATTAACTCCTAATAAAATGGTCGTAATCAATACAAATAATAAAACTGCTCCAATGAAATCAAAGCGAAACACTTCATCTGTATGTCGCGCCTCTTCTGGCATAAATTTTACGAGTAAGAAAATACCAATCATTGAAATAACCATAAATAAAAATAAATACGGCCACCCTAACGTATTTGTAATTGCCCCACCTACTAAAGGTCCAATACCAACCGCTAATGCAATAGAAGAACTAATCATTGCTAACGCACCTGGTTTTTTAGCTGGAGCAACTAATTTCGCCACCGCAATCATACTAAGCGCAATAAACGCTGCTCCGCCGCTCGCCTGCACTAACCTTGCGAAAATGATAATTTCATAAGATTGATTCACAAATCCAACAATAGAACCAGCTACAAATATGATAATAGAAATAATTAATAGTCTTTTTACACTGTAACGATCAGCCAGCTTTCCATATATTATCGAACCAATACCGACAACTAAGGAATACCCTACTACAACCCAGCTTACTTTCGATTGACTAATTGATAAATCATTGGCAATATCCTCTAGCGCTACATTAAATAACACAGCGTTCATCGGTCCTAACAAAACAATAAAACATAATGTAAAAACAAACCATTTCGAATGGTTTCTTATATCTTTCCCCATGTGTAACACTCTCCTGATTGCAATTTTAAAACTGTCAAACTATAGATAAAAAAATGAAGTTATTTAAATGTTGTAACACCACTAAACAACTTCATTAAATGTGTAAAAGTTGCTAATTTATCGCGCGATAAAGTGAAACTTTAATCAGTGAGGTTTGTGTTCATCCCCCACTGATTATTAGCCCTCACCAATCGGGCTTTTACGGGCAGCCCAACCCCCACCTAACTTCTTTGCTTCCGCTGAATTTTGAGATGGGGTCTTACTGCCCGTTAATGCGGGGTAAATTGAATTCGAAACGAAACACGTATGTTGTTCGATATTCATGGAACTATCATAGTTTCAGCATTACAGTTTGTCAACGAAAAAATATACAAAGTAAACTAATTAAGCCTTTTTAGTTTATTTTGTCCAAAAGTTATTATACACTAATTTCGAAGCCGATATAAGGAGGACTGGCATGATTATTCAAATTTACATTTTTTAACTTAATAAAATGAAACGCATACAGAACTTTTATATAGAAGAGACATTATAGGAGGATTATGATGAAGAGAAAAATGTTAGTTGTATTAACAAGCGTAGAAAAATATCCAAATTTAAATAGGGCTACCGGACTTTGGCTTGGTGAAGCTGTACATTTCGTAAAAAAAGTAGAAGAAGCGGGTTACGAAGTTGATTACGTCAGTCCACAAGGCGGTTATACACCAATTGATCCACATAGTTTAGCAATGGCGGAGAGCATCGATTGGGAATGGTATCAAAAGAAAGAGTTTATGAATCGCCTCGGTTCTACAATGAAACCAAGTGAAGTGAATCCAGAAGACTACGCTGTTATTTATTACGCAGGTGGCCACGGGGTTATTTGGGACTTCCCAGAAAATAAAGAACTTCAAAATATTAGCCGCAATATTTATGAAAACGGCGGAATTGTTTCTTCCGTTTGTCATGGAGCTGCTGGTTTATTTCATATTACATTAAGCAATGGGGATCGTTTAATTAGCGGTAAGAAGGTAACAGGCTTTTCAAATGAAGAAGAAAAATTAGCTGAATTAGATCAATTCGTTCCATTTTTAACAGAAGATGAACTCATTAAAAATGGAGGACTTTACGAAAAAGCCGCGCAACCGTGGGAAGCTTATGCTCTAGAAGATAATCGTGTTATCACTGGTCAAAACCCAGCTTCAGGTGATCCAGTAGCCGAATTAGTATTAAAACAGTTGCAAAAATAATATGTACTAAAAAAGCAGATTCTCCTCTATTAAGGGAGATCTGCTTTTTTACGAAATCATTTGCAAAATAGCAATAACTTCTTTTTCAATTTCAGAATCATCAATTGCTTCTATATACTCTGGTTTAAAAAGTTGATACTTCTTTAATTGATAAAAATCAAGTATCGCTTTCTTTAACGTAATATCGTACTGAATACAAAAAGAATGATCTATAATACGTCTTAACATCACATCATCTTGTACCATAAATAATTGTGCATTCATTTTATTAAAATAACCTTGTTCCATACCCGCTTCAAAAAACATTTGCAAATTATGATTACGATTTTGTTGGGCAGCGACTAATTGATCCGACAAATGCGGATATGCTTCTTTCAAATCTTGCAAAAAAACATCCGAAATATATGTCACACATTTTAAAGAATGGATAAACGTCTTTTGGAAACGTTCTGTAAATGACATACTTTCATCTTGATTATCCGCATCACCTTCGAGTAGATAGTTCATGAAATCCTCTACTACCACCTCAATAATTTCATCTTTCGAAGAAAAACGTTTATATAAAGTAGCTTTACTAATATCCATATATTTCGCAATTTCATCTATTTTCAATTGGCTAAAACTTGTCTTTCTAATAATGGGCTTTATTTTATTAATATAAGTATTTGCACATGCGACTTTTCTCATTTAAAAGAGCCTCCCCTTTTGTCCATACAAAATAGTATAGCAAATTCACGAATGATTATAAATGAAGTTATTATACTCATTATGCCTTTTTAGTTTATTACATTTTCATATACTATACATAAAAAACTATAATCAATTATTACCAACTGGACGGTTACAAACCAATTTTGAGGCGGGAATTTTAGAATAAAGTGAAACTTTAATCAGTGGGAGTTTTGTTCATCCCCCACTGATTATTAGCCCTCACCAATCGCGGTCCTACTACCTGGAAAATAGAGGGATAAAAATACCCACTACCTTTGTTAGTAGCGGGTACTTTTTCTATAATTTATTTACAGCCCTTTTTATAGCCTTACCTATTTCCACGCTAGACTGTGGATTTTGTCCTGTAATTAAATGACCATCTACTACTACATGCGGCGTAAAATTGGGGGCTACATAAAACAAAGCTCCTTCTTCTTTCAACTTACTTTCTAGCAAAAACGGAACGCGCTTTTCTAAATGTACAGCTCTTTCTTCATCGTTTGTATAACCTGTTATACGCTTACCCGCAACAAAAAACGAGCCATCCTTATTTTTCACACCGACTAAAGAGCTTACTCCGTGACAAACAGCCGCTACAATCCGGTTATTGTTATACATATTCTCAATCAAATTTGCTACATATGGATTACCTGGAAAATCTACAATCGCCCCGTGCCCACCACCAAATAAAACCGCATCATAATCCGAAAAATGAACATTTGAAATCGGCCTCGTATTTTGCAATAAAGAAGCTACATGCTTGAATTCGCGAGGTATACCATTCGGAATAGACACTCTATCTATAGGTACTCTCCCGCCTTTTATTGACACAATATCAACATCAAACTTAGCCTTTTTTAATACATGATAAGGAGCTGCGAGCTCTTCAAGCCACAAACCAGTCGGGTGTCCATTCATATCATGAGCACTTGTTGAAACTAACAGTATCCTTTTCAACATATCCCCTCCTTATTACCTATTTATGTATGAAACGTTTTTATCATTCATATAGCAAGTGAAGCAAACAAAAAAATAGCCGACTTTTATATAAAAGTCGGCTGCTTTCTTATAATTCGAGCTCTCCCATACGAAGAAGCTCCACAACTGCTTGTGAACGTCCTTTAACCCCTAGCTTTTGCATTGCGTTTGAGATGTGGTTGCGAACTGTCTTTTCACTTATAAAAAGTTCACCTGCAATTTCCTTCGTTGTTTTATCTTGAACCAGCAATTCAAATACTTCTCTCTCTCTCTTTGTGAGTAAAGGTTTAGATTGATACGCTTTTTCCTTCAACTGGTATAACCCTCCTTGCTTAAGCCAGAGCTGTGTATGTGTAAGTTGGGTGTTTATTTAGTCAAGATATTGTATGAACGAAATGTGCAGGTGGTGAATGAAAATGGGCTTTATTTCCTATGTTATTTTAGACTTTTATACAGTGCGTACACTCTTTTTATCCACTTACTTTCCAACGCGCCATATTTGTTCTAGCAATATACTTACAACCGTACCTACGAATAAACCATTACCGAATATATATTGCATAACAGACGGCAAGGATTGGAGTGCTCCAGACGGTAAAAACATAACGCCGCTGCCAAATAATACTGCAACGCCTAAAATCGTCACATTCCTTTCACTCATCGGCACTTGTTTTATATTATTAAATCCAATTCCAATTAACTGTACGAACGAAGCCATTAAAACAGCCGATGCGACAGCTGATGGTAAAGATGCTAAGTAACGAATAATACTTGGAAAAAGAGACATTACGACTAGTAACGCACATGCCATTAAGAACGATCGTATATACTTTTGTTTTGTTAAACGTATAAATCCTGCCGTTGCTGGTAACGGAACGACACCTACAGTTGAAAATACAGAAGAGATGATATGCGAAATCCCTCCAACCCATGTTCCATCTTTCAACTGTTTTTGTTCAATAGTCGCTTTATGAATAGTTGCTTGATTAATTGCTATAATAGCTGCCACCGTATTCGAAACTAAAATACATACCATAACAAAACTTGATACAGCCATACCTGTATTCCATTTTGGAAGTCCCCAAGCAAATATATGTGGAAGTTGCACAAAATGAGTTACTTGAGATGGGATTGTCACTTTTCCTGCAATGAGAAAAATAACCCACCCACTAATTAATCCTATTAAAACTGCATAACTTTTGACAAAGCCTTTTCCAAAATTAGATAGTATAATAACGAACAGAAATATACTAAACGCGATCATTGCTGTAAATCCGTCGATTTGAGAAATAGTAGCTGTAATTCCTAACATTCCTTTTAAAAATACACCACTTAATTGTAAACATAATAAAAGTAAAAACGTCCCTGTCACAAGCGGCGTAAATAAAAATAAAATACGTCCTATAAAACCAGTTACTCCTAATCCTATTAGAATAACACCGGAGATTATCATTCCTAATTCTAAAATTTGCAGTGTACTATGTAATTGATCTTGTCCGGCCGTTGCATAAGCAAGTACGGTAAATACACCAACCCAAGATCCAGCCGGCCCATCCGCAATTGGCAGTCTATGCCCAAGCCATCCTTGTAAAAAAGAAGATATACCAACTACAAAAAACGTACGCTGCATTAAATAAAATATTTCTTCCGTCGTAAGATGAAATAATCCGCCAACGACAATTGGTAGTGCGATTGAATTTGCTAATAAAAATATAAACCATTGTAAAGTTCCCATAATATGATTTTGGTTATGTTGATTGTCCAATTTTTTCATCCCTTCTAGCTTTCCTATAAAAATATATTGTAAGAATAAAAAAGAAGAGTTCTATACTCACCATTAGAACCCTCCTCAAAATATTTAAACGATTCTTCTACACAAGATTATTTAATTCCACCTCATTTAAACTTCCAACAACAATATTTCCTTTATACACGACTAAACGTTTTTCTGTTTGACGTGCTACTGCTTCAGCAGCGCATGTCGCATTCGTCAAAACAAAGCTCGCTTCATCCCCTACATTCGGCCATACTCGTTTCCCTTCCTTATTTAACGTTTCTTTTCCTCCTGTAATAAAGCGGAGTGCTTTTCCTAAAGACCTTTCGTCACTCCACCCAAAACGCTCTGCTAATCGATTCGCCTTTTGAAGCATATCACCTGTTCCAAACGGTGACCAATGATCTGTAATGCTATCATTGCCTAATGAAACCTTAACACCTTTTTTATCTAATAACGGAATTGGGATTACTTGTTTACCAATTGGCACTGTTGAAGTAATATCAATATTTACATTTGCGAGTCTTTCTGCCACTTCTTCAGCCTCTTTATCAGTAACACCACCAAGTCCAAGTGCATGACCAATCGTTACACGGCCTTGCCATCCTGCTTCTTCTGTTAAACTTGCCAATCTCTTCATCGTAAACGTTCCAAGATTATTCGCATCGTGCAAATGAATATCAACATCCGCATTAAATTCGACTGCGATATCCATAATTGTATGTAATGACTTTTCAATGTCATTATCCACTGTAGCTGGATCTACTCCTCCGACTAGATGAGCACCCATACGCATCGCATCTTTCACGAGTTGCACAGAATTACTGCGCAATAATCCATGTTGCGGAAACGCAACAATTCTACTAGATACTCGATTTTTATATGTTTCTAATGCCGCTAACGTCGCCTCCAAATTACCAAGCCCAATAATTGGATCAACATTACAATGCGTTCTAATATTCGTTGCACCATTTTGCAGTAGTAACTCTAGCATATTTTCCGCTCTATTTTGGGCAGTCGCTAATTGCTTTGGTAAAATTTTTTCTTCTTCATTAAAACGTGTAAAAATACTTTCTGCTGGCATACAAGCTTTCCATGGGCCACTATAATATGTTTTATCAATGTGAATGTGCATCTCTTTGAAAGCTGGCAACATTAATAAGTTCTTAGCATCAAAAGTTACTATATCTTCCTCTTGAACAATCCCTTTTATAATTTTTTTAATTCGACCATCTTCAATAAGTAAACTGCATAATTCTGTTTCTGTTTGTGAAATTCTCTCTTCTTCATATGTATATCCTGATTCAAGCATTACGTTAGTCAACCAATATACTGTCATCTCTATTTCCCCACCCTTTATTAAAAATCACCTCATAACTACAAGTTTAATATCCACTGAAAATTAAGACAATTAATACGATCACTTCTCACAAAAAAATGTAATACAACCCCATAGTCTTCTCATAAATTTCCATATAGAATAAAAGTATGCAGTTTGATATAAAAAGGAGTTGATTGGAATATGTCAAAAAAGTTATGTAAATCCGAAACTGATAAAATGCTATTTGGTATATGTGGTGGTTTAGGAGAATATTTTGATATTAGCTCTACTCTTATTCGTATCATTTGGGTTATTGCTGTTTTATGTTTTGGGACAGGATTTTTAGTTTATTTCATTTGTTTATTACTTATGCCACGTTCGTACTAACGGCATTATTTCACATACTTAAGAAGAGCAAATCACCTATAGAATCCTATAGGTGATTTTTTCATGAAGAATATTTCATCGTTAAATGTAATACCGCCACTTCTTCTTCTTCATTTTTATAAATATGCTTCTTATTCGCTTCAAATTGAATGGAATCAAACTCATTTAATTCGTATACATCATTCTCCACTTGAATAGACACTTTCCCTTTCATTACCGTTACAAGCTCAATCGCACCTTCATGATGAGCTTCTGGCTCATATATACTATTTGATCGTAAACAAGCACGGTGCATTTCCATCCCTGTTTCTTTCGTATAACGGAACATCGTTTCTAAATGCCACGCTTGTCCTTCATCTACTGCAAATCCTTCTCCACAGCGTGCAACAGCTACAGGTTCTCCAACAACCATTAATCTGGATAAAGGAATTGATAACCCTTTCGTTATTTTCCAAATGACAGCTAGTGTCGGATTTGTTTCTCCTCTTTCGATCTTTCCTAATGTTAATTTACTAACTCCTGTTTTATGGGCTAATTCTTCTAAACTTAATTTCTGTTCATTTCGAATTTGTCTCAATAACTGTCCAACTTGTTGAATGACTTCTTTCGTTTGCATATCTTCATTTTCTTTCATATATAAAACCACCTCAAAGTATAAAATAGTTTACTTTTAATAATTAAAAGTATATCATACTATACATAATTATTTATTTTCGAAAGGAGTGCTATACTTCATGCGCGCAATTTTATTAGGTCTTTTATCATCGGCTTTTTTTCTGCAACCTTTATTATTAATAGAGCAATGAATGTATCTGGAACGAGCTGGGCTTGGACAGCTTCCTTCCGTTTTTTATTTGCTCTTCCTATTTTATTCCTTATCGTTTTATTTCGCAAAAACTTTAGGGAATTATGGGAAGAGTTAAAAAAACATCCATTGGCATGGATCGGATGGGGTTCTGTTGCCGGTATTGGTTTTTATTCTTTATTAAGTTTCGCAGCTGTCTTTTCTCCAGCTTGGCTCGTTGCTGGAACTTGGCAAGTTACGATTTTAGCTGGTTTACTACTATCACCACTATTTTTCGTGAAAATAGAAACAAAATCAGGTACGAAACTTGTACGCGGAAAAATTCCACTTCGTAGCTTATATGTTGCATTATTTATTTTACTTGGTGTAATTTGTATGCAAGCAACTGCCGCAGGCCATATTACAATGACTCAGTTCATTTCAGGTTTTTTACCTGTCGTATTAGCCGCTTTCTTATATCCGTTCGGTAACCGAAAAATGATGGAGCTTGTTGGTGGACGCCTTGATACGTTCCAACGTGTATTAGGAATGGCAATTGGAAGTCTTCCTATAACAATCTTGCTTGGTATATACGGATTTTCTACTACTGGCATTCCAACATCCAACCAAATGCTTCAAGGATTTTTGTTAGCGTTATGTTCCGGCGTTATTGCAACGATGACATTTTTCTTTGCTACTGACTTAGCAAAAGATAACCTCGCTCTACTTGGAGCTGTTGAAGCAACACAAGCTGGAACGATGGTCTTTACCGTACTTGGAGAAATCATTTTCTTAAATGGTTCACTCCCTGAAGGACTTTCTCTCATCGGAATGATTATTATCATGTTAGGAATGGTTGCAAATAGTATTTTAAACCGTTCTGTTCCAGTCGTTAAACAGAAAAAATCGGCATAAAAAAAGGGTATGGTTCTATAGAGATGAACCATACTCTTTTTTATTGTCCCCCTATTTCGCCTTATCAGAATAGTATTTCATTGGCTGTTTATACTAAAACTTATGTTATAATACGTTTCATGCGCATTAATAGGAGGTAAATTATGTTAAAAAAAGCAATCGCTGAATTTATTGGTACATTTGTACTTGTATTATTCGGAACTGGAGTAGCTGTCACTGGCGGCGGAATTGAAGGAATTGGAACATTAGGAATCGCTATGGCTTTCGGTCTATCTATTGTAGCTATGGCATATAGCATCGGAACAATTTCTGGATGTCACATTAACCCAGCAGTATCAGTAGCTATGTTCATCAACAAACGAATGAACGCTATGGAACTTTGTTATTATGTATTAGCTCAAATTTTAGGTGGTTTATTAGGAACTGCAACGTTAGTAACAATTTTAAAATCTGCTAAAACACCTTTAGATAATTTAGGACAAAATGGTTTCGGAACTCTTGGTTTATCTGGAGCATTTTTAGTTGAGTTCATTTTAACTTTCGTATTTATTTTAGTTATCGTTGCTGTAACAGGTAAAAAAGGAAGTTCTTCTTTAGCTGGACTAGTAATTGGTTTCACATTAGTTTTAATTCACTTATTAGGAATTCCGTTAACTGGAACATCTGTTAACCCAGCTCGTAGTATCGCACCAGCTTTATTTGTTGGTGGAGAAGCACTTTCTCAACTATGGGTATTCATCGTAGCACCAATTCTTGGTGGTATCTTCGCAGCTATCGTAGGTAAATTCATTTTAAATACTGAAAAATAGAATTTTCAATATTTCTGAATAAAAAAATGCGAGCCCTCATTATGAGGAAGCTCGCTTTTTTTATTCTTTCATTTTAGACTTTAAATTTGTAACTAATTGATCTACCGTTACATTTGCAAGTACGTTTTCCATCGCTTCTTGCGCTTGCATTAAAATAATTTCTAATACTGATTGAATATTAGCTCCTACTGGACATTCAATGTTGGGATTTTCATGGAAGGAAAATAGTTGTCCTTCTTCTACAACTTCCACTGCTTTATATACATCAAGTAATGTAATTTCTTCTAAATCTCGAGCAAGTGTCGTACCACCTTTACCAGCTTGTACATCAACAAGCCCTGCTCTCTTCAACATTCCTGTAATGCGACGAATCACAACTGGATTTGTATTCACACTACCGGCAATCCATTCAGAGGTACAGCGAGAGTTTCGATCTATCGCAAGTAATGTCAGCATATGAACACCTACTGTAAAACGACTACTAATCCCCATCTGCACACCCTCCTTTTTATTCATTCTATTAAAAGACGACTCTTATTATTATATACTATTTTTAATTTATACATAAAGAAAAAGCATGATTTCAATAGGAAATCATGCTTTTCTCTCATTATTGACGCTTTATAAATTTCGCTAAATCTTTAAATTTCACTTTATCTGAGTAATTCATTACGCCGTTTACGTAAATGCGGCTTGTAACAGCATTTAATACCGCAATTGTCGCCAATAAGACTGCTAATGTTATCGTAATTTCTAGCATACCTGCTTCACCAGCTACAATACGTGAGAAGGTAACCATCGGTGTAAAAAATGGAACGTAAGAACTTACAACAACGATAGTACTATTCGGATCACTTAATGATTTAATACTAATAAAGAATGCAGCCATAATTAAAATCATTACCGGGAAAGATACAGCTTGTAAATCCTCCGTCTTAGACACGACAGCTCCAGCAGCAGCATACATCATCGCATAAAGTAAATATCCCGTAATGAAATAAACAAGAAACATGCTGATAACCTTTGCATCTAATTTCGTAAAGTCAATTGGAATACCAAATAGTGAGGCACTTTCTAAATCGACCCAGCCTAACAAATATGGAATAAGATAACCACACGCCAATATGACAAGTTGCAATAACGCCGTTGAAACAACCGCTAAAATTTTCGCATACATCATCGTAAGAGGCTTCACTTTCGGAAGCATTACTTCCATTACACGTGACGCCTTTTCAGATGCAATATTCATTGCGATTGTATTTCCGAACGCTACAATAAACATATATAAAGCAAATGTAAAGAAATAGGCAATTCCGAAAGAAGATGTACGATCTTTTATCGCTTCTTGCTTTACTTGAATTTCTGTTTGTAATTGCTGTGCAATTTCTGGTGAAACATTATTTTTGGCAATCGTCACCATCGTATATTGTTGCTTTAAATATCCTGCCATAATTGCAGAAGTTGCTTGGCTTGGAAATCCATTATACATATATGTAATCGATGGAGCCCCACCCTTTTCCGTCACATGGAATAGACCATCTAAATCGCCTTCTTCTACTTGCTTATGCAGTTTATCAAAATCATCCTTTGAACCAATTGTTATTTTTGCTGATGGCAATAGCTTATTTAGCTCATCTTTTTGTACTTTATATGTGGAACTCTCTACTACAACTGCAATTTTATCTTTATCCTTATTTTTATCATCGCCTGAAGTAAAATGATTAAATGCAAAAATCCCAAACACAACTAAAAATAAAATCGCACTCGTAATTAATGATTTCTTAGATAAAAACGCTTCCCTAAAATAAAATGAAAATACGTGAGAAAATTTACGCATCGTTATTTCGCCCTCTCTACAAAGATTTCGTTTAACGTCGGCTCTAACATTTTGAATTGTCGTAAGCTAACACCTTGCTCTTGCAACTGTTGCAAAATCTTGAGAGCTTCCGCATCGTCTTGTACTTTCACATAAAGAAGGCCTTGTTGTTTTTCATACGATACATGTATAGCTTCTAATCCCTTTTCATTCTCTACTGTATCTTCAATCGTTAAATTACGGAAACCGTATTCTTTCTTAATATCACTTAGCTGTCCTTTTACGACTGCTTCACCTTTTTTCAAAATACATACATGTTGGCAAAAAGCCTCTACTTGTTCCATACGATGACTTGATAAAATAATCGTCTTTCCGCTCTGCACTTGTTCTTCAATAATACTAGCTAGCATCCCAGCATTAACTGGATCAAGGCCGCTGAATGGTTCATCTAAAATGAGAAGTTCCGGATTATGAAGAAGAGCAGCAATTAATTGTATTTTTTGCTGATTCCCTTTTGAAAGCTCTCCAGCCGTTTTAAATTTATATTCTGGTATCGCTAAACGCTCTAACCAGTGATCAATAGCGTGATCCACTTCTTTCTTCGACATTCCTTCTAATCTACCAAAATATCGCAGCTGATCTATTACTCTACTTTTTGTATATAAACCTCTTTCTTCTGGTAAATACCCAATTGTTACACCACTATTTCCAAATGCTTTTCCATCCCATGTAATCGAACCTTCATTAGGCGTTAATAATCCGAGAAGCATTTTGATTGTTGTTGTTTTCCCTGCACCATTTCGTCCAAGTAACCCTAGTACTTCACCTTTTGGTAACGAAATTTGCAAACCGTTAACTGCTTTTGATTCCCCAAATTGTTTCGTTAAGTTTTGAATTTGTAAACTCAAGTATAAAGCCTCCCCTTTAGTATCATTCGTACTCTCTTTCAAAGACTATGTTTATTCAAGACAAAATATAGCACCACGCTTCATCCTCTTATATGTAAACATCGTCATGAATCCATCATTTGTTCTATTTAGTTAAAATTGTAAATAACAAAGTTCTTTTTGTCAATTATAATTGTCATTACGACAATAAAACTTGTCAAAACAACTATTATTATTTTGCTCATCTTTCTAATATAGGACATACTACTATATATACAAAAGACAATATGCAAATGTTCATATAAAAATATTATATTTTAATATATAATATAAAATGATTTTCTAACATCAAGGAGGATACATATGAAGATGAAGAGGGGCATTACCACTTTATTATCTGTAGCGGTTCTATCTACATCACTTGTAGCATGTTCAGGAACACCAGAGAAAACAGTGGCGAAAGAAGAGAAAGTAAAATTAACAGAACAACAATTAATGGCTGATTTATGGTATCAAACAGCCGGTGAAACGAAAGCACTTTACTACCAAGGGTACAACATTGGTCAATTAAAGCTTGATGCAATTCTTGCAAAAGGGACAGAGAAAAAACCTGCTATCGTGCTTGATTTAGACGAAACTGTTTTAGATAACAGTCCTCATCAGGCAATGAGCGTAAAAACAGGCAAAGGCTATCCTTACAAATGGGATGATTGGATTAACAAAGCTGAAGCTGAAGCCCTTCCAGGCGCAATTGATTTCTTAAAATATACAGAGTCTAAAGGTGTAGATATTTACTACATCTCAAATCGTAAAACGAATCAACTAGATGCAACAATTAAAAATCTTGAGCGTGTAGGTGCTCCTCAAGCAACGAAAGAACATATATTACTACAAGATCCGAAAGAAAAAGGAAAAGAAAAACGCCGTGAACTCGTTTCTCAAACCCATGATATTGTCTTATTCTTCGGTGATAACTTATCTGATTTCACAGGTTTTGATGGAAAATCTGTAAAAGATCGTAACCAAACAGTAGCAGATTCAAAAGCACAATTTGGTGAGAAATTCATTATTTTCCCGAATCCAATGTATGGCGATTGGGAAGGCGCTTTATATGATTATGATTTCAAAAAATCAGATGCAGAAAAAGATAAAATCCGTCGCGACAACTTAAAATCATTTGATGTAAAATAAAAGAGGATGGCATTCGCCATCCTCTTTTATTTTACTTTCTCTGTTAAAGGCAAGATAAATACTTCCACACGTCTATTCTTTGCCTTTCCTTCTTGTGTATCGTTTGGAGCAATTGAACGGTATTCTCCGTATCCAATCGCACTAAATTTTTCTGGTTGTAATTCTTTATTTTGCAGTAATACTTGCATAAAATTAACTGCCCGCTGCGTACTTAATTCCCAATTCGACGCAAACTGCGCATTGGCAATAGGGACATTATCCGTATGACCCGATACTGTAATTTCACGAGGTGACGCTGAAACAAGTAAGCTAGACATCTCTTTTGCAATCCCTAAAGATTCTAATTTCACATCTGCTTTCCCCGAATCAAACAGTATATTTTCTAATATTGTCACCATTAATCCCTTTTCAGTTAATTTAGTTTGAAAAGAAGAAGATAATTGTTTTTCATTAATATATTGATCAATCTTTTTTTGTAATGCTTTCAATTCATCCATCTCTTTTTTTTCTTTAGCTCTAGCTTCTTCTTGTTTTTTTGCTTGTTCTGCCTCAAGGCTACTTGCTGATAATTCTTTTTCATCATTTGGCTTTTGATCACTTAAAAATTCTTTGTTACCTGTTCCCCCAGCTAATTCACTTCGAAAAGCAACTGCCATCTGTTTAAACTTCGCAGCATCTATACTACTCATTGCGAATAAAACGATAAACAATGCAAATAACAACGTTAACATATCAGAGTATGGGATTAACCACGTTTCATCGATATGCTCATCATGTTTTTTCTTTTTGCCTCTTCTATTTTTCTTACTCCGCATTTTTTTCTGCTCCTTTTTCTAGCTTTTTACGCTCAGTTGCAGAAAGTGCACCTAAAATGCGGTTCTTCATAATAAACGGATATGTACCTTCTTGTAACATTAATAAACAATCAATGATTAAACGTTTTTTCTCAATTTCAGCTGAAGATTTTTGCTTTAACTTATTTGCAAATGGATGCCATAATACGTAACCTGAAAAAATACCAAAAATCGTTGCAATAAACGCACCAGAAATAGCATGACCTAACTTTTCAATATCAGTTAAGTTACCAAGCGCAGCTACAAGACCGATAACAGCACCTAAAACTCCTAATGTCGGTGCATACGTACCAGCTTGTGAAAAAATAGCAGCTCCCTTTGCATGTCTTTCTTCAATTGCCTCTAATTCAGATTCCAAAATCTGCTCTAAATCTTCTGCGGATACGCCATCAATCACAAATTTCATACCGCGCAAAAGAAATTCATCTTGAATTTTGTCTAATTGTTGCTCTAAAGACAAAATACCGTATTTTCTACTTTCAGATGTCCAATGAACAAATAATTCTAGCAACTGTTCATAACTTAAATCCTTTTTATTTGAACCAAAAAGAACTTTAAATAGTTTTGGAACCCTTTTTAGTTGATTCATCGGAAATGCAATACATACTGCAGCAAATGTACCGATAAAAATAATTAATGCTGCGGCAGGATTTAATAAGGCTGTTATGTCAGCGCCCTTGACGACCATCCCTACTACCACTGCTACAAATCCTAAAATAAGTCCAATAATTGTTGCAAAATCCATTCCCATTCACTCCTAGTCTATACAAGAAGTTCTTTATTCTCGATAATCGCTACATCTTCTTATGTATATATATTACATAAAAAATGCAAATCATGAAAGATAAGAAATGAATTATATAAAAAAATACTACAAATTCACACATTTTCTGACATTTTCTTTGCATTTCTATTACGTTATGACTCTTATATTCCTTTTCCAACAAACTAGATTTATAATAAAAAAACAATACACATTTTATGAAGAAGGGACTGTGATTACAAGGCATCATGAAAAAGATAATAATTATTTCTGCCACTACTATTGTAATCGGGATCACATCTTTCGCTTACTTTGGTTCTAAAACACCACTACATAATGAAGCAAAAGCTGTCGAAAGTCAAAAGCATAATAACCATAAAAAAGAAGAGATTCCTGCTTTTCCAAAAGCTGATCATAATGCAAAGAAAATAGACAATGACTTTTCAGTTGTAACAAATCCAAAATCTAATCTTGTCTTAATTAATAAACATCGAAAACTACCAGATGGATACATTCCTGAAGACTTAACGAGACCAAATGTACCATTTATTAGTCCAAAAGATAAAGAAAAAACATTGCTGCGCAAAGATGCTGCCGAGGCACTTGAAAACATGTTCAAAGCTGCGAAAAAAGAAGGGCTTGATCTTACAGCTGTATCTGGTTATCGTTCATACAAACGCCAAAAATCGTTGCATGATACATACGTTAGACGTCAAGGAAAAGCCGAAGCTAATTCGGTAAGCGCAATTCCTGGTACAAGTGAACACCAAACGGGTTTAGCAATGGATATTAGTTCAAAATCAGCTAAATTTCAATTAGAGCCTATCTTCGGAGAGACAGCAGAAGGAAAATGGGTCGCGGAACATGCTCATGAATTCGGTTTTGTCATTCGTTACTTAGAAGATAAAACAGATACAACAGAATATGCCTATGAACCATGGCACTTACGCTACGTTGGTAATCCATACGCTACATACCTATATAAACATCACTTAACATTAGAAGAAGCGATGGAAGACAAAAAATAAGAGAGCAAATTGCTCTCTTATTTTTCTTTCACTCTATTATTGTAGTAATTTCTTCTTCCATTCTTCAGGCCATGGTTCGCCTCTTCCTGTTTTTTTCGAAGCTTGAACCATCATTCCACGACCTACTAAACAAACCTCTCCTGCTGCATTCTTCACCATATAATGTAAATCTAAAGAAGAATTCCCGACCGATCCTGCCTTTACATACACCTTCAGCTGTTCATCAAAATATATTTGCTTAATAAAATTACATTGTAAATCCGCAACAACGATCATCGTTTCTGATGATGCATGTGTCCACTCTTGCATAAATCCAAGTTCTTTAAACAACGCAATACGAGCTTCTTCAAAATAAGTAAAAGCAACGACATTATTTACATGTCCAAACATATCTACTTCACCAAAACGAACCTTTACAGGGTTGTAAAACGAAAAACCACTTTCCCATTGCTCAAAGTCTTCAATATAAGAAATCCTCTTCATTGTTATCTCTCCTTTTCACCTTGAAATAAACAGAATAAACAGAAAAATGCAGTTATAAATATTGCCTCTTCGATATGAAGAGGCAATATTTATTAATAGTTATTATCGCTACCAAAGAAATCTTTGAACGATTGAATTGTTGTATCACGGTTTAATGCCGCAATTGAAGTTGTTAAAGGAATACCCTTCGGACATGATTGCACACAGTTTTGAGAGTTACCACAGTTTGCTAGTCCTCCATCTCCCATAATTGCACGTAAGCGATCTGCTTTATGCATTTCACCCGTTGGATGTGAGTTGAATAAGCGAGCTTGTGATAACGGTGCTGGTCCAATAAAGTCAGACTTACTGTTTACGTTTGGACATGATTCTAAGCAAACACCACATGTCATACATTTTGAAAGCTCATAAGCCCATTGACGCTTTTTCTCAGGCATTCTTGGTCCTGGACCTAGGTCATACGTACCATCAATTGGAATCCACGCTTTAACGCGTTTTAGAGCATTAAACATGCGACTACGATCAACTTGTAAGTCACGTACAACCGGGAATGTCTTCATCGGTTTTAAGCGAATTGGTTGCTCTAATTGATCAATAAGTGCCGTACATGATTGACGTGGTTTTCCGTTAATCACCATCGAACATGCACCACATACTTCCTCTAAGCAGTTCATATCCCATGCAATCGGAGTTGTTTGGTTCCCTTTTGAATCAACAGGATTACGACGGATTTCCATAAGTGCTGAGATAATATTCATATTCGGACGATATGGAATTTCAAACTCTTGGTCAAACGCTTGCGCATCTGGCCCGTCTTGTCTCGTAATGATGAGGCGGATTGTTTTCTCAGACATGTTGTTTATCCCCCTTCTCTTCACCCTTAGCAGCTACATCGTGTTTTGAAGAATAATCACGTTTACGCGGTTTAATTAACGAAATATCAACGTCCTCGTAATGGAATGCTGGTGCATTTCCTTCTCCCTCAAATTTTGCCATCGTAGTTTTTAAGAAGTTTGCATCATCACGATTTGGGAATTCAGGTTTGTAATGCGCCCCACGGCTCTCATTACGGTTATATGCGCCAATTGTAATAACACGTGCTAACTCAAACATATTTGCAAGTTGGCGTGTAAATGAAGCACCTTGGTTACTCCATCTTGCTGTATCGTTAATGTTAATACGTTTGTAACGAGCCATTAATTCTTCAATTTTCGCATCTGTTTCTAATAATTTTTTATTTTCACGAACTACTGTAACGTTATCTGTCATCCATTCTCCAAGCTCTTTATGAAGAACATACGCATTTTCGTTACCATCCATCGTTAAAATATTGTTAAATTTCTCTGTTTCGATTAATTCATTTTGCTCATATACAGTAGATGAAACAGCATCAGATGATTTAGAAAGACCTTTCATATACTCAATTGCGTTTGGTCCTGCTACCATACCACCATAAATTGCTGATAATAGTGAGTTCGCACCAAGACGGTTACCACCGTGCATAGAATAATCACACTCACCTGCTGCAAATAAACCTGGAATATTTGTCATCTGTTTATAATCAACCCATAGTCCGCCCATTGAATAGTGAACAGCTGGGAAGATTTTCATCGGTAGTTTACGAGGATCATCCCCTGTAAATTTCTCATAGATTTCAATAATTCCACCTAGTTTAATATCTAGTTCTTTTGGATCTTTATGAGAAAGATCTAAGTACACCATGTTTTCACCGTTAATACCTAGTTTTTGCTCTACGCAAACATCAAAGATTTCACGCGTTGCGATGTCACGAGGTACAAGGTTTCCGTAAGCCGGATATTTTTCTTCTAAGAAGTACCATGGTTTACCATCTTTATATGTCCAAACACGTCCACCTTCACCACGTGCAGATTCACTCATAAGACGTAATTTATCGTCTCCAGGAATTGCCGTTGGGTGAATTTGAATGAACTCACCGTTTGCATAATATGCGCCTTGTTGATATACAGCAGAAGCTGCTGTACCTGTATTGATAATGGAGTTTGTTGATTTTCCGAAAATGATACCAGGGCCCCCTGTTGCCATAATCACGGCATCTGCTCCGAAACTTCTAATCTCCATAGTTTGTAAGTCTTGTGCAACGATTCCTCGGCACACACCTTCATCATCAACAACAGCTCGTAAGAAATCCCAACCTTCATATTTCGTTACAAGTCCTGCTACTTCGTGACGACGTACTTGCTCATCTAATGCGTAAAGTAATTGCTGTCCAGTTGTTGCACCAGCAAATGCTGTACGGTGATGTTGCGTTCCACCAAATCGACGGAAATCAAGAAGTCCTTCTTCCGTACGGTTGAACATAACACCCATACGGTCCATTAAATGAATGATACCAGGTGCTGCTTCACACATTGCTTTAACTGGTGGTTGGTTCGCTAAGAAGTCCCCACCATAAATTGTATCATCAAAGTGGATCCATGGAGAATCCCCTTCACCTTTCGTATTTACGGCACCGTTAATTCCGCCCTGAGCACATACAGAATGTGAACGTTTTACTGGTACTAAAGAAAACAGTTCAACATTTACTCCTGCTTCTGCCGCTTTAATCGTTGCCATTAAGCCAGCCAAGCCACCGCCGACTACTATAAGTTTCCCTTTCATGCTCTCCCACTCCTTACTGGTTTGCTAGCTGTGGATCGATGAACGCTAATAATGCACTCACACCTACATAAGATAAACCTAAGAAAATAGCTAATGTTACATAAGTAGAGATTCTTTGTGAACGTGGAGATACTGTAATTCCCCAGCTGATGCAGAATGTCCATAGTCCATTTGCAAAGTGGAAAATTGTTGAAACAACACCAACTAAGTAGAATGTAAACATAGCTGGATTGTTTAAAATATCTGCCATCATATCATAGTTTACCTCTTTACCTAACATTGCTTGAATACGAGTTTCCCAGACGTGCCAAGAAATGAAGATCAGCGTAACGATACCTGAAATTCTTTGGAAGACGAACATCCAGTTACGGAAATAACCGTAAGAAACCGCATTGTTCTTAGCTGTAAATGCAATATATAAGCCATATATAGCATGGTACAGTATCGGTAAAAAGATGATGAAAATTTCTAGCGCATACCGGAATGGAAGGAGCTCCATAAAGCCTGCAGCTTTGTTAAAAGCCTCTGCTCCTCGTGTTGCAAAGTTGTTTACAATTAAATGTTGCGTCAAAAAGACACCAACCGGGATGACCCCCATTAATGAGTGCCACTTACGAAACGTATACTCGCGGCCTTTCATGTCCCCATTACCCCCCTTGAATGTTTGACTGCTGTTTTCAGATTAGTTTATGACAATAATGTTTTTTCACTATTGGCATAAGAAAAACTGAAAAAATTATTCGAAATATTTCAGCATAATTTGATACCAAGTTCATTTTACTCCTATTTTTGTCGAAGCGTCAAGAAAACGTATACATAATTTGCATATAATTTGCCAATTCTTTTTTTCTTCTTATATATTCAGATTTTCCTAAAGAAAAATCTGTTTTTATAAATGTGAAATGTTATATAATAATCCCTATAGAAAGAGGGGAATATTGTGAGTAAAAATACAATCGATACAACATCTTTAGAAGATGTTTCATTGAACGCCTTCGCTTATGAATTGCTACGTGAAGAATTACTACCTGATTTAATCGGCAACGATTTAGATGGTATTTTATACTGGTCTGGTAGAAACCTTGCAAGAAAATATCCGCTAGAAACAATTGAAGAAATCATTCAGTTCTTTGAAAAGGCTGGCTGGGGCACTTTAAGCATTGTTGAACATAAGCGTCGTGAAATGCAGTTCCAACTTAAAGGCACACTCATCGCAGAACGTCAAAAACAAAAACGACATTCTTCTTATCAACTAGAAGCCGGATTCATCGCTGAACAAATCCAAAAGCAACGGAACGTCGTTGCAGAGTCATACGAAGAAAAGAAAAAACGTTCTGACTCTATTACATTTCTTGTAAAATGGGATATAAAAGATCTCATTGAAGTGTAAGCATTACCTACAGTCAACTAGACATATCAGTTTAGTTGACTTTTTTGTATTTTCATTCAGATGAGTTTATTTTAAATCTTCAGAAATTATACCAAAAAACAGAAGACGTTGTAAACTACAACGTCTTCTTATCTGTTAAATACGTATAAATCGTCTCCGCGACATTTTTCGGCATACCCGCTTCGACAAATTCCTCTATAGAAGCTTCTTTCATCTTCTTTAATGAACCAAAATGTTTTAACAATACCTTTTTCCGTTTATCACCGATTCCTGGAATATCATCCAATGCTGATTGAATGACAGATTTCCCATGTAATTGACGATGGAATGTAATCGCAAATCGATGCACCTCATCTTGAATACGCTGCAATAAATAAAATTCTTGGCTATTTCTCTCAAGCATCACAGGTTCCGGTGGATCCCCAATAATTAAATGGGAGGTTTTATGTTTATCATCTTTTACAAGACCTGCCATCGGAATATATAATCCGAGCTCATTCTCTAAAATATCACTTGCAGCCGCTAGATGGCCTTTTCCTCCATCAATAATAATCAAATCAGGTAAAGGTGAATTTTCTTTAAGTGCCCTTGTATAACGGCGCCTCACAACTTCTCTCATAGACTCATAATCATCTGGCCCTTGAACCGTTTTAATTTTATATTTTCGATACTCTTTCTTCGCCGGTTTCCCATCGATAAAAGCAATCATTGCAGAAACGGGATTTGTTCCTTGAATATTTGAGTTATCAAACGCTTCAATACGATACGGCGTTTCAATCCCAAGCTGCTTCCCTAAATGATCTACCGCTTTAATCGTTCGTTCTTCATCACGTTCAATTAAGTAAAACTTCTCTTCAAGAGCAATCTTCGCATTTTTATTTGCCAATTCTACAAGGTCTTTTTTCTTACCACGTTTCGGCTGCGTCGCTTCCACTTCTAAAAAGCGCTCTACTAATTCCGAGTCTATACTTCCTGGAACGACAATTTCCTTCGGCTTAAAATGACTACTGTTTTCATAAAATTGGCCGATAAACGTTAAAAAACCCTCTTCTGGTTCATCGTAAATTGGAAACATAGAAACATCACGTTCAATTAGCTTTCCTTTTCGAACGAAGAAAACTTGAACACACATCCATCCTTTATCCACTGCATACCCAAACACATCACGATCCACTAAGTCACTCATAATCATCTTTTGTTTTTCCATAATCGCATCAATATGAGCAATTTGATCACGCAACTCTTTTGCACGTTCAAACTCTAGTTTCTCTGAGGCCTCATACATTTTTATTTCTAGTTCTGAACGAACTTCTTTATGTCCACCGTTTAAAAACTTAATAATTTCATCTACAATTTCTTTATTTTGTTCTTCCGTCACTTCTTTCACACAAGGCGCTAAACATTGACCCATATGATAATACAAACAAACTTTATCTGGCATATTCGTGCATTTCCGAAGTGGATACATACGATCTAGCAGTTTTTTCGTTTCATGAGCAGATTGTGCATTTGGATAAGGACCAAAATATTTCCCTTTATCCTTTTTTACGTTTCGAGTAATGAGTAAGCGCGGTTGCTTCTCCGCCGTAATTTTAATAAAAGGATATGTTTTATCATCTTTTAATTGAATATTATATTTCGGATCATATTTTTTAATTAGATTTAACTCTAAAATAAGTGCTTCTAAATTCGAAGAGGTTACAATATATTCAAAATCAACAATTTCTCCTACAAGCCGCAGTGTTTTCCCATCATGTGAACCAGTAAAGTACGAGCGCACACGATTTTTAAGCACTTTTGCCTTTCCGACATATATAACCGTTCCTTGCTTATCTTTCATCAAATAACAACCAGGTTGATCTGGTAAAATAGCCAACTTCTCTTTCAAATGTTCGTGCACTCGTCTCCCTCCATTTCTACATACTTAGCATTTTTATTTTCCCTTGAAAACATACTATGCCCAAACACCCAACATACGTTCTTTTATTGTAACGGAAAGACTGTAAAAAAGAAAATAAAAAAAGCTACCAAATGGTAGCTTTTTTTATTTTAGAAGTGTTTAGAAACTAATTCTACTAACGCTTCTTTCGGTTTGTAACCTAACGCTTGATCAACTACTTTACCGTCTTTTAATACGAAAAGAGCTGGAATGCTCATTACTTCGAATTGACGAGCAGTTTCTTGGTTTTCATCAACGTCTACTTTTACTACTTTTACTTTTTCGCCTAGTTCTGCATCAATTTCCTCTAATACAGGAGCGATCATTTTACAAGGTCCACACCAAGGTGCCCAGAAATCTAATAATACAACACCTTCGCTAGTTTCTGCTGCGAAGCTTTGGTCATTTGCGTTTACAATTGCCATTTTATTTCCTCCTTCAAGTATATTCTACCAAGAGTATATCATTAACTTATATACGTGGCGAATAATATGTATCGTTATGTATTGTAACAAAAAAATGTTCCTTTATACTATATAAAAATACGGATTAAATACTAAAAAGATGAGAGACAGGGGATCTCTCACCTTTTTCTATATATAGGGGTACTTCACTTGGAACTCAAGGGTACTTAAATCATGAATGTACTTTTAACTTTTTAAACTCTTCTGTTAAAAGAGGTACAACTTCGAATAAGTCACCGACAATACCATAGTCAGCTACTTTAAAGATACTTGCTTCTGGATCTTTATTGATCGCAACGATTATTTTTGAGTTTGACATACCTGCTAAATGCTGAATCGCACCAGAAATACCACATGCAATGTATAAGTCTGGCGTAACAACTTTACCAGTTTGACCAATTTGTAATGAGTAATCACAGTATTCAGCGTCACAAGCACCACGAGATGCCCCAACAGCGCCGCCTAGTACGTCTGCTAACTCTTTTAATGGCTTAAAGCCTTCTTCACTCTTCACACCACGTCCGCCAGCGATAATAACTTTTGCTTCAGAAAGATCCACACCTTCTGCTGTTTTACGGACAACATCTTGAATGATTGTACGTAAATCTTTCACATCAACTGTAATAGAAGATACGTCACCGCTGCGAGACTCATCTTTTTCCAGAGTTGCAATGTTATTTGGACGCACTGTCGCAAATAAGATGCCGTCTGTTACAATCTTCTTCTCGAATGCTTTACCAGAGTAAATTGGACGAGTGAAGATAACATTTCCACCTTCAACCTCTAAAGCAGTTACGTCAGAAACTAAACCAGCTTCAAGCTTCGCTGCTAATTTTGGTGATAAATCTTTACCAAGTGCTGTATGTCCAAAAACGATACCTTCTGGATTTTCTTCAGCATGTACAGCTAAAAACGCTTGTGCATAACCATCAGATGTATATGATTTTAATTTATCATTTTCAACTGTCACAACGCGATCTGCACCGTAATGAATCAATTCATTTGCAAAAGAGGCAACGCTGTCTCCAATTAGAAGACCTACTACTTCACCGCCTTCTGCAATTGTTTTTGCTGCTGCTACCGCTTCAAAAGAAACGTTACGTAGCGATCCATCACGAACTTCACCCATTACTAATACTTTACGAGCCATAGATTTTCCCTCCTGCATATATAATTTCGTATTTTATTAGATTACTTTCGCTTCTGTATGGAGCAACGATACAAGTTCTTTTACTTGATCTTGCAGCTCGCCTTGTAACACTTTTCCTGCATCTTTCTTAGGAGGCAAATAGATTTCAATTGTTTTTGTCTTTGCTTCCACATCATCTTCTTCTAAATCTAAATCATCTAATTCTAATTCTTCTAGCGGCTTTTTCTTCGCTTTCATAATACCTGGAAGCGATGGATAACGCGGTTCATTTAAACCTTGCTGTGCTGTTACTAAAACTGGTAATGAAGTTGCAATCACTTCTGTATCACCTTCAACATCACGCTCAATCTTCACATTTGTACCGTCAATTTCAAGTTTTGTAATTGTCGTTACATACGGAATATTTAACGCTTCAGCTACGCGTGGTCCTACTTGTCCAGATGCACCATCAATTGCAACGTTTCCGCCTAAAATTAAATCTGCATCTTTATCTTTTAAATATTCAGCAAGCACTTTTGCTGTCGTGAACTGGTCACCATTTTCTACATCATCTTCAATATTAATTAATACAGCTTTATCACAGCCCATTGCTAATGCAGTACGAAGTTCTTTCTCACTATCTTCGCCACCAACTGTTACAACTGTAACTTCTCCACCTTGTGCGTCTCTTACTTGAATTGCTTCTTCAATTGCATATTCATCGTAAGGGTTGATGATGAATTCCGCTTCGCCATCGTAAATTGCACCGTTTTTAATTACGATTTTTTCTTCTGTATCAAATGTTCGTTTCATGAGTACGTAGATGTTCATTCCATTTACCCCCTTGTTTTTCAGAAAGATTCTATCAATTTTAATTTTCTGTTAATTTATATTAAAAAAATAATTGAACTACCTGCCACTAAATGAAGGTTTACGCTTTTCTAAAAATGCAGCTACACCTTCTCTTCCATCTTCACTCGTAAATACTTCACCAAAAATCTGTGATTCACGTTGTACACCTTCATAGTAATGAGACGATTTTGTCGTTTGCAATAACTCTAGTACAGCACGAGTTGTTGCTGGACTTTTTCCAGCAATTTGTTTTGCAACTTTAAGCGTATCATCTAAAAGAGATTCTTCAGAGAACAATCCGTTAACAAGTCCCCACTTTAATGCTTCTGCACCAGTAATTGGTGTACTTGTTAACATCATTTCACAAGCTTTCGCTTTCCCAACATAACGTGGTAAGCGCTGTGTACCTGCAAAGCCAGGAATTAATCCAAGTGTTAATTCAGGTAAACCAAGTTTTGCACTTTCAGTTGCAAAGCGCATGTGGCAAGACATAGCAAACTCAAGGCCGCCGCCCAGTGCCGCTCCATGAATTGCCGCAATAACTGGTTTTGAACATTTTTCAACACGCTCAAACGTAACTTGTCCAAGCTGTGCTAATTCTGTTGCTTGCTTCGCTTCAGTAACAGATGTAAATTCTTTAATATCTGCTCCCGCTGAGAAGAAACGTCCTTCACCGTGAATAACAACAACACGAATGTTATCATCCTTTTCCACTTGATCAATTAATTCAGTAACGTCATGCATAACTTGTGAAGACATCGCATTCGCTGGTGCGTGATTTAATGTCGCCACCGCGATATGATCTTCAACTCTTACAGATAGGAATTTCAACATGATCCCTCCCATTATTGACGATAACCACAAGCTGCAATAAGTAGCCCGTGTACCGTTTTTGAAAGTGCGACCAGATCATACTTATGATCGCTCATTACCCAATTGGTCACTACTTCATCTACTGTTCCAAAGATCATTTGTCTTGCCACGCGAACATTTAAATCTGCTTGAAATTCACCTTGTTTTATACCAGTCTCTAAAATCTCATCCATAACTTGTAAGTAGCCTTTTAATACTTCATTTATTTTAAGGCGCAAGTCTTGATTGGACTGCCTCAGCTCTAATTGCGTAACGATAGCAAGAGGATCATTTTGCGACAACAGCAAGAAGTGCGTTTCTACCAACATGAATAACTTCGATACAGCGCTTTCAATTCCTGCTGTTTTTTGACGAATTGTTTCGACAAATTCTCCCATCTTCTCTTGGAATAAGGATATTAATATATCTTCTTTATTTTTAAAATATAAATAAATCGTGCCATCAGCTACCCCAGCTTGCTTTGCGATTTTAGAAACTTGCGCTTGGTGGTACCCATTCTCCGCAATCACAATGACTGCCGCATCAATAATTTGATTGTATTTCGGTCTATTTTTCTTCACTTTACTGTCCCCTTCAAGAAGATGACTGAATGAATAGTCATTCATATTCTTATAATACTGACTATTTAGAAAAGTGTCAATCCTATTTTTTCAAAAAGAAAGGGCCTTAGCCCGTTTGCTCATCCTCATTCTTTCTCTTCTCTTCATCTATTAGAACACGGCGTAAAATTTTCCCTACTGTCGTTTTTGGCAATTCATCTCTAAACTCATATACTTTCGGCACTTTATAAGCCGCTAAATATTTACGTGCAAACTGATTTAATTCTTCCTCAGAGCACTCCGTACCTTCTTTTAACACAACAAATGCTTTAACTGTCTCTCCTCGGTACGGATCTGGAACTCCAATTGTCACTACTTCTTGCACTTTTTCATGCTCATATAATACTTCTTCAACTTCACGAGGATACACATTAAATCCACTCGCGACAATCATATCTTTCTTGCGATCTTTTACATAGAAGAATCCATCTTCATCCATGTAGCCAACATCCCCTGTATGGAGCCAGCCATCTTGCAATACAGCCGCTGTTTCCTCTGGCTTATTCCAGTATCCTTTCATAATTTGAGGACCTTTCACTACAATTTCCCCTATTTCTCCTGGCGGTAATGCCTCACCAGTTTCAAGTGACATAATGATTGCTTCTGTATCTGGCCACGGAACTCCAATGCTACCTGGCACCCGCTTTTCCCATAAAAAATTACTATGTGTAACCGGAGAGGATTCTGTTAAACCATATCCCTCTACTAGTTTACCACCTGTAACTGTTTCGAACTTTTCCTGTACTTCTACTGGTAGTGGTGCTGACCCACTAATACAAGCACGAATAGAAGAAATATCGTATTCTTTTAAAAGTGGGCTATTTAAAAGAGCGATATAAATAGTTGGTGCCCCTGGAAATAGTGTCACTTTATGCTTCTTAATCGCTTCAAAAACCATTTTCATATCAAACTTTGGAATAAGGACCATTTTGTATCCTTGCATAACACTCAAATTCATAACAGCCGTCATACCGTACACGTGGAAAAATGGAAGAACCCCAAGAATGACTTCTTCTCCTTCTTTGCAATTATATAACCATTGAACTCCCATTAACGTGTTAGAGACGAGGTTTTTATGCGTTAACATAACGCCTTTCGGAAATCCGGTTGTTCCTCCTGTGTACTGTAAAAGAGCTAGATCATTTTCAGAATCACAAGGCACCTCAACATCCGTATTCACTTCTTTTTCTACTGAATTCCAAAGATGAATCGTTTCACTCTCTGATACTTTCACAACTAAATTTGACTGTTTTTTCTGCACAAATGGATACAATAGATTTTTAGGGAATGGTAAAAAGTCCGCAATACGAGTTACGATAATATGCTCAATTTTTGTAGCAGATTGAACATTCGTTACTCTTGGAAACACTAAATCGAGACAAAGAATTACTTTTGCTCCCGAGTCATGAAGCTGATATTCTAATTCTCTTTCTGTATACAGTGGGTTTGTTTGTACTACGATACCTCCCGCAAGTAATGTGCCGTAATAACCAATTACAGCTTGCGGACAATTCGGCAACATAATAGCAACTCGATCACCCTTTTCCACACCGAGCTTTTGAAGATAATTTGCAAACCTCTTCACCTTATCATGGAAGTCCGAAAACGTAATATCCTTCCCTAAAAAGTGAAGCGCTTTCTTTTCTGGGTAGCGAGATGCCATCTGTTCTACATATCTATGAAGCGGCTGAATATCATAAGAAATCGTACTAGGAATTTCCTCTGGATAACTTTTCAACCATGGTTTTTCCACCTTCATTCCCCCTTCAAATACATAAAAAATAAATGAATGTTCATTCATGATGGTTATTTTCATTATATTATAGTCACCATAACGTTACAATCATAATATTCTGACTTTTATATAACTATGCTTTACTTCATTAACTTCTTATTATATGTAGAAACTCTCTTAATCTTAAAAGAGTAAGAGAGTTATGGCTTAGCTCAATCTTATTATCGTTAACACTGCTCCTGGAGTAGTTGTTGATAATGTTGCGACAGCTAACAAACCAAATAATTGCAAGCTAATAGCATCTCCTGCTGCAAGAGTTGTAATGATTGTTGCGCTAAATGATGTGGTCGCTACAGCAGGAGAATTGATTGTTCCGGCAAGTGGTGCTCCATTGATTGTAATCCGTGAACTAACTAATAATGAAGCCGTTATATTAATCGAATATGAAATATAGTAATTTCCAGCATTTGCAACCGTAAATACTGTATTTCCCCCGGAAACCGTAATACCTGGACCAATATTTTGATTATTCGGAAGCGGGACATTCGTTCCACCTAGAAGTACTGATATCGCTGTTCCTGAGGTATTATTTGCAAATGCATATGTCGCCGTGATACTTGTACCTGTAGCCCCGGTTGAGCCTATTGCTCCTGTTATTCCCGTCGCTCCCGTTGGACCTGTTGAGCCTGTTGCTCCTGTTATTCCTGTCGCTCCCGTTGGACCTGTTGAGCCCGTTGCTCCTGTTATTCCTGTCGCTCCCGTTGGACCTGTTGAACCCGTTGCTCCTGTTATTCCCGTCGCTCCCGTTGGACCTGCTGAACCCGTTGCTCCTGTTATTCCTGTCGCTCCTGTTGGACCCGTTGCTCCCGTTGGACCTGTGTCGCCTGTCGCTCCTGTTGGGCCTGTTGAACCTGTCGCTCCCGTTGGACCTGTCGCTCCCGTTGGACCTGTCGCTCCCGTTGGACCTGTCGCTCCCGTTGGACCTGTTGAACCTGTCGGACCAACCTTAGGAACTGTCCCATCGCAACTAAAACAGCATGAATCAACATGTACACCATTTTGATTATTACACCCACAATATCCATTTATGTTATTGCTCCATGAAGACATGTTGATCACTTCCTTTACATTCGATCTTTTTAGCGCAATCACCGAATTAAAAAACACCTATCTAAATAACAAAGAAATACTTTGCCTAGTCGGGGATAAAACACAGATTTCCTCCATACATTCTAGTAATTATTACATGCGATTCTCACTCCTTTTGCTTGTACTTTCGCCCCCTCTCCACAGATTATTAACCATACACATTACACTTTCGTACACAGCCAAGTTCCCATTTAAACTTTTCACATTCGCCAATATTTTTAGTAAAGAGACTTACTCTCCATAAAGTGAAACTTTAATCAGCCCGACTCCCACCTAACTTCTTTGCTCCATCCAAATTTTGAGATGTGAATCTTACAGCCGGACAAATAGCGGGATAAATAGCGGGATAAATAACGACTATAATATATAAAAATTCATATAATTTGTTATTTTTCGTCAAAATTTTAAAAATATATTGACACTTAAAATACCCTCATAGTATGATTTGGGTGTTGTAATTGATAACCATTTTCACTTATGGTGCTAGTTATAAAAAACACTTAATTTGGGGGCAAAAGATGAAGAAAATTCTCAGTATTTTCATAGTAGTTCTTCTATTCGCTGTTGGATGCGGACAGCAAAAAGAGGAGAAAAAAGAAACAAAAGCGGACAATAAAAATCAAGCTATAACAATTAAACACGCTGAAGGGGAAACGAAGTTAGATAAACCAGCGAAAAAAGTAGTTGTACTTGAGTGGGTATATTCAGAAGACTTATTAACACTTGGTGTTCAGCCAGTAGGGATGGCAGACATTAAGAATTATAATAAATGGGTAAATACAAAAACAAAACCAAGTAAAGATGTTGTAGATGTAGGGACACGTCAACAACCAAACTTAGAAGAAATTAGCCGTTTAAAACCAGACTTAATTATCACAGCTTCATTCCGTGGTAAAGCAATTAAAAATGAATTAGAGCAAATTGCACCAACAGTTATGTTTGATCCATCAACAAGCAATAACGATCACTTTGCTGAAATGACAGAAACATTTAAACAAATTGCAAAAGCAGTTGGAAAAGAAGAAGAAGGTAAAAAAGTATTAGCTGATATGGATAAAGCATTCGCTGATGCAAAAGCAAAAATTGAGAAAGCAGACTTAAAAGATAAAAACATCGCAATGGCACAAGCATTTACTGCTAAAAACGTACCAACATTCCGTATCTTAACTGACAATTCTTTAGCTTTACAAGTTACAAAAAAATTAGGTTTAACAAATACTTTTGAAGCAGGAAAATCTGAGCCAGATGGTTTTAAACAAACAACTGTAGAATCATTACAAAGTGTACAAGATTCAAACTTCATTTACATTGTAGCGGATGAAGATAACATTTTTGACACGCAACTAAAAGGCAACCCTGCTTGGGAAGAATTAAAGTTCAAAAAAGAAAACAAAATGTATAAATTAAAAGGCGACACTTGGATTTTCGGTGGTCCTGAGTCTGCAACATCTTTAGCAACACAAGTAGCAGATGTAATGACAGCGAAGAAGTGATTACACAATGAATAGCTTACAACGTACACTTCGAGCAAGTCTTGTATTCGGAGGAGGAGCAGCTCTCTTGCTCCTCCTTTTCTTTATTCATATCGGACAAGGTCAAGCAAACATTTCCTATAGTATGATTATTGATGCTCTTATCTCACCGAACCAATCGCTAGAACATCAAACTTTAATCATGCTTCGATTACCTAGAGCCGTAATTGCCATTTTAGCTGGAGGCGCTCTTGCTGCATCAGGGGTTATTTTACAAACGTTAACGAAAAATCCACTTGCTGAATCCAGTACAATGGGTATTCACTCTGGCGCATATTTCTTTCTAGTAGTGGCTACAATTTTCTTACCGAAAGGTTTACAAATTAATTCTCTTCTGTTCACATTTATCGGCGGTGCTATTACTGCTTTATTTGTATACCGTATTTCTGGTGGAAAAAAGGGAACCCCACTCAGAATGGCATTAGCTGGTATGGTCGTTACATTAATGCTCTCTGCCTTTACCGGAACGATGCAGCTTTTCTATGAAAATGAAACAGCTGGTTTATTTTTATGGGGAGCTGGATCTCTTATTCAAAATAACTGGGATGGCGTTCAATTTGCTTTTCCATTTATCATTATTTCTTTCCTAGTTTTACTATTTATATCTCGTAAACTCAACATTCTCTTACTTGGTGATGATGTTGCTGTTTCTCTTGGTGAAAAAACAGCAGTAACACGTCTTATCGCCTTCATTGCTGCAATCTTTTTAACAGCAGTAATTGTTACTGTTGTTGGACCAATTGGATTTGTCGGCTTAGTTGCACCTCATTTAATGCGCCTTATCGGATACCGTCAACACTTTACTCTTCTTCTCTCTTCTTTCTTATGGGGGGCAGTATTATTGCTTGGAGCAGATGTTGTCGGTAGATTAATAGATCCAACCGGTGCAGAACTTCCTGTTGGGGCAGTCACAGCAATGATTGGATCTCCTTGGCTTATTTACTTAGTTTATCGAATGATGAAGTCGAAACAATATATGAATGATAACGGTGCGAATGCAGCTGGAGCTAGTTCCCGCTATTACTCTTATAAAAAGGTAATCATTATATCTATCACACTTTGTATTGTGACGATTGCTCTTGGTGTTACAATCGGTAGTAACGCTTATATCGAAAGCATTACAAATGTTATATCAGGTCAATTAACACAATTTGACAAAAACATGATGATGAATCTTCGATTACCAAGAATGCTCGTTGCCGCTATTGCTGGTGCATGCCTTGCAATAAGTGGGCTTGTTTTCCAAGGTATATTACGAAATCCACTTGCCGATCCTTCTATTATTGGTATTTCATCGGGAGCTGGTGTCGGTGCTTTAACTGTTATGTATGTCTTTCCTGCACTTCCTGGTTTCTTCCTACCAATTGGTGCATTTATTGGTGGACTACTTGCAGTAGGAATTGTCCTCTTCTTCTCATGGAAATCAGGGTTTAGCCCCACAGCTCTTGCTTTAATAGGGATTGGTATTTCTGCACTTGGCTCAGCAATTATTCAAATCTTTATCGTTAGAGCCAATTTGAATGTTGCCGCTGCTTTAACATGGTTATCTGGCAGTACGTATGCAAGAGGGTGGAATCACTTAGAAAATATCATTCTATATCCATCTCTAATTCTTGTATTCATTATCTTTTTCTTAATAAAACAACTTGACGTTCTCGTACTGGGAGACGATCTAGCAACTGGACTTGGGCAACCAGTAAATAAAACACGTCTTGCTCTAATTGTGCTAGCGACACTACTTGCATCAGTAAATATCGCTGCTGTCGGTACAATTGCCTTTTTAGGCCTTGTCGCACCTCACTTAGCAAGAATTGTTGTTGGTATGAACCATCAAAGACTATTCGTTTGTTCAGCACTATTTGGAGCAATCCTTCTTTCTGTTGCTGACTTACTTGGACGTACAATCGCATATCCGAAAGAAATCCCTTCTGGCCTTGTCGTCGCTGTACTTGGAGCGCCTTATTTCTTATGGTTGATGAGGAAGAGTGGGAAGAAGGTTAATTAAAAGACGGCTTCGTTTTAGAAGCCTCCTTTTTATATACTAAATAAAGTGAAACTTTAATTAGTGGGGGGGTTCTTCATCCCCACTGATTATTAACCCAAACCAATTGGGCTTTTATGAGCAGTGGATCTCCCACCCAACTTCTTTGCTCCAGCCGAATCTTGAGGTGGGAATTTTACTGCAGGTGAATAGCGGGATAAATTACTCTGATCTCACTAATTTCACAGATTTAGTCCCTCCCATAAACTCATGATGTACAGTTAATGTGTTCTCCTCAAGTTTCAAATCAACCTTCTGTTTTCTTTCTCCCATTAAAAATACAAGCTCTATGGAAATAATCCCTTGGTCCACACTTAATATTCGAAAGTCTCCTATAGTAGTCCCTTTCCCAAAAATATTATGTTCCATAAATTCTCCGCCTGTTTTCTCACTATTAATAGATTCTATTTCCAACCCAACTGGCCTGTCTGTACTTTCTGATGACATCCAAGACCCCTTTAACTTTCCAATATCAGCCTCTTTTTTCTTAACTTCTGCTTGTTGAGTTAGTAAGCCATCTATTTGCTTATTCAGCTCTTCGGCCCGTTGATTTTCCGAAATAAATTGTTGATTTTGGCCAGTATCGTTAACAATTTTATTTACTATCCCTTTAGCCTCTTCATACTTTTTATCATTCTTTAACTTCTCTGCCTTTTCCAATTGACCTATATATTGACCTTTTAACTCTTTATGCTCTATGAGCGAATCTTTTTGTTCTTTCGCTTGACTTTGAAGGATTGCGGAACCATCTTTCATCTTTTCTACTTCTTGAAACAAACCTATTGCTTGTTCTATATTTCCACTCGATTTCTCTTTTATCGAACTTATCATCTTAGTAGTTTGGTCTTTTAATACCTTTGCTTCTTTATCATCCTTTTTCTCTTCTAATGCTAGCTCAAATGATGCTACTGCCGTGTCATATTCTTTACTCGCTAACGCCAATTTCCCTTGATCCATTGCTTTTTTATAGGTTTCATTGCTACATCCTACCATTAAAAATAAAATTATGATTCCTAAAATCAATCTTTTCATAATATCCCCCTAAATTAATATAATTCTATATACACTCAATAGTATCATAAAATTTATATATAAAATTTTAAATACCATCATTAAAACATAAAGGGAACTTGTCATTTCTTCTCGAACTTAATCTATGAACATAAGTAGAGGGGGATAACAATAATGTACCAAACAATTGAAGGCTTCTTGCAATCATGGACATACGAAGCAGAGTCTACTCAGAAAATGCTTGATTCATTAACCGATGCATCTTTATCACAGGAAATTGCACCTGAACATTGGACGTTAGGTAGAGTTGCTTGGCACATCGTGACGGCAATTCCTGTTATACTATCTGGCACAGGGCTAAAGTTTGAAGGAGAATCGAAAGATTATCCTGTTCCAACTTCTGCAAAAACAATTGCAGATGAATACCGTAAAGTAAACGCGGCTTTTGTTGAAACACTTCAAAGTAAATGGACTGATAAAGACTTAGCTACTATTAATGACTTCTTTGGTCGCCCTATGCCGAATTCTATATTTTTAATGACACTCATTAATCATCAAAATCACCACCGCGGACAAATGACGGTTTTAATGCGACAAGCTGGCTTAACAGTTCCTGGCGTATATGGCCCCGCAAAAGAAGAATGGGCTGCGGCTGGAATGGAAGCTCCTAAAATGTAACGACAAAAAAGACAAGATGTTTACATATCTTGTCTTTTTCTGTAACTTGTTTCATGTGAAACTATTTTTTCTTAATGGTTGTTTTATGGAAAAGATAGGTTAAAATGAATACATATTACGAAGAGGAGTAACCAAATTGAATACAAAAAATAAAAAAATAGCTATGGGAACTATTTTACTAACTTCTATTATTGGAGTTATTAGTGTATCTCTTTATTTCACCTATTATGGTACCCCTTGGGGAAAACAAGCAGCAATTACGGACTCAAAAGAGTATATTACAAAATATTTTAATCTAGATGCAGAAGTCAAAAATACTTCTTACGATGCTAAAATGAATAGCTATGCAATCTCCTTTGAAACAAGTACCGACGGCGAGTTTACTATCGAATATAAAAGTCCTAATAACTTTAACATTTCTCCAGAAGTGCAAAAGTACTTAAGCACACACTCTAAATTTACAGAGTAGTAACGAAGCGTACATATACAAAAAAGAGTTGGTGTAACGCCAACTCTTTTTCACATATTCTTATCATACAGTTATATCTTCCTTCTCTATATTTTTAATGCCGTAATATGCAATCACAACTCCAATTGCTGCGAGTGCTAGTTGAAGGGGAAGTAAAGTTGCTGTAGGAAACTCTGGGTTGGTATTCATTGCAATTGAGACAACGATAAGAGATGAAACAATTGTAGTTGGCACTGAACGTTTACGCATTCCGAAATATAATGGGATTAAACTCATCCCCGCAGTTGCAATGGCTAAAGGAACTAGTTTTATTCCTTCTTGCACCAATTGATCTACTGTGAATGAATTAGGAAGAATTGAAAAACAACTATCTATCCCAAAGAAAATTCCTACTACTAAAATGTTAGATACAATAACTGTTATAAATGTTACTATCGCTGTAATAGCCAACTTACTAGCCATCATTTTCTTTCGGTTAATGGGATAAGAAAACATGAGTAGTATTGTTTTATTTTTATATTCGCCAATTATTAACCTTGCTATTAATACACTACCAAAAATAATAAATGTTGCTCTTACTATTGTACTAGCCATTAGCAAAATCATCTGCGGATCTCTTATTTCTGGATCTCCTTCTATTTGTGCAATGAAACTAACAAAGATTAATAATGCCAGTATAATGATATTTGCAATAACTGCTCCCCTCACATACCATCCAAACTTAAACTTCTTCAATTCTAGATTCATAAGACGTAGCATGATAGTCCTCCTTTCATTTAAACTTTAATCAATATAAATTACCCCTGTTTTACTTAAAATCTTCACTTCGTTTTTTGCATCACCAATAGTTCCTTCTTTTATCTTTTCTGTATTTTTATCTTTCTTAAGTCCTTTTAAATCCACTATTACGTCAGTCAAATTACTTTTAGCCATAAGCTTCAATGATGCCGGGACACCTTTATACCGTACGCCAATATCCCCTGATTTTGTTTCTACAAATAATGATTTTCCTTTTGTCATATCTTTCAGTAATACTTCCCCAGATGTTGAAGTGATGTTCATATTTTCGTTTTTTACATTTTTCACGTAATTATCACCAGTAGTGGAAGTTATATTTACTTCTTGTAATGAACTATCTTTTAACATTAAATCTCCGCTTTCGGATGTAAATTCACCCTTCTCTGCCGATAGTCCTGTAATCATTCCATCTCCAGATTTGCCTTTTGTCACGATGCTTTTTACTACTATATCGTTTATTTTCACATCACCCGATTTATTATTTAATACAATTTTATCTATCTCTTTCTTCGGAATAGCTACACATATACTATTTTTCTTTCTAAACGTAAAACCATAAAAAAATCTGTTCACCTTTTGTTTTTGCTTAATCACAATTTTATTTTCGTCATTTTCTATTTTGACAGGATCTATCTCTTTATCTGCTTGTTCACCTTGAGCAGAAATTACTATTTTATTAGCGTCTGTACTTTTAAACTCAAGATTCCAATTTTCATTGTCTACTTCTATTGCTTTTATATTATTTATATCAAAAGACTTTTCTTTCTTAAAATCTTTCCCCTGAAATACCTTGAAACCAAAAACCGCACTAGCAATTGTAATGAATAATATTGCAATTACTATTATTTTTTTCACCATTTATACCCCAGTTCGTTGTTGTTTTAGGCTTACTTCACGCCACATCTATCTTGTCAATTTTACGAAACGATAGATAACTAATGAAAATTCCTAATAAACAGAGCACGATTGGGATAGCTATAAAATCAAACATACTTACTTGACCGTTTCCAGGACCAAAGTTACCACTAATCAGCATACCAATTATTACTGCCGAAGTAATCGTTGTCGGTGTCGATTTCTTTCTCATTCCAAAAAACAAAGGAATTAAACTTATACCAGATATCATAAATGCACTTATAATAGTAGCTGGAACGATAGCTATTATTTCACCTATCGTAGCAGGTGTTTCAATCAGTCCCATCATTGGACTCAAAAAATATACGAGCAAACTAATAATGAAAGTCGCGATAATGGTACTCACAAAACAAAAACAAAAAACAATTGTTAATTTCGCACTCATTAGCATTTTCCTTTGAAGCGGATACATAAATGATAGTTGTATCGTTTTATTCTTATACTCATCAATTACTAAACGTGATAAAATGACCGAACTAAAAATAATGAATGTTATCCTAATAAAAATATTTACTAAAGCCATATTCTGTGTGAAGTCAGAGAAGAGCATGTCTTCCTCGGCTTTCATTCCCAATGCCATAAGGCTTACTGCAGCGAAAATTGCTATAATACAAATTGCTACCCCTTTAAAGTAACTAGATAATTTATGTTTCTTCCATTCGAGCTTCATTAATTTAAACATATAAATTACGCCTCCATTCTTTATACCTGTCTCTACGCTGCTAACATTCTAATTCCAGCAGTAACGAAGCTTAACATTCCTATCACTAGTAGAATCAACAACTATTTCCGCTCTGGTTTTCTATAATATAAAATTCCACTTATTAGCATTACGATAAATCCACTTACCAGATTCAGCCACAGTCCATTAAGCATGAATACCTTCTCCATCCATTATATTTAAGAAATATTCTTCTAAGGAACTATGTTTTTTATTAATACTTTCAATTTCCACATCGTTCATAATAAGTGCTTTTGAAATGGCTTGCTGTGTCACCGCCACTTCATAAACCCGAATCATGTTTCCGCTCATTATTTTGTAATTTTTTATACCAATTTTATCCTCTAAAATATAAGCTGCACGTTTCACATCAGGAACAGTAATTTCAATATACTCTGTTTGTTTTCCGTTAATACTCTTCATTGAAACTTCTTTTATTAGTTTTCCATTTTGAATCACACCAATTGTATCCGCCATTAGTTCCATCTCACCTAAAATATGACTAGACACTAATAATGTAATGCCATATTCTTTGCAGAGCATTTTAAATAACTCTCGTAACTCTTTAATACCAATTGGATCTAAACCGTTAATTGGTTCATCTAAAATGAGCAATTCTGGCTTTGTCACGATTGCCCTTGCAATACCGAGTCGTTGTTTCATTCCTAATGAAAAATCTTTTACTTTTTTATTATCTATCCCTTGTAGTTTCACTAAATGTAAAGCATGGTCAATTGCATTTTTATCGTAGTAGCCCATATATTCACAATGCAGGTCTAAGTTTTCTTTCGCCGTTAATTTATCATAAAAGATTGGGTATTCAATAATTGTCCCCATTCTTTTTAATACTTCATAAGATGTATCTGTTAATTTCTCACCGAAGATTTCAATATCACCACTCGTCGGTTTTATTAAATTTGTAATCATTTTCATAATCGTTGTTTTACCAGCACCGTTTGGTCCTAAAAAACCGTAAATTTCTCCTTTTTTCACATGCATGTTAACACCGGAAATAACTTCTTTCCCTTTAAACACTTTCGTTAACTGGTTTGTTTTTAATATATATGTCATGTTACTTTCCCCTTTCGCAATACTCTATATTTCTATAATAGACAACGGAAATCTCTTTTTTCTTACCCGTTTCTTACAAATTCCTTACGCTGAAAAAAAGCTTGTAGAATCTACTGCTCTACAAGCTAAAATTGCATCTTTGTTAATACAATTGTAAAAATTGTTTTTTCATACGGTTTACTAGAGAGATGAATTTTTCCGTCCATCACTTCCACAAGCCGTTTCGTAATCGTTAATCCTAGACCGCTTCCTTGGTACAATCTATTTCTTGAATCTTCAAGTGTGTACATACGCTCAAATACTTTATCAATATGAGATTCATCAATCCCTTTTCCTTTATCCCATACGTCTATATACACACTCGTTTCATCATCTCTTAACGTCATACCAAGTGCCTTTCCATCGTCTCCATATGTAATCGCATTTGATATTAAATTATTCAATACCCTACCTAATACTTCTACATTTCCAAGTGCGTATATATTTCTTTCTGGTATATCAATATGAACCTGAAAACCTTTCGTCGTCACTAAATCATAAAAAGATAAAATCTTCTCGCGGCAAACTTCATTCATATTTACTTTTGTCATTTCAATTGCTTTGTCACCAGATTCTAATTTTGCCAAGTCAAAAAACTTATGAATTAACTCCATCACTTCTAGTGTTTTCGTATGCACTTTTTCAAGTAATATTTGCTGTTCTTCTTTACTTATCGTTTTATCCTTATTTAACATTTCTGTATATCCAAGAATAACTGTTAGTGGTGTTTTCAAGTCATGCGAAATATTTGAAAGCATTTTTCTCATCGAAATTTCTACTTTTGCATGATCTGCATTCGTTTTCTGTTTTGCATCTAATAATTGATTAATTGCCACTAATAATTTTTGCAATTCTAGATCATCTGTCATAACGAGTAACGTCTCGCCTGTTTTGTCATTTACAATACTTTCTAACTTTTCATATGTGTATCGTAAATTTTTACTACTATTTTTTCTCATTCTATATTGCATATAAATAACACATAACAATATAAAAATAATACCTATTAACAAATTGACCATATTACATCACTTCCAACTTATAGCCGATGCCCCATAACGTTTTAATATATTCTGGATTAGATGGATCACTTTCGATTTTCTCACGCAATCTTCTCATATGAACATTAATAACGTTATCGTCACCGTAATACTCTTCATTCCAAACTAACGTATATATTTGCGCTTTTGTAAATACACGATTTTGGTTCTTTACGAATAGCTTTAAAATCTCAAATTCTTTTAAAGTGAGTTTGAGAGGCTTCCCGTTTTTTTCAACTGTAAAATTAATTGGATCAATTGTTAAATCACCAATTTGAATCATTTTTTCTATTGTTTCTGTAGCCGAGTATTTCGTAGACCTCCGAATACCTGCTTTTACACGTGCAGCCAATTCAATCATAGAAAACGGCTTACAAATGTAATCATCTGCTCCAAGTCCTAATCCAACAGCTTTATCAACATCTGTATCTTTTGCCGACATCATTAAAATCGGAACTGCACTTTTTTCACGAATAATACGTACAACCTCTAATCCATCTAGCTTCGGCATCATAATGTCGAGGATAATCAAATCAAATGAACCTTTTAAATATGTGTTCACGCCTTCCTCTCCATCAGACGCGATTGTAACTTGAAAGCCCTCTTTTATTAAATACTTTTCCACCATCTCTTGAATTGAAATATCATCTTCCACTAATAAAATATGATGTGACATATGTCTATCCCCTTTTTACAAACATTAACATGCTAATTGTATCGTAACGAATGAACACTGTGAAGAATAATATGAATTTTCAAACCAACTTCCCTTCCTTCCATAACAATGATATGATGAAATTTACTACGATAGTTCATAATTAACTTTATATAAAGGAGACTTATCATGTCAGAAAACAAAAAAGTAAGCTTAGCTGATTTAATGCGTGAACAACTTGCTAAGAAAAAGCAAGGAAATGGAAATGGTCAAAATGCAAAAAATCAAAGCCAAGAAACAAAAAAACTACAAAATCAACAAACGAAAAAGACAAACAACCAACGTAGACGTACAGGTGTGTAAATGAACGGACAAAAACGTTCTAATATCGCACCCGGTCTTGAAGTTGATATTGTATTAAAACAAGATCAACGCACCGGCAAATTAACACGTGGAATTGTAAAAGATATTTTAACAAACTCCCCTTCCCATCCGCATGGCATTAAAGTACGATTGCAAGACGGGCAAGTCGGTAGAGTACAAAATATCGTTCAATAAGAAAAGGAGCTCAAGTAAACTCGAGCTCCTTTTCTTTATTACCCTTTAATTTTCTCGATGAAAACTACTTTTAAATAGTCTCCTTCTTTAAATTGATCAATGGTACGGAAATCTTCTGGTAAAGAATGTTCTTCTAATATTTTATATTTGCCATTCATTTCTTTAAATGCCGTATCGATAAAGCCTTTAAACTTTTTCATATCGAACGCACTACAATTTGTAGAAGCAACGATAATCCCGTTATTTTCTGTAATAGCAATTGTTTCTTTTAATAAATTTTTATAATCTTTCGCTGCACTAAATGTATATTTCTTTGAGCGTGCAAAGCTTGGAGGATCAAGTACGACCATATCAAATTTCATCTTTTTCTTCGCTGCATATTTGAAGTACAGAAAGACATCTTCTACAATAATATCTTGTGCTTCATAATCAACTTCATTTACACTAAACTGCTCAATCGTTTTACTTAAACTACGATTTGCAAGATCCACACTCGTCGTTTTGCTCGCTCCGCCAAGCGCTGCAAATACAGAGAAAGCACCTGTATAAGAGAACATATTTAACACTGTTCTTCCTTTTGCATATTTATCACGAATTTGTTTTCGAACGTTACGTTGATCTAAAAATACACCAACCATTGCCCCATCATTTAAATAAACCGCAAAGTTTACACCGTTCTCTTTTACGATAAGTGGGAACTCGCCGCGCTCTCCTGCTACGAAATCATCCCCCTCAATATATTTCCCTTTCGTATCAAAACGCTTTTTCTCATAAATGCCTTTAAAGTTTGCTACTTTTTGAAGAGCTGCTATAATCTCATCTCTGAAAGTGTAAATCCCTTCACTATACCAACTTACTACGTAGTAGCCATCATAATAATCGATAATTAGTCCTCCAAGACCATCACCTTCACCATTCACCACACGGAATGCTGTCGTATCACTTGATTTGTAAAATTGCTTTCGTTTATGTAAGGCAGATTTGATTTTACTTTCAAAGAAAGATTGATTAATTTGTTCACTCTCTTTTCTCGTTAAAATCCAGCCGTATCCTTTATTTTGTTTTCCATAATAGCCTTTTCCGATAAATTGATTCTTCTCATCTACTACTTTAATGATTGTTCCTTCTTCACGAACATCATTTAAATTTTGAATCGCATCTTTTAAAATAAGCGGATATCCACTTTTAATTTCTTTTATAAATTTCGGTTTTATTTTTACAGTTACTTCTGATCGCATATAATAACTTCCTTTCCATTTGCATGCTTTCTCTACAGGAAGCATTTAAAAAACGAGACTGAAAAAACAGCCTCGTTTCACTATACCATATTATTGCTTTGCTAGTACAACTCGCTCATTCTCTCGCTTAACTGCCACATATTTACTACATTTTGAACTGGAAATCTTACTGTCCAATATAATATAAAAAACTTTTATATTTCACATTTAGCATTGACAATGATAATGATTTTCATTATCATTTAATGTATATGAGTTCTCGAAAATAAAGGCTATATTTATAGGAGGAATAAACATGATTATCGTTACAAATACAGCTAAAATTACAAAGGGAAATGGACATAAATTAATTGAGCGTTTTAATAAAGTAGGTAAAGTTGAAACGATGCCAGGCTTTTTAGGTCTAGAAGTTCTTTTAACGCAAAATACAGTTGATTATGATGAAGTAACAATTAGCACTCGCTGGAATGCAAAAGAAGATTTCCAAGGTTGGACAAAGAGCGCTGCATTTAAAGATGCTCACTCACATCAAGGCGGAATGCCAGAATATATTCTTGATAATAACATTACTTACTATGATGTAAAAGTTGTACGTATGCCAATGGCTGCAGCACAGTAAAAACAGTCCTTTTTTAAAGTATAGAATATGAGAAGCGTTATCTATCACTTCTCATATTCTATACTTTTTTCTTTAATTTCTTTTTACTAATTTTGCATGTACAACTAGCCTTCCAGCCTCTGGATCAAGCGCATAGTCACAAGTAGAAAGTGTTACGATTTCATCATTAGCCGTCAATTCCGTATCCGTTTTGTACAGTGATTTTTCTTGAATTTCCTTTAAGAACGATGTATATGCTGCATCATTTTCAAAATCCGTTTCAATGTAATAAAAGTCCGTTGTTGTCGTGTATACTGAAAAAACTTCCACGTCGTATCCTTCAAATAATGTATCGTAATATAATTTACGATGAGACATAAAAAAGTCTTCATCCAACATCTTTTTTAAACTACCAAACATAGAACCGTCTTTCATACGATGGCCATATAAAATCGTATTTCGATTTTGAGATTTCACATCATTACGATGGTCCATAAAAATGCTTCCCGCTCTCATATCTTCACCTTTATAATTACGAAATAAATAGTAATCATTATCTTTTGCTTGAACGATTGGATAATTAATTTGTGTATCATCCATCGTAATCCATCCGACTATCTCTGGATTAATTTTCTGGAGATCCTGAAACTGTTTACGTACCTCTCCATCTTCTGATTTTTCTTCCATTGGACTTCTTTTATAAATATGTTGTGCCTCAGCCATTACTTTACGATTTTCATAATAATCCATGAAAATCCCGCCCAACTCATACATTGAATAGAAAAAGATTCCTAAAAACACAATTGTAAGTATGCGTTGAAAAAAAGAATTCTTTTTCCGTCCTTTCTTACTATTCAAATTATCACCTCAAAACGGATTATGCTCAGCCTTTAGATTCCCATAGGTACCATGTACAATCCGGTATCTTCATCCTGCTTTACAATGACATCTACACCATATATTGCTTTAACCATTTCTTCTGTTATTACATCATTAGGATTACCTTTCGTAATGATTTCTCCATCTTTCATAACGATAATATGGTCGCTATAACGAATGGCTTGATTAATATCATGTAATACCATTACAATCGTTAGTCCATGCACTTCATTTAACTCTTTCACTAACTCTAATATTTCTAGCTGATAGTAAATATCTAAATATGTGGTCGGCTCATCTAAGAAGAGCATTGGTGTATTTTGAGCTAATGTCATTGCGATCCAAACTCGCTGCCTCTCTCCACCAGATAAAGCATAAATTGGCTTATCACGCTTACTTTGTAAATTCGTACATACTAGCGCACGCTCAATCGCTTCTCTATCTTCATCTGTTTGCGAAGAGAATATATTTTTATATGGCATACGCCCGAAGCTTATTAGCTTTTCCACTGTAATATCTGCTGGAGCCTCATTTTGTTGATGGACAACCGCTAGTTTTCTAGCAAACTCTTTCGGTTTATATTCACTAATCGCTTTCCCATCAAGTATTACTTCTCCACTGCTAGGAGCGTGGTTTCTAGACATGACACTAAGTAATGTTGATTTCCCACATCCATTCGGTCCAATGATTGTTGTAATTTTCCCAATTTCTATTTCACTACTAACAGACTTTAAACGATTTGTTACGTTATCGTATGAAAAGGTTACATTTTTAATTTCCATGAACTTTATCACTCTTTCTAAGCAAAAATATTAAGAATGGACCACCAATAACCGCCATAATTGTTGCTGCTGGAATTTCGTTAGGTGGCACAATTAACCTTCCAATCGTATCTGCCGTCAAAATTAATAACGCCCCTGCAAGAGCAGAAAATGGAATTAATACTTTATGGTCTGAACCGACTAATTGTCTTGAAATATGCGGAACTAGTAATCCTACAAAAGCAATAACACCTGCAATCGCTGTTGATACTGCCGCTAAGAGTACTGCAATGGCAGAAATAATAAGACGAACTCTCGTCACGTGCAAGCCTAAGTTTTTCGCAGTCTTATCTTGTAGCGATAATAAGTTACACCAAGCTCCTACGAACAGAGCAAGAATAAGACCAATCGTTCCATAAGTCACCATTATTTCTACATCGCCCCACGTCTTCATTGTTATGTTAGAAGTCGTCGTTTGCTTAATACTCTTAATAAAATATCCACAAATCGTAACGAATGATTCATTTAATCCAGTAAACATTGCATTAATGGCAATACCAATTAAAATAATGCGAAGCGGGCTTAATCCTGATTTCCATGAAAACGAATAAACGAGATAACATGCAAGCGCACCACCTAAAAAGGCGAATACAGGTGTCCAGAAAAAGAATTGCGGGAACAACGTAATAATAACGAGTGTCATAAAACTTGCTCCTGAAGATATACCGATTACTCCAGCATCGGCGAGTGGATTTTTCATAACAGCTTGAAAAAGCACACCTGAAACAGCGAGAGCCGCTCCAGTGAACAACGCAATAATAATACGCGGGAAACGTAAATCTTTAATGACTTCAACATCTTCATTTCCACCTGTAAATATCCCTTGTACAAGTTCAACAATACCTACTTCTAAACTCCCTTTCATCGCTGACAATGATGCCATAACAATAAGCAATGCAGTAACAATGAGGAAACTCCAAGTTTTTTTATTCATTCTACTCTTCCTTTATATTAAAATGCATCACGGATACATCATTTTTTTCAATTCATCTAACGCTTCAATTGCTGCTAAATTGCCTGTCGTTCCAAATAAACGCTCTTCTAAATCGTAAACACGGTTATTTTTAACCGCAGCAAAGTGTTTCCAAATATCATTTGTTTTAAATTCTTTATCAAACATTTTTACAACTTCATCAGGCATACCATGAGCTGCTCGTAAAATAATATCTGGATCAGCTTTCTTTAAATACTCTGTATTAGAAGCTAAATATTCTACTTGTTCACCTTGCACAATATTTTTACCACCTAGTTGTTTCACTAAATCTCCAATATAAGAATGCTCTGTTGCTACTAAATAACTTCCCGGCACACCTAATAAAATAAGCACTGTCGGTTCTTTCTTTCCTTTTACTTCTTTTTGAATGCTAGCAACCTTTTTATCTAATTTAGTTACTACTGCTTCGGCCTGTTTTTCACGCCCATATTTCTTACCTAAATCGCTAATAGAACTTTGCATATTTTTCAAACTCGTTAAATCTAAAAAGTTTGCTTTCATACCCACACCATCAAAAACCGGCTTTAATTCATATTCAAGTGTTGTCACAGATAACACTTCTGAAGGCTTTAATGACTTTACCTTTTCCATATCTGGACTCATTGGATTCCCAACTTCAGGTAAACCTTTATATCGCTTCGGTAAAGTTTTAGAGCTTGTTGGAACGCCAACTAAATCTACTTCTAACGCATCCATAATTTCAGTAACAGCCACTGTTGTTGCAACAACGCGCTCTTTACTTTCACTCTTTACCTGCTTTGCTGATTCTTTTTTTGGTGATGAGCACCCGGCTATACTCATTAACAAAATAATAGCCATTAGTACACTTGCAATTTTCTTCACTCTCAATCACCACTCCTTTCCATACAATATGAAACAAGTCTTGATACACGCGAATATGCATCAAGACTCCAAAAATTACAATCTACCTGCTCTATATTTACGAACTAGTAAAGCAAGTGAACCTAGCAGTAACACCATGTATAAACCAAGTTGTGCTGTATCTGCAGTTTTTGAATTTTTCTCTTTTTTCGAATCATTTTTTGTATCTTCTTTTTTCTTCTGACCATCTGCATTTCGGTTAAAATCAGGAGTACCTACTGTTTTTACATTATCTACTTTCGGTGTAGTCACTGGATTTTTCGGTTCCTCTTTAAGAGTTCCTAACGCGCCGATATTATTTGTATCAAATTGAATTTGTACATCGTAGAAATGATGGTAGTTCATCTCATCGATGTCTACCTTTACTTTTGCGTTTAATTTTTTAAATAGATCTTCTACTTCAAACTGTACTACTCGCGTATTTGCATTTTTATCTTCGCTTACTACTTTCGCATCAGCGAATAGTTCCTTGTTTTCCGTTTGGAATTTCGTAATCCACGCACTATTTTTCAGCACCATCTCAATATATTTTTTACCATCTTTTACGATTAATTTCGCTGGATTTACAACATAGTCATGCATCTTTGAAATCTCATCTGTTTTATCTTTTAATACTTTAAATGTAATATCATATTGGCCATCTACTAAATTTTTCGGATCAACTATTACTCTCGGTTTATTATTTTCACCTTGGTTATTGTTTCCACCTTGGTTGTCGTTTCCACCTTGGTTGTTGTTTCCGCCTTGGTTGTTGTTTCCGCCTTGGTTGTTGTTTCCGCCTTGGTTGTTGTTTCCGCCTTGGGTCCCTAAAGCTTTAATACTGTCTTGATCAAATACAAATTGAACATCATAGACATGGTGATAATTCATTGAATCAATATCTACTTTTACTTTTGCATTTAATTTTTTAGACAAATCGTTTACTTCTACTTCTACTACTCTTGTATTTTGTTCTTTATTTTCACTTAACACTTTTGCATTAACGAAAGAACCATTTTTCTCAAATTCAAATTTCGTAATCCATGTACTATTTGTTAATGTAAACGATACGTATTTCTTACCATCTTTTACTTTTAATACACCTGGGCTTTTTGTGTATATGTTCATCATTGAGATTTCATCTGTTTGATCTTTTAACACTTTAAAGCCAATGCTGTATTCACCATCTTTAAGAGCTTTTGGATCAATTGTTGTGTTATTATCTTGGTTGTTGTTTTCACCTTGGTTGTTGTTTCCACCTTGGTTGGTGTTTTCACCTTGGTTGTTGTTTTCACCTTGGTTGGTGTTTCCACCTTGGTTGGTGTTTCCACCTTGGTTGGTGTTTCCACCTTGGTTGGTGTTTCCACCTTGGTTGGTGTTTTCACCTTGGTTATCTAACGGCTTAATGCTACCTTTATCAAATGCAAATTGAATATCGTAAAAATGGTGATAATTCATTGAATCGATATCTACTTTTACTTTTGCATTTAACTTTTTCGATAAATCTGGTACTTCTACTTCCACTACGCGTGTATCAGTTTTTTTATCTTCACTTATTACATTTGCATCAACAAACGAACTATTTTTCTCAAATTCAAATTTTGTAATCCAAGAACTGTTCGTTAACGTAAATGATACATACTTCTTACCATCTTTTACTTTTAGCACACCTGGACTTTTTGTATATGTGTTCATCATTGAAATTTCGTCTGTTTGATCTTTTAATGCCTTAAAATTGATGCTGTATTCACCATCTTTAATTGTTTCAGCATCTGGTTTTTTATTTTCATCTGGTTTTTCTACTTCTGGTTTTTCTGCTTCCGGTTTTTCTACTTCTGGTTTTTCTGCTTCTGGTTGTTTCTCTTCATTTTTAATTTGTTCAAGTTTATCTTGTTCAAATAAAAGTTGTACATCATGCATTTGCTTATAATTTCTTGATGCCATTTCGATAAATACTTTTGTATTTAGTTTTTTAGATAAATCGTTTACTTCAAACTCTACTACTCTTGTATCTTTTTCCTTATCCTCACTCACTACTTTTGCATCAACAAATGCGCCATCTTTTTCCGTTTGGAAATTTTTAATTAATGAGCTACTTTTTAGTGTTACAATTGCTTTTTTCTTACCGTTTTCTACTTTTAATACTCCTGGATTTACCATGTAACTATTCATCTTAGATTCTTCATCTGTTTGATCTTTTAACACTTTAAATGGAATGCTGTACGCACCATCTGTAATTGTGTTAGAATTTGGTTGTTGATCTGGGTCAGGCTTTTGGTCGGGCTTCTGACCTGGATCGGTAGTTTCATTTGGATCTGGCTTATTAGCTGGGTCCTCTTTTTCATTTGGTTTTTCTACATGAATTGGTGTAATGCTATTTTGATCAAATGCAATACGAACGTCGTACTCATGATGATAATTTAAAAAATCAATATCTACTTTTACTTTTGCATTTAATACCTTCTCTACATCTTCTACATCAAATTCTACTACTCTTGTATCTTTTTCTTTATCTTCACTAATTACATTTGTCGCAACTAGCTTACCTGCTTTTTCTGTTTCAAATTTCGTAATCCATGAACTATTTGTTAATGTAAAGGATACTTTCTTTTTCCCATCCTTCACTTTTAAAGTTCCCGGACTTACTGAATATTGATTCATCATCGATTCTTCATCTGATGTATCTTTTAAAACTTTGAAGCCAATTGAATATTCACCGTCAGCCAACTTGGTAGCTGCTTGAACTACAAGTGGTTGTAATGTTGATACGAATGTAAATATCATTAAAAACATAGCAACAATAATTTTTGTATACCTGTTCAATGGAACGCCTCTCCCTTTTGAAAATTATTTAATACTGTTCCCATCAAATACAAAGCGAATATCATACGAAGCATTATAATTAATAATTGGAATATTAATTTTCACCTTGCCATTTAGTTTTTTTGACAAGTCAGCAACTTCAAATTCTACAACTCTAGTATTATCTTTTTTGTTTTCACTTAACACGGTTGTTTCTACAAATTGACCATCTTTTTCTACTTGGAAACTTTTAATAGAAGCACTATCTTTCACTTTAAATGAAACATATTGTTTTCCATTTTTAACTGTTAATGTTGCTGGGCTTTCAAAATAACTATTCATTCTAGACGATTCATCTTTATCGCCTTTCCATACAGTAAAAGCAATATTATATTTTCCATCAGCTAGTTTTGTAGCAGCCTTTGCATCTTGTAAACCTAGTGTTGCGATAAATGTAAATAAAACAGCAAATACGGCAATAATCATTTTAAATTGTTTAAACATATATTCATCACCCTTCAAAAGATTTATTTACTCAAGTTCACTTTACGAATTAAGAAAGCACCTGAAATAAGAATTAACGCTGCAAACAATCCAATACGTGCTTCATCGCCTGTTTTTGGGTTATCTGTTTTTTCAGCTTTTCCATTTTCATTTTTTGTTTCTTTGTTCACTTCTTTAGCTGTTTCCTTACTCTCTACTTTTGCTCCCTCTTCTTTTACTTGTGTATCTGTTTTCGCTTGATCATTATTTTTTGTTGTAGCAGCTACGCCATTATCGCCACCTACAGCTTTTACATTTGCATCAAATGCAAAACGAATTGTGTAGTGGTGGTCATAGTTTGCATTTGGTACAACAACATGAATTTTTACAGCTGCCGGTTTGGATAAATCATCTACTTTAAACTCTACTGTTCTTTTATCTGCCGATTCATCTTTACTAACAACTTTCGCATCAACAAAATTTCCGTTCTCTGGTGCTTTAAATTCTGTAATCCAAGCACTATGATTCATCGGAACTTGTACTCTCATCTCACCGTTTTTCACTATTAATTTTGCTGGCTTTTCAAAATAGTCATTTGCCATTGAAGCTGAATCATTTTCCGCTTTTTGAATTACGTAATTAATATCGTAAGTACCATCAGCTAGTTTTGCTGAAGCATTGCCGTATGGCATTACAAGAAAAGCTAGCATACATACGAACGTTATAATAAAAGCGGGTAATACAGAAACCTTTTTCATTTTTCTTGTTTCCTCCTTGGTTATCTTTCATTTCACTTTTTCCGAAAATGATAATTATTCTCAATTCATAAGAAAAAAATAATCTCTTCTACCTATTATTTAATTAGCATTCTTTTATGTAACATAAGCATTATTGATTATCATTCTCATTGAATATTAAAAATAATATCTCACCCTATTCCTTATACGAAGGCATAGAAACTGAGAAAAAATTATAAAACGTATTTATTGATTATCATTCTCAATGTAAGTCAAAAAAAATAAACTTTCTCTTCTCCTCTTCTTTCACCTCTTCCCATAACAACACTATAGTTATAGAAACCCCGTTTCCCTCACTTCCCTTCCAATATTTCCACAACTAAGTCAATCTTAGCCTACTCATAAATTTTTTGTCAACTATATTACGTATAAAATTTTTAATATCTAAATTTCTCTATATGCGGCTTTTTTTACAAAAAAAGAGACTTTCTATTATAGAAAGCCTCTTTTCTCTATTTTTCTACAGCAATTTCCTGCTTTTGAAACTTAGAAACTATATAACCAAATCCTATACCGAATATGCCTGGAACTAACCAACCAATTCCTACACTATATAATGGAATCTTATCTAAAATAGGTGCTAGCGCTGCAATTTGAAGATTTGCATTGTGTAACCCATCAAAGAAACTTATTGCAAATGCTCCTACAATCCCACCCACATACATCGCTAATGGAAGACGAACGTAGTTTTCAACAAGTGATAATACGATAAGTACGATTCCAATTGGATAAATTGCGATTAAGATTGGTAATGCTAATGCATTTAACTGAGTTAACCCAAGGTTTGCTACCATAAATGCTAATACACAGAAAATGAAAACGACTTTTTGATAAGAAAGCTTTGGTAATAAAGAAGAGAAGTAATCACCACAAGCTGCAACAATACCTACAGAAGTTGTTAAACATGCTGCTGTAATTGCGATCCCTAGTAATAAAGTTCCGTAGCTACCAAATAAATGATTCACGACATTTGTTAAAATAATTCCTCCGTTTGCGCCCATTCCAAGTGACACACTAGAAGCTCCAAGATAAGCAAGTGCTAAATACACAAGTAGTAGACCAAGCGCTGCAATAAATCCTGCAAAGATTGTTACTTTTGCAATACTGTTTTTATTTGTAATTCCTTTTTCTTTTAACGCATGAATTACAACATTTCCGAATACCAGTGCTGCAAGTCCATCTAAAGTTAAATATCCATCAATAAATCCTTTAAAGAGAGGAGCACTATACGCTTCTGTCGGTGCACCAAATTCTCCAATTGGTGTAATAAGTGCTTTACCTACGATAATTGCAATAACAGCTAATAATATTGGAGTTAGCACCTTACCAATACGACCCACTAATTTCGAAGGATTTAAAGCTAAATAGAAAGTGACTGCAAAGAAAATAAATGTAAAGATAACAAGTGGATATGACTGATCAGCTATCTCACTTGGTAAAAACGGTGCAACACTCATCTCATAAGCTACTGTTCCTGTACGCGGCACACTTACGAATACGCCTAAACATAAATAAATTGCAGTGATAAAAACAAGTGCGAATATAGGATGTACACGTCCTGCTAGTTCATTAATATCTCCCTTTAAAGCTATAACAATTACTCCTAATAAAGGTAGTCCAACGCCTGTTACGATAAAACCAAACAGCGCGATCCATACGTCCGTTCCAGCACCTTGCCCTAACGCTGGTGGAAAAATCATATTACCTGCACCGAAAAATAGTGCAAATAACATTAAACTTATTGCAAACATCTCAGAAAACTTTAAAGATGATTTCATTTCTACTAACCTCCTACATAATAATTATAAATTAACAAAATATTCTGAATTAAAATCCGTCACATATCCTCTTTCAAGCATACTTCCCCGTAAAAGAACGCAAAAAACACCCGTCCCTAACAAAGGGACGAGTGTTGAAATCGTGGTTCCACCCTTATTCTAATAAAATGAATTTATAACGAAATAAGCTCATTTTATAGCTCGTGTAAATTGATAACGGTTTTATCCGCCAAGAATTACAATGCATCATGCAGTTCACTCTTGAAGTTTAGAGGTGGTAAGTTTGTCTTTCCGTATTAGGAAGCTCACAGCCTAAGGCCTCCCTCTCTGAGAATCGTAAAAAACAACTCATGTCCTCATCATTACTTTTATAAAATATCTTGTCGAAACTTGTTGTTTTTTATTATATGGGCTATTTTTTAAAAAATCAATAGTTTTATTTTTTCTGACAAAAAAATATAGGGAGAAAATTTTTCCTCCCTATAACTGTCCTATTAATAATTCTAATTCTTCACCTGTAATGTCTCGCCACTTTCCTACTTGAAGATCATTTAGCTTTATATTCATAATGCGTTCTCGCTTTAGCTTTGTTACAGTAAACCCGAAAGCGCGGCTCATTCTACGAATCTGTCTGTTCATTCCTTGCGTTAAAACGATGCGAAATGTAGACTGATCAACCCTCGTCACTTTACATGGCTTCGTCATCCCATCTTTAATCTTTACACCGCTGGACATCTCATCAATAAACCAATCTGTAAAAGGTTTATCGACTGTGACAACATATTCTTTCTCGTGCTCATGATCTCCGTGTAAAATTTGATTCGCAATCCCGCCGTCATTCGTTAATAAAATAAGTCCTTCTGATGCTTTATCTAATCGTCCAACTGGAAAGATTCTCTCTGGATAATTGATATAGTCAATAATATTATCTTCAATATGATCAGCTGCTGTACAAGTAATGCCAACTGGCTTATGAAAGGCGATATACACCTTTTCTTTCTCTTCTTTTGCAATAACCTGTCCATCAATCGTTACTACATCACCATCGCTCACGAGTGCACCGTGCGTACATATTTCGCCGTTAATAGCCACGCGTCCAGCTTTAATAAGGCGGTCTGTTTCACGTCTTGAGCAGGATTTTGCTTCGCTTATGTATTGGTTGATTTTCATGTTTTGTTCCTTTTCACATATATTAAAAGCGTCAATCTATGGCCATATCATTCTGCCACGATTGACGCTTTTTCACTTCGCAAAAACAACTAAATAAATAACCCCAATCACCAAAAATATTCCACAACAAGCTAACAATACTTTTGCAAGTTTGTCCATAAACATATAATGGTTTCCCCTTTGTTTCGTTGTTTTCTATTTTAATTCGACAACTGTTACACCTAGGCCTCCCTCGCCCATGTCACCGTAACGGAAGGTTTTTACACCGCGATGCTTCTTCAAGTAATCTTGTACACCTTGGCGAAGTGCTCCTGTCCCTTTACCGTGAATGATTGATACGCGAGGATAGCTTGCAAGCTGGGCATCGTCTAAGTATTTCTCAACGCGCGCCATTGCATTTTCAAATCGTTCACCACGAAGGTCAAGTTCTAATGAAACATGATAGTCTCTACCTTTTACCGTTGCAACTGCTTTTTTCTCTGTTTGCTTCGGTGTGTTAATGTATTCCATATTAGATTCTTTCACTTTCATCTTCAGAATACCGATTTGTACGCTCCACTCTGTATCGCTTACTTTTTCAAGTAGTTGACCTTTTTGACCGAACGTTAATACTTTCACTTCATCACCTGCACGTAACTGTTGTTTCGGTGCAGTGTTTTTCACATTTACTTTTTGTTTCTTAACAAGCTCTGGCGCTGCGCCTTCTAGACGACTCTTCGCTTCAATTAGCTCGTGGTCTTTCACATTTGCAAGCTGTGCTTTACGCAATTGACGAAGTTCTTGAATAATGCCTTCTGCTTCTTTCTTTGCAGCTTCGACTTTTTCTTCCCCTTCTTTTTGCGCTTTTAATAATCGTTCGTCGCGATCTTCGTTAAATTCAATAATTTGACGTTGCAACTCACGATGAAGTTTCTCAGATTGTTTGCGAAGCGCTTCTGCTTCGTTCCAGTCACGCTCTGCGTTCTTCTGGCTTTCTTCTAACTTCGCAATCATATTTTCAATTTTATTCGTATCTGTACTAATGTGGTTACGTGCTTGGTCAATGACGCGATCAGATAATCCAAGACGTTTCGAAATTTCAAAGGCATTACTACGTCCTGGTACACCGATTAATAATTTATACGTTGGGCTTAACGTGTTCACATCAAACTCAACACTCGCATTAATAACTTGTTCACGGTTATATCCGTATGCTTTTAATTCTGGATAATGCGTCGTTGCAACAACGCGAGCACCGCGATTACATACTTCATCTAAAATTGAAATGGCAAGTGCAGCCCCTTCTTGCGGGTCTGTTCCAGCACCTAATTCATCGAATAAAACTAAACTTTCAAAATCAGCTTTTTCTAAAATATCAACGATGTTCACCATATGTGAGGAGAACGTACTTAAACTTTGTTCAATCGATTGCTCATCACCGATATCAGCAAAGATATTTTTGAATACACAAATCTCTGACTCATCCATTACTGGAATGTGAAGGCCAGATTGCGCCATTAACACACAAATACCAACTGTTTTCAGCGTAACTGTTTTACCACCTGTATTCGGTCCTGTAATAACAATTGTCGTGAAATCTTTCCCTAACATAATGTTATTTGGCACGATTATTTCTGGATCGATTAGCGGATGTCGAGCTTGTCTTAAATCCATATAACGCTCGTTATTTACGATTGGTTTCGTTGCTTTAATTCGCTTCGCATAAAAAGCTTTCGCAAAGATAAAATCAAGATTTGCAACTACTTCTACGTTTGATAAAACGATATCCGCTTCTACTGCCACTTCTTCTGTTAACATTAATAAGATGCGTTCGATTTCTTGTTTTTCTTTCACACGTGCTTCTTGCAGTGCATTATTTAATTCTACAATGACTTGTGGCTCAATAAATAACGTTTGTCCAGAAGCCGATTGATCGTGAACAATACCACCATATACGCCGCGGTATTCTTGTTTTACTGGGATTACGTAACGTTCGTTACGAATCGTTACAATCGAGTCAGACAGCATCTTTTGCGCGTTTGAAGAACGCGTCATATTTTCTAGCTTTTCACGAATACGGCTTTCCGCAGTACGAATTTGAGTACGAATACCACGCAGTTTATCACTTGCGCTATCGACTACTTCACCGCCGTCACCGATGCAATTTGTAATTTTCTTTTCTAAATCATATAAAGATACAATTTGAGCGACGTGAGTTTCTAAAATCGGAAGCTCGACACCGTTATCAGCCATATCTTCAATGAAACGTTTCATATTACGACTACCATACATCGTATTCGCAATATCAAGTAATTCATTTGGACTTAACATACTCCCAATTTTTGCACGCTTCACATTTGAGCGAATATCCGTAATACCACCTAATGGTGCACTACCTTTTAAACGAATAACTTTCGCTGCTTCATCCGTTGTATCTTGCATTTCTACAATTTCTTCAAAATCAGTGCTCGGCACTAAATGCTTCACTTTGTCACGACCAAGTGAAGATGCTGTATGTTCAAGTAATTGTTCTTTTACTTTATTGTATTCTAATACACGCAACGTTCTTTCTAACATGTTGCAGGTCCCCCTTGTATTACTTATTACGTTTAATATAGTCTAATAAACGTTCAATATCCCACGTGTTAATCACGTTATCTTTTTGAATCCAACCTTTACGTGCTGCTGCTACACCTGTTTCCATATCTTCTAACATTTCAAGCGTATGAGCATCCGTATTAATCGCTACTTTCACACCAGCATCTTGTGCTTGTTTTAATAATTTCGCGCTTAAATCTAGACGGTTCGGATTCGCATTTAATTCTAAAACTGTATTTGTCTCTTTTGCTAGTTCAATTAATAAATCTGTATCTACATCATAACCCTCACGACGCCCGAGAAGACGTCCTGTAGGATGGGCAATCATTGTGACATGTTTATTCTCAAGTGCAGTACGTAGACGCTTCATAATCGTTTCACGGTCTTGTGAGAAGCTAGAGTGAATCGCTCCAATGACATAATCTAATTCTGCTAATACTTCATCATCAAAATCAAGCGAGGCATCTGGTAAAATGTCCATTTCAATTCCGCGTAAAATTGTAATGTCTGGATACTTTTCATTCATACGTTCAATTTCTTTCGCTTGCTCACGAAGACGCTCTTTCGTTAAACCGTTCGCCACTTTCAAATATTGCGAGTGATCAGTAATCGCCATAAACTTATATCCACGAGCACGGCACGCTTGTACCATTTCTTCAATAGAAAAAGCACCGTCACTCCAAGTTGTATGCATATGTAAATCACCTTGTATATCGGAAAACTGAATTAAGTTCGGATACTCTTTAATTAATTCAATTTCTTTTCCATCTTCACGCACTTCTGGCGGAATAAATGGCAAACCGAAATGAGCAAAGAAGTCTTCTTCAGTCTCAAATGTTTTCACTTCACCTGTTTCCAAGTTCTCTACACCGTACTCACTAATTTTCTCGCCTTTATCTTTTGCGATTTGACGCATTTTTACATTATGGTCTTTTGATCCTGTGAAATGGTGAAGAGTTGTAATAAACTCTTCTGGTTTTACTAAACGGAAATCAATTGAAATATCATATTCATATTGAAGACGGACAGAAACTTTCGTATCTCCACTTGCTATTACTTCAATCATATTATCAAATTGTAGTAAATGCTCACGTACCGCTGCTGGTTCTGTCGTTGCAATGATAAAATCTAAATCTTTCACTGTTTCACGAACACGGCGCAAACTACCAGCGCGAGAGAAACGAATTACTTCAGCAATATTCGACAATTTCTCCTCTATTTCCCCGGCAATAGGCAATACCATCGCAATTGGTAAACGCTCTGGACGAGAGCCTACTTGATCGATTGCTTCTAATATTTTCTCTTCTGTCTTCTTACCGAAACCTGCTAAAGCTTGTACTTTATTTTCCTCACAAACAGCTTTTAGCGATTCCATATCAACAACACCAAGTTCTTTATATAACTTAGCTACCTTCTTACCACCAAGTCCTGGTAGTTTTAATAACGGCAATAAGCTACTTGGTACTTCTTTTTCAAGTTCTTGTAATACTTCAGATGTTCCCGATTCTATATATTCTTGAATAACGGCTGCTGTTCCTTTTCCGATGCCTGGAATCTTTGTGAAATCTTCAATTTCAGAAAGACTACGATCATCACTTTCTAACGCTGCTGCCGCTTTACGAAATGCAGATATTTTAAATGGATTCGCGCCCTTTAATTCCATAAAAAGCCCGATTGTCTCTAATAATTTGATCACTTGTTTTTTATTTACTTTCATCATTGTCCCGCCTTTCTTTCATAGAAAAAAACTTCTCTTTCCGAAAAAAGAGAAGTTATACTCTGCTACCTGTCTGCCATAGTTCCTTCACCTTTTCAGAGAGAATCGGTGTATCGTCTACAATTATTTTGCTAATTGATGATTGTTGTAATGGTGTTTGTAATTGTTCAATCGGAAGAATGTTCCCAATGATAATTAAGACAAACAAAATAATATATACTTCTAAAAATCCGAGGATTGCCCCCGCAAACGCATTTACTTGCTTTAAAACCGGTATTTCTGCAAACATATTTAACAAATTACCAAGTAATGAAAGTGCAATTTTAGTGATAATAAACAATATGATAAACGCAAGCGCTTGATAAAATACTGTCTCAATATTATTTGCATCAATCCATTCTGGAACAGATACGTTTTTATCAAATGGATACGGAATAAATTTCGCAAGTGCTGGCGCTAAATCTTTACAGTACCAGTATGCAACAAGGTATGCGATAATAAAGCTTGTTAACTTTACAAGTTGCAGAATAAACCCTCTGCGTAAGCCGAGGAAAAATCCCATAACAAGCAGTAAAATGATAATAATATCAATCATGTTATTCCATTCCTTTTTTTGTCATACTTTCTTTCAATTTCTCATGTTCTTCTTTTAATTTTATGTAATCGTGTATGACGTTTACCGCCGTCAATACCGCTAGTCTACTCGTGTCAAGCGAAGGATTCTTGGCATTGAGTTCGCGCATTTTATCATCCACAATCGCTGCTACCATGCGGATATGACTTGTACTTTCATCGCCAACAACTGAATATTGCTGACCATAGATTTCTACATTAATTCGACTTTTCTTTCCCTTTTGTTGTGACAACTCACCGGCCTCCAATCACGTACAGAATCCTAAAGTTTATCATACCATGAACCTTCATAATATGGAAACAGAAAGAACAATCCGATATGATAAAAATAACAATATAAAAAAAGGGGCGACCATTATGTCAAATTCTATCGTAATTCAAACAAATTCTACAGTAATTGAAGACATGAAACAACAATATAAACATTCGCTTAGCCCAAAAACTCCGCAAGGCGGGATCTTCATGGCAAAGGTACCATCTTGCACGATTACAGCGTATAAATCTGGAAAAGTAATGTTCCAAGGAGGCCGCGCTGAAGCAGAAGCTTCTCGTTGGCAAACTGTCTCTCAAACACCGAAAACAGCTGTAAAAAAATCTGTCGATTCCCATCGTTATGCGCCTCCTGCTTCCATCGGTACAATGTCTATTGTAGGGTCTGATGAAGTTGGTACGGGAGATTTCTTTGGACCGATGACAGTCGTTGCTGTATATGTGGATGCAAAGCAAATTCCACTACTAAAAGAACTTGGTGTAAAAGACTCTAAAAACTTAAATGACGATCAAATTACTGCCATTGCGAAACAACTTCTACACGTTGTTCCTTACAGCTCCCTTGTCCTTCATAATGAAAAGTATAACGAGCTATTTGATAAAGGAAACAACCAAGGTAAGTTAAAAGCTTTACTACACAATAAAGCTATTACAAACTTATTAGCTAAAATGGCACCTACAAAACCTGAAGGCGTCTTAATCGATCAATTCACACAACCTGATACATACTATAAATATTTAGCAAAACAAAAACAGGTACAGCGTGAAAATGTTTATTTCGCTACGAAAGGTGAAAGCGTCCATTTAGCAGTAGCCGCTGCTTCTATTTTAGCTCGTTACTCATTCGTAAAACAATTTGATGAACTAAGTAAAAAAGCTGGTATGCCACTTCCAAAAGGTGCTGGTAAACAAGTTGATATCGCCGCTGCTAAATTAATTCAAAAAGTAGGTAAAGAAAGATTACCTGAGTTTGTAAAACTGCATTTTGCTAATACAGAGAAGGCATTTCGCTTATTAAAATAGTATCGACAAAAACAGGAGCCTACAAACTCCTGTTTTTGTTTCATCCTACTATTGTCCTTATAGTTTTGTTATAATTATAATATACAGATTATTCTAACATAGGAGGAGATCTACATTGCTACTTCTACAAATGATTCTAAATATTTTACTAGGTAATCCACACGAAAGGCAGTTTGAAATTAGAGAAAACATTCAGCTGCTAAGTGAACAACGAGCGTTCAACGATTTAATAGAGCGCTATGGCCGATCTTTCTTATTAAACTTTCGGATCCGCAGGTTTATCGGGAAACACGATGCTCGCTCGTTAATACATAATCCAGCAAAACTACAACACTTCTGTGAGGAACTTGAATGTATGATTAGAAAAAGGCGGTCTTTCATATGAACGCTGTAAAAGTTAAAAAGGTACTTTATGCATTCGTACACATCGTAGGTCCTCTATCTTACCTCACTATTTCTACCATTTGGGGAGCTTTTTTCACTACTAAATCTACATTTGAAAATATATCTGATAATCTTGGCGTGATGGCCATCTATTACAGCCCTTTCCGAACGGGAAAGTCCATCGCCTTTAGGCATGGGATGAAAGTGAGGTTGGATACGGAGTACCACTAAAAATCGCTAAGTTTGTGGTATTTTAAGTATTCAAAATATTGGTATCTTTTGTGGTGTAGTTTAAAAGTAAAACTGATACAATGTGAATATGATAAATGATTATAGAAGAACCAAAACAACTGTGTCATTAATTAACTACCATTTTGTGTTTTGCCCGCGATACAGAAGAAAGATTTTTCTTAACACAAAAGTAGAAGAACGTTTCAAAGAGTTGGTTCAAGAAATATGCGGAGAAATGGATGTTGCTATTGTCGCAATGGAATGCGACAAAGACCACGTTCACTTGTTCTTAAATACACTACCAACACTTAGTCCTGCTGACACAATGGCGAAAATTAAAGGAGTGACATCGAAGCGTTTGAGAGGAGAGTTTCCTCATCTTCAACACTTGCCAAGTCTATGGACACGTTCCTATTTTGTTTCTACTGCTGGAAATGTATCGACTGAGACAATTAAACAGTATGTTGAAAATCAAAAGACGAGGGGGTGAAAATTGTGTCACAAACAATCACAGTCAAAGTTAAATTGCTTCCAACAAAAGAACAAATTCAGTTATTGGAACAAAGTAGCTATGAGTATATTAAAGTCATTAATACACTTGTATCTGAAATGGCTGAAGCGAAGAAGGGCACTAAGAAAAGTACAAAAGATGTTGAAGCGAATCTTCCAAGCGCAGTGAAGAACCAAGCAATTAAAGACGCTAAAAGTGTGTTTTCTACAAAGGTGAAAAAAAGTAAATACAAAGTTATTCCGATTCTAAAGAGACCTGTTTGTGTATGGAACAATCAAAACTATTCGTTTGACTTCACGCACATTTCAGTTCCACTCATGGTAAATGGAAAATCAACTCGCTTAAAGGTTCGTGCTTTATTAACTGATAAATATAATCGCAATTTTAATTTGTTAACACACAAGTTAGGTACACTTCGTATCACGAAGAAATCTAATAAGTGGATTGCTCAAATATCTGTCACAATTCCTACAAATGAAAAAACAGGAACGAAGATTTTAGGGGTAGATTTAGGTCTTAAAGTCCCTGCGGTAGCCATCACAGACGATGAGAAAGTTCGTTTCTTCGGCAATGGTAGACAAAACAAATATATGAAACGTAAGTTTCGTAGTGTTCGTAAGAAGTTAGGTGAAAATAAGAAATTAAATGCCATTCGACAACTTGATGATAAAGAACAAAGATGGATGCAAGACCAAGACCACAAAGTAAGTCGTGAAATCATTGACTTTGCAACCGATAATAACATTTCTGTTATTCGTTTAGAACAACTAACGAATATTAGACAGACGGCAAGAACAAGCCGTAAAAACGAGAAAAATCTACACACTTGGTCATTCTATCGTTTAGCACAATTCATTGAATACAAAGCGAATTTAGTTGGTATTAAGGTAGAATATGTGAACCCTGCTTATACAAGTCAAACATGTCCGAAATGTTCTGAAAAGAACAAAGCACCAGACAGAAAATACAAGTGCCGATGTGGATTTGAGAAACATCGTGATATTGTTGGGGCGATGAATATTCGCTACGCAACTGTGATTGATGGTAACAGTCAATCAGCCTAAGATGCTATACGCACTGTCTTAGGAGGGGCAATGAGATGCCCTCATCTTGAAGTCTGTTCAAAACAGAAATGGACTGCGAACGTTTAGTCATTCAAGAATCCCACCCGTCAATCCGTAAGGATTAGGGCTTGCGACTTTAGTCGTGGGAGTCTCAATGTGGTTTTTCTATTTCGATCGATTAGACAAGGATGTAGATAACATTACAAAAGAGATTCATGATAAAAAGATGTAACACATAAAAAGGAGAGTCGCCAAGACTCTCCTTTTTATGTTAGCTTTGTTTCTGCTTCTTATTAGATGAAGATACTTTATGAGAACCTGTTTCATGTGTTGTCGTTCCTTGTCCTTCTACTTCTGGAGAACCTAGGCCCGATCTCGAATGATCTTTTTTCACTTTTTTACTCATTTATATTCACCCCTTCGCGTTACTTTTTGCTACAGGAGAATAAACTATACAAAATAAAAAGCGAGAGGAAATCCTCTCGCTTTTTTCATATTTTAGAACTCAGAAGAACCTGGAGTTCTTGGGAATGGAATTACGTCACGGATGTTAGCCATGCCAGTGATGTACATTAGGAAGCGCTCGAAACCTAGACCGAATCCAGCGTGTTTTGTACCGCCGTATTTTCTAAGTTCTAAGTACCACCAGTAGTCCTCTTCGTTCATACCTAATTCTTTAATTCTGTCTACTAAAACGTCCATTCTTTCTTCACGTTGACTTCCGCCGATTAATTCGCCGATGCCAGGAACTAGAAGGTCAGTAGCAGCTACTGTTTTACCGTCTTCATTCAAACGCATATAGAATGCTTTAATGTCTTTCGGATAGTCAGTTACGAATACAGGGCGTTTGAAGATTTCTTCTGATAAGTATCTTTCGTGCTCTGTTTGTAAGTCAATTCCCCATTCTACTGGGTATTTGAAGTCAGCACCTGATTCTTGAAGTACTTTAATTGCTTCTGTATAAGTGATGCGACCGAAGTCTGAGTTAATTACGTTGTTCATGCGCTCAAGAACTGTTTTATCAACGAAGCTGTTGAAGAATTCCATTTCTTCTGGTGCATGCTCTAATACGTATTTCATTGCATATTTCAGCATATCTTCTGTAAGGTTCATTACATCCCCTAGTTCCGCGAATGCAATCTCAGGCTCAACCATCCAGAACTCAGCAGCGTGGCGAGTTGTGTTTGAGTTTTCTGCACGGAATGTAGGTCCGAATGTGTATACATCACGGAATGCTAATGCATAAGCTTCAGCGTTCAGCTGTCCACTTACTGTTAAGTTTGTTTCTTTACCGAAGAAGTCTTTTGACTCATCAACTTTTCCGTCTTCACCTTTTGGTAGGTTATTTAAATCTTGCGTTGTTACGCGGAACATTTCGCCAGCACCTTCTGTATCACTACCAGTGATGATAGGTGTATGAACATGTACGAATCCACGCTCTTGGAAGAATTGGTGAATCGCAAATGCTGCGATAGAACGTACGCGGAACGTTGCAGAGAATGCATTTGTTCTTGGACGTAAGTGAGCGATTGTACGTAAGTATTCAAACGTATGACGCTTCTTTTGAAGTGGGTAATCAGAATCTGATAAGCCCTCGATATCAATTTTTTCTGCTTTAATTTCAAATGGTTGCTTCGCTCCAGGCGTTGCAATTACTTTACCTTCTACTTTAACTGAAGAGCTAAGTGGAAGTTTTGCAATTTCTTTGAAGTTCTCTAATTCTGTATCGAAAACGATTTGAACGCTTTTGAAGAAGCTACCGTCGTTTAATTCGATGAAACCAAATGCTTTTGAATCACGTAAGTTACGAATCCACCCTGATACTTGTACTGTTTGATCTGCATACTTTTCTGTATCTCTATACAGACTTTTTACTAATGTGTTTTCCATAGTGAAATTCTCCTTTGCTCATATATTTAAATACAAAAAAACCTTTCATCCATAAAGGGACGAAAGGTTAAACTTCGCGGTACCACCCAATTTGTCATAAAGACCAACTTTAACTCGTATGTAATACATACTTCCCGGTTTGTAACAGGCCGGATTCCCGTCTAAGTCTACTCTTGAATACAAGATTCAATTTCGGTTAGCAACTCCAAGGTGTTCTTCACATATACCGCCTCATCAGGCTCTCACCGTCCCTGACTCGCTTTGGATTATAGTATATACTACTTTTCCTTATCATCGTCTTTCATTTTGTTAAACTAAAATTAATGTACTACATTCGAGAGAAAGATGCAAGGTGTCGGAAAATATATGAGCGATTTTTGTAATATATCGACTTACCGACAGTGTCCGACAACTAACCCAATAAAAAAATTGCCGGAATATATCCGGCAATTTTCTAATTACTTACGTAACTCCGCACCGAATTTCTCTTCTACCGTTGTTAGTACACGGTTATGTGCTTCTGTTACTTCTTCGTCTGTTAATGTACGTTCTGCATCGAAGTAAGTCATAGAGAATGCAAGTGATTTCTTGCCTTCTTCCATTTTTTCACCTTCGTATAAGTCGAATAGTGTTACGTCTTTCAGAAGTTCTCCGCCAGCTTCAGCAATGACTTGCTTCATTTCGCCAGCTTTTGTTTCTTTCGTTACGACAACAGCCATATCACGTGTCATAGATGGGAAACGTGGAATTGCTGAGTAGTAAGTTTCTTCTGCGTCTGCACCGAATACTTTTACAAGAGATAGTTCAAATACGAATGTATTTTTCACATCTAATTGTTTTTCTGCTTCTGGGTGCAATTGACCGATGAAACCAATTACTTCGCCATCTAATACGATGTCAGCCGTACGACCTGGGTGCATACCTTCACGTTTTGCTGGTGCATATGTGATTTGGTTTGAAACACCAAGTACGTCGAATAGTCCTTCTAGTACACCTTTCATAACGAAGAAGTCTACTACTTTTTTCTCACCTTGCCATGCATGGTGAAGAGCAAGACCTGTCATAACACCTGCAAGATGTTGTTCTTCTTTCGGAAGTTCTCCTTCTTCTGTCGGTAAGAAGATAGAACCTACTTCGTATAAAGCAACGCTGTCGTTTTTACGAGCGACATTGTATGAAACTGCTTCTAGTAATTGCGGTACTAAGCTTAAACGAAGTTGGCTACGTTCTTCACTCATTGGAAGTGCAAGACCTACAGGCGCCTTTTCGTTTGGCTCAACCATATATTGTTTCGCTTTGTCAGCGCTTGTTAATGAATACGTGATTGCTTCATATAAACCAGCACCCTCTAAGAAGCGGCGTACTTTACGACGTTTCGTTTGTGCTGATGTTAATTTACCACGAGTCATCGTTCCAGAAGGTAATGTAACTGGAATGTGGTCATAACCGTATAGACGGCCCACTTCTTCTACTAAGTCTTCTGAAATTGTAATATCAGGACGACGTGCTGGTACATTTACATGGAATGTTCCTTCTACTTCTGTGAATGGGAATTTCAAGTTTGTGAACATTGTACCCATTTCACTCGCAGAAATATTTGTACCTAATACACGGTTTACTTTTTCAGCAGTAACAGATACTGTACGCTCTTGTACTTGTAAGTTGTCAGCTTCTACTACACCTTCAAGTGCTTCACCGCCAGCATATTTCGCCATTAAAGCAGCTGCGTGTTGAATTGCTTCAAATGTACGTGTTGGGTCGATTCCTTTTTCAAAACGTGCACTTGATTCACTACGAAGACCTAATTCTTTTGATGTACGACGTACTGTTTGACCTGCAAAGTATGCAGACTCAATTAGAACGTTTACTGTCTCATTTGTAACTTCAGAATCCGCCCCGCCCATTACACCAGCAACAGCTAAAGCTTTCGTGCCGTTTGTAATTACAAGGTGGTGGCTTTGTAATGTACGCTCTTGATCATCTAACGTTTCAATTTTTTCGCCTTCTTTTGCAAGACGAACAACGATTTCTTTTGAACCTAATTTATCGTAATCGAATGCATGTAACGGTTGACCGTATTCCATTAAAATGTAGTTTGTAATATCAACTACGTTGCTAATTGGACGAATGCCAGCTGCCATAAGACGAGTTTGCATCCACATTGGTGATGGACCAATCTTTACGTTTTTAACCATTTTTGCAATGTATAATGGGTTTTCTTCTTTCGCTTCTACACTTACAGAAATATAATCAGAAGTTTTTTCTGTTGTTTCTTGTAAGTCGATAGCTGGAAGTTTTACTTCGCGGCCATAAATAGCAGCTACTTCATATGCAACACCTAACATGTTTAAGCAATCTGCACGGTTTGGTGTTAAGCCAAGCTCAAGTACTTCATCGTGTAAGTTTAAAATTTCAAGTGCATCTGCACCAACTTCAGCGTCACTTGGGAAGATAAAGATACCATCTGCGTATTCTTTTGAAACTAACTTTCCATCAATACCAAGCTCTTGAAGAGCACAAACCATACCGTGAGAAGCTTCACCGCGTAGTTTTGCTTTTTTGATTTTGAAGTTACCAGGAAGTACAGCTCCAACTTTTGCAACTGGTACTTTTAAACCTTTTGCAATGTTAGCAGCTCCACAAATAATTTGAACTGGCTCTTCTTCACCGATATCGATTAAGCATTTGCTTAATTTATCAGCTTCTGGGTGTTTTTCACATTCTAATACGTGACCAACTACAACACCTTTTACACCTTTATTTAATACTTCAACGCCTTCTACTTCAATACCACTTTTCGTGATTTTGTCTGCTAGTTCTTGTGCTGTTACATCTTTAATATCTACATACTCTTGTAACCAACGATATGATACGAACATACTTATCCTCTCCTTCCCTTACGCTCGTTTGAATTGTTGTAAGAAACGTACATCATTTGTATAGAAATGACGAATGTCATCTACTCCGTATTTCAACATTGCGATACGCTCTGCGCCCATACCGAATGCGAAACCTTGATATTCTTTTGAATCATAACCAGCCATTTCAAGTACGTTCGGGTGAACCATACCTGCGCCTAGAATTTCAATCCAGCCAGTTCCTTTACAAGTGCCGCAACCTTTGCCATGACACATCATACAAGAAATATCCATCTCTACAGATGGCTCTGTGAATGGGAAGAAACTTGGACGAAGACGGATTTCACGATCTTCACCGAACATCTTTTTCACGAATACTTGCAGTGTACCTTTTAAGTCACTCATACGAATGTTTTTATCAATTACAAGACCTTCAATTTGCATGAACTGATGTGAATGCGTCGCATCGTCGTCATCACGGCGATACACTTTACCAGGACAAATAATTTTGATTGGGCCTTTTTCTTTATTATTTTCCATCGTACGTGCTTGCACAGAAGATGTATGTGTACGTAGTAACGTTTCTTCTGTAATGTAGAATGTATCTTGCATATCACGCGCTGGGTGATCTTTCGGTAAGTTTAGTGCTTCGAAGTTGTAGTAGTCTTTTTCTACTTCTGTTCCTTCAGCTACTTCATAACCCATACCGATGAATACATCTTCAATTTGTTCAACAACAGCTGTTAATGGATGGTGGCAACCTGTTTCAACAGGACGACCTGGCAATGTAACATCAATTGTTTCAGTAGCTAGTTTCGCTTCGATTACTGCTTTTTCTAAGTTACTAATTTTGTCTTCTAGACGCGTTTGAATCGCTTCACGTACTTCATTTACTAATGCTCCCATACGTGGACGCTCTTCTGCTGATAATTTTCCCATGCCGCGTAATACTTCTGTAATTGGGCCTTTTTTTCCTAAATACGCTACGCGTACGTCGTTTAAGCCCTTTAGCTCTTTCGCTTCTTCAATAAGCTCTAACGCTTTTTGCTTTAGCTCTTTTAAACGTGCTTCCATTTTGGAACCCTCCTAATTTTAAAAATAAAAAAACCTCGCTCCCAAAAAGGGACGAGGTAAATTCGCGGTACCACCCTAAATTGACAGAACAAGTCTGCCCACTCATTAGTTATAACGATCAATTCTGACCGGAACGCCTTTACATATACATGGTCCTGGCGTCAACTCCAGAGGTGAATTCACTTCCGTCTACCATAAGAATGCTTTCAGTCTACGGCACTCTCTCCCTATATGGCGATTTTGTAAGTTACTCTTCTCTATCAACGTTTTTCGTTATTTAACTTTTAATATAATGTACTTCAACTTATTATAAGAAGTTTTTTATTTGTTCGCAACCGGGCTTTGCAAATAATACGTTAAAATCCCTGCTGCAACCGCAACATTTAATGATTCTGCCCCGCCGTAAATCGGAATATACAAGTTTTGATCCGTTTTTGCAAGAATTTCTTGGCGTACGCCATTTCCTTCATTTCCTACAATTAATGCAAAACTGCCAGCCGGCGTTACTTCACCATACGGAACTCCATTTTCAAGAGCTGTTCCATATACAGGAACGTCATTTTCTTTTAACTTGTCTACCCATTCTTCTAAGTTCCCTTTTACAATTGGTAAGTGGAAAATAGAGCCTTGTGTAGAGCGGAGTACTTTACTATTGTAAACATCAACACAACCTTCTCCAAGCACAACGGCGTGAATACCAGCTGCATCAGCTGTACGAATAATTGTTCCTAAATTACCTGGGTCTTGCAGGCCATCTAATAAAAGGAATTTCCCATCAGTAAGAGCTACTTCTTTCTCACGCTTCTCACAAACAGCAAATACACCTTGCGTCGTTTCTGTTTCACGAAGTATTTTTACAATCGCCTCAGGTACGATATACATTTCCACATCATTAACTGTCCAATCTTTCGGAAGGTCTGTCTGATCTGAAACGATAAGTTCTGTTACAATCCCTGTCTTCAAAGCTTCCTCGACTAAGTGGAATCCTTCTACAAAAAATAAACCTTTTTTATCGCGTTCTTTTTTCGTTTGCAGCTTTTTCCACTGCTTTACACGCGGATTTTGTACTGAATCAATGTTTTTCATAATATGTATTTCCCTCTCTTCTTGTCTTATCATTATAGCCTATTTTTCATACATATTTACATAAAAAAGAACAAAAACTAACGTCAGTTTCAATTCTGAAGAAGAGGTGAAAGCAATGAGTTTTAATTTACGCGGTGCCGTATTAGCGAATGTATCTGGAAATTCACAAGATCAATTACAAGAAACAATCGTCGATGCAATTCAAAGCGGTGAAGAAAAAATGCTTCCAGGTCTTGGCGTTTTATTTGAAGTCATTTGGAAAAACGCTGATGAAAATGAAAAGCACGAAATGTTAGAAACACTAGAGCAAGGATTAAAAAAATAAGCAATTTGAAAATCACCTTTGCATAAGCTAAGGTGATTTTTTTGCAGAAATTTTTTTCTTCTCCTAAACATTTCTACTTTACTAACGAACTATGATGGAGTACAATGTTCAAAATACATTTAAACCGATCGATTTTTCTTCATATACACCATAAGATAAAAGGAGTGAATGTTTTATGCACCGTATTACGCTTGAACAAATTTTTAAACACCACATTACACAAAAATACGTAAACCGTTCTGGAATGGTCCACGCGATCGCTGTCGCTTACCATGCGTTTCACCTAGCCAAAAAGCATCACGCCTCAGTCGATGCTGCCACAAAAGCTGGCTTCCTTCATGATATCGGACATCATACGTGGTACACAGGCGGCGAATGGGATTATGACTTATATAAAAAGAATGATATCCATGCAATTAAAGGCGCTGAAAGAGCACATAAATTACTTATTAGATTGGGAGAACATCCAAAACTAGCAAAAGAAATTTCTATTGCAATTCTTCTTCATACAGATTCTTTCTTAGTGGAACAAGAAATTGAAAGAACATCTCTTCAAAATATTATTAAATGGGCAGACGAAGCAGATGAAGAACCGGGCGGAGCGCATCATTATCGAACAATTTCTTATGAAAAAGCACTTAAAGCAATTCAGCAATTAGATCGATTGGTAGAGCGTGAATTGCAAATAGAGCAAGCAAAATTGAATAACAAGACAGAACATAGTTATCAATGAGAAAGAGGCATCACTACAGGGTGATACCTCTTTTATTATTTTATGGAAAATACACCTTTATATGTAATATTTAAATATTACGCCTGAAAACAAAATCCATTATTCCAGCTATGTTATTTCATATTATGAATAATATGTTAGCATTCTTAGGATAAAGAGAGGTATCATGATGATACCTCTCTTTACTCTTTTTATAACAACTTCTTTATACTAATTTTAATTTCTTTAATTGTCTTATTAGCGAGGATAAGTGGATTACAAGCACAATGTAAAAGTATACACAACATAGGGGACTACTGGGAGGTATTTTCTGGGTTCTCATGTCTGCAGGTGATTCATTCTATATCTAATTGAATCCTTGTATAAGAAAACAAAAAAGCAGGGAAATTAATTCCCTGCTTTTCTATTTGGTTTATTGCCTGATTGTAAGAAGAACGATAACACCCAAGCGATACCTGCTAGTATCGTTGCGATTAAGAAGGCATCGTTAATACCGTTAATTGCAGATAGCTTTGAAATTTGTCCATATAATAGTTGTGTGCTCATCCCGTCTCCTGCTTGAGCTGATCCAGCTAAGGCCGCTAAGCTTTGCCCCATACCGTGTACTTTATCAACTAAAATTGGGTTTGATGTTGTTAACATGTTGCCGTAATCTGCTACGTGAGCAGTCGTTTGTTGCGTCATAAGTGTAATTAAAATCGCTGTTCCGATTGAACCCGCTACTTGTCTTGACGTATTTTGCGTTGCTGTACCGTGAGAAATTAATTTCATCGGCAGCGCGTTCATACCAGCTGTCATAATTGGCATCATAATGAATGACATACCAATTGAACGTATAATATAATCCGTCATAATAACGCTATACGGTGTATCCATCGATAATTTTGTAAATTCATATGTCGCATACGTCGTAATTGCCAATCCAATTATCGCTAATGGACGAATACCATATTTATCGAACAATTTACCCGCTACTGGTCCCATGATCCCCATAATTAATGATCCTGGAAGAAGTAGTAAACCAGATTCAATTGGCGTAAAGCCACGAATGTTTTGCAGATATACTGGAAGCAATAACATACCTCCGAATAATGCCATCGTAACGATTGCGTTAATTACTAAAGTAAAAGTAAATACTGGATATTTAAATACTTGTAAATCAAGCATTTTATTGTCCGTTGTTAACTCTCTCCAAATAAATAACGCTAAACCAATTACACCGATAATAAGTGAAATAACAACTTCTGCACTAGTCCAACTATTATTTCCAGCTTCACTAAATCCGTACAATAAGCTTCCTAGTCCAATACTTGAACTAACCACACCGAATATATCTAATTTCGTTTTAGACACTGGCTGAGCTAGTGTAAAGAATTTTAAAGATAGGAACGTAATAATTAAACCGATAATAAACATCGCATAGAACATTAAGTTCCAGCTATAGTTTTCAATCACCCAACCTGTTACAGTTGGTCCGATAGCTGGTGCTAAAATCATTGCTACACCTAGTAATCCCATCGCCGCTCCGCGTTTATGAGGCGGGAATAACGTCATGAAGATATTCATACCAACCGGCATTAAAATACCCGCACCAACAGCTTGAATTACGCGACCTGTCATCATCATTGTAAAGTTTCCTGAAGTAGCACAAATGATAGATCCTACCGTGAAGAATAACATTGCTGCTACGAATAATTTACGATACGTAAATCGTGAAACTAAAAAGGCACTAATCGGTACTAAAATACCATTTACAAGCATGAAGCCTGTAATTAACCATTGTGCTGTTGAAGTTGATACATTAAATTCATTCATTAACGGAGGTAATGCAACATTAATGATTGTTTGGTTTAAAATAGAAACGAACATGCCTAGAATTAATACAGCTACAACTGCTTTTACGTTCACATTCTCTACAGGCATAGACATTTGTTTTTTCGGCACTTCTTTTTCTTGTTTTACTTCTTCTTGCTTTCCTGTTTCTAACTCAACTACATTAGAAATTTCCGATTCTTGCTTTCGTTCAATTTCTTTCTCTTCTGTTTCAACTTTACTTACTTCTATTTTACTTACGGCTGGGACTTGTTCTTCTCCCATTTTCGTTTTTTTCTTTCGTAAAAGACGATTTACAAGGAAGAAGACGATTATACAAAATAGTGCATATCCTGCAATTACAATTGAGGACATCTCATCTCCCCCTTACTTATGAATACGAACTGTCACATTCATGCCAGGAACAATATTTACTGATTTGCTATGATCTAAAGAAATTTTAACTGGTACTACTTGTGTTACTTTCGTATAGTTCGCTGTTGCGTTGCTTGATGGCAACATAGAGAATGTATTCGCTGTTGTTAAGCCAACTTGTTCTACTTTTCCTGTTAACGTTGTATCTGGGTATGCATCTACATACACATCTACATCTTGACCTTTTTGAACATCATCAACATCTGTTTCTTCAATGTTTGCTGTTACCCATAAATTGTTCATATCAAATGCATAAGCAATCGGGCTACCTGCTCCAACGAAAGCATTTGTTGTCGCGTTTGATTGTACAACTGTTGCATTTTGTGGAATTGTTACATCTACTGTTTGTTCTCCATTAGCTGCCGCTACAGTAACAGTACCTAATTTATCGTTCTCATTATAATTTTTTCCTACTTCAGCTTTCCAGTCAGTTAGTTTACCTGCTACTGGTGAAGCAACCGGAATTACCTTTCCATCAATCTTTGCATTATCTGTTTTTAAGTAATTTTCCGTTTGATTGTAATAGTAATAACCGCCAATACCGCCGCCAACTAGTACAATTAATGTGATAATGTTGATAATTACCATTCTTCGAAACTGATTCATTGCATTCCTCTCCTTATATCGCATATAATTTTTTTCTAAACTATTTATGTCCTTATTGTTTAGATTGTTTAATTGTTAATTATATTAACCTTTTAACAAAAAAATCACACCATCTGCAGCGTAAATCGAAACTTATCTACCTGCGAGCGGTGCTGATTTCTGAAGGACTATCGTTTATAATTATAAATAATTATTTTGAATCTACAACCGACAATTTACGTATGAAATGTTGCTTAAACAACAATATAATACCAATATGTTGTTTAAGTATAGAAAATTAAACGAGGAGAAGGAAAATGTCTATTAAAAATACAAATGATCCACGTGTAAAGCGAACGAGACAACTCATTCAGGATGCTTTTGTCGCTTTAGTAGGCGAAAAAGGCTTTGAAAATGTAACTGTTCAACATATCGCAGAACGCGCTCCTGTAAATCGCGCTACATTTTATAGCCATTACCATGATAAATATGACCTATTAGACAAAAGCATTGAAGAAATGTTAGAGAAGCTAGCAGAAGTAATTAAACCGAAAAATAGAAATAAAGAAGATTTTCAACTTACATTTGATTCACCTCATCCTACATTTTTGGCTTTATTCGAACATATCGCAGAAAATGTAAACTTTTATAACGTTATGCTTGGGGATAAAGCTGCCGGAAACTACTCTTATAAAATGATGAAAACAATACAAGTGCATTTAACATTAAGCTTGTCTATTTCACAACCAGATGATGAAGATCTTATGGTTCCTCGTGATATTTTGATTAGTTATGTGACAGGGGCTCACATCGGAATGATTATGTCATGGTTAAAAAAAGGAATGATATATACCCCACATTTTATGGCGATGCAATTAACTCGTTTAATTATTTTAGGTGCTCATACTGCAGCGGGATTAGAACGGCCTTTTTAAAACATAAAAAAGCGAAGGAGAAGCTCCTTCGCTTTTTCTATTAATTAAATGTAATGTTATGTACAGCCTCTTTATCAAGACGTTTAATAACTTCTACAATTAACTTCACTGCATTTTCATAATCATCACGATGTAACATTGCCGCATGAGAATGGATATAGCGCGTTGCAATTGTAATTGCCATAGAAGGAATACCATTTACAGCAATGTGAATCGCACCCGCATCCGTTCCTCCGCCTGCTACTGAATCATATTGATACGGGATTTGTAATTCATCAGCAACATCAACTACGAAATCACGTAAACCTGTATGTCCAATAACAGAAGCATCATATAAAATGATTTGTGGTCCATCGCCCATTTTACTTTGTGCTTCTTTTGACGTTACACCCGGTGTATCTCCAGCGATACCAACATCTACTGCGAACGCGATATCTGGTTTAATATAATTCGCAGATGTTTTTGCGCCACGAAGACCAACTTCTTCTTGTACAGTTCCAACGCCATATACAACGTTTGGATGCTTTTCATCTTTTAATTGTTTTAATACGTCAATTGCAATTGCACAACCGATTCGGTTATCCCATGCTTTTGCAAGTAACATTTTTTCATTCTTCATCACTTGGAATTCAAAGTAAGGTACAACTTGATCTCCTGGTCGTACGCCCCACTCCATCGCTTCTTCTTGGCTAGAAGCACCGATATCGATGAACATGTCTTTAATTTCAACTGGCTTTTTACGAGCTTCTGGAGGTAAAATGTGCGGTGGTTTTGAACCAATTACACCTGTTACATCTCCTTTACGCGTTACAATCGTCACGCGTTGCGCAAGCATAACTTGTGACCACCAGCCACCAACCGTTTGGAAGCGAAGGAAACCTTTGTCATCGATTTGTGTAATCATAAATCCAACTTCATCTAAATGACCTGCAACCATAATTTTCGGGCCGTTTTCTTCCCCTACTTTTTTCGCAACTAAACTCCCTAAATTATCAGTAGAAAGTTCGTCCGCAAACGGCTCGATATATTTCTTCATTACTTCACGTGGTTCACGCTCGTTACCAGCAATACCACGTGCATCTGTTAATTCTTTTAGCATTGTCAATGTCGCGTCTAATTTTGTCATTGCCAACACCCTCCTTTTTCTTCAGTCAATTCATTATACAATAATTAAATTGAAATATTCAAAAATTAAATTAGTATCCTTGTGTTTGACGCTGATGATTTACTTCATTTTTATCTAAATATGCTTTTTCAATCTCTTCTTGTTCAAATTCAAGTGCTTGTCCAAGTCGAAGATAGCTCGTAAATAATTCAATATAATTTGTAATAGATGGTTGATCTGTAAAACGAATTACTTTCGCATATGTGTCTAAGAAAATTTCCACTTGTGTTTTATTCGTCTGTGCACATTTATAGAATAGGAAGTTTTTATCAATACCTAAATCAATTCCGATTGATAAAATAAAATGCAAACCATCTACGTATTCTTCTAATATTACTTCACGTTCTGATGCTGGTTTGTTGCTCCAATATTTAAAACAACGTGTTTCATTTGCAAGTTCTCCAATTTCTACAAGAAGAGCTAACATTTTTTCTTTTAATAATTTTTTCGGTTGTAAGTCATGTTCTTTTGCAATACGGTCATCTAATTCTTTTTGTAATTTAAATAGTTGTAGTAAGTCCATTCTATTGTCCTCCTCCAACATCGCATTTTACGCAACAATGTTGTTTCATCTCAAAGTTCATTATTATGTTTCAGTTCTTATGAATAAGTCAGCTATCTAACTCTTTATAAAATAGCTTGTCCTTAATTTACAAATACGTTTCAGTCATCGCTCTTAAATTGTTCATCTGATGAAAGTTCCATATCATCTTTCCATTATAGCAGTGTCGTTTCACCTAGGAAAGATACTCTTCTTTCCAAACGGGCAGAATTGAAAAAAGCCAGGAGTATTCTCCTGACTTCATATGTATATTCTTCTATACTGCTATAACTTTTATATTGATTTTGTCATATTGATAACAACATAGCCGTTAATCTTTATAATTTCTTTCACTTCTAACTTCTATTTGAATACAAATAAAAAAACCTTAGAAGAAAATTCTTCTAAGGTTTCAACTAATTAATTAGTTAATGTTGTTTTTTGCAACTGTTGCTAATTCAGCGAAAGCTTTTTCGTCATGAACAGCTAAGTCAGCAAGCATCTTGCGGTTAACTTCGATGCCAGCATTTTTAAGACCGTGCATTAAGCGGCTGTAAGAAAGACCATTCATACGAGCTGCTGCGTTGATACGTGTAATCCATAATTTACGGAAGTCACGTTTCTTTTGACGGCGGTCACGGAATGCATACATTAGAGATTTCATAACCTGTTGGTTAGCAACCTTGAATAATGTATTTTTTGAACCGTAGTAACCTTTTGCTAATTTAATTACTTTTTTACGACGTTGACGAGTAACTGTACCACCTTTTACTCTTGGCATAATATTACCTCCTAATTGTTCTATATATCAGCCGAACTTATTTTAAGTTGTCAAGCATTTGACGAATGCGTTTGAAGTCACCAGCGCTTACTACACCAGCTTTACGTAGTTTACGTTTAGCTTTTGTAGATTTGTTAGCGAATAAATGGCTTGTGTAAGCGTGAGAACGTTTCAGTTTACCTGATCCAGTCTTTTTGAAACGCTTTGCAGCGCCGCGATGAGTTTTTTGTTTAGGCATAGGTATTTCCTCCTCTATCTATTACTTATCGTTTTTCGGTGCTAAAACTAAGAACATACTGCGTCCTTCCATTTTAGGCTTAGATTCAACTGTACTAACTTCAGCACAAGCTTCTGAGAAGCGATCTAAAACACGTTGACCGATTTCTTTATGAGTAATGGCACGTCCTTTAAAGCGAATTGACGCTTTAACCTTGTCGCCTTTCTCTAAAAACTTGATAGCATTACGAAGTTTTGTGTTAAAGTCGTGTTCATCAATTGTTGGACTTAAACGAACTTCTTTCATGCTAATTACTTTTTGATTTTTGCGCTGCTCTTTTTCTTTCTTCTGTTGCTCAAAGCGGAATTTACCGTAGTCCATAATGCGGCATACTGGCGGTTTCGCATTTGGAGCAACTAATACTAAATCAAGATTAAGATTTGCAGCTAAGTCTAAAGCGTCATTACGAGACTTGATTCCAAGTTGATCGCCATTTGCGCCAACTAAACGTACTTCACGTGCACGAATTTGCTCGTTAATCATCATATCCTTGCTAATAGTAAGCCACCTCCAAGGTTTTCTCAGAACATATTTTGTAGTCATAGAACCCGAACAAAAAAAGTGCGGGCATACGACACCCACACTTGTAAAATCTTAAGTAAGAAATACATTTACCTGTTAACTGCGAATGCGTCCATCAGGTGAGAAGCGGGTGCTTCTACTTGTTCCACAAAACAATATTCTATTATCCTTGATGAGTTTATCATAGGACATGACGTCTGTCAAGAAGACGCGATGTGTTTTACTAACAACAAGAAATATTGTAACAAACAACTAACATACTTGCAATACTTTTTTATGATAAGTGTTACATGGTTATTTTTTCTAATTTTTCTCAAGTATATTACATAAAAAAGCCGCGGTATACCGCGGCTTTTTCTTATCGTTTTCCTTCTACTTTAATCATGTCAACAAAAGCATCTAATGCGATTGTTTCTGATTTTTGTTCACCATATTTACGTACGTTTACGCCGTTTTCAGTTACTTCATTGTCACCTACTACAAGCATGTACGGAATTTTTTGCATTTGTGCTTCACGGATTTTGTAACCGATTTTCTCTTCACGAGTGTCTAATTCAACACGGATACCAGCACGACGCAATTCGTCTTGTACTTTCTTCGCATAGTCTAAATGTACTTGCGGAGAAACTGGAATTACTTGTACTTGAACTGGAGCTAACCATGTTGGGAATGCACCTTTGTATTCTTCAATTAAGAAGGCTACAAAACGTTCCATAGTTGATACAACACCACGGTGAATTACAACTGGACGATGTTGTTTACCGTCTTCACCAACGTATGATAATTCAAAGCGTTCTGGAAGCAAGAAGTCTAATTGTACAGTTGAAAGTGTTTCGTCTTTTCCAAGAGCAGTACGAACTTGAACGTCAAGTTTTGGACCGTAGAATGCCGCTTCACCTTCAGCTTCATAGTAATCAAGACCCATTTCATCCATAGCTTCTTTTAACATACCTTGTGCTTTTTCCCACATCTCATCATCCGCATAATACTTTTTAGTATCTGCTGGGTCGCGGTAAGATAGACGGAATGAGTAGTTCTCTAAACCGAAATCTTTGTACACTTCTAGAGTTAAGTTTACAACACGTTTTAACTCTTCTTTAATTTGATCTGGACGAACGAAAATATGCGCATCGTTTAAAGTCATTCCGCGTACACGTTGTAATCCAGATAACGCACCTGACATTTCATAACGGTGCATTGTTCCAAGTTCCGCAATACGGATTGGTAATTCACGGTAGCTGTGAATATCATTTTTATAAACCATCATATGATGAGGACAGTTCATTGGACGAAGAACTAATTCTTCGTTATCCATTTCCATTGATGGGAACATGCCATCACGGTAGTGGTTCCAGTGACCAGAAGTTTCATAAAGCTCTCTGCTTCCTAGTACTGGAGTATATACGTGATCATAGCCTAAGCTTGCTTCTTTATCAACGATATAACGCTCGATAATACGACGAATTGTTGCACCCTTTGGTAACCAAAGTGGTAAACCTTGTCCTACTTTTTGGCTATTAGTAAATAGTTTTAATTCTTTACCTAATTTACGGTGATCGCGCTCTTTCGCTTCTTCAAGCATACGTAAGTGCTCATCTAATTCCGCTTTCTTAACAAATGCAGTACCGTAAATACGTTGTAGCATTTTATTATTGCTATCGCCGCGCCAGTAAGCACCCGCAACGCTTAATAATTTAAATACTTTAATTTTCCCTGTAGATGGAAGGTGAACACCACGGCAAAGGTCGAAGAATTCGCCTTGCTCATAGATTGAAATAACTGCATCTTCTGGAAGATCGTTAATTAAATCTAATTTTAACTCATCGCCGATTTCTTCAAAGCGACGAATTGCTTCTGCACGTGGTACTTCATGACGAACGATTTCTAAGTTCTCGTTCACAATTTTTTGCATTTCTTTTTCGATTTTCTTGAAGTCTTCAACTGTAATTGCTTCTTCCATATCAATATCGTAGTAGAAGCCATTTTCAATTACTGGACCAATGCCGAGCTCAACCTTAACATCTTTATATAAACGTTTTAACGCTTGTGCTAAAAGGTGGGCTGTTGAATGGCGTAAAATATATAGGCCATCTTCAGAATCTAATGTAATGATAGAAACTGCACCATCTTCTTCGATTGGTGTAACAAGATCGATCATCTCATCGTTTAATTTTCCAGCTACAGCTTTTTTCTTTAAGCCTGGGCTAATAGAAGCTGCGATTTCTTCAGTTGTTACGCCTTTTGGAAACTCCTTCACAGCTCCATCAGGGAAAGTAATTTTAACTACATCTGCCATCACTGGTCACTCCTCTTTTTCTCAAAATAAAAAACACTCATCCCGTAAAAAGGGACGAGTGTTGAATTCGTGGTTCCACCCTTGTTCCAATTAACATAATTGTTAATTGCTCAAGTTCAACATAACGGTGTTGTCCGTTAGCAATTACTAGAAAACCGTTCACTGCTAAAGTTTAGAGGTGGTAAGTAATAATCCCGTACTAGGAAGCTCACACCCTAAGGCTTCCCTCTCTGAAAATCGTAGAAAACTACTCATGTCCTCATCATGACATTTCAATATATTTCATTTATGTAGGTAATTATATGCTCAAAAACTTAGAAAATCAAGGGCGTTACCTTTATTTTTTAAATTTTTCACATTGCGCTCAAAATCATGTAATCCATGTAATTGGACCCGTTCTTGGAACACATTTCGCAAAGTAATTATCATATTATGGTCTTGTTCTTTCGTATATAAATAAATCTTTTTGGGCGAAATAGAAAGAAGCGGCGCAATTACTTTCGTATCAATATATACATCATTTTGCTTTAATAATTCCTCATCTATATATTGGACCAACTTCTCCTGTTTTAAACGTCTACCTTTATCATCATAAAAGATAAAGCTTTCATCAAAAATAAGATGCACGCAAGACAAACGTGATTTACGGCTACTTACTTGTTGCCGAAGCGTCTCAATGAACATTTGGTATTCTTGCTCCATCTTATATTCATCAATTGCCACTTCCGCAAGTTTAGCCACCATTTCCCTATATGTACGAAGACGAAAACGGATATATGATGAAAACGAGAATGAGAGCGGATCACAAAGCCAATTATTTAAAGAAGACTTAATATATGACTCAAATGCGTTACGCGTTAAATCCTGAGCTACACCTTTTCTTTTTCCCTTTAAAATCTCATGTGCCATGTGCAATATTTGATGACACTCTTCTTGTTCTTCATAAAAAAACTTTTCTTTTAAAATCGTATAAATCCACTCATTTTGTTTCACATTCACAATGAAATACACCATTACTGGCAATAAGATCTTTTCAATATAATTCGATTCACGTACTGGTATGTGAATCACCACTTTTTGTTCCTGTAAATACACACTCGTTTCCTTATATAACACTTCCGCTCTTTTCAGCAATTGTCTATATACGTGCATAGCATCATTTTTTTCTTCGAAGCAAATTTCAATCACTTTTGTCCCCCCTTTTATCCCCGCTCTAAAGGACTGTATCTATACGTTACAAATCCTATAAGAGTCCGTTCCACGTGAAGTTCACTCTTAGTAGAATTACATTTCCTATCGTTAGAAAATCCACTCAATATGGCTTGCTAATTTTATATATATTAAGGGAGGGAGAAAAAAATGATACAAGCTACTATGAATTTTTATTGTATACTTTACTTATCAATAACAGGGGTTATCCGAATGTTTGAATATAAATTCGTAAAAGTCGAACCACATTGGGGGTTCACTCGCTCAAAACCAGCTGAAGACTACCAAGAAATTATTCAAGAACATGCTAGAAATGGCTGGAGGTTCGTACAGATTGTTGCCCCTACGATTGGCAGTTCTGGACAACCTGAATATTTCGACCTCATATTTGAAAAGAAAATATCACTATAATACAAAAGAGCAAGCTTCTCAGCTTGCTCTTTTACTTATGACGACGGTTTTTCCCACCAATCGGAATTGGTTTCGCTAAATATTTAATTCGTTCCATAATACGTGCTGCCTTCATTTCTTCAGCCTCGCCACGCTGCGTATACGTTAAATGGTGTTCCAGTTGTTTAAAATCAAAATTAGACGTAAAGAACGTCGGTAAGTTTTCTAACATACGGAATTGTAAGATTGCACCGAGTACATCGTCACGGACAAAGCTTGACATCGCTTCTGCCCCAATATCATCTAACATTAAAACTTGTACGCGTTTAACCGCATCAATCTTCTCACCAATCGAATTATCTTGAATTGAACTTTTAATTTCACGTAAAAATTCCGGGAAGTATACGAGCATCGAACTTATTTTCTTTCGAGCAAGCTCGTTCGCTATTGCTCCTAACAAATACGTTTTTCCTACACCAAATTTACCGTACAAATATAAACCTTGTGCTTTTTTACCTGGTTCATATGTACTTAAAAATTCATTCGCTGCACCAATCGCATCGATACGTGCATTTAAATCAGAAGGATCTAAGTTTTCCATAGTTGCCTGTAAAATATCCGTTGGCATATATACACTTTGAACAAGTTTTTCATATTTCTTTCTCTCGTCATACGCTACTTTTCTAACGCAGCGATCGTATTGAATATCAATCATCTTCCCTTGAATAACAAGCTTTGGCTCGTACCCTTGTAGCATATTTTTACATGAGCCTAAATCCGGACAATCCACGCAACCTACACTTTGTCCAATATATTCATATAACTTAACAAGACTGCGCTCAATCATAGAAGTCGTTACTTCACCCTTATGTTCGTCTATAAATTCTTTCACACGCGGATGCGCCATTACTTCTGCCTTTAATACTTCATATCTATTTTTAAAGTTTTCATTTTCCATTAATTTTGCAAATGAATTTTGAATATGCTCCATTTTCTCACCTCAAAGAGCGTTCATTCTCTTCTATTAATCACGCTTATATTTTTTTAACACTTCTTCTAGTCGTTTTCTTTCATCTTCTAGCGTACTTGCATCTTTTTCTACACTTACATCTTTCTTCTCTGTTTCTTTCTCTTGTTCTTTCGGCTCTTCTTCCTTAAGCCAATCTGGCACCATTTCTTTCCGCACCGTTTTCTTCGCCGTACGGCCTTTTTTCTTCGTCTCAGCCCACTCTTGATACTGACGGTTCTCTTCTTTCGCTAACGCCATCGCGTCCGCTACTGTACCGACCTTTTTACGTGCCCAATGCCCAGCAATCTTCTCGACATACGTTTTCGCAAGTTTCATATCTGAGCGTAGCATAACGTAATAAATAAGTACATTCACAACTCCTGGTGTCAATTTTTGATTAATCATGACATCTTCAACGATCTGCAAGTCCGCTTTCGTTGCCTCTGCACCACCAGAAATCTCTTTCAATAGTTGTTTTGGTGAGATTTCCTCTAGTTGCTTTATTAGCATCTCCTCTTGCGATGAAGGCTCTTTCTCTTTCATCGTACGTGCAGCATGAGGCTGTACTCTTTCACTTAATACCGGTAATGCTTGACCATTTTCAAATTGATACCAATCGCGCGCTCCTTTTCTAAGCCTCTCCATATCAATTGTTTGCATCTCTGTCACTGCACCAAGAACGATATTTTGCATCGATAACACATCTACACCATACACGTAAGCAAGTGTTATAACGCAGTCTCTCACTTGATCTGTAATCGCCTTTTTAGGAACAAGAGCGGACAATCCATCTATAAATAAAGAGAAATCAAAGAAATCATTCCAAACTTTCGGAGCGTCTCCCTTCTCGTTACTTGGCATAGTTGTCGTTTTTGGAATACGAAGGTCTTCTTGCGCATGCTCAAGCTGTCCTGGATTAAACGAACCAAACACATCATTGAAAGAACGCGTAACATTTTCATAAGAAGCAAAATCAAATTCTTCTTCTAAGAAATATTGCTTTACTTGATTATATTTTGTCCTGCTCAATCGATTGTATAAAAAGATACTTAAAACAATATCATCAAAAAACTGCTTCGGAGATAAAGGTGGTTGCAACTCATATATGAACATTCGAATATCTTTTTCTTTCTTAATATATACCTTCAAAAGCCCAATTGCCTCTAACTTTACTCGTTCCTCATATACTTCAGGAAGTTGCATTTGCATAGTCACCATAAGGGAATGATGCGTATTCTCTTTTCCAAATACACGATCTTGCTCAAGCTCTCCCCATAGTGTCATGTATAAGCTAAAAGCTCTACTACCTATTAACGGCTGATACAACATCGTTAACACTTTTCGGTCGTAATTGTGCAGTAGTCCTTTTGCACTTACTTTATAACGATCAATCGGCAATAGCTCCATCCATGACTGTTTTTCCATTCTTGCTTTTCCTTTCTCTCATCCAATCTATCCTCTACTTCATTCGTTCTATCTTCATTATATAAATTCTTAGTGAAAAAGAGCTATTAGCTTGCGCTTCTAGCTCTCTTATCCTATTACTTACGGTATGTAAAGAGAATAATCTACTCTCTTTCTTTTTGCAGTATATCTTTTAATTCTTCAATAAATACATTTAAATCTTTAAATTGACGATATACAGAAGCAAAACGTACGTAAGCAACATCATCAATATCGCGAAGTTCTTCCATAACAATTTCACCAATCATATCACTTTTCACTTCTGATATACCTAAATTACGCAGTTCACGTTCCACGCTTTGTGTTACTTCTTCTAATTGTCTTAAAGATACTGGTCTTTTTTCACACGCTTTAATTAAACCGCGTAAAATCTTTTCTTTATTAAACTCTTCTCGTGTGCCTTCTTTTTTTACAACGATAAGAGGTGACTCTTCTACCCTTTCAAAGGTCGTAAAGCGACTTAAGCAGCTTTCACACTCTCTCCTTCTTCGAATAGAGCGCCCCTCGTCTACCGGACGCGAATCTAACACTCTTGTACCATTATGAGAACAGGATGGACAACGCAATTCATTCACTCCTTTACACTATACTCTTTATTTTTCTCTACTCACTTCACCTAAAATATATATACAATATTATATAACTCATTCTAACTCTCTTACCACTTTAAGTTCCAGCGCATCACTTTATCATCTCATCCTTAAAAATAAGATGGTATATAGGGCACTACCTCATTTGCAAGAGTCCAATTTATTCAACTAACGAGTACGTTATATTTTCCCTTTTTTATAAACTAAAAAAGAGGTGCATTATACACCTCTTTACATTTTAAATCAATTATGTTCTTTTTTAAAGAGCTTTTGTTTCTCTCTGCTTAATTTCGAAGCTACCAGTGCCTCGAGGAAGCTCGATGCTCTCACGCGTTTTCGCGTTTAAACCCTCTGCAATATATTCTGCAGCAACATTTGGATCAATACGATCCCCACAAGTATAAACATCAATACTTGCGTAACCGTGCTCCGGAAAGCTATGAATTGTTAAATGTGATTCTGAGATAATTACTACTCCACTTACACCTTGTGGTGCAAATTTATGGAAAGCAACCTCACGCACTTCAGCACCAGCTCTTAGTGCTGCATCCACAAATAATTGTTCAATATACGGCATGTCATTAAGCTTGTCGAAATCGCAATCCCAAAGTTCAGCGATCACGTGACGACCCATCGTATCCATAGTATCCATTCTACAGTTCCCCCTTGTAAATTTATTCTAACTGTTCGAATTGAAAACTAATTTGCAATTTGGCTTGCTCCACTACCACGGGGGAAAGTTAGTCCAGAGAGGTCCTAACCCTTTAAGTAGTGACTACGTACCTCAGCTCTTAAGTTTACGAGTGTTAGTATACTTTGTTTATTTTCATTTTGCAACAACAGTTTTTTCGATTTTCTGTCATATTTTCCTCTTTACTTTTCCCTAAAAAAAATAAACGATTCACAAATGCAGTAATCACAACGTTTCGTGGTATGTCCACTTTTTAAAATATACTTATATAATTTTTTTCCTTTTCAGAAAAAATTAAAAAAAGAGGGCAAATATTGCCTTGCCCTCTCCTCCCTTATTCACTTAAATGTGTTGCACATTTTCTTGTTTCGCTAACTCTTGAACAACTAACGTTACAAGATCTACAACACGACGAGAGTAGCCCCACTCGTTATCATACCAAGCAAGTACTTTCACTTTACGATCACCCATTACCATTGTAGATAAACCATCGATAATAGCTGAGTGTGTATTTGTATTAAAGTCGATAGATACTAAAGGCTCTTCGCTGAATTCTACAATACCTTTTAACGCACCGTTTGCAACAGTTTTGAATGCATCGTTAATAGCTTCAACTGTCACATCGCGTTTTACATCTACTACTAAATCAACAAGAGACACGTTTGGTGTTGGTACACGAAGTGCCATACCATGAAGTTTTCCGTTTAAATGTGGAAGAACTTTTGCTAGCGCTTTCGCAGCACCTGTCGTTGTCGGAATGATTGATTGTCCGCAAGCACGTGCTCTTCTTAAATCTTTATGTGGGTTATCAATATTTTTTTGGTCATTTGTATAAGCGTGAACTGTCGTCATTAAACCGTTTTCAATTCCAAACTGCTCATCTAACACCTTCACAACAGGCGCTAAACAATTTGTTGTACAAGATGCATTTGAAATAACAGTATGTTTTGTAATATCTAATTGGTCTTCGTTCACACCAACTACAATTGTTACATCTTCATTTTTACCAGGCGCTGTTAAAATAACTTTTTTCGCTCCAGCTTCAACGTGAAGAATTGCTTTTTCTTTTGAATTAAATTTACCAGTTGCTTCAATTACAACTTCAACACCTAAATCTGTCCAAGGCAATTCCTTTGGATCGCGGTTGTTTAAAAGGCGAATCATTTTTCCATCAACTAATAAGTGATCTTCAAATGCTTCTACTGTTCCGTCAAACTTGCCATGAACTGTATCATATTTAATTAAGTGTGCTAACGTTTCAGATGGATAGCTTGCATTGATTGCTACAATTTCGAATGCGCTTTCTTTTATTGCTTGACGAAATACCATTCTCCCAATACGTCCAAATCCATTAATTGCCACACGAGTCATAATATGTTATCCCCCTTGAATGCGTTATACTATTTATCTCCAATCCCAATAATAGTATAACACAAAAAGGGGATATGTCACTAAGCATTTTCATTAATTTCACAATTTTTTAGTCAATAATGTTCCACTTCTTTAAAATTACCTGCAATTGTGTTTTCGTTCCCATAATTGTGCCATCATTATTTATCACTTCATCTGCATTTTCCACTTTTTCTTCTAACGGCATTTGAGATTGAATACGAGCTGTTGCTTCTTCTTCTGAAAAGTTATTTCGTTTCATTAAACGTTCTAATTGCGTATGCGGCTTAACCGCTACAACTAAAATGCGGTCAACGAGACTTGTTAATTTGCTTTCAAATAAGAGAGGAATATCTAACACAACCGCTTGCATACCTTCTTTTATGTACATTTCCTTTTGCCTATTCATTTCCTCACGCACTGCAGGATGAACAATTTTATTTAACTGCAATCGTTTTTCTTCATTATAGAAAACGACACTTCCTAGTTTTGGACGATCTAATTCTCCATCTTCTTGTAACACTTCCGTTCCAAATACTTCTACTATTTTGTTATATGCTGGTTTTCCTCGCTCTACAACTTCTCTTGCGATAATATCTGCATCAATAACTGGTATGCTCAGTTCACGAAACATTTCTGATACCGTACTTTTTCCGCTTGCAATGCCTCCCGTTAATCCAATTACTACTGTCATAATAATCCTCCTCATAATAAAAGGCGCGAAACTAACGTTCCACGCCCATACTTACATTTTCCAAATTCCAATAATGATGAGTAATACTCCAGGCAGGAATGTAAATTTTTGTAACCACTTCATATTTGATAAAACCGTTCCAAGTTTCATTCCAATAAATAAAAACAAAGAACTCATAACTGCAACTAATATCGCCATCATAGCGGGTGCATACCCTAATAAAGATGCACCAATTCCGGCACCAAATGAATCTACAGAAAGAGCTATACCAAGAAGTAATGCTTCTCCTGCAGAAATGGTGCCTGATTTATCAAAATCTGCAACAGTCGGTTTCCGTAAAATTTGAATCACTAGGCCTAGCGAGGCAATCTCTAATTTCCAGACCTTCTCCTCTTGCTTCGGTTCTTCTTTTTTCTCACTTCGAAAAAATTGATATAATACCCAAATCCCTATTCCAATAAGAACAAGCCCACCGATACGCGTTGCGATAACAGGTGAAAATACTTTCGCGATCATATGTCCAATTCCCATTGAAACAAGCATAACAGCCGCTGAACACATTCCGATAATTATAATTGATCTTAGTGGAATTCTTACGCTTCTTAAACCATATGTTAGCCCTACACTACAGCTATCTAAGCTTAATGTAAAAGCTAATAAAATAAGAGATAAATAAAGGTACATCGGTAAGCTCCTCCCTTATACATAGCTCTGCTGTATGTATATGACAAATGCCTATCCGATGTTATCTCTTTTCTATATTCTAGGCTGACAAATTGGGCAGTAATGCGTTCCTCGCCCGCCAACAACTGTTTTTTCTAATATCGTGCCACAAGTTACGCACGGCTCTCCCTTTTTCCCATATACATTTAGGAGTTCTTGGAACGAACCAATTTGCCCTTGTGAGTTGATATACGTCCGAATTGTACTTCCGCCACGCTTTACTGCTTCGCCTAGCGTTGTAACGGTAGCCTCATAAATTCGCTCAATTTCTTCTACTGTTAAAGACGAAGCTTCTCGTTCTGGATGAATTTGAGAACGGAATAAAACTTCATCTACATATATATTTCCAAGCCCTACTAAAAGACGCTGGTCCAGTAGCACAACTTTTATTTTACGATTTGTCTTTTGTAATCTTTCTTGTAAATACTGCGGTGTCATTTCAGCATCAAATGGCTCCGGACCTAAGTCAGCAAGAGGCATTTGGTTCATTTCTTCACCTTTCTTAAAGAGATGCATCGTACCAAACTTTCTCACATCTTTATAATGTAATTCCGTTCCATCTGTAAATAAGAAACGGACGTGCGTATGTTTATCAATCGGCTCATCCTCTTGATGCAGTAAAAACTTACCTTCCATACGCAAATGTGAAACAATGACATAATTCGTTACATATAAAAGCAAAAACTTTCCTCTTCGCTTTATATTTTCAATCTTCTCGCCTTTTAGCATTTCTTTAAAGATTTCTGCATCATCCGGTCGTTTCACTATTTTTGGATAAGTAACAATAACATCTTCAATCGTTTTTCCTGTTACAAGATTTTCAAGTGTCCGTCTGACGTTTTCAACCTCTGGTAATTCAGGCATTTCATCACTTCCTTATTTTGCGTCGTACCAAGTTGGACCGTAAGAATAATCAACTTTCAGCGGAACTGCAAGTTCAATCGCATGTTCCATTACTTCAGGTACAAGCTGCTCTAATTTTTCGATTTCTTCTTTTGGTGCTTCAAATATTAATTCATCGTGTACTTGCAGAAGAAGACGCGCTTGTAATCCTTCTTCTTCTAAACGATCTGCCATAATAATCATCGCTTTTTTAATAATATCTGCTGCAGTACCTTGAATTGGTGTATTCATCGCTGTACGCTCAGCGAAGCTACGCAAGTTAAAATTACGACTCGTAATTTCTGGAATATAACGGCGACGATTTAATAATGTAGCTACATATCCTTTTTGTTTCGCATCTTTTACGATGTCCTCCATGTATTCTTGTACACCAGGGAAACTTTCTAAATACTTTTCAATAAATTCCGCTGCTGCTTTTCTTGTAATTCCTAAGTTTTGTGAAAGACCATAATCACTAATACCATACACAATTCCGAAGTTAACAGCTTTCGCTTGTCGTCTCATATTTGAAGTTACTTCATCTTTTTCAACGCCAAATACATCCATAGCTGTTTTCGTATGAATATCCATGTCATGTTGGAACGCTTCAACTAGCCCTTTATCATTTGCAATATGAGCTAATACACGCAGTTCGATTTGTGAATAATCAGCCGCATACATAATCCATCCTTCTTCTGATGGAACAAATGCCTGACGAATCTTTCTTCCTTCTTCTAATCGAATCGGGATATTTTGCAAGTTCGGATCCGTTGAACTTAATCGACCTGTTTGCGTTAACACTTGATTAAAGCGAGTATGAATTTTAGATGAATCTTCATGTACAACTTTCAGTAAACCTTCAATGTAAGTTGAATTTAGCTTCCCTAATTGACGATAATGTAAAATATTTGGAATGATTTCATGGTGATTCATAAGCTTATCTAGTACATCAGCTGACGTAGAATAACCTGTTTTCGTCTTTTTAATAACCGGTAAGTTTAAGTTCTCAAACAGAATAACACCAAGCTGCTTCGGTGAATTAATATTAAATTCTGTTCCCGCAAGCTTATAAATTTCCTGTTCCATTTCCTTTAATCTACCCGCAAGTTCTTCTCCCATATTACGAAGACGCTCTGTATCAACTTTTACACCCTTTACTTCCATATCAGCTAATACACGTGCAAGCGGCAATTCTAATTCTGTAAACAGTTCATATTGCTCATTCTTCTTTAACTCTTCAACGAATGTTTGCTTTACATCATATAATACATGCACTTTACGAGCCACATGCTCCGCGACTACCTCTAACTCTGGAACCGCACGCTTCGCACCTTTTCCGTAAACTTCTTCATCTGATTTCACAGCATGCGTTTCTTTCATTTTCGCTACAGTACGGAAATCTTTATCTGTATCAGCCGGGTCAAGTAAATAAGCAGCGATTAATAGATCAAAGTCAATCCCTTGCATATCTATCCCATTCCATTTCAGTGCAACGATTGCACGCTTCGCATCAAATGTATGCTTTCTCATTTCTCCATCTGCAAGCCACTCTTTAAAAGCATCTGACTTAAGAGCAATGTCTGTCTGAATAAAGTAACATCCATTTTCATTTTGAATACCGAAACCTTGAATGTCTGCTTTATGATAGTTATCTTCTTGTACTTCAACGATAAGCGCACTATCTTGCTGAAGCATTTCTTCTGTAACTTCTTCCACAATATCAAATGTAATATCATCTAATTCAGCTGGAGCTGTTTCTTCTGGCGTAACGCCTAATTTATTTAAAAGAGATGTAAATCCTAAACTCTCGAACATTGGAATGACATCACTTGCTTCATATCCTTTATACACCATATCATCCACATGAACTGTAATCGGCGCATCTGTAATAATAGTTGCAAGATCCTTACTCATAAGAGCTTGTTCTTTATTTTCTTCCAGTTTTTCTTTTAATTTCTTCCCACTTACTTGATCTATATTTTCATACACCGCTTCAACCGTTCCAAACTGTGTTAACAATTTAATTGCCGTTTTTTCACCAACTCCTGGTACACCCGGTATATTATCTGACTGGTCTCCCATTAAACCTTTCATATCGATAATTTGCTTTGGTGATAAGCTGTATTTTTCAAATAAAGCTTCTTTCGTATATTCATCCACTTCTGTAATCCCTTTTCGCGGAATACATACAAGCGTGTTATCAGAAACAAGTTGAAGTAAATCTTTATCTCCTGAAATAACTTTTACACTTGCCCCTTGCTCACTCGCTTCTTTCGCTAACGTTCCCATGATGTCATCCGCTTCATAATTTTCTAATTCATAACGCGGTACATTGAACGCATCCAGCATCTCACGAATAAACGGGAACTGCTCTGATAATTCAGGTGGAGTCTTTTGACGTCCTCCTTTATACTCACTATACGTTTTATGACGGAACGTTGTTTTGCCTGCATCAAACGCCACTAACATATGAGTTGGCTTTTCTTCCTCTAATATTCTCATTAACATCATTGTAAAACCGTAAATTGCGTTCGTATGTATACCTTTGTCGTTATTTAAAAGCGGTAGTGCAAAGAAAGCACGATACGCGATATTATTACCATCTACTAATACGACCTTTTTTTCCAAAATTGAAACCTCCCCATACAAATTTGAAATGATTTTTTTCACAGAAAAAAACCGTTCCTTTCCTCTCTCTATATTAACATGACTAATAGAGAGAAGAAAAATAACGGCTATTTTCTTTCATATATAAAACAGACTTATATTGGCATAAAGGGAAGTGACGAGAACAGCTTAACTATTCTCGTCCAAAATTACTCCTTGGATGAAGGGGTTTTCATGTATTATATTAACAGAGCTTTATTAATATTTAATTAAGCCATTGTTAATATATTGTAAACATCCTTCATCCTATTTTTCAGTTGCTGATTTCGGTAAAACAACTGTAAACGTTGTCCCTTCTCCAACTTCACTATCTACTGTAATCGTACCTTGATGCGCCTCAACTAAATGCTTTACAATCGACAATCCAAGGCCGGTACCACCAGTATTTCTACTTCTTGCTTTATCCACCCGGTAGAAACGTTCAAAAATACGCGGAATTTCCTCTTTACTAATACCAATTCCAGTATCCGATACTTTTATATAAGCATTATATTTATCTTCCGCTAACTCTACTGAAACAACGCCTCCAGCCGGTGTATATACGATTGCGTTATTAATTAAATTAATAAAGATTTGTTTCAAACGACTTGGATCTCCAATAACAGAGGCACGTTTTAATACATTCACTTGTAAAGAGATTTCTTTTTCTCCTGCTTTATTATCAAGTACCATATGAATATCTTCAAGCAGCCCCTTCATATCAACGGTTCCCATATTTAATTTAAATCCTTGTTGTTCGATCTTCGACAAATCTAATAAATCTTCAATTAATCCTTGCATGCGCTCACTTTCTTTTAAAATAATGTGCAAGAAATGTTCGCAGAATTTTTTATTATCCATCGCTCCGTCTAAGAGTGTTTCTGAAAAACCTTTAATAGAAGTAATCGGTGTCTTTAATTCATGAGAAACATTCGCTAAAAAGTCTTTTCTCATTTGTTCTAATTTCTTTAACTCTGTTATGTCATGGAATACGAGAACAATCCCTTTCCATTCATGGTTTGTCCCGATAATCGGCGCTCCATATACTTCGAAATGCTTCCGTTCAATTCCAAGTGGCAATAACATTTGTTTACGCACTTTCACTTCTGTCATAAAGATTTCTTCTACAAGCTCAATAATTTCTGTATGATGAAACGATTCATAATATAAGCGATCTAAATATTCTTCATCTGTTACGTGGAAAGTTTCCTTATAAGAGCGGTTTACAAGGTTTATATATCCTCGGCTATCAATTAAAATCATTCCACTTCCCATATTTTCAATTAACGTGTGCAGACGATCTTGCTGCATTTCTTGTTCAAGTGTCATCTCTTGTAAATTTCGTGCTAAAATATTAATCGCTTTACTCAGCATTCCTGTTTCATCCGAATGACTTTCGTATGCACGTGCTTTATAATTACCCTTTGCCAATTCAATTGCAACTTTCGTAACCGATTCAATTGGCCTAATATATTGCCCTGTAATTTTCATACCTAAAAATACAACTACGAGACAAGCAATGACAAATCCGATAATTAATAATCCCCACGTTTTTTGATGTACGTCTCTTAAAGGATCAATTATACTTTTCACCAAAATGTATCCTTGTTTTCCTTCTACATCTTGAACGAACACCGCATGATAAAATTCATTCTTTCGATCCGTTTCTTTCGTAATTACTTTACTTCGTTGTTTTGCCACTTCCGAAGAAAGTTCTTTAATCGTCTCTGGACTAAATGCCAATTCTTGTCCATTTCTATATTGAACTTTCTTTTTTTCATCCAAAAATACGATAGAAGCTGGTATTTTTTCTTCTAACTTTTCAAATACGTATGGATTTTTTAAGACATTATCAAAACCTTGCTCTTCTGCTAACGTCGCAACATACTCTGTCTCTTTTACCATTCTCTCTTTAGCATGATCTATATAGTAGTTTTCAAACACAGTTTCTAGTAATAAACCTAGTCCAACTAAAATAAATACAATAAGAGAAACAAATGTAAAAAGAAGCCTGGAACGAAATTTATTCATTCCCTTTTGGCTCCTCTAATTTATATCCTAAACCACGTATCGTTTTAATGTACGTCGGTTTTTTCGTATTTTGTTCAATTTTATCGCGCAAATGGCTAATATGAACATCAACAATTCGTGTATCACCAGCAAAATCGTAATTCCATACAGCACTTAGTAATTGATCACGTGTCAACACGCGACTTTTATTTTTCGCAAGATACACAAGTAGTTCAAATTCTTTTGGTGTTAATTCAAGCTTTCTTCCTTGGAAATAAGCCTCATAAAACTCCGGTAAAATTTTAAGTTCTGCAATTGTGATGCTATCTTCATCTGGCGCTTCTGCAACTTGTTCTTCTTGTTGTAATTTCGTACGGCGCAAAATCGCCTTCACACGAGCAACAACTTCTCTTGGACTAAATGGCTTCGTCATATAATCATCCGCTCCAAGTTCAAGGCCTAGCACCTTATCAAACTCATCATCTTTTGCCGTTAACATTAAAATCGGCGTCATAACGCGCTGCAATCGTAATTCTTTACACACTTCCATACCATCCATTTTCGGAAGCATTAAATCTAATATAATTAAATCTGGGCGTTCTGTTGTCGCTTTTTGAAGCGCCATTTCTCCATCCATCGCTGTTATAACTTCAAACCCAGCTTGTTGTAAATTAAATTCGATTAAAGTTAAGATAAATTCCTCATCATCAACTACTAAAATACGATTGTTCATTCTTTTCCTCCAAGTTATAGACTTGAAACCTTCTTCATCCTAGTATTTTCCCCGTTATTCTCATCATACTAGAAAACAAGGTCCCTCTCAATATAATTGTCTATTCATGGAGATCGTTTGTGTAGAATTGAGAAAATAGAAGTAATTACAATTCACCTGCAACTACACAGGATTTTGCCAAACTTTATAGATTGCTCTCTCTTCTTTAAAGCTCACTTCCGTATGAACTATAAAATCTTAATTTTATGCTAGGAAAAACGAAAGAGCATACGCTATTTTATAATCTGGTATTTCATATCCATCAAATACTCTCCCGTACATTCCATTCGCAACCCGGTCTGCCCACACTTCAGCTTCTCTTACCGTTTCAAAGATCACGTCTTCTCTTTTCCACCTTACCTAAAAAACCACTCCTTTAATTGACTTCAATTACCGATGATTATATCATTAATCTTAATATATAAATTAATAATATACGGAGGTCTATTATGCGACTAATACTATCCATTCTATCTTTAGCAGTCACATGTATCCTTGCTTTTAACGCTCCGAGCTGGGATACGATTAAAACGGGGTGCTCAGAATTTGCTGAAGGGTTCAAAGAAGGGTTCTTCAACTAAAAATAGCGCTAGCATCCTTATGAAAGGTATGCTAGCGCTATTCATATTTTCATCTTTTAAAAATTATCTAATGCTTTTTCCATAATAGAAACAGATTTAAAAGGTGGCGTTACTGTTAATGAACCTTTCACAACAGTTTCTCCTTTTTCATCATGAGCAGATACAAGCATATCAATTGTATGTTCCTCCTCAGAAACAGCCACAACTTCAAAGTGGATTTGCAACGTTTCATAATGGTGAACATGTTTCACGAATGTAAGGTCCTTTCTCGTAATATGACTTCCTGGACCCGGTAAATATTTCGTAACCGCCGTTGTAATCATTCCCGTTAGCATAATGCTTGGTACAATCGGCTTTTCATACGGAGTTTGGGATGCGTAATCATGCTGAATATATAATGGATTGGCATCATTCGTTAACCCTAAGTACAATAACAAATCTTTATCCTCAATTTTTTCAGTGATAGATAATTTCTCTCCTACTGTAATTTCATCCATTTTACGACCAATTTGAACTTTTTTCTTTAACATGTTACAACCCCCTCCGATTTTTTCACCTTATTATCCTACTAAAAGCGATACCTTATCCGAAATTTACTATGATGAGGGCAATGTATAGTATAAATCTACAGTTTCATTATAGGATATTACAAATGATAGCGTTTTCATATTATTTCAAAAAAACAATTCGGTAAATAGTAGAAAAAGATTCGGAATCCCGAATCTTTTTCACTACTATTCAATTATTAAACAAGAACTTTCATTACATTACGTACAGATTCTACAGAGCGATCTAACGCTTCTTTTTCATCTGCAAGAAGTTCTAATTCAATAATTTTTTCAATTCCGTTACCACCTAGAATTACTGGTACCCCTAAGTAAAGGTCACTATAACCATACTCACCTTCAAGGTACGCAATAGCTGGTAATACACGGCGTTGATCTTTTAAGATTGCTTCTGTCATTTCAACTAAAGAAGCTGCTGGTGCGTAATATGCACTACCGTTTCCTAATAAGCCTACAATCTCACCGCCACCTTTACGTGTACGTTCTACGATTGCTTCTAAACGCTCTTTCGGAATTAACGTTTCTAACGGAATACCGCCTGCATAAGAATAACGCACAAGAGGTACCATGTCGTCACCGTGTCCGCCAAGAACAAATCCTGTAATGTCTTTTACAGAAAGATTTAATTCTTGTGCGATGAATGTACGGAAACGAGCTGTATCTAATACACCCGATTGGCCGATTACACGCTCTTTCGGGAATCCCGCTTCTTTAAATACAGAATATGTCATTGCATCAACTGGATTTGTTAACACAACAATAATTGCATTTGGTGAATGTTTTGCAATGTCGCGCGTAATACTTTTCATAATTTTAGAGTTTGTTGCTACTAAGTCATCACGGCTCATACCAGGCTTACGTGCAATACCTGCTGTAATAACGACAACGTCAGAATCAGCAGTATCTGCGTAATCCGATGTTCCAATAATGTTAGCATCAAAACCTTGTACTGGGCTCGCTTCTAACATATCTAACGCTTTCCCTTTTGTTGGATTTTCCAGTTGTGGAATGTCCACTAATACAACATCTGCAAGTTCTTTTTGTGCTAATAAGAATGCCGTTGTTGCTCCTGTAAATCCTGCACCGATGACTGAAACCTTCTTGCGTTTGATTGTCATAATTTACCCCCCGCTTTAATTATGCGTTTTTGATTATCGCTACATCCATGTTTTTAATAAGTTCATTAGCGAACTCAGAACATTTCACTTCTGTTGCACCTTCCATTAAGCGTGCGAAATCATAAGTTACTACTTTTGAAGCAATTGTTTTCTCAACAGAAGCAGTTACTAATTTCGCAGCTTCGTTCCATCCTAAGTGTTCTAATAATAATACACCTGAAAGAAGAACAGAAGATGGGTTTACTTTATCTAAACCTGCATATTTTGGAGCTGTACCGTGTGTAGCTTCAAAGATAGCATGTCCAGTCACATAGTTAATGTTTGCACCAGGTGCAATACCAATTCCACCTACTTGTGCAGCAAGTGCATCAGAGATATAGTCACCATTTAAGTTCATTGTTGCAACAACATCGAACTCACGTGGACGAGTTAAAATTTGTTGTAAGAAGATGTCTGCAATAGAATCTTTTACGATGATTTTTCCAGCCACTTCAGCGTCTGCCATCGCTTTATTCGCTGCATCTTTACCATCTTTTTCAACGATACGATCGTATTCAGCCCAAGTAAATACTTTGTCGCCGAATTCTTGTTCCGCTACTTCGTAACCCCAGTTTTTGAAAGCACCTTCTGTAAATTTCATAATGTTTCCTTTATGAACTAATGTAACAGAAGAGCGTTTTTCGTTAATTGCATATTGAATTGCAGCACGAACAAGACGCTTTGTCCCTTCTTCTGAAATTGGCTTAATACCAATACCAGATGTTTCTGGGAAGCGGATTTTATTAACACCCATTGCTTCTTTTAAGAAAGCAAGAACTTTTTCTGCTTCTGGAGATCCTTGCGCATATTCAATTCCAGCATAAATGTCTTCTGTATTTTCACGGAAAATAACCATATCAGTATCTTCCGGACGTTTTACAGGTGAAGGAACACCTTCAAAATAACGAACTGGACGTAGACATACATATAAATCTAATTCTTGACGAAGTGCTACGTTTAGAGAACGAATACCACCGCCAACTGGAGTTGTAAGTGGACCTTTAATCGCGATTAAATATTCACGAATTAAGTTTAAAGTTTCTTCTGGTAACCACTCGCCTGTTTGGTTGAATGCTTTTTCCCCTGCAAGCACTTCTTTCCAAACGATTTTCTTCTCACCATCATAAGCTTTTTCAACTGCTGCTTCTAGTACGCGAGATGCAGCTGCCCAAATATCAGGACCAATTCCATCTCCCTCGATAAATGGAATAATCGGATTGTTTGGTACATTCATAACACCATTAGTTACAGTAATTTTTTCACCTGTCGTCAATGTGATAACCCCCATGTTTGAAATTTCATATGTATGAAACTGAGGGAATAACCCCTCAGTTCAAACCGTTAGTCAAATTAAAATATTCTAATCATTACATCTTTCCGAAAAAATCAGACTTTTGAAAGCGTATTTTCACTATCAAAATAGTGTTATTCGCTTATCGTTGTGCAATTGGAACATACACTTGATGCGTTGGTCCATTATAATCAGCACGCGGACGAATTAAACGGTTGTTTTCATATTGTTCTAGAATATGAGCTAACCAGCCTGACATACGGCTAATTGCAAAAATAGGTGTAAATAAGTCATGGTCAATTCCTAAACAATGGTATACAGAAGCTGAATAGAAATCAACATTTGGTGGAAGACCTTTTTCTTTTGTTACAATGTCTTCAATTTTGATAGACATATTATACCATTTCTCTTCTCCTAAAAGCACGCATAATCTCTTAGACATTTCACGTAAGTGTTTTGCACGTGGATCACCCTGCTCATACACACGGTGGCCAAAGCCCATGATTTTCACTTTATTTTGAAGAGCATTATGAATATATGACTCTACATTTTCTTCTTCACCAATCTCAGTTAACATCTTCATTACATTTTCATTTGCCCCACCGTGAAGAGGACCTTTTAATGCACCGATTGCTGCTGTAATACCAGAATATACATCTGAAAGTGTAGCTACGCAAACACGTGCAGTAAATGTAGAAGCGTTTAACTCATGATCTGCATGAAGTACAAGCGCCTTATCAAAAGCTTCAATTTCAACTTCATTTGGCTCGCGATCATTTAACATGTACAAGAAGTTTGCAGCTAATGATAAATCCTTTCTTGGCTCAACAATATCTAAACCTTTACGGATTCTCGCGTAAGCAGCAACTAAAGTTCCTACTTGCGCCTGTAATTTAACCGCTTTCAAATAATTGGACTTTTCGTCCATAATTTCAGCGCTCTCATCGTATAATGATAGCATGGAAATTGCAGTTCGTAAAACAGACATCGGATGTGCAATTTTTAAATCTACTTGTTTCAAATATGTTAAAATCTCACCTGGAACTTTATAGTATTCTGATACAATTTCATTAAATTCTGCTAGTTCTTTTTCATTAGGAAGCTTGCGGTGCCATAATAAGTACACTACTTCTTCAAACGTAGCATTCTCAGCTAAATCATCAATATTATACCCAACATAAGTTAATGTATCATCAATAATAGAGCTCACAGATGATGTTGTTGCTACTACCCCTTCTAAACCTCGAATAACAGTCATGACATTCTCTCCTTTTCCTGAAAATTCTCCCAACCTTGCTCCTTATATCTATTTGCTCCCCTTATGAATTATGAACGCCCGTTCACTCTTTAGGCAAGCAAAATGCACGATCATGCAAATTTGTTGCGATGTTCCCCTCTTATTGTCCATTGTTTACATGGAAAGCATGAGCGTGAATGTCTCCCCGAATCCTCACGCTCAAAACAACAAGTTAGTGAGGAAAATACATTCCGAAGAGTTTTATGATAAAAACAACATAAAACAATATCATTATAAAATTGTTTTATGTTGTTTTTATTTTATCTGGTGTAAAGTCTCTGCTGTTATGTAACTTTTCAAAGTTTCTAATCCTATTATAAACAATTATCTGACTTTTGTGAACAGAAAGAATTCAAAAATTTTATATTACTATAAAATTCCTTATTTAAACATTTGTATAATACTCATAACCGCATAGGCAATTCCAGCCCCAATTAACGGACCAACAGCAACCCCATTAAATAGCGCAACCGCTATAATTGTCCCAAAAACAAGCGCAGTTGTAATGTGAGGATCCGTTGTCAACAATTGTACGCCGCCTTTCGCTAACAAAGCGACCGCTACACCTGAAGCTAAAGCAATCCACGCATAATAAGATTTTGCCGCTTCTCCAAGTTGTTTAAAACCTATTTCCCCCGTCGCAATCGGTACGAGCACCGCTATTGTAATGACCGTTACACCTAGGTTAATTCCTTTCGTTTGTAAATAAGGAAAGACCTTATCTCCTAAAAACGTAAACTTCAATAAAAATAACACACCAATAGCCACAGTAAGCGATTGGTTTTTCGCAATAAGTCCTATAATAAGTAGTATGAATAAAAATAACGTTGACTGACTAATCATGTTTGCACTTCCTTTCTGAAAATAATGAACTCATTTCCAAACAAAAATACCTTTAAACCTATCGTTATACATGCTATATCGATGCCTATTCAACATGAATCACTTCATTTTTTATGTATTTTAAAATGACAAACTGAGACTTTCACCATCAAAATTTAAGCGTGTATACATTTTAAAAAACAGGCGTCTCTTCTTTCTTTTCTAATTAGAAACAGGTAAAATAAAAAGAAGAGAAAATGAAGTTTTTACCATATAGTAGAAGCATCAACACCAAGCTTTCACAGTCACTCACATACTGAAAAAGCAAGAAAAATCCATCATTCCACTATAACATAAAGTGAAACTTTAATCAGTGGGGCATTTTCCACTGATTATTAGTTGAACCAATCGGGCTTTTACGGGCAGTTTATCTCCATCTAACTCCTTTGATCCAGCCGCACTTCGGGTAGGAGATTTACTGCCCGTTAATGCGGGGTAAAGTGAAACTTTAATCAGTGGGGCACACTCGTTATAAGTTGAACGAATTAGGATAATCCAAATTGGAATGGGAGGTATACATCTTTGAACCGAAACTTACTATATATGATATTGCGACTCATATTTGTCATTGTAGCAACGGTAGCTGGGTTCTATGTATTACTATACATGTCAGGGCTTATCTATCCTTTTATTATCGCTTTTGCATTTGCTTATTTGATTAATCCTGTCGTCAATTTCCTTAATCAAAAACTACAATTTCCTCGCGCACTAGCAGTACTCGTTAGCTTAATTCTCGTATTTGGAGCTATCGTTGGACTTGTTACATATCTTGTGACTGAAGCAATATCTGCCACAACATACTTACTACAACTTGTTACAGTAAAGTTTCCAGATATCGTTACATTCGCTCAGCAATTTGCACTTAATCATATTATGCCTCTCTACGATGATTTAATCTCTAAATTTAATCATCTTGGAGAACCACAGCGCTATACAATTACACAAAACATTCAAAACTTAGGAACAGAGGCAACAACACAAATGAAAGAACTTTTAACCGCTATTATAAGCGGGTTAACGAATTTCATTAGTGCACTGCCAACAACTTTAACTGTCCTTGTATTCATTTTATTAGCCACTTTCTTCATTAGTTACGATTGGCACCGTCTTGCTCAGAAAGCAAGAAAATTGCTACCGAATCGTGTACATGGCTATGGAAAAACTATTTTTGTCGACTTAAGAAAAGCTTTGTTTGGTTTTGTGAAAGCACAACTTACACTCGTATCTATGACAACTGTCATTGTACTAATTGGGCTTTTAATATTACGCGTACCATACGCCATTACTATCGCGATTATTACAGGAGTTGTAGATTTACTACCATATTTAGGAACAGGCGCAGTCTTTGTTCCATGGGTTATATACGTATTTTTCACTGGCGATACCGCATTCGCCATTGGTCTTCTCATTTTATACATCGTCGTGATTGTCCAAAGACAAATTATGGAGCCGAAAGTACTTTCATCTAACATCGGTCTCGATCCATTAGCAACACTCGTCGCTCTATTTGTCGGCTTTAAACTTTTTGGCTTTTTAGGATTAATCATCGGCCCAGTCACCTTAGTACTACTTAATACATTACACAAAGCTAATGTCTTCCATGACTTGTGGAAATATATTAAAGGTTCACCTTCAAAATAATAGTTTCTAATTCATACACAACAAAAAACTTACCTGTAATCAGTGGGAAATTCCCACTGATTATTCCTTGTACTTATTTTTCATACTTATTACATAAAACAAGAGAATTGCACTCAAAAAAGATAATTCTCTTGTTTTTTTGCATGAAAAACGCATATTCCGTGGTGTTTTTACATATTTATTCTATTTATTTTATAATTATCATTTACATTTATTACTTTTTATGTAAATGAATAAATATACAAAATAGCATGAAATAAGACTTCAACTAACAATCTCCGCCTTTTTATATGAATTTTTTACACCAATCGTTCCTCTATATAAGAAAGCAAAACTTTAATTTAGCAGTGTTTCCCTCCATCTTATTCATCCAAATTAATAGCACTAAAAAATCACAAGTTTAATCGAAGTACACACAAGAGTTCAAACGAAAATTATATAGCAAATATAATAAGCGAACGTTTTGTTCATCCCCACTCATCATTCGCCCCACATCAGACACTTACGAGCAGCCCAGCTTCGAGATAGAAATTCCACCCCACAAATAGCGCGGTAAAGCAAAGCTTCAATCAGAAAATCCCTCTCCTCTTACAAGACAAAAAATAGCACTTAGATTTCTACAATCTAAGTGCTATTTCTGAATAATAATAGTAGAATTCTTTCTAAATTTCCATTCCATCCACTTCATAACAAGCGGCTTCAATAAAGCTCTCGTAATAGGGATCACGCAGATAAACCCTAGCATATCTGTCACATACCCAGGAAGCACTAAGAGAATACCTCCTACAAATACAAAAATACCATCTAGTACCGCCTCACCTGGCATTTCCCCTCTATTCAACTTAGATTGAATCTCTCCAAGCACTTTAAACCCTTGTCTTTTCGCCAAATACACACCTACAACACCTGTAAATACAATCATAGCGAACGTAGACCATAAACCTATTACATGACTTGATCCAATTAAGACCGTAATCTCAATCGCCGGTATTAAAATAAACAAGAATAGTAACCACTTCATAGTTCTACACCTCTCTCACATCTCACTTTTAACGCCCTCACAATGCCTATATACATCATATGAAATATAGATACCCTTTCATATTAAAACCCATAACAAACAGCTTTTAAAAGCAATTCTAGGCGCTTTAAGCTAATTCTATCTCGTTTTTGTGTAAAAAAAAGAGAAGGACTCCGATCCTTCTCTCCGTATTACTTATAGCACTTCCGCATGTCCATTATAAACAATTCCGCGTGCTGCATCAACTGTTACTTCTTGGCCATTTTTTAAAGTTGCTGTTACGCCGTTTACACCAACGATAACAGGAATACCGATTGATACACCTACAACAGCTGCATGGCTTGTTAAGCCACCTTCTTCTACAACTAAAGCTGCAGCTTTTTCGATTGCAGGAATCATATCTTTATCAGTGCTTGTTGTAACAAGGATATCACCTTCGTTTACGTTCGCTACAGCTTCAGCAGCTGTTTTCGCTACAACTACTTTACCTTTTGCAGCTTTACGACCGATTCCTTGTCCTTTAGCAATTTCTTCACCAACAACGTGGATTTTCATTAAGTTTGTTGTACCAGTTTCAGCAACTGGTACACCAGCAGTAATCACTACAGTATCTCCAAGTCCGATTAGACCTGCATCCATACCTGTTTGAATTGCTGTATCTAACATTTCGTCAGTTGAAGCTGCGCGCTTCTCAGCCATAAATGCTTGTACACCCCAAACAAGTGCAAGACGACGTCCTACTTGCTCGTCAGATGTTACAGCTACGATTGGAGATTTTGGACGGTATTTAGAGATCATTTTCGCAGTATATCCACTTTCTGTTGGAGCTACGATTGCAGCTACATCAAGAGCAAGTGCTGTATGTGCAACAGATTGGCTAATTGCATCTGTAATTGTTGGAGTGAACTCTTTAATACGTTTTTTGAACATATCTTCATATTGCAATGATTTTTCAACGCGTACCGCAATGTTAGCCATCATTGTTACTGCTTCTACTGGGTATTGTCCAGCAGCTGTTTCACCTGAAAGCATGATTGCATCTGTACCATCGAAGATTGCGTTAGCTACGTCACTTGCTTCCGCACGAGTTGGACGTGGGTTACGTTGCATAGAATCTAACATTTGTGTTGCAGTAATAACTGGTTTACCTAACACGTTACATTTTTTAATTAGACGTTTTTGTACTAACGGTACTTCTTCCGGTGGAATTTCTACACCCATGTCACCACGAGCTACCATTAAACCGTCAGAAACTTCTAAGATTGAATCGATATTGTCGATACCTTCTTGGTTTTCGATTTTTGGTACGATTTGGATGTATTGAGCGTTATGCTCTTCTAATAATTCACGGATTTCTAATACGTCAGACGCTTTACGTACGAATGAAGCTGCAATGAAATCAACTTTTTGCTCGATACCGAAGATGATATCTTTTACGTCTTTTTCAGTGATACCAGGAAGCTTAATGCTTACGTTTGGTACGTTAACACCTTTTTTATTTTTTACAGTTCCGCTGTTAAGAACTTTTGTACGGATGTTTCCATCAGCTTTTTCGATTACTTCTAGTTCGATAAGACCGTCATCGATTAGAATACGAGAACCTGGGTCTACATCGTCATAAAGACCAGCATAAGATACAGAGAACTTCTCTGCAGTACCTAATACTTGCTCAGTAGAAAGAACTACTTCTGCACCTGTTACAAGCTCAGCTTGTCCGTCTACAAAGTCGTGAGTACGGATTTCTGGACCTTTTGTATCAAGTAAGATACCAACTGTTTTACCAGTCTTCTTTGAAGCTTCACGAATGTTTTTAATACGAGCTCCGTGCTCTTCATGGCTACCATGAGAGAAGTTTAAACGAGCAACGTTCATACCTGCTTCGATTAATTGCTCTAATTTTTCAATACTTTCACTAGCAGGACCTATAGTACATACAATTTTAGTTTTACGCATATTGCACCTCCGAAAATTATGAAACCGTTCCCAAATATCTGACATTACGCCGATTAGATGGATAATTCTTTAGATAATTGATACATATCTTTATCGATTGTATGCTTTTGAGCTAACGCTTCGATAATATCATGATCAACAAGTTTGTTATCTTGAATACCTACACAACGTCCGCCTTTACCAGCAATTAACAATTCAACTGCTCTTGCGCCAAGACGACTTGCTAATACACGGTCTTGTGCACTTGGTGATCCACCACGTTGTACGTGACCTAATACAGTTACACGAGTATCAAAGTTTGTTGCTTCTTCAATGTGCTTACCGATGTCAATTGCACTTCCAACACCTTCAGCTACAACGATAATACTGTGTTTTTTACCACGTTCACTACCACGCTTCAGACGAGCGATAACATCATCCATGTCATACTCTTCTTCTGGAATTAAGATTGTTTCCGCACCATCAGCTAAACCAGCCCATAATGCGATATCACCAGCGTGACGTCCCATTACTTCGATAACATATGTACGTTCATGAGATGTAGCTGTGTCACGAATTTTATCAATTGCATCAATAACAGTGTTTAAAGCTGTATCGAAACCAATTGTGAAGTCTGTTCCAGGGATATCATTGTCGATTGTACCTGGTACACCAACACATGGGAATCCTTGTTCAGTTAATTTTTTAGCGCCTTGGTAAGAACCATCTCCACCAATAACAACAAGTCCTTCGATACCGTGTTTCTTTAATTGCTCGATACCTTTTAGTCGTACTTCTGGATCTTTAAACTCAGGACATCTTGCTGTATATAATTTTGTACCACCGCGGTGGATAATATCGCCAACAGAACCAAGTTCTAATTTTTCAATGTGACCAGAAATTAATCCAGCGTATCCATGGTAAATACCATATACTTCAATATCATGGAAAATCGCTTTACGAACAACTGCACGAATGGCAGCATTCATACCAGGTGAATCTCCACCACTTGTTAATACACCAATACGTTTCATTTGTACTCACCTCATAAAGATTATTTGCCTTATAATAAAATAACACGAAAAAATATAAAAATACAATGGAGAAGATGTGTCTTTTCATAATAAAAACGTGCATTCGCGAAGTGGAACGCACGCTTTTCTTATTTTATCCAAATGGAAGCGTTTGAAAACGAAACTTGCCCAATTTTCATATATTTTTCATAACGTTTTTCGATTAATTCATCTTTCGAAATTCCGTTTAATTGTTCAAAAGTTTTCCGAATCATTAAGTCTATATTTTCTGACTGTTTCAAAACATTACGGTGAGCTCCGCCTCTTGCTTCTGGAATAATTTCGTCAATTACACCTAATTCTTTCAAATCTGCTGCTGTAATTTTCATTGCCTCTGCAGCTTCCTTTGCTTTTCCTGCATCTTTCCAAAGAATTGCCGCTGCACCCTCTGGTGTAATAACAGAATAAGTGGAATTTTCTAGCATATGAATGTAATCTCCAACTCCAAGGCCTAGCGCACCACCACTACCACCTTCGCCGATAACGATACAAATAACAGGTACCGTTAAACCTGCCATTTCAAATAAATTGCGGGCGATAGCTTCACTTTGACCACGTTCTTCAGCAGCTTTACCAGGATAAGCTCCTTTCGTATCAATAAAACAAATAATAGGACGATTGAACTTTTCCGCCTGCTTCATTAAACGTAATGCTTTTCGATATCCTTCTGGATGAGGCATTCCAAAGTTACGGCGAATATTTTCTTTCGTATCTTTTCCGCGCTGATGCCCAATTACAGTTACAGGCATCCCTTTATATTTCGCAATGCCGCCGACAATCGCTGCATCATCGCCAAATAGACGATCTCCATGACATTCGAAAAAATCAGTAAATAAGTGCTCAATATAATCGAGCGTTGTCGGTCGTTCAGCATGACGAGCAATTTGAACACGGTCCCATACTTTCAGATTGCCGTATATATCTTCCTCTAAATTTTCTAGCTTTTCTTCCAAAATACGAATCTCCTCACTGAAGTCCATCTGGCTGTTTTTCGTATAGTCTTTCAGTTCACGAATCTTATTTCTTAGCTCAACAACTGGTTTTTCAAATTCTAGCTCTGCCATACAGCCATTTCCCCTCCTTGATGAACTTCTAAAATCTTGCGAAGTGATTCTCTCATATCATCACGATGCACCACCGCATCTAATTGACCATGATCTAGTAAGAATTCTGCCGTTTGGAAATCTTCTGGTAGTTTCTCACGCACCGTTTGTTCAATTACACGTCTACCAGCAAATCCGATAAGTGCACCTGGTTCTGCAAGATTATAATCACCAAGTGAAGCGAAACTCGCTGAAACCCCGCCCGTCGTTGGGTGAGTCATAACAGAAATAAATAATCCTCCTGCATTACTATGCTTTTTCAAAGCTACGCTTGTTTTTGCCATTTGCATTAAACTTAATATACCTTCTTGCATACGGGCACCACCCGAAGCAGTAAAGATAATAAATGGAACTTGTAAGTCGTACGCCTTTTCAACCGCACGGGCGATTTTTTCTCCTACTACAGAGCCCATGCTCCCCATTCGAAAACGAGAATCCATTACTGCAACAACAACAAGCATGTCATCAATTGTTCCTTCACCAGTTACAACCGCTTCGTTCAATTCAGTCTTCTTACGATCGCTCTCTAGTTTCTCTTCATAACCTGGAAACTCGAGTGGATTTAACGAAACCATTTCTTTGTCATACTCACGGAATGACCCTTCGTCCAATATACTATCAAGACGTTCCCATGCATTCATAGGATGATGATATCCACAATTCACACATACTTTTAAATTTTTTAGAAGTTCTTTCGTATACATGATTTTTTTACATTCCGGACATTTTGTCATAACGCCATCTGGTACATCTTTTCGTACTTGTTCTGAAGGTATTGCAGCGTACTTTTTCTTTTTCACGAATAAATCTCTTAGCACAATTTGACCCCCTTCGTTGAGAGCTAAGGTTAGCGTAAGAAGAAAATGGGGCTAACACCAAAGTTTGATGTTAGCCTTATCTTCTCAATCTGTCTAATAACCTCACTCTTTACGTTTAACTTTAACCGCTACGCGGTAGAATGTTTGTCATAACGTGTCATGGTCATTTCGACAAATTTTATACATTACGAGTGAAACTGTATATTCTCTACTAATTCATCGTAAATTTTTAGTGCATCATTTTCTTGTTTTTCTTCCAAAGTAGCATAAAGCTTTCTATACATATCGATAGAATCTCTTGAAACTTTACAAGAAAGAGTTGCTACGTAATCATTTACGATCATCCAAATGCGATATAGTAAATAATTATCGACTTGTTCAATAAGTGTTTTAAAGAACGTTTGATGAAGCGTTGGGACTGAGCTTTCATTTCCTTCAAGTACTTGGTGTAATCTACTTAGTACTTTAGAAAACGTTTCTTTCGGTAAATTACATACAATTCGAATCATATCTTTCTCAAGTAATCGTTTCGTTTGTAATAAATCACGAATTGTTTTCTCATCTTGCAATAAGAACGGAGCAATTAATTGTACAAGACCGTTATCATAAAAGTTTCGAATAAACGTCCCTTCACCACGTCTCGTTTCAATCAATCCTACCAGTTCTAAAGCACGCAATGCTTCTCTTACAGAGGAACGTCCTACGTTTAAGCGTGAACTTAACTCACGCTCAGACGGCAAACGATCCCCCGCCACCAAACCATCCTCTTCCATAATGGAACGGATTTTTTTTACAATTTCGAGATATACTTTTGTATTTGATGATGTCAATGGAAATTCCTCGCTTATTCTTTACCAATCAGCGCTAATTGTTTTGTTTTTTCAGCGATCTCATTTGGATCTACTTGACGGCGAGCTACTCCTGTCTCCATTGCTGCTTTTGCAACGTAAGCCGCTACTTGAGGCGCTACACGCGCGTCAAATGGTGCCGGAATGATATAGTCTGCATTTAACTCATCTTCTGCTACAAGCTCAGCAATAGCCTGTACAGCTGCCATCTTCATTTCTTCGTTAATTTGTGTCGCATGTACGTCAAGTGCACCGCGGAAAATACCAGGGAACGCCAGTACATTATTTACTTGGTTCGGGAAGTCAGAACGACCTGTTCCAACAACAGCTGCGCCCGCTGCTTTTGCCAATTCTGGCATAATTTCTGGAACTGGATTCGCCATTGCAAAAATAATCGCATCGTCATTCATTGTACGAACCATCTCTTCTGTTAATGCACCTTCTGCAGATACACCAATGAATACGTCCGCACCTTGTACAACATCAGCTAAAGAACCTTCTATACGATTCTTATTTGTATATTTTGCAACTTCATCCTTCACCGGATTCATACCTGTAGGACGACCATCATAGATTGCGCCTTTACGGTCACACATAATAATGTCGCGTACACCATAGCGATATAAAAGTTTAATAATTGCAATACCTGCTGCACCTGCGCCATTTGCGACAACTTTAATGTCAGACATTTTCTTTCCAACTAATTTCAGTGCATTTACAAGACCTGCTACTGTTACAATAGCTGTTCCGTGTTGATCATCATGGAAGATAGGAATATTTGTTTCTTTTTTCAAACGCTCTTCAATAATGAAGCAGTTTGGTGCTGCGATATCTTCTAAGTTAACGCCGCCAAAAGTTGGCTCCATTAATTTTACAGTTTCAACAATTTTATCTACATCGTTTGTATTTAAGGCAATTGGGAATGCATCTACACCAGCAAAGCTCTTGAATAATACAGCTTTACCTTCCATTACTGGAAGAGATGCTTCAGGTCCAATGTTACCAAGACCAAGTACAGCTGTTCCATCTGTCACAACTGCTACCATATTTCCCTTCATCGTATATTCATATACCTTACTTTTATCGTCATAAATTTCTTTACAAGGTTCTGCAACCCCTGGAGAATATGCAAGACTTAAATCTTTTGCATTTTCTACTTTTACTTTTGATACAGTTTCTAATTTTCCTTGATGCACTTTATGCATGTGAAGTGCTTCTTCACGAAGTGTTGACAAACTATCCACTCTCCTCAAATTATTCTTGCTGATATCAATTTCTCCAAGTGGTCTGACCACGAACACTACTACTATAATAATCGAAGTGTAGGGAAATTGTCCATTATATTTTCACAACTACATTTTCTTCCCCGACAATTTCACGAAGTGCTCCTAAACATTCTTCACTTGGATGAATCGATAAACTCCGAGATAATTGTACCATTTTATGTTCCTTTTCATAATAAATTAGTACTTTCGCAAAACCTGAATAGTCGAACAATATTTTCGTAACCTGATTTAAAAGCTTTTTCTCATACTGAGACGGCAATTTCACGTAAACAGATGCGTCTTTCTTTTCTTCATAAACATCCATTTCCTCTAGCGGATATAGTCCATTTACAATCCATTGCAGCTTATGATTTCTTAGCTCAATCGTACCGTCAACTAAAACAATTGCTCCTTCTTGCAACTTATCCGAGAAATGTATATACGTTTCCGGGAAGAGGACTGCTTCCATTTCATCATTTTGATCACAGAATGTAATAAATGCCATCTTTTGAAACTTTTTCGTACGAATCACTCTCACACTTGTTATATACACAATAGCTCTTTGTACTTTTTTCTTGTGTCGCATCGCCTGAGCGAGAGATGGAATTTCTAATTCTTTTGCTAACTTCACATATTGCGCTGTCGGATAACTTGATAAATAAAAGCCAAGCGCTTCCTTCTCTTTATTTAGTTGTTCAATAAAAGATAACTCTTCTCCTTGTACATATTTTGATTTTGGAACAGCATCTCCTAAATCACGTGCGAGATTCGCGTACTCTAACGCCCCTTTAATACTTTTCCATAAATTCGTTCTCGAAACACCAAAATCGTCAAAACATCCCGACCAGACGAAAGCTTCTAAATTACGCTCCGTTACGAACTTTGACGGCATACGAAGACAAAATTCAAATAAATCTTCGAACATTTTTTTCTCTCGTTCTTCTAATAATGCCGTCACTGTAGCCATTCCAATATTTCGGATCGAAAGTAAACTGTAACGTATCGCATTCCCTTCTATTTGGAAGTTGTAGCCACTCCTCTGAAGAGACGGTGGCAAAACGTGAAAACCTTTCCGCTTCGTTTCTCGTACATACTGTACAATCTTATCTTCATTTCCAATTGCGCTTGATAATAATGCCGTCATAAATTCCAGCGTATAATTCGCTTTCAAATAGGCAAGCTGATATCCGATCATACTGTAAGCTACAGCGTGACTTCGGTTAAAACCGTAATTCGCAAATCTTACAATTAAATCATAAATTTTCTCTGCGGATGTCTCATCATAACCATTTCGCAAACATCCTTGGACGAAATGCTTACGTTCCTGATCTAAAATATCACGATTTTTTTTACTCACCGCACGGCGCAGTAAATCTGCTTCTCCGAGCGAAAAACCAGCTAACTTCGATGCAATTTGCATAATTTGTTCTTGGTATACAATGACGCCGTATGTTCTTTCTAAAATTGGCTTTAAATCCGGATGTAAATATTCAATTTTTCTTTTTCCATGTTTCGATTCAATAAAAGTCGGTATCTGTTCCATCGGTCCTGGTCTGTATAACGAGTTAACAGCTACGATATCTTCAAACTCATTCGGTTTTAACCCGCGAAGTACATTTCGCATACCACCCGACTCAAGCTGGAATACACCTGTTGTATCCCCTCTCCCTAATAATTGGAACGTCTTTTCATCTTGAAGAGGTAAGTTTCTTATATCGATTTCTTTCCCTGTTTTGTTCGCGATAAATTTTATAATATTTTCAAGTAACGTTAAATTACGTAATCCTAAAAAGTCCATCTTAAGCAAACCAAGTTCTTCTAGCGCATCGGCTGGATATTGCGTAACATAAACATCGTTATGTCCTTCTTGAATTGCTACACTTCCTGTTAGCGGTTCTTGACTCATAATAACACCAGCCGCATGAATAGACGTATGACGTGGTAAACCTTCTACACGTTTTGCGATTTCAAATACACGCTCATGCAGAAGATTCCCTTGTATAAACTCACGAAGTGATTGTGATTCTTCATATGCATCTTTTAACGTTATACCAAGCTTTGATGGGATAAGTTTTGAAAATATATCAATATCTCGCGGCGGAAGCCCCATTACGCGGGCAATGTCTCTAATTGCCGCTTTTGCTGCAAGCGTACCAAACGTTACAATTTGCGCAACACGGAGCTGACCGTATTTATCTTTCACATAGCGAATCATCTCATCACGTCTTACGTCTGGAAAATCAATATCAATATCGGGAAGCGTCACACGTTCAGGATTTAAAAACCTTTCAAATAATAGATCGTATTCAATTGGATCAATATCTGTAATTTCTAATACGTATGAAACGAGTGAACCAGCTGCCGATCCACGACCTGGTCCTGTTAGAATATGATTTTCATGTGCATACTTCATAAAATCCCATACGATGAGGAAATAATCACTAAATCCCATACGAGAAATAACATTTAATTCATGATCCAAACGCTTTATATGCACTTCTTTCGGTTCACCATATCGTTTCCGCAAACCTTCTTCACAAACACGACGCAAATATATATCACTCGTTTCATTAGACGGAACAGGAAATTTCGGAAGTTGATTTACATGGAACGGTATTTCTACTTGGCAACGCTCTGCAATTTTTATTGTATTTTGGATTGCTTCCGGCGCGTGGGAAAATAGTGCTTCCATTTCATCCGATGACTTTAAATAATACTGATCTGTTTTCAGCCTCGGCCTATCTGGATCAGTCATTTTCGTTCCACTTTCAACAGATAGTAAACATTCGTGAACAAGCGCGTCACTTTGATTGATATAGCGCACATCGTTTGTTGCAACGACCGGAATATTAACCCTACTAATAAATTCAGGTAGTTTCTCTTGTAAAAGCAACTCATCTTGAATCGCATGATGCTGCAAACTCATATAAAAATGGCCAAACATATTTTGATACGTGCGAGCTACTTCTTCAGCCTGACTCTCATTGTCTTCTAGTAATAATTGCTCAATTTCGCCATCTTTACCTGGTGAAATTGCAATTAATCCTTTCGCATAATGCGCAAGCCACTTCTTAGGAATACCTTCTTTGGACTTTGTCATAATACTGCTAGAAATCTTTAATAAATTTTGGTAGCCTATTTCATTCTCAGCAAGTAATACAAGCGGATAAGACCTTTCTTCTTCTTCACTAAAAATAGAAGCGGTTAATCCAATAACGGGCTGTATACCATGTTTCTTACATGCTTTATAAAACGGAATAACGCCATACATAACATTTTCATCCGTAATAGCCAGCGATGAAAAACCGAGTTCTTTCGCCCTGACTACAAGCTCATCAATTTTACAAGCACTTTTTAATAAACTAAAAACGGTTTGACATTGTAAATGCACAAACTTCACTGTTGTACCCTCTCTTTACCTATTTGACTACTTTTATTATAGGTGATGAGGAAAGCGGAAATCAAAACATACTTCTTATACTTTGTCCATATATATGAAGAAGAAAGGGGAATGACGATGGATGTAAGAGAACATACTTTTTTCTCTCTGCTTATTATTAGTTATTTTATTGCCTTTGGGGTTATACTTGGCGGTTCATTAATTGGTGGATTTGGTGCGTTTCTTATCGGAAAACCAGCTCTAACTTACATTAATCAATTCGCCCAAAATTTAAGAATTTGGGCACTCGTTGCAGCAATCGGCGGAACATTCGATACCTTTTATAGCTTTGAAAGAAGTTTCTTTGGCGGAGATATGAAAGATATCGTAAAGCAAATTCTCCTTATTTTTTTCGCAACTGGTGGTATGCAAACAGGTCTCATTATTATTAAATGGCTAACGCAGGAACATGTATGAGAGTACCAAGTGCCAATACAGCAAAAAGATGGTACTTAGTATTAGCTGGGGCTGCTGTTGGAGGCGTGTTGAGCTGGTTTATTTTTTTGTACATATACGGTGTTTTTCAAGAAGAACAAGCTAGTAAAATAGCAGAACAAAGAGAAATTATAGAAAAACAAGAAGCAAAGCTCCACGTCCTTCTCGAAGATCAAGAAAAATTGAACACTGAAAATAAACGGCTCTTAACCATTCAAGAGATTAAAATAAAACTTATCAATCGAGAAAAATACGATTTAGACAATCTCACACTCGAAAATATGACTACATCTATCCATAATGACCTCCAACATCTTTTAACGAAAAACATTCAAAGTATCGCAAAAAATAAAGACCTACTTAAAAAGGTAATCGAAAATAAAACGTACAAACATTACGATCGGCTATACCGTTTTAAAGTCGATACAATATCTTTTGATACAGTGCTTGAAATTAGCATTACTATAGAGAAAGAAAAATAAAGAAGGAGGGCTTTAGCGCCGCTCCTTCTTTTCGTTCTAACATATAGTCTCTTATTTACAAATCTCACGTAAATCAGCAAAAAGACAATCCGCTTCTTCCCAAGAAGATGCCTTCGCACCAGAAGCCATCGGATGCCCCCCGCCGTTATATTGCATTGCTAATTTGTTTATAACTGGTCCTTTTGAACGAAGACGAACACGAATTACGTCGTCTTCCTCTAAAAATAGAACCCACGCCTTTAATCCATCAATATTGCCAAGCGCTCCAACAACACCAGATGCTTCAGAAGGAAGTACATCAAACTCTTCTAATACTTCTTTCGTTAATTTAATGTAAGCTGCTCCTTCTTCTACCATCGTAAAGTTTTGTAAAATATAACCGTTTAAACGAGCAATTTTTTCTTTTGTCTTATACATCTCATTGTATAAATCTGTGAATTTCACACCCATGTCAACAAGCTCACTTACGTAACGAAGTGTTTTTGCTGTCGTATTCGGGAATAAGAAACGACCTGTATCTCCAACAATTCCTGCTAAAATAAGGCGGGCTGCTTCTTTTGTTATTTTTAATCCTTTATCTTTTCCATAGTTATAAAACTCATAAATCATTTCACTTGTAGAACTCGCTGTCGTATCTACCCACGTAATATCTCCATATGGATCTTCATTTGGATGATGATCAATTTTAATTAACATCTTCCCTTTTGTATAGCGTTGATCGTCAACACGTTCTTGATTCGCAGTATCACAAACAATAACAAGCGCATTTTCGTATACACTATCTTCAATATCATCCATTACTCGTAAGTATGCTAGTGACGGTTCATTGTACCCAACCGTATAAATATTTTTCTCTGGAAACGATTCTTGTAGAATTGTACCAAGACCACCCTGTGAACCTAACGCATCTGGATCCGGACGCACGTGGCGATGAATAATAATTGTATCAAACTCTTTAATTGCTCCTAAAATTTGCTCATGCATATGTATAATCTCCTTTTTAATCAACTTCTTCACTTTATCCTCCATTATAACGGAAAGTATTTCATACATGCGAACAATTGCTTTATAATAAAAGTTAGAAAGTTTAGATATTTCTTTTTCTTTTCTATTATTTTTCACAAAGCGATGGGAGTGTTCATTATGCCAGTATTAGTCTTCTGTATTATCGTCTCATTTATGTTGTACCTCTTTTACAAAACAAAATACTTTCGTACAAACCGCCCAATGGAGAAAGGTTGGCTCTCAGGAAAATCCGCAATGGCACTCGGTTCATTCGTTTTATTTTTCGGGATAAACCAATTCTTTTTAGAACTTTCAACCGCTCGTATTATCGTTGGTGTTTTATTCGTTCTATTTGGTAGTGCAAGTGTATTTAACGGGTTTCGCCAATACAAACATTTCTTGCCATTAGCAGTTAAAGAAGCTGAAGTCTATGAAGCAACGTAAAAAAGCATCAATATTGTGATGCTTTTTTACGTCCCTTAACTTTCAAAATCATATACGCAACAAACGCAGATGGTATATTAAATGGGTTCCCTTGTACGTGAAAATGTAATTGTTCTTCTCCAAAAGACATTTTTTCATATAGCTCTCGCTGAGATAATCCTGTCTTTTCCTTTTTTTCATGTAAACCTTGTAAATATAAATATTGAATCGGTATCATTACAAGAAAGTAAAATAGTGCGATACTACCAAAAAAGAGTACGGCTGACGACATAATGCATACCACCTCTCACGATTCCATTTTCTTACAATATAATCATAACACAATATACAACTGAATTGAATTATTATTCCGTCTTTTCTCACATTACTTTTCCACTCCATCCCATACATATTTCACTAAAACTCCCATCTAAAATCATGCCTTTCAAATTTAAAACAACAAAAAAAGATGGAACAAATCAAAACGATTTGTTCCATCTTTTTATTTATCGATTAACTGAACCATAAGTAATGCTTTTCCAACAACATTACCTTCATGATGCACCTCTACATCGACCTTACCAAATTTACGTCCAATTTCTAATACTTTCGGATGAACAGATACAACATTATCAATTTGAACCGGCTTTACGAAATAAATCGTTAAGTTTTCAACAATTAAATCGCTTTTCTTTTGCGCACGAATGACGCGATTTGTCGCTTCTGTCACAATTGTTGCAAATACACCGTACGATAACGTCCCGATTGAGTTCGTCATTTGCGGCGTCACCGAAAATTGATATAGATGCTCATTCTTCGCTTCTTTTGGTGTCATAAATTGATTCGTTACAATATCATCAATGGTTTCTCCAACTTGTGGCTGACGTTGAATCATTTGCAGTGCCTGAAGTACATCTTGACGGCTAATAATACCTTGCAGTTTGTTTCCTTCCTCAACGACAGGAAGTAATTCAATTCCTTCCCACACCATCATACGTGCCGCAGCTGCGACAGACATTTTACCGTTCACTGTAATTGGGTGTTTTGTCATTACTTTATCAATTGGTGTTTCTTTCGCTACTCCGATCATATCTTTTGAAGTTACGATTCCTAGTACTTTGTTACTTTCATCGACAATTGGATATCTTCCGTGCATTGTCTCTTCGTTATATGCATGCCATTGCTGTACTGTATCACTCGGCTTTAAATATAACGTTTCTTCAATTGGCGTTAAAATATCTTCAACGAGTACAATTTCTTTCTTAATAAGTTGGTCATAAATTGCACGATTAATTAACGTTGCGACCGTAAATGTATCGTAGCTACTTGAAATGATCGGCAGCTTTAATTCGTCTGCTAATTTCTTCACATGATCTTCCGTATCAAAGCCGCCCGTAATTAATACAGCGGCTCCAGTTTCTAGCGCTAATTCATGTGCATTGGTACGGTTACCAATAATGAGTAAATTCCCAGCTTCTGTATAGCGCATCATCGCTTCTAACTTCATAGCTCCGATTACGAATTTATTTAATGTTTTATGTAGTCCTTCTCTGCCCCCAAGTACTTGACCGTCGACAATGTTAACGACTTCTGCATATGTCAGTTTTTCGATATTCTCTTTCTTCTTTTGTTCAATTCGAATTGTTCCGACACGTTCAATTGTACTAACATATCCTTTATTTTCTGCATCTTTAATTGCACGGTAAGCGGTCCCTTCACTTACACTCAAATCTTTCGCAATTTGTCTTACAGAAATTTTATGGCCTACTGGCAGGCTATTAATATGTTCTAAAATTTGGTTATGCTTGGTAGCCAAATGGTTTCACCATACTTTCTTTTCCCTAAATTCTTCATGTGTTGTACTTTCAGTATACTATATTTTCAAAACTGTTACACTCTCTCTTTGCATACCTGTACTATTTTTTTTATAACAAAATGACTCTTACATTCCACCAGTCATTCTATTACAACAATGTAATGCTATTGTCATCTCATTCGATAGTTCGTCCACTTAATTGCCTATACAATTAAGACAAGAAATAAAACAAAGGAGCGAACACATGATGAAAAAATTTTTAGAGGTTGTAGGTGCTGTATTTTTAGCTTTCGTAGATGGGAAAAAAGTTGCAATGGAATTGAATGAAACACCTGAACAACCACGTACCAAAAGAAAAGAATCACCAAAACAAATACAAGCATTAAAAGCTGTCCTACACACGTAAAAAACCCTTCACTTTTCTTTTCAAATGAAGGGTTTCTTTTCTATAGTGTAATACTTTCTCCAGCTTCTAATACTTTCCCTGTACAATTTTGTAGCTTTTCTACAAATTGATATGGATCTTGTTCAATAACTGGGAACGTATTGTAATGCATCGGTACAACAGTTTTCGCATTAATCCATTTTGCCGCTAGTACAGCATCTTCTGGTCCCATTGTGAAATTATCACCAATTGGTAAAAATGCTAGATCAACTTTATTTAATTCCCCAATTAACTTCATATCAGAGAATAGTGCAGTATCTCCTGCGTGGTATACAGTTTTCTCTTCTGCTGTAAATAAAATACCTGCTGGCATACCTGTATATGTAATCGTCTTATTTTCTTCATCAATATAACTAGAGCCGTGGAATGCTTGTGTAAGCTTCACTTTTCCGAAGTCAAATTCATGTGAACCACCAATATGCATCGGGTGTGTATTTACACCTTGCCAACTTAAAAATGTTGCTAGTTCAAATGGCGCTACAACAACTGCATTATTTTTCTTCGCAAGTTCTACTGTATCTCCAACATGATCACCGTGTCCATGCGATAAAAGAATTGCATCCACTTTTACATCTTCAGCTTTTAAATCTGTTTTCGGATTACCTGTTAAAAACGGGTCAATTAAAATAACTTTTCCATTCGCCTCAATTTTCACAACTGAATGTCCATGATAAGATACTTTCATTATTACATTCCTCCCCTGTTCACATTCTCACTTTGTATTCTACATGATTTTTCAATTCCCTGTCTTTTCTAACATCTATTTACTTGTCATAACGCTTTCTTCCGAGTTAAAGTTATATTTGTAATTAAATATCTCGGGGGTGCCAATCGATGAATGCTAGATTAGAAAATTTAATGCAATGGCTAAAAGAAAAAAACGTAGAAGCTGCGTTCTTAACTTCTACACCAAACGTCTTCTACATGACAAACTTCCACTGTGAACCACACGAAAGATTACTTGGTATGTTTGTATTCCAAGAAAAAGAACCTATTTTAATTTGCCCTAAAATGGAAGAAGGTCAAGCACGTAACGCTGGCTGGGCACATGAAATTATCGGATTTACTGATACTGACAGACCATGGGATATGATTGCAAAAGCAATTAAAGACCGCGGCATCAATGCAAATGCAGTTGCAATTGAAAAAGAACATTTAAACGTAGAGCGCTACGAAGAATTAACGAAATTATTCCCAAATGCAGCTTTCAAATCAGCTGAGGAGAAAGTTCGCGAACTTCGTTTAATTAAAGATGAAAAAGAACTTTCTATTTTACGCGAAGCAGCTAAAATGGCGGACTATGCTGTTGAAGTTGGTGTAAATGCAATTAAAGAAAACCGCAGCGAGCTAGAAGTATTAGCAATTATTGAACACGAATTAAAAACAAAAGGCATACATAAAATGTCATTTGATACGATGGTATTAGCAGGTGCGAACTCAGCTCTTCCACACGGTATTCCTGGCGCAAACAAAATGAAACGCGGCGATTTCGTACTATTTGATTTAGGCGTAATCATTGATGGTTATTGCTCTGATATTACACGTACAGTAGCATTCGGTGAGATTTCTGAAGAGCAAACTCGCATTTACAACACTGTACTTGCTGGACAACTACAAGCAGTTGAAGCATGTAAACCAGGTGTTACACTTGGCGCAATCGATAATGCTGCTCGTTCTGTTATCACAGATGCAGGTTACGGAGACTTCTTCCCGCACCGACTTGGTCATGGACTTGGAATTAGCGTACACGAATATCCAGATGTAAAAGCTGGTAACGAGTCTCCATTAAAAGAAGGTATGGTCTTCACAATCGAACCTGGTATTTACGTACCAAACGTAGGTGGCGTTCGTATTGAAGATGATATTTACATCACAAAAGACGGATCAGAAATTTTAACGAAATTCCCGAAAGAGTTACAATTTGTAAAATAATAAAAAAGGCAGCGGGAGTGCTGCCTTTTTCTATTTCCCTACTATTTCAAATTTCTCTACAATCATTTTTGCTGGATAACTTTCAAGTATTTGAGAAAACCATACTTTTATTTTATCCCCTGTTTTTAACTGTTTATATGTGTCTTTGTCCTTAAAGCTCAAGACTATATGTGCTGGATGCTCTTTATTCATTTGTTGTTCTATATAATGTTGCAACTCTACTTTTGTTTCAAACGTTTTATCATCGGCAAAAAACACCGTGTCATTTCTTAATATGATATACCCTTCTTTAGGTACTTCTTTTACCGTTACTTGCTCTACTTGTTTTGTATCACACGCTGATAATACGACTAGAAATACACTTAAAAACATAACAATTTTCATATGCCTATTCATTTTTAACTCCTTACTCTAGGCTATTTCAAATTTAGCACCATCTTCTCCTCATACTTATCATCCCATTTAATCACAATCTCTATTGGTTCATCTTTAGAGATAGGCGCGCAACTTACACAAGAAGACTTCATTTCAACCTTTGCTCCTCTATGAACTTCTGACGTTTGTGTCATTGTACTAAAGGCTCCATTAATAGCAATCTCTAAGTTTTTAAATTCTGTCTTTCCATCCCCGCCCTTATATTGAAACGTAAACATCCCATCTTCACTGTCATCCTTAATATGCCCTTTATATTGTCCAGTCCAACTTTTGCTCTCGCTAGAAAAAGTAACATACGAAATGGAACAGCTTCCTAAAAAGAAAATACTAATGAAAAAGAATAATGCTCTCTTCATAATGCCCCCTCCATTCAAATGCACTTATTTATTGTCTATTTCTTCCTCTTATTATATTATAAAAATACAGAATTTTCTAAAACAGGAGGTTTATATGTTACAACAACAGTTAGAAGAAATTCGTAATAATAATTACATACTGGACAACACAATTAACATTGATTCTTTAAGTTCCAATATGCTTGAGCACATCGGTGTTACCGATAGCTATTTAAGAGACAAACTTATTTACTCTACTTTTTATCATCTCATCAAAAAAGACTACATTTCACATACACACTTACAGAAATTATTATTAGAAAGCATTAGTGAAAAATATTTATTGTATAAGATTCATTCGGATGACGAAGATGCCGTATTTACCCGAGCATTTACAACATTATTAATTGCCCTCATTATAGATGCAGATACAAATCATAATTTCTTATCACAGAATGATATTTTAACTGTAAAAGATCAATTAATTCTATATATGAACAACGAGCATGATTTCCGTGGATATGTCCAAGACCACGGCTGGGCACATAGTATCGCTCATGCTTCCGATACATTTGAGGCGCTTGTGAATAGTCCTAAACTGGAAACTTTATATTACGAAGAAATATTACAAACTTTATTAAACAAAGTTTGTGTTCATTCTATTTACTACAAATATGAAGAAGATGAACGTATCGTTTATCCGATTGTCGCAATGCTGCAAAATGACCTAAAGGAAGAAGTACTCATATTAGCCCTTCATGATTTAGTAGCTCAATTACAAGTAAAAAAATCCACGCTACATATTGAATCATACGAATTTTTATACGGAAATATAAAATCTTTCTTACGTAGCTTATTTTTCAGACTACGTACACTTTCCATATGTAAAGAAACCGAATGTGAAATTGAAAAATTGCTACCAGGGCTTCGCCAATATTACTAAAAAAGAAGGCCACTCAAAAAGTGCCTTCTTCTATTTCACTAATATTTAATTGAAATTTCACGATCCAAACCGAGAAAAGGTGGACAAGAAGCGCAAACGCCATACATGCTCCGCTTAAAAAAGTTAGTATAGGATGCGAATACACGTGCCCCAATCCATAGGATACCGCCACGAAAAACATTGTTATGTAAATATAAATTGCTCCATGTATTTGCCTCATATAAACCTCCTTTTCCCATATTATAACATAAATTTTCTGATTATTCACATTAATTACTTGTAATCAATATTTCTCAACTGTTACACCTCTTACAGCAGCCTTAATATACGGTGACCCTTGTAAACTTTGTAAATCCTCTGTTTTTCCTGTTACGAATACACCTTATATTGGTAAGTTTTTTGGTTTTGTGTTTTTTATTTCTTTATCCCGCATTAACGGGCAGTAAGACACCACATCAAAACTCAGCGGAAGCAAAGAAGTTAGGTTGGGGTCGAACTGCCCGTAAAAGCCCGATTGGTGAGGGCTGATAATCAGTGGGGGATGCCCCCCACTGATTAAAGTTTCACTTTATAGTTTATCCTAAAATATTCTCGATATCCCTCCTTATTTTCACTTAAAGATATCCAAATATAGCTTTTATCAATTTTTTCATAATAAAAAGCACATCCATTTTGGTGCGCTTTTCTCTGAAATACTATTCTATTATTTCATCGCTTCCTTCACAACATCTTGAATCATAACAACTTCTGTTTTCATATCAATAGACGGTGCTTCTTCATCGATACATTCATACCAAAACGCTAAGTGCTTTTTATCGATTTCATAATGAGAATTTTCGACAAGAGCCCCGCCTTCTCCTTGCACAGAATACCAATATAAGTACTCTTCTCCATCTCTTATTTCCCGGAAAATTGTCTCAACATACATCTTTTCGTCGTTTAATGTCAAAAGTACTTCTTTCATATTGTCATTAAGAAGTTGCATCCATTCATCTACTCGATGACTCTTACCAGGCTTAACTTTAAATCTCGTTAATTCTACATTCATTTTTCTTCCCCCGTTTTCTTACGTACAAACAAACTATATTCTATTGGATGATAAAAACTTAATTTACTAGCTAATTTTCGCGAAGGAATATTGTCTACATAACAATCCCAGCTCGGTATAATATCATTTTGCATGCAATGTTCAATGAACCGTGTTGCAACAGCTTGAGCTAATCCTTTCCCTTGATACGCTTCATGTGTTGCAATATCTATTTCAGCATAACCATTCCCGCTAAATATTGAGACACATTCAGCTACAATTATCCCATCTTGTTCTATACAAAATCCAAAACCACTATTCAAAAACGTTTCTTTTGATCCCCAATATTCTTTATAGTACTCCTCTTTAAATTCACTGCTTCGCTCTATATCTCTTCTATCAATACGCTTCACTTCATATGTATTTTTGTTAAAATCTCGTTTTCTCTCCTCAAAGGTTACCCTTTGAAATTTCATTCGCGGGATGTTCCGAAGTGTATTACTAAAACGCTCTTCTAACATCATTTCCCACTCTTCACTTGAAGTAAAGAGTGTAAATCTCTTCTCTGTTTTTTCAATAGCCGTTTTTAAATATGAAAATAACTCTTCGTTATAATTTTGATCATCAGTATCACCAAATAAATAATAGATACCGTTAGCTGTAATAATTAATCCTGCTGTTAATTGCCCGTTTACAAAAACCTCACCATCTACCACTTGATCACATACCGCATAAGCAAATGTCATCGTTCTTGTATTACCTTCTAAAACCGGAAGAACTTTTCTATACTCGGCTACAGATAATTTTTTCATAATTGTTCCACTATAATCGTATCAGCCTCTATATGTTCAAAACAAAGATTTACCGTTCTCTTTAATGCTCTCGTTCTATGAATCGTACATGCTGGAATTAAAATAGAATCATTTGGCTTTAAAACCGCCGTTTCTCCATCTTCAAAATCAATAAGTAACTCTCCCTCTAGCACAATAAATAATTCATCCGAATTAGAATGATAGTGCCAATCATATTCACCAGTAAATACAGCGATTCGTAAGCAATGACTGTTTATATTTGAAACGACGAAGTTTTTATGTTGATCTTTAATATCCTTTGTTAATTCTATTAAGTTCACAGTCTCCATCTTTCGTCCCATCCTTTCATTAGTCGTTCTTCTAAAAAACTAACTTAATCTCCACCACCTCCGCAATCTCCTCCACCATCACTTGAGCTACTACAGTCATTGCTACTGTAGTCACCGAATCCACCTGATGAGCTTGAAGCGTATGAAGATTTTTTGCTTCTTTTTCTATCTTTTTTACTTTCATGACTAGGCCATACTTTATCAAATAATATAAAGAATAAGATTCCTTCTACCATAACAAGTAGAACGCCTAAGGTACTTTCAATAACATTGGGGGTTATCCCCAAACTTTTAAATATCCCACATAAATACAAGCAAAAAATCACATACAAGAACATACAAATATACCGAAATGTTTTCTCTATCGTAATGACTACTTTTTGTGAAAAAGGTATGTTCTGTTCCTGTTTTTTCTTTATATACCTTTGTCTCTTTGCCTGTTTTTTCTTCCTCTTTTTGCTCCCCATCGAATCCCCTCTTTTTATTATATAATTCTAAATTATCATAATAAAAATTTTTTTACACCAATAAATAACAATTATTCACATGTTATTTCTCCATATAAAAAAGACCCTCCTCACGAAAAGGAAGGTCTCAAATGTATTTCTATTATGATAAAGCAGGAGCTTTTTCAAGAAGCTCTTTTGCATCAGCGTATTGTAAGCCGTGAGCTTCCGCAACTGCTTCGAATGTTACATAACCATCTAATGTGTTAATACCTTTTAATAATGCAGTGTTGCCTAAGCAAGCTTCTTTGTAGCCCTTGTTAGCAATTTGTACTGCATATGGTACTGTTACGTTTGTTAATGCAAGAGTTGACGTACGTGGAACTGCACCTGGCATATTAGCAACTGCATAATGAACAACGCCATGTTTTTCGTAAGTTGGGTTGTCATGAGTTGTAATACGATCAGTTGTTTCGAAAATACCACCTTGGTCAATCGCGATATCTACAACGACAGAACCTGGTTCCATTGATTGAATCATTTCTTCAGTTACAAGTTTTGGCGCTTTTGCACCCGGAATTAATACCGCTCCAATAACAAGGTCAGATTCTTTAACAGCTTCTGCAATGTTGTATGGATTAGACATTAATGTTTTTACTTGGTTACCGAAAATATCATCTAATTGACGAAGACGTTCTGCACTTAAGTCAATGATTGTTACATCTGCACCTAAACCTACTGCAATCTTAGCTGCGTTTGTACCAGCTTGACCACCGCCGATGATTGTTACTTTGCCGCGTTTTACCCCTGGAACGCCTGCAAGTAAAATACCTTTACCGCCTTTGTTTTTCTCAAGGAATTGTGCACCGATTTGTGCAGACATACGACCAGCCACTTCACTCATAGGTGCAAGTAATGGTAAAGAACGATTGTCTAATTGTACTGTTTCGTATGCGATTGATGCAACTTTGTTATCGATTAATGCTTTCGTTAATTCTGGTTCTGGAGCTAAGTGTAAGTATGTGAATAAGATTAAGCCTTCACGGAAATAGCCGTATTCACTTGCTACTGGCTCTTTTACCTTCATAACCATATCTTGATTCCATGCTTCTTCAGCAGTTTCTACAAGTTTCGCACCCGCTTGTACGTATTCTTCATCTGTAAAGCCAGATCCTAAACCTGCTCCTTTTTGAACAAAAACTTCGTGACCATTTTGTACTAAATGTACTGCTCCCGCTGGCGTCATTGCCACACGGTTTTCATTGTTCTTAATTTCTGTTGGAATACCGATACGCATGATTAGTTCCCCCTTGAGTTATGAAATGACCCCTGAATCATTTTTTAAAGCGCTTTCTACGCTCTTATATTTTAACATAATATCTCAATATTTGACAAAAAATAACACGAGTTTTCCGATAGATTTAATTTTATATTAAAGGACAGTATTATCCGCACCTCTCAGCACAATGGATAAACTGTCCAATTATTCGAAACTTCATCTTATTTTATTCTATCGATGTCTATGAATAACATCCACTGCACCAGTCACTTCAATAATTGTACCGGTAATCATATCGGAATCGTCCTCACATAAAAACGAAATGGTTCTTGCAATATCTTCACCTGTTCCAGATCTACCAATCGGTGTGTTATGCTCTTTCAGCTGACGTGCTTCTTGAATAGTTGCCTCTTTCATATCGCCTATAATATCACCAGGACATACCATGTTCGCAGTAATACCATACTCCGCTTCTTCATAAGCAACTGTTTTCGTTAATGAAACAAGTCCTACTTTCGCTGCGGCAAAAGCTGAACGATAAATCCATCCCGGTGCACTATCCGCCCCTTGAAATCCGTAATTAATAATACGGCCAAAGTTCTGTTTTCTCATGACCGGAACGACAAGTTTTAATAAATGAAATACCGCTGTTAAATTTCCCTGAATCATTTCATTCCATTCATCTTCTTCATAATCAACTAACTTTTTTCGTTCAAATACATATGGACCAGCATTATTAATTAAAAAGTCAATTTTGCCAAAACGGCTCATCGCTTCTTCTACTATTTTATGTAAATCTTCCTTTTTCGTGACATCAGCTTGCACGAATTGTAGACGCTCTTCCACATCTTTATATGTTTCTTTCATCGTTTCCATAGCCGTGATATCGCTATGGTACGTTACTGTTACTGAATAGCCTTTAGCCAATAACTTTTCTGTTACTTGCTTTCCTAAACCTTTCGTACCGGCTGTAATGAGCGCATGTCTCACAAAACTGCCCCCTTTTAAATTGCTATACTTCATATGTAACAAGTTCTCGCTCCAATTACAACTAAAATGAATTGAAACAGAGTTTTCAAAATTCTGTAACGTTTCTGGCAAGCACGTTACCAAAATTTGTTTTATAATTAAGTTGTAAACAGTTATAAAACAGATTGGGAGGAATTTACTATGAATAATACATATACAAATATTTTAATCGCGGTGGATGGTTCTAAAGAAGCAGAAAAAGCCTTTAAAAAAGCAATTCAAGTCGCAAAGCGCAACAATGCAACATTAACAATCGCTCATATCGTTGATGTAAAAGCGTACTCAGCAGTAGAGGCTTATAGCCGTGCAATTGCGGAACGTGCAAATCTATTTGCAGAAGACTTATTAGAAGACTACAAAAAAACTGCGCTTGAAGCTGGTCTTGAAAAAATTGAAACTGTATTAGAATTTGGTAATCCTAAATCTAAAATTTCAAAAGAAATCGCTCCAAACCATAAAGTAGATTTAATTATGTGTGGTGCAACTGGTTTAAATGCTGTTGAACGTTTCCTAATTGGTAGCGTCTCTGAACATATTATTCGCTATGCGAAATGCGATGTCCTTGTTGTTCGTGGTGATGAGGAGCAAGGTGAGCTTTAATTTATAGATAAAACACCAAGTCCACATAGGCTTGGTGTTTTTCATTTTATCAACTTCACTATAAACACAAGACATGCTACGACAACAACGGTAATTGCCAATACATAAGGCGGCAGAAACTTCAAAGACCATAATGCCATCATAATCGTCGCGATCGTTAAGTACGTTTGCTTTGCACCTTCTATCATTTTTTTACGAAATAAGAAAACATACAAATAACCAATTGGCGGCGTAATAAAGCAAAGAACGTATATGATTTTTGATTTTAAATACCACTTTTGTTCTCCAAGTTTCTTTATATCCCCTTCTATTCTCTTATGCTCTTGTTCTTTCGCTTCTTCTACAAGCGGATTTTCCCCTTCGCCTCGCTTTTCTTTCATATAAGGAAGAAAGTGCATAAAAAAATAGTATGCGAATACGAATGCTCCAAATCCAATATTTACTCTTTCTAATGGAATATGTTCACTAAAAAAAGCAGCAGTAAGCACTACAGACAAACAGTATGTCATCATCCAAAATGAACGTTTTCTCTTTTTCCGTTCCATTTCTTTTTTGCCTTGTATATCTTTTCTTTTCGAAAGCCATATAGAAATAAAGCAATCTACTACAAATAGAGCAAAAATAAATATCGCAACGTGTACTGTTTCTAAATCCTCAAATGAAAAGATATTTGGGAATGCAACATGCAATACAATTAGCGTGTACAAAATTAGCCCTATAAAATAAATACGTCTCATTTTTCATCCCTTTCTTATTTCCTAACATTACGTTAACATACATTTTTTAGAAATAGACGGACAAAATATATATGTGTAAAAAAGGAGGATGCTATATGGATGATTCTGAACGCATTATTTTAGACGTAAACGGAAAAGAAATTGAAATGCTAGATACGATTCGCACTCATTTTAAAGAGAAGCACGGCGTTGAACTAAGTAATGGTGCATTACTTCGTGATTTGATGGATATTGAGTATATTCGAATTACGGAAGATCGACATAAGTATGATTAAAAGAAAACGACTGCAGGCGAATGCCATCAGTCGTTTTCTTTCTTTATTTAAGCTCTTGATGTTTCCCGCCCATACCACCAGACTCATTGCTATCTTGGTGTACAGTTAGTTTATTTGTTTTCGCATCTTTTAAAACTCTATATGTATATGATTCATTTGGTTCATCTTTAAACTGTACATTCATACCATACGAATCCATTTTGCTATAAAAGGCCGGTTTTATATATAAAATATCACTTTCTTTATATCCTTTATCTTGTAAATGCCACATCGTTGCGATAACCGCTTCTTCTCGCTTTTCTTTTTCACCAACATACATATATTTGTCCAAAAGAAACACTTTAGCATTTGCAATTAAGCTAATTAACAGTACAATGATCAACACTATTTTTTTCATAGACTTCCCCTAAATTGTTATTTTTTACTACATTGTAACTTAAATGCTAGTAAAAAATAAAGTACGCCAGACTTTAATAGACTAGCGTACTTCCCAACTCAACTCTTAATAACTTCTTTCGTTAACCCCTTCGCCTTCTCCAAAGCGTTTTTGATTTGTTCAAACCCAGTCCCGCCAGCACTGTTACGACGCTTTACAGCTGCATATGGTGACAGCACTTCATACAAATCTTCTTCAAATAAGGAGCTCATTTCTTTATATGTTTCAAGAGAGACATCTAATAAATAAATTCCTTTTTGTGTGCAATATAGCACTAACTTTCCAACAATTTCATGAGCTTGACGGAATGGTAGTCCTTTGTTCGCTAAATAGTCAGCAATTTCTGTTGCGTTGGAGAAATCTTGCGTCACAGCTTGCCCCATTTTTTCTTTGTTTACAGTCATCGTTTCAAGCATGCCCGCCATAATATGAAGGCATCCTTCTACTGTTTTAACTGTATCAAACATTCCTTCTTTATCTTCTTGTAAGTCTTTATTGTAAGCGAGCGGTAATCCTTTCATTACTGTGAGTAAACTGAATAAATTACCGTATACTCTGCCTGTTTTACCACGGATTAGTTCCGCCATATCCGGATTTTTCTTTTGCGGCATAATGCTGCTTCCCGTTGCATATTGATCGCTCATTTCAATAAATTGAAACTCTTGGCTACTCCATAAAATAAGTTCTTCGCAAAAGCGTGATAAGTGCATCATAAGCATAGAGGAGTTACTTAGGAACTCCAGTATGAAATCACGATCACTTACTGCATCTAAACTATTTTCATAGATTCCATTAAATCCAAGAAGCTCCGCACTATACTCTCGGTCGATCGGGAATGTCGTTCCAGCTAACGCTCCTGCTCCTAATGGCGAAATGTTAATACGTTTTAACGAATCTTCATAACGATTCACATCACGCTCTAACATCCAAAAGTAAGCGAGAATATGATGAGCAAATGAAATCGGCTGAGCACGTTGCAAATGCGTATAGCCAGGCATAATGGTTTCAATATTATTTTCTGCTTGATGAACAAGAACAGTTTGCAATTGCTTTGTAGCTTTTATAATATGTTCTACCTTTTCTTTTAAATACAAATGCATATCTGTCGCTACTTGATCATTACGACTTCGGCCAGTGTGAAGTTTTCCTCCTACTTCGCCAATTTGTTCAATTAACATTTTTTCGATGTTTAAATGAATATCTTCTGCTTCTACTGAAAATTGTAGCTTATTCTCTTTTGCTTCTTTCAATAAATATTGAAGACCTATCTTTATTTTCTCTGCTTCTTCTTGCGTAACGATGCCTTGCTTTGCTAGCATCGTTACGTGTGCCATACTCCCATTTATATCTTGATTTACTAATTGTTGATCGAAGGAGATGGATGCTCCGAACTCTTCAACCCATGCTTCCGCTTCTTCTGTAAAACGTCCGCCCCAAAGTTTGCTCACGCTTCCACCTTCTTTTGATTCACTTGGCTGTATACTTTCGTCGGTAAACCGAATAATGAAATGAATCCAACTGCTGCATCATGATTAAATTCATCTTGAGCAGTATATGTTGCTAATTTTTCATCGTATAAAGAGTATTCAGATTTACGTCCTTCTACAATCGCATGACCTTTAAATAATTTCACACGCACTGTACCTGTTACATTCTTTTGCGTTTCTTGTAAAAATGCATGAAGCGCTTGTTTTAAAGGCGAGAACCATAAACCATTATAAATAAGTTCTGTTATTTTCTGTTCAATCACTGGTTTAAAATGTGCTACTTCTTTTACGTGTGTTAAATCTTCCAACTCTTTATGCGCAGTGATTAACGTCATTGCTGCTGGGCATTCGTATACTTCACGAGATTTAATACCGACAAGACGATTTTCTACGTGATCAATACGTCCAACGCCGTGTTTTCCAGCAAGCGCATTTAACGTTTTAATTAATTCTGCAAGTGAATATGCAGTGCCATTTAAAGTAGTCGGTACGCCTGCTTCAAATCCGATTTCTACAAACTCTGGTTTATTCGGTGTATCTTCTAATGCCAATGTCATCTCATATGCATCTTCTGGCGGCGCTGCCCATGGATCTTCTAAAATTCCACATTCGTTGCTGCGTCCCCATAAGTTTTGATCGATTGAAAACGGGCTATCTAAATTAATCGGAATTGGTACATCGTTTTCTTTTGCATAGGCAATTTCTTCTTCACGTGACCACTTCCATTCACGTACAGGTGCAATCACTTCTAAGTAAGGATTTAATGCTTGAATAGAAACTTCAAAACGAACTTGATCATTTCCTTTCCCTGTACATCCGTGTGCAACTGCAGTTGCGCCTTCTTGTTCTGCGATTTCTACTAATTTCTTCGCAATAAGCGGACGAGATAATGCAGAGACAAGAGGGTATTTCCCTTCGTATAATGTGTGTGCTTGCATCGCCATCAATGCATATTCGTTTGCAAATTCTTCTTGAACATCAATCATATATGATTTAATTGCACCTACTGAAAGTGCCTTTTCTTTTACAAATGCTAAGTCTTTACCTTCCCCTAAGTCTAAACAAAGCGCGATAATATCATAATTCTTCTCTTGTAACCATTTAATTGCAACGGAAGTATCAAGACCTCCGGAATATGCTAATACAACTTTTTTCTTCTCCATTTTGCATCCCCCTAAAGAATAAATATTCATTTTCTTTTATAATAATTCACACTTTATCACCTTTCACAAAATGTATCAAGAGTCATTTTCAAATTTTTTCAAACAATTTCGTCGAACTTCTTTCTGTTTTTATGTACAATATAAGCAGGAAAACGGGGGTGAACTTATGGAAAAGTATTTCTTATACGATGAACATCTAGGAATTGAAATTCCACATTTACAAGAAGACTGGGAAGAAATCCCCGAAAAAATGCAACATGCTATTTTACTAAAATGGGAACAAGTTCGCGGGAAAATTCCTGATCGTATAAAAGAACTTGAGCACTATATTAATACAAAACAACATTATTTAAATAACGAAGAAGACTTCGAAGTTTCTTGTAAACTAAATTCAGAAATTGCCGATCTTGCTTCCATCATTAATGACCTTTGGCTTTGGTATCGACTCACTCAAAATGTATCTGAGGGGAAAGCACACCAATGAAAAAAGCATGCCCCTCAATAACTTTGGGTCATGCTTTTTTTGTCCTAACATGATTTACAATATATTTCTTGTGCTGTTTTCGCCAAACATACATCGAATGGACCAACTAATATACTTCTTTCTTTCGGCAACTTTACAAAAGCAACAAGCTCTTCTTCATATTGAATTTTTTTCTGACATGAAATACATATTAATTCTTTTCTTTTGAACATTTCTTTTAGCATACCTTCACTCTCCCCTTCATCTATCTATATTAATATACTCTCATAATAGTTAAGACTTGTAAAAAAATGACACATTCCGAATCGAATGATTCATATACTATGTACAAAAGGAGGTTTAAAAATTATGCGTGCTTTCGTTATTATCACTTTAACTTTTTTAAGTGTAATTAGTTGGGATGCGTTTTTTAAAGATAAAAGTGATGAAAAGAACACAACGGAATAAAACCCTTTTTTCTTACTTATTGGACAAACCGTTATAAACTGTCCAATCCTCCGAAATAACTTAGGCTTTTCTACAAAAATATTTAAACATAACATTTTTTGTAGATTCCCTCCGTTTATTGTCGGTTTCCATCCGCATACATTTTTTAAAAGTATGATATAATAGTATAAATCTTGAAGGAAGGGATTTTGATATCATGATCGCTCGAAGGAGCATGTGGCATCGTATTGACGAATCATACACGTAGCGTATTTTTCAGCTCAGATACTTTAGTCTAGCGAAAAAAATACGAGAGTGGGGAAATTATGATTGCCCGAAGGATAATTTGGCAAAAAAAAGACTCTTCTTACACATAGCGTTTTGTTTAGGACTTAATTGTTACTAACTAAACAAAACAAAGAAGAGCAGGATTGCTAAATGACGAATCCTACTCCACGTTTTGTTTAGTCGTTTTAAGACTTAAACTAAAACGAAGGTAGGGAGAATTGATGGACGAGAGGATTATTCGTTATTTCTTCAGCGACATATAGCGTAGTTAGTTTTTTCGTAAACTAACTGAAAGCTACATGTGAGCTCGTAGTTAGTTTACAACACAAAAAGGACTACTAACTACGGAAAGAAGGAATAACGATGAGGAACATCCAAAGTCGGCAAATTATTAAAGAAATTTTTATGGTTTTAATCGGTTCATTTATTTTAGCAGCAGCGCTATATCACATTCACTTCCAAAACCACTTAACAGAAGGTGGATTTGTAGGAATTGCACTATTCATTCAAAACTTTTATGATATTTCACCATCTATTTCAACTGTATTAATGGATATCCCAATTATTTTACTGTGCGCTTCATTTTTAGGTAGAAAAATGGTTGGTTATTCATTCCTAGGTTCAATTTCATTCGGAGTATTTTATTCCTTTATGGAAAATTATTCTCCATTTACGGTAGATTTATCAAATAACTTATTTATAGCTGCAGTAGTTGGCGGTGCGTTAGCTGGTATTGGACTCGGTTTTATATTACGATTTGGCGGTGCAACCGGTGGAGACGATATTTTAACAATTGTATTAAGTAAACGAACTCGTTTTACAATTGGGCAAATTTTCTTCGTCTTTGACGCGATTGTTCTTGCGCTTTCATTATATTATTTAAATTGGACAGAAATTGCTTTTACTATTCTTTCGATTGCCGTACAGGCAAAAACATTGGATTTAATTTATTATCCAAAAACAGAAAAAACAGCAGAAAAGCAGCCAGTATCTGTTCCAATGTCCAAAAAACATGCAACAAATTAAAAAAGCGAAAGGCTTCGGCCTCTCGCTTTTTTATGCTCTTTTTTCTTTCTCGACTATATGGCGCACTTGATAAAATCTATTTGCAAATTCAGTAACGTTTCTTGTTAAACGATAATTCACTGTAGATCCAATTGCCATTCCAATTACCGGTATACCTTGGAATAATTTACGACGAAGAGCATAAATCGAAAATGTCTTCAAAATTTGTTTTAACACAACCTCAGTAGAAGCTGTTTGTAGCACTGCTTCGTCTCCTTCGTAAAAGAACGAATCTTCTTGCTCCAGCTCTTGCAATAAATTGTACCATGCATATTGCTGAAGTCTTCCTGGTAGTAATGACGCATGAAACACCTTTAACGCAAGCATCATTTCATACGGCTTGTTCACATCATGTCCAAATGATGTTGCAATAAGTTGGACTGCCTTCACATTTAACGCGATCATAACCGGAAAATCCGCCGTTAATAATAATAAACCTCCAGCACCTGTTGCCCCACCTTGTACAAATGAATATAGACGATGACGTGCTGTTTGCTGCTCTGCTATGTATGTTAATTGATCAATAGATAATGCTTTCAAATCTTCAAGCTGTTCAATCGATTCATCAAATAACCTTGATGTTCCTAAAATCCGATTACGTGCATCTAACTGTGCTTGTGAACTTTGAATAAATGCATGCAAATGAAAGAGCCATCCATCTGCTTTCGTGAAGAATTCTTTTCGCTTTTTCTCAGGTAATTTCGCAACTGTAGCATGTAACCATTTATCAAACACTTTTTGAAAATCGGTCGCTTCTTGCTCAACTAATTGCGCTTCCCATTCTTTTATATTGTCTAAAATGGCTTGTTCTCGCTTCGATCGCATCGTAACAACCACCTCGTTCGATTTTTTTCTATTGTAACATATTTCTGCTTATTCTTTGCAAATATGCTTGTCTATCTTTATTCACATACCATTTTTGAATGGCATAAAATATTAACAAAAAGGATGAGATAAATCACATGAATCTATCCGATATAAAAAAAGAATATAATGCGGTATTCAGCTTAGGACAAAACTGCTGGCCCGCTTGGGCATTATATCAATTAGAATTATCACCATTTTTTGGCGTTATTGATTTTATGCTAAGTCCCTCATTAGAAAAAGTGAATGTATTATTACAAAATCGATTTGACCGCTTTTTAAATTTCGAAAATTTATCCTTCATCTCATTTTGGGATGATGATGCAAAATTAAGATTAAGGGACAACCTTTATGAAATTGACTCCTGTCATGACTTTAAAACAGATGTAAATACACCAACTTCTTGGCCTTCTTATACAGAAATTAAGTTAAACTATGAACATCGTATTAATCGTTTTCTAGCTACAATTGAAACGGCAGAATCCATATTATTTATTCGAACTGGAGGAACATATGAAGAAGCATGTTCCCTAGAACAAAGTTTATCTCAAATCGTTACACATACATTCTCTGTCCTGTTACTAATTCCTGCCGATATACCAACTATCACCCAAGAAGATTGGGGATTACAACGTATTTGCGTTATGAAATGTCCTATTATGGATGTATACCAATACAATGAAGCATTTTGGAAAGACTTATTTGATGGAATTACAATTAGACCGCACACTTAAATACACGATACTTTTATCACACCATACATTATAATCGTCCTTATACAAAACAAATAAGGAGTGATTCTATATGTATCCACGTGCAAAAGCTTTCGGTCTTGCTGTACATCAAGATCGCCTTCTCGTACAAGAATATTATACAGAAGGCGAAATATATTATCGTCCTCTTGGCGGTTCAATTGAACTTGGTGAAAAATCAGCACATACTGTTATTCGGGAGTTTAAAGAAGAGCTTCATACGGAGATAGAAATCACCAATTATTTAGGGTGTTTAGAAAATGTCTTTCATCTCGATGGAGACATTGGTCATGAAATCATTCAACTATATTCTTTGCGTTTATTAGACACGTCACTATATGAAATGAAAATATTAAATATACAAGATGAGGAAACAGTAGCATATGCGAAATGGATTCCTATTACGGCATTCATTCAGAAAGAAAAAATATTATATCCAGATGGAGTTTTAAAATACATCCAAAAGAAAAAAGACGAAATCCTATAGGATCTCGTCTTTCTTTTCATATATTAACCAATATCTCCAAGACGTAGTACGTCACGAGCAATCATAACTTCTTCGTCAGTTGGAATTACGATAATTTTTACTGGAGAGTGTGGGAAGCTGATGAATGCTTCTTCACCGAATACGTTATTACGTTTTGCATCGAAGTATACGCCCATGTACTCAAGGCCTTCTAATACGCGCTCACGAATAATCGCACTGTTTTCACCTACACCAGCTGTGAAGATGATTGCGTCTACACCTTTCATACGAGCAGTGTAAGAACCGATGTATTTGTGGATACGGCTTACGAATACATCAAGTGCTACTTTCGCACGGTGGTCGCCTTCTTCTTCTTTCGCAATGATGTCACGTAGGTCACTAGAGTAACCAGTAAGACCTAACATACCACTCTTCTTGTTTAATACGTTAACTACTTCTTCTACTGTTTGGCCTGTTTTTTCCATGATGTATGGAATTAACGCAGGGTCAAGGTTACCAGAACGTGTACCCATTGTTACACCAGCAAGTGGTGTGAAGCCCATAGAAGTATCGATAGATTTACCGCCTTCTACTGCTGCGATACTTGCACCGTTACCTAAGTGACAAGAAAGTAAGCTTAAGCTTTCAATTGGACGACCTAATAATTCAGCCGCACGCTCAGTTACATATTTATGAGAAGTTCCGTGGAAACCGTATTTACGGATGCCGAATTTTTCATAGTACTCATATGGTAAGCTGTATAGGAATGCAGATTCCGGCATTGTTTGGTGGAATGCTGTATCGAATACTGCTACTGCTGGTACGTTTGGTAATACTTCTTGGAATGCTTTAATACCAACAACGTTTGCTGGGTTATGAAGTGGTGCTAAATCGCTTAATTCTTCGATATCAGCTAATACTTCATCAGTAATTAAAACAGAGTCAGCAAATTTTTCGCCGCCGTGAACAACACGGTGACCGATACCGCCAATCTCATCTAGAGATTTAACGATTCCGTTTTCAGTTAACTTTTTAAGAAGCATATTAACTGCTACTGCGTGATCTGGAATGTTTGTAATTTCTTTTTGTTTTTCGCCATCTACAGTAATAGTGAAGATACTATCTTCTAAACCGATACGTTCTACTAAACCTTTTGTTAATACTGTTTCACTTGGCATTTCAAATAATTGGAATTTTAAGGAAGAGCTTCCTGCGTTAATCGCGATGATTTTTGACATCTAGTCTTTCGCCCCTTTTTCTCTTGGTAGTTGTGTGGATGTTTCCACAAACCGCTCGATTTTATCTGATCAAATTCACCAAATATGAAAACGTTTCATCATTAGCAAATTTTATACTCACGATTTTAATTTAAACATCGTACGACATATATTTCAAGTGAAAAAATTGTAACACCAAGAAAAAATATATATTACAGATTTCAAAAAAATTCAGTTAAATCTTGTATATATTTAAAAATATGACATATTATATAAAACTGTACTACATGAATCACTAATACTGTTACATATACCCAGCTTTATTTATGTGTTGCAAACCAAGTATTTAATTGATCCATAATGTCTTCCATCGCCTTCATGTTAGAGAATTTAGGCAACTCCACTAATAATGCCTGTTTTGGCATTGTTACATTAGCGCCTTTCTTTTGGAGAACAAATATACTTTTTGCATTTTTCTCGTTTTTAAACATGGAAACAGGAAGCTGTAATAACCCTTGAATAAAGCATGTTTCTTTAATAAATGCATGTAATTTTGGTGCCTGGTCACTTTCAAAAATGAAGTTTGGTACTAAGAAGAATAAGTAACCGCCCTCTTTCGTATGTTTCACACTTTGTTCAATAAATAAGTGATGGGCATACGACATTCCTTCATCTGCTTTTAATTTATATTCACTTGCACCGATTTCGTTTGGATAATAACCAACCGGTAAGTCTGAAACGACTGCATCAACTGGATCGATATAAAGTGGTGCTAGTCCATCTTGATGGAAGAATTCGATTGCATGCTTTTGTAAATTTGCATTTACTAAAGCAAGTTTAATTAGCACTTCATCCACTTCTACACCAAATCCACTCATTGTTAGTCCTTCTTTGGCGCTATTAAACACTGTAGTCATTAAATTACCTGTTCCAATTGCAGGATCTAAAACTATGATCTCGTTTTGACCTTGCATAAATTTATGGAATAAGTAACTCATGAACATTCCAACTGCATCAGGCGTCATTTCATGATTCGCTTGTACGCCTTCTTTCATTCCTTTTAAGATGGCTAACTGAAATGCTTTACGAATTTCTTCACCTTTATATGTTTCTTCATTAAACGTACTATATTCACGATTCAGCCTTTCAATTGCTGATTCGGATAATTCCTCTTGTAAAATCGCTCCCTCAAACAAGTTATCACCTGTTTCTACAAGCGCCTCTAAATATGTTACATCTAATTCTTTACGTAAAACTACCGCAGAAGAATCAAAAATAGAAAATAATGTTTCTACTGTCTGACTCACGTACATTCCTCCTTCTCTCTTTTACACATAACTTATATCATACCACAAAGTGATTTTTTCCAAAAAGAAAAAGCGACCTCCTGTAAAGAGCTCCCCTTTAGTTATATATGATATAACGTTTTTTCTCATATATCGATGCTGTTACAGAGCAATATATGAGAAAAAACGACCTCTTTATAAGAGGTCATTCTCTTCACATTACTTCGCAGATTTAGCTGCTTCTAATGCTGCTTCATAGTTTGGATGGCTTGTACCTTCGCTTACGTATTCTGCGTAAACTACTTTGTCATTGCTATCTACTACGAATACTGCACGAGCAAGTAAACGAAGCTCTTTCATTACTAAGCCGTAAGCTTCACCGAATGAAAGGTCGCGGTGGTCAGAAAGTGTTACAACATTTTCTAAACCGTTTGCTGCACACCAGCGTTTTTGAGCGAATGGTAAATCAGCGCTAATTGTTAATACTTTCGCGTTTTCAATACCTGCTGCATCTTGGTTAAAACGACGTGTTTGTGCATCACACACACCTGTGTCGATTGAAGGTACAACACTAATTAATTTCACTTCGCCTTTGTATGTTTCTAAACTTACTGGAGATAAGTCGTTTGCTAATACTTGGAAGTTTGGCGCTTGATCGCCAACTTTAACTTCTGTTCCAACTAAAGTCATTGGATTACCTTTAAAAGTTACGTTTGCCACTTGAAAATCCTCCCTTATTTAAACAAAATATGTACAATGTAAATGATAGTTTGTCCCTATCGATAATGCAAATAAAATCGCTTTATTTACAAAAAAATTAAAGAAGCTAACCTATTGATTAGCTTCTTTATTCGTTAAATTTGAAATTCAGGATCATCTTCTTTTCGTTTATCCATCATTTCTTTCACTTTATCAACAGCTTGTGGCGCTAATTCAATTATCTTATCGATGACGTGTGTTTGTTTATCTAAGTGCAATACTTTCACACCATCTCCATTTATAACAAGAAAGGCAACAGGATTAATAGAAACTCCTCCACCACTTCCCCCGCCAAATGGATGACGGCCTGAATGTTCTACTTTACCAAATTCACTTCCACCAGCAGCAAATCCGAAACTTACTTTCGAAACTGTAAGAATTACGCTTCCATCTGCCGCTTTAATTGGGTCACCAACAATTGTATTTACATCAGTCATTTGTTTTAAATGCTGCATTGCTGTTGTCATTAAACCTTGAATTGGATGGTCCATTCTATATCCCCCCTATGCTTGAACAGATTTTTCTGTCATACCAGATCTTTGTCTTCTCATAAATACGAGTAATTTGACGCCAGTTTTTATAGCGCGGAATATACGAAAAGATGCTGTTAACTCGCATCTTGATGCAAATCCTTTCCCTTGAAAAACTGGGGTAATTTCAAATTCTGGTACGTCGACAATATGCATATATTGTCCGACAACTCCAGCAGCCATACCTTTTGTCCCCCATGCATATCCAGTGACAATTCCAGTACTAGCTGCATCGCCTGCTCCAATTTGTGTATGCCATTTCCAACCATTGATTTTCACTCGTTTGAGAAAATCTTTAACAATAGTATGAACTTCTTGAAGCTTTTTTATCAGTTCACCAATGCTGTCAAGTTGCGCCATAATTTTATTATCGAGTCCGCCGTCCTCTTCAGCTTTTTCGATTTTCTGTCCTGTCTTTTTCTGCTGTTTTTCAATTCTTTCCAACACATCAAATGTATATCGAATCATCCATATTTTCACTTGAAGCAAACATTGCTTTTCCATTTCTGAATATAAAAATGTCACCTTAAGCTTTATTTTCGACAATAGTATAAACAAAATAAAAAGAAGAAGAATTATTATTCCAATTACGAGCCACTTCATACGTATCATCCTTTCACTCCGTACCCATTATCGACAAGTTTATTCATCGTTAAACAGAGTTTTATAAGATTGAATATAAAAATTTTTCTAAAAATAAAAAGGTATTTTGACAATTTATATCGAAATATATTATTTGAACATATCATCAGGGAACGGACTCTAATGATATGTAGCACGAAAAACAGAAAATTTAACTGCAGTGGAGGGATACATAATGGCAGATCGTCGCAATTTATTTTTCTTTTATGGTGATGACAAAGCAACGCTCGTTGAAAAAATGAAACCAATCTATCGTATTTTAGAAGAGAATGGATTTACCATATTAGATCATCCAAAAAATGCAAACGCTATCGTCAGTGTTGGAGATGATGCAACCTTCTTACAAGCCGTTCGTAAAACTGGTTTTAGAGAAGATTGCTTATACGCAGGGATTTCTACGAAAGATGAAATTTCTTTCTACTGCGATTTCCATATTGATCACGTTGATACAGCCCTTCAAGAAATTACAAAAAATGAAATTGAAGTGCGAAAATATCCAACAATTCAGGTAGATGTAGATGGCAGTACATCTTTCCATTGTTTAAATGAGTTCTCATTACGTTCTAGCATTATTAAAACATTCGTTGTAGATGTTCATGTTGATGATTTATATTTCGAAACATTTAGAGGGGACGGTTTAGTAGTTTCTACCCCAACAGGAAGTACTGCTTACAATAAATCATTGCATGGTGCAGTTGTTGACCCGCTTATCCCATGTTTCCAAGTAAGCGAACTAGCATCTTTAAACAACAACACTTACCGTACGCTCGGTTCACCTTTCATTTTAAATCACGAACGTACATTAACTTTAAAACTAAGACCAGACGGTAACGATTATCCTGTTATCGGCATGGATAACGAAGCGCTTAGCATTAAACAAGTGGAAAAAGCTGTTGTACGCTTAAGCGATAAACAAATTAAAACAGTTAAATTAAAAAACAACTCTTTCTGGGAAAAAGTACAGAGAACGTTTTTATAAGATTAAAATAACCGCAGAATTATGGAATTCCATAATTCTGCGGTTATTTATTTCCCCCGATTGGCGCGAACAATAATCTCTTACTATCCGGCCGTTATTCTTGTCAGTTTTTGTCGGTAAGTCGATATATTCCGAAAACCGCTCATATATTTTTACGCATCTTTTCTATAGACAACTTGGCCATCTATTACGGTCATTTCTGCTTGTACTTCTTTTATTTCTTCTGCCTCAATTTCAAAAATATTGCGGTCTAATATTGTAAAATCTGCTTCATATCCTTTTGCAATTTGCCCTCGCTTCGCTTCTTTTCCGATTGCATAGGCACTTCCTGTTGTAAATAAAGAAACAGCCTCATAAACCGTTAATCTTTCCTCAGGCATATAGCATATACCGTCAATAAAACTTCTACGTGTAACAGCGCTATATATGCCTAAAAACGGATTCACTTGTTCAATGGGAGCATCTGAGCCACCGTTGCAGTGTAATCCTGCTTCCAGTAACGTCTTCCAAGCGTACGCATAACGAAGACGGTGCTCGCCTAGTTTTTCAATGACTGACGGAAAATCTGATGAAAGAAAGACTGGCTGTATATCGATAATGGCTTGCAAGTTTTTCATTCTTTCTATCAACTCTTCACGAGCAAGCTGACAATGAATAATACGGTCACGTAACCCTTCTGCTGGTGGATATAATTCGAGTGCATCAATGACATATTCAAGCGATAAGTCACCGATAGTATGAATCGCAACTGGCATATGTAAATCTCGTGCTTTCTTTACTAATTCCGCAAGTTCTTCACGTGAGAAAATCGCAACTCCATTTGTTTCCTTCGCATCTTCATACGGTTCACTTAATAATGCTGTTCTTCCGCCAAAAGAACCGTCAGAGAAAATTTTCATTGCTCCAAATTCAATACAATGTTCATTTTCATATTCTCTTCGTTCATGTGCTACTTCATGGTGAACGAGCAAATGGGCTTTAAATGGCATTTCTTTTATAACGTGAGAAAACGCATTATATGTTTTTCTAAAACCACCATAATAATTTAAATCTTCCGTATGCCCGCCAACAAGTCCGTATTTCCAGCAATCTTTAATCGCTGTTTGCAGAGCTCTTTGTAAATAAGCTTCATCAATTTCTGGCTGAACATGTTTAATTAATTCTTGCCCTTGTTCATATAAAAGCCCTGTTAACTTATTTGATGAATCTCTACCAATTTTCCCGCCTTTTGGATCTTCTGCCTTTTCTGTTATATTCGCTTCTTGCAGTATGTATGAATTCACCCATGTAACGTGACGACAAACTCGCTTTAATAAAATGGGATGTTCTTTCGAAATTTCATCTAAATCACGCGCATGAACATCTTTCGTATCTGTAAAGTTATTTTCATTCCATCCTTCTCCAATAATCCAAGAGCCCTTTGGAGCTTCTTCCACTCGCTTCTGAACAAGAGTAAGCACTTCGCCATAAGATGTACAATTTGATAAATCTAGACGGAGTAATCTCTCTCCATGCCCAATAAGATGCATATGACTATCAACGAGACCTGGGATCATTGTTTTGCCTTTTAAATCGTACAATGTAACCGCGGCATATTGGTTTTCTAACTCTTCTTTACTTCCAACATCAACGATCGTACCGTTTTCAACGTAAACAGCGTCCACTTTTTCATTTTCTTCTCTCACTGTGTAAATGGTGCCGCCATACCAAATTTCTCCCATATATCCCATCTCCTTTATTTTTTATTGTATAAAAAAAAGCACCATTTCAAAACATGGTGCTTTTCTAAAAATTACTTTTGTTCGGTAGTAGATGTTGTAACTTGCCATTCAATATTAAATTTATCTTTTACTTGTCCGTATGCTGGGCTCCAGAATGTTTCTTGAAGTGGCATGATAACTTCTCCACCTTCTTGTAACTTATCGAATACTTCTTTTGCTTTTTCTGCATTACTAATTTGAATTGCGATTGTTACTTGAGATCCGATTGCATGCCCTTGACCTGGGAATGTATCAGAAATCATAAGATCCGTATTACCAACTTTTAAAGTAGCGTGTAAAACGCGCTCTTTCGCTTCAGCTGGAATCGGGTATTCTGGATTTTCAGGCATGTCACCAAAAGTTTGCATAACTTCTACTTTTGCATCTAAAGCCTCTTTATAAAACTGTACAGCTTCTTGCCCACTACCATCTAAAACTAAGTACGGATTAATACCTAAAATCATACGGACACCTCTTTTTTAAATTTATAAAATAGAACTTGTGTTCGTTTTTATTTTATCATTGATTTACATTTCATTCAACTATTTACTTCACTGTTTTCAAAATTATTTTGACGGAATCTCCATCTCTTGTTTTCTAAGTTCAATACGGCGAATTTTTCCAGAAATCGTTTTTGGTAGTTCATCTACAAATTCAATTTTGCGAGGGTATTTATATGGTGCAGTGAGTTCTTTGACGTGTTGTTGGAGTGTTGGAATTAATATTTCTTCGTTCTTTTCTATATTCTCTCTTAATACGATAAATGCCTTCACGACACTTCCACGAATTTCATCAGGACTTGCGACAACTGCACATTCTCTTACGTAAGGATGTTTTACAAGTGCATCCTCTACTTCAAACGGCCCGATTGTATAACCAGAGCTAATAATGATATCATCGCCGCGCCCTTCAAACCAGAAGTAGCCGTCTTCATCTTTCTTCGCTTTATCACCTGTAATATAATAATCACCGCGAAATTGCATCGCTGTACGCTCATCGTCTTTGTAATATTGTTTAAAGAGGGCCGGCGTTTCAATGTGAACTGCAATATCACCAACTTCGCCTACTTTAACTGGAGTACCTTCCTCATTTACGATATCGACATGGTTACCTGGCGTTGGTTTCCCCATTGATCCTGGTCTAATATCCATCCCTTTCATTACACCAACAAGTAATGTGTTTTCCGTTTGCCCATAGCCGTCTCTCACTGTAATATGAAAGTGCTTTTTGAACGTTTCAATGACTTCTCTATTTAACGGCTCACCTGCCGATACAGCGCTATGTAGTGCCTCTAAATTGTACTGGCTTAAATCTTCTACCTTTGCCATTAATCTATACTCAGTCGGTGTACAACAAAGTACATTCACCTTATTATCGTCTAATAAGTTTAGGTACGTTTTAGGTTCAAACTTACCGTGATATACAAACCCTGTTGCCCCTGATCCTAAAGTTGCTAAAAACGGGCTCCAAATCCACTTTTGCCAGCCTGGACTAGCTGTTGCCCATACAATATCATTCTCTTCAATTCCGAGCCAATTTGGAGCGCTCGTACGTAAATGAGCGTATGCCCACGCATGTGTATGAACGACACCTTTTGGATTTCCTGTCGTTCCTGACGTGTAAGATAAAAAGACCATATCTTCTTTATCTGTCTTCGCCATTTCTAACATGTCACTCTCTGTTTCTAACGCTGTTTTTAAATTAATCCATCCATCTACTGACTGTTCGCTCAGGACAAATTTTCGAAGAGATTCCATCGCTTCTATATCATCAAACTGCCTAATATACGGCTCATAGCTTACTATCGCTTTTACTTCTCCATGTCCAATTCGATATTCTATATCTTTTTTACGTAACATTTCCGAGCTTGGAATTACGACAAATCCTGCTTTAATAGCAGCAATATACGTCATGTACGCTTCAATTAAACGCGGCATCATAATGAGAAGCTTGTCCCCTTTTTGCAAACCACTTTTTATAAAAGCGTTTCCAATTTTATTCGCACCTTGCATTAATTCAGCGTATGTAACTTCCCTTCGATTCCCTTTATCATCTTGCCAAATTAAAGCTAACTTCCCTTTATCACCTGTATATTTCTCTATTTCAGAAACTAAATTATAAGACGGTGGCGCCAACAATTCTTCTCGCTTCATAAAATATCCTCCCTTTTCTTTATGCCTCCTTTATATAATAAAGAATTTTCAGTTAATTTTGAACCCTCTTCTTTTGACAAATTTTTCAGTTCTGTCGAATTAGTAAACGAAATTACATCGACTTACCGACAAATAGCGACACAACACAAAAAAAGAAAGAGCGGGAGAACCCGCTCTTTCTAAGCCATCATATGGGATTATTTTTGGTAACCGCCTAATTGTTGCTCAGCTAGTGAAACTAGACGTTTAGTGATTTCACCACCAACAGAACCGTTAGCGCGAGCTGTTGCATCAGCTCCAAGTTGAACACCAAACTCTTGAGCGATTTCGTATTTCATTTGGTCTAATGCTGATTCAGCACCAGGAACCGCTAATTTATTTGTGCTACGTGACATGTTATATCACCTCCTTGTGAGTATAGAGTGTGATAAATAACATGACTTCATACACGTTTTAGATATGGTAATTTATGGTTTTAGAAAAGTTCTTCAAATTTTTCTTCTTCCGCCACTACTTCTACCGTTTGTAATACCATTGTTTCTTTGTTCGCTACAGCTTCATCGATTAATGGTGTGAAATCGTATTTCGCTTCAAAACGATTTGCTTTTTCACGTTTCGGCTTCGTCGCTGGGCTTGCTGGTGTGAATACAGTACAGCAATCTTCATATGGACGAATTGAAATATCATACGTGCCGATTTCTTCAGCGATTTTAATAATCTCTAATTTATCCATCGTAATAAGCGGACGAATAACTGGGTAGTTTGTTACTTCGTTAATCGTATGCATACTATCTAACGTTTGGCTTGCTACTTGTCCAAGACTTTCACCAGTCGTAATTGCAAGTGCGTTACGCTCCTCAGCAATGCGTTCTGTAATACGCATCATCATACGGCGCATAACCGTCATTGAATAGCTAGATGGGATTTCTTTATTAATCGTTTTTTGCACTTCTGTAAACGGAACAAGGTGAAGCGTTACTCGTTTACAATACTTCGTTAACTCTTGTGCTAAATCGATTACTTTTTGTTTTGCACGCTCACTTGTGAAAGGTGGACTATGGAAGTGAACTGCTTCCACAGATACGCCGCGTTTCATCGTTAAGTAAGCTGCTACTGGGCTATCAATACCACCAGAAAGAAGTACCATTACTTTTCCGCCAACGCCAACTGGTAAACCGCCAGCTCCCATACGCTCATCGCACATGATATAGCTATAGCCACTGCGGATCTCTACGCGTACATTTACATCTGGATTATGAACATCTACTGTAATATCTTCTGTATTTTCTAGAATGTGTCCGCCAATCTCAGGTAATAATTCCATCGTTCTCATTGGGAAATGCTTATAAGAACGGTGTACAGTAATTTTAAATGTTTTCACATCACCTTTTACTTGTAAGAAAGCTGCTAATGCACCTTCTTTAATGTCTTCTAATTCTGATGGTACTTTCATCGCTAAGTTAAACTTATGAATACCAAATACATCCTTCAATCTTTCAGAGACTGCTTCATGATCTTCACCATTTAACTGGATGTACATACGATCATGTGTTGCATCGATTTTAATATTTGGGAATTTTTTCAGTTTGAACTTCACGTTATCTTTTAATGTGCTTACAAACTTAGAACGGTTCTTACCTTTTGTCGTCATTTCTCCGTAACGCACTAAAATATATTCATATTTCAACATAATTTCTTTACCTCATCACTTCATATAATTTTGGCATCGTCTCTTTTACAATACCTTCAAATTGTTTTACTTCTTCCATTGTGTTTTCTGGTGCCAAACTAATACGAATAGCGCTTGCAGCTGCTGCATGCGGCACTCCCATTGACACTAACACTCTGCTCACTTCATTTGCTTTTGAAGAACAAGCAGATTTCGTTGACACATATACACCGTGTTCTTCTAAAGCATGAACGACTACTTCTGGTTTTAAACCAACAAATGATACATTTAAAATGTGCGGTGCTGCATATGCAAGCGACGTGTTAATCGTTACATCTTCCATCTCTTTAAAGAAACGAACAAGCTCTGCTTGTAAACTTTGCAAATGAGCTACCTTTTCTTTCACTTGTTCCATTGTCATACGAAGTGCTTTCACCATCGCTACAATGCCAGGTAAATTTTCTGTACCAGAACGATACTTAAGCTCTTGTTGACCACCTGATAAAATCGGATCTAATCTTACGCCATCGCGTACATAAAGAAGACCCGTTCCTTTTACACTGTGGAATTTATGTCCAGATATTGAGCAAAGATCAATATGAGACGCATATAAATCAAGCGGTACTTTCCCTATCCCTTGTACATGATCTACATGGAATCTTATTTTCGGATGATTCGATAATAACGTTCCAATTTCAGCAACGGGCTGAATTGCTCCAGTTTCGTTGTTCACATGAATAATTGACACAAGAATCGTATCTTCACGAAGTGCTCGTTTCACATCTTCTACCGACACAACACCATGCTCGTTAACCGGTAAATATGTTACATCAAACCCGAGTTCTTCTAATTGCTTATATGCCTCAAACACAGACGCGTGTTCAATATTTGTTGTAATGATATGTTTGCCACGCGAACGATTCCTCATCGCTATCCCTTTAATCGCAAGGTTATTCCCTTCCGTTCCACCTGATGTAAAAATAATTTCAGAAGGTTTAACACGAAGAAGCTGCGCTGCAATCGTTCTTGATTGTGTTAATAGACGCTCTGCCTCTCCTCCAAGCGAATGAATAGAAGAAGGATTACCAAAATATTTCCCAGCAACCGTCACGTACGATTGAAGAGCTTCTGGATATGGCTTCGTCGTCGCACTATTATCAAAATAGATCATCGTTCTTCCCCTTTCAGCGCTATCACATCGTATAATCATATCATAAATACGTGTCATTACGCTAAGACTACGCAAAGGTTCCATTTTATCTCGATTGGTGAAGGCTAATAATTGTCGAGGAGGCCCTCCTATTACAGTTTCACTTTATCCCGCATGAACGGGCAATAAGACTCTCACCTCAAAATCCAGTTAGAGCAAAGAAGTTAGGTAGGAGTCGGGCTGTCCGTAAATGCCCGATTGGTGAAGGCTAGTAATCAATGGGGATGAATCCTCCTACTGATTACAGTTTCACTTTATTTTGAAACGAATAACCTTGCTGTATTCCGCTATTCATTATAGCAACATCGTCTGCAAAATTACACAAAAAAACAAACCCTTTTATGAAAGGGTTTGTTCATTGTCTACATATTCAGCTATTTTTTGAACAACGCCAGGTTCAAGTTGCTCTAATACTGAAGCCGCTTGTTCTAAAGCTGCATCGTATTGGTATTCACGGAATAATTTCTCAGCATAATTTAAACTTTCTGCTAGGTTTTCATCATGACTACGGTAACGGTTACCGTACTGAATTAATTTTTCCACTAAATATGCTTGTCCAATTAACTCTTCTGTCATTTCAGCCACACCGTTCACAGTTGTGTATGCTTCTTCTAAACTGCTATTTACAGCGTTCATATTTAACGGCTTCACTTCTAATTGTTCATATACAGCTTGCATTGCCATTTGCCCTCTTTTTAAATCTTCCATAATACTCTCTGGAAGACCTGGCAAATTCGACTTTTGCATAAAGCGTTTCGTTTCGAAAATAGTATTTCGCATTTCTTGTAACTTCTCACGTGCTTCAAATTCTTCTTTGCGCATCGCTTGCAGCATTTCTTTATATTCTGCATGAAGTACTTTTAACGTTTCACATTGCTCATAAACCTCTTCTAGTTCCTCACGAATAATAGAGAAGGCAATATCTTGTTCTGCAACGCGTAATTGTAGCATTTCAAAACGTTTCGTTAAAATGTGCATTTGCTTTTCAATTACTTTTTGAGACTCAATGTCTTTATCTTGTAACTGATAGCTTTGTTTCACAAGTTGTGTTTCTGTTTTCGTTTCAATCGTTTCGATACGCATTTCTTCTAAGTCATCGTAAACAGAAAGTGTTTTTTGCTCCACATAATGTCTCGCATGTACTTCTTGTTCCAATTGATCGTAGAAGCCATCTAAACGTGTTTTTAAGTTTTCTACTTTTTCAGCCGCTTCTGTTATATGAAGCTCCTGTATATCCATTAAACATGTTTGTAGTTGTTTCGTCATATCGCGAACTTCTTTAGGGACTTCCAAATAATCTAATACATAACCTTGTCTTACCATATCATTATGTCCGTGTAATAAATCTTCCAGCTGAACTGGTAACGTCGCTTGACACTCTACCAATAAATCTGGAATTTGGTGAATAATGATTTCTAAATCTGCTAAACCTTCTTCCAAACTAATAACAATTTCTCTCGCTTTTAAATAGTCGCCATTGTTTGTTGCTTCTTCAAAGGTTTTAAATTTCTCAGATTCAGCGTCTAGCATCTCTTCGATTTTCTGCTCTGCTGCTCCATACATATGTCTATGAGCAAGAACACTCTTTTTCATACTACGATATGTATCACGTAACCCTTCAATTTCCGAGCTATTTTTCTCATGGCTTTCTAACAATTGCTGTAATTCATTTAAAATGTCAGTAATACGATTATCAGCGTCATCTAAACCACTTATGGATTCGTTCATCGCATGCTTTGCTTTTCGGAAGGAGAATTGCGAGGCGAATTTTCGCGCTTGCGCTAAATCTTTGTCAGCTTTCGGAAGGGTTGTTGATACAATTTCATCCCATTCTTCACGCCATTTACCAAACAGTTCTTCTGTTTGACCCGTCATGTTTAAATCTTTTACCCGTTTTAGTTCATCTGCCACAGGTTTATCTTTTATCTCTTGTTTCCACTGCTCCAGTGCTTCAATATCTTTATATGAACGATTTCTTATCACAAGCTCTATCATGAGCAGCACTAGAATAGAGCTTACTACAATGATAACGATCGTCAGGATAGAATCCATGCAAAAAAGCCTCCTAGTTATATCTCTTTTTTTGTCCGTTCCGTTTATGAAATGGAAGGCATTATGTATAAAAAGGGAATTCCCCTATATTTAACAACTAACAATGTACTAATCATACCATGTAATGGTTTGTTTTTGACCTAGTTTTTTTTAAAATTTCATGTTTCTTTCAATGTGATTGTAATCTTTCTCAATATTCCGCCTACCTCACTCCCTATCCTCAAATGATTGTAATAACAAACAATCTTTCGTATGGGATACGAAATAAATTTTCCGCATGAGTGGTGGTTCAACAGAAATTACATGTACATTTCCTTGCCTTACAGACTGCTCTACTGCCCTTTCTGGAAGTAACGTGATACCAAGGCCAGCTTTTACCATTGCAAGCATCGGTTCTGCGTAAGATGTTTCCACAGCTATAGTTGGTTTTACACCTATTTCATGAAACATGTTCATAATCATTTTCCTTACATCACATATTTCTGGATATACAATTAATTTTTCATTGTGCAGCTCTTCTATTTGAATGACTATCTTCTCTTTGTACGGATGATTATTTGAAACGGCACAAACAATTTTCTCTTGTTGCACTTCTTTTATATACGTAGCACCTTCTACTACTGAATCGATGAACATCGCGTCAATCTCCCGCGCTTTAAATAAATCTCTTAATACTTCCGTATGCCCGATTTGCCATTCCACTTCGAACTCATCACCTAATATATCTTTACATTCTGATATGTAATGCTCCGCTAAACTCGGTAGTATACCAATTGAAAACTTCCGGTTCTCTTGATACCCCCTCATTTCTGTTTTCACTTCATTTATTTGCTCCAAAATCGGTAACATTCTTTTTATAAATAACTCTCCTGCCTCCGTTAACTCTACTCCTTGCGCAGAACGTTTAAGTAAAGTAACCTCTAAATCCCCTTCTAACTTTTGAATTTGTTTACTAAGCGCTGGTTGTGATATATGTAAAATCTTACTTGCCTTTGATAAACTTCGCGTATGCTTCACTTCAATAAACGATCGTACTGCCTCCAAATCCATCGTACACACCTCTAACAAAAAGTTATAACCGTTATAAGAAATCGATATTTCCTCCTATAAACAATTACTCTTTATACTTATTTCATCAACTTACTATAACGAAATGTAAAGGGGAAAGATACTCTTGAACAAAAAACAAATGCTACTCGGATCCTTTCTATGCTTACTCGCCGTCACTGCCTGGGGATTTATGTTTCCTGTAATGGCAAGTGCTCTGCAATTTATCGATCCATTCTTCTTCACAACGCTTCGCTATGGATCAGCAGCTATTATTTTTCTTATTTTGCTATTAATTACTGAAGGAAAGACTTCACTCCGCTTAGAAAAAAGAACACTTTCTCTATTCTTTTACGGGACAGTCGGTTTCGCGGGGTATGGTTTTCTCGTTTTCTACGGACAGCAACTTGCCGGACCTTCCGGAGCAATCCATGCAGCTATGATTCAATCCCTTATGCCACTGATTGCCTTATCACTGCAATGGATAACCCAAAATCGCCGCCCACAAAACTATACATTCCTTTGTATGTTCGTTGCATTACTTGGTGTTATGCTTGTCATTTCAAAAGGAAATATTGAATTACTATTTGGAGCTGCAAGCCACTTATCAACAAATATATTGATGCTATGCGGCGTTACTTGCTGGGTCATTTATACAAACGGGGCTGCTCGTTTTCAATCTTGGTCACCACTTAGGTACACGACATTAACTTGTTTATTTGGCTCCATTTCACTCATCGTTATTGTTACTTTCTTAACGTACACAAATATAGTTACTATGCCGTCACTGCGTACAGTTGTGAGCGTTCGTTTTGAGCTCTTTTATATGTCGATTATCGCAGGCGTTATCGCTGTATTTTGCTGGAATATGGGAAATCGCTATATTTCATCTATTAACGGCATATTATTTATGAATTTAGTTCCTATCCTTGCACTCATTGGTTCTATCTTTCGAGGTTATACAGTCGATAAAATTGAAATCGCTGGAGCTGCATTAACAATTATCGCGCTATTATGTAACAATTTATGGCAAAGAAAAGTAAACATAAAAATCCCCACCTCAGTTCGTTAGGTGGGGATTCTTCACATATGAACAGCTCTTGGCCATTCATGGTACATATTCGCTTTACATAATGCTTGTTCCATCCATTGCTCAATCTCTTTCGTATACATTTCTATGAAAAATGTCTCAGACGGGAAAGAATGGAGTACTTCTGATATATATTGTGGATATAAAAACGGCATACTTATCATACCTTTTAATTGCGTCATAAACATTGTAAATGATACTTTCTGAAATTCTTGTTTCATTTGTCCTTGTCTAATCATTTGTTCTATATAATATCTTTCTTTAGAAAAATAAACGGTCATCACTTCACGAATTAATGTCGTATCAAGCGAAAGCTCTCGGTAGAAGAAACGTGTTAGTTCTCTATTTTCAAATTGATATCGTAAAATCCCGCGCACCATTTGCACCATTACATCTTTAGCCGACAAATACTCTCTCTGTTCAAACGACATTTCAATCACATGAATATATCCTTCTAAAAAATCAGTAATAAGCTGTTCTAATAAACCTTGCTTCCCAGCAAAATAATATGAAATATTCGCTACATTCACATCCGCTCGCTTTGCAATGTCTCGCACCGACGTTCCATCATAACCTTTCGTATTAAACAACGATATTGCCGCATCAATTACTTTTTGTTTCGTCTGCTTCATGCGCTCACTTCCCCTCACTGAACAGCTATAGTTTAAATTTCTTGACTTTTAAGACAAATTCCTTTAATTTTCTATCGACAAAGTCATGTGAAATACATCGTATTTTGCTAATATTTTACACATCTCGATAAAAAAGGAGCTGTTTCCATGTTTACTAAAGAAAGTTATGCAGGATCTCGTGTGCAGCAATATGAGACAGTAATTAAACAACTGGATGCGTTATTAACTGGCGAATCAAACGTAGTCGCAAACTTATCAAATGCTTCCGCATTATTAAACCAATTTTTAGATCGCGTTAATTGGGTTGGCTTTTACGTAACAGAAGGAAATCAGCTTGTCCTTGGACCGTTCCAAGGAATGCCTGCTTGCGTACGCATTCCATTTGGACGAGGCGTTTGCGGCGTAGCAGCTGAAACGAAAACAACACAGCTTGTAGCAGACGTTCACCAATTCCCAGGTCACATCGCTTGCGATAGTGCTTCTAATTCAGAAATCGTTGTACCAATTGTGAAAGAAGGAGCTGTCATTGGTGTACTTGACATTGATAGTCCCGAAAAGAATCGTTTCGATGAAGTAGATCAGCGCTATTTAGAAAAGTTTGTGGAAACACTCCTAAAACATATGTAAAAAGAAAAGAGCGAGTTATCGATTTAGTACGTCCTGTACAAAACCGATAGCTCACTCTTTTTTTATTGATTAACAGTAGATATTTTCTTTAATGCCTGCTCTAAATCAGAAACGATATCCTCCCACGATTCTAAACCGACTGATAAGCGTATTAAATTATCGAAAATGCCCATTTCTTTTCTTAGTTCAGCTGGAATCGCAGCGTGCGTCATCGTTGCTGGATGCTGAATTAACGTTTCTGTATCTCCTAAACTCACCGCAATTGTAATAAAGTGAAGATCATTAATAAACGCTTGCGTCTCTTCTTTTCCGCCTTTTACTGAAAAAGAAATAACACCGCCCCCGCGTTTCATTTGACGAGATGCTAACTCTCCTTCTGGATACCAAACATCTTCTACCGCATCATGTTTTCTTAAGAACGATACAATTTTTTCTGCATTATCACAATGACGATCCATTCTTACTGCTAACGTCTTTAACCCGCGTAATAATAACCATGCATCAAACGGTGCCATAATACCGCCGATATCCTTTCGCATCGGGCGAATCTTTTCAGCTAATGCTTTCGTTTTACAAATCGTTACACCCGCCACAACGTCGCCATGACCACCAATATATTTTGTCGCACTATGCACAACAGCATCACAGCCAAGCTCAAGCGGTCTTTGTAAATAAGGTGAACAAAATGTATTATCAACAATAACAAGTAAACCTTTTCGCTTCGCAACCCGAATCACTTGTTTTAAATCAATTAATTTCATTGTCGGATTAATTGGTGTTTCAACGAAAATAAGCTTTGTATTTGGGCGAATTTTATTTTCAATATCAACCTCTGTCTCCATATCACAAAACGAATGCGTAATCATAAATTTTTCTTCTAACACTTCTAAAAAACCGTACGTGCATCCGTATAATCCATTTGAACAAATAATATGATCTCCAGCCTTTAAAAAACCGATTAAAGTCGCTGAAATAGCTGCCATACCAGATCCGAAGGCAAGTGCCTCTTCTCCTCCTTCTAACACCGCCATACGTTCTTCAAATAATTTCACAGTTGGATTTCCAAGCCGTGAGTAAATATAAGATGGATCCACTCCCGCAAAACTCGCCTCTCCTTGCTGCGCAGTCTCAAATGTAAATGTAGAAGTTTGAAATAAAGGTGGTGTTAAACTTCCTTTATGTTCCTCAGGTGTATAACCGTGATGAATTAACGCTGTCTCCATATGCTTCTTTTTCATAAAAACATCCCCCTTATGTTTTTATTGCCGCATATTCATCCATAAAAATTTGATGAACGTTTTCCTTCATTTTATGTAAGCGTTTTATTTGTGTTTCTATCTCTTCTTCTATATTGTTTTAAATTCCTTCTTATATTAACTTCCAAAATTTATATGCATAAAACAAAAACGTACTCGCTTGACGAAACTCTGGGTAAAAGATATAATAGCGTTTGTGTAAAATAAAAAGGCAGCCTTGTAATGTGAGTTTATCGTTTGTATTTTGTTCCTCTACGGAGGTGTATCTCGTAACTCCCTGCTGCTGGAGCGAAGGTACATGAAAACAAAATGCCCGTAAATATCGATTACGTCTGTTTTTATTTTACGTAAATAAAAACATTTTTAAAGGAGGAGTCAACTATGGCTCGTTATACAGGTCCAGCTTGGAAACTGTCTCGTCGTCTTGGAATCTCTCTAAGCGGCACAGGAAAAGAATTAGAAAAACGCCCTTACGCACCAGGTCCTCACGGTCCTAACCAACGTAAGAAACTTTCAGAATACGGTTTACAATTACAAGAGAAACAAAAACTTCGTCACATGTACGGCATGACTGAGCGTCAATTCCGTCGCACATTTGACCAAGCAGGTAAAATGCCTGGTAAGCACGGCGAAAACTTCATGATCCTTCTTGAAGCTCGTCTTGACAACTTAGTTTACCGTATGGGCTTAGCTCGCACTCGTCGTGCAGCTCGCCAATTAGTAAACCACGGTCACATCATGGTTGATGGCGCTCGCGTAGATATCCCATCTTACCGTGTAAAACCTGGTCAAACTATCAGCGTTCGCGAAAAATCTAACAGCCTTGTTGTTGTTAAAGAAGCGATCGAAGTTAACAACTTCGTACCAGAATACTTAACTTTCGATGCTGACAAATTAGAAGCTACTTACACTCGTCACGCTGAGCGTTCTGAGTTACCAGCTGAAATCAACGAAGCATTAATCGTAGAGTTCTACTCTCGTTAATCTCGGTACTCTGAAAAGAGTCGTATTAAAAGCCTTAGGAACCTTGTTTATCAAAGGGGCCTGGGCTTTTTTTATTGAATATAGCCGATTATATGTATAAAAACAAAACAATGTAACAAAATAAAACTTAACCCTCTCTCTAGAATTTCATCCATTTTTTATCCACATTAATAAAAACCTCCCCCCTTCTTCTAACACTAAAAAAACACTACATTCTACCCCACAACTCATTTTTCTTTGCTGTACTCTCCTTTTGTTAACATGATTTTTACAACGTATTTATTTGTACATAATCTATACCTTCCCTTTTTCTATTTACATTCAACTTAAAAACCTCTTCATCACCCGAGCATCTGAATAAGATTAAAAAAACTTAATGAACAAGTATCTCTTTAACCGCCGAATTATCAGAATATTACATTTACAAAACCTTCCTTAAATTGGTATTATTTTCTTGTAAGAGGAGGGAAAGTTCATGTCTTTAAATATGTATCTCGGTGAAGTACAAGCTCAAACAGAAAGTATGAACTCTTTCTGTACCACTACTATTCAAGGTATGGAACAAATTATTCATTCTATTGATGCTTTTGCATTGGATACTGTTCTACAAGGACAAACATATAGCAGTGCAAAAGCATATTTCTTACAAACCTTTCGTCCGTTAGCACAAGGAATCATTTACTTATGCGAAGAATTAATCCGTCAAAATGATGCTTTTCCAAGAGACTTTCAATCACAGGTCGCTTCTACAGATGTTATCGAACAGGAGATATTAGAACAAATTCGAGAAATTGACCGAATGATAGCAAGTACGGAAGCAATCAATCAAGCTATGCCTATCTCGGGCATGGATGCTATAGTAAATCTATTTGCTGACATGAGGCGTAAACTTCAAGAAAAGCTAGAGCACCTATATGAATTTAATCAAACATCTAGTGATAACTATAATACAGCGATTCAATTAGCTGCTAGCATTGCGACGGGTCTCGCCGAAGTCCAAAGTGGAAAAGGTTTTAGTCCTGCAAGTGGTACATTTAGTACGCAAGGGTTGAATATGGAGTGGACGGGTCCTATTCAAGCAATTACAGAAGAAAAAAAACGAAAAGCTGATCATTTAATTAAAGATGGAGAAATGTGCGGTAGGCTAGAAGAAACATCTGCGATTAAAAAAGCTTGGGGCGATAAGGTAAACAGTGTAGTTAAAATGTTCGAAACAGTAAAAAAGATATGGAATGGTACTGTAATCGGAACAGGGAAATCTGTTGAAGATGCAATCAAGTCCATGGAAACTTTAAGTAATATGAATATAAGGAATATGGATATAGAAACTTTTATTAATGTTACATATGCGATTTTACATTTGGATGAAACGGCGAAAAATATGTGGCATACATTTTCAAGTACCGTGAAACGAGATATGATAAATGGAGATGCAGAGAGCCGTACGCAATGGATTACTTATGCATTAACCCAAATAGGTATTGGTCTAATCGCCGACAAGGGATTAGGTAGAGCAGGACTTGTTATAAAAGGAGTAAAAGCATCAAGTGGAGCAAGTACATTAACAAAAGGAGTAACACTAATAAAAGAAATGAAGCACGCATCTGAGATTTTACAATCTTTTAAGAAAGATGTTTCTTATGCCTTCTCTGGTGGAACTATCATAACCAAGATACCTCAAAGCGAATTGAATCAAGCCTACTATAATTTTGCAAAGACTACGATTTCAAGTGCACAAAAAAGAAATTCTCCAGGAACAGTAACTTCAAGTTTTAATCTTGAACGAAGTTTAGGGACTCAAAAGAAACTAATGTATAATAAAGGTTCAATTGGTGTTATTCCACAAGAAATTCGAAATAAGCTAATTGGAAAAAATTTCAACTCCTTTGATGATTTTAGAAAAGAGTTTTGGAAAACAGTTGCTGATTCAGACTATGCGACAGAATTTAACCAAAGAAATATAAACCTTATGAAAGAGGGTAAAGCTCCATTCGCTCCATTATCTGAGAAGTATGGTCAGCACAATCAATATATTTTGCACCATAAACAACCAATTCACCAGGGTGGAGATGTGTACAATCTCGATAACTTAATAATTGTTTCTCCTAAAATGCATCAAAATGTTTTAGATCGTTCATATCATTTCGGTAAAAAAGGTTAATGATTATGAAAGGATGGTTAGTATGACACTCAAAATGACAAAAGAAGAACTTATTGAACTTGTAACAAAGATTTGTAATCCTAAATTACCTGAAGAAGAACTTAATGAATACGTAAACCAATTTAATAATAGCGGTGTACCTCATCCCGCTCCAAGTGATATAATCTTTTGGGATTTTAGGGATTTAACACCGGAAGAAATAGTAGAGATTGCATTAAATTACAAAGAAGAAGAAAACTAAAACATGTAAAGAATAAGCCGCCCCGAAAAAACGAGCGGCTTTCTTCATTATCTAATTCATTTTATACTGTCCTATTTGTTCTAATGTTAGTATTTCTTTTCAATGCTAATACAACATTAGAATTATCATTTCTGAATTTAGCCAGCTTACCTTCTTCTAACACTTAAAAACACTACATTCTACCCCATAACTCATTTTTCTTTGCTATACTTTCTTTTTTTTAACATGATTTTTACAACGTATTTATGTGTACATAATCTATATCTTCCCTTTTTCTATTTACATTCAACCTTAAAAACCTCTTCATCACCCGAGCATCCGAATGAGATTAAAAAACTTAATGAACAAGTTTTTGTTTTCGGAATAATTAGAACATTATATTTACAACCTCTTCCTTAAATTGGTATTTTTTGTAAGGGGGAGGGAAAGTTCATGTCTTTAAATATGTATCTCGGTGACGTACAAACTCAAACAGAAAGTATGAACTCTTTCTGTACCACTACTATTCAAGGTATGGAACAAATTATTCATTCTATTGATGCTTTTGCATTGGATACTGTTCTACAAGGACAAACATATAGCAGTGCAAAAGCATATTTCTTACAAACCTTTCGTCCTTTGGCACAAGGAATCATTTACTTATGTGAGGAATTAATTCGTCAGAACGATGCCTTTCCAAGTCAATTTCAATCACAGGTAGCTTCAACAGATGTTATTGAACAAGAAATATTAGAACAAATTCGAGAAATTGACCGAATGATAGCAAGTACAGAAGCCCTCCATCAAACTATGCCAATTTCGGGCATGGACGCTATGGTAAATCTTTTCATTGCCATGAGGCGCAAACTTTAAGAAAAGTTAGATCATTTGTATCAGTTCAACCAAACATCTAGTAATAACTATAATACAGCAATTCAATTAGCCGCTAGCATTGCGACGGGGCTTGCTGAAGTTCAAAGTGGGAAAGGTTTTAGTCCAGCAAGTGGTACATTTAGTACACAAGGATTAAATATGGAGTGGGCGACTTCAATTCAAGCGATTGCAGAAGATAGGAATCGTCAGGCTGATAATTCAATCGAAGAAGGTGCAATGTGTGGCAAAATCCCACCACAATCAGAACAATCCTTTTGGGATAGAAATAAAAAGGATTTGAGCGATGCCTGGACTGGTATTTCCACTGGTGTAGTAGATGGCGTTGTAGACGCATGGGACGGATTTGTCGCTTTGGGAGATAAAGAGACCTGGTTAAACATGAAAGATGCAATCGTAAATTATAAAGAAACCCTACCTGCGGCATGGAATGCCCTGTCCGATTCATTCATGAACGAATTATGGAATGGGGATATGGAAAGTAGGGAACATTATGCAGCTTATGTAGTCACCTCGCTACTCACAGGGTTTATTGGTAGCAAAGGTCTAGATAAAATTGGACAAGTAGGTAAAGCATCTGCTATGACAAGTCTTATTAAAGGGAAATCCCTTATAACTAATTCCCCTGCATACAGAAATGCATTGCATATATTAAACAACTATGAATTAAAACCTGGAAATTCTTTCTCATATGCAGGAGTTGGAAGTATCCAACAGTATTTGCAGAAAGCAGCTCCATATACTTATGAAGGTCCAAATGGCCCTAAGACAATAAGATTAAGAAAAGGTGAGTTGGCAGGAGACAAACACCCTGTTACAGGTATTCCGTATGATGCAGATGGGTTCCCTATTTTTAAATCTAAGGGTGAGGTAATCCTAAAAGAGGCAGACTTAAAAAAATCTAGAACAACACATTTTAGAAAATGTAGTAAAGCATTATACGAACAAATAATAAAAGACCCTGATTTAGCTTCAAGATTTACGAAAGAAGAAATTCAAATGTTTAAACAAGGTGAAACACCAAAGCATTACACATGGCATCACCATCAAGATACTGGTAGAATGCAACTTGTAGATTATCAGATACATCACGATACTGGCCATACAGGTGGCTATAGAATTTGGGGAAAAGATAGCGATAAATAAGGAGTGGCAAAAATGAACAATATTACATGGTCCTTTATGAGTAAAACACCAGTTACAGACGAAGAAATCCAAAAGGCAGAACAATATTTTAATATTAAATTACCCAACGATTTTGTTGCGTGCGTGAAGAAATATGACGGGGGATACCCTAACCCAAAAGTATTTGATGTACCAGGACAAGATGAAAATGTATTCAGTGACCTCTTAACTCTTCATATAGAAGATAAATATTCGATTGTCCAAAACTATGAAGGTATAAAAGATAGATTAGTTGATAAAGTATACCCTTTTGCTAGAGACCCGTTTGGTAACCTTCTATGCTTTGATTACCGAAATAACCCCGAAGCCCCAACCGTTGTATTTTGGGATCATGAGGAAGAAGAGATGGAAGAAGCAATTTACCCTGTTTGTTCATCTTTTACAGAATTGCTAGATAGCTTACGCGATTTTGAAGACGACGAATAAAACAAAAAAAGAAGAACGCCTTGTAGTGAGAATAAACGTTCTTCTTTTTATTGATTTATGTAATTATTCATCAAAAACGTAATATTTAAGCGCGAGGATTGATATTAATGGCAGTAGGATTTAAAGTAGATATATTTTTCTATGAAACAGGACACCCTGATTTTTTACATAGCTTTTTTTCAACCATGTCTTATCATACAGAGTCTGAAGGTTGGGGCACTAAGTACCCACTATTAATGAAGAATTTATATTTCGACAAGTTACGTTGGGAGGACACAGAAGAAGCACTTCAAAATGTAGAAGAGATAAGAAAAATTTTAAGTGAATTACCTCCTACAGAAGTTATCTGGGATATTGAGCACATGGAAAAACAGCCACCTTGGGGAAATAAAATTCCTAATAAAACAACTAGTTTAGCCAATTATCACGCTACTCCAACAGGTACAACTTTTTTAGATTTACTAAGCAACGCTTTAAACACTGCAAAAAGAAACAAAATTGATATAACAATTTCAAATCTAGGAAAATAAATCCTGCTAGATATCTTATGGTTTCATTTGAGTTTTCATCACTTTACGCTTCGAGGCTGAATAAAAACATTTAAGTCACACTCATATGATTTGTGGCTTTTATTATGTAATAATTTATAGATTTTCGTAGACATTTCACCCCCTTTATTTTTAAAAATGTTGTCTAACGATAGAAATGCCCCTACGCTACCTATCCTCCCCAAAGGACAAATTTCATTAAAAGTAATACATGAATAACAAAAAAGATATCTCCAAATGGTCATTTTAAAGACCTTCTGGGATACCCTCTTTTTTCGTATATATAAAATAAAGTTATTTATTTTCCTCTTTTTGAACATATACATAAGCATCTTTCTGCTCTTTATGTATATCAACCTTCGAATTCTCTGCAAGTTGACCCGCGTTTAGCAAAGAAAAAATAATGAGCGCTTCTAGTGACATTTTGTTTTACCACTCCTTTCTAATTGTTATACGTTTATCATACCGCTTACATGTGATTTCCGTATGAACTCGAAAAGGAGATTAAAACAAAAAAGCTTTGAGGAATTTCCTCAAAGCTTTTTATTTATTAGTAACGAATTAAGAAATATTTCTTTTTACCGCGGCGAATGATTGTGAATTTACCTTCGATGCGATCGTTTTCTGTTACAACGTAGTCTAATGCTTGTGTACGCTCACCGTTTACGTAGATTGCGCCGTTCGTTACATCTTCACGTGCTTGACGTTTTGATGGAGAGATTTTGCTTTCTACAAGTAAGTCGATTAATACTGTATCTTCTGCAGTACGTTCTACAGATGGTACGTCTTTGAATCCTTGTTCGATTTCGCTTGCAGTTAGTTCTGCTACAGAACCGCTGAATAATGCAGCTGAAATTTTAATCGCTTGCTCTAATGCTTCTTCACCATGAACAAGTTTTGTCATTTCTGCACCTAATGCTTTTTGTGCTGCACGTTTTTCTGGCGCTTCAGCTACTTGCTTCTCAAGCTCAAGAATTTCTTCATGAGATAAGAATGTGAAGTATTTTAAGTATTTAACAACGTCGCGGTCATCTGTGTTAATCCAGAATTGGTAGAACTCGTAAGGAGTTGTTTTCTCTGGGTCTAACCAAATTGCGCCGCCTTCTGTTTTACCAAACTTCGTACCGTCAGATTTAGTAACAAGTGGAATTGTTAAACCGAATGCTTTCGCATCTTCTTCTGATTTACGGATTAATTCAAGACCAGCTGTAATGTTACCCCATTGGTCACTACCACCGATTTGCAGACGGCAATTATGTTGTTGGTATAAGTTTAAGAAGTCGTATGATTGTAAAATCATGTAACTGAACTCAGTGAATGAAATACCAGTTTCTAAACGAGATGCTACCGTATCTTTTGCTAACATATAGTTTAAACCGAAGTTTTTACCAATATCGCGTAAGAATGAAATTACATCTAAGCTACCAAGCCAGTCGTAGTTGTTAGCCATCGTTGCTGGGTTGTCCACGTTTTCAAACTCTAAGAAGTTTGAAAGTTGGTTTTTAATGCTTTCTGTGTAGTAAGCAACTGTATCTTTCGTATTTAATGTACGCTCTGCTTTTTTACCACTTGGATCACCGATCATACCAGTACCACCGCCAACAAGTGCGATTGGTTGGTGACCAGCTAATTGGAAACGACGTAACATTAATACTGGTAACATATGACCAATGTGTAAGCTATCCGCTGTCGGGTCGAAACCACAGTATAATTTAACGCTTTCTTTTTCTAATAATTGCTCAAGGCCCTCAGCATCTGTTTGCTGATTAATTAGACCGCGAAATTCAAGATCTTGTAAAATACCCATATCCTACATACTCTCCTTTAAGTTCATTACTGGCGTGAAGGTTGAAAACATAAAAAAATCGCCCCTTCAAATAAGGGACGATTTTGATTATCGCGTTACCACCCTAGTTGCAGGCAAAAAAGCCTACCACCTTATTTACATAACGGCTTAGCACCGTCTTTTCCCTTTTGAATAAAATTCAATCGAAAAAAGATGCTCTAGGGGCGTAATTCGCGATCATCTATGTGCTGATTTTCACCGGCCATCAGCTCTCTAAAACAGGGAAATGATCACTACTTCTCCCTTTCCACGCTCAATTATTCATATACTTTTCTTTATACCATCATTTATATAGGCATGTCAAATAGAGGTCAGGTTTCCCTTCTTGTCAATCCTTTACAACGTCGCAAGAAGTAATTTATTAGACATATAAAAGCCTCCCTCATCTATTCTTTTATAACTGTATACAGACGAGGAAGGCACTTCGTTCAAATATTATTTTAGTTTTTTTATAATCTTTGCAGGATTCCCGCCAACTACTACATTATTAGGCACATCTTTCGTTACGACAGCACCAGATGCGATTACCGCATTGTCTCCAATTGATACACCGGGATTAATAATTGCTCTTCCGCCAATCCATACGTTATCGCCAATTGTAACTGGTTTTCCGTATTCTGATCCGCTTATACGCTCTACCGGATCAAGTGGGTGCGTTGCTGTATAAATGTGAACACCTGGAGCTAACATACAGTTCACTCCGATTGTTACCGGGCATACGTCTAAAATGGTACAGTCAAAGTTCGCGTAAAAATTTTCACCGACATGAATGTTATAGCCGTAATCACACCTAAAAGAAGATTCAAGATGAATATTATCTCCTGTCGTTCCGAATAATTCTTTTACGATTTCGCTACGCTCTTTTAATTGCTCTTCTGGCGTATCATTTAATTTTCTCGTTAATATACGTGCTTGCTCTCTTTCTTGTACTAAAACTGGATCAGCCGGTATGTACATTTCTCCTAGTATCATCTTTTCCTTTTCTGTTTTCATCATACTATCCCCTTTAACTTATATATACAAGTTAATGATATCATAAAAAAGAAAGGCCTGAACATTTTTCGTTCAGACCTTTCTCTCTTAATCTTCCATCGTTGATAAGTCACCTGTTGGTAAATTCAGCTCCCACGCTTTTAATACGCGGCGCATAATTTTACCACTTCTCGTTTTCGGTAATTTATCTCTAAATTCAATTTGTCGTGGCGCTGCATGAGCTGCTAGGCCTTTCTTTACAAATTGACGAATTTCTTCTTTTAATTCATCAGATGGTTCGTATCCTGCTCGAAGTGCGATAAATGCTTTAATAATTTCGCCGCGCACCGGATCAGGAATACCAATTACACCAGCTTCTGCAACAGCAGCATGCTCGATTAATTTACTTTCTACTTCAAACGGACCAACGCGCTCACCTGACGTCATAATTACATCGTCGATACGTCCTTGGAACCAGAAGTATCCATCTTCATCCATATAGGCAGAGTCACCTGATACGTACCAATCTCCCGGCATGAAATAAGATTCATATTTTTGCTGGTTATTCCAGATCCCGCGCATCATAGATGGCCAACCTTTCGCAATTGCTAAGTTACCCATTGTGTAAGGAGGCACTTCATTTCCTTCATTATCAACAATCGCTGCTTTCACACCTGGAATTGGTTTACCCATTGAACCTGGACGGATTTCCATACAAGGGTAGTTACAAATTACTTGTCCACCTGTTTCTGTCATCCACCACGTATCATGAATACGAAGTCCAAATGCATTCATACCCCAGCGAATTACTTCTGGATTTAACGGCTCACCAACGCTTAATACGTGACGAACTTGTGATAAGTCATATTTTTTAATTGCGTCTTGTCCAGCTCCCATTAACATACGGAATGCTGTTGGTGCGCTGTACCAAACCGTCACACCGTAATCTTGCAGTGCTTCATACCAAGCTTCTGGACTAAAGCGTCCACCTAAAATAACATTTGACGCTCCAACTAACCACGGTGCGAAAATACCGTAAGCTGTTCCAGTTACCCAGCCCGGGTCAGCAGTACACCAATATACATCGTCTTCTTTTAAATCTAATACCCACTTCGCCGTTTGATAGTGCTGAACCATTGCGTTTTGCGCATGAAGCACACCTTTTGGCTTACCAGTAGAGCCAGACGTGTAATGTAGAATCAAACCGTCTTCACGGCCTAACCATTCAATATGTAATTCTTTTGAAGCTTGTTCAAATAACGGATTGAACGCTACCGTTTTACCGCCTTCTTCTACATTATCTCCAACAAGGAAAACTGTTTTTAAAGCCGGTAAATCATTTAATGGTACGCGCTCTAACAATTCAGGCGTTGTAATTAACACCTTTGCTTCGCTATCTTCTAAGCGATCGCGAACTGCGCCTTCCATAAATGCTTCAAATAGCGGTCCAACAATTGCTCCTAATTTCACTGCACCTAAAAGTGCGAAATATAACTCTGGAGAACGTGGCATAAAAATAAAAACGCGATCGCCTTTTTCTACATCGCCATAATTCTTAAGGACGTTTCCTGCCTTATTAGAAAAATCCTTCATTTCCTTAAATGTATATTTCTCTTTTCGCGATCCATCTTGATAATAAAGAGCTACTTTATTCTTTCGATCGGATTTCGCATGCTTATCAATTGCCTCATACGCCATATTTACTCGGCCTGTTTCATTCCAAGTAAAGTTTTTATTAACCTCTTCCCAGTTAAAATTCGCGTATGCCTCATCATAATTCGGCAAATTATTTTCTCCTTTAATGACAGGAAGCGTTTCTACTTTCATACTTTACATCCCCCTCCTATGTATTCTATTATCTATTATAATGACATTATTTAAAATTTTCAGTATATTTGTTGATTTTTAGACAAATTTTTAATGACAAATTTCGATTCACATCGCATATATTATAAAGTACGATATTAATAGATTCACAAACCCTCAAGGTGGTGAGCAATACATTGATTCATAAAAAAATATATAATGCTAGAAACTTAAAAACAGCGAAAGGCACTTTAATTATTGAAGGTCCTGTCTCTACACATAACTTAGAAATGTATGAGTTTCATCCAGACTTAATTGCGTTTCGTCCTGCCGAGCAACAATATAAAGCAATTGTCGAAATTTCTAAATTACCAGAAGCTCGTCTCATTATTGCTAGACATGACCAAACAATTGTTGGATATGTTACATACTTGTATCCTGATCCACTTGAACGATGGTCAGAAGGAAAAATGGAAAACTTAATTGAGCTTGGGGCAATTGAAGTAGTCCCAGCCTTCCGCGGGAGTTCTGTCGGAAAGAACTTACTAGAGGTTTCTATGATGGACGATTATATGGAAGATTACATTATATTGACGACTGAATATTATTGGCACTGGGATTTGAAACAAACAGGATTGAATGTGTGGGAATACCGAAAAGTAATGGAGAAGATGATGAATGCTGGCGGGTTACAATGGATGGCTACAGACGATCCTGAAATTTGTTCACATCCTGCCAACTGTTTAATGGTCCGCATCGGTAAACGCGTTGATACGGATTCTATTCAAGCTTTTGATCGTCTACGTTTTCACAATCGTTTTATGTATTAATAAAGGGGGCAACTGGAATGATTGTAGAAGAAATTATGAATCAAAATGTAGTTACATTACATCCAAACGATACAATCGAAACAGCAATCCGAACGATACGCACGAAAGGCATTCGGCACATTCCAATTGTCGATCAAAATAATCACGTCGTAGGCATTATTTCTGATCGGGATGTAAGAGATGCAAGTCCGTCTATTCTAGATGAACAAGTTTCACTCGATATGCTACAGCAACCTCTCGAACTTATTATGAAACATCCTGTTATGACTTGCCATCCTCTCGATTTCGTTGAGGAAATTGCTACTTTATTTTTTGAAAATAAAATTGGCTGTCTTCCTGTTACAAAGGCCGGGAAGTTAGTTGGAATCATTTCTGAATCTACAGTATTACACACGTTAGTAAAATTAACAGGAGCACATCAACCAAGTTCGCAAATTGAAATTCAAGTAAAAAACGAACCTGGTATTCTTGGAAAAGTCGTTGCTATTTTTAGTGATTTACAAATAAATATCGTGAGTGTTCTCGTCTACCCAGCAAAAGACGAGAATGATAAAGTACTCGTTTTCCGCATTCAAACGATGAATCCTCTAAAAGTGATTGATGCACTTGAAGCAGAAGGCTACCGCGTATTATGGCCAAACATCATGGGGATGCAAGCATGAGTAGCGCGTTTATTTATTCGGATGACTTTCGGGGCTATTCATTTAGCCCTGATCATCCTTTTAACCAACTGCGCGTCACACTTACGTATGATTTATTACAAAAGGGCGGTTTCATCTCTCCCTCTCAAATCATCTCACCACGGATGGCTACAGATGAAGAGATCGCCTACGTTCATACAGAGGAGTACATAAATGCGGTAAAACGTGCTGGAGAAGGAAAGTTAGAAAAATCAATTGCGATGACATATGGACTCGGAACAGAAGATACACCGATGTTCCCAAATATGCACGAAGCAAGCGCATTGCTCGTTGGTGGTACGTTAACAGCTGTCGATGCTGTTCTTTCCGGAAAAGTAAAACACGCACTTAATTTGGGCGGCGGCTTACATCACGGCTTTCGCGGCAAAGCATCTGGCTTTTGTATTTATAACGACAGTTCTATCGCAATGAAATATATTCAAAAGAAATACGGTTTACGCGTCTTATATATTGATACAGATGCTCATCACGGTGATGGCGTACAATGGTCGTTTTATGATGACCCTAACGTATGCACAATTTCATTACATGAAACTGGTCGCTATTTATTTCCTGGAACTGGCGCTGTAAATGAACGCGGACAAGGGAATGGCTATAGTTATTCTTTTAACGTTCCACTCGATGCTTTTACAGAAGATGAATCGTTCTTAGAATCATATCGAACTGTTGTAAAAGAAGTTGCAGCGTACTTTAAACCGGATATTATTTTAACGCAAAATGGTGCTGACGCACATTATTATGACCCACTTACACATCTTTGTGCGACAATGAATATTTACCGCGAAATACCGAAGCTCGCTCGTGAAATTGCTAATGAATATTGCGACGGTCGCTGGATCGCTGTCGGTGGCGGTGGCTATGATCACTGGCGCGTCGTTCCAAGAGCTTGGGCACTCATTTGGCTCGAAATGAACAACATCCAAAACATCTCAGGTTATCTCCCTCCAGAATGGATTGAAGCTTGGAAAGGACAAGCAGAAACAGAACTTCCCCTCACATGGGAAGATCCAGACAACATGTATAAACCTATCCCCCGTAAACCAGAAATTGAAGAAAAAAACGCATTAACTGTAGCGAAATCCCTTGAAATTATTCGGAATAATATGACAAAATCTTTGTACTAAACGAAAAGGAGGCTCGTTTTTGAATAGCCTCCTTTTATTTAAAGCTCGCTATTATTGTCGATTCCTGTCGGCAAGTCGATATATTTTAATAATCGCTGATATATTTCAAGTTGCGCCGATATATTTGGAAAATCGCTGATATATTTCGAGATGCGCCGATATATTCTAATAATCGCTGATATATTTCGAGATGCGCCGATATATTCTAATAATCGCTGATATATTTTTATGTACTAATGGATTTTATGAGGAAAGGTCGTGATATTATGTGGATACAACAAATGATCCACACGAAACGTGGCACATTTGAGCTTTTTACTAAAGGCAGTGGCGAATCTCTTTGTATTACACATCACTATTCACAATTTAATGAAACTGGTGATTACTTTGCGGATGTTTTTACTGCTACGCATCGTGTATTGCTCATTAATTTACGAGACGCTGGTAACTCGGTAAAAGCCAATTCAGACAAAGAATTAAGTATGATTGAAACGATTCACGATTTAGAAGCTATACGAGAAGCTTTACAACTTCCAACATGGCATTTCGCTGGCCATTCAACAGGTGGTATGCTTGGACTTTTATATGCAATTACATATCCACATTCCTTACAATCATTAGTCGTAGCAGGAGCTGCAGCAAGTAACTACACCGAAACACCCTTTTGCATTTATCACCCAGCACATCCACAGTTTCATTATATGCAAAAACTCATCGAAAACTTAAAAAACCCTCACCTTACAGATGAAGAACGGAAAGAACTATCTACTAAGAGAACAAAATTATCATTGTATAAACCAGAAAACTACAACTCTTATTTTTGTAAACCAATCAATAAAACAATGTCCGTTAACCGGATGAATGCTTTCGCCAATGAATATCCTTCATTTGATTTAAGAGAGAATTTACCTTCCATCCAAACAAAGCCCCTCATTACATGTGGAAGACATGATGTACAGTGCCCAATTCAGTATTCTATCGAGATACATGATGGAATACGTAATTCTATCTTCATTCCATTCGAAAATAGCAACCATTATCCTTTTTTAGAAGAAGCTGCTCAGTTTACTTCTACTACTCAAACATTTTATAAATCGTTAGTACCATTATTATTAAGAAAACCTAAACACTGACAAAAAGCTCATAGCCTCTATACGACTATGAGCTTTTTTCAAAAGAAATATTTCACACTAAAAACAACTAAAAAAACAAAAGAAATAACCACTAAACCCACATCAAGTAATACCGACTTTTTATCTCTATCTTTTAAACTTACCTTAGAGCTAGAAATGCTTTTAATTACCCAAAAGATCGCAAAAAAGAACCAACCGAAATGATCATTCGTAGAATCTTCATCATAAAACATTTGTATTGCACCAATAATCAATAAGATAAGTACGATATTAGTTCCAATCTTTAAATTCTTATTTGATTTATTATCTTTTAATATATCCCCCAACATATAGCTCGCTCCCTATGCTCTCCTCTGTTTTGTTTCTCTTTACATTTTAATACAAATTACCTATTTCTTCCTTTTTATTCGAATAACATACAAAAAACCTGCCAATTACTCGGCAGGTTCCCTACACATTAAAACGATAGCCAGCTCCCCATACTGTTTCAATATATTGCGGATGAGCAGGATCTCTTTCAATTTTTTCACGTAGCTTTCTAATGTGGACGACAACAGTGGCTAAATCACCAGCGGAATCTAATCCCCAAATGCGTTCAAATAACTGTTCTTTATTTAATACTTGGTTTGGATGTGTTACAAAGAATGTTAATAAATCAAATTCCTTCGTTGTAAATGCCACTTCTTCATTGTTTATAAAAACTTTTCTCGCTCGTTGATCGATAGAAATTCCGTGAATATATAACGTATCACGTTGCTTACTTACATTTCCTAATAATCTTTCATAACGGGCAATATGCGCTTTTACTCTTGCGACTAATTCACTCGGGCTAAACGGTTTCGTTATATAATCATCCGCTCCTAATCCGAGTCCGCGAATTTTATCTATATCTTCTTTTTTTGCTGAAACAAGTAGAATCGGAATATCTTTTACAGCACGTATTTGTTTACAAATTTCGAATCCGTTCATTTTCGGAAGCATAATATCTAAAATAATTAAATCATAGTCTTCTTGCAGAGCTGTTTGTAAACCTATTTCTCCTGAATGCTCTACATCAACTTGGAAATCATTAATTTCTAAATAATCTCGCTGTAATTCTGCAATACTTACTTCATCTTCTATTAGTAAAATTCTTTTCAATTTACTCACCACATTCCTCTACTTTTTCCAATGAGAAGAAAATGCTTGTGCCTTTACCAAGCTCGCTTTCCGCCCAAATTTTCCCGCCATGTTCTTCAACAATTTGCTTCGCTATTGCTAAACCAAGTCCACTTCCACCTGTGCTAGAATTCCGCGATTGTTCTGCACGATAAAAACGTTCAAAGATATAAGGTAGCGTATCAGATTCTATACCTGATCCATTGTCCATCACTTTCACAATAACTTTATTATTATCACTCGATACTGTTACAGTAATTTTCTTCTCTTCTTTATCCATGTATTTCACACTATTATGAATTAAATTTGATATAACTCTATTGATCTTTTCGCAATCAGCCGTTACATATAATGGTGATGCATGTAATTGTAAGTTAACTTCTATACCTTCTTTACTTAAATCCATTTGCATCTCTTCGATTAACTCTTGCATAAACGTATTCAATTCAACCGTTTCAAACTGAAAGGGAACTCGATTCAAATCGAGCTTTGAGAATAAAAATAATTCATCAATAAGTGTATCCATATGTCTTGCTTTCGTATGGATAGTTGTTAAATACTTATCCATTTTTTCTGGCGTATTTGCTACCCCGTCCTTTATTCCTTCTACATATCCGATAATTGATGTAATCGGTGTTTTTAAGTCATGAGAGATGTTTGAAATAAGCTCTTTTCTATTTTCTTCATACTGTGTTTGCATCTCTATCGATTCTTTTAATCTCTTCCTCATCTCCTCAAATCCTTGATTTAATTGCCCTATTTCATCGTGTGATGTAACTGGTATTTGAAAATCTAAATTTCCTTCTTTAATTTTCTCCGTTGCGCCTTTCAATACAAAAATTGGTTTTATTACACTTCTTGAAACGAGGTAACTTAATAATCCAATGAGTAAAATGGCTAGTAGTAAGAGAGATACAAATAAGATTGGAAATAATTTTTGTGTAAGATCTACAAATGAACTTTGCTTTTTTAATACAAATATACTTCCCTCTTCTTCCTGAGGAAAATAAAAATCAAACTTTACATATCGATAAAATGTATCGCCTAGTTCCGTTGTACCACGACTATTAATATTTGCTGATTCAAATTTCGGAAGGGCTTCTTTTAAAGATACACTTTCAAATACGTTTGAAGCATATGAAAGTGTTTCTCCTTTTCTTACTACTATTTTCACACCCTCTTTTTCTATTGCTGAGACAAACGACTCATCTAACAATTGAGATTGATGCTGTTTAGCTGCTGACTTCAACTCAAGATAGGCATTCTCTTCTTCTGGTGTAAGCGGCTTTTGAATGTAAGAACTTTTATAGAAATTTTTCACTGCTTCCAAGTCACCTGTTATCGAAAAAACGATTAAAAATCCCGCGACTAATATAAGCGTAATAGAAACGAGGATAACAGCAATATAAGAAAATAAAAACCTTGTTTTAATAGACATATCTTAAATCCTCACTTTATCAAACCTTATTATTTATAAGCATAAAAATATATGTTCAATTACTCAAGCGATTTTATAGTAATTTTAGCGCCAGTTTATAAAAATTTAATGTTCCTATTTTACAGTTGAAATTAGGAGGTTGAAATTCCATGTTCAAAAAAACATTCAGTATGATATGTTGCGTAATTTTTTTACAAGGATGCTCGCAAGAACAAGAAGTAAAAAAGGAGATGACAAACATGGAGACTGCACTACTAGCAGCTACTGAAAAAAATGAAACGAATACTGTTATATCTTTACTAAAAAAAGGCGCAAATATAAATGCGACGGATAGTCAAGGACGCACTCCGCTTATGATTGCTACATACAAAAATGATGTAAAAACCGCAAAAGCGCTTATCGAAGCTGGTGCTGACGTAAATATCCAAGATGACATGAAAAACAATCCCTTTCTATACGCCGGTGCGGAAGGTTACTTAGACATTTTAAAGCTAACAATTGATGCTGGTGCAGATCCTACGATTACAAATCGTTACGGCGGAACAGCTCTTATCCCAGCCTCAGAACATGGCTATATTGACGTTATAAAAGAACTCCTCACTCGAACAAATATTGATGTAAATCATGTAAATAACCTGGGATGGACAGCTTTAATGGAAGCCATCGTACTAAGTAACGGAAACGAAACACAGCAACAAGTCATTCGCCTTCTTATTGAGCACGGTGCAGATGTAAATATTCCAGACAATGATGGTGTTACCCCGTTAGAGCATGCTCGCGCTCATCACTTTGAAGAGATAGAGAAGATTTTGTTAGAAGGCCGTAAGTAAAAAGCTAATTTTTGCCTTCCTCCCCCACCCTATGCTACATTTAAGCCGTTACATTAATATTAATAGGGTGGGAATAAAATGAACAAACCTAAAATTGGGATGATTGGACTTGGAAGTATTGCGCAAAAGGCCTATCTTCCAACACTTACAAAAGAAACTGATTGGAATTTTGTAGGGGCGTTTACACCTAACGCAGAGAAAAGAAAACAAGTTTGCCAGCAATACCGAATTCAAGACTTTCATTCTATTGAAATGTTAGCTTCGGAATGCGATGCAATCTTCGTTCATAGTTCAACTGCATCGCATTATGAAATCGTTTCTGAACTTCTAAAAAAAGGGATCGACGTTTATGTTGATAAACCGCTAGCAGCTACAGTGGAACAAGCTGAGCAACTAGTCGAGTTAAGCGAGAAGTATAACCGAAAATTAATGGTCGGATTTAATCGCAGATTCGTTCCTATGTATGTTGCTGCCAAAGAACAGGCTAATGATATTTCATGGATTCGAATTGAAAAGCATCGCACAAATAAAGTCGGGCCATATACGTACGACTTTACTATGTTAGATGATTATTTACACATTGTAGATACTGCTCGCTGGTTAGCTAATGATGACCTTAACGTCGTTCACAATATGATGCAAATCAATGAAAAGAATGAACTTCTTTACGGACATCATACATATACAACTCCAAGTGGACTGTTACTTTCTACTGCAATGCATCGCCATGCCGGTACAAATTTAGAACAAATTGAACTTGTAACGCCAGGGAAAATCATTCGCGTAAGAAATATGAATACATTTGAAATTGAACAGGAAAACTCAGTTTCACAAAGTGGTTCCCCCTCATGGGATACGACGTTAAAACAGCGTGGTTTTGAAGATGCTGTTCATCATTTTATTGAGTGTGTACAAGGCGATACAAAGCCTGTTGTAGATGGATTAGAAGGATTAAAAACGCAGCAAATGCTACAATCTTTACTAGATAATGTAAACAAAAATTAAAACGGATACATTTTTCAGAATTTACTTTCATTCCCATTCCCTCTTTATTTCTCTCGTAAATTTCTATAGAATATGTTGATAGGAATTATAAATTTCATAATGAATCGTGGAAAGGATGGGATTAACACATGTGGAACGAGTTTAAAAAATTCGCTTTCAAAGGGAATGTCGTTGATTTAGCTGTCGGGGTTGTAATCGGTGCTGCATTCGGTAAAATCGTTAGTTCTTTAGTAAAAGATATCATCACACCATTACTTGGTATGGTATTAGGTGGCGTTGACTTTACAAGTTTACACTTTGGATACGGTAAATCTGCTGTTATGTATGGTAACTTCATCCAAACAATTTTTGACTTCTTAATTATCGCAGCTTCTATCTTTATGTTTGTTAAAGTTTTCAACAAACTAACATCTAAAAAAGAAGAAGAAAAAGAGGAAGAAATTCCAGAGCCAACAAAAGAAGAAGAACTTCTTGGCGAAATTCGTGATTTACTAAAACAGCAAAACTCTTCTAAAGATAGAGCATAATTGAACGGATAAAAAGGCATGTCCCCTTGGGACATGCCTTTTCTATATGCTATAACGTTTCCGAATTCATATGAATAAATAAAATAATACCAGCAACCATAAGTACCATAATGCTACCTGCAAATAGTGTAATACCAATAAACATTAAACTTGTGCTCATATCTACTGATACACTTTCAATAAAAATAGAAATTACATACGTGATAAGGGCAATTCCTGCAAGAATACTTCCTGGAACAAATCGCTTTAAACCATTTTGTTTTAACGTCATATATGCAAAAATAGCAGTCATACAAAGCGTAATTATCCAAAGAACGATCATCTCTTTTCCCCCCTCACAAGCCTTTTCTTTCTATTATACATGACATTGCCCTATAATAGTTAAATTTGCACTTATGTGACATATAACAAGGAATAGTCCCATCTATAGCGAAGGCATTATAACATACACTTATACAATAAGGAGGCTTTCATTTGGAATATACTACTACATGTAAATTAGAGCTATCCGAACGATTCGATTATGTTACGATTGACTTAGACAAACTGTTTTTTTACATCGAAGTTGTAAATTTACAAAGTAATATAACTGTATTAAAAATATCAATTAACTTGCAAAAAGACGAAACGATGGTAGAGGGAAATACAATTCATTATGATACTTTTCACGTAGATGCATTATTACAAGGATTGAAATATGTTGCTCGAACATGTATTGATCATAATTTAAAAAACCAAAAGGAACTGTTCGCATTTCTAGAAGAAAATTAGCTCCAATAAAAAAATGGTTATTTTTTCTTTTTATTGATATAATTTCTATATAGAAATATTCTTTGTAAGGGAGTGTTCATAATGATTTGGATTTCACTAATTGTATTAGCTTATTTCATCATTCTCGTCCCAATACAGTACAACTACATTAAAATGCTCAAAGAAAAACAGAAAAAAATGAGTGTCTCACAAAACGAACTATATGACAACATGTCTTATGAAGAATCCCAAGTACATTACCATTATCAAAGTAACGTATTTACAATACCTGCTTCGCTTGTCGCAAGTATTATTTATAAAGTGAAACATGCTGCATAATATGTACGCTGTAAAATTATTATTTGAGTCCGTTCATTCTGATGAGCCTGATTCTACGAAAATTGATGAGCATTATGAAGAGAATCACGATACACTTTTTGAAGAAAGTATTATTCTTGTTAAAGCAAACAGTTTGGAAGAAGCTCATGCACTAGGTGAACAAATCGCTATACAGTCTGAGCATACGTACGATAATATGTACGGCCAGCAAATAACATGGACGTTTCGAAAACTATTGCATGTGTTTGAATTAGACGATACCCCATTTGAAACCGGAAAAGAATTGTATGCAAGATTTTTACACGTTAAGGAAGACGAAATGGTAAATGCAGTCGTACAAAAATACTATCCTGAATACGAATAAAAGCTCACAGCAATCGCTGTGAGCTTTTTTATACTTACTTCGTTGAATCTCTAAATTGGATACGGTGAGGTAAGATAACAGTGTGATCTTCCACTTTTTCTTTGTTCATATACTTTGTTAATAGACGCATTGCTACTGCACCGATATCATACATCGGTTGAACAACTGTTGAAAGCTGCGGACGAACCATTAATGCAAGGCGTGTATTATCGAAACCAAGTACTTCTACGTCAGTTGGTACGTTTAATCCAGCGTCTTGTGCTGCATGGATTACACCTAGTGCCATTTCATCAGAAGATACGAAGATTGCTGTTGGCTTTTCATCATTGCTCCAAAGCTTTTCGAATGCTTCGATACCTGAGTCATATGTGTAATCTCCATCGATTACAAGATTTTCATCATATGAAATACCTGCTTCTTCTAAAGCTTTTTTGTAACCTTGTAACTTCTTCGCGCTTCCCGCTTTATCAATGAAAGGACCAGAGACGAAACCGATACGTTTATGTCCTTGCTCGATAAAGTGCTTCATTGCATCATAAGCTGCTTGTGTATAATCAATATTTACTGATGGCGTTTCATTTTGCTCATCAAATGATGCTGCTAATACAATTGGTACTGGAGATTTTTTAAATTCTTCAATGTGAATGTCTGTAATATCTTCACCCATGAAAACAATTCCGTCCACTTGTTTTCCAAGCATCGTATTTAATAAATGGAACTCTTTCTCTTTATTTTGGTCAGAGTTACTTAAAATGATGTTATATTTGTACATTGTTGCGATATCTTCAATTCCACGAGCTAGTTCTGCATAAAACGTATTTGAGATATCAGGAATAATAACACCTACTGTAGTTGTCTTCTTACTTGCTAGTCCACGTGCTACCGCATTTGGGCGGTATCCTAAACGATCAATTGCTTCTAATACTTTCTTTCTTGTTGTAGGCTTTACATTTGGGTTACCGTTCACAACGCGTGATACGGTAGCCATTGAAACGTTCGCTTCACGCGCTACATCATATATTGTTACGTTCATCTCATCGCACACTCCTTCTATTTTTGTTATCTATTTTTATGTATCGGTTACTTGAATGAAAAAAAGACATCAACTCTATTTGCAGATGCCACCAATCGTCCCGAGTTCTTCCTTTTACTAATGATACGATAAAAACGCAGGCTCATACAATATTTTCCCGCAAAAGTTTCGAAAAAATTCGCTTCTTTTCTCGTATTTTCGTATTTTTTATGAAAAAAGGGCATTTTTTGTAAAAAAATAGATGTTTCCTTAGTAGAAATCTTATTTTAAGCAGTACGATAGTAAATGAAATTTATATCGGCGATTTTTCGAATATATCGACTGTAACTCGAAATATATCAGCGATTTTCCAAATATATCGACCGCAACTCTAATTATATCAGCGATTTTTTAAATATATCAACTTACCAACAAAAATCGACAATGACAGTCGCTATACAATAGGAGAAAGCTGTTCCAAAATGCCTTTTTGGAACAGCTCATTAAAAGTTTTTATAATTTACTTCCAAATGATTTTAATTCATTCATAAAATCATTGAACTGCGGTATATTCATTTGTTGCGCTGCATCAGATAAAGCTACAGCTGGATCTGGATGTACTTCAGCCATAATTGCGTCTGCACCAATTGCCATCGCTGCTTTTGCAGTTGGTAAGAGAAGGTCACGTCGCCCTGTAGAATGCGTTACATCGACAACGACAGGTAAATGTGTTTCTTTCTTTAAAATCGGCACAGCGGAAATATCAAGCGTATTACGCGTCGCTCTTTCATACGTGCGAATACCTCGTTCACATAAAATAATGTTCCCATTTCCCTTTGCCATAATATATTCTGCCGCATTAATGAATTCTTCAATCGTTGCTGATAGACCACGTTTTAATAATACTGGTTTATTTACAGCACCAGCTGCCCTTAGCAAATCAAAGTTTTGCATATTGCGAGCGCCAATTTGAATAACATCAACGTAATCTAATGACATCTCAATATCATTCGGATTTAAAATTTCACTAATAACAGCCAAATCATATTCATCTGCTACCTGGCGCAAAATTTGTAATCCCTCTAATCCAAGACCTTGAAAATCATACGGTGAAGTACGTGGTTTGAACGCACCACCACGCATTAATTTCAGACCTTGCCCTTTCATTGCTTCAGCAACTTGACGTACTTGTTCATAACTTTCCACTGCACACGGTCCCATAATAAAATGCTGATTTCCGTCACCAATTTTTTCACCATTAATTTCAACAATCGTATCTTCTGTTTTTTTCTTACGAGAAACAAGTAATGCTTTACGATGATCGTCTTCTTGTAATTCTAAACCAGCTTGAAAAATTTGTTTGAAAATATGTTGTAAAGTCGAAGTTTCAAATGGACCATTATTATTCTCTGCAATTAAATCCAGCATATTTCTTTCACGTACAGGATCAAAACGTTTCACACCTTGTACTTCTTTTAAATTACCAACTTCTTGTACGAGACGACCTCTTTTGTTTAGTAACTCTAATATTTGTAAATTAAGTTGATCAATTTCAGAACGTAAACGACCTAATTGTTGTGATGCCATAAGAAAGCCACCTCTTTCAAATTCCTATATGTTACTTTTTTAAGATAATTTATTATAGCTGATACATATACGATTGTCACACGATATACAGCAAGGAATTACTATCAAAAAACATTATATATTTTCATTTAAAATAAAAAAAAGACAGTTTATATACTGTCTTTTTTTACAAGAAGGAAACAAACGGTTTATCACTGTTTTTCTCTTTTATAATAACGGCCTCAATTTTACTCTCGGACTTGATCTGTAATTGTACTTTCGCATCTTTAGGCAATTTGTCTAACATGCCTTGAGCAGCCAATTGGGTAAGAGCCATTAATTCTGTTTTACCGTTATATTTAATAACAATATTCATATTTAATGTATCCATTTGATCTTTCTTATAAGAAACTTTAGCGTTGACTGGAATAAAATCCCCATTAGAAAAACCTTTTATTTCCTTAGCAAAGTTATTTATTTTTGTATTATCTTCTCCATGTGCTTGTGTAAATTCATCAGAAGGATATGAATACGACTTTTCATCGATCGTACTCCAATTTCCAAGGTTCGTATCATTCTTTTGAACAGTAGCACTAGCAATATACGTACCATTTTTTAAAGAACTTGTACTTTCTTGCTTAAAGATAGCAAACGTAATTGGAGATTTGTTATATTTATCATTTTTGTTAATAGCTTCAATAAGTTGTTTAGCAACTTCAGTCCCTTTAGACATAGCCTCTTCATTCGATACACTTGAAGACATAGCTAAGCCAATCATAACACCAGATAAACTTAATTCATTTGAATTCTGTTTTCCGAAATAGTCTTGTTCTATAATATTCGTCAAAACTGGCGCTTCTACTTTCGCAACTAGTTCATCAATTAGTTTCTCTGGAATATACTGGTTTAATTGCAGTACGTGACTCTCTGTATCAAATTGCTGCGTTGCAATATTTATTAAACCATTTTCATACTCTGCTAAATCTAATTTAGAATTTGTTTTTATATTAGCTGTATTAATAACCTTTTGTTCTTTTAAAGGAATAACAGTTCTATAATAATCTTTAGAAACAGCAGTTCTCGGAATCATACTTTTTTCTTTTGTATCTTTTTGTATAACTTCATCCTTCTTACTAATCGTATTACTATTGTTACTACAAGCTCCCAGTAATAAACTTACGACTGCGAAGGATAATGCCATTTTCTTCATTACTTAAAACCTACTTTCAACAATCTAGTTATTTAGTTTGAACTATTAATAGTGTACCACTAAATATATTTCAACAAAAACAAAAAAAAAGAAGCAAGCACCTTTAGCTTGCTTCTTTTTACTTTATATTCTCTTCTAAAGCATCTTTTTTAATATTCCAATGAGATGTATTCCATACTACCATCCCATCTTTTATGTATAACACTTGCGGTGATTCATGTCTAATACTGTATTGTTCTGCAACACGATTTGACACATCTCTCGCATCTTGTACGTATAAGTAATACGCTGGTACTTCTCTTTCTTCGCTGCAATACGCTTGAAATTCTGTGTATGCACCGTGACTAATTGGGCATGTCGTACTGTGTTTAAAAAGAACATACGGCTCGTTCTTTTCTACTAAGACTTCAAGCTCTTCAATTGTTTCAAGTTTTGTCATATTCATCACGATTCACCTCTCATACGAAATCTAGAGCGTTTCTCTTTCTTTTCAGCTTTTTTCTCAATTCTTTCTAATTTACGCTCTTCTTTTTCAACCTTCTTCTCTTGTCTCGACGCACGGTAATGATTGTATACTTCAATCGCCGCACTGCTCCACTGTACAACTTGCGCTACTTTATCAGCGTTATTTTCAATTTCGTCCGTTACAGAGTCTGATACATTACGAAGCTTCGTATTTAAAGATTGGATTGTCGTTCCAATCCCATCTACACCCGCTACCACTTTATTTAATGACTGTGACTTCTGTTGAATATCATCAGCTAACGCATTCGTTTTATGTAATAATTGCTCTGTCTCTACGCTAATTCCTTGCATTTGTTTTTCTAAACCTTCTAACGTGCTTGCAACGTTTTCTAACGTCTTCTGAACCGATAACAACGTTCTGCATACATACACTACTAATACTGCGAAAGCAACCGCGATAATAGCCGCACTTACATATAAAAGAACTTGCATTTCATCACTTCCTTTATCTTTTTCATACTTTCCCCTATTATACAATCATTTTCCGTTTCATTCTAATCCCTATCTCATCATTAGAATTTTCATACTTATTCGTTAACTGTAACATAAATCATTCAACAAATTCCACTAAGTAGGTTACAATAGGAGAGGATACATAATTAGTAGGGAGGCTTTACATATGAAAGATCCACGTATTGAAAAGTTAGCATACAATTTAATTAACTACTCTATCCGCTTACAAAAAGGTGAAAAAGTATTAATTGAAAACTTTGGCTTACAAAAAGAACTTGTAACTGCACTTGTAAAAGAAGCATATGCAGCTGGTGGTTTCCCATTCGTCTCTTTAAAAGATCATCAAGTAGATCGCTCTTTATTAATGGGTGCTACTGAAGAACATTTCGAACAAATCGCTGCATATGAAGCAAGCGTAATGAAAGACATGGACGCTTATATCGGCCTTCGCTCTGGCGATAATATTAATGAACAAGCTGACGTTCCAAGTGAGCGTATGAAAGTTCATGGCCAAACAGTTGGTAAAAAAGTTCATAGAGACATTCGCGTTCCAAAAACACGCTGGGTTGTTCTTCGCTACCCAAATGCTTCTATGGCACAGCTTGCTAAAATGAGTACAGAAGCTTTCGAAGACTTCTACTTTGAAGTATGTAACTTAGACTACGGTAAAATGGATAAGGCGATGGACAGCCTTGTTACATTAATGAATAAAACAGATAAAGTTCGTTTAACTGGTCCTGGAACTGACTTAACATTCTCTATTAAAGACATTCCAGCAATTAAATGCTCAGGTCATTTAAACATTCCAGACGGTGAAGTATACTCTGCACCAGTTCGTGATTCTGTTAACGGTACAGTTTCTTACAACACACCATCTCCTTACAACGGTTATACATTTGAAAATGTACAACTTAAGTTCGAGAACGGCCAAATCGTTGAAGCAACTGCAAACGATTCAGAACGCATTAACAAAATCTTCGATACAGACGAAGGCGCACGCTACGTTGGTGAGTTCGCAATCGGCGTAAACCCATACATCTTACATCCAATGGGAGACATCCTATTCGATGAAAAAATCGATGGCAGCTTCCACTTCACTCCTGGACAAGCTTACGACGATGCATGGAACGGTAACAACTCGAACATCCACTGGGATTTAGTATGTATCCAACGCCCTGAATACGGCGGCGGCGAAATTTACTTTGACGACGTACTAATCCGTAAAGACGGGCGCTTCGTTGTACCTGAATTAGAAGCTTTAAACCCAGAGAACTTAAAATAATGAAAAACGCTCGGAATTTTCGCCGAGCGTTTTTTTATTATCCTCACTCTATATCGAGCTACTGTTCTTACTTTTTGTTTGCTGAAAATGAAAATAATATAAAAGTGCCACTGCGATAGTACCTATTAATATGGGTACATATAAAGGCAGGTTCCATTTCATATTTACCCTAGTGCAGATAGCAAACACCAGCATAATTTCCAAGCAAAAAAGGTTTTATATATTTCATTTCTTACCTGCCATTTCTATTTTCGCATGTGGATTTTCTTTCTCTATAAGCGCCAAGAATTCATCCATATTTTGCGGCATCGCAACCATATGTACTTTATATGCATTCGTCGTAATTTCAAGAGACTTTCCGACCTGACGTATAATTCTCACATCTTTTAATACAATATCATCATTTAAAATACCGTACTTTAATACGCCATTTTCTACTTTATGTTTTTTAATAAATACTTCCCAAACGATTGGTACATTTACAATGAAGCATAAACCCATCCCAATCAACGCTGACATCCAATGCGCTTTATTAGTGAAAAGCATGACAATTGGATATATAAACATAAAAACTAACGTAAGGCAAACGAAAATGACTACTGACTTACTTCTTTGAATTGGAAAGTTCATACCTACACCCCTAATCCAAATTATACCACTATTTCTATTTTGGTTCATAGAAAAAGGCCATTTCTAAATGACCTTTTACACAATGTACCTATAAAATTTTTTATCTACCTGTAGCACCGGAAAGTTTTTCGGCAACTCGTCTATACTCACACTTTGAAAACCATTCTTTTCATAAAAACGATGTGCCGCTAAAAATTTTACTGTTGTTCCTAAGTAAATATCTTTCAATTTTTTATCCTCAGCCCATGAAATTGCTGTTTGAAGCAACATATGTGATGCGCCCCATTCTTTTCCGCGAAACTCTTTTTGTACGAACATTTTTCTTAGCGCTACTTGATGATTCTCAATATCTAATAAAGCTACTGTTCCAACTACTTTACCATCATAAATTGCTACCCAAAAGTTTCCGTGACCCTTTTGATAGAATGTTTCTATTTCAAGTAAATCAGGTTGCTCTTCTTTCGTAATTGAAACATTATACTCTTTTTGCTGAATATGAACGATAAGATCTACTACTTCCTCTTGAAACGTACCTTCATATGGAACAATACGAATCTTCTCGTTCATCGAATCTCTTTCCATTCTGAAGCTAGTAAACTATATACAGCGATATCATGAAAATGATCATATAGCCATTCTTCATCTCGTAAAATACCATCTAACTTAAATCCTAAACGTTCTGGAATTGCTCGGCTTTTCGCATTTCCAACACCGCACCGAATTTCAATTTTATTCAGCTTTAAGTTTTCAAATGCATAGTGAAGTACAGCCTTTACGCTACGCGTCATAATACCTTTCCCGCCAGCATCTTCTGCAAGATAATACCCAAGACTCGTCGCTTTCTTCCCCCAACTCACTGGATGAATGCCTACCATCCCAACGAGCTTTCCTTTGTAACGTATACCACTTTCAAAACCGTCTCCCTCTGCAAACTTCTTTAACCACATCGGAAAAATTTCATCATAAGCATCAGCAGATTTTGTCCCATCTACCCAAGGGAGCCATTTTCGTAAATGATTACGGTTTTGATCTAATAATTGATATAATTCCTCTTTATGATGTTTTTCTAGTAATTGTAGTTCGATTTCGTCATCTACTCGGAGTGTGAACATGTTTTTTAGTCCCCTTTTTAGTTTTCTTATTATTCTAACATTTATATTTCAAAACGCGTACCAATATATCAACGATTTTTGAAATATATCGAACACAACTCCATATATATCGACGTTTCAACATTAATGCACAACCACGACAACATAAAAAAGACGCACAGCCAAGCTATGCGTCTTTTCTATTATTTCTCTGCAACTTGAACTTCTTTTACGTAAGCCGCTTCGAATTTTTGGATGTCACCTGCGCCCATGAAAATTAGAACGCCGTTTTTATGTTTCTTTAATACATCCGTTGTTGTATCTGTAATTAATTCTGCACCGTCAATACGCTTTTGCAGATCTTCGATTGTTAATTCACCTTTGTTTTCACGTGCTGATCCGAAAATATCACATAAGTATACTTGGTCAGCCTTGCTTAGGCTTTCTGCGAACTCATCTAAGAACTTTTCTGTACGTGAGAATGTATGTGGCTGGAATACAGCGACAATTTCACGCTCTGGATGTTTTTGACGAGCAGCTTCAATCGTTGCATTAATCTCTGTCGGATGGTGTGCGTAGTCATCGATGATTACTTGCTCTCCCATCGGCTTTTCATTAAAGCGACGTTTTACGCCTTCAAAAGTTGTTAATTGATGTTTTACTGCTTCTACATCAACATTTTCATAATGGCAAAGCGCGATTACTGCTAACGCATTTAATACGCTGTGATTGCCGTATCCTGTAATTTTGAACGTATCATAGTACGTGTTACGAACGAATACATCAAATATTGTACCATCTGTTCTCTTTTGAATGTTGCGTGCTTGGAAATCATTATCTTCTCCAAATCCATAGAAAATAACAGGTACTTTCGCTTGAATTTTTTGAAGTTCTTCATCATCTCCACATGCAATAATGCCTTTTTTCACTTGCAATGCCATCTCTTGGAATGCACTGAATACATCATTGATGTCTGCAAAATAATCTGGATGATCAAAATCAATATTCGTCATAATTGCATAGTCTGGATTATAAGACAAGAAATGACGACGATACTCACAAGCTTCAAATACAAAATACTTACTATTTTCTACCCCATGCCCTGTTCCATCTCCAATAAGGTAAGATGTTGGGTGTGCACCTTGCATTACATGGGCTAACAAACCTGTTGTTGATGTTTTTCCGTGTGCACCAGTTACAGCAACACTTGTGTATTGGCTCATCAGGTCACCTAAGAAATGATGGTAACGATGGACTGGGATGTTTAATTCTTTTGCTGCTACGATTTCTTCATGCGTATCAGGAAATGCATTTCCTGCAATAATCACTTGTCCTTCTTCTACATTATTCTTATCAAAAGGAAGGATCGAGATACTACGCTTTTCCAACGCTGTTTGTGTAAAGAAACGCTTTTCATAATCAGACCCTTGAACAGTATGCTTCATATCATGAAGAATTTGCGCTAATGAACTCATTCCTGTTCCTTTAATTCCTACAAAATGGTAAACTGTCATCTTAAAGAACCTCCAACATTTCGAACTAATACAACGGCCTATCTATAAGACAGTATATGAATCTTTTCTTATTTTGGTAATCATCATACATTTTTGATGTAGTGAAGTTATTCTTTCCCTTCACTTATCAGGATAAACTCGTACGTACTTCTTTATATGTCCATAATAAGTCCATTATAGCAAAAAAGAAGCCGCTATACTATGATAACAGAAAAACTGATAGGGTCAATCACCTATCAGTTTTTCTCTCTTTTACATCTCTTCTCTTTTTTCTAATTGAACACGCTCTAAACGTGGGTTTGGACGATATTTACGACCAGCTTTTGCTTCTGGTTTCCCATTTAGTTCTACATTATCACCAGTAAAGCCAATATTCATTTTTAATAAGCTACTTCCTACCCCGTATATGTCAACAGGTACGTTTTGAGCTTCAAATTCACGAATACGCTTCTCATCAAATCCACCAGTTACAACGATGTCTACATGCTGGAATCCTTCTTCATCAAGTGCTTTACGAAGTGCGAATACAAGCGATGGGTTTACACCACGTGGATCGAATGTTCCAAGTACTTCTGGGTGGCGAATAAAGTATTGATCAATCATCGTGCGGGACGTATCTACACGTACACCCTTTAATGTTGATCCAAATTCACGCGCTACGCGAAGTGCATCTGTAATGACATCATTGTTGTAATCAATTAATACAACTAATTCATCTTCTGGGAATTTCTTATGATATGCTTTTGCCGCTTCCACAACATCACCATTAAACATTTGAATTAATGCGTGAGGCATCGTCCCCATACCACTTTTGCCCCACCATTCATTCATCGCATGCGTCGCTTGTGCGCTCATACCTCCGATGTATGCTGCATAACCGTCACCAGCTTGTTGTGTATAATGATCATCACGGTCTCCCATGAAAATAACTGGTTTTTCTTTATCTACGCTACGCGCAGCTTGGACAACGTTATATACGTTTGTCGCAACCGATGTACGACGAGCTAAAATCCCATCAATGACACCTTCTAAAAATCCGAAATTTTCATAAGGACCATGAATTGTTAACACTGTTTCAAATGGACTAATTTTATCGCCATCTTTTAAAGAGTTAATCTCAAGTTCCTCAGGATTTTTAGCGAATGTTTGTAGCAATGCAATTACTTCATCCGTTCCGCAAAGAACTGCATTTTCCTTTTGGAAAAATTGCATCGTTACAACACTTTTCGGGCGAAATTCTTCGATGATTTCTCTAGTCTTTAAAAAGTAAACGGCAGAGAACCAACCTTCTCCAACACGTTCGTCAAATTTAAATGTTTTATTTGTTAGTCTATTTATTTCACCTTTTAATTTTAATTCAATTTCTTTCATGTCGCTTTACTCCCTACTTTACTATCCAACATTTTCTCTTAGTATACAGCAAAACCGTTTACTATACATTTGTTTCCTGCATAGCGGCAAATTCATCCTCAGAAATAAGGACATCTCTCGGTTTCGTTCCTCTACCTTCAGAAATAATTCCTTGCGATTCCATCTCTTCAATGAGACGTGCCGCGCGATTATAACCGATGCGGAATTTTCGCTGTACAGAAGATGTGGACGCTCCCCCTTGTTCTACAACAAATTGACATGCATCAAGGAACAATTCGTCTTCCGACTCAGCTTGTTCTGTTTTCGCTAATAAATCCTCTTGCTTAAATAAGTAATTCGGCTTCATTTGCTTTTTCACATGATCAACTGTTTTTTCAATCTCATCATCCGATACATATACACCTTGTACACGAACTGGTTTAGATGTACCGTTCCCTAAGAATAACATATCACCACGGCCAAGTAATTTCTCCGCGCCCCCAATATCAATAATCGTACGCGAATCAACTTGAGATGATACAGTAAACGCAATACGCGTTGGAATGTTTGACTTAATTAAACCTGTAATAACATCTACAGATGGACGCTGCGTCGCTACTAATAAATGAATACCACAAGCACGTGCTTTTTGCGCAATACGACAAATCGCTTCCTCAACATCACCAGGTGCTACCATCATTAAATCGGCTAACTCGTCAATGACAATAACGATATAAGGTAATGTCTCTCCTGGAATTTCTCGCTCACTTACAATCGTATTGTAGCGAGTTAAATCACGAGCACCAGCATGCGCAAACAATTCATAACGGCGTTCCATTTCCTCAACTGCCCATTTTAATGCAGCTGTTGCTGCTTTTACATCCGTAATAACAGGTGCTACAAGATGTGGAACAGAATTGTATGGTGCAAGCTCAACCATCTTCGGATCGATTAACATTAACTTCACTTCATGTGGTTTCGCTTTATATAAAATACTCGTTAAAATCGCGTTAATACACACACTTTTACCTGAACCTGTTGCACCCGCAATAAGTCCGTGCGGCATTTTTCGAATATCCGTTACAATTGGATCCCCTGAAATATCAAGTCCAAGCGCAACAGTAAGCGGTGATTCACTCTTTGTGAATACAGGACTTCTCAAAATTTCGCGAAGAAATACTGGCTTACTTTCTTTATTTGGAACTTCAATTCCAATTGCACTCTTCCCTGGAATCGGCGCTTCAATACGAATATCTTTCGCAGCTAAACTTAACTTAATATCATCACTTAAATTTGTAATTTTATTTACTTTCACACCTGGGTCTGGCTGTACTTCAAAACGAGTTACTGCTGGACCTTGTGATACATTAATAACATGTGCGCCAACATGAAAATTATTAAACGTTGTATCTAATAATTCTTTCTGCTCCTCTAACCATTCTGTATTATCTAACGCTGATTGCTGTGGAATCGACAACAGCGCTAATGGTGGAACAGTATATGTCGGTGGTGTATGCAATACATTTCGCATATCGTTCTCTCTTTGATTTACAACATATGCTTTCTCTTGTACTTCCGTACTTGAAATTGGCTTTTGTACTTGCTGCACTGGGCGCTCTTCCACTTGTGGTTCTACTACCACCTGCTGCACTGGGCGTTCTTCCACTTGTGGTTCTACTACCACCTGCTGCATTGGGTTTTCTTCCACTTGTGGTTCTGCTACTACTTGCTGCACTGGGCGTTCTTCCACTTGTGGTTCTGCTACTACTTGCTGCACTGGGCGTTCTTCCACTTGTGGTTCTGCTACCTCTTGTTGTACTGGCTTATTCTCTACTCGTACATTAGCAGAAGGCTGCATTGCATTTGCTCTAGCTGCATGTCTTTCCATTAATCGTGTTCTATCTTGTTTCAACATAACAACATTAAATGGTACATGGCGCTTTTTCTCACGTTTTGGTTCTTCTTTTTGTACAACTGGTTGCTCTTCTGCGATTGGTGTTTCTTCTATAACTCGTTGCTCTTCTACGACTGGTGTTTCTTCTACAACTCGTTGCTCTTCTGCGACCTGTGCTTCTTCTACAACTCGTCTATTTTCCTCTGTTTCTGCAATTAAAACATTCGCAAAGCTTTGAACATCTTTCTTCGTTTGTTCATCAGCCTCAGCAACATGTATGAATTCACTCTTTTGTTCAATTGCTTCATCTTCTTGCTGAATTTCCTCAAGTGCTACAAATGTCTCTACTACAGGCGCTTTTGTTTCTGCAATCACTTCTGTTTCTGCAATCACTTCTGTTTCTGCAATTACTTCCACTTCTTCTGACTCTTTCGCTTCCGCAATTACTTCCACTTCTTCTGACTCTTCTGTTTCTACAATCACTTCTACTTCTTCTGCTTCCGCAATTACTTCCACTTCTTCTGACTCTTCCGTTTCTGCAATTACTTCCACTTCTTCTGACTCTTCCGTTTCTGCAATTACTTCCACTTCTTCTAGCTCTTTTGCTTCCGCAATTACTTCCACTTCTTCTGACTCTTCTGCTTCCGCAATTACTTCCACTTCTTCTAACTCTTCTGCTTCCGCAATTACTTCCACTTCTTCTGACCCTTCTGCTTCCACTTCTTCAGGTGCCTCTGTTTCCATAACTACTTCTTCAAGCTCTTCCGTTTCTGCAATTACTTCTACTTCTTCCGTTTCCGCAATTACTTCCACTTCTTCTGACCCTTCTGCTTCCACTTCTTCAGGTGCCTCTGTTTCCATAACTACTTCTTCAAGCTCTTCCGTTTCTGCAATTACTTCTACTTTTGACACTTCTTCTGGTATTTCCACAATGATTGTTTCTTCAAGTTTTTCTTCTGCTTTGACAATCACTGATTCTTCTGGAGCTTGCTTTTCTACTTCAATAGTAGGTTGTTTTATTTCTGTGTTACGTTTAATTTCTTCTGATAATATTGTATCCTCGTGCTCTACTTTAGAAGCTACTAATTCTTCTTGTAGATTGTTTTCGTTTAACACCACTACATCTTTTTCTAGCTTAGCACTTTCCATCTGCTCAGCTACTGTTTTATGAAGTAATTCATCCGCTGAAACTTCCTGCGGTGTACTCATTTCTTGAATCACTTCTTTTTCTTCTACTAAAGGCACTTGGCGTTCGATTTCATAACCGTTTTTCTCTAGCCATTGATCAACTACTGACTTTTCTTCCTTTTTATTCTCTTCATATTGTTGCTCTCCTTGCTGGTTAGCAGCTCTATGACTAGAAGAAGTTGGTGCTTGTCCTTCTGAGAAATCAGATAATTTATATCCTTTTTTCTCTAACCATGCATCAACGACTGATTTACCCTCTACAGATATTTCAAGGTCTTCTCTTTCCTTTACTTCCTCCTGCTTTTCTTCCTTTTTCTCTACTGAAGGACGATTATATCCATAAATTGGCGAAATCATTTCTGTTGGACGAAATGGTCTACGGTTACTCTCTTGCGAAGGTGCAGATGCCTTTTTAACGACAGACTCCCGCACCGGTTCATATTGCACTTCCGGCTCTTCATATGTAGAAACTACCTTTTCCACATACGATCGTCTGCTTCTTTCCACCTTTATTCCTCTTTGGGCAGTAGGTTCTTCATATGTTACTCCTTGAACAGGTTGTTCTTCGAAGCGATTTACTTCGCTTTCATCCTCTTCATCGAACCCATTATCCGGTACTAAAGGAAAACGGCATTTACCTGCATTCCTACTTGCCATTTGTGCTTCTCTTGCTTCAGTGTAGTGGTTTACACGAGGAATTTTCGGCTGACTTTCAATTTGCTTTGGTACTTCTTTATTCATCGCTGTTTGTTCTTCCTCTTTGTTAAACAGCTTTTTCATCCAATCTAACATGCTTACCACTCTTTCTACTAAATAGTAACATCCTTTATTGTATCAGCATTCGGCAAAAAGTGCAGGTAAAATTAAGCATGTCATATTTATCCACAATATTCTAATTTACGAGTGTTTCATATGAAAAAACGCAGCCTTTTATATAAGACTGCGCTTAAGCTTTACTCTTCTGATATGCATCTATACTATCCGTTACACTTTGCAATAAAGAATTTACATATTGCGGGTCAGATAATTTTTTATCTTCTTCATGGTTTGACATAAACCCAAGTTCTAATAACACACCAGGAACCTTTGCCCAATTAAATCCAGAAAGATCATCCCGAAATTTAATTCCATTTACTTTTACTTGTTGATTCTCCCTCATTTTATTTACAATCATTTGAGAGATTTGAAGACTTTCCGCATAAATCTCTTTCGTATACGGACTTCCTTCTGCCGGCGTCAATACAGCAAATCCACTTTCGTTTGGATTTTCAGAACCATCTGCATGAAGACGTAAAAATAAATTCGCCTTATGATTATTTGCGAATGTCGCCCGTTCTTTATTACTTATATCAACGTCTTGTGATGTTCTCGTCATTAATACTTGTATCCCTTTTGCTTCAAGCTTTTCTTTTAATAAAAAAGCCATTTCTAATACAAGTACAGCCTCTCTCTTTTTCGTCACAACACCTGTTGTACCGTCTGTCACTTTATATTTTTGCGTTGTTGCCCCTGGTCCAATTGGCTCTAAATTTAAATTCGCTTTTTGTTGATGCCCTGGATCAATAACGACGAGAAACTTCTCTTGTTTTTCATTACTCTCTACTTTTTGTTCATTATTTTGCACTGGTTGCTCAATTGGCTGCACTGGCGTAGTTTCTTCTTTCTTTTCCTCAGATGATACTTCCTCTTGCTTATGTTCTACTTGCTCATTCGTTTGAATTGCTTGCAATTCTTCGTTTTTTTCTTGTTCTTGCTGTTTTTCTACCGGTGCGTCTTCTTTGGTATCTTTGTTTTTCTCTTGTATAGAAGATGTAGTTTCTTTTTTCGGCTGCTCTTGTGAACAACCGGCCATATATATTCCAATGAATGCAATCATGCTCATTATTTTTATATACTTCATACTTCTCTCCCATCACTTTGCACCAGATTCAAAGTTTTTCTTATAATTGCCCTATAATCTCATCCATATTTCCAATATAAACTGGCTGCCATTTTTCTGTACCACGTTCTGCAGTATAAACCGGATAAGCGTCATCATCTATATTTACGAAAACTGGATCGCCCATATCCGTTTCATATCCAATTGTAATCCATCCTTCTTGCCACTTTCCGTTTTCTTCACTTATTAATGAATTTTTATGTTTATCGTATCGGTAACCGATTTGTCCTTTTTCTAATTCACTTTCACTAAACACATATATTTCATAAGTACCTAGCTCAATATCTTGCTGTTTTGAAGTTTCAATTCGTTTTAGAAGTTCTGCGATTTTTATTTGTTTTTTCATACGTCTATCCCCTTCTATTTTTCTAAATTTTAACTAGTTTGTTTATAAAATACAATATAGATTTTAAGAAAAAAGGTGACATCCTTATCATATTAACGATTTTTTAAATATATCTATCACAACTCTACATATATCAACGATTTTTCAAATATATCTATCGTAACTCTACATATATCAACGATTTTTCAAATATATCTATCGTAACTCTACATATATCAACGATTTTTCAAATATATCTATCGTAACTCTACATATATCAACGATTTTTCAAATATATCTATCGTAACTCTACATATATCAACGATTCGACACGGAATATCGAATTACCAACAATGAATGCAAAAAAAAGAGAGGCTGTCCAAAAGGACAACCTCTCTTTTCTTATATCAATTAAAATTTAAACTCTTGTCCAACTTCAAAGCTATCTTCTAATACAAGAATACCTTTTTCTTGTGGAGCATCTGGAAGCTCTAATTCACGTGCAGAGCAGATCATTCCAGAAGAAGGAACACCGCGAAGCTCAGCTGGCTTGATTAACATACCGCTTGGCATTACAGCGCCGATTTTTGCAACGACAACTTTTTGTCCTGCATCAACGTTTGGTGCACCACATACGATTTGTAATGTTTCTGTACCGATTTCTACTTTACAAATGTTTAGCTTATCAGCATTTGGATGTTTTTCTTTTTCAGCTACATAGCCTACAACAAATTTCGGAGAAAGATCTGCTTCTACTGTTTCTTCAAAGCCGTTCTTCGCTAAAATTTCGTTGATTTTCTCTACAAGCTCTTTCGTTAATGTAAGGTTGCCTGTTTCTTTTACTTCTAAGTAAGAAGATGCATTAAAGATGTTGAATCCTGCTGTCTCGTTGCTTTCACGATCGTATACGCGTGCAACATCTCCTTTGCGATCAAAAGTACGGTTCTCTAAAGTAATATCTTGTAAGGCAACAATTAAAGTGTCACCAATTCCTTCAAGGTTGTAAAAAACGTTCACTTCGTTCATCCTTTCTCTTTTCCATCTGTCTTCTTCCGATTTTTCGCTAAAATAAAGATTGGTTCAAATTCTCCATCTTCATATACGAATGAAAGTGATGTAATCGGAACATGCCCTTCGGCAAAAAATTTCATTGTCATTTGTGCAATAATATCATAACCGATTTCGTTGACGATATCAGCAATAATTAATACATCTTGGTGAGGAACAGCAACAACCATGTCACCAGAAATCTTTTCACGCATCGATTGTAGTAACGATTCGTTTAAAATACGAGTCGCGTCATACCCATCATTTGTGTTTAAAAAGTAGAATGTATTACCCGCTACTGTGTCTTGTTTAAATTCATAACCTAATGAGCGTGCGTTGAATAATGCCATTTCACGCACTTGCTGTTCTGTAAGTTCTAATTTTTGTAATAGACGCTCGTCAATTAGTCGATACGTTTTATTCGAATCTAACGCATAGTAAATACGTGTTTCCGCCGTATGATCCGTCATAATAAACGGATTTCCTTCTTCTGCTTGTTTCGGGAAAGAAGTAGAGCGAATAACAGGTAAAATTTTCGCTCCGCTATTTTCTTCTTTATGCATCGCAATTAGCGCTTCTTGTACGTAATAAGCAACTTCTTCAATTGCCTTTTCTTTGTTCACTTCCCATTTTGCCACAACTCCTGGAAGCGATACGTTAATACCTTTTTTGGAGTCTTTTTGTTCAATACGTAAAACTTCTTTCTCACTATCATACTGAAAGTCCCATTCTGGGCGAGATAATTTCTTTATTAACTCATCTTTCATCTTTTTACTTGTCATCTTCATCTCTTTTTCCTCCCTTCCAAAAAAATAACCTCCCCCGCGAAGGTAGAGGTTGTTTTACAATTCAATTGGCAAATTGCCTTATTTTAAACCTTCAATGAACTCTTCGATTTGTTCTTGTGTTTTACGATCTTTGTTTACATAGCGACCAGTTTCTTCACCTTTATTGTACGCTACAAAGCTCGGAATGCCAAATACGTCTAATTTTACGCATAGATCAATAAACTCATCGCGATCTACATAGTAAAATGAGAAATCACTATATTTCTCTTCTACTTCTGGCATAAATGGGTCTACAAAGCGGCAGTCTGGGCACCATTCTGCTGAGAACATAAAGACTACATTCTCTTCATTTTTTAACTGTTGGAATTGCTCCATGCTTTCTAATGACTTCATCTATATTTCCTCCTCTAACGGGTGCATTTTTCATGTTATAATCTTTCTTTTATACTACCATACATCGCGCACGGTGCAAGGTTTATGCTTGCTTTTTGTCATACTTATATTGCCCAACTAACAACTTAACAACGTGTACAAATAATTCCGTGCGGTCGACATAATCATCTGTAAAAATACCGATAGCACCTTCGTGACTACGAATATCTTTTCGCTGCACAAACTCTTCCATCACTTCGCTTAATTCCTTACCATCTTCAAGAGGTGCTAAAAAATCGTCTGGTAACGTAATACGCGCTCCTCCGGCCACAAATACTTTCCCATCCATTGTTGCTAGCGCGCCCCAGTTACACATAAATAAACCGTGCTCCGTTTTCATTACGCCGCCTTCTAGCCCAATACCAATTGGAGCTTCTCCTTCCTCTAGCGCTCGCTTCGCTCTATTAATCGCTCCTTGCATCGTCTCTTCATCTGAGAAAGGCTGAGCTGATACTCCTGACGGAACAGAAAGAGATGTAATTTCAGCATCTTTCCAAACCTTCTCCACAGCGCCAACCTTCGTTTTATTCTTTGATCCTACTACTACTTTCATTTCGTTCACCTCTATAAAAATTCATCGTTCTATTCTAATATCCCTATCAGATACGAATTAAGCATCAACCACTACCACATATCACCAAGTCATCTATTCAGCCTAAAAAAGAAGGTTTTTTCTAGCAACATTACCGTCTTCAAAAACAAAAACAGCCTTCCTCTCACTTCCTACTTGGGGTCTTCATACATCATTCGAACACCAATTAAGCACTGACCACTCCCACTCATGGATGGGTCATCTATTCAATCTAAAAAAAGAAGGTTTTTTCTAACAACATTACCGTCTTCAAAAACAAAAACAGCCTTCCTCTCACTTCCTACTTGGAGTCTTCATACATCATTCGAACACCAATTAAGCACTGACCGCTCCCACTCATCGCTGGGTCATCTATTCAATCTAAAAAAGAAGGTTTTTTCTAACAACATTACCGTCTTCAAAAACAAAAACAGCCTTCCTCTCTTTTCCTATCCAGGGTCTTAATACACCATTCGAGCACCAATTAGGCACTGACCATTCCCACTCATGGATGGGTCATCTATTCAAGCTAAAAAAAGAAAGGCTCTTCAGCCCTTCTTCCTCTCTACGCGTTATTCTTAATTGTCTCTAACGTCGTTTTATCTGTTGTTCTTACAAGCTTCGTAATTAATTCTTTCGCCGCTGCATAATCATCAACATGTAAAATTGAAGCATGTGTATGAACGTAGCGCGCACAAACACCAATTACTGCTGATGGGATACCAGAGTTACTTGTATGTACACGGCCCGCATCTGTACCACCTTGTGAAATAAAGTATTGGTACGGAATGTTGTTTGTTTCTGCTGTATCTAAAATGAATTCGCGTATTCCTCTATGTGTTACCATCGTGCGATCGTAAATACGAAGAAGAGCACCTTTTCCTAATTGACCGAACTGTGTTTTGTCACCAGATGCATCGTTTGCTGGACTTGCATCAAGCGCATAGAAAATATCTGGTTGAATCATATTTGCAGCTGTTTGCGCTCCGCGGAGCCCTACTTCTTCTTGTACAGTAGCACCAGAATATAATGTATTTGGTAATGTTTCATCTTTTAATTCTTTTAATAATTCGATTGCAAGACCACATCCGTAACGGTTGTCCCAAGCTTTCGCCATAATTTTCTTCTCATTTGCCATCGGTGTAAACGGGCAGATTGGCACGATTTGTTGTCCTGGTTTTACACCAATCTCAATCGCATCTTCATAGCTATCTGCACCTATATCAATTAACATATTTTTTATATCCATCGGTTTTGCACGTTGCGCGTCACTTAATAAATGAGGAGGAATAGAACCAACAACCCCAATAACAGGACCATTCTTCGTCATAACTTGTACACGCTGTGCTAATAAAACTTGGCTCCACCAGCCGCCTAACGTTTGAAAACGAAGCATTCCGTTTTTCGTAATTTGCGTAACCATGAAACCTACTTCATCCATATGACCTGCTACAAGAACACGTGGGCCAGTTTCGTCCCCTTTTTTCAGACCAAATACGCTACCTAAACCGTCTTGTACAATTTCATCCGCATATTTGCTTAATTCTTGTTTCATAAAACGGCGTACATCATGTTCAAAACCTGATGCACCTTGTAATTCTGTTAACGTACGAAATAATTGTAATGTCTCTTTATTCACGAAGTCCCCTTCTTTCAAACCTTAGTAGAATACCTCTTTTATTGTAACGAAATTTTCGAAATGTTTCTAGTTTCTTCTTTTTTGGCTGTATTTGCTTTATAATTATTATCGGTACACTATTTTTATTTTATAGAATTGAGGTGAATATATGAGCTGGAAAGGTTTAGTAGCAGGTCTTGGCGTTGGGTTCGCAGCTGGTTATCTCGTTGCAAACAAAGTACAAGAACAATCCCATATTTCTTCAGAAAAAGCATTGAAAATGGTGAAACAAGCATTAAGTCATAAAGGTGAAATTACTGGCTCTTGGGTACATATGGTTCCAGAGACATTTGAAAAATATGATGTCGCATATGAAGTTTATCGCGGCGGTCTTACAACAATGTTAAATGATATACAAGAACGATTTGAATTTTTAGTTGATGCTAAAACAGGTACTGTTTTAGAGGTTATAGCAGCATAAAAAGGAGGGTTCCCATTAGGTGAACCTCTTATTTTTTAATTGTGGGTATTGATTAAAATTATATCAGCGATTTCCCAATTATATCGATTTATCAACAAAACCCGACAATAAAAAAGAGGCTGCTCCAATAAATATGATGGAACAACCTCCTATTTTTATGCTTCTATACTCGTTTTCCGTTCTATTTTTTCTACGATATGCCCTTCCTCATTCCACTTCACAGCGCGATAATATGCATCATGGTAAAACGTAAACCATGCCTCGTTTTCAGCACCATACTTCATCCACTTTTGCTTATTTTCAATCGAGGTCATCGGATAATCATCGTATGCCATTACCCATAATACATTTTGATGCGCATGCGTCGGTAAGAGATCCGCTAAGTGTAGCATCGTTTCCCCTTGACTCTCCAAAGCGATAACTGCATGTCCATCACTATGACCACCCGTACGCGCCATCTTGATTTCATCTGTAATTTCTATTTCTTGCTGGAACGTAACAACTTGATCTACAATTGGCTCCCAATTTTCCTTCCAATATGTATTACGTGATCTAATGTTTGGATTCCTCATTTCATTCCATTCTGTTTCACTTACGTAAACTTTCGCATTTGGAAATGACGGTACAAGGTGATCATCTTCCCATTTTGTTAGACCAGATGCATGATCAAAATGAAGATGTGTCATCAAGACGTAGTCGATATCTTCAGGCTTTAATCCTAATTTTTCTAATGATTCATAAACCGATGATTCTTCTGTTACACCTTGATTTCGTTTCATCTTCTCATTCAACTTACCGTTTCCTATCCCGGAATCAATGAGCATATTTCCATCTTTTGTTTGCAAAAGTAACGGATCTGTTCGTAAATAAATATGATTTGTATCATTATGTTTATATTTACGTGACCAAAGTACTTTCGGCACGACTCCAAACATTGCTCCTCCATCTAAATGTGTATTCCCGCCTTTTAACCACGTTACTTTTATATCTCCAATTTGTAACTGTTCCATTACACATCCCCCTTTTCAATTAATCTTAACATAAAATTCTGATTATTTTAGATGTAAAAAAACCTACGCATTACTGCATAGGCTCTGTACGATATTTTGCTTCAACTCGGTAAATACGATGACCTTTACTAGAGAATTTCTCTTCGTATTCAGTCATGATGTTACCTTCAAAGTCGCTGTTATGAAGATCTAAGCTTAAGTACGTTAGTAACATACCGTACTCAGCCATACTCATAAGAGAATATTCAAATAAACCTTGGTTATCTGTTTTGAAATGAATTTCTCCGCCTTCTACTAACACTTCTTCGTAATTACGTAAAAATGTTTTATACGTTAAACGACGCTTCGTATGACGTTTCTTTGGCCATGGATCTGAGAAGTTTAAATAAACGCGATCAATTTCACCTTTCGCAAAGAAAACTGTTAAATCTTCAGCATCTTTATTAATTAACTTTAAGTTTGGTAATTCTTCTTCAATTAATTTATCAAGTGCATCTACAACAACACTTGTGAATTTTTCAATTCCAATATAATTAATATGTGGATTCGCTTTCGCCATATCATACATGAAGCGGCCACGACCTGTACCTACTTCAATGTGAATTGGTTGTTCGTTTCCAAATACTTCTTTCCAGCTACCAGCGCGCTCCTCTGGGTTTCCGATTACGATATGTGAATATTCATTAATTCGATCCATTGCATACGGTTTATGTCTTAAACGCATAGATGTTTCCCTCTCTTTACATAGCTATTTTAAAGGAATAATTCCTTCTTTCTTTTTTAATCAATCTACCAAACAAAAAACCAAGTACGTACGAGCACTCGGTCCGTTTCTTTCAAGTATAAGATGTACCATTTTGATAAAAACTACATACAGCATTAAACATTCCATGACGAAACAGCTTTTTCTCTTACATTTGAAGAGAAAAACAATCGAAAGGATGATCCGTTCATGCCAATTAATCAACAACATCAATTAGAAGTGCTGAAAGATATTTTAGTCAACCACCAAAGTGATTGCTGCGGGACAGTTTCAGAATGCGAGCAATTAGAGCGCCTCATTCAATCGTTACTCGCAAACGATAATATAAGTAGTGACGCTAAAACAATGCTAAACGATGTATATTCTTATAGTCAATCGGGTAAATCTTCCTCTAATTTGGACAACCATATTTCCAATAATCAAGAACAACTTACTCAGTGGATTGCTGGAATGGACAATTTTTCTTAAGTATCATTCTGAAGCAAGTAGTTGCTGTAAATATTGATGCCAATATTCAGCTTCTGCTTGCTGTTTTTTTGTTGTATGCCATTGAATAGACAAAATCGTTTGTGCTATCACATACCATCTCATACGCCTAAGCAGCGATTCATCCATTTCAATATCATAGTAACCGAGCCACTCACTCCATTCCTGGCGCGGAATGTACCAATATAATAACATACCGAGGTCTAGAGCTGGGTCAGCAATTACAGCTCCATCCCAATCAATTAAAAACAATTCATCTTCATCCGACAATAGCCAGTTGTTATGGTTTACATCACAATGGCATACAACGAATTCATTGTATTCAATAGCTTTTAATGAATCCATTAAATATTGAAGGCCTTGCTGAATTGTTTCATCATCCCTTATATCTCCTCTTAAAACGAGTTGCAGTTGTTGTAATAACTCTTGTGCGTGAAGCGGCTGCTTCCCAAGTCTTTGAATCATCTGTACAAGCGCTTTAGAGGAGTGTATTTTCTTCAAAAGTTTCGCAACACGTTCTAGTTTCATATCCTCTGGCTCTAGCTTCTGTCCCGGAAGCCATTTTTGAGCAGAAATTACATCACCATTCGTTACCCTTCTTGTCCAAAGTAATTTTGGAACAATTCCTTCTGCTGACAATACCGCTAAAAAGGGCGATGTATTCCGCTTTAAAAATAACTTCTGTTGTCCGTTTTGCGCAATATATGCATCGCCCGTTACTCCACCAGCCGGTACAAGACTCCACTCTTTTCCTAATAATTGTTCCAACCATTCCATATTCATTACCCGTTAACAAATCCTTATCTTTTATAGTTATGAAAAGAAAAACCGCAACATTTCTACACATGTTGTGGATTCATATATTTTACTGTAAATGAAAAGAAAAATTAGCCTAAGCCAAAAATCCTCTATTTTATTTTACAAAACCTGCCATAGAATGACAACTTATCAAAATCGTCACCTTTGTCAATTCTACATTTATTACATTCTCATCGTCAAGTAGCGATTTGTCACATTATCGTCAATATATACGTGCTAATTGGAGCGAGCTTAAGTTCCTTTCCTCTAAATGAAGAAATTGGCTCTATTTTCGCTTCGTTTTCGTTTACTAACACATGCCACGTTGCTTCTTTCGGAAGTTGCACAGTTTTAGCTTCTAAACCGCTATTAAATAAGACGATAATCTCTTTCCACGGCCCAAACGTTTCTACATGCTCTAGGTGATATGCAAGTACTTCTGTAGATGTTTGTAAAAAAGTCATATGTTTTTTTATAAGGTCTGCGCTTTGTAATCGGAATGCCCCATGCTCTTTACGAATCGCAATTAAACCTTTTATATAGTTAACGGTCTCTATCTCTTTCTCTTTTTGATCCCAATCTAATTGATTGATCTCATCATTTGCATTATAACTATTTTCATTTCCTTTCTTCGTACGATAAAACTCTTGCCCTGCGTGTAAGAAAGGAATGCCTTGTGAAAGAATAACCATTGCGCTCGCTAACAGGTGACGTTTTTTCAAAATCGTTTCTGATTCTTCATTACTGCGCACTAGTTTATCCCACATCGTCATATTATCATGACATTCTACATAGTTAATGCTTTGCGCTGGCTCTAGAAACAGCCCTGTTTCTTTCATACTTAAAAGACTTCCTGCTGCAATATACTGCAAATGATTACAGTCTACATGCCCACCAAATGCAAAACCACGCTTATTTATATGAAATGTACTCCCTTTTATCCCATCACGAAATTGATCATTAAACTGCGCGATATGTGGCATTTTCTTCGCATTATTTAACGTTGCTTTTTCCTCACGAGGAAGCGGTGTTTGTAAATCCCATCCTTCTCCTAATAACAAAGCATCTCTTTTTATGTTTCGCACTTCTTTTTCTATCATATTCATTGTATCAACATCTAAAATTCCCATTAAGTCGAATCGGAATCCATCGACATTGTATTCAGTAAGCCAATATAAAATAGACTCTACAATGAATTTCCTCATCATTTTCCGTTCAGACGCTATATCATTTCCGACTCCCGTCCCATTAGAAGGCATACCATCTTCACCATGACGAAAATAATATCCTGGAACAAGCTTTTCAAATGATGATAGCTCTCTTTCATAAACATGATTATATACAACATCTATAATCACCCTAATACCTTGTTTATGAAATGTTTCAATTAGTTGTTTGCACTCAACTATCCTGTTATACGGATCAGAGGGGTTTGTAGCATAATATCCTGTTGGTGCATTGTAATATAATGGATTATATCCCCAATTATAGGCGGACGAAGGATTCGCCTCATCTACACCACCGAAACAATATAAAGGTAATAGTTCAACATGTGTAACACCTAAATCTTTTATATGAGACAACCCTGTTAATGTCCCATTCCGTCCTGTTGTTCCCTCTTCCATCAATCCTTTATATGTTCCCTTTTGAATTACTCCACTATTTGGATGTATAGTCGCATCACGAATATGCAGTTCATACAATATGGCATCTGTCATTGATTGTAATGTTGGTAATCCCTCTCGTCTTGTTACATTCGTTTTTTCTAAATTGATAACAACACCATGTTTTCCATTTACCGTCACCGACTTTGCATAAGGATCCACAGCTTCGTTCCATATTAAATTAATACAAACAAGAAATGTATAGCGTGCTCCGTCTAAATCACCTTGTAATGTTTGAATCCAAACTCCGTTTTCTCCCCTGTACATTTCATGATCGGCATATTCTTTATCGCTCTTATAAATTCTTACTTTCGCAAGCCTTGCAGTTGGGGCCCATACTTTAAATGTCGTTTCTTCTTTTTGATAAACAGCACCTAAATCTGTACCTTCGTAATAATACTTTTCATCGAAAATTTTTGTTCGAATAACAGCACCTATTTGTAAATCAGTTTCTTCATTCCGTTCATCTCGTACTGTATAATACTTCCCCACATCTAGCGGCTCTTCTATAAAGCACTCATACTTCGTTGCATCTGGAAGCGCAATCGTATGAGCAATCGGTAAATCTTTCACATTACTTCCTTCTTGCAAACGAAATGTCCGACTTGTTCCATACGCATGTGGGAGCAAAATTGTAATTTTATTCATTTCATCTAAATAGGCATCAAATGGACGTTTTACTTTCAACATAAAAAAATCACCATCATTCTCAAAGTTAAAATAAAGTGAAACTTTAATGAGCGAGAAAATTTCTCCATCCTCACTTATTATTAGCCTTCACCAATTAGGCGAGATAAAATGAGCTGCAAATGATAAGGCTTTTCTTATCAACAAGACTCTATACAGTAACTCCATTCTTCTCTATAGTATATTCACCTGCATAAAAAACGTTTTCAACATTCTATTTTTGTAATTTTATTTCAGCAATCGATTTATACTTCGGGGTTTCTTTCACGTGGGATTCGTATAAAGTAATTGTATCTGCTTGAAATGATATTTCAGGCACTTCTTTTATACTTTCTAAACGAAACTTTTCTTCTCCTATCCATTTACGAGCAACGGTAATATGCGGGTGATATGGGCGTGTTTCTAGAGAAAATCCATTTTCTTCACAAATGGCATGTATTTGCTTTTGCAACTGAAACAAATCGTGATTCTCACTTACCTTCGCCCAAAAAATACGAGGCTGATCTTCCCTACCAAACGTTGAAAAACCTTGTAATGTGAACGATAGTTCTTTTGTTTCTGCAATTGTTTGTAATCCATTCTTTATTCCCTCTAGCTGTTCCTCCGTTGCACTCCCTAAAAATGAAAGGGTAATATGATAGTCTTCTTTATGTACCCATGAACGAAATTGTAATTCCTCTTGCATGTCCTCTTTATAGTTAGACAGCATTTCTTTTATATGATTCGGTAACGTAATTGCGACAAAATAATGCAGTTCCATGTACATCTTCTCCTTCTTTCTATTGTTGCTTTTCTTTCTTATCTCATTCAGGTAAAAAGAAGCCGCTCTCCAAAATAGAGAGCGGACATTATTTATATATCCATTACTTCGCTAATTCATGAATTGCTTGCGCGTAAATTGCTGTTGCTTTTAATAAGTCTTCAATTTCGATATACTCATCTTTTTGATGCGCAAGTTCTTCTTTTCCAGGGAATAGCGGGCCAAATGCCACACCAGCTTTTAATGAACGAGCATAAGTACCGCCGCCGATTGCTAATAGTTCTGCTTTTTCACCTGTTTGTTCTTCATACACACGTTGTAACGTACGGATTAATACGTGATCTTTATCGACGTGATGCGGGCGAGAATTAGAATAGTCAGCCACTTCAAAACCATGCGTACCAACATATGCTTTCAACTTCACAATTGTTTCTTCAAAGTTAGTTGTAACTGGGTAACGTACGTTTAGCCCTAAGTTACCACCGTTTTCTTTCGTATAAGAAATGCGACCGACATTCACTGTTAACGGACCGCTAATTTCATCTTTATAAGCAATAGTAGCTTTTTCACCAAAAATATCACCAGTAAATGTTTCTGTTGCAAATGTCGCAAATGCAGTTGCTTTTCCATCAAGTGAAACTGTAGTTAAGAAGTTTGCTAATAATAAACCTGCATTTTCTCCTTTTTCAGGAGTAGATCCATGCGCTGAAATTCCTTCTATTTGCAACGTCACTGTATTTCCTTCTATAGTCGATTTCCCTATTTTTTTAGCAGTTTGTAAATACTCTTCATATGCTACTGTAAGTGCATTTACATCTTCTCCTGTAATAACCGCTTCTGCAAAATCAGGAACCATATTTAAACGGCGCCCTGAATCAAATGAAACAAGTTCATATGTACCTTTTTTCTCTTCACTACCATTTTGCACAACTTGTATATCAGAAATTCCTTTTTCTGCATTAATAATTGGAAAATCCGCGTCTGGCGCAAAACCTATTGTTGGCATTTCTTCGTTTTTAAAGTAGTGATCTACACATTTCCAATTGCTTTCCTCATCTGTTCCTATAATCATACGAACACGTTTGGAAAGAGGTAAGCCTAATTCTTTCACAATTTTCATCGCATAATATGCTGCCATCGTTGGGCCTTTATCGTCAATTGCACCACGTGCAAAAATCTTTCCGTCGCGAATATCTGCACTATATGCAGGAGTCGTCCAGCCATCTCCTTCTGGTACAACGTCAACGTGACAGAGAATACCTACTAATTCTTCTCCTTGCCCCATTTCAAGATGACCTGCATATCCTTCTAAATTTTTAGAAGTAAAACCTTCAGTTTCTCCTTTATGTAACATGAAAGATAAAGCTTTTTCTACACCTTCACCGAATGGTGCGCCCTCTTTCGCAGATTCTTCTTCCCATACACTTTTAATTTGTAAAAATTGTTGTGTATCACGAATTAAATCATCTTTTCGTTTCGCAACTTCTTCTGTCCAATTAATTGCTGACATCACGCATCCATCCTTCACTATATTGTTTCTTTCATCATAACAAACCGAAATCTCTTATGCCATACACGAAAACTAAATACCGAACAATTGTAATATTTCAGATATTTCTTATTAGTTTTTCTTTTGTTTTTTCAAAAAAATTTGCAGGAATTTGGCGTTTTACGTAGAATTTTATGTGTTAGTTGACTGACCATATATACAATGTCAACTACCAATATTTTTCTATATGAATATTTGTTAAATTTCTGTAAAATTTAAGTAGATTAAAGCATGAATTTTATCATGTAGAGTACAATGGTAGTAACGACCTTCTTTCCTGAATGGGGTCAAAAAAACTAGTAGAGGAGTGGTTTTCTCTTGAAACCTACAACTACTCGTATGCTAACACGCATTAAATCAATTTATATGTACATCAATGAAAACGGAACGGTAACGACGAAAGACCTTGTAGATGAGTTCGGGATCACACCGCGAACGATACAACGTGATCTAAATGTGTTGCAGTTTAATGAACTCGTGTATAGCCCTTGCCGCGGTAAGTGGACAACAACAGGAAAGAAAGTGAGAATGACCTCATAACGAAAAATAATTGTATGGTAAATAAATACATACCCCTTTCTAATAATTAGAAAGGGGTCTTTTCTGCGCCTATAAAGGTACTACTTTTCAGTATCTACTTGATATGTTTTTAACATTTCTACTTCTTCATCTGTTAGCTCTCGGTATTGTCCAAGTTCTAGTTCTTCATCTAATACTAACGGACCCATCTCTGTTCTCTTTAGGTAGACTACTTTTTTTCCTACCGCTTCAAACATACGCTTCACTTGATGGAATTTCCCTTCCGTAATCACAAGCTCAATTTCAGAAATATCATCGCTTTTCAATATTGTAAGTGCACCTGGCTTTGTTTCATAGCCATCGTCTAAAATAACACCTTTAGCAAATTCTTTTACATCCTCTTCTGTTACTACTCCTGCAACGTGTGCATAATATTTTTTCGGCACATGCTTTTTCGGAGATAATAATTGATGTGATAACTTCCCATCATTTGTTATCAATAAGAAGCCTTCCGTATCGATATCAAGTCGTCCAACTGGGAACGGATCAAAGATTGCATCTTCTAATTCTAATAAATCTATTACTGTTTCATGATTATCATCTTCCGTCGCTGAAATAACACCTTGTGGTTTATGCATCATTAAGTAAACAAATTCTTTGTATTCCACAACTTCACCGTGAATCATAACTTCTTGCTCTTCTACATTTACATGAACTTTCGCATCTTTTACTGGCGTTCCATCAATTTTCACAACGCCATCTTTCAATAATTTCTTTACTTCTTTTCTACTTCCATATCCCATATTTGCTAATAATTTATCTAATCTCACGTTTTTCACCTTCTTTATTTATCATAGAAAAGGGGACGTAATTACGCCCCTCTTGATTTCAACTTTATTTTAAATCTACTACCAAGTTTACGTTGAATTTTATCTAATGCTTCTCCACCAAATACTCTTTCAAGTACTCCTGTGCGAATTGCTAACAATCCGTAAACAAGACCGCCAATACCTGCACAAATCGCAACTGTTATAAGAGCACCAATACGGCCATCAGGCGAAATCATGAAGGATAGAATCCATTGTGATAGTTTTACAGCAACGACCATTATAAGTGTCAGTACTGCAATTTGGAATGTTCTTTTATATACAACACCGAATGAATAGTGTGCGTATTTTTTAATTTGTTGATTTGTGTACCAAACAGAAGCTAAGAAACCAACTGCTGTCGCTAGAATTGCTCCTACTGTACCGAAATAACGAATAAAGATTACGTTACATACAAATTTCAAAATAACGCCCATTATAAGCGCAATAATCGCATGCTTCTGCTGGTTAATACCTTGCAGGATTGCCGCTGTTACTGTAAATAAAGCGAATAACAACGCAACTGGTGCATACCACATTAATACTTGTCCACCTAGTGGATCTGAATCGTAAAACGCAGTATAAATTGGATATGCAAGTGAAGAAATACCGACAACTGCTGGCAATGTTAAAAACATATTTGCCTGGAATGTTTGTGTAATTTGTAATTTCAAATAGCGGTATTGTTTTTCAGTAAATGATTTTGTAATTGCTGGTACAAGCGTTAAACTAAACGCTGTTGCAAGTGATACAGGAATCATAATTAACTTATGCGTCCACATTGTGAAAATACCGAGAGCTCGCTCTGCGATATCACCTTGACCAATCGCCTGCATAATTGAGTTAAATGTCAATGTATCAATTTGTTGATATAAAGGAATTGTTAACCCAATTACAACGTAAGGAATCGCATATGCAAATAACTCTTTAAACAATTGAACGGTGCTTACTGTTGATTCTGGTACAGTTTGTTCAATTAAATATTGATCCAAATATTTTTTACGTTTTAGCCAGTACCAAATTAACACACCGAGTGCTCCAACCGCTGAAACGAACGCAGCAAATGTCGCTACTCCAACTGCTGTTGCAACTGTACCGCCAAGTACTTTAATAACGATAAAACTACCTGCTAATAAAAAGACGATACGAATAATTTGTTCAATAATTTGTGAAACGGTAGTTGGTCCCATAGACTGGTGACCTTGGAAATAACCACGAATTAAACTCGCTGCTGGTACAACAATAAGCGCGAAACTTACAAGACGAATGATCGTCGTAACTTCTCCTACATTATTGTGTATACTTTGTTTACCAAGCATCGCTTCTGCAAACAATGGCGCCGTCATGTACAGTACTAGGAACGAAAGAACTCCTGTTACTATCATCATAACCATTCCCGAGCGGAACATTCTCCGGCTCGTTTTATAATCGCCAAGCGCATTATATTTGGAAACAAATTTTGAAACAGCAAGTGGCACACCTGCCGTTGCGATACTTAAAAAGATCGTATATGGAATGTATCCATATGTATAGAGCGTTCCGCCTTCTGTTCCTACTAATGCATGAAACGGAAAGACGTAAATCATGCCTAAGAACTTTACTAAAAATGTCCCTAGCGTAACAATAAGCGTTCCGCGCAGAAATTTCGAATCGGACATACAAAAATCCTCCTACATCTACATAAAGTGAAACTATAATTAGTTGGAGACTTCTCTCCTACTCCTTATTAGTTGAACCATTCGAGCATTTACAGGCTAACAGACTCCCTATTTACTTCTCCTAAATCTTGAGGTTTTAGTCTTATCGCCTACAAATGGCAGGATAGTGCTGAACTCTAACTTTTGTATTGTACCACAATTCTCTCATTAAGCAGTACTTCACTCTATTTTTCTTTTAAGGGAAAACATGCTATTCTTTTAGGCAGGAAATGTAGAAAATGAGGTCGATATATTATGCATTATGATGTTATTGTCATCGGCGGCGGTCCTTCTGGGCTAATGGCTGCAATTGGTGCTGCAGAAGAAGGCGCAAATGTCTTACTTCTTGATAAAGGAAATAAACTTGGGCGTAAACTTGCAATTTCTGGTGGCGGACGCTGTAACGTAACGAACCGTCTACCACTTGATGAAATTGTTAAACATATACCAGGAAACGGTCGCTTCTTATACAGCGCTTTTTCTATTTTTAATAATGAAGATATTATTACATTCTTCGAAAATCTCGGTGTTAAATTGAAAGAAGAAGACCACGGTCGCATGTTCCCTGTGTCAAACAAAGCACAATCTGTTGTAGACGCACTTTTAACACGATTAAAAGACTTAGGTGTAAAAATTCGTACAAATACGCCTGTTGAAACGATTGAATATGAAAATGGTCAAACAAAAGCAGTTATACTGCAAACAGGCGAAGTGTTAGAAACAAATCACGTCGTTATCGCTGTTGGCGGAAAATCAGTTCCTCAAACTGGATCTACTGGAGACGGATATGCTTGGGCTGAAAAAGCGGGTCATACAATCACAGAATTATTCCCAACAGAAGTACCTATCCTTTCAAACGAGCCGTTTATACGTGACCGCTCATTACAAGGTCTTGCTTTACGTGATATAAACTTAAGTGTATTAAACCCGAAAGGAAAAGCTATCATTTCTCACAAAATGGACATGCTCTTCACTCATTTCGGCCTATCTGGACCTGCTGCTCTTCGCTGTAGCCAATTCGTCGTGAAAGCACTGAAAAAGTTTAAAACGAATACAATACAAATGAGTATTGATGCATTGCCAGAGGAAAATAGTGAGCAACTGTTTCAGCGCATGCTGAAACAAATGAAAGAAGATCCAAAAAAAGGAATTAAAAACGTTTTAAAAGGTTATGTTCCTGAACGTTACTTCCTATTCTTATTAGAAAAAAATGAAATTGACGGCAGCGAACAAGCTGGACAAGTTTCTCACGAAAAGATTCGTGCACTTGTGAAAGACTTTAAAGAGTTTACTGTGAATGTAAATGGTACGCAGTCAATTGAAAAAGCATTCGTTACTGGCGGCGGTGTATCCGTGAAAGAAATTAATCCGAAAGAAATGTCTTCTAAATTTACGAACGGCTTATATTTCTGCGGAGAAGTTCTTGATATTCATGGTTATACTGGTGGCTATAATATTACATCAGCCCTTGTTACTGGTAGAATTGCCGGAACGACAGCTGGAGAAAACGCGAAAATGCAGTATTAAAAAAAAGAAACAGGGATTCCTGTTTCTTTTTTTATAGGTACATGAAATTATATGAGCGATTCTGCAACTTATATCGGCGATTTCCCAAATATATCGACTTACCGACAAGAAACGACAAATATAGGCTCCACTTAACTTCCCATTGCTTTTTTGTTGCTTTATATACCTTAGTACCTTTATATTTTATATTGTTGAATATTTAAAAAAGGGTAAGGGGAAAAACAAATGAGAAAAAAAGTCATGATGTCTTTAATGTTAATGACGTTTCTTTCTGCGGTAGAAGGAACGATTGTTAGTACAGCAATCCCTCGTATAACGAGTGATTTGTCAGGCGTCGAACTTGTTAGTTGGGTATATGCAATTTATATGCTTGCAACAGCTGTTTCGACTCCAATATACGGAAAGCTCGCTGATTTATTTGGCCGTAAAAAAGTTTTACTGATCGGAGCTACAATCTTTTTAGTCGGTTCTGCACTTTGCGGAGTCGTTACATCGATGGAACAATTAATCTTCTTCCGCGCGCTTCAAGGTATCGGTGCTGGTGCTGTTATGCCAATCACAATGACGATTATTGGCGACTTATATAGCGAAGCGAAAGACCGCGCGAAAGCACAAGGTTGGATGAGTGCCGTTTGGGGTGTATCCGGTGTTATCGGACCGTTAGTAGGTGGATTTTTAGTTGATTCCCTTTCTTGGCGCTATATTTTCTTCCTAAACGTTCCATTCGGAATTATCGCTTGCTTAATGATTGCAATTTACTACAAAGAATCTATTAAACCTGCTAAGCATCATATCGATTATCTTGGTGCAACAGTCTTCTCATTAAGTACAATCGCTCTACTATATGCATTATTAACAGGTAGCAGTAAGCAAAACTGGGGAGACATGACAATTATCGGCCTATTAATCTTTGCCGCTATTTCATTTATTATTTTCTTATTCATCGAGAAGAAATCTCCGGAACCATTAATTCCGCTATCACTTTTCTCTAACCGTACATTATCTACGATAAATATATTAACTCTTATTGCTGGCGCAATGATTATTAGTATTACAATGTACCTTCCAATTTGGAGCCAAGGTGTATTAGGGAAAAACGCTACAGAAGCTGGACTTATTTTAATGCCAATTCCTGTTATGTGGACATTTGGCGCTATTTTCTCTGGTAACTTAGTAGGCAAATTAAAAACGAAACAAATCATTTTACTTGGAGCTAGCATTTTATCAGTCGCTACGTTCTTATTATTTACACTATCAACAAATTCACCATCGTTCCTTATTTATGTAGCAGTCGGATTATTCGGCTTAGGCATGGGGCTTGTGACACCGATTTACATGGTAACAATTCAAGCAGCCGTACCAGCTCATACACGCGGAACAGCTGTTGGTTTAAACACATTTATTAATACATTTAGTCAAACGTTAGGTGCTGCAATATTCGGTACAATCTTCAATACGATGATTCACGCACGTGGTATTAAAAATCTTGATCTTGTATCTGGTGGACATGGCGGTACTACAGCAAACGTAGTAACCGAATCGCAATCTGCATTAGCATCAAGCGTACACGTCATTTATATGAGCACTTTCGTATTAGCAGTATTTACATTAATTATCGCTTGGCTCTTATTAAAGCCAGCTACACAAACAAGTGAGCAACAATAAAAAGGATGACCATTTTGGTCATCCTTTTTTATTTTTCATTCTCCACAATATGTTTCAGCATGGATAATTTATTATCCCAAAAACGTTCATAATACGAGAGCCATTGTTGTAATTCTTCTAATGGTTCTGGATGCAAACGATATATCTTCTCTCTTCCGCTTTTTCTTCCACTTACTAAATTCGCTTCTGAAAGAATATGAAGGTGCTTTACAACCGCAGTACGACTCATCGGAAAATGATCCGTTATTTTGGAAATCGGTAACTCTTTGTCACTTAATAACCGTATTACTTCTCGGCGGGTTGGATCAGCAATTGCTTGAAATACATCATATTTCGCTGCTGACGAGGACACTTAGCCTTCGACAACCTTTTTCAGTTTTTCATTTACAATCGCTACCCAACCACCGCTCATTCTATCGCGAATAATAGAGCTCTTCGCATTTGCTTTCGGAAGAATTTCATCAGGATGTTTCCAGCCGCCGTGAATTAACGTAAATTCTGTTTTGTTATCTCCTAAGTCTTTCAAATCAAATGAAACAACCCAGCCATCTGTATCCCATGAGAAAGATAAATGGTTTGGTTCATCAATTTCTAATACTTTACATGGTGATGGCCCAAATGGTGATTGCACATGAAATTCATGTCCTACCTCTAATACAAAATCATTTGGCATAAACCATGACGCAATCCCTTCTGCAGTTGATACTACACTCCATACCTTTTGAATAGACGCGTTAAAAACGATTGTTTGTTTAATATCATTTAATGTATTTTGTTGTTCCATTTTCATTCTCCTTTACTCGGCGTTATAACATAACACCTTTTGGTTATACTTTGATAATATAACACCTTTTAGTTTCATGTCAACGCTAATCCTTTTACTGTTGAGAAATTCTCAACATTTTTTCAACAGGACAAACACCCTCTTAGCATTTCCTCATAATATACTCACAAAGGCAATACAAAATAAAAACTTCTCTCAACATGAAACTCCATCATTCATATTGAAAGAAGCGCCTTACTTATATCATGCGTACTTCGTCTCTCCTCCTTCCCTCAAGGGACAATACGCGAGATATGACAAAGTCAGAAGGAATATGCCCACCATTTGAGTAGGTAGTTATTTCTCTTCTCCTCAACATTTCCTCAGGAGCGAAATGACTACCGACTCACTTTTTTCAAACAAAAATAAAAAGGGGATGAAAGCGATGTTCTATTGCATTAACTGCTCTGATATTCATCATGAAAAACATCCAAATGATAAAGTATTCAAAAACGGTTTTTATATTGATCCATTTTTAGGTGATCGTTATCACCTTGGTATGTGTAAAGATGCCCAAAACCATGAAACAGGGGAGCCTCTTTTAACGACAAAGAAATTAGGCACAACCCAATCTATTATGAACGTATTACCGACACATGTTGTCCCAACATAAAACATAAAAAAGAGCTGGGTGAGCCAGCTCTTTTTTATGCTTTATAAACGATCATTGCTGAAAAACAATAAATTTGGTTTTCATCGTCGTTAATAGAAACACCAACTTGATACTTAATATCTACAAAGTTGCTATCATCAATCTTTTTCAAAAACACATTCACAGCGTCTTCTAAGTCTTTTTCGTGACTTTCATCAAAAACTTTCACACGAATCATGTTAACACCATCCTAGATCGCAGCCCTCCGCCGCTTGATTATTGCCACGGTGCGTATCTATGATGCGATAAAACTTTCCATTCTCATATATATATCCGTCTTCTAACACATATTTTTTATCTTCAGTATAGACATAAAACTTACCTATCATAAATTTACTCGTATATAATTCCAAATAATTTGGTCTAAATTTAGCTACAACTTTATTTGTAATATCAATTTTTATTGTGCGCCCCACCTTCTCTCCCTCCTTTGCAAAGAACGGATTTAGGTATATTGTATTAGCGCTTTTACATTTTATGCTTAAAAATAAGTGGATATGCCTTCTTTCTTCACCTGTACTATTTTTCTAAAAAAATCACTATAAATAAAACCCGAAAAAATACAAAAAAAGCACTTTATCTTATTGACTCGAATATAAATATTATGTTATTATATAAAATTTGACATTTTTACATACGTATGTTATCATTAAAAGTGGTTACCACATATGGAGGTGGATGATTTGTTTCAAATTGGTGATAAAATCGTTTATCCAATGCACGGTGCAGGAATCATCGAAGCAATTGAAGAGAAAGAAATATTAGGTACTTCACGTCAATATTGTGTGATACGCATCATTAGTAAAGATATGCAAGTAATGCTTCCGATGGATCAATTAAAAAAATCAGGTATTCGTTATATCGTTGATCGAGGTACGTTAGATGATATACTTCTTGAATTTCAAAACGGGGAGTCAGACACATCACTCTCATGGAAACAAAGATATACAATGAATATGGAAAAAATGAAAAACGGCAATTTACAAGATAGCGCAGAAGTTGTTCGGGATTTACTTCGCCGCAATAAAGAGAGAACTTTAAATGCGAGTGAAAAACAAATGCTAGATAACGCCCGAAAAATGATGATCAGTGAAGTTGCACTCGTACAAAATGTTTCTGAACATCAAGCAACAGAATTTCTTCAAGATACAATTAATCACTAAATTTAAAATAGCTGGCCGCTATTTTTTTTTTTTTAAAAAAGGACGAAGAGTTTTATCTCTTCGTCCTTTTATATTACCCACGCCCAGCTTGAAACGATGGATATAACGTCATTCCACCATCTGCAAATAGCGTAATTCCGGTTACGTAACTCGCCTCTGATGAAGCAAGCCAAGTTGCTACTGCTGCGATTTCTTCAGGTTTTCCAATGTAGCCCATAGGTATCATACTTTCTACGTCAGCACGTTTTTTAGGATCAGCAAACTTTTCTGCATTGATTGGCGTATTAATTGCACCTGGTCCTATATTATTTACTCGAATACCTTTTGGCGCATACTCTAGCGCTAACGTTTCTGTCATCAGTTTAATACCACCCTTACTTGCTGCATAGTGCACAAATAGTGGCCACGGAATTTTCTCATGAACACTAGACATATTAATGACTGATCCTTTAATATCATGTTCTACAAAATATTTAATCGCTTCACGACTTCCTAAAAAAGCACCTGTTAAATTTGTATTAATTACCCTATTCCAATCTTCAAGCGGCATTTCATGCGACGGTACCGCGTTTTCTATCCCTGCATTATTAATCATAACGTCAAGCGTACCAAACTCTTTCACAGCAGATTGAATGAGATTCACAACATCCGATTCGACGGTTACATCACCTTTTACAGCAATCGCTTCGCCGCCTACCTTTTTAATTTCTTCTAACACATCATTCGCTTCTGATTCTCGTGAGCGATAATTAATAACCACTTTCGCTTTTTCCTTAGCAAACCTCACTCCCATCGCTCTTCCGAGACCAGTTGCTGATCCTGTAATAACGACAACTTTCCCTGCTAAATCACTATACATTTCCATACCTCCTTTAACTTTTGGCTATACCTAACATAATTCCGGCTGCGATAATAAAAACAATACCGACAACGATACCCGTTAATTGACGTTTCGTTTTCTTTTCACCTAATATAAGGATCCCACCAAGCGTGGAAATAATAATTCCCATTTGCGATAGCGAGAAACTTGTTGCTACTCCAACACGCGGCTGCGAAATGAATAAAAACATATTTCCAGCTGCCCAAATTAATCCTGGAATAATATTTCGAATTGCATATTTATTAAATGGATGATGTTTAAAGGTAAGCAAAATCCCACCTAACACCATACCAACTGCTTGTGGCAACAAAGCTGACCAACCATCTACGTTAAATAGTCTAATCACTACTACGTAAACTAAATAGCCGACTGTTGAAATTAATAAAATTACGATACCTCTTTTAAAGTTTGCTGCTTGCTCTGCATTCTTTTCTTCTTCACTTTGAAGCGATGTTAAAATAACACCGATAATAATACAAACGAGCGCTAAAATCCCAAGGACGACCGATATTGTCGTGGACCATTCATGAAATACGATAACGCCAAATAAAGTCGTCGCGACTAATTGAAGTCCTGTTGAAATTGGCATCGTCCTCGAAACACCCATTAAATCAATACTTTTCAATTGATTTGCCTGACCAAGCGCCCAAAATAAACCTGACACAACTCCAACTCCGATAACGGTAGGTGTTAATACTGGCTTCATAAAAATATAAACAACAATTGAGAAAATAAGTGCTCCAAACGTTGTTCCGAGCGTTTGACTATACGGTCCCCCGCCCAGTTTTACATTAAATAGCACAATACTTCCCCAAAATATAGCTGGTAAAATCGCTAAAAATATATCCATCACTCATTACCTTTCTTTACTAAATGCATAGGTTATCACTCTAAGTCATTAGAGTGAGCTTTTATTTTTTCTTTTTCCCGTTCACAAACTTTTTCTGCAATAGCGTCAGAAACATTCTTTTCTCGCTCCACTTTCTTTATCTTTACGTGATCTAAATGGTCTTCCAAAGTAAGCGTAACTTTATCGTTCGGGGGATTATGCGCTCCTTGAAATGTAAGAAATTGTAGCTTCACTTCATACCTAGGAACAAATTCATCTTTCTTGCCGAGACGCTTTATATTTATGACTGAAGCACATTCATATTGATCTTCTGTCACTTGTCTAATAACTGAATAGTACCTATTTGATAATGCACTCTCTAAAAGCTGTTCTCTTGATTCTTTCGCGAAAGAATCACTTGGAGAAGAGAAAAAAGACGCACATAGCATTGTCATAACTACACATATTTTTTTCATAATTCCCTCCTTGTTCTATAGATTAGTGTTCTCAAAACTGCCATAAAAAAACGACTTTCCCTATATAGGAAAGTCGTTTTAATGAATCCAATATTAACCACCGCTCACTGGTGGGATTAGTGCAACAACATCACCAGATTGGACCTTGTCATCTTCATTTGCATATTCTTCATTAATCGCAACCATAATTGGCTCTGAAACTGGTACATTATATTCGTTCGCAACAACATCTTTTAACTGTGCAACCGTAATATTTTCTTTCTCTATTTGTAATTCACTTGTCCCTGCTTCTTCTTGCAAGTGCGCAAATAACAATACTCGAATCATACTTATAGCTCCTTCCCAGGCTCTCCCGCCGGATATGGTGTTTTTTCTAATTGATCACCAATCCATGAGTCACCATCTTCCCAAAACTCCTTTTTCCAAATCGGAACAATTTGTTTTATGCGTTCCATAATATATTCGTTCGCTTCATAAGCCGCTTTACGGTGTGGTGTTGAAACAGCAACAACAACCGCTATATCAGAAATTTGCAACGTACCGATGCGATGTGTAATCGCAACATATGTACCCGGCCATTTCTCTTTCACTTCCAGGCCGATTTTCTCTAGCATCTTTTCTGCCATCGTTTTATAAGCGACATATTCTAAGTATAATGTACGACGCCCTTTCGTAAACTCTCTAACCGTTCCAATAAATGTTGTAACAGCACCGCATTCACGTCGAATTACTTTCTTCGTTACCTCTTCAATCGAGATTTCTGTATCAATTACTTCATAATATGTATTTGTCATTTCGCACTCCTAACCGTTTGTAAAAACCAGTCTATGTACAACTCTTCTTCTGTTATATGAAATACTTTATATTCTTCTCGTATATTTACTGGGACATCATACCACGTAATAACCGCCACTATATTTTCTACTTTATGTAAAAGCTCAGCATCTTCCGCAGAACGAAGTAACACTACTTTCGGGTAGTTCTCTTTTTTATAGCCCTCTATTAAAATTGTATCCACTTTAAAAAACTCATATAAGCGAATAATTTCTTGCAAGGACCATTTCTTTCTTAGTGAAGAAAGTGAAAGTAATCCAGCACCTTCTACACTACTTACGACAGCACCAGCTTTACGGTGTCTTTCGCTATCTTTTTGCGCTACTTCTGGAAAACCTCCGTGCCCGTGATGTTTAATTGTAGCAACTTTCATTTCGCTTTCGGCTAATGCATGCACAATTTTCTCTACAAGTGTCGTTTTTCCGCTATTTTGATACCCTACTATTTGTAAGATTGAAGGGGCTTCGCCCATGGCCACTCACATCCCTCAGAGTGCTCTAACAATAATACGGATACTTTCATTCCGGTCTCAAATCCTCTCGTTCCTCCGGGTAACACGATAAAAGCATTCGCATCTGCAAGTGAAGATACCGCACTCGATTTATCTAAACCAACCGGCATCGCTTGTAACGCCCCATCCACAATTGTTACGTTCGCTCTTACGAAACGAGTAAATGGATTTGGCTTCGGAAAATCTTTTTGTAAAATAGCATCCGCTCTATATACGTGAGGTTCCTTCGCATACAAATACGTTTTTATAATTGGATGCACAAATAATTCAAAGCCTACATAACAAGCAGACGGATTTCCTGATAAACCAAAGAGTAACTTTCCATCAACTTCAGCTACTGTCGTTACACTTCCGGGCCTCATGGCTATCTTATTAAAGAGTACATTTGCCTGTAATCTTTCATAAATAGCTGGTAAGTAGTCATAATCTCCTACTGATACACCGCCTGTTGTAATTAAAATGTCGACCTCATCGATCGCTGATTGAACAGCTGTAAAACATGCATCTAACTCATCCGCGAGTTGACCATAATAACGAACTTTCCCGCCAGCTTTCATAATTTGAGCTGCGATCATATACGAGTTACTATTTCTAATTTTCCCCGGTTCTAACGGCTCATGTACTTCTAATAATTCACTTCCTGTCGTTACAATACCGACAACAGGCTGTTTTACAACTTTCACCGTGCTATATCCAAACGTTGCTAGTAAGGCCGCAACACCTGGATTAATTGCAACACCTTTCTTAACGAGAACTTGATTTTGTTTTATATCTTCTCCTTTAAACGACACATTGTCACCGTTATTAAAAGGGCGTTTTAACTTCATATATGTTTTCCCGTTCTTCTCAAACCCTTCTGTCAGCTCTAGCATTACGACTGCATTGCAATCTTCTGGAATAGCTGCTCCTGTCATAATGCGAATTGCTTCAAAAGCTCCTACTTCCTCTAAAAAAACGGAACCCGCCCCGATTTCTCCTATTACTTCAAATTCAACTGGATTCTCTTGAGTTGCTTCTTTCGTATCTTCTGCTCGAATGGCGAAACCATCGTAAGGGGAACGATCAAAATGAGGAACGTCATGATCTGAGACAACATCTTCCCCGAGAATTCTCCCGTAACTTTCCGTAATAGAAATTTCTTCTACTTCACCATGCTTCGCATATTTCATTACCCGTTCTACTGCCTTAGCAACTTGAATTGGAATTCGTTTTTCTACCATCGTTTCTCACCTCATATTTGCAATTTTTTTTATCTCGATTAAACTTTATATATTCAATAGAAATTACTTCAAGGAGGAATTCCATGTCTTCATTTACACATTTCAATGACCAAGGACGCGCAAAAATGGTTGATATAAGCGACAAAAAAGCAACCGTTCGAACAGCAATTGCGTGCTCTAGCATTGTCGTTACGAAAGAAATTTACGATAAAATCTCTCACAATGAAATTGGGAAAGGTGACGTATTAGCAGTTGCGCAAATCGCAGGCATTATGGCCGCGAAACGTACTTCTGATATTATCCCAATGTGCCATCCTTTATTATTAAAAGGTGTTGACGTTTCTTTCGATTGGAAACAATCAGAAGAACAATATCGTTTACTCATTGAAGTAAAAGTTAAAACAGAAGGTAGCACCGGTGTTGAAATGGAAGCCTTAACAGCTGCTTCCGCTACCGCTCTTACTGTGTATGATATGTGTAAAGCTGTCGATAAAGGTATGATTATCGGCGAAACGTACTTACTTGAAAAAACAGGTGGAAAAAGTGGAGATTATACGAGAAATTCATAATCCTCTCTCCGTTGAGCCTAAAGGGTTTCCTTTAGGTTCAACCTATATATCTTGCATATAAACTTTTCGCTACATTCATATCATTCGTCCCATGAATGAACGCCCTGCCATCTGTAAATAAAACAAAACGATATTCTTCTACCGGAAATGATAATAAATAAGGTGTCGCCTTTATCTCTACGCTTCTTTGTAAGCGTTTTTTAATTTCTTCTAAATTAAAATTCTTCCGCACACCCGGGCGAATTTGTACTGTATTCCGCCCACATAACACTTCTGTTTTCGTTTGTCCTTCAAATGTTAAACTCGGATATGTACGTAACCTTCCGCAAGATAAACAAGTATCTTTTTTCTGCCTATTCACTTTAAATGCCATCTGTTGATTATTCCAAAGATCAAACGATAACATCGTTTCACGAAGCGCACCAAAGTCTTCTACTAATATTTTCAGCGCTTCCGTAATTTGATGCGCAACTACTAATTGTACTGCCGGTTGTATAATACCAGCTGTGTCACATGTTGCACCACTCGCTGGATGCTCCATTAAACAGCGAAAACACGGTGTTTTCCCTGGTAAAATTGTATACGTTACTCCGTAGCTTCCGACACACCCACCATATATCCACGGAATATTATACTTTTGTGAAATATCATTAATAAGAAGACGCGTTTCAAAATTATCTGTCGCATCTAATATTAAATCTACATCATTCACTAATTCTTCCATTTCTTGCACCGTTACATCCGTCACAACAGGAGTTATTTCCACCTCAGAATTAATCGCTCTTAAATGCTCTGCTGCCGCTACCGCCTTCGGTTTATACTGCTTTGCATCTTCTTCTGTATATAGTTGTTGTCTTTGTAAATTACTCCATTCTACATAATCACGGTCAGCAATCGTTACTTTTCCAACACCTGCTCTAACAATCGCTTCTGCATTTGCCGCACCGAGAGCACCAGCACCAATAATAAGCACATGCTTCTCTCTTATTTTTCTCTGTCCTTCTTCTCCAACACCAGAAAATAATATTTGTCTTGAATATCGCTCCTGCATGCGATAGCCCCCTTTCTTATCCTCCTATATAAGACATTTCGATTTTCGGACGATTTTTTGCACTTTCTTCTGTTCGTTCATCCGAATACCTATCTTTTCTATTCATCCATACATCTTGTATAACACTTAATAACTCCTCATCCGAAAGATTTCCTCTAAGAAGTTCTCTTACATCCAAACCCTCTGTCGCAAATAAGCACGTATAAAACTTTCCATCTGCCGAAATTCTCGCCCTCGTACAAGAGACACAAAATGACTCAGAAACAGATGTAATAAAACCAACTTCAACATTTGTTCCAACGTACCGATATCGCTTCGCAACTTCACCAAAGTAATGCGCTTCGGCTGGCTCAAGTGGATACATCTTATGAATCATCTCAATCAATTCTCGTTTTGTAACGACTTGATCAAAATTCCACCCATTTGTACTACCAACATCCATAAACTCAATAAACCGAAGCGTGATTCCTTGCTCTTTAAAATACGCAGCCATCGGAAGTACTTGATGATCGTTCATCCCTTTTTTTACAACCATATTTACCTTTACTTCCAGCCCCGCCTCTTTAGCTGCTATAATTCCCTTAATTACCGGTTTTGTATTAATATTTCGACCATTAATATTCTTAAATATGTCGTCATCTATTGCATCTAAACTAACATTCACTCTATGTAATCCAGCTTCTTTTAATGCCTTCGCTTGTTTCGTTAAATGTACAGCATTTGTCGTTAACCCTATATCTATTAGCCCATCAATTTTCACAAGACGTGCAATAAGTTTTGTTAAATCTTTACGAAGTAGTGGCTCACCGCCAGTAATTCTAATTTTTCGTACACCGATGTTAACAAATAATTTTGCCAAACGCTCAATTTCATCAAAGGTTAGTAAAAACTCATCTTTCAAAAAAGCATAATCTGGCCCAAATATTTCCGCTGGCATACAATATGTACATCTAAAATTGCAACGATCAATGACAGATATACGTAAATCTTGAAGTGGGCGTCCAAAAAAATCTTTAACCATCTCCTGCATCGCCACCCTCCCTTTCTGCCAAATTTCTTTCTTTTCATTCTATTATAATATATTTTCGAACTGCGATGTTTTTGCTCAAGAGAATAAAGTGAAACTTTAAATAATTAGAGGGGAGCCACTCCCCTGGTTAACGAGGTTTACTTACAAATACAAAGATAAAAAAACCTTGAAACATAAAAGTTTCAAGGTTTTCTGCTTATTAACTTAATCTAATAATAGTTAGGGTAGCCCCTGGCGTTGCTGTAGATAATGTAGCTACTGCAACTACTCCAAATAACTGTAAGCTAACAGCAGCTCCAGCAGGCAAGTTAGCGATTATTGTTGCACTAAATGAACCAGTAGCCACTGTCGGGGCATTTATCGTTCCCGCAAGCGGACTGCCATTTACAGTTATACGAGAACTTACAAGTAAACCTGCCGTTAAATTAATTGTATAGGCTATATAATAGTTTCCTGCATTCGCAACTGTAAATACAGTATTTCCACCACTAACGGTTATTCCTGGGCCAATATTTTGATTGTTCGGTAACGGTACGTTCGTACCCCCTAATAAAACGGAAATAGCGGTTCCTGATGTATTATTCGCAAACGCATACGTTGCAGTTGTACTAACTCCAGTCGCCCCGGTCGCTCCAGTGGCTCCAGCTCCGGTTGGACCTGTATCTCCAGTTGGACCTTGTGAACCGGTTGCTCCTGTAGCTCCCGTTGGACCTTGAATTCCTTGCGAGCCTTGAATTCCTTGTGGACCTGTCGCTCCGGTTGCTCCTGTAGCTCCCGTTGGACCTTGAATTCCTTGCGGGCCTTGAATTCCTTGTGGACCTGTCGCTCCGGTTGCTCCTGTAACTCCCGTTGGACCTTGAATTCCTTGCGGGCCTTGAATTCCTTGTGGACCTTGAATCCCTTGTGGACCTGTCGCTCCGGTTACTCCTGTAGCTCCCGTTGGACCTTGAATTCCTTGCGGGCCTTGAATTCCTTGTGGGCCTTGTGGGCCGGTCGGACCTATGTCACCTTGCGGACCTTGGATTCCCTGTGGGCCTTGTGCTCCGGTTGCCCCCGTCGTTCCTTGGATTCCTTGAGGACCTTGTGGACCTTGAATTCCTTGTGGGCCGGTTGGACCTATGTCGCCTTGTGGGCCTTGAATTCCTTGGGGACCTTGTGCTCCAGTTGCCCCCGTTACTCCTTGTATTCCTTGTGGACCTTGAATACCCTGTGGACCGGTTGGACCTATCTCTCCTTGAACACCTTGGATTCCTTGTGGACCCTGTAAACCCGTCACTCCGGTTGATCCCGTTGCTCCTGTTGCTCCTGTCACTCCAGTTGAGCCTGTCGCCCCGGTATCTCCTGTTACTCCTGTCGCACCTGTTGCTCCTGTCGGGCCAGGTGGTCCACCTGATGGACCTGTCACTCCTGCCGGACCTGATGGCCCCGTTGGGCCGGTCGGTCCTGCTGGGCCTCCTGACGGGCCTGTCACCCCTGTTGGACCGGTTACTCCTGTTGGACCGGTTGATCCTTCTCCCGTCGCTCCGGTTGATCCCGTTTCTCCTGTTGCTCCCGTCGGACCTTGCACTCCTTGAATTCCTTGTGGTCCCTGCACTCCTTGTGCTCCTGTTGCTCCTTGAATCCCTTGTATACCTTGCACTCCTTGTGCGCCCATCGGACCTGTTGGACCAATCGCCCCTTGTATACCTTGCACTCCTTGGGGCCCCTCTGGACCTGTTGCTCCTATTTCCCCTTGTATCCCTTGAATTCCAGTTGCTCCTTGTGCTCCTGTTGCTCCCGTTATCCCTTGCACACCTTGTATTCCCTGTATTCCTTGTGGACCTTGTGGGCCTGTTGCTCCTACCGGTCCTTGAATGCCTTGTATCCCTTGAGGACCCTCAGGACCTGTTGCTCCAACTGGCCCTGGCACACCTTGTATTCCTTGCGGGCCCTGAAGTCCCTCTGGGCCTTCTGGACCTGTTGGACCTATCTCTCCTTGTATCCCTTGGATTCCAGTTGGACCTTGTGGCCCAGTCGGACCTATGTCACCTTGCGGACCTTGGATTCCCTGTGGGCCTTGTGCTCCTGTTCCCCCTGTCGCTCCTTGGATTCCTTGAGAACCTTGTGGGCCTTGAATTCCTTGTGGGCCTGTTGGACCTATGTCACCTTGTGGGCCTTGAATCCCTTGCGGACCTTGATCTCCAGTGGCCCCCGTTACTCCTTGAATTCCTTGGGGACCTTGAACACCTTGGGGACCCGTCGGACCTATCTCTCCCTGCACACCTTGGATTCCTTGCGGACCTTGTAAACCCGTCACTCCGGTTGCTCCCGTTTCTCCTGTCGCTCCTGTCACTCCAGTTGAGCCCGTCGCCCCGGTATCCCCTGTTACTCCTGTCGCCCCAGTTGCTCCTGTCGGGCCAGGTGGTCCACCAGATGGACCAGTCACTCCCGCCGGACCTGATGGCCCCGTTGGGCCGGTCGGTCCTGCTGGTCCTCCAGATGGTCCTGTTACCCCTGTCGGACCAGTTACTCCTGTTGGGCCTGTAGTGCCTTCTCCTGTCGCCCCAGTTGCTCCCGTATCTCCTGTTGCACCCGTCGGACCTTGAATTCCTTGTATTCCTTGAGCACCTTGCACTCCTTGTGCACCTGTTGGGCCTTGAATCCCTTGTATTCCTTGCACTCCTTGTGCGCCCATTGGACCTGTTGGACCAATCGCCCCTTGAGCACCTTGCACTCCTTGGGGACCCTCTGGACCCGTTGCTCCTATTTCTCCTTGTATACCTTGAATTCCAGTTGCTCCTTGTACTCCTGTTGCTCCCGTTATCCCTTGCACACCTTGAATTCCCTGAATTCCTTGGGGACCTTGTGAGCCTGTTGCTCCTACCGGTCCTTGAATTCCTTGTATCCCCTGTGGCCCCTCTGGACCCGTTGCTCCAGCTGGCCCCGGTACTCCTTGTATTCCTTGCGGGCCCTGAAGTCCCTCTGGGCCTTCTGGACCTGTTGGTCCTATATCGCCCATTGGACCTTGTATCCCTTGAACTCCTTGTGGTCCTGTTGCTCCTGATGGCCCTGGTACTCCTTGTATTCCTTGTGGACCTTGATCTCCTGTTGCTCCTGTGGCCCCTTGAGGACCTATAGCCCCCTGTATCCCTTGCGGACCTTGATCTCCTGTTGCTCCCGTTATCCCTTGAATACCTTGAACTCCTTGAATTCCTTGTTCACCAGTTACTCCCGTCGGACCAGGAATACCTTGAATCCCCTGCGGTCCTTCTGAACCTGTTGGGCCAATTGGCCCTTGAATTCCTTGTATTCCTTGCAAGCCCTGTGCTCCCGTACTTCCAGTCGGACCTGTAGTTCCCGTTGCTCCTGTTACCCCTGTACTTCCTGTAGCCCCAGTACTCCCCGTTGCTCCAGTCGCACCTGTACTTCCACTCGGTCCGCCACCCGGACCTGTCGCACCAGTTGGCCCTGTCGGACCAGGAGGTCCTCCAGATGGTCCAGTTATTCCAGTTGGACCTGTTATTCCAGTCGGTCCTGTTATTCCTTGACCAGTTGCTCCAGTCGCTCCGGTTGCACCTGTATTTCCACTCGGTCCTTGTATCCCTTGTGCTCCTTGTATTCCTTGTGGACCAGTTGCACCCGGTAACCCTTGGACGCCTTGAATTCCTTGAGGTCCCTCAGGTCCCGTCGCTCCAATTGGCCCCTGTAATCCCTGTATCCCCTGTATACCTTGTGCCCCAGTCGCTCCCGTTGGACCAATCGGACCTTGTAACCCTTGCACACCTTGAGGTCCTGTCGCTCCAGTTTCTCCTTGTGGTCCTCTCAATCCTTGTGGCCCCTGCTGTCCTTCTGGTCCAGTTGCACCTATTGGCCCAACTGATCCTTGTATCCCTTGCACACCTTGAGGTCCTGTCGGGCCCATCTCCCCCATCGGACCTTGTAATCCTCTTGGTCCTTGAGGTCCTGTTGGGCCTTGTGGACCAGTTGGACCAGTAATCCCTATACCTGTAAATCCAGTTGGAACAGGGGGGAAAGTAGGCCCAATAAGTTCGGGTGGAATTCTAAAATTAGAGCTTAACGAATTTTGCTTCCGATTATTATCACGATTCTTCACACTTTCACCACCTACAAACCGTCTTTTTCATAATAAATAAGCCTCTTCTTAATCTATTTACAAAAATAATTTCCAAGACTATTTTTATTTTAAATAATAAAAACTCCCTTAATGCCTTAAGGGAGTCCTGCAATTGAATCCATATTATCTGTATTAGGGACAGCTTGTGCTATACCCGATGCATTTACACTTTGCCCCATATTTGTTCCTGTTACAGTACCAGCAGGAGTGCCTCTTGTATATGTTGTTGTGACAGAATCTCCTGGTTGTAAACAAAGCTTTGTCTCCGTCCCTATTACTGTAACAACATCAATCCAAGTGCATCCCATCGAACCACTATATGATTTCGAAGCAGTAAATGAAGTATCACTCAAATTATCACCGGTAAATATATTTCCAGTATTATTAACAATAACAAATTCTTTTATATGCGCAGGCATAATTACACTCTACCTTTCCTTTATGAACCTAACGTACGTGTACTTGTTGCCAAAGGCGGAAGAAATACCGATGTTCTAATCACCGCTTCTGGCTGCCTTTTTCCATTTAAAAAAATAGCCGCACTCGATCCTCCAGCACCTGCATATACTTTTGCCACAGCTAAAGGCGAGATATCATAACAGTCACCGACATTAACAGCGCCTGTATTATTAATAATTTTCACTTTACGCAAATTAATTCCCATTTCCCCCTCCTCCTTTTTTATACTGTATGCAAAAGAAAAAAACTTGAAACAGACTCGTTTCAAGTTTTTAACTATTAACTATTTCGTTTCACCTTCATATTGAAGCATACCGCCAACCATGTTCACTGTTTTAAACCCTTGCTCATTTAAATAATGACATACATTTTCACTGCGCATTCCTGAACGACAAATAAAGATATATTCATTCTCTTTATTAAAGAAATCTACTTTATGTGGGATATCGCCCATTTTAATATGTACAGCTTCTGGAATCTTTCCTGCCGCTACTTCTTCATCTTCTCTTACGTCTACTAGAAATAACGTTTCTCCATTTTCTAAACGCTCTTGTACCTCTTCTGTAGTAATTGTTTTAACTTCTGTCATATGTAGTTCCTCCTTATATACAATAAAACCTTTAGTTTCTTTTTCACAAACATTCTCTACCAATTTTAGCACGCAAAAGAAAGAACGCAAAGAATCGAAAAACTATTTCTCAATTTTCTCGCAAAACTTATTCTTTACAAACATAACTCTTGCATTGTATCCTCAATATACTTGTCTTATGAAAGGAGCCAATGAAAATGACACTTTCCCTTTTCATAATGGGCATCATTTTCTTAATCGCTGCAATTATTACTCTTAGTATGAAAAATACTAAAAAAATAAAATCACCCCAAGAAATGTCATTCTTATTTCTATTGCTTAGTATCGCATTCTTCGGTATAGCAATTGCCACATATATTTTCCGTCTACAAATCATGTGAAAAAAGGTGCCTACTACAAACATTGCACCTTTTCCCCATCATTTGTCTTCTAAACAAAACTAGATACTTTCCGATTTAAAAATTCATAAACTTTCTTTTCAAATAAATGAATATCAAATGCTCCCGCCATATGCCCATTTATACTTTCTATCTCATACACTTCCGCATACTTCCCTTGTTTTTGCAAAATATCTACCATTTTATAGTTGTAACGAGACGGCTGAAGCAAATCTTGTTTACATGGAATCATAAGTACATTCGCTTCTATGTTAGAAAGAGATTCTTCTAGTGAAGAAAACCCATGTGCAATATCATGCAATAAAACTGCCTTTGCAGTATACATCCATGAATTTGCATCTACTAACTCTATACTTGTATATGTCGCTTTATTTATTTCTTTTTCAAATGATGTTAGTGTAGAAAACTTTTCATAAGGTTCTACCTCTATACTGTTACGAGGAAATGCCATTTCATAAAAATACTCATCAAACGCGTTCATAAACATCATTCTATTTGCTAAATGAAGCCCCTTTATCGGCTGCTCTTCTCCATATTTTCCATCTTTCCAACTTGGATCCAGTTGAATTGCTTCAATCGCATTTTGCGCTACATTTACTGACGTAACAATTGGATTTTGTGGGTTCGTAATAACGCCAATCATCCGCTCTACCATATGTGGATAGTGAACCGCCCATTGTTGTGCAATCATTCCCCCTGCCGACGGTCCAATTACAGCGTGTAACCTTGAAATTCCCATACCTTTTATTAACTCATATTGCATACGAGCTACATCAAGAAATGTAAAAACCGGAAAATCCATAGCATATTCTTCTCCAGTTTCTGGATTAATCGATTTCGGTCCTGTTGTAATCACATATGGATTTCTCACCTGCACATTACAAAGATTATCTGTACATATAACAAAATACTTATTTGTATCAATTGCTTTTCCAGCTCCAATGAGCCCATCCCACCAACCAGACTCCTCATCATGCACTGTATATTTTCCTGCCGCATGACTTGTTGCACTAAAATAATGACAAACCAAAATCACATTTGACCTTTCTCTATTTAAAGTGCCATATGTCTCGTATCCCATTTGAACAGGAATTTCCCTGCCATTTTCAAACGTAAACTCTTTTAAAACAAACTTCTCCTTTTTTACAATTTGCACAGACTCTTCCTCTCCCCGTTATAGTATGAACTGCTTACTAAAGATTTTTTTCTATGCAAACTAATCTCCTTCTTCTTTTCATAAATAAATGAATAATATACAAAATTAGCCACAAAATAGCACTATATTACAAGATTAAAGAGGGCATACACATGATTTGGAATTGGCTACGTAAGAAAAAAAAATCAAATAAACTAGAAGCAAACGAAACAGATAATCAGGAGCAGCATTCTAACAATGCAGAGGATGATAACAAAGAACAGACTAGAAGTATGAAACATAATAAAGGTAAAAATAACGAGCAAAAAGATTCCTCTCAGGATAAGCAACAAAGCGCTAAACAGGAGGATTCCTCTCAAGATAAGCAACAAAGTGCTAAACAAGAGGATTCCTCTCAGGATAAGCAGCAAAGTTCTAAACAAGATGATTCTTCTCAGGATAAGCAGCAAAGTTCTAAACAGGAGGATTCCTCTCAAGATAAACAACAAAGTGCTAAACAAGAGGACTCTTCTCAGGATAAGCAACAAAACTCTAAACAGGAGGATTCCTCTCAAGATAAGCAACAAAGTACTAAACAAGAGGATTCCTCTCAAGATAAACAACAAGGTGCTAAACAAGGTGATTCGTCTCAAGATAAACAACAAAACGCTAAGCAAGATGAACCTTCTCAAAGTAAGCAACAAAACTCTAAAGGTAATAGTATTTATGATTTTACGAAACCAGAAAAAGACCGTATCCATTCTTTACAAAATTTAATAGAGAAGCTGAAAAAATCTAGTGATTTTGTGAATTATCATACATCCGACGATGAAACGATGCCTTATTGGATTTCTTACTATCGTCCTTCGCTTGATGGAGAGAAATTACAAAAATATTTAATGCCTACTCTTTTGGAACGACCTAATGCTTCACTAGAAGAGCTGAAAGAACATATTCCAATGAGCGGCATTACAATTACAAACGACTTACAGAAAATTGAGGATATGGTTTTAAAGGGGCATGCGATTATTCAATTGAATCAGCAAGATCAAAAATGTATGCTTGCAAACATTGCAATTGATAATTATCGTGCACCAACCCCTCCTTTAAACGAATCAACTGTTATTGGTCCGCAAGAAGGTTTCGTAGAGGATATTGATACAAACATTAATTTAGTTCGAAAACGTCTTCCTGTTTTAGATTTACAAACAAAAGAAATGATTATTGGCGAGTTTTCAAAAACAAAAGTTGTCATGATGTATTTAGACAACCTCGCTGAAAAAGAGAATATAGATTTTCTCGACGAGTCATTACGCGCTCTTGAATATGATCAAATTAATGATAGTGCTTATTTACAAGAATTAATGGGTGAAAAATCGATTTTCCCTCTCTATATCAATACAGAACGTACTGATAGAGTTACAAAAGCACTAATTGATGGAAAAATCGCTATTTTTGTTGATGGTTCTCCAAGTGTTTTACTAACACCTGTATCCTATTTCGATTTTTTCATTTCACCAGAAGACTATAACGTCTCCTGGATGTACGCTACATTTTCAAGGATTTTACGCCTTATCGCCGTTCTATTCTCGATATGTGCTACACCGTTATACGTTGCAGTTTTAAATTATCATTATGAACTTATTCCGAGTGATTTACTTGAAACTTTGATTTTATCAAGGGCACAAGTACCATTCCCACCTTTAATTGAAGCGCTCTTTCTAGAACTCGCAATCGATTTATTAAGAGAAGCCGGGGCGAGGTTACCGATGAAAGTTGGGCAAACACTCGGTATTGTAGGCGGTATCGTAATCGGGCAAGCATCTGTACAAGCTGGGTTAACGAGTAATATTTTATTAATTATCGTTGCACTATCAGCACTCGCTTCTTTTATTACACCTATTTATAAAATGGGTAATGCTGTTCGATTACTACGTTTCCCGTTTCTAGCATTCGCGGAAATAGGGGGGCTTTTCGGTATCTCTCTTGGGTTTATCTTTTTATTTACCCATCTATTTAGACTTACTTCCTTACGTAAACCGTACGCTTTGTTTTATCCGACAAGACAACAATCTGTTAAAGACTCTTGGATTCGTTTCCCGTTAACAATGATCGATACAAGAGATGTACAAGCAAGACCACAACATGTAAAAAAAGCTGCTAAAGGAATTTCAACAAAACATAGATCAGACTTTGATGATTAAGAGATGAGGTGCATTGATGAGTAAAGTTCAAGAAAAATATCAAATATCTCCTATCTTTGTTTTCTTCTTAATTCACGGTGCACAGTTTGGAGCTGGCGTTCTCGGATTTGCTCGAATCACCGCAAAGGCCGCTGGATACGACGGCTGGATCGGCGTTCTAATCACAGGACTCTGTATCCATCTCCTTATATGGATGATGTATTTTTTATTAAAAGAAACAAATGGAAATTTAATTGATTTACAACGACAAACGTTTGGAAAGTGGATAGGGAATATCTTTAATATCATCTTTGCAGCTTATTTTTTAATCGTCAGTATTTCGGTCATTCGAACGTATGTTGAAATTATTCAAGTATGGATGTTCCCAACTGCTTCCACGTGGATGTTAACACTCTTTTTATGCTTAGTTAGCTATTACATTGTCTCTTCTGGATTTCGTGTCATTACCGGTATTTGCGTCATCTCTGTTGGTGGTACATTGGGATATTTATTTTTAAGCTTATTCGTTTTGAAATATTCACATTGGGAGAATTTACTGCCTATATTCACACATTCTTTTTCAGACATTTTAAAATCCGCTCAAGTGTCAATCTACAGTATGACTGGTTTTGAGATTTACCTCATGGTGTATCCATTTGTGAAAAAGCCTATGCAATCTCATAAATACGCTCAGCTTGGAGCACTATTTTCAAATCTTCTATATTTATTTAGCACTCTTTTAGCCTTTTCGTTTTTTAGTGAAAAACAATTGCTAAAAACGATATGGGCCCAACTTTCTATGACCCAAGTTGTTCAATTACCATTCATAGAAAGGCTAGAATATATCGCAATTTCAGCTTATGCCCTCGTTATCATTACAAGTTTTATTCTACCTTTGTGGGCGGCAACGAGAGCAACGCACGAAATATTCCGTGTAAAACAAAGAGGTGTTTTAATCGCTTTTATGTTTATCACCCTCATTGTTTCACAACTTCTAACAAACAGACACGATATTAATAATTTTATTAGTAATGCATCAAAAGGAAGCTTTTGGCTCATTTATGTATACATCCCAATTCTATTTATTATTGTGTGGGTGAAAAGAAAATGGAAAAAATCAAAAGAAAATTAATACTTATCTCTTGTATAGCACTCTTTAGTCTAACTGGATGTTTACAAAAAAATATTATCGATGACGTACACCTTATCCAAGGAACTGTCTTCGATGTAGCAAAAGATAATAAAATAAAGGTAACATTTGTTTGTCCTATTCAGCAAAAAGGAAACAAAGTTCAAGTTTTTGAAGGAACAGCAAATGCGGTAAAACAAGTAAAAGCTGACACATCTTTAGAGTCTTCTCAACCATTTGCTAGCGGGCAAATGCGGGTTGCTCTATTTACCACCCGAATTGCTAAGAAAGGAATGGTTGCTTCCTTCGATACATTAATTCGTGATGTAAACATCGGGAATGCCTTATATGTTGCTTTACTTGAAGGTAATGGTACTGAACTTTTAAAAGGAAAGTACACGACTTCATCCAACGTTGCAATTTATATAAAAAAAATGCTAGAACATAATATGGAGACCGGTCCTTTACCAACAGATAATCTGCATATAGGAGCATTCCGTTATTATCAAGAAGGGCAAGACTACTATATTCCAATTTTAAAGAAACATGGTGATAAAATAAAAATAACGGGAATTGGTCTTTTTAAAAAGGATAAATATGTTGGTAAAATTGCAGAAAAAGATATGTTTATATTCAAAGGACTTTTAGAAAAACATAAGTTAGATTCACATGAATTTAAAGCAGATCCTGGGTACGTAATGATTAATAATATTCGTTCTGTTCCAACATACGATATAAAAATAAAAAATGGTAAGCCTTCCTTTTCCATACATGTTAAACTTGAGGCTCGTATTCAAGAAGTATCGAAACAGATTAACTTAGAGAATGCTAAGAATACAAAAAAGATTGAGAAGGTCGTTCAAAAACAATTGGAGACACAAGGTAAGAAATTAATTAAGCATTTTAAATCTCTAGATGTCGACCCTCTTGGGCTAGGAGCTAAATATAAGCAACATTATCGTCCATTCAAATTAGAAGAGTGGAAACAAATGTACAAAGATGTTCCCGTTACTATAAAATATACCGTAGACATTACAAATTCTGGTGTAATTGAATGAGAAATGATTGAACTCCTCTCTCCAGCATGATACAACGGAGAGAGGAGTTTTTATTTTAGATAGAGAGAGAAGATATTTATGGGGGAGCTTATGTCTAAAAAATTAGTAAAGCCTATTTTAAATGGTATTTTATTTCTCGCCGTCTTTTTATTTGCTCATACATACTTAAAAAATGTTTCCTTCACACGTTATTTACTTGTCGTTATACCAATGTTACTCGTTGGTATATTCGGTATTGATCTTATTTTATCTATTTTAATTAAGAAAGAAGAATAACGAGCGGACATCTTATTTCTATAAGATGTTCTTTTCATTTCATAATCACCTTATGTTACAATAAACTTCGGCATAACGTAAGAAAGGATGAAACAACATGACAAACGAAAAAGGTTTAGATAAAGGATATGAACTTGTTGCAAAAATGCATGAAGTATTCGGACATCCTGTAACAAATACTCCAACAAAATTAACAGAAGAGCGTGCAAAAATCCGTGCAAGTTTTATGCAGGAAGAACTAGAAGAATTTCTTGAGGCAACGACTGTTGAAGATCAATACGATGCACTAATTGATCTTATCTACTTTGCATTCGGCACGTTTGCCGAAATGGGCGTACGTCCTGATAAAGGATTCGAAATTGTAAACAACGCCAACATGGCAAAACTATTCCCTGATGGGAAGCCTCGATTCCGTGAAGGCGACGGTAAGATTCTAAAGCCAGAAGGCTGGCAAGCACCGGAACCACAACTTCGTGCTGAAATTGAACGTCAGCGTCAAGAAGCTGAAAAAAACTGCTAGGATTTCCTAGCAGTTTTTTATTATGGCTTTTTTTCTGCCAATCATTAATGACCCACGTGCCCTGCGTGTCCTGCTGCTCCACTAATACTAGCTGCTCCTGCTGCTGCCCCTGCTCCTCCTGCTCCAATTCCACCTGTCCAAGGAGAAGATTGTTGCTGTTGTTGATATTGCTGATATTGTTGGTGTTGGTGCTGTTGACCTTGGTGTCCATGATGTTGGCCTTGGTGCCCATGATGACCGTGTTGGCCTTGATGACCTTGGTGATGGTGGTGACCTTGGTGTCCATGATATTGGCCTTGGTGGTGATGTCCATGGTGACCATGTTGGCCTTGGTAAGTTTGATAAAGAACAGCTTGCGGATGAATGTGGTGGTGTCCATGGTGATGTACTTGTTGTTGATGACCTTGGTGACCTTGATGATGATGGTGTCCATGGTGACCTTGATGGTGGTGATGACCTTGGTGACCTTGATGATGATGGTGTCCATGGTGACCTTGATGGTGGTGATGGCCTTGGTGACCTTGATGATGATGGTGTCCATGATGGCCGTGATGGCCTTGGTGATGATGGTGTCCATGATGGTGGTGATGTTCATGATGACCGTGAACAACTTGCGGATACCCGCCTATCCCTCCAGCTATAACACCTACTCCTGGTACCGGAAATCCTGTCTGCACTCCTCCAACGAAAGAAGGAAATGTAGTTGGTGCTCCTACTGGAATCCCTGTTTGCACGCCAGCTACTGATGTCGGAAAGCTCCCTGTTACTGTAGGAATTCCAGCCCCTGATGTTGAAAAGCCTCCCATTGATGTAGGCATTCCAGTTTGCATGCCCGCTACCGATGTTGGAAATCCTCCTGCTGCTCCACCCATCCAGCTCGGAATTCCGCCATATCCTTGTTGTCCGCCTCCCATTAACATCATTTGTTCATAACTATCCGATCCACCTCCGAAAAAGCCATGTGGTGCATTATTGTCCATCCCTTTCATTCCTTTCACCTCTTCTACTCAATTTAGCCTACCTTTTTTATCATATTTCCTATAGAAAAATAGGTGTTTGTCTGCATTGGAATTCCGCTCTTTTATTTGTACGTATTGGAATAATTGAAAACTTAGACTAGGGTGATCCAGAGATTATTTTCTACACAAAAAAGCTCAGAGTATACATACTCTGAGCTTTTATTTAGAATAAATTAATTTGCAACAACATTAACAAGTTTTCCAGGAACAACAATTACTTTACGAACTGTTTTCCCTTCAATTTGGTCTTGAATTGCTTCAAGTGCAAGTTGTTCCATTTCTTCTTTTGATGCGTCTTTACTCATTGTTAGTTTTGCGCGAACTTTACCCATAACTTGAACAACGATTTCAACTTCATCTTCTACAAGTTTAGACTCATCAAATGTTGGCCAGCTTGCATATGTGATTGTTTCATTGTATCCAAGTTTGCTCCATAGCTCTTCCCCAATATGAGGTGCAACTGGTGCAATCATTTTTACGAAACCTTCTACATATTCTCTTGGAAGTGTTTCAGCTTTATATGCATCGTTGATGAATACCATCATTTGAGAAATCGCTGTGTTGAAGCGAAGCTCTGCATAGTCTTCTGTTACTTTCTTCACTGTTTGATGGTAAGCTTTTTCAAGCTCTTTATTTGGTGCGTCAGTAATTTTCTCACTTAATTCACCGTTATCTTGAACGAATAGACGCCATACGCGGTCTAGGAAACGACGAGCTCCGTCAAGACCATTTTCAGACCAAGCAATTGAAGCATCTAATGGTCCCATGAACATTTCGTATAGACGAAGTGTATCTGCACCGTGGCTTGCTACGATATCATCAGGGTTTACAACGTTACCTTTTGATTTACTCATTTTCTCGTTGTTTTCACCTAGAATCATACCTTGGTTGAATAATTGTTGGAACGGTTCTTTCGTTGGAACTACACCGATATCGTATAATACTTTATGCCAGAAACGAGCATATAGTAAGTGAAGTACAGCGTGCTCCGCCCCGCCGATATAAATATCAACTGGAAGCCATTGTTTTACTTTTTCAGGATCTACAAGTGCTTCGCTATTGTTTGGATCGATGTAACGTAGGTAATACCAACAGCTACCAGCCCATTGCGGCATTGTATTTGTTTCACGACGACCTTTTTTACCAGTCTCAGGATCAACAACATTTACCCACTCGTCAATGTTAGCAAGTGGTGATTCACCTGTACCTGAAGGACGGATGTTTTCTGTTTTCGGAAGAACTAATGGTAATTCCTCTTCTTTCACAGCTGTCATTGTACCATCTTCCCAGTGAATTACTGGAATTGGCTCACCCCAGTAACGTTGACGGCTGAATAACCAGTCACGTAGACGGTACGTTACTTTTTGATTTCCTGCGCTCGTTACTTCAAGCCATTCAATCATTTTTGCGATTGCTTCTTCTTTATTTAATCCATCAAGGAATGCTGAGTTTACGTGTGCACCATCACCTGTGTACACTTCTTTCGTAATATCTCCGCCTTTTACAACTTCCTTCATTGGAAGATTAAATACTGATGCGAATTCATAGTCACGCTCATCGTGAGCTGGAACTGCCATTACAGCACCTGTTCCGTAAGTTGCAAGAACATAATCAGCAATCCAGATTGGTAATTTCTCACCGTTTACTGGGTTAACTGCGTAAGCACCAGTGAATACACCAGTTTTCTCTTTCGCAAGTTCTGTACGCTCTAGGTCACTCTTCATTTTTACAGCGTTAATGTAAGCTTCTACCGCTTCTTTTTGTTCTGCTGTTGTAATTTCTGCAACAAGTGCATGTTCTGGAGCTAGTACACAGTATGTTGCACCAAATAATGTATCAGGGCGCGTTGTGAAAACTGTGAATTTCTCGTCTGTACCATCGATGTTGAAGTGTACTTCTGCACCTTCAGAACGACCGATCCAGTTACGTTGCATATCTTTTAAGCTTTCAGGCCAATCAAGCTCATCTAGATCTTCTAATAGACGATCTCCGTAAGCTGTAATTTTTAACATCCACTGTCTCATCGGACGACGCTCAACTGGATGTCCACCACGCTCACTCTTACCGTCAATGATTTCTTCGTTTGCAAGTACTGTACCAAGTGCTGGGCACCAGTTTACAGGTACTTCATCAACGTAAGCTAAGCCTTTTTCAAATAGTTTTAGGAAGATCCATTGCGTCCACTTATAGTAGTTTGGATCTGTTGTATTTACTTCACGGTCCCAATCGTAAGAGAAACCTAATGATTTAATTTGGTTACGGAACGTATTAATATTATGCTCTGTAAATTCAGCTGGGCTGTTTCCAGTATCAAGTGCATATTGCTCTGCTGGAAGACCAAATGCATCCCATCCCATTGGATGAAGAACGTTATATCCTTGCATACGCTTCATACGAGATAAAATATCTGTCGCTGTATAACCTTCTGGATGTCCTACGTGTAAGCCTGCACCTGATGGATATGGGAACATATCTAGTGCATAAAATTTTGGTTTTTCTGTCTCATCTGGCGTACGGAATGTTTTATTCTCTTCCCAGTACCCTTGCCACTTCTTCTCAATTTCTTGATGATTAAAGCTCATGAGATACCCTCCTTGAAATTCTATTTATTTTCACCGCCCAAAATACAAAAAACCTCTCATCCCTAGAAAGGGACGAGAGGTTATAGATTCCCGCGGTACCACCCTAAATTAATGTACAAATATACATTCGCTTAGATCCGTAACGTGGATTAACGGCAATTGCTACTATTAGTTTCACAACTGCAACTCAAAGGCGAGTTCATAACGAAACGTGGATTGACTTGCACCGACCGTCAACTCTCTAAACCAGCTTCTATTACTACTACTCCTTCTCACTGTTATTACACATATAAGTTAAGTGAACTATCCTTCACTTAGTATCTCTTAAGAGCTTACTTAAAGCGAGGACTTCTCGGTTAATCGTTACTCTTAATAACTAACGAATTCATCTTAAGACAACCGAGCTATCTCCCTTGTTCTAAAGGTTGTTTTATTTAAATATATTCTAAAACATGTTACATGTTCCGTCAAACTAAACTGCAATTTTTTCTTCAACTGTTTCTTCTACTTTTACTCGTTTATCATAAATGCTCGTTGCTATAAGCGCTACTACAAGCATTACCATGATTGCTATAAACAATACTTCCATATTGTATAAATCCACAATTGCTCCGCCAACGACCGGCCCGAACATTTTCCCTACAGTCGCCGCACTATTTACAACCCCTTGATAAAACCCTAATTTATCTTTTGGTGCAAGTATATTTGCAATCGTTGGAACCGCAGGCCATACAAATAACTCACCTATTGTTAATGTTACCATCGCAACGAGGAACATCGTAAATTGCTGCGCTTGGCTTAACACAATGAATGACGCCGCAAAAATGAAAATCCCAATCATAATTTGCTGTTTTAAAGAACGCTTCATCCAACGAATTAGCATACTAACAAGTGGCTGCGCACAAACAATCATCGCTCCGTTTATCGTCCATAATAAACTATAGTGACGAAGGCTAATATTCAATTCTTGCATATGTGTTGCAATCGCTCCTTGCCACTGTACGTATGTAACCCAGCATAAAGCATATGCTACACACACGATAAGAAGTGCTTTAAATCCAGGTGTAAGTGACCACCCTTTTTTCGTTTCGACTTCTTTTTGCACTCCTGGCTCTTTCTTGTCTTCCATACCGCGGAATCCAATAAAAGCAATTAAGAAGAAAACAAAGTATAAAATAAAGTTCGCTAAGAAAATATAATCAAAACGATACGATGCAACTAATCCACCACATGCTGTTCCGATCGCAATACCAACATTTTGTCCAACGTACATCGCATTAAATGCCCGTCTTCCGCCTTCTGGCCAAACCGTACCAACCATCGCATACATCGATGGGAAGACCATTCCAGAACCGAAGCCGATTAACGCTAGCCACACAACATATAACGGCCAACCGTGGAAGAACACAAGACCTAAAATCGATACAAGTGTAATCACAATCCCTACTAAAGTTGATTTATAACCGCCCCATTTATCAAATAAAACACCGCCGAGCAAGTTTCCGATTACACCAGTAAGCGAATTGATCATTAATACCATTCCGGCCACAGATAAAGATTTTCCTAGGTGATCATGCAAATAAATTGTATTAAAAGGCCATAAAAAAGAAGCACCCGTGACATTAATAATCATCCCAGCTACTAATAGCCATACTTTCCTTGGCATAGTTTCCCCTCCTATTCTATTTTTTTCGTTCATATATATAACAGTAAAATTGTAGTCGTTTTTAAATAGGAAGGCAACTGATTAATAGTTGATGAAATTCAGATAATGGTTTTGCGATCAATGAAATTATACTGATTGCTTCTTGGATTATATCAGCGATTATTAAAATATATCGACTTACCGACAAAAAATGACAACAGTAACAATGTATAAAGAGACTGCATGAACTTCATGCAGCCTCTTTATACTATCCAACTTCCTTTTCTCGCTTCGCACGTTCTTTAGCACTCCATTTAAACACCTTATCTAGTAGCGAGTATATTCTCCCAGACTCTTTCGTTAATAATGGTCCTAACGATGCCAATATTAAAACATATAAAGCGGAGAACGGTTTAATCGCTGCCATTAAGCCGCCCGCGATTCCAATATTCGCGACGATAATGGAAAATTCTCCGCGTGATACAAGTGTTAAACCGATATTCGTAGAAGCCTTATGCGATAACCCAGCTTTACGCCCCGCAACCATTCCAGCAGTAAAATTACCGATCAGAGTAATGAAAACTGCTCCTAATGCCAACCACACTGCTCCTCCAAGTGAAAATGGGTCTATACTTAAACCGAAGCTGAAAAAGAATATAGCTCCAAAGAAATCACGAAACGGAACAACGAGCTGTTCAATTCGATCACTATGCTCTGTTTCAGAAAAGACGAGCCCCAATAATAATGCTCCAATCGCCTCCGCGACATGAATCGTTTCTGAAAATCCTGCTACAAAGAACAAAATAGCGAATATTACGATAATAAAAATTTCATTGGACGAAATATCTAACATTTTATTTAAAAATCGTGTAGCTTTTCTAGCAACTACAAAGAATAGTAGCATATACCCTACTGCGATTAAAATAGATGTAAGAGCCCCTACAAGTGACGTTGCCCCTCCGAGTACTAATCCTGAAACGACTGATAAATATACGGCTAAAAAGATATCATCAAACATAATGATTCCTAAAATTAGCTCCGTCTCTTTATTACCAGATCTTCTTAAATCAACAATTACTTTCGCAACAATTGCACTCGATGAAATTGTTATAATCCCAGCAATAATTAATGTTTCTAATAAGGGGAAACCCATTATATATCCGTAAATTAAACCTAATATAAAATTAAGCGATATATGAACAGTTCCCCCAAAGGCAATTGATTTTCCTGATTTAATTAATTTTTTAATTGAGAATTCTAAGCCTAAATAGAATAAGAGGAATATAACGCCAACACGGCCGAGGAAGGAAATAACTTCTCCGCTTTCAATAAATCTTAAATCGATAAGCCCTAAATCTGGCGCATGTGGCCCCACTAGCATACCGAGTATAATGAGAAACGGAATAATCGAGAACTTTAACTTTGCAGCGAGAATAGCTGCAAAAGCGACTAATACTAACGCAGTCCCAACTTCAAAGATTAAAGTATCCATCGATTATGAATCCCCTCCTACTGAAAGCAACTCATTAATAATTCTTTTTACTTCATGTCTTTCGCCTGATAGTACGAGCATATCGCCAGCTTCAATGATAGAATCTGGGCCTGGATTAAAGAACTTCTTCATATTCTTTTTCAAAATGGCAATAATCGTTACGTTATATGTGTTTCGGACATGTAAACTACCAATTGTTTTTTGTACGACTGGTGCATTATTTTCCACCTTAAACCACTCAATTGATAATCCTTCAAAGGCCATTTCAATCGTATCTAAAGCTTGTGGTCTATATACCATTCCGCCCAATATAGCTGCAATTTGTCTCGCTTCGGAATCACGAAGCGAGACGCTTGAAATACTCTCCTCATGATCAGCATCAAAATGGTACATTTCTCTTCGGCCATCATCATGAATAACGATAACCATCTTTTCATTACCTTTTGTAATCACTTCAAACTTACATCCAATACCCGGCAGTTCACTCTCTCTAATATTCATATTTTCCGCCTCCTAATTTTTTTAGTTACGGCTTTTATAAATCGACATCAATCTCCGTTTTAAAGGTCTCATCCTTTGAAATACCTAAATACTTTAGCGTCTCTGATGGAGTCGCGTGATGAAAATGTTTTTGCAACAGCGCAATCGCTATCCCTCTTTTGTACGCATGAAATCCGAACGTTTTTCGCATTGAATTCGTTCCGATCTTACCAACAACTCCAACTGCTTCTGCAGCATTATGAATTACACGATACGCTTGTTGGCGCGTAATTGAATTTGGCGTTTTATTAGATTGAAATACGTAATTTTCTCTTTTAACGCCAATAGATTGTACGTAATCTAAAAGCGCTTCTTTTACTTTTGTATTTAAATAAATATCTTGTTTAAATTTTTCATCTTTCACAGGAAGAGTATAAAACTCTTTAACAGTCCCATCTTCATTTAATACATCTTCAAATTTCATGCTAAGTAGTTCTGTAATTTTTAATCCTGTGTTAATTCCAATAACAAATAAAAGATAATCTCGCTGGGAGTGCTCTTTTAAATATTTTTTCATAGCCTCAATTTGGCTTATATCTTTTAATGCCTCTACAACTTCCATACATGTATTCTCCTCATCTTATGAACGGTAATTTTCTCATTATGTTGTCCATTTTACCTTATCATGCTATGAGATTTCCATGTGTTATCCATTATTTTCACAATATACTCAGGTGGTTCTGAAAACTTTCAATGTGGAAACTTACGATTGTATAAATACGTTGCGGTAAAAAATGTGGGGATAAAAGTTCAGCTTCTTTCTACAGATTGGATTCCTCCTTTCCTTATACAGCTACTTCTACTTTTATATTACGTTACTTACTTGCATTATATTATATATTTCAGTAACATTAAAGTGTTTTTTCTGAAAATAATAAAAACCGAGCGTTTTTGCTCGGTTTTTATTATTAATCTTCTTTCGGAAGAACAATTCCTTTATACAATTGAACTGTAATGAAGTAATAAATCGCATAAATAACTACGAAAATTACGATTGGTACCCAAATACGGAAGTACGGATCGATTAAAATAAATCCGAAAATATTCATACCAACTAATACGTGAGCGATACCCACAATTGCTGGGAATAAGAATACTAAGAATAACTCTTTATAAATTGATTTTGTTAATAACTCACGGCGCACACCAATTTTACGGAGCATTTGATAACGCGTAATATCTTTTGATGCACCAGAAAGAATTTTAAACATAAGACAGCTTGCCATCATTGCTAAGAACGCAATTCCAAGGAAGAATCCCATAAACACTGTTCCACTCGCAACGCCGTATAACATGTCGTAAGTTTGATATTTACTATTTAATCTTTCAGCTTTTACATTTTTATATTTATCTAGCTGCAACTCGTCAAGTTTTTTCCATTCTTTTGTATATGCTAAGAAATCATCTGCTTTTCCGATAAATGCTATACCTTCTTTACCATTTATCCCATCATACATTTTTTGATCTACAATTTTAATTGCATGATCTTCGTATATATAATATGGATGAATTGTGCTAAAAGCATCGACCCATTCTTCTGGAAGTTCTTTAGCGTTCGCATCTTTTTCATTCATTTCTCTAGAAACTGCGCCTACTGGTAATTCCTGTGAAGCCTTCTTCGTATTTACTAAATCCTTCATCGACTTCATATTTGTCATATCTTTTACGAAAGGACGATTTTTCTCTAAATCTTCTTTTACATAGTAAACGTATTTATCATCTACTTTGTAACGATATTCGCTTTTCTCTTTAAATGTAATACCGTCTAAAATTTTCTTTTCTTCAGCTGTTGGATTATGAACTACTGAATCATAGATTACTAAACCATCTACCATTTTTATAACGTTATTTTTAAATGCCATACCACCTGAAATTGCACCAGCTCCAAGAGCAACTAACATCGCTACTGTCGCAAGTACTTTCGTTAAGCTATTAATACGGAAATTTAATTGTGCAAATGTAAAAGCGTTAAGTCCTTTTTCACTACGCTTTTTATTACTTTTTAACTTTTTAATAATGACTGGGAGAAGTGAGCCAAATAGCATGTAAGTACCAGCTGTCGTTGTAATTAATGCAATAAGGATTCCCATTTCTCTTAGTTTTTCCATGTAAATCATTGATGCATAGCCAATGCCTAATAAAATAACCGCAAGGAATGCAACTAAGCCTGTCATTTTTCCTTTTACCGCAACACGTTCTGTTTGTGCATCTGCATGTACAAGTTGCAATACAGAAATACGTGATAACTTAATACTGTTCATAATTGCTGATAGTACAAATAATGCAAAGAAGAAGATACAAGTAACAGTCATAGATGGCAGATAAAATGCTTTATAGCCTTCACCAGCAAATTCTAATTGTTTCATTAATAATTGACCGATACCTTCTGCAAGTCCTACACCAACTGTAATACCGATTGCAAGAGACGCAGCGCCTAATACGATTGTTTCAATAAACATAAGTAATGTAACTTTATGCTTTTTTGCTCCTAACATCATATACATACCAAACTCTTTTTGACGAAGAGATAGTAAGAAAGAGTTCGCATATAAAATATAGAAGAACGTTATGATTGCTAGTAAAAATGAACCTGCTTGGAATACAAATCCGATTGATTTAATCACTGAATTAGATTCAAGAAATGATTCATTTAGTGCTAACGTTTGAAACATGTAAAAAATTGAAATCGACATGTCAAGACCGACAAGTAAGACGATATAATCCTTCAGCTTACTTTTCAGCCCTGACATGGAAAGTTTAAATAACATACTGGAACCTCCTTTCTTACGCTTTTTGTGTACCTAAGTCTGCAAGTACATCTAAAATTTCTTTGTAGAACTCTTCACGCTTACCACCGCGGTGAATTTCTTTATATAGCTCACCATCTTGAATGAATAAAATACGCTGACAGTAACTTGCACTGTATGGATCATGTGTAACCATCATAATAGATACGCCTTGATCTTTATTTAAGTTTGTCATCGCATCAAGTAAACTCGTTGCATTTTTAGAATCAAGCGCTCCTGTTGGCTCGTCCCCTAAAATAATTGCCGGCTCATGCACTAAAGCACGCGCTGCTGCCGAACGTTGCTTTTGCCCACCAGATACTTCAGATGGGTACTTTTGAAGTATTTCTGTAATTCCTAACATATCCGCTACTTTCTCGACTTTTGGTCCAATGTTACGTGATGGAACACCTTGCAAGGAAAGTGGAAGTGCAATGTTTTCATAAATAGATAAGTTTTCTAACAAATTAAAATCTTGGAAGATAAATCCTAACTTTTGTGAACGGAAATCTGAAAGCTCACCTTGCTTCATTTTTGTAATATCCGTTCCTGCAATTTCAACAACGCCGCCCGTTGCTTTATCTAACGTTGAAATTACATTTAATAATGTCGTTTTACCAGAACCAGATGGTCCCATAATTCCAACAAACTCGCCCTCTTGAATTGAGAATGACACACCTTTTAACGCATGTGATTGGTTCTCACCTTTTTTACCGTACACTTTTTGAACGTTTTTCACGTCTACAACTGGTTTCGTCATATATATCCTCCTACGCTTGTTTTTCCATTACCTATTTTGCGCCTTTTGGAAGTGAACTGCTATTTGTTAACATTACATTTACCTTACACTTTTGTAATATAAAAAAGGTGTACTTGTAAGCTTGGCTGTTAATACTAGTTCACATTTCGGCATAGTAAATCGGTAAATGAAATTATATCGGCGATTTTCAAAATATATCGGCGCAACTACAAAAGCTGAAAATAAAAATAGGCTGTTCCACAAAAAGAACAGCCCACTTCTCTCTTTATTTCTTTAAAGGTGTTACCGTCCAGTACGTAATAACACGCCAAATCCATTCTAATGGACCCATTTTAAAGATTTTCATCCAAATTACACTAAACACAATTTGAATTGCATAAATTGCGATACATACATATAGCGTCTGCATGTATGTTAAGTTACCTGCAAAGTTAAATACACTACCGGCAATTAAAATCATTGCCGTTTGTCCGATATAATTTGTTAAAGCCATACGACCGTAGTATTTCAATGGTGCTAATAATGTTTGAACTGGTTTTAACTGAAGTAATAAAATTAATGCTCCTACATAGAAAGCTGAAATAATTGGTCCAACAGTAATACCAATTTTCAGAAAATGGCTTGCAGCATCCATTGTTCCATCTTCAGTTTCCATTATCCCATTTATAAATGGTTCAGCAGGAACGTGCCCATATTGATACCATACAGCTATGACACTTAAAACAAACATAATACCTGTAAAAATAGCGACTTTCTTTATATTTTGCGCAAGATTTTCAAATACACGATATTGCCCTGCGGCAAGCCCTAATAAAATTAAGCCAAGTGGTAATAGTTCTTTAACTCCCATTACACTGAAGGCAATTGTCAAAATAAGTCCTAGTGCTAGGTTCAATTCTTTTTTCGCTTTATAAAACGGTAAAACGATTAACCCGCAAATTGCGTATAACGCTAGTGCTTCTCCAGGCTGAAACATTTGATGAATTAAACCAAAAATAAATAATGCTACTAAGCGACGTAAAAATAAAACATAGCCATTTTTCCCTTTCGCAATCGCTCTTGTAATGAAGATATAGAATCCCACTCCAAATAAGAATGAGAAAATCGAGAAGAAACGACCTTCTACAAATAAGTATAGAAACCTTTGATAGCTAGCATCTACTGTATTAGGATCTGGAATTTTAATATGAAGTAGTGCTAAAATATTTACTAAAATAATCCCCAGTAATGCGAAGCCACGAATGTAATCTAACTCATCAATTCGTTTGTTTGTAATATTGTTCCCCATAAAGCAGCTCCTTGTCCAAAATTTAATCCTCCCTTACTCTACTGGAAAAGTAAGCTTACAACTATCGGCAAACCTTACAGGAATCTTACATTATTGTCATATAACAAAACAAAACCAGGTCATATTGCGACCTGGTTTACTCTGATTGCTTTGATCTTTGAGGTTGTCCTTTTTTACTGTTACGCTGTTTCACTTGAACAATCGGATCAAGTTCATTCGAAAATTCAGCGTTATGTCCATTTTGTGTTTTTTGTTCTGGGTTATTTTGATCTGAACGTTTCGCCATTACATTCACTCCTTATTAGTGCGGTGTAATAATCATTTGATGTTGCAATTGGCGAATTGCCATACGCGCTCTATTTAACTGCTCACGTTGCTCATCATTCGCATGTTGTTGCATCGTTTGTAAATCGTTATATGCTTGTTCTAATTGCAACTGCGCATCCGAATACTCCATCGTATTATAATGCTCTTGTCTCATGCCTTGTTCTAATTGTTCTTTCGCATATTCCACCGCTTGTTCCGCTTGTGTAATATACGATTCAAGTGATTGACGCTCTGCCATAATTGTCCCTCCTTGCTTCAATTCCCCTTTAGTTTGTCCCTTCCTTATGAACCTTATGAGTATGTTATAATGGATTTTGTGTTATTTTGACTCGGCTTAGGAGGGAAAGTAATGAAGGTTCAAAACCCTTTTCCATATACAAACGACAATAAACGTTATCATACATGGAATTACCATTTACGAAATGAATTTGGTGAAAAAATCTTTAAAGTTTCATTAGATGCTGGCTTCGATTGTCCGAACCGTGACGGTACAGTTGCTTATGGCGGTTGTACATTTTGCAGTGCTGCTGGATCTGGTGACTTCGCTGGCGATCGCCGCGATGATGTTATAACGCAATATCATGAAATGAAAGAAAAAATGCGCTCAAAGTGGAAAGACGGAAAATGTATCGCTTATTTCCAAGCGTACACAAATACACATGCACCACTTGAAGTGTTAAAAGAAAAATTCGAACCGCTTCTAGCAGAAAAAGACGTTGTCGGTCTTTCTATCGCAACTCGTCCAGATTGTTTACCGGACGATGTTGTTGAATATTTAGCGGACTTAAATAAACGCACGTACCTTTGGGTTGAACTCGGACTACAGACCGTTCATGAACGTACTGCAAACCTTATTAATCGCGCTCATGATTATCCTTCTTACGTTGAAGGTGTAAATAAATTACGTAAGCATGGCATTCGAGTTTGCTCTCATATTATTAACGGTCTTCCTCTTGAAGATTACGACATGATGATGGAAACAGCTCGTGAAGTAGCGAAACTTGACGTACAAGGAATTAAAATCCACTTACTTCATTTATTAAAAGGAACGCCAATGGTGAAGCAATATGAAAAAGGACAACTCGAATTCCTTTCTCTTGAGGATTACGTAAGCCTCGTTGTTGACCAACTTGAAATTATTCCAGAAGACGTAATTGTGCACCGCATCACAGGTGACGGCCCACCTGATTTAATGATTGGTCCAATGTGGAGCTTAAATAAATGGGAAGTATTAAATTCCATCGATGCAGAATTTGTACGCCGCGGAAGCTGGCAAGGAAAATATGCAAATGAGGAGAAACAACAATGAAATTAGAACGTGTATTACCGTTTGCTCGCACACTGCTGCAAACGGCTGTTAAAGAAGGCGACTACGCTGTAGATGCAACACTTGGAAATGGTCATGACACTTGCTTCCTAGCTGAAATTGTTGGGGATAGCGGAAAAGTATTTGGATTTGATATTCAAAAAGAAGCGATTGAAAGCTCAACAACTCGTCTAAAAGAAAAAGAACTTTTTGAACGTACTGTTTTAGTTCACGATAGTCACGATACACTTCTATCCGTACTACCAGAAGACGCAAAAGGAAAAGTAACAGGCGCTATCTTCAACTTAGGTTACCTTCCTGGCGGTGACAAGCATATCGTTACAAAACCGAACTCAACAATTTCGGCAATTGAACAATTACTAGAAGTAATGGCACCTGAAGGTATCATCGTCCTCGTCATTTACCACGGACACCCAGAAGGACAAGTAGAACGCGACGCTGTTCTCAAATTTGCAGAAGAACTAGACCAAAAACAAGCTCACGTACTGCGATATGGCTTCATTAACCAGCAAAATAACCCGCCATTTATTGTGGCGATTGAGAAACGATAAAGTGAAACTTTAATCAGTGGGGGGAATCCCCACTGATTATTAGTTGAACCAATCGGGCATTTATGGGCAGTTTATCTCCCAACTAACTTCTTTGCTCCAGCCGAATTTTAAGGTGGAAGTTTTACTGCCCGTTAATGCGGGGTAATATATCAACGATTTTTCAATTATATCTATCGTAACTCGGGATATATCAACGATTTTTTCGATATATCTATCATAACTTACAATATATCAACGATTTCTCGGATATATCGATTGTTCGACAAAACATAACAAAAAAAGACGTGCACTCATTGCACGTCTTTTTTTATTCTCCTATATAATGGATGTAAACATTCTTAAAGGAGACGAAACAATGATTGGAATACTAGCAGGAATGGGACCAAAATCAACTGGACCATTTGTCGATACAGTTGTAGCAATGTGCCAAACAATATACGGAGCAAAGCATGATATGGACTTTCCTCATATGATGATTTATTCGTGCCCAACACCGTTTTACATGGATCGGCCTATTGATCACGAAACGATGAAAAAAGCGATTATTGAAGGAGCACAAAAACTTGAAAGTACTGGCGTAAGCTTTATCGCTATGCCGTGCAATACGGCGCATCTTTATTTCGAGGAATTACAGCATTCTCTGTCCATTCCGATTTTAAATATAGTCAATGAGACGTTACAAGCAATTCCTAAAAATACAAAAAGAGTCGCTCTTCTCGCAACAGAAGCGACAGTTCAAGCTGGTATTTATCAAGACGGGATTGCAAAACGGAATATAGAATACATTCATTATGAAAAATGGCAAACGATGATTAATCAAATTATTACGTATATTAAAAGCGGAGAAGTTGAAAAAGCTCACAAATTATGGAGCGCGCTCGTTGTGCAGTTGAAGGATGAAGTAGATACCGCAATTATCGCATGTACTGATTTGAATGTTGTGGCTAGTGAGAATTTTGTTGATTCTTCTCAATGTCTTGCGAAAGCGGTTGTTAGGATGTACTTATCAAATATAAAGAGATCTTCATAAACATAGAAAACACTCCTTCTAAAATGTGTTTTATGTTTAATAAAAATCCCACAAACTTTTAACTTTCTTCACAATTCTTTCAAAGTAATCACACTTAATCTCGCTATATTAAATAAGTAGTTATTCATATAGGGAAGGTTAGGGGAACTGAAAGTATGAAAGTAAATCGTTCGCTTCATTACATTTTTTGGCGTTGGCATTTTTATGCTGGTCTTTTTATTACGCCGCTTCTTATTACGTTGTCACTGAGCGGAATTGGGTATTTATTTCGGGAGGAAGTTGAAGATTTCATCTATAAAGATTTATATTTTGGGAAGAGTGCTCAAACAGAATCTATTTCGATGTCTGATTCTATTTCCTTAACAGAGAAAAAATATCCACATTATAGCGTGGCGAAAATTAGTGAGTTTAATGGGGATTATAATACGAGACTTACGATTGCAAATGAGTATACTGGACAACAAAAATATGTGTATTTAGATAGTAATAATCAAATTGTTGGAGATCAAAATGCAAGTGAAACGTTTGCCAATATAATGAGGGAATTACATAGTTCTCTTTTAGTTGGTGGCACTGTCGTAAACTATACTGTAGAACTCGCGGCATGCTGGACAATCTTTTTAATCATAACCGGATTGTACATGAGTATACGCCAATTCAAAAACACACCATCATCCAATAAGCGAGAAAAAGCCAAAAGACGTCATTCTATTATCGGTATTATATTTACAATTCCTCTCTTTCTGCTAGTCGCATCTGGCTTGCCATGGTCAGGATTTATGGGGAACCAAATTTATAAAATTGCATCGTCAAATGAATCACTCGGATATCCAAAATTGTACATGGCACCGCCTGAATCAAAGGTAAAAGAATTGCCGTGGGCAACAAGAAAAGAAGCTCCTCCTGAATCGAATTCAAATGAACCGAAAGCAATTTCTGTCCATGAATTACAAAAAGGAATTGAAATAAAGAAGCCATATGTTATTTCACTACCAGCTGATCCAAAAGGTGTATTCACTGTTTCGAAATCGAGCGGTTCTGGTATTACAGGTATGCATGTTGCACCAAATGAAGAGATAACAGCTTACTTTGACCAATATAGCGGGGAACTCATTTCCAAAACGGACTATCGTGATTATGGATTACTTGCACAATGGTTCACTTACGGTATCCCACTTCATGAAGGACATTTATTCGGATGGCCAAATAAAATATTATGCTTACTAACGACATTATCTCTACTACTTCTCATTTATTACGGAATAAAAATGTGGTTAGCAAGGAAGCCGAAAGGAAAATTAGCAGCACCACCAAAGCAAAGAGATAAGAAAAGCATAATCGTTTTCTTTATCATGATGGTTATACTAGGCGCTGTCATGCCTTTATTCGGGCTATCTGTTTTAGTGATTTTTGCGATTGAACTTCTTATATATGTATTTTCAAAAATACGATCATAATGAAAAGAAAACCACTCTACATGAGTGGTTTTCTTCATCACTGCGCTGTTTTTTTTCGGTACATCTTCCCGTTCCAATAGAAGAAGCGTGAAGTGAGGCCTCCGTACTTTACAATGCGCCGTGCCATTTTGTGCATATTCTTTTGTGCTGATACTTTTTGATCTGATAAATAAATACCAAGTAACCCTCGGCTTATGAGACGATGAAACTTCGCATGAGGCAAATCACCAATGCTCTTCTCCGCTTCTTCTACAAAGTGTTTCATCCGATCTAATATCGCTTGCTCGTTTTCGTAATAACTACAGAAATTCAAATCTCCGCCTATACGGTCTTCTTCTTGATCAATGAAATAATCAAGTAAGATATGAAGTCCTTGTACGTAAGGGAAGTACCCTTGTCTAATTTTCGCAATATCTTCATCATGTAACTCATCATGAAATGCATATGCGACAAGACAGAAAATTCCAAGTGTAGAACCGGCACATGCTGAAAATTCAAACCAACTCATCTCAGGTAAGTTTTCTTTATGTGCTTCAAACCAATTTTTCAGGCGCGGCTCTCTTTCTTCTAATTTCACGTGTTTATGAATTTGCAAATCACAATAATAACAAGCAAGTTCATGAAGAACAGGAGCAATTTTGTCATAGTGCTTCGTTTTCTTTAAAACATCTTGGCATGTTTCAACAAGTTCATCTAAATAACCACCATCATCTTGATCATCACGATAACGATAATAATTACCGCCACCTTCTACTTCAGGTGATAATGCCATTAACATCGATTCATGCAGTGCGGCAAAATCATTTGGATCAAGTGATGTACTGCGATCACATAAATTATCTAAATAGTCGCTGATCGTTTGATACGCTACGATAAAACGAATACATTCTTCTCGGTGCTCATTTGCTAGCAGAGCTAAAATGCCACCGCCCTCACAATGAAACGTTTTATGCTCAATACTTGCGATTGCCTGACTATGAAGCTCATCATTCGGAATATGGTAGGCACGCTCTTTCCACATCGCTAGCTCATGGTGTACAACCGGAAACACATCACGGTATACTTTCGCCATGAGCGTTATGGGATTACTCGGTACGTTCACTTCTTCCTTCATCTCCTCTATTAAATGTACAAATAATGATTTATTTGTTTGTTTTTACTATATTATTGACATGCATTTCAGTAAATGACTGAATATAACTCAAAATTTCATCACGCTCATACTCATTTAATAGCTCGTGATAACAATTCGGCCATTCTTTAAAAGCCTTATCACTTATTTTAACATTATCAAACCAAGTGCGGACACGTGTTTTATCTACAAGTTTATCCTCACAAGCTTGCATTAGCAAGAGCGGAACATCTGGAAAATCATCTATTTTTTTATGAGCAATTTCGATAGACTTGATCAATTCACTATACCAACGTACTGATACTTTGCGCAAGAACAAAGAATCATTCTCCATTGCATCTCTTACTTCATGGTTACGTGTTGACATTTCCACCGTAAGATTCGTTGCAAATTGCAATTTTGGAGCCACAACATTTAATATTTTTGAAGCAAATTGAAGCGGAGCAGAGGGTCCAGTCACTACCCCTAAACAAGGCGAACTCAAAATAACACCTTCTACATCTTCTCTCTTCGTTTCTTGCATCATACGAATGACAATAAGACCACCCATACTATGACCGAATAGAAAAATAGGTAACCTATACTTTCTTGCTTCTTTCACCCATAATTTAACTTCCTCTATGTATTCATCAAATGAATCAATATGTCCTCTATTTCTTGAAGTCGTTCCATGTGACGGAAGATCCCCCATCACGACGTGGTAGCCGATATGATTCCACATTTCCGCAACTGCTTCGTAACGTCCGTGATATTCCATTGCGCCGTGCACAATAACAATGACAGCTTTTGCTTCCTCCGCTTCATAATTCCACATACGGCTCTCCTCCATTTCACTCTTTCTCATAATTTGATACACTAAAACTAGTCTCTAGGAAAGGAAGACTTTACATGATATATCCTTACAAAGAAAAAAAACCGAAAATTGCGAGTAGTGCTTTTATCGCTGACTATGTTACGATTACAGGCGATGTTTCCGTTGGCGAGGAATCAAGTATTTGGTTTAATACAGTCATCCGTGGTGATGTGTCACCGACAATCATTGGAGACCGAGTAAATGTACAGGACCAATGTACACTTCACCAAAGCCCGCAGTATCCTCTTATTTTAGAAAACGACGTAACAATTGGGCATCAAGTCATTTTACATAGTTGCCATATTAAGAAAGATGCTTTAATTGGAATGGGATCTATTATATTAGATGGTGCTGAAATTGGCGAAGGAGCTTTTATCGGCGCTGGAAGCCTCGTTTCACAAGGAAAGAAAATTCCGCCGAACACGTTAGCTTTCGGTCGTCCCGCGAAAGTGATTCGTGAATTAACAGAAGAAGACCGTAAAGATATGGAGCGTATTCGCACGCAATACGTTGAAAAAGGTCAATATTATAAATCATTACAGAAGTAAATTTCCGCTGCCATAAGATTGGTAGCTTTTTTTATATAAAATCTAACTTTTTCTTTACAAAACATTATTACTCCCTCAACAAAATCTTATTAAAATAAAAGCTAATATCTCCATATATATGTAGATGAGGGAGGAGAATTTTCATGAAGGTCAGTGGATTATATAAAATAGAATGTTACATTTTCAGAGGAATTAACCGCTACTTTGATCAAAAAACATTAAATATCTTTTTCAGCAATATTACTCATATCGGTGGCGCGACTTTCTCCATCGCACTCACACTTTTCTTTTTAATTTTCGCAAAGGGAACTTTGCATCAAGCTGCAATTGCAACTGCTATTTCTTTAGCAATTAGCCATATTCCTGTACAAATATTAAAAAGATGGTATCCACGAAAACGTCCTTATTTAACAATTCAGGATGCAAAATATCCAGTCCATCCATTAAAAGACCACTCTTTCCCGTCTGGTCATACAACAGCCGTTTTCTCTGTCTTCATTCCATTTATTTGCTATAATCCAAGCTTACTTGCTTTCCTATTACCGTTAGCATTATGCGTTGGTATTTCACGTATTTATTTAGGACTTCACTATCCGTCAGATGTATTCGTCGGTATGTGCCTTGGCACTTGCTCTGGCATCATCTCTTTTTATCAATTCATCCCACTTTTCACATAAAGGAGTGATATGATGAGAGTCGCCATTTTTACCGATACTTTTACGCCACAAGTTAACGGGGTTGCGAAAACGTTAGAGCGATTAACACGATATTTTCAGAAAGAACAGATCGCCTATTCTGTTTTCGCCCCTCAGCATACAGCTGAAGATAATTTTGTAGCGAATGTGAATAAGATGAGAAGTATCCCGTTAACAATATTATATCCAGAATGTCGTTTTTCTTTTCCTACTCCGCGCATTAAACGGGAACTACTTTCCTTTAAACCTGACATTATTCACATTGCCACACCTTTCAACATGGGACTTTGTGGATTGTATTATGCAAAAAAGTTAAACATCCCAGTTGTCGGTTCTTATCATACTGATTTCGATGCCTATTTACGTTATTACAAAATCGAATTCCTCTCCAATATGCTGTGGAACTATTTAAAATGGTTTCATAGTCATATGCAAAAAAATTTTGTACCCTCTCCTGAAACATTACATCAATTAAAACATAAAGGCTTTCAGGCCCTCTCTATTTGGGGACGTGGTGTAGATTGCAATCTCTTTCATCCATCTTACAATACAGACCTATTCCGAAAAAAATATAATATTACAGCGAAGTACGTCCTTTCCTATGTTGGACGGATTGCTCCTGAGAAAGATATTGATACGTTGCAAAATCTTATCGTTAAATCAGCACATACTCGAAGCGACATTCATTGGCTTATAGCAGGAGACGGTCCTCTAGCAACAAGTTTACGTGAAGCTGTTCCGAAAACAAATATCACTTTTACTGGCTATTTACAAAGTGCAGATTTAGCTGAAGCATATGCTTGTTCTAACATAATGGTATTTCCATCAGCTACTGAAACATTCGGAAATGTCGTACTTGAATCACTCGCATGCGGTACACCTGTTATTGGTGCAAATAGTGGCGGGGTTAAAAATATTATTACAGATGGAAAAACGGGAGTTCTTTGTCCGCCTAAAAATGAAGATGCATTTCTATCATCCATTTATTTTTTATTACAAAATGAAGAAAAACTTGAGCAGATGGGAATAGCAGCTTCATCTTTTGCGAAATCAAAGAGCTGGGATGAGATCTTTCGTGGCTTGCTTAACCAATATGAAGAAGTCCTTCAGCATAACGCATCAGAGTTGCTTGCTTAAATAGAAAAACTCCCTTCAAAAAAACGAAGGGAGTTTATTACATGGTCATAAATTTTAGTTTAATAAATGATACATAAGGTTAAGCATTGTTTTATTTCTATATTAATTATATCAAAAATAAACATAACTAAACAGACTTGTAATAAAAACCCATAAAAATTAATATATGGTTATACAGTATTTTAACTGTATAATGATTTTAAGAATTCCCCTTAAAATCAACTTACTCACATACCTTTATACAGCAATTGTTCCCCAATTCTGTATATCAAAAAAACCTTTCATTCATTTGAAAGGTCTTTTTGAGCCTGCCCATATTCTTCTTTCGTATTTACATTTATAAACCAATCCGCATTCGCTTGTACATCTTCTCCAGAAACATACTTCACATTACATTGTGATAAAAGCTGCCCCATACTTCTTTTTTCTTCCTGAAGTAAAGCATAAATCTTTTCTTTCACGCGGTTATGATACGCCGCAAGTAGCGGTTGTTTTCTTCCATTAATAATAGGTACAACCGCATCATATTCATTGTTCGTTTGCTCCAGTAAAATGGTAAACCATTCATGCGAAACATTTGGCGCATCGCAAGGCATAATAGCATACCAATCTGCTTCTATGTATTCCATACCTGATACAATGCCGGCAAGCGGTCCATTTCCTTTATAGTGCGGAATGTCTTCTATAACAGGTACTTGTACGAATTGCTCTACTCGCTCTTTTATATCAGTATGGCTAATTACTACAATGTCTTGCAAAGTATTTCCCATCACTTTCACAATATGCTCAACAAAAGTAGTTCCCTTCCAAATTGCTAACGCTTTCGGCTCACCGAATCTACTCGACATACCACCTGCTAATACAATTCCAGCATACTTACTCATTGGCGATGCAGCTCAAATGTAATATGACCTAATTCCGGTAAAATTAATTTATTCATCGCAAGGCGAACCGCTCCGCTAGACCCTGGCATCGAGAAGACTACTTTGCGCCCAATTGTACCACCAATCGCTCTACTTAACATTGCGCTGCTTCCGATATCTTCTAAATAACTAATCATACGGAACAGCTCACCAAATCCAACAATTTCTTTATCTAATAACGCTGATACTGCTTCAATTGTGACATCGCGTTTCGTAATACCAGTACCGCCATTTGTTAATATAACATCTACATCTTCCTTATGATAACCAGCTAACACTGCTTGCTGGATACTTTCTTTATCATCTTTTACAATTTCATAAGAAGTTACTTTATGTCCCGCTTCTTTTAACAATTCATGTAATAGTTGTCCGCTCTTATCTGTTTCTTCCGTACGTGTATCGGAAATCGTCACGATCTTGCAACGCACTTCTTTTGGAGCTTGTTTTTTATGTTCAGTTACACTCATTTTTTATCTTTCCTTTCTTAAAGACTTTTCTTCATTTTATCATACATACCTTTACACAATTATGTATGAAGCCAATCATGCGCCATGATACAATATAAGTATACTAACCCACAAAAAGGAAAGTGCACTTTCTTATACTCCTAGACTACACATCTTTAGCTACTCTTTATATTTTCTACATAATAGAATTCAATTTTAAAACTTGTACTAAAAAATAAATTGGAGGTCTACATAGTATGGAACTTTATAAAAAATTAACAACAACATTTATCCTCTTATTCATCGCTTCAATCACTGTCGGCTTTTCCTTAAAAGGCGCAATTCCATACGCTACATTAGTAAGCATTATATTCGCGACACTATTTTTACTAAGCAGTGCATTTTGCGCAGGTAAAGCACGTCAAATGAAAGGTTGATTACATATGTTCCAGAAGAAACCAATCCTTTGTAAATCATGTGAAAAGGAAATACAAAAGGAGGACTTACATTGTTTAAATCAAACCGTATCCAGTTACGAAAGTTTTCCGAAGATGATATTCTAACATATTATAAATGGCATAATGATATAGACGTTATGAGTTCAACTACTCTCACTCTTGATAAATATTCCCTTCAAGACACAGAAAAACTTTGCCAGCAATTTATTCATTCTGCGGACTCTAAGAGCTATATCATTGAAGAAAAATCTACGCATCTTTCAATTGGTATTACTTCTTTAATTCATATTGATTCGTATAACCGAAACGCTGAATGTATTATTGATATTGGTAACAAGGATTACTGGGGGCAAGGTTATGGGAAGGAAGCTTTCACCTTATTATTGGATTATGCATTTTTAGAATTAAATTTACATCGCCTTTCTTTACGAGTATTTTCTTTTAACGATAGAGCAATTAAATTATATAAATCACTCGGTTTTCAACATGAAGGAACTTGTAAAGAAGCTATATTCCGCAATGGCAATTGGCATGACATTGAACTCTTCGCTTTATTCCAACGTAATTATAAATAAAAAAAGCTTTGCGCTCACCGCGCAAAGCTTTTTTTCATATATTATAGACCAGCTTGCTCTTTTAAAGCTGCTGCTTTGTCTGTACGTTCCCATGATAGATCTACATCAGTACGTCCGAAGTGGCCGTAAGCTGCTGTTTGTTTGTAAATTGGGCGACGTAAATCTAGCATTTTAATAATACCAGCTGGGCGAAGATCGAAGTTGTTACGAACTAGTTCTACTAATACGTCTTCAGATACTTTACCAGTGCCGAATGTATCAACTGAAATTGATACTGGTTGTGCTACACCGATTGCGTATGCAAGTTGTACTTCTGCTTTTTCAGCAAGACCAGCTGCTACGATGTTTTTCGCAACATAACGAGCTGCATATGCTGCAGAACGGTCAACTTTCGTTGCATCTTTACCAGAGAATGCACCGCCACCGTGGCGAGCGTATCCACCGTAAGTATCAACGATGATTTTACGTCCTGTTAAACCAGCATCACCTTGTGGTCCACCAATTACGAAGCGGCCAGTTGGGTTAATGAAGAATTTCGTTTCTCCATCCATTAATTCTGCTGGTACTACAGCTTTAATTACGTGCTCTTTTAAGTCGCGATCGATTTCTTCCCATGTAACATCTGGGTGATGTTGTGTAGAAATTACGATAGTATCAACACGTACTGGTTTACCATTTTCATCATACTCAACTGTAACTTGCGTTTTTCCATCCGGACGTAGGTATGATAATGTATCATCTTTACGTACTTCAGTTAAACGGCGAGCTAATTTGTGAGCAAGCGAGATTGGAAGTGGCATTAACTCTTGTGTTTCATTACATGCGAAACCAAACATTAAACCTTGGTCTCCTGCACCAATTGCCTCAATCTCAGCGTCAGTCATTTGACCTTCGCGTGCTTCTAGCGCTTGGTCAACACCCATAGCGATGTCAGCAGATTGCTCATCGATAGATGTTAAAACTGCACAAGTTTCTGCATCGAATCCGTATTTTGCGCGTGTGTAACCAATGCCTTGAATTGTTTCACGAACGATTTTTGGAATATCTACGTAAGTAGAAGTCGTAATTTCCCCCGCTACCAATACTAAACCAGTTGTTACAGTTGTTTCACAAGCTACACGTGCATTTGCGTCTTTTGATAAGATCGCATCTAAAATTGAATCAGAAATTTGGTCACAAATTTTATCTGGATGTCCTTCAGTTACAGACTCAGATGTGAACAGATGACGTTTTTTTGTCATGTGGTAAACCTCCCTACAGTAATTGTATATATTGTACGGAACTCATCCTTAATTTGCCACAAACTGCGACATACATTTATTCTCCCACACAAGCATACAGAAAAACCTTTCCTACTTTACATAGAGGAAAGGTTTAATTTGCTACTTGCATACTGCTTTTTGCCCTTCGCTCTTATCGTTCGAGACCTGTAGCCTCGCACAGGTTTTAGCACCTATTCACCTGCATTTATCAATACAAGTGAGGTTGCTGGGCTTCATCGGGCCTGTCCCTCCGCCAGCTCGGGATAAGAGAGTATCCGTCCCAACCTATACTAAAGAAATGATATTCATTTGTCAATTAATATTCACATTTTCCTGAAAGTTTTTCTCAATACGCCTGAAATGAAATATTAATAGGGAAATAATGCATTCACACAAACAAAAAGAAATAAATAGTATACATTATTTATATAATTGTGTTATACTCTTGTTGGGGATTACGAGAAATATTTCATTAAATGAAAAGGATGGTATATAAATATGAGTACTGTGAATGTCCAAATTGGTTTACACGAATTATTGAACGGAAGCAATGCACAGATTCAACTAAGTGTTCCGCAATTAGTGGAAAAAGTATTAATGCGAAATGAAGGGAAATTAACTTCTACTGGTGCCGTTTCTGCTTCAACTGGAAAATATACAGGACGTTCTCCTAAAGATAAATTTATTGTGAAAGAAGCATCGGTTGCTGACAAAATTGCTTGGGGAGCTGTGAACCAACCGATTTCTGAAGAACATTTTAATAAATTATATACTAAAGTTTTAGAATACTTAAAAGAAAAAGAAGAGTTATTCGTCTTCAAAGGATTTGCAGGCGCTGACCGCAATTACCGCCTACCAATTCAAGTTATTAATGAATATGCATGGCACAATTTATTTGTACATCAATTATTCATTCGTCCAACTGAAGAAGAATTAACAACTCATGAGTCAGGGTTCACAATTGTTTCTGCACCGAACTTCAAAGCTGATCCAGCTGTTGACGGTACAAACTCTGAAGCATTCATTATGGTTTCATTCGAAAAACGTATTGTACTAATTGGTGGTACAGAATACGCTGGAGAAATGAAAAAATCAATCTTCTCTATTATGAACTTCTTACTACCTGAACAAGATATTCTTTCTATGCATTGCTCTGCAAACGTAGGTGAAGAAGGCGACGTAGCACTATTCTTCGGTTTATCTGGAACAGGTAAAACAACATTATCTGCTGATCCAAACCGTAAATTAATCGGTGATGATGAGCACGGTTGGTCTGATAACGGTGTATTCAATATTGAAGGCGGTTGCTACGCGAAATGTGTAAACCTTTCTCACGAGAAAGAACCACAAATTTTCGATGCAATCACATTTGGATCTGTTTTAGAAAACGTTATCATTAATGACCAAACGCGTATCGCGGACTACAACGATACTACTTTAACAGAAAATACTCGTGCTGCATACCCTATGCATGCGATCGACAATATCGTACTGCCAAGTGTTGCTGGACACCCAAATACAATTATTTTCTTAACTGCTGATGCATCTGGCGTATTGCCTCCAATCAGTAAGTTATCAAAAGAGCAAGCTATGTATCATTTCTTAAGTGGTTACACTAGTAAACTAGCAGGAACAGAGCGCGGCGTTACTTCTCCGCAAGCTACATTCTCAACTTGCTTCGGTTCACCATTCTTACCACTTGATGCATCTCGCTACGCTGAAATGCTTGGTGAAAAAATCGAGAAACATGATGCGAAAGTATTCTTAGTAAACACTGGCTGGACTGGTGGCGAATACGGCGTTGGTAAACGTATGAACTTAGGTTACACTCGTGCAATGATTCAAGCTGCATTAAACGGTGAACTTGCGAAAACTGAAACAGCTAAACATGATATCTTCGGTCTTGAAGTTCCACTTCACGTACCAGGTGTACCTGACGAAGTGTTAATGCCTGAACAAACTTGGGCTGATAAAGCTGCTTACAAAGCAAAAGCAATCGAACTTGCAAATGAATTCAAAGCTAACTTCAAAAAATTCGACAGCGTATCTGAAGACATTATTAACTTAGGCGGTCCAATCGCTTAAATTAAAACTTCTGTTGAAATAACCCTTTACTCATATGAATAAGTGTCGTGTAACCGTAAAGTTTCGCGTACTCACCGACAAAACCCAATGCGGCTTAACGGTTACACACACTTACATAAAAAAGAAGCTTACGTGAAAACGTAAGCTTCTTTCTATATCTTATATAAAGTGAAACGCTAATCTCTTCATCTGTGACCTAGATTATAAAATTACAGCTTCGAATATATACATTATATCCCTACTCACTACATCTCTCGGGTTTCACATCGTATGGGGCTAAAAAAGGCCCTGACCGCTTCTATTCGTGACTGGATCATCTATTCCATCTAAAAAGAAGTCTTTTATCTTTTTAGCTCTTTGTTAGTTCTTTCTCATCTTTCATGCTATAGTAACCTAAATTCACAACGATTAAGAAATACCCACCCATAATCCCTACTGCAAATGCCCACATAACCATGTGGTGCTCAATTTCGTACATAATAATAGCACCCAAAATGGCAGCTGCAAAACGGTTAAACATACCGAGTGTCGGTGCTTTCGTCTTCTTTACAATACTATCTCCAAGCTTCTCAATTCTTCTGCCTAAAAGCCAAACGCAATACATACTTACAATAAGCCCAATTCCAGCGCCTAAAAAGTGTGCTGAAAACGGTGTTAACATCCAACCTAGTAACAAAATACCTAGTATATAATACGATTGGATTTTAAATGATCTTAGTGACATACTAATCATGCTGTACCTCTCTTCATTCGTTCTTATCTATCCAACAAAAAATTTCTTTCAAATTCATATTCCTTACATTCATTTCATTCAAATTAAAAACAACATAAACAGTATGTTTATGTTGTTTAAATGTTTTTAGAAAATAATATTATACAAGATTTCAAACATCATATTCTCATATTTTGTGACGGTTTTTCAAACTTTTTTCGTCCATTTATGAAAAAAATGATATCAATCTATGAACATACGGATATGATGTAATAAGCACACAAATAAAGGGGGCGTCTAATGATTTATTTTTTAATGGCTCTCATTCACCTCATTATCCCTGCACTTATTGGACTTTCATTGTATTGGTACACGAAAAATCATAGCATTTTTTACGCTGTCCTCGGTGTTCTTCTTCCAGGTATTATTCTTATTACACTCTTCCGTATTCCATTTTTAAACTTAATTCCACTTATTACTGCTATCTTGTTTCTCATCTTCTTACCAAAAATAAAAAAATAGGAAAGCAGATCATAGGTGATCTGTTTTCCTATTTTGATATAGGTTCCCCTGCAATAGAATGAACTTTTACTTTCTCCGATTTCACAAACCATAGACCGACAAAAATGATAATTCCACCGATGATCTGTTGAAACGATACATATTCATTTGCCCAGACAGCTGCAAATAAAACAGCTACAAGCGGCGTTATATACATATATACCATCGTATGTGACGCCCCAATTTTTTGAACACCAACATACCACATTACTAAACCGAATACTGTTACAAAGAAAATAGAATATAGTAAAGCAAATAGTGTCATTCCGTGAGTAATGTGAAATGGCATGACAAATACATGTGGACCACTTAACAATAATAGCGGAATCGCACCCACTAATGCAGACCATGCAGTAACACGTAATGCTGAATATTTTTTAATTAATGGTCCTGCTAAAACAGGATAAAGCCCCCAGCATATTGATGTAATAAGTCCAATTCCATTGCCATAAAAAGAACTAGTAAGTGAATGTCCTGCTACTAAAACTAAGGCTGCACCAACAAAGGCAGTCATAGAACCGATTAACTTTCGAGAAGAAAACTTTTCTTGTTTCAAGAAAATCGCAAATGCAGTTGTAAAAATAGGTGAAATAGAAATGAGTAAAGAGGCATTTGTAGCGGATGTATATTTGACAGTTTCCATAAATAACGTTTGATACAGTACAATACCTACAACGCTAACGATAATTAATCTAGGTATATCCGTTCGCTCCATATAAACCGACTTTTCAATACAAAAGGTAAGGAGTAACAGAAGCGGTGCCGCCGCCATCATACGAAGTGCAGTAAACTCAATTGCTGTAAATTCTAAAAGTCCATACTTCGCAATTGTATAGTTAATCCCCCAAATAATAACAACACTTAAAATTAATAACTCAATTCCCCATCTTCTCATGCGTATCCCCTCCGCAAAGAAGATTATACAGAAAATTCAATCACATGTACATTTCATTATGTGAAAAAATCTTTTTATTATATAAAACGTTTTGGTAAATGAAATTATATCGGCGATTTCCCAAATATATCAGCGCAACTCCATTTATATCAGCGATTTTTTCAATATATCGACTTATCGACAATAATAGCGACTTATAAAATAAAAAAAGTGAGTCCAAAATACATTTTGGACTCACCTTTACTATACTCGAACGTGTAATTTCATATTTGGATTATAAAACTGGCTTGGGCTCTTCAACTGAAAAGTTCCTCCACCTTCATGCCAATCAACCGTTAACTTATCGTCCATAAATACAAGCTTTGTACGATCAGCGATAAAGTTCATTGTGCTTGATTCAATATCCACATCGCGCTCATCTTTCTCTGCTACAGCTACTAAATCGATGATTCCGCTCATAACACAACCGCAACCTTCATTATCATAAAATAACTTTATATATTTCGCTTCACTTGGAATCGTATCCATAATCTTTTTATATGCTGCTTCTGTTACAGTAACGTACATATGTTAATCTTCATCCTCTCTTCTCTTATCATTCATATATTGTATCACCATTTTTCTTAAAAGTTATATACAGAAAATTAAGACTAATATACAATGTATGTGATAAAGTTTCAGCAATCGAGCTTTTATGAGTAGTTCATGCAGGAGAAAGGATGTTTACTATCTGTGTTCAAACTACAACGATATCCCATGTTATTAGGTGTATTTAGTAGTTTCTTCATTTCTAGCGGAATGCTATTACAGCATGTACTTCCCTATTCTCCTTCTATTAGCTGGATTCTAGGTTTTATTTGTTTCCTATCCGCTTCTTATTTTGCTACGAAGAATACAAACAACTCATAAAGCAAGAATCATCTTAAGGAGGATTATCAAACATGCCAGCCTTAAAAAAATAGAGCAATCACTCGATCACTTATTCCAAATTGAAAAATACGGAAAAGATAGTGCCTTTAGTCGATTTATCCCAGCCGTATATGATCCTATCAAATTTCCTTGGCAACAATTTTTCGAAGCAAATTTTGTAGATTTATTTAACGGCCTTATGATGCACGGATCTGAAAATGTAAACAAAGTATTTTTAGCTGTATTCCCTACAGATGACGTTCTTGAAACATTCATTTCACAATCCACACCCGGTGATTTACTCTTTATGCACCATCCCCTTGTAATGGAGTGCGGTGATCCGCTTGGAAGATCAGGCCGCGGTTTCTTACCAATTCCTGAAAAATATTTGCAAGGAATAAAAGAAAAACAACTTTCTATATATACATGTCACGTACCAATGGATTTTCATCAAACACATGGAACGAGTATTTCAATTGCAAAAGCATTAAACGCTACTGTAGTGGACGACTTTGCATATGGAGGTCCAGAACAAGAACCAGTTGGCCTTATTTGTGAAATAGATGAAACATCAACAGAAGCACTCCAAAAACATCTAAAACAACTCTTCCAAATTCCTTACACAGACTTCGAAGGTAAACGACATGATTCCATCAAAAAAATCTCAATTATCGCTGGATGTGGCGATGTTGTATCTTTAATGAAGGAAGCAGAAGAAAAAGGTGCTGAAGCATATATTACAGGAGAAATCCATTGCCATATCGACAATGATTACGGCAGACATAAATACTCGCTCATTATGGATTATGTAAAAGAAACGAATATGTCTCTAATTGGTGTGTCACACTCTGCCTCTGAATATTTAGTGAAAGAGACATTGATGTATGATTGGTTTAAAGAGAATTTTGATGTGGATGTTATTTTGCTTCCGCAGGAGAAATGGTGGCTCTAACACTATCATTTTTTAAATTTATATACACAATAAATCGACCACAGAAAAATAGATAAATGAGAAAGCACATGTACCTACGTAAATGCTTTCGTTGTGCCGAAAAACGAACCTACTGATAGCACCGACTTTACTGGTGCTACCAGTATTACAGCTGGAAACCTATTTTTTGGGGAGGATACAACCGCTCTTTATATTCATGCTGCAAGTGCTGTATATTCTATTTTTCTAATTACTGATATATAGCAATTCATTTCATAAAAAAAGACCCGAAATTCGGGTCAACAAATAGAAATATAAATGAACTACAACAAATAACAGACAAAGCCATTATATATTTTTCATAGTAAAACATCCATTATTTTCTTTTTACACTATCAATATATTATTTTTCGTTATCGTCCTCTTTTTTAGAACGTCTACCTAAGAAGAACACAAAAACATCACTTCCAAATAAGTGATGTTTTTTGTAGTTAATGCAGTGGTAACATAACTTCAACCGTCGTTCCAACCCCAACTTCACTTTCAAAACTCATTTTACCGTTGTGGTCTTTAATAATTTTTTCTGTAACTACTAAACCTAGACCAGTTCCTGTTTCTTTCGTTGTATAAAAGGCTTCATTTAACTTTGGAATTTTATCTTTCGGAATGCCGCATCCCTCATCTTTCACTTGAACGATGATTCCATCTTTTACAGTAACTTTAATCGTAATTGTTCCGCCAACTGACATTGCTTCAATTGCATTTTTGATTAAATTAAAAAAGACCTGTTTTAATCGTTTTTCATCACATATAATTGATGGTAAGTCTTTACTGTAAATACCTTGTATGTAGACTCCTTGTTTTAAAGCTGGCTTTTCCATAACTCGAATAACATAAGAAATAATTTCTTGTATGTTATGAGTTTCTGATTCTAGTGATTTAGATTTCTCAAATCCACTAAGTTCTGTAGCAATTATATGAATCCGATCTACTTCTTGTTTCATAATATCACTATAAATTTTATCCTCTGGATGCTTGTCTGCTTGTTTATTCACAAGTTTTTTTAAGTTTGCTAAAGGTCTTCTAATCTTATAACCAATAACCGTTGCCATCTTTCCAACAGCTGCTAGTTTTTCTGTCTGTTTTATTTCTTTGTCCATCATCTCAAGCGTACGAACATAAGACTGAACCCTTAAAAATATAATCCAACATATGATAGTAAATACGCTATATAATGCCATTGGGATTAAAACGAGAGAAGATTGAATAATGATTCCTGTAAGAGCATACTTTCCGATAAGTATCGCTGGAACTAACCAGAAATATCTTTTATTCACAAAGATTGGTGCAAACAAAATAAAAAATCCTTCTACTATATTTCCACCGTCAAATTCTGCATCGCTACCATAATAAATCATAATGTTATGGATACAATCTAATACATTATAGCCAATTAGAATAATATACTTTACCGCAAAAGCATTCTTCCATTTCATAAAGTATATTCCAATGCAAAACAATACCACCATCAAAAAGTAAAGCCATAAACCTAAACCATCTTCAAACTCTCCTACACCTTCTTGCTCTCCACCGATTAACGGTACGATAAATTCATAGGCAAGATCATATACGAAAAATATAATAAAAAATAAACTTAAAAATGCTTTCAGCGCCTTTATTTCTTCATTTTTAAATATATAGCCTTTATTCATATGGTAACTCCTAGCTTTTCTTCCACTTGGATTTCAGTATTTCCACACTTCCTTGGGAGAATGATGTCTATTCTCGTTCCAGTATCTTTTTCACTTGAAATATGCAACTCACCAAGGTGCTCGGCGACAATTCGATTCGCTACCGTCAGTCCCAGACCAATTTTATCTTGTTTCGTTGTATAAAAGGCCTCTGTAACACGGGGTAAGTTTTCTTGCTTAATACCATGACCATTATCGATCACACTGATCATTACATATTCTTTCCCTTTATTTTCTAATTGTAAATGTAATATGCCACCTTGTCCCATTGCCTCTAAAGCATTTTTTATCGTATATAAAAAGACTCCTCTTATTTTTCGTTCATCACATTCAACTTCTATTGTTTTTTCTTCCACATTAGAAATAAACTGAATGTTTAATTCATCTATTTTTTCACGAAGACTTGTTATTACTTGTAATACAATTTTTCCTACATCATGTTTCTTATAAATAGAAGGTTTGCATGTAGCAACTTCCATTAACTCACTTATCATATTATTCATATTTTCTATTTCAAAAATCATACGTTTATAAATAGGATCCTCTTCATGCTTCTCTCGTTGTAATTGCGTAAATCCTTTTAATGAAGCAAGTGGATTTTTAATTTCATGTCCAACCGTCGCTGCCATTTTTCCGATTACTGCTAATTTCTGTGATTCACTAGCAATCGCAATACTTTCCTTTACAGCTGAAAGATATTGTAAAAATCGGTTTAAAATGATATATGCAGCTATTAACATAAGTGTATACATAATAAGGAACATAAATGCTTTTACTTCCTCTAATACAAATAAATAAATTAAATATTTTCCTACAATAGAGGAAAGTAAAAACACATAGAATTTTTTATTTAAAAATATAGGTACAAAGAAAATGAGAATAATTTCTATTATATTTGTCGCATCAAACGCCGCCTTATTATAAAAAACATACGAAAATATATTAGCGAGTTCTATCCCTATGTATGCAAATATCCATGCATATTTAACAAGGTTTGCCTTCTCTTTTTTCATTAAATATATATTCACGCACAGTATTGCTACTCCGCAAATAACTTGCCATATTATATTATATCCCTTATCCATTATTGATTTATCTTCTAATACGATTGCATAGAAAATTTGATATACAATAACAATGACATATAACACCCATAAAAGGATTTTTGCATTTCTTTCTTCTTCTTTATATGATAGAAAACTTTCTTTCACTTCAACACCCCTTCAAAATAATATCTCGAAGAATACCATTTATTATAATAAATGATTTTCATAGACAAACAAAGATAAATCGAACATTTGAGGAAAATCGTACCAAAAACGCAATATATTTAGACTATATACAGAGCATAAAATCTATGATCATTAATACGTATATTATGGGAGGTGTTTTTTATGGATGGCAAAAAAAATAAAAAGACCGAACAACTCCAATCTTTTACGCGTGAAAACGAAGGAAAGGAAATGACAACAAATACAGGTGTTAAAATTTCAAACAATGAAAACTCTTTAACTGCCAGTGATCGTTTCCGAACGCTTAGGCATAGTGCAGGGAACGCCAAATGGACAGTGGGAAGTAAATGATATTTTCTTAACAAGCTCACCACTCCTTTATGATGGATGATCATTTTCTTAACAAAGTAAGTTCATTTGTCGTAGAATCATATAATCACTTTAAGCCGATTGGCTCCTTCCAAAACGGCTCTTCTATTATTCAATCTTTAAATATCGAAGGAAAGCCTGGTATTTTAATAGAACAAGACCCTACAAGGCTAGCAAATGAATTTATTAAAGCTATGACAAAACAACGCTTTTGGGATAGAGCATATTCATAAAATAGGGGGAAATTTATGTTTGTTACTGTCGAGAAAGATGTGCATATTTTTGTGCAAGACATTAATCCTGGGCCAGGTAGTAAGACTGTTTTCTTCGTTCACGGATGGCCTTTAAATCATCAAATGTACCAATATCAACTCAATGTTTTACCAGAGCATGGCTTTCGCTGTATCGCCATGGATATACGAGGGAATGGACAATCTGATAAGCCATGGACTGGTTACACGTATGATCGATTAGCGGATGATATCGCAATTGTTCTGGAAGCACTTCAAGTAGAGAACGCTACATTAGTCGGTTTCTCAGTTGGTGGTGCTCTTTCTATTCGCTATATGTCTCGCTATAATGGGCGCCGCATTTCTAAGCTCGCATTAATTGACGCTGTCTCCCCCTCTTTCGTTAAAAATCAAGAGTCCCCTTACGGTGTACCGAAAGAACAAGCAGATGCTCTCATTAATCAAATGTATGCTAATTTACCAAAATTTTTAAATGATGTATCTTTATCCTTTTTTAATAGAAACTTAGGGGCTGCAACCCTTGAATGGTTTTCTTATCTCGGTATGCAGTCCGCTTCTTATGCCCTTATAAAAATTTTACAAGCAGCTGCAAATGAAGATGTAACGAAAGATTTAAATAAAATTAACGTCCCAACAAAAATCTTCCACGGCGTTCACGACCAACTAATTCCTTACAAAAGTGCTGAGCTTACGCAGCAACGAATTAAAAATTCTCAGTTACATGCTCTTACAAATAGTGGTCATGGTTCACCAATCGATCAAGCGGATGAATTAAATAAAGAACTGATAAAATTTTTACATGCATAACAACTGCAATACAAGAACGAAAGTTAACACAATCGATTTTTCACAAAACATAAAATTCACATATTTCTCACAAATACACAAATAAAACGATTACATTTTCATATATACTAAATGTACAAGTAATACTCCCTAAACCCAGCTTGTCTGGTTACCCCGTTAAATACTATGAAAAAAGAACTTGTATCGTTATACAAGTTCTTTTTGTTTCTTTTATTTAAAGAGGATATCTTTACTATATTGATTTCCAACGAGTAAATCATATTGAAGCATTTTATATTGCTCTAACATTTCTTTTTGTTTCTTTGTTAAATCATTGATTACTTCTCCATTTTTATCAACTTTTAATTCATCTCTAAGCACTGGTATTTCCTTGTAAAGTTCCGATAAAAATTGATAAAATAAGGATTTATTTAATCCTGCATAATCAAAAATAAGATTAGAAAAATGAATTGGGCTTACTAAACCTAAATTATCATTTGGCATATCAAAGTTTGCATACATTAATAGCGGTGTTTGCGCCATCGCTAAACGTTCATTCGGTGTTTTTTCATTCGTTATATACCCATTTTCTTTATAAAAAGATTTATTTGTTCCTAATGATGGAAGATGATCTCCAAAGAATACTAATAATGTAGGTCTATCAAAATTATCTAGTTGCTCTATTAAATATTGAAGAGCCTCATCTGAACGTCTTAATCCTTCTGTATACGTCTCTAATTCTCCCTTTGATTCTTCATTTTCTAGACCACTAATTTCGATTAGGTTTTCACCAAATCGGCCCTCTGTAAATGGAAAATGATTTTGCATCGTAACTGCATGAATAAATGTAGGTTGTTTTTGTTTCTCTAACTCAGCAATTATCTCTTTACTCATCGCTAAATCACTAATATAATCTCCATCAATATCCACATTTTCCATCGTGTCCTCTGCATTAAACTTATCAAACCCTAACACCTTATATACATCATCACGTTTAAAGAATGTGCGACCAAATGAATGAATTGCACTTGTATAATAACCTTCTTTTTTCAACGCTGTAGGAATTGATGGAATTTCTTTCTTATTTGTAATAACCTGCTGATATGGTATAGAACCTGGCTTTAACAAACTCATTGAATAACTTGTTAATGCCTCAAATTCAACGTTCGCCGTATTCCCCCCAAATGTAGGAGAAATAGTTTGTCCACCAGGAAAGTTTTCTATATAATGATGTAAATTTGGTACAGGATCTTCACTAAAAGAAAGGTTAGTTACTTTCGTCGGATCCCAAAACGATTCACTCATTACAAAAATAATATTCGGTTTCTCTTTTTTATTTTGGCTCCCTATATTTCCACTATATTGTTTTTTTATATCGTTTGCTATTTGAAGCATATTTTCTTTAGAATAATTTTTTGGTTTTTCCATAACTGTTGTATCTAAATTGCTAATAAACCCAAGTACAAAACCATTTGAAGCATAGTTCTCATTTTGATTCCACAAAACAAAATCTACACCTGATTTTTGAAATACTTTATTCATAAATGTATTCGCAAAATTACCATACGCATATAGAACAAAAATAGATCCTACTACTAATAAGGCTCTTATTCCTAGATGAATCTTTACATTTTGAATATACCTTCTCATATATATCCCTGCTACAATACAAGCTACGATACTTACGATAATGACAAAAATATAACTCCAACTAAAATAGTCCATCACCATCGGTATAACAGATTGCATATGCGTAATTTGTGTGAAATCAGAAGGATATAACGGATCACCTCTGAAAATAAGCTTCAAATAATTCACAATACATAAAATGACTAACGTACAGCTCGTTAAAACCATACTTAGAAAAACCTTACCTATTAAATTATATACAAGAATATATATTGCATAAATTACTACAAAACTTAATATAAACTGCATATTATAAAAGTAAATCCAATTCATTGCCTCTATGAAACTCATATTAACTTGCATGACAATATAAAATAACGCTACTGTATGAGCTAGCAAAAATAATATAAAATGCACTCGTAGGGATGCTCTAAGTATAGACATCTCTTTTTTATTGAAATGCGTAATATAAAACGTTATGCCCCATACGAAAATCATCATAACACTTAAAACAAGCTTTTGATTTAAATGATCTTTCATCATGTCTAAATTGAAAACCTTTAAAATCATAAACAGCATAGTTATTACTAATAAAGTCACCATACTACTTATAATGCTAGAAATTAATATATTTCTTTTTGGAAGATGAAAAAGTGTAGAACCATACTTCAATTCATTCCCTCGTTTCTATGTCTTAATTTCCCCCGCATCGAAAGAACTATTTCTATTAAAATAACATATATTACATATTTCGTCTGCATACTTGTTTCTATCATAAATGTATTGTCTTAATATTCCCTTAATCAACAGTTAAATTGTGGCATACAAATTACTCATTCTTGAAAAACTTAATTTCAGCATTCCACTTTATGATATAATAACTATGTTTTGGAAATCCTTAATACTATTAAAGATTTCACATAAAAATACGAAAGAATTAATAAAAAAGGAGTTGCTCATTTTTGCTTACTAAGTTTAAGAGTTTGCCTAAAGCGGTATATGTAATTTTGGCGCTTTCTTTCCTGTTGCACGTTTTTTGTTTAGTAAAACAGCCAGGATTAGATGGAGAGTTAGTCAAAGTAACATATGGTGCAAATGATGCCTTTAACTATTCGTTAACAGCTGAACAACTATTAAAACATGGTGTATTTGGTTATGTGTATTTAGAACCTAGTGAAGTTCCAGGAAAAAATGCATATATTACACCAGGTCAGCCATTACTATTAGCTGGCGCTATGATTATTTCTGATATTACATCAATTCCTTACTATTACGTAGCAACTGTTATTAACATGATCATGAACCTTTGCACAGTGCTATTAGTATTCTTAATAGGAAAAGAATTGTTCGAAAAAAACATTTATGGAATTGTTGCAAGTATTTTATATGCTATTTATCCAAGTAACTATACATACTTCCGTACATTGCTAACAGAAGTTCCATCCATATTCTTATTGGCGTTATGTGTATATGTATTTGTTCTCGCATGGAAATACAATAAAGTGAAATTCCATATATGGTTTGGAATTGTCGTTTCAATTTTACTTATGTTCCGTCCAAATCCAGCTCCAATGATGCTCATTCCTGTTCTTGTTGTGTTATTTACATATGGATTTAAAGACTCCATTCGAATCGGATTGTTATGGTTTATCGGACCTTTCTTTATTATTGGCGCATGGGTTGTTCGTAACTACTTAGCACTCAACCAATTTATTTTATTCTCAACCCAAGGTGCAGATCCACTAATTGCCGGTGCAGATCCATTTAATAAAATTGGATATGAAAATATAGTAAATGAAATGAGAGCTAAAGGCTTAGATGACAAAGGTGCATACGCAAAAGAATTAATCAAGAACGGATTTAAGACGGACTTCACTTATTGGTTCTCTTGGTTCACTGTCGGTAAAACAATTGAATTATTCAAAACAGCTCCTGCTGTAGACCAATACCGTATTCACAACTTTATGCAACTATGTCATAGAGTGTTTATCATCGGTACATTCTTGAGCAGCTTCTGCTTCATGCTAAATTCATTTAAACATAAACGCGTTATGATGCTAGTAGCAAGTTCTATTATTTACATTATCTTCTCAAACTTATTCTTAGCAATTAATCGCTATGGATTTTTCATTAATCCTCTTATGTGCTTAATTCTTGCATACGGATTAATTCACATTGTGCAGAAACTTCCATTCTTCCGCACTAACCAAGCATAATAAGAAAGAGGTCGTCCACCGTTGGACGACCTCTTTCTTATTCCCCACACTTTACACACGGCCAATTTGTCCATTCTGTAATTACACTTTAATTCCGTATGTATGTGTTTCTGTATTTGTCAAAATATCTTTCACAACACCACTCACTGTTTTATGTATAAATGCAAGTTTTTTACAACTATTACTATAACGAAAAGAACCCGCCACAAGACAGGTTCTTTTCGTTATTTTATGATAAAAGAGAAGATGATTAGCATGTGTATTATATAAAAGGAAGCAGCCATATTTTCCATACGATACATACGAGTACTGTAACTACAAAATCAAAAAAATCTAATCTCGGGCCTTTTTTTTTCATATTCATATGTAGCCACATATGAAACCATTTTATTTTTGTATATTTATGGATGTTTTTCTTTACAAATCGGTAAATAAGCATTTGCATAATAAAAAATCCGGCCACAAAAATAAATAATAAGATGAGAAATCCAATCACAAAATTCCTCCTATTTTTGTAGCGTTTTTTCTACTATCCGATTTTTCAAAACCCACTCTTCAAACTGGGCACTTCCAAATTCCCAACTAAGGTCGCGAGCATGTACAGAAAAAACGTAATAACCGGCATATTCATCCATAAACCTACCTAACTCTACATCGTCTTTCTGAATACCGTATACTCCAAAATTAAAATACACATCCCATACGTCTTCATTCTTCCTCTTATAAGCAATCGATTCCATATCACATTCTGTCCCGAAATAATCAAGATGTAAATGTACGCTATCATCGTATTCGTACTCCATTTTATCACCCCTTATATTTGTACTTCTTTACCTCCAAAAAAATTCCTGCTATCTACACTCACATATGGGCACTTACCTACATATCATGCTTGTAGAGTGACTTCTGGGAGGTGTTATATAGTGAAAAAATTAATCGCGATTTTTTGCATCATGTTACTAGCTGTTTTTACTTTTGCTGCTTGTAGTAGTAAAAAAGAAAGTACGAAAGAACAAACCCAAAACATTCGCGTCGGCGAAGTTACCCATTCTCTCTTCTATGCCCCATTATATGTCGGGATTGAAAAAGGATTTTTTAAAGATGAAGGACTAAATATTGACCTACAAACAACAGCTGGTGGCGATAAAACGATGACCACCCTATTATCTGGCGGAATTGATATTGCTCTCGTCGGTTCTGAAACATCTATTTACGTTCATCAACAAGGAGCGAAAGACCCTGTCATTAACTTTGCACAACTTACACAAACAGATGGGACATTTTTAGTTTCACGTAAAAAACTAGACTCTTTTAATTGGAATGACGTAAAAGGTGTTACATTTTTAGGACAGCGTAAAGGCGGCATGCCGCAAATGGTTGGGGAATACGTTTTAAAGAAAAATGGCATTGATCCTCGCAAAGATACGAACTTAATTCAAAATATCGAATTTGCTAATATTGCAAATGCCTTTGCATCTGGTACAGGAGAGTTTGTCCAGCTCTTTGAACCGACTGCAAGCATATTCGAAAAAGAAGGTAAAGGTTATATCGTCGCTTCATTCGGAAATGAATCTGGTACTGTTCCTTATACAACATTCATGGCAAAAGAAAGTTTCTTAAAGAAAGATAAAGCTGCTGCTGAAAAGTTCACACGTGCGCTCTATAAAGCACAGCAATGGGTTGATACACATAGTCCAGAAGAGATTGCTGATGCTGTTTCCCCGCTATTTAAAGACACTTCAAAAGACATTACAGTAAAAGTAATTGAACGGTATAAAAAGCAACATTCTTATGCGACAAATCCACTACTAGATGCGGAAGAATGGAAACAGCTCCAAACGATTATGAAAGACGCTGGTGAATTACAAAAAGAAGTCCCACATGAAGCGCTCGTCAATACAAAAATTGCCGAAAGCGTTATTAAGAAATAGAGGCGAAGTGTATGAGTTTTTTACAAATACGTAACGTTTCTCACTGCTTTTTTGCAAAAGAGAATGCCAAACTTATTCTTGAAGATATGAGCTTACAAGTGGAAGAAGGCGAATTTATTTCTATACTCGGCCCAAGTGGTTGCGGTAAAACAACGCTCCTCTCAATCATTGCTGGGTTACTTGATCCAATTGATGGTATTGTCTTTTTAGATGGTGAACCAATTACAACGAAAACATCATCTATGGGATATATGTTGCAGCAAGATTACTTATTCCCGTGGAAAACGATTGAAGAAAATATTATGCTTGGACTTCATATTCGAAGAATTTATGATGAACAAATGAAAGAACATACTTTAAACCTTTTAAAGCAAGTCGGTCTACATGGGGTAGAAGGACAATATCCTCGTGAACTATCCGGCGGTATGCGTCAACGTGCTGCTCTCGTTCGAACGTTAGCAACTGATCCGAAAATTTTATTACTAGATGAACCATTCTCCGCACTCGATTATCAAACGAAATTAAAACTAGAAGAACTCGTTTTCAACTTACTAAATAAATATAAGAAAACATCACTACTTGTTACTCACGATATTGAAGAGGCGATTGCGATGAGTGATCGTATTTATTTACTTCAAGCGAATCCTGGAAAAATCGCGAAAACCTTTATCGTCCCGGAAAGTATCCGTTCTTTATCACCGTTAGAAGCACGCCATCACTACGATTTCCCAGCCCTCTTTCAAGATATATGGAAGGAGCTGGAACGACTTGGATAATATAAAACAACTACATGAACAATTTCGAAAGAAAGAACGCAGGCGTGCTTGGATTGCTCGCTCACTACAGCTTTTACTACTTATTCTTTTCTTTGCACTATGGGAAATAGCTAGCAAAAAAGAATGGATCGATCCTTTACTCTTTAGTTCTCCTTCGAGTATTTGGGATCTCTTCTTAACGAAATGGATCGACGGTTCACTTTGGGTCCACATATGGACGACATTGCTGGAAACAGGAGTAGGTTTCATTCTCGGAACGGTACTCGGTGCTATTATTGCCACGTTTCTTTGGTGGATGCCACTTCTAGCCCGCGTACTTGATCCTTACCTCGTCGTCCTAAATGCAATGCCAAAAGTTGCACTCGGTCCAATCATCATCGTTATTTTCGGTCCAAACATTTCATCTTCTATCGCAATGGGAGTAATCATTTCCATCATCATTACCATTCTCGTTATTTACAGTGCATTTCAAGAAGTCGATTCTAACTATATAAAAGTGATGGATACATTTGGCGCAAATAAATGGCAATGTTATAAGCAAGTCGTTCTCCCTGCATCCTTTCCAGCAATTATCTCAACGTTAAAAGTAAATGTTGGTTTATCCTGGGTCGGTGTTATTTTCGGAGAACTTCTCGTTTCCAAACAAGGACTTGGCTACTTAATTAGCTACGGATTCCAAGTCTTTAACTTCACACTCGTCTTACTTAGCGTACTACTCACATGTGTTCTTGCAACTCTTATGTATGTATTTGTTGAGGCATTTGAAAAAATTCTAATTGGAAAAAGAAAAAGAAGCTGACTCAAAACAGTGCGCTATAGTCAGCTTCTTTCTTTTACCTTTTATCACACATTTTCGTTTCATTTGTAATGTTTCCATCCGCAACCGTAACTGTATGGAAACAGTCTTTCACACGTACTGTAACGACATTATCTTTTCGATCTATCACATGATAATCATTAAACTTTTCATTCAAAGCACTACGAATTTGCTCCCCTTCAAAAATCGGAAAACCGTGAGACATTACCCAAATGAGACCAGCAACAGCAAGAATCGTTTTCATACGTTTCATTACCTCCTCGAGAGTAAACTTATAGTCCCTACAACACGCGCATTATAATTGTGTCTAAATTGTGACATTTTTATACTAATTCTCTTTTGTGCCTCCAGTTCCTTCTTCTTTTTGATAAAAATACAGAATTTTCAATTTTATCAACATAAAAAAACGCAAAGAATTAAAAATTCTTCACGCTTTTCTTTAACGAAACTATATCGAAAGCATAACTCACATTAGTCTCCACTTTGTTGTTCTATCGTTTTTGAAACATCATATAATCCCGACAGCACTTCCGCTCTCATTTTTACAAGCTCAGGGAACTGATAGAAGAAAGCAATTTTCTTATATTTTAACTCTGTTCCTTCTTTCACCTTTTTTGAATCTTGTAAAATGAACGCTGTAAATGTATCTGCGATATCTTCCGTTACATTTGTTGTTCCATATAGCGATACAAAATCATCATGCTTTTCTTTATAAAATTCAATTTGTGCCTCTTCACTTTCTTCTACTTTCTTTTCTGTCCACTCTTGCTCAATTGGTTTCCAAAATTCATTATAAAATTGGTTAATATACGAAGTTTTTCTCGCACATCCATTTTTCAAGAACACCGTTTTACATTTATTTCGATATGATGAAATGTCTTTCTCTTCATCAAACGCCTCTAAATACTTTCTATCCACTGGTACTTGTTTATGTCCAATCGTTAATACGTGAGCCGTTTCATGAATTAATGTTTTCATCACTTCATCTATATTCACCCCAGAATCCAGCACGTCTAAACTAAGCACCCAATCTCTCGGGTCATCTATACTTGGCATGACATGGGCAACAACGCCATCATAACCATCCGTTATTAGACCAAATCCTGTTATATTCTCACGATATTTCACTGGGACGAGAGTGCGATACATGTCCCATAAGGTTTCATGATACTCTCTATCTTGTCGCTGACTTAACAAATCATCTTTTGCTACTTCGTCATCTGCAAAAACTTTATTCAATCTCTTACGATCCAATTTCTCAAAATAAGGATCTACAATTTCATCATCATCGATATAATAAGAAGCTAAAAAGAAGTAATTGTCATCCTCTTCTTTTTTCTGTTCCGCCTCTTTCATATTCATACTTTCATACTCTTCTATGTCATAATCCTCTACTTTTTCAAGTTCTGAAAGTCCCTCTATCTTTTTATATACTTTTTGTAATGTTTTATCTCCTATTTGCGTGCACTCTTCTTCTGTTTTACAAATTTCTTTTTCTTTTGTAACCTCGATAGCACTATCGCATCCTGCAACTAAACCGCTTGCTATAATACAACACACTAACTTGCCATACAGTTTCTTCATACAATCCCCCATTATTCCATTCTACAAAATATCATAATCATTTTTTTGCGAATATGCGATAATTAATTATAAAAACTGCAAGGAGGCTTCCCATGATTCGTGCAATCCTATTCGACTTAGATGGAACACTATTAGATCGGCGCCAATCTTTAGAACAATTTATTTGTGAGCAATATAATCGCTTCGCCTCACATTTGAAGAGCATAGAGAAATCAGAGTATTGTTCTCGATTTCTTGAACTCGATAATAATGGCTATACGTGGAAGGATAAAGTATATGCTACTCTCCTTTCCGAATACAACATTACTACTTTAACGCAAGAGCAACTACTACACGACTATATTACAAACTTCCAACATCATTGTATTCCTTTCAAAAACACGCATGAACTACTTCAACAGTTAAAACAGCGAAACATTAAAATTGGTATTATCACAAATGGTTTTACTGAATTTCAGATGAGCAACCTTCGAGCACTACATATACATACGTATACAAACACCATTCTCGTTTCAGAAGCTGAAGGAATAAAAAAACCTCACCCTGAAATTTTCGAACGTGCTTTGCAAAGACTAGATGTTAAGGCAGAAGAATGTCTTTATGTTGGAGATCATCCAGAAAACGATGTGCTTGGTTCTGAACAAGTAGGGATTCTTGGTGTTTGGAAAAAAGATTCGTTTTGGGGTGATTTTAAGCATTCACGTATCGTAGATGATTTGTTGGAGGTGCTTTCGTTTTTAGAGGTGGAGGTATCAACACAATAATAACAAATAAATTATATCAGCGATTTTCACAATATATCAATTCACCAACCAAAAGTAACAATAATAAGAGGAGGCGTTTTTCAAAAACGCCTCCTCTTATTATTCATACACTGTAAACTGTGGTTTACTCGGATGATCTTTTACTAGCGCATCATCTGGAAACTTTGAAACTTTTTGATATACGGCAATGTCGCCGATACACCCTGCTGTTAGTAGAATTCCTAAAAATGAGAGTGGCTCCAGATTCATAGCTAATCCCAATACAATTGGCAAAATTCCAGTTGGTAAAAACGGAAGCATTAACACTTTCTTCATTTGCTTTACTGTAACCGCCTGTTTAGAATGAGCATATGCAACACCTAATTTCCAATTAACGCCCCATTTTAGTTCACTCCACGGAACACCTCCGATATAGCGAAAGCCAATTAAATGTATCGCTTCATGAATACAAACGAGAACAATCATTGCGATAATAAAAAGAAACATCGTTAATAATGTAACTTCGACTTGAACCCCACCTGAAAGAAATATATGCAAATAACCAATTCCAAACGACAAAGCAATTATTATAAAAAATAAAGAAAAGTTTAATTTAACCATCGAAACAGTAACAGTCGTTTCTTTTCTTTTATCCATCTTCCCCCTCCTAAAATGTAAATATATCTTTACAAAATTGTATAATATACCCAAAATAATGTAAAGATATATTTACATTTATTCTTACATACAAAAAAAGAAACCGGCTACTTTACTTCGTAAAACAGCCGATTTCTTCTATATGTTTCATCGTACGCGCTAATACGTCATCGCGCATTATAAAGCTAAATTTTCTATTCGTTTTAATGTTGTCAGGAATGTCTTTTAATAAAACAGACCCTTTCGTTTCTTCGTAATGCGTATGTTCTTCTACCGCACTAATTGTTGCAAAATAAATGTTTTTAATGATTATTTTGTCTTTTCCAGATACTTTGTATTGTCCTAAGTAAGTTAAATCAGAAACTATGCCGCCGGTTTCTTCATGAACCTCTCGAACTGCCGCTTCTTCCGGTGTTTCCCCTAGTTCTACTTTACCACCCGGAAATTCAAGACCGCGACGTAAATGATGCGTTAATAACCATTGATCCCCGTACCGGCATACAACCCAAACATGCTTTGGCTCAGGAGAAAATGGATAACGTTCAAACGATAATTGTACAGTGTTGTGGTAATAATCTTTAAATTTGTACATGCCATTACTCCCCTATTGATGGTTACAAGTTTTTCCTACCACAAATTGTAGCATATTCTCGCTTTTCTGCATAATATTATCCAATTACAATCCATTGATTATTCCCATTTGCGCGACTAATTCTTTCGTCTCATGATTTCCTAAATCGTAAATCATTTTATATGCTTTTTGTAGTTGTTCATCATATCGGTCATTATTTGAATCGTGATGATACTCAACAAATGGAACGTGGGAGCGTACAAATGAACCTAAATCTTCTACATATGCTTGATCGAAGTGCTCTCTTAATTCCGTAATTTCCTCATCATTTGCGGAAATCTCAAAATTATACGTATCCGCCGTCTTCACTTGTGAAATTTGACCGTTTCCTATTGATATATAATATGTTTTTTTCGTCTCCATGTAACACCCTTCTTTCATCCTTTTAATTTCTATTGTTTTCATCAATTACAAAATTATGTAAAATAAAGAAAAGGAGGGATTTTATGTTCAAAATATTAATTATCGGTATTATCATCGTCCTAATCATCCTCGTACTCTCCATCATGACAATTAATAAAGGCTATGCTTATAAACATTCCGTCGATAAACTAGAAGACAATCCTTATACAAAAAAGAATAAGGAGAATTCCTAATATACTTCGCATCATAGTAGCACTCACTGTGATCGTTATGTCGGCAATTGGATTATATACAGGTCAAAATAATTTTTTACCTCTTTCACAATTTCTATTAGGGGCTTTAATGTTTCTCATCGCATTTGAACAAATAAAGAAAAAGGAATCAGCAACTGGACTTATTTGTATTATTGCCGGTGCTTTCATTTGGATTGTTCTCATCATTAGCTATATCAAATAAAAGGAGGTACATGCATGCTAAAAGGAGTACGGATTACTTTATCACTTATTGCTTTATCTATAGCAATCTATGGATTTTTTACTAGTAATAGAGAAATAATGCCGTATATGTTTATCTCTTTAGGAGTTATGGCCCTCACCATAAGTTTAGAGGAAATATTAAAGAGGCAAACAGGAGGTAGTGTGCTCGCTCTACTAGCAGGAGCCGCTGCTTTATTTATTGGTTTCACAGAAATATTCCGATAAATGGTCTAAAGGAGGCTATACAATGCTAACTCTAACTATATTACGGAGTTTTTTAGCATTTCTCATGCTTCTCTTACTCATTCTAAGCACTTATATCGATGTTACCGATAATTTTTCACTTCTTCCATACTTACAATTTATTCTCAGTTGTTCCTTTATTCTTCTAGGAATTAATGAATTAAAATCCGGACGAAAATCAATGAGTATCCCGTATTTTTTCGTTTCTGGTCTTATATTCTTCTTCTTAATATCGAACTACTTTCACTACATGTAGAATGAAATTTTGACCAATTTAGCATTTATAATTATTTTCTCTCAGTAACTATGTCTTTCTACTAAGGGGGATTCCATGTTAAAAAACATTCGAATTATAATCGCCACTATCGCTCTTTCTCTCGCCCTATTTAGCTTCTTTGCAAACTTCACTATTCTTTTACCTTACGTGTTTATCCTTTTAAGTATTATGTTTATCCTTTTTGGAATTGATGAAATGAAGAAACAGGAAAAAGCAAAAGCATTTGTTTATTTTCTCGGTTCTGCCTTTGTTTTATATGTTGGAGTATCTAATATATTTTCATAAAAAAGAAGAGTATGGTCGCTCTTAGCACAATAAAAAAACTGCCCTTTCACAGGCAGTTTTCCTTTTTATCCAAACACTTTCTCAAGTTCATCTTTATCTTGGCTTAACCAGAAGTTCATTAAGCGTTGTGCTCCTTCTAAATCGTGAAGCTTCGCTTGACCACATTGTGTTTCATTTGCAGCTGGAATTTCTGTAATTTGAACCGCATCTTTTAATGTTAGTTCTAATAAATCAATAATTTCTCGTACTGTCGGTGTTCCGCTTACTACAAGATAATATCCTGTTTGGCAGCCCATCGGTGAAATATCGATAATATCAAAGTGCGGATAACGATCAATATATTTACGTAAATTAAATGCTAATAAATGTTCTAACGTATGAATAACATCTGGTTTCATTGCTTGTTTATTCGGTTGGCAGAAACGAATATCAAATTTATTTACAATACCGTCACTACCTACATTGTGAACTCCGCAATGTCTTACATAAGGTGCCTTTACAATCGTATGATCTAATTCAAAGCTTTCTACTGATGGCATACAACATCTCTCCCGCTTTTAATTTAATTCCGTTATATCCAATATGATATAACGGAAATGCACATTAGTAAAGTATTATGTACAGTCGTGCTATAATACTTTAAGAATATGCTGAAAAGGAGACCGTTATGAAACAGATTTTTATTGGGATTATACGCTTTTATCAAAAATTCATTTCTCCGATGACACCACCAACATGCCGTTTTTATCCGACTTGTTCTCATTACGGATTAGAGGCGTTTCAAAAACATGGTGCATTCAAAGGCTTTTGGCTTACTTGTAAGCGTATATTAAAATGTCACCCTTTCCACCCGGGAGGATTTGATCCTGTCCCAGATAAAAAGGATGACAAAGTAAATTCTTAATTGTCGTAACCATTTACAACTAAATCTAATTTTCCTGTATCAGGATCTATAACAAGACCGTGAACAGGTACTTCTTCCGGAAGTAATGGGTGGTTGCGAAGTACTGATACGCTATGTTCTACACTTTCTTCCACACTAGAGAAACCGCGCAAGAATTGTTCTAAATCGATTCCAGAATAACGAAGCATATCTAATTTCTCTTCTGTTATACCGCGTTCTTTCATTTTCTCAATCGTACTGCTTGCTTGAATTTTTGCCATACCACAATCATGGTGACCAACTACACAAACTTCATCAGCGCCAAGTTCGTATACAGCGACTAAAATACTACGCATAATACTTCCAAATGGATGTGAAATAACAGCGCCTGCTACTTTAATAATTTTCACATCACCGTTACGCATATTCATCGCTTTCGGTAATAGTTCAACAAGTCTTGTATCCATACAAGAAATAATTACCATCTTTTTGTTTGGAAATTTCCCCGCTACAAACTCTTCATATTTTTTCTCTTCAACAAATTTCTCATTGTACTGCAAAATCTCTTCTAATGACTTCATAGTAAGGAACCCTCTTTTCTCTCATTTACACTACATAAATAGTGTACCAAAATATGAAAAACTCAAAAAGGATATCGCTTTATAGTAAAAATAAGATATTTTCAGATAATCGACATAATTCTTTCAAAATATACACACAGCTTTGTAACAAGTTTCACATACTTTAAACGTATTTTCACTATAAACTGATTGTAGATAATGTAAAAAAGGAGTGAATATTCATTATGTCCGACGTTCTGTTACTGAGTCGTTTTCAATTTGCAATTACTATTTTTTATCACTTTTTATTTGTACCTTTGACAATCGGACTTGTCATTTTAGTAGCATGTATGGAAACTCAATACGCCCGCACATTGAATCCAACATACCGCAAAATGGCAAATTTCTGGGGTAAATTATTTACAATTAACTTCGTAATGGGGATTATAACCGGGATTACGATGGAATTCCAATTTGGAACAAACTGGTCTGAGTACTCCAAATATATGGGAGACATTTTCGGATCACCTCTCGCAATCGAAGCACTTGTTGCCTTCTTCTTAGAATCTACTTTCATGGGAATATGGTTATTCGGTAAAGACAAAATTTCACCAAAGTTCCGTGCCTTCTGCATGTGGATGGTTGCACTTGGAACAAACATTTCTGCCCTTTGGATTATTACAGCAAACGGCTTTATGCAAAACCCTGTTGGCTACGTAGTACGTAACGGCCGCGCTGAATTAAATGATTTCTGGGCACTCGTTACGAATCCATACGCTTGGAATATGTTCTTCCATACTGTAGTTGGTTGTTATATTGTTGGTGCTTTCTTCGTTATGGCAATTAGTGCCTATCACTTATTACGTAAAAATGAAGTTGAATTCTTCAAAAAATCATTTAAGTTCGGCTTAATGTTAGGCTTATTCGCCGCAACAATTACACCGTTTATGGGACATCAATCTGGTGTATCAGCGGCTAAATATCAACCCGCAAAAGGAGCTGCGATGGAAGCAGTTTGGGAAACCGGAAAAGGACAAGGCTTCTCAATTGTTCAAATTCCTGATGTGAAAAACGAGAAGAATTTTGAATTCCTTACGATTCCAAAACTCGGAAGCTTCTTCTATACAAACTCATTTGATGGCGAAATTGTTGGTTTAAAAGATATTCCGAAAGATGAACGTCCAAATGTTAACCTCGTGTATTATAGCTTCCGATTAATGGTTGCACTCGGTATGTTCTTTATGGCATTAACTTGGTATGGCTTCTATTTAAACCGAAAAGGAAAACTAGAAAACTCAAAACGTTATTTAAAAATTACAATATGGTCTGTCTTACTTCCTTATATCGCGATTAACGCAGGATGGATCGTCGCTGAAGTAGGTCGCCAACCATGGACAGTATATAAACTAATGCGTACAGCAGAATCTGTATCGCCTATATCTGTTCCACAAATTTGGTTCTCATTAATTAGTTTAATTTTATTCTACACTTTACTTTTAATCGCAGACGTATACTTAATGCTGAAGTTCGCTAAAAAAGGACCTGCCGCATTAGAAGAACTTGCTACTGAGGGAGGTGTGGCTCATGTCTCATGATATGCTTGCAATCATCTGGTTCGGTTTATGGGGCGTGATTTGGACAGTTTACTTCATTCTTGACGGGTATGCACTTGGTAACGGAATGATTTTTCCCTTCGTTACGAAAGATCGACAAGAACGAAATCAATTACAAGAAGCAATTGGCCCGTTCTGGGGCGGTAATGAAGTATGGTTAATTACAGCTGGTGGCGCAACATTTGCTGCCTTCCCAGTCACGTATGCTAATATGTTTAGTTATTTATATACACCGTTATTCTTAGTATTACTTGCACTATTTGCTCGTGCCGCTGGACTGGAATTCATGCATAAAGATGATTCACCAATTTGGCAAAAAACTTGTAAATGGGCATTTGCAATTGGCAGTTTCCTAATCGCCTTCTTATTCGGTGTTACATTCGCTAACTTGTATTACGGACTACAAATCGGAAAAAATGGCTATGAAGGAAATTTACTTAGCTTACTAAACCATTACGGTATATTAGGTGGTCTTTTCTTCACTGCTATATTTGTCGTATCCGGTGCCCTTTGGGTCATGATTAAAACGACTGGTGAAGTATCTGATCGTGCTTATAAAATCGCAAGACCATTTTCAATGGCAGCTGCTATCATTTTAGCTATTTTCTATGTAGCAACTGCTAATAGAACAAACTTATTCCAAAACTTTACAGAATATCCGGTACTATTCATTCTTCCAGTACTTGCAATGCTAATGAGTGTACTCGCACTAATTATGGTGTACAAACATAAAATTGGCCTTGCATTCACATTCGTTTGCCTAACAATCGCAATGTTTATGACAACTGGCTTTGCAGGTATGTTCCCAAGAATGTTACCATCTCGTATTAACGATGCATACAGTACAACGTTATACAACGCAGCTGGTAGTCAATTAAACTTAAAAATTATGTTCTTCGTTGCAATGGTCATGGTACCAATCGTTATTGGATATCAGCTTTGGAGCTACAGTCTTTTTAAAAATAAAATTCATAAAGACTCTGCTAAAGGGTATCACTAAGTTAAAAAAAAGACACTTCGTTTGAAGTGTCTTTTTTTTACGTATGATTTTCGATAAGATGTTATATTTCTAATCTAACAACTATACTACAGAAAAATCATTAACAGCTCACAGCTAGATTGTAGCACAGGACAAGTTCATCATTTTATGCAATTTTACATACTGTACTATAAAGTAAACTGTATCCCCTGATCATTCGCATCATTATCCCATACATCAGCTGTACTAATCCCGCTAAACGTTTGTACTTTCATTCCTGTATTTGATGATCCCGATCCATTATAAGCCTTCGTCTTTTCAATCGGCTGTACGTTATATTTGTCACCTACATTAATTGTTCCATTGCAGTTTTCAATAATAACACCTTCCACAACTGCCGGCATTTTGTCACCCACTTTCATTTCTTTACTTTTATTTTATGAAAATCGCCTAGAAAAATAGCATGTTTCAATAAGAAAAAGCACTCAATTTGAGTGCTTTTTCTTTAAGCATAAAGACAAGTTTGGAGACAGTTGACTTCTTCAAAATTTTATTAGGGGTAATATTTTGAAAAAGAAAGCCTTTCATATGTAGGTTAACACCACTGGAATATATAGTAAATTGATAATATTTATACGGAAGATTGCTAATGTTTAGTATAGATAGTTTACACTATGCTAACAGTGAAAACTATCTATACTAACAAAAAAAGATGCCTTCAAAAAAGACACCTTTCAAAAACAGACACTATAAAACAGAATTATTTATTGTTATACGATTGTTAGATACAAAAAGTAGAGGGAAATGTTTGTATTAAATTCTGCTTTATAAAGTCTGTCTACAACTTATATTGTAATCCTCTTCATTTGAAAAAAAATATAATATGCACAATTGCATACAAAAAGAAAAAGCACTCTACTGAGTGCCTTTTCAACCATTTTACTTTTAATATATCGCTTTGAATATATTGTAACATATGTATCCATATATTTTATTGAGAAAATTCAAAATCCTTTTTCTTTCATTTTCACTTATAAAATCATGTAATATAAAAGGTATGTCAAATTCTTATACAAGTTGAGGTGTACTATATTTATGCTGTATTTTGGAATTATTCCTCTTATATTGTTTATTATTTTTCTTATCTCATATTTAAAAGATCCGCGGAAAATAATAAACGGCTTTTTATTTAATTCCTTTGTCTGTTTTTTCCTTCTTTTTTGTGTGATTATATCTGTGAATTCAAGTAGTGATGTCCTACGCTATATTATAATTTTACCTATTTTAGCACTTCTTATTATGCTTCCTTTCGGTATTGTTGCTTTAATGTTTGGGCTATTTCTTAATGCTAGAATTTTAATGAAGCGAGAAGGAAGACGGTTCACTAACTGTTTAACACTCCTTGCTGCTTTAGGGATGTTATTCTTTATGTTACTCCCTATCATAAATCCAGCAAGTTTGGTCTCATCGCATTTAGAGCCTATTTTCGCAGCTATTTCTCTTATAAGCTTCTATTTCTTTATACACTTATCTAACTTCTTAAGCGCTTATTTTTTATACCAATTTAACAGACCAAGACGTAATCAAGATTTCATTATCGTTCTTGGTAGTGGCTTAATTAATGATAAAGTACCACCCTTACTTGCAAGCCGCATTAATAAAGCTATCGACTTCTATTGGAAACAAGCAGCTGTAAATACACCACCGACAATTATTTTCTCTGGTGGTCAAGGTCCAGATGAAGGTCTTCCAGAAGCAGAGGCAATGCAAAATTATGCTGTTGAAAAAGGAATTCCTCTTGAACATACAGTCCAGGAAAATCGCTCTGTAAACACATATCAAAATATGTTGTTCTCTAAAGAAATTATGGATTCTTTAAAACCTGAAGGTAAATATAAAAGTATTTTTACAACAAATAATTTCCACCTTTTCCGCGCTGGTATATACGCTAGACAAGCTGGTCTTAATAGCCAAGGAATCGGGTCAAAAACTGCATTTTATTACTGGCCTAACGCAATGATTCGTGAATATGTTGCGATTGTCGTAATGGGACGTAAGCGTCATATGAAAATATGTGGAACTATTTTAGGTTTCGCTTTATTCATATCAGTACTTAGTTTTATATTTTCTTAATAGCATCCCATCCTTTGAAAGGATGGGATTTCTTATACTGATTTCAAAAATATTTTAAAGATAATATGGTGATAATATTCCCTGCATACATCCATTAAAGGAGAATTTTTTCAAATTAAATGTTAAAATAAAATTTAGGTGTGAATGACGTAACAAATAAGAAACTAGTTTGAAACGAGGAAATTACATGGAGAAAATTATCAAAAACAAGCCCAATAAGCTAAGAATTGCTTCAAAAGCTTTGATGATTATTATTGGGGCATTTATCACAGCGTACGGATTAGAAGCGGTATTAATTCCAAATAACGTATCAGACGGTGGTGTGACTGGTTTAAGTATCGTTAGTTCAAGATTATTTGGATTACCATTAGGAGCTCTAATCGCAGTTATTAACATTCCTTTCGTTTGGTTAGGATATAAGCAAATCGGTAAAAGCTTTGCGATTTATTCCATTATCGGGATTGCTTCATTAGCAATAGGTACCGTTGTCATGCACGGAATACCAGCTATTATTGAAGGCGATACATTATTAGTTACAGTTGTTGGTGGTATTATCATCGGTTTTGGTATGGGACTAGCATTACGTAACGGCGGGGCATTAGATGGAATCGATATGCTAGCTGTATTGCTTTCTCGTAAGTTACCATTTGGAACGAGTGACCTTATTTTATTCTTAAACATGTTCGTATTTATTTTCGTATCAACAGTATTCGGCCTGCAAGGAGCTATCCTTTCGGCAATTGCTTATTTTATCGCTTCGAAAGTGATTCATATCGTTGAAGTTGGTTTAAGTGGTTCAAAAGCATTTAAAATTATTACAAAAGAGCCTGAATTAATGGTAGAAACAATTCGCGATCGTTTAGGCCGAAGTGCAACATATAACGAAGTATACGGTGGTTATTCAAGAGAGAAGTTTAAAGAAATTTCCTGTGTAATTAACCGTTTAGAAGAAAGTAAAATGAAAGAACTTATTAATGAAATCGATCCACACGCCTTTATTACAGTTTATGACGTAGCAGAAGTAAAAGGCGGTAATTTCAAGAAACGTGATATTCATTAATCGTTATGAAAAAGAGGGTGTGCCAAAATTTTGGCACACCCTCTTTTTATTATTAAGTTGTTATCGTTGTCAGTTTTTGTCGGTAAGTCGATATATTTTCACTCGCCCCACCGACTCCCACGTTTAATCCACGCTACATACTTTTGAAAAGCCGTCACTTCATGTTGAAAACGCAGCGGGATATACAACAATAAAGTGCATGTACACAATATCCATAGAATACCTACTACAAAATGAAATTTCATTGTCGTGCTAATAAACAAGCTGAGGAATAATACAAGGAACATAATTACACTAAATCTTTTATACGTAGTCATACTATCCCCTCCTTATACTTCAATTGTACCAGTTATAAGGAATTAATTCCCACAAAAAGACCAAAAAGCAAATTCCACTTTTCGGTCTCTACACTATCTTCTCTTCGTAATTTTTCCTGAACCACCGACCCTCGTTTTCGGAGGAGATGTATTCCTTGGCGGCGTTTTAATAGATGATTTTGGCTTCACATCTGATCCGCTTGAACCGCCTGGTGTTTTTGTAATTTTACCCTTGCTTCCAGTAGAAGGTGGGGGCGTCGTATTACTTCCTTTTTCAGTAATACTTCCCTTATCACCTACTGATGGTTTCGAATCTACATTATCGCCTCGCTTAATGATAGACCCTTTCCCTTCCTTCGTAATTGGAGGTGGGGTTTTCTTTTCTTCTTTCGTAGGTGGTCTCTCTGGAATAACTGGTTTATGATTTTGTCTGTCATTATATCCTCGATAATCACCGTACGATGATTTTCGTGAACCGAATATATCGTTTAATATGCTACCCATAATATATCCTTGCAAGAAGGACGGTTGGTAATTTTGACGGACAAATTCTTTATTACTTATTTCAATTAACGTATCAGATGGTTTCTCTTTATCCTTTTGCAGGTTATAAATCTTATCAGAATAAACGAGGAACATTTGATTTTCGTCTTCTTTAGATGCTTGCTTCGGTTCTCTTTCGTTAATAAGTTCCTTCGCTACTTCAGGAACTGACCGATTGGCGGCCCTATACACGTAAGATTCTTGTTTACCTTCCTTGGCAACAGATTCAAGTGGATAACGGTCTTGAATCGACTTTGTCTGCCCGCCTTGACAACCTGATAAGGCATAACCAGCAACAACAAGTAATATAACGATAGCAAGTATAGGGATCACAAACGATTTAATCATGGTAAACAATCGGTTTGACATGATTACGCCCCCTTACGTTGCTCTTATAATTTGTACATCAGCAGGAATGATTGCTTCTCCCTCATACATCATTGTGCGACCATTTTGCCATTCAATACGCAATAATTTTCGATTATCTGATTGGAATTCCCATATATACTGTTCTTCTGAAGCTGAGAATGGAGTTTTTCCCATCACAACAACACGTCCGTTATATTGTTCTTCCATATGATACTCGGTATCATCCATTTCAATTGTCGTCGGAATTTCATCAATTGAATCTAAGCGACCATCAATTGGAGTATATAATTTGTAATACGTATTTTCTCGATCTTCAATTTTTAAATAACGAATATCTTTTCCATCTTGCAATGTCAAAACAATTTCCTTGCGCGAATGCATACTCGTTTTCCCAATTAATTCATACATAACTAATGAAACTTCAATCATATCGCCAGGAGCTAACGTTAAAAGACTCTTTTCCGGCTTCAGTGGCTCTGGGCTTTTCATTATATTTTTTATCCGTTTAAATAAACTCATAATCTACCCCTCCTTTTCTCTTTATAAACACGCACCTAAAATTAGTGCACCAACAATATGTAATGATCCAGCTAACATCGCATGTGCAACGCTACCTTCTTTCGTACCTTCTTCTAAATCAAGACCAGACATTTTCTTTAATACGAATTCGATAAACATTTCTACCACTAATAAAATAACGAAAGAAACTGCTGATGCAAGAAGTGCTTGCCATAAATCATTTGCTTTCGTTATCGATTGAGATAAAATGTACCCTTGTGCAAATAATTTCATAATAAAACGAGTTGTTACAGCTGTATTTCCATTTTTGATTTCTTTTAAATCATTGTATTTTGTAAAAATTGAATCAACCCACATAATTGCAAATAAAAGTACTGCACTCGCTCCAGTCCATACAAGCATGGCAACTACATTCATCCATGTCATTGCAAAACCTCCTCTAAAATATAATAGAAAACCGACATGAATATATTTAGACATGTCGGTTCATTTGTCTTTATTCTATATTATTTCTCATACTGCTTCATAATACGAGCTAATTCATCGTCAACAGCAGAATTTTTGTTTAAGCTTGCGAATTCATCATCTAATGATTTTTCTTTCTTATAAACTTCACCGCTTGCTTCCGCTTCAGCCTCTAATTGAAGAGCTTTCTCTTCCATACGGCTTAAACCAGCTTTTGCTGAGTTTGAATCAAATCCAGACATCGCCTGATTAATATTCTTTTGTGCTTTCGCCGCATTTACACGCGCTACAAGTGTTTCACGTTTATTTTTCAGCTCATTTAATTGCTTACGCATTTCTTCTAGCTTTAGGCGCAGGTTATCAGCAGCAGCTTTATTTTGCTCGTAGCTTGCTTTATACTCATTCATTTTTTGCTCTGCATTTTGTTTTTCTTCTAATGCACGACGCGCAAGATCTAAGTTATTAGCTTGAACAGCCATATGAGCCTGCTCTTCACGTTTTTTCACAAGTGCTTCTTGCTCTTCAAATAATATTTTGAATTTCTTCTCAAGTGCGATTTGAGCTGCTACACTTTTCTCAGCCTCTTGTACATCGGCTTGCATATCGCGTAAATATTGATCAGTCATCTTAACTGGATCTTCCGCTTTTTCAATTAACGAATACACATTTGACATTGTTAAATCTCTTAATCGTTTAAATACAGACATCTAAATTCCTCCTATGATATACCTCATATTTCAAATTCACTACTTGGAAAACTGAAAAATCTCCCTTTACAGTAAAGAATATTCATTTTACAGCCTATGTGTTTATTATAACAAAACTAATATGTCCTTACATGTTATTTCCAAAATACATCCATTATAATATGACATTCTATATACAATATTGTATTTCTAATATATTCTCATTATCCCTCTTTGAAATTAACTTACTTTTGCGCACTTTCACTAAATTACATAAGTGTAATGTTACTGTAAGCTAACTCGATAGTTACGTTTCCATATTTCTTATACACTAATACCAGAAGCAGCAAACAAGCTTCTCATCATTTCGGAACTAATACAAAAATGTATTTACTATAAAACATATAAAAGGAGAAATCATCATGAAAAAATTAGTAGGAATCGGATTAGCAGCAGCAATTTCATTTGGAGCATTATCAGGTTGTTCTTTATTAGGAGAAAAAGCGAACGGCTTTGTACTGTACGGCTCAGAAGAACAAGTTCAACAAATTACAGATAAAAACAAAAAAGAAGTGAAAGAAAAAGACTTCTATAAAATGAAAATGACAACATTAGATGGTAAAAAAGTTCTTGTAATGGATAAGAAAACTGGTGAAGAACTAGTGAAAAAAGAGTTACTTAGCAAAGTTGATGAGAAAGACAACACGAAACCACTTGATAAATTACCAGCTGTAACAACAGAACAAGGTGTATTATTTGCAAAAGAGAAAGTAGAAAATGCTACACTTGATGGAGCGAAATTAAAATATGAAGGCAACACAATTATCGGAAGTGGCCGTGCATATACAGATATGTATGCGATTGTTGATGACGCAACTTACAGCAATGTAAAAGGTGATGAAAAATCTGTAGGTGTATTAAAATTTGATAAAGACCCAAGTAAAGAATTCCCTGGTTACAACGGCGTAGAAGCTTCTCAACTTGTAAAAATTAAAAAGTAAAACAAAAAAGCTTTGCGAAATTCGCAAAGCTTTTTCTATTTATTATGAGCAATTTGCTCCATATCCGGGCTACAAGTTTGCGACTGACATGACTTATTTAAAGAACATGCTGCGCATTTTCCTTTTTTACTTCTCTTTACAAAATTAACTAACGTATATGCTGCATAACCAAAAATGATAGCTCCAATTATAATATTGACCATCATCACAATACATCTCCTTCTAGAATCCGAGTAAGGATCCAACTTGGTATATAATGAGCGTTAATACATAAGCAACTACGAGTGGATAAACGACTGAGAAAATCGTCCACTTCGCTGATCCTGTTTCACGTTTAATAACAGCTACCGTCGCTAAACACGGAACATATAATAAAATAAAGAACATAAATGCATAAGCTGATAATGCTGTATAATGTGCTCCCATTACATTTCCAAGCACATCTTCTTTAACTGCATAAATAATTGCCATTGTAGAAACGACAACTTCCTTCGCTAAAAATCCTGTTAAAAGGGATGCTGCAGCTTGCCATGTTCCGAAGCCGAGCGGTGCGAATAGTGGTGCGATAAATCCACCAATCATCGCTAAGTAACTGTCTCCCATATCAACACCAAATCCTGATGGACCTGCATAGTTTAATAACCAAATGACAACCGAACCACCAAAGATGAATGTACCAGCTTTACGAACAAATCCTTTCCCTTTCTCCCATGTGCTTAGCCATAATGTTTTTGCTTGTGGCACACGGTAAGGCGGTAATTCAATTACGAAAATAGACTTTTCCGCTTTCAAAATCGTAAGAGACATAATTTTTGTAACTAATAACGCAAGAACAATCCCTGCAACATATAAAGAAAATACAACAGCCGCCTGACTATGCGGGAAAAATACGCCCGCAAATAATGCATATACAGGTAATCGTGCTGAACAAGACATAAATGGTGTTACTAAAATGGTAAGTAAACGTTCTTTTTCCTGTTCAATCGTTCTCGCAGCCATGATACCTGGAACGTTACATCCAAAACCGATAATCATCGGAATAAAAGCTTTTCCGTTTAAGCCGAAAAACTCCATAATTCTATCCATAACAACTGCAATTCGCGCCATATACCCTGAGTCTTCTAATAATGAAATAAAAAAGAATAGTGCAAAGATTTGTGGTACGAATACTAATACAGCACCAACACCGGCAATAATACCTTCTGTAACGAGCGCTTGAATAAAATCAGAAGCTCCAATACTTGTAAGTCCAGCCGTCACCCAATCCGTAAGCTGGCCACCAAAAAACTCATCTAACATATCCGATAAAGGTGTACCAATCCACGTAAACGTAACCTGAAAAATAAAAAACATAACTGCTAAAAAGATTGGAAGTCCTAAAATTTTATGTGTAATTAATCTATCAATTTTTTCTGAAAAAGGAATTTTTCCTTCTTTCTCATGCTTCATAACATTTGTTTTTAACTTTTCAATATACGCTTCACGAGTTTTGTAAATGTGCTCTTCTAACGTACAATCAAGTTTTCCTTCTAAGCGAGATCGAATGGCTATGAGTTCCTTATAAATTGGTAATGCTTTCATTTCTTTTTCTACTACTTCGTTATTGCTTAAAAATTGAAGTGCTAACCATCTCGGATGCTCGTAATTCGCTGTCTCTAAAAGAGCAATTACTTCTCCAATTCCTTCATCCATTTGTACACCATATGAAATAAGGAATGGCTTTTTCTCTTTTTTCTCTTGTTTGTTATTTTCTTTAAGAGTCGTAAGCAGTTCTTCACAGCCTTTTCCACTTCTTGCAACAACAGGAACGACTGTTACACCTAATAGCTCTGATAATCGTTTTACATCAATGACAATTCCTCTTTGCTTCGCCACATCAACCATGTTTAAACCAATTGAGACTGGCTTACCAAATTCAAGTAACTGCAACGTTAAATGCATATTTCTTTCAAACTGCGAGGAATCTACGATATTTAACATATGATTAAATTCTTCTGTTAATAGAAAGTTTGTTACAACACCTTCATCACGTGAAACTGGATTTAAATCATAAACACCTGGTAAATCAATTAATGTTCCTTGTCTATCTTTTAATTTACCAACCTTCTTTTCTACTGTTACACCGCTCCAGTTTCCTACATACTCATAAGAACCAGTAAGTGCATTAAATAATGATGTCTTCCCTGTATTCGGATTCCCTAGCAAAGCTACCTTATTCACGCTAATTCCACCTTTATCATTTTCGCGTCACAATGACGAATACTAATTAACTGTCCACGACACTCCAATGTACAAGGACCTTTGAACATCGCTTTCTGTTTCAGGCGAAGTTCGCTTCCTTCAGCAAGACCGAAAGCAGCTAGTCTACGCTTTAATAGCTGATCTAAAGACTGAATACTTTTTACTAACACTTTCTCTCCAATTTTAATATCTACTAAGCTCATAACCTTCCCCCTCAGAAGAGAATGATAATTATTTTCAAAAAAATTATACCACACCCAATTTCTCTTGTACTATACCCTTTTGCTTCATATTTATTAACATTTCGCTACAATTCTATTTCAATTATTGTCATACTGTATTCGTTTGCCATTCTCATCCATTTCGCTTACAATAAACAATAGCAAATAAAGAATCTCGTTATCACTGGGGGAGCCATGCCGCTGAGAGGGAACACTTCGTTCCGACCCTTCGAACCTGTTAGTTAATGCTAACGCAGGGATTGTGCAAACGTCCGAAATACATACCTCATTTTTATTTACGTATTTCGTATCCTCCTATGATATCTATTCTTTTTTGTATAACTTGGATTTAGGGGGAGACAACATGCGTAACACCAATTTACAAGCGATGATCGAATCTGCTATTCTTGCAGCCTTCGCCATGATTATCGATATTTTACCATTATCACTTAAACTTCCAACAGGCGGTTCTATCTCATTCGCTATGATTCCTATTTTTATTATTGCTTACCGCTGGGGCTTTAAATCAGCTTTCTTAGGCGGTTTAGTTTGGGGACTATTACAAATTGTCGTGGGAGATGCTTATATTTTAACACCTGTTCAAGCATTCATTGAGTACTTCATTGCCTTTGCTTTTATCGGATTTGCTGGCTTATTCTATCGTCCAATTCAAAAAGCACTTTTAACATCCAATGAAAATAGCTTAGAACAATCAAATTTAGGTAACCGTAAAGACAAACCTTCATCAAAACAAAATCAGGGTAAGAAAGTCCTTGCTTATATTATCCTTGCTACATTTATCGGTAGCTTTGCTCGCTATTTCTGCCACTTTATTGCCGGCATTATTTTCTGGGGACAATATGCGCCGAAAGGTCAATCAGCTGTGTTATATTCATTAATCATAAATGGAAGTACAATGCTTGGTTCTTTTATTTTATGTACCGTTTTACTTATATTTTTATTTATCACTTCACCACGATTATTCAAAAGCATCAGTGCTTATCAAATGAATACACAAAAAAAGGGCGCTTAATGAGCGCTCTTTTTTCATATCGTAATATCAATTAAAAATACAATAAATGCGCAAAAGAAAATAAATACCATTATACTTAGCCAATTGCTATGCACGGTTCATCGACTCCTTACATAACCTCATATTCTAAACAAATTATACTGATTAAAAATAAAGATTAGGTAAAGATAATATGAAAATAAATTAAAAAAGCGTAAATCATATTATTTACGCTTTTTTCGGTAAATAGAAGTAAAATAACACACCATCTTCTGTATTTCCTGCCCCATATTCAGTATCATGTAGTTCTAAAATATTCTTTGAAATGGCAAGCCCAAGCCCCGTCCCACCTTGTGAACGCTGACGAGCTGTATCCACTCGATAAAAACGATCCCAAATTTTATCTAATTGTTCTTCTTCAATGTGAGTACCTTTATTTTCAATGCACACTTTTATACGATCCTTCTCATCTATTGTAGAAATAATAATATCTTCTTTATTTGGTGTATAACGTATGGCATTCGTAATGAAATTCACGATGACTTGTTCAATCCGGCCTTGATTTGCAATTACTTCAAATGAACATATATTTTTATGAACACGAAGCTCTTTTTTCTCTATTTCCACAGATAGATGTTCACATATGTCTTCAATTACTGTATCAATATAAAACGAATCCTTTTTCATTTTATATGTACCAGATTCAAATTTAGCTAACTCAAGCATATCCAAAATTAACGTATCCATTTTGTCTACTTCTCTCTCCATCGCCTGAAAATAATACTCTTTTTTATGTTCAGCTACCCCGTCTTTTAAAATAGAAATACAGCTTTTCATAATACTTAGCGGTGTTTTTAATTCATGTGAAACACCAGAAATGAATTCTTTTCGCGTTTTTTCTAACTTTCTTTCCTTTTCAATATCTTCTTCTAACTGCCCAATATGCGAATGGAGTTTATTTGATAGAACATTAATATTTTTCGATAAATCTCCAATTTCATCTTTTGAAGTAATCGGTATTTTTTCTGTAAAATCTAATTGTGCTATTTTCTTCGTCGTATCATTTATTTTTAATAATGGTTTTGCAATTTGTTTTGAATAATAAAACGAAGCTAAAAAAATAAGAACGACTACAAATGCAATGATATAGATGTAATAATCTTGCACCATTTGTACAGCTTCATCTACAGGCTGTAAAGAAGCCATCGCATAAATATATGTTACTGATCCATCTTTTTCTTTTATTGGTTTCATTAATAATTTATATTTTATATCATTCTTTTCATAGTCCATTGTCTTTGTTGAATACTCTATTTGATTACTCTCTTTTAGTAATACATCCGTTTGAAATTCTTTTATACTATCCAAAAACAAAGTATTTTTATAAATTGGATTTACGAGGCCTTTTACATCTGGAAACTGTACTTTTGTAACAAACCCACCTATATAAGCATCTGGTTCTTGGGCAGCTTGCTCCTGAACAGCCGGCTTCTTTTCCTTACTTACTTGTTCCTCAGCTGCTTTCTTTTTCTCCTCATCTAATTTACTCATTTTCTCCTTAAATGCTTTTTCTAACGGTTTATTAGATCCACTTAAATTCTGCTTAGATAACGAGAAAGAGAATGGAATAAAACTATCTCCTTTTTTCACTCCAGAAAAATAAATTCCTTGGCCTAGAAACTGATCTGATGATTTATTCTCAATCTCTTCTATATTGACGAGATTGCCTAAAGGAATTTTGAATATTTGTTGTCCAAAGCTCTTTTGTTGCCTACGATCTATCGTTACTTCAAAATAAAAATCATCTGCATGTTTTAAATTCCCGTTCTTATCTAATGTCGTAATCCACGTATTATTTTCTCTTAAAAAGTCTTGCTCTAGTTTTTGAATTTCTTCTGCATTTCCTGCATAATTTAAATAATTCTTCTCAAAGGAATTTAAATTTACTTTAATATCTTCCACTTTTCGATTCGCATAATATTGTTTAAAAAATATCGTTTGTCCAATAAATATCGTCGCTAAAATCAACATGCATAATGCCGTTGTAAGAGTAAATAATTTTAGTACAATTCCTTTCCTCATACATTGCCCTCAAATTTATAACCTGTTCGTACTACAGTTGTAATATACTTTGCTTTCTCTCCTAATTTATTTCTTAAATTACGAATATGACTATTCACCGTTCGATCATCACCAGCAAATTCATATCCCCAAATTCTTGAAATGAGTTGCTCTCGCGTTAAAACGATTCCTTGATTTTTCATGAAATACGCTAATATTTCAAATTCTGTATGCGTTAAATTAATATCGGTTCTATCTACCGTAACAGTGCGAGACGGAAAATGAACGTGAATGCCGTGGATTGATAATGTATCATCTTCATTCTCTAAAAGTTGCTTTGTCACTTTTCTGCTTTCTAACAACCTTTTCGCTCTTGCTAATAAAATTGGCGGACTATACGGCTTCGTCACATAATCATCTGCCCCAAGTTCAAAACCAAGTAACGTATCGTCTTCATCTACGCGCGCCGTCAGCATAATAATAGGCACCTCGGACGTCTTTCGAATCCTTCGGCAAACAGACCATCCATCGAGTTCTGGCAACATAATATCTAAAATAACTAAATCAACCTCTTCTTCTTCAAATACAACTAAAGCCTCTTTCCCGTCCCTCGCTTCAAACACTACATATTGCTCACTTAAAAAATAATCTTTTAATATTTCACGTAATATGTCTTCATCTTCAACAATTAAAATATTTTTTGACATAATTTATATATCCCCCTCCCGCTTTCAGAAACTATAATTTCACTTTGAATAACTGCCAATTAACTTCGCCTCGATAATATATCTATCTGGTGCATTCCCTATATAATTAAATGGGTAACAAGTTGTCAGTGTTAATATCGGTTCTTCTTTTTTTATAATAACAGTACGATCATCCGCATGGGTAATCCACGTCTTTTGAATTTCATATGTGTACGTTTTATTATCATACTCTAAAACAAGGGTATCCTTTTCTTTCAACTCTTCTAAATCTGTAAATACAGTATCTCGATGTCCACTCAGTACAGTATGTCCCCCTCCAGATGGAGTTGTCGTTAAATCACTAACGAACATACCCACTCCTTTTTTCAAAGTCGTATCATCTGCTCCCCAATATATAGAAAACTTCTTCTTTATTTTCGGTATGTTTAACATCGCTACCTTTTCTCCTTCTTTATGTTCTGTTTGAGAAGAAGGCACTTGAGAAGTTACAGGTGTTTCATGAAAAAGTTGAGTATCTTGTATATTTTTAAGGCTCTTTATTTCTTCTGCCGTTAATTGCCCAGCAGAGCTTCTTCCTTTATACCATTCCACAGCATAATAGGATCCCATGAATAGCCCTATAGCCATCAATATGATACCGATATAATTGAGTAACTTCATTCTTCATTCCTCCATGCCAAAAATGGTAGGAGTAACCTACCATTTTTAATATATGAAATTATCCCATTCTTTATAGGAAAATATTTTATTTACGCTTTAATCTTATTGCGACGATTCAAACCAAATAATGTACCTACCGCTACAAGACATGCACTTAATCCCATCATTACTACATTATTCGATGCTGTATTTGGTAATTTTTCACCTTGTACAACTGGCTTTGCTACTTCTTTTTTAGCTACTTCATTCTTTTGCTCGGCTTTTATCGCTGCTTCTTTTTTGGCCATATCGTTTTTTAACTGTTCTTGCGCTATTCTCTTTTTCTCTTCTTCACTTTTTTTCTCAGCTTTTATTGCTTCTTCTTTTTTAGCCATATCATTTTTTTCTTGTACTTGTGCCGCTTGCTTTTTCTCTACTTCACTTTTTTGCTGTTCCTTAATTGCTTCTTCTTTTTTAGCTTTATCTTGTTGCACTTGCGCTTCTTCCTTTGTTACTGTTCCAGTATCTGCACTCGCTACTGAAGAATATCCTACTGTTAAAAGTGCCATTGCACAAATTGGTAATAGTCTCTTTTTCATCTTAATTCTCTCCTTATATTTTATTCACATCAACTCGCACCGGATGTATTACTAGAATAAGCAAGAGATATAAATATAAGATGCAGATGAAATATATTTCATTTAAAGATTTCATTGTAGAAAAAGAAAAAAACATCGCAATATGTACGATGTTTTTTCGGGTGTGTGTCTCAATTATTTACATGTTACTTTCGCGTGATTTGGAAGTAGAACGGGCCGGAGCGATAACTAATTGTCTCGGCTCAGTTTTCTTGAAGTGATTTTTGACGTTACACTTACGACGTTGAACAACCCACGCTTTAATAGGGTTTGTTAAAATAATCTTTTGCTCTTCGTTAGGGGCCTCTTCTTCAAACCTACAACTCTCGCTCCATTTATTCCATTTCATTGTAAATTTAGAAGAAGAATGATCATCTTCACGATCAAACAAGTGCAAAAAATCCATTTTTCCATCTAGCATTACGGTGTTACTAGTCGCTAAAAAAGAAAAGGTCGTCCAACGTTTCTCCATGCCCTCCTACTCCTTTTTCACATATAGAGTGCCTAAAACTTAATTTACCTAAAATATGCTTGCCTTTTACCTTACACCCATAGTTTATCCAAAATGCTCTTATGCAACTATCGATTTGCCTTACAACTACCTTACATTTTTGTAAGAAACAAAAAAACCTTCACTCGATATAATGAAGGTTTCTTACTTTTTATCTATATGATCTCTCATATCATCAAGTCCAGCTTCTTTTAGCTGCGACATCATACCGTGCGAAATTGCTCCTAACACTAAAGTCATTCCAATTAATGAAATACGAATCGCAGGTACATCAATTACGTAAGCCAACAGGCCAAGAACAATTGTTAAAAGTAATGCTTTTATAAATGTTACACTTGTGTACTGTTTCTTCTTCATCATATTCACCCTTTATGGAAGCGTTTTCTTAATGCACTTAGTATATCATATCATCAGATGATTTTGGCGTTATCTTTGTAAAAAATTACTATCTCCTTTGACTTTTTCTATTCTATCCTTTACAGTCGAAATGTTCGCAAGTTTTACACTGTAGGAGGATTACAATGAATATTGAAATAAAAGACACTTTAATTTCTGAAGAACAATTACAAGCAAAAGTGAAAGAATTAGCACTTCAAATCGAACGTGACTTTGAAGGAGAAGAAATCGTAGTTATCGCAGTATTAAAAGGTTCATTCGTATTTGCTGCTGATTTAATTCGTCACATCAAAAATGATGTAACAATTGACTTTATTTCTGCATCTAGCTACGGAAATCAAACAGAAACAACAGGAAAAGTGAAACTACTAAAAGATATCGACGTAAACATTACTGGAAAAAACGTAATTGTTGTAGAAGATATTATCGATTCTGGTTTAACACTTCATTTCCTAAAAGACCACTTCTTTATGCATAAACCAAAAGCACTCAAGTTCTGTACATTACTTGATAAGCCAGAACGCCGTAAAGTGGACTTAAAAGCTGAATATGTTGGCTTCCAAATTCCAGACGAATTTATCGTTGGCTACGGTATCGACTGTGCTGAGAAATATCGTAACTTACCATTTATCGCTTCAGTTGTAACGGAGTAATCGTATAACTTAAAAAATTGATAGTACATAAAATGTATATCGGCGATTTTTTTAATATATCGACTTACCGACAATAACTGACAATGTTAGCATCCAATTAATAGGGAGAAGCTGTTCTAAAATACATGGGAACAGCTCCTTTCTTTCCATTACAAACTACAGGGAGAGATGAAATATGACAAAGACAAAATTTGAAAAAGTACTCCTCATCGTAAATCCGAAAGCTGGTCAAGGTGACTTACATACAAATTTAACAAAAATCGTACCACCTCTTGCCGCAGCTTTTCCTGATCTACATATCCTTCATACGAAAAAACAAGGTGATGCAACAAAATATTGCCAAGAGTTTGCTAGTAAAGTAGATTTAATTATCGTCTTTGGTGGTGATGGAACAGTATTTGAATGCACAAATGGCTTAGCACCTCTCGAAACTAGACCTACACTTGCAATCATTCCAGGTGGAACTTGCAATGACTTCTCTCGCACACTTGGTGTTCCGCAAAACATTGCAGAAGCAGCAAAACTTATCACAAAGGAACACGTAAAACCAGTTGACGTTGCAAAAGCAAATGAACAACATTTCTTAAACTTCTGGGGCATTGGACTCGTATCTGAAGTATCAAACAATATCGATGCAGAAGAAAAAGCAAAGCTTGGTAAAATCGGTTACTATTTAAGCACAATTCGAACTGTAAAAAATGCTGAAACATTCCCGGTAAAAATTACTTATGACGGACAAGTATATGAAGACGAAGCTGTCCTTGTCATGGTTGGAAATGGTGAATATCTTGGTGGTATTCCATCCTTTATTCCGAACGTAAAATGTGATGATGGAACACTTGATATTTTCGTAGTCAAATCAACAGGTATTCAAGCATTTAAAGATTACATCGGAAAGAAACTATTTGAAGACTCAAATGAAAATGACATCTTCCACGTAAAAGCGAAATCCATTCATATTGAAACGAAAGAAGAAAAAGAAGTAGATACAGATGGAGAAAGCTCGCTTCATACACCTTGTCACATTGAATTATTACCAGGACACTTTACGATGATTTATAATCCTGCGGTTGTGTAAAGAAAAAAACGAGTGCTAGCACTCGTTTTTTTCTCTTCTAATCTAGCTATGTCGTTGAATCATTTCTTGTATTTCTTTAACTCTCTCTAAAGTAATTCCATTTCTTTGTTCGATTGCTAAAGGATGCTCGGTTGGCTCTAATTCAACATACGGTGCCGTTCCAACTTCTCTTATATGTACATTTGTTTTTAAATTTAATGTTTCTGGATAAAATGGTATTTCTACAGATAACCAACCAAAATAAGGATCACTATTTTCTCGGCCTCTCTCATCCCACTTTTCTAATACTTCATCATAACTTTCTTTACTAAGTGATACCCAAACAGTCCATATGAAATTTTCGTGGTAGTCAATGATAGGAATCTCTAAACATCCTCTAATAAAATAATGTTCATCATCCATTACACAAAGATCCGATGTTAAATGGATGCGTCCCTCTCTTTCATGGGGCGCTACCTCGTAATAATAATATGGCGCTTCACTTCCGTAGCATAGAGGTAGTGCAAAACGATGCATTTGTACTTTTTCTCCGGATTTTCTTCTTCTTTTCATTTGTTATTCTTTCTCCTATCCTTTTCAGTCACAATCAAACTCTACCCAATTTCTCCAATGCGTATTAGCATTTTCATTCACAATAACACTTGGATCTTTCTTCTCTATTGCAGAGGCTACTGATTGGAAGAATTCATTTTCACTTACTTTTTCGTCTTCAACATGTTTCCATTCTTCCGTTTCATACGCTACTTTCCAGTCGCCTTCTAAACCGAACTCTTCTAAAATTTCTCCTTTATCCCACCACAATAATTTTTGAGCTTCCTCATTAGTAGCAAGCATACGCATGAAGTATGTTGGATAATGCTCTGTCGTTTGTACTTCTATTCCATTATTTATATAATCTTCTTCTGTAAATTCATATTCAAAATGATGCTCGCGAATTTTTAAACTGCCGTTATAAATATTCGGTATAAATTCACCTTCATCATCAAACAACTCATAATCGCCATTATTTAATTGTAAAATGCAATCATCACCCATTGAATGAGTAATTCTATCGCCATATACTTGAATATCATTACATACACCTAATGAACCTACACCAACAATTTGAAACACCATTAGCCAATCCTTAGTATCTTTAAAGAAAAGAGAGAATTTCACTTGTGAAATATCAATATATTCATTATCAAAGGCAGGAAATTCATACTTACTTTGCTTTTTATCTAATAGTTTTAAAATATCTTTTTGCATATGTAGCATCTTCACCCCGATATAAACAAAAATATTTTTTTAATTTCACTAGAGTATAACATAACCATACTTACCTGTGACATTCTAATAACACTACTAAAAAATAGAAGAATGGCTTGTTTGCATACTCTAGTTCTTTTTATGTACAATGAAGGAAAGAAGCACCTTCATATAAGGGAGAGGACAAACTTTGTTCAACCAACAGTTAGTTAATTTACGCATTGATTTTGCATTTAAACAATTGTTTGGTACGAATGGTAGCGAAGATATTCTAATTGCATTTTTAAATGCTATGTTACAAGAGTCTTTAGAGTCGCCCATTGCTTCTCTACAACTAGAAGATCCACATTTACACAGGGAATATGAAGAGGATAAGTTATCTATTTTAGACATTTCAGCGACATTAGACACAGGAACAAAAGTTAATGTAGAAATACAACTCAATAATAATCACGATATGGTTAAACGCAGTTTATATTATTGGGGAAGACTATACACATCTCAACTACAAAAAGGGATGCCCTACAGTGCACTTCACAAAACCATCACCATAAACTTACTAAACTTCGTAATGTTTTCGGAACACCCAGCCTTCCATACAACGAGCATATTATGGAATACACAACAACAAAAACTCCTGAGTGACGACATTGAAATCCACATTATAGAAATTCCAAAGTTAACTGAACAATGGCATGAAGAAAAAGTAAATCCGTGGAAAGATCCATTTGTTCGTTGGCTTTTATTGCTTTCAGCAAATGAGGATGAGCACTTAACTAAACTATTGGAGGATATTGCTATGAACCAAGACCCTATTTTACAAAAAGCAATAAATAAATGGGAACGTATGAGTCAGGATTCTTCTTTCCGACAAGCCTATGACGCAAGGGAGAAAGTTTTAATGGATGAAGCAGCAAAATTCGCCCATGCAGAGACAGAAGGAATAAAAAGAGGAATGGAACAAGGAATTAAAAAAGGGCTTGAAAAAGGCATTGAAAAAGGGCTTGAAAAAGGCATTGAAAAAGGGCTTGAAAAAGGCATTCAACAGGGGAAAATTCAAATGATTAAAAATATGTATGATCTTGGTATACCACTTGAAACGATTGCTAAGGCAAGTAAATTAAGTTTGCATGAGATTGAGCATATTTTAGGACATAAATAGTGATAAAAAAAGAGCTTGAATAGTTTCAAGCTCTTTTTTTATCAAATTTCCTCAATACTATCCAATTGAGTCTTATAACACTCATCACACTCTGACCTAGTAGGAAGAATCCCTCTTTCATCAGGTAATAAAACCCTCAAAACTTCTCGATCCATCTCTACGAAAGACTTCATAATAATGGGATATCCTTCAATAATATCCGTATACTCAATCCCTTGTTCAAACTTTTTTCCGCTCTTTATCTCTTCTATTATGGTACAAAAAACACTATGCGCGACTTCAGGATCCATATTTAATGCTATTTGTAAATCTTGATGATTAAAGTTATCTCTTAGACCATGCGTATGATAATTAGCATGGATGCCATCAATATCTTCTGCTAATATGCTATGCATGTACCATCCATACTCTTGTAGCATATTTTCTTCCCATTCATCTGTATCCTCTTCTAAATCTTCATCAAACAAATTCGGATCATACCACACGTCCTCGTAATCTCCAGCAATTAAAAATCTCCAACCAGGTGGTAACCCTAAATACTTCTTTATTTCAGGTGCCCATTCATCAATATGTTGAACATGTAAAGGAAGAAAGAAATCTTCTTCTGTCCCCATTTCTTCACCAGCCCAAATGTACCAACCTGTCGTTCCGTTTTCTATAGGCATTCGTAACCCATTAATCGGAACAATACCATCTTTCACATTTTGCGCTATTCCTAATTTCAAGTCATTCGGAGATTCTACATACTCCGCTTTATATTTATCACATATACTCCTCTGTTCTTTTATGTATTTTTCCATCCTTTTAGCACACTCCCCAATTTTTGAAAGATAGATTTCTTTGCCGAAGCACTCTCTAACTTCCATACCCCACACGGATTATAAAATGGATCCTCTTGTTCATAACGATTATCTATATAATGAGATAAGAGATACACTGGAGCATCTTCTGTGAAACTAATTGTATCTCCATCTTTCAAATTAGGTTTTTCCAATATATTATGTAGGTTAAAATCATTCAATAAATCTACAGCTACTTCCGGATCTATCCCTCCGTCTAAAACAACGTCTGGTAGATTAAATGCTTGCATTCCACATGAATAATAACCGTCCTCTTCATCTCCAACTAAAGTTACAAGGTGCGAATACATCGGGAAGATTTCCTTATCCTCTGCAAGCTCTTGCCATTCTTCTTTCGAATAAGCCACACCTGCTGTTTCAACTTTTAAAGCAAGTCCACCTGCATTTAAAAGTTCCATTCCTACATCAATTACTTCTTGTAATCTCTCTGTATCGTCAACTTTTGCAATAACATACACTGTATAAGTATGCTTCTCCAACTCCTGAAGCAATTCTTCATTAAAACGCTCACCACCTGCATAGAAGAAAGCCTCTCTCAAAGAAGGGTCTTGTTCATATATATCAATTTCAAAGCCAATCTCTTTCTCCTTATGGTGCATCACATTTCCCGCTAATATATAGTTACTTTTACTCACAACTTCTTGTATTAATTCTGTTCTATCTTTCCATAAACCAGGTACTCCAATAACGATTTGTGTCTCCATCATATGCACTCCACTTCTCATCTATTTTCAATCTATTCTTTCAATCTTCCAAACTAAATTAGCTGGGATATCTTTCTCTAAAAAGGTTAACATCCATACAGTTTTTCCTTTATCGTTCATCAGTAGCACTTTATGATTTAACTTCCAAGCCACTTCACTAACATGATGAAACATCTTATACATATCTTCTTCTCTAATAAGCTTTTCCTTTTTGATTAACCGCCTCGTTCTATACTCTCTTATTTCTAAGTACACGTCAGCATAAGCCACTTCATGCTGACATGTTATATTACATACGTATTTTTTATTCGGACTACTCTTTTTTATATATACGAACTCGTTTCTATAATTCAATTCTAGTATCTTATTCTTCACTTTTTCTAACTCTTCTATATCCCAATCATATTTCACAGCTAAACGCTTCATTTCCGCATGAACGATTTGAAGGGCTAATTCTTTTTTCTCTCTATCTGATAAATATGGAAAATCCCTCACACTCCCATATTCCACAAAAGCATTCATATATTCAGGGAAAATTCGATATTTCTTCTCCCACTCATCGAGTAATGAAATATCATCCACACAATGAATCAAAATACCTTTCTCATACTCCATTCTTAACTTTGGCATATGTCGACAATATAAAGAAGTAATACAGCTCGTCTCTTTACCAAAAGAGATATCTTCATCGTAGTTGCTTGTAGATGCTAACTGTAATGTCTCAGTGCTTCTAGTATGCTCTTTTACTTTTAGAAAACTCAATTGTATATCTCTTATAACTGGCATTTGCTCTCTCCTCTTCGCAATACAACTATGAAACATCTTTGTTAATACGCCTTAATCAATTTCAAGCCATCCCATTCCCATAGAAAGAAATAACAGCCCGATTACAAAAAAGAGACCCCCAGTTAAAAAATAGAACGGTGCTCCGTGCAATGGATCACTAAATAACTCTATCAAATTTCCAGCTACTACTTTCCATTTCTCTTTCTTTGAATTTTTTTCTTTTATTTCTTTAACAAATCGATAGATACTTATACTAATCAAAATAATTCCTATTAATAGGCATCCTACTATGATTAAAATCTCCAAATATAACACTCCATGTGTACATTTATATTTATTTTCGTTTACATACTATTGTTATTCATAATCCATTTTAGCTAATAAACAAACGAAAGAGAACTAGGTGGATTAATGTTTACTTAAAAATAAAAAGTCCGAAACTATATAAAGTGATTTCGGACTTTTTATTTTTAAAATATTAAATTACATTTCGAACAAAAAGGAGCTGAATTTCCTCTTCTAATTTTTGTATCACATTTTGGACAATATACATATCGTTCCTCTACCTTTTGTCGTTCTATCATGTGTAAAGATACTATTTTCATACTGCACATAATTCCAATTAAGATAAGGCTAAAAATGAGTAGCACAACGCTCTTCCTCCCTTAACTACTTACCTATATTTTACCATTAAATAAAGATAATTTTATACTTATAATCCTATCTTGTCCTTCATACTGGAAGAAACTTTTTTTACTTCTATTTACTCATCAGTGTGATTCTTTTTTTGTCTATATAAATAAAGAATACCTGTAACAATAAAAACAATCACGCCAAAATACAAGCCATACTCTATCGCAACTGCTACAATACTTTCAATATGTTGTCCAAATAAAGAACCTAGCACAAAGTAAACGAGTGTCCAAAGAAATCCTGTCGTATAAGAATACAAAGCATACGTCTTAAATGACATGTTATTCATTCCAACTACATACGGTACAACATGTCTTACAACTGGTATGAAGTAACTTGTAACTAATGCATAATGACCATACTTCTCTACCATCTCTTGCGATTTCACAACATACTTTGCTTTTTTCTTTTTCATTAGCTTATCAAGTACTTTTGTACCAAATATTTTCCCTAATATATAGCCTAAAGAAAGTCCGGACACAACGCCTAAATACGTTAATAAAAACGCAGGAATAACATTTAATATACCTAATGAAGATACAAAGCCTCCGCTCATAACAATCATTTCATCTGGAATTGGCATACCGATAATACCTAACCATAAACAGAAAAATAATGCCCAATAACCGTACTGCTCAATATAGGATAATAATTCATGTAATTCCATTATGCATACGCTCTCCTTAGCTCTTTTTTACAGCTAAAGACGTACGCTGGTGGGAAATTGAGCCACACTTTCTCTAGCGTAATTTCAGGAAAGAAGTGCTGTATAAATCCTTTTTTCACAAGTGAATATTGAAATGTAATAAATTCACCATTCTCATGTATCGCTTCCATTACATTGTTTAAAATACGTTTTGAAACTTCTTCTGGTAAAGAAGTAAAAGGTAATCCCGATAAAACGTAATCCACGCATTCTATATGGAACTCTTCCATATACTTCTTTATATTTTCAGCTGAACCGTGCACAACAATGACGTTCTGCTCATCTTTAAATTTTCTCTTTAGCTCTTTGCAAAACACTTCATTAATTTCAATAAGAAGAAATATTGTTTCCTTCTTTTTTCTCTTCATAATCTCTTTCGTAAAGACCCCTGTACCAGGCCCTAACTCTACAATACATTTCGCTTTATTAAAATCAATTACATCGACCATTTTCTTTGCTAATATTTTTGAACTTGGCGCAATTGCACCAGTATGTTTCGGATGTTTCATAAATTCATGTAAGAATGTTATGAGTTGCATATAAACCTCTCCTCATTCGTTCGGTAGTTTTTAACTTGTGTCTAAGTATAACTATCGTTTCTTAATAAAAATTGAGGAAGTTTCTTAAGATTTTATGAAGAATAAAAAAACAGCTATCGCCTGTAGCGATAGCTGCCCCTTATTACTTCGCACTCACGATCTTATAATAAGAACGAACAGTTAAGAAGTAATATCCAATATAAATAGCGCCGTATACTCCGATACTAATTAGAAGCGGAATCATAATTTCAAATGGTAGTATGTTCCCTAAACCTTTTAATGCAAACAAGCTGTGCAGGATTCCGATTACTAACGGGATTGCAAAGATAAAGCTTACTTGTTTTGCAATAGCTTTTTTCATTTCTTGTTTTGTGACCCCTATTTTGTGAAGTACAACATAACGCTCACGATCAGCATTTGCTTCTGTTAATTGTTTAAAGTAAATGATAGAACCTGTTGCTAGTAAGAATACAAGCCCTAAGAACATTCCAATAAACATCATTAATCCTGTTCCTTCAAGCCCCATATGGAAACCAGTGTAGAAATCTCTAAATGATAACACCATTTCTGATTCACCAGCTGGCATCACTTTTGTTAATTTTTCCGTTAACACTTTACTGTTTTTCTCATCTTTCACATCAATATTTTTTACAATACGTGTTCCAAATGCTTGTTTCGCTTGTTCATACATTTCATCTGAAACGACAACAACTAATTCACCTAAATTTGTAATCGCAACGTCATTTGCACCTTGGATTTTTAATTGCTTCGTTTCGTTCCCAATTTGGAATACTGCTTTGTTTCCTTTATATTGTGGACTAAACTCATGTCCTTCAATATACGAACTATCATATATAAATGCTTCATCAGCAGCTACATTCACTGTTTCTGCGTCGATTTTCTTAGCAAGCTTATTAAATTCAGATTGAGACATAAATTGATATTTCTCTGAGATACTGTAGTTCATATTAAAGATGAAATCAACTTTATCTCCTTCAAACTTCCCTTTTACAGGAACTGTCTCAATTTCAAATTGATCTTTAATCGGATGATCTTTCTTCTCTTCTGCAAAAATCGCATTTACTTTCTTATCAAGCGCTGCATCTTTTTTCTCATAAGAATAGCTATATGGTGCAACTGCTTTTGATTGCGTAAATGTGTTGTAATACATCGTAACAGACGTACCAACCGCTGTTAATGTTACCGCACTTAAAATAGAAATTGTCGCAAGTGATTTTGCATTTCCTTTAATACGATATAGTAGCTGCGACGTCGTTACCATATTCATACCGTTATAAAACGATGATTTATTATTTCTTGCACGTTTCAATACGAATACTGTAAAGAACATAAATAGTAAGTACGTACCTAATACTGTCGCCAATAAAATATAAAGTGCAACTGCCATAAAGTCTGCATATTTAACTGCTTTCATGAACATTAATGCTAAAAAATAACCTGAACCGATTAAGATAACTGAAATTAATGCCATAATAACTGATCCTTTTGGCATTGCTTCTCCTTCACGTTCGGCGCGGAAAAGTTCAATTAGCTTAAATCGATAAATTAAACGATATCCTTGAAGTGATGTATATAAAATAATCACAAAGAAAATAAGTGCTGTATCAATAATGGCAGCCATCGGTACTTCAAAATGAACATTTAAGTTTAATCCCATCATGCTTACTAGCAGTTCAAGGAATAATTTTGAAAGGACACTACCAATCGCAATACCGATAATTAAAGACATTAATCCCATTAACATATTTTCATAAAAGAGCATTTTACCAATTTGTCTTTTACGGATACCTAATAACGAATATAAGCCAACTTCTTTTTTACGTTTACGTGTAAAGAAACCGTTCGAATATATAATAAACACTGCTACGAAAATGATAAGCATGACACTTGAAACTTGGAACGCTCCGCTAATTTTTTTTGAAGCTTCTGCAGCTTTTTCCATTTGTGAATTGTATTGCAATGCTTTAAATGTAAAATAAATAACGATACTAAAAATCATAGATGCAAAATATACAAAGTAGTCTTTAAAGTTCCGCTGTATGTTGCGGAGGGCAATGCTAGATAAGGTCATCAGCCATACCCCCAGAAATAGAAGACATTACATCAACAATTTTTTGGAAGAACTGTTTACGCGTCGATTCACCGCGGTGCAATTCTTTATATAGTTCACCATCTTTAATGAAAATAACTCGTTTACAATAACTTGCTGCAAATGCATCATGCGTTACCATTAAAATTGTTGAGTTATCATATTCATTTAATGACTTCATACTTTCAAGTAAATCTGTTGCAGATTTAGAATCAAGTGCTCCAGTTGGCTCGTCTCCGAAAATCATACTTGGATTCGTAACAATTGCACGCGATGCTGCACAGCGCTGCTTCTGCCCACCAGATACTTGATATGGGAACTGACTTAAAATATGATCAATACCGAATTTCTTTGAGATTTCAAGAACGCGGCGATCAATCTCACTCGCTTTCACCTTTGATAACGCAAGTGGTAAAGCGATATTCTCTTTCACCGTTAACGTATCTAATAAGTTATAATCTTGGAAAATGAAACCTAAATGATCGCGGCGGAATAACGCTAACTTATCATCATTCATCTTTACAATATCTTTTCCATCAATTAAAATTTCACCGTTCGTCGCATTATCAATTGTAGAAAGAACATTTAGTAAAGTCGTCTTACCAGAACCAGAAGGTCCCATAATTCCAACGAACTCACCTTCTTTTACTTGTAAGTTAATACCTTTTAACGCTGCAAATTTATTCCCACCCGTGTCGTACACTTTTTCAATATTTTTTGCTTCTAACACTGTTTTCATCTCGACATCCCTCATTTCTTCTATTCTCTATTTTCAACTATATACACTCTCTACTCTTGCCACTATCGATGTTTCTTACACAAACATGACAGTTATGTAAGACGCATAAGTAAAGATATAAAAATTTAACCTACTGAACAAAAGTACTTTGTTACTATAACATTGGGATATCATACCATCCATTCATTCTCCTTACAGGAACATTACAATTTTGTAAGGTTAAAAATGTCCCCTACAAAGTTGTGCACGAAATGTCGGATGGAGCTATTTCGTTCCTGCTATTCTATGTACAGAGGAGGTCATAATATGGATTCACTTAAAAATATGAATACTGCAATGCGCTATATTGAAAACAACCTAACAAATGAAATTAATTTTAAAGAAGTTGCGAAGTTAGCTTACTGCTCGGAATATCATTTCAAAAGAATGTTCTCTTTCCTAGCTGGCATATCACTATCAGAATATATTCGTTGTAGACGTCTTACTCTCGCTGCCTTTGAACTAAAAAATAGCGATGCAAAAGTCATTGATGTCGCTATAAAATATGGCTACAACTCACCAGATTCATTCGCCCGTGCATTTCAAAACTTGCACGGTATAACACCTTCAGAGGCCCGAAATAGTAGCCATTCTTTGAAGGCTTATTCACCAATGACCTTCCAATTATCCATTCAAGGAGGAAATGAAATGAACTATCGAATTGAAGAAAAAGAGCCATTTCGAATTATAGGTATTACAAAACGAGTACCAATCGTTTTTAACGGTGTAAATGAAGAAATTGCTTCTATGTGGAAAAGTTTAAACCCAGATTCTATTCAAACATTAAAGTCCCTTTCAAACATTGAACCTACTGGAATCATTAGTGCTTCTACTAACTTTTCTGAAGGAAGAATGGAGGAAAAGGGGGAACTCGATCACTACATTGGAGTAGCCACAACGAAAGATTGCCCAGAGCAATTCGCGCAACTTGAAGTTGCTGCTTCAACATGGGCTATATTCGAAGCTGTCGGACCATTTCCTGATGCATTACAAAATGTATGGGGACGTATTTATTCTGAATGGTTCCCTTCTTCGAACTATGAACTAGCGGAAGGACCGGAGATATTGTGGAATGAAAGTAAAGACGTATCCTCTCCGAATTTCAGAAGCGAAATATGGGTACCTGTTTTAAAAAAGTAATATAAGAGGCTAACCTTTTCAAAATAAAGAAGCTGCTCTCCCTTTTTAAAGGAAGAGCAGCTTCTTTATTTTATACTTCTTCTTGACTCGTTCTTATACAAGAAAATAGTAATAATCGTAAGCACTGTAATAACTGCAAAAGTAAATACTCTGTAGTTCGAGATAGTAGCAGTACCAATTAACAAGGCAGGTATAACCGCCACAATTAAGCCACCAAACATACCAACAAACGATCCTATACTTTGTTTTACTACTTGAGTTTCTGATACCCAATCATAATAACCAAATCGATTATTAATGAAAATCCCCCATACTGCTGAAAATAATGAATATGTTATCGGTGTTATTACGATGAAAAGAGAGCTCCAAACATCTAGCTTTAACCCGATTATCAGTAATACAGCACTAATAAGTGATGCAGGTATACTCAATGAAAGATTCATAAGAATTTTACTATCATAAATCATCTTTGGCGCTATAGGCAATGATTTAATAATCCATACATTTTTTCCTTCTAAAGACAATGAAACACATGTTGTACATGTCATCGAAATCGCTGCTGCAATAGCAAATGGAGCAATCTTTTGCAACAGGGGCTCAATTCCAGGATACGCTATTAATTGGCTTGGTCCTACTACAACTATAGCTAGCGAGAAAGCTAGCGCCATCACGACTCCCATTCCACTATTTATGACATACACTGTAGAAGAGAAGAAACGTTTCAGCTCTTTTTTATACAATGCGACCAATACACTCTCTTTTTTCATGCTATTAATCTCATAATTTGAAAGCATATGATAAGTGGTGATCCCTGTGTTTATTTGCTTATATTTTAACGAAAGTATTTTTACAAAAAGATAATACCAAATCACTGATATCCCCACGAATAAGATGAAAGCTACCATATCAGCATTAACAATTGCTTTTTGAAACATGTTAGCTAATGGATACACTTTAGTTAATTGCTCGGAAACAATTGCACCAATTCCGTTCATATCATTAAGGCTATATTGAGCATTTCCGTTTTTTAGCATAAAGGAACCGAATGTAATAATTACTATAAAACTTAAAATCGTAGTTATTTTATTCGTATTTTTAAATTTAGAAGCGATTGCCGTAATCGAAGCTCCAAAGATTGCTGCGATTGTTGTTGGGATTAAAGATGCGATAAACATACTGATGAACCACATAAAGTAAAAAGAAACTGATGGATTTTCATGTATGCAATACACAACTCCCATTGGTAGCATGATTATGATTGAAAAGATTGTATTCAGCAAGTATAAATACAAAAACCTACTTGCAATAACAGTACTTACGCGAATCGGCAATGACATTAAAAAGTCGTAATCCTTAAAAGCAAAAATTTCTCCATTTGCCTTAAATATAGTGAAAAACAACGTTAATATACTGCTAATAACTAGTGCATAGACGGGAATAATTTCACTAATTCCTATTTTTATCAATCCATATGCTGAAGCTCCGCAATATAACATTAACATGACACCAACTAGAGCAATAGATACTGTCAGCAAAATCTTATTCTGCTTCTTTCTCTTATCTTTTTCGTATTTAAAGGTGTTTAAACCGAGCTGCGTTATCAACCGAATTTTCAAAAGACCTAAACTATTAGTATTCATTAGCAAGCTCCTTCATAAAGAGCTCTTCCAATGAGCCTTCCTTTATTAAAGAATTTACTTCTCCTGAAAGTGCTAATTTCCCTCTATTAATCATCGCTACTTTATTACATAACTTCTCAGCTACATCTAAAACGTGCGTAGAAAAGAAAATCGCACTTCCTTTTTCACAAAGCTCTTTCATAATACCTTTCAATACTACGGCTGCCTTTGGATCAAGACCAACGAAAGGTTCATCTAAAACTAATAATTTCGGTTTATGTAAAACCGCCGATATAATCGCTACTTTTTGTTTCATACCGTGTGAATAAGAAGATATTAAATCCCCTAAGTACGGTGTAATCTCAAAAGCATCCCCATACTTCTGTATCTGTTCTTCCCGATCCCTCGCAGGCACTTTAAACACATCCGCAACAAAGTTCAAATATTGAATTCCTGTTAATTGCTCATATAAATCTGGATTATCAGGAATATACGCCATTACTCTCTTACATGCAATCGGATCCTTTTTTACTGAATGTCCATCAACAAAAATTTCACCCTCTTCAAAATCTATAACTCCTACTAACGACTTAATTGTTGTACTTTTCCCCGCACCGTTATGTCCAATAAATCCAAAGATATCCCCTGCTTTAACAGTAATATTCAAATGATCAACTGCTTTCTTACCGTCTTTATATGTCTTGCTAAAATTTATAATTTCTAACATGTAAATCCCCCCAAATCACCTTTTCGATTGAATTTTCAGACCTTAAAACGAAAAATTTACTCAGTGAGCTTTTCATTATTCCCACTGAGTATTAAAATCTCTTAACACATAGAAACTATAAATATAAAATTTGACTAATATAGCTCACATTTGTATTTCTTTTTTATACAAAACGTAAGAATATAAATTCGTTATAATGACAGCAACTACTATAATCCCAAGCATCATATAAGTTCTCCAATCAGCCGGAGCGAAAACACTTATAATCATAATAATTCCTAACGCCACAAATACTTTTCCGCTAAACCGATGTGTTTTCCGCCATACTTCTTCATTACTTAACGTCCATGGATTACGCATCCCAACAAAAAAGTTTGGCTTACACTGTGGTAAATAATTACCCATTACTAAAAATAAAACACCAACTAATAATTCCGGCACGCGATTAATGAATAAATTGTATCCTAATCCACTTGTAATAATATCTATATTCCCTACAAATAGTAGCAGTAGTATCCCGTTATTCATCATCATAAAAGCTTTAGAAAACTTCTCGTAGTTCGCTTTCTTTGGATCAATCTTTGGTAACACGTTTAGAAAAATATATAAAACAATCATAATTCCAACCATAGAAAGCATTCCATACGATTTAGAAGAATATCCATCTACTTTACCGCCGCTCCAATGCGTTGCAATTGTATCCGGTAAATGTGGCCAAGCAAACGCCCAAGCTAAACAAGTTATAACAATTAATAAGATTGCAAAAAGATGCTTTTTCATTTCCCCTCTTCCCCCTTATTCGTAAATGTAAACACCCAAGTCAATAAATCTTGAAAGACCGTTGTGTTTAAAGAGTACATAACGAATTGCCCTTTCTTTTCATCTTGAATAAGTTCAGCATTTTTAAGTGCATTTAAGTGGTGTGAAATACTTGGTTTTGTCATATTGAAATGTTCAGCAATCTCACCAGCGGTTAGATCGCCTTCTTTTAATAAGTCTAAAATTTTTCGCCTTGTTGGATCTGCTAATGCTTTGAATGCTTGATTCAATGTCTTTCTTCCTTTCGATAATTAGACATTTAGATATTTATCTAAATATTAAACCGATTACCGTTATTTGTCAATTTCATCCAGCGCCCTTTTTACTTTTCTCACTTTTAACCTATACTGTTTACTAGCTTATCTTTCAACATAATGAAAAGACTTGAAACACATGATACACTATAGCTACAATTGTTTTTTTTGAGGAGGAATATACATATGTATAAAATTTTAATCGTTGAAGACGATCCAAATATTTCATCATTACTGCAATCTCACATTCAGAAGTACGGTTATGAGGCTGTGGTAGCGGAGAATTTCGATGATATTATGGAATCGTTTAACGCAGTGAAACCCCATCTTGTTTTACTTGATGTAAACTTACCGAAATTCGATGGTTTCTACTGGTGCCGTCAAATTCGTCATGAATCTACTTGTCCAATTATTTTCATTTCAGCGCGTGCTGGTGAGATGGAACAAATTATGGCAATTGAAAGCGGTGCGGATGATTACATTACAAAACCATTCCACTACGACGTTGTAATGGCGAAAATCAAAGGACAATTACGCCGTATTTACGGTGATTATGCACCAAATATTTCGGAACGTATCGTTGAAGTAGAAGGATTAAAACTATTCCCTGAACGTCCAGAAATTCACTTCGGATCTGAACAAGTTCTTTTAACGAAGAAAGAGGCAATTTTAGCAGAAATGTTATTATCTAAATTTCCTCGTACAGCGAGCCGTGAAGATTTATTAGCTGCGCTTTGGGATGACGAAAGCTTCGTTGAGGAAAATACATTAAACGTAAACATTACACGTCTTCGTAAAAAGTTTAATGAGCTTGGCATTGAGAACTCTATTGAAACAGTACGTGGACTTGGATATCGCTTTAACGCAACTTGGAGTGAATAAGCATGAAGCTATTTTTACGTGATCATTTTGCATTTTTCCTACTGTACGTTTTAAACTTCGGTATCATTTTCGTTCTTTATGATGCAGTAGATGGATTTCAAAACAATAAATTTTACTTCGTCGTTTTAAGTTTATATTTATTTATTTGTTTCCTCGCTTACCGTTACGTTCGCAATCGTAGAATGTACCATAGATTAAGTGAGCAACCAGAAAAAATGGAAGATGCGTTTATTGAAAGAGCGACTGCTCCGATGCCTCACGGTGTCAATGAACTCGTGCGTACGCAGTACCGCCTCTTCCAAAAAGAACTACAATCGTATGAAGTAAAACAACAAGAACATCAACTATTCATTAACCATTGGGTACATCAAATGAAGACACCTGTTTCTGTTATGCAGCTTATGGTGCTAGAAATGGAAGACGAGCATTTAATTCCAAAGTTTAAAAAAGAATTAGAGCGTCTAAACCAAGGGCTTGATATGGCTTTATACATGGCTAGGTTAAATAACTTCCATGAAGATTTCCATGTCGAGACGATTTCATTAAAAGATACGGTAACAAAAAATATTAATGGATTAAAAGAACTATTCATTCGTAATGGTGTCTTCCCTGTTTTAGAAGTCCATTCTGATTTAAAAGTTGCTTCTGATGCGAAATGGCTAAAATTTATCATCTATCAATTAATGACAAACGCTGTTCGTTACTCCGGTGAGCGCGGAAAGAAAGTTTTCTTATCTGCTTACCGAAACGGAAAAGATATTATTTTAGAAGTTCGTGATGAAGGTGTTGGTATTCCACAAGAAGATATTCGAAGAGTATTTGAACCGTTTTACACTGGGAAAAACGGTCGCGCCTTCGGAGAATCTACTGGTATGGGACTTTATATTGTAAGTAAAATTTGTGATTATTTAGGTCACTCTGTCAAACTAGATTCTGAAGTTGGTAAAGGAACGACCATTAAAATCATCTTCCACAATGCTGCAAATAATCAAGCAGAACATACGGAGAAGGTGACCGAAGTATGATCGTAACATATGCAAGCAAAATGTATGAGAACTCACTCTCATACATTTTTTGCAATACAACTACTTCTATATCTTCTAGCCGGAGGTATAATCTATGACATTTTGGCAATTTGCATTTAAAAACGTCACGCGCAACTCAAGAGCTTATTTTGCTTACTTTGTAAGTAGCTCCTTTTCCATTGCTGTGTTCTTTTCGTTTGCTGTTTACTTATTCCATCCGAAATTACAAAACTTTGACATGACCTCTGAAATTTCAGGATTAATGATATTTTCAGAAGTAGTAATTGTATTTTTCTCTTTCTTCTTTTTACTATATTCCATTGGTACTTTTTTAAAAGTTAGAAAAAAACAATTTGGTGTTTTGACCATTTTAGGAATATCGAGAAAACAATTACATCGTCTTGTTTTTATGGAGAATATGTTAATCGGGATTTTATCTATCTTTTTCGGCATGCAGTTTGGAGTTGTTTTTTCTCAATTTTTCTTATTAGTAACAGCCAAACTTACCCATGTTCCAGGAATATATTTATACGGGCCTACTAACGCGTTTATTTTAACAACCATTGTTTTCCTTAGTCTTTTTATCATTGTATCTGCATTCACACCAATGCTTATTCGTACAAAAAAAGCAGTACACCTTTTAAAAACAAATGGTGGAAAACAAAAAGAAAGAAAACCATCCATACTTGTTTCATTATTTGGTGCGATTTGTTTATTTGGTGGTTATGCGTTAGCTGGAAATCCTAAATATTTCGTATCAGTAAGCCCGCAAATCGGTGTTATATATATGGTTTCAAGTATTTTCATTATCCCAACGCTTGTTACAATTGGAACATATTTCTTCTTTTCACAAATTAGTTTCTTACTTATTTATATTTTAAAGAAAAGAAGGAAGTTTTATATGAAACGGATTAATATGCTTTGGATTTCGGATTTAGCAAGCCGTATTCGAACGAATATTAATATGCTGTTTATTGTAGCGATGCTATCTACAATTGCTTTCACAATGATTACGTTTCTATATGGATTCGGGAAATTTATTAAGCTAGAGGTGAATAGAACTTCTCCTTTTCCAATTTCTTATTTTTCTTATGATGCGAACCCTTTTGTTACAGAACATTTAAATTGGCTTGAGCAACAATTACAAAAAGAGCATTTCCCTTATCAAAAAATAAAAGCTGATATATATGAAACACCACTAAAAGAAGATAAAGATATAGCTATTTATAATGACGTATACGCAATTAAGCAAAGTGACTATAACAAACTTGCAGATTCTTTACGAATGAAACAACTATTTATGGATGATAACGAAGCATATGTGCTAACAGGGACATCTTATATCACCATATTCAACGAATTTGAGCAAAGCTACAAAAGAGATTACATTACACTCTCTAGTACAAATACGAAATTACGAGTAAAAGGTTATGAGCATGTAAACGCAATCCCATCTGACTTTTCATATCAAACGATAGTGTTGCCTGATATTATCGTAAATAACTTACCTAACACCGTAAAACATATATCAGCATACAATTACAAAATTCAAAACTGGGAACAGACATATGAAATTGCTGATAATTTTATAGAAAAAGTGCAAAAAGATCGAAATAAATCCCAGTATGAAGGACCTCTTATTCGTTCCTTTGAATCAGCAGGATCGTTATACAAAATAACATCAGGCAGTGCTGCATTTTTCCTAATTGGGACATTTTTAGGAGTTATTTTCTTCATTGGAGCTGGTAGCGTTCTTTACTTTAGAATGTATACGGATTTGACGAACGAACAAGAGAAATATATAACGATTTCTAAAATCGGTGTAACATATACAGAGATGAAACGATCTGCAACCATTCAACTTAGTATTTTATTTTTCATTCCGTACATTATGGCATCCATTCATACAATGTTCGCAACAAAAATGCTACAAGATGTAATTGGTTTATCTCTGTTCAAAGAAGTTTCAGCCGTTCTTATTATTTTTGGATTCGTTGAAATCGTATTTTTCTTATTCATTCGTTCACTTTATATGCAAAAATTATCACATTACACGAGTGGACAAAATATTTAAAACAAACTTGATGAAAAGAATATCTCTCATACTCTTTTCATCTTCACCCTATTAGGAGGTTTAGGTGAATGACATTTTGGCAGTTTGCATTTAAAAACGTGACGCGGAACGCCAGAGCTTATTTCGCCTATTTTGTAAGCAGTGCGTTCTCCATTGCAATCTTTTTCTCATTTGCAGTTTATTTATTTCATCCGAAATTGCATATGACAGACGTTAATTATTATCTGAACATATTAATGACAATTTCAGAGGTTGTCATTGTGTTCTTTTCATTTTTCTTTTTACTGTATTCAATCGGGACGTTTTTAAAAGTACGAAAAAAACAGTTCGGGATTTTAACAGTACTTGGCATATCTCAAAAACAATTAAAACGACTCATATTTATAGAAAATATGTTAATTGGTGTTCTTTCTATATTTTTTGGCATTCAACTTGGAGTTGTCTTTTCACAGTTCTTTTTGTTAGTTACCGCCAAAATTACACACGTACCTGGTTTATATTTATATGGGCCTACAAGTGCTATCGTTTTAACTATCATCATCTTTCTTGGGCTCTTCATTCTCGTATCATCTTTTACACCGATGCTCATTCGTACGAGAAAAGCCGTACGTCTTTTGAAAGAAGGAACACAACAAAAAGAAAGAAAAGCATCCGTGCTCATCTCCCTATTTGGTGCGACGTGTTTAATATGTGGATATGCGTTAGCCGCAAATCCGTTGTATTTTATGTCGCTAGGTGACATCATTGGGCTTTTATATGCCGTCTCTAGTATATTTGTCATCCCATCCCTTATTGCAGCTGGAACATACTTTTTCTTTTCACAAATTAGTTTTTTACTTATTCGTATTTTAAAAACGCGAAGAACGTTTTATATGAAACGAATTAATATGCTTTGGATTTCTGATCTAGCATCACGTATTCGGACGAATATTAATATGCTCTTTATTGTAGCGATGCTATCGACGCTCGCTTTTACAATGATTACATTCTTATATGGATTCGGGAAGTTTACAAAGTTTGATGCGATTAGACAAAACCCTTTCCCGTTTACGTATTTATCGCATACTGAAAATACGTTAGCTGATGAACATTTAAACTGGTTAGAGCAGAAATTTAATGAAGAGCATTTTACTTATACGAAATTTAAAACGGATATATATGAAGTATCTTCAGCTGAAGATAACACACAGCTCTATTACGCAATTAAACAAAGTGACTATAATGTACTTGCTAAGGCTTTAAATTGGGAAACGCTCACAGTAAATAAGAATGAATCTTATATTCTTATGAAAGACTTAGATGATCAAGTTATTGGAACGCTTCATAATAAAGAACAGAAAAATACTCTTACACTTACTCAAAACAATTTACAACTACAAGTGAAAGAATATAAAAGTTATAGCCCATTCCCAAATAGCTTAATATACAAATTACTCATACTATCTGATGAAAATGTAGAAGCCTTATCCACCGTTTCCAAACAAATGAGTGTATATAACTTCAAAGTTACGGATTGGGAAAAAGCACATAATATCGGTTCATCGTTTATCACAAAAATCGATAACGATAATGCAGCAATTCAAGCAGAGCACCCGCCTTTCCATGCAAGTGAAGCGAGCGATTCTCTATACAAAACAAAACTAAATGTCGCTTCATTCTTCTTAATTGGTACTTTCTTAGGTGTTATTTTCTTTATCGGTGCTGGTAGTGTTCTTTACTTCCGAATGTATACAGATTTAACAAATGAGCAAGAAAAATATATAACGATTACGAAAATTGGCTTAACTGAGACTGAAATGAAACGTTCAGCGACAATTCAGCTTGCGATTCTTTTCTTCGTGCCTTACATTATGGCATCAATCCATACGATGTTTGCGACAAAGATGTTACAAGAAATATTACATCTCTCGTTCTTCGCTGAAATTACAGTCGTACTTATGATTTTTGGAACAGTTGAAATTTTATTTTTCCTTTTAATTCGTTCCTTTTATATGCAAAAATTATCACAACACATTAAGTTTTAAAAAGTAGAAAGGTGATTACTATGGAAGAAGTATTACACATAAAAAACGTCTCAAAAGTATATGAGGGAAAAGTCCCTCATACTGCTTTAAAAAATATAAATTTACACGTGGATAAAGGTGAATTCGTTGCCATTATGGGACCATCTGGTAGCGGGAAATCTACATTTTTAAACGTTATCTCTACAATCGATTCTCCGACTTCTGGTGATGTCGTGATTAACGGAAAAAAACCGCACACATTTCGTAGAGAGAAGTTAGCTATTTTCCGCCGCCAAGAGTTAGGATTTGTTTTCCAAAACTTTAACCTACTAGATACACTAACAATCGGTGAAAATATCGTACTACCTTTAACATTAGATAATGTTCCATTAAAAGAAATGGATGAAAAGCTTGATAACATTTCAAAAAAGCTTGGAATTGATCATATTTTGGACAAGCGTATTTTTGAAGTTTCCGGGGGACAAGCACAGCGTACTGCAGTAGCACGTGCTGTTATTCATCACCCTTCTCTCTTACTAGCCGATGAACCGACAGGGAACCTGGATTCAAAAGCCGCTATTGATGTAATGGAGTTATTTACGAAATTAAACAAAGAAGAAGATGCAACGATTTTAATGGTTACGCACGATCCGTTTGCAGCAAGTTATTGTAACCGTGTTATTTTCATTAAAGATGGAGAGCTTTACAATGAACTGCACCGCGGATTATATCGCGAGAAGTTTTATCAAGAAATATTAGATGTTCTAGCCTTATTAGGAGGAAGACGTGGATGACGTTTTGGCAATTCGCATTTAAAAATGTCTCACGTAATTCAAAAGCATATTTCGCCTACTTTGTAAGTAGTGCGTTTTCTATCATGGTTTTCTTTTCATTTACTGTATACGCGTATCATCCGCGCTTACAAATTATGAATAAATTACAAGAACAAGATCCGCTCATGAACTTAACCGGCATGGCACAGTTTGTTATCGTTTTGTTCTCGTTCTTCTTTCTCTTATATTCTATTGGGACGTTTTTAAATGTACGGAAACAGCAATTTGGCGTTTTAACTGTTCTCGGTATATCTCAAAAACAATTAAAACGTCTTTTGTTTACTGAAAATATGATCATTGGAATGCTTGCTATTTTTGCTGGTATTCAAGGCGGTCTTGTTTTTTCTAACTTTTTCTTACTCGTTACTTCTAAATTAACAAACGCAAAAGGCCTCTATTTATATTGGCCTACAGAAGCAATTATCGTTACAACAATAACTTTTATTATTTTATTTCTTATCGTATCTACGTTTACACCGATGTTCATTCGTACTCGTAAAACAACTCGATTAATTAAAAATAATAAAAAGGAAAAAAACGAAAAAAGACCGTCTATACTCATTTCACTATTTGCCTTAATTTGTTTAGGACTATGCTATTATATTGCTGGTTATCCGCAAAGTTATATAACAGAAAAAAATTTACAAAACGGCTCTGCCCTCCTTATTATTTTATCTATTTTGCCGCTCGTAGTGGTGGGAACATATTTATTCTTTTCACAAACGTTTCTTCTCTTTATCTTTATTTTGAAAAAGCGGAGAAAGTTTTATATGAAGCAAATAAATATGTTATGGATTTCAGATTTAGCTAACCGTACTCGTAGTAATATTAATGTACTCTTTATCGTTTCTATGCTATCTGCACTTGCATTTACGATTATTATCGGATTATTTGCTACTAATAATAATACGAAAGCAATGATATTAGAACGCCGTCCTTTCCCCTTCACATATACGTCTACAGGGGAAAATGCACTTGAACAAAAACATATTGCTAAAATTGAAACGGAGCTTACAAATGCTAATTTTCAATACAACAAACATAAGTCTACATTGTTAAAAGATACCGCTTTAAAAGAAGACATTGCTCTTATGAAAATGAGTGATTATAACACGCTTGCGAAACAATTAAGGAGACCAGAAATACATCTTGATTCTACACAAGTTTATATTATTTCTCGTTACTCACCAGAGCTCTTAAATCTTGTATCAAATCCATTCGCAAAACAAAATACAATTACAATTGGATCTAATAAAAAAGAATTTCATATTAAAGGATTTATTAATAAATCAATTGAACCAGCCTTCGCATTCCCTTATTTAATGGTTGTACAAGATGATGTATTCAATAATATGATTCCTCATATTGAAACAACCATAGTGTATAATTACTTCGTTGAAAACTGGGAAAATGCGATTGCTCCTACGAAAAATATATTAAAACATATTAGAAATGATACAGATAACTTCTATGAGGCACACAAAAATGCGGAAACTGATTTTCAACCCCCATTTAATATTTATACAGCGGCCGATGACCTAAAATACAGCAAAGGAAATTCAATTGCTACTTTCTTTATTTGGGCATTTCTCGGCTTTATTTTCTTTATCGGAGCAGCTAGTGTTTTATATTTCCGTATGTATAATGACTTAACAACTGAGAGACAAAAGTATATTACGATTACAAAGCTTGGTTTAACAGAAACAGAAATGTTTCGTTCTGCAACGATTCAATTAGGAATTTTATTTTTCGTCCCTTACATCGTTGCTGGTATTCACACGTTATTTGCAGTTAAGTTTTTACAAAGCATGTTCTCTTTCTCATTACTAAAAGAGACATGTATCGTACTCACCTTTTTCGGGATTATCGAGATCATTTTCTTCTTCTTAATCCGTTCTCTGTACATTAATAAATTATCACAGCATATAAAAATATGAATAAAATGGCCTTGTGCGTATTGCACAAGGCCATTTTCAATAGTTTTTAATAATTAGCAGCAATATCCGCCGTAGCCGCCAGCATAACCGCCATAACCACCATAGCCACAACCTCCGCCGAAGCAGCTAGCACCGATGATAATTAATAAAATAAACAATACGATTAGAAGCGCAAAACCGCCTCCGCAACCATGTCTGCGGTTACAATCATCATGTCTGTGTTCACACTTTTCGCTCATTACCCTATTCCTCCTTTAGTATCATTCATAACAAGTTCACCTTGCTCTAAATGAGGGGATTCCATTTATATTATGTTTTCAGGGCGAATAGGAAGCTTGGCTTACCTAAAAACGGGCTTGTTTCAGAAAATGAGCCTTATCAAGATGTAGGTATAAAACATTTGACATACTAATAATTTCTTACTAATATTTAATTGAACGATCAATTAATTTTTTGATTATACATTCAAATTATATAAATCAGGAGTTGAATAGCGTGACTGATTCTTTTATTGCAGAGGCTAGGCGTGAACAAATTATTCTTGCATGTATTGATACATTAGAAGAGGTTGGATATAACAACTTAAGCTTAACGAAGGTGGCAAAAAAGGCTAAGATTAGTACCGGACTTATTTCTTATCATTTTAATGATAAGCTTTACCTTATGAATCGCACATTACAATTTTTAGTTGCCAAGCAACATGAATTTATTAGTAATCGAGTGCTATTAGCTCAATCTGAAATAAATAAACTAGAGGCTTTTATTGAAGCACATTTGGCTTATCAAGAAACTCATTACAAAAATAATATTGCCTTAATTGAGATTGTCTTTAATGCAAGAAATGAAGAGAACATTCCTTATTACAGAATCGAAGACGACGAAGAGGAGGATGCTCTTAGAACGATGTTATTAGATATTTTGAAGACTGGTCAACAAAATGGCGTGTTTTCCGATTCTTTCCAAACCGACACATTAGCTTCATTTATTTTAGGAGCAATCGAAGAAAGAATGCTGAAGGCAAATTCATCTATATCCATAGAAAATTACTCAGATGAGCTCATAAAAATGGTGAAGAAACTCACTGTTTAAAACATGCCCGGTTAAAAAAAATATATAAGAAAGGATGAACTACACATGAAAAAGGCATCTGTCATTGGATTAGGTTTTTTAGAAAAATTACTTGCTATAGCAAGTCCCATCCTTTTAGGCGTTATTGGATATTTTTCCCCTAAATTAATAGAGATTATAAAAAAGATTCCTCTCTTTTCTGATTCAAAAATTATAGAACTTTTACATTCTATTAACCCCTTCTGGCTTCCTATTATCCTCATGCTAATTGGTGTTATTGCAGGAATTTTATTTTCTTTAATTATTTATAGTGAAGCTTTAAAAATGAACATTACTTCGGAAAGCATTCACGTGAATAAGGACGATCAAAAGAAACAAATCACCAGATCAAATGTAAAAGCCGTTTTTGTAGATAAGCGTCAAGTGGTTATCATTGATCAAGAAGACCGAGAATGGTTACGTGAAACATCTGACATTAACCCAAGCAAAATTAAAGATACTTTCTTAATGCACGGCTTCTCCTGGGTGGAACAAGATCCTTATAAACATGAGTATAGCTTATGGAAATTAGAGGATGAGCGATTTAATAAAAGCATAAATACTATTTTGTATGAAAGACGAAATGCCCTTCGAGAAGGAAACTCGAAAAAAAAGAAGCATTTACGCAAAGATTTGAATGAGCTAGGAGTCTTTGTCAAAGACGATGGAGAAGATCAGTATGTCCGTTCCATTAAGTAATAGAAAGCACAAAAAACGAATAAACCCTACAGAGGAAATGTAATTTCTCTGTAGGGTTTATTCGTTTAAATCTGACCTCCTCTCCTAAAGAAACATATTCAACAAAAGGGCAAAACCGAATGCAATAAATGATAACAATGTCTCGAGTACCGTCCACGTTTTAAACGTTTCCTTCACCGTCAAACCTAAATACTCTTTTACAAGCCAGAACCCTGCATCATTTACGTGAGAAAACATTAATGAACCTGCACCGGTTGCAATAACGAGAAGCTCTAAATTCACACCAGACATGTGCTGAATAACTGGTGAAACAATCCCTGCTGCTGTCGTTAATGCTACTGTAGCTGAACCTGTTGCAATTCGAATTAAACCAGCTACCATGAAAGCTAATACGATTGGTGATAACGAAATATGTTCTGCCATTTGTGCAATAGCTGTTCCAACGCCGCTTTCAATTAATATTTGTTTAAATCCACCGCCTGCACCAATTATTAAAATAATAGAACCGACAGGCAATAAACTTTCATCTGTTAATTTTTTAATCATCTTTTTATTAATACCTTGTTTGATACCAAGTAAATAAAATGCTGCGAAACATGAAATAAGTAAGGCGATTACTGGACTTCCTATAAACACGAAAAATTCAGTTAATTTTTTCGGTAATGAAATATATGGTGCAACTACTGATAAAATCATCAATACAACTGGTAATAAAATAATAAAGAATGAAACTTTACGACTTGGCAAATCAGTTGATACTGTCGTAACTCGAACAAGCTCCGGTTCATTTTCAGGTATAACCCTCTTATGTACCCACTTTGCAAATATTGGGCCTGCTATAATAGCCGTCGGTAACGCGATAATTAATGAATATAAAAGTACCTTTCCTAAGTTCGCGTTATAAATACCGATTGCAGTCATGGCACCTGGATGCGGAGGTACTAGCCCATGTACGATAGATAATCCCGCAATAACAGGTAAAGCAATTAATAATATGTTTTGCTTCGTTGTTTTTCGAATTGAAATTACAAGTGGTAATAAAATAACAATCCCTACTTCAAAAAAGACGGGAATCCCTATAACAAAACCTGCAAATAACATAGCCCAAGGTAATTTTTTTACGCCGAAAAATCGAATAAAGAAATCTGCAACTTGCATGCCTGCTCCTGAATCAGACATCATTTTCCCGAGTATAGTTCCAAGTGCCAAAATACCAACTAAATGACCTAGTACACTACCAACACCAGTTTCATAGGCAGCCACTATTTTCGTTAAGTTCACTCCAGACATAATAGCTAAAAACAAACTCGCAACTGTTAAACTAATAAATGCATGCCATTTCCACCATGATACCCCTAAAATAACAATCGCAATTGCAAGTAACGTGACGATTAATAAGTATATATCCATCTCCCATTCTCCTTACTTTATAAAAAAAGAGGGAAAATCCCCTCTTTTTTATACGTCATAATTCACTACATAATGCTGCATTTCTGTATTGTAGTAGCCTTCGCTATATTCAATTATTTCGCCAACTTCATCGTAAGAATAACGCATGCGTTTTAATAGCGCTGTCCCCTCTTTTTCACCTAGCGCTTCTGCAACGAAAATAGGCGCGAGTCCAACAGCGAATTCATCTCTGAAGTTTTCTAAATGAATACCTCGGTCTTCAACTAAATCATAAAGCGATTGCAAGTCAAAATCCGATAAATCTGAACTTGCCATTCCTGCTGAGAAATAGTGCGTATAATGAATGTACGGTGCATCATTTAACGTATATAAACGTTCAATACGAAAACTCTCCTTACCGAATAATCGAAATGGCACTGTTCCTTCTTCATTCTGCACAATTTCTGCTTTTAGCAATTTCTTCTGTACTTTATATCCTTCTTCCACTAACACTTCAGTAAATTTCTTACCCTTTGACAGTTTTGTCGCAGAAGTATTGCGGATGACTTTCGTTCCTTTACCGCTTTTCTTTTCCAAATATCCTTCTTGAGCGAGTTCTTTAATCGCATTTCGCACTGTAATTTTACTCACTTTGAACTCTTCTTCTAACTGCGGTTCGGAAGGAATATTCGTATGAATCGCATATACACCATGCAATATTCGATCACGAATAATATTTTTTATTTGCAAATATAATGGTCCTTTTTTTCTCGTTACGTTCACCGTTACACCCACTACCTTTCTACATCACCTACTGATGCCGTCATTGCCCGAAGTATATCCTTCTCTGATGACATTGGCGTATCACCGACGATTGTATGTGCTAGCATTCCAGCTGCTGACGCAAATGAAACAGCTTTCTCTGGTGCGAACTCCTTTATCTCGCCATGAATAATTCCGCTCGTATAAGCATCTCCAGCACCTATTCTATCATATACAGAAAACGTAAGTGTTTTTGCAAAAGTGAACGTTCCATCTTTACATATAAACCCGCGAAGCGAATGTGTATTATCACTGTTAATAGAGCGATGAGTACCAGCGATTGTAGCGATATGATACGTTTCAGCTACCTTTGGAATAAGATCAACAAGTTGCGCCTCTCGCTCCGTTTCTTCGGTTTTTATTCCTAAAACAAACATTGCATCTTTTTCGTTCATCATAACGATATCAGCAAGTCCCAGCATTTCTTCATAATGCGGTTTTGCCTGTTCATATCCGTCTTCTCCCCAAAGTGATGGACGATAATTACAATCAAAAAAGACGGTTCCTCCGTTTTCTTTAACTGCTCTCGCTAAAGACTTCATATGATGGCGCACCGTATCATTCATCGCAAGTGTAATACCGCAAAAATGAACGATATCAATTTCCTTAGCAATTTCTTCAAATTGGTACATCTCTTCAGACGCCGTATTGAAGCTACTTTCTAGTCGATTCGAATACGTAACGCGGCTTGCACGTGCACCGAATCCATTTTCTAAAAAATACATACCTACATATTTACCGCCTCTTGAAACAAGAGAAGTTTGAATCCCTAACTTTTGAATGTAAGATACAGCTGCATCTCCAACCGAATTTTCCGGTAAAGTTGAAATAAGAAGCCCTTCATGCCCTAAGTGAGAAAGTGCCGCTGCAACGTTCACACCTGTACCTGAAAATGAGTAATTTAACGTGTTAGCTTGCGACAACAATTCATATCCAGGTACTTGCAGGCGCATCATTACTTCGCCGAACGCTGCAATTTTCTTACGCATATTGATCAACTAGCTTCTTCACGACTGCTAATAATTCACGCACATCTTCTACTTTCGTGTTACCAGTTTCTTTATCAATAATAGAAGAGTACACGTGCGGGATAACTTGCTCTACATTTGCTTCAAGCGCAATACGTACAATTGTTTCGAAGTTTTCTTTATCAATTCCGCCTGTTGGCTCTAATGCGAATCCTTCTTCCGCACAAGCTTTCGCAACTGCGCGATATTCTTCTTCGTGAGCTAGCCCTTTCATTGGGAAGTACTTCAATGAATTTCCGCCCATATCACGTACAAGTGCGATCGCTGTTTTAATTGGAACGATTGCTTTTTCTTCTCCAGCCGCACTAATTGGGCCAGTAGAAATATTTACGTAACCTACTTTTCCTGTTGGCGATACTAAACTATTAATCCAGCTATCTTTTTCGCCAAGATTTGCACGTGTCGCTCCAACTGAAGGGAACACTTGGTTAATATGACTGCCAGGATAATGCTTCGCAATTTCAGCGACAACTGCCGCTTGGCGATTATCTCCTGCACCTAGTCCGATTGATACAGCGTCATCAATTTCTTTTCCGTATGCTTTCATCGCTGTAACAGCTTCTTCTACAGTTGCATAATCTTTTGATAAAACACCTACTACTACATATCCTTCTGCTGCTTCAAAAATATCTTTCGCATTTTGGATATTGTTTGCCAATACATTTAATGCTACGCGGTCTTTATAAAAACGTTTTTGAATGTTTGTCATTTTAGTTTCCCCCTACAATTTCTCTCAATTTTTCTTCAATCACATATATGTCATCACCTTGAAGTGGACGTGGATCAATATCAAAGAATCCTTGTCTTACTCCGTAATCACGTGTATAAATGGCAATTTCCCCTTCGCGTAATGCAGTCACAACATCTTTTGCTGATTTATTTAATTCTTTCTCGTTAATATGAATACGAGCTCGAAAGATTGCTCTTCCAGCTTCATCTTGAACGATCGTTACATTTACACCATTTAATTCTTTTAGCGGCATAAGTATTTGTAGCAATTCTTTTTCTTGCTCGCTCTTATCTTCTTTTACTCCGTACTCATCAAGTGCTTGAAGTAAACCAAAAGTTGTTTCTTTCCCAACTTTCATGCTTCTTCCAATGCAATGTAATTGCACTTTCAGCCATTCAATATACTTTCTTTTACCGCCCACAATACCAGAAGTAGGTCCTTCAATTGCCTTTGAACCGCTATAAATAGCAAGATCTGAATACTTCACATATTTTTGAATGTCTTCTTCAGCTGCTGCATCCACGATAAGCGGTACTTTATTTCGCTGCGCAACTTCCCATGCTTCTTCAACAGAAATCATATTTTTTTGCACTGCATGATGTGATTTCACATACAGAATCGCTGCTGTATTTTCACCAATTGCATCTTCAATATGCTCTGCTTTCCCTTCATTTGCATAGCCAACTTCTACAAGTTTACCGCCGCCTAAGTAAATCATCGTTTCAACAGGAGCACCGTATTGAACGTTATGACCTTTTAACATAATCACTTCGTTTTTCGCGATTACTTCTTGATGAAGTCTTTCACTTTTACGGCGATTTCCTTCTGTAACGATACCAGCGATAGAAAGCGCAATTCCACTCGATGCTGAGTTCACAACGACCGCTGCCTCTGAATCTAGAATTCTCGCAATATGGTCTCCCGCTTTATCTACTAAATCAGCAATTTCCACATAATTTTGTCCCCCATGTTTCATCGCATCCATTACTGTATCTGTAGGAGCAGATACACCTAAAATACTCATTCTACCGCTCGCATTAATTACTCTTTTTAATCCGTACTTAGCATTCAATGAATGACCCATTAATTACAACCCCTTTCGTATCAATCCTTCTTTCAGCAATGCGCTGATCCCCTTCTGAATCAATTAACGTAACCTTCTCATCTTTCACCGTAAATAAAGTTAAGTTTGCAATATCGCCTTCTTGAATACGGCCAAGCTCTGGTTTTTTAAGCCACTCTGCTGCATTTTTCGTAACCGCATCAATTACTTCTTCTAGCGGATAACCTAAGTAAAGGAATTTCGAAAGAACGTGAGCCATACTATACACTGGACCATGCACGCGATTCTTCCGGTAAATATCTGTACTAATTGTATTAAAAGCAATACCGTGATGCTTCGCCGCCTCTGCTACTTTAAAAGAAAAACTAGCATTACCGTGACCAACATCTAAATGAACACCACGATTCACTGCATCTAGTAATACAGGTAGCGGTTTGCCTTCTTCATCAAATAAATTATTTTCTTTCCCGTTTAAGTAATGTGTAATGACATCATCTTTTTCTAAAAGAGGTACAACTTCCTCAATGCGAGGAGGCGCTGAACCGATATGTACCATAATTGGTAATGATGTTTCACGGGATAAAGAGCGTGCAACATGAAGCGGTTCAATTCCGCTATCACAAACGACACTTTTACTCATTCTCGCCTTTAACCCAACGATTACATCTTTATACTTTTCTACTGCTTCTATTACTTTCTCTTTATCGATCCATTCCATATTGGATAGTTCATCAATTCGTTTCAAACCGATGCGAGAAATATTTAAAAAGGCAAATAAATTCGTTTTTGCCTGCTCTCTACTTTTTACTAAATCTGCAATACGATCAGCTCCGCAGCTACCCGCATCAACAATTGTCGTTACCCCTTGCTTAACGCCAATTTCATCCACCTCATCGCCATACGGATCAAACTCTGGAAAAGCATGAACGTGTAAATCAATCCAACCACTCGATACGTAAGTACCAGAGTAATCAAGAACCTTTCCACCCTCGCCAGCACCAGCTTTCGTCACCTGTGCGATTTTATTATTTTCAATTACAATGTCAATCTCTTCCCCGTTCACACGTTTCACATTACGTAGTACGAATCGTTCTGTCATTGTATTTCCACCCTTTTCTATAAGAAGCCATAAGAATACGCTTACATTAAAGTTTCATTTTATATCTCTTTCACACGTTTAGCGTAACACAAAAAAAGGGAGAAGTAAATATAACGTTATAATGTTTAAAAGCAAATAAAAAGATGCTCCTCCAAAATGCTAATAGTATAGGAAATTATATCAACGATTTTTTGAATATATCTATCATAACTTACAATATATCAACGATTTTTCAATTATATCTACCGTAACTCACAATATATCAACGATTCGACAAAGAATATCGATTTACCGACAAAAAACATCAATCCCTTTCTTATATATACGAAGAGGTTGCTCCAAACGGAACAACCTCTTTCTCTATTCCTGAACCGTCACAATAACCCCATCCATATTGTTCCCGGAAATTTCATACTGCTTGTTTGCTGGAACGTTCACTTTCATATTCTCAGAAACTTTATAATAAGAAACAGTATATTTCTTACCTTCTACTTCAGTTGAAATCTCTTTTTCCTCTTTTAAAAACTCTAAATATTCCTCTAGTGTGAAATTCTTTTTTTGCATAATTGCGCTATGAGGTAAGCCTACATAACGTATATGCCATGGCTCATATTGAATGCCTGTAATGTTACTTTTATTTTTCGGATAACGTAATACAAAGCCATGCTTCCATACGTTCTCTTCAATCCATTTTCCTTCAGGCGCTTTCTCCATTTTCTTTTGAGTAGACCCAATGTCCAGTGATAATCCTAAGTTATGTTCACTGTATCCTGCTGGAAGTGCATAATCAGATCCCATTTTTTCATATAGCTGTTTTTGCTCTTGGAAATCTCTATAGCCACTACTAATCAAAAAATGGTTAACACTTTCTTTTCCAGCCGCATCGACAACGTTCAAAAACTTTTTCACAACATCCTTTGATAAACGAAGATTTCTATCAAATATTACATAGCCTCTCACTAATTCACTATTATGATTTACATTTATAATATCAGACCTAATACTATCTTTTTTTACTGGGTAATCCCTGTTAACTAATAATAAATCGCCCTTATAAATTTGTTCCTTCGTAATCTCTTTCCCATCGGTGTTTGCCGCCTTTACTAGCTCATCTTTCCCGACAATTTTAACGTCGATTTCCTTTTGAAATAACGGTGATATATAAACGCCTACACATACTGTGCATACTATAAAAAAAGAAATAAATACCCACTTTTTCATTTCTAGTTCCTCCTTAACGTAACTTACGTATAGAATAGAAAAAACTATTAAAATAAAAAGTGGGGTAAAGTTTAAATTTTTATTAAATTGTTACATTCTCGTCTTTTGGCAATCGTACTTCAAATATCGTTCTAACTACATTGCTCTCAGCAGAAATCGTACCGTTATGTTGCTCGACAATATTTTTCGCAATAAATAGTCCAAGGCCTGTCCCGCCACGGTTCTCAGTTCTTGCTTTATCACCTGTATAGAACATATCAAAAAGATACGGTAAATCTTCTTCCGGGATGCTATCTCCGTAATTCATAATTTGTACGACAACTTCTCCATTATCAACATACCCATTCATATCAACAAATTGTCCATCATAGCCGTAACGAACGGCATTTGTTAACAAGTTTTCAAATACTCTAGCTAACAATTTTCCATCACCGTGCATCGGTAAATGAGGAGCCACATTCAATCTAGCTTCTAAATGATGTTTTTCTAATAACGGATACAATTCCTCCTCTAACTGTATAAGCAACTCACTTATATCAATCGGCTTTTTATCCAGCTTTAGCATGCCATAATTCATACGTGTAATTTCAAATAGCTCATCAATTAAGCTTTCCAGTCTTTGCGATTTCGTATATGCAATTGTGGAGAAATGTTTAATTTGTTCTTTTGTTAAATTTTCATCTTTAAGAATTAAATCTAAATATCCTAACACGGATGTTAATGGTGTTCTTAAATCATGAGCTAAATTCACAACGAGCTGACTTTTACTACTTTCAGCAAAATCTCCTCTTTCAACAGCTTCTTTTAACTTTTCACTTGCAACATTTATTTCACGCGCGATATTTCCAAACTCATCATTTGATGAAACTTGAACTTTATTCGTAAAGTTACCGTTCGCAAGATGATGAATCCCATTAGAAATTTCATCAAAGTATTTTAAATACGGTTTTGTCAAAAAGAAGAAAAAGATAATAGATAACGGAATAAAGAAAATTAAAAAGAAATTAATGTCTCCAAATTCCCTTACCATTGACCTAAATTGTGCTAAAGGCTCTTCGTAGCGAACCATCGTTTTATAATACAGCTGCAATCCTTTATAAATTATATAAGTTACAGTTGCTGCAAGCACCATACTTAACGCAAATAAGGCAATCATTTTAAATCGAAAACTTTTCATCATATTAGCCATTAAAAGTATAACCTACTCCCCACACTGTTTTTATTAATTTATCCTTTCTTTTATCTTCTCCAAGTTTCTTACGCAACGTACGAATATGTACCATTACTGTATTTCCACCTTCATAATAATCGTCTGCCCATACGTGCTGAAAAATATTTTCCACATTGTACACTTTCTTCGGATGACTCGCTAATAAATATAAAATATCAAACTCTTTCGGCGTTAATTCAATTTGCTCACCATATACATCAACCGTCCTACGCTCGGGATTAATTACGACTCCGCCTATTTCTAAAGCAGATTTACTCTCCGCTACTTTCGGTTGATTTAACGTAAAAAACCTACGCAGTTGTGCATTTACACGTGCAACTAATTCAATCGGTGTGAAAGGCTTCGTCATATAATCATCCGCGCCTAGTACAAGACCTGTCACCTTATCAAAGTCCGAAGTTTTCGCGCTTAAAAAAATAATCGGCATATGATGTTTCGTGCGAATTTGACGCGTCACCTCATACCCATCCATTTTCGGCATCATAATATCTAAAATTACCAAGTCGATTGGCTGCGTTTCAATAATATGAACCGCCTCTTCCCCATCCGCTGCCTTCACAACATGGTACCCTTCTTTTTCTAAATGTATCTCAATTAAATCAGCAATTTCTGCCTCGTCATCCGCTATTAAAATTGAAATGCGCTTCATTTTACTCCCCCTTTTTCATTCCATTTTTATACGCTCGATTGTAAACTAGTCTATCCAATTTGTACAATACAAAAGGCTACTCGTTAGAGTAACCTTGGTAAATAAAATTATATCAGCGATTTTCTAATTATATCGAACACAACTTGAATTATATCAGCGATTTTCCAATTATATCGACCGTAACTCAAATTATATCAGCAATTATTGAAATATATCGACTTACCGACAATGAACGACAAAATCCTCTCGCTATTTGCGGGCATCCTAATGAAACTTCCATTTACCGCTCAAACACAATCCGCTGCTTCGTAATTTCTTCCAATCTTCCGCGATCTACTTCATACTCAGCATCAACGCTTTGCGGCACCATCACTTTCCCGCCCTCAAGCGTCACTTCCGGCCAAATAATATCCTGCTCCCAATGTCTACTAGAAGCAGATATATCTCCTGGAATCGTAAAGTTAGGCAATGACGCAAGAGCAACATTTTGCGCTCGTGAAATCCCCATTTCTACCATACCACCGCACCAAACGGGTACGTTATGCTCCATACAATAATTATGGATCTGAACCGATTCTGTTAATCCGCCCACTCGCCCTGGTTTAATGTTCACAATTTGGCAGCTGCCAAGCGTAATCGCAACGCGTGCATCTTCTAAACTATGAATACTTTCATCTAAACAAATCGGCGTTTCAATTTTCTTTTGCAATTCCGCGTGATCAAGAAAATCGTAATCCGCTAACGGTTGTTCAATCATCATTAATTGGAATTCATCTAGTCGTTTCAGCCTCTCCGTATCCCCTAATGTATATGCTGAATTTGCATCAGCCATTAACGGGATATGCGGAAACTCTTTACGAATTTCTTTCAATAACTCATAATCATGCCCCGGTTTTATTTTTACTTTAAAACGCTCGTATCCTTCTTCCGCGTACTTCTCGATTTGTTTTAACATAACTGGAATCGTATTAAGGCCAATTACAACGCCGACTTCAATTTCAGACTTCGTTCCGCCAAGCAATGTCGCTAACGACTTCTTTTGACGCTTCGCATATAAATCCCAAACAGCCCCCTCTATTCCGGCTTTTGCCATTCGGTTTCTTTTTATATGTTGAAATAGACCCGGTACCTCATTCGGATGAGAAATTTCAGCCTTTAATAAATCAGGTATTAAAAAGTCTTGCAGTATATGCAGCGCCGTCTTCACCGTTTCTTCCGTATACCACGGTTCAGAGAATGCAACGACTTCCCCAAATCCAATGTACCCGTCCGTATCCTCTAATTCAATAACGATACTCTCACGCTTTTCGTAAGTCCCGTAGCTTGCAGCAAACGGGATTACGAGTGGCATTTCCGTTATATACAGTGTCGCTTTTTTTATTTCCACCTACATCTCCTCCACTAATTGTCTTAACTCTCGTCTTAACAATTTTTTCGAAGCGTTACGTGGTAATTCCTCTAAGAAACATGCTTTCTTCGGCACTTTATATTTCGCTAATTTCTCCTCGCAAAAATGAAGAATTTCTTCTTCTGTTACCGCCCCGCTTTTCACAACAAAAGCAGCTGGTACTTGTCCCCATTTATCGTCAGCCATGCCGACAACACCAGCTTCCGCTACTGCCGGATGAGAAAGCAACACTTCTTCAATTTGAGCTGGATATATGTTCTCTCCGCCAGAAATAATTAAATCACTGCGGCGATCTAATACGTATAAAAACCCTTCTTCGTCTAAATAACCGAGGTCGCCAGTATGAAGCCATCCGTTTTGAATAGTCTCTCGCGTCGCATCTTCACGATTAAAGTAACCGCCTGTTACGTTCGGCCCTTTTACTACAATCTCACCTTCCGCAAATGGTGGCACTACTACGCCATCTTTTTCAATACGAAGTTGGCACTGAAATAGTGGTTTTCCAGCTGATCCTACTTTCGTTAACATGTAATCTGCTGATAACGTGCAAATTTGCGAAGACGTTTCTGTCATACCGTACGTTTGATACACAGGGATTCCTTTTTCTACACATGTTTCTAATAACGGTTTCGGCGCTGGTCCTCCGCCAAGTAACATGCATCGTAAAGAAGCTGGGTATGTCCCTTCTCCAAGTCTCTCTAATAAATCTGTTAACATTTTGGATACAACAGAAATAATCGTAACACCTCTCGTTTGAAGTGCTTTATGAATAAAATCAGCATCATATTTCGGAACGAGTAAAATGCGCATGCCGTACATAATGTTTTTCATTAAAAGAGATAGCCCGCCAACATGGAACATCGGCATACAAGCTAACCAGCAATCATCATCACGAAGCCCTAAGTTAAGCGAAGAGCCAACCGCACTTGCCCAATGATTACCGTACGTTAAAATAACGCCTTTCGGTTTTCCTGTCGTCCCAGACGTATAAATGATTGTCATCGCTTCTTCTAAAGAAAACTCTTCTTGTATAGAGGCTTCCTCTTTTGGTCCATTCATCACTTCGGCGAATGAATAAACAGGAACATCTTTAGCATCAAAATCTTGATCCGTTACTAAACAAACAACTTCAGCATCATCCATTTGCCAAAGTAGCTCTTCTCTTGAAAGACGCGTATTTAAAAGCACAGCTACTGCCCCTACGTACGATAGGGCGTGAATAACTGTAATCATCTCCATACCATTTTTCATCAGAACAGCCACCTTTTGCCCTCGCTCCACTCCAACATGCGTGAGGTGTTCACAAACAGATACTACTTTTTCATGCAGCTCCATAAAAGTAACTTTCTCTTCCTCTATTTCAATTGCAGTGCGATCTGGTGTTAAAAATGCACGTTGCATTAACCAATTTGGCATCGTCTCCATCATTCATTCTCCTTTCATGAAAGAAAGAGACTTGATATGATATCAAGTCTCTTAGTTGTTTTGTTTCCGGTTTGACCTTTTCGTTGCGTCTCACTTTATTGGCGAGCCGCTTCCGCTTTTGGTCACGTCCAGCTACAGCGGCTAGAACAGTCGGTCGTTTCACGCCTTCCTACGAGGCAAAAAGCGCCTCTACGTCAGGAGTTCCAACGCCCTCTTGTTCTAAGCAAGCCGCTTCCGCTTTTGGTTTGATCACGGGAAACGAGGGAATTGACCGAAGTCCGGACTGCGTTTTTCTTTGAATGCGTCGCGGCCTTCTTTTGCTTCGTCAGTTGTGTAGTACAATAACGTTGCATCTCCAGCTAGTTGTTGAATACCAGCTAGACCGTCTGTGTCTGCGTTGAATGCAGCTTTTAGGAAACGAAGTGCCATTGGGCTGTTTGCTAAAATTTCTTGTGCCCATTGTACTGTTTCTGCTTCAAGCTCTTCTAATGGTACTACAGTGTTTACTAAGCCCATATCAAGCGCTTCTTGAGCACTATATTGACGGCATAGGTACCAAATTTCGCGAGCTTTCTTGTGGCCTACCATACGAGCTAAGTAACCAGCTCCGTATCCACCGTCAAAGCTTCCTACTTTAGGACCTGTTTGTCCGAATACAGCGTTGTCTGCAGCGATTGTTAAGTCACATACGATATGAAGTACGTGTCCACCACCGATTGCATAACCTGCTACCATTGCGATAACTGGTTTAGGAATTGCGCGAATTAGACGTTGTAAGTCTAATACGTTTAAACGAGGGATTTGGTCGTCACCTACATATCCACCATGACCGCGAACTTTTTGGTCGCCGCCAGAACAGAATGCACGTCCACCTTCACCTGTTAAAATGATAACGCCAACATTTGCATCATCACGAGCTTGTGCAAAAGCGTCGATTAACTCCATTACCGTTTTAGGACGGAATGCGTTATGTACTTCAGGGCGGTTAATCGAAATCTTTGCGATACCATTGTATGTTGAATAAATAATATCTTCGTAATTGCCTTCTTTTACCCATTCAATAGCCATTACAACTACCTCCTTGTATATTTCTGATCTCCTCTATAAGTGTAACTTCATTCTTAACTGAAAAAAGCATCACTGCATAGTTTTTAGAAATCCCTTTACTATTGTATCAAACTTTTCCGGTTGTTCCACATGAATTGCATGGCCAGCACCATCAATTTTGACAAATTTCGCGTCAGAGATGCATTTTTCAATATTTTTTAATATACGAAAGAACTTTTCATCATACTCTCCGTTCATTAAAAGAACAGGTATTTTTAAGTTTTTCAGCTCATCCCACCATGAAGGCTGAGCCCCCGTTCCCATGCCGCGCAAGCTATTTGCAAGTCCTTTCGGATTGTTAGCAAGTCGTTCTTTTCGCACCGCTTCTTGTACGTTTTTTGCTAAACGTTTTTGCGTTGCAAAAAGCGGAATATCTTCCCACATCGATACAAAACTTTCTATGCCTTCTCGCTCAATTTTATCGGCAAGTCGATCATCTTTTTCACGACGTTCTTTTCTATCCGCTTCGTCTTCGAGCCCAGCTGTACAATTTTCTAATAAAAGAGAGTGTACATAATCTGGATATAGACATGCCATCGTAATCGCCAGTCTTCCTCCCATTGAGTAGCCAAGTATATGTACTTTTTCAATATGAAGGTAATCTAGTAGTTCTTTCATTTGCAATGCCACATTTCGGATATCATAATGCGCAACATCTTCAGGACTCTCCGTCTTTCCGTGCCCAACAAGATCAACTACAATAACTTGAAACTGCTCACTCCATGAAGAGATAAAAGAACGCCACGTTTCCATGCTTCCCGTAAAACCATGAAGAAGTAGAAGTGGTTCCCCGCTTCCGACTACTTCATATTCATACGATACACCTTGCAGCGTTACTTTCATTTTGATTCACCTTGTAAAGATGTAGTAATTACGTCCTGTGTTTTTGCCCATAACGTACGGTGCAATGTTAAGTTTTCATCACGGTTCGTACAAATTTCCACAACGTGTAAACCTTCTGTCGTCGTTCCTTTTCGAACTTCTTCTCGGAATTGCTCCCAACCATTTACACGGCTAAATGAACCGCCGTACATTTTGACAACATGCTCATAATCAAGTCCAATTGGTGTTCCAAATAATGATTCAAAATGTTCCTTTTTCTCATACTGTGGTAAGAATGAGAAAATACCCCCACCATCATTATTTACAACGACAATTGTTATGTTTAATTCATGTAATTTCGCTGCTAACAGCCCGTTTAAATCGTGATAAAATGATAAATCACCAATTACTAATACAAGTGGATCGCAAATAATGCTTGCTCCTAGAGCTGTCGAAATGATTCCATCAATACCATTTACACCACGGTTTGCCATCACATGGATGTTTTTATCCGATGTGAAGAAGAATGAGTCTGTATCACGAATTGGCATACTATTGCTCGCAAATAACGTTGCGTCTTCTGGTAATACGCGCACAATATCTGTAATAACCTTTCCTTCAAATGCAGTTTCATATGTTTCCATTTCACGAAGCGTTTCCTTCGTTTTTTCGTTTATATGTTGCCACATTAGGGACCAATCATTCTTTTTCATAACTGGCATTTTTTCTATTAATGCCTTGCAGAATTCAATGTCACTTGCTTGCACAACTTCTGTCGCAACAAGAGCTGGATCTCTCCATTGTCCTGATTCATCGACAACGATATGAACTGCTTTTGTTTGTTTTTTTATGAACTGCGTTAATGATTTAGAAACAGGCATACCACCAAAGCGAATTAAAACGTCCGGTTTCCATGTTTCTTTTAACTTTTCATTTCGTAAAAATGTATCATAACAGTCAATTACCATCGTTTTATCGTGGTGTCCGCTACGAATATTAGAAAGTGGGTCTGCTAATATAGGATAGCCAGTTTTTTCAGCTAGTTGCGTTGCAAACATTGCGATTTCTGCATGACTATCATCTCCACAAATAATAAGCCCCTTTTCCATATGTGAAAGGCGCCCTACAAGAGAATCTACATATTCACTCGGCATCACCGCGTTTCCTTGCTGAACTACTCCTGTATATTCACTACGTCCTTTATCCCATAAGCTTTCTAGTGAGAAATCAGGGATAAGTGGCTCGCGAACTGGAAAATTAAGATGAACAGGACCCTGCGGTGCTAAACAAGCATTTGCTACTATACGCTGCGTCGTCATACGAGCGTAATGATACATCGCTTCACTTGCTTCTGGCAGTGCCATCTCTGTAAATTGTTTCACAAAAGTACCGTATAAATTAAATTGATTCATTGCTTGTGGTGCACCCACATCTCTTAATTCATGCGGTCTATCCGCTGTTAAGACGATAAGTGGGACCCTTGAATGAAAAGCTTCACATACAGCTGGATAATAGTTCGCTGCTGCTGTTCCTGACGTACATAATAATGCTACTGGGCGTTTTTTTGCTTTCGCAATACCGAGCGCGAAAAATCCTGCTGATCTTTCATCCACATGTAAATATGTGTTCATTCCTTCGTGTTGTTCCATTAGTAAAGCAATCGGCGTTGACCGTGAGCCTGGACTAATGACAACATCACATACATCTAGACGCGTCAGTTCATCCACGAACGCGCCTAAATAATATGATAATGCTTCTATATGATTGTTCATTTCATTAATTCCTCCAAAGCACCAAGCATCGGTCTAAACTTCAAACTTGTTTCTTCATATTCAAGCTGCGGGATTGAATCAATTACAATACCACAACCGGCAAATAAGGATGCTTTCTCGCCGTTTAATAATCCGCAGCGCAGCGCAACCGCAAATTCACCATTTCCTTCATCATCTATCCAGCCAATCGGTGCACCATACAACCCTCTGTCTAACAATTCAACATCACGGATCAGTTTCATCGCTTCCAAACGAGGTGTCCCGCCAAGAGCTGGTGTTGGATGTAATTCTTCTACCATTGTTAAAAGACTCGCATCGCCTTTTGCTTCTACAGGCGTATATAAGTGAATTAAGTTTTTCGTTGTTAATAAACCTGGGCTTTCCGGAATATTAACGTATTCGCAATGTTCATTTAGTACCGAGCGGATCATGTTAACAACATACCCATGTTCAGCTAAATTCTTTTCATCATGAAGAAGCGCATTACTATTTCGCTTACTTTCTTCTATAGAATGACCATGACCGATTGAACCCGCAAGACACATCGATGTAAATTTCTCATCTTCTTTGCGAATTAATCTCTCAGGCGTCGCTCCTAAGAAGCATGCTCCTTTATAATCAAAAGAAAATACGTAACAATCCGGTTGACCAATGCGAAGTGCTTCTAAAACAAGAGCAGAATCAATCGAATGATTCATCTCTACTTTTAGTTCCCTCGCCAATACAACCTTCTGCACGTTACCCTGCTTCATCTCATCTTGTACTTTTTCAATTGCTTTCATCCAGCCTTTCGGATCCACTTCTACTTTAGAAATAACAGTCAATTTCGATCCGTTTAGCGCACATTTACTCTCTCTCAAAATTTTCTCTTCTAAAGAAATCATTTCGTTATAAAGATTTTCTGCACAATCTGTTGCTGCAACAAATGTATTCATCGTTAACCATGCTTTTTCATTTTTTACAGTTAATAAAAATGCTGGTAGTGAAAATGTCGTATCTTTAAATTCTTTCCATAGGTCCGTTTTCTCTTTTTCTGGATCAAATGAAAAACCACCAAATAAAAGCGGACCCGTTCCAAATTCATATTCATCTCTTTGGACAAATGCATTCTCTTTTACTTTCTCCCACTCGTCACGAGCGGTTTGAAAGCGCTTATGAGAAGAATTTGCTATAGTGAAAACAGAGCCAATTCCTGCAAATATTACATGCTGAGCCGGGTCTGCAAAATAACATCTATTTTCGAATGAAATCCTTTTTCCTGCTGCATAGAACAGAAGCGGATCCACCCAGTCTATTTGTTTTACAAAACTAACCAATGTTTTTTCGTTAGTTGCACGCTTGATAGCTGCAATAAGAACTTCTTGCAAGCCTTTTTGTTTCGTTTGAATCACAATTGTCTCCCCCCTATGGGCGAAAAATAGTCATAATTACGCTTGATTTTAAGATACACCTCAAACGAAAGGCCTGTCAACGTTTAGCATTTCTGAGAAATTCACCTTCTCTTCCTAGAAAATAAACGTTGACACTAAATGATGCTTTTTCTACACTTAGTTGTGTACAATATGTGACCAAAGGAGGATTCAACATGGAAATGAACGTCAAAACGAATTCCTCTCCTACGGCGCCAAAGCCAAGTAAGCAAACAGGCTGGCGCATCTGGTGGAGTTTACTACGTCCCCATACATTAACAGCCGCTTTCGTACCTGTTTTCATCGGAACAGCATATTCGATGCAGGTCGGAGGTATAAATCAAATACATCTTCCTCTTTTCCTTATGATGCTTCTTGCTTGTCTTCTCATTCAAGCAGCAACAAACATGTTTAATGAATACTTTGATTATAAAAGAGGACTCGATCACGAAGGTTCAGTTGGTATCGGCGGCGCTATCGTTCGCGATGGCATTCAGCCAAAAACAGTGCTTAACTTAGCATTTGGATTTTTCGGCATCGCAATACTATTAGGTGTTTATATTTGTATGAATTCTAGCTGGTGGCTTGCTGCAATCGGTCTTGTTTGTATGGCCGTTGCTTACCTTTATACAGGTGGCCCACTTCCAATTGCATATACACCATTTGGAGAGTTGACAGCCGGATTATTTATGGGTGTCATTATTATTGGGATTTCATTCTTTATTCAAACTGGAACTGTAACATCAGAAGTCATTTTACTATCTATTCCAAGCTCCATTTTAATTGGCGCCATTTTACTAGCTAATAATATTCGCGACTTGGATGGCGATAAAGAAAACGGTCGTAAAACGTTAGCAATTCTCGTTGGGCGCGAGCGAGCGGTTGGTGTACTTGCTTCGATGTTCATCGTTTCCTACATTTGGACAATTGCTTTAATTATCGTGGGCATCGTATCACCATGGATGCTTATCGTATTTTTAAGTGCGCCGAAAGCATTTAAAGCGACGAAAGGCTTTATCGGCAAAAGCATTCCAATGGAAATGGTACCTGCGATGATTGCAACAGCAAAAACAAATACAATATTCGGTTTCCTAATGGGAATCGGATTATTACTTGGATACTTTCTATAAAAGGAGCTGCTTATGCGGCTCCTTTTTCATATCTAAAATTCATCTCATAATTCCTACTCTCAACGCTCATACTATGTAAAGAAACTGAATTGTAGGAAGGTGGACGACTATGTTAACTCCACAACAAGTAGGTCAATTTAAATCCATTTTAGAAAAACAAAAACAAGAACTAGAGCAAACGATACAAACTCATGAAAATACAGATCGTGCTTCTGAACGTGACTCAGTAGGAGAACTGTCTAGCTATGACAACCATCCAGGTGATATGGCTACAGAGCTATATGAACGGGAAAAAGACTTCGGGCTTATTGAACTTTGGCATAAACAGCTTGAGGACACGAAACATGCCTTGCAAAAAATAGAAGCGGGTACGTACGGCATTTGCGAAGTGTCTGGCGAAGAGATTCCATTTGAAAGATTGGAAGCAATGCCAACCGCTACAACATGCATCCAGCACGCGACAAATAAGTTAAATATGAATACACGACCAGTTGAAGAAGAAGTGTTGTCTCCTTCTTTCCACAAGCATGATGAGGACAATTCTGTTGAGTACGATGCGGAAGATGCGTGGCAAGATGTCGCAAATTACGGAACATCTGAAACGCCGTCTGATTTAGAAAGACAAGATTCAAAAAACTATAATGGCATGTATGTAAATAGTGAAGAAAACGTAGGCTACGTGGAGGATTTTGAAAACTTTATCGGTACGGATATGTACGGGAAAAACCCACAAGTTTTCGCTACAGAAGAGCATGAAGAATATGAACAAATGCTTGATGATTTTGAAGAACGTACCTTCAAAGGTGAATTATCTTCAAATGAATCTAGTTCCAAAGAATAAAAAAAAGCATTCCGAAAATCGGAATGCTTTTTATCGCTAGCTAATTAGTTTTTTGTAACGTTAGCAGCTTGTGGTCCACGGTTACCTTCAACGATTTCGAAAGAAACTTCTTGACCTTCTTCTAAAGTTTTGAATCCGTCACCTTGGATAGCTGAGAAGTGAACGAATACATCGTCTCCACCTTCAACTTCGATGAAACCGAAACCTTTTTCGCTGTTGAACCATTTAACTTTACCTGTTTGCATGTCATGTACCTCCTAAATAAAAATGAAACTATGAATCCACATGAAAAGGTGGATATAAAGGACATGAATGTATAACAAGCTTACAGCCTTTAATTCAACGTGCTTTATTTCCGTACCACATTATGTAGCTCAATAGTGATTTCACTATATCACGCTATATCCAAAACGTCAAATGAGAACACTTTCATTCCACCATTTTTTTATAATTTTAATATAATGTTGAATTTCCATATTCATATATTATCCCGCCATTTGTGGACAGCTTGATTGGCGGGAGCTGATAATCAGTTTTGGCTGGTTCCACTTTATTTGAAAATTAACAAAACTAAAGTATTCTAATCCTATTAAATTCTGTACAATATAAGTATCTATTACATACGAGGTGAAAAAAATGAGAGCACACGAAATCGAGTATAAGTTATATGGCGATGATATGCAGTTTGTTGAAATTGAGTTAGATCCAGAAGAGAGCGTGATCGCAGAAGCTGGCGCAATGATGATGATGGAAGATTACATAGAAATGGAAACAATCTTCGGTGATGGTTCTGGCCCATCTGGAGGTTTATTCGGAAAATTAATGGGCGCTGGTAAACGTCTCGTTACAGGCGAAAGTATGTTTATGACTGTATTTACAAATACAGGTCACGGCAAGCGCCACGTCTCATTTGCTGCTCCTTATCCTGGTAAAATTATTCCTGTAGATTTAACAGAGTATCAAGGAAAAGTAGTTTGTCAAAAAGATGCCTTTCTTTGTGCCGCAAAAGGTGTTTCCATCGGAATTGAATTTACGAAAAAAATAGGAACTGGTTTCTTCGGTGGTGAAGGTTTCATCATGCAGAAACTTGAAGGTGATGGCCTTGCTTTCATGCACGCAGGTGGAACTGTATATAAACGTGAATTAAAACCTGGTGAGAAACTTCGCATTGATACAGGTTGTCTCGTTGCTATGACAAAAGACATTAACTATGATGTCGAGTTCGTTGGTAAAGTAAAAACAGCTCTATTTGGCGGCGAGGGTTTATTCTTCGCAACATTAGAAGGTCCTGGAACAGTTTGGATTCAGTCCTTAACACTTAGCCGCTTAGCAGCACGCCTTACAAGCCCAGCAGCGCAAAGTACTGGCGAAGGTAGTGTATAGGTGGACTTGGTCGTTTATTAGATGGGAAAGAGTAAACTGTGCCCTTATGTAGGCATGGCCATCAACTAATAAAATAATAAAATTAAAACACCCTTGCTTGCAGTAATGTAGTGAAAGGGTGTTTTAATTTACGTCTACAAACGAGAAAAAGCAGTTAAAATAAAGTAATAAGGTTTACTTCAGGAAAATAAGGTATATTATATTTGTTGAATAGATTCTCTTTAGAGACAAGAAAAGTAGGTGAACAAAGTGGGAAAATATCAATTGGATTCCAAAAGTCAGGTAGCTGTGGCAAAGTTCCATGAAAAACAGAAACCTGCCAAATTTGATAAAAAGCAGCAACTTGAAAAATTGCGTACGGAATATTTGAAAAAGAAGCAAAAACAAACAGATAAATAATACGTTTTGTTTTTCAAATTTTTCTGTATATAGTGTAAACAAACACAAGAAAATAGGTAAGTTATTCATCGTTCAAATATATACAGGCTATTTTTTCAAACCTCTTACTTATGCAACTAACGCATGCGTCAGTTCATTAAGAATAACTAAAAAAGTCGATTCCTTGAGATGAAAAAGAGTAAACAGTGCCCTTATCAGGCACTGTTTTATTTTGACCTTATAATTTCCTCCACCGATTTAGATAAGCGATACAAGCTATTCCCCACCTCCAAAAGAATGAATCAAGTTCCTCACCGCATATATTAAACTATACCTTTTCTTAAGGAGGGCTACCTTAATGCGTACTCCTTTATCCTTTGATAAAGACACTGCCATACTGTTAGCTTCTTGTTGTGAGTTAACGTATGAACAATATAAACAAAATGGCATTTTCGAGATACCAGATGGTTTTCAATATGTACAAGGGTTTCAAGGAAAGGCCATTCAAACAACAGAATGGTTCGGATTTATATTAGAATCTGAGGATACAATTATTGTTGCCTTCAGAGGCACTCAAACAGACCCCGATTGGATTATTGATTCTCTCGTCAATCAAAAACCTTATCCTTATGCTTTAAATGGCGGAAATGTCCATAACGGTTTTCTCTCTATTTATGAGTCTTGTCGTGATTCTATTATGGATATGCTCGTATCATTGCCAGCACATAAAAAACTGCTAGCTACTGGGCATAGTCTAGGTGGCGCGCTTGCCACATTACACATATTAGATGCACGTATAAATACTGCCTTCGCACAGTATGGACTTTATACATTCGCTTCTCCAAAAGTAGGAGATATCGCTTTTCGAAATTATTATAAACTACAAGTAGCTAGTAGCTTTCGTTTCGTCAACTTGTTCGATGTCGTCCCACTTCTCCCTCCCCGAAACATAAATTTTAATGATCATGATTGGGAGTATGCACACGTCCATCACAACATGACATTTACAAAAAACACAAAATCCATTACAAATAATCATTCCATTACAACATACAAAACATGTCTGACTTCTCATTTTTAACCAGTAAACAATTGGAAATAAAATATTCGTATACTATAATAATGTATGAAGTTATTTTTGGATGAGGGGACCTTACATGTTAAAATTTATCTTCGCACTTTTTCTTATTGTAATTTTTACGGTTACAGGTTTCTTTACATTTTCATACTTTGCGACAGGAGAGTATGATGGGGCAGGTATCATATATACCACTGTTCCATTTCTTTCTTAAGCAAAATAAATAAAACGAGCTTAATTTTATTAAGCCCGTTTTATTTATTAATATCCATTTCGGTTGGTAAATCGATAATATATCTCCCAATATAGCAACCTCTTTAAAACTGTTTAACTGCATTACCAATACCCCAAATTTCATTACTGTACTGCAAAATTGTTCGATCGCTCGCAAAATGACCAGACTGTGCAATATTTAAAATCGACATTTCTAGCCACTTCGTTCGGTTCTCATAAGCTCTACCGACAGCCTCTTGTCTTTCAGCATATGGACCAAAATCTCGCAGAACGAAATATTCATCGTTTTGAATCACGAGAGAATCGTAAATCGCTTCAAATTCAGCTCCCGATTGTGCAAAGAAACCATTTGTTAATTGATCAACTACTTTTTTAATGTGTCTATTGTGGTGATAATAATCACTTGCACGATAGCCACCATTTTGATAGTAATGAAGAACCTCTTCGGCCGTTAAACCGAAAATAAAACAGTTATCATCACCGACCCGGTCTTTTATTTCAACGTTAGCACCGTCTAGCGTTCCGAGTGTAATCGCACCATTCATCATAAATTTCATATTACCTGTTCCCGATGCTTCTTTACTCGCCGTTGAAATTTGTTCACTTACATCCGCCGCTGGGAATATATCTTCCGCTAAAGAAACTCGATAGTTTTCTAGAAAGATAACTTTCATATATTGACTGACATACGGGTCATTATTTACTTTTCTTGCGAGTTCATTTATTAATTTAATAATTTTTTTCGCGTAATAATAGCCAGGTGATGCTTTCGCTCCAAAAATAAAAGTACGCGGATAAAATGTAAAACTAGCATCCTCTTTCAAACGGTTATACAAATATAAAATATGAAGAACATTTAATAATTGTCGTTTATAAGCATGTAATCTTTTCACTTGCACATCAAAAATAGAATTTGGATCAATGGTAATCCCCATTGTATTATGAATACGCTCCGCTAAAATCTCTTTACGCTCTTGTTTTACCTCTGCAAATTTCTCTTGGAAACTCGCATCATATTGAACTAATTGTAGCTCTTGAAGCTTAATCGGTTCTTTCTTCCACTCCGTTCCAATCGCCTCTGAAATGAGATTTGTTAACTGTGGATTTGCTTTCATAAGCCAGCGCCTATGAGCAATTCCATTCGTCTTATTATTAAACTTATCTGGATAAAATTCATAAAACAATCGCATTTCCCGCTGCTTTAATATTTCCGTATGAATTTTTGCTACACCGTTTACGCTATGGCTACCGACAATCGCTAAATGAGCCATTTTCACAAGGTCATGTGCAATAATCGCCATTGCTTCAATACGATCCCACTCATACGGATACTGTTCCCACAGTTCATGACAGAAACGTTCATTAATCTCTTCAATAATCATATAAATTCTCGGTAATAGCGGTTTAAAAATGTGAATTGGCCACTTTTCGAGCGCTTCTGATAACGTCGTATGATTCGTATAAGAAATTGTCTGCGTCGTTATGTGCCAAGCTTCTTCCCATGCTAACTTTTCTTCGTCTAGTAAAATACGCATCAGTTCCGGAATTGCTAAAACCGGATGTGTATCGTTAATGTGGATCGCAATTTTTTCATGTAGTTGACGAAGGTCACCATATCTTTCTCTATGCATTCGAACGATATTTTGCAAACTTGCTGATACGAGGAAATACTGTTGTTTTAAACGAAGTATTTTTCCCTCATCATGCGTATCATCTGGATATAAAAACTCCGATACAGCCTCTGTTTCACGCTTATATTTCAAAATATCTTTGCAGTTTTGCGGGAAAGGAACTGGTTCAGCATTCCAAAGTCTAAGTGTATTTACAGTACTCGTCTCATAGCCAACTACCGGCACATCATATGGCACGGCCATAATGACTTCTGCATTTGTATGCCTAAACTCTAAACGCCCGTCAATTTCTAGCGGTTCAACACTGCCGAAATAACTTACTTCTACAGCTTGATCATACCTTCTTACTTCCCATACGTTTTCATGAAGAAGCCACTGTTCTGGAAATTCAACTTGATAACCATCAACAATTTTCTGATCAAACAAACCATGTTTATAACGAATTCCACAGCCGTGTCCTGGTAAGTTTAAAGATGCGAGTGAATCGAGAAAACAGGCTGCTAAGCGTCCAAGCCCACCATTACCAAGGCCTGCATCTGCTTCCACTTCTTCTAACTCTTGTAACGAAATTCCTAGTTCAGATAACCCCTGTTCGCATATATCTCGAATACCTAAATTCAAGATGTTACTTCCAAGCAAACGTCCAAGCAAAAACTCAATAGACAAGTAATACATTTGCTTTTGCTCTCCGGATCGATAACTCTCGTTCGTTGCAATCCATTGACTATTCATATACTCACGTACCATATGGCCGAGCGTATTATATTGATCACGAGTTGTAGAATCTTTAAAACTTTTACCATACATCGTCTCTAACTTTTCTAGAAAAGTTGATTTAAAACTTTCAACATGAGTAAACATTTTTTCACCACCTACATGTTATTCCATGAGACTTTTATACAATTCCTTATAAGCAAGAGCCGATTGCTCCCAGCCATAATCTTCATTCATCGCTTGTTTTACAAGCTGCTCCCACACTGGTTTATCGTGATAGAATTCAATTGCACGATGAATCGTATGCAGCATGTCATGTGCATTAAAATTCGTGAAACTGAAACCATTTCCTTCGCCTGTTTCTTCATCATAAGAATGTACCGTGTCGTTTAACCCACCTGTTTCTCTTACAATTGGAATTGTACCGTATGCTAATGCGATAAGTTGTCCAAGTCCACACGGTTCAAACAGCGATGGCATTAAAAACAAATCGCTTCCCGCATACACTTGGTGAGCTAATTCTTCATTAAATCCGATATAAACTTTTACCTTCTCCGGATACTCATATGCCATCCACTCAAAGAATTGCTCATATTCCGAATCACCTGAACCTAAAATAATACATTGTACATCTTCTTCCATTATTTCGCGGAATACAGTACGTACTAAATCAAGACCTTTTTGTTTCGTTAATCTCGTTACCATTGAAATAATTGGTGTATCCTCTTTTTCTGGCAAACCAAAATAACGCTGCAAGGCGCGTTTATTTTCACTCTTTTCATATAATGACTCTGCATCATACTGAGCCTTAATATACGAATCCGTTTCTGGATTATATACGCTCGTATCAATACCATTTACAATGCCGCTAAGCTTATCATTATATTTTCGCAGTAATCCATCTAACTTCTCACCGAAAAATTCATATTGAATTTCTTCTTTATACGTCGGGCTCACCGCTGTAATTTGATCCGAAGCGATAATACCGCCTTTCATAAAGTTTACGTTTCCATAAAACTCTAGCTGCTCACTATGAAAATATTCATCACCAAGCTCTAACAAGTCGTACATCACTTCAGGAGGAAATACACCTTGGAACTGCAAGTTATGAATCGTATATACCGTTTTAATACGCTCATATAACGGGTTATCTTGATACTTTTCACGAAGTAAGAAATTAACCATAGCCGTATGCCAATCATGGCTATGAAGAACATCCACTTCAAAATCAAGGTGCGGAATACACTCTAACACTGCTTTTGAGAAATAAGAAAAACGCTCTCCGTCATCGTAATGCCCATACAGAGAATCTCTCTTAAAATAATATTCATTATCTATTAAGTAATACGTAATTCCGTCTTGCTCACCTTTTAAAATTCCACAATATTGATTTCTCCACCCAAGAGGGACGTTAATTACTTTATGTAACGTACATCCATCTCTTAACTTTTGCGGAATGAGACTATAATTCGGAAGTATAATACGAACGTCCACTCCTAATTTTTTTAGCTCTTTTGGGAGCGCACCCGCTACATCAGCTAATCCTCCCGATTTCACAAACGGTACACATTCTGATACTGCAAATAAAATATTCACTTGTTGTCCCACTGCGCGAAAAGTTTTTATTACTCCTCTTGCAGCTTCCTCCCTTCGAGTTTTCATTTAAATTAAAACTTTAATCAGTGGAGGAAAAAGCCCCCACTGATTCTTTAGGAATAACTATTAATCGTACTGTTTTGTACGCTTCCTTTTTCTACAACATACGGCTCATCGGCGCTTCCTTTTAATACGACCCCGTCGCCAATTTTCACGTCTTTATCAATAATAACACCGTCTATTATACAGTTATCTCCAATTTGGCTCTTTTGCATAATAATACTGTTACGAATAATTGAACCTTTTCCAATTTTAACCGAACGGGAAACAACACTGTTTTCGACTTCCCCTTCAATAATACTGCCATTTGCAATCATTGTATTTTTCACGACTGCACCCTTTAAATAACGAGTTGGTGGCTCATCTTTTACTTTCGTAAAGATCGGTGCTTCTTTCTTAAATAATTGCTTCCAAATAGCAGGTTGCAAAATTTCTAAGCTATGTTTATAGTAACTTTCAATCGAGTCAATAATTGCTACATATCCAGTATGTTCATATGTAGCAATGTGTAATGATTTCCCGCGCTTTTCTCTCACTACATCAAATAAACTGTATTGTTCCACACCTTTATATGACTCAAATAAGTCTAACAATAATTGTTTCTTTAACACGTATGTTTGAAGCGAAACCCCTTCATGGCAAACTTCTGTAATATCAGCTGCCGTATGTATATGTCGCTCTAACACCGCTTGAAAATTTAATGCTGTTACGAGATGGCTATTCGTAATAACAACGTACTCTTCTCTGCTTCTTAGAAAATAATCAATATGTCTTCTAAAGTGTGCAAAAGACCCAAATTCATCTTGGTCACATTGGCAGTTTGGCGGGAATAAAAATAGTCCGTCTCGTTTTCTATCTAAATCCCACTGTTTTCCTGAACCAACATGGTCCATTAACGAACGATTTTTATGGCTTGTAAAAACTGCCACACTATGAATACTAGAATTCACCATATTTGAAAGCATGAAATCAATGAGTCGATAACGGCCCCCAAACGGTAACGCCGCTAGTGAACGATGCCCTGTTACTTTCTTTAAGGAAGGAAAACTTCCCGTTGCATTAATAATTCCTAACATTTTTTCTCCCATTCATTTCATCCCCCTTTTCTATTTCCCTTCAGCAATTAATACTACATCGTCAACATTCTTTTCTGGACGAATGATTGTTCCATCTTCGATAACCATTTCTGATCCAACAATCGCTCTTTCAATCACAACATTTTTACCAATCTTAGCCCCTGGCATAACGACAGAATCAATCACCATACTTCCTTCTTCCACCGTCACTCCTTGGAATAACACAGAATGCTTCACGTCCCCTTCAATGACGCATCCTTCGTTAATAAGCGATTCTTCTACTTTCGCCTTTTCAGCAATATATTGAGGCGGTTCGTTTGGATTGACAGAGTAAATACGCCAATTACGATCGTTTAAATTCAGTGATGTTTCATCGCGAAGCAAATCCATATTCGCTTCCCATAAGCTCTTCACCGTTCCAACATCTTTCCAATATCCTTCAAACGGATACGCCATTAACTTCTTCCCTTCATCCAATAAAAGCGGAAGTACGTCTTTTCCGAAATCGTTACTAGATTCAGGGTTTCTTGCATCCATCTCTAAATACTCTTTCAAAATTGACCAATTAAAAATATAGATTCCCATTGATGCAAGATTACTTCTTGGAAATTGTGGTTTCTCTTCAAACTCAACAATCTCCATTTCTTCATTTGTATTCATAATGCCAAAGCGACTCGCTTCATCCCAAGGTACTTCAATAACAGAAATGGATACGTCCGATTCTTTCTCAATATGGTAATCTAGCATCTTACTGTAATCCATTTTATAAATATGGTCGCCTGATAAAATAAGAACATACTCTGGTTCATATTGACTTAAATAGTTTAAGTTTTGATAAATGGCACTTGCCGTACCTGTGTACCACTTCACACCTGAAGACTCCGCATAAGGAGGTAATACTGTGACTCCACCGCTTACTCGGTCTAAATCCCATGCATTGCCGATTCCGATATAATTATGAAGTTCTAGTGGTTGATATTGCGTTAAAATCCCAACCGTTTCAATACCAGAATTCGCGCAGTTACTTAGCGTAAAATCAATAATGCGATATTTACCACCAAATGGAACAGCTGGCTTGGCTAAATTTTTTGTTAATGCACTTAATCGACTACCTTTTCCCCCTGCTAGTAACATTGCTACGCACTTTTGTTTTTGAGCCATCTTGTTTTTTGCTCCCCTTTCTCGTCTTCACTGGTCGTAATATGGATACGCCAAATGGTGGAATTGTAATCTCTACATGTGCTGCTTGATTATGGTACGGTTCTAGAATCGTCTTAAGACGTTTCTTATTCACTTGCCCCGAACCGCCATATTGCTGTGCATCACTGTTTAAAATCTCGTTATAATACTCGAAATCTGGTACACCTACTTTATAGTTTTCATATGTAGCTTTCGTAAAATTACATACGATAACTAACGCATCCTCTTGTTTATCCCCTTGGCGGATAAACGAGAAAATACTTTGCTCGTTATTATTAGCATCAATCCACTGAAAACCTTCAGGCGAATGATCAAGCTGCCAAAGTGGTTTTGAGCGCTTATACAATGCTATGAGCTCTTTAAAGTAATCATGCATATAACGATGCATTTCAAAATCATGTAAATTCCAATCTAAATCTTCAAGGTCTTTCCACTCATCAAACTGTCCGAATTCCCCTCCCATGAAAAGTAATTTCTTTCCTGGGTGAGTAAAGAAATATCCATATAATAAACGAAGCTGAGCAAACTTATCCCAGTAATCACCTGGCATTTTATTTAATAACGACTTTTTCCCATGAACGACTTCATCATGAGAAAGCGGTAATATGAAGTTTTCAGAGTACGCATATAGCAAAGAAAACGTCATTTTCTCATGAATGTGTTTCCTATATTCAGGCGCACACTCCATATATTTCAGCACGTCATTCATCCAGCCCATGTTCCATTTGTAATTGAATCCAAGCCCACCTTCATACGTTGGAGTTGTTACAAGTGGCCAAGCAGTTGAATCTTCTGCCGTCATAAGAAAATCTTCATCCTCTGCAAACACTGCTTCATTTAACTCTCTTAAAAATGAAACAGCATGCTCATTACTTTGCTCTTGTCCTTCTTTATTCCAGTACAACATGTTCGCAACTGCATCAACTCTGAAACCATCAATATGGAAATATCTCATCCAAAATAACGCATTTGAAATTAAGAAATTACGTACCTCTCTCTTTCCTAAATCAAAATTGACAGTTCCCCATACTGGATTTTCTTGTACATCTTTATCTTTATATTCATAGGTCGGTGTGCCATCAAACAAATATAAACCGTGAGCATCTTTACAAAAATGCCCCGGCACCCAATCTAAAATGACACCGATTCCATATTTATGACATTCGTCGACAAAATACATTAAATCATGCGGCGTACCAAATCTACTCGTCGCTGCATAATATCCCGTTCCTTGGTATCCCCAAGAACGATCATATGGATGCTCAACAAGCGGCATAATTTCAATATGTGTAAATTGATGTTCCACCACATATGGAATGAGTTCTTCTACCATTTCCCTGTAAGAATACAGTGTTCCATCTTCTTTCTTTTTCCAAGAACCAAAATGCAATTCATAAACTGTCATCGCTTCTTTATAAATCGATTTTTTCTTTTTCTTACGAGTCCAGTTTTTATCATTCCATTCATATCCCTTTATATCAAAAACTACAGATGCCGTATTCGGCCTTACTTCTGCATATACAGCATACGGATCTGCCTTTAAAATGACGTCACCAGCCAACGTTTCAATCGCATATTTATATATTTCTCCTTCTTCAATATGCGGTATAAACAAGGACCAAATGCCTTCTTCTGTCACTTGTAGCATTTTATGTTGCTCATAATCCCACTCATTAAAATCTCCAACAACACTCATTGCTTTCGCATGAGGAGCCCACACTGTAAATCGTACTCCTTGAATCTCATCTTCCGTCACAACATGTGCGCCAAAGATATTATAACTTTCATAGTACTTTTCTGTATGAAACTCATCTCGTTTCACTTCTTCACAATTTATTACACTCAATATGCTCACCTCACTTAGATGACAGAATTTTTTATACTTTAACTATTTCTGCGAAAAACTGCAATATCCTTGTTAATTTATAAAAAACATTCGTTTTTTTCTTAAAAATGTTAGTTTTCCTTCACATTTCCGTGTAAAATATCGAATTTTGACGAATATTCATTGAAAACGCTTTATTATTCTTCTATATTTTTACCAATTATTTTTTCTCAACCTTTATTTTATTATGTTTATCCTATTTTTCATGCTATTTTTCACTTAAAATCAAAACAAAATAATCTGTCATAAAAAAATGTTTCTCAATATTTTTTGTCACAATTTTATTGAAATGCGAAATTTATAAGCATATACTTGTTCTCAATAAAGAACATCGATCTTTCGTAACCACAATTCATAGCGGACTACTATGTTTACTCATTTATCCTTGTTGCGAACGGTTGCTATACAAATTTAACTAGGAGGCTTTCTTATGTCATTAAAGCAAAAAGTAGGAATGGGAGTTATCACCGCTTCACTTGGCTTATCCCTTACATTCGGCGGTGTATTCGCCTATTTCAGTGATTCAGAAACATCAAGTAACTCATTTCAAGCTGGAACACTAGATCTTTCTATTAATCCAAGTGTAATCGTTAATGTGAAAGATTTAAAACCAGGTGATTTTATTGAAAGGAACTTCAAGCTTGAAAATAAAGGTACATTGGATATCGCAAAAGTAGCACTTGAAACATCATATGAAGTTACAGATGCAAAGCAAAATAATGACGGTGAAGATTTAGGTGATCACATTATCGTCAAGTTTCTAGTAAATGATGGACAGCCATCTAATCCAAACGATGATCATGAGATTTTGTGGGAAACAAAACTATCACAATTAAAAACTATGAAACCTGAAGATGTCGCTACGTCTCTAGAACGTCATAACTTAATAGATGGTATTAAATCTGGTGAAACAGATTACTTACACGTCCTCTTCTCATTTGAAGATAACAACCAAGATCAAAATAAATTTCAAGGTGATTCCCTGCAGCTAAACTGGACATTCCATGCTGAGCAAACACCAGGCGTGGAGAAATAATTTTTAAAATATAAATTATCGGAGGCTTATACATGAAAAAGAAAAATCATTTTGTTACCGGAATTGTAACGGCTGGCTTTCTGCTTTCAACTGCCCTTCCGTTCAATGTACTTGCTGAAAATCCTATTAACCAAATTGACTCTTCAAACGCCCAGTCTTTACTATCAAAACTTTCTAAAGAACAGCGTCAGGCATTACAAACGTTAGATGCCAATCCTGGCTTTACGATTTCGCCAGATATTAATACAAGTAGTTCTGAACCAGTAAATATCATTGTAGAATTTCAAACTGCGCCAGTAAAAATTAATGAATTAAAACAAAAAGAAAAAGGATTACAGTCTGCTCCTGAAAATATAAAAGCACGTATTGATCAAGAACATGAAGAATTCGAAAAAGGACTAAAACGTCTTTATCAATTCAGCCCATCAGTAAAATCAGGAAACTTCCAGTCTGTACAAATTAAACGTTCTTATAAGCATGCGATAAATGGTGTTGCGATGACATTACCAGCAAATACAGTAGAAGAATTGTTACGAATTGGCGTTGTAAAACGTATTTGGAAAGATTACGAAGTGAAATTAAATTTACCAAAACAAGCTGAGCAAAAAGCGCCTCAAAAACTAACAGATAGCATCCCGCAAATTGGAGTAGATAAGTTACATAGTGAGGGCATTACCGGAAAAGGAATTAAAGTTGGTGTATTAGATACAGGTATTGATTACAATCATCCTGACTTAAAAGACGTATATAAAGGCTATCGCGCGAAACCTGGTGAGGACTCTAGCAAAGTAGACCCAAACTCAGTAAAGGGTTGGGACTTTATTAATAACGATGCAGATCCAATGGAAACTACTTATTCAGAATGGCAACAATCTGGTGCTCCTGAATTTGATAGCCGTGGTTCTTCCTTCTACACAGCCCACGGCACTCACGTAGCAGGTATCGTTTCTGCACAAAAGAAGAACCAATCTGATTCAGCAGTAAAAGGTGTTGCACCTGGCATTGAACTGTATAACTATCGTGTACTCGGACCATACGGAAGTGGAGATAGTTCAGGTATTATCGCTGCAATTGATAAATCCATTTCTGACGGTATGAACGTTATTAACTTATCGTTAGGTGATGATAGCAACAATCCTCTTAATCCAACATCTATCGCTGTTAATAACGCGATGCTTTCCGGTGTTGTTACAGTCGTTGCTGCTGGTAACTCTGGACCGAATCCATCAACACTCGGATCACCAGGTGCTTCGCCATTTGCTATTACGGTTGGAGCCAGTGATAGCTCTATTTCCTTACCGAAACTATCAGGTCATGCTGGACAATTACAATTCCCTAACTTAATTTTATTCGGCAAAAATTTCACTGATAAAATAGAGGATTTCAAAGGACAATCTCTATCTATTGAATCTGTAGGAATTGGTACGTCTGACGAGTTTAGTAAAAAAGATGTAAAAGGAAAAATCGCTCTCGTTGCACGTGGCACACTGTCATTTGATGAAAAAATTGCTAACGCAAAACAAGCTGGCGCAAAGGCCGTTATTATTTATAACAATGTGGACGGAGAAATTCCTTTCTACGTTGGCGAAAGCACAAAATACATTCCAGCATTCCGCCTAACGAAAGAAGACGGTGAAAAACTAAAAGCTCAAATCGAACAAGGTAATACATCCTTTACTTTTGACGAACTTAGTTATATTCAAACAGAAGGCGATCATCTTGCAGACTTTAGCTCACGCGGTCCTGTTACATCAAATGATGATATTAAACCAGATATTACAGCGCCTGGTGTTGCTGTACTTTCAACAGTACCTGAATATATTAATGACCCACAAGAGGGCGAAAACTATGACGTTTCCTATGAGCGTATGCAAGGAACATCTATGGCTTCTCCTCATATCGCGGGCGTTGCTGCTCTTATTTTACAAGAACACCCAGAATACTCTCCATTCGATGTAAAGGCGTCTCTTATGAACACAGCTGATGATTTAAAAGAAAAGTATTCCGTATATGAAGTTGGAGCTGGACGAGTAGATGCATACAACTCCGTTCATACGGAAACAAGTTTTAAAGTGCTAGATACAACAAAAACAGTTGTAAATGATGAAGTAATTGAAGTACCAGAAGAAACCGGATCCATTGCATTCGGGAAGTTCTATCAAAAAGACGGTGAAGCTCTTGAACAAAAACGAAATATAAAAGTGGAAAACCATAATAAACAAGAAAAAAAAGAATTTAAAACAGAAATTTCTTATACACCAGCTTCTCCTTCTATTAACGACGCTACCGCAAATGGTGTAAAAGTTTCTACCCGAGAAACAATTACTGTTGATGCTGGAAAATCAGATGAGGTTGAAGCAAAAATTAATATTCCAGCTGGCGTGAAGCAAGGCCGATATGAAGGATATATTCATATTACAAATACGAAAAATAAAGAAGAAACGTATCAAATACCATTCTCTATTCGTGTATCAGAGCCTGGTATTGAAAATGCTTTTTTATCAAGAAAAGCCATTTCAACTGATACATCTAAATTCAATCCATATCGTGAATCGTATTTACACGGAGCATTCCAATTAAATAGCGACCTTGAGACGTTAGACCTTATCGTGAAGGATTCAAAAACAAATAAAGCGCTTGGCTTCATTGGAACATTAAACACAAGCGGACTAAAAACGGATGTGTATTACTACTTAGATTCATTCTTTAACGGCAGAGTATATCCTTTCACAAATGATCCTGCAAAACCAATTGGTGATGAGAAAATCGACTTACCAGAAGGCGATTACACAATTGAATTTGTTGGTTATGATAAGGCTGGGAAAGCACGTGTGAAAGGTGATTATGTCGTAATTGATAATACACCGCCAGAAGTAAAATTAACTGGATTAAAACCTGGTATTTATGAATTAAATGAAGAAAACTATACAGTAGAAGACGGTAAAAAGGCATTATGGATTAAAGGAAATGTGTATGATTCGAATGTTGACTACTTAAAAGGAAAAGGATTAAACATTACGCAAGAAGCAAACGGAGTGATGTATTATGACTATTCTCCATACTTGCATAAGTTTTTACCTATTAATGCAAACGGTGACTTTAAAGTTGGCATTACTCCTGAATCCTTTAAAGTGGAAGGTCCAATGAACACAGGGGTATATATTTTCGATTATGCAACTGCAGGAGCTGACTATCCAAGCGGTGTAAATAACTATTGGTTTATCCCGCAAGGAGCTCAATATGCGAAAGCTAGCTATAATAAAAAAGAAGTATATAAAGGTGATGAATTCACTGTAACGCTAAACGCCAAACATGTGAAACAGTTTGTTGCTGGGGAATTTAACGTAAAATTCCTAGAAAAGAACTTCAAATTTGCAAATGCGAAATTGAATCCTGCTTTTGAAAAACTCCTTTCTGAAAAAGGGGTAACAGCAAAAGTAAATGAACCGAAGCTAGAAGCAGGCTCTGTTACAGTTGGCGGTGCTATCGATGACAAAAACTTCGCTGGATTAGATGGTGATTTCCCGTTCATTGATGTAACGTTCAAAGTAGAAAACGATGAGTTTTATGAAGCAAATGCTCAATTAGAGTTACCAGTGTTTGTATACTGGAAACCAGGAGAAACAGAGCCAAATAGAATTCGTGTCCTTCAAGATCAATCATTCTCAGTAATGTCCTTAAACTCATTAGTAGAAGGAAATATTAAGCCTGGTGCATTCTTAAATGAACGTGGATATTTAGATGAAAAGTTCGATTATACAAAGCTTGGCGTAAAAGTATATGCGACTGATTCTTATCGTCATAAGTTTGAAGGCTCACTAGATAAATACGGATACTTCAAACTAAATGGACTTCCAGTTAATAAACGCGACTATAACTTATATGTAGAGGTGCCAGGACATTTAACAAGCCGCCTAACAACGAAACTTGGTACTGAAAAAGACGGTAAGCTGCTTGGCCAATATTATTATGCAAGACCTGACGAAAACCTTGCCGGCGATGTAAATGCTGATAAAGTAATCGATATTAGAGATGCTGAAATTATCGCTAGCAACTATGGCAAAAAAGGACTAACTGTAAAAGACGGAGACCTTAATAAAGATGGGATTGTCGATGAAAAAGATATTCGCTTCGTCGAAAAGAACTTCTTGAAAAAAGGTCCAGATGCATCTAAATCACAAACACCTGTAGAAAAATCCAAAAGCGGTACACTGGCAGATATTTTAAAGAAATTAGGATTAACGCCTAAAAAATAATAAAGTGAAACTTTAATCAATTGAGGTTTTACTGCCCGGCAAATAGCGGAATAATAAAGAGCACTCTACGTAAAATAGAGTGCTCTTTTTCTATAAACGACCCTTATCCAGCAAAAGGGGTATATTGGGGATATACAAGGGAAACCGGAAAAGGAATTTATATTAAATTATATGAATTCAGAGGTAGGAAGCAGTGTCCCGCCCCTGAATGATTTAGCAATTATTATAGTACTGGTGCCATTGTTTCTTTTAATACTTTTACAGAATGAGCGAACTTCGCTTTTTCTTCTTCATTTAACTCAAGCTCTACGATTTCACGTACACCTTCGCGGTTAATTACAGCTGGAACACCTACGTAAGCATCTTTCTCACCGTATTGGCCTTCAAGGTATGCAGATACAGTTAATACGCTGTTCTCGTTGTTTAAGATTGCTTTAGTTACACGAAGTAGTGACATACCGATTCCGTAGTAAGTTGCACCTTTACGCTCGATGATATGGTAAGCTGCATCACGTACATTTTCGAAGATTTTATCTAAGTCTTCTTGTTTGTACTGTTCGTTGTTAGCTAAGATTGTTTCTAGTTTTTGTACACCGATAGTAGCGTGGCTCCATACTGGAAGTTCAGTGTCACCGTGTTCACCAACGATGTAAGCATGAACGTTACGTGGATCTACATCTAAGTAGTCACCTAACATGTAACGGAAACGAGCAGAGTCTAAAGTAGTACCAGAACCGATTACGCGCTCTTTCGGTAAACCAGATTCTTTCCAAGTTACGTAAGTTAAAATATCAACTGGGTTAGTTGCGATTAAGAAGATTCCATCGAATCCACTATCCATAATGCCGCGAACGATTTGTTTAAAGATCTTTGTATTTTTCTCAACTAAGTCTAAACGAGTTTCACCTGGCTTTTGTGGTAACCCAGCAGTGATAACAACTAAATCTGCATCTTTACAATCTGCATAGCTACCGCTCCAAACTTTTGTTGGTGATGGAGAGAATGGTACCGCATGGCTTAAGTCCATTGCTTCCCCTTCTGCTTTTGCTTCATTAACATCTACTAATACGAATTCTTCAGCTACACCTTGGTTGATCATTGAGTAAGCGTAACTACAACCTACAGCTCCTGTTCCTACTAATACTACACGATTGATACCTTTTTTCATGGTAATTTCCCCTCTCTATTGTTCACATATATTTTTTTATGATTGTTTAAGTAATTAATTAAAATACTAATTTAATGTTGTTTAACTTCTTTACATTCATATTGTAGCACGTATTATTGTGAATTACTTCACAAATTATGACCTATTTGTGAACTTTTTCACATAGAGTGTAAAGTTATTGGAATAGGTGTGGAATCCATTTCAATGGAGGCGTTTTCTTTAGATTGTGAAAGGGTTTTTCTTGTGGTTTTCATCGGTAAGTGAAATTATATCGGCGATTTTTAGAATATATCGACCGTAACTCCAAATATATCAGCGATTATTAAAATTTATCGATCGTAACTCAAATTATATCAGCGATTTTTGCAATATATCGACTTACCGACAAAACTCGACAATAATGACAACATAAAAAAGCTGTCTCCAGTAGGTCACCCTATTGAGAGGCAGCTTCTTCTATATATTATTTATTTTCCACAGTAGCTCCCGGATGTATTTTCATCGTTTTCTCCAAGTGTAGGAGGCTACAGCCATACAGCTGGGGTAAAAGTTCAAGTTGAAGTTGCAACAGCGAATACTTCATATTTCTTCTATTGCATAAAAAAGCAGACTATTCAAAGTCCACTTTTACACAACAAAAAAGAGATAGCAGATTATGCTATCTCTTTTAGTATGACCCGTACGGGATTCGAACCCGTGTTACCGCCGTGAAAGGGCGGTGTCTTAACCACTTGACCAACGGGCCAGTTCTGGCAGAGAAGAAGGGATTCGAACCCTCGCACCGCGTTCGCGATCTACTCCCTTAGCAGGGGAGCCCCTTGAGCCACTTGGGTACTTCTCTATAAATATGGCTCCGCAGGTAGGACTCGAACCTACGACCGATCGGTTAACAGCCGATAGCTCTACCACTGAGCTACTGCGGAACAATTATGGTGGGCCTAAATGGACTCGAACCATCGACCTCACGCTTATCAGGCGTGCGCTCTAACCAGCTGAGCTATAGGCCCATAATTGAAAAGCGGGTGAAGAGAATCGAACTCTCGACCAGAGCTTGGAAGGCTCTTGTTTTACCACTAAACTACACCCGCATTAAATTGTAAATGGTGAGCCATGAAGGACTCGAACCTTCGACCCTCTGATTAAAAGTCAGATGCTCTACCAACTGAGCTAATGGCTCATTTTGAAAGTGGTGCCGACTAGAGGACTTGAACCCCCAACCTACTGATTACAAGTCAGTTGCTCTACCAATTGAGCTAAGTCGGCTTGCGACTTCAAAATGGTGGCTCGGGACGGAATCGAACCGCCGACACGAGGATTTTCAGTCCTCTGCTCTACCGACTGAGCTACCGAGCCTTTATGTAAAAATGGCGGTCCCGACCGGGGTCGAACCGGCGATCTCCTGCGTGACAGGCAGGCATGTTAACCACTACACCACGGGACCATTTGGTTGCGGGGACAGGATTTGAACCTGCGACCTTCGGGTTATGAGCCCGACGAGCTACCGTGCTGCTCCACCCCGCGATGATAAAATATTTACTTTAGAAAAAATGGAGGAGGTAGAGGGATTCGAACCCCCGCGCGACTCTCGCCGCCTGTCGGTTTTCAAGACCGATCCCTTCAGCCGAACTTGGGTATACCTCCGAGATATATACGTCTAATGGTGGACCTTGTAGGACTCGAACCTACGACCGGACGGTTATGAGCCGTCTGCTCTAACCAGCTGAGCTAAAGGTCCTTTATGGTAGCGGCGGAGGGGATCGAACCCCCGACCTCACGGGTATGAACCGTACGCTCTAGCCAGCTGAGCTACACCGCCATAAATGATATTAATATAAGTGGAGCCTAGCGGGATCGAACCGCTGACCTCCTGCGTGCAAGGCAGGCGCTCTCCCAGCTGAGCTAAGGCCCCATGTTTTTTATGAATATCGGGAAGACAGGATTTGAACCTGCGACCCCCTGGTCCCAAACCAGGTGCTCTACCAAGCTGAGCCACTTCCCGTTAATAAAAGCGCGCCCGAGAGGAGTCGAACCCCTAACCTCTTGATCCGTAGTCAAACGCTCTATCCAATTGAGCTACGGGCGCATATGGTGCCGAGGGCGGGGGTCGAACCCGCACGGTGGTCACCCACCGCAGGATTTTAAGTCCTGTGCGTCTGCCTGTTCCGCCACCCCGGCATGTCATATTGAAAATTGGAGCGGAAGACGGGATTCGAACCCGCGACCCCAACCTTGGCAAGGTTGTATTCTACCACTGAACTACTTCCGCAAGACATGTATGAGTTATTTAATTAAAAGTGCGGGTGAAGGGAGTCGAACCCCCACGCCAAAGGCGCCAGATCCTAAGTCTGGTGCGTCTGCCAATTCCGCCACACCCGCATATTAATTTATTTAAGAAAAATGGGGCGACTGATGGGAATCGAACCCACGAATGCCGGAGCCACAATCCGGTGCGTTAACCACTTCGCCACAACCGCCATGATTTCTGGTGCCGACTAGAGGACTTGAACCCCCAACCTACTGATTACAAGTCAGTTGCTCTACCAATTGAGCTAAGTCGGCTAAATGGTGGAGGATGACGGGATCGAACCGCCGACCCCCTGCTTGTAAGGCAGGTGCTCTCCCAGCTGAGCTAATCCTCCATTTGCCTGGCAACGTCCTACTCTCACAGGGACAAGGTCCCAACTACCATCGGCGCTAGAGAGCTTAACTTCCGTGTTCGGTATGGGAACGGGTGTGACCTCTCTGCCATCATTACCAGACTGTATTCATTTAAGACAAGAATTATTGTAACTCATTTACTTTTGAAAGTCAACAAGTTTTTTATATTCTTTCAAAACTAGATAACATTGCTTCATATTATATGGTTAAGTCCTCGATCTATTAGTATTCGTCAGCTCCACATGTCACCATGCTTCCACCTCGAACCTATCAACCTGATCATCTTTCAGGGATCTTACTAGCTTACGCTATGGGAAATCTCATCTTGAGGGGGCTTCATGCTTAGATGCTTTCAGCACTTATCCCTTCCGCACATAGCTACCCAGCTATGCCCTTGGCAGAACAACTGGTACACCAGCGGTGCGTCCATCCCGGTCCTCTCGTACTAAGGACAGCTCCTCTCAAATTTCCTACGCCCACGACGGATAGGGACCGAACTGTCTCACGACGTTCTGAACCCAGCTCGCGTACCGCTTTAATGGGCGAACAGCCCAACCCTTGGGACCGACTACAGCCCCAGGATGCGATGAGCCGACATCGAGGTGCCAAACCTCCCCGTCGATGTGGACTCTTGGGGGAGATAAGCCTGTTATCCCCGGGGTAGCTTTTATCCGTTGAGCGATGGCCCTTCCATGCGGAACCACCGGATCACTAAGCCCGACTTTCGTCCCTGCTCGACTTGTAGGTCTCGCAGTCAAGCTCCCTTATGCCTTTGCACTCTACGAATGATTTCCAACCATTCTGAGGGAACCTTTGGGCGCCTCCGTTACACTTTAGGAGGCGACCGCCCCAGTCAAACTGCCCACCTGACACTGTCTCCCGGGTCGATAAGACCCGTAGGTTAGAATTTCAATACAGTCAGGGCGGTATCCCACCAGCGCCTCCACCGAAGCTAGCGCTCCGGTTTCAATGGCTCCCGCCTATCCTGTACAAACTGTACCAAAATTCAATATCAGGCTACAGTAAAGCTCCACGGGGTCTTTCCGTCCTGTCGCGGGTAACCTGCATCTTCACAGGTACTATAATTTCACCGAGTCTCTGGTTGAGACAGTGCCCAAATCGTTACACCTTTCGTGCGGGTCGGAACTTACCCGACAAGGAATTTCGCTACCTTAGGACCGTTATA
>NZ_CP150193.1:4520000-5094979 GCF_037966225.1 Bacillus sp. FSL E2-8900
TTGCTCCCCATACAACGATAGGAAAACTAATAGGTATAAGTATTATTTTATTAGGAACTGGCTTTTGTTCTTATTATATGGTGCTGTTTGCTACTGAAATGATTAATAAACAATATATGAAAATTAAAGGTGAAGAAGCCGCTACTTCTAACGGTCATATGATTATCGTTGGCTGGAATGAGCGCGCAAAACATGTTGTAAAGCAAATGCACGTATTACAACCAAACCTTGATATCGTTTTAATTGATGAAACACTTTCTTTACTCCCAAAACCATTTCATCATTTAGAATTTATAAAAGGTTGTCCGCATCACGATCAAACTTTATTAAAGGCCAATATTGCAACGGCACACACCATATTAATAACAGCTGATAAAGAAAAAAACGAAAGCTTAGCGGATACACAGTCCATTTTAAATATTTTAACTGCAAAAGGGCTCAACCCAAACATTCACTGCATCGCTGAACTTCTTACTTCTGAACAAATACAAAATGCAACGAGAGCTGGCGTGTCAGAAATTATAGAAGGAAATAAATTAACGAGCTATGTATTTACCGCTTCTCTTTTATTCCCTTCCATTTCAGGTGTACTATTTTCACTTTACGACGAAATCTCTGATAATAAATTACAACTGATGGAGCTTCCATCGTCCTGCACCGGACAAACTTTTGCCAATTGTAGCTATACTCTTTTAAAGCAAAACATTCTCTTACTAGGTATAAAGCGCGACGAACAATATATGATTAATCCAGTTCATTCCTTTGTTCTCATTGAAAGCGACATACTCATTGTTATTCACCATTAGTAAAATGACGCTCTAATTCTTGCATGAGCACTTTCCCAATATTGATATATTTTCTTTTCACATCTCCATCTGGATCTTTCGGCTCAGCAAATTGATCCATTCCACTTGTTCCAGCTGTTAAAGTATTCACATTATCATCTAGTTCGTCTTGATATACGTGCGAAAGAATATACGGCGTTCCAAGACGAACTATTACGCCTGGTACATCTAGTTCTCCATCAATGGCTGTAAATGGAACTCGTAAAAATTGATACCCATCTTCTTCATCAATTTTGTAATCGAAGCATCCTTTATCATAATCCCAATTACCACCAATGCTATATCCAAGTGGTTTCATAATCTCTTCTAACTTATATAACGCATATGTACGTCCTTCTAAATTTGATTGAATCGGAATCAAGCCCATCCCTCCTAGACTTTTCCTTTAGCATACCCACTTTAGTTTGAATATACTGATGAACTTTTCGATAAAATAATAAAAAGCGACCGGAATCCGGTCGCTTTTTATTATTTTAAACGCTCTTCTAATTCTGCTTTTAATTCTTCAAATCCTGGTTTACCAAGTAAAGCAAACATGTTTTTCTTGTATGCTTCTACTCCAGGTTGGTCAAATGGATTCACGCCTAATAAGTAGCCGCTCATCGCACATGCTTTTTCGAAGAAGTATACAAGGTAACCGAATGTGTACTCATTTAATTCAGGAATATTTACGATTAAGTTTGGTACTCCCCCGTCGCTATGTGCAAGTAATGTACCTTCGTATGCTTTTGTGTTTACGAAGTCTACAGTTTCACCAGCAAGGTAGTTTAATCCGTCTAAATCGTTTTCTTCTGATTCGATTGTTAGTTCATGTGTAGATTTACCTACTTTAAGAACTGTTTCAAATAAGTCACGACGCCCTTCTTGAACGTATTGACCTAATGAGTGTAAATCAGTTGAGAAGTTTGCTGAAGATGGGAAAATACCTTTTTGATCTTTTCCTTCACTTTCACCAAATAACTGTTTCCACCACTCAGCGAAGTATTGAAGTGCTGGCTCATAGTTAACAAGCATTTCAATTGTTTTTCCTTTATTGTATAAAGCGTTACGAACTACTGCGTATTGGTAAGCTGGATTTTCTTCTAGTTCTGATGTTCCGAAGTCATCATGACCAGCAGCTGCACCTTTCATCATCTCTTCAATATTTAAGCCACTTACTGCGATTGGTAATAAACCAACTGGCGTTAATACAGAGAAACGACCTCCAACATCATCTGGAATAACAAATGTTTCGTAACCTTCGTTATCAGCTAATGTTTTTAATGCACCACGCGCTTTATCTGTAGTTGCATAAATACGTTTGCGAGCTTCTTCTTTTCCATACTTTTCTTCTAATAACTTACGGAAGATACGGAATGCTAGTGCTGGCTCTGTTGTTGTACCTGATTTGGAAATAACGTTAATAGAGAAGTCTTTACCTTCTAATACGTCCATTAAATCTTTCATGTAAGTGGAGCTAATGTTTTGTCCAACAAATAGCACTTGTGGAGTTTTACGTTGTTCTTTAGAAAGCGTATTGTAGAAAGAATGGTTTAACATTTCGATTGCTGCGCGTGCTCCTAGGTAAGAACCACCAATACCTACAACAAGTAAAATGTCAGAGTCATTTTTAATTTTTTCTGCGCATTTTTGAATGCGAGCGAATTCTTCTTTGTCATATTGAAGCGGAAGGTCTACCCACCCAAGGAAATCGTTCCCAGCTCCAGTTTTTTCGTGGATTGCGTGATGTGTTACTTTCACTGCATCACGTAAATAAGTGATTTCATGTTCACCGATGAAGGATAACGCTTTAGAATAGTCGAACGTTACATGTGTACTCATCTTTTTCCCTCCAATTATGGATATGTATTTCTGTATTCACTTTAGCGAAACTGAAGTTGTAAATCAAGCGATTCAAACATTGTAAACGTAACCAATATATATTTTTTAGAAAAAGTTCATTTTTTGCATAAAAATTCGCATTTTTCGGTATAGATGTATATACATCTTCTTTCAAACATTTTTTATGTATAAAAACAACATAACTACCCCATTCTATAAAAGAGTTAATTAACTCATCGCTTGCTCATGCTTCACAATTAAGGGGGGCTTTTTCATGAGTACTTTACAACGTATCGCATTAGTCTTTACTGTAATTGGCGCTGTGAACTGGGGACTAATCGGTTTTTTCCAGTTTGACTTAGTAGCAGCCATTTTCGGTGGACAAAATTCAGCTCTTGCACGTATTATTTACGGCATCGTTGGTATATCTGGGCTTATCAACCTTGGTTTACTGTTTAAACCATCTGAAAATCTTGGTACGCACCCAGAAACAAACGAAATTCGATAATCAGTATGTCCTTTCACCTCCGACATACGAATATGATTGCATGCAATCATATTTGCAAATATATATCATAAGATAAAGTAAAAGAGGAACGCTCATATGCGTTCCTCTTTTACTTTGTTAACTCGGACTCTTCAATCCATTCTGCCAACTTTTCTCGCAGCGTATTAAATCCGTTTTCAGATGGGTTCGGTATAAGAATCCTTCCTTGTTTTCTTTTCGCCGCTTTTAACGATAAACTCATTTTTCTGTGCTCTTCATCAATTGAAAGTACCTTTACTTCTACTGTATCGCCGACCTTTAAAAAGTCATGAATATCCTTTACATATCCATTTGTAATTTCAGATATATGCACAAGTCCTTGTGTTTCTGCATCTAACGCTACAAACGCACCGTAATCTTGAATTCCAGTCACTTTCCCTGTTACAACCACTCCTGTTGTATATTGTTCTGACATATGAAACACTCCCATACGTTTACCATTCTCTCTACAATTATAGAGAGCAAAGCAGATATATTTATTTTAAATATCCGATTGGTTAGTACACATTCTAGATAACAATATCTAGAATGCGCATACCTTATATTAGTAAATTATACCACTATGACAGAACTCATTCAAAATTCATGAAAAATTTCCCTTAAAGAAGTATAATTCTCCAATATTGGGATAGACTACTAACACATGGCTTTCTAGTATTCCCCCCCTTTTATGGACAAAACGTATTACGTTTTGTCCTTTTTTTATTTTCAACAAACCGTTCCATTCTCTTCATTGCTTCCATAAGTTGTTCAAGCGACGTCGCATAAGAACAACGAATAAACCCTTCACCACTTTCGCCAAATACGCTACCAGGGACAACAGCTACTTTTTCTTCCAGCAATAACTGTTCTGCAAATTCCGCTGAAGATAATCCTGTTGAAGATATAGAAGGGAAAACATAAAATGCTCCGCCCGGCACATGACACGTTAAGCCCATTTCATTGAAAGATGTCGTCATAAAATTACGACGCTTCTTATAACTATCTCTCATCCGAATTACTTCATCATTCCCCGCACGTAACGCTTCAAGTGCTGCGAACTGAGACATCGTCGGTGCACACATCATGGAATATTGGTGAATTTTGAGCATCAATTCTGAAAACTGAACAGGAGCTGCAATCATACCGAGACGCCATCCTGTCATCGCAAATCCTTTTGAAAATCCTGAAATTAAAATCGTATGCTCGCGCATATTTTTAATACTCGCGAAACTTGTATATGCTTCGTCGTATACAAGCTCTGCATAAATTTCATCAGATAATACAATTAGATTGTACTTCTCAACAATCACTGCTATTTCTTCAAGCTCGAATTTATTTAGCATTGCACCTGTCGGGTTATTTGGTGAACAAAGTAAAATCGCCTTTGTTTTCGCTGTAATAGCTGCTTCAATTTGTTCTGGTTGTACTTTAAACTCGTTTTCTAGCTTAGTCGCCACAGGAACCGGAACTCCTCCAGCTAATGTCACAAGTGGTGCATAAGAAACGAAGCTTGGTTCAACAATGAGCACTTCATCATCAGGATTTATAATGGCACGCATCGCTACATCTAACGCCTGGCTCGCTCCAACTGTAACAATGATTTCATCACTTGGATCATAAGATACTGCAAATTGTTTTTTTAGATACTTTGCTATTTCTTGACGGAGCTCCAATAATCCTGCATTTGCTGTATATGACGTATACCCTTGTTCCAAAGAACGAATACATGCTTGCCTTACATTCCAAGGGGTAACAAAATCCGGCTCTCCTACCCCGAGGGAAATAACACCTTTCATATTTGCTGCTAAATCAAAAAATTTTCGAATACCAGATGGTTTTAAAGATTCTGCTGATCTAGATAGTTCAAATTGCTTCATGGTGTCACCACAATTCGCTTATCATCATCGTCTTTTTCATAAATAACGCCCTCATGTTTATACTTCTTCAAAATGAAATGAGTAGTTGTAGAAACGACAGATTCAATTGTTGCTAATTTCTCAGAAACAAACATCGCTACTTCCCCCATCGTTTTCCCTTCTAATGTAATAGAAAGATCATATGTCCCTGACATTAAATAAACGGATTTCACTTCTGAATAACGATAAATTTGCTCAGCAACCGCATCAAACCCAACGCCGTGCTTTGGCGTAACTTTCACATCGATCATTGCCGTTAAACCTGTATGTTCTTTCACTTTCGTCCAATCGATATGTGTTACATAATCCACAATAATCTTTTCATTTTCTAATCTCGCAACCATCTTCTTTACTTCTTCTACTTCTATATTTAACAGCTTCGCTAATGTATCTACAGATAATCGACTACTCTTTTCAAGACAAGCTAATAATTCTAATTCTTTTTCTGTCACCATATAAATCATCCTTCCTTTTCGTTTGTGTCTAAATTATACAAATACCCTTTCCAGTTTGAAAAGAAGATTTTTCTATTGAATTATGTCAAAATAAAGTGAAACTTTAATCAGCGGAAAAATGCGTGATAAAGCGAAAGGGGATGGAACCGTGAAACCAAAAATTTATATTGCTGAACCAGTTCCGACATTTGTAGAAAACTATTTATCAGAACACTGTGATTACGAAAAATGGGATCAAAATGAGAAAGTGCCTCGTGATGTTCTATTAGAGAAAATACAAGATAAAGATGGGTTATTAAATTTCGGATCTGCTATTAATGAAGAATTACTGACAGTGGCTCCTAACTTAAAAGTAGTGAGCAATATTTCTGTTGGTTACGATAATTTTGATTTACAAGCGATGAAAAACCGAAATGTTATCGGAACGAATACACCATACGTATTAGATGATACAGTAGCTGATCTCGTTTTCGCCCTTATGCTATCAGCTGGGCGCCGCGTTTGCGAACTCGATTCTTACGTAAAAAATGGTGAATGGAACGCTGAAATCGGAAAAGAACACTTCGGACTAGATGTACACCATAGCACAATTGGTATTATCGGTATGGGCCGAATTGGAGAAGCCGTTGCAAAACGAGCAAAATTCGGATTTGATATGAATGTTCTTTACTATAACCGCCGTCGTAAAGAAGAAGCTGAACAAAAATTCGATGCTACATATTGTGATTTACAGACGCTACTGAAGCAGTCTGACTTTATTGTTCTTCTTACTCCATTAACAGATGAAACATATCACCTTATCGGAGAAAAGGAATTTTCATTAATGAAAGAAACAGCAATCTTCATTAATGCTTCTCGGGGGAAAACAGTAGATGAAGAAGCGTTAATCCATGCTTTAACAGAAAAGAAAATCTTTGCAGCAGGCATCGATACTTTTACACAAGAGCCAATTCAAAAAGATAATCCACTCTTATCATTACAAAATGTTGTGACTTTACCACATATCGGATCTGCAACATTAAAAACTCGTCAGCAAATGGCCATGACCGCCGCTGAAAATTTAGTTGCAGGATTACAAGGAAAAACACCGCCTAATATTGTGCGCGGGTAATACTGAATAAACGAAAGGCAAGATGACATCGTCATCTTGCCTTTTTTTGTTAACATATTTTCTTCTTCCTTGGAGATGATATGAACAAAAATCAATGGAGTGACAAAAAATGAATCATAAATATACTTGTCCTTATTTCACTTTTTCCACTCGCGGCACTACTGTTCATTACGAATTGTATGAACATGATAATAAAACAGAACGCCCTACTTTCGTACTCGTTCACGGCTTTTTATCTTCCTCATTCAGTTACCGCCGTCTCATTCCTTTACTAGCGAAGGAAGGAACAGTCATTGCTCTTGATTTACCACCGTTCGGAAAAAGTGATAAGTCTCATCTGTTTAAGTATTCTTATCACAATTTAGCAACGATTATTATTGATTTAATTGAACATTTATCTCTCTCAAACATTGTATTAGTTGGGCATTCTATGGGTGGGCAAATTTCTCTCTATGTAAACCGTATACGTCCTGAACTCATTTCAAAGACGATTTTACTATGTAGCTCGAGCTATTTAGCGCGCGCAACCTTACCTTTACTATACTCTTCTTATTTACCGTTCTTTCATTTATACGTAAAGAACTGGATTATTAGACGCGGCATTGTTCATAACTTAATGAATGTCGTTCATGATCACTCATTAATTGACGATGAAATGAAAAAAGGTTACTCCGCTCCTTTTTATGACAACCGTATATTTCCCGCTTTAACTCGCATGATACGAGACCGTGAAGGTGACTTATCTTCAACTGAATTACAAAAAATCGAAACACCTATCCTACTCATTTGGGGTGAAAAAGACCGCGTCGTCCCTGTACATGTAGGTCATCGTCTACACAAAGATTTACCGAATTCAAAATTTATTTCTTATGAAAATACAGGACATTTACTACCTGAAGAAAAGCCTGAACATGTTTATGAAGAAATTATCGCTTTTTCCGCGCAATAAAATGAAACTTTAATCAGCCCCCACCTAACTTCTTTGCTTCCGCTGAATTTTGAGGTGAGGGTCTTACTACCCAGCAAATAGCGGGATAATATAAAAAAGGCTGTCGGAAATTCTGACAGCCTATAATGAACAGCTTCCACCTTCTTTTATTATAAGTAATTCCATAGCTAATTTCTCACATTTTTCAAGCGCAGGTACTTCCTCAAAAGACATAAAGTATATATGTTGAATCTTCTTTGCGATGTATTTTGGATCGTCAAACACACTTATGACGTTCACAACATCGCTCGCTTCTGTTTCATAAAACTCCGGTCCCATTTGAAACGGATCCCAATTCTTCACAACCTCTATCATCTTTTCATATGTACCCATTCGCTTCCCGCCTTTTCACTTTTTAATAGTTTTCTTTATCCTATCACATCAGCTATTCTATAAGAAGAGAGAGAACTTTCATAACTTATTGGTTTTACAGAAGAAGGGAGCAAACTTATGCAACTATTTCATAAAGCAATCAATCGACGTGGAACGCATAGTATAAAATGGGATACATATAAAAACGAAGAACTTATCCATGCTTGGATTGCTGATATGGATTTTGAAGTACCAAAACCAATTCAAACTGCCTTAAAACAACGAATCGAACATCCGATTTTTGGCTATACACTTCCTCCCGAAAATATTGGAGATATTATTTGTAACTGGACAAAACAACAATACAACTGGGATATTCAAAAAGAATGGATTGTCTTTAGCGCCGGAATCGTTCCAGCTCTTAGTACGAGCATACAGGCTTTCACCAAAGAAAACGAATCTGTTCTCGTACAACCACCTATTTATCCTCCATTTTTCGAAATGGTCACAACAAACAACAGGCAGTTATGCGTGAGTCCATTACAGAAACAAAATGATACATATGTGATAGACTTCAAGCATTTAGAAAAGCAGTTTCAGCAAGGCATCAAACTCATGCTTCTTTGTAGCCCTCATAACCCAATCGGGCGCGTTTGGACGAAAGAGGAACTTTTGCAGCTCGGATCGTTATGTACTAAATATAACGTAATCGTTGTGGCGGATGAAATTCATTCCGATATTATTTATGCAGATCATACACATACACCGTTCGCTTCCTTATCTGAAGAATTAGCAGAGCGCACTATCACTTGTATGGCTCCAAGTAAAACATTTAATATCGCTGGATTACAAGCATCGATTATTATCATTCCAAATGAAAAACTCCGTCAAGCCTTTACATCTATCCAATATAGACAAGGCTTCCACGGATTAAATATCTTCGCTTATACAGCGATGCAAAGTGCCTATACAGAATGTAATGATTGGCTAAACGAAATTCGATTATATATAGAAGATAATGCTCAATTTGCTTGTGAATATATTAAAACTCACATACCTGCTCTTTCCGTAACGAAGCCAGAAGGTAGCTTTTTATTATGGATTGATTGTTCTCGTCTAAAGCTTTCTCAAAACGAGCGTACTGCATTACTTGAGGAAAAAGGAAAAATCATTGTTGAACCTGGTGAGAAATACGGGTTAGATGGCGAAGAACATATTCGAATTAATATCGGCTGTCCACGATCTGTTTTAGAAGAAATTTTAAACAGACTGCGTCATACGGTTTCATAATAAGAAAGGAGTCTGTCCCCCTAATCATTCTTGGACAGACTCCTTTGTCATATTTTGTCAGTAAGTCGATATATTTCAAGTTACGGTCGATATATTCCAATAATCGCTAATATATTTTCAATTACATTTCACAAAGAAAGCTACCATTCACGGTAGCTTTTACTTTTTCTTCATATCCGATGCTTTTTTTACAATTACGCCACAAGCAATTCGATCCCCTGATTTACCTGTCGGTTGAGTCATACCATCATCAGGGTTTTCTGTAATAATAATAGACGCTCCATCTTTTCTATGAATCGTCGTTTTTCCTTCTTCAAGTGTGATGTGTGGGGCATTAATTTCCGCCTTAATCTTTCCAGAACCATCTGCAACTACGTTCGGTAAATCACCGTTTTCTGCACCCTTCGGATTAAGAAGACCATGTTTTTTATCATCTGGATTAAAATGATTTCCAGCTGATTCAAAACGAGGTGCTTTACACTCTCCAATTTCGTGTACATGTAGTCCATGCGGGCCTGGCGTGAAACCTTCCCCTTTAATCGTAATTTTCACTCCACTTGTTTGCTGAACTACTTTCGCAGTCCCTACTTCATCTCCTGAAGCATTATGTAATTTCACTTCAATTTCTTTCGGCTTTCCTTGGTCACAACCTGCCATCAGAAATAATAAACAACAACTGAAAAAAAGCCGTTTCTTCATTCTATTCCCTCCAAAATATATTCTGCCCTTAGATTGTCCGAGCATAGAGGGAAACATACAAAAATGCATTACTGTTTCTTTTCAGCTAATAGTTTTTCTTCAACTTTCTGCAATCGCTCTGCTTCTCTTTTTGATACACGAATAAACATGCGCCACGTGGCAATAGCACCGATAATAAATAGAACGCAAACAATCCCTGGAATAATATATTCTGTTTTATCTTCCGGAAAATATAAAGGCATCATATAGAACACTCCTTATTATAGGATTTATAAAACACCAGAATTTTCTGTTATATCATTTTAAATTATAGTGGAACCTATCCATATTCTCAAGGGGCGTTCTGAAAGCAAATGATTTCTTTGACTCCTTCTCCTACTTTCCTTACTATAAACTTGAGGTGAAAAATATGAGAGAAACATTTGAAATTGGCGAAATCGTTACTGGTATTTATAAAACAGGAAAATACATTGGCGAAGTTACAAATAGCCGCCCTGGCAGTTACGTCGTAAAAGTATTAGCTGTTTTAAAACATCCGGTGCAAGGTGACTTACATAACGTAAAACAGGCTGACGTACCATTTTTCCATGAAAGACGCGCTTTAGCTTTCCGTGAACAGACGAACATTCCAGAGCAAATGGTGAAAAAATATGAAGGAGAAATTCCGGATTATACCGAGTCACTAAAATTAGCATTAGAAACTCAAATGAATTCATTTTTTGAAGATGATTCACCTTTTGCAGAGCGTAGTCTAGAAACATTACAACAGTTAAAGAAAGACTACAAACTCTAAAAAACAAAACGACCAAATTACATAATGTGCAATTTGGTCGTTACTGTGTGCTCACTTTCTTTAACACTTTTGAAAAATCAACGAGTTCTCCTAATGTTGGAGGTGCTGGCTTTACTAAATACTCTTTATCTTTTTCTACTAGTTTAAAAATATTGTACGTCGTCATCGCATCATCAAGCGCACAATGATGCTTCCCTGTCCCTACTTTTCCATACGCCTCAATTGCTTTCCATAATCCTGTTTGATTTCTTTCTCCAAAAAACTTCTTATACTCAAGCGATAAATCACGACACTGTCCGAAGAATGGAAAAGCTATCCCTGCCATCTCACAATTATGCTTCAGCACTTTCATATCCATATTTCCCCACGTTACAATTGTCGGTTTACATTTCGTTTCGTATTCTGCAAGCTTCTTAACGAGTTCAGGAAATGAAATCCCTTTATCTACGACTTCTTGTTTTATTCCCAAAAACTTCTTACATCGATCCGTTAAAGAGGGAAATGTTTTCGGCCTGACATGTGATGAATACGTATCTTCTACCTTACAGCCAGCAACTGAAACGAGTCCTACCTCAATAATCTCTGGAAAAAATCCTTTCGGTTTCTTTCTATGCTGGGGCATCGTAAACTCAAAGTCTAAAAATAAAAATCGTTGTTCATCCATACGATCCCTTCCTTATCATTTTTGTCATTCCTTTCTATTTGACACTCCTACACGAACAAGCTCGAATGCTAATTCCATTTTAAATATTCAGATTGGATGTATCTTATATATATGTCAAATGCCCACAAATATTTTAAAAAATAAGAAAAAATGACCTATGCAGAAAATATGACAAAATCTCTCCTTTCATTTACATCCGCAGTTTTTCTACTTTATAATGACGTTATGTGTGTTTCATCTAGTTAATATTTGACACACTAAGAAAAATGAATGAAAGGAGATGAGATCTTTGCACGAAACAACGCAAGAACTCGCTAACTGGCAGTATTATTTTGCTATCGCAGTCTTTTTAATTACATATGCCATTATTATTTCTGAAAAAATTAATCGCGCTGTCATCGCACTTCTCGGTGCAGCATTCATGGTAATTGTGGGGGTCGTCGATTTACATAACGCCTTTACGAAACATATTGAATGGGGAACGATTACGCTACTCATCGGTATGATGATTTTGGTGAACATTACGAGTAAATCAGGTGTTTTCCAATACGTTGCCATTAAAGCAGCAAAAGGGGCACAAGGAAATCCAATTAAAATTTTAATTTCCCTTTCCCTACTTACCGCGCTTGGCTCCGCATTTTTAGATAACGTTACAACTGTACTTCTTGTTGTTCCAGTTACTTTATCTATTACGCGCATACTGCAAGTAAATCCTGTTCCTTATTTACTTTCTGAAATTATTTTTTCAAATATAGGAGGAACAGCAACATTAATTGGTGATCCACCTAATATTATGATTGGTTCTGCAAATAAGCATTTAGACTTCAATGCTTTCCTATTGAATCTAGCACCAATCGTAATTATTATTATTGCAGTTACAGCGATAATACTTTACTTCATGTATCGCAAACAATTAATTGCCGATCCTGTACAAGTTAAAAAATTAATGAGCTTAGATGAAAAACAATACATTAAAGATCCAGTATTAATGAAAAAATCTTTAACGGTACTTGGACTTACAATTGTAGGTTTCATGACTCATTCTATTTTCCATATCGATGCCGCTATTATCGCCTTAACTGGTGCTACTGTACTTATGTTAATTGGTGTGAAAGAGCATGAAATTGAAGAAGTATTTGCAAGCGTAGAATGGGTAACAATCTTCTTCTTCGCAGGGCTATTCGTACTTGTTGGAGGACTTATCGATATCGGTCTTATCAAAATGTTAGCTCAAAAAGTAATTGGTATAACAGGCGGAGATATTTCTTACGCATCCATCCTTATTTTATGGGTATCTGGTATCGCCTCTGCAACAATTGATAACATCCCATTCGTTGCAACAATGATTCCACTTATTAACGATATGGCAGTTGGGCTAGGCTTATCACCATCTGACGCACAAATCGATGTATTATGGTGGGCATTAGCACTAGGTGCTTGTCTGGGCGGAAACGGAACATTAATCGGAGCTTCTGCTAACGTAATCGTTGCAGGTATAGCGAGCCGCGAAGGACATAAATTTAGTTACATGGACTTCCTAAAAGTCGGTTTCCCAATTATGATCGTTTCATTAATCATTTCTCACATTTATATTTATTTACGCTACCTTATGTAGTAAAAAAAGCGCTCTGATAATCAGGGCGCTTTTTTACTTATATCTAAAATATATCGACTTATCAACAAAACGAAAAATCTACTCTTTATATCTCACCGGTTCATTCCGAATAATAAATAAATGAATCGGTAAGAACACCGAAAATGTGATTACATGAATAATCGTAAATAATATAGAGTTCGTTCCGTATCTGTCTAAAATAGCGTAGATAAGATAAATGGACAATACAATCGATACAGCTGTTGCTAGTAAACTTATAATTGGTACGAAATTAAAAATAAAACATGCAACATATATGCCGAATACTTTCCACCCTGCCTCTTCTTTCAAAAAATCTGGTAATTTATCTTTCGCTAAGTCACCCCATGTCTTACTATTCAAAAACGGAATAAACGCAAGCACCCCGTCCGTTGCACCATCATTTTTCGCCATCGAATAAAGTGCAAAAGCCGTTAACAAATATGAAATAATTGCCCAAATCAATATAACAAGAATAAACGCAAAACTAAGAGCAAAGAAACCTGCTAATACGCCTTGATCCTCCATCTTATCCTCTCCTCTCTACTTTCAACATATTTCATTACATTGCAAGTTATGTTTTAAAATTTATCCAAACTCTTTGTATAATAAGAGAAGAAAGAGAATAAGAGAGGAGCAACACTTATGCATCCATTTGTAAAAGCATTACAAGAGCATTTCACAGCTCATCAAAATCCTGAAAAAGCAGAACCTATGGCTCGTTATATGAAAAATCACTTCCCATTTCTAGGTATTCAAACACCGGAAAGACGCCAATTATTAAAAGACATCATTCAAATACATACTCTCCCAGATCAAAAAGACTTCCAAATTATCGTACGTGAGCTTTGGGACTTGCCAGAACGTGAATTCCAAGCGGCCGCACTTGATATTATGCAAAAATATAAAAAGCATATAAACGAAACTCATATCCCCTTCTTAGAAGAACTGATTGTCACAAAATCTTGGTGGGACTCTGTCGATAGCATCGTCCCTACATTTTTAGGCGATATCTTTTTAAAACATCCAGAATTAATTTCTGCCTATATTCCAAAATGGATTGCATCAGATAACATATGGTTACAACGTGCCGCTATTTTATTCCAACTAAAATATAAACAAAAGATGGATGAAGAACTTCTTTTCTGGATTATTGGACAACTACACTCTTCAAAAGAATTTTTCATTCAAAAAGCGATTGGCTGGGTCCTTCGTGAATATGCAAAAACAAATCCGGATGTAGTTTGGGAATACGTTCAAAACAATGAGCTCGCTCCATTAAGTAAGCGTGAAGCAATTAAGCATATTAAAGAAAATTACGGAATAAATAATGAAAAAATAGGCGAGACTCTATCATAGATAGACGCGTTCCTCTATTGAGATTTAAAAAAGAACGTGTTAGAATATGTTCATTATTATTAATATAAGTAGCGATGACGGACTTATAAGTACTTGCATAAAAAGCGATTCAGGGATAGTGAAAGCCTGAAGCCGCAAGGAAACGGCAGTCCCGAGCAATACATGATAAAGTGGATGCACCTTTTGTGTATCAACTAGGGTGGAACCGCGGGCAAACGCTCGTCCCTAGGCAAATAAGCCTTGGGATGAGCGTTTTTTTATGTTCTTTTTAGCATATACTGCTCGTTTCCAAAGTATCAGAGTATGTCATCGCCAATACGTTAACTTTCAAAAGGAGGATTTTCTTATGTATTCAATGGAACAAGTTGTAAACTTAGCGAAACATCGCGGTTTTGTTTTCCCTGGTTCTGAAATTTACGGTGGTCTTGCAAACACTTGGGATTACGGTCCACTTGGAATCGAATTAAAAAATAACGTTAAAAAAGCTTGGTGGAAAAAATTCATTCAAGAATCTCCACACAACGTTGGTTTAGACGCAGCTATTTTAATGAACCCTAAAACTTGGATCGCTTCTGGTCACGTTGGTAACTTCAACGATCCAATGATTGACTGTAAAAAATGTAAAGCTCGTCACCGTGCTGACAAATTAATTGAGGATGCTTTAGATGCAAAAGGCATCGAAATGGTTGTTGACGGTCTTACTTTCGACCAAATGGCTGACTTAATGAAAGAACATGAAGTAAAATGTCCTGATTGCGGTAGTGAAGAATTCACTGAAATCCGTCAGTTCAACTTAATGTTCAAAACATTCCAAGGTGTTACAGAGTCTAGCACAAACGAAATCTTCCTTCGTCCTGAAACAGCACAAGGTATTTTCGTAAACTTCAAAAACGTTCAACGCTCTATGCGTAAAAAGCTTCCATTTGGTATCGGCCAAATCGGTAAGAGTTTCCGTAACGAAATCACGCCTGGTAACTTCACATTCCGTACACGTGAATTCGAACAAATGGAACTTGAATTCTTCTGTAAGCCTGGTGAAGATTTAGAGTGGTTTGCATTCTGGCGTGAAACTTGTAAAAACTGGTTACTTTCACTTGGTATGTCTGAAGAGAGCATGCGTCTTCGTGACCACGGTGAAGAAGAGTTATCTCACTACAGTAATGCAACAACTGACATTGAATTCAAATTCCCATTCGGTTGGGGCGAACTTTGGGGCGTTGCATCTCGTACAGACTTCGACTTAAAACGTCACATGGAACATTCAAACGAAGACTTTAACTATATTGATCCACAAACGAATGAGCGTTACGTGCCATACTGCATCGAGCCATCTTTAGGCGCAGACCGCGTAACATTAGCATTCTTATGTGATGCATATGAAGAAGAGCAATTAGAAAACGATTCTCGTACAGTTCTTCGTTTCCACCCTGCTTTAGCACCATACAAAGCAGCTATCTTACCATTATCTAAGAAGCTATCTGAAGGTGCTACTGAAGTATTCGCAGAATTAGCTAAAGACTTCATGGTAGACTTTGATGAAACTGGTTCTATCGGTAAACGTTACCGTCGTCAAGACGAAATCGGTACACCATTCTGTATCACATACGACTTCGACTCAGTTGAAGACAAAGCTGTTACAGTACGTGACCGTGACACAATGGAACAAGTTCGTATGCCAATTAGCGAACTAAAAGGTTTCTTAGAGAAGAAAATCCAGTTCTAATTATAAGAAAAAGAGGCTGCTCATAAGAGCGCCTCTTTTTTACTTTTCACGTTTTTCTTTAATTGCTACTGTACATCTTGATATACATAGTAAATCATCATTTTCATCAATAATACGAACATCCCAAACCATTGTCGATTGTCCTCTATGTATCGGTGTTCCAATCGCTGTTACAATTCCATCTTTCTTTGAGCGAATGTGGTTCGCATTAATTTCTAATCCGAAACAAATACATTTTTCTTGATCAATTAAATTATATGAACCAACACTTGCCACTGTTTCTGCTAATGCAACCGATGCACCACCATGTAAAAATCCAAATGGCTGATGCGTACGCTCATCAACAGGCATCGTAGCAACCACCTTATCTTCTGTCATCTCTAACAACTCAATTCCAAGTGAATCCATTAAAGTTTTTGCCATATCGCTTCCCCCTTCTCTTACTTTAATTAAATGTATAATTTTACCTATTTATTTTCAAACTACTTATAACACTTATATAAGGAGGCTTCACCTAAATGAAACAGAAATTTTGTATATTACTGCTTATGTTCTCCTTGCTGACTATTGTACCAAATTGTACAATAACAGCCAAAGCATCTAACCTGACAATCGATGTTAAGACTGTAACGCAAAAAGGTAAGAAACCTTATATAGAATATCAAATAAATAGGCCTTCTTTTCACAACTTTTCTGATTCTAAATTTCAAAATAAACTCAATTTATACTACAAAAAATCCACTGACAAATTTAAAAACAAATTAGAAAAAGAAGCAAAAAAATATTATAAAGAGACAGAAGGATCTAGTACACCCTTTCATCCGTACGTAGCAAATGTTGATTATAAAGTCTCTTTAAACAAACCACCTTTTCTTAGCCTATATGTGAATTACTATCAATATACTGGCGGAGCACACGGTCTTTATACGTGGAAGGCAAATACATTCGATTTAAACGAAAAAAAGGTACTGCACTTAGACGATTTATTTGAACAAAAGGATAAATATAAAGATGTAATCCGTGCGGAGATTGTACGACAAATTAAACAAAATGAAAGCATTTATTTTCCTGATGCAACTGAAAAAGTAATGAGTATGAAAAAATTCCACTTCTTTTTAGAGCCAGACAATCTCGTCATTTATTTCCCTTTATATGAGATTGCTCCCTATTCAAGTGGAATTCCGCAATTTCGTATTCCATATACGTTGCTAAGAGACTATTTAAAGCCTTCTTATCAAAATATTTTGATTGACAACAAGTAAATATTTTCGCTACGATAATGTTAACCTAAAAACAACAGGAGGTTAACATTATGAGAAGATTTCATGTTTTAGATTTAGCATTAGCTGCCATGTTCGTTGCTCTTATGGCAATCGGTGCAAATATTGTATCTTGGGCACCATTCCTTCAAGTAGCAGGCATCCCATTATCTATGCAACCATTTTTCGCAATTTTAGCAGGTCTTCTTCTTGGAAGTAGACTTGGTGCCTTATCCATGACTGTATATATGCTCGTTGGCGTAGCCGGCGCACCAATCTTCGCTAACTTCAAAGCTGGATTTGGAGCACTTTTAGATCCTACTGGTGGTTTTATTATCGCATTTATTATCGTTGCTTACGTATCCGGAAAACTAGTAGAACAAAAAGAAAGACCAACATTCATTACATTTGCAATTGCCTCTTTCACAGGAATTATTTTAACTTATATAATCGGTACTACTTACATGTACGGGGCAGTCAATCTCTTTATGGGCGGTAATATGAGCTATAAAGCTGCTTGGATGATTATGATGTGGTTTGCAGTAAAAGATATTGCATTTACAATTATCGGTGCTATTATCGCACCTCGCATATATTATGCTGTGCGTCGTTCTGCTTATCAGCATTCTCATTCGACGATTTCATAATAAAAAAATGAGTTATTTCAGTATACTGAAATAACTCATTTTTTATTATGACTCTTGATTCGCTTGTTCTTCTAAAATTTTCTTCATCATTGCAACCATGTCATCACGTAATTCTGGGTGTTGCAGGGCCATTTCAATTGTCGTTTGAACGAATCCTAGCTTTTCACCTACGTCGTAGCGCTTTCCTTCGAAATCGTAGGCAAATACACGTTGGATTTCATTTAAGCTTTGGATTGCATCTGTTAACTGAATTTCACCACCAGCACCGACATGTTGCTGTTCTAAGAACATAAAGATTTCAGGCGTTAAAATGTAGCGCCCCATAATCGCTAAGTTTGAAGGAGCTGTACCTTGTGCTGGTTTTTCAACGAAATTGCGAACTTGGTAACGACGACCTTCTTGTTCTAATGGATCGATAATTCCATAGCGATGTGTTTCCGACTCCGGAACAGTTTGTACACCAATAACAGAAGAAAGTGTTTTTTCATACTCATCCATTAATTGACGTAAACACGGTTTCTCAGCTTGGACAATATCATCACCTAGTAACACTGCAAATGGCTCATCACCAATGAATTTACGTGCACACCAAACAGCATGTCCTAGTCCCTTCGGCTCTTTTTGACGGATGTAATGAATATCTACCATTTTTGAAGAAGCTTGTACTTTTTCAAGCAACTCATATTTTTTCTTCTCTAATAAGTTTTGTTCTAGTTCAAATGCGTTATCAAAATGATCTTCGATAGAGCGCTTTGTTTTACCAGTAACAATAATAATATCTTCGATTCCCGATTTCACTGCTTCTTCTACAATGTATTGAATCGTTGGTTTATCTACTATCGGTAACATTTCTTTCGGCATTGCTTTCGTTGCTGGTAAAAAACGTGTTCCTAATCCAGCTGCTGGGATTATCGCTTTTCTTACTTTTTTCATCACAAAATACCCTCTCTCCTGTCGGAATCAATAGCAATTATTTCCTACATAAAACAAAAGGGAGATTTCGCTCCCTTTTGTTCCTTACTACTTAAAATTACTTTGTATTATAAACGATTCATAATGTCTTCTTTAATAGTAAGTAACTTTTGTTCACTATTTTGTAAAGAACTATCTTTTACACCAAAGTAAAACTTAATCTTCGGCTCAGTTCCAGATGGACGTAGGCAGAACCATGAACCATCCTCTAATTGATATTTTAACACATTTGATTTCGGTAAGTGAATCTCTTCTTTATGTCCATCTTGTAAAGATGTAACGATGCTTGCTTTATAGTCTTCCACTGCTACGACTGTTAAGCCCGCTACTTCTTTCGGAGGATTCTCACGGAACGTTGCCATCATCTCTTGGATTTTTTCCGCTCCATCTTTTCCTTTTAACGTTAACGATACAAGGTCTTCACGGAAGAAGCCGTATTTCTCAAATACTTCTAATAGACCGTCATATAACGTTTTCCCTTGTGATTTGTAGTATGCAGCTACTTCACATGCAAATAGGACAGATTGTACTGCATCTTTATCACGGCAGAATGGGCGGATTAAATAACCATAGCTTTCCTCATAACCGAATTGGAATTCATATTGTCCGCTTTCTTCATACTGCCTAATTTTCTCACCGATAAATTTAAATCCAGTTAACGTATCAACTGTATCTAAACCGTATGCTTTCGCAATTGTACGACCAATCTCAGACGTTACGATTGTTTTTAATACGACACCGTTCTCCGGAAGCGTTCCGTTTTCTTTCTTTTGAGATAGTAAGTAATCAAGCATTAATGCACCTGTTTGGTTTCCTGTTAATACTTGGAACTCACCATTATGATTGCGCACCGCTACACCTAGACGATCTGCGTCAGGATCAGTTGCGATTAATACATCTGCGCCTACCTTTTCACCGTCACGAATGGCATACTCAAACGCTGCGTGCTCTTCTGGGTTCGGTGATTTTACTGTAGAGAAGTTTGGATCTGGTAACTCTTGCTCTTTTACAACTGTTACATCTGTAAATCCAACTTCTTTTAAACCACGGCGTACAGAAATATTTGATGTTCCGTGTAATGGTGTAAAGACGATTTTTAAGTCTTTACCAACCTTTTGCACCATTTCTTTATTAATGATGACATTGTTCAATTCTGCAGCATATGCATCATCTACTTCTTGTCCAATAATATGTAATAAACCGTCAGCTTTTAATTGCTCTACATTAGCGACTTCAACTGTTAATTCATCTTCTACTGCATTTACGTAGCTAATTAACTCATCTGCTTCTTTTGGAGGTAACTGTCCACCATCTTCACCGTATACTTTGTATCCGTTATATTCAGGTGGATTATGGCTTGCCGTAAGAACGATTCCACTTACTGTATGTAAATGACGAACTGCGAAAGAAAGTACTGGCGTTGGACGTAAGCTTTCAAACACATATGTTGTGATACCGCGTGCCCCAAGTGTAGCAGCAACTTCCATTGCGAACTCAGGTGATTTATGACGAGAATCATAGGCTACAACAACACCGCGTTTTTTCGCTTCCTCACCTAATTTTTCAATAAAGCTTGCTAATCCTTTTGTTGCTTTACGAACTGTATATACGTTTAAACGGTTCGTACCAGCACCAAGTTCACCACGCATACCACCTGTACCAAACTCTAGATTTTTATAAAAGCTATCCTCGATTTTCTTCTCATCTTGCTTCATATTTTCTAGCTGTTCTTTTAATTCTGCATCTAATTGTGCGTAAGAAAGCCAGCGACTAAATTCTTGTTTCCAATTCATTCTTCTCTCTCCTCTCGCTCGTCATACCTTTATTATATGAAAAAAACATGCTGTATCTCAATATTTTATAAAATCTAGTAGGATTTTACTAGGAATATTTGTATACACTATTGTTAAATACTCCACTAAAGGGAATGAGGATTATGCACGAATGGGGCTTGTCAGAAGAGCTCAAAATACAAACAAAGCAAATGATTGAAATTGCTGAAAAAGAACTATCGATTATGAGGAACGCAATCGATAAAGAAGACGAATGTATTTTATGCAAAATGGAAGATATTCATCATATGTTAGCAAATGTACAAACATTGGCAGCTACATACTACATTCAGGCATATTTATCACCTTATACGGAAAGTTCATCTTTTATTACGACAGCTATCCAACATTTAAGCGCCAGAAAACATGGTGCTCTTATCGTTGTGGAACGAAACGAGACGCTTGAAGCTCTCATTCAAACTGGAACGACATTAAACGCTCATTTAACTGCACCATTACTCGAATCAATATTTTATCCAGGTAACCCTCTTCATGACGGTGCTGTTCTCGTAAAAAATAATCATATTGTCTCAGCTGCTAATATTCTTCCTTTAACGAAAAGTACAGAAGTTGATCCTGAGCTAGGAACACGTCACAGAGCTGCAATTGGCTTATCAGAAAAGAGTGATGCACTTATATTAGTTGTCTCTGAAGAAACGGGCCGTACTTCTTTTGCTTTAAACGGGATTTTGTATACGATTTCTTTATAAACACTTTTTTGAACAGCGCAGTAGTAAATGAAGTTATATCGAATTACCAACAAATATACCTACTATATCAATAAAAAAGGCTGTCTCCAAAATTTGAGACAGCTTTTTCTTCAAAAAAATTATTCTTCTACAAAATGCTCGAAAAGTATACGAATTACCTACACCATTGCTCGAGCTGACCATAAATTATTTGCTCACAGGGATGTCTAAGTACACTTGCTACTCTTTTTGTACTCAAAACATGTTTAGACCTCTTTCATAACAACTATATGTTTTCTAAAATGCTTCACTTCTAGCTATTATTTTTTATCTATTTTTAAGAAATAGTAAAAAAGGGTACTTTAGAAATCCTATCTAAAGTACCCTTTTATTAAAAATCTATTTTATTATAAAGAATAATTGGAGACTGCAAAATGATAAAAATATAGCATACTTTCAAAATTATTTATAATTATTAATATTAATATTAAACATAAAGCAACTACTTTTACACGTCTCATCACTTTAAAACCATATGCCAATAATAACGGTATTGTAAACAGCATATGTGCGCCATAAATAAATGCTTCAGATGCCCCAAAACCAATAATTCCATGTAAAACAATATTAAATAGTAAACAGAAACTTAAAAACCTTACGAAAGGCTCTTTTCTAAAGTTTTTCCATACAGCTACTATTATAAAAGCATACACAGATACAATCACAATCCACCCGATCATAGTATGCGATGGAAGTATATTTAATTGTGCGAATTGCTCACCTTGTCTTAAAGTAACTTCCGAGAATGGTCCAAAGATGAATGAAGATCCTAATAATAGATGAAATACTAATATACCTGATGGCTTAACGTATTCTGATGAAAAACTCTGTCCTTGCGCAGCAAAGTCCATACTACCCTTTAATCCTTCGATAAGAACGACATTATTTGCGTTCATTGCTAATACAAACAGGACCACGACAATAACAATCGAAATACCAGTCCAAATAATTTTTTTCCGTAGTTTCTTATAACTCATCAGACTACCTAAAAACCACATAAACGAATTGGTTAATGTAACCCCTGTTATTACTATTGCCAACAATACATTCGCAATACTAAATCCTATTTTCGCTTCTTTTTCCCCTGTAATAAATGGATAGCATACAAAGCACATAAGTACCAATGTGAAATTTGCATAGCTAAAAGATTCTGGTGTCCACGTAATAACTAACATTGTAGCTGAAAATCCATACATGACCGCTAGTAAAAAAGAAACAATCGTATTCTTACAAATTTTACAGCATAATGTATAAATCATCACTACACTGAGCGCGCTTAAAAACGTTTGAATGAATATAATACCATGTACAATATTCCCTACTTTTACTGTCTCCAGCATCCACATGAATTGTTGAATAAAATAATAAAGGAATGGATGTCGGAACCAGGTCGCCGCTGCTACATCTACTTTTTCAAGGAAAAAGGAGATGATATAATATCCTTGATCAAAAGAAAAATAGGTATCAACCACCCAAGCTTCAATAAAAAGCTTAGAGTGAGTATCCATTTTCCAACCGATAAAAAAATAAAATGACCAATAAAAAATGAAAAGGACAAGGGCTAATATCCCCTTTCCTTTATAATCATTCCAAATATTCAATACTTCTTCTCCTCTCTACGGTAGAAATAACATAATTAGATGTGCCACGTACCCAATAACTGTTCCTAACACAAGCCCACCAAAAATCTCATGCCAATGATGTCCTTGACGCTCTCTTAATTTTTCTTCTTCCGAACTTATATGTTTATTCAACATTCTTGCATGTTTACCAACTGTACGGCGAAGTCCTGTGGCATCAATGATAACAATTGTTAAAATTGCTATCCCGATTCCAAACATCGGTGTATTAAACCCTTCATGAAACCCTATTGTCATGACCATACTTGATAAAATCGTTGTATGCGTACTAGGAAATCCACCATTTCCAACTAAACGAAAAGCATCTTTTCCAGAACGAAGATAATTCACTAAAAATTTCAATACTCCCGAAGCTACCCAAGCTATAAATGGAAGTATACAATATAAATATGTTCCCATTGCTTTACCTCCTATGATTTTGCAATAAATAAAATGCCAGCTACTATACATACCATTCCAGCAATTTTCATGAAATTGATTGTTTCACCAAATAATAATGCTGACGCAATAATAACAAATACATATCCGAAACTCACCATTGGGTATGCATAACTTAAATCCACCTTTCTCAGCACAATCATCCATAATAATGCACTTAAACCGTAAAAAGCTAGTCCGAAAAAGTTCGGTACGTTAATGAAATTCATAATACCTACAGCCGCTGAACTTTGTGATTTCATTGCGCCAAACTTTAATAAAATTTGCCCTACAACTCCCATACCAACTGATAAAATAATCATTAAAAATTGTTGCATCTCTATACTCCTTAACCGTTTATATTCAAAAAATGTTTTATTCCAAATAAAAAACGTTTAAGACACTCCTCTTAAACGTTTTAACAAACCCGAATAGAGTAATTAAAAGTTCAATAGTATAATAATAACTGTTATCGCATATAACAACACTGTTATTAAAATATGCTGATCCTCTAATAAAACTTTATCTGGTTCTCCACCTTTATCTTCCATGTGAACTAAATATAAATAACGAAAAATCCCGTAAATTACAAATGGGATTGTCCACATTAAATAGATACTTTTCCCTGCATTAAAAGTAAAGATAGCATAAGTTACAATAGTTGCCGATGTAACAATTGTACTTAATTGGTCTAACAAAGCAGGAGAATAACTTTCTAATACTTTTCTATGAGAACCTTTATTATTCTGTAACAATACTAATTCATGTCTTCTTTTATTAATAGCCAAGAATAGTGACAGTAATAATGTACATAATAAAAACCACGGTGTAAATGGCACTTGAATAACTAATCCACCGGCCAATGCTCGTAAAACAAATCCAGCTGCAATAATTAAAATATCAATGATTACAACGTGCTTTAAACGAATTGAATACGCTACATTTAAAATAAAATAGGCTGCTAATACTAAGCACAATAACGGATTTAATATATATGAAACTACTAAAGACGCTACTAAAATAACACAACCTGCTGTAATAGCAAAGTACGGATTTAATGCCCCCGATGCCATCGGTCGATATCGCTTAACAGGGTGTTGTCGATCTGCCTCAATATCCATAAAATCATTTAAAATATAGACACAGCCAGATATTGCACAAAATAGCGCAAAACAAATTGCAGCTTGTGCCACCATAGTTAAAGATACTTGTTTTATTGAAAAGACTAACGCTGCAAATACAAGCAAGTTTTTAGTCCACTGTTTCGGGCGTAACTGTTTAAAAAACAATACAACTATATTTTGTTGAGATAAAGTCCCTTCCCTCATAATAATAAGAGTGCTTCTATTTTTGTCACTCTCTTCTTTCCCTCCCTATTCAATTGTTATTTACTTCTAATACAGGGAAAATTATATCACATAAGTATAACATTGAAAATCAACTATTAAATACCAATAAAAAAGGCTGCCTCAAAAATTTGAGACAGCCTTTTCTTCAAAAAATTATTCTTCTCCAAAACGCTCCACAAGTGTTGCAAGTGTACGTACCATTGCACCAGTTGCTCCAGCTGGACCTAAGTCGTGCGCGCCTTTTGTTTCTGATGTTCCAGCGATATCTAAGTGTACCCACGGTGTATCTTCAGCGAATTCGCCTAAGAATGTACCTGCCATAATCGCATGTCCTTCACGGCCTGGTGAGTTATTTAAATCAGCAAACTTACTGTTTCGAACGCGTTCTTTATCACGATCAAAAATCGGTAGTTGCCAAATTGGCTCATCTGTTTCCATAGAAGCCTCTAGCACTTGCTCAAATAACTCTTCATTATTTGTCATTGCGCCTGTCGTATAGTTTCCAAGTGCAACAATTACACCGCCTGTTAATGTTGCAACATCAACAAGGTAGTTTGCACCAAGTTTTTTCGCATACGTAATCCCGTCAGCTAAAGCTAGACGACCTTCTGCATCCGTATTTAATACTTCAATTGTTTTTCCGCTCATAGATGTAATTACATCGTCTGGCTTAAATGCCGTACCACTTACAACGTTATCAGTTGAAGGAATAACAGCGATCACATTTTGTTCTGGGCGAAGTTCACCGATAATTTCCATCGCACCTAATACAGCAGCTGCACCACCCATATCACCTTTCATACCGACCATGCCTTCACGTGGTTTTAAAGAATAACCACCTGTATCGTATGTAATACCTTTTCCAACGAATCCAATGACATCTGTCCACTCTTCTTTTCCTTTATAAATAAGAGCAATCATTTTTGGTGGCTCTACACTACCTTGGTTTACTGCAAGCAACGCACCCATACCAAGATCTTCCATCTCTTCTTTCTCAAGAACTTTATAGTCCATATCATACTTCTCCGCTAATTCAACAGCATACTCAGCAAGCTTTGTCGCTGTTAATACGTTTGGCGGCATATTTACAAGTGTACGAGCTGAATTTGTTGCACGTCCATGTACGTAGCCAACTGTTAATGCGGCTTCAATTTCTTGTGCATCTTCCGCTGTAATAGCCGTGAACTTCTCTAACTCTACACGATCCTTTTTATCTGATTTATACGTTTGTAATTCATATGTACCAAGGCCTTGTACCTCTGCTGCAATATGAGCGACATCAATCGCCTCTAATTTCTCTGTTACGAAAGAATCAAGTAAGATTGCTGCATCTTGTACTTTTGCTACTTGCAGTGTTTTAAATGCCTTACCAAGAGCCGCACGTAACGTTTCTGTCGTGTAAGACTCTTTCTTGCCTAAACCAACAAAGTAATAACGTTTCACATTTGTTTTTCCTAAGCTATGTACTTTCGAAATGGCCTTTTTCTTCGTAGATAATTCTTTCTCTTCTAGTAAAACTTGTAATTGTCCTTCAAACGCTTTGTCCAGTTCTTGTACAAAACTACTCATTTTCTCTTCTTCAAATAAAGCGACAATTACTGCTTCGTGACCTGCTAATTCTTTTTGTACTTGAAACATGTTCAGACCCCCTAAATTTCTCTAACACCATTATAACTTTATTTTCGATAAAATGCGACAATTCTAACTACAGTTATATGTCGTGTAAAATCCCCTCCATTATGAAATAAGCCAAGAAAAAAAGTCTAGCGTAATTACGACTAGACTATCTTTGTTTTAAATATTGACCACGAAACACTTGCATCGTTTCGTCTTGATTTAACATCGTTAACTCTTCTTCTGTAAACTTACCATTTCCTACTTTTACTACGTACACATTTACTTTTTTCTTACCCCATTGGCTATAAACATCTTTCACCGTATCATAATATAGATCAAGACGGTTTCCTTTTATTGCACCGCCCTTATCAGCTACTACACCATACCCATAACCTGGTACGAATAAAATTGTTCCAATTGGGAATACGCGTAAGTCCGCTGCGATTGTGGAATATAAATCCCTTTTCGCCTTAACACCTGAATATGTAATACCATACTCCGGATGTCCCGGCCTCTTACCAGTTGACTCAATTCCCGACGTATAACCTGTTGCAGTCATTTCAATTGAACGATATTTAGACCAGTCGTTTGCCTGCTCTAAAGCATTTATCACTTCTTTACTCGGAGCAACATTTCTCTTAACTTCTGCTGCATGTACTTCTTTTGCACTCGTTCCCTCATACTTCTTTACAATCTCTAATAAAGAAACTCCTGTGAAAGCATTCCATGTTACGCATAATGCAATTGCAAGTAAACAAGTCATCATAATGCGAATACAATATCGTTTTAACATTTTTATATTCCACACTCCTTCATCGTTAATCATTCCCTATACCATGAAGGAATATGCAAAAAAATAATCTCCAACTTAATTGGAGATTAAAACATTTGATATCCGCTTTTCCGAAGTTTCTTGATTACGACTCCTGCTAAAGCAGCCCCTACTAATCCAGTAGATAGAATAAATACGTCTGCTTGTCCTAAGTGCGATACACTTGTCCCAAATGAAGAAAATGTTTCTTTCGGTTTTGAAAAATAATCCCACATACTCGCTTTATTAATAATAAGCATACAAACAATCGGATACACAATAACCATTACCCAAGTAGCTCGCAAAATCATGTTGAGTAAAAATCCAATTCCAAAGAACAAAATAAAGAATAACATCATTGAAATAAGTAGTACCGGTATACTCACTCTTTTCCCCTCTCCTTCGCACGTGCCGTAAATACGTGATAAGCTGTATAACCAAATGGTTCGCCTGGATTTAATGTTTTGTCCACTTCAAGATGTAGTTCTGATCTTCCTTCTAACAAATATTTAATAAGCACAGACGTATTCGGATCGTCTACAATCTTATCCGGATGTAAGAACGCCACTTCAGACAATTCTTTCTCCTGTATAATAATATTTTCTCCTTCAGGCTCCAAAAGAAAAATAATCATATTATCACTAATCTCATTACGAATAACACCCGATCGAACACCAATGATCCCCTTCACATGAGCGACAATGCCTGTCTCTTCTAACACTTCGCGTTTCACAGCTTCATCAACCGTCTCACCTTCATTTACAAAACCAGCCGGTAAAGACCATTTCCCTTTTAATCCACTGTATTTCTTCTTAACAAATAGCCACCTACCATCTTTTGTAGCTACTAAACCACTAACAGCTAGCCATACCTTCCCTCGTTTCTCCATGATGTAATAACCTCCTCTTTCAGAACGGACAGAATATTCTTTCTTTTTATATTATACTATATTTTTAATATGAAAAAAGCAGAAACAGCTCTTAGCCGTTTCTGCTTTTTCTAATATATATTAAAAGAACTTTAATTTACCTTTTTTAAGAACTAATAAAGGTCCACCTAATAAGAATAGGTAACGGTTATCGATTACTTTCTTCATGAAGGAAGCTTTCCAACCTGTTAACTTTTTACCCATAACAACGCCCATTGCATCGTCATGACCTAAAGAACATACAGATCCTTTATTATCAAATGCGAATTTCTTCATTTCGCCTTTACCACGAACTAATACAGTTAAGTTGTGTGCAATATTGTAACCTTGTTGAATTGCGATTTGTGCTGTTGGTGGGTATGGACGGTTAATTTCTTCATTAATGATTAACGCTGCGTCACCAACCATGAATACATCTTCGTATCCTGGAGCATGCATGTACTCATCAACTTTTACACGTCCGCGCATTGCTTCAAATCCAGACTCTTCCACAATACCGTTACCACGAACACCTGCAGCCCAAACTACTGTTTCAGACTTAATTAATTCAGTGTCATCGCCATTCGCAACGATAATACCTTCTTCAGTTGCTTCTTTAATTGCTGTACCGATGCGGAATTCTACACCTTTTTTCTCAAGTTGTTTTACAGCGTATTCTACTAACGCTGGATCGAAACCTGGAAGTGCTGTTGGAGCAGCTTCTACACAGATGATACGTGCTTTTTCACGTGGTACATTGTACTCTTTGCAAAGTTCAGGAACACGGTTTGCAAGCTCACCTACGTACTCGATACCAGTAAATCCAGCACCACCAACAACGATTGTTACTAACTCATCGCGTTGTTCAGTTGCATATTTAGAGAAACTAGCTTCCATATGCTCACGAATTTCACGAGTTGCATTAATGTTAGCGATTGAGAATGCATGCTCTTTTAATCCTGTAATTCCGAATGTTTCTGATTCGAAACCAAGACCAATTACTAAGTAGTCATACTCTAACTCGCCGTCTTTTAAGATAATGCGTTTTTCAGCAGCTTTAATTTCTACTACTGTGTCTTGTACAAAGTTCACTTTATTTGTATCAATAACGTCTTGAATATCTAGACAGATTTTTTCATCTTGTAATGTGCCAGCTGCGCTCTCGTGTAACCAAGTCGCTTGGTAGTGATAGCTGTTGTTGTTTACTAGCGTAATTTCAGCTTCATTTACAGATAATGCTTTTTGCAGACGAACAGTCGTAATCATCCCGCCATAACCTGCACCTAAAACTACGATTTTTGGAGTCTTCACCAAATCACAACCCTTTTCTTTATATAATAGTAATGAGAAATAATACCAAGTACTAAAAACTCTATTTGTCAAGAATGTGGAATTTATCACATTCTATATCATAACAAAACGCAGTCAAAAAATCGTACGAATTTTGTCATAGAAATTTAACATAATACTTCCCTATATTAGTCGGTTTTATTCCAGAATTCAAGCGTCTGGAGAATTATCAATATTTTAAAATAACATAGCGTTTTCAAGGGTTTTTTAGACTTTTTTTCATGTATTTTCCTTTCTGTATATTTTATACAATAAAAAAGAACCTATGCGAAAACTTACACACAATTCAGTCGTTTTCAGAAGTATTATGAACTCAAATATGCTATCATTTATTTGAAAGTGTCATCATTTGCAGGATTTTCGTGTACATATGAACAATATATGAAATCAATATCAAAATTCCATCTATAGGGGGAATGAAAGTGGCAGAAAATCAAAAAGTTTACGACATAACAATTATTGGTGGTGGTCCAACAGGGCTGTTCACAGCATTTTATGGCGGTATGAGACAAGCAAGTGTAAAAATCATTGAAAGCTTACCTCAACTTGGAGGACAATTATCCGCACTCTACCCTGAAAAATACATTTATGATGTAGCTGGATTCCCAAAAGTGCGCGCACAAGAATTAGTTGATAACTTAAAAGAGCAAATGAAGAAATTTGACCCAACCGTTTGTTTAGAAGAAGCTGTCGATACGCTTGAAAAACAAGCTGACGGTATATTTAAACTTGTTACGAATAAGCAAACTCACTATTCTAAATCAGTTATTATTACTGCTGGCAATGGTGCTTTCCAACCACGCCGCTTAGAATTAGAAGGTACAGCAAAATACGAAAAGAAAAACTTACATTATTTCGTTGATGATATGAATAAATTTGCCGGTAAGCGCGTCGTAGTATTTGGCGGCGGCGATTCAGCTGTTGATTGGACAATGATGTTAGAACCGATCGCTGAAAAAGTTACAATCGTTCATCGCCGCGATAAATTCCGTGCGCATGAACATAGCGTCGAAAACTTAATGAATTCTCGTGCAGAAGTAAGTACACCGTATGTTCCAGTTGAACTCATTGGTGATGACAAAATTGAACAAGTCGTTCTTCAGCACGTAAAAACTGAAGAAAAAGTTATCATCGATGTTGATGACGTAATTATAAACTATGGCTTCGTTTCTTCTCTTGGCCCAATTAAAAACTGGGGCTTAGATATACAAAAAAACAGCATCCTTGTAAATTCAAAAATGGAAACAAATATTCCTGGCATTTACGCTGCTGGTGACATTTGTACATATGAAGGAAAAGTAAAACTCATTGCTTGCGGCTTCGGTGAAGCACCAACAGCAGTAAACAATGCAAAAGCTTACTTCGATCCAAATGCAAAACTTCAACCAATGCATAGCTCAAGCATGTTTTAATATGTAAAAATAAAAGCTCCTTCCATACGTGGAAGGAGCTTTTATTTTATATACCACGAAGGCACACTGAATTCGATAAACTATCGAACTCAGTGTGCTTTTCGTCTAAAAAAATTATTGTTTTCTTCTTCTACCTAATACGAATAATACTCCGCCAACTAAGAATGAAATTCCAGCACCAACTGACATCATCCATGGAGACGCTGCCCCTGTTTTCGGTAATTCTCTTTCTGTTTTTACTTGCGGCTCTTTAATTAATTTTTCCAATCTTACTTCCGGTTTCACTTCTGGTTCCTTCGGTTCTTTCGGATCTTCCGGTTTCACTTCTGGCTCCTTCGGTTCTTTCGGATCCTCCGGTTTCACTTCTGGCTCCTTCGGTTCTTTCGGATCCTCCGGTTTCACTTCTGGCTCCTTCGGTTCTTTCGGATCTTCCGGTTTCACTTCTGGCTCCTTCGGCTCTTTCGGATCTTCCGGTTTCACTTCTGGCTCCTTCGGTTCTTTCGGATCTTCCGGTTTCACTTCTGGCTCCTTCGGCTCTTTCGGATCTTCTGGTTTCACTTCTGGCTCCTTCGGTTCTTTCGGATCCTCCGGTTTCACTTCTGGCTCCTTCGGCTCTTTCGGATCTTCTGGTATCTTAAAATCTTCTTTTGTTTTCGGTAAAATTGTAACTGTAGGCTCAAGTGGCGGATTTATTTTATCGTCCACTACTGCTTTATTTGTTATCCCTTTACTCGGCGCTTCTTTTACCTTCGCTTTAAAAATAATACTACGTTCTTTCGTATCTGTAATTTCTAGATACTTGGCGATTACTTTTCCAAACTCCATTTTTAACTCTATTGGATTTGGCTCAGCCCCTTCAAATCTAATACTACCTTGCACGTATTCTAAACCGGCTGGAATTTCATCTTCTATTGTAACTACATCTAGTTTTCCGTTTTCCACCGTATTTTTGAAGCTAATTCGGTATTCTACTTCTTCTCCTAGCTTTGGCTCTTTATTACTTACTGTCTTCGCTGCTGTTAACTTACCATCTTTATATTCTGGCTTTATTTTCGCTGTCGGTTCTATAACTGGATGTTTCGGATCATCCACTTCAATAATCGCTTTATTTGTTATTTCTCCTCCAACTTTTGCTGTTTCTTTTACCTTTACTTTAAAGATGACACTTCTTTCTTTCGTATCCGTAATTTCTGGATACTTCACTGTTACTTTTCCATTCTCTACTTTAAGTTCTGTAGGCACAGGCTTATCACCTACGGCCTCCAGACTATCTTTCACATACTCTAAACCAGACGGAATTTCATCTTCAATCTTTACATCAACTAACTTCCCGCCATCTACTGTGCCGTTAAAAGTAATTCGATATTCAATTTCTTCCCCTAGCTTTGGTTCATGATTACTTACTTCTTTCCTTGCCTCTAGTTTCCCATCTTTATATTGCGGTGTGATTGGTATAAGCGACTCAACTGGCGGAGTCGTCGGATTATTATCATCAACAATCGCCTTGTTTACAATCTCTTTTCCTACTTGTACCGTCTCTTGTACTCTCACTTTAAAGATGATACTTCTTTTTTTCGTATCCGTAATTTCTGGATACTTTGCTGTTACTTTTCCATTCTCTACTTTAAGTTCCACCGGATATGGTTCCGGCCCATCAGACTTTATACTATCTTGTACGTATTCTAAACCGGCTGGAATTTCATCTTCTACCTTTACCTCAGTTAGTTTTCCGTTCTCTACCGTATTTTCAAAGCTAATTCGATATTCTACTTCTTCTCCTAACTTTGGTTCATGATTACTTACTGTTTTTTCTGCTTGTAATGCACCATCTTTATATTGAGGCTGAATAGAGATATTCGGTTGCTCTGGTGGATTTATTGTATCTTCCACAATCGCCTTGTTCACAATCTCTTCGCCTACTTTAGCTTTTTCTTTCACTTTCACTTTAAAGACGATACTTCTTTCTTTCATATCCGTAATTTCTGGATATTCCGCAAGGACGATTCCGTTTTTCACTTTCACATACAACGGTTTCGGATTCTCTCCCTCGGCTCTTTCACTACCTTCTACAAACTCTAAGCCAGTTGGTAATTCATCCTTAATCTTCACCTTCGCTACTTTTCCATGCTCTACTACGTTACGGAAAGTAATTCGATACTCTACTTCTTCTCCTAATTTTGGAGCTGGATTATTTACTGTTTTCTCAGCTTTTAGTTTTCCGTCCTTATACTCCGGCGTAATAATCGCTTCTGGTTTTTGCGGTGGATTCTTCGGATTGTCATCATCCACAATTGCCGTATTCACGATTTTCTTACCGACTTTTGCTACTTCCGTTACTTTCACTTTAAAGATAATACTACGCTCAGCTGTATCAGTAATATTTTCATACTTCGCTGTAATTTTCCCAGCTTCTTCTTTTAACTCTACTGGCGCTGGCTCATTACCTTCTGATTTTAAACTATCCTTCACATACTCTAAACCAGTTGGTAATTGATCCTCAATTTTCACTTCTGCTAGTTTTCCGTTTTCTACCGTATTTTTAAAACTAATTCGGTACTCTACTTCTTCTCCTAGCTTTGGCTCTTTTTTATTTACCTTTTTATCAGCTTTAACTTTACCGTCTTTATGCTGCGGGGTAATTTCTACTTCTGGTCGCTCTGGTGGATTTTTTGTATCATCAACAATTGCTTTATTTACAATTGCTTTGTCCACTTCAACAAAATCTTTCACCTTCACTTTAAAGATAATGCTTCTTTCTTTCATATCAGTGATATTTTCATACTTCGCACTAACCTTACCAGCTTCTTCTTTCAACTCTACCGGTGCTGGCTTATCACCTTCTGCTTTTAGACTATCTTTCACATATTCTAAACCAGACGGAATTTCATCCTCAATTTTCACCTCTGCCAGTTTTCCATCTTTCACCGTATTATTAAATGAAATTCGGTATTCGATTTCTTCCCCTAGCTTCGGTTTATGATTATTCACCTTTTTATGAGCAGCAATTTTACCGTCTTTATATTGCGGTGTAATTTTTGCTGTCGGATCAATTACTGGATGGTTCGGATCATCAACATGGATAATCGCTTTATTTGTAATGTCTTTACCTATTGCAACTGAATCTTTCACCTTCACTTTAAAGACGATACTTCTTTCTTTCGTATCCATAATCTCTGAATACTTTGCCATTACCTTACCATTTTCTACTTTCAACTCCACTGGTTTTGGCCCTTCACCTTCAGCCTTTTCGCTTCCTTCTACAAACTCTAATCCAGCTGGAATTTCATCTTCTATTTTTACCTCTGCTAGTTTTCCATCTTTCACCGTATTATTAAAAATAATTCGATATTCGATTTCCTCACCTAACTTCGGTTCATGATTACTTACTTCTTTTCTTGCCTCAATTTTCCCATCTTTATATTGTGGTGTAATCGGTACATAAGGCTCTTCTGGCAGATTCTTTGTATCATCTATAATTGCCTCATTTACGATTTCTTCTCCCACTTTTACGCTTTCTTTTACCTTCGCTTTAAAGACAATACTTCTTTCCTCTGTATCTGTAATTTCTGGATACTTTGCCATTACCTTATTATTTTTCACCTGTAGCTCTACTGGTTTCGGTTTAGAACCTTCTGCTGTGATGCTGCCTTCTACATACTCTAAACCATTTGGTAATGTATCCTTTATATTTACCTCTACTAGTTTTCCGTTTTCTACCGTGTTTTTAAAACTAATTCGGTATTCTACTTCTTCTCCTAGTTTCGGTTTATGATTATTTGCTACTTTCTGCGCAGCAATTTTACCATCTTTATATTGCGGAGTAATTTCCACACGAGGCTCTTCTGGCTCATTTTTTGTATCTACTACGATTGCTTTATTAACAATCTCCTTGCCTATTTCTGCCTCTTCTTTTACTTTCACTTTAAAAATAATACTTCTTTCTTTTGTATCCGCAATTTCTAGATACTTTGCCATTACCTTGCCGTTTTCAAATTTCAATTCTACCGGACTTGGTTTAGAACCTTCTGCTTGTAAACTGTTCTCCACGTACTCTAATCCAGCTGGAATTTCATCTTCTACTGTAACCTCTACTAGTTTTCCGTTTTCTACCGTGTTTTTAAAACTAATTCGGTATTCTACTTCTTCTCCTAATTTCGGTTTTTTATTGTTTACAAATTTCTCTGCTTTAAGCTTACCGTCTTTATATTCTGGCGTAATTGTTACTTCTGAAGTTGTTGGATCTTTTGTATCATCAACAACTACTTTATTGACAATGCCTTCACCAACCTTAAATTCTTCTTTTACTTTCGCTTTAAAGACGATACTTCTTTCTTCTGTATCCATAATTTCTGGATATTTTGCGATTACTTTTCCATCTTTCACTTTCAGTTCTACCGGATCTGGCTTAGAACCTTCTGCTCGTAAACTATCTTTCACATACTCTAATCCATTTGGTAAATCATCTTTTATTGTTACCTCTGCTAGCTTTCCGTTTTCTACCGTATTTTTAAAGCTAATTCGGTATTCCACTTCTTCTCCTAACTTCGGTGTTTCATTATTTACCGTTTTCTTCGCTTCCACTTTTCCATCTTTATGCTGTGGAGTAATTTCTGCCGTCGGTGTTTCTGGCTCATTTTTCGTATCATCAATAATTGCTTTATTGACGATTTTTTTACCGACTTTCACTTCATCTTTTACTTTCACTTTAAAAGTGATACTTCTTTCTTCTGTATCCGTAATCTCTGGATACTTCGCCATTACCTTACCATTTTCAAATTTCAATTCTACTGGATCCGGCTTAGAACCTTCTGCTTTCACACTGTTTTCTACGTACTCTAAACCTTCGGGTAAAGTATCTTCTATTTTCACCTCTGCTAGTTTTCCGTCTTCTACCGTGTTTTTCATACTAATTCGGTATTCTACTTCTTCTCCTAACTTCGGCGTTTCATTATTTACCGTCTTCTTCGCTTTCACTTTTCCGTCTTTATGTTGCGGAATAATTTCTGCTGTCGGTGTTTCTGGCGGATGTTTCGTATCGCTCACAATCGCTTCATTAACAATTGAATCGCTCACTTTACCTTTTACTTTCACTTTAAAGGTAATACTTCTCTCTTTTGTATCTGTAATCTCAGGATACTTTGCCATTACCTTACCGTTTTCAAATTTCAATTCCACTGGATCTGGCTTAGAACCTTCTACTTTTACACTATCTTTCACATACTCTAATCCATTTGGTAAATCATCTTCTATCTTTACCTCTTTTAGCTTTCCATGTTCTACCGTATTTTTAAAGCTGATTCGGTATTCCACTTCTTCTCCTAACTTCGGCGTTTCATTATTTACCATCTTTTTCGCTTCAAGTTTTCCATCTTTATACTGAGGAATAATTTCCGCAGTCGGATTAACTGGCTTATTTTGCGAATCATCAATAGTTGCTTTATTAATGATTTTTTTACCGACTGTTACTCCTTCTTTTACTTTCACTTTAAAAACGATACTTCTTTCTTCTGTATCCATAATTTCTGGATATTTTGCCATTACCTTACCGTTTTCAAATTTCAGCTCTACTGAATCTGTTCCGACACCTTCTGCTTTCAAACTATTTTCTACATACTCTAAACCTTCTGGTAAAGTATCCTCTATTATCACGTCTGTTAGCTTTCCGTACTTAACCGTGTTTTTCATACTAATTCGGTATTCTACTTCTTCTTCTAACTTCGGTGTTTCATTATTTACGATTTTCTTCGCTTTAATTTTTCCATCTTTGTGTAATGGTGTAATTTTCGCTTCTGGTTCTTTCGGATGTTTCGTATCATCCACAATTGCCTTATTGATGATTTCCTTACCTACTTCCGCTTCTTCCTTCACCTTTACCTTAAAGACAATACTTCTTTCTTTCATATCCGTAATATTTTCGTATTCAGCAATGACTTTTCCATCTTTCACACTTAACTTTAATGGAGCTGGTTTATCACCTTCAGCCTTTTCACTGCCTTTTACATACTCTAAACCGTTAGGAATTGTATCCTCTATTATTACCTTTTCTAGTTTTCCGTTTTCTACCGTGTTCTTAAAGCTAATTCGGTATTCTACTTCTTCTCCTAGTTTTGGTGATGGATTATCTACTGTCTTCTTCGAATCAATTATTCCATCCTTATGTTGCGGAGTAATTCTTTCCTCCGGCTCAATCGGTGGATTTTTCGTATCATCAACAATTGCTTTATTGACAATCTCTTTATCTACTTTTGCTTCTTCCTTCACCTTTACTTTAAAGACGATACTTCTTTCTTTCATATCCATAATATCGATATACTTAGCTTTGACTATCCCATTTTCAACAGCTAATTCTACTGGTCCAGGTGCTTCTCCTTCGGCCTTGATGCTATTTTCTACATATTCAAGACCTTTTGGAATTGTATCTTCTACTCGCACCTCTTCAAGTTTTCCGTTCTCAACCGTATTATGAAAACTAATACGGTACTCGATTTCTTCGCCTAACTTTGGCTTCTTATTATTAACTACCTTTGTAGCAGCAATTTCACCTTTTTTACTTTGCGGTGTAATAACAACCTTTGATTCAACAGGCTCATTTTTCGGATCTTTTGCAATTGCTTTATTTACGATTGCCTCCCCTACTTTTGCCGAATCTTTTACTTTCACTTTAAAAACAATACTTCTTTTTTCTGTATCCGTAATTTCTGGATACTTTGCCATTACTTTGCCGTCTTCCACTTTTAGTTCTACTGGCTCTGGTTTTATACCTTCAGCTTTCAAACTATCTTTCACGTATTCAACACCTTTAGGTAGTGTATCTTCTACTAGCACCTTTTCTAGTTTTCCGTTTTCTACCGTATTATAAAATGTAATTCGGTATTCCACTTCTTCTCCTAGTTTTGGTGTTTGATTCGTTACGCTTTTTTCAACATCCACTTTACCGTATTTATAATCCGGCGTAATCTTTTCTTCTGGATGCTCAGTTTGTCCATTCGGCTCACTCACAACCGCTTTATTAACGATCGTTTCTCCGGCTTTTGCCTCTTCTTTTACTTTCACTTTAAAGGCAATGCTTCGCTCTTTTGTATCCGTAATCTCTGGATATTTTGCGATTACCTTACCATTTTCTACTTTTAACTCTACTGGATTTGGTTCAGCACCTTCAGCTCTCTCACTGCCTTGAACAAATTCTAAGTTAGCTGGAATTTCATCTTCTATTGTAACTGCATCTAGTTTTCCGTTTTCCACCGTATTTTGGAAGCTAATTTGATATTCAAATTCTTCTCCTAGCTTTGGCTTCTTATTTGTTGCTTTTTTCTTTGCAGCAATTTTACCGGCCTTATGCTGTGGTGTAATCTTCTCTTCTAGATTCTTTGGTGGATTTGTTTTATCACTAACGGTTGCTTTATTAACAATTTCTTCACCAATTTTTGCAGTTTCTTTTACTTTTGTTTTAAAGACGATACTTCTTTCTTCCATATCCATAATTTCTGGATACTTTGCAATTACTTTTCCATTTTCAAACTTCAGCTCTACTGGCTCTGGTTTTGCACCTTCTGCTTTCAAACTATCTTTCACGTATTCAAGATTGCTTGGTAATTCATCTTCAATGGTCAATACATCTAGACGTCCATCTTTTGTCTTATTTTTAAATGTAATACGATACTCTACCTCGTCACCTAGCTTCGGTGTTTTATTAGATGCTATTTTTTTAGCTTCTATTTCTCCAGGGATCTCTTTTGGAGTCGTAACCGTAATATCTGCATCATCTGCAGTTTCATAATTTACCTCGCTACTATCTTGTCCCTTTACAACAACGATATTTTTTACTGTTGTATCTGATTGTACAGAAGCTTTCACTTTTACTTTGAATGTAATAACAGCACTTTCACCAGGCTTTAAAACACCGCCGTCTTTAGCATTTGCACCTTCACCAATACGGAAATCAATTTGATTATTTACAAACTCTGCTTCATCATCGCTTGCATTATCTGTTTTATTTCCTTTATTACTTCCAGACACATATTGAATAGATCCCGGAACATACTCTAAACGATCATCTAATTTATCAAAACCTTTTACATTAGATACAGGGGCTTGGTTATTTTTCGTATCATTTTTCACTTCAATTTGATACGTAAACTCTTCACCAGCTTTAACGTCCTTAATTTCTTTCCCAGCACTATCTAACGCCTTTTTATCAACTTGTAAGTTTGGCGCATTATGTTCTGTAACAAATGTAGCGTTATTTAATACGTAAATATCACCAGTAGCACCATTTGCTTTAAATTGCATTTTACCTTCTTTTAAATCATTTTTTACTTTAGCAGGTCCTTCAAGATGATACGTATGAATATCAGTACTAAATGAATTTGTCCAATCCGGATTATATCCTGGATATTTTTTCGTAACAAACTCGTTAGTACCATCCACTTGCACTTCTGTCATAGATGAATCATTAACATCATTTTTTTTACCGTTAATGTTTTCTAAATCTTTATAACCGAATCCAAAATCATACTGCCCAAAATCATAGGCATATATATCATTTTCAGCAGGATCTCCTTGTGACGAGAAATAACTAAATTTCGCCTTAAAAGCCCCTTCTTTTGGCGTGTTTATTTTATTAATACCAATAGTTGTCCAGGCTGCACTTTTTTGAGCAACTAACCCTTCCCAAATCTTCATATCTTTTACGGTTTCTTTATGGTTTTCATACACTAATATAAGATTCCAGTTGCCCCAGTAGTAACCACTGCCTTTTTCAAATTTAATTTGTGGCACATTCGCAACTGTCACCGTTTGAGAAATACCTTGCTTTGCAATTACATTTGTTACGTCAGCATATGCAACATAACCGGCACCAGCACCCGAGTAATTTGAAATATACGGTAAATAATCCGCTTTTCGTATACTATCAGCACTTACTTCAGCGTATCCTTTATTCCCCATTTTCATTTTAACGGGCTCTCTTACCTCTGCATCGCTAACTCTATACTCTTTAGATGGATAAGTTGGCGTTCCCATAGCTGCTGTCCAAAACAAATACGCCTTTTTTACTTTACTTCCAGCAGGAATGTTAGGAAATGCGCCTGTTGACGAATTAAAAGTACTATTATCGTTATCAACGTCCACTGTCATTTTGTTCGTTTTATAACCCATACTTTGTCTGCCGTAATGGTCAGTTGTCAAACCAAGCGTCACATTACCAGTCTGTACTAAATTACCAGCAGCAATTGTAGAATACAGTGGATCTCCAAACCCTTGTTTATCTCCTGTTTGGATTTGAACCTTCGAAGCATTTTCTGACGCAGCTTGTACTTCTGCAACACTCTGCTTTACTGCCTCTTTTTCTGGCTGTTTCTCAGCTTCGGTTACTGTTTGTTTTGATGGTTCTGTTTTTGATGTAGGGTTATTTTCATCTTCTACAGATACTTTTAGCTTTTCATCAACTTTTTTAATTGTATTATTAGCTGATGGGCCAACTTCTTTCTTACTACTGTCAGCCTCCTCATCGGCATTAGCTGCTACCTTTTCTTCAGAAGGGATTCCCTCAACATCTACAGACATGTTTCCTATTTGTACTTGATCTTTTTGCACACTAATCTTTTGTTTGTATTCTTTATTAAAATGCTGCGTGCGGCTAGCCTTTATTAGCACCGTCATTTTTTCGTGTGATTTTAAATCTCGAATTTTAAGATTAGAAGAAAGAAGTTTGCCTCCCTTATCTTTTTCTTCTACATAGAAATCCGCTACTTTATTTTCAGGTAACTTCTCTCCGTTTACTTTGACAGATTGCGAGAGGAACGTAATTTTATTTTCATTACTTTGTTTAAGCACCAATTCTTGAATTGGTGTATCTCCCGTATTTTCAATCGTATATTGAAATACGTGCTCCCTCTTAGCTACTTCCCCCCTATATATTTCGGCATTTACTTGCTCTGCCTTAATTTTCACATCATTTCCTTGTAACTCATCCCAGCTTTTTTTATTTATCTCTGCAAAAGCACTGGGTGAAGGCAATATGATGGATAGGAGAAGTGTGATCATTGTTACGACATTAAAACACTTCAATACTTGTTTCATATTTTCTACCTTTCTCCTTTCTATATGCTTGCTATCCGTCTACTTAATTTCGTAGCCGTATACATAGCAATATATATCCACTCGCAACAATCCGACCTACGAAAATGTATCGTTGAAATCCCAATGTCAACAATATAAATCTCATAGAATATTACTATTTTAATTTATCAAAAATAGCATATATATATCGGACACTTATACAAACCTTCACCATTTTTTAACATAGTAAAAAATGCCCTATTGTATAGGTTTATATAACAGTTAAAGGATACATAAAAATCTTAACATACTCCCAAATCTATTTGTACACGAAATAGAAATTTTACCATTTTTTACTTATTTTTTATTTATAATTAAAATTTTCAAAAAAAACTTCACATATAAAAATATGTTATATTAAAACCAAGAACGAATGTTCTTGTTTTAAAGGAGGAATTTTCATGATTAACGAGCCCATTATAATGAAAAAAGAAGCTTTCCAAGCAATCGGCGTTTCAGTTACGACGACTAACGAAAGAGAGGCATCTACTAAAGGAAAAATCCCCGAGCTTTGGAACCGCTACTTCCAAGAACAAATGATGCATCACATCCCAAACCAAAAAACGAAAGCAACATTTGCTTTCTACTCAAACTACGAATCAGATGAAACTGGTACATATACATTCACAATCGGTACGCCCGTTTCTTCATTAGAAGACGTTCCTGAAAATATGACAACTTTAACAATACCTGCTGCTACATATGCGGTATTTACAACGAGAAAGGGACCAGTTGCTGAAGTCTTTTGCGAAGCTTGGGAATATATTTGGCAATGGTCGAAAGAAAATAAACGTGCCTTCACAACAGACTTTGAGCTTTACGATGAAAGAGCATTAGACCCAAATCATGCACAATTGGATATTTATATTGCGTTAGCCTAAAAAAAGATGCCCATTCGGCATCTTTTTTTGTCGTTAAATAGCTACTGGGCAAATTCATTATTATTGTCTACAATGAGAAAGTGCAGTATAGAAATATTAGAAACTGTATAAAGTGAAACTATAATCAGTGGGGGTATCTCCCATTAAGTATTAGCCCTCACCAATCGGGCGTTTACTGGTTTTTTAGTTTAAATTTGTCACATAGAAAGGAAGCAATATGGAGGAACTACAACAAAATAAAACTGCTTTAGAAGAAAGCGGAAAACCGTTATTAAAAAATACGAATTTCCTTTTTCTTTGGGCAGCTACTCTTTTTTCAAGCTTTGCTTTAGCCTTTTTTACTTTTTCACAAACGTGGTACATAGCAAAAACGTTAAACCTTGAAGCTTCACTCGGTGTTGTTTTCGTAGCCCTTAGTGTTCCAAGGCTTATTTTTATGATTGTCGGCGGCGCTGTAGCTGATAAATTCCCGAAAAAAAATATTATGTTTTACTCCAATATCATTCGAGCGATTCTTGTCGCAACCATTCTCACATGGTTTATCGTTGGTGATGTAACGCTATATACATTTGCTTTATTCGCTTTATTCTTTGGACTTGCTGATGCTTTCTTCTGGTCAGCAGATGGATCTATCTTACCGGAATTGGTAGAAAAAAGCCGGTTAACACAAGCGAATTCACTTACACAAATGACGAACCAAGCATCGGTCATCTTAGGCCCTGTACTTGGCGGAATTCTCATTAAATTTACGAACTATGAGACAATCTTTTCCATTACGATTTTATTACTGATTGTCGCTGCCATACTCGTTCAAAAAATACAATTTACGATGCCAGAACAAAAAGATACAGATAAAGGTATGTTCACTTCCATTAAAGAAGGAATCTTATATGTAAAGGAATCGCCATTCCTTTCAACTTTCCTTATTTGTAGCGCTTTTTTAAACTTATTTTTAATCGGTCCGATGCAAGTTGGTTTCCCGCTTTTTGTTAAAAACGTGCTGCATGGTGATTCGCTCCAGTTTAGTTACTTAGAGGCATCTGTAGGCGGTGGAATGGCAATCGGTGCTATCATTGTCGGTTTAAAAAATATTAATCGTAGACGCGGTCTATTTTGTATTATCATGATGCTATTGTCTGGTATATTCTTCTTAGCCATCAACTTTAGTACCGTACTTTGGCAAGCACTATTAGCTGGCATGTTTTACGGTATTACAATCGCAATGGCGATTGTACCGCTTATGGCAATGATTCAATCGACAGTCAAAGAAGAAATGATGGGACGCGTAATGAGTTTACTTATGCTATCATCAATGGGCTTTATCCCGCTCTCTTATGCATTCACATCCATTGCACTTGCAATAGGAATTCCAATCGTAACCGTTATGAAAAGTGGTGCAATAGCTGTTATCGTCTTCGTACTATTTGTAGCGATTCGTGTTCCAGTTGTAAGGAAGTTCGATTAACTAATTAGAGTCATGTATTATACACATGGCTCTTTTTTGAATGGATCAAATAGTGATATTCCCTTACTTCTCCTTAATGCTGCTCCCCATTCTAATCCCACCTCTAAAAATAAATCTCGTACTGTACTATATAAAAGTGCCTTCACATTTTTACGGATTTCCCCATATTTATAAGCTCTCACAACACTCTTCACTCGCCAAATGAAATTTCCATACACTTCTTCATCAGCTAATATTTGCTCTAGTAAAACACCTTGTTCTAGTAACCCGCTCTTTTTATATGCAAGTTCCACCTTACTCCAAAATATATTAATTTTCTTCGGATTACTCGTCATCGGCAGAAGTGCGTATATAAAAGGCTTCGGTATATCATGACGGCAATACGTCTCATCAAGCTCGTACGTTATTTTTCTTTTCTCTTTTATTTGTGGAATGTTTTTAGAAAGAATTGTTTCCCTCTCGTTTTTTTGCTCCTTTCCGCTACAGCCAGCTGTATAATCCTCACTTTCACATGCGGACATTTTCATACGGTCATCCATGCGGTCAATTGCAGATATAAGAAAAATATATAAGTTCGCACTATACCCGCCGCGCTTATGTCTTTCTTTTGTTGCAACACGCTTTATAATTCCTAGTTCCTCTAACTTTGCAATTGAACGGCGTACTGTACGAATACTCTTTCCAACATTCTTCGCAATCGTCTCCATTAACGGACAGGCGACCCCTACTGTTTTTTGTTTCTCATTCACCGCATATTTTCCTAAAAAATGAATAATGGTAGCATCTGTTTTATTCAATTGAAATCGATAGCAATTCAAAACTTGTTTTTGATATGTATTAAACTCTTCTTTACTTCGAAATTCACTATATGGTTTCATTAAATTATATAAGCTTCCCATTTATATCACCTCATTTATAAGTAAGAGGCAGGAAGAGAATTTGGCGTGATAGTTAATATTTTTTTAATGGAGATGAAAATATGATCGTAATTAGCGCTTGTTTAGGTGGTATAGCTTGTCGATATGACGGGAATGACAATCTCGTTTTAAAAATAGAGGAGCTACTACAAAAAGAAGATACAGTCCTCATTTGTCCTGAAGTATTAGGAGGACTGCCAACACCTCGTCCTTCCGCTGAAATTATTGGCGGGAATGGCGACGACGTTTTGGACGGAAAAGCGAAAGTGATGACAAAAGATGGTGAAGATGTCACAGAAGCTTTTGTAAATGGTGCTTATAAAGCATTAGAACAAATTAAAGATTTACACCCAGAATATATTATTTTAAAAGAACGTAGTCCATCTTGTGGCAGTTCTACGATTTACACTGGTGAATTTAACGGTAATAAGCAAACTGGTTACGGGGTATCTACTGCTTTATTTAAAAGACATGGCTTTAAAGTCATTTCAGAAGAGGATTTTGAAAATCAAAAAAGGAATTGACCCTGTGCGTCAATTCCTTTTTATCTGTCTTATTTCACACTTAATTTTTCTTTCACTTTCGCAGGAAGCTCGTCTTTTTTCACTTCTTCCCAAGCTGTTACACCTTTTTTATCTGAATTGTATACGCGTAAGAATGCATCTTTACGAAGATTTTTTGGAGCTGTGAATTCTAATTCTTTTACTTCTCCACCTTTATCGAATCCTTTTAATTTATACTCGAAATATTTATGTGGCTCTCCGTTATCAAACTTCTCATTTTTTTCAATTCCATCAGTTGTAATTTGAACGTAGTACTCATCTTTACCCATACGGTTTAAATCACAACCAACTAACAAGCTTGCGAATACAACTAAAATACTAAATAGTGCAATGTATTTTTTCATTTCCTTCACCTCATATGTTTTTTCTTATATTCTTATCTTAAAGCCCAGAGCTTAAAGAAGAAATTCAAAAACATGACATGAACATTACACTTTTGTAAGATAATAATTATTTCTTCACTTTAGAAATCGTCATTCCATCATCAATTGGAACGAGTACAGATTGTAAATGCGGGTCGATTTCTATCATTTCATTAAACTTCTGTATAACGTTTTTGTTTCGCACGCTTATCAGCTACACTACCGCCAATAACGTCTTTCACGCCAATTTTCCCACTTATCACGTAATTTCCTTATACCGTTTATTACGCCTTCTATTATGCATTCCATTATAATATTTATCACAAGGTATCTTATACATCTAAAAATAGAACCTATAACATACCTCAATACAAATTCAAAAACATCTTCCAGCATATATCCCCCTCTTTCTATCCTTCCATTATAACTAGAAAAAGAGAACTTAAAGCTCAAATAAATGATAAAGAAATTAGAAGTCAATAGATGAAAAAGGATTTCTAAATGATGAATTGAATATATATTTATTGTTCTCTAACTTTTGAACGAAAGTTTTTTACATATGTTTCATTCTGTCCTAATTTAAAGTTTTCGAGAGGAGAAATGATATGAACTCTATTTTATTAGATGTTCCGTTACAAATAGAAACAGACAGACTCATTCTTCGAGCACCACTTCAAGCTGGTGAAGGGGATATAGTACAACAAGCTATTAAAGATTCCATTAATGAATTAAAGCAATGGTTGTCTTTATTTCAGTCCATTCCTACTGTTGAAGAAACGGAAATTCTTCTGAGAAATGCACATATAGATTTTTTGAAAAGAGAAAGCTTTCGCTATCTTATCTATCATAAAGAGACGAATGATTTTGTTGGAACAGCTAGCCTTCATCGAATTGATTGGAAGGTTTCTAAATGTGAAATTGGATACTGGATTAACACGCAATTTAGTGGCAGTGGATATATGACAGAAACAGTAAGTGCGTTAACAAACCTTGGATTTCAGTTATTCAAATTTAGAAGGATTGAAATACGATGTGAATGTAATAACACGAAAAGTCGTGCACTCCCTGAAAAACTAGGCTTTGAACTTGAAGGGATATTACGTAATGAAGATTTTTCAGCTGACGGCAAACAACTAACTGATACTTGCATCTATGCAAAAATAAAGTGAAATATTGATTAGCCTTGGTAATCGGGCTTTTACGGCAAAAGAAAAGACCTTTCTAACGATTTTATTCTATCGCTGAAAAGGTCTTTCTCTATTTCTGCTAAAAACTTAGCACTCTTCTGGCTTACCAGCATTCGATGCTGTACGGAAAGATGATCCACATCCGCATGATGCGATTGCGTTTGGATTGTCGATTGTGAATCCGCCGCCAAGCATAGATTGTTTATAGTCAATTTTTACTCCTTTAACAATTGGAGCACTTTCTTTATCGATAACAAATTCAACACCGAAAAACTCAAGAACTGTGTCGTCTTCTTTTGGTTCTACTTCAAACCCTAAGCCGTAAGAAAGACCGCTACATCCGCCGCCGTGTACAGCAAGGCGCACATACTTCTCTCCATCTTCAGCATCTTTTAACATATCTTTAATTTGAAAAGCTGCTTGTTCTGTTACTTCAATCATGAAATACACCTTCCTTTCTGTTCTTAGTCCATTATACATCTTTACGCTTCTATCTTGTACTCATACACTCCGCGGCAAATTACTTCCGCAGGTCCTTTCATCAACACGTTTCCTTCTTCAGTCCACGCAATCATTAAATCGCCACCAGCTAAATGGACTGTAATTTCCTTACCACGTTCCATCTTTCCATTTAAAATAGCAGCTACAACTGCAGCGCACGCCCCTGTTCCGCAAGCTTGCGTTACACCAGACCCACGTTCCCAAACGCGGAAGTTCATCTCGTCATCATTCAAAATTTCGATAAACTCAACATTTACTCGCTCTGGAAACATTTCATGTGTCTCGAGAACTGGTCCAAGTGTTGTAAGAGGTGCTTTTTCTACATCATCAACAAAAATAACCGCATGTGGATTTCCCATTGAAACAGCTGTAAATGCATAACGATGATTATTGTATAAGAAGTTTTCACGAATAAATGGTGTTTCACCTTCACCAAGCATCGGTATTTCTGCACGTGTTAGACGCGGTGCTCCCATATCGATTTTCGCTAATGTCACGACACCATCTTCTACTGTTACTTCAGCCGTTACAATACCAGCCAACGTTTCAATTGTAAAAACTGTTTCTTCTACTAGTTTATGCTCATACGCATATTTCGCTACGCAGCGTAAACCGTTACCACAGCTCTTTCCTTCAGAACCATCATTATTAAACATGCGCATTTTCACCGGAGCTACGTCTGAAGGGCAAATTAAAATCATCCCGTCTGCTCCAATACCAGTATTAATATTTGAAACCTTTTCGGCCACAAGGGCTAAATCTTCTTCAGGAATTTGCTCTTCAAACATATTTACATATATATAACTATTGCCAAGACCATGCATTTTTGTAAAAGAAAATTGGCTCATTTATATTCACTCCAAAAATAATTTGTTATGTTAAGTATAAAATGCATGCTTTTAGAACACAATATGAATGTCCCCCGTTTCTCATATTTGACAACGTTTGGCGATGAGCCACTCTTACACAATTTATGTAAGAAAAAAGCCCTTCTAAAAAGGGCCTTTTTTTATTTATCCTACTATTTTCGATTGGGGAAGACTAATACTGAGTATTAGTCTTCCCCACGAAATAAAGTTTTATCTAATGAAAAAGGTGCTGCTAATTCGCAACACCTTAAAACATTGGATTTTCATCCAAATACTCATATACATTATTAACAAGCTCTTCTACTGTTGCACCTTGTACAACTTCACCATTTACAAGTGCAAACGGTCCTTCAAAACAAATACCACAATATCCTAGACAACCATACTCCATTACATCTAAATTCGGATCTTTTTCTAATTTTTCTAGAGCTGCTTGTGAACCACTTGCAAGGTTACCTACACAAAATTCAATTAATGGTTTAATCAAAATTCTCCCCCCTGTACTACAAAACAAATTACCTTTTCACTTTATCTATAAGAAGAAAACTAAGCTGTTTCTTGTTGTTTTCGTTACACAGTCTAAACTATTTAGTTACTTCATTACTTCACTTCAAAGTAGATGATTTCTTCTATATAACATGCTACTTCCAATGAAATAGTAACTACAAAGGAAAAACAGTTTATTTTACTTTTCTTCTTATTGTACAACAGAGTATTCATTCATGCATTGTTATTTGTTCACAAATTCGATATAATTTGATTGAGTAAAGTCAAAATATTTTATTAATATAAAATTTTATGATTAGGGGATATTTCAACAGAAAAGGGGTAATCCATCATGAAACACCTCGTAATACTAGGTGGCGGCTACGGTGGAATGAGAATTCTGCAAAGGCTACTTCCAAGCAACCAACTTCCAGATGATGTACAAGTGACATTAATCGACAAAGTACCATATCATTGCTTCAAAACTGAATATTATGCATTAGTTGCGGGTACTATTTCAGAAACGCATATTCGTATACCGTTTCCTGAACACCCACGCCTCAATATTCAATACGGCACAGTAACAAATATTGACCTCGAAGAAAAAGCTGTTCATCTCGATGGCGGCGAAGCAATCCAATATGATGACTTAATTATCGGACTTGGCTGTGAAGATAAATATCATAACGTTCCTGGGGCTAGGGAATATACACATAGTCTACAATCAATTGAACAAACACGTAAAACATATGAACAATTAAATAGTCTAGAACCAAATGCAACAGTAGCTGTTGTTGGTGCTGGCTTAAGTGGCGTTGAAGTAGCAAGTGAACTTCGTGAAAGCCGTTCTGATTTAAAAATCTATTTATTTGATCGAAAAGATAGAATTTTATTCCCATATCCAGAGAAATTAAGTAGATATGTAGAAGAATGGTTTGTAAAGCATAAAGTTAACATTATACGAAACTCTAACATTACAAAAGTAGAACCAAATATTGTGTACAACCACGATGAACCACTTGAATGTGATGCAATCGTCTGGACAGCTGGTATTCAAGCAAATGAAGTTGTTCGAAACCTTCCAGTTGAACAAGATGGTAGCGGACGGGTTGTCTTAACGAAATATCACAATATTCCAAACAATGAGCACGTGTATGTTGTAGGAGATTGCGCAGCACTTCCACATGCACCATCTGCCCAACTTGCTGAAGGTCAAGGAGAACAAATTGTCCAAATATTATTAAAACGTTGGAATAATGAACCACTCCCGGATGAACTACCTGTTATTAAATTAAAAGGTGTTCTAGGATCTCTTGGTAAGAAGCATGGATTCGGTTTACTCGCAAACCAACCATTAATGGGACGTGTACCGAGATTATTAAAATCTGGTCTTCTTTGGATGTACAAATATCATAAAGGTTAATACTTTACAGGCTGTCTACTATGTAGGCAGCCTCTTTGCATCAGTTTTTAAAAATTATCAGACACATCTTTCTCAATATTTATAATGATTTATTTTTCATTTTTATATTAAAAAATATTGATAAACATTGTATGCTATTTGTAAGTTGTTTTATTATTTCCTTGAAGACCGAATTCATTCGGTCTTATTTTTTATGTGATAAATACTTTTGTAGGAGGCATTACATTCCACTTATGAACTTATCGAAACTAAACAATCGAATAGAAGCGAAAAAGAAAGAGTTAATCTATCTCGTTGAACGATACGGATTGACTCATGATAAAGTGATTTCTTTCAGCCAAGAATTAGATCGTTTACTTAACTTATTAATAAAACTCAAGACGAAGAAAAAACGTTGCTCTTTATAACCGTTATCTTCTCTTTTTTGATACGATATAACTAGAATCAGAAAGGAGCGATTTATGTTTATATTAAAAAACGTTATATATAAAGATATACTATACATTCCTTATTTACAGATTCAAAAAGAAAAGATTACTTGCATTATCGGTGAAAGCGGAAGCGGAAAAAGCACGTTGCTTCGCATGTTAAACGATTTACAATCTCCAACATCCGGCACAATTGAATATAACGGAAAATTAATTTCTGATTATCACCCTATTCAATTACGTCGTGACGTAGTTATGCTTGGGCAAACTCCACCTATTTTTGATGGAACCGTTAAAGACAACCTATTAATGGGACTTCGTCTTTCTGAAAAACCATTTCCAAATGATGATGCCCTGCGGAGTGCATTACAAACCGTTAGCTTAGACAAGCAATTAGAAAATAGCGCCTCCTCACTATCTGGCGGTGAAAAACAAAGACTTGCCTTTGCACGTATCGTACTTATGGATCCGCCTGTCTATTTATTAGATGAACCTACTTCAGCATTAGACAGTGATACAGAACGCCGCGTTATGAAACAATTTACTGAACTAGCACGAAAAAAGAAAAAAACAATTATCTTCATCACACACTCACAACAACTTCCAGAAGAAATTGCAGACGACATTATTGAGATTAGTAAAGCAAACGGTGCAACTAGAAAGGAAGTGCTCTCTGTTGAAGGGCGTTATTGAACTCCAAATTTGGCAACTTGCAGCTGCCTATATTTTCATTCTTATTTTAATTGGACTTGTAAAATTAAAAGGAATACCTCGCGAAAAACAAATCGCGCTCGCAACATTCCGTATGACGATTCAGCTCGTACTTGTTGCATATGTCCTTACATACGTATTTGAAAACAGTAATCCATTTTATACAATTGCTCTCATTACTTCTATTACTACCTTTGCAATTTTTAATATTTATAAACGAGTTAACATCCCAATGTCTAAAGAATTAAAACGAATAGCCGCCCTTTCCATGGTCGCCGGGTCAATTGGGCCACTTCTACTATTTATCTTTGTTATTATCGGACATGATCCGTGGTATGCTCCGCAATATATCGTCCCTATTACAGGAATGTTAGTTGGGAATGCCATGACTGGCGTTTCTCTCGGCGCAAATACGTTCTTAAACAATATGAAATCGCAAAGAGGTCAAATTGAAGGTGCACTTATGCTCGGCGCAACACCGAAAGAAGCAGCTGCTCCGCTCATTCGAGACGCTTTTGACTCTGCTATTTTACCGACAATCAATTCTATGGTCGGAATGGGGATTATAAGCTTACCAGGCATGATGACTGGTCAAATATTATCCGGTGTATCACCATTCACAGCCATTCAATATCAAATCGCCATCATACTCGGTATTTCTGGAAGTACTGCCTTTGCTGTCATTATCTTTTTACAGCTTGGATATAAAACGTTCTTTAATAAGCGATGTCAATTGAAAGAAATTGACTATGGTGCACGGTGAATCGTGCGTAGTTCACGATGAATGAAATTATATTAACGATTTTTTCAATATATCTATCATAACTTGCAATATATCAACGATTTTTCAAATATATCTATCATAACTCAGAATATATCAACGATTTTGTACGAAATATCGATTTACCGACAAAAAGTGACATAATAAAAAGAGGAGGCTATTCGCCTCCTCTTCTATTTACTTACGCCTTCTTAACGAACTGTGATTTTAACTTCATAGCTCCGAAGCCGTCGATTTTGCAATCGATATCGTGATCGCCATCAACTAGACGGATACTCTTTACTTTCGTACCGATCTTCACAACTGAAGAAGTTCCTTTTACTTTTAAATCTTTAATAACAGTAACTGCATCGCCGTCTTGAAGAACGTTTCCGTTCGCATCTTTTACAACTTTCGCACCATCATTATTTTCAGCTTCTGCTTCTTGGCCCCACTCATGAGCACATTCTGGACATACGAAAAGAACGCCATCCTCATACGTATATTCTGAATTACATTTTGGACAATTTGGTAAAGTAGCCATAAATTCATTTCCTCCGTTCATTATTTATACGTAAAAATCAAAATTGATGTTTACATCTCGATAAATAAAATTTGTATAGCATTTCTTTATAGTGCCATAGTCTCACGTTATTGACAAGCCTACCTCAAATTCTCATTTTTTATTGTATTTTACAAAATTTCAATTTGTATGCCGTTTTTCTATTTGCTCTTCTACTAATTTTAAAAATCTTCGTTGTGCATTTTTATTTTTTACAAGCAATCGAACTCTTAGCTTACTTTGTAAATATGAGCGAACTTTGTAGTTCGTAATAAATAACTTTCGATACTTTTCGTCTTCATATATCATTCGAAACCATTCATACTGCTGCAAGTAACGTATGTTAGCATCAATCTTTTTCGTGTGTAAACCCGTACTTAAACTAATCGATCCTATTAGAGCTTCTATTAATGCTGAAATTATTTCTCTCCCCCCTAATAAACAAAAGAAGAACCTTCACAAGATTCTTCTTTTCAAAATGAACGAGTTCCCTCTAGAAACCCAAATTATTTTCTTCAATGTAAATTTGATATTCTTCCACTTCTTCTTCACTTAACTTCTTATTATTTTCATATACCTCTTGCCACTCGAAATCATCTTCATCGAAATAAACAGCAAATTTAATTTTCACGTTTTTCTTCTCTGTATAATCATAACCAGTAAACTCTACTACGTCATAATCTTTTTCTTTCTTCACAAACTTCCAAGTTGGATTATCAGTCATAATCTCTAAAGTAACCCCTTCTCCACTTGAACGAACAACGTTTTTAATATTCGGCTCAGTTGGTAAAAAGGACAGCCCGAACGCAGCTAATCCATACACAATCCCGACTATAATCTGTAAACCAATCATACCAGCAATACTCACGCCGCCCTTTGATTGTAAGAAATACGCCTTCTCATGATCAGACGCATCTTCTCCCTTACGAAAAACACGAACAGCCTGCTTATAATATAAACGGTTTCCTTGCCATCCAGTAAATATCATCATTCCTAATTGAAGAGCTAAACTAAATGTTACATAAATCCCATCTGGAATATCTATAAAAGGGGGTATAACTATACTAGGTATAGCCAATAACGCAAATATAATAAATAACTTATACATTTTACGATAAGCTAACCAAAAAGTTGGGAAGAAAAAGGCTACCCAATTCCATGTATTCCCTTGCGCTGGATTTTCTACTTTACCCCACTTAAAGTCATAATAAGCTGTATTCTTTTGAACAACTTTATGTAATTCTTGTGGAGAAATCGTTTCTTGTAAAACCGTGTCCTTCACGTACATCATCCTTTTCTTATTTCTATATACATTTATTGTATATGGACAAAATGAAGGAATCTAACAAAAAGTACACATATTTCATAAAAGTGAACGGAAATCGAATATATTCCGACAATTATCCGTTTCTTATTTCATTTTACTTTTAAATATATTAAAATAATCGTGTATCATACCTTTAATACACTAAGTTAATTATTTTATATATTCACTAAAAAGGATGCATCAAAATCATTTTTATACATCCTTTTTAGTGAATATATACTACTATTTTAAAACAAACATCTCGACTTAAGAGCGCTCACAAATTAGCCTTCTACTATTTCAAACATATTTCCACTTACACAACTAATGAATAGTCCATTATTACCTTCCTCAATTGATACAATAAAATCTATTACAACAACATTTTTAGGGAGTTTAATTATATCTTTTACTTCACCACATTCAGCATCAAGTATTATCAATTCTAAATTTGAAGTTGCAATGTAAATTTCTCCATCTTTATATAACAGAACCTCTGTAATATCATGTAGAGTAGTATTGTTCCAAAGCACTTTACCTGTTTGAATATTAATACCACAAATTCTGCCTTCTCCTAAGGACAATACCATCATCTCTCCGATAAGAAATGGAGGCAATTCAATTTCAAAAGACATATTTACTTCATATAACTTTTGACCGCTCTTATGAATATGACGAAGAATAAGCCTGGCTCTAAAAAGGAGCAAGATTTTATTACAAATTTACACGCCACTTTAAAACCACTCGGCTTTAAGAAAAAAAGACATACATTTTTCAAAGCTGAAAACGGATTTTATAAGCTCATTAACATACAAAAAAGCCAGTTTGGAGATGATTTTTATATAAATATAGGAGTTCACCCTATCGGTCTCCCGCAGCTTATTACGAACCAATTACAAATAAAAGAAAACATTTCAATATTCGCTTGCATTCTACAAACAAGAATAGAGCCTATACATATCAAACAGAACCAGCTATTGCACAATGTTTCACATGAAACTATCAACATTCCGAATTACCTTTCTACTATTTTCGACTGGTTTCAAACGTGGGCATCTTATGAAAATTCAGTGGAAATAAATATACATTCCATTACTCCGGTACTAGCTGTCGTTCCAATATTAGAAGAAAAAGCGTTTCTACTTCTTACCTGTTTTTCTTTCTACAAATTAAAACAGTACGAACAAGCTAATCGCTACTTACAGCAATATTTACATTGCACCGTGCATCTGAATACCGAGGAAAAAGAGCCCATATTCTTTCACGAAGTTGATATGTATATGAAAAAACTAGTAGAAAGTACAATGTAATTTCACATTGTACTTTCTACTAGTGCTTTATATTCCTCTTGTAACTTTTTAAATCGTTCTTCATACTTTTGCATCTTCACAGTATCCGTTTTTGAATTAAGGACTGGCCTTCTTCTCCCAGTCACCATTATATTTTTCCCATCTATTGCATCGTTCATATATACGTAAGGTTTAAAAGACTCGCATACCGTATATGGCAATGCTACAGAGAGTTTTGCATACTCTTCCACTTTAAATTGATTAGATAAGCTTAACTCCTTTAAATTTTTCAATTGCATTAACGGTTCTAATGAATCATCTTTAACCTTTAAATTCATCAAAGTAAGCTTTTGCAACTGCTGTAATTCAGCGAGTGGTTTTAAAGTTTGTACTTTCATCGCTGTATTTATTCCACCACCCATATAGAAGGTATTGAGTTGTGTGCACTTACTTAAAGCACTTAAATCTTCTAACTTAGAAAAATCATCAATTAGTAAGGATTTGAGTTTTTTATTATAATCAATATCCCATAACGTCTTCGCTTTTGTATTCCAGCACATATACAACTGTTGTAAATTGGACAATTTCTGAAGGCTACTTAAATCCTCGACCCTCATTTTGTAAACGTATAATATATCGGGACAAACATACGTAAGAATATGATCAAACTGCTTTTGATTTACTGTGAACACCCATAATTTTTTAACTTTCAAAGATGCTAGTCGTTCTATATTTTTTGTTTTCCCCTCAATCGCTACTTCTTCTAAATCACCAGCTATACTTGCTAAGTCTTTCATAATCTTCGGCTGATCACCAATCGGAAACATGTTATCCCCCCTACAACTCCCAAGTAATATTCATTTCTTCAAATGAGTCCTTACTAACTTCCAATCCTTCGCTATCTTCCGTTCCAATCATTGCTACTTCTTCTTTAGACAACTTAATTTCCTCATTTGGCCTTTGGATTTTTTTCTCATACACGAGTTGTAAAAGCTCTATTTGTTCCTCTGTCAGTTCATACTCTTCTTCTAGTCTTTCCATTGCTGATTCTGTATCAAGTAATGGAATTTCTAATAAGAATCCGCCGTGCTCTTCCATCTCTTCAAATGAATCAATTGAATACGCACCGCTATCCTCAATCCAAAATGCAGTTGTACTAAAAGGAACTGTTTCGCCTTCTACTTCTTCTAATACGTATTGAAGTGCTTCTTCTTTCGCAATATCTATTACTTCCGAAGGTGCCCCTTCAAAATAATTTTTCGCATCAATCCACTCATCAATTCTCTCGCTATTCACATCTTGAAGACATACAATCGTGTAATTCGGATGAAACGTAATTGTCCCTTGTCCCCCTTGGCTATCTTGCATACTATAGTTAAATCCATCCCATGAACTTTCATGTGAGAAATCTGGACAATGCGCTACATTAATTGCATGGGCAATCGAATTTAAAACGCAGCCTTTCCATAGTTGTTCTTTATCTATATGTAATTTATATTTACTCATCATCTTCCCCCATGCGCATATTTTTTTCTATTATCTTTCCTCTACACAATGCTTGTAAATACTTTTCTATCTACTACAAAATAAAAAAGACAATACACCCCACTGTATTGTCCATTTTCTTCCCTACCATTTCTCTCTACACGTCTCAATTAAATGCAGTAAATACCTCTTCGTCATATCTGCTCTTCTCCACCTTGAGAGCATTCGCGTTTCTTTTGGATTGTGCCGTATTCTCGCTACTTCTTTTAATAAGAGCTCCCACTCTTCCGCTGAACGTTCTGACAAGTATTGCAACCCTCTATCTTTTGAAACGATTGTTTTATGATCTAGTGTATATAAAATACGTCCCATCGTAACGACAGCTGATTCTACCCACTCTTCTATAAAAAATAAATATGGCTTCTTCGCCTTTTCACTCCAGTACTGTTCTACGTTATATTTCATTGTATTTACTACATCATTCCATTGTATTTGCAGCGGAAGATCTTCTGCTTCTTTTCCTGTAACTGTAATGCCTTGATTTTTCAACGTCCACCATGTGACCGCATTAATGTCCCAATGACCAACATTAGCTTTACCGTCTGCACAATACACGTACTCGTTCATTTCATCATTGTATTTCCCTAAGTCAGCAAGCGGAATATACATACCGTCCATTCTTTTACCTAGCGTATTGTCACTAAGTTTCTTATGTAGTTCCACAAGCTGCTGTTTTTCAGCTTCATTCACGGAATCATTTATCACTGTAACAAAATCAACATCGCTCGTTTCCTTATGAAATGCACCTAGTGCGATAGATCCGTAAATATATACCCCGACTATTTTTTCATCCAAAAAAATTTCTTTTAATTCTACTGTGTACCGCTCCATTAACCGTTGTACTTCCGTTGGTAACGCATGCTTCACTCCATTTTTCATATCTATCCCTCCAATAAAAAAGCCTTTGCAAATTCGCAAAGACTTCTTGTTTTATAAATATTTCTCGATTTCTTCGTAAACATCCTTCAAACGAGGATTTCCTTCTCCAACAATTTCTCCATTTACAAGAACGACCGGATAAAATAAATCTTCTTCCACTACGCGCTCTGCGAATGCTTTTTTATCCGCATCTTCTTGTTCTTCTTGGAAATCAATATACTCGAAATTAAATTTATTTTCTTGTCCTTCATATTTACGACCAATTGCCGCTTGTAACCATTCAAACGTTTCTGTTGAAGATGGCATTCCGACGCAGCTCGCACAAATTACTTTCGTCCCATACACTTGAACATTAACCATTTCTTCTCCCCCACTTCTTGTTCCAACAGTATATTCAGATGTCTTATTACATAAGCACATCATTTTACAAACTTATTCCATACCCCTATACTGAAAAAACACGATACAATATTTCGACAATAAAACAAGAAGAGAAAAAATAGATTTTCCCCTCTATCTTGATTATAATAAAACTGATGAAAGGAGTCGATAAAAATGGAAAACCCACATATGCAAGAACAAGTATTAGAAGTATTAGATAAATTACGTCCATTCTTACTTCGCGATGGCGGAGACGTTGAATTAGTAGACATTGAAGAAGGTATCGTAAAACTACGCCTTATGGGTGCATGCGGAAGCTGCCCAAGTTCTACAATCACACTAAAAGCTGGTATCGAGCGCGCGTTACTTGAAGAAGTACCAGGCGTTATCGAAGTAGAACAAGTATTTTAATCTAAAAGCGGAAGCGGCTCGTTCAAAGTCACTTGCTAAAAGGAGACCAAATTTGGTCTCCTTTTTTTATTCAAATCACATTTATCCGTTAACATCATAAAACAAAATTGGAAATCCTTCTCAAAAAATGCGATAATTAATACTATATAGTGAATCGTTCACACATATACAGTAAAAAAACATAGGGGGACGACAGATGCCAAAAATGGGGAACACTTTTGTAACAATTCAAGAACTAGAAAAGAAAAAAGAGTATTTATTAGGCCTTTCATCCGTTATACCAACATGGAATACAAGCTATCAATTTTTATTTAAAGAAATCCAGCAAGAATTATTGGGTAAAGTAAATGAAAAGCTCGAAAGGCATCAATTCGTTTTAAATATATGTACAGATCAGCAGGTAGGGGCATAATGTATTACATAAAATTGTGGTATATAAAAAAGAGACCTCACTCGGTCTCTTTTTTATATTTTTAAGATAACCAATCTAATTTTCTAATCCCGAGCTTATCTACTGGTAAACGAAGTGAGCCATAAAAGTGCTTCATAAATTGCTCTGAGCGGTTTACATCGTGTAAAATGGCTTCTAAGCGATCTCTATATATGCTTTTTTGTTCTTCGTTTCCAGTTTGGTAATATCGTTCGACCGTTTCAAAATAGTGAAGCGGGAACAGGAGCCTTGCAAATAATAAACGCCAACCAAATGAGGACAGCGAGTAATTCCGTTCATAATCTGTAACAAATTGAACGATTGTTTGATCCCAGTCTTTCTTTTTTTCAATCATCATATAGCGAATCCATTCTGCTATATCTCGAGTTGGGTGATCATACACCCAATCAAAAGGAAGTTTGAGACGCTTCGTTTGATGCCATAATAAAGGTGTGAATCGTTCTTGGCAAATTGTCGCTGCATCCGTTAGTTGCGGCGTATCATCCATTTCTGTATCAACAACATATTGAATGGCATTTTCTGCAACTCCTAAGTAATACGGGAAGGATTCAATAAACAATTGATCGAATACGTCTGTAGGGTGGTTCATCACTTGTGATTGCCAAAACTTTTCTAACTGATCGAGTCTCTTTTCCCATAACGCTTTCCATTCACCAATGCGGCTTAATTGCTCGATTTCTTCTGGAAAGAATGCACCTCGTTTATGGAATATAGAAAGTTCACTTCCTAATGACGTAGCATGTCGTTCTAACGCTCGCATACCTTTTAATAAGCAGTAATTTTGTTCTTCTATCTCACTTACATAGTAGCCGTGTATAGTTGGAACGAAAGTCGCTACAGTTATATCCCCTTGCTGGTTCATATAGTCACTGAGCTTTTTCATCTCTACAAGTACTTCTTCCTCCATTTCTCCAATTGGAACAAGTACATAAATTTTGTTGCGAATCCAAAAGCTTTTATAGGGGCCAAGGGGGATTAATTCTTTAACATGCATGTGATAATGCTCATAAATATGCTGAATCATCGCAGTCGCCACCTATGGTTTTTCTTTATATATATGAGCTTGTGCTCGCCTTTCATTCCTATGCACAGGATAAAGCAACGAAACGTATACAAATACTAAAAAGAAAAAAAGGTGATAAACATGAAAGAATCAAATCAACTACAAGAAAGAGCATTACAACTATTACAAGAACGTGGTGTAACAATTGACGATATTGCTGAACTTGTTCATTTTCTTCAAAAAAAATATCATCCAAATTTAGAGATGTCAGAATGCCGTTACAATGTAGAACGTGTACTATCAAAACGGGAAGTACAAAACGCACTGATTACTGGTATCGAACTCGATGTCCTTGCTGAAAAGGGAATGCTAAGTGAACCGTTACAAGATATTGTAAAACGTGATGAAGGCTTATACGGAATTGATGAAGTTATCGCACTTTCTATCGTAAACGTGTACGGCTCTATCGGTTTCACGAACTTTGGATATATTGATAAATTAAAACCTGGTATTTTAGAATACTTAAATGATAAATCAACTGGAAAAGTGCACACATTCCTTGACGATATCGTTGGCGGAATTGCTGCCGCAGCTTCAAGCCGTTTAGCGCACCGAGCTGAGCACTCAGAATAATAATGTTTTCTAGGCCGTCAGTTTCATGCTGATGGCCTTTCGTATTCCATAAGCATAAATTCTCTTCCGCGACTCAAAAAAATAGTCCCTTGTTTAAATCCGATATTTTTATATACCGTAATCGCTCTTGTATTAAATGTTGCTACGCTTAATCGAAACATTTTTGCATTAAACTCTTTCGTGGCAAACGCTATTCCAGCTTGGAAGAATTCTTTCCCTATTCCCTTCCCAGTTAACGCCGGCTTCATGCCAAGTCCGATATCAATCACATCTTCTCCACCATATAAATTAGCATCTCTTCCACCTGGCACTTGTGCATTTCCTCCAAAACAAAAATAACCGATGAGGTCTCCTTGATCGTCACAACAGCCATAATACGTTCCATCTAATAGCTCTTCTATTACTTCTTTCTCGCCTGAAAAACTATATAAACTATAAGGTTCCTCGTACGTCCAAGTATTTATCTCATTTGCTTCTTCCTCTGTTAACTTATGTATATCCACTTTCTCTTTCCCTCTATTATATTTCTATTAACAATATTCGATATTCATCTTATAATTCATCTTATAATTCATCTTATAATTCATCTTTCTCAATATATTTTTTAATTTCTCGCTTTATTTTTATGGAAGATTTTTCTTATTATGTTACGATTAAACAGAATCATTACAAATAAGGTGGTGACAATTTGAATTACTTTTCTTATCTCTCCTCGGAAGAACGGCAAAATTTTTTCTATAAAGAACCCCTTAGTTTTTCAAAAAATATAGGGAAAGAACAACTAGCTTACGCACTAGGTGCCACACTATATACTCCCGGCACGAAAGAAACGATTGCGGAAGATATAATTAGAAAGAAACATGTGGATGCTACCTCAATTATTCTTTGTCTAGAGGACGCTATCAGCGATGAGGAGGTAAAACTTGCAGAGCAAAACATCGTCGTTCAAATACAGCAAATCGCTAACTTAGTCAGTGCCAACATACTAAATCAAGCAGACATCCCACTCCTTTTTATTAGAGTTCGACAGCCAAGTCAAATGAAGAAAATTGTTACTGAATTAGGTAGTGCCGTTCATTGTTTATGTGGTTTTGTCTTTCCAAAATTCACACCGATTAACGGAAAGACTTATATCGATCAGCTTGCATATATAAACGAGTTATACTCATTATCGCTATATGGCATGCCGATTTTAGAATCACCCGAAATTATGTATAAGGAAACACGGGCAGAATCATTATTACAAATAAAGGATTTACTAGATTCTTATCACGATTACATCTTAAATGTACGTATTGGTGCTACTGATTTTTCAAGTATATTTAGTATTCGGCGTAATAAATACACACCTATCTATCATATTACTGTTGTCCGTGATTGTATTTCAGACATTATTAACGTTTTCTCAAGGGCAACAAATGAATATATTATTTCAGGATGTGTATGGGAATATTTTTCTAATGATCATGAAGAAGGGCTTATTCAAGAGGTATCACTTGACCATGCAAATGGCTTAATCGGAAAGACAGTTATTCACCCATCTCATATTAAAGTTGTACAGGCAATGCACATTGTCACAATGGAAGATTATTTAGATGCGAGATTAATTTTACAAAATGCAGATACGTATAATGGAGTGCTAAAAAGCAGTTTTTCTAACAAAATGAATGAAGTAAAACCTCATTATGGGTGGGCTCGCAAAACCATTTTAAAATCTAATATTTACGGGGTGCTACATGAAAACAAACAATTCACCGATCTCCTTATTACAAACGCAAAGCAACACGTATAACGTTTTAAATACTATACAAGTTCATGTAGAAGTACGTGATAATCCATATAATTTAGCGCTAGACAATCTTTTTCAAATGGCTGCGAGAATAAATAAGAAACGTAGTTTTTTATTTGTGAGTACAATCCTTGGAAAGCATCTTCCTATTAAACCTACAGTCTCTCTATCAAGTGGAGTTGCTCTCGCTGCAAGATATATGGAAATACTACATAATATTTCTCATCCATTTCAAAAAGAAATTTTAAATCTCATTTCATTAGAAATTGATGAAATCCCAGAGGAAGTATTTCGTTATCAATATCCTCTGCAAGAAGAAGTTTTGTTCATCGGATTCGCTGAAACAGCGACATCACTTGGTCATTCTATGTTTCAATGCTTTCAAAATGCAAAGTATGTACATACAACTAGGGAATCGATACCCCACCTAGAATCTGTCATTACATTTGAGGAAGAACATTCTCATGCAACATCACACCGTTGTTATGTAGATGAAAGCTTTTTTCAAAACAACAATCCAATTGTTCTCGTAGATGATGAGATGACAACAGGAAAAACAGCATTAAATATTATTAGATCTATTCAAAATAAATTCCCACGAGAAGAATATATAATTGCTTCTTTATTAGACTGGCGTTCTCATACTAATAGAAAACAATTTAAACAATTAGAAGAAGAACTTCAAATTAAGGTTCATGTTATTTCTTTATTAGAAGGCAGTATTCATACAACTGGCCAACCATTAAATATTGCAAAAAAAGAGATTCAAATTGAAGAAACAAAACCTGATTTCAAAAAACATACCCTTACCTGCCTAAAATCACCCTATACATCAAATTATATAAAATATACTGGGCGATTTGGCATTTCAGCATATGAACAAAAGCACATTCATTCTTTCGCCCAAGAAGCAGGAAAAACTTTAAAAAGAGAAAGAATGGGAAAACGAACACTCTGTCTCGGAACGGGTGAATTTATGTATATCCCAATGAAAATTGCTGCTGAAATGGGTGAAAATATTTTATATCAATCTACAACAAGAAGCCCTATCCATCCTGTTTCAAATGATGTGAACTATGCCATTCATAATCATTTCTCATATCCAAGTCCTGAAGATTCTACTATTACAAATTACTTTTATAATATTTCACCTCATGATTACGATGAAGTATTTGTTTTTATTGAGCGTGATTTAGGAGAAGAAGCCCTGTTTCCTCTTCTACAGCAGTTACAAACAGTTATTCCTTTTATTCATATCGTCTCATTTTCAAATAGCATAGAAAAGGAAGGTTGATAATTATGGTAAAATTAAATTCTCATATTAGTAGTTACAATCCAAATGATGCTATTTTTCTATTAAAAGATATTAGTGATTTAATGAAAGAAAGTTCCACGGAAACTAGAGAACAAGCAATTCAAGCTGGCACACATTATTCCGAAATGTTACCAATGGAATATAAACCCTCTAAAGCGTATATGGATTTATTCTTTTCTTCCCTGCAACAATACAAACACAAACTAGCCATCGCTGTTGGAGTTGTCGCCGAACAGATTATACAAACTAAAGGAACTAACCTTGTCCTCGTTTCATTAGCTCGTGCTGGTACACCTATTGGCATTCTTATCAAACGCTACATACGCTATCAATACGACCTTGATGTACCTCACTATTGTATTTCTATTGTTCGCGGACGCGGTATTGATGAAAATGCACTCCATTTTATTTTGGAACATCACCCTAAAGAAACAATTCAATTCATTGATGGGTGGACTGGAAAAGGTGCAATAAAAAAAGAATTAGAATATGCCGTACACACATTTAACGAACGAAATAATACACACATTTCTCATTGTATGGCTGTGCTTGCTGATCCCGGTTACTGTACTTCAATTTACGGTACACGTGAAGATTTTCTTATTCCTAGCGCTTGCTTAAATGCAACAGTCTCTGGACTAATTAGCCGCACTGTACTAAATGACACCTATATCGGTCCAAATGATTTTCATGGTGTTAAATATTATAAAGAGCTAGAACAAGAAGACTTATCAAATTTCTTCGTTGATGAGGTAACAGAGTTATTCCCTTCTGTTCATTCTCATATAGATAATCAATTACGTTATATTACTTCAACTTACACTGATCCCTCTTGGCAAGGATTAAAAGATATACAGTCTATCCAAAATCACTTTGAAATTGACGATATTAACTTAATTAAACCAGGAGTCGGTGAAACAACTCGTGTATTACTCCGGAGAATACCGTGGAAAATTTTAATACGTAAGCAAAACAATCCCGATTTAAAGCATATTTTACTTCTCGCTAAAGAAAAGAATGTCCCAATTGAAATCTATGAGAATATGGCTTATTCATGTTGCGGGCTCATTAAGCCTCTTAGGAAGGAAACAATATGATTTTCGCCAGTGATCTTGATCAGACGCTTATTTATTCCCGGAAATCGTTTCGTGCCCCTATAGAAGATAAATCAATTCAACTCATTGAAACTTTAGATGGGAAAGAAATTTCTTTCATATCACATAAAACCATTTCACTACTAAAAAAATTACAACTGCACTCACATTTCATCCCAGTTACAACAAGAACTATTAAGCAGTTTCAGCGTATTGCTTTATTCCAAAACGAAATCATTCCCGAATACGCCATTACAAGTAACGGCGGCAATATCCTTCATAACGGGAAACAAGATGGTACTTGGAACAGGAAAGTAAAAGAAAGACTATCGGTTGAATGTATAGAGAGAAACGACATACTAAAGGAATTTGGACAAATAGCTCATAAGGATTGGGTTATATCGCAAAAAACAGCTGATGATCTATTCCATTATTGCATTATTAAACGGGAGAACATTCCTTATGATGAATTATCATCCTTCACTTCCTGGTTAGACAAACAAGGCTGGAATCATTCACTTCAAGGTAGAAAGCTATACTTTGTACCAAAACCAATTAATAAATGGGACGCCGTGCAATATATAAAAGAAATTTTGCAAATAGATACGATTATTACAGCTGGGGATTCTTTACTTGATTTATGCATGCTTGAAAAGGCGAACCATGCCTTCGCACCACTTCATGGTGAGTTAGGGGCAATGCATGATAACTTACAACCCCATATTTTAAAAACAGACGCAATCGGCATATATGCCGCAGAAGAAATCGTAAATAAATCACTTCAAATTATTCACAGTTCATTACCTACCTCATGATCATCATATGCACAATTGCATACGCACCGCGGTTAAACAGATGGTACAATTTATTTGAATCGCTGTTGCTACACTTCTTGATTAGAGAAAAGGCGTTAACACGGAAATTAGCGTCTTATCAACCTCAAGCAATTGGCACATTTTGTCATCTTAAAAGACACTCCAACGAGTGTCTTTTTTTCTATATCTCACAAGGACTTACTCATTTCAAAGCATAAATACATAAAATAATGTAAATCATGACACGCATGAATCACTTTCTAAAAGTTATAAAGTAGATTCAAAATAAAAAGCACTCTTAACTAGAGTGCTTTTTACTTTCAAATAAGGAGGCTACATATATGGATAGTACCCTCGTATTTAACTTCGGTATTGGTATTGTTATCATTTTATTTGTTTTCTTTGTACTTTGTATGAGTGGTGTGTAACAGTCTTTTATGCTGATAACTCTTTTAAAGTATCACTTAATTTGAACTTTCTTAATTGTAATGACGCAATCAATGCTGCCCCCGCTCCAAGCATCACGCTAGCTAAAGCCAGTATGACCACTTGATTATACGGAATAATAATAACCGTTAACTCTAAGCTTGATAACACTATATAACTAAACAAAATCCCACCAAAAATGCCAATGCAACCAGCTATCGCTCCAAGTAAAGTTCCCTCTAATAAAACGATCCTTCTCATTTGCTTTGGGATAGCTCCTACCGCACGAATCATACTAATTTCAGCACGTCTTTCATGTAAACTTGCTACTATCGCATTCATTAATCCTATACCAGAAATAATGAAAACAATTACAACTAACAAGCTAATTAACATCATCATTTGCGATAATAACTGCTCTTGTTCTTTCAATAAATCATAACTGTTTATAACTTCTATATTCTCTTTATTCTTTGTAATTTCTTTTACTTGCTTCTTAATTGCTTCAAATGACTGATTAGAGTTTGTCATAATTTGAATCGCTTCATATCCTTGTACGTGAAACTTATCGCGAGCCCATTGTTCATTTACAAAAACATCTAACCCTCTTAACCTTAATCCTTGCTCAATAATTGAAACGACTTTAATCGTTTGTTTTTCTTTTCCCTTTCCTTGTACTTCAAACGTATCTTGCAACTGAATCCCTAAATTTTTAGCCACTTCCTTCGTAATGACTCCCTCACCATCTTCTAATGGCTTATTTAAAGTTTGTCCTGCAATCACTTTCGCCTTTGTTACTTTCTGATACGCTACAATATCATTACCTACAACTTCCATTGAATCAGAGTTCAAATTGTTTTTTTTCATAAATTCATACCATTCTTGATTCGCTTTTTTAAAGTCATAATTCACAAGCTTTGCTGTAAAGTCAGTAGCATTCCCAACACTCGTCTCTACACCATCAATTTTTTTAACCTTCTCCATCCAACTAAACGGTAATGTTTCTATTCCTTGCGACTCTACTGGAATTCTTACTACTAAGTCCGCTGGTAAATGTTTTTGTAATCCTTTTTTCATACCTTCATACATAGAGTTTACATACATCGTTCCACCAAGTGCTAACATAAAACCAAATGCTAGTATAGCAACCGACACAGCTGCCTTATTTCGATAACGAATGACATTCCGGCTACTAATCGTCGTTTCAATTCGTAATATCATTTGAATCGGTTTTGCAATCACTGGTGCTATCACGCGAATAAATAACGGGATCGCAAATAACAAACCGACCGCGAATAAAAGCGCTCCTATCGCACTTGGATTAAAACCGATATACTCCTCTAATACGCTACCTGCTAGCCCAATAACAGTACCAATAATTAAAATGCTAAGGCTAAAAGCACTCCATCTTTTTTCTTTCTTCTCATTACTAGGAAGACCTGGGCGGAGTGCTTGAACTGGTGGAATCTTTCTAACCATGAAAGCTGGTATAATAGCCCCTATGATAGACATAACAATCCCTAGTAAAAAAGTAATGAGTAAAATCTCACTTAAAATCGAGAATGATGCTTCCCCTGCCCCCTCAATATTCACCCATTTGTTAATGAATGATGCTGCAATTGTTTGCGTACCTGCCCCAAGAATAACCCCTGCTAACGATCCGATCGCTCCGATGCATAAAGCCTCTAATAAAACGACTACTATAATTTGATTTGGGTTACTACCGAGTGCACGTAATAATGCCCATTGCTTAAATCGACTTCTGACAGATAAGAAGAAACTTCCCATTATTAAAAGGGCTACTACAAATAAGGCAATACCACCTAAACTAAAAATTAAAGGCTTCATTACATTTAGTCGTTCAAATGCCTTATCGACATAAGTACGTTGATCCACCTTTATATTTTCTATCTTCTTATTTACATCAAGAGCAATCGCCCTTTTCACATTTACATCGGCTGTTTTCACTTGAACGAGATTAAACTGATTTGGTAGATTTAATTCTTTTTGAAGCCACTGGATTGGAAAATAAGCCCCATGCCCCATTGCCGCCATTAACGGCGGATTTAAAATGCCGACGACTTTCACATTCTTTTCTCCATGTTGTGGGAATGGCAGTTTAATCGTATCTCCCAATCGTATATTTTCACGTTCTGTATACCCTTTTGTCAGCGCTACTTCAGCACCTTTTTTCGGATATCGCCCTTCTACTATTTTATAAGAATGCATTTCTGGAGAATCTTGCTCAACACCCCAATAGGACGGTTTTCCCGATAACTCTTTATAATGCGGAAAAGGATATGGTATAAGTGCTTTTGATATTTTCTTAGCATTTTCTAAGCCATCTATTCCCTTTAAACTTTCATTATTTAAATACATATCGTTTTTTATATAGCCAAATTGTAAATTATAATCTCCATATCGGCTTACTACTTGTTCCTTCACACTCTTCTCTACTGATTGATTTCCTAGCAATAACATCGTCGCTAACATAACACCTAAAGCTGCACCGAGAGCAATCAACATATTTCGCAGCCAATTTTGTTTCATCGATTTTACTGCATACTTAATTACCCATCGCATCACCTTTACCCCCTACTTTAAAGTGGCGATTCATAATCTCTTGAATGTGAGTAACTTGTTGTGGGATATTTCGAAACTTCCACCCTTTACTTTCAGCATGTTCATGAATCACTTCACCATCAAATAAGAAAACAACTTTATCCGCATGAGCCGCTACGAACGGGTCGTGCGTTACAATAACAGCTGTTTGCCCTAACTCATCACACGCATTGCGAAGTGCCGCAATTATGTTTTTGCTATTTTCCGAATCTAATGCCCCTGTTGGCTCATCCGCTAATATAATTGCCGGTTCATTTGCAAAAGCTCTTGCTATCGCAACCCTTTGCTGTTGCCCGCCTGATAACTGTGCTGGTAAATGTTTTTCTTTTTCCTTCAATCCAACAAGTTCTAATAAACGAGTTGCTGTCACCGTTGCATTCTTTTGCGAGACATTATCTAACAGTAACGGTAACCCTACATTCTCTTCTGCACTAAACACTGGAATCAAATTAAACTGCTGAAAAATAAAACCGATTTTATGCCTTCTAAATAAAGCGAGCTCTTTTTCTTTTAATGTGGAAATCTCTGTACCATCAACTCGAATACTACCTACCGATGGAATATCTAATCCACCTAACAACTGAAGTAAGGTCGTTTTACCCGAGCCACTTGCTCCCATAATACAAACGAAATCTCCTTTTTGAATTTGAAGATTAATGCCTTTTAATATCTTGACTTTACTATCTCCAATATCAAATGATTTTTCTAACCTTTCAATCTCAATAATATTCATCCCCATATCCCCTTCTCTCTCTATTTATCAATCTATATATTCTATTCAAAATACAAACTTCCTACTATTTTGTATTTTTTTGTAACATACTAATATTTCTCATGTCAGAAAAATTGACTCTCGTAAAAAAAGTAACCATAATAGTTACACGAATACATAAAAGCTATTCACATATCCACAAATAGGAGGAAGAAAAATGAAACATGTAATCGTTTATGCACACCCGAATACAGAAAGCTTCAACCATGCGATTTTAGAAACGGTAAAAAGTGAATTAGAAGGAAAAGGTCACGAAGTACGCGTTCGCGATCTATACGAATTAAACTTTAATCCAGTATTAGGCGCTTCCGATTTCATCTCATTTTCTCAAGGAAATACACCAGAAGATATTAAAGAAGAACAAGAGCATATCTCTTGGGCTGATAGCATTACATTCATTTATCCAGTGTGGTGGGCGGGACTTCCTGCTATTTTAAAAGGATACGTTGACCGTGTATTTAGCCACGGATTCGCTTATGCTTACGGTGAAAACGGTATTGAAAAGTTATTAAGCGGTAAAAAAGGATTGTTATTATCTACAATGGGAAATACGAAAGAAGCATACACAGCAGGCGGCATGTTTGATGCAATGAAGAAAACAGCGGATGTTGGTATTTTTGAATTTACAGGCATTGAAACAATTGAGCATACATTCTATACAAGTGTTCCTTCTGTGGATGACAGTGTGCGTAAACAATATCTTGAAGAGGTTAAAGACGTTGTGAATCGTGCATTCTAATAAAAAACTCCGGTTGTTAAAACCGGAGTTTTTTTATTTCACCATTAATTTCGGAATATATCTTTGAAGAATGCTTTCTAATTCATTCATATCTTCCTTTCTAATAAGTAAATTCACATTGTCATTCATTTTTTCTCTCCCGCGATATAAAAATATATTTTCTTTTGGATTTTCCCATGTTGATGTTTTATAGCCTTTCAATTCTTCATATGAATAAAAGTTTAATCCATCTATTACACCTTTTTCATATATTTGTACACTTTTAATAAGATGTATAGCTATTAAAGTCATAAAACAACTTGCTACAGCATGAATACCTAGCTGAATAAAAAACTGTTCAACTGTATCAATATCGCCACTTACGTACTGAGCATATATATACATACATTGTCCAATGAAATATGTTGGTCCAAGTAATGCAATCCAACGTCTTTTCACCCGAGGATACATTGCAATAAGTTTTCCTGCGCTTTTTTTCATTTCATTTATTTTATATATTTTCCATAGAACAAAGAACAAAACGCATAATGTAAAAACAAGCATAATACATGACATCCAGTACATTCTTATTCCTCCCTTATATCAATACATTTAAATTTTACATTCCGTATACCTATAGTACATATGCAATTATGCATAAAAAAACAGGTAACCTCTTCCGGCTACCTGCATTTCATTACATCTTCTCAATCCACTCCGTCAAGTTATGCACAACTTGCGTTGGTTGTACTTCATATTCTGTTAACTTCTCCACAGTTGTGACTCCAGTGTGGACAAGAAGGGTATGCATACCAGCATTTATTCCTGCTAAAATGTCTGTATCGTAGTTATCCCCAACCATTAATGCTTCATTTTTTTCTATGCCAAGCACTTTTAAAGCTTGTTCCATAATGATTGATTCTGGTTTTCCGATAAAGATTGGATCCACACCTGTTGATACTGCTACAACTGATGTTAATGAGCCGTTACCTGGTAATAATCCTCGCTCAGTTGGAATGGCAATATCCCCATTTGTAGAAATAAACGTCGCGCCATTACGCACAGCAAGACACGCTTTTGCTAATTTTTCATATGTGATGTCACGATCTAAACCCACAACAACGAAATCAGGATTTTCATCCACAAGTTCAAATCCTTTTTCCACAAGTGCATCGTGTAAGCCTTCTTCACCAATCATATATACAGTTGCGTCTTGTTTACGTTCATAAATGAAGTTCGCAGTCGCCATACTCGTTGTGAATACTTGCTCCGCTTTCGCTGGAATATCGAAACGAACAAGCTTTTCTGCCACTTGTTCTGGTTTGCGAGTTGAGTTATTCGTAACGAATAAATATGGAATGCCGCGCTCTCCTAATGCTTTTACGAAGTCGCTTGCTTCTTCAATTTGTTCTTCTCCGCGATACATCGTACCGTCTAAGTCAATTAAGTAACCTTTATACATCGATTATGTCTCTCCTTCTATGCTAACGTTCTCACCTTATCATACCACTCTTATATTACCCGCTTTTCCAAAAGAAAAAAACGCTTTACCTTAAAGCGCCCCATAACGTTCATTTTTTCTCGTTTATTTGGTAAGAACAACTACAATCGCCCTCGCACATATTTGCTAGCGTTTTCACTTCTGCGTTCGTAAATAAACGCTTATACATTTCTTTTTCATCTTCACACACTTGCGGGAATCTCTCGGCAATTTCCTTTAACGGACAGTTTTGTTTTTCAATTACGAAAGATTTCTCTCCATCTCTCTTTATTTGAACCATATAACCATTTTTCTCTTGCATAGCTGCTATCTCTTGCACTTTATATGCTAAATTCTTTTGATTACTCACTCTCTTTTGTAACTGTTCTTCCATTCGCTTCGTTCTCTCTTTTAAAACGTAACGAAGTATTTTTTCATCGCCCATTCGAGCTAAATCTTCTAGCATATCAATCGCAAATTGCTTATACTCTTTCGGGAATGTATCTTCTCCCTTTTCGCTTAATCCATACAAATAAGTTGGTCTTCCGACATGTTGCCTTACCATCTTAGAATAAATGAGTCCGTCTTTCTCAAGATTACTTAAATGTCTTCGAATCGCCATTTCTGTAATCTCTAAAACGTCAGCTAGTTCCGCTACCGTGTGCTCTCCCTTTACTTTCAACAATTGTACAATCTCGTCTTTCGTAGTACGTGCTTCCCCCATACTTCACCCTTCTCCCTTTTCTTTCTCACATACAATATAAGATCCCCAAAAGGCATTCTCTGGGGATCTTATAAGCATAATTATTCTGGTACAAATGCAGATACAGGTCCTAATTCCTTTTCTAAATAACTGCGAATATTTGCTGGGTATTTCTCTACCACTGCAATATGTTTTTGAATCGTCTTATATAATTCATCATGATTCATTTGAATATAATCTTGCGTAAGCATTTTTCGAAGAAGGATAATTTCTTTCATCCCTTGTCCATCTTCTTCACTTATCACTCGCTCGTCCATTAAAATATCAATAATATCTTCATAGCTTCCTGGATCACGCATAATAAATCCATCAATCATCGCATTTCCTACATCTAATACACAATCAATAATAAGATGGGCTATGCGCTCTAATGCGTAAAATTCAAACTCGGTTTCATATATCTTTTTCTCTTGAAATGTACTTGTTGCTCGTTCTAAACATACTAGCATTTGTTCTATTTTCTTTCTGTCTACAAAATACATGAATGTCACCTACCTGGAAATTAAAGCATTTACATTTTAATTGTAACGCTTTCTTCTGAAAAAATCGACAATTTTTCGAATTCACCTTTTCTCCGTTATTTGTTATAGTTATATTTGTATGATTTTTGAAATTGGAGGAATGGAATCTTGGAACGTGAACTCGCACTAGAAATTGTCCGTGTAACAGAAGCAGCAGCCTTAGCATCCGCACAGTGGATGGGCCGCGGAAAGAAAAATGAAGCAGATGATGCAGCAACTACAGCAATGCGTGATATGTTCGATTCAGTAAACATGGCAGGTACAGTTGTAATTGGTGAAGGAGAACTTGATGAAGCACCGATGTTGTATATTGGTGAAGAACTAGGAACAGGTAACGGTCCAGAAGTAGATATCGCCGTTGATCCATTAGAAGGTACAAACATCGTTGCAAAAGGTCTTGCAAATGCAATGGCAGTTATTGCAATCGCAGACAAAGGGAACCTTCTTCATGCTCCTGATATGTACATGGAAAAAATCGCGGTTGGTCCAAAAGCAGCTGGTAAAATTAGCTTAGATGATCCAATTGAAAAAACAATTGAAATTGTAGCAGAAGCTAACAATAAAAAGATTCGCGATCTAACAGTTATCGTTCAAGAACGTGAACGTCATCAAGATATTATTGACCGTGTTCGTGCAAAAGGTGCACGCGTAAAATTATTTGGTGACGGTGATGTTGGTGCGTCAATCGCAACAGCACTACCTGGAACGGGTATCGACTTATTCGTAGGTATTGGCGGAGCTCCAGAAGGTGTTATTTCTGCAGCAGCATTAAAATGCCTTGAAGGTGAAATGCAAGCTCGCTTAGTTCCAATGAACGAAGAAGAAGAAGCTCGTTGTCGTGAAATGGGATTAGAAGACCCTCGTCAACTTCTTATGTTAGATGACTTAGTATCCGGGGATGATGCAATCTTCTCAGCAACTGGTGTATCTGCTGGTGAGTTATTAGACGGTGTTAAATTCCTTGGCGGAGATTTAGCTGAAACATACTCTATCGTAATGCGTTACAAAACAAGAACAGTACGATTCATTAAAACGCATCACCATTTAGATCATAAACCACACTTAAACTTAGATATTTAATAAAGGAGCCATGTGTATGGAAGAACGTTTCTTTCTGTACGACGATACTGTCGCTACAAAAACTCGTTTCGTTAGCTTTATGGGAGAAAATGAGCGTCACGATTTAGCGCTTTTATACTCCGATCGTCATTACGGTAAAACAATTGTCCTTGATATGCAAAGTAATAAATTTGCAATCATCGGTCCTGACGATTTAAACGAACCAGGCTACTTAGAGCACGCATTTTCTATGACTGAAGAAATTGCAGAAGAATTACGCTCATTTTTATTTGAACTTATATAATTTATCGTATGCACCAGCTATTTTAGCTGGTGTTTTTTCATTATAAGAGTTTTGAATTTTCAATCTTCTATGTTATAATTAAGAATAAATCTATTTGGATAGAAAGGACGTTATCTACGTATGCCGACATTTACTTTGTAATGGACCAGCAATTGGATAGCATTACTCTCAAAAAAGCTCCGTGCTTTTTACAAGGGAGTAGTCTGCCCATTCCCATTACAAAGGAGCGTAACGCATCTGTAGTATGATGTTTACGGAGCTTCCTAAGGGAAGCTCCTTTTATTTTTGTCTTTTTATCATGTCTTCATACTACAAGACATCCAAATAGCTGTATTACGTTCCTTTACCACTACTATAAGAGGTGAAGGAAAATGCAGAAAGTACAACTTTCTTGGAGTTTATATGAAAATGAGCAAAACACAATCGAAAAGTATTGTAAAAATTGCAGACGTACTACCCTATTTACCGATACAAATATTCGCAGGCATAACGCTAATGGAAAAAATATATATCGCTTTGCTATTTATAAATGTCCGAGAGATCATACGTGGAATCAAAAACTACGTATTTACAAAGCATTTACTGATCATGTAGAAACAATCGATATGACGCAGGAAGACCAAACAGAAACAAGTACTACTATTTCCATTACACAGCATAAAGAAAGTGGCATAGCCGAAATCACGGTTGTATTAGACATCGTTTTCGGTTCCCACCGAATGGATAAAGCATTATCCACATATATCTCTGATTGGAGCCGTACACTCATTGTGGATAAAATTAAAAATGGGGATATTCAATTGAACGGACGACAAATGAAACCAAATACAATACTTTCTGAAGGCGATTCTATTTCAATTTGTTTATAAGGGGGAGTTTCATGCTAAATGTGAGAAAAGGTACGATGAATTTATTAGACGAATTAGATGCAATGTATACAGAATGTAAAAAAGCACTCTTACAAAAGAAAATTTATCAATGGGATGATTCATATCCGACTCGAGAACATATTTCCTATCACTTAGAACAAGGTGAACTCTATTGCCTATTTGAGCATGATTCGCTTGTTGGTGCTGTTGTGTTGAATGAGTGGCAATCTCCAGAATATGAGCTAATTGATTGGTCAGAAACAGATGGATGTTTTCTTATCGTCCACTCTTTCGTCATCCATCCTTTCGCCCAAGGAAAAGGATATAGCAAAGTACTTTTATCCTTTTGGGAAAGTGAAGCGAAACGAAAAAACTATACCGGCATACGATTAGATGCTTTCACTGGCAATCCTGTCTCATTACGTTTGTATGAAAAGAATCATTATATTTGCCGAGGTGCTGTTTACTTTTCAAGTAAACAGCCTCCTCACAATTGGTATAACTGCTATGAAAAAATCCTCTTACAATTGTAAGAGGATTTTTTTATTTCTTCACTTTTCGTAATACAAAATGTGCGCAACCGAAGTTACAGTACTCGTATAAATACTCCGTTAACGTACTAATTTTCGTATCATATGTCGCACGTTGGTTACTATCATCAAAGAATCCGCGCAATCTAAGTTGCTCATATCCCCAGTCCCCAACGATGTAATCATATTTATTTAAAATTTCTGCATAGCGCTCTTTAAATGCTTCTTCACTAAAACCGTCACGAAAGTTTTTAATTACTTCGTACTGAACATTATTAATGCTCACCGTAGCATGAATCTCTTGCTTTTGCTCCATCATTAACTTCCTCTCTAAGCATTCTTCTTTTTATCGTATCACAAAGCATAACAACCAACAATTTCAAATACAAAAAATTGCAAATTAGTACATGCTATGGAGAAGGAGGTGATACATCGTGAAAAAACAAATTTTACTTTCCCTTCTCACTCTTTCCTTATTTGCAGGCTGCCAATCAGCGAACAAAGCTGAAATGGAACGTGAAGAAGGAAGCCGTGTTCTTGTTTCCAATAAAAACGACATGTATCATACGGAAAATACAAATACAAGACTCACAAGAGTCGGTTATTCTTCTAAACAAAAGCATGAAGTATCTAACAAACAAGTAGGGGCCATTAATCGCGAGAAGGTCGCTGAAATGATTACAAGCATGACAGTCAAACTTCCTGACGTTACAAACGCTGCTACACTCGTTACTGATGATGAAGTGTTCGTTGTATACCGTGCAAACACAACGGATCCAAAACTCGTAGCGGATCAAGTATATAGAGCTGCTTTGTCTATCGTTCCTCGCTATTATAAAGCATATGTATCAACAGACCAAAAGTTGATTTCTCAAATTCAAGGGCTTCAATCTGGCGCATTAAATGATACAGAATATACACAAAGCCTCGATATGTTAAAACGAGAAATGAGTAAAAATCCTCATTTGAACAATACGGGAGATCAGACTTTGAATGATATGATTAAAAAGTAAAACAGGTGGAGAAAATCTCCACCTGTTTTACTTTTTATTTTTTATTACGATCCGCATAAACCTCCATCGCATCACACATAAACTGCGCTAATCCCTCACCAAACTTATCAATATTTTTCGTAAAACGCTCATCAGCGACGTACATTTGACCGAGTCCTTTAAAAGCATCTAACGAATATTCACCGAAGTTTTGCAAGTAATCGTACCATACTTTAATAGCTGCCTGCGCCTCTTTAGAATCTGGTGCATCGTGTCTAAGCGTTGCTAAATTTCTATAAATAGCATTAAACTCCTCTTGGTTCTCTTTTGACATACCTTTTGCATATTCGTTCGCTTTATCTACAGCTGCGTCTCCCCATTTTTCACGTGCTTCTTCTTCATATGGGTTATGGCTGAAATCGAATCCTTCAAATTTCTCTTTATTCGTCATTTCAATCTCTCCTTTTGTATGCTGAATTGTTTTATCAATCGTCGCAATCACCTTATCTAATCTGGCACGCTTTTCAAGAAGCATCTTCTTATGAAGCTGTAGTGCCTCTTCGCGATCAAATGATGGACTCATGATAATCTCTTTAATTTTCTTCAAAGGGAAGCCAAGCTCTTTAAAAAACAAAATTTGCTGCAATGTCTCTAAATTTTCATTGGAATACAGACGATATCCAGACTCTGTCGTCTCGTCTGGGGTTAACAACCCAATTTCATCGTAATGATGCAGTGTGCGCACACTAATTCCAACTAAATCAGCTACTTCTTTTACTCTCATTGTCATTTGTATCTCCCCCTTAGTACATACGATAAAGTATGACGCAACGTTAGAGTCAATAAGTAAATTCATTTTCTTTCTAAAAGTTTCATCTCTCCCCTATTTCATGCATAATAGATATGTACATATATTAGAAAGCGGTGAAAGTATGGTTTCAAATACTGTAATTGCCAGCATCATTTTTCAACTTATTGTCTCGATTCTGGTCCCAATTATCGTACTCGTTTATTTCCGTAAAAAATATAATATGAATTGGAAAGTGGTCGGCGTTGGTGTTCTTATCTTTATCGGATTCACCCAAATTCTTGAAACACCATTCCACCTATTTATGCGCGGTAATCCAACAATCGCTCCATTTTTAGAAAATCCGTTTGTCTTCGCAATTTATGGCGGATTGACTGCTGGTATTTTTGAAGAATTAGGACGCTTCGTTGCCTTCTTCTTCTTACTAAAAAAATATCTAGAATATAAAGATGGCTTCGCTTATGGAATTGGTCACGGCGGAATTGAATCTATTTTAATTGGCGGTTTTTCTGCATTACAAGCATTAATCTTTGCTAATTCTATTAACGATGGTAGCTTCGCTCGACTGATTGAACAAAAACCCGAGCTCAGCATTTTACAGGACATGTTAATTCAGCAACCTGCCTACTTATACTTCCTTGGTAGCTTAGAAAGAATTATGGCACTCGTGCTTCAAATCGCCTTTACAATGCTTGTTTTATACGCAGTCAAACAGAAGAAATATATCTTCCTAGTATACGCTATACTATTCCACGCATTTGTAGACTTTTTCGCGGCACTTTACCAAACAAAAACAATCAATATCTTTGTTGCCGAAGGAATTACCCTTCTCTTCACAATTGGGGCTGTCGTTCTTATTCGCAAGATGAAAGCGAAATTAATGAGTGTGCCGGAGTAAAAAATAACCCACCGATTGGTGGGTTATTTTTTATGGATTGTCGCAATGGTGATAGCTTTTTCCTTCTTGCAGCTCCCTCTTTGTTTCTGCATCTATAACGATGTACTTATGGAACTCTTCTACTTCATTTTGAGTAAAAGAAGCGAAAAAATAAACTTGGCGATCAGGGTGAACAAAAAAATCTTGAAGCACCACTCTACTTCGACAACCGACAGCTGTTTTTTGCAGGAAAGAAAATTCCTCATCAGCCACTTCTTTAAATGAAATTTTTTTACGAACACTATATGCTGCATTTTTGTACTCTTTATAGATTTTCTTATCTAACTGTTTATAAAAAACATCCTCACTCACAAATGACTTATTTTGATTGCTTGGATAATTTAGTTTTCGGTTGGATTCTGCATATGTTGTGGACAATTGCGCAAGAAAACAAATAATGAATACGATACATATCATTTTTTTCATCATTGCACCTCAAATGTTCATTATCCACATTACTTTTCCACATATTTAAATCAATATGCTGTTTCCAATAAAAAGGAATTATTTCTACATTTGTCGAAGTATATAGCGTCAACTTGAAAGATGGGGATGAATTATGAAGAAAATTATTGTAATACGACATTGTTCAGCAATTGGGCAAAAACGTGATGATGAATTAACGACCGATGGAAAAGACCAAGCAAACACCCTTGCTACATTCCTCTTAGAAAATCATCTACAAATCGATCATATTATTTCAAGCCCATTTGTCCGAGCTATCGATTCCATTCGGCCCTATGCGCTCCAAGCTAACTTATCTATCCAAGAAGATGAACGATTAACTGAACGCATATTGAGCAACATTCCAATGGATGATTGGATGCAAAAACTAGAATCTACTTTTACAAATATAGATATTGCCTTTTCAGGCGGAGAGTCAACAAAACAAGCAACAGACCGGGCCCTATCGCTTATTCAAGACGTTTTACAATTAAACCATACGACAACACTACTTGTTACACATGGCAATTTACTTACACTCATTTTAAAGCATTTTGATCATACGATTGGCTTTAATGAATGGAGAACTTTAACGAATCCTGATATTTACGAAATTACAATCGACGAACAATGTATCATAAAACGCTTATGGGAAGCATCGTCCAAGTAATATCCCTTTCCAAAACATTCAGTTGACGCCACGAGAAGAGACTGTTCTAACAATAGAAAGGGGTATCATTTCATATGTACGAAGACGTACTTGCTTTACTACATAAAACAAATGTTTCTTATGAAAAATTCGAACACGAACCAGTACTCGATTATGAGACCGATCGGATCGTACGTGAGAGACTTGGCTTACAAGGCACTCCAAGTAAAAGCTTATTTTTAAAATCAAAGTCTGGAGATTATTACGTATTTTTTACGTTAGAGGGCACAAGGCTCAACCGGGGCGAGATGAAAGAACTATCAGGAGAACGCTTATCTCTCTGTTCTCCTGATGAACTGCGAGACAAAACTGGTTGTACGCCGGGATGTGTGGCTCCTTTCGGATATTCACACGATGTAACAATTATTGTGGATAACGCTATTTATACGTACGATAAAATTTTAATTACACCTGGTGTTCCTGAATTTACAATTGAATTATCCACAGAAGAATTAAAAAAGATTTTATTAACATGTCCAAATACCATTTTAGAGTACAAACAAAAAGAGAGCTAATCATTAGCTCTCTTTTTTCATTATTTAGCTTCTGCTGTTTTTTCTTTTGCAGAACGTACTTGCTCGTCCGCATGGTAAGAAGAACGCACAAGTGGGCCAGCTTCACAGTGGCTAAATCCTTTGCTAAGTGCAATTTCTTTAAGCTCTGCAAATTCTGCTGGTGGGTAATATTTAAGAACTGGTAAATGCTTCTTAGATGGTTGTAGGTATTGCCCAAGAGTTAAAATATCCACATTGTTTGCACGTAAGTCATCCATTGCTTCAATTAAATCTTCTCTCGTTTCACCTAAGCCCACCATAATGCTCGATTTAGTTGGAATATCAGGCTGCATTTCTTTCGCTCGACGTAAAAACTCTAATGAACGTTCATATTTTGCTCTAGCGCGAACTCGGTCAGATAATCGACGTACTGTTTCAATGTTATGGTTTAAAATATCTGGTTTTGCATCCATTAACATTTTTAAGTTTTCTTCTACTCCACCCATATCAGATGGTAATACTTCGATAGACGTGAATGGGTTTTTACGACGTACTGCGCGTACTGTTTCAGCAAAAACAGCTGCTCCCCCGTCCTTTAAATCATCACGTGCAACCGCTGTTATAACAACGTGCTTTAAGCCCATTTGTACTACTGAATCTGCTACGCGTTCTGGTTCTTGTAAATCAAGCTCAGTTGGTAAGCCTGTTTTAACCGCACAAAAACGACAAGCACGTGTACAAACCGCACCTAAAATCATAAATGTTGCTGTTTTTCTTACAGCCCAGCATTCATGAATATTCGGACATTTTGCCTCTTCACAAACGGTATGAAGATTCTTAGAACGCATCATTTTCTTTAAGCCTGTATAGTTTTCATTCGTGTTTAACTTAATTTTCAACCATTCGGGCTTGCGCTTATATTCTGTTTGTTTTGTCATGGTTATCAACTCCGCACAATATGAAATAGTTTACCGTGTTCGCTTCTTTCAATGTAACATATCTATTCTAACGTATGAAAGCGATTTGCTCAAATGAAGATTCTAAGATTTTTTCCAATCGTTCCCTATAATGAAATACTCCGTATATCCCACACTAAAAAGAGTGATGTTGTGAAAGGAGTCTATTTCATGCTTCGAAAAATTTCTCTTTTGCTTTCTATTTGTTTTCTTCTCCACCAAAACATCGCTTACGGTGAAGATAATCAGCAAAGCATATACGAAAAGCGCATGGCACTATATAAAGAAACCGAGCAGTCTTCAGGCATTCCATGGTATTACTTAGCTGCAATGGATCAATATGAAAGAAATATACGGAGCGTAAGAAAAGATATTCCAAAAAAACCAGATGCCATCATTTCCCTTTATTTCAAACCAGAAATATGGGCTGGACCTGTTAATAGTAACGATACTCTCCCCCATACAATTTCTCTATTTGGCGGAATAGGTTTAGATGGTGACAAAGATGGATTTGCAAATGCAAATAGCGACCGTGATCTTCTGCATACCGCAGCGACTATTTTAAGGAAACAAGGAACGTCAGAAGACCGTATTAAAATTATGCTTTGGGAATATTATAGACGTGCAAAAACAGTTGATTTAATTAGCGAGTACGCCCAAATTTATAAACATTATGGACGTATTAATTTAGAAGGAAATGCTTTTCCTCTTCCGATTCGTAGTGACCATAGCTACCGTAGTACTTTCGGCGCTGGAAGAAGTTTTGGCGGAAGACGAATTCATGAAGGCACCGATATTTTCGCTGGATATGGCGTGCCAGTAAGATCGACTTGCTATGGCATTATTGAAACAAAAGGCTGGAACCGCCTTGGTGGATGGCGCATTGGTATTCGAGACCTTCATAACAATTACCATTATTACGCTCATTTAGGCGGGTTCTCAAAAGAAATACAGCTTGGACAAATTGTTGAGCCAGGAAAAGTAATTGGATTTGTTGGTAGCACTGGTTATGGACCTCCTGGTACAGCCGGAAAATTCCCACCCCACTTACATTTTGGCATATATAAAGACAATGGCTATACAGAATGGGCCTTCGATCCATACATGCATTTAAGCCTTTGGGAACGCAAAGAACGAGCAAATACAAAAAGATAACCGTAGCTGCATTGCTACGGTTATTTTTTATCCAGTAAAAGCCCGGCTCAACCGAGTATCACTTTATATGCAACTAACTATCTGTTTTCTTTTTATCAGGTACAGCAACACTTCCACTTCCATAATACGTAGGCACTTCCCCTTGAACGATACGCGTCGCAATCGGAACATTTTGTTTCACCGTTATCTCTTTCGTATGAAATGGAATAATTACTTGCAATGTTACTTCCATTTCCATAACAATTTGAATTGCTGTAGTATTAATCCCATGCGGCTCAATTTTTTGTTTAATATTTGTATTCACATGCCCAATTGGCGTGAAATGAATCGGAATATCCGGTCCTATATTACCAAGAAGTGCATTATCAGTTACACGCCCAAAAGGAACTGCCATAGTCGCCCCGTTTTTTTCAGAAATACCTAGCTCCTTCAACTTCCCTTGTTCTACTTGCTGCAAATATTTTTCTATGTACGTGGTCGTTGACGTTACGATTTCATTTACTTGCTTTGTATTTAAATTAATTGTAGATACTTTTCCGTTTTTATCATTCTGTACTTTCATTAATGAATCTACATCGAATCCTTCATTAATTCGATCCTTTACTGCCTTCGTCATAATTGCCGTCGCCATTTTATGCGTCTCTACTTCCCCATATTTAATTAAGGTTGGCTGAATATTATTATTCACAATCCACAACCCTTGCGTAAGTAATATAATAAAAAGAATAAACGACATAAGCAGTATATACCGAAAGGCAATAGGTCCCCTTCGAAACCGCGAGTTTTTCGAGCGAAATATACTCATAAAAAAACCTCCTTCTTATATCATTTCTATGCAAGAAGGAGGGACGATATATGCTTATCTCATTTTTAATAATGCTTCTTTTCCAATCGTTCCTGCTGGAATGCCTAATGCTTCAGCTCCAGTCGTTACCGATTCTAGCGGCGCTTCAAGAAGTTGTTCAATCGTTCTTACACCAACCGCACGGCCAGCAATAATTCCTCGATCACCTAACTTCTCATTTAAAAGACCTACATCTAATGCACCACACATAATATATCCTTTATCGCTCATTACAGCTAGCAAATTTGTCTTTGGAAGTTTCACGCTAACCGCAATAAACGTATAATTATCAATTATAATTGGCTCCACATTAACCATAGTTCACACTCCTCTCTTTCTTATCTGTATGACAAGAGAAAAATGAGTGTTACAAGTTAACTAGCCTATAGTTTAACGGAAGATGTATAAGTTATTAACATATCTGTTAACACATCTCTAAGTAGTTCTGGCATATAATATTGTTTGTCAGAAAGTGTGGATAGCTCTGGGTATAAGTAGCCAAATGTAAACATATCAATTGTTCCTACTGTATATATACGATCTAATTCCAGCGATTCCCCGTTAATTAATACATCTTCGAGTAAAATTTTATTCCCAGGAATCGTATCTGGAATTACTTCTACACCCGCGTAAATCATTTTCCCCATCACTTTCCCACGAAATCCGAATCCTTTCACCTCAAGATTCTCCATATTCGGCTTACGTGCTTTCAAAATAACTTCTCTTAATATCTTTCCTGGAACTTTCAAAGCACACGGATTAATTGGATGTGGACAAATTCTGTGAATATCTCCGCGCGTTACGACACCCTCTTCTAACCCTTCAAGAAGTACACCAACATTCACCATGCCAACTTCTGCACCGCACCATGTTTTCAGCGCACTTGCTAACATATGAGAAAACGGCGTCTCATGAAACCAATCAACCTGTAATGACTCTTTTAAATGAACGACAGGCTCTGCCATTATATGCTTACTTTCTTCCTGCAGTATTTCAATTGTGGATAACGGCTCGCTATAAGCACCTAACCGTTCCGTCTTAATCGCTCTACCGTCCTTTTTCAACAGCTTCTTCGTCTCTTTATCCACAGTAAGCTGCACGTGCCCAACGTAACGTCCCCACTTTTCACAGCAACAAAGTAAAGTATTATTCATTAGAACACCACGCTCAAATAAATGATGCGTATGTGCCCCTAAAATAACATCTATATCATAATGCTCTGCCATATACTCATCCATACTTTTTCCAAGGTGAGAAAGGACAACTGTTATATGAGCCTCATCTCTCACTTCTTCTAAAATAGACTCTAAATGGATAAGCGGATCTTCAATATGCCAATCGAGCATTTGATAAAACTCTGGATACGCAACAGTTAACCCGATAAAAGCAATCGTAATCCCATCTGTCGTTGTATGTAATTTATAAGGCTTTGCCCATGATGGACGTACACCTTCTTTTTCAAATAAATTTGCAACAAGTACTTCAAATCCAGCATCATCATAGAGCCGATTTAAATGCTCTTTCGCTAACGTAATTCCTTCATTATTTCCGATCGTTACATAATCATATAACGCCTCATTTAAAAGCTTCGTATTCCCAAGCCCATTTGTCGCTTCCGAAATACTATGAAAACGATCCACATGATCGCCGATATCAATCGTCAAAACAGTCTCTCCCGCTTCCTGTCTTCGCTTTTTCTCCCCTAGAACAAACCGAGAAATTTGCGGCCAATTTTCAAAATGACTATGTATATCGTTTGTATGATAAAGGTGGATGATTGTTTCTTTATTTGTATTCAGAGAAAAAACCTCCTCTCAGTTCCTTACTGCCATTTACGCTATGCGCACACAATAATCCTGTAAATACTTTTCGTCTTTTCTTGCTATTTTACATTGTACTCGCATTGTGAGAAAAAGCAAAAGATTGTCCTTTTTATATGAGAAACTTTTGCTAATGCAGGAAAAAATTCCAGATAGTGGAGGGAGGGGTGGATTTGTCAAAAAGTTTAATAGAGAATTCAGTGGGTGGTTGTTCAAGTGGATTTGTCAGTATCTTTGTCTTAAAGCTAGTCGTTCTCTGTTCTTATAAAATATTTGGGGTATGTGAGGATTTTCTTTTGTCTTATCTTGTCGACAAATCGATATTCCTTGTCGAAACGTTGATATATTCCCGTTTATGATCGATATATTTGAAAAATCGTTGATATATTTAGCTGAACACCCACCCGGGTATCCTCTCCCGAGCCAAGCCAAATCCGCAAAACAAAAAAGCGCCCTGCACAGCAGGACGCTTTCTTCATACATATATTATCCAGTTCCAGCGGCTAGAATAAGCCGCTGCCACTTTTAAATATTGTCCAGCTTCGCCTCCTAGACCTTCATGTCTAAGAACCTTCCGCACGAGAAGATAAAAAGCATCTTCTGTGCGAAAGAACCTTAGCCAACGGGTCTGAACAGTCGGCTCCGCATTTCTATTTAACCAATAGAACCTTCCATCTCAAACTTGATTAGGCGGTTCATTTCAACTGCGTATTCCATTGGAAGTTCGCGAGTGAATGGCTCGATGAAGCCCATTACGATCATTTCTGTAGCTTCTTGCTCAGAAATACCGCGGCTCATTAGGTAGAATAATTGTTCTTCTGATACTTTCGATACTTTCGCTTCGTGCTCAAGTGAAACGTAATCGTTTTTGATTTCGTTGTAAGGAATTGTATCAGATGTAGATTGGTTATCCATGATTAACGTGTCACACTCGATGTTAGAGCGAGAGTTTTTCGCTTTTGGTCCGAAGTGTACGATACCACGGTAAGTTACTTTACCACCATGCTTCGCAATCGATTTAGAAACGATTGTTGAAGACGTGTTTGGTGCTAAGTGAATCATTTTCGCACCAGCATCTTGGTGTTGGCCTTTACCAGCAATCGCGATAGATAATGTTAAACCACGAGCGCCTTCGCCTTTTAAGATAACTGCTGGGTATTTCATCGTTAATTTAGATCCGATGTTACCGTCAATCCATTCCATCGTTGCGTTTTCTTCACAAACCGCACGTTTTGTAACTAGGTTGTATACGTTGTTCGCCCAGTTTTGGATTGTTGTATAACGGCAATATGCATCTTTCTTAATGATGATTTCTACTACCGCACTGTGAAGTGAGTTAGTCGTGTAAACAGGTGCTGTACAACCTTCTACGTAGTGTACGTGTGCGCCTTCGTCTACGATGATAAGCGTACGCTCGAATTGTCCCATATTTTCAGAGTTAATACGGAAATACGCTTGAAGTGGTGTATCAACTTTAACACCTTTTGGAACGTAGATGAATGATCCACCAGACCAAACTGCAGAGTTTAATGCAGAGAATTTGTTGTCTGTTGGTGGGATTACTTTTCCGAAATGCTCACGGAAAATATCTTCGTTCTCTTTTAATGCGCTATCTGTATCTTTGAAGACGATTCCTAGAGCTTCTAGGTCTTCTTTCATGTTGTGGTATACAACTTCAGATTCGTACTGTGCAGATACACCAGCTAAATATTTTTGCTCAGCTTCTGGAATACCTAATTTATCAAATGTTGCTTTAATTTCATCAGGTACTTCATCCCAAGACTTCTCAGATTTCTCAGATGGTTTTACGTAGTACGTAATTTCATCGAAATCTAAGTCGTTTAAGTCGCCGCCCCATTGTGGCATTGGCATTTCGTAGAACTTATCCAGTGATTTTAAACGGAAGTCTAACATCCACTGTGGTTCTTCTTTCATACGTGAAATTTCTTCAACGATTTCTTTTGTTAAACCGCGTCCAGCACGGAAAATCGAAACGTCTTTGTCTTTGAAACCATATTTATAATCGCCGATATCTGGCAGTTGCTTCGCCATGTTGGTGTGTCCCTCCTTAGATAACCTCGTTTTTAGGAACCTTTAACATTACTTATCTTCGTTTAAGCCCTTTTCTAACGCTTTCCACGCTAATGTTGCACATTTAATACGTGCAGGGAACTTGCATACGCCTTGTAATGCTTCAATATCTCCTAAATCGATGCTGTCATCGTACTCTTTTCCTAGCATCATGTCAGAGAAAATTTTCGAAAGCTGAAGTGCTTCTTCAATTTTCTTACCTTTTACTGCTTGTGTCATCATTGAAGCTGAAGACATTGAGATTGAACATCCTTCACCTTCAAACTTCGCCTCTTGCACAATACCTTCTTCTACTTTCATCGTAAGTTGAATACGATCGCCGCAAGTTGGATTGTTCAAGTTAACGGTGACACTATCTTCTAACACGCCATGGTTACGAGGATTTTTGTAATGATCCATAATAACTTGACGATATAACGTATCTAAATTATTAAATGACATTTGTGAAATACTCCTTTGTCTTGATTAGCGATTCAACAAATGTATCAATTTCTTCTTTTGTATTATATAAATAGAAGCTCGCACGTGCTGTTGAAGAAGCTTTTAGCCACTTCATAAGCGGTTGTGCACAGTGATGTCCTGCGCGAACTGCAATGCCTTCTACATCTAATACAGTCGCTACATCGTGAGGATGTACGTCTTCAATATTAAATGTAACAAGACCAGCGCGATGCTTTGGACCATAAATTGTAACGCCATCTACTTCTGATAGTCTTTCTAAAGCGTATTGCGCTAATTCATGCTCATGCTTTTCAATATTATCAAGACCGATTTCTTCTAGGAAATCAATTGCCGCACCAAGTCCGATTGCATTACCGATAATCGGTGTACCTGCTTCAAACTTCCACGGAAGCTCTTTCCACGTAGATTCTTGTAAATCTACGAAATCAATCATTTCACCGCCAAATTCAATTGGCTCCATATTGTTCAGCAATTCTTTTTTACCATATAATACGCCGATACCTGTAGGTCCGCACATCTTATGAGCAGATAATGCGTAGAAATCACAGTTTAAATCTTGTACATCCACTTTCATGTGAGGTGTACTTTGTGCACCATCAACGACCATAATTGCGCCATTTTCGTGTGCAATTGCTCCGATTTCTTTTACAGGGTTAATCGTTCCAAGTACGTTTGATACTTGCATAATAGAAACGATTTTTGTATTCGGTGTAACTGTTTGACGAACATCTTCTAAAGAAATTGTACCGTCTGGTTGAAGCGGAAGGTATTTTAAAGTTGCACCGGTTTTCTTCGCAACTTGTTGCCACGGAATGATATTACTATGGTGCTCCATGTAAGAAATAACGATTTCATCGCCCTCTTTTACATTTTCAAGACCATAGCTAGCTGCTACTGTATTTAATGCAGTTGTCGTTCCGCGCGTGAAAATAATCTCTTCCATTGATTTCGCGTTGATAAACTTGCGAACTTTCTCACGTGCACCTTCATACGCGTCGGTAGCTTTCGTACCGAGCGTATGAACACCGCGATGCACGTTAGAATTATATTCTTTATAGTAACGTTCTAACGTTTCAATGACTTGAATTGGTTTTTGAGAAGTTGCTGCACTATCGAAATAAACAAGTTGTTTGCCGTTCACTTTTTGATCAAGAATTGGAAACTGTTTGCGTATTTCATGAATATTCATTAGCGAACTTTCCTTTCAATTACCTCAACAAGCTGTGCCTTTACTCCTTCAATTGGAAGCTCATTAACTACAGGTGCTAAGAATCCATGGATGACTAAACGTTCTGCTTCGCGTTTTGGAATACCACGGCTCATCAAGTAGTATAGTTGGACTGGATCTACGCGACCTACTGAAGCTGCGTGACCTGCCATTACATCATCTTCGTCGATTAAAAGAATTGGGTTTGCATCACCGCGTGCTTTTTCATCTAACATAAGAACGCGAGAAGATTGTTGTGCATTTGATTTAGATGCACCGTGTTCAATCTTACCAATTCCGTTAAAGATAGATGTTGCACTATCTTTTTGTACACCGTGTTTTAAAATCCAACCTTCAGAGTGTTTACCGAAGTGAACAACTTTAGTTGTAAAGTTTTGTGTTTGGTTACCACGGCCAATTGTTACTGTTTTCGTATCAGCATATGAACCGTCGCCCATTAAGTTCGTAACGTTCTCTGAAATTGTGTTTCCGTCATTCATAAGGCCTAGAGCCCAATCAATACGGCCGTCGCGTCCTACAACGCCGCGGCGGTTAACGTAAGTTGTTACGTCTTTTGCTAATAGATCAACCGCACCGAATTTCACTTGTGCGCCTTGTTCCACGATTACTTCTGCCACGATATTTGCAATACCTTTAGCATTTTCATTTGCAACATAGTTTTCTACATAAGTTGCAGTACTGTTCGCATCAGCTACGAATAGCACGTGATTATATACATTAGCTTCTTCGCCATCTACTAAGAATACAGCTTGAAGTGGAGTTTCAAGAACAACGTTTTTCGGAACATATACGAATGCACCGCCGTTGATTAATGCAGCATGAAGTGCAGTTAGACGATGCTCGTCTACTTTCACGCCGTCTTTCATTAAGTACTTTTGTACTAGTTCAGCATGCTCAGTTGCAGCTGTTACGATGTCTGTGAAAATAACACCTTTTTCTTTTGCTTCGTCTGCTAAAGAAACGAACGCAGTTGTACCAGTACGTTGCACTAATACGCTGTTATTTTCATCGATTAAGTTTTTCACTGCTTCTGGAAGTTCAGTTAAAGAACTTACAGGCTCTTGCTTAGCAGCGTCGCCTTTTCCGATAAAGTCCCATTTGTCAATTTTCGTTTTATCAGGCGTTGGCATTGGAAGTTCAGTTGCTTGTGCAAGAGCTTGTAAGCGGAACTCAGTCAACCAAGCTGCTTCGTTTACTTCGCTTGCGCGTTGACGGATTGTTTCTTGATCGAAAGGTAATGTACCGATTGTCATGTTTATGCTCCTCTCTTACGCTTCTTGCTCTGTTGTTTCGTCTTCAATACCTAATTCTTTTTTAATCCAGTCGTAACCTTCAGCTTCTAGACGTTGTGCAAGCTCAGGGCCACCAGATTTAACGATACGACCGTTCATCATAACGTGAACGAAGTCTGGAGTGATGTAGTTTAATAAACGTTGGTAATGCGTAATCATTAGGCAACCGAACTCTTCGCCGCGCATTTCGTTAATACCTTTAGATACAACTTTTAATGCATCGATATCAAGACCTGAGTCAATTTCATCTAAGATTGCGATTTTTGGCTCAATCATCATTAATTGAAGAATTTCGTTACGTTTTTTCTCTCCACCAGAGAAACCTTCGTTTAAGTAACGTTGTGCCATTTCTGGATCCATTTCTAGGAATTCCATGTTTTTATCTAATGTACGGATAAATTTCATAAGAGAAATTTCATCGCCTTCTTCACGACGTGCATTAATTGCAGAACGTAAGAAGTCAGCGTTTGTTACTCCGCTAATTTCACTTGGATATTGCATTGCTAGGAATAGACCCGCTTGTGCGCGCTCGTCTACTTCCATTTCTAATACATCTTCACCGTCGATGATGATGCTACCTTCTGTTACTTCATACTTTGGGTGACCCATAATTGCAGAAGATAAAGTTGATTTACCTGTTCCGTTAGGTCCCATAATTGCGTGGATTTCTCCACCTTTTACTTCAAGGTTTACACCCTTTAAAATTTCTTTGCCATCAATTGATACGTGTAAGTCTTTAACCGTTAATGTAGAACCAGCCATCTCAATACCTCCATTAATCCTATATATACATTTTAAAAATTCCTAAAACGTTCATATTCTCATTTTATTCTCATTCTAATTTTATATCAAATAAAATGATATCGCAAACGACGAAAAAAAGTAACCGTTTTTTCACAAATGTATATAAGTATTTCCTTCACATCTTTCTATGATACACCTTTCTTCTTATTTATATAAAGAAAAAAGGACTGGTAATTTTCCAGCCCTTTCCTTATATTTATTCACTTACCGGAAGTACAGCACCTTTATATTCTTTATTAATAAAATCTTGAATTTCTTTTGAATGTAGCACTTCTACTAGCTCTTTAATTTCTTTTTTCTTCTCATCACCTTTACGAACTGCAATGATGTTTGCATACGGAGAGTCTGATCCTTCAATCGCAATTGCATCCTTTGTTGGATTTAATTTTGCATCAATTGCATAGTTTGAATTAATAAATAAAGCATCTCCCTCATTATTTTCATACAATTTCGGTGAAAGTCCAGGTTCAACATCTGTTTTAAATTTTAAGTTTTTCGGGTTTTCTACAACATCTTTTACTGTTGCTTTAACAACATCTACTCCGCCTTTTAATTTAATAACGCCACCTTTTTGTAACAATGCTAACATACGGCCACGCTCCGCTACGTTATTACTCATAATCACTGTCCCGCCATCTGGTAAGTCTTTTAAGCTTTTATATTTCTTAGAATAAATACCCATTGGTTCTAAATGGATTTTTCCTGCGTTTACAATTTTATATCCCTTTTCTTGAATTTCTTTATCTAAGTAAGGAATGTGCTGGAAGTAGTTCGCATCAATTTCTTTATCCGCTAAAGCCTTATTCGGCAACACATAATCTTGGAATTTTTTAATTTCTAATTTAATACCCTTTTTCTCTAAAATCGGCTGTGCCTTTTCTAAAATAACAGCGTGTGGCACGTTAGAAGCTCCCACAACAAGCTTATTCTCCTCTTTGCTCCCGCAAGCAGCTAATGTAAATACAGACAACGCTGTAACAACTGACAGTAGAACCTTTTTCATATGATTTCCCCTTCTCCCCAATGGTTATGTAGTTATAAAAAGAGCCGGCATACACCAGCCCTCTTCAGCAATTATTCTTTTACAGGAACAACTGCCCCTTTATATTCTTTATTAATGAAGTCTTCAATTTCTTTAGAATGCAATACTTCTACAAGAGCTTTAATCTCTTTCTTATCTTTATCGCCTTTACGAACAGCTACTATGTTTGCGTATGGTGAATCATTTCCTTCAATTGCAATTGCATCTTTTTCCGGATTTAACTTTGCATCAATTGCATAGTTAGAGTTAATTAAAACAGCGTCGCCTTCTTTATTGTTATACACTTGTGGCAATAAACCAGGCTCGATATCCGTTTTGAATTTTAGATTTTTCGGATTATCTGCAATATCTTTTGTAGTTGCTTTAACTGGATCTATTCCGTCTTTAATTTTTAAAATACCTTCTTTTTGTAAAATTGCTAAACCACGTCCGTGGTCAGCAACTGAATTACTCATAATAATTGTCGCACCATCTGGAAGCTCTTTTAAACTCTTATACTTTTGAGAGTACACACCAATTGGTTCTAAATGAATCTTTCCTGCTACTTCAAAGTCATACTTTTTATCTTTAATTTCTTTTTCTAAATACGGAATATGCTGGAAGTAGTTTGCATCTAATTCCTTATCCGCTAACGATTTATTTGGTAATACGTAGTCTTGGAATTTTTTAATTTCTAATTCAATTCCTTTTTTCTCAAGTAAAGGTTTTGCCTTTTCTAAAATAACAGCGTGCGGTACGTTAGAAGCACCAACAACAAGTTTCTTTTCATCTTTATCTTTCCCGCCACAAGCAGCTAATCCAAAAATTGAAGTTGAAATAAGTGCCGTAAGTAATAATTTTTTCATTTGAAACATCCTCCCGTTTTTCATTATCGTTTATCTATTCGAGTCGTTAAACTATCACCAATCCACTGAATTAAAAATACAACTAGTAATACACAAATTGTCGCAACGATTGTTACATCGTTATTCCCTCTTTGGAATCCTTCTAAGTAAGCAAGTGTTCCAAGGCCACCAGCACCAACAACTCCTGCCATTGCTGTATAGCCTACTAAAGCAATTGTCGTAACCGTAATACCAGATACTAATGCTGGTAACGATTCTGGAATTAACACTTTCAAAATAATTGTGCTTGTTTTTGCTCCCATTGCTTTTGAAGCTTCAATTACACCTTTATCAATTTCGCGAAGTGCGATTTCAACCATTCTCGCGTAGAATGGTGCCGCTCCAATAATTAAAGCCGGCAAAGCTGCACTTGCTCCAAGAATTGTTCCAAGAAGAATCTTTGTGAATGGGATTAATAAAATAATTAAAATGATGAATGGTATAGAACGGAATATATTTACGAATGCTCCAATCACCGTATTAATTGATTTGTTTTCCCATAAATTATCTTTTGCTGTCATGAAGAGTAACAATCCTAAAATGAGTCCTAAAACAAATGTCGCAAGAGCTGCGATTGCCGTCATATATAACGTTTCACCAGTTGCTTCTAACATTTGATTCCAATCAACATTTGTGAGTAACTTATCCATGTGCAATCACCTCCAGCTCTACTTGATCTTGATGAATTCCTTCTATTGCTTGCTGGATCGCTGTTTCCTCACCATTTAAATGAACAACTAAACTACCGTAAGAACCGTTATTCGTTTGTGCGATATTTCCTTGCAAAATGCTAACTTCTATGTCACTGCGTTGCATCAATCGTTGAAGCACTGGTCTTTCTACAGCCTCACCGATAAACTGCAAACGAATTACTTTTCCATCTGGATATTTTTCAATTAAACTTTCAATCGTTTCATTTGTATCTTCAGAATCCGTTAACTGCTGTACAAATCGTTTCGTAATATCTTGCTTCGGATTACGGAATACATCAAGTACTGGACCTGTTTCTACAATCTTTCCTTTCTCCATTACCGCAACACGATTACAAATCTTTCGAATTACGTGCATCTCATGTGTAATGAGTACAATTGTTAAACCAAGGCGCTTATTAATGTCTAATAGTAAATCCAAAATTTGATCTGTCGTTTCCGGATCAAGAGCTGACGTTGCTTCGTCACATAAAAGCACTTGTGGATTGTTAGCTAATGCTCTTGCAATCCCGACGCGTTGCTTTTGTCCCCCGCTCAGCTGAGATGGGTACGCGTCTCCTCTTCCTTCTAATCCAACAAGATGAATTAATTCATCCACACGTTTTCTTCTCTTCGCTTTATCAACACCTGCAATTTCAAGTGGAAACTCTATATTTTCACGTACAGTTCGTGACCAAAGTAAGTTGAAGTGCTGAAAAATCATTCCAATTTCTTGCCTTGCCTTACGAAGTTCACTTCCTGTAATTGCTGATATAACACGATTTGCAATTGTAATTTGGCCAGAAGTCGGTTTCTCTAACTGATTAAACAATCTGATTAAAGAACTTTTCCCAGCGCCGCTATATCCAATAACACCAAATATTTCGCCTTTTTCTATTTTTAAATTGGCGTTATCTACAGCAGTGACATCACCGCTTTTCGCCTTATATATTTTCCTTACATTCTCTAATAGAATCATGATGTTCACCCCTTTTTTGTTTAGGTCGACTCCGCAATTTTTTATTTTTAATGCGTGTAGTCCACTGTTATCATTACTTTTATTGTTTGAATGTCCTCCACATTCAAACAATAAAAAAACCTTTCTGCTTTAGAGAAGCAGAAAGGTTTTTATGCGTATATAACAACATTATCCCTCTCTCTCATCTCTCAAAGCATTTGCTTTGCAGGAATTGGCACCATTTCAACATAAGTTGACGGTTGCCGGGCTTCACAGGGCACAGTCCCTCCACCTCTCTTGATAAGAGAAATCAGATTCAATTTTCGTCTGATTTGAAATTTATGAAATTGTCTATATTTTATGACTTGAATTGTATCAATATACACTCACCATGTCAACAGAAATTTTCGCAAAAAATGAAACTTCAGAATTTTAAGCACCTACTGACATCGGTTTACATATATGAAACATCGATTCCACTAATAACATCGTTCGGTACGTTCCCGAATATTGTACACGTCCATCATTCATTAGCATTTGCAATCGTACATTTCCATTCACCAATTGTTCTATATCCTTTTCATCTAAGCAAATGATTTGTTCCGTTCCTCTTTCCTCATGTAGTAGCTCTATATAATCTCTTGAAATTTGTAACGAACAACTTTCATCTCCGAAGCGAAAATTAACAGTTTTTTCTTCTTGTCTTAAAAGCGGTTCTAAATGATATTGACCATTAGCGTAATTTACAAATGATTGAAGCAAAGAATATAATCTCACCCTAAATCACATCCTTCATATCACTTTCTATTACATACCATTCCCTCTCACTAAAGAGCAATCCTGTTATTTTCGCTCGACAAATACTGTAGCCACCCTGCATCTCGACATATTTCCCAAGAAATATGTCGAGGCGGCAAAAATTTTGCCGCCTACTTTAATTCCGTATATAAATATTCAACCGAATGAAATGCGTATATCTTCTTCATCAGTGTCCCATTTTCAAAAACAAGTAAACAAGGTACACTTTCAATCCCATACTCTTTCGCTAAATGCGGAGCATAATTTAAATCTAACATCCCAATTTTGAGGCCTTCAATTGTCATCTCAACGACTGTTAACATCTTTTTTGCTAATTGGCATGTTCCACACATTGGAGTATATACATATAATACTGTTTTTTCTTCGTTCTCTATTAGGGCTGTAGCTTCGGCTCCTGTCCAATCAATCACTTCTATCATTCCTTACCGTAAATATTCTGTATAAACATCAATGTCGGCTCCCCATAATACATTTGCTAAGTGTGTAGATGGCGCAGTTGCCACTTCTCGGTACGAGCGATCAATATAGATATGCTCGGCTTGCGGGAATTCTTTTCGAAATTGTTTCCTTAACTTTTCTCCAGCATCATCAGCATCCACTAGCACATACACTTCCTTATCAAAAAACTGATCAACGAGCTCATCCATTTTCGACAAACCAATTGTACCATTTGTACAAACAATTTCCACCGGTTCACGAATAATAGATTCAATCTTTCTTCTATCTGATGTACCTTCTACAATAATGACTTTTTCTACATAAATCATATGTCATCACCCGATCACCATATACTATATAACCTTGAACTTAGTATATAGTATATTCGTTATTTTCATGTTGTTTCCTGTTTATTTTTGCAAAAGAAAAGCGCAAGCGGCTCATTCAGATTGTGAGGGGGATGGAGCTTCTGACGTAAAGGCGCTTTTGGCCTTGCAGGAAGAAGCGAAGCCACCGAACAATCTAGCCGCTGGAGCTAGACAATGAAAAGCGCAAGCGGCTCGTTTAGATTGTGAAGACTTATGAAACCTTACCACAAAACAGTTTTTCTCATAATAGCTTATTTATTTACATATAACTTGAATTTCATTATTTCACAAAAAATAAAAAAGGACAGCACAAAGGCTGTCCTTTAGTCGACTATAATTAGTCTTGGTTTGTCATTTCTGCATATTTTTCTGCAGTTAATAACTTCTCAACTTGGCTTGCATCAGAAAGTTCAACTTTAACCATCCATGCACCCTCGTATGGAGATTCGTTAACAAGTTCTGGTTGGTCACTTAATTCTTCGTTTACTGCTACAACTTTACCGCTTACAGGTGCGTATAACTCAGAAACTGTTTTAACAGATTCTACGCTTCCGAATGGCTCGTTAGCTTCGATTGTTGCACCTACTTCAGGAAGTTCAACGAATACGATATCGCCTAGCTCACCTTGTGCAAAGTGAGTGATACCGATAACAACTTCATTACCTTCAGTTTTTACCCATTCGTGTTCTTCAGAGTAACGTAAATTATTTGGAATGCTCATGACTGTACCTCCAGTGAATGTATTAATTATGTAAAAATACCTTATTGGTACTTTTTCCACACACTTTCAAACTGCTCTTCGTTAAAACCAAGTGTTACATTCGTTCCATCTGTTACAATTGGACGTTTAATCAACATGCCATCAGATGCTAAAAGCTCATACATTTCGTCTTCGCTTGCATCTTTCAACTTATCTTTTAGACCAAGTTCACGGTAACGCATTCCACTTGTATTAAAGAATTTTTTTAATGGTAATTCACTTTTTTCATGTAAATTACGTAAATCTTCTTTTGATGGTGGATTTTCAACAATATGAATCATCTCATATGCTACATCGTTTGCCTCAAACCATTTCTTTGCCTTTTGACATGTGCCACACTTTGGATATGAATAAAATGTTACTGTCATAAATTCACCTACTTTTTTACTAACCTTTACCTTTATCATATAGAAAACGTTTTATTATTTCAAACCATTATTCGCTAAACTTTTACTTATTTCGTGATAATTTTTAATAATCCTGCGAATTTTTCTTATTTTTCCGCCATTTGTTAAGAAAAAAATAAATATATAAATTTTTTAGATTCTGCACCAAACATATATCTTAAACAAGCGTTTGATTAATTCTCCATTTTCTTTCTTAACCTTTGAACTACAGGAGTTTCTTTCTACCGAACATACAGCTTAAACAAACGTTTGATTAATTCTCTATTTTTCTTTGTCAACCCTTGAGTTACATCGGTTTCTTCCTACCGAACATACAGCTTAAACAAACGTTTGATTAAAAAAATAAGAAGCCTCTTTTGCAGGCTCCTTCATTATCTATTTAAATAATCTGCAATTGTTTGAAATACGACGATATACATATTATGAATACTTTCTTCTGTATTTCCACCATTCGATAAACCAACTGCCCATTGTTGTCCTTCACCACTTCCGATATTCGCAAACCCTTGCGTATACATAGCATTTACATCTTTTCGGGCACTGTTATACTCTATCCCTTTTGTAATAAAAATCGAATATGATTTATCTTGTAAACCGATAAAAAACACTGGTTTCTTTAGTGATGAAAATACATTTTTATATTGCTCTGTTGAGGCTTCTTGAAAGTGATCTTTCATTATTAGAAAACCATCTACTTCCTTAGATTTCTTTTCCAGTTCCTCTAACTTCATTTCCTCAAACTTTATATTCCTAAACGTATCTTTCGTTTTTTCTCCAACAACTCCAATTACGAGTGCTCTTCCGTTATATTCTAATTTCTCTCCTTCTTTATCCTTTGCACACCCAGCACCGACTAGGCATATCAATATAAAAAATAAGAAATACGATAAACGCTTCATTTAGCACCCTCCCCTTCTTTTTAGTCAAGTGACAAAAACGTAAGGTTAATTCAAGAAAATGTAAGTAAAATCGATAGCCCAATTCACGTTTCTATATTATAATCAATTGAATTTACTTACATTACTAAACATAGGAGATCAACATGAAGAAATTTAAACTTTCATCTTTTCTTCCGTTAAGTTATATACTTCTACTCGTGCTCGTAAGTCCCCTTTACGACGTATTAAATAAATCGACTGTTCACGCAGTAGACGTTACAACTGTAGTGGATGATTGGATTCCATTTGTAAAAGCATTTATTATTCCTTATTTACTTTGGTTTCCATACTTATACGGCGCACTTATTTATTACTGTTTTGCTGACCGAAAGCAATATTATGTTACTTTAAGTAGTGTTATTTTTGGAAAGCTTGCTTGTTTTTCTATTTATTATTTTTGGCAAACAACGGTACCACGTCCGACTGTCGTTGGAACAGATGTATTTTCTGAACTAGTTCGCTATATTTATAGTATCGACCAGCCAGTAAACTGTTTCCCTAGCATTCACGTTCTTACTACATTTGTAATTATGTTAGCTGCCTTTAAGCGTAGAGAACAGCATGTTTTTGAATATTACATCCTTACTTTCTTCGGTACACTTATTATTTTATCAACGCTATTTACGAAGCAGCATGCCTTTGTAGATGCCGTTTCTGGAATGACGCTTGCAAGCATACTTTACTTCGGCGTTCAGCTCTTATTGGCCAAAGAACCAATAAGAGTTCCAGTAAAACAAAATCATAGAATGTAGCATGACAAAAAAGCAGACTGTGGCTTCAGTCTGCTTTTATCTATTATTAAGGAGATTTTCAATTTAAGATTGCGGTACAGTCATATCACCAGAATGAATACGACCTGCTTTTTTAAGAGCAATGTAAAGTATATAAGAAACAGCTACTGGAATGACGATATAAGTAATTACCATCGCCGGGATAACTTCCCATCCTTGGCTGGAAATTAAATTAATTGGTGCGATAAGAGAACTTAATCCAAGACCTGCAATTTCCTTTCCTGCTTCCAGTTGGAAAATTAATGCTGATACTGGACCGACTATAGCACTGGCGACGACAGTTGGGACGAGAATCATTGGATTTTTAGTGATATTTGGCAATTGTACTTTCGGAGTACAAAGTGCTTGAGCTAATATGCCACCTAAATTGTTTTCTTTCGCTGAGATGACAGAGAATCCGATAAACTGAGCAACGCATCCGGCAAGAGCAGCACCACCTGCAACACCGTCTAAGCTAAGTGCAATTGCTAACGCAGCTGATGAAGCTGGAGAGATAAGTAATAGTCCCCAAACTACTGCAATGACGATAGAAGCGATGAATGGGCTACCAGCTGAGCTATCTTTAATAAACGCTCCAACTGCATTTAAAACAGGAGTAATATTATGAGATAACCAAATGCCTACTAAACCAGAACCTAATATGGCCGCAAATGGAACGAGCATCATATCTAACGCAGTTTTTCCACTTAAACGTTTACCAATATATACAGCTAAAGTTGCTGTTAATAATGCACCGATTGGCTCACCTGTTTTAATAATTAGACCAGCTTCAGTAATTGAAATGGATCCGGCACCAATCGCTCCGGCTACCATCGCCGAGAAGATTACAAGACCGTTTGCACCGAGCATAAAAGCAATGCCGGCACCAATTGCCGGTGCCATTAGTGATTTTGCAACAACTCCGATTGTAATAAGTAATGGTATATCAACAATTCTTCCTATATTTTCGATCAGTAAACCAATTCCGAGGGATACGAAAATACCTTGTGCGATTCCAGCAGATGCTTTAAATACACGAGACATTATATATTCCTTCATTTGTTTCACCTTCTCCTATAAGTTAGTAACCAATTGTTTTCATATAATCACGTAAAATATCGTTTGATTTTGCGAATCGAGATTCTTCATCCTCTGTTAAATTGAGTTCTACAACTTCTCTTATACCGTCTCTAGTAATAATAGCTGGTACTCCTGTACAAATATCATATTCACCGTACTCACCATCTAAAATGGCTGAAACAGCAATGACACGGTGATCATCATTAAAGATTGAACTCGCAATATATGCTAGAGAATTTCCAATCCCGTAATAAGTAGTTCCTTTACGTTTATAAATTTCCCAGCCAGCTTTTGCAGTCTTCTCAACAATTTCATCTAAATCTATTTCACCAAATCGTTCTTTTTGTTCTTCTAAAATTTGCAGAATTGGCTTTCCACCAACAGTTACATGAGACCAAGCAACCATTTGAGAATCACCATGTTCTCCTAATGAATACCCATGAATACTACGAGGATCTACATGTAGCATTTCAGATAAAATTGTTCTTAAGCGAGAAGAATCTAGTGATGTACCAGTACCGATTACGCGATTTCTAGGTAATCCAGATAATTTCCACACTTGATATGTAATAATATCAACTGGGTTCGATGCAAGTAAGAAAATACCATCAAATCCACTTGCCATTACACCACCAACAACACTTTCCATAATCTTCGCACTCGCTCCTAAAGTATCTAAGCGACTTTGTCCAGGTTTTGGTGCTGGCCCTGCTGTAATAATAACAATGTCCATATCTTTGCAGTCTTCATAGCTTCCTGCATATACTTTTGTTCTTGTATTTGTAAAGTTAATGCAATGTGATAAATCCATTGCTTCCCCAACTGCACGTTCATGATTTATATCAATTAATAATAGCTCTTCGCAAATACCTTGATTCACAATAGAATACGCACAACTTGATCCAACTAATCCAGTACCGATAATTGCAATTTTTCTTGTATGTCTTTTCATAGCAATCTCTCCTAATTGATCATATAATCTATTTCTTTTGTTCTTTACAATCCTAATTATAGAGGTTCTCACGATAGAAACCATGGATACTTTGTGAAATATTGAACAAAGTTTTTGTCCTTTTTGTGAATTGTTATATTCCATTTTCGTCATATTTGTTACAACTGGAAAAATATTTATTATGTATTTATTGACATATACAAAAAGAAAACGAGCCAATAAATTCGCTCGTCTTCTTTTTCCTGTTATTCCGCACTTAATTGACTTTTTAATTGCTGTACAATCATTGGATTAGCAGGTGCTGCCGGTTTGTAATAACTCTTTTGCTTTGCATACTCATACATATTACGTTGGCGCGCCTCGTCTTGATTACGAATTTGAATTAACGTTTGATGTAACTGTTCATTATCAGACTGAGCAATATAATTTGCATAGCTTGTTAAACTTGCATTTAATCCTGCTAAATAATCATTTACCATATCTTTTTCATTCATTTTCCGCTTCCTCCTATCCTAGGAAAGTCATTAATTGCTGTTTCGTATTTCGTGCATCTTGCGCATCTTTTTGTAGCATTTGTTTCAGTTGTGGATCTGTACACGTCTGTGCATACTGCTCCAACTTGTTAATAATTGTTGCGTGTCCACCAATTAAATGACGTAAATTTTCTACTTCAAGCTCTGTTAAGTTTTGCATATAACATACCCGCCTTTCTTTGTTCATTCATCATTAGTATTTGGTTCTTTTTGGATTGTATTCATCAACTTTTCCCACATATAAACAAAATAAAAGATGAATAGCTAGGCCATTCATCTTTTATGCTAAATATTCATTCAATTTTATAAAGAAACAATCATACTTATACTCACAAGTAGGTTCCATACAATATGTAAAATGATGCTAGGTAAAATAGATTGTGTTTTCTTATATAACATAGCAAATACAATCCCCATAATCATTGCCGTAACTGGAAAACCACCATGAAGAATCCCAAAGATAAAGGAAGAAATAATGATACCAACTAGAAAACTATATTTCTTTTCAAAAAATCGATACAAAATACCTCTATATAAAATTTCTTCTTTAATTGGTGTAATTATAGCAACACTTAACACATATATAATACTTTGTAGACTATCTTGAAGTCCTAAGCTCCCTAATTGATCTCGTTGCTGCTCTGCACTTTCAAAGCTAAACAACTCTAACATTACATACTGAGTTAATGCAATGATGATAAAACCTATTAATAAATACAAGTAGGTTTTCCCATTTTTTAAAATAGATACATCCCATATGTTCTTAATAAAATGAAGCACTGGTTTATACGCAAATAAAACAATAGTAACAACAGCTGCATCAAATAGAAGTAAATAATATCCCTCTAAATTAGCACGTAATACCTCTTCTCCAAAAATTCCAAGGGCTAAAGCAAGGAATAATCCCCCTAAGAGTGAGAACCCTAGAATGCTTGCAATCGTTACAACTAGATTTTTATATGTTATGTTATCTACTTCTCTTTCTGCATTATACGCGTCTAATACTGTTTTTCTCATACTATTCCTCCATTTGTTTTCATTACCTTAACAAAAACCCTTTAATACAAATATATAGATAATATAACAAATTTTTCAAAAAGAATAATATGCAATTTTACATATCATGAAAGCTTTGTATTATATAGTTTTTGGAATTAGATTACTATAGAATAATTATTAGATGAAATTCCAAAAATTTCTTATCTATCCACCATAACCCTCGCATCATATAAATTTTATTAGTTAAAGGAGCAATGAACATGAAAACACATGACTTCCTTACAGAAATCCAGAAGGGCTCTGAGCCTAGTCCATATCAAGATCCTACCGTATTCAGTTTCGTTTGCTTTTTCTTAGCCATATACACATTTTTCAAACCTGCTAAATAATATCATGTAATGAGAAAAAGCCTACCGCTCTTTTCGAATTATATGCACTAAAAAACCTTAGAATCACTTCTAAGGTTTTTGTTTGCCTCGCTTCTTATTCACGTAACCCTTTAATAAACGTTTCCAACAATACATGTAAACTTATATCTAAATCTAACGGCAAACCAAATCCGCCCTGTTGTTCAATCGAAGCAAATCCATGACAAATACTTCTGAATCCGCGTGTCGCATGAAGTGCATTCTCTCCTTCTAAGCCATACTGTTGTAAAACTCGAAGACAAAGCTTTACAATTCCGTCACCTGCTTTTCTTACTTCTTCATCTCGTAAAAAAGTTGCTTCATATAGTCCAGGATGTTTTCGGACAAATGCTACATATGCTTCTCCTAATGCATGAATTGCTTCATCCATACGTTTATCCTCGGCTGCTTCTTCCAGTTTGTTATGCAGCTGTTTTATTCCGTAAATACCAAGATGTTTCCGTACATCTTGTAACCCTTTTACATGATTATATAGTGAGGGCGAACGTATCCCTAATCTTTGCGCTAATGAAGCTAACGTTACTTCTTGTATTCCATTTGTATCTGCAATTTCTGCAGCTGTTTCTACAATTTTCTGTAATGTAAGTCCGATTCTCGGTGACATAAATTAACCCTCTTTCTTACTTTCTATATTCCGCTTCGCTTCCTTAATAGCAAGCTCTATGACAGCCCCTGGATCCTTTATCATTTTTCCGTGCCCTGCTGCAAGCAAGGAAGGCTCATATTCGCTTAGCTTCTGTGCACTTTGTAATGATATTTCTTTGCTCCACGTTGCCATCGCCGGAAACGGAAACCAAAATTTTATTTGTCCCGAAACGGCCATACCTCCTCTTGTTTGGAATGCATCCCCAACAATAAGAGCTTTATTTCTTACATCAAGAAACGACATGGAGCCCGGCGTATGTCCCGGTGTCATAATCGCAAGAAGCGATCCAACTCGGTCGCCATCTTCCAATAAAACATCAGGTACCGTTTTTAATTTTTTAGGTACACCGCCTTTTATCGGTATATTCGGTTCATCCTTTTGTAACGTCGTATCTCCTTCTAACAGCTTTCCGTCCCGCTTAGAAATATAGACTGGAACATGAGGAAGTACTTCCTTTAATGCGTCTAATGCACCAATGTGATCATCATGCGCATGTGTTAATACAATTTTAGTAATTGTTTTTCCTATTTTCTCAGCCGCCTGTAAAATACCTTTTGCGCTATATGGCAAAGCCGCATCAATTAAAGTTAAACCATCTTCTTCCTCTACAAAGTAACAATTTACAGGAAACGCTCTTGGCAAAAATGACAATTGATATAACGTTTTTTCATGTATCATCCTCATAGTCCCATCTCCCTTTTCACGAAAACTAATACCATTAGTTTTATTATACTAATGGTATTAGTTTTATGTCACTAAAAATTTCTTTTTTCAAAAAAAGAACAGTAGCCGTATAAACGACTACTGTTCTTTAAAGATATTAAACTGTGTAACGCTCATCTTCTAAAATTTTCGCAGCGATTTCACGTTTCTTCGGAATTACGTTAAGTGGTGTGTGGCGAGTTAATTTACGTAATGATGATAACATCATGCGCAGCATGTCGCCGTTTTCAACTGCGATAAGTGTTTCTTTCGCATCTGCTTCGATTTCGTTAAATGCTTCTTGGCAGAATACTTCAGTGTATAACACTTTTTGTTTATTCTTTTCAAGACCAGTTGTTTTGATTGCTTTTTCTGTACGAAGAACAGCTGATTCCATTGCGTATAGATTGCTTACGATGTCAGCGATATTCACAAGAATTTCTTGCTCTTTATCTAATGCTTTACCGTATTTTTGAGCCGCTAATCCAGCTACCATTAAGCCGATTTTCTTCGCATTAGTTACTAAATACTTTTGAAGTGCTAATGGCTCATCGCCTACTTCTTCTGGCATCATCATCATTAACTCTTCTTGTAATTTTTGTGCTTTTTGAAGAAGTGGTAATTCACCTTTCATCGCTTTACGTAAGAACGTACCTGGTACAATTAGGCGGTTAATTTCGTTCGTTCCTTCGAAAATACGGTTAATACGAGAATCACGGTACATTCTTTCAATCTCGTACTCTGCCATGAATCCGTAACCACCGTGAATTTGAACACCTTCATCTACTGTATAGTCTAATACTTCAGAACCGAATACTTTGTTTAAAGAGCACTCGATTGCATATTCAGCGATAGAAGCTGCTACTGCTTTACCGTCTTTTACTTCTTCTTCAGATAATGTGCTCATGCGGCTTTCGAATAAACCTACTGTACGATATACAGAGCTTTCAGCTGCATATGTTTTTGCTGCCATATTCGCAAGTTTCTCTTGAATTAATGGGAAGCGAGCGATTGGTTGTTTGAACTGTTGACGTTGGTTTGCATATTGTGCTGAAATTTCTACTGCACGTTTCGCAGATCCAACTGTACCAACACCTAATTTATAACGACCGATATTTAAAATGTTGAATGCGATAATATGACCTTTACCGATTTCACCAAGTAAGTTTTCTTTCGGTACTAACGCATCTTCTAAAATTAACGTACGAGTTGAAGAACATTTAATACCCATTTTCTTTTCTTCTGGGCTTGTAGATACGCCAGCGTAGTCTTTCTCTACGATAAATGCTGAGAAGTGCTCTCCATCGATTTTTGCATATACAACGAATACGTCAGCGAATGCAGAGTTTGTAATCCACTGTTTTTCACCATTTAATACGTAATGTGTACCTTCTGCATTTAAACGTGCAGTTGTTTTTGCACCTAATGCGTCAGATCCTGAACCTGGCTCTGTTAATGCGTATGCAGCTAATTTTTCACCAGTTGCAAGTAATGGTAAATACTTTTTCTTTTGCTCTTCGTTACCGAATAATACGATTGGTAAAGATCCGATACCTACGTGAGCACCGTGAGTAATTGCAAAGCCACCAGCGCGAGAGAATTTCTCTGCGATTAACGCTGAGCTTACTTTATCAAGACCAATTCCGCCGTACTCTTCTGGTACGTCAGCGCCTAATAAACCAAGTTCCCCAGCTTCTTTTAAAAGACGAACTGAACGATCAAACTCATGTTGCTCTAAATATTCAAGCTCTGGAAGAACTTCATTTACAATAAAGTCCTCTGTCGTTTTTGCAATCATTTTATGCTCAGATGAAAAATCTTCTGGCGTAAACACTTGATCAATCGTAATCTCATCTACTAAAAAGCTACCGCCTTTAACCGCATTTCCTACTGTTTTTTCCATGAAAATTTCCTCCTTCATATTTTCATGAGCCGCTTCTCTCTTTTTGAAAGAAGCTGGCTCTCCCTTTTTTTATAAACCTTTGTTGCTTCCATTCTTTGCTTTAGCGTCGTCTCGTTCTGAGCGAACCGCTTCCACTTTTTTTATAATCCAGTTCCAGTGGCTAAAACAGTCGGTCGTTTCACCCCTTCCTTTGAGGCAAAAAGCGCCTCTTCGTCAGGGCTTCCAACGCCCTCCTGTTCTAAACGAGCCACCTGCACTTTTTATCTAATCCAGTTCCAGCGGCTAGAATGTTCGGTGGCTTCGCTTCTTCCTGCGAGGCAAAGAACGCCTCTACGTCTGAAGCTCCATCCCCCTCTCATTCTGAGCGAGCCGCTTCCACTTTTTTTAAAGTAATTCAAATACTCCCGCTGCTCCCATTCCGCCGCCGATACACATTGTTACGATACCGAATTGTTCGTTGCGGCGTTTCATTTCGTGAATAAGAGATAGTGTTAGTTTTGCTCCTGTACAGCCAAGTGGATGTCCAAGTGCGATTGCACCACCGTTTACGTTTACTTTTTCTTCATCTAAACCAAGTTCACGAATAACTTGAATTGATTGAGAAGCGAATGCTTCATTTAGTTCAAATAAGCCAATATCAGATAGCTCTAAGCCAGCTAGTTTTAACGCTTTTGGAATTGCAGCGATTGGGCCGATTCCCATTACTTCTGGTGGTACGCCAGCTACTGCAAATGAACGGAATTTCGCAAGTGGCTTCATGCCATCGCTCACTGCTTTTTCGCGATCCATTAATAGTACAGATGCTGCACCGTCACTCATTTGTGAAGAGTTACCAGCTGTTACAGAACCGCGAACGTTAAATGCTGGACGTAATTTACCTAAAATGTCTAGCGTTGTTTCTGCTCTTACACCTTCGTCTTGTGCGAAAGTGATTGTTTCTTCTTGCAGTTTGTTATTTGATCCAACAGTACGTAACGTTACATCTACAGATACTGTTTCATCAGCAAAGTTTCCTGCAGCTAATGCTTTCGCAGCACGTTGATGACTTCTTACTGCAAATGCATCTTGCTCTTCACGAGAAATTCCATATTTCACAGCAACTTGCTCTGCTGTATGTCCCATACCCATATAATATTCTGGAGCCGCTTCTACAAGGCGACTATTCGGACGAACAACGTGTCCCATCATTGGAACTAAACTCATTGATTCTGCTCCGCCTGATAATACAGCTTCAGAGTGACCAAGCATAATACGCTCTGCTCCGTAAGCGATACTTTGTAAACCTGAAGAACAGTAACGGTTAATCGTAATAGCTGGAACATCGTAAGAAAGTCCTGCTAATCCGCCGATATTACGAGCCATATTTAAACCTTGCTCTGCTTCTGGCATCGCACAACCGAAAATTAAATCATCGATTGGTCCTTCATAATTCGCACGCTTTAACGTTTCCTTTACTACTAACGCCCCTAGATCGTCAGGACGAACTGTTTTTAATGAACCCCTCTTTGCTTTTCCAATTGGTGTTCTTGCTCCCGCAACAATGACAGCTTCTCTCATGAACGATATCTCCCCTCGTTATTAGTTACGTAATGGCTTTCCTTTTACAAGCATGTGCTGCATTCTTGCTTGTGATTTCATCTCACTTACTAAGCTAATAAATGCTTCACGTTCTACATCTAATAAATATTGCTCATCAACTTCTGTTCCGTACGGTACTTTTCCGCCCGCAATGACATATGCAAGTTTCTTAGCAATGTGAAGATCGTACTCTGAAATGTAACCAGATAAATGCATTGCTTCCGCACCAAGTGCAAGAGTTGCATATCCTGTTTCCCCAACAACTGGTATCTTTTTGCGGATCGGCGCTTTATAACCAGCTTCATATAAAGCAAGTGCTTTCTGTTTCGCATCGTATAGTAAGTGATCACCATTCACACTAATACCATCTTTATCACCTAAGAAGTTATGAGAAACTGCTTCTTGTCCTGAAGTTGAAACTTTCGCCATTGCGACTGTTTCGAACACTTTATTTGCAACTTTTTGCAGATCAAACTCTACACCGTTTGCCATTTTGTTTAAGTGTTTAATGTATAGCTCTTTATTACCGCCTCCGCCAGGGATTAAGCCAACACCAACTTCTACTAAGCCCATATACGTTTCACTAGAAGCTTGAATGCTCGCTGCTGGTAAGCAAACTTCTGTACCTCCGCCAAGCGTCATACCATATGGTGCTGCTACAACTGGCTTAGAAGAGTACTTAATTTTCGTCATTGCATCTTGGAAGTTTTTCACAACCCACTCAATTTCAAAGTAGTTGTCGTCTTGTGCTTCCATTAAGATCATTGCTAGGTTCGCACCAACGCAGAAGTTCTTCGATTGGTTACCGATAACAAGACCTTTATAATTCTTTTCTACTTCATCAACAGCGTAGTTAATCATTTGCGTAATATCCATACCGATTGCATTGCTCTTCGAATGGAACTCTAAGCAAAGGATGCCGTCGCCTAAATCAATTAAGCTCGCTCCGCTATTTTTCTTTAATACACCATTTTTCGCTTTTAATTGCTTAAGAGAAATTGCTTTTTTATTACGCTCAATTAGCTTATATTCGCCATTATCGTAATAGTAGCTATCGCCGTTATCATGTTTATAGAAAGTAGTGAAACCTTTCTCTAACATTTCTTTCACCCAAGTAGGAACAACTACGCCGTTTTCTTCCATCTTTTGAACAGATTTTTCAACGCCGATTGCATCCCACACTTCAAATGGTCCTTGCTCCCAGCCGAAGCCCCACTTCATCGCTTGATCAATTGCAACGATATCGTCAGCAATTTCTTTATGAAGTTTTGCAGAGTATAAAAGAGTTGGTGTAATGATGTTCCATAATAACTCTCCTGCACGGTCTTTCGCGTATACAAGCGCTTTCAATTTATTCGCTAATCCTTTTTCTTGTTTACTTAACTCTACGGATGCAGCTTTTAATTTTTTACGCGCTTCGTATTCCATCGTTTCAGGATTTAATTCTAAAATTTCTTTTCCTTGTTTTAAGAAGAAGCCTTGACCCGTTTTACTTCCAAGCCATTTTTTCTCAAGCATGTCATGCATGAAAGCTGGTACTTTAAATACATCACGCTCTTCTTCTTGCACATTTTCATATACGTTATTTGCAACGTGTACGAATGTATCTAAACCGACAACATCTAATGTGCGGAACGTTGCGCTCTTCGGACGACCAATAAGTGGGCCTGTTACAGAATCAACTTCCCCAATGCTATAGCCGCGTTTTACCATCTCTTGAAGAGTAACAAGTAAACCGTACGTACCGATGCGGTTTCCAATAAAGTTTGGTGTATCTTTTGCGATAACAACGCCTTTTCCAAGAACGTCTTCGCCAAATAGTTTCATGAAGCTTAATACTTGTGGATCTGTTTCTTTCGTCGGTATTACCTCTAGAAGTTTTAAATATCGTGGTGGGTTAAAAAAGTGTGTGCCTAAGAAGTGTTTCTGGAAGTCGTCTGAACGACCTTCTGCCATTTTTTCAACTGAAATACCTGACGTATTCGAGCTTACGATAGAACCCGGTTTACGAACCGCATCTACTTTTTCAAATAGTTTCTTTTTAATATCTAAGTTTTCAACTACTACTTCAATAATCCAATCTACATCAGCTAGACGCTCAAGGTCATCTTCTAAGTTACCTGCTTCAATCAGTGCTAAATTTCCTTTCACTGTCAGAGGAGCTGGTTTTTGCTTTAATAGTTTTTGCACAGCCGTATTACTAAAACGATTTCTCACACTTTTATGTTCTAATGTAAGTCCCTTCGCTTCTTCTTCTTTCGTAAGCGCAGGTGGTACAATATCAAGCAATAATGTCGGAATACCAATATTAGCTAAGTGTGCCGCAATTCCCGAACCCATTACGCCTGAACCTAGAACAGCAGCCTTTTTAATTTGGAACATCCAATTCTCCCCCTATTCTTGAATGAATGCTCATTCAATTTTTCGACATAAGTCGCAATCAATGAGTGAGCCTCTACTAATAAATATATGATACTGTTTAAATTTTCGCAATATATTTATTGATAAAATTTTCTGAAATAAATATTTTTCTTTTATTTGCCCATGCTATATATGTATTTTCTTCACTAAAATACACTTTCCCTTTTTATAATCTGACGAAACTGGAGGAATATATATGGCAAAACTTAAGAAGAACCCTTCAAAGGCTGGAATTAGTGCAGCTAGTGTAACTGGAAACGCAGGTCCGCATAACCACGGCGTGGAAAAAGGACGTCAAGGTAATAACCAACAATATAAAAAGCATAATATGGGCGAAAAATAACGCTATATTTTTGGGCAGAGAACGTGGCATAATGATTAATGGCTGCTTTTTCTGCCCAATTTATTTGTAACAAATGAGGGAATTATAATGAAACGAACAATAGTTATGATTGTAATGATTGCCACACTATTTACAGGGATGATTTTCTTCTCTTATGCACAAAGGCAACAAGCTGTAAGAGCTGATCAACCTAATATTACTGGGCAATATGGAGTTACAATCGATGCAGACACAGGTGAAGTTTTGTATGGAAAACGCGAAGACGAACGCTCTTATCCGGCTAGTATAGCCAAAATGATGACAACCCTTCTTTTACTAGAGAATGTAAAAGAGGATGAAGAAATTACAGTTACAGAAAACGCAATTAAAACAGAAAGTCAAAGTAAGAAAATTAAACTTCGTGCTGGAGAAAAATTAAAGCGTGATGAGGCATTAAAACTTATGCTTATCATTAGTGCAGATCCAATAGCTGAATCAATTGCAGAACATATTGCAGGATCAAAAAATGAATTTGTAAAAATGATGAATGCTAGAGCGAAGGAACTCGGTACAAAGCATGCGACTTTCAAGAACGCAAGTGGTGCTGATGCACTTGGAAATAAAGTATCGCCATATGACATTGCTATTATTACGAAAGAAGCATTAAAGTATCCAGTTGTTTTAGAATATATGAATTCAACACGTACAACTCTACATACTTCAGAACGCTCTCCAAACATCGCAAACTACGGACGAGAAGAACTATATGACGATCCATATGCGATTGGAAGTAAAAGCGGTCTATCAGCACTCGGAAAATATACAGTCGTAACAGTGGATGAAAAAGACGGTAAACGCGTCATTAACGTCGTATTATCTTCTACTCGCGCGCAACTATATCCTGATACGAAAAAAATGGCACATTACGCATTTCAGCAATTAAAATAACCAAGGAGTATTTTCTCCTTGGTTATTTTTTAACCATACCTTTTAATACGAACGCAACGTTTGCTGGACGCTCTGCTAGACGGCGCATGAAATATCCATACCAATCGTTTCCATAAGGTACGTAAACACGCATTTTGTAACCTTCTTTTACTAGCTCAAGTTGACGCTCATTACGAATACCATATAACATTTGGAATTCAAATTGATCCCTTGGAATATTATGTTCTTCAGCAAGTTTTTTTGTATATTCAATAATCGCTTCGTCATGTGAAGCAATTGCAGTATAATTTCCATTTAATAAGTGCATTTTAATAATCTTTTTATAATTGTCATCTACATCTTTCTTGTCCGGGAACGCCACTTCTTCAGGTTCTTTATAAGCTCCTTTTACAAGACGTAAATTAGGTTTATAAGCATTTAAATCCTCAATATCTTTTTCTGTACGATATAGGTAAGCTTGAATAACAGTACCAATATTATCGTACTCAGATTTTAACTGTTTAAAGATATCAATTGTCTTTCCGCAGCGTGTATAATCTTCCATATCAATTGTAACGAACACACCATTTTCTTTTGCAGCTTCTAAAATACGGCGCATATTGTTCATTACGATTTCATCAGAGATATCTAATCCCATAGAAGTCATCTTTAAAGAAAGCTGCGAATCAAGACCTTCTCTTCCAATTGCACGGATCGCTTCAATCGATTGGTTAGCCATTTCATTTGCTTCCGCTTCATTATCAACGAATTCACCTAAATAATCGATTGTTACACAAAGACCTTGCTTATTTAATTGTTGAATGGCAGCTGTCGCTAATTCAATCGTCTCCCCTGCGACGAAGCGACCTGCACCAAAGCGTAAACCGTACTTTTTAGCCAGTTTTGTTAGCGCTTTATTTTTAGATAAGAAAAGAAACGAATTTCGCATTAATTGTTCCATGTAATTCACCCCTATGACTGTAATTTATCTGTTTTTTACCCCTCTTCAAAATTATATCATTGTTTAAAATTATTGGATACAAATAATTATTTAGATAATTTATAAAATACTATAAAAACATTTAAAAACCTATATTTCTGCTTATAAATATACCTGAAATATTTTTCGACATTTAGAAAAATGGAGTTTAATAGGCATAAAATAGGCATGTCGAAAATATTCGACATGCCTATAAAATCCTTTATATTCCATGTAAATTATATAAGGATATTAATACAGAAAACTTGCGATTATATTTACCTCAAGTTTTTTTATTGCTCATTTCGCTTCTCTTCATTCAGCCTTTTAATATCTGTAATTAACTGTACCATCTCTTCTTTCGCATCTGGATAAGTTTCATTCCAATGCTTTACTAAAGCTGGCATCGTCTTAGCTATGTAAGAATACAGTGCCCACTTCTGTACCTGTTCTTTTCTCTCTTCATTGCTCTCTCCAAGTAATAATTCCGTGTATTTCTCTAACAACCCGTCAAATTGTTCATTAAACTTTTCACTCATCTTATTTACCTCCTATATGAAAAAAGCAGCGAAGATCGCTGCTTTTTCTTATAATTTTGATCGAACAGAGTTTAATTTTTTCTCCATTGTGCTTACTTTATCACGACGATCATCAATACGAATAGTTGTTGCAACACGCTGTGCACCTTTCGTATATGGAACTTCATGCATTTGTTGAATTACTTCTAGAATGACAGGAAGATCTCCTTCAATAATTGTATTCATCGGTGTTAATTGATACTTCACGCGATCTGCATTTTTCTCTAGCACCTTTTGTACTTCTGCTACATATTCACTAACACTTGGATTACCTGTTCCTACTGGAATAATCGATACATCAACAATTGCCATAGTAGTCTTCCTCCTATAATCGTTTCTTATATATCCATTGTCTATTTTACCGAAATCCTCATCATTTTACTAATATGTTACTCTTCCACTTTAAACTGCTCGACTAATCTTTCTAAATCTCTCATATGTTCTGTCAAACTTTCCATCGTGTGAGCTACCTTTTCTAAATGATTCACCTGTGATTCCGTTGCAGCATGTACCTCTTCAGAAACAGCTGCACTTTCTTGACTCGTACCAGCAATTGTATGCATTACCGCTGTAATTTCCCCTTGCTCATAACCTATGTTATGTACCTCTTCTACAATTTTTTCAACTGAAGTACTAATCGTATTTACAACTGACATAATTGTACGGAACTCCATTTCCGCCTCTGTCGTCACTTTATTTTGCACATCTGCAATGTCTTTCAATTTACTTACAACTTCTACAACCCTTTTTACTTCTAATTGTACATCACCAATCATCATTGTGATTTCTCCGGTTGCCTCTTTTGATTGTTCCGCTAATTTCCGAACCTCTTCAGCAACAACCGCAAATCCCTTACCTTGCTCACCTGCACGGGCAGCTTCAATCGATGCATTTAAAGCAAGTAAATTTGTTTGATCCGAAATACCTTTTATAAGCTCAACAACATTTTGAATCGATCCAACTCTTTGTTCTAACTTATCCGATGCTTCTTCTGTATGAACAACAATCGAAGATGATTGTCCCCTCGTACGGATTAAATTCCTCATTGTATTTAATCCTTGCTTAGATGCCTCTTCCGCTTTGCCAGCCACTCCTTTTATTTCACCAACGGAGCTATTCATTTGTTCTACTGACTCCGCCATATTCTCGAGCTGAGCTGAAACTTCATCCACACTATTCGCAAGAGTAGAAGCTCCTCCGCTCACATCATCCATCGCTCCTGAAACTTCTCTACTAGCCGCTACTGTTTCGTTCGTTAAATAATGTAAACTATTCGTTGATTGTTGCACCGTTGATACGCTGTTTTTAATTTTACTTACCATTTCATTCATTTGTTCAACCATATCATTAAAGTGCTTAGTCAACTCTCCAACTTCATCTTTACTTGTCACTTTCATTCGCAGCGTTAAATCGCCTTCTGCTACTTTTTGCACGTGATTCTTTAATAGTTGCAGTGGTCTTGCTAATCTTCTTGAGAACAAGTAGGAAGCTACGATTCCAACTAATAAACTAATACATGCCATTATAATAACTGTATTTCTCGTACTATTTAATAGCCCATCGATCGTTTCTTTCGGATAAAAGATTCCTATCGTCCATTTCATCGTGTCAAATGATTGACTATAAACAACTACATCTTCACCTTTTATTGTAGTGACCGCATATTTTGTTACCTCTTTATTTAAGCTCTTTATAAGTGGCTCTTTAGAAACATCTTTCCCTATCTTTTCTGGATAAACAAGAGCCATATTTTTATCATTTATAATAAACATTTCTCCGTCATTATTGTATTGAATATTGTGAAGCAACTTCTGAATCGTACCAAGCGATACATCCATCGCAACAACGCCTAATACAGACCCATCTTGAGCTGTAATTGCTTTAGAAACACCTACACTTAACTTTCCTGTTGCAATTTCATAAGAAGGTTGTCCCCAATGGACCTTTTTTACATCAGCCTCTGAATCTTTATACCATGGTCTTGTCGTTGGGTCATATCCTTCTGGCACTTGCCCACCTTCAGCAAGATTGGCACTTAATGTTTTTTTATCTTTCGTACCAATATATAAATCTAAAATACCAGGATGATTCTTTTTATACTCCGCAAACTCTTTCGTTAAAAACGCTTCCTCTTCTGGAGTAACCCCACCTTGAAGTATATTACGAATCATCTCACTGTTCGCGTAATACCCCATATCTTCATCCGTTCTTTGAACAAATGTCGTAAGTTGCTCTGTCACAAGATCCATCGCATTTTGAGAATACTCGTCTAAGGAACGCACTTCCTTTTCTTTCTGTAATTGATACACAGCTGTACCCAATATTACGAACATCATAGAAATAAGTACTGAAAACACTACCGCAATTTTTAAACGTAAACTTCTTAACATCTTCCCCCAGCATCCCCTTCGTATTAAATTAAAAAACTTATTAATCATTATATTAAGTATAATAGATAAAATTAAAAAATTGAAATTAATTCTCACCTTAATACAATTAGAAAAAGGACTACCACTTGTGCAAAAACAAATAGTTCATTATCCTTAAAATATAATCTCATTCGTTCGGAGGGAACTATGTTACAAAAATTCGGTTTCTCACAATATGAAAGCCAGGCTTATGAAGTTGTCGTATCAAGCAATGAACCATTAGATGCTACAACGATTGTGAAGCATTCAGGTGTTCCAAAAGCAAAAATATATGAAGTGCTAGCACGCCTAATCGATAAAGGAATGGTAATGGATTCTGTTTCAGAAAAGAAAAAATTGTATACAGCATTACCACTAAAGCTAGCAATTGAAAAATTAACGACAGAATTCCAATCAAATATTAAAGAACTGGAAACAAATATATCAAAAAAATCATTTACAGATGACCGTGTGTGGAGCTTAAAGATGCAATCTTCTATTCGAGTTCAAAGTAAAGAACTCATTGAAAGTGCACAAGAATCAATCCGTATTTCAGCTTGGAATGATACTCTTTTAGAATATCTTCCTTTACTAGAACAAAAAGCAAAACAAGGTGTTCAAATTGAGTCCCTTATTGTTGGAGAAGTAGAAACAGACTTAGAAAACATGCATTTTCTAATCCCAGCTGAAGAACCTAATGCATTAGAGCGCTACTTGCTACTCATCGTTGACGATCGTGAAATTTTATTTGCTGGCGTAGAACAAGAGTCATGGCAAGCGATGAAAACAATGTCACAACCTTTCGTAAAGTTCTTTACAGAATTTTTCTATCACGACGTTGCACTTGCAAAGATTACCCAGAAGCACCACGATCTCTTTATGGAAGATGAGGAAATTAAGAGTTTGTTGATGAAATTGAGGTACTAATTAAATAATAAAAAGGAGTCTAGTTTTTCACTTAGACTCCTTTTTATTTTGTTCCTTTATCTCCATCAACAGCTCAATGATTTTCTCATTTTGCTCTACCTGTTTCTCTGAATTTTGATAGATGAAACGAATCCATCTAAAAACAATGATAACTACAAATAACGGCAATACTGTGAATATAAAACCAATAATTGAATAATCCATATACTATCACCTCGCCATATACCCTTTTCTCCATTTACCTACTAAAACCTGCAATTTTTTACAAATAAAAAAGAACCTATCAAACGATAGATTCTTCTTTCACGAACTGAGTAGAGCGTCCTCTCGTAATTGAGAAAATCGCGCAAAGCAGTGCTAATATAATAAAGCCACCGCCTACCCAAGCATTATATATAACAGATGATTTTTCAATAACAACTCCCCCTACTGTTGAACCCAGTGCAATTCCTAAATGAAGCGCAGAGTTATTTAAACCTTGCTGAATACCAGCTGATTCCGGTGCAATTTCAATTAAATAATTTTGCTGTGCTGGTGAAATCGCCCAGCTCAGCATACTCCAAAGTCCCATCATAATGATGAAGAGCGGGAATGAGAATGTCATTAATGGCAACATGAAGATTGCACATGCAAATACGATAATAATCGAGATAATACTTTTCTTCGACCCCCATTTATCAGCAAGCCATCCACCGAATCCGCCGCCAATTACTGCTGCGATTCCGAAAATAAAGTAAAACACACTAATCCAGTTCGCTTCAACATGCATGACATCTTTTAAAAACGGTGTTAAATATGCATACAATGTTAAATGCCCCGTTAAAAACAAAAATGATGTTAACTGTGCACTTACAATTTTTTTATCTTTTAAAGTAGCAAGTTGTTCTTTTATTGATAATACCGATGTCGGTGGTACTTTCGTTAAGAACAATGAAATACAAGCTATTGCCATAACTGTTAATACAGAAATTAATACAAATGGTGCACGCCATCCGTATGCATTTCCGAGCACAAGACCGAGCGGTACTCCAAGTACGAGTGATCCGCTAATTCCCATGAAAATGATTCCAATTGCACGCGCACGAAAATGCGGTTCTACAACACTAGAAGCAAGTGTTACCGATAGTGCAATAATTAATGAACCACTCGCCGCACAAATAACCCTTGAGAACATTAGCATTCCGTAATTCACACTAAATGCGGAAATAATATTTCCGATTAAGAAAATCGATAATGCTCCAACATACAATGTTTTTCTTTCAAACTTCCCTGTCACAGCTAATAAAACTGGACCTGACAAAGCAAATACTACCGAAAATATTGTTATAAGCTGACCAGCTGCGCTAATAGATACTCCTAAATCATTGGCAACTAAATCGAGCGTTCCTCCTATAATTAACTCAACCGTTCCGACTACGAAAGCCGCGATAGCTAAAATATAAACACGAAAATTCAAGTCTTTCCCCACGCTTTCTTTTTGGTTACTACGACTATAGTAACCAAAATAGAAAGTGGACGCAAGTATAATTTTTTTACAGTAAAAAAGGTAGGCGTATTATACGCCTACCCTTCCATCATTCTGTTTCTTTCTTCTTATTTAAATACCAATACACCGGAAGTCCCGTAAAGACAATTCCAATTGATAAGAAACAACTTACCGGATCATTGATAATTGCACTACCAATTACAAAGAGCGAACCTAAAATCGCTACGATTGGTACGATTGGGAATAACGGCACACTATATGCACGCTCTTTATTCTTATTACGTTTTCTTAAAATGAAGACACCAATAAACGTCATTACATAGAAAATATAAATAATGAATACGGAAATCTCAGATAGCTTATTTGGATCACTAATAATCATTAAAATAATTCCTAAAATGATTTCAACAGTAATCGCATTTGCTGGTGTTTTAAATCTCGGACTTTCCTTTGCAATAAACTTAGAAAATGGAAGTTGTCCACGCTCTGCCATAGACATTGGGATACGTGGGAACGTTAAAATCTTTCCATTTAAACAGCCGAAAATGGAAACGATAATACCGATACTAATAATTTTTCCGCCATATTCTCCAAGTAACATGCCTGCAGCTGTTGCTGTTGCATTTTCTCCAAGGTCTACAATTTTCGCTGCTGGTAATACATTTAATAACGCCAAGTTAATTAATACGTAAGCAGCCGTTACGATTAAAATCCCTACTGTCATTGCTTTCGGTAATAACTTTGTTGGATTCTTCATTTCTCCACCAATCGAAGCAAGTAAAATCCAGCCGTCATAAGCAAATAACGTTGCTAAAATTGCCATACCGATACTTTGATTTTCCGATATTGGCACAACTACGTTAAAGATATCGCTATTCCCTTTCCAGAAACCTAGCACAACAATTAACACAATCGGAATCATCTTCCCAATTGTCGTGATTGTTTGAACGATACCTCCGTATTTTGTTCCCATACTATTTACAACGCCAAGGAACACAACCGTTCCAATTGCGATTGGTAAATTCCACACTTTATCTAAATAGAAAAAATTAATCATTAAAGAACTAAAGTATAAACCTAATGTTCCGATAATAGCAGGTCCATAAACAATTGTTTGCATCCAACCTGATAAATATCCCCAAAAACTTCCGTAAATCTCCTCTAAATACGTATACAACCCACCATTTTTCGGGATTTGCGCTCCAATTTCAGCTACTGTTAAACCACTTGCTAGCGTCAACAGACCACCAATTACCCAAGCAAGAATGGCCATATTAGAACTCCCCGAGTAATCTAATACGCTCCCTGGTTTCATAAACACACCAGATCCAATAATCGTTCCTACTACGATAGAAAGTGCTACTGTTAAACCAATTTTGTTCTTCTCATCATGATGCATGCTGCGTATCCTCCTTCCAATCCTAGTGTGATGCAAAAATGAAATAAAAAAACACTCCTCCCTAAAAAAGGGACGAGTGTTGTATTCGTGGTTCCACCCTTGTTTCAATTCGTAAAGTAACACACTTCACCAATTTCTCAAGTCTAAATAACGGTTTTTGCCGGCAAGCAATTACTAGATGCTCGTTCACTGCTGCAGTTCAGAGGTGGTAATCCATTTTTCCGTATTAGGAAGCTCACAGCCAAAGGCTTCCCTCTCTGAAAATCGTAAAAAATTGATCGTGTCCTCATCATCACTTCTTGATGTCGAATTTTGTAGTTATTGTTCATTATATTGAATTGTTAGAAAAAATCAATATATTTTTTATATAACATAGGAAATATTTCTCTTCTTATATTATAACAGAAGGTACGACACTTCTCCATTTCCCTAAAAATGGTATAATCCGTTTAGGAGGTGCACCAATAATGATTGCTGTCTTTTGTATCATTGCTACGTTTCTCTCTATTCTATTCGCTATCATGCATCGGCACAAGTATCCTGGTTATAGCATTTTAGCGGTAGCTATTATACCAGCTGTTTCCTTCTACGTATTGGGTAAATATCAATATACGGAAGTGTTTATCAGTTTTGCAATCTTCTACTGCATCTTCGGATACATACTAACAATGAAAAGAATTTTATTGAATCATTAAAAGGGACCGATTTCTGCTGACAGAAATCGGTCCTCGCACGTACCTTCCGGTTGCCCACACGAAAGATACATAAATCAATTATTTATCTTCTTTTTTCATAAAAAACTTATGGTGCGGTAAATCAACATTCAATGCCTCTAATTGTTTCTTTTCGTTGTCTAAAATCGCTTTTGCTTTTGTTTTTGTTGCTTCATCTAATCCAGCAAAGATGTCTTCATGCTTCTCTTTCTCTGGAAGTTTCACACCTAATTTTGTTAATTCTTCTTTTGCTTGCTCATGCGTTAATTTTCCGGATTTCTTTTGCTCTAAAATTGACTTTGCTTTCTCTTTTGTCTGTTCATCTAAGTTAGCAAACATATCTCCATGCTTACCTTTCTCCGGCATTTTCACGCCTAGCTTTGTTAATTCCTCTTTTGTTTGTTCTCGTGTTAATTTCCCGGACTTTTCTTGCTCTAAAATGGATTTCGCTTTTTCTTTCGCCTGTTCATCTAATCCCGCAAACATTTCTTTGTGCTTACCCTTTTCCGGGAACTTCACGCCTAATTTTGTTAATTCTTCTTTTGCTTGTTCTCGTGTTAATTTACCAGACTTCTCTTGCTCTAAAATTGACTTCGCTTTTTCTTTCGCCTGTTCATCTAATCCCGCAAACATTTCTTTACGTTTTTCTTTTTCTGGAAGCTTTACACCTAGCTCCTGTAACTGTTTCTTTGTATCGTCCATAATCGTTTTTACTTTTTGTTTTGTAGCGGCATCTAAATCTTTTTTCGCTGTTTTTGTCGCTTGCTCAGCTGTTGGAGTATTCGTTGCCGCGAATGCCGGAATGCCGACTCCTCCAATGATTCCGAATGATAACGCACCTGCAATCGCTAAATACCCAACTGTTTTCTTCTTCATAGGAAATTTCCTCCTTCATATTTCTAATGCATGTACACTTTCGTATACAATGCCTATAGTAATGTCGGTTTCTTAACATTTCCTTAACGACTTAACAAAAAAAAACACCGCTCGTAATGAGCGGTGTTTCACTAAGCCTTTTGTAATTGTAATTCTTCACGTTCCATTATTTTTCTTAATACAATTGTTTGTGTCATTGTAAATAAGTTACCTGTTATCCAATACAACACAAGTCCTGATGGCGCCGCAAACCCCATAAATAGAATCATTGCTGGCATCATAATTTGCTGCATTTTCAGCATCTGCACTTGTTCTCCAGGTGTAATATTCGATTGGAAAACTTTCATCTGAATAAATGTCGTTAACGCTGCAATAATCGGTAATATATGATATGGATCTGCATGTCCTAGGTTCACCCATAAAAACGAAGATGTGCGAATCTCTTCAGTTCTGCTAATCGCATAATACAAAGCAGAGAAAATCGGCATTTGTATAAAAATTGGCCAGCAACCAGCAAGTGGATTCCAACCGCCTGATTTCATTAGTTCTGACATTTCTTTTTGATACTGCTTTTGTTTTTCAAGGTCTTTGCTTACATCACCGTACTTTTTCTTTAGCTTCTGCAATTCAGGTTGCATTTTCTTCATTTTCGCTTGGCTGCGATATTGCGAAACAGCTAATGGAATCATCGCTGAACGAATAACGAGCGTCATAATAATGATAGCAATCCCAAAGCTAGCTCCAGGTATATGATGAGCAACAAATTGAATCATAAACGAGATTGGATATACAAAATAATGATCCCAAATCCCAGTACTATGTGCATCAATTGGGGCCGCATTACTGCAACCAGATAAAACAAAAACAAATAATAATGATAAACTAACGAGCACAGCTCGGTATGATTTTAACATGTTCATTCCTCCAATGTTTCGTAATTATTTAGCGAAACATTGGCGTATACGGACCGACCTCGTCATTCTCTTCACTTGATTCTTGTCTGCGTACAGAACGAATCATTCCATATTTATAAAAAATAGAAAATAGCGGTACATTTCCCGCACTATCTTCACATGTATCAACTAACGCAAAAGCTCTTTGTCTACCGCTTGATGCTTGTTGACGCACAAAGCGAGAAACATTAGCAAGGAAGAAAACTTCTAATAAACAAAGTGCCGTCGTTACAAACGATATATATAGAATTGCATCCTGCAATAAAAATTCCATCGCTTCACATCCTTAATAAGGTCATTTTAGCACATCGGGCAAATATTCTCTATTTCCTTTTATTTTCAAAAAAAGTATTTTGCATATTTTCTCAAGAAAACAATAATTAAGAAACGTTGTATTCGCTTTCTTTAGCATATTCACACACATCAATGAATAGGCTTGATTTATTAGAAATTTATAAAATTTTTGCATTATAATAAAACTATTGCCAGTTTTTGAAAAAACCTTTATTCTCTTCTTGTAATCAAAAATGAATATGGAGATGAAACATACTATGGGTCAACTAGGAGACGCCGATTACGTTCCCGACACCGCCTTTTTATCCTTCCCAGCAGCTAAAACATTTCACTTAGAATTTATGATACAGTTGGTTGTTATTTTTATAGCTTCTATTTTGTATGCAATTTCTATGAATATGTTTTTTATCCCGCATAATATGATTAGCGGTGGATTCGCTGGTGTAGGGATGATTATCGGTTATTTAATGCACTACAATATCGGTGCACTTATCTTTTTACTAAACATTCCTCTTCTTATTTTAAGTCACTTTTACTTAGGCAAGAAGACAACCTTTTTAACAGCTTACTTTGTAGCTGTGTCATCGTTAGCGATGAACATTATCCCGGTACACCAAGTTTCAGACGATATTTTACTTTCTTCTGTATTCGGTGGTGTTATCTGCGGAGCAGCTTCAGGAATTATATTCCGATTTGCTTCTTCAACAGGTGGTTTTGATGTTGTTGGATTGATTGTAGCGAAATATCGAGATGTTTCAATTGGAGCAATCATATTTGTATTCAACTTAATCTTACTTGTAGCAGCAGGTTTTATTTTCGGATGGGATATTACACTTTATACGTTAATTAGTCGATTTGTAGTCAGCAAAGTTATCGACGCTGTGCATACGAAACATATTAAATTAACGATAATGACTATTACAGAAAAAGGCGAGGAAATAAAAAGCGCACTACTACATCACGGCATACGCGGGGTGACAATGGTAGACGCTGTCGGCGGCTATACAAACCATAAGAAAAAAATGATTTACACTGTCGTGACTCGCTATGAGTTAGGCGAAATGAAACGTATTATCCGTCAAGTGGATAACAAAGCATTTATGAACATTACTGAAACAGTTGAAATTGTCGGCCGTTTCAAACGCATATAAAAAGGTTAATAAATTAAAGGGCATAACATATTAGTCATATATAATATGTTATGCCCTTTGTTATTCAACTAACGTACCTTTTAGCATAATAAAATCACTAAGTTTATTACTACAAATCGGAGGATAGCATTCCATATACAATACTGTCTGTCCATTCATCTTTATTCCAAAAATCTTGTATGAAATGGGCTTCCTTTCTCATGCCTATTCGTTCACACAATTTTTGTGAAGCTGTATTACGTGCATCAAGATTAGCCTGTATACGATGTACATTGAATTCATTAAATAATTTCAATACCAAACTACTTACTGCTTCTGTCGCCAAACCTCTCCCAGCTACTTCATTTGAAAAACTATAACCAATCTCAACAGTGTCTTTCATATTTGTGTACCATACGGATAAATCACCAACTACTTTATTTTTGTATATAACTGCCAAACTTAATATTGTTTCTTTAGTAAGTACATGATTTGCTATCTTCTTATTAAATCTTTTCTGCATGTCTTCATGAGTCCACTTGTTATGTAATAGGAACTTACATGTATCATCACTATTATAAATAGCAAATACATCCTGTAAATCAGTACTCTTAAAAGGTCTAATTATTAATCTTTCTGTTGTGAACTCCAAGTTAGCTCTCCTCCCTTACATTCATGCTATAAAACATTTTTTATAGTATTTAGGCCTCATTCTTAGATCTCACCTTGATTACATATTTCATCATAATAAATTAAAATCCTTCTTCCACTAAACTGCACCGTTAATGGTATTTCCTTGCGCTTTTTATTTTTTACACTTATTACAAAATCAGATAATTCTATTATTATGTCCCTAAATGTGTTATAATGAAAGCAGACTCACAAAAAAAGAGTATATAGACTTGGAAGTTTCTCTTATTTTACAAGCAAAAAGAAACGAGCAGTCGGGTATATTTCAGACACCATACACGTAACGGTTTAAACAACCGATCATCTTAGTTACTCTTCAATGATCTTTTTATAAAAAGATACGTACAATTAAAACTCACTTCAATATACTATACCTACCTTTTTGACTTCCAAATCATCTTATTACATAGGGAGATGAACATATGAATCAATATATACGATATACAATAGCTGTCCTGTTTGCTATTATCGGCGGAACAATCTGCTTCTGGACAAACACTCAGCTTGGAGAGAATATCATCTTTAATGGAATCGAAACACTTGTAAGCGCTTCAATTTTAGGCGGATACATTTACTTCCTCTTCAATCCAGAAGAAAACGCTCAAAAAACAATGTTATTAACAATGATCGGAATCGTTGGTGGATGTATTTCCTACTCAATGACAAACTATACATTACCACTTCAATTAAGCTCAGCTTTCTTCCACGGTCTATGGACTTGGTTCATTGCATTCTGCTTAGCAGACGTATTCAACCTATTACAAGACAATGAAGAAGATAGCGGTCGCCAAATTGAAAGTAACTCTTAAGCTGGAAGATACTCTTCCAGCTTTTTTATGTTGGTTTGCATACCCCGCATCACGATAAAAAGAAGTTGCCCTCACGGCAACTTCTTTTCCATATACCCCACTTCGTATTCACTAAAATATATCAACGATTTTTCAAATATATCGATCGTTTCTCCACTTATATCAACGATTTTTTCATTATATCGACGGTTCGACACAAGATATCGATTTACCGACAACCTTCGACACTCAAAACGCACAACATACCCTATCCACCAAGCAACTTACTGCCGAACTCTACGATTAAAAAGATAATTAATAAGATCGCGAGTATCTTTAATGCTACATATGCCACTTTAAAAACAACATAAATGAGCAAGACGATTAAAATAATCGTTAAAATTTCCATCTAGAATTCCTCCAAGCTTTGCTCTTCTTATCTCATTTTACTCGTCCTAGGCTGTTTATGGAACGGCATAAGATGACATAGAAAAAAGAGGATACCTCACCCATCGTAAGATACCCTCTCTTTCAGCTGCTCAAACCATTTTCTTTCTAATTGTAAATATCCCATCTCACTCTTCTCGGCGCTCTCCAATTCTTTATCAGCTTTCTTCATATAAGTATGGGAAGCTTCTAGATCATTCTCTAAATATTTGATAATTCCTTGTGTACGATAATATCCGTTTAAGTCCATTTTTGTAATAGCCTTTGCATGTTCCTTTGCTTCTTGCAAAGAAAGACTATCCATCTCATAAAGGGCTTTATATAAAAGATACCAACTATGAAAACTACTAACGAAAAACTTATTTTCTTTCGTTACAGGTAGTTGAACAATTCTTTCTATATACGGTATCGCTCTTTCCATTCCCTCTTGATCTGCACGAGCAAAAAAGACAAGCATAAGTCTACTCATTATCTCTCTTATCCCTTTATTCTCTTTTATTTTCTCCTCACTCAATTCTACTAATCTTTCATCCCAATCTTTCGGTCTTTTATAACTAAATAACTCACTCGATATTTGAATCTCATATAAATGATTTCTAGCTCTTTCATCATCTTTAATTAAAATAAGAAATTGCATCCCATCACTCATAAGCGTTCCTTTTATCGGCACAATTGTAACCGCAAAGATTGCAAAATGGAAAAAGGAAAAATATAAAAGATATTGATAATAACTCACCATGTATATGTAACCGGAAGTAATACCAAACAGTAAACTCGTAATTGGTCCACCTAAAGTGAGCCACGCCCATTTTTTCGAAAGATTCGGTGTCTCTATAGAAGGTGGTACTAGTGTTGCAACGCCTCCAAAGTAAGCCCATAATTTATTTGCTCGAATGCGTAATTTTCCCTTTTCTTTTTGAATAGTAATGGGTCCTACTGTCATAAATTTAAATGTTAAACCACCTATTACACCAAATACTACATGTCCTAGCTCATGAATGGCTAACACTAATAATGAAATTCCAACTATTGCCCATAGGTTCAAAATTACTTCTAATTTCCCAGTTCGGATTACTCCGTATAAAATGGACAGAATTAGCGCCACTGTCATTGAGCCAGCTGGCCTTCTTAAAATATCCACCTTTTTCTCCCCTTAATAAATCATTTTCCTCTGCATTTCGTACATGAACTTCCCGAGATGCAATATCCAAATAAATGAGATTAAGCCAATTAATACAAAATCGATATCACTAGCAGCTGTATATATAACGGCAGCCCACCATACATATGCCAATATTGTATTCGTAAATTCATACGCTTTATATCCAGCCTCATGCACAATGTGCTTTAATCCTTCATCTGCGTTTTTCGTCCACATTTTCATAGATTCCATATACGTTACACCTTGTTCAGGATATAGCTTATTATAACGATTTTTTGTTATAAGTCCGATAATTACTACAGTAGTTAAACAAACAATAGAAGCTACTAAATTCCACACCGCAAATGAAACATTTGTATCCTGCAACAGTGCACGTCTACATGTAATAACTGCATATACAAACCATGCCTGCGTAACTATATCGCCTACACGTAAATATATACTTATAATGCCTAATTTTCTGCCTTGTACGCTCTCTTCTTCATCGCGTGCCTCTGCTAACATACGTGTATTCTTCCAAGTATAGTACATCATTAAGATTCCAAAAATAGTACATATACCTATAAATGTATTGGATGATAATTTTCTCGGTTCATCCGAGAGTAAATTTAAAGCTATATAAGACGTTAAAAAGCCACCCATCATACTTAATGCTATTTTCCCCACAGAATCAAATTGTTTTTTTCGTTTACTCTTCATCGTCCTCTTCCCCCTCTACTAACGTAAATATTTCCTCCACCGGTACATTGAAAATTTGTGCGATTTTTAACGACAATACGATAGATGGTGCATAATCCCCGCGCTCAATTAAACTAATCGTTTGCCGTGATGATCCAATCGCTTTCCCTAAATCCCCTTGTGATAAACGATGCTTTGCTCGCAATTCCCTCACTCGATTTTGAAGCTTCATGTCTTCCCTCTTTTTCATTTATTTAATTAAAATTGTAAATAATATCCTTATCTTTGTCAATTATAATTGTCATTACGACTATAATAATTGACAAGATACTTATTTCTTATCCTGTATCAAATTCCTATAAAGAATGTAAAATGTGCATTAAACATAGTCTTAAAAATAAAAAAGTCAGTGCTTTTGCACTGACTTCCTAAATTCTGACATAGAATGGATTTCATATTAACTTGCGTTTTGTAGTAATACTCGTTTTAACTGCTTACGGAAACGAATACCTAACGTAACCGCTACAATCACAATAACTCCAAAAATGATTTTACCGATATGACCTTCTAGCACTCCAAAGATATCATGTAAGTTTCCACCTAACCAGTAACCACCGATTAAGAAGAATGATACCCAAAATAGAGCGCCTGAATAAATTGTAATGGCAAAACGACGGAATGGTAAATTAATAATTCCTGCAAAGTATCCTGTGAAATGACGTACACCAGGAATAAAGAAACCAATAAAAATCAGGAAGTACCCATACTTATCAAACCACATTCTCGTTAAGTCGATTTTTCTTTGCGTTAAAAATACGTATTTCCCATACTTTTGAATGAAAGGCATACCTAATTTATTTCCTAAAAAGTATTGAATCGTCATTCCTACACTTGTCCCAATAAAGGATAGAATAATTAAAATCGGTAAACTTAAATCACCCTTATGTGCTAAAAATCCCGCATATGCTAACGTTGGCTCTCCCGGAAACGGAAGTGCAATATATTCTAACAGCAAGCCGACAAGTACAACATAGTACCCGTATTGCTGAAATAATTCATGAATCCATTCCATGTCATCTCTCCTTTCAATCACGTACAACTTCTTACTATTATTGTATAAAAAAATTGTCGAAATAACTATCACAATAGCTTACATTTTTATTACATTTTTGTAAGGGTCACACTAATGATTTTCGTTCTTTATTAAATAGTAAAAATCATTTTTCAAGTCGAAATAGCGAAAAGGCGCATTAATAACATGCAAATTTTATCCATTTTTTAGCACTAAAAAACCTCTCTTATTTTGTTCTCAATAAAAAACCATCACAAACTCATGCTAACTTCATATTAGCTTCATATACGTATTGTAAGATTATATCGGAATTTGTTGAAAAATTTAACCAATATATGACTAAGCATTAATTTGAATAAATATAAGTCGTTTTTCGAAATTGAAAAAAGGGTGAATACGAAATGGAAGCATATAAAATGCATGATTTTATTAATACAAATGTTGAATCTCATCAAAATGAAACCGTTTTTAATTTACAAATATGTGAAACAAGTGAATTTGACGTAAGTTTAACAAAATCTACAACACTATCTTTTATCGTTTCAAAAAAGAATATTAAAATTGTCACGAAAAAATGGATTAATTCAAATCAAGAAAGCATGATTGGCAAAAGCTACATCATTCCAACAAAAGCTTTTCATTATTTCTTACCAATCATCTCTGAAAATGAAGATGAGCTAAATATTCAAGTTCAAAGTTTTGGACTACGTGGTGAGCTTTTATTAAATGAAAGATTACTTATTGATAACAACAACAAACACAATAGCAAAATCACTACATTCTTTGAAACATTAGATGAAAATGTAAATAAAGCATTACGAGGATTACAACTTCATTGTATGTAAGACTCTTACGATAGTAAAAGGAGAATAACAATGAAAAAATTATTATTAAGCGCACTATTATCATTAGGATTTTTAACTCTTCCATTCGCTAGCGCAGAGGCAGCTACAACGAAAGATCAATTAATCGTAGACACTCAGTTAAATAAAATGGATTATTATCAGGATGGAAAATTTATAAAAAGTTTTACTGTCGCTACTGGAAAAGCTACAACACCTACACCTAAAGGCACTTTTCAAATCGTAAATAAAATTAAAAATCGCCCTTATTATACAGGCAAAATTAAAGGCGGCGATCCACGTAATCCACTTGGTGACCGTTGGCTCGGATTAAATATGGCAGGAACTTACGGAACAACTTATGCGATTCACGGAACTAACAATAATCAAGCAATCGGCAAATGGACAACACTTGGTTGTATTCGTATGTATAACAATGATATACACTGGTTATTTGAGCGCGTTCAGCAGCAAGCTACTGTCACTGTAAAATAGCCTAAAAACAAGATTTATGTGTAGCCAAGAATTTTATGTCTTGGCTTATTTTATTTATTCATTTACAGTAGCAAAACAACTGTATTTACATATATAATAGGAATAGATTTGATTAGCTAATATTTAAACATTGATAAACGTAGATATTAAAATTATACAGTTATAATGTTTTATAAATTTTATAATACATACTATAATAGAACTACTGTAATTCTGAACCATTCAGTAACACTAAACTATTCCCCTTGCTACCTTCATGATTATTTTATAGCGGGGGCTTATTATATGTATAAACAATCTGAGTCACTCGAAAAATGATGAATTCGAATATTGCAGTAAAAAGCGTTATTTAGGAGGTGTTACTATGACGCATATACTGGTGATTGAAGACAACCCAGATATACAAGAACTTATTCGTGAATTTCTAATGGCACAAAACTTTACAGTTGATGTAGTTGGTGCTGGAACAGAAGGTATTCTTCTTTTCCAAAAAAATTCATACGATCTTGTCCTCCTCGATGTAATGTTACCAGATATAGATGGCTATAGTATTTGTAAAATTATGCGAGGACAATCTGATGTACCAATCATTATGTTAACAGGCTTACATAATGAAGAAAGTGAAATTAAAGGATTTGAGTTAGGTATTGATGACTATATTACGAAACCGTTCCATTACACTGTATTTATTAAGCGTGTAGAGGCTGTATTAAGAAGGGCAGCAACGAAGGAAGCAGAAGCTGCAACTATACTACAATTCCATGAGTTGATGTTAAACTCTACAGCATATGCAGCTTATGTTCATGGTAATCAAATTGAATTGACAACAAAAGAATTTGAAATTATTTATACTTTACTGCAAAATCGAGGAAAAGTATTATCAAGAAGTGATTTGTTGAATAAGGTATGGGGCTATGAACATTATGGTGATGTAAGAGTTATAGATACACATATTAAAAACTTAAGAAAAAAATTAGGAATTCCTTATATCAAAACGGTGAAAGGCATTGGCTACAAAATCGAATCGTAGCAAAGACAACATCACCAAAAATATTTTCATCAAAACCTTATTATTTTGTATTCTTTTATCACTTTGCCTTTATCAAATTATTTACTTTCTAGCTTCAAACTACGATAAAGAACGTTTTGCGAAAGAAAATGGAACGCCGACTACAGAACAGGCCGATTCAGATAAGCAAAACGACGGAAGTAAAACGAAGCAAAATAAAGCTGTGTCAGAGGGGAGCATTTCTAATTTCCAATCTTCTATTATAGATTATAAATCTCTTTCTACAGCTATCAATCACCTTTTGCAGCCTAGCCAAACTGTAAAGGCAAAAGAACATACACAAAATCTTTCGGGGAAAAATAGCACTTCTAATCCGCCTACAGAAGCAGAAAAGAAAGCCGCTAATAATGATGCCTTACATACACAAAATGCAGCAAGTAAAACAAATGATACAAATGATAATCCAAAGTTAGCAGATGCGTTGCAACAATTAGCTCCACATATTGGCGCGACAATGCTTGCATTATCACTACTCGGATCATTAATTTATACAAAACTAATTGCCAAACCTTTTCAATATATGAGTGATGCTTTAAAAGATATTATGAATCTTGATTTCTCAGATAAAAAGCTACTTAACAAAAATGCAGATCAAACAGATTTTAATTTGCAAGTAGCTGCTTCACAAGTACCAAATATTGTGAAGAATTTACATGCAAGCAATCAAGATTTAAGAAACGAGCTCAAGAAGGAACAACAATTAGAACAATCTCGTAAAGAATTTATGTCTATGGTATCCCATGAATTAAAAACACCAATCGCAGCCGTTATGGGACAACTAGATGGCATGATTCACGGAATTGGAGCTTATAAAGATAGAGATAAGTATTTGAAACGTTCCTACGAGATGATGCAAGACATTAACATATTAACGGAAAAAATGTCGGAATTATCCAAAATACAAAACCCTCAATTTAAACCGAATTTAGAAGTCATTTCTTTATCTAATATTATTGAGGATGTTATGAAGAAAGTAGATTACTTTGTATCTGTAAAACAATTAAATGTACAATCTAATATTAAACACGACGTACAAATTTTAGCTGATCCTAAATTTATTCAAACTGCTATTTTTAACATTATTTCAAATGCAATTCATTATACAATTGACCATCAGCACGTATATATAAAGCTTTATGAAAAACCAAATGGTTACGCATTAGAAGTATTAAATACAGGTTCACAAATTGATGAAGATAAACTTGCTCATTTATTTGAACCGTTCTATCGCGCAAACCCTGATAAACACGGTTTAGTACAAGGTAGTGGTCTTGGATTATATATCGTGAAACAAATATTAGATAAACATCAGTTTCCTTACGGGATACAAAACACGCCTCAAGGTGTAAAATGTTCTATTGTATTCCCAAAAGCAATGTAACATTTACTATAATTACATACCCCAAACTTATACTTCATGTGTGAGTGGCGGAATTTTGTAGAGTGTCTTACTCTGTTTCGTTCGCCCGTTATCCTTATTTGGATAGCGGGCGTTTTTTATTACTTAAAAGGAGGATTTTTTATGGAGAAGTTTAAATATTCATTGCTCGTTTTATTCGGTGCTTGCAGCTATGGCATACTTTCAACTATTTTCAAACTCGGATTCATAAATGGATTTTCAGCACATCAACTATTAGGGGGACAATATGTCTTCGGATGGATTGGACTATTTCTACTCGTTCTTTTCTTTTCACGTCATAAGGTAACAAAAAAACAATTCTTTTCATTACTAACCGTCGGAACAACAATGAGTATGACTGGGATTTTCTACGCTATTTCTGTAGAAGAACTACCCGCATCTATCGCTGTCGTCCTACTCTTTCAGTTCACTTGGATTGGTGTCATTATCGAAGCGATTGCAAATCGAACCTTTCCAAGCCGCGATAAGATCATATCTATCCTTATTTTATTTGCTGGTACATTGTTTGCAGGTGGTGTATTTGAAGGCCTCGGACAAAGTTTTTCTACGAAAGGGATTATCTTTGGACTATTAGCTGCAGTCTCTTTTTCATTCTATGTTTTTGCAAGCGGACGCGTTGCTACAGATGTTCCCCCTTATACGAAAAGCTTTCTCATGACAACAAGTGCGACTCTTATCGTATGTCTATTCTTCCCACCAACCTTTTTAACAGATGGTGCCCTCCAAGCCGGTCTATGGAAATATGCTTTCTTCCTCGGATTATTCGGCGTTGTTGTACCTGTCATTTGTTTTTCAATTGGCGTACCGAAAGTAGGAACCGGACTTGGTACAATACTAGGTGCAGCTGAATTACCAACTGCTATTATCGCTTCTATTACACTTGTACATGAAGTCGTAACATTCATGCAGTGGATTGGTATTATTTTTATATTGGTTGGGATTTTCACTCCTCAGCTGCTTACAGCTAGGAAAGAAAGGAAACACAATCGCGTGCATAGCGCTTGAAAAAATACAGAATTTATATAAAAGATATAACTGCAATTAAAATAAGTAAATTTATCTGGAGGTATAAATGACTATTTTAAGCATCGTATTTTTTGCTATTATGTGTATCTTCTTCCTAATAAGATATATGAAAGAAAAGAAATTTTACGATTTACTTCTCATTCCCGTTTGTATATATGCAGGAGCAGTGAAAACTCCTTTCGTAGAATACTTAAACTTTAATACTACATTTAAAATAACGTATGATATCGCAGCTATTATTCTTGTAATCCTTGCCGTACTTTTCTTTTTGAAAGATAAGAAAGAGAATCATACTGCATAACAAAAGACCTTTCATTTACTTGAAAGGTCTTTTTCTATATTTCACTTTACCGCTCCATATAGCTTCCCTACCTCATGCTCAATTTGTTTTACATCGATTCGCTCAAATAGTGGCTGCACGCTATCAATTCTACTTGGCAACGTATTTTGCGGTTCCCAATTTCGTTTAATAATCGACAATGTGCTTCTAACTCTTTCACTTAAAAATGGTAAAAACGGTTCAAGGAGATTTGCAAAATTAGCGATAAGATACACACAGTTATAAATCGTTTCTTCACACGAAACTGGATCATCTTCTCTTTGTTTCCAAGGCTGCTTTTCATCAAAATATTTATTTGCAAAACGTACTGCATCAAATATTGTTTCTAACGCCACCTTAAATTTAGTTTGCTCAATCGCCTCTCCTACATGTTTATATAATCCTTCTACTTTATCTTTCAGCTCTACCTCAATACTTCCCTTCGGCACGATACCACCATAATATTTTTCAATAAACTTTAATGTCCGGTTCACAAAGTTCCCGTATGCACCTAACAATTCACTATTATGACTGTAAATAAATTCCCGCCATGAAAAATCAGTATCGCGATTTTCTGGTGCGTTGACGGTTAAAAAGTAACGAATAGAATCTGGATCATAGCGTTCTAATATGTCAGGTACCCATACTGCCCAGTTTTTACTTGTAGATAATTTTCTTTTTTCAACTGTTAAATATTCATTCGAAACGATATGACGCGGGATTGCTTCTTCCCCTATTCCAAGTAATACCGCTGGCCAAATGACGGAGTGAAATGGAATATTATCCTTGCCGTGTACATAATATGTTTGCGCATCGCTATTCCAAAACTCTTGATCATCTTTTCCTGTTTCTTCAGCCCAATGTTTACTCGCTGAATAATATCCTGCCACTGCTTCAATCCATACGTAAATTTTTTTATCTTCATACCCTTTCACTGGAATTGATACCCCGATTGGTAAATCTCTTGATACAGCCCTATCTTGTAACCCTTCCTTTACGTATCTTTCCGTTAATTGAATTGCATTATCACGCCATGTTCCTTTTTCTTTTGCGATTTCTACAACTTTTTTAATTTGCTCCTGAAATGTATGCAATGCAAAATAGAAATGCTCTGTTTCCTCTACAGATGGCGTACTACCACATAACTTACATTTCTTTTCTAACAAATCAAGAGGATCTAAAATAGCAGAACAAGCATCGCATTGATCTCCTCTTGCTGCTTCATGGCAATATGGACATATTCCTTCAACATAACGATCCGGTAAAAACTGCGTACACGTTTCACAATACGCTTGTTCCACTGTTTTTTTATAAATATAGCCTTCTTCTAATAAACGTAAAAAAACTTTTTGAACAGTTTCATGATGATGCTCGCTATCGGTACGTGTATAGCAATCATACGTAAAACCGAGATCACGAAAACATCGCTGAAATTCTTCATGATACTTATTAGCAATTTCTTTTGCTGTCACACCTTCTTGTTTTGCTCTAATTGCAATCGGTGTTCCATTGCAGTCACTCCCTGAAACATACAGCACATTCTCACCTTTTGCCCTGTAATAACGCGCTAAAATATCTCCAGGTAATAAACTCGCAATATGGCCAAGGTGTAACGAACCATTTGCATACGGCCAAGCGCCTCCAATAAAAATACTCATCTTATATTCCTCCTTTAAAATATAAAAAGCCCCGCCCCTATCTTAAAAAAGATAAGGGCGGGGCTGTATAAACAGTCGCGGTACCACCTTATTTCGCCAATCACTCACATAATTAGCCTTAACAAGTACGGAGCTCTATGCTCTTATACTGTGGTTTTGATAACGAGTACCAACTCTCGTCGCCGCCTACTATTATCATTTGATAAGTTCAGGACGAAGCTCAAAGGCCATTGTTCAAATGAATATTCTTGCTTCTTCTCAGCTACCGAAGCTCTCTGGAAAGAATGTGTTCATCCTACTTTTCCTTTTCAACGCTTTTACGTATAACAAGTATTTTACGACTTAATCACAGAAAAATCAAACTTTTATCCAGAACGAAAAGGAAATCCCATCCTCCCGCCGAATACCTATACGTTCACAAAAGGAGTGATAACATTGAACCAAAAACAACTAAGCATTATAAATGAAAAAAGCTGGAATACAGCTGCTTATGAAGCTTGGACGAATCGCCATGGGGCACCAGCTGATTATGCGAAAAAAATCATGGAAGATCCCACACGCGAAGTAGCACATTATTTACCTTACATACAATCTCCAAAAGGAAAATGTATTATTAATTTACTCGGCTCAAAAGGAAATAAAGCTGTTGCTCTCGCCCTTTTAGGCTCTGACGTAACAGTTGTTGATATTTCAGCAAGTAATGCAAAATATGCAAATGAACTTGCTGCCGCCGCAGACGTCTCTATTCATTACATCGTTTCTGATGTACTAGATGTAAATCTCTCCAAATCATTTGATATCGTATTACTGGAGCTTGGTGTACTTCATTACTTTCTAGATTTAAAACCACTTTTCAAAAAAATTTCTCAACTACTAAAGCCAGGTGGGATACTTATCCTTCGCGATTACCATCCAATATACACAAAGCTATTAGGAGTAGACCATCCATCATTTCGAGCAAGTGGAAATTATTTCGATGAAGAATTAATTGAAGATGATGTTGCTTATAGCATCCTTCTTACAGAAGCACAGAAAGAATCGCTACCTAAAACAACCATCCGTCGCTGGACGCTAGGAGAAATCATTACAACACTTGCGGAAGAACGTTTTAAAATTGAAAAACTAGTTGAAGAACATGGATCTCATCAAAGATGGGTCTTCCCTTCTACTGCACCAGAAGGAATCGAAGAACGTATCCCTGGTCTATATACAATAATTGCGACAGCATGCAAAAAAGGATCCCTTCACGGATAGGATCCTTTTTGCATGCTCACGCATATAAGTTGAGGTTGGAGATTACCATAATTCTGTAGAATAGGACACAAGATATTTCAACATTTCGTCTCTGACTTACGTCGTCAAAAAGGGGTATGACCAACATAACGAAGAGTAATGTTTTTAGTTGATACTGATAATCGTTATCAACTAATTAGAAGTATACATGATGTCATTTCAAATTTCAATAGCATTTCTAATATTTATTTATGAATTTTATGATATGCAAATGTATACATTTTAAGAACTTTTTCTAATATCAATCTGACTCCTTCCATTATCTGCTATAATTTTCATTGAACAGATTAATAACTTCATAATAATGTTTTTATTAATTTTGTTTTAAATATCTATAAATCATAATAAACAGTTTAAATGAGGGTAGGGGTAACGATGAAATATGTTAGTATTCGAAAAAAACTACTGTTCACACTCTTAAGCATTTCTTCTTTATTTAGCATTGCTCTTATTGTTATTCTTTCATTCGCCATGAATCAAGCAAGTGAAATCAAAACGTTAAAAAATGATGTATCAAAAAGAGCGACGATTTTAAAAGAACGTGGCGATTGGTTCCAAGCACAAGTTGCTGGTTTACAAGAATATTTGCTATCACATGATCAAAAAGGATTAGATAAGTTCAATCGAGAAGGGAAAAAATTAGCTGATACTAGAGAGAAAGTAACAAGTGACAAGAAGCTCCCAGAAGGAATGAAAGAAGCTATTTTAATGGGGGGAAAATGGCGTAGCGTCATAGATAATGAGGTACTACCTCTTGCGCGTGAAGGAAAATGGGACGAAGCATCCAAAATTGCTTTAGCACAAACAGATTATGTAAATGATCTTTTAGGTCGTTTTAATAAATATACAAATGAAGAGAATGAGAAACGTGACGCATTAATTGCTGATGTCGAGTCTTCTTCATCACTTATTCAATATATTATTTTCTTCTCACTCATTACATGTACATTAACGTCTATTTTATTAGCATGGTGGTTCTCTGGTAAACTCGTTAAACCAATTCGACAAATTGATGAGAAGTTAAAAGAATTAGCTTCTCAAGATGGAGATTTAACGGCTAGATTACACGTAACGAGTAAAGATGAAATTGGTGACATTGCAAATTCCTTTAATCAAATGATCACTAACTTACAGCATATAATAAAACAAGTTCAACAAACATCAACAAGTGTAAAAGAAGCTTCCGAAAATGTATTTATCGAAACAACCGCTTCTATGGAAAATACCGCAAGGACCCAAGAAACTATGAATGCTCTTGAACACAATATTCGTTCACAAGTTTCTAGCATTGAAGAAAGTTCAACCGCAATGGATGACATGGCAACGAGTGTTCAGCGTATCGCTGAGTCCGCGTCTTCTGTTACTAGTTTAGCTGTCACAACTTCAGAAAAAGCAGATAATGGGAATAAAGTCATTGAGAAATCTATTACACAAATGCATACAATTAACGAAGCCGTTAACGCTACATCACAAGTAGTTGAGCGACTCATTACACATACAAATCATATCGATACTGCACTTCAATCTATTTCGAATATCGCCGAGCAAACAAATTTACTCGCTTTAAATGCTTCTATTGAAGCAGCTCGTGCTGGTGAACACGGCAAAGGATTCGCTGTTGTTGCCGATGAAGTTAGAAAACTTGCTGAACAATCTCAACTAGCCGCAACTGACATTAACCATTTACTGCATCAAATTCAAGCTGATACAAAAATAGCAAATGACATGATGACACAAGGTCAAGCAGAGGCTTCTGAAGGAATTACGGTTATTCGTACCGCCGGATCTTCATTCTCAGAAATTGTTAACCACATTAACAAAGTCTCTACGCAAATGCAAGAAATGTCTGCAACTGCTGAAGAGATGGCTGCAAGCTCTGAAGAAATGAATGCAGCTTTAAATAATATCGCTTCTATTTCAAACGAAGTTGCTGCAGAAACATCACAAACAGCACATTCGGCTGGTGATCAAGTAAACAAAATGAGTATCGTGGCTAACAAATCATCTGAAATGAAAACAATTGTACAAGAACTTGAAGTTCTCGTTTCTCATTTCAAAACAAACGCTTAAAGTGAAAATGACACGAACTCAAAGGTATAGGAAAGCAAGTTTTACAGTCTCTCTTTTTTCACTTTAAAATATCTCTTTCTATCTCTCATTCCGTCTGCTATAATTCCTAAAGGAAATAAGAAAGCTTTATTCCAACTGGAGTAAAGCTTTCTTTCAATTTTTTTACATTTATTAATTCTAATACTAAGATTTCACAAAGGAGGCTTTTTATCATATGAATTTTGTAAGTATCAGAAAAAAACTTATGTTCATGATGGGAACGATTTGCGCTTTATTCGGTATCGCCTTAGCATTTATTTTATTTTTTGCTATTGACCAATCTCGTAAAGCTGAAACATTACAAAAAGAAATTTCTCCACTGGCAACAGAATTAAAAGAGCGTGGAGACGCTTATCAAGTACAGCTCTCTGCTCTAAGAGGTTATTTACTACAACATGATCAAGTCGAATTAGACAAGTTTAATGAGATGAGTAAACGTCTTGAGGATTCAAAAGATAAACTTCTTTCTAATCCAAATGCTTCTTCGTCCGTAAAAAGCACAATGGAATTAGGGTCTACTTGGAGAAAGTTCGTTGAGGAAAAAGTATTCACTCTTGCAAAAGAACAAAAATGGGAAGAAGCTTTACAAGTAGCTTCTTCAGAAAACGGAACGGTCTATAAAGTAATTGGTGACTTCACAAATTACAGTAATGAACAAGCTAAATTACGTGAACAATCTATTGAACAAATTGATCAATCTTCACTAGGAATTGAATATGCAGTCTTTCTATCACTTGTTATTTGTATTGTCGTTGCAATTATTCTTGCATGGTGGTTCTCTGGTAAACTGGTGAAACCAATTCAACAAATTGACACGAAACTAAAAGAATTGGCCTCTCAAGAAGGTGACTTAACGGCACGTCTACAAGTAAATAGCAATGATGAAATAGGTGCTATCGCAACATCATTTAATAAAATGTTAGAAAACCTACAACATATTATTAATCGTGTTCAAAAAACATCAGTGGAAGTACAAACTGCTTCTGAAAATATGCTAGAAAAAACGAATACATCACGTGAGGCGACATTAAGAGTCCAAAGCTCGATGTCCAACTTAAATGCAAGTATTCAATCACAAACTTCTAGTATGGAAGAAAGTTCAACTGCAATGGATGATATGGCAGTAAGTGTTCAGCGCATTGCTGAATCTGCTTCATCTGTAGCGGAACTTGCTGTTGCCACATCTGAACATGCTAGCGATGGAAGTACCGTTATCCAAAAATCTGTTTCACAAATGACAACAATACACGAAGCTGTAAATGCTACGTCAGAAGTGGTTGAACGTCTAATCACTCATACGAAATATATTGATACTGCTGTACAATCTATTTCTAATATTGCTGAGCAAACAAACTTACTTGCTTTAAATGCTTCTATTGAGGCAGCTCGTGCTGGTGAGCAAGGAAAAGGATTTGCTGTCGTAGCTGACGAAGTTCGAAAGCTTGCTGAACAATCTAAAACAGCTGCAACAGACATTAATCAATTACTACATCAAATTCAAAATGATACAGAAACTGCTAGCTCTATGATGTCTCAAGGCCGTTCTGAAGCATTTGAAGGTATCAATGTTATTCGTGAAGCTGGTACTTCTTTCACAACAATTGTGGAACAAGTAAATAAAGTATCTACTCAAATGCAAGATATATCAGCAACTGCTGAAGAAATGGCTGCAAGTGCTGAAGAAATGAATGCTTCACTTAATAACATCGCTTCTATCTCTACTGAAGTATCGAGCGAAACTGCCGCAACGGCACAATCTGCTGAACAGAAAGTTATTGTTATGAATGAAATGACAGTAACTGCTAGAAAAATGAAACAAACAGTTGAAGAGTTAGATCAACTCGTATCTCATTTTAAAACAGAATAGATGTTCAAAAAATATCCCTTCTTTGAAAGAGGGATATTTTTTTGAGCTCATTTCCTGCACATTATGCTCATTTCCGTTATAATGAGAATCGATATCATTAAAGTGTAGGAGGGGCTGCTTATGTCACAAGAAGCATTTGAAAATAAATTACTTGCCAATTTAGAGGCTGTTATTGACCCTGAACTAGGTGTTGATATCGTTAATCTTGGATTAGTTTATGATGTTACAGCAGATGAAAATAATAATGCTGTCATTACGATGACTATGACTTCTATCGGTTGTCCAATGGCTGGGCAAATCGTATCAGACGTTAAAAAAGTATTATCAACAAACGTACCTGAAGTTAATGAAATAGAAGTAAATGTCGTTTGGAATCCACCGTGGTCGAAAGAACGTATGTCACGTATGGCGAAAATCGCATTAGGTATTCGCGACTAAATAAAGTGGAAATTTCATCATTTGCGGATAGCGGGATAAAGAAAAGACCTGACTAGGATGTCAGGTCTTTTCTCTTATTATTTTACACCTACTGCATCATAAGCTTTCGTTACAGCTTGTACAGCTTTAGAGTTTTTACCATATAAATCTTCAGCTGACTGAAGAGCAGCTTGACGCATCATTTTGAAGTCAGAGTTTGCAGTTAAATATTTCGTAAGAGCACGGTAGTAAATTTTTTCTGTCGCTTCACGGCCCACTCCAGTTACTTTCACGCCGTAATGATCTCCGCCTTCAGATACTAAATATGCAGCTTTATTGTTAATACTGCTGTTAATATGAACACCACCATTATCAGCTGTTCCAGTATAACGTTTACTATAGTGATCTGGGTAACCTTCACTTGGTTTTAATGGATTTGGAATAGACGCTGGATCTTTAAGAGAGCGAAGTGCATCACCAGGTTTATCAGGTGTATAAATATCAGCACCTAAATCCCAGCTCTTCTTCTCAACCATAACACCCATAATATCAGATAACGATTCATTTAACGCCCCTGACTCATTTTTGTAAACAAGGTTTGCTGTATGTTCAGTTACAGCATGCGTTAATTCGTGACCGATAACATCAAGTCCAGCAGATAATGGAATGAACGTTTTTCCATCGCCATCACCGTACATCATTTGCACACCATTCCAAGCTGCGTTATTCCAGCTCTCCCCTACGTGAACAGTTGAAATAAGCTTCGCACCTTTATCATCGAAAGAGTTACGATTAAATGTCTTTTTGTAGTAATCATATACTTTTCCTGCATTTACATGCGCATCAACTGCAGCTTTATCTTCGAAGAACTTAGATTTACTTTCAACTTCTTCTCCTGTATATCCAAGCCATTGTGAGAATAAATTAAACCAGTTCTCGTCCATATTTTCTGCATCAAATGTATGAACACCTTGTCCTCGTTTACCATCAAACAAGTTGAATTGTCCTGTTTTCGTATCTTGAGCAATTTCAAATGATTGTCTAGCACCTAATACTCCGTAACCAAATCCAGTAATGTTATCTACAGCGTTATATTTCTCAATAACATTTCCATTCGTTGCATCAACAAAATAATGCCAATATCCTGGAGCTGGTTTTGAAATCGATGCCTTAACTAAGTATGCAAGGTAGTAATTACCGTCCTTTTCATATACAAATAAATCTTTTTTCACACCGTCATAACTCTTTACTTTACCAATTTCTTTCTCAATATCTGCCTTTGCAATTGTTTCTGCTTGTTCCGCAGTAATGCTTGCAGCTGCAGGAATATTTTTATCATCTAAATTCGGAATAACTTGTCCGAAGAATGCTTTTACATTATTCTCTTTATCAAGTGTAACAGTTTGATCAGAACCGTACACAGGAATGTTATTATGTTTCTCAACTAGCTTCACATGTGTCGTATCAGATTCAGCGTCTTTTTCTTCCCCAACGATATTAAAATGCTTTTCAATATTTCCTGCTAATTTAAACATATCTTTCTTACTCTCTAAGTATTGAAAGACCGTCTCTTTTTTATCTAGTCCTTCCGGTGCTTTCCATTCTTCACCTATGTATGCAGGTGTTTTAAATTCTTGATGATATTGAATTTTTTGTTCTTCCGCTTTCGTTGTCGTTGCCCCAAACGCTCCAAATCCCCCGGCGATAACAGTTAACGCTAATGCTGATGAAATGACTTGCTTTTTCACTATAACATTCCCCATTCCCATAAAGATTTTTGACACTTTTATACAATTCTTATTTTTTCACCCGATACCTCTACCAAAAATTTGAGAAACATTTTTCAGATAATTCCAATCAAAAAAAGAGGACATCTATCGGATGTCCTCTTTTTTATAAACCTTTTATTGTTTTTTTAATTCAATTGCTAAATAGTGTGATTGCTCTTTCGCTTGAATGTGAATATCTTCTTCTACAGATTCTGCTGCATCCCGCATAACAAACGTTTCACCATTTATTACACTGCTTCCTTCAATTTGTACAAGGTACAATTGACGGCCTTCTTTCACTGGAAAATGAATTTCTTTTCCAGCCTCTAATGATAAAGAATATAAATTCGCATCTTGGTGAATTTGAATTGGTGCATTTCCTTCTACTGAAGATACCATATGGAACCATTCATCTTCACGCTTGCTCCAATCAAATTTAAACTCACCATAGTTTGGTTTATGATCTGCGCGGTCTGGTAAAATCCAAATTTGTAATAAACGCAGCGTTTCATCGCCTAAATTATGCTCGCTATGAAATACACCCGTGCCAGCACTCATATATTGAACATGTCCACGCTCAATCGTTCCACGATTTCCCATGCTGTCTTCATGTGTTAAAGCACCATCCACAACGTAAGAAATAATCTCCATATCACGGTGCGGATGCATATCAAAACCAGTTTGCGCCGCTACTAGATCATCATTAATAACACGTAACGCTCCGAAGTTCATGTTATTTGGATTGTAGTAATTGGCAAAAGAAAAATGAAAATGTGTATTTAACCAACCATGATTTGCTCTGCCCATATTTTTATGATCAACTTTTCTAAACATATCCTTCACCTCATACTATCTCGAATTCGAGATTTATTTTAAAATTTTTTCTTACTGTAACTTTTTTAATAGTGTTAATAACTGCTTTTGTTCCTCTATATTTAAATTATGAAACTTCTCTGCTTGGAACGTTTCTTGAGGTGGGACGATTTCCTCATATAAAGCTCTTCCCTTTTCTGTTAAAGAAATATATTTCGTAGTACCCTCTTGTTCACGCAAAATCCACTCAAGCTGCTCCATTTTATTTAAAAGCTGCGTTACATTTCCTTTCGTAACAAATAGCTTATTCCCAAGTTCTTGCTGCGTTAAACGATTATGTCCTCCAACTTGAGCTAACACATCAAACTGGGCGGCAGATATATTCCATTTTTTCAAATGCTGATTCGTCTCACGAATACTCTTATTATAAAAGCGTGACAAACGAAACCATAATAGTAGCCCTAGTCTATCTTCTGTTTTCATTTCATCACCTCGCTCGTTTCATATCATTAGTTTAGAACTAAACTTAATAAAAGTCAAATACTTATTTTTAATAAGCATAAAAAGCACAGCGCTATTTCTCCACTATGCTTTACATTAACTTTCTACTCTTATATTCATCTAATTTCCTCTCCGCGAACTTCCTCGCATCTTTTTCAATCCACCGCTCTTCGTACCGTTCACTTCCCACATACAATATATCTCTCTTATGCTGCATCGCATGGCGGAATTCATGCAGTAGCGTTTTGAGAACTTGCTCATACTCTTCCCACATACAAACGAAAATTAATTGCTTTTCTTTATGATAAAAACCACCTACTGGGAATAGGAACTCTTCTTCCTCTTCCCCTAATGATAGAAGTACATCATTTGCATCGCACGTATCACAAAAAATAACGGGCGTTTTACATACTTCAATAAGAGAACACAAATCCTCTCTCAGCTTTTTGACATCCCAAGGAAGCTCCGAATCCAACACATACCAATTCTCTACCTGTTGATATACATTTTGAAACTGGAGTTCCATTTTTCTTTATTCCCCTTTCCAAACTCCCTTTTTCTATATGTATGCCACAATATGGTAAATATTAAACGTATTCTTTCATCCTTGAAAAAATGCCAATAAAGAAGGGATCTATGTCGACATAAATCCCTTTTTTCATAAATATCTTGTACTTTGATTTTAAAAAATTCAGCTCTTCTTCATATCCCACTTAAAGATTTTATTTAAGAATTTATATACATTCTTCGACTCTTTTGTCAAAAGTGGGCCTAAAATGGATAGTATAAGCACGTATAGTGCTGAGAATGGTTTCAGTACTGACATTAAACCACCGGCGATACCGATATTAGCCATAATGATGGAGAACTCTCCTCTTGAAACGATTGTTAATCCGATATTTGTTGATGCTTTATGAGATAATCCAGCTTGTCTTCCTGCAATCATTCCTGCTACAAAGTTACCGATTATCGTAAGAAGGACAGCACCTAACGTTAACCATATCGCTCCGCCTAATGAGAACGGATCAATACTTAACCCGAAGCTGAAGAAAAAAATAGCTCCGAAAAAGTCTCTAAATGGAACAACAAGATGTTCAATTCGGTCACTATGCTCTGTCTCAGAGAAAACTAATCCTAGAAGAAGTGCTCCAATTGCTTCTGCAACGTGAATTGTTTCTGAAAAACCAGCAATGAAGAATAATGAAGCAAATACTACAATAATAAAGATTTCATCTGAGCTAATATTGAGCAATTTATTTAATAGCGGCGTAGCCTTTCTAGCTACTATAAAGAATAGAAGCATATATCCTAAAGCAATTCCAATTGAAGTAAGGGCACCTAAGAAGGAAGCGTGATCTCCAAGTACTAAACCAGAAACAACTGATAAATATACAGCAAGGAATATATCTTCAAACATAATAATTCCTAAAATTAATTCGGTTTCATTATTACCAGTTCTTCTTAAGTCCACTAACACTTTAGCAACGATAGCGCTAGAAGAAATCGTAATAATACCCGCAATAATTAAGATTTCTAGTAATGGGAATCCCATTATAAATCCGTATAACAAACCAAGTGAAAAGTTAATTAAAATATAAATCGTTCCGCCAATCGCAATAGAGCGTCCAGATTTAATTAGTTTTTTCATTGAAAATTCTAATCCTAGATAGAATAGAAGGAATAGAACCCCAATCCGTCCAAGGAAGGAAATTACACTTGCACTTTCAATAAATTTGAGATCGATAACACCTATTGTCGGTGCATGCGGTCCTACTAACATTCCAAGAACGATTAGAAAAGGAATTACTGAGAATTTAAATTTTCCAGCAATTACTGCTGCAATTGCCACTAAAACTAAAGCTGTACCAACTTCAAAAATTAACGTATCCATCTAATCAGTCCCCCCTATTTGAAAGTAATTCATTAATGATTTTTTTAATTTCTTCTCTCTCACCTGAAACTACAAGCATATCTCCTTCTTCAATTACTGTTTCTGGTCCTGGATTAAATAGCTTCTTCATGTTCTTCTTCATAACCGCGATTATTGTTACGCTATATGTTTTTCTTATTTCAAGATCGCCAATTGTTTTTCCGATTGCTGGAGCTGTATTCTCCACTTTGAACCACTCAATCGCTAAACCTTCAAAAACCATCTCAACATTTTCTAACGCCCTAGGCTTATATACCATTCCACCTAATATTGCAGCGATTTGTCTCGCCTCTGAGTCACGTAGTGAAATACTTGAGATGCTTTCTTCATGATCTGAATCAAAATGATACATTTCTCTACGACCATCATCATGAATGACAATTACCATCTTTTCGTTACCTTTCGTAACGATTTGAAACTTATAACCAATACCTGGAAGTTCACTTTCTCTAATATTCATTTTTAGCTCCTCCATAACTTATTTATTTTAATTTTCTGTTTTTCTGCCTTTTATTCATCCAATCAACTTTAGAAATTCTAACCACTCAGGATATTTGTGATTTGGAAATCTTTTATTGTAATAATAAGTGGACCCTAAAAAGATACTTAAAGATGTAATGATAAAAAATATATTACTTCTCATTTTCAAACTCTCAAGGCTTACTTTCCATAAAGAATCTTCTTTCAAATTATCCCCACCTTCTCGCTTTAAATTTAGTTTTTTAAAATGTAAATAATTCTAAAAATATTACGATGTAACATAATCATAACACAAAAATGACTTAAGTAACATAATTTTTTAGAAAAATTGATTCTCGTATATTTTTTGCATATAATTTTCTTATTACGAAAAAAAGGAAGTGTATTATATGGTTGATATCTTTAGCAGATTCCTTGAGGTAACGAATAATATTTTATGGTCATATATTCTTATTGCAATGCTAATCGGCTTCGGTCTTTACTTCTCTTTTAAATTAAAATTTGTCCAAATTACTCATTTCAGTGAGATGGTCAGCTTAATTAGTAAAGGGTTTAATCGAAAAGAAAAAAAGAAAGATAGCATCTCACCATTCCAAGCATTTTGCTTAAGTGCAGCAGCACGTATCGGTATCGGAAACTTAGCTGGTGTAGCATTAGCAATTTCAATGGGTGGACCTGGCGCAATATTTTGGATGTGGTTTATCGCAATTATCGGAGCAGCTACTAGTTTTGTAGAATGTACACTTGCGCAAATTTATAAAGTAAAAGATGGAAGTAGGTTCCGTGGTGGACCAGCATATTACATGGAAAAAGGGTTAAACAAACGCTGGATGGGCGTCTGGTTTTCACTTCTTATTACAGTTGCGTACGGATTAATTTTCAATTCAGTGCAAGCAAATACAGTAACAATAGCGTTTGAAAATGCTTTTGGACTAGAGCGAACAATCGTAGGAGCTCTATTAGCCTTATTAGTTGCAGTTATTATTTTTGGTGGCATTAAGAGCATTTCACGTATTACAGAAATGATTGTTCCGCCAATGGCAATCGTTTATATCGGCGTGGCTATTTTTGTCGTTATTAACAACTTCAGTATGTTACCAAGCATTTTCATGGAAATCTTTAACGGTGCATTCGGTTTAGACCAAGCTATAGCTGGTGGTATTGGAGCAGCAATCAAGTTCGGAATTCAGCGCGGTTTATTCGCTACAGAAGCGGGAATGGGTAGTTCTCCTAATGCAGCCGCAACATCTGATGTATCTCACCCTGTAAAACAAGGGCTTGTTCAAGCGTTAGGCGTTTTCGTAGATACATTCTTAGTATGTACATCAACAGCATTTATCGTATTATGTTCTGGGCTTTACAAAGGATCAAATTTAGAAGGTATCGAATTAACACAAAATGCATTAAGTTCACAAATTGGACCGTGGGCAAGCACTTTCTTAGCGATTATTATTTTCCTATTCGCTTTCAGTTCACTTCTAGGAAACTACTATTATGGTGAAACAAATATCGCATTCATTAAAGAAAGCAAAACATGGCTAATGATTTATCGCGTTGCAGTTGTCGGAATGGTATTCTTCGGATCAATCGCTGCTCTTAAAACAGTTTGGAGTTTAGCTGATTTATTCATGGGACTAATGGTATTCACAAACTTAATTGCCATCTCATTCCTTAGCAAATTTGCTTACGCTGCATTAGTAGACTATTTGAAGCAAAAGAAACAAGGAAAAGATCCTGTCTTCGTTGCAAACTCTATCCCTGGCTTAAAGAATACAGAGTGCTGGGATGGGCAGGATGTAGAAGAAAAACAAAAAGCCGTTTAATAAATAAAAGCGGAAGTGGCTCGTTCAGAACAGGAGGGTGTTGGAACTCCTTCATTTGAGGCGCTTTTTGCCTCAAATGAAGGAGTGAAACAACCGACTGGTCTAGTCACCGGAGCTGGATATTAATTAAAAGCGGAGGTGACTTGCTCAGAACAGGAGGGCATTGGAGCTCCTGACGAAGAGGCGTTCTTTGCCTCACAGGAAGGCGCGAAATGACCGACTGGTCTAGTCACCGGAGCTGGATATCACTAAAAGCACAAGCGGCTCGTTTAGAACAAGAGCCATATCTCAAACAAAGGCCCTATTACTTCACCGTAATAGGGCCTTTTATTTACAAGAGTTCATAATTTGTTCAAATTAATTCCAGCAAAAGGGTTGATTTATAGAGATTACTAGATTATAATGATTATAAATTAGTAATTGATATCACATAACAACTCAAAAGGAGATTGATCATAATGAACAAACAAGTAATCGAAGTATTAAACAAACAAGTAGCAGACTGGAGCGTTTTATTCACAAAACTTCACAACTTCCATTGGTACGTAAAAGGACCTCAATTCTTCACATTACACGAGAAATTCGAAGAACTTTACACAGAATCAGCTACTCACATCGATGAAATTGCAGAACGTATTTTAGCAATTGGCGGCAAACCAGTAGCAACAATGAAAGAATACTTAGAACTATCTTCTATTCAAGAAGCAGCATACGGAGAAACTGCAGAAGGGATGGTCGAAGCAATCATGAAAGACTACGAAATGATGCTAGTCGAACTGAAAAAAGGCATGGAAATCGCTCAAGACTCTGACGATGAAATGACATCTGACCTACTACTAGGCATCTACACAGAACTAGAAAAACACGCTTGGATGCTACGTGCGTTCTTGAATCAATAATAATTAAAAGCGGAAGCGGCTCGTTTAGAGTCGCTTTTTTATGTAATGGTCGCACTTAACGGTACACGAAATTATATCAACGATTTTTCAAATATATCGATCATAACTCGCAATATATCAACGATTTTTTCATTATATCGATCATTACCCGCAATATATTAACGATTTTTTCATTATATCGATTTGCCGACAAATCACGACAATATCAGCGCCCCTCTCCCCTACTTTTATCAATATATTACAATCTCATCTATGTTAAAATATAGGAAACACCCTTTAGCTTTTCCAAATTCATCATTTACTACTTAAATGACGGGAGTGGTTCAGTTGAAAGACTACTTAATTAGAGCATTTTTTGCGTTAATAACAGTTGGGATTCTCTTACTTATAGCTAATATTTTCAATATACGTGTCGAGGTTAAGGACTATGCTTTCCTCGTTGTCGTAGCAATTGGTGGCGGCTGGGGTGGCTGGTACCTGTATAAAAAACAAAGCAATCAAAATGATAAAGGCATTCCAAAGTAATATGGAATGCCTCTTTTATTGCCTTCTGTAATAAATAATGAAATTCAGACCGCTAATACAACCAATCGCAATAAACATACAAAACGATTGTGGATCTCCACCTAGATTATAATCATCAACGATAAATCCGGACATAAACAACGTTATTGCGGAAACACCGATACACAATACCGAGATAAACCAAAGCGAAAATTCATTAATCAACTCTTTCTTCTGTCTCAAAACAATTAGCATAACAAGAATAGATGCTGCTAAAATACTTTTAAAAACCGGACGTAAATATACGAATTCCTCCATCTATTTCTCCTTTCCCAAAAACATTACATCTAAACATTAACATATTTAACCAAATTAAAAACACATGCCGTCTTACATTAAAACGACATGTGTTTCCGTATTTGCTATGATAGTTGCTTCCACTTCGTTCCCAAAACAGGACGCTCATAATTTTGGATTGCATGAATTAGTTTATCTGCTGTCTCAGCTGAAACGATCAATTCTTTATTCGATGAATTCATAAATCCTTCTTCCGCTGCACGTTCAACCATTTGCAAAATTGGTCCGTAAAAACCTTTTATGTTTAATAAACCAACCGGCTTATTATGTATACCAATTTGTGACCAACATACAACTTCAAATAGTTCTTCAAACGTTCCGTATCCGCCTGGAAGCGCGATAAAAGCATCCGCAAGCTCTGCCATTTTCGCTTTACGTTCGTGCATTGTTTCTACTTCAATTAATTCTGTTAATCCTGTATGTACAATTTCTCCTCGAAATAGACCGCGCGGCATAACACCTGTTACACGTCCACCTAAACGAAGAACTTCGTTTGCTACTTCTCCCATTAATCCGACACATGAACCACCGTATACGAGCTCATAGTCGTTCTCAACAAACATTTTACCTAACTGAATTGCCTGCTCTTTGAATTCTGGTCTCTCCCCTAAATTAGAACCTGCAAACACACAAATCTTTCTCATTCCTACACCCCGAAACTATATATTGTTATGATACAATGAACATTGTACAACATATTGAGGAGATGAGGAAGAAATGGATATCGTTGCATTTCAAAGATGGGTTGAGGAATTTTACGAAAAACGAAGCTGGTCACAGTATAATGCCTTTATTCGCTTAAATTTCTTAACCGAGGAAGTTGGGGAAGTTTCACGAGTCGTTCGTGCTATTGAAATTGGCCGCGATCGCCCTGATGAAGAGGCGAAAACAGAAGAAGAGCTAAAACAAGAACTAAAAGAAGAACTTGGCGATGTACTATCTAACCTTATTATTCTTTCGCAAAAATATGATTTAGACTTACAAGACATTATGGACGCACACGTCACAAAGCTTTCGAAAAGGTTCGAAGTATCTAAATGAGAACATTATCAATTATGGTATAATATTCTTGTCACAATACCAAGGGGGATTTTATGTTATCAAAAAAATTGCACGACGCATTAAATGAACAAATGAACTTTGAATTTTATTCTGCCCATGCTTATATGGCAATGGCTGCTTACTGTACAGCTGAGAGCTATGATGGATTCGCTAACTTTTTCCTTGTACAAGCTGAAGAAGAACGTTTCCACGCAATGAAGCTTTACAACTATATTAATGACCGCGGAGAGCGCGCTATTATTACTGGATTTGATAATCCGAATAACGAATACGAATCTGTATTAAACGCTTTTGAAGTCGCACTTGAGCACGAGCGTGAAGTAACGAAACGTATTTATAACTTATCTGATATCGCTTGGGACGAGCGTGAACATGCAACAATTACATTCTTAAAATGGTTCGTTGACGAACAAGTTGAAGAAGAAGCTTCATTCGATAGCATCATTCAAAAATTAAAACGTATTACAAGCGATTCAAACGCACTGTTTATGCTAGATGCTGAATTAGAGAAACGTACATTTACGCCTCCAGCTGAATAATACTTTTAATCACCTTAATGAATGGATTAAGGTGATTTTTTAATTTGTTCTTTTCTAAGCTCAATAACCTTAGCCATATCCTTCTTATAAAGCCCTGCAACCTTTTCAACAAAATCACTATGAGTAAAAGTACCCTCTCCCTCTTCTACTATGTTTAAGTACCCATGTGTAAATTTCAAAAATGCTCTAGCATCTTCTCCAGTTAAATGATTAATGTTATCTATAACCTCATCAAGTTCCTTTAAAATACCCTGTTCTTTCAACCTAATTCCTCCTCTCTATATTATTTATCATACAAAAACAAAAAAGTCGTTCATCCCTCTAAGCGAGAGATAAACGACTTCTTTATTATTTATTAAAGCATAACCCCAACGATAATCGCTGATAATATACTTACTAACGTTGCACCGTATACAAGTTTTAAACCGAATGATGATACAACGTTTGCTTGTTTGCCATCGATACTCTTCGTTGCACCTGCGATAATTCCGATAGATGAGAAGTTCGCAAATGATACAAGGAAGATAGATAAAATACCTACTGTACGAGCTGATAAATCACCAGCTACTTTACCAAGATCAAGCATTGCAACGAATTCGTTCGTTACTAATTTTGTTGCCATAATTTGTCCTGCTTGTAGCATCTCTGATGTTGGAATACCCATTACAAATGCTAATGGTGAGAAGATGTATCCTAAAATGCTTTGGAATGTGATTCCGAAAATTGAATCAAATACACCGTTAATTGCTGTAATTAATGCTACGAAACCGATTAACATCGCCGCTACTGTTACAGCGATTGAAAAACCAAGCATAATATATTCGCCTAACATTTCAAAGAATGTTTGTTTCTTGTCTTCTTGTAATTCTAAAATATCGTCTTCTTCTTTTACTTCATATGGATTAATGATATGAACGATAATGAATCCACTGAATAAGTTTAATACAAGTGCTGTTACTACATATTTTGGATCAATCATTTTCATATAAGAACCGACGATTGACATCGATACTGTAGACATTGAAGATGCACAAAGTGTGTATAAACGATTTTTCGGTAATTTGCTTAGTTGATCTTTTACTGTAATGAATACTTCCCCTTGACCAACGATTGCAGCTGCTACCGCATTATATGATTCTAGTTTTCCTAAACCGTTAACTTTACTTAATAGGAAACCGACTGCACGAATGATAATCGGTAAAACTTTAATATGTTGCAGGATCCCGATTAATACTGCTAAGAAAATAATCGGTAATAATACTGTTAAGAAGAATGGTGCTTGTCCATCGTTTGCTAGACCACCAAATACGAAATTAACCCCAGCTTCCGCAAATTTTAAAATAGCGCCAAATCCATCTGCGATCCCTTTTACTAATACGAATCCGACCTTTGTATTTAGTAAGAAATACGCAAGTACCAATTGAATGACAAGCATAAGTGCAATTGGTTTATATTTAATTTTCTTACGATCTGAACTAATAAGGAAACCTAGTACAAACACTACAAGTAAACCGACTAGAAACATTACGAACTTCATATGTGAATCCTCCACTTCTCCCACGAGTTATTGGTCGTATAACGTATAACGAATGACGTCTGACCATTGTTGTTAAAAAAATTTAAAACCCCTAGAACTATTCAACTGTCATCTAAAATCAGTAAGCGTTTACATAAATTGCAATTTATAAAAGGTAGCTTCTTCTCTCCTACCATACTTGAAAGTCTGAAATTGATACCACCTACAAATCAAATTGTAAGCGTTATCTAGATGAAATGCAATATAAATTTTAAAAGATTTTTATATGTTAATATATTCCTAATTAATTGGTTTTTTCATGTAAATTTACCATAAAAATAGCCCTAGCTATGAGCTAGGACCATCCTTTTTACCCCGATTGGTGAGGGCTAATAATGAGCGGGAATAAAGCCCCCACTGATTAAAGTTTCACTTTATAACATAACACCAACGATAATCGCTGATAGAATACTTACTAATGTCGCACCGTACACAAGGCGTAGACCGAATGATGATACAACATTTGATTGATTTTCATCGATACCTTTCGTTGCACCTGCGATAATTCCGATAGATGAGAAGTTCGCAAATGATACAAGGAATACAGAAAGAATACCAACTGTACGAGCCGATAAATCACCAGCTACTTTTCCAAGATCAAGCATCGCAACAAACTCGTTTGATACTAATTTTGTTGCCATAATTTGTCCCGCTGTTACCATCTCAGCTTGCGGGATTCCCATTACGAATGCTAATGGTGAGAAAATATATCCTAAAATAGCTTGGAATGTAATACCGAACATGGAATCAAACAAGCTATTGATTGCTGTAATTAATGCTACGAAACCGAGTAACATAGCTGCTACTGTAATCGCAATCGTGAAACCAAGCATAATGTACTCGCTCAGCATTTCAAAGAATGATTGTTTTTTCTTATTTTCTAATTTCAGTGTATCTTCTTCTTCTGTAATATCATACGGGTTAATAATATGAATAATAATGAAACCACTAAATAAATTTAATACAAGTGCTGTTACTACATATTTTGGTTCGATCATTTTCATGTAAGAACCGACAATTGACATCGATACTGTCGACATAGAAGATGCACATAATGTATATAAACGATGTTTTGGGATTTTACTTAATTGATCTTTTACTGTAATAAATACTTCTGCTTGTCCAACAATAGCAGCTGCTACTGCGTTATATGATTCTAGTTTTCCTAGACCATTCACTTTACTTAACAACGTACCAATAGCACGAATAAATATCGGTAAAATTTTAAAGTGTTGCAGAATTCCGATTAAAACCGCAAAGAATACGATTGGTAATAACGCTGTTAAGAAAAATGAAACCTCTCCTTTATTAACAAGACCACCAAATACGAAAACGATTCCAGCTTCCGCATATCCAAGAAGTGCGCCAAATCCATCTGAAATTCCTTTTACTAAAATATAACCAACTTGCGTATTTAATAAGAAATAAGATAATGCTAGCTGAATAATAAGCATAATTGCGATTGGTTTATACTTAATCTTCTTTCGATCGGCACTTATAAGAAAACCGAGTACAAATACAACGAGTAATCCTACAAGGAACATAACAAACTTCATTAATAAAATCCTCCATTTAACTCTTCATTAACGTTGAACGTCTGACCATTCAAAACAAGAAATAATCCGAACTTTCCATTTCTCCTCCAAAATCTTCAATCGGATAGAAAAGATCATAAAACCTCTTATTTCAAAGGCATTTTCCATTCTAACATAAATCACAACTCATATCCGCACTTTTCTTAAAAAAATACATTTTATTATGAACCATTCATGAATGTTCGTCTTTTTCATTATAAAGCGAAACTTTAATGAGCAGGAGTTTCACTTCACACAAATAGCTGAACCAACAAAAAATGAGCATCAAGTTTCACTTGATGCTCACCTCATTATACTGCTTTTTCTTTATCAGCTACCGCTGGCTTATCCCAACACTCTGTATTGTTCAAACCTGGAATAGACTCCACATAAAAGACTGGATCTTTCCCTTGTTTCTTTTGCTTAATATAATCTGATAACGCTGCGAAAGCGTACTTAGAAAGGAATACAATTGCTACTAAGTTAATAACAGCCATAATTCCCATAAATAAATCTGCTAAATCCCAAACGATTTGAATTGTCGCTACAGACCCTAGCATAACCATACCAAGTACAGCAATGCGGTATGCATTTAATAGCACTTTACTTCCATTTAAGAATTCAATATTTGTTTCACCATAGTAGTAGTTACCTACTAATGAACTGAACGCAAACAAGAAGATCGCAACTGCTACAAATATAGAAGCCCATGGACCGATATGTTGACTTAACGCCTGCTGCGTTAATTGAATTCCATTTAAATCAGCTGCATTATGCACATCTGATAAAAGAATAATAAATGCTGTACAACTACAAATTAATAATGTATCAGTAAATACCCCTAAAGTTTGAATGAAACCTTGTTTAACTGGGTGCGTTACGTTTGCAGTCGCTGCTGCGTTCGGCGCACTACCCATACCTGCTTCATTTGAGAATAACCCACGTTTTACCCCTAATAAAATCGCAGCTCCTAATCCTCCGCCTACTACTTCTTTAATTCCGAAAGCATGTAAGAAAATTTCTTTAAATACATATGGAATTGCCGTAATGTTTGTTACAACAACGAATAATGCCACTGCTACATAAATAATTGCCATTACTGGAACTATCATTTCAACCGCGCGAGCAATTCGTTTTACTCCGCCGAAAATAATAACCGCAAGTAAACCAGCCATAACAAGACCTACTAATCTGCTATCTGTTTTAAATGCACCATCAAAGGCAGCTGCTACAGTATTAGACTGTACAGCGTTAAAAATCAATCCGAAACTTACTGTTATTAGAACAGAGAACACAACACCTAACCAGCGTTTATTTAAACCCTTTTCCATATAATACGCTGGGCCCCCACGGAATGCATTCCCATCTTTTACTTTATAAATTTGCGCTAATGTGCTCTCTACAAATGCAGAAGCACCCCCAATTACCGCAATTAACCACATCCAAAATACTGCTCCTGGACCACCTGCTGAAATCGCAATAGCTACACCAGCTAAGTTACCAGTACCTACACGAGAAGCTGTACTCATACAAAACGCTTGGAATGATGATACGCCGCTCTTCTCTTTTTGCGCTTTCCTCGTTTTCGAGCTTGCTCCATCCCCAAGCAAACGAATCATTTCACCGAAGTAACGAACTTGGACAAATTTCACACGAAATGAAAAATAGAGCCCTAACCCAATTAACATCGCAATAATGACATATGACCAAAGGATATTATTTACATCCCCAATTACCCTAGCTAAAAAATCCATATTTGTATTGCCCCCTCTTCCTAACAATAAGAAAATTATATTCTAAAAACTTTAAGTAATCAAGAACTTTATGTAAGGTTTTATGACATCAGTATGTTAACTATCTTAACATACGTGTTTTTTTTCATAAAAATATAGCTATTACATGCATTTATCCAATACTCAATCACTTATCCTCTTCAACCAGTCATACTTTTAAAACAGCACGTTCCCCAAAAATAACGAGAGGAACAAATAAAAAAAGTTATATTAATAACTACCTCTCACCCTTTTCATCATTTACTATAACAAAAAAGGCGAGCATCGAATTCAACTCGATGCTCGCCTTTTCATTTACACTGCTTTTTCTTTATCTGTTACCGCTGACTTATCCCAACACTCTGTATTCGTTAAACCAGGAATAGAATCTGCACTGAAGACTGGATCTTTCCCTTGTTTCTTTTGCCTTACATAGTCTGCTAATGCTGCATACGCAAATCGGCCAAGAAGTGTAATCGCAATTAAGTTCGTGATTACCATTAGACCCATAAATAAGTCTGCCATATTCCATACAACTTGAAGCGTCGCAACAGAACCGAATAATACCATTCCAACTACCGCAATACGGTAAATTGTTAACCACGTTTTGCTTTGCTTAATGAATTCAATATTTGTTTCACCATAATAGTAGTTTCCTAGAAGTGAACTAAATGCAAATAAGAAAATAATAATCGCTAAGAAACTGCTCGCCCATGGGCCAATTTGTGAACTTAATGCATTTTGTGTTAATTCAATACCTTCTAAATTCGTTGCTTTATACGCACCAGAACATAGTACGATAAATGCTGTTGATGTACATACTAAGAATGTATCTACTAATACTCCAATCGTTTGAATAAAACCTTGTTTTGCTGGATGCGTTACATCAGCTGTTGCTGCCGCGTTCGGCGCACTACCCATACCTGCTTCGTTCGCAAATAATCCGCGCTGGATACCATATTTCATCGCAGCACCGATACCACCACCTACAGCTGAATCTAAACCGAATGCACCTTTAAAGATTTCCGTAAACACATCTGGTATTAAATAGAAGTTTTTAATGACAACAAAAATAGCTACTGCAATATAAATAAGTGCCATTGGCGGAACAATCATTTCCGACATACGTGCAATACTTTTTACACCACCAAAAATAATAACCCCAACTAATGCAGCTAATACAATACCAACAATATAACGCTCTAAGCCAAATGCATTTTCAAACGCTAATGTTACTGTATTTGCTTGTACTGAGTTGAAAATTAAACCGTAACTAATTGTAATCAGAATAGAGAACCAAATCCCCATCCAACGTTTATTTAAACCTTTTTCCATATAATAAGCAGGACCACCACGGAAGCCACTGCCATCTTTTATTTTATAAATTTGCGCAAGCGTACTTTCTACGAAACTTGAAGACGCACCGATAATCGCAATAACCCACATCCAAAATACAGCCCCAGGTCCTCCCATAGAAATAGCTAACGCTACACCAGCTAAGTTCCCGATACCAATACGAGCTGCAGAACTCATACAAAATGCTTGGAACGATGATACGCTGCCCTTTTTACGTGTCTTGCCAGTTAGTCCATCACTCATTAAACGAATCATTTCCCCTAAATGAGTAAGTTGTACGAATTTTAATTTAATAGAAAAATAAAGCCCTAAACCAATTAACATTGCAATAAGAATATATGACCAAAGAATCGTATTTGTTGATGAAATAAATTGCTCTAAAATATTCATACAATTAACCCCTCCTTTTCTCCATAAAACGAATTATATTTAAAAAACATTCAAAAATCAACATTTTTCGACAATTTGCAATTTCCAAATATTAGCCAGGTTCACAGTAACAATATCTTTATGACTGACTACCCTCCCTCTAACTGTGCATACTAAAACAAAAAATAAATTCACAAACAACCCTATTGACAAAAATACCAACCTGTAACTATAATGATTACAACAGGTTGTAACAAACCTAATTACAACGAATTCATTTACTTTCAGATATACACTTTAACAAAACACTTTGGAGGGATTTATTATGAAAATCGGAATTATCGGAGCAACTGGTAAAGCAGGAAGTCGTATTTTAAAAGAAGCATTGGATCGCGGACATGAAGTAACTGCAATCGTAAGAAACGCTGCAAAAATTACAGAAGACAATGTAAAAGTTTTAGAGAAAGACGTATTTTCTCTTACATCTAACGACTTGCAGGCATTTGACGTAGTTGTAAATGCATTCGGTGCTCCAGCAGGCGAAGAACACCTTCACGTAGATGCAGGAAACGTACTTATTGAAGCGATGAAAGGTGCACCAAATACAAAATTACTTGTAGTTGGAGGCGCTGGAAGCTTATTTGTAGACGAAGAGAAAACAACACGTGTATTTGAGACACCAGGTTTCCCGAAAGAATACCTTGCAACAGCTCAAAACCAAGGTAAAAACTTAGAAATTCTGCAACAAACAAATGACATCACTTGGACATTCATCAGCCCTTCTGCACTATTTGCATTAGGAAAACGTACTGGTTCTTACAAAGCTGGTAAAGACAACCTTCTTGTTAACGCAAAAGGTGATAGCTACGTAAGTTACGAAGATTTCGCAGTTGCAGCACTTGATGAAATCGAAAATCCAAAACATGTAAACGAACGCTTCACAGTAGTTTCTGAAGCTGAATAATAAGAAAAAGCTCGTAAAACATAATGTTTTACGAGCTTTTTCTTATTATTGTACTTGCTCTAAGCCATTTTGAGTAATCTTGAAGGAAATCTCTTTAAATTTTTTCGCATCCCCTTTTCCAATTAACTCACCAGTTTTATACCAACTTAAACGATCAGATTCTGCATGATACACTTTTACTACATCACCATACTCGAACATCATACCATTTACTTGCTCAGCAAAATTCTTTGAAGTTTCTTGTCCTTCTGCGGTTACATGCTTTTTCTCAGTTCCATTTTGATCATAAATCGTAAGGCCTATATACTGTTCATTTACAAAGCGATAATGAATCTCATCATTTGTAAATGTTGCATGTAATTTCTTTTCAGCGTGGTTTAACGTAATAATTGAACGTGTAACATCGGACACACCTTGATAGACTAGACTATCCCCATATGTCACTTCTACAGGAACTTCCGTCACTTTCTTATTTCCAAAACGATCTTTCGTTTCTACTTTCACTGTTTGCTGACCAATTTTTGTCATATCTATTTTCCCTACAAAATCTACTACTTCTCCACCCTGTACTTCAACAAAGTTCTTCACGTCTAGCGTTTCGCTATTTGTTCCGATTACTACTTGCTGCGGATTTGCTTTTACTGTTTGCTCACCGTCTAATCTTTCAAATCCATTTTCAGTTATTTTGAAGACTAATTCCTTTATCTCTTTACTTTTTCCTTCGCCCACATATACATCTTTTTGATACCAATGTAAACGAGAAGATTCCGCATGATATACTTTCACTACATCTCCATACTCAAATGCAATTCCATTTACTTCCTTAGCAAATTCTTGCGTATTCTCTAAACCTTTTACTGCTATATTTTTCTTCACTCTTCCTTCTTTATCGTACAATGTGAATTCAAAATACTTTTCATCTTTAAAGTAATCATGAATTAGGTTCTTTGTATCTGTCGCACTCAGTTTTTTCGTATCATGATGCAAAGTTACAATTGATTTTAAGTCACCATCTCTATAGCTTAGCCCATATACAAGTAGGCTATCTCCATATGTTACTGTTAGAGGAACTTCTGTCACTTTCTTATTTCCAAATCGATCTTTCGTTTCTACTTTTACTTTTTGTTCTCCGATTTTTGATGTATTTGGTTTTTCTGCAAAACCAACCACTTCTCCATTTTTTACTTGTACAAATTCTTTCGGATCTAGTTTGTCTACATCCATTCCGACTACTACTTTTTGCGGTTTCGCCGTCACTTCTTGTAAACTATCTTTTAATTCGAACCCTTGCTCAGTGATTTGGAATAATTTCTCTTTTTTATTTTTAGCCTTCCCTTGATCTACAAGTGTATTATTTTGGTACCACTTCAGACGATCCGGTTCTGCATGGAATACTTTTACTACATCACCATATTCAAAATCCAATTCATTTAGTTCCATCGCAAATCTTTTTCCCGTTTCTTGTCCTTCTGCAGATACGCGTTTCTTTTCAATCCCATTTCGATCATATAGCGTTAAGCCCATATATTCTTCTTTTTCAAAACGGTAATGTATTTCATTATTAGTAAAGTTTACATTTAATTTCTTCTTATTGTGGTGAAGTGTCACTGTCGACATTACATCATCTGAAAGTCCTTGAAAAACTATACTGTCATCATAAAATCCGTTAACTTGGACAGGAATTGAATTTTTATTTCCTTTCTCATCCCCAATTTCTACTAACACTTCCTGTTTACCATTCTCTAGTTTAGGCCATACAATCTTTCCTGTTACTTTTACATTCTCACCTAAATTTCGAACAAGTTTACTTGCTTCATTCTCGTCAGAATCTGTACCAACTAAAAGATTTTGTACTTCATTAGCAGGTTCACCATATGGAACCTTATACGGTTCAACTTGCTTCTCACGAATATCATTACTATCTGTAGCTTTCCAGATTTCCTTTTCTAATTTAGGTAACTTTGATTTTTCTATTTTCTCTCTAATATCATCATTTGGTGTTAATCCCCATTCCTCAAAGAAAGGAATTAAATTTTGCCCTGCCACTTGCGATGTCATATAAATAAATAGCTGCTTTTTCTCTTCATCAGAATGAGGCATTTCACTCTGAGGTAACAAACGATAAGCTTGATGTAACCTAGGATAAAAATGTTCTCCATACACTACATTTAATTGCCAAAACATTGTAAGAGGATTAATGTCATCAATGAATCTTTCTGCTTTAGGCTTCTCTAAATACTCAAATGAGTTTTTATAGTGCTCATCCATTTCTAATTGATTCCCTAACGCCTTTTGAACAGCTAATGAGTAAATATTTACTGTTACTTCCCTTACTTTAGACCACTTCCACGGTTCTTGCTGATGTAAATGACCAACTTCATGCCACGGTCCCCATCCATCCTTCTCAAGTACCTCTATATCTAAAACTCTATTCATTGCAGTTGGAATATATCCTGTATGATAATGTTTTGCAAACATAAAGTCCCCTTTAGCAGGCTTCCGTTTTTCAACAAACTGAACATAATGAGTTGGAGATTTTGCAACCCCAACACTGTCCTCAGATAATCCTGCCACTGCGTTTTCTAAACGGATAATCTTATCATGCAATTTCATTAAATCTGTTGGATCCGTATTCTTCATATATTTCTGCACAGAATCGTAAGTAGTAGTAATTAAGCTTCTCTCACCTTTTAATTCAACTGCATAAGGATCCTTATATTTTTTTAACATTTCATCCCAATCTTTTTTTGTATGCTTACCTAAAATAAATAAAGGAAAGTGACTACCACCATTTGTAACGGAAGCTGTTACTTCTCCTTTGTTATTCATATTATAAAAATATAAAATACCGCCTCTTGAAGATGAAATAACATTTTTCCCTGGTTTTAAATCAAACTCCTCTGGGTCCTTTTCATCATAAGATCTCGTTCCAATAAAAGCTTGGATAGACTGCGTTCCTTTTATGTCAATTGTAATCTCTTCATTTGGCTCTGCATAAATTCCAGTCGGTTCATTAGCGGAAAGTTTCCAAGTAACTCTTAAACGATTATTTTCTTCTTCTACGCTACCTTTCCCCGGCAACTGAAATACTCTCTGCTCAAACTTATTCTCTTTTACCTCTTCTAATTTCCCACCTTTATTTTCTTCCAAAGGTGCTGCATATCCTTTCGATGCTTCGAAAGCTACTGGTGATAATAATGTAGATATACAAATACCAGCTACTAATACCCTACTCTTTTTCTGCTTTGACATAATCTGTGTCCCCTGTCCTTTTTTTAGACAAACCATCCTATATATTCATTTAATAAGAAATCCTATTATTTTTATAAAAACATTTAACGAATAGACTAACGCCTCTCGCACCTATATCAATTACTTCCGCATTTCTCTAAATGTATTCGCTTTCTTATATTGTAAAATTTTTCATGTATTATGCCCTCCTCACTTCACTCTACTTGTGATGAGTTCTCTTCTTACATAAAAGGAACATAGTAAAAGATATATTTTAGTCTCGTCATCTATACATCTAAAAATAAAACCTTACATTTTCTTCATATATGACCATCTATAGGTAGTTTTTCCAACTGAATTGTACACGCTTTACACTTTGTTTGATAGCCTCTCTAATTAGAATAATGTTACAATTCCGTGAATAAAACCCATTTATTGTAACGTTTAGATTTCTACATATTTTATTATTTTTAAATACTTCTTCAAACGTTAAAATAGTGTTTCACTTGATTAATTATTATCTTGATATACTTTTAAAGAATTCATATAAAAAAGCATTGGCATACGCCAATGCTTTTTCATTATCTCTTTTGATTCGGTTTATGCGGTTCATTTGGAGTATATGGCTTATTTGGTTTATTTGGAGCCTCGGCCTTTTTCCAACTTACCGCTAACTCTGGACTTGTTTTTTCTTCACTACGCTCAAGTAATACTACTGCATTTTGAATAGTCGGTGTACCTTTATGCGCAATCCCTTGTAATTTCGTTAAATTTCCTGATACTTTAAAGCTAAATCCACCAGCTGGTGTTTGTTTCGGAATTAAAATGCGGAACTTTTCTCCTACATTAAATTCTGTTTTTGTTTCGCCTTTTTCATTTGCAAATTTCACGCCCGCTGGTGCACCTGTTGCTTGCACTTTATACGTTCCGCTTTTTGCATTTGTTTCTACTGTATATAAACCTGTTTCAAAGAAATCATTTTTTAATACTGCTTCTTGTTCTTCTGTAGGAGTTACACTCATTGTAATTTCTTGTAACTCTTCACTAGCGCTTGCTTTTGCAACGATGTCTTTCGTTACTTTCTCTACATTTTTATTGCGGAAATCTAAATCATTAATATCGATTTGTTTTAACGCATTCCACACTGCAAGCTGCGTTGCGTAATGTGCTTCTCTCCAATCAGAAACACCTAATTCTTGCGGACTCTTTTGTGGATATCCATTCAATAGTACACGGTATACGTTAATATCCACTTTCCCCATTTCCGGTAAATCTTGACCGCTTGGAGATTTCAAATCTACATTTAAGCAAAAAGCAATTTTGCCATCTGCGGTTTTAATAAGCTCTGTTCGAATTGGTTTCTTCTTTGACTTACTATAACTCCAATTCATTTCATACTTTGTATGATCCATAACTTCTGCAAATGCTTTTTGAAGCGGGAATAACACAAATAAAACACTTAAAAACATAGCTAAAATCTTGAACGATTGCTTTATATTCATGTTTACAGCCCCTTATCACAAACTTAATACTAAGTAGTATTTATTTAGAAACTATTTTTATGCACAAAAAAAGAGTGCTTTTACGCACTCTTTTTTCTTACTTTAATCTTAGAAATCGAAGTTATCAGGATCTGGACCAACGCGATGATTTTGATTTAACGCATCGATTTTTTCCATATCTTCTTTTGTTAATTCAAAGTTAAATACATCAGCGTTTGCAATAATACGGTGTTCTTTCGTTGATTTTGGAATTGTGATTACTCCATTTTGAAGATCCCAACGTAAAATAACTTGAGCTGTTGTTTTACCGTGTTTCTCAGCAATCTCTTGTAATGTTTCGTTATCTAATAATTGACCTTGCATTAGTGGTGACCATGCTTCCATTTGAATACCTTGTTCTTTACAGAAAGCTTGTAATTCTTTTTGTGTTAAACGAGGGTGGTATTCTACTTGGTTAATCATTGGTTTAATTTCTGCATCTTTCATTACATCTTGTAAGTGATGAATTTGGAAATTACTTACCCCAATTGCACGTACGCGTTTTTCTTTATAAAGTGTTTCTAACGCTCTCCACGTATCTTTGTATTTCCCTTCTACAGGCCAATGAACAAGGTATAAATCTAAATAATCCAGCTCTAATTTTTTTAAGCTTTCTTCATATGCAGCAAGTGTCGTTTCATATCCTTGATCCGAATTCCACACTTTTGAAGTAATGAATAAATCTTCACGAGAAATGCCTGCTTCTTTTATACCCGCGCGAATTCCTTCACCTACAGCTTTTTCATTTCCGTAAATTGCAGCTGTATCAATGCTGCGGTATCCTGCTTTAATCGCCGATTTCACTGCTTCTACAAGTTCTGGTCCATCCTCTACTTTAAATACACCTAAACCGAACCAAGGCATTTCTACACCATTATTTAATACTGTTTTACTTTGTAAGTTTTTCATTTTATTTTCTCTCCTTTTATTTTACTTGATCTCTTTTTTCTAATGTCATACTCCACGCAGTTAAAACAACAGCACCTACTACCATAATTCCACCTACCCAAGCCGTATGAATTAATCCTAACGAGTTCGTTACAATACCGCCCAAGTAAGCACCAAGAGCAATTCCTGCGTTAAATGCTGCAATGTTAATCGCCGATGCTACATCAACAGCGCTAGGTACAAACCTCTCAGCTAATATAACAACATACACTTGTAGCCCTGGAACATTCATAAATGCGAATAGTCCCATGAAAATAATTGTGATGAATCCAGCGACTTTAAATGGCGCTGTAAATGTTAAAACAAATAATACAATCGCTTGAATAAAGAACATGTAAAATAACGCTCGAATCGGATTATGATTTGATAATTTTCCCCCGACCATATTCCCAATCGCAATTGCAATTCCGTATACTAACAAAATAATTGTAACGGTACTTGCTTTAAATCCTGTTACTTCTTGTAATAACGGAGATAAATACGTAAATGTTACGAACGTTCCCCCGTATCCTAATGCAGTAATAATAAATACAAGTAACAGTCTTCCATTCGTAATCAGCTTAAATTGATCGCGAAATGATACAGACGTACCTTTTTTTAAATTAGAAGGAATTAGCATACTATTGGCGATTAAAGCAACGATTCCAATGGCCACAATAACAATAAACGAGGCCCTCCAGCCAAATTGTTGACCGATAAATGTTCCAATTGGTACACCTGTAATAGTCGCAACCGTTAAACCAGTAAACATAAATGCTATTGCACTTGCACGTTTATTCTCAGGTACAAGCGCAGCCGCAATTGTAGCTCCAATTGACATAAAAACACCATGCGCAAATGCAGATACAACCCTCGCAATAAGTAACACAGTAAAACTTGTTGCTACCGCCGCAATTCCATTACCAATAATGAAAATAATCATAATCCACATTAATAACGTCTTTCGCGACATACTAGCTGTTAATGACGTTAATACTGGAGCACCAAACGCTACTCCTAATGCATATAAAGAAACAGTTAACCCCGCTGTTGTAACAGAAACATGTAAATCCTCTGAGATAGATGGTAATAAGCCGACACTAATAAATTCAGTTGTACCAATTCCAAACGCACTAATTGCTAGTGCTAATAAAGCAAACATACTTCTCCGATTCGTCTGCATAACCGAAGAAGATACTGTATATGAATTCAATTGAACTCCTCCTTAATGCGAGAAATCCAATCATAATAGTATGATAAAAAGGCCTTTTTATCTTCTACAAAAATAACTTTACTGTTGATATATGCTATTATGAATGGCTTTACTCTTTTTTTGAAGAACGCACTTAAAAGTACGATAGGTACCTAAAAGTAACATAGGCACTTTTTAGTACCGTACTACTCATTTCCCTCTTACGTATGCTATTATGGAACATATTCAACATGATAAAAAGTACGTACTTTAAAGTGCTATAGGCACTTTTTAGTAACATTTAATTATTTAGCTTCTTTTGTTGGAGAACTTAAATCTACATTCATCAAAGGAGATTTTTATATGAAGAAATATAATATTCCCGTTGAAGCGACTTTAGAGGTTATCGGTGGAAAATGGAAGGTTGTTATCCTTTGTCATCTAACGAAAGGCACAAAAAGAACGAGTGAACTAAAACGTTTAATGCCTGGGATTACACAAAAAATGTTAACTCAGCAATTACGTGAATTAGAAGACGATGGGGTTATTCAAAGAAAGGTATACAATCAAGTACCACCAAAAGTAGAATATTCACTTACAGAATACGGTTGGTCTTTAGAGTCCATTCTTGATTCTCTTTGTACTTGGGGCGAATGCCATCTTGAAAAAAGCGGTAACACATCGATGCTAATTGTAGAAGGTGAATAATAGGAAAAAGGAAAAAACGAACATGAATTTGTTCATTTTTTCCTTTTTTTCTTTATATGTATATACATTTCTAACTGGAACAAAATATTTTATACGCTTTCATACCTTGTCAGCACTACGTTATACACTCAATATCAAATAATTAGGAATCATTTTTATGTTAACATAGGTGTATATAGTATATAATATAGGATATATATTATATACACTTTCCGGTAACGGAGCTTTTCCATTATGCGGACAAGCCATGTATCGGACAGTTCATAAATAATAAGTAAGACGTTATGGTTTTAGATTTATGTTTGCAGCTTACTTGCTGTCATAAATTTAAAGGCATTTTATTGTGTTTTGTGAAACTTTGTATAAAGTTTCGTAAACGTTTACTATCTTACTTATAAAAAATAAGAGTATTGCTATCGTAAAGGAGAATTGGAGATGCCAGAAACTATGACTCAAACAAAGCCAGAACAAGAAACTGTACAAATTTCTGCTAGCCAAGGACAACTTGATGTACTTGATCAGTTGTTAAAACCTGAGGTACAAGAATCATTAACAACACTAGTAGAACAGCTTCCAAAATTAACTGAGCTTGTTAACATTTTAACTAAGTCTTATGACTTCGCTCAAACTGTTGCTACTGATGAAGTATTAAAAAGCGACACTGTTGGTGCAATTACAGAGCTTGTAGAACCTGTAAAAGATACAGTGAAAAGCATGGCTGCAACTGCAATCGAAGCGAAAGATCGTGCTGAAGAAAGCAACGAAGTTATCGGCCTATTCGGTCTGTTAAAATTACTAAAAGATCCACAAGCACAAAAAATGTTCCGCTTTGTGAACGCATATCTTCAAATTAGTGCAGAACGTAACAATAAATAATTTAACTTATAACAACAATTAGTAAAGACGGGGGATATCATACTATGTCAAAACAAATTGTCATCTTAGGCGCTGGTTATGGCGGTCTTCTTGCCGCTTTAAACGTACGTAAATATTACAGCAAATCAGAAGCACAAGTTACAGTGATTAACCAATACCCAACACACCAAATCATCACTGAACTACACCGCCTTGCAGCTGGTAACGTGTCTGAGCAAGCAGTTGCAATGCCACTTACAAAGCTTTTCAAAGGACAAGACATCGACCTTAAAATTGCAACAGTTGAGTCATTCTCAGTTGATAGCAAAGAAATCAAATTAGCTGGCGGCACTACTTTATCTTACGATGCACTTGTAGTTGCTTTAGGAAGTAAAACTGCTTACTTCGGTATTCCAGGACTAGAAGAAAACAGCATGGTATTAAAATCTGCTGCTGATGCAAATAAAATCTACAAACACGTTGAAGACCGTATTCGTGAATACGCGAAAACGAAAAACGAAGCTGATGCTACAATCGTAATCGGTGGTGGCGGATTAACTGGCGTTGAGCTAGTTGGTGAGCTTGCTGACATTATGCCTAAACTTGCAAAAAGCCACGGCGTAAATCCAAAAGAAGTGAAACTTCTTCTTGTTGAAGCAGGTCCAAAAATCCTTCCAGTATTACCAGACCACTTAATCGAACGTGCAACTACTAGCCTAGAAGCGCGCGGCGTTACATTCTTAACTGGTCTTCCTGTAACAAACGTTGCTGGCAACGAAATCGACTTAAAAGACGGTCAAAAACTTGTTGCTAACACATTCGTTTGGACGGGCGGCGTACAAGGTAACCCATTAATCGGTGAATCAGGTCTTGAAGTTAACCGTGGACGTGCAACAGTTGATGCATACCTACAATCTACTTCTCACAAAGACGTATTCGTTGCTGGAGACAGCGCTGTTGTCTTCGCTCCAGACGGACGTCCATACCCACCAACTGCACAAATTGCTTGGCAAATGGGTGAGTTAATTGGATACAACTTATACGCAGCACTAGAAGGCAAAGCATTAGAAGAGTTCGCACCTGTAAACTCTGGAACACTTGCTAGTCTAGGACGTAAAGATGCGGTTGCTACAATCGGAGCAAGCAATACTCCACTTAAAGGCTTACCAGCATCATTAATGAAAGAAGCAAGTAACGTTCGTTACTTATCACACATTAAAGGTCTATTCAGCTTAGCTTACTAATCTGAATATAAGCCCGAATCATGCCCTGCATGGTTCGGGCTATTTTTATCCGTAATTTTCTCTAACTTATTTATTCGTCAGAAGAATAATATAACCCTTTTAATTATCTAAATTTACTGATTATTTTATGTCCAAATTGTGTATACGAAAAGATGGAAGTATTCTTCCTACTCCCATCCTTTCACACAAACTATTCGCCTAACTTCACAAGGCTGTAGTTCTTCTTCCCTTTACGAATAATAATAAATCTTCCATCAAATGAATTTTCTACAGTAACATCCGTACCCACATCTGTTACTTTCTCACCATTCATAGAAATCGCACCATTATTAATGTCTTCACGTGCTTGTCGTCTAGATGGTTCAATTCCTAAATCGACTAGCCACTCTACGATGTTTTTCGTCTCTTTTGAAGACTGGAATGTTGGCATTTCTTTAAAGCCTTGTTCAATTTCATCAGCTGTTAACGATTTAATATCTCCGCTAAATAACGCTGCTGTAATTTTCTCAGCTTGCAGGAACGCCTCTTCTCCATGAACAAATTTCGTCATTTCTTCTGCTAACACTTTTTGCGCTTCACGTTTATGAGGTTCCGCTTCTACCTTCGTTGCTAATTCATCAATACGCTCTTTCGTTAAGAACGTAAAGTATTTCAAGTATTTAATTACGTCACGGTCATCTGTATTTACCCAGAACTGGTAAAATTCAAACGGTGTCGTTTTTTCAGGATCAAGCCAAACCGCACCACCTGCTGATTTACCAAACTTCGTACCGTCCGATTTTAATAATAACGGAATCGTTAATCCGAATACTTTCGCCTCATGACCTTCTAACTTACGAATTAAATCTAAACCACTCGTAATATTTCCCCATTGGTCACTACCACCAATTTGAAGTTGAACATCCTCTTTCGTGTATAAATGATGGAAGTCCATCGCTTGCAAAATTTGGTACGTGAATTCCGTGAAAGAAATACCTGTATCTAAACGGCTTGCTACAATATCCTTCGCTAACATGCTATTGATGCTAAAGTTTTTCCCGTAATCACGTAAAAACTCAATAATATTTATTTCATGTGTCCAATCATAGTTATTTACCATCTTCACTTCGCTATTTCCACCAAAATCAAATAGCTTTTTCATTTGTGCTGTTAACGCATCTACATTATGCTGAACCACTTCTAACGTTTGAAGTTGACGCTCTGATTGTCGTCCACTCGGATCACCAATTGTTCCTGTTGCCCCGCCAATTAAAATAACAGGATGATGACCAGCTAATTGGAATCTCTTCATCATCATAAACGGAATCAAATGTCCAATATGCATACTATCACCAGTCGGATCAACTCCGCAGTATAGCGAAATCTTTTTCTCTTCTACTAGCTTACGTAAACCTTCTTCGTCAGTCTGCTGATTAACGGCGCCGCGCCATTCTAATTCATCAATAATATTCATCTTTTGTCATCCCCTTTATTTTTTAAAAACAAAAAGCCCCTATGTCTACGATAGACATAGGGACGATTATTCACCGTGTTACCACCCAGTTTGCATAAATAGCATAGCTACTCATACCACTCTTAGCAATAATATCGATTGCTAGTCCGCTTAGCATTACCTAAGATACTCCAGAGTGTAATTCGCAAGTTTGTTTGTGCTAGGTTCCAGCAACCCCTAGCTCTCTCGTTAACAGTGACAAACTGCTACTGGGCTCTTTCAACGTATGTTATTTGTTAAATTATTAGCCATTATATTGAATTGAAAACAAATTGTCAACAATACCCAAATATTATTTTGAAATAATTCATATCTTCATACGTATTTTGTTATTCCTTATCTTCTCCAATAATCCTTACTTCTCGCTCCAACTTCACGCCAAATTTCTCTTCAACTGTCTTTTGTACGAAGTGAATTAAATCGATGTAATCTTGTGCTGTTCCGTTATCAACATTCACCATAAACCCAGCGTGTTTTAAAGAAACTTCTACTCCACCAATTCGCTTACCTTGTAGTCCTGAGTCTTGAATTAACTTACCAGCAAAGTTATTTGGTGGGCGCTTAAATACGCTACCACATGAAGGATATTCTAGAGGCTGTTTTGACTCACGTTTAAACGTTAAATCATCCATTTTTGCTTTAATTTCTTCATGTACACCTTCTTCAAGTTCAAATCTCGCTTCAAGAATAATGTAATGGTTGTTCGCAAATACACTCTTACGATATCCAAATTCAAATGCTTCTTTCGTCAAAGTACGTAGCTCTCCATCACCTGTCATTACGACAGCTTCTGTTAATACAAACGAAATTTCACCGCCGTATGCACCAGCATTCATATATAATGCTCCGCCAACTGAACCTGGAATACCACAAGCAAACTCAAGACCCGTTAAGTTATGGTCTAAGGCAATACGTGATACGTCAATAATTGCTGCACCACACTGTGCTACAATCGTCGTTCCTGTTACAGTAACACCTGTAATATGAATTAAACTTACTGTAATCCCGCGAATTCCACCATCTTTAATAATGACATTCGATCCATTTCCTAAAAACGTAACTGGAATATTATATTCGTTCGCATATTTGATAACTTCTTGAATTTCATCATAATTTGTAGGCGCAACAAAAACATCTGCTTTTCCGCCAACTTTAATATGCGTATGATTCTTTAACATTTCATCTTGTTTAACATGTCCTTCAGGCAATACCGTACTTAAATATTTATAAACCTCTTGCATATTCATTTTACGATTCCTCTATTTCTATATTCATTTTATCCCGTTATACGGGCCCATAATATCCCCACGTACATGAAAGAACCTAAAGTGGTGGATACAGTGTACCCAAAATCAATTCGAGACACCTATAAACCTCTTAATTTATAAGAGGTGCCACTCATATTAAAATATATATTGCATAATAAAGCAACCCAAATGGACTACTAAACTTGACATGTCATCAGAAAGACAACAATTTGTAAAATATGTGACTTTTTCAAAACACTATCCCTCAGTATCTTACTATACCACACAAAAAGAAAGTGGTATTTTTTTGTACTTTTTACTTTATTTACATCAATAAAAAAAGAGCACATCCCACAGAATGCGCTCTTTCTATACTCTTTATATTACTTTTCGTTCTCTTCTTTTTCTTTATCAAACCATAACAGCTCATCGTTATCAACTTCACCATTATAATTGATTAAAATTTCTTCTCCTGCTTTTATATCCTTATAAGCATAGAAGTTAAACGTATGGTTCTCGAAGACAATATCATACGTTGCATTCGGTGTATATGAATGATTGAATAACATACCGTATCCTAAAAGGATTGCCGTATGATTGATTCCATACTCAAATGCGTAGTCAGCAAGTAATGTTTTCTCAATGTGTTCATGCTGTTCATTCGGATAAGAGATAACTGGTGCTGCGTGTATCAACTCACCTTTTTTAATATCACGAGTTGCAAATACACCTCTATTAAATTCTCCATCACTAAGTTCAGAAGTCTTAACTTCGATCATATGCGTCACCTATTTAATTCTTTCTTTGAAGTATTTTAATTCCGCTATTAGCTGAATTTTATCTCCTTAAGCTTGGCAGAAAACGCGCAGAAAAGCAATTAAATTCCTATCAAGTATTCGTTTCAATGAAAAAAGAGCACATCATTCGTGCTCTTTCCAAGTAATATTACTTTTCTAAAATATCTTCTAACAACTTCACTTGCTCGCTAACAGTTTGTAACGTCTTCACTGACGTATCATTTCGATGTTTTTCTTCTTCCACACTCGCTAGCACTTCTTCTGTAGCTGTAGAAGTTTGCTGAATTACGTTAGAAGCATGCGTAACATCCTTTACGATATTCGTGGTTTTAACTTGGAAACTTTCTTGATGAACAACAACCTCTCGCATTACTCCATTAATCGCATCAATAAACTTCCCTAAATCAGTTACATTTGTTAAAACGCTTGCTAACATCTCGTTACATTCTTCTTGTACTCTTTCTGACTTCTCTACCTGCACTTCTACCTTACTTGCTTGATTACTAAACTCCTTCAAAATCCCTTGAATTCTTCCCGCAGAACGATTTGATTCTTCAGCAAGCTTTAACACTTCACTCGCTACAATAGCAAAACCTTTTCCATGCTCGCCTGCCCTCGCAGCTTCAATATTTGCATTTAAAGCTAGCAAACTCGTCTGACTTGAAATATTCGTTATTACATCTACAATTTCATTAATTTGTTTCGATTGCATCATTAAATCTCTAAATATAATTCCAGACTGTGAAACAACATCATTTAAACTTCTCATGTTAGTTTCAAAATTTCTTAGAGTATGTACACTACCTTTTGAAATTTCTAAGCTTTCATCCACACGAGCCGATGCAGTTCTTACTTGAGAGATGATTTGTTCAATATTTCCCTCCATATCATTCAATACTTCTACCGAACGATACATCATCTCTGATTGTGATTGCGTACCAACTGCCACCTCTTCAAAGGCAAAATTAATTTCACTCATCGATTCCATCGACGTGTTCATATTTTGTCTTAAATGATTGAAATTACTATCTAGTTTCACAACTGTTTCTTCAATAAGTCTTTGCGTCTCTTCTAACTCCTGAGCTTTTCTCATTACTTCTTGCTTCTCATCACTTAAACGAAGGAGCAGATTAGAACCGATTTTCGTGACGCCCCACATAGCGATTGTTACAATCGCTAACAAACTTGCGAAATTAGCAGCTTCAGACGAGGCTGTATAAGCAAAAAATTGCTCCGGCCAATAGCTACAAAGGATAAATGTGATCACAACAGCTACCCCGCCAAGAATTAAAATGAGGCGCTCACTTAAGTAAATAAGTGAAACAGCTAATGTAAAATAGACCATTTGAAATACAGCCGGGCTTTCATTAAAAGCTTGTACCATAATGTAAGACATTGTAAGCAACATAAATGTCATGATATATTTATACGCTGATTCCATACTTTTTATAAAAGTAAACAGCGTTCCAAATGCAACGACAGAAATACCACAAATCCAAAACGCTATGGCTCTCTCTGTAAAAATATATCCATAATACCCAATTGCGATTATCCCAAGAAAGAAACTACAAATCGTTATAAACAGTAATAAATGATTTTTCTGTGATTCTTTCTCAAGGTTAGAAAAACAAGTCCTCTTTAACCAATCCATATGAAGCCCCACCTTCTACTTATACATATCAATTACTTCAGTTTAAATACCGCACTTACTGGGTTATGATCGCTATTTTCAAACTTTAAATCTTTCCCTTGTACATTTACAATCTCTACATTCGGTGAAACGATAAAGCCATCAATAATAGTGACGAAATTTTCACCTTCTACATATTTCTTTACATCATCTCTCACAGTCATAACAGACGGATCTACAGCCCACTTAAAGCCACCGTCTGTAAAGTCCTTCGGTAACTCTACTAACCACTCAGGACGCTCTTTCACGAACTTCGGATCACTTAATTGAGCGTTTGAAACTAATTGATTCCAATCTCCGCCCATTATTACGTAATCACCATTTTCATAATGCTTGTTCATATATTCTTTTAAGTACTCTACTTGCTGTTTTCTAATTTTCCCGCCTTCATCATAAGCAGACAAATGTAAATTTACGAGTCTAACATGTTTCCCATTATTAACAGGAATTTTATATTCCACAATTGCTCGATCTAAATCAAACAAACGCTTTGGCCAAGGCTCCATTCCAGGCAGCTGGAACCTCTTCGCTTCTTGAACAGTGTATTTAGAAAACGTACTTAATCCAGCCTCCGCATATCCCATTGGATTTGTTATTGGCACTGGAACCCATTTCGTATCGTAGTTCTTGCCAAATGACGAAACATAATCAGGTAATCCTTTTTTCAAAAATTCATGTTCATTTACATCAAATGAACGAAGTGACTTTATATCAACTTCTTGTAATAGCGCAAAATCACTATTCTCATTTTGTAAAAACGAAAGCATATTCTTTAAATTAGTTTCCGTTTGCTCTTTACTACTTGAACCAGATCCCTTTCCACCATCCATAAAGAAATCTTGATCCTTATCTAACCCAGCATATCCAATATTAAATGTTGTAACTTTAAACTCATTTCCAGTCGCTAATACGCGCTCCTTATTATTCTCTACCTTCAAGCTTATAACATCAGCAGGCTGTTCTTTAGTAAGTGTCATATAAGCTAGAAATCCTCCTACAATGCCCGCTACTACTAAAACACATGTAAATACGATTTTTAAAAATTTCTTCAAATAAATGACTCCTTTTCACGCAAATTTATTTTTCTTTATTTTCAGTCAAATAAAACAAAACGACACACATAAGAAACATTTTATCATAATTAAAACCTTATATCACTATATTTAGTTGATAAGTAATCGATCCCATTTTAATTACTTGAAAAACCTTCAGACATCAAAAAAAGAAAAGTTACACCCTCCTCCTCACTGGAAATTAAACGGTATATTTAGTACACTATATGTAATAATCATAGGCGATGGAGTTCGCCATAAACGCTGCTTAGCTAATGACTCCTACCAGTATGGATACTGGTAGGAGTCTATTTTTTTGAGCAAGCTATTTAAAGAGGTGAGAAAATTGATTTATATTATCGTTGGCATTGCTGGTATATTAGGAGCTCTTTCTCGTTATTATTTAGGTCTTAATATCAACACATTTTGGCATCATTCATTTCCATTGGCAACATTACTCATTAACTTAATCGGTTGCTTTTTCTTAGCGTGGCTAACTACTTATATCGCTCGGCTAAACATCTTACCTTCAGAGGTTATCACAGGCATCGGAACTGGATTCATCGGTTCCTTTACGACTTTTTCAACATTTAGTGTAGAAACTGTGCAATTGATCAATCATTCTGAGTGGAGCATAGCCTTCTTATATGTATCATGCAGCATACTTGGTGGCCTCATTATGTCTGGCCTTGGCTATACACTTGGAGATTTCTTAATTAAGAAATCTCTTACAGAAGGTGATTACTCATGATAGAAGCTTTATTAGTCGCAACAGGAGGATTTTTCGGTGCGATTACACGATTTGCAATTAGCAATTGGTTTAAGAAAAGAAATAAAACACAATTTCCAATTGCTACATTCCTTATTAATATAACAGGAGCATTTTTACTTGGATATATAATCGGCAACGGAGTTACTACAGGCTGGCAACTATTATTAGGTACTGGATTTATGGGCGCATTCACTACATTTTCTACGTTTAAACTAGAAGCCGTTCAACTTCTCAATCGAAAAAATATTAGCACTTTCCTTTTATACTTAAGCGCTACTTACATAATTGGTATCCTCTTCGCATTCCTTGGAATAAAGCTAGGCGGAATATAAAAAAAAAAGCGACTCTATTGAGTCGCTTTTTTTCATAAGAAGTATGTTCCGCCATATGGAATGGAAAATATACCGGCTGGATGTACATCGTAATGTACAATTTGCATCGGAAGCTGTGAATACGGCATATACTGATTTTGCATCATTTGTGCAAAATATACTTGTTGTTGCATTTGAATAGCTTGATTCATAGCATGAATTGTTCCCTGTGCCCCAGCCAGCGTAATAGCTGCTCCTACTTGTCTTCCATTATAAAAATGATGGTTCATCATGATTCATCTCACTTATTCTTTTTCTTCCATATGGTATGTTTCTATTTCATAGTGAGTGTTTCGTCCCTATTGGTAACCCCTATTTATTGCCCTTTTTCAACTTTGAAGTAATAAATCCAAATAATAATACACCAATACCACTAAGGAATAATACATAACTTATCGGTACTAGGAAAAAGAAAGGTTCTTCAAGGAATCCATCCGCTCCTACTTTACTGTTTGAAGCATGTATAGTTAAAGAAATAATCGCTAAAATCATGAAAGAAATAGCTACTACGTATTTATTTTTCATTTCACATTCTCCTCTACTTATGTAATTCCCCTTAGATTCTTACCATCATATTATCTAAAAAAGAATTAACAGTCAATAATTATTTATTGTTAAACAATAAATAATTATTGACTAAACAAACAACAAAAAGGTTTGCAAAGCATCTTAAATCACTTCGCAAACCTTCTAAATTATAAATATTTACACTTCAAACCTCTTGCTTAATACAATATACATTGCGCAAAATAGCACGAATATCCCAGCATAAATTAACAAAATCTCTACACTAAACATATCCGACAACGGACCAAATATTATCATTCCTAAAGGAAGCGCGCATGAATTCGCAATTTGTACAAGGCTAAACATCCGTCCGTGCATTGATGGTTCTACTTTCTCCTGCAATAACACAGTAACTGGTGTATTGAAGCACGGCATTGTTATACCAATTAAAAAATTAAAGACTAAATACATAATAAATATCGGTGCTATTCCGAGTCCAATCATAAGCAGTCCATATAATGCACAAGCTAGCGCTGTTGTATGCATACGATTACGAAAACCACCCCACGCTGCAATCAATACGCCACCAGCTGCCGCACCCGCACTAAAGGTCATCTCACTAGCAGTAAGTCTCCACATTTCGGCCCCGAAAGAACGAGTTACCATTAAAGGTGTTAAAAAAGCAGCTGGACTTATTAAAATCATGACGATAATCAATAAAACGATTAGCCTTTTAATAAATACATTTTCTTTTAAATAAGTGAACCCTTCTTTAATTCCTTGTAGATTAGATTTTTGCTTACTTTCTACATTCACATGTCCTTCCACATGAATGACAAACATAATACTAATTCCAATCATAGCTGTAATAACATCAATAAAAAATGTTGTTTCAATGCTGGCAATAGAAAGAATCGCAGCACTTGCTGCTGGAGAAAGAAACATAATTAAAGATGTAATACTGCTATTTATTCCATTTACTTTCATAAGATACTCTTTCGGAACGATTTGCGGAATTAATGCATTCACAGCTGGCGTTTGTACTCCTGTTCCGGCTGAACGAATGAGTAACACAATAAAAAGTAACCAAATACTTTTATATCCTGTTAAAAATAAAATTGCTAAAACTAACGTCGCAATCGCTATAATTCCATCCGATAACATAATCATCTTTTTACGGTCATAACGATCAATCCAAACACCTGCAAACAAAGATATCGCAATTTGTGGTAGAAAACCGCAAACAGTTGAAATAGTCAACATCACTCCTGATGATGTTGTAAGGGTGATATACCATATAATCGCGTATTGCACGAGAGAGGAGCCGAACAACGAAATAGTTTGAGCGGTCAAAAATAATATAATTTTCGTTTTCCAATTGTTTTCACTCATATGTTTCACACCCCCTTAACTAATCCCGTCTCTATATGAAAGATGCTATCTGCCCAATCAAGATAAAAACTTGCTTCGTGAGATACGAGTATAATACTGCCCTTAAACTTAATTAACGCCTTTTGCAAAGCTTCCTTCGCTTCTGCATCCAAATGATTTGTCGGCTCATCTAAAATTAATAAGTTACAAGGTGATAATAATAATCCGCACAGTTTCACCTTCGATTGTTCACCACCACTTAACGTACGAATTTCTTGCGAAACGTGCGTATCCTTCACTCCACACGCAGCTAAATGATGGCGTATTTCCTTCATATTCAGTTTAGGAAACTGTTCTGAAATAATTTGAAGCGGCGTTAAAGAATCATTGCTCCAATTTAAATCTTGCTCATAATATCCAATCTTTATTTGCTCTGAAAAGTGAAACTCTCCAGAAATACTAGCAATATTTCCAACGATTGTTTTTAATAAAGTAGATTTTCCTACTCCATTGAAACCTGTAATAACAAGTTTTTGCCTACCCATTACTGAAAAATTCAACTTTGGTAAGAGAGCGAAGTCGTAACCAACTTCAAGGTTATTTACTTCAAGAACTGTCTGAACTGAAATGGGAAGTTCCTGAAAATGAATAGAAGGTTTATGAGTAAAACTTGGTGGCGCAATTCTTTCCATACGCTGTAATTGTTTTCTACGACCTTGCGCTATTTTTGAATTCACCCCAGCAATATTTCTACGAATATACTCTTCCGTTTTTTCAATTTTCTTTTGCTGTGCATAATATTGGCGAATATAATCTTTTCGCAAATGCTCCTTCTGCCTTACAAAATCTGAGTATTTGCCGTAATACTTCTTAACTGTCCCGAACTCTACATCACATATGCAAGAAGTTACCTTTTCCAGAAAATCAAAATCATGTGATACGACAATAAATGCTCCTTCAAAATTCATTAAATAATTAGCAAGCCACTCCACATGCTCCTTATCGAGAAAATTCGTCGGTTCATCTAGCAATAAAATATTAGGCTCTTCTAATAAGAGCTTCGCTAAAATTACCTTTGCACGCTGCCCTCCGCTTAATTCACCAATCACACGATTCATCCCAATCACATCAATACCTAAACCGGCTGCCACCTTATTCGTAATACTATCTACTGAATAAAAATCATGAGCCTCGAGCAGTCCTTGAATTTCTGCCGCTTTCAATAGTTGATTTTCATCTCCAGTCATCGCACTTTCTTCATATAACTTGTTCATTCTCTTTTCCATTTCATACAAATCATAAAAGGCTCTCTTTAAATATTGTGAAATGGTGTAACCCTCATCAATTTCTGCGTATTGATCAAGATGTCCAATTTGAATATTAGGTTGCCACTTTATGTCTCCCTTATCAGGAATAATTTCCCCCACCAATATTTTCATTAATGTGCTTTTTCCTGCACCATTCTGTCCAACAATTCCCATATGCTCTCCTTTATGCAAATCAAAAGAAGCATTTTCGTATAATACTTTATCTATAAAACTATGTGATAAACTTTCCACTTTAAGTAAACTCATTTTTATTCCTCTTTTCCTGAAATTAAAAAAAGCAGAGAGATAGCGTCATTCGACACTAGCCCTCTGCTTCGTGGTTTTTCCTATACTACTCCAATTTATAGTAAAGACTCATCGGAATAATATACACAAAGGGCCATAGACAAAGCATTGTCTATGGCCCCTTAATCTATTTTATACACCAGCTGAAAAACCATAACGAAATAAGCATAGATAAACTATACTTTTTTAGAAAAGTTATTCAGCCGATGAATATAGGGGATTTATCCCCCTTGATTAAGCTCCGTACAACGCTTCACCGTATACATTTGTGCGGAGCAAAGTTTTCTAATGAGTTTTACAAATTTTATATAAAGCATATTATGCACCTTCCTTAATACTTAAAAAGGATTTTAGCATACGGTTTTACGAAGCGTCAACATTACTTCCGAATCTTTCAACTACTTGTTTTCAAAATATTGCTTCTGAAACATACACATTCTTATCGCATTATGATAGTTACCATCAACGAAAAACTCATCGATAAGCTCACCTTCTACCATAAACCCAACTTTTTTATAAACATGTACTGCCTTTTCATTTTCCTTATCCACAACTAAATAAATCTTATGCATATTTAGTACGGAAAAAGCGTAATCCATCGCTAAACGCGTCGCATCCACTGCATAACCATATCCTTGATAATTCGGATCAATAATGATTTGGAATTCTGTTCTACGGTGAATATAATCGATTTCTACTAACTCAACTAATCCAACCATTTCATTGTCTTTCTCAACGATAAATCGGCGTTCGCTTTGATCATGTATATGTTTATCATATAAGTCTTGCAGCTCCACAAATGCCTCATACGGCTCTTCAAACCAATACGACATAATATGCGCATTATTATTCAGTTCGTGTACAAACTTTAAATCTTCTCGTTCTAATGGACGTAACTTCAATTCTTGATTCATTTCTATAACCTCCAAGTAAAAGAAACCTCTTCACTTAATTTCTCAATTTTTTTCGATTTCAAACGCCCTAATTTCATTGTAAACTTTCAAGCAACTTGAAGGTCAAGATGTAAAAAAGTAGTGCTGACTTATGTCTGCACTACTACTCTTTTCTCAAATCTCTCATATTTGATATGTATAAAGCAATAACTAAAACAAGAATTGCTCCTGCGTATAATAACGTCTCCATCGGTTCCTCATGAGACACAATAATTAATCGAATTAAGGCCGTAATTCCGATATAAATAAAATAGCGTAACGGGAAATGATAATTCGATTTAAAATACTTAATAATTAATGCAATGAACTCGAAGTATAAGAAATAGACGATGATACTTTCAACCAATTTATAAGACGTATACTCTTTTGCCGAAAAAATATACTGCACGAACGTAATTGTCTCATTCACTAAGAAAATTGATAACACAATGGATAATATAATTAAGGCTATATTTAATATCCATTGCAAAACACTAGCTATAACATGATCGATATTAAATGACTTCATTTTCTCTTTAGACTCCCCTTCGTATAAGTACTTATTTATTATAGCAAAATTACGATTGGAAAGAAGTTAAATCATATATTCGTCCTTTGTTGTTGCCAGTGTAGGGGATATTCATTGTTTGGAGGAGTCTTTTAACCGCAGAACTAGATTCCATATTAAGAAATTCCCTCAATTCGCTATTAGTAGTTATCATACTAAACAGAAGTGTGTAATCTTGTACAGCACGTAAATGAGCATGTTTAGACATACTATTGCAATTTGAACAACGCCATCCCTGTCTTTCTTTTAACATTGCCATTGTAAAACATTCCTCACACTGTACACCCTTTAGCAATTCCTCTTTTTTAATTTTATATTGCGCAAGAACATTTTGACGTTGCGGAATGTGCTCATTCATAATCTGGCCTATAAGTCCATTTATATTATCAATCACTTTTTCTTTATATTGATTTTTAATCTGTTTTATTCTATTAGGTAAATTTGCACTGTGGATAATTTTACTAGACAGTATTTCATCTGAAGTTTTAATAATTGTACGAGGGGAACTAATTACAACGAGGGCTTCAATCGGAATATTATGTAAATCATGTAGATTCAGCCATTTTCTCAGTTGCATCTCTTGCCGTTTCAGTTGTAAAAGCGGATCTGGGAATCCTTCTTCCGTATTACCATCTACTATTCGAATAAGTTGATTGAACTTTGTATCAAAAATTAATGTACCAATAATATTTTTTATTTCAAGAAAAAGAAGAAAATAAGATGAAACTATGAGGGTATCAATTTGGAAATAATGTTTTTGATCAAATAACCTAATATCATGTAAAATACTGTATTCTGTTTCGGGTAAAAAACTAAGTGGATACTCAATCGCCTGCTCTCCTTTATAGCCGGCCATAAATTTCGCTAGACTTTCAACCACCACATTCCTTTTTGGATGATGAGCAGGCAATCTTCTAAGTAAAGCTTCTAATTGCAGCAAATATACGGGCATTTTCCGCTCTTTCACAATCATTTTTATCCCCCTCCAAAATATATCAGCGATTTTTCAAATATATCAGCGCAACTCCAAATATATCGGCGATTTTCGAAATATATCGGCGCAACTCCAAATATATCAGCGATTTTCGAAATATATCGACTTATCGACAAAAAACGACACAACATACACACATAAAATTTTATACACAGTATAACATCACATCTAAAATCGCAATGTAAGCATAATGTGTATACCCCAATGTGATTACGCCAGTTTCAAAATAAGAAATTCACATTCACCCCATGTAAAAAACCTTTTTATAAGTATGAAAAAAATTTAGGAATTAGTTTATCTTTTTTTAATGTTTTATTTAGAGGCAGTTTATAGTCGAGTATTAACATAAGAAACGTAGCAACTAAGCTCGTATATGACGCACTGCTACTATAATCGCTAACCGTACTACCTAAAATCATAAAATAAGGAGACGATAAAACATGAACAAAAAAACAAAAACACTATCATCCATACTGCTCGGATTCACATTAGCATTAACAGGGTGTGCTGGTACTAAAGCTGAAGAAAATCATGGGAAACAAAAGCAAGAACAAGTTGCTAAAGAAACAAAAAAGGAAAATAAATTAACTAAAGGGCAAAAAATGGCTAATATTCTTAGCGAGACAAATTGGCAAGGTACACGAGTGTATGACAAAGATAAGAATGACTTAACAAAAGAGAATGCAAACTTCATCGGTCTTGCAAAATATGATGCGAAGTCAGGCAGATATGAATTTTTTGATGCTAAAACAGGTGCAAGTCGTGGCGATAAAGGAACTTTCTTTATCACAAATGATGGGAAAAAGAGAATATTAATTTCAGAATCAATGAAGTATCAAGCTGTCGTTGACATGACAAAACTAAATAAAAATCTATTTACTTATAAACGAATGGGGAAAGACGCTAACGGTAAAGATGTAGAAGTTTTCGTTGAACATGTTCCATATAAAGAAAAAGAACTTTCTTTCACTGATCCGGACAAGCAGCTGAACACGACTACAGGAGATATTGTTAAAAACGTTGATGGAGATAAAATTTTAGGCGGTACCCTTTGGCACGGAACAAAGGTATTAGACGAAACTGGTAACGATGTAACACAGTTTAATTCGAATTTTATAAGTCTAGCAAAATTTGATGACAAATCTAATAAATATGAGTTCTTCAATAGCGAAACAGGTCAAAGCCGCGGTGATTATGGCTACTTCGATGTTGTACACGAAAATAAAATAAGAGCCCATGTTTCAATTGGAAATAACAAATACGGTGCTGCTCTTGAACTTACTGAACTAAATAAAAATAAATTTACGTATAAAAGAACTGGTAAAGACCAAGCTGGTAACGATATAACTATATTCGTTGAACATGAACCTTATAAAGGTGATATGAAACCACAATTTAGCTTTTAAAAACGTTTGATTCTCTTTAAAAAATCATCTCATATCCACCCTCAACACTTCAGCTTGATTGTTGAATATGAAAACTTTAAAAAGCCTTACTACACATAAATTGTAGTAAGGCTCTGACTATTTAAGATAAAAATTAAAAGACTTCATTCCATCTATACAAATAAAGTTTAACAACTGATATTATCATCCCCTCCAAGGAAAAGAAACCTTATTTCAACTTTCCTATTGATAAGTTAACACGATAATTCCCGTATTTTAATAGTCGTCCTAGAAAGTTATCTAAGTCTTCATTGGAAGCAAAATGTGTTTTTAATAAATAACACCCCTCACCACTTATACGGTGTACTTCAGAAACCCCTTCTTCTCCTTGAAAGAAATTCATAAACTCTTGGTGATTGGCTGTTGTTACGAACAAAGTAACAAATGCAGTCACTACTTGCCCTAATTTAATTCGGTTTATTGCAATTGTATACTGTTCAATAATCCCTAGATCCTCTAATCTTCGAATTCGATTTCCCACAGCTTGCCCCGTCATATGTATTTTTTGGCCAAGTTCTTTCCATTGTATTCTTGAGTTTTCTCCTAATAATTTCAGTATCTCAAAATCTGTTTGATCAATGATATAAACCAATCCTTTCACCGTGAAAGTAGAAAGCCCGAAAGTATTTCGCCAACTTATTCTGCTTATCGATACAATTCACTATACTTAGTTTATCCTCTTACATCACATTATTTATCAGCTATATTTACTTATAACACAGAGGACACAACAAAAAAATACATCTAGATTTAAAGGAGGTTACAAATATGTTATTACAAGAAATTCTAGCGTTCAATGAACACTTTGTAGAAAATAAGGAATACGCTCATCGTGAAGCGACAAAGATGCCTAAAAAACGTATGGTTGTTGTTTCTTGCATGGATGCTCGTTTAATTGAGCTACTTCCAAAAGCTTTAGATATACACGATGGTGATGCAAAAGTTATCAGAAATGCAGGTGGTAAAATTGCTTCTGCTTTTGATAGTGTTATGCAAGGTGTTGTAGCGTCAGTATACGATTTAAATGCAGATGAGATTTTCCTTATTGGACACCATAGATGTGGCGCGAGCCAAACGAATCCAAAAGGAACACTTCAAAAAATATTAGATCGCGGAGTAGTTTCACCAGAAATTTTATCAGCGATTGAATATGCTGGTATTGATCTTGAAAAATGGTTATTCGGATTTGATGATGTTTGCGACTCAACGCAAGCTAATGTTGATTTAGTAAGAAATCATCCACTTATCCCAAAAGATGTTCCTGTACATGGTTTAGTTATTGACCCTCACACAGGTAAATTAGATGTAGTGGTTGATGGCTATAAAGCGTTAAATAGTGAAACAAAATAATAATTATCACGTATATGAAAGGAAGTTATGAGATATGAAAAAACAAGTATTAGATATGAATAGACAAGAAGCTACGCAAAAAATTCTAGCGGCAAAAATTAAAAAAGGGTTAACTTGGGAAGAAATTGCAAAAGTAAGTGAAAACTCTGAGACTTGGGTTGTAACAGCATTATTAGGACAAGCTACAATGACACGTCCAGAAGCAGAAAAAATCGGTAAACTATTAGAATTAGATGAAGAAGTAGTTCAAGCATTAACAGTAGTTCCACTTCGTGGCCAAATAATGGAGATGCCTCCTACGGACCCGATTGCATATCGTTTATATGAAATGATGTTACAATATGCACCAACTATTAGAGAATTAATCTTAGAAAAAGCTGGCGAAGGTGTAATGAGTGCAATTAACTTCAACTTGGGTGTAGATACACAAGAAGATCCAAAAGGTGGCGATCCTCGTATCGTGATTACACTTAACGGTAAATTCTTACCATTCCGTGCATGGTAATTAATTTAAAATCTATCTATATAATTAAATTAATTTTATAGATTTACAAAATCCATCCTTTTTAATCTAACTGTGTAGAAAGGATGGATTTTTACTATGAAATTCTTTTTCGGCAAAGGAGAATAATATGAATAAAAAATACTTTAATACGAGCTTTAATATTCTACAATGGTTTGTGTTTCTATTAGCAAATGCAATTGCATTACCTATAATTATTGGTGGCATATTTCATTTACCAATAGAAGATGTCTCAACATTAATGCAGCGAACTTTTTTAGTTGTAGGAGTAAGTTCATTTATACAATCATGGTTTGGGCATCGCTATCCCATTGCGGATGGGCCAGCCGGTTCATGGGTAAGTATATTTGTCATATTGGGACAAGTCGCTATGCATCAGGGACAAAGTGCAAAAGACGTTTTGCAACTTTTAGAAGGTGGATTAATTATTTCAGGCATATTACTCTTCGTTCTTGGTATAACAGGGCTTGTTCATCGAATCTTACGTTTATTTACCCCTTTAGTTACAGGAACTTTTCTTTTAATCTTAGCACTTCAGCTTAGTGGTGTGTTACTAAAAGGAATGATGGGATTACAAGGATCTGCAACTCATCCTGACTATACAACAGCTACTATTGCTCTCTTTATTTTTGCCCTTATTACTTTCTTATCAATTAAAGGGAGAGGATGGATGAAAAGTTACGCTGTATTACTTGGAATTTCATGCGGTTGGCTTTTGTATGCAGTATTAGGAAAATCATCTCATATGCCTTCGCACACAACGCTAGTTAAGTTACCAGAAATATTTGCTTGGGGCACACCTAGATTCGATATTGGAATGACTCTAACTGCAACTTTATTTACATTTCTTTTAGTTGCAAATACAATTGCTGCTATTTCGGCTGTAAAACAAGTGGCCCCATTATCTAAAGAAAATGAAAGGCAAACACTGAACCGTGGTGTCTGGGTCGGAGGTATATCACATATTATCTCGTCGTTGTTCTCTACAATTGGAATTGTACCATTACCTGCATCAGCAGGATTTATCCAACTAACAGGACAAAGAAAAGTGAAGTCGTTCCTTATAGCAAGTCTTATATTAGCAGGAATTTCTTTTATTCCCTCAATTGTAAACTTTATATCCTTGCTACCAGGACCTATTGCTAATGCTGCACTTTTAGCAACACTTGTCCAAGTAATAGGAATTTCATTTCAATCCATTTTACGCGAAGAAGTAAATCAACGCCGATTAACTATATTAGGAATTTCATTACTAATCAGTTTAGGAATAATGTTTCTTCCAGAAAGTGCATTTAGCGGTATTACTTCTTCCTTACAATATGTTTTAAGTAATGGCTTACTTGTGGGTACCATACTTGTCATTCTATTAGAACAATTTTGGAAAGAGTAAAAAGCGCCCTACTTATAGGGCGCTTGTTTTATACTTAATGACTAATACTAGCTGTTGGGTATAATGTTGTTCCTCCAATTGAAACTTTTATTTCATTTGTTAATGGAACATTTTGTTCATTAATAATTGTTCTCCACCATTCCCATGCAAGACCTGTACATTCTCTTGCTACAATTTTTATATTTTTTGAGTTCGGTGGAAGAGGGATAACTGTAGAGTAATGAGCCGTTTTGTCTTTTCCGCTACCATCCCATGTTTTATGTGTTAATACTTCGTTACCCTTTTGGTCAAATGTGAATTCATCCCAAGATACATCAAATTGAGCAACGTAAGCACCGTAATGATCAAGTGTCATTTTAGCACTTGAATATTCTGTAGTTGTCGTCTCAATATAATCTGTATTGTTATGAACAGCAGCAGTTGCATTATCTTTTAAGAAAGTGCTTGTATATGAAATTGGGTATGCTGGATTTTTAAGACTTAATTCAGCATTATCTTTAATGATATTTCGGATTTCATTGAAATCTTTAGTAACAACCTTGTTATGCTCTTTCGCATCTCCGCCTAATACTACAGCAGTAAAGGTACTTTCTTCAAAAATATCTTTATACTGTCCACTTGTTTCAACGCTGTTATTCTTAAGTAAGGCTTTAAAAGCAGCTTGTACATCTTTGCTCTTAGATGTTGTTTCTAATTTTACATAAATCGTTCTACCATAAGCTACATTTGAAACCATAACAGGTGGAGCCGAATTACTTACGCCTTTTCGAGTTAACTCGTCAAAAGTAACGCTATTATCAAAAAGGTCGGATGGATTGTTAGGTAGTTCAGCACTTACCGTATAAAATATTTGCTTATACGCCGCTACCATCACTTTTTTCTCTCCATTTGCAACCGCATTAAAATCAATGTTTAGACTGTTATCAAGATATTTAGCGTTAACATTAAGAGCACTTGCTATTTGTGATTTACTATAAACCATAGATTCCGTATACTGCATTCTTGCAGGTAACGTATGTGTTGTAGAATACTTTTCATTCCAAGTAGATACTAAATCGTCTACTGCTCCAGCTACATTACCATATGTCGGATTTTGGACAGTGATTGTATTTTCTTTTCTCATGCCCGGTAAGTCTATACTAATATTCAAAGGCTTTCTCTTAGCCACTAATAAACTTGGTTGATTGTCTGCAAAAGCTTTATTTGCAAGTTGTACAGCTCCTGGATACGTGCGATTCACTACAGAATCAATAATTGAAATATCGACTGGTGACGTTGTAAGTGATTTTTTCTCGCGTTCCACTACTACAAATTTACCATTTGAATTGATACTTTCTTTCGGAACAAAACTTTCTACTTTATCACCATTTACAGCTAAAACCTCTTGATTATTATATTTAAGATTTGCTATACCAGTATCAATGCCACTAGCATTTTTGGTTACATCAGTTGCATTACTTGCTTGTGTTTCTGCGAAGGAAATAGATGAATAATTAATAGTGCATAGACTAACTAATAAACATGCAAGGAACTTTCTTCTTTTAGTGTTTTTCTTAATATTCAGAAAAATCACCCCGTTCTTTTTTTAGTAAAATATGATAATGATTGATAAATGATTGCTAACTAATAAATTTACATAAATGCTTTTAAAAGTTCTTGAATTAACGGGATTACGCCACCTACAAATTTTAAAACTGCCATTGCGATTTCCATATTATTTCCTCCTTTTTATTGCTACGAAAATATGATTTATCTTTATGCCCTCATTATAGTGACCCCTTACACTTTTATCAATACACTCTGATATGCAATATTACATATAAAAAAACAAGCTGAATTCTTTTGAAAAATTATACAGAGATATTTTTTCGTTTGGTACATACTTGAAAAGGTGAAGCATTCTTTTGCATTTTATGAGTAATCACATAAAAAAAGCTGCTGCCTATAAAATACAGACAGCAACTTCAACTAGAGTGTCTTGCATAATCTACGCAAGACATTTTATAACTAATAAACTGCTATTGGCCCATAAGGACCATTAATAATTTCTATTTTTGTTTCAAAAATATCTGTCAAAAGTGTTGAGTCCATAACCTCTTCTACTGTTCCAAAAGCAGCAATTTGTCCATCTTTCATAGCACAAATTTTATCCGAGTATTTAGCTGCAAAATTTATGTCATGCATAACAGTCAAAATTGTTCTTCCAAATTCATTAGCTGCACGTCTTAAATGCTCCATCATTTGAACAGAACGAGCAACATCAAGGTTGTTCAAAGGTTCGTCCAAAAGTACATATTCCGTCTCTTGGCACAGTACCATCGCTACATATGCCCTTTGTCTTTGACCACCAGAAAGCTCATCTAAATATCTATTCTCTAAACTAGTTAAATCTAAGAAATCGATATATTTAGAAATGATAACCTCATCTTCTTTAGTCAACCTTCCCTTTGAATAAGGAAAGCGCCCAAATCCAACTAATTGTCTAACTGTAAGCCTAGTTACAAAATGATTTTCTTGTCGCAATATAGTCAAAACTTTTGCTAAGTCTTTTGATTTGGATTCAGAAACATCCATATTTGCTACCTGAATTTGGCCTTCATCCATATCTAAAAGTCTGCCAATCATCAAAAGTGTCGTTGACTTTCCAGCACCATTTGGTCCAATTAAAGAAGTAAAGCCTGCTTTTGGTATTTCAATATCCAAAGGTCCTATTTTTACCTTATCAGTATAGAACTTTTTAACATTATCAATTTTTATCATAAAGCCCTCTTCCTTAAAACTATAGTTAAGAATATGATTCCACCAAATAATTCAATAATAACTGAAACTACACCTTGAGCATGGAATACATGATACATTAAAAAGTATGCACTCGTCATTATTAAAAATCCTATAGCAAAAGCCATCGGAAAAATATATCTATGATCATAAGTTGACGCTGCCTGATAACTCAAAGTTGCCACTAAAAAGCCGTAGAAAGTAAGTGGCCCAATTAGAGCTGTTGAAATGGACATTAAAATAGCTACTAATACAAGCGTATAAATTACACTAGGTTGGTATTTAACTCCAAAAGAAGTAGCGACATCTTTTCCTAGTGATAAAACATTCAAATTCTTAGAATGAGCAAAAATTAATACCGCTACAATTATGATCATAGGAATTACAATAGGAAAATATGCAGGATCTGCATGATTAACAGAACCAAATAGTCTTGCTTGTAAAATATCAAATTCTGAAGGCGCAAGTAGTTTTCTCATGAAAGTTGACACAGAATTTAGCCCGGTACCAATAATAATTCCAACTAAAAGCATAAGTTGTAAATTCCCGTATTTACCGGAAAGTAACCATCCATAAAGTATCAAACTCATGAAGACCATAACAACAACTTGGAATAAAAATGAGCCAATTCCATTAAAATTTATTAACGCACTAGCACCAAAGAAGAATACTGTACTCGTTTGAATTGCTGAATAAAGTGATTCGAAACCTAAAAGTGAAGGAGTAATAATTTTATTATTCGTAATAGATTGGAAAGCAACTGTCGACAAGCTATGGCAAACCGCAGCAATAATCATTGCAACAATAGCTACTATCCTTCTCTTAACAACTGGGATAAAAGAAGGTGAATCTATCGGAACTGGATTGTTATACACTAAAAGTCCATATGAAGAAAGAAGACCTAAAGCAATCAATGTTATCAGTAAAATCCAATAACGTCTTGCTTCCTTCTTAGACCGAAAAGCGCTAGCTGATCTACTTTCATTATGAAGGCTAGAATCGATTTCGACATTTTCTTTTTTTCTATATTCTAATGTGATCATCGTAGCCTCCTTGGTTTTCTTTGTCTCAATAAAATAGTAATAAACACGACTGCTCCCACTGTTGCAAGTATTAAAGAAACAGGTAATTCAAAAGGCTGTATAATTGTTCGAGAAATGATGTCACAGGCAGTTATTGATCCCATTCCGATCACACAAACCCAAGGTAAATTACTCCTAAGATCATCACCTTTAAACATTGAAACGATATTTGGCACAATTAATCCTAAGAAAGGTAAGTGTCCAATAACTGCTGCAACAATTCCAACTGCAACAGAGATAAGAGCAGTCCCAAAAAGAACAATTCTATTGTAATTAACTCCAAGACTTGTTGCGACATCTTCTCCTAGTCCAGCTAAAGTCAATCTATTAGCATACATAAAAATAAGAAAAGTAATGATAACAATCAGCCATAAATATTCATATCTTCCCACCTGAATGTTAGCAAATGAACCTACAAACCAAGTTTCAATACTTTGCGTCTTTTGAAAAAGGAGTCCTAAAAAAGTAGACACTGCAGAAATTACTGCTCCAAGCATCAATCCAATAATCGGAACAATTAAAGACGAACGAAGCTTAACTCTTCTTAAAAATAGAAAGAAAATCATAGTTCCTATAAAAGAAAAAATGATTGCACCAGTCATTCTTTGAACTAAAGTCGGGGCAGGAAATAATAAATACACAAAAAGCAGGCCTAAGCCTGACCATTCAATAGTCCCCGTTGTAGTAGGTTCAACAAAGCGATTCTGTGTAATGAGTTGCATTACGAGCCCTGCCATCGCCATCGCAGCTCCAGTAAGCATTAATGCAGCTGTTCTCGGAACACGAGTTATGAAAAACATCTCTGTCCCGTCCTCTTGTCCACGTATATCATAAACTCCAGTAAACAGTGATATAATCCCTAAAATTATAACAACTATAACTGCTATTATAAAAGGTTTTGTCCATATTTTATTTCGATTATAAAACTGGGGTTGAGAAATATTCTCAACCCTAGAAATCATATTTTTTGACACTGTTTCGTACCCCTTTACACTACTTAGCTAAAGTTTTTGCCATATTTCCAAATAACTCTATATAAGTTTGAATTGATTCATTTGTGTAAGTATCTTCTGGTGCATAAATAACTTGTTTTTTAGAAACAGCAGTTGTGTTTTGAAGAGCAGGTGATTTAGAAATAACATCCTTAGCAGGTGTTGACTTAGCTGCATCAGATGTTGCAGCATCACGATCTAATACGAAAAGCCAATCAGGATTTGTTTGTGCAATAGCTTCAACAGAAACGTCATCACCTTTATGACCTGCAGTAGAATTCGAAACTTCTAATGCTGGAGTCCAACCGAAAATTTCATACATTGGTCCCCAAACGCGACCAGAGTGCGGCGCAGCAAAGCCAATATTACCACCAGTAACAATAACACTCATAACTTTATCTTTTCCGTTATAAGCAGATTTTGCTTTTTCAATAGATTTATCAAAATCAGCTACTAATTGTTTAGCTTCTTTATCTTTATTAAAGATTTTTCCTAAAGTAATTGTAGAATCTTTAAGTCCTTTTACTAAGTTTTCGCCAGGCTTAGTAGCTTTCTCAGAAACATCAAAATTAAGATCAATAACTGCTGCATTTGGTACTAATTTTTTGATTTCTTCGTAATGGTCAGCAAATCTTTGACCAACGATTACAAGGTCAGGGTTTGCCGCTGCAATAATTTCTAGATTTGGTTCACGGTGATTCCCAATATTTTGAACTTTTTCATCCTTTTTATATGCTGAATCAGCAGGCATGATATCCTTTGGAGCAGCCGCTAATTTAATTCCCCAATCAGATAAAGTTTCAAAAGTTCTGTTATCCAAAGCAACTACATTCTTTGGGTTTACAGGTACTTTAACAGTTCCATGAGCATCAGTGATTTCAACCGTTTTTGGCTTATCACTACCATTATCTTTATTATTAGCCTTCGAAGTTTCTTTACTTGAATCTGAGCAAGCTACTAACATTAAAGTGAAAACTGCTAGAATACTCACTAATTTTAAAAGCATAGATTTTTTCATATGTATACTCCTTATAGTGTGATTTATTTCGAAAATGATGACATCCATAGATTGAATTAGAAGGTAACTTTTATTCAATTGAATCGCTATTGATAATCATTTTCATTTGAACATCCTGTTAATTAGTATAGTCATTAATTCTGTGAAAATCTTGTGAATGGTGCGAATTCATAAAATCAGGCATAAAAAGTAATATGTGACGTCAGGCGTGTTGATTAACCATGATTTCCTCTACAAAACACGCTCATTAATAGCTAATATTTTCGTAATCCATTTTTTCACGTCTTTTAATACTTCTAAGAAACTATTTGATTATCATATTTAATAAAAAAATGAGTAAAACCGAATGAAATAATTTTACTCATTTTTTATTATCTTATTTTTATCAGTCAATCATTGAATAGCCTCTGCCATGTATCGTTTGAATATATCTGTCTTTCTTCTCGCACTTTAACTTTTTTCTTACATACCCAATATATAAGTCTACTACATTTGGATTTACTACTACGTTATATCCCCATACTTGATTCAAAAGCATTTCACGGCTCAATATTGTGTTTTTATTCTTGATTAAAAATACAAGTAAATCGTACTCTCGCTTAGTAAGCGACAGGTTTTCGCTACCTTTTTTCACAACATTGCTTGATGCATCAACAAAGAGATCTTTAAACTGAAAAAAGTTTATCTCCTTTTGCTGGTTACAATCACTTCTCCTTAAAATTGCTTGAACCCTTGCTACTAATTCTTCTTTCGCAAATGGTTTTCTGATATAATCATCTGCTCCTGCTTGTAACCCTGCTACGCAATCCTTGCTAGAAACATTGTCGGTCACAATAATGATCGGTGTCGTTTTAACTAATCGTATTTGTCTACAAATTTCTGGTCCGGATATACTTAATGAATCCCAATCCAATATGATAATATCCCAATCTTGTTCATATATTATATTTAAACCTTCGTTTTCATTGTGAAGTTTTAAAATGAAATAGCCTTCTTGCGTTAGACCGCTTACGATTTTCTTCGCTAAAGACCGTTCATTCTTAATTACTAAAACCTGCTTCACCGATGGTTCACCTCTACTTCAATATAACTTAGTTAGATAAAAAATTATCCCCAAAAAACAATTTAAGATTTATAAATTTAAAACTCCTAAATAATCCATTAAAACAGTTTATTAGGAGAACTCTATATAATCTTACAATAGGTATGGATAAAAACACAAAACATATGAAGATTCGAATAAAGTGAAAAAATAATAAGAACTCAACAATTGGGCGTTTACTAGCAGCTATATTATCTACCTGCTTATCGTCAATAACCATTTCTTTATTTTCTATTTCAGAGATATCGTCCCATCAACTTCAGCATTCTATAAAACCACAAACAAAAAGAACCATAACCTCGCCAACCTGGCAAAGTTATGGTTCATATCATACAAAATAAAAAACCACCAAATATGTATTGGTGGAGACGGTGGGAGTCGAACCCACGTCCAAAAATATCGGCACTTAAGCTTCTACGAGTGTAGTCGATATATTAGCATTTCGCGAACTCTTCGGCCTATCGACAGGCTTCCAAGTTGCTAGTCTGGTTGTTCTCTTCCTTTGTCCTCAGACGGCGAACTCCGGCGTAGTCCACTTAGTTTGAGTCCCTTACCCTACCACATGGACGATGGAGGGAGGAACCTTTAGTGCAATTAAGCAGCTAAAGAAAGATTGTTTTGTTTGCCAATTATAGGCTTTGACGTTTTAACGAGGCCGATCCCCTCGACTCGCAACCTAAGCTCGAACTATCCCTGTCGAATCCGTAACGTCCCCATGATAAAAATGGAGCATACGAAGAAAATATCGTGATAGCTACTAAGAGCTGTTTTTCAATGTGCAACAATCTTACATAAGTTATTATAACATACGCGCTCCATTTTACAAATGTAAATATCTGTATTACATCTTTTGGCGATCACGGAACGCGCGTGCAATTTCACGTTTAGCTTCTTTCTCTTTTAAATCGTGACGTTTATCGTATTGCTTTTTACCTTTTGCTAAACCAAGTGCCATCTTTGCAAATCCATTTTTCAAATAAATTCTAAGTGGAACTAATGCGTAACCTGTTTCTTTTGCAGCGCCCGCTAGTTTATCAATTTCTTTTTTATGCAGAAGTAATTTTCTCGTACGAAGTGGATCATGGTTGAAACGATTCCCTTGTTCGTACGTATTAATGTGCATATTATGAACCCATACTTCACCATTATGTACACGTGCAAACGCATCTTTCAAGTTTACGCGTCCAGCGCGAATCGACTTAATTTCCGTTCCTTGAAGGACAAGCCCTGCTTCGTATGTTTCTTCGATGAAATAATCATGAAATGCTTTTTTGTTCTGTGCAATAACCTTACCTGTACCCTTTGGCATATAACGTCCCTCCTCTATTTTTATTATTGTAACAAATGTTAATAAAAAGCGAAAGTGGCTCGCTCAGAATCTTTGGACATTGGAACTCCCGACAGAGAAGCGCTTTTTGCTTCGTCCGAGGGATTGAAATGGCCAACAGATTCTAGCCACTGTAGCTGGATTATACAAAAAGCGAAAGTGGCTCGCTCTCGAGCCACCAATAAAAAAGAAAAAGCCTCGCTTTTCATCAAAGCGAAGCCATCCTTTTCTTACTTACGCTTTTTCTTTTTCTTCTTGAATCCTGGTACGTTTTCGAAGAATGCTTTTTTCTTCTTACCGTTACCATCTTTTTTTCCCGGCTGGCTAGCAGAAGCGGATGCAGATGCAGATCCTCTTCCTTTTCCTTTACCACCACGGTCAAATTTTCTACCTGTGCCACGTTCACCGCCGCGCTCATTACTGCGCTCGCTACGTCCACCGCGTTTCTTTCTGCCTGTTCTTGGCTGCTCGATAACGACTGGACGATCTTTGAACTTACGGCGAGGTGTGCCTTTCATGCCAACGATTTCAAAGTCGATTGCACGCTCGTCTTTGTTTACGTTAATAACGCGAATTGTAATTTCGTCACCGATGCGGAATACGTTTCCTGTACGTTCTCCGATCATAGCGAAATGTTGCTCGTCATAACGGTAGTAATCATCCGTTAAATAACTAACGTGTACAAGACCTTCAATTGTATTTGGAAGCTCTACGAATAAACCGAAGTTTGTTACAGAGCTAATCATACCGTCATACTCTTCACCGATCTTATCAACCATATACTCTGCTTTTTTCATCTCATCTGTTTCACGCTCTGCTTCAACAGCACGACGTTCCATATTAGAAGAATGCTCTGCAATCTCAGGTAATTTTTCACGCCATTTTGCTTGCGTTTCGTTGTCGACTTTACCGTTAATAATGTATTCACGAATTAATCTATGAACGATTGTATCCGGGTAACGACGAATTGGTGATGTGAAATGCGTGTAGAACTCAGTTGATAAACCGAAATGTCCTAAGCTATCCGCATCGTAACGCGCTTGCTTCATAGAACGAAGCATTACTGTTGAAATAACTACTTCTTCTGGCTGCCCTTGAACCATTTCAAGAATTTGTTGCAGCGCACGAGGATGTACTTCATTCGCACGTCCTTTTACCGCATATCCGAAGTTCGTTACAAACTCGAAGAAACGCTCTAACTTATCTTCTTTCGGATCTTCATGGACACGGTACATGAATGGTACGTTCATCCAGTGGAAGTGCTCTGCTACTGTTTCATTCGCAACAAGCATAAATTCTTCAATTAACTTCTCTGATACAGAACGATCGCGCATGACAACGTCTGTCGGTTTTCCTTCTTCATCCACTAATACTTTCGCTTCTTTAAAGTCAAAGTCAATTGCACCACGGCGCATACGTTTTTCACGTAAAATTTGTGCCAATTGACCCATCTCTTTAAACATCGGTACGAGCGGCTCATAACGCTTAATTAACTCTTCGTCCTCATCTTCTAAAATGCTTCTTACGTCAGCATAAGTCATACGCTCTGTCGTTTTAATTACACTTTGGAAAATCTCGTGTTTAACAACATCACCTAAGTTGTTGATTTCCATTTCACAAGATAATGTCAGACGGTCTACTTTCGGATTTAATGAACAAATACCGTTAGATAGACGGTGTGGAATCATCGGAATTACACGGTCAACAAGATACACACTCGTCGCTCTTTCCGCTGCTTCTACATCAATTGGAGAACCTTCTTGAACGTAATGACTTACATCCGCAATGTGAACGCCTAGCTTGTAGTTACCGTTCTCAAGTTTCGTTACTGTAACAGCATCATCTAAATCTTTTGCGTCTGCACCGTCAATCGTTACGATCATTTGGTCACGTAGATCACGGCGATCTTTTAAATCTTCTTCTGAAATCGTTTCTGGTACACTGTTGGCATGTTCCATCACTTCTTCAGGGAACGCTAAAGGCAAGTGATGTTTATGGATGACAGATAAAATATCTACTCCTGGATCATTTTTATGACCTAGAATTTGAATAACTTCACCTTCCGCACTTAAACGATTCTCTGGATAGCTCGTAATTTTTACAACTACTTTATGGCCTTCTACAGCACCCATTGATGCGCTTTTCAATACGAAAATGTCACTTGTCCAGCGTTTATTGTCAGGTATAACAAATCCAAAGTTTTTCGATTCTGTATATGTACCAACTAGTTCTTTCGTTCCACGTTCTAAAATGCGTACAATAGACCCTTCTTGACGTGAACCACTCGATTGGGAACTAAGGCGTGCTAATACCGTATCGCCATGAAGTGCACCGTTTAACTCTGTAGGCGGGATGAAAAGATCATCATCTCCAGTTTTCTTCTCGTCTGGTACAACGAATGCAAAACCACGTGCATGTCCAATTAACTTACCGCGTATTAAATTCATCTTTTCAGGAAGACCGTAACGGTTGCTACGAGTACGAATAACAAGTCCCTTTTCTTCCATCGTTACAAGTGCCTTTACGAAATCTTTAAAGCCCTCAGAACCTTCAATCCCAAATGCCTCTTCTAACTCTTGTATCGTTAGCGGTTTATACGCTTCTTCTCTCATAAATAATAACAACTTATCAATATGTTCTTGTATGATTTCTTCCAAGCAAAAATACCTCCTTTAAAACCTTATATTATTTAGTGTATCCGAAAGATAGGGGATGTATAAAGTGAAACTTCAATACTCCCCTTATGATTTTTACAGTTTTCACAAAAAATTCCTTATGAAAAAAAGAGGCAACTAGATCTTACCAATCTAGTTGCTCCAAGAAGTTATATACATCCTCATGTAGCTCGTCACGTTGTTTATCAAGTGTAATGACATGCGTAGAGTCTTCATACCATTTAATGTCTTTTAACGTAGATTCTACACCGTTATAAATAATGTTAGCACTATCTGTATTAATCATTTCGTCATGACGTGCTTGTACAACAAATGTTGGTGCATAAATCATATCCACATTGTTACGTACGTCAGCAATTAATTGTTGTAATGCTTTTAATGTATTCATCGGTGTCTTTTGGAATTCCAACATTTCTTGTTCAATTTGTTCAGGTGATTTTTGCTCACGTTTTTTATATTCGCGGGCATATGCCAATATACCTTGGTACATCGTTTCTTCGCTCTTAATATACATCGGTGCACACATTGGTACTACACCTAAAACCGGTACTGTATAACCTAATTTTAAAGAAAATACGCCGCCAAGTGACAATCCAACAACAGCAATTTTCTCAAAACCTTTATCTTTTAAAAGCTGATATGCCTCCGTTACATCTTGCCACCAATCTGTAGGCCCTGTATGAACAAGCTCTTCTGGTGGTACACCGTGCCCTTTATAAATTGGCGCATGACAAGTATAGCCCTTCTTTTCTAAGAAACGCCCTAACATACGTACATCAGCTGAGTTCCCTGTGAATCCATGTAGTAATAAAACAGCGCGGTCTCCACCCTCAAATGTAAATGGTTTCGGAGATGCTAATTTCATCATGTATTTCTCCTCTTTCTCTTCTGTAATCTAGTCGTATTCTTTCTATATCTAGTGTACCATATTTGTATTTCTATAATCTAATTAGAAACATCTTTCAAATAGCAAAACAAAAAAAGAAGAACCATTAGTACCATTCACTAACGCTTCTTCTTTCAATTCTATAAATTGAAGTACGTAACACCAATTGTTAATACAAAGAACAATACAGCTAAAACAATTGTAATACGGTTTAATACCGCTTCAATTCCACGTGCCTTTTGCTTACCAAATAATTGCTCTGCACCGCCTGAAATTGCACCTGAAAGGCCTGAGCTATTACTAGACTGCATAAGTACCATAACAATCATTAAAATCGATACAATAATAAGTAAAACTGATAATAACGTATGCACTTGGCGTACCTCCTACAAAGATTCAGTTATTGTAACTGTAGCATAAATTCTATAGAAAAGCGAGAGCTATAGAGGCGCTCTCGCTTTTCTTCTATTACATAAACATCATCGCAAATAACGGTCCAAGTAAACATGTCAAAATTGCTGTTAATGTCATTGTTACCGATCCAATAACACCTTCATGCTCATTATTTTTCATTGCTCTCATAACACCCATAATATGAGAAGCACATCCAAATCCTATACCTTTACCAACTGAGTTTGTAACACGGCTCCATTTTAATAAAAGGGGTCCTGTAATCGTTCCAGTAATACCTGCGATAACAACGAAAGCTGCTGTTAAGGAAGGTACACCACCAACTTGCTCTGAAACACTCATCGCAACTGGCATTGTCACCGATTTTGGTAAAGACGATAAGATTAAGCTTTTATCCGTTCCCATAAGTGAAGCAATCGCAAAATCACTAGCGATTGCAACTGTTGTACCTACTAATACGCCACCAGCAATCGGTACAACATATTTTTGCAGAACATGACGTTGTTTATAAAGAGGAATTGCAAATGCTACAACACCGGGTCCAAGTAGCTTTGCAATCCAGCCACCACCACTTTCCATATAATGTTGATATGGTATATCAAGCACGATAAATAGGAAAGCCATTAATCCAGTTGCTACAAGCATTGGAATGGTGAATGGTGTTGGAAATAATTTATAGATTTTTTTAGATAATTGATATAATAGCACCGTAAAAAGAACCCAACCGACTCCGATTAATATTTGGCTCATCGCGACTCTCTTTCCTTCCTATTCGCAAGATATTGTCCTGTATGTCCTGCGACAATAATAATTAAAAATGTACTCGCTACAACTGTAATGAAAAGAGAAATTCCTTTACTCATAAAAAAAGCACCGTAATTCATTAGGCCAAGCGTTGGCGGAATTAATAAAAACGGCATAATAGCAACGAGTGTTTCTGCTCCTAAATCGAACCATTTCACTGGAAGAACTTTTAGGCTAAGTAAAACAAGTAAGAGGAACATTCCAATCAAACTTCCTGGAATCGGAATATTTAACATTTCTTGCACCCAAGTTCCAACCATATAAAACACGTAAAGAGCAGCAATTTGGACAAGAATCTTTGTAAATTTCATGTTCATCATCCCTCATGTTTATACGATCTTCTGTTAATATCTTTATCATAGTATAAATTGTAAAAAGCTGCAATTTATCAACTTGACAGCAAAAACAGCCTATGTTATACGCTTACAACCTTGATACGACTGCATTTCTAAACGAAAATTACGTCAAAAACCTTGACCTAATATAAAAAGTTTTTATTTTCTGAATTTAAAAGACTATTATTTCAATAAAATAATCTTTTTATTCTTAAACTTACATATATATAAAGTGAAACTTTAATCCATGAGATTCCCCTCATCCTTATTGATTATTAGCCCTCACCAAGCTGGTTTGTACGGGATAAACAAGATAGGTGGTGAACATATGCCCAAAAAAGTTCTCATTTTTTGTGATCCTGGGATTGATGATACGATGGCTCTCCTCTTAGCATTCTTTATCGATGAAGTAGAAATCGTCGGTATCGTTGCTGATTACGGCAATGTTCCAAAAAAAATGGCCGTAGAAAATGCTCATTTTTTTAATAACGAAACAAAGAATAGAAATATCAAGATATTCGGTGGTTCAGAACGGCCCCTTACTGGTGCCCCACCTGCGTTTTTTACGGATGTACATGGAAAACAGGGGCTCGGTCCAATTATTCCAAAGGTGAATGTGACTAACGGAGAAATGGAGAATTTTTTTGAAGTTATTCCTCTTATTGAACAGTATAAGGATGAATTAATTATTGTGAGTTTAGGAAGACTTACCTCCCTAGCAATTTTGTTTATCATGTGCAAACAGTTAATGAAACAAATTAAATCTTACTACGTAATGGGCGGTGCCTTTTTACATCCTGGTAATGTTACCCCTATTTCCGAAGCAAACTTTTATGGCGATCCTACTGCCGCTAATATAGTCCTTCAATCCACAGCTAACATGTACATATACCCATTAAACGTCACTCAATACTCCATCATTACACCAGAAATGGCAGAATATATTGAAGCAAAAGGAAAAGCCCCACTTCTCAAACCTTTATTCGATCATTATTACTACGGATATTATAAAGACGCCCTACCACATTTAAAGGGGAGCCCCTTCCATGACACAATACCAATACTCGCTTTACTTGATAACTCTATGTTTACCTATCACAAATCACCTATCGTTGTCATGACAGAATCTTATGCACAGGGGGCAAGCATTGGAGAATTTCGCTCTTTAGGAGAATCTAAACCATTTATTGATTGGCCGAGTCATCAAATAGCAATTGATTTTGATTATAACCGCTTCTTCAAACATTTCATGTCACTTATGACGGGTGAACAATTTTAGCATAAAAAAACAGACCGTGATTTCTCACGGTCTGTCGTTTATTTTCTACAATTATCGTTTGATGTTATAGAAAGATTTTACACCATCGTAAACAGCTACTTCGCCTAGCTCGTCTTCGATACGTAATAATTGGTTGTACTTAGCAATACGGTCAGTACGGCTCATAGAACCAGTTTTGATTTGGCCAGCGTTAGTTGCAACTGCGATGTCAGCGATTGTAGCATCTTCAGTTTCACCAGAACGGTGAGATACAACTGCTGTGTAACCAGCACGTTTAGCCATTTCGATAGCTTCGAAAGTCTCAGTTAAAGTACCGATTTGGTTAACTTTAATTAAGATTGAGTTAGAGATACCTTTTTCGATACCTTCAGCAAGTTTTTGAGTGTTAGTTACGAATAAATCATCACCAACTAATTGTACTTTATCACCGATACGCTCAGTTAATAATTTGTGACCATCCCAGTCGTTTTCGTCTAAACCATCTTCGATAGAGATGATTGGGAAGTCTTTGCAAAGCTCTTCATAGAAATCAACCATTTCTGCAGAAGTTAAGCCAGTACGGCCTTCGCCTGCAAGGTCATATTTACCAGTTTCTTTGTTGTAGAACTCAGAAGAAGCAACGTCCATTCCTAAGAATACGTTCTCGCCAGCTTTGTAACCAGCTTTTTCGATAGCTTCGATGATTACTTCTAAAGCTTCACGGTTAGAACCAAGGTTTGGAGCGAATCCACCTTCGTCACCTACTGCAGTGTTAAGACCTTTGTCATGTAATACAGCTTTAAGTGCATGGAATACTTCAGCACCCATACGGATTGATTCTTTGAATGTTGGAGCACCAACTGGTAAGATCATGAACTCTTGGAAGTCAACGTTGTTATCAGCGTGAGAACCACCGTTGATGATGTTCATCATTGGAGTTGGTAATTGTTTTGCATTGAATCCACCAAGGTAACGGTATAATGGAAGACCTACGAAGTCAGCTGCTGCGTGAGCTACTGCCATAGATACACCAAGGATAGCGTTAGCGCCTAGTTTACCTTTGTTTGGAGTGCCATCTAATTCGATCATAGCACGGTCGATACCAGCTTGGTCAGTTACATCGAAACCAGCGATTTCTGGAGCGATAATTTCGTTAACGTTGTTTACTGCGTTAACAACACCTTTACCAAGGTAACGAGATTTGTCACCGTCACGTAATTCTACTGCTTCGTGCTCACCAGTAGATGCACCACTTGGTACGATAGCGCGTCCGAAAGCGCCGCTTTCTGTGTAAACTTCTACTTCTACAGTTGGGTTACCACGAGAGTCAAGGACTTCGCGAGCATAAACATCAATAATTGTTGACATAATAAATTCTCTCCTTTTTATATAAGCAAATTATTTAATAATTGTTTTACCTGTCATTTCTTTCGGTTGCTCAACACCAAGAAGTGTAAGCATTGTTGGAGCGATATCTCCTAAGATACCATCTTCACGTAATTCTACGTCGTTCTTAGTAACGATGAAAGGAACCGGGTTAGTTGTATGAGCTGTCATTGGCTCTCCTTCAGAAGTTAATTCTTCATCCGCATTACCATGGTCAGCAGTAATAAGTGCTACACCATCTTTTGCAAGAATCGCTTCTACAACTTTTCCTAAACATTCGTCAGTTGCTTCTACTGCTTTAATTGTTGGTTCCATCATCCCAGAATGGCCAACCATATCACAGTTCGCAAAGTTAAGAATGATAACATCATGTTTATCATTTTCGATTTCATTTACTAAAGCGTCCGTTACTTCGTAAATGCTCATTTCAGGTTTCAAGTCATACGTTGCAACCTTTGGTGAGTTAATTAAGATACGCTCTTCTCCTGGGAATTCAGCCTCACGACCACCGCTAAAGAAGAATGTAACGTGCGGATACTTTTCAGTTTCCGCGATGCGAAGTTGCTTTAATCCCGCTTGCGCAACAACTTCACCTAAAGTGTTATCAAGGTTCATTGGCTTGAATGCCACGTAACCATCTACAGTTTCACTGAAGTGTGTCATACATACGAATTCTGGAATGTGAGGTACTTTTTCACCACGATCGAACTCACGGAAGTCTTCGTTTGTAAATACACGAGCAATTTGAATTGCACGGTCTGGACGGAAGTTATAGAAGATAACTGCATCATCATCATTGATTGTTGCAACTGGCGTGTTATCTTCGTTAACAATTACAGACGGCAATACGAATTCATCATAGATACCGTTCGCATAAGAGTCTTCTACACACTCTTCTGCTGATTTATAAGTAGGGCCTTCACCATTCACCATAGCACGGTAACATTTTTCTACGCGATCCCAACGCTTGTCACGGTCCATGGAGTAATAACGACCAGAGATAGTCGCGAATTGTCCTACTCCTGTTTCTTTAATTACTTCATTTGTTGCATCGATATAGCTTTGTGCTGTTTTTGGTCCAACATCGCGGCCATCTAAGAATGCATGAATGTATACTTTCTCAACGCCTTCTTTAGCTGCTAAGCGAAGAAGAGCAAACATGTGATTCATGTGACTGTGCACACCACCGTCAGAAAGTAAACCGAATAAATGAAGTGCAGTACCTTTTTCTTTTACGCTTTTAATTGCACTTTGGAACGTTTCGTTCTTATCGAACTCACCTTCACGAATTGCAACGTTAACGCGTGTTAAGCTTTGATATACAATGCGGCCAGCACCGATATTTAAGTGACCAACCTCAGAGTTACCCATTTGACCTTCTGGAAGACCTACTGCCTCGCCACAAGCTGTAAGCGTTGTGTGAGGGAATTTGTTCCAGTAACCATCAAAATTAGGTTTCTTAGCTTGTGCTACAGCATTCCCGTAAGTTTCTTCACGAAGTCCGAAACCGTCAAGAATGATTAAAGCTGTTGGCTTTCTCATTTTACCGCCCCCAGAAGACCTAAGAACGAAGCTGGCTCTAAGCTAGCACCGCCAACTAAAGCGCCGTCGATGTCAGATTGTGCCATATACTCTTTAATGTTTTCTGGTTTTACGCTACCGCCGTATTGGATACGAACAGCTTCTGCAGCTTCTGGAGAAACAGCTTCTGCAACAACTTTACGGATGTGCGCACATACTTCGTTTGCATCTGCAGAAGAAGAAGATTTACCTGTACCGATAGCCCAGATTGGCTCATAAGCGATAACAGTTGCTTTAACTTGCTCTTCTGTTAAACCTGCAAGTGCTTTTGTCACTTGACCTGCTACTAAATCAAATGTTTTTCCGCTTTCGCGCTCTTCTAAAGTCTCACCACAACATACGATTGGTGTTAAACCATGTTCAAATGCTGCGATAGTCTTTTTGTTTACTGACTCATCTGTTTCAGCAAACATTTCACGACGCTCAGAGTGGCCAAGTACTACATAGCCAACTTTTAAGTCGCTAAGTGCTACTGGGCTAATTTCGCCAGTGAATGCACCATTTTTTTCGAAGTGCATGTTTTGTGCACCTACTTGTAAGTCAGTTCCTTCAGTTGCTGCTACAAGGCGCTCTAAGAATAGAGCTGGAGAGCAAACTACTGCATCAACAGCTGAAGCTGCTGGGATTTGACCTTTAACTTCCTCTACGAAGCTAACTGCTTCTGATAGAGTTTTATTCATTTTCCAGTTACCTGCGATAATTGGTTTACGCATGCTTTGCACCGTCCTTTTTCTTTGGCTGCTACTTATTTGTCGTTAAGACAAACTACACCTGGAAGCTCTTTACCTTCCATGAATTCTAATGACGCACCGCCGCCAGTAGAAATGTGGCTCATTTTATCAGCCATACCGAATTTTTCAACAGCTGCTGCAGAGTCACCACCGCCGATAACAGAGTATGTATCTTCTGCATCTGCTAATGCTTGTCCTACTGCTTTTGTACCTTCTGCGAATGGAGTCATTTCGAATACACCCATTGGTCCATTCCATACAACAAGCTTAGAATTTTTAATTACATCTGCATAAATTTCACGTGTTTTAGGACCGATGTCCACGCCTTCCCAGTTAGAAGGGATAGAGTCGATACCAACGATTTTAGTTGTTGCAGTTTCAGAGAATTCCTCAGTGATTACAACATCAACTGGCATGTAGAAGTTTACGCCTTTTTCTTTTGCAAGTTGCATAAATTCTTTAGCTAGTTCGATCTTGTCGTCTTCACATAGAGATAGACCAATTTCATGACCTAAAGCTTTAACGAATGTGTAAGCAAGTCCACCACCGATGATTAAGTTATCTACTTTGTCTAATAGATGACGAATTACACCGATTTTATCTTTTACTTTCGCACCACCGATAATAGCTGTAAATGGACGTTCTGGGTTAGAAAGTGCTTTACCAAGTACATCTAACTCTTTTTCCATTAATAGACCAGATACTGCTGGTAGGTAGTCTGCGATACCTGCTGTAGAAGCGTGAGCACGGTGAGCTGCACCGAATGCATCGTTTACGAAGATGTCAGCAAGTGCTGCAAATTCTTTCGCAAGTTCTGCATCGTTCTTTTCTTCGCCCGCATAGAAACGTACGTTTTCAAGAACTAATACGTCGCCTTCGTTCATTGCTGCAACCATTTCTTGTGCAACTGGTCCGAATGCTTCGTCCGCTTTTTTAACGTCTTTACCAAGAAGCTCACCTAAACGTGCTGCTACTGGAGTTAAACGCATTTCTTCTACTACTTGACCTTTTGGACGGCCTAAGTGACTTGCTAAAATAACTTTCGCACCTTGCTCTACTAAATATTGAATTGTAGGAAGAGCTGCACGGATACGAGTTTCATCTGTAATTTTGCCTTCTTTCATAGGTACGTTGAAATCAACGCGGCAAAATACACGCTTACCTTTTAAATCTACGTCACGAATTGATTTTTTGTTCATTGGATTTCCCTCCGACTACTAGTTAGGATTGACAAAACCCACTCAAAAGCTTAACACATTTGCTTTTAAAACGAAAGAAGAGAGAGAGGGAACAAACCCTCTCCCTCGTTTTGTCATTGATAACTTATATAATTAAGAATTAAAGACCTTTTGAAGTCATGTAAGCTGCTAGGTCTACTACGCGGTTAGAGTAACCAGTTTCGTTATCGTACCAAGAAAGTACTTTAACCATGTTACCTTCCATTACCATTGTAGATAATGCATCGATTGTAGAAGAAGCTGTACATCCGTTATAGTCGATAGATACTAATGGCTCTTCGCTGTATCCAAGGATACCTTTTAATTCGCCTTCAGCTGCTGCTTTGAATGCTGCATTTACTTCTTCAACTGTTACTTCTTTGTCAAGTTCAACAACTAGGTCAACTAGAGAAACGTTAGCAGTTGGAACACGTACAGCGCCACCGTTTAATTTACCTTTAAGTTCTGGTAATACTAATGCTACAGCTTTAGCTGCACCAGTAGATGTTGGGATCATGTTTTCAGCTGCTGCACGAGCACGACGTAAATCTTTGTGTGGTAAGTCTAAGATTTGTTGGTCGTTAGTGTAAGAGTGAATTGTTGTCATCATTCCGCGTTTTACGCCGAATTTTTCGTTTAATACTTTAGCGAATGGAGCTAGACAGTTTGTAGTACAAGAAGCGTTAGATACTACGTTGTGGTTAGCTGCATCGTATTGTTCGTGGTTAACACCCATAACTACAGTGATATCTTCGTCAGAAGCTGGAGCTGAGATGATAACTTTCTTAACTGATCCACCTAAGTGTTTCTCAGCGTCTGATTTTTTAGTGAAACGGCCAGTAGATTCTACTACTACTTCTACTCCGTAGTCGCTCCATGGTAATTGAGCTGGGTCACGCTCAGCGATAACTTTAATTTCTTTACCGTTAACAACGATGCTGTTTTCGTTAGCAGATACTTCTGCATTTAAAGTTCCGTGAACTGTGTCATATTTTAAAAGGTGAGCTAATGTTTTAGCATCTGTTAAGTCGTTGATTGCTACTACTTCTACCTCAGAGTTGTTAAGAGCTGCGCGGAATACGTTACGTCCGATACGTCCAAATCCATTAATACCAATTTTAGTCATTTGAATTTCCTCCTTGGGGGATTATATTAAAGGGTAAAACCCTTTGTTAACTGTTTTGCTGCACCTTCATCTGTAATTAGAATTGAAGTGTGCCCTTGTTTAATTACAGCCTGTATTGCTTTTGCCTTTGAAGAACCTCCAGCGACTGCAACAACGTGAGATACATTTTGTAAATCCTCTAGTTGCATACCAACTGTTCTTACTTTATGAACAACATTTCCTTCTTCATTAAAGTAGTAACCGAAAGCTTCGCCAACTGCTTCGCTTGCCTGAATCTTTAACCAATCTGCTTCTGAAGTACTTCTGCGACGTGCCATTGTTAACGCATCACCTATTCCATGAATGACGATATTGGAAGATCGAATCAACTCAAGAACTTCTTTCACGGAAGGCTCTGTCACAATAGACGCATATGCTTCGCTACTAACATGGTCTGGAACATACAATAAGCGATAATTACTCATCGTATTTTGTGCCATCTTGGCACAAATGGTATTGGCTTCTAATTCGACGCCTTCTCCAATTCCACCACGTGCTGGGACAAATAGCATATGTAAATCTTTGCAATCAAGTTGCATCATGTCCGCAGCAGCAGCTAGCGTAGTTCCTCCAGCCACAGCAACGATATTATTCGCTGTCAGACGGTCTTTTATACAAGTCACACAAGCACGGCCCATCTCCAGTTTGACCCAAGGTGATTCATCACTATCACCAGGGACAACGAAAACTTCATCCAAGTCTAATGTTTCCTTAAGTTGCTTTTCTAAAACCTTTAACCCGGAAATTTCTTTCATAAAGTCTTCCAAAGCAAGAACTAAAGCTGTTCCTTCTTCTGTCAAAGTCATTCCAGAAGAAGCGACGTGAACTAAGTTTTGTTCTTTCAAAACTTGAACTTCACTTCGCAATACTCGTTCTGTCATACCGAGACTTGCTGATAAGTTTCTTCTTCCAATCGGCTGCATGAGCCTAATGTATTGAAGAATTTGCATTCTCGTTTGCATAACAGGTAGCAGATCAGGTAATAATTTTTTTGTGTTCTGAATCCATGAGCGCATATCTTTTCTCCTCACTACATCGGTTCATTTTTCCTTCATGGTCACTTTACGTCCCGTAGTGACATTTTGTGTCCCACATAGGTTAAAAAAATAATCCCTGCTACGTGTATTATTGTAACAGGAGATAGAAACTTATTCAACTCTTAACTGCATTCTTTATATAGTTTATTATGACACCTTTGTGAATGTTACCATATTCTACTTGTTTTCCGTCCATTTCTACAACCGGAATCATTAAGTGATATTTTTCTAAAAGGTCATTATCTTCATATATATCTATTTCCTCGATTTGAAAAGAATATTCACATTGTACTTCCTTTAAAACTTGTTTCGCCTTCACGCAAAGGCCACAATCTTTTTTAGTATACAGTACAACTTTCATCTTCTTCACCTATCCGATCGTTTTTCGTAATGACGAAGCTGGGATATGCATTTGTTCTCTATACTTCGCCACTGTTCTTCGAGAAATAACAATTTCATGCTCTTCTTCTAATAATTTTGAAATCTTTTGATCTGAAAGTGGCTTTTTCTTATCCTCTGCCCCAATTAGCGTTTGAATAAATTGTTTTACACGTTTTGTAGAAACTGCTTCATCTTCAGTCGTCGAAACGGCATTGCTAAAGAACGATTTCATCTCAAATAAACCGTGTGGTGTTTGCACATATTTATTTCGCGTCGCACGACTAATTGTCGATTCATGCACACTTAACTCTTCCGCTACCTCTTTTAAAGCGAGAGGTCTTAAATACTCTGGACCTTTCCAGAAGAAATCACGTTGTTTTTCCATAATAATAGTCATTACTTGCAGCAGCGTCTGTTTTCTCTGCTTCAAACTGCGCATAATCCACTGCACATGCTGATACTTTTCTGATACGTAAGATGCTACTTCACTTTCACTATTATTAAGAAGCGCACTATATTCAGAATGAATTTCAATTCTCGGCATATTTCTCTCGTTCATTTGTAAGACGAGGCGATCGCCATCTTTTTTCACCGCCATATCAGGTACAATGTAAAGTGGTTTATCTGAAGAAAACGCAAGACCTGGTTTTGGTTGTAATGACGTTATACAATTTACCGCACTCTGCAATTCCTCATTACTACACTTCAACACTTGAACGAGCTTTCGCCAATCTTTCTTCACGAAATAAGCGAAATGATCTTCTACAACCTCTTCTGCTAATCCATTACGTCTTTGTAAGCGCTTCAATTGCAAAGTTAAACATTCCTGAATATTACGCGCCCCTACCCCTGCTGGCTCCAGTGATTGGACAAGCTCTACAGAACGGTCGACTACATGAATATGTGCAGAAAGGAGCTCTGCTAACTCTTCATTCGTTTCTTGTAAATATCCATTTCCATCCATGTTCATAATAATGAAAGAAGCTACTTTTCGCTCTTCTTCATCTATTTTATAATACTGTATTTGATTTAATAAATGTTGCTGAATCGTTGTAGAATCCACACTGTAGATCTCCATCTGATTCTCGACTTGTTTGCTGGTACTTTTACTGTTGTTAGAGCTCTTTTTCTTCTCCCTCTCAAAACCACCTAACTCAATAAGGGGATTCTCTAACGATTGCTCATACAAAAACTCCGATAATTCTTGTACATTATACTGGAGCATTGTAATCGCTTGCCTTAACTCTTGTGTCATTGCCAAACGTAAGCTTTGTTCTTGTAAAAGACTTGCCTTCAAACTAATCTCCCCCTTGTTTCTATTGTACAATAAGTTTGGTAAAAGGAGAATGCTATCACAGACACCCATTCCAAAATATTATTAATTTATATGTATTAATGAGATTTACAACTTACAACCGAAATTTGAATAATATTGAAAGAAAATAATAACGTTTATTTTTAACACTAAGTACTAATAGTAAATATTAATACAAGATATTAAAATGGGCAATAAAAAAAGAGAAGATCCCATCTTCTCTTCCACTAATCAACTATTTTTCAAAAGCTGAAATAACTTCAAGCTCTTACCGCTTCGCAAAATACCCTTTGGATATACTTTCGCAGCAAATAAAGAAATCAGGCTAATACTACTTAACAGAACCAATATAGACGCTGCAATTTCCATACCACTCACAGACCCATTAATAATCCTAACTATCATACTAATTGGAGCTGTAAACGGTACATATGATGTCACCCTTGATACTAGCCCTTCAGGGTTATCAAGCACTACTAATAACTCCACCACTAAGCTCCCCATCAATATAAGAGTAATTGGCATCGTTGTTCCAGATAATTCTTCTGGCCTGCTTACCATAGAACCAAACACTGCGAAAAGTGCCGCATAAACGAAGTAACCGAGAACAAAATATAACAAGAAATATGCAGCGTGCTCACCTGTAATCATATTTACATCAATATTCACTCCAAAAAACGAATCCGATACTTTAAAAATTCCAGATTTAATATATAGCGCCATACTAAAGAAGAAGATAAATAACTGTGTCAAACTAGCAAGACCGACTCCTAAAATTTTCCCGAAAACCATATGGACAGGAGATACTTTTGTGACCATCACTTCCATAACACGTGAGGCCTTCTCTGATGCAACTGCTGTCGCGATAGCATTTCCATATGAAGTGATTGCTAAGTACATAATCGCTACTAATAAATATACTAGTAAAAATGAACTTGTTTCTTCATTATTTAAGTTTTGTTTTGTCGCTTGCACGTTCATCGTCAGTGATTTCACAGCCTCTTCTGATAACTGCTGCTTAACTACCGCACTTTGAAAATACTGATTTTGTACAAATACCTGTGCACTTTGAATCAACTTAGGATTATCTAGCTTCATAAAGTAATCTAATACTGGTTCAGCACCCGCACCCTCTTTTAATATAAAGAGCGCTTCGACTTTCTTATCTAACAATTCTTGCTTATATTGATTTAATTTTGTTTTATCTCCCAAAGACCAATCCCATTCTGGAAGAGCTTTACTAAGATTAGATTGATCCACCGTAACATTAGGTACTTCAGAAATAAATACAACCTTTGCTTTTTCTTTCTCTCCAGAAAACTTTTGTACTAAAGTTGGAAAAGAGAATAAGAATATCCCTCCTCCTATTAATAGCAATGTCATCCCAATAAATATTTTCGTTCTCACACGGTCCCAGTACGTTTGCCCTAAAACAATCCAGAAATTCCTCATTACTTATGCACCCGCCTTTTCAACAAAGATTTGATGTAAAGAAGGTTCTTTAATAGAAACATCTCGGATATATTGTTTAGTTTTAATATCTTCAAGCAGCGAAAATGCATCCTCTCCATCATTAACTTTAATCATGAACGTACGATTAACTTTTTCAAAATTGAAATTCTTCTCCTTAAGAATAGGTTCAATATCCCCTTCCGTTTGCAACGTCATATATTTATATTGATAACTTTTCTTAATATCTGACAAGGCACCCGATAATACAAGTTGACCGTTTTTCATAATACAAATTTCCTCACAGAACGTTTCTACACTGTCCATTTGATGACTACAAAAAATAATCGTTTTTCTTTGCGCAATTAACTCGAGCACAACATTTTTTAACATCTCTGCATTTACAGGATCCAATCCACTAAATGGTTCATCTAGTATGATGAATTCCGGATTATGCAATATCGCTGAAATCAATTGTATTTTTTGTTGATTTCCCTTTGACAATTCCTCTGTTTTCTTCTTTAAATGTGGTGTCATTTCTAATTTTTCTAGCCATTGTAACGCATGCCTTTTTGCAAGATTAGCTGGCATTCCTTCTAACTTGCCGAAATACACCAATTGCTCCACTACATTCATTTTCGGGTATAATCCACGCTCTTCTGGTAAATAGCCAATAGATAGGTCTTTCTTTGAAAAAGGGCGATTATTCCATAGAATTTGGCCGCTATCCGGTTTGATTAAATCTAAGATCATACGAATCGTTGTCGTCTTACCAGCACCATTTCGGCCCAGCATCCCTAAAATTCCACCTTCTTCTACACGTATATTTAAATCATTAACGGCTTTATATTCACCAAATGTTTTATTTAATCCTTGAATTTCAAATGCCATCCATAACAGCTCCTTTTAGCTTTTTACGAAATAAATAACCGCCATTCCTAATACAATCCCGCCTACCATCAACAAAAACTTTTTCATAACTATTTCCTCCTTCATTGACTTGTTAAGTTGTATCTTTATCATAGACTTCTTTCTGATGCTATTGCCCGCAATCCGTACTGTATTTACCGTAAAAAAAGCGAAACACTCTTATGTGGTTCACCGCAATTTCAACAGATGAAGTTGATTGTATGAAAACTTCTTAAATGTTATTATAAAAATATTCAGAAATTAAATGATGTACCTACAAAGAGAGGTGTCCAAACCGTTGCAGATACAACGTAACTTCGTTTTCATTTCATGTGTAACTATCCTGTATTTTTGTTTACAAGGCTATATCTTATATAAAATAAACCAACCATATAGCGGCGTTCTTATTTCTAAAACAGACTCAGCTACATACACAATAGCAAAAATTAAATCCTCCGGTTGGGCTTTTCATACAGACTTAAAAGAAGGAGATATAATCTATTCAATTAATAAAGAGAAACCTCATTTAGGAATACTTCCTGGATATCAAAACCAATCACTAAATGCATCTGAAATACAAGTTAAAAAAGACGATATCACTCAAACTTATAAAGGAACAGAACATTTCATTGATTATCGTGACAAAATCATTTCTGTATACTTCCCCTTCCTACTCGCTTTTATTTGTTTAGGGTTATCTATTTTTCTTTATACCAAGAAGCCTTTGAACCGAGAAACATTCTTTTTGATCACGTTTCTATTCATGACTTCCTCAAGTCTTCTAATTGCAGTTGAATCTGGTAAAGGTGATTTTATCGCCCTCATTATTTTAAGTATTGTATTTCAAGGTACACCTATGTCTCTCATTTTATTATTGAATGAATTATTCAAGAAAAAACAACTATACGTCATTTCTATGAGATTTCTAAAAATCGACATTGCAATTGGCATCATTTTACTATCACTCTCTATTTTAATGATGTTCATTCCATTTCCCGTAGTTAATACCGATGGATTAGAACTAATTTATCTTTCAATAAATATTATCTTTTGCATATACTTTTTAATCCGTGCCTATATCAAATATCACAATACAGTACATAAACCATTTTTAAAATTAATGCTCACGATCCATTCCATTGCCTTCTTTCCGTTCGTTACACTCTATGCTCTTCCAGATGCAATATTCAGTACACCGATTCTCTCAGCAGATATTGGAGCTATGTTCCTAATCGCTCTTCCAATCGGTTATTTTTATTTAGTAGCGACTAAGCAGATTTTTGATATAGATTTTGTATTTGATCGTTTACGATATTACGCATTTCTGTCACTAATCCCAACTCTATTAATTGCAATCATTACGAGCTGGAGCATTTATTACAAAGACAATTTTCTCTCTCGACTGCTGCAAAGTTTTATTATTATTTTCCCGTTAAACATTCTATTTCTCATATTAAAAGAAAGATTAGATTTTACATTCCGTAATCACCTCTTTCGGACTAAAACAAACTTATACGTAAACATTGAACAGTTTACCGCACAGCTATCATCTATTATGAAAACAGAAGAGTTAGAGAAAAAATTCACTAATGAAATCGTTTCGATGTTGAAACCTTCTTTTGTTCAATTTGTTCAATATGATATGAAAGACAACACATATACACAATGCAACGGATATGGACAAACGAAAGATTTCACACTTTCTAAAAAGAAAAAATGGAGTATGGCAGCATTACTAATTAATGATTTATTAGAGGATGATGGATGCATCGGTATTTACTTATACTCTACTAAACATATAAAACACTACATCTGGATTGGAAGAAAAGTGAATAATATTAAATATAATACGCATGAAAAATCATGGTTCATCACTGTCACGACATACGTCCGTCTTATTTACGAAAACTTGTATACCATTAATGAAATTATTCATTCTCTAGAGCAGGAGAGTTTAGAATCCAAAACAAATTCTGCAAGCTTATCACGCCTACTCTTTCAAATTTCTGAACAAGAAAGGCGCCGACTTGCTTCAGATTTACACGACTCTGCATTACAAGATCAAATTGTATGGTACCGCAAACTAGACTCTTTACTAAAAAACAAATCCGTTCCACTAGAATTAAAAAATGAACTAAAAAAAATCCACTTCGGTATGCACGATGTAATACAACAAATTCGCGACACATGTAATGAATTGCGTCCATCACTTTTATCAGATGCTGGTTTAATTGGTGCATTAAGAGAATTGCTAGCCCAAACACAATTACGTGTGCAGTTTCAAATTCAATTTGATCATGAATCAATTCAAGAGCATCATTACGATTTTGACAAAATTTTATCTTTATATCGTATCATTCAAGAACTACTAACAAACGCAGATAAACATTCCGAGGCAACCATCGTATCGATTTTTTTATGGGAAGAGAATAACTGTATTTTCCTAGACTACCGAGACAACGGCAAAGGTTTTAATATAGACACTCCCTACTCTCCTAAGCAGCATATGGGGCTTTCCGGTATAAAAGGAAGGCTTCAATCAATTGGTGGAGAAATACATATAGTATCCGAAGCTAAAAAAGGACTTCAAATAAACATTACAGTTCCGAGGTGGTAAATAATGATTCGAGTATTAATTGTAGATGATCATCAAATTGTAGGCGAAGGAACAAAGAGCATGATTGAATTAGAAGAAGATATGCAAGCAGAATATATTTTAAATGAACAGGAAGCACTTATAAAAAGTGATGCTACACCTTTTGACGTATACCTCTTGGATATGAATATGCCCAATTGTAGTGGTATTGAACTCGCCCAGAAAATATTACATATTCAAACAGATGCGAAAATCATTTTATATACAGGTTTTGAATACGTATCCCAATTCAATTTATTAATAAACTCTGGTATCAGCGGAATTATTAGTAAATCAGCTTCTCAGCAAGAGCTATTAATGGCAATTCGTGCAGCTGTAAACGGATATACTTTACTTCCTATTTCGTTATTACGTCAACTACGTACAGACGATATAACGACTCAACAACTTGAAAATAAAACCGCTCTTCTTACACAAAAAGAATTAGAAATCTTAGAATCCGTCTCTAAAGGAAGTAGCAATAAACAAATTGCTGATGAACTGTACATGAGTTCAAGAGCTGTAGAATACAACCTAACAAAAATCTTCAAAAAATTAAAAGTAGGATCACGCTCCGAAGCTTTAACAGAAGCAATGAGACAAGGCATTTTGAAAGTACACATATAAAATGAGACTTCCATCAGTTTGTTTTGTTTAACCCTCAAATAATGAGATAAATAAAAAAGTCCTAACCTACAAAACGTAAGTTAGGACTTTTTGACGCGCCCAGAGGGATTCGAACCCCCGGCAGACGTGGTACCGGAAACCACCGCTCTATCCGACTGAGCTATGGGCGCATGATTATAGAAAACACTTCATTTTCTTCTCATAATAATAGCAATAAAATCCATCTAAATCAATAAAAATATCCCCATAATACCTTATGCACCTTAGCTAAAAGCATATAAAATCTATTCCACCCCTAAATTTTCCAATCATAAATTCACCCCAACTCACAAATTATAATCTTTGAATTGATATTCCAAAGGGGGCTTCATTCAATGACTGTAATTACAAAATTAAAGCAAACTGTTTCTGGATTAAAAAGTGCACAAGCTAGCTTAGAGGGATTCGCTCTTGATACGGATAACCAACAAGCGAAGCAACTTTTCCAAACAGCTGCGCAGCAAACACAAACGATTATCGATTCTTTAAACCCACGCGTTGAAGAAGTCCAACAAGAAGAACCACAATACTCACAGCAATAACGAATCGGTCTTGCTGTGAAATAGAAAAAGGATGATATGCAGTCATCCTTTTTCTATCACATTACATATTGCAATAGAAATGGAATGATAATTATGCGAAAACTCGGCCTCATAACCGCATTATTTGCACTTCTATTTAGCTCTTTTACCGGATGTGATAATAGTCCTTTAGATAAAAAAGTGAAAGAAGAAGCAAAACGAACGGAGAAAGAAAAAGGTCCAAAGTTAACAAAGACGAGTACGGAATCCTTTAATCAATCTATATCACAAGGAGCGAAAAAAAGAGCTCTCGCTATGGATGAAATTATAAAAAGCACAGCAGTGAATTCAAATTTAGATCTCTACATAGCAGTTACACCTGAGCATCACGAAAGGTTTGGATTAAAGCCGCTGCGTAAAAAGCTTCAAAAGCAACTAAGTGATGAGCACCCTACTTTCGATGTTCGTGTCAGTACAGATAAAAAAATCTTTAGGTTACTCGAAAAACTCGAAAGAAAAATTAAGGAAAAAGAAGTATCTAAAGATGAAATTAATAAACAATTAAAATTCATTGGTAAAAAAATGGAGTCTAACACTTAACGCTTTTTAAAAGAAAAGGAAGGATTGCAATGGCTAGTAAAGATAAAAACTTAACCCCTGTACAACAGGAGTATAAAAAATTCGAACAAGAACGCGAACCGAAACGACCTGTCTTAAAAAATTGTATAAAAGCCTTTTTCGTCGGTGGTTTTATTTGCTTCATCGGACAACTCATTTCTACTTTTTACATCACATATTTTGATTTCACTGAACGCTCAGCAGGCAATCCAACAGTCGCAACTCTCATTTTCATCTCCATGTTACTAACTGGATTTGGTATATACGATCGTTTTGGACAGTTTGCCGGAGCAGGTACAGCTGTACCTGTTACTGGATTTGGTAACTCTGTTATTGCCGCATGTATTGAGCATCGAACGGAAGGATTTGTCCTTGGCGTTGGCGGCAATATGTTTAAACTAGCTGGTTCTGTTATTTTATTTGGTGTATTTTCCGCTTTCGTCATCGCACTTATTAAAACTATTCTCGTTCAATGGGGAGGGCTATAAATGTTACAAGGACACCGAACGTGGGTATTTGAAAACAAACCAGTCATTATCTCAACAGGGGTTGTCGGTGGACCATTTGAAGCAAAGGGGAACATCCCAGAAGACTTCGATATCCTTCATGAAGATTTATGGCTCGGACAAGATTCCTATGAAAAAGCACATAAAATTTTATTCGAAGAAGCTTGTAGTCGCGCTACTGAAAAAGCAGAGCTTCGTAAAGATGATATTCAATTCGTACTCGCAGGAGATTTAATTAATCAAATTACTCCAACAAGCTTTGCTTGCCGCACACTGGGCACTCCTTATCTCGGATTATTCGGGGCTTGCTCTACTTCTATGGAAGGTTTAGCACTTGGAGCAAGTATCGTAAATGCAAAAGGTGCAAAATATTTATTAACTGGAGCTTCAAGCCATAATACTGCTGTAGAAAAACAATTCCGCTACCCTACCGAATACGGTGGACAAAAGCCGCCTACTGCACAGTGGACAGTAACCGGAGCAGGAGCCGCTATTTTAAGCGATACTGGCCATGGTCCAAGAGTAACATCTGCAACGATTGGGCGAGTTGTTGATATGGGATTAACGGATCCGTTTAATATGGGAGGCGCAATGGCTCCAGCTGCAGTTGATACAATTGAAGCCCATTTACGTGAACGCCAAATTGATGCCTCTTACTACGATTTAATCGTAACAGGCGATCTCGGACATGTAGGACGCGAAATTGCTTATGACTTACTACATAAACACGGAACGAAAGTAACGAGCGAACAATTTCAAGATTGCGGAATTATCATTTATAGAGAAGGACAACCTGTCATAGCTGGTGCTAGTGGGCCTGGATGTTCCGCAACAGTCGTGTACGGTCATTTATTAAACCGAATGAAAAGAGGAGAGTTCAAAAAAATACTTGTCGTTGCGACAGGCGCTTTACTATCTCCACTTACATTCCAACAAGAAGAAACGATTCCGTGTATCGCTCATGCCGTTTCGATTGAATTTGGAGGTGCAACGCAATGATTTTTTTCTGGGCTTTCGTCATTGGCGGACTCATATGTGTAATCGGCCAACTTATGTTTGATGTCGGCAAACTAACACCCGCTCATACAATGGCAACACTCGTTGTTGCTGGAGCTATATTAGATGGATTTAATTTGTATGAGCCATTAATTGATTTCGCTGGAGCCGGGGCAACTGTACCTATTACAAGCTTTGGTAATGCCCTCGTTCATGGCGCAATGGAAGAAGCTGCAAAACATGGCATCGTTGGCGTTATTACCGGCATGTTTAAAGTAACGAGCGCTGGTGTATCAGCAGCTATTATTTTCGGCTTCATTGGAGCATTATTATTCAAACCGAAAGGATAAGAGGTATTTATATGACTGTTATCGCTAGCGTAAAAACTTGCCTTGCTAGTGTAAGGGGCGCCCAAGCAAGTTTAAGCTCCCTTTCATTAAATTCACAAGACGAAGAATCAAAACGCGTATTTCATGAATGTATGTTAGAAATGGACAGCGTCATCGCTGATTTAAAGGATAGAATTTCAGTATTAGAACGTGAAGAACCTCAATATAAAGGGTTTTAAGTAGACTGGAGGAAACGACTATGTCTCACCTGCCGGAATGGACACTTGTCATTCTTCGCTCTGTATTCATATTAATTATTTTATTCGCTATTACGAAATGGTTAGGGAAAAGACAAATCTCTCAGCTTTCCTTTTTTGAATACATAGCCGGAATGACGATTGGTGACATCGCTGCCCAAGTATCTACAGGGCTCGATTCAAAATTTTTTCACGGCGTCTTTGCGATACTCATTTTCGCTGTGGTACCTTTTTTAACAGGAATCCTCTCTTTAAAGAACAAAACAGCTCGGGACTTCTTTGAAGGGAAATCTACCGTATTAATAAAAGACGGAAAGATACTCGAAGATAACTTGAAGAAAGAAAAATATACGAGTGACGAATTACTGGAACTTCTCCGTGGAAAAAGTGCGTTCAGCGTAGCTGAAGTCGAATTTGCTGTCTTAGAACCAAGCGGAGAATTAAATGTATTATTAAAGAAAGATTCCCAGCCACTTACAGCAAAAGACATCGGTTTAAAAGTACCAAACGAGAAAGAACCACAAACTGTTATTATGGATGGAAATGTACTAGATGAACCTCTTTCAGCAAGCGGACATAACCGCGCTTGGCTACATTCAGAATTAGAAAAACTCGGTGTTGTTATTGAAAATGTCTTCCTCGGTCAAGTGGATTCATACGGACAACTTACTATCGACATTTACAATGACAAACTCCAGATGCCTTCTCCTCAAAACAAACCTTTATTATTAGCATCTTTAAAAAAATGTCATGCTGATCTTGAACTATTTTCCTTAGAAACAAAGTCGAAATCAGCAAGCGAAATGTATAGTAAAAACGCGAAACAAATCGAAAAGATTTTAAATAAAGTAACCTATCTTTTAAAAGACTAATTATCGAAAGAACGCTTCAGTTAAAAGGCGTTCTTTTCTTTTTTCTCCAGTTTTCATAACGTTTAAATTTATGTAATTCGGTTATGATGTTGAAGATACATAAGCAGGGAATTTCGAAAACATAGCGAATATTTCATGGTACAACTACATATTTTTTTGATTTAAAGTGGTTTCGTTTGACCTTTATTGACCATAATTGTATTATAAGACTAAGAAAGCTTTATAAGGAGGAAATAACAGATGAATTTAATTCCTACAGTAATTGAACAAACAAATCGTGGAGAACGCGCTTACGATATTTACTCTCGACTATTAAAAGACCGCATCATTATGCTTGGTAGTGCAATTGATGACAACGTAGCTAACTCAATCGTTTCCCAGCTTTTATTCTTGGAATCTCAAGATCCAGAAAAAGATATTCACATCTACATCAACAGCCCTGGTGGTTCTATCACAGCGGGTATGGCAATCTATGATACAATGCAGTTTATTAAACCACAAGTATCAACAATCTGTATCGGTATGGCTGCATCTATGGGTGCATTCTTACTTGCAGCAGGTGAAAAAGGAAAACGTTATGCACTTCCAAACAGTGAAGTAATGATTCACCAACCACTTGGTGGAGCACAAGGTCAAGCGACTGAAATCGAAATCGCTGCAAAACGTATCCTATTCTTACGTGAAAAACTAAACCAAATTCTTGCTGACCGCACTGGTCAACCACTTGAAGTACTACAACGCGACACAGACCGCGACAACTTCATGACAGCAGAAAAAGCTTTAGAATACGGTTTAATCGATAAGATCTTTACAAATCGTTAATAACTAAAAGCAGAAGCGGCTCGTTTAGAATCGCAGGGCGATGGAGCACCTGATTCCGAGGCGCTTTTTGCCTCGAATGAAGGGGCGAAGCGACCGGAGATTCTAGCCGCTGGAGCTGGATACATAAAAAAAAGCGCCCTATTACAGGGCGCTTTTTTATTATCATGCACCTCCGTCTGGATACCCACCCTGGTATTTACCTAAATATATCAACGATTTTTCAATTATATCGAACAAAACTTAAATTATATCAACGATTTTTTTAATATATCAACGGTTCGACACAACATATCGATTTACCGACAATCTACGACAAGGACAAACCACCTACATACCCCCTACCCCGAAAACTCCCTTTAAGTAAACTGCAAAAACAAAAAGCTATCGCATATACGCGATAGCTTTTTATTGTACATATGCAGCTAATGCTTCTAAAGCCTCTTCTGCATCTGAACCTTCTGTTGTAATTGTTATCATGCTTCCAGTTCCAATTGCTAAGCTCATAATCCCCATTATGCTCTTTGCATTTACTGTCTTTCCATCTTTCTCGATGAAGATATCTGCATGAAAGCGATTTGCCTCTTGTACAAACAACGCAGCCGGACGTGCTTGTAAACCGTTTTTTAATGAAACCTGAACTCGTTTTTGAACCACAGCTCCATTTCCCCTTTAACCTCTTATTTTTTTACTAACGTTTCCCCCGCGCGTAATTTCTCTGCGATTTCATCGATTTTACGCAAACGATGATTAATACCCGACTTACTAATCTTCCCCCCGGATACCATCTCACCTAACTCTTTCAATGTTACATCTTGATAATCTCTTCGTAATTGTGCAATCTCTTGTAATTTATCCGGCAAAATATCAAGACCAACTGTCTCATCAATATAACGAATATTTTCAATCTGTCTTAGTGCTGCACCAATTGTTTTATTTAAATTAGCTGTTTCGCAGTTCACTAAACGATTTACAGAATTACGCATATCACGTACGATTCGAATATCTTCAAATCTTAAAAGTGCATTATGAGCACCTATAATATTTAAAAACTCTGTAATTTTTTCTGCTTCTTTCAAATACGTAATGTACCCTTTTCTTCTTTCCAACGTCTTACTATTTAAATCAAATCCGTTCATCAGTTCACATATAGCATCATTATGTTCCTTATATAACGAAAAGATTTCTAAATGATAAGATGATGTTTCTGGGTTATTTACTGAACCACCTGCTAAAAATGCGCCACGTAAGTACGATCGTTTACAACATTTCTTCTCAATCAATTCTTGTGATATATTTCGAATAAATGAAAAGTCATCTCGAACGATATGAAGATCAGCTAATATTTCGCGAGACTTCTCAACAAGCCGCACAATATATACATTATTTTTCTTCAAGCGCATTTTTTTACGGACAAGCAATTCTACCGTCACGTCATATCCTTTTTTCAAAAGCGTATAAATCCTTCTTGCAATTGCCGCATTTTCCGTTTGAATATCGATAGATAGACGACGGTTTGAAAAAGAAAGCGACCCGTTCATTCGAAGTAACGCTGATAATTCTGCTTTCTCACAGCATTCCTTCATCTCAAGATTCGTCAACTCTTTCTTTGTTTCTGATGCAAATGACACAGTCAACACCTCCTTATACGATTATTATGGAACAAAATTCTTGTCCTATATGAATGAGGAGCGCTACCTCAAACGAGGCAACGCATATTTATAACAATGAATATAAAATGGACGCTAACTTTAACGTATCATGCCTTACAACATGATCATCATACTTCGCTAATCCCTCTTGAATAACATCAATATTATTTTCAACAAAACGTTCTTCATCCACTACAACTGGTGTAGACATTTCTTCCTCATATGACTTGCGTAATTCACAAGGAATCTCACGGTTATTTACAATTGCAGTATTGATAAATGGTTGCCCTAAATGATCGTGTAACGCCTGCACATGATCAAAAGCAGTATATCCCATCGTTTCACCCGCTTGTGTCATAACGTTACATACATATACCTTCTTCGCCTTTGCAGCAAGAACAGCGTCTCCAATTTTGTTAACAACTAAATTGGGCAATATACTCGTATACAAACTTCCAGGACCGAAAACAAGTAAATCAGCTCGTTTAATCTCAGCCAACGTTTCATGCAATGGCTCTACATCTTCTGGAGTTAAAAAGACACGATTAATCTTCTTTCCGTAATAAGGAATCTTTGATTCACCTGTTACAATTTCCCCATCTTCAAGTTCCGCATGAAGTACCGCACTTTGATTCGCTGCTGGTAATACACGTCCTCTGACATTTAATACTTTACTTGTTTCTGTAATTGCATGGAAAAAGTCTCCTGTAATCGAGGTCATACCTGCCAACAATAGATTTCCTAACGCATGACCTTTCAGTCCGTCTCCTGTTGTGAAACGGTGCTGAAATAAAGCTTCCACCAGTGGCTCTACATCCGATAACGCAACAAGTACGTTACGGATGTCACCTGGAGGTGGAATTTCTAGCTCATCACGTAATCTACCCGAACTGCCACCATCATCAGCAATTGTAACAACTGCTGTAATATCAACAGGATATTGCTTTAATCCTCTTAATAAAACAGAGAGTCCAGTTCCGCCTCCCATGATGACAATTTTAGGCTTTCTCTCTTTTTTCATCCCTTAATGGCCCTTTCTCTTCTCCACATCACGATGAGATACATGAACACTATACTCTGGTTTCAAATGTTTCCCAAGGTATTCTGTAAGCGTAACAGAACGATGCTGTCCACCTGTACATCCAATTGCAATTACAAGTTGACTTTTGCCTTCTCTTTTATAATGAGGCAGCATGAAAGTAATCAGATCCGTCAACTTCTCTAAAAACTTATGTGTCTCATTAAATTTCAGTACATACGAAGAAACTTCTTCATCTAGTCCTGTTAATGGCTTCATGTGTGGAATGTAATATGGATTTGGTAAAAAACGAACATCAAATACTAAATCTGCATCAATTGGAATACCGTACTTAAATCCAAATGACATAACATTTACACGAAATGCTTGCTCAGTTTCTGTTGAGAACAAGTGAACAATTTTTTCACGTAATTCTTTCGGTTTTAAATCCGATGTATCAAGCACAATATTCGCTCGTGCCTTCATATCTGTTAATAAATTACGCTCTGCTTCGATTCCCTTTAACGGCAAACCAGTTGGTGCAAGTGGATGCGAACGTCTCGTTTCTTTATAACGAGTTACAAGCGTACTATCTTTCGCATCTAAAAATAAAATATGAGGAATAATCCATGTACGTTCTGATAAATCATCAAGTGCTCCCCATAAATGTTCGAAAAACTCGCGGCCACGTAAATCAATACCAAGTGCCACTTTATTCATTTTCCCTTTTGAATCCGCCATAAGCTCAATAAACTTTGGCAATAACATCGGTGGTAAATTATCCACACAAAAATATCCTAAATCTTCAAAACTTTGTAAAGCTACTGTTTTTCCAGCTCCAGACATCCCTGTAATAATTACCATTTTTATATCATTATTCTCTGTCATTGTATCCTCTCCTTGACGGTTTAACTCGGATCTAATCGATATGAAAGCAACTCAAAATCTGGGGTATATACAAATGTACCGTAGATTATGCCATTTCCTTTAATTAAATAATCAATAATGTGATAATCTCCTGGCGCCATTGCTAAATCATCAATTTTATCAAATGTATGCCAACCAATGATGCCTTCTTCGCTCTCTAGTTTGTTTTCTCCTGCAAAATCTGTCGCTAAAAAGGAGAACATCATCCATTCAGAAACAACTTTATCACCTTCTTGGATGACAAAGGTGAAGACCCCCTTTAACGCTGGGTTTTTCAAATAAATACCTGTTTCTTCACGATACTCGCGAACAACGGAATCTCTTACAGTCTCACCACGCTCCATTTTCCCGCCTGGTGCAACCCACCAATTTCGGCGAGGTTTTTGGAGTAAGAGTACTTCATTATCTCTAATTAACACACAGTTTGTCACTCTTTGCATGTTTCTTCACCTCAGCTACTTGCAGTAAAATTCCTCACTGCATACTTCTTTCATTATACTATCAAAAACAGTTTGCTACAACGAAGGAGCCAGTCCTCTTTCGCTAAGCATATGCTACTCAGCAATTTTAAAAAAGCTTTCTATAACAAGCAATGTAAATGCTTATCCTTTGAATGAATAGCATGAAAAATCCCCTTAACGCTTTTTATCGCCAAGGGGATTAAAGTACTTATTTCTTACCGAAATAAGTAACAATCGCAAATCCTAAAACAAAGGTAATAATTGAACTTATAATTGAAAATCCGCCAGTCGGAATCCCAGGGAATACAATTACAATCGAACCGATTACAAGTCCAATAATTGCCGCAAATGTCATACTTTTATAACGATCTAATAAAAAACTAATGCCTTTACTACTTACAACAAATCCAACCATAACACCAGCACCGATAACCACGATTAAAGGTAAGTTAAGTGTAGTTAAAGCGTTAATTGCTGTTGGATACACACCAATAATTAATAAAATAAACGATCCACTAATTCCAGGAAGCAGCATGGCCATACTAGCCATCCATCCTGCGAAAAATAAACCAATTGCATTTAAAATTGTTAACGTCGTAATTGGATCTGCTGCCTTATCTGGTTTAAAGAAAGCTGTAATCGCAACAAGAATTGTTGCAACTATTAATAAAACGATGTGCTTACCTTTAAACGACGACTTTGCATCAGCTTCCCTCATTAACATCGGTAATATACTAATAATTAAACCGAGGAAGAAAAATTGAGTCGGTTCATAATGATTTGCAAGTAAATATTTAATAACGTGACTTAACGTTAAAAATGCCGCTGCCACACCAGCTGCAAGTGGAATTAAAAATCCTAAATGTTTTTTCCATTCACGACTAAAGAATCCACTAATTGCCGCAAGCAATTGTTCATAAATCCCTAACACAACAGCGATTGTACCGCCGCTCACACCAGGAATTAAATCACTAACGCCCATACAAAATCCACGATATATATTACGCCATTCCATACTGAATAAATTCCTCATTTCTTATAGTGATTTTTTCCGTAAAGTCCAGTATATCAATAAGAAAGCTTATAATCCTTATATTTTTTGACAAAACTTTGACATTTTCACACAAAAAAAGAAGAAAGCTCCTGTCGGTAGCTTTCTTCTCACAAGGTATATTATCCCTTATTTTTCTGATACAGTTTTTAATTCCTCTAATAATTCTTCTACGTAATGTTGTGCACTTTGCGCTGCAATACTACCGTCACCTGTTGCAGTTACAATTTGACGAAGCATTTTTTCACGAACATCACCAGCTGCGAAAATACCAGGAATTTTCGTTTCCATACGCTCGTTCGTTTCAAGGTAACCATTTTCATTTGTAATACCTAGTTCAACAAATGGTTTTGATAAAGGTAACATACCGATGTATACGAATACGCCGTCAGTTTTGACTTCTTTCTCTTCTCCACTATTTACGTCCACAAGTGTTACACTTCCTACTTTACCACTTGCTTCGTTGATTTCTTTTATCGTGTGGTTCCAAATGAAATCTACTTTTTCGTTTTGGAAAGCACGGTCTTGTAAAATTTTCTGTGCACGAAGCGTGTCACGACGGTGAACGATCGTTACTTTTGATGCGAAGCGCGTTAAGAACACACCCTCTTCAACAGCAGAATCTCCGCCGCCAATTACGATAAGTTCTTTTCCTTTAAAGAATGCTCCGTCACATACTGCACAATATGATACACCGCGGCCGCCAAGTTCTGTTTCACCCGGTACACCAATTTTTTTATACTCTGCACCGCTTGCAACGATAATTGCACGTGCTTTATATTCTTTTTTACCAGCAATAATTGTTTTGTATTCCTTACCATCGATGACTTCTTTCACATCACCGTATGCATATTCAGCACCAAATTTCTTCGCATGCTCGAACATTTTATTTGATAAATCTGGTCCTAAAATAGACTCATAACCTGGGTAGTTTTCTACATCTTCCGTGTTTGCCATTTGGCCACCTGGAATACCACGCTCAAGCATTAATGTGCTTAAATTTGCACGAGATGTATATACTGCAGCTGTCATACCAGCTGGTCCTGCACCAATAATAACGACATCATAAATTTTTTCTTCTGACACACTATTCACTCCTATCCATTCCTACACAATTAAGTTACCCTCATTATACTGTTAGCATCATTTTTTTCCCAATGATTTGCTTATCTTATGTGTGCGTACGCTTAACAGCTTGCACATACTTTCGGACAGTCGCTACAGATACATTATATACATCTCCAAGCTCCGACTGTGTCATTTTATTTCCTTGTTCGCCGCGTACAATGTATTCAATCGCAGCTGACCAGCCGTACACATTTGTAAATATGTCTCCAGATGTATATAAACGTATGAACGTACAAAACCAAAAGTGTAAACACTCTTCAATTAATTCATCATCTTTTTTCGTATAATTGTATAATGCATCCGCGATTCTCGCGCACTGCTCAAATTGCTGTAAATCAGCTGGAATACTCTTATGACTATTAAGTAAAAAGAAGTACTTTGCAAGTTGTGATACGATGGGAACACCGTTCTTCGCTTGCGTTATATCAAAGAAGAATCCCACCTTCTCCGGCGTTGACAATTCATTCATTAAATATAAAGCTAGCATTTGTTCTTCTAGCGTCGCACTTTGCTGAAATGATTTTCGTAATTCTTCAAATAACACGTTTTGTCCTTCATCTGCTAAATTCAGCGCATTCCACGGTTCTTTTCCCTTTTTATCAGGATGCAATTCCACGACATATTGCCACATTTTTTCAGCTAGTTGCTGATCTTTCACCATATAAGCAGAATATGCAAACCAATAATAAAAACTAACGTCTCCCTCATATCCTTGACGCTTTAATAGTTTGAACCATTTATATGCATGCTCGAAATAACCAATTGTTGCAAGTGTAGTTCCCAGTTTCAAACGATGTTCAAATGAAATTGGATATACTGAAACTAGCTGTCCCGCTAATGCTTCTACTTGTTTATGCTCTCCAATTGAATATAGAAAAATAAGTGTATTACAAAGCGCATGTATATTACCAGGATTTTTCTCTAAAATCATTTCTGTTAACTTCAGCGCTTTGTCTACATTACCCGATTGAAAATGTGCAATGGCTAAATTATTATGACCTGACCAAAATTCCGGATAATCTTTCGTAACAATTTCTAATGTAGCAATTGCTTCTTCTAATTGTCCATTACGAATATAACGATTCGCTTCTTCCTGCATAACAATTAAATCATCTTCATCTTCAATCTCTTCCGCACCCATTGCTTCTTCTTCCATAATCTCTAGAAGTTCTAATGTATCTTCTACGAATTCCTTCTCTTTTGCAACTTCTAAATAGCGATCCGCATATTTCTTCGCCTGTTGAAATAACCCCATATATGCATAATTATTTGCAATAAAATAATAGCACTGTTCAAGTTCAGGATTAGATCTAACTAACTTTAAGAAGGTTTGATTCGACTCTTGATATTCACCAGCCTCAGATAATACTGTTGCTAATTGACATAAAATAAACGGCTCCTTCTCACTTTGTGCCGCTCTTCGAAAATATTTAATTGCATCTTGCAATTTTTGTCCTTTGTAAGCTCTCATCCCTTTTTTATAAAAGAAGTCCGCTAATTGATTAAAAGAGATAACTTGTCCGTTCTCCTTATATATCCTTTGATTTTTCCCCATATATCCTCCAGTTTTTTGTTTTCTTCGTTCACACATTCTTCTATCTATAAGTATAAACGATTCCGTAAAAAACAAAACAGTATATTATACTCAATTATTTCCTTTTTATTCATAAAAAAAGAGGAGAAATGTTACATTTTCACCATGAACCTTCTCTGGCGGTCATTTGCTCTTTCGTATAAATAATACGCATTGGATTTCCACCTACGAAAGCACCGCTCGGTACATCTCTATGAACAAGTGTGCCAGCTGAGACAGTCGCACCGTCTCCAATTTTCACACCTGGTAATATTGTTACATTCGCTCCAATCATCACTTCATTTCCAATGACGATTTCCCCAAGTCGATATTCACGAATTAAATATTCATGTGCTAAAAGCGTTGTGTTATAGCCAATAATCGAATTCTCTCCCACAGTTATCTTTTCTGGGAACATAATATCCGGCATTACCATAAGCGCAAATGATGTTTTCTTTCCTACTTTCATCCGTAAAAAAGTGCGGTACAACCAATTCTTCACAGATAAAAATGGCGTGTAACGTGCAATTTGGATAATAATAAAGTTTTTCATTACCTTCCAAAAAGACACTGTTTTATACACATTCCATAATGAATTTTCTCCTGAAACAGGATAGCGCGTTGTCCGTCGCACTTAGCTCGCTCCTCTACTAACTTACTTGGACCTTTATGAACGGTTCATATTAGACAAAATCGGTAGCAAATCACTCATTTTATCTAGCATAAAGTCCGGCTTGTAAGCCTCTAAATACGCTCTACCTTTCAACGTCCATGAAACCGCAGCTGTTTTCGTCCCCGCATTTTGACCACCGACAATATCATGATGATTATCCCCAACCATCAATGCTTCTTCTGGTTTTGCATCTAATAATTCAAGCGCTTTTTGAAGTGGCTCTGGATGTGGTTTCACATGCTCTACATCATCAATTGTCACGACAACATCAAAAAATTCATCAAGCTTTGACAACTGTAATCCCATCTCAACGGTTTGTCTCGCTTTCGTTGTAACAATACCAACTTTATAACCTTGCTTCTTCAACTCTCGAACTGTTTCATATACAGTTTCATATTCTTCTACTAATTCATCATGATGATCATGGTTAAATTCGCGATAACTTGTAATCATCTCTTCAACCTTACTTTCATCAATTTTACTGAAAGTATCATGCAAAGATGGACCGATAAATGGCAACACATCTTCACGCTTATATTGATTTGGATAATATGTATTTAAAGTATGTAAAAAAGAAGAAATAATAAGTTCGTTTGTATTAATTAAAGTTCCATCTAAATCAAATAACACTGTATTTATTCTCATCGCCTTAGTCCTTTCGCCTTCCTGAATATGAAAGAAGCAGCATCTTATAATAAGATGCTACTTGTCTCTAATTTTCTAAATATCTTTTATCAGCTTGCCCCATTTTTCGTCTCACAATAATGAAAATAATAGAAATAACAACAAGTCCAATTGACATTACTTGTGCAATACGAAGTGGTCCTAGCATTAAACTATCTGTACGTAAGCCTTCTACGAAGAAGCGTCCTACTGAATACCAAATTAAATATGTGAAGAATAATTCCCCGCGACGTAAATTCACTTTTCTTAATGCAAGTAGTAAAATTACGCCTGCAAAATTCCATAATGATTCATATAAAAACGTCGGATGATAGTACACACCCTCAATATACATTTGATTAATAATAAAATCCGGTAAATGAAGACCTTCTAAAAACTGTCTCGTTACTTCATCACCATGCGCCTCTTGGTTCATAAAGTTTCCCCATCGGCCAATTGCTTGTCCTAGTAAAATACTTGGTGCAGCAATATCAGCCAACTTCCAGAAAGAAAGTCCGCGTCGTTTCGCAAAAAGAACGCCTGTAATAACAGCCCCGATTAAACCACCATGAATCGCCAAACCACCTTGACGAATATTAATAATTTGACTCGGATTTTGTGCGTAATATTCCCATTCAAAAATAACATAGTACATTCTCGCAAAAAGAATAGCGATCGGTACTGCAATTAATACAAGGTCAACAAATGTATCTTTTGGAATACCTAGCCCTTCTCCCTCGCGAGTTGCCAGCCAAAGACCTAATAGCACACCTGTACCGATAATAATCCCGTACCAATACACAGGAAATGGCCCAAGTTGGATAGCTACACGGTCAAGCTGTGGTACAGAAGCTAACAGCATATGTATATGACCTCCCTCTCCAAAGTTTACTCCTGATTTCCTAACTCAATTGCACTCATTAATCGTTCAGAGAACTGCTGTGCTGCATTGACTCCCATACGTTTTAAACGGAAGTTCATCGCTGCTACTTCAATAATAACAGCCAAGTTTCGACCAGGACGAACTGGAAGTGTAATCTTCGTAAGCTCTGTATCAATAATTTTCATTTTCTCTTCATCAAGACCTAAGCGATCGTAATTTTTCTTTTGATCCCAAATTTCAAGATTAATAACAAGTGTAATACGCTTGTAATTTCGTACTGCCCCTGCACCGAATAACGTCATAACGTTAATAATACCTAGACCACGAATTTCTAATAAATGCTCAATTAAATCTGGTGAACTTCCGACTAACATGTCTTCATCTTCTTGACGAATTTCTACACTATCATCCGCAACAAGGCGATGACCACGCTTTACAAGCTCAAGAGCTGTCTCACTTTTACCAACACCACTTTGACCTGTAATTAAAACACCAACGCCGTAAATATCTACTAACACACCATGAACAGCAGTTGTTGGTGCTAACTTACCTTCTAAATAGTTTGTTAAACGACTTGATAATCTAGTTGTCGTTTGAGAAGAACGTAATAAAGGCATACCTGATTCACGTGATGCTTGTAATAACTCATCTGGTACATCTTGATTACGAGTTACAATAATACATGGCGTCTCCTCAGTACAAAGCGCTTTCATTCTCTCTTGTTTTTGCTCTGATGTTAACGTGTCAAAGAACGTAAGCTCCGTCTTTCCAAGAAGCTGCACACGATCTGCTGGATAATATGTAAAAAATCCTGCCATTTCAATTCCAGGTCGTGATAAATCACTTGTATCAATCGGACGATGAATGCCTTCTTCACCACTGATTAACTCCAATTGAAATTGTTCAATTAAATCTTTTGTCCTTACTTTCGGCATATGTATAAACCTCCACTCCGCTGCGGGTTCAGTCTCGTTTGATGTAAAATTCCATTCTATCGGATATTGTACCATTTTTTTCTGGAAACAAGAAATACGGTTTCTAATAAATAGAAAAAAACATTTCATACGAATAATGAAATGTTTTTCTTTTTGTCACTTTCTCTTTTTTTCATATAGAGGTTCAACAATTGCCTTTTCAATTATCATATTAAAAATTGAAATACAAATTGCCGCAACAATCGCTACACCAAATCCTGATATATTAAAAGCATCTCCTAATAATGAATCTGCTATTTTTAACGTAATCGCATTAATAACAATTAAGAAGAAGCCGAAAGTTACAACAGTAATTGGTAGCGTAATTAAAATTAAAAACGGCTTTACGAACACATTTAAAACCGCCAATATAATACTAGCAATAATTGCAGTTTGTATATTTGCTACGTAAAATGCATCTGGTGCAATCCCTTTTAAAAGTCCCGATACAGCGATTAACACAACGCTATTTACAAGAAGTGATACAATCCATCTCATTTCGTCACACATCCTTTTAAACATATATATTTCATCATACGCTAATAGATAATAAACGCAAGTATGATACGAACACTTATATCAACTTATTCTATCTTTCATGCTTGTATACCTACTAACACTTCCTCGCAAAATAAGGACCACACCATCTATGCTCATGTGTTTTTACAAAAGTCCAAGTGAAATCTTTATCTACAATATAGATATCGCCTTTATACATATCGTCTGTCTCCCGTAATATATCATCCATATGTAATAAACTCGCATCTTTTATTAGCAGTACATCTTCACAATGTTGATAGAATATATAGCAATCCTTTTTCACTTCATTATGAAACGCGTTTTCCGCTTCTTTACCCTCTAAACACTTCTTTTTCTCATAACTAAATATGTGCCATAGATAACCACATGCATACTTATCTCCATAAAGAAAAATATCTTCTTTTTCTTTATCACTTAAATGATTTGCAAAGTGATCCTCCCAGCGCTTGCGAAAATATACACCCCAACTTTGAAACTCTCTTACCTTCATATGTTTCTTCCTTAACACCTCTAAAAACTCCATCTTCTCCCCCTATACAATAAAAACCGAGCGTCATTTCCACTCGGTTTTCATCAATAAACTTATTGCGATAACTCTACTTCTTTTATTTTCTCTTTCATTCTTGCTTTATCACGATTTAAAATCTCTTTTAAATACTTACCTGTGTATGAGCGCTCTTCTTTCACTACTTGCTCTGGCGTTCCGGAAGCAACGATTTGTCCACCTTTATCTCCGCCCTCTGGTCCAAGGTCAACGATATAATCAGCTGTTTTAATTACATCTAAATTATGTTCAATTACAAGTACCGTCTCACCGCTCTCAACAAGACGTTGCAGCACTTCTAGAAGACGTGCAATATCATGCGCATGCAAACCAGTCGTTGGCTCATCTAAAATGTATAACGTACGACCTGTAGAACGACGGTGTAATTCAGAAGCTAATTTCACACGCTGTGCTTCCCCACCAGATAATGTTGTTGCTGGTTGACCTAATTTCATATAACCAAGCCCAACATCTACAAGCGTTTGAAGTTTACGCTTAATTTTAGGAATATTGGCGAAGAATTCTACTCCATCTTCAATTGTCATCCCTAACACTTCAGAAATATTCTTATCTTTATATTTCACTTCTAACGTTTCACGATTATATCGTTTACCGTGACAAACTTCACACGGAACATACACATCTGGTAGGAAATGCATTTCGATTTTAATAATTCCATCACCACGGCACGCTTCACAACGGCCACCTTTTACGTTAAAGCTGAAACGTCCTTTTTGATATCCGCGCACTTTTGCTTCATTCGTTTGTGCAAACACATCACGAATATCATCGAATACACCTGTGTACGTCGCTGGATTAGAACGTGGTGTACGACCAATTGGTGATTGATCAATATCAATTACCTTATCTAAATGTTCAAGACCTTTAATCTCTTTATGAGTACCTGGCTTCGCTTTCGCTTTATATAACTTTTGAGCTAACGATTTATATAGTACTTCATTAATCATCGTACTTTTACCAGAACCAGATACCCCTGTTACCGCTACAAACGTACCGAGTGGGAATGACATTTTCGCATTCTTTAAGTTATTCTCTTTTGCGCCGACAATCTCTACTTTACGTCCATCACCTTTACGTCTTTCAAGTGGAACTGGAATAAACTCTTTACCACTTAAATACTTCCCTGTTAATGAATTCTCATCTTGCATAACTTCAGCCGGCGTCCCCGCTGAAACGACCTGTCCACCATGAATACCTGCACCAGGCCCTATATCAAGTAAATAGTCAGCAGCCATCATCGTATCTTCATCATGTTCAACAACAATTAACGTATTGCCTAAATCACGCATTTCTTGCAATGTACGAATAAGACGATCGTTATCACGCTGGTGTAAACCAATTGAAGGCTCATCAAGAATATAAAGTACGCCAGTTAGACGAGAACCAATTTGCGTCGCTAAACGAATACGCTGCGCCTCACCACCTGATAAAGTTCCTGCGGCACGACTTAACGTTAAATAATCTAAACCAACGTTCACTAAGAACCCAACGCGCTCCTGAATTTCTCTTAAAATTAAATGAGCTATTTTTTGTTGCTTCTCCGTTAGCTCTACATTCGAGAAGAATTCTTGTACTTCTTGAACTGAATACTTCGTTACGTCAGCAATCGTTTTATTGCCAACAAATACAGCTAAACTCTCAGGCTTTAAGCGTCCACCTTTACACTTTGGACAAGCTTGTTCTGCCATATACTTTTCCATTTGCTCACGAATGTAATCAGAACTCGTTTCACGATAACGACGTTCAATGTTTGGAATAACACCTTCAAATAAAATCTCATTTTCCTTTACTTGACCAAATTCATTTACATAGCGGAAATAAACTTTCTCTTCCCCGCTTCCGTACAACACTTTATCAAATAAATCTTTCGGTATATCTTTTACAGGCATATCCATATCAACGCCGTAGTGATTACATACAGATTGTAAAAGTTGTGGATAGTATTGTGAACTTGTCGGTTCCCAAGGTGCAATCGCATGTTCATTTAATGATAAATCCCAGTTCGGGATAACAAGCTCTAAATCTACCTCTAGCTTTGAACCAAGTCCATCACAAGAAGGACATGCTCCGAACGGACTATTGAATGAGAACATACGCGGCTCTAATTCTCCAATTGAAAAACCACAATGCGGACAAGCGTGATGTTCACTAAACAGAAGTTCCTCTTCTCCCATAACATCGATTAACACTCGTCCCCCGCCAAGCTTTAATGCACTTTCAAGTGAATCAGCAAGACGGCTTGCGATCCCTTCTTTTACAACAATACGGTCAATTACAACTTCAATGGAATGCTTCTTGTTTTTATCTAACGCAATATCTTCAGATACATCAAGCATTTCACCGTCAACGCGAACACGAACATATCCTTGCTTCTTAATATCTTCAAGTACTTTTACATGCGCACCTTTACGCCCAGAAACGATAGGCGCTAACACTTGTAATTTCGTACGTTCAGGATATTCAAGAACACGGTCTACCATCTGCTCTACTGTTTGTGACGTAATTTCAATGCCATGATTCGGACAAATTGGCGTACCAATTCGTGCAAATAATAAACGTAAGTAATCATAAATCTCCGTTACCGTTCCAACAGTTGAACGTGGGTTACGACTCGTCGTTTTTTGATCGATTGAAATTGCTGGTGACAATCCTTCAATCGTGTCCACATCCGGCTTATCCATTTGTCCTAAAAACTGGCGCGCATACGCAGATAATGATTCTACGTATCTGCGCTGCCCTTCTGCATAAATCGTATCAAATGCTAATGATGATTTCCCCGAACCAGACAATCCCGTTACAACGACAAGCTGATTTCTCGGAATGGTTACATCAATATTTTTTAAGTTATGTGCTCTAGCACCTTTTACAACGATAAAATCCTTGCTCTTACTCACTTTTTTCACCCTTCCGCTTTTAATTCTAATAGTAAATCTCTTAGTTCAGCTGCACGCTCGAAGTCTAACGCTTTTGCTGCTTCTTTCATCTCTGCTTCCATCTTCGCAATTGTCTTTTCGCGCTCTTTTTTCGTCATTTTCTTAGCAGGAGTTGCTTCGTATGTTTCTGTCTCTTCAGCAGCTGTCGTTGCACGGATAACATCACGAACGCCTTTTTGAATCGTTTTCGGCGTAATACCATGCTCTTCATTGTAAGCTTCTTGTATACTACGACGACGCTTCGTTTCTTCAATCGCAATTCCCATAGATTTTGTTATACGATCTGCATACATAATAACGCGGCCGTTTTCATTACGCGCGGCACGACCGATTGTTTGAATTAATGAACGTTCTGAACGCAAGAACCCTTCCTTATCAGCATCTAAAATAGCTACAAGTGATACTTCCGGAATATCTAATCCTTCTCGCAATAAGTTAATGCCGACAAGTACATCAAATTTACCGAGGCGAAGATCGCGGATAATTTCAATACGTTCTAACGTTTTAATTTCAGAGTGAAGATAGTTAACTTTAATTCCTACATCTTTTAAGTAATCCGTTAAATCCTCTGACATTTTCTTCGTTAAAGTCGTAATTAATACACGTTCATTTTTTGCAATACGATCTTGAATCTCTCCTAATAAATCGTCAATTTGCCCTTCAATTGGTCGTATATCAATTGGTGGATCTAAAAGCCCTGTTGGACGAATAATTTGTTCTATTACTTCTGGCGACTGCTCTAACTCATACGGTCCTGGCGTTGCTGAAACATAAATAACTTGATTCGTTTTCTCTTCAAACTCATCGAATGTGAGCGGTCTATTATCTAAAGCTGACGGCAGACGGAATCCATGATCCACAAGCACTTGCTTACGCGCTTGGTCCCCGTTATACATCGCTCTTACTTGCGGTACTGATACGTGCGATTCATCCATAACGATTAAGAAATCTTTCGGGAAATAGTCTAATAGCGTATACGGCGTTGCCCCCGCTGGACGAAGTGTTAAATGACGGGAGTAGTTTTCAATACCTGAACAAAATCCCATCTCGCGCATCATTTCTAAATCATAACGTGTACGCTGTTCTATACGCTGCGCTTCTAACAACTTGCCGTTATCATTTAATTCCTTTAAACGCTCTTCTAATTCTTTTTCGATATTTTCAATAGCGACCTTCATCTTTTCTTCACGTGTAACGAAGTGAGATGCTGGGAAGATTGCTACATGATCACGTTCTGCTAATACTTCACCTGTTAACGCATTTACTTCACGAATACGATCGATTTCATCACCGAAAAATTCGATTCGAATACAATGCTCATCAAGTGATGCCGGGAAGATTTCAACTACATCTCCTCGCACACGGAATGTACCACGCTTGAAATCAATATCATTACGTCCATACTGTACATCAACAAGTTCACGAAGCAATTGATTACGGTCTTTTTCCATACCAACTCGAAGCGAAACAACTAGCTCGCGGTATTCTTCTGGAGAACCTAAGCCATATATACACGAAACACTCGCAACGATAATTACATCGTCCCGTTCAAATAATGCAGACGTTGCCGAGTGACGCAATTTATCAATTTCATCATTAATCTGCGCATCTTTTTCAATAAACGTATCTGTTTGTGGTACATACGCTTCTGGCTGATAATAATCGTAGTAACTAACAAAATATTCAACTGCATTATTCGGGAAAAAGTCTTTCAACTCACTATATAACTGCCCTGCTAACGTTTTATTATGAGCCATAACAAGTGTTGGCTTTTGCACTTCTTTAATGACATTTGAAATCGTAAATGTCTTACCCGTTCCTGTTGCTCCAAGCAACACTTGCTTTTTCTTTCCACTATTAATTCCCTCTACAAGCTTCTCTATAGCTACCGGCTGATCACCTTGCGGGGAATACGCTGAGACAATTTCAAATTGACGTTCCAAGAAAATCCGACCTCCTCATAAAAATCTGTATTATTATTTTACCACGAATACCTATAAAAAACCTAAAAAAACGAACAGATATTCGGTAAAGTTTTCGACAATATACACATAGAAAAAGGAAGGAGTAAATACTTCCTTCCTCTACTAACTCTATTTTTTTGATACATATACTAAGTCATATCCATTGCGTCCATCTTCATTCGTACAATCTGTTAACCGATAAGTACTTTCTGATTCGCGCTGCTCTTTAACAATACTTTTACAACTATCTTTATGTAATCCTTTATGGTCACCAGCAAACTTGTCTTGTCTACTATCTAACACATAAAGGATATCTTTCCCACTATGCTCTAACGTTTGAAAAACCGGGTCACCTTCATCGGTATACTGTACAATTCTTATTTTATCAACTTCCCCTTGATCAACGTTCATAACGAACTGTTCGAATTTATCTAGATTGGAAGTTCCTACTCCCTTTACAATGACATCATTCTTCTTATCAATTGTAGTGCTAGATGGTGAACATGCTACTAAACTAAAGAGAAATAGACATATACAGCTGATTCTTTTTCTATTGTCATCCTCTCCTATAAAAATTATTTGTATACCAGAAAAGCTACTTTCAACTATGAAAGTAGCTTTTCTTTTCCTTTCTCCTTCTTCGGAAAAATCACATATGAAAATGAAATTGCTGTATCAACTAAAAATACAATCGCCCACACTTGGCTCACGCGACTTGCAGCTTTATTTAAAACGATTCCCGATTCTAACCAATTACCCCATTGTTCAAATGGAATAAATCCATACGCGAAGAAAAAGAATATGTGCACACCAACGAATAAAACAAGATGTAATACCCAATTTTTTATTTCCTGCTTTGCATAGGCCATGCCTGTTAATTCTACCTGTTCTTCAATAATAGGCGCCGGTTCATTACGCCATTTCGCAACTGATTTTTGTGCAAATATATCAAGCTTCTTCAAATCCTTTTTCCCGTAGAAAACTGCATACAATAAAATAATTACAGTAATAATTTGAAAGTTAGAGAACTTTCCTGTTTGATAATAGTCCACTACTCCTAAAGTTAAAATAAACACTTCATTTACGAGGAGTACAATTCCGATAATAAAACTCGCCTTTTTCAAACGGAATCCGTAGCGAAGTAAAAAGAAACCGATAGCTGATAACCAAAATACAATTTCTGCCCCAATTAAAAAATACCAACGATATTCTGCGAGTATACTCATTTATCCTTCTCCCTTTCATCATAAATACGAAAAGCCTCATCCATATACACTAAAAGTTCTTCTTCAATTGGATACATGCTCATTTTCTGTGAATCTTCCTTCGATTTTCTAACTTCCCATAACTTATCTAAAAACGCTTCATCACCATTGGCCATTTCTAAACACTTCTGCATTAATCTCTTTATTGCCCCTTGTACTTCATCACTAGCAGCTTCTTTACCGTCTTTCATAAAAGTGCGTAATTGCTTTAATAAATCTACCCATTCTAAAACATTCGGATCTTCCTTACTCATGTTTGGTAAATTATGAAGCAATTTTTGTTCTTCCTTTGAAAACACTTCATTTTGAAATATTTCACGTATACGAGAAGACTGCTTCGAAAGCTGAATCAGTTCAAACATAACTTTCCAATCGAGTTCTCCCTCCACATCTACCGAATAAACAACTGCTTGTAAAACACTCTCCATTCGATTAAATTTCTTTTGTTCTTCCTGTACAAACCGAAGTTGTTTTTCAAGCGAATTTTTTAAATCCAGCTCACCTTTTACTAACATATTCGCAGTTTCTTTTAATGAAAATCCCATTTCTTTTAAAAATAAAATTTGTTGCAAACGAATAACGTCATTTTCACTATATAACCGATGTCCACCCTCTGTTTTTCCGCTCGGCTTTAATAAATCTATTTGATCATAATAACGTAGTGTACGTACTGTAACCCCTGTTTCTCTCGTAAATTGTTGTATTGAAATCACTACCCTCACCTCTTCCCTTTCATTATAAAAGATGACGTTACGTAACTTTCAAGCGTTTTGTAAAAAAAATACAAAAAGCTGTTTATACAAAATGTATAAACAGCTTTTATGGAAATAACCCCTTTTGTATGGCGCGCCCACAAAATAAAATAAGTGCTCCAACAACAACACTCGTTGCCGTTTTATGATAATGGGCTAATAATAATAAATAATACGATAAACCTACAGTACCAATCATAATACAAATGCTCGGCACTGGATTACGAGAAAAGTTTTGCATTCCCCAAAGAAGCGAAAATATAGCTGTAGCGACACATAACACCGGTAATCCCATCCCAGTTCCCCTTTTTCTATCTATTATTCCTTGTTGCTAACACACTCGTTGATGCGATACTAATTAATACACCAAAAATAGCAATATATAATAGCTCAGTTACATGTACTGCTTGCCTATCTAAATACTTATTTACACAAAGATACATAATAAACAAGAAAACGAAGCTTGTAATACAAATCATAAAATATGACTTCATCTTGTTCACAACTCGCTCATCAATTGATGGTACTCCCTCTTCTTTCAAACGCTTCTGCTCTTTATATTCCGAAATTCCATATAAAATGACTAGCGCTACATTCGATATAAAAATAGTTCCCCACGAAATACTTAAAATCATTAAACTCGTATTTAAAAGAATTCCTGCTACAAGCAAACTCTCTACGAATCTCATGACCTCTCTTACTCATACATGATCAGCCTCTTTTCGATTTCTATATTTCCACTTCGGCCAATAGTTCACAAGAAAATACCCCCACTGCCCTAGTACAAATAAAACAAACGGCATACCAGCATTTCCATCAACAATTAAATTATATAAACTCCATATCGCTAAACTAATCGTAAAAAATAATCCTACATATTTAAACGCTTTATCTGACTGAAATCTCTCAAACTCATCCTGCATTTTTTATTCCCCCTATCGCTATGCTCGTTTTCCTACCATTTCTCTCCCCTTACTCCAGCGTAAATATTTCCTCCACCTTCACTCCAAAATATTTGGCAATTTTTAAAGATAACTCTAGACTCGGATTGTAATGATGATTTTCAATCGCCACTATCGTCTGCCGCGTCACTTGCATCGCCTTTGCCATTTCAACTTGCGTTATATGATGTTGCTTTCTTAACTCTTTTATTTTATTTTTTACACCCATAGGATCCACCTTCAAAAGTAAAGATATCTTTACTTGAATTATAAATATTTTCCAGTTACAAGTAAAGATATCTTTACAAATTTTAGAAAAACATTTCATTGAACATCTACTCTAACAAAGTACAAGAGTAATTCAATTTATATCAGCGATTTTTTAAATATATCAGCGCAACTTAAATTATATCGGCGATTTCCCAAATATATCAGCGCAACTCCATTTATATCGGCGATTTTTCAAATATATCGACATCCGTAGCGCTACTATAATCATAAGAAAAAGCTGTCCCCAAATACCTTCGGGAACAGCTTTCTCCTCTACTACATAAATCCTAACGCATATACAAGAACGTATCCAAGAACCGATAAGCAAACCGAGCCAATCAGCCCTGCCACGAATGCTTTACTTCCTAATTTACGGAACGTTTTAAACTCTACATTTAAACCGAGCCCTGCCATCGCCATTGCGATAAGCATGTAAGCAAGAACAACAATGTATCCCGCAACAACTTCTGGAATAATCCCGAGTGAATGCACTGCACTCATCGCTAAGAACCCGAAAATGAACCATGGTATTGGAAGTTCGCGCCACGATTTCTTTTCTTTGCTACCTTCACTCTTACCAAACCATAGACCAATTAAAATCGCTACTGGCACAAGCATTGCTACGCGCGTTAACTTCACAATAACTGCGATGTCTACAGCAGTACTTCCTCCTGGCGCCGCAGCTGCGATGACATGAGCGATTTCATGAAGCGTCGCACCTGAGAATACACCATAACCGTACGGAGATAAACCAAGCACTGGATATAATAACGTATAAATAAGCGTAAATATGGTACCTAAAATCGCGATGATTGCTGCCCCAACTGCTGTTTCATCGTCCTTCGCTTTCACTTGCGGTGCAATTGCCACGACCGCGGCTGCGCCGCAAATTGCCGTACCGCATGCTGTTAAAATCCCAAGTTTCTTTTCTACTTTAAATACTTTCGTTAGTCCGTATACAACAAAAATAGTAAATGTAATAACAACCGCCGCGATGACCAATACTTTCGGTCCCGCCTTCGCAATATCAACAAGATTTAATCGCATTCCAAGTAAGATGATCCCAAAGCGCAGCAACTTCTTACTCGCAAAGTTCGTTCCTGCTATCGCATCGTGAGGAACTCCAATTGCAGCGCGCCAAACCATCCCAATTAGAATAGCAATTACTAATTGTCCCATAATATTTAAAAATGGAAGCTCTGCTAAATATTTCGCGGCAATTGCGATTAATAATGTAATCCCAATTCCTTGCGAAAATCCAAAACGCTTCTTCTTTTGTATAACAAGTGTTTGTTCCATTTTGAACCACTCCAATAATCGTATTGGAACATGCATGTTCTTTCTACTTACATTATAAGAGAGTTTCTATAATAAGTTTAATACCAATACCAAATCTCTATCATCAGAAATACTTATGATAAGATGATAGAAAAAGAAAGGAGCCCATTATATGAACGTAGACATTTTAAAAATTTTTGTTACTGTCGTTGAACAGAAACACTTCTCCCGTGCAGCAGAATTATTAAACCTTTCACAGCCTGGAGTAAGTATGCATATACGCAACTTAGAAAACGAATTTGGCACTACGCTTATTCAACGCTCCCCGAAGCACGTCCAAGTTACTGAAGCTGGAAACATATTATATATACATGCAAAGCAAATGCTCTCTCTTTACGAAGATGCTAAACAAGAAATTAATGAACTACATAACGTTGTAACAGGAACACTTCGCATTGGTGCTAGTTTTACAATTGGCGAATACTTACTTCCAAAAATACTGGCTAACTATGCGAATGAAAATCCACACGTCGAAGTTCATACTTTCATCTCAAATACAGAAGACGTTTTGCAAAGCCTTCGCTCTAATCAAATTGATATCGGCCTAGTGGAAGGACAAGTCGTATACGCCGACGTAGATGTTGAAACATTTATGCAAGATGAAATGAAGCTCGTCGTCCCGCCAAATCATCCATTACTCCGCACAAATGAAATAAATGAAAGTACACTCCAAGATCAAGTATGGGTATTAAGAGAAAGTGGTTCTGGTACACGCGCTTATAGTGACCGCTTTATTCATCAACACCATTTAAAAATGAAACGATTCTTTACATTCAGTAGTATCCAAAGCGTAAAGGAAGCTGTTAGTGCCGGGCTTGGCATCGCTATCCTTTCTGATTGGACTGTACGGAAAGAGCTATTAGCAAAAGAACTATTCCACGTCGAAGTTCCAAATGAACAACTAATCCGTCCGTTTTCCATCGTGCGCGGTAAATATTTCATTCCATCTAAAGCCATTCAAGTGTTCTTAAATCATGTAGATTCTTTTGCGAAAAAACAGAGTTGACCTTCACATTAGTGTGAAGGTTTACAATACATGTAAAAGGAGTGAAATACATTGCGAATTGGAGAATTATCAAAAGAAACTGGCGTTAGTGAAAGATCACTAAGACATTACGAAGAAAAGGGCTTACTCCCTTCTAAGCGCCTTGCAAATGGCTACCGTGATTTTGATGAAAGTGCCATCGAAAAAGTGGAGCTTATTCAAATGTACTTACAAATTGGCTTAAATTTAGAAGAGACGGCAAGGATGTTGCGCTGCCTTGAAATTGAACCGCACCTGTACGACAATCCGTGCAGCAGTATCCTTACGCTTTACGAAGATAAACTCAATGAAGTAACAAAGCAAATCACATTACTTTCCAACATCCAAACGAATTTGCAAAAACACGTTTCACTCCTAAAACATGCAAAAGAAAAGGAATGATTACATGTTTGTTATACATGGCAGTTCAAGACAAAACGGAAATACAGAAGCTTTAACACATATGATGATAGAGGACATTGAAACAGAACAAATTTATTTGCGTGATCATACCGTCTATCCTATTACAGACCAACGTCATGATGCAGAAGGATTCCAATCCGTAAATGATGACTATGAGCAGTTAACCAAACGCATGCTAGAGCACGACACGATTATCTTTGCTACACCATTATATTGGTACGGAATGAGTGGACATATGAAAAACTTTGTTGATCGCTGGTCACAAAGCTTGCGCGATACATCTCTTCATTTCAAAGAAAAAATGAAAGGCAAAAAAATGTATGTTGTCATCGTTGGCGGGGATAATCCAAAGCTAAAAGCATTACCGCTTATTGCTCAATTCCAATATATCTTTGATTTTGTTGGTTCTTCATTTGAAGGTTATGTTATTGGAGATGCGAATGGACTGGATGAAATTAAAAACGATGCTGAGGCGCTGGCAAAAGCACAATTGTATAATAATAAATTCAAAAATAGCGAACAGAAATAAGTTTGACAAACCCTTTTGTATGCGCATACAATAAAAGTAATATTATGAAAGGAAGGTACTTTGACCAATGAAGTTCTAATTCTCTTATTTATTTCATCCATCACAAATAGTGAACAAAAATGATGAAAACTAGCAGGGGATTAGTCTGTCCATTTGTCGATACTTTCTTTCGAAACGATCATGTAAAAAATCGTTTATTTATGTACGATTTTTTACATACAAGGGCGACGTTTATCCTCTCTAGTGAAACTAGGGAGGTTTTTTTATGACTATTTTATTCGCACGTAATATTGAAAAGAGCTTTGGTGATCGCACACTATTTACATTACCATCACTGGAAATTCAAGCACAGGATCGCATAGGAATTGTCGGAGTCAACGGAGCTGGTAAATCTACGTTATTACAAATATTAAGTAAAGAAATAGAAGCTGACAGAGGCATAGTAACTCATCATAGTTCTATCGCCATCATTCCTCAGCTCAGCGAAGAACTACCAGAAACCGCTTCTTCTCTCGCAAAAGGAAAATGGAGTATTTCAAACGTTACCGACGCAATGAGCGGCGGTGAACGAATGCGACTAAAGATTGCGCATGCTCTCGAACAAAATGCAGGCATTTTATTCGCTGATGAACCAACAAGCCACTTAGATATGGTCGGTACAGAGCAATTAGAAAAGGCACTTTCATCTTATAAAGGGGCACTTGTTTTAATATCGCATGACCGTGAATTTCTAGATAATATATGTACCAAAATTATTGAAATTGAAGACGGTATTATTCAAGAGTACAAAGGTAATTATTCAAACTATCGAAAACAAAAAGAACGTGAACGAATACAAAAACAAGCAGAATATGAGCAATATATACAAGAAAAAAATCGTTTAGAACAGTCCATTCTACAAAGAAAGCAACGTGCTTCTAACATGACAAAAATCCCAACACGGTTCAGTTCATCTGAATCTAGACTTTATAGGTTAAGTGGGGCTCATGGCCAAGAACAGGTTAGTAAAGCAGCAAAAGCATTAGAGACACGTCTCGAAAAACTAGAAAAGAAGGAAAAGCCAAAGGATCTTTCTCAAGCTCAATTTGACGTGCAATACCATACACCCATTCATAGTAAGGTGGCAGTACAATTCAATAAAGCAACAAAGAAAATAGGCGACCGTATACTATTTAAAAATATGAATGGAACTATTGCCCCTGGTGCAAAGCTTGCCGTTTTAGGGGCAAATGGAAGCGGCAAAACCACTTTGTTCAACATGCTTCTCACAAACGAGCGTGGCATGCAGCTATCGAAAAGTTGTAAAATTGGATACTTCGAACAAACATTATCTATTTTAAAAACAGATAAAACCATTTTAGAAAATGTTCTAGAAGAAACAAACTATACAGAAGCATTCGTTCGCACAATACTTGCACGACTTCTATTCCGCCGTGAGGATGTTCATAAACCTGTGCACGTTCTAAGCGGGGGTGAACGAATGAAGGTTGCACTCGCAAAAGTATTTTTAGGAAACTATAATATGCTTCTGCTAGATGAACCGACAAACTATTTAGACTTAGCGACGCAAGAAGAATTAGAAACCATGTTACAAGAATATCCTGGCACAATACTTTTCATTAGCCATGACCGTGCCTTTATTCGCTCTGTTGCAGACCATATTCTACACGTAGATGAGAATGAACCAAGAATCTTCCACGGTAATTACGAGCAATACACAAAAAGAACCACCGGAGATTCTGTAAACGTTACTGAGCAAGAAATGTTACGATTACAAACAAAATTAACAGAAGTCATCGGCCGGATTTCCATTCCAAATCATCACGATGACATCACATCTCTCGAACAAGAATACGCAAAATTATTAACTCAAATTCAAAAATGTAAAGAAGCACTCTAATGTCTTCCCTATATATCGACGGGGCATTCCACATTTCCCAAGAAATATTGAATCTTCGACATAGAATACAAAAAGCCGTGCATCAGCACGGCTTTTCATTTTAGATACGGACAGCAGTCCCGCTCACAGCAACCATTAGCATTCCTTCGCGAACTACCTCGTAATCCACGTCGATACCAACAATTGCATTTGCATTTTTTTGTCTTGCAAAAGTTTTCATTTCTTCCATTGCGATGTCGCGTGCTTCTTTTAATTTACTTTCATAAGCACCCGCACGACCGCCGACAACGTCACGGACGGAGGCGAAAAGGTCACGAACGATATTCGCGCCCATAATCGCTTCTCCATTGACAATATCGATGTACTCAATAATTTCTTTTCCTTGAATTGTAGACGTTGTTGTTACAATCATACTTTATAGCCTCCCATATGAGATTTTCACCTACTTATGGTGCACTAATTCTGTACAAATTATATTTACGAACTAAACTGAGCTTCGTATAACCTACTGTATCCTCCACCTTGCTCAATTAATTCATTATGTGAACCTTGTTCTGCAATACCATCTTTATTTACAACGACGATGCGATCTGCATTTTTAATCGTTGCAAGTCTGTGAGCGATAACTAATGTTGTACGGCCAACAGATAGCTCCGCAAGCGATTTTTGAATCGCAAGTTCTGTCTCTGTATCTAATGCAGAAGTTGCTTCATCCAATATTAAAATTGGAGGGTTTTTCAAGAACATACGAGCAATAGCTAGACGCTGCTTTTGTCCACCTGAAAGTTTCACGCCGCGCTCACCGATAACAGTATCTAAACCGTCTGGCTGTGAGTAAATTAAATCTTCTAATTGCGCACGTTTTACTGCCTGCCAAATTTCAGCTTCTGATGCTTTTAAATTTCCGTAAGCGATATTTTCACGAATTGTTCCTGAGAATAAGAACACGTCTTGCTGCACAATTCCAATTTGCTTACGAAGTGAAGATAATGTCATATCTTTCGTATCAATTCCATCAATTTGAATCGATCCAGATGATTGTTCATAAAAACGTGGTAATAGGCTACATAACGTCGTTTTCCCAGCTCCTGATGGTCCAACGAACGCAACTGTTTCACCTGCATGTATTTTCAAACTAATGTCATTTAAAATCGGTTCTTTGTTTTCATATCCAAACGTAATGTTGTTATATTGAATATCACCGTGTACATGCTTCACTTCCATTGCATCTTTAGAGTCTACAATGTCAGGCTCTGTTTCAAGAAGCTCTACATATCTTTTAAAACCGGCGATTCCTTTCGGATAGCTTTCGATTACCGCGTTAATTTTTTCAATTGGGCGGAAGAAAATATTCGTTAATAGAACGAATCCGATAAATCCACCGTACGTTAATTCTCCTTGCAGCACAAACCATGTACCGCATATTAAGACGAAGAGCGTTACGAGACGCATGAGCATATAACTAATCGACGAATTTAACGCCATAATTTTATACGCCATTAATTTTGTTGTACGGAAACGAGCGTTGTTAACAGCAAATTGCTCTTTCTCAAACTTTTCATTTCCGAATGCTTGTACAACGCGAATACCACCAACATTGTTCTCAATGCATGCATTAAAATCAGCAACGTCTGAGAATAAACGTCTAAATGTACCTGTCATTTTTTTATTAAAGTAAAGTGCTAACCATAATAGGAATGGAATGACGAAGAACGTTAATAACGCTAACTTCCAGTTGATCATCATCATAAATGAGAATGCCCCAACTAAAGTCATTACGGCGATAAATAGATCTTCTGGTCCATGGTGAGCAATTTCCCCAATTTCCATTAAATCGTTTGTAAGGCGTGAAATTAAATGACCTGTTTTATTATTATCAAAAAATCTGAATGATAGCTTTTGAATATGATCAAATAATTTCTGCCTCATATCTGTTTCAATGTTAACACCAAGCATATGTCCCCAATATGTAACGACATATTGTAAGCCTGCATTTAACATATAAACTGCGAGTAAACCGAAACAAGCCCATAAAATAAGCGTCCAGTTTTGCCCTGGCAATAACTTATCAATAAATTGATTTACGATAAGCGGGAAGCCGAGTTCTAATAATCCTGCGACAACCGCACAAGAAAAGTCGAGTATAAATAAACCTTTATACGGTTTATAGTACGAGAAAAATTTACGCAGCATATCTTACCTCCATTTTCCAAAATTAAAAAGACTCCCTAAATGATAACCATTATCAAATAATTATTCAAGTTATCCGTCTATGAAACTGAAAATAAGCTTTGCGATAGTTGTCGTTTTTTGCTGGAAAGTCGATATATTCGAATAATCCCCGATATATTTCGAGTTGCGCTGATATATTTGCAAAATCGCCGATATATTTCAAGTTGCGCTGATATATTCGGAAAATCGCCGATATAAATTTCATTTACTAACTACTCTCCCATCTCCCAAAAACAAAAAAGGTACCACCACAAGGTGATACCATTCCTTCTATTACATCGCTTCCGAATCCCACTCATGCTCCTGTTCAACGAATACAATACCTAATTCGTGATGTCCACCAGCATATAATGCAGTTTGTGCAAGACGAAGCTCACCATTTGTATCTAATACTTCTAATTTACAAAATGCTCCTGTCGTCTTCGTTTGAAGCGCATCATAAAATTCCTCGGCGCTTTTTGGGATGACTCCATTTACTTTCGTAATAATTTCTCCAGGCAGTAATTTCAGCTCTGCTCCAATTGTATTTGGAATTGTATCTAGTACAACGAGCCCATCATTGCGTGCAGCAAAATACGCTGGTCTTGTTTCATCGGCAATTTTTTCTTGCATCGAAATTGTGAAACGCCCAAGCATAGCGACTCCCATCGCGATAATTGCAAGTACGTGCCACCAGTAACTTGCGATTCCTAAAACGAGCACAAGTCCTGCTAATCCGTACACACGTCTTCCTGTAAATAATAAAGCTTCCGTCGGCTCATAACTTCTAATCCTTCTCATAAATCCAATTAAAAATGGAACGAGGAATAGAGAATATGTATTTGAACCTATTGAAACGACAGGCCACCATGAAATAAACTGCGTTACCGCATCACCCGGTACAAGAATAAAAATAGGAACGATCCATAAACGCTTTGATTCGTGTAAACCAATCTTTAATCCACGCTTCCCCTGCCTAAGCCTCGGCGTCGAATATCCTACTGCGTTTTTCGAAATCAATAAGCCTTCTACAATAAGCATAACGCCTAGTAAAATAACAAGGGATACAATGGTACTCTCTTCACCTTCTCGAAGCTGTAAAAAGGAAACTGGTAGCTTAGAAGATAATAGAACACATACAATCGCAATGCTAAATGTATAAGCCGCCGATAAATATCGATACATAGCCGTTAATCCAAATAGTAACGTCCAAATTAAAATGGCCCATAAGCTTGCTTTAGAAACAACAAGTCCAAGCCCAATCGTGATAATAGATACTACTAATCCGTATCCAATCCCTGCAAATAGAGAGGTTCGCAGTTCAAACCAAATATCATAAACTTTAAAAGAAAAATCTTTTCGTTCTCTTAACATACGTAAGTATCCAACGAAGATACTACTTATTACAAATATATAGACAGCAGGGTGTAAGAAAAAACGTCCAACTGCCCGCATTATTTCAAAAATCCACGCCTCCACGAACTCATTCACCACCATTTATATCATTCTTTCTTTTTATATTATCATAACTAAACAAACGTTTGTTTAACACAAAAAAATACAGGCAGCAAACTGCCTGTATTTCTTCTTATTTTGCCATTAATTTTAATGCTGACTGTAATTGTAGATCATTTTCTCCAGAACGGATTTTTTCGATAATTTTAGTTTGAATCGCTTCAGCTGTCTTTTTATCAAGCTGTCCTGTCGCTTCCATTTCATTTGCATTTTGGAATGCTTTCAAAGCCGATTCTGTCTCTTTACTAAAGTATCCATCTTCACGACCTGGTACATAACCTAAGCTCTTAAGCATTTCTTGAGCATGTTTTACTTGTACATCATTTGAATTGTATGAAAGTGTTTTTTCAATTTGAATTGGTGTCGCATGATAATAATTTGGTTGCTTCACTTCTACTGTTGGCGCGATTCCTTTTTTATGAATCCAGTTCCCATCCGGTGTTAACCATTTAAACATCGTTAATTTAATGTTGCTGCCGTCTTTAAATGGAACAGCTTGCTGGACAGTACCTTTACCAAATGTCTTTTCACCAATTAAATCGTATCCTTCCCCTTCTTTTAGCGCACCCGCTAAAATCTCTGAAGCAGAAGCACTTCCATTATCAATTAATACTGAAATTGGATATGGTTTTCTCTCTTTCAGTTCCGTAGAGAATTTCTTCTTCTCACCATTTCGCTGCTCTACTTGTAGCATCGGCTTTTTATTCGTCATAATTTCCCCTAGTATATCTTCTACACTATTTAAGTAGCCACCAGGATTACCACGCACGTCAATAACTAAGCCTTTTATATTCTTCTTCTCTAACTCTTTTAACTGATCCTTAAATTCTTTCGCTGTATTTTCAGCAAAAGAAGTGATTTGCATATAACCGATATCTTTTCCGCTCTCTTGCTTCACAGAACTAAACACTGTAAAGATCGGAATCTTTTCACGCTTAATTTTAAATACAATCGGATCAGTTACTCCCGCACGTTTAATTTCAATTGCGACAGTCGTTCCCTTTTTACCACGAATTTTTAATACTGCTTCTTCACGTGATAAGTCTTTCACACTGTTTCCATCTACAGATAAAATTTGGTCATTCGGTTTAATTCCTATCTTTTCTGCTGGTGAACCTTTAATTGGCGATACGATAATAAGCTTACCGTCCGTCTTGTTCACCTCAGCCCCAATCCCCTCTAATTCGGGATCAAGCGATTCACTAAACTGTTTGGCTGTTTCTTTATCCATATACGTGGAATAAGGGTCCTTCAGCGTAGACAACATACCTTGTATTGCACCTTCAACTAACTTTTCATCTTTCACGTCTTCCACATAACGTGAATCAATTAGTGCATACGCCTCATTAATTTTTGCCAAATTCCCTTGCGCAGTGCTAGCATTCCCACTCGAAATTGTTTGCGTTACTTCTGATGGGTTAACCCCAAATACAGACATGCCTGCAAACATTCCGCCAGCACCAATTAAAAATGCAACAACCATTCCAATAATTGCAACTCTACGTTTCAATGCGGAATTCCCCTTTCCAAAACACACAGGTGGTGTAGCAAAAGGCATCACACAGTGTGTGATGCCTTTACCTATTTCTACTATATGATAAGCTTGTACGAATTATGTTTGCAACTTTTTATACTTTTAAGAAGCGACGAATTGACATTACACTTCCCCACATACCGATTAAAGCACCGATTAACACTAGTAAACCAGCTAATTGGAATACGAACGGACTGTATGGTAGAAGCTCGAAAATTGTTCCGCCAAGTTTTTCATTAAACACACCTTGCAACGAATTATACGTAATTAGAATTAGGCCAATTGGAATAATTGATCCTAATACTCCTAAGAATAATCCCTCTAGCAAGAATGGCCAACGAATAAACCAGTTTGTTGCACCAACAAGTTTCATAATTTCAATTTCTGTACTACGAGCATAAATTGTAATTTTAATTGTATTAGAGATTAAGAACATCGCTGTGAATAAAAGACCAGCAATTAACGCAATCCCAATGTTACGACCAGTTTTTACAGTATCAAATAATCGTTCAACTTGTCCTTTTCCGTACTGAACATTACTAACAAACTGCATTTTTTCAACCTTCTTCGCGATTGTCGCTGTATCGGTTGGTTCTTTCGCTTTTACAACGAATACGTTTTTAAGTGGGTTATCTTGTTCAAATAACTCAAACGTTTTTCCACTATCACCTAAGCTTTTAATTAAACGTTTTAACTCTTCTTCTTTAGAAGAATATTTAATAGAATCTACTTTTGCAATCTTACTCATATCTTCTTCTAATTTCTTTTGATCCGCTTCTTTTGCAGCTGGATCAATGTGTACACGAATCTCTACATCTTGCTCTACTTTCGTCGCAAAATGGTTCATATTCATAATCGCTGTTAAAAAGACACCTACAAGTAATAATGTAACTGTTACTGCACTAACAGAAGCAAATGTCATCCATCCGTTACGTGATAGATTCTTTACACCTTCTCGCAAATGTCGACTAAGGGTCTTAGCCTTCATATCCGTATCCTCCCTCAATCTCATCTCGAACAATTTTTCCGCCTTCAATCGCGATCACACGATGACGGATTGTATTTACGATATCTGCATTATGCGTCGCCATAACAATCGTTGTGCCGCGCTCATTAATGCGAGTAAAAATATTCATAATATCAAGAGCTGTTTCAATATCTAAGTTACCTGTTGGCTCATCGGCAATTACAACCTTTGGTCTATTTACAATTGCTCTTGCAATAGCCACACGTTGTTGCTCCCCGCCCGAAAGCTCACTTGGAAGTGCGTCTGCACGATCTTCAAGGCCTACAAGACCTAGAACTTCTGTTACACGCTCACGAATTGCATCCGGTTCTTCTTCAATTACTTCTAAAGCAAACGAAACATTCTCATATACCGTTAATTTAGGTAGCAATTTGAAATCTTGGAAAATCACGCCTAATTGACGACGAAAATACGGAACGTCTCTTTCTGCCAATGTTTCGATAGTAAGTCCATTTACATTAATAGATCCTGTAGATGGTTTCTCTTCACGATACATCATTTTAATAAATGTAGATTTTCCGGCTCCACTCGGTCCAACTACGTATACGAATTCACCTTGTTTAATGTTAACTGTAAGACCAGCAATGGCTTTCATACCATTCGGGTACTCCTTATAAACATTCGTCATTTTTATCATTATTTATCACCCAATACTTAATGATTTTTTTCGAAATACTTTTCTGTACATCTGAAAACAAAAGACATCCTTCATTTTCATTTAGTCATCCTTGTTGAAGATAGTTTACTTATGCTTTCTCATAAGCAATACCACTCTATGTAATATATTTCAGCAAAATTCTACAAACCCCATTGTAACATCAAACGGTTTCCAATTTGGATACATTTTTGTTACAGTTATGTTACATACCAGAAAAAAGGAAAACGAGTTGACTATATTATCAACTCGTCCATTTCACCTCTTTTATTTATGTTCAGCTAACCATTCAGACACTTTTTTCGCATCTTCACCTTGAATAAGTCCTGGTGACATTGAACCGCGGCCTTTTTTAATAATCTCTTCGATATCTGCAGCGTCGTACTTACCGCCTACTTTTCTTAAATCAGGTCCAGTTGCCCCTGATAAATCTGTTGCGTGACATCCCGCACAACTTCTTTGGAAAATTTGTTCTGCGCTGTCTGTACTTGCAGACTGTTTCGAAGACTTACTCTCTTCTTTATTTCCGCATGCTCCTAAAGCAAAAACAACCGATGTCCCTAGCGCAATAGCCAACAATTTCTTTTTCACTTCTATCGCTCCCCATTGTTGATATTCTTTTTATTCCTAACACACTCATTTTCATTATAAGCATTATCTTTATATAGAAAAACTAAGGTGTATTTCATATTCCTCAAAAATACAGTGAGAACCTTGATAAAATAAAGCTTTCATAAGTTGTTTCAATTCTGTGAACAACTTAAAAAACTTCTATAAAGCATCCTTTTTAAAAGGAAAATTAGAAAAGTTCTATATAAATCTTTACCATATTACCGCTCTATTTTACTATTCTCTACTTTTTACAAAACAATATACAGCATTGTAATCTACATATAATCCCATCAAAAAGAGAAGTTGTCGTTTCCAACTTCTCTTCCTCTTTACTTCATCTATAAAAATAAAATCAAATTCTTTATATCCTCTATTGTCCTCAGCATGCGCCAACAATTTCGTTGGCTTTTTTTCGCTTATTAGATGCGAGAACGTAAGTAAGCATCAATAAATGGATCAATCTCTCCATCCATAACAGCTTGTACGTTACCAACCTCCGTATTTGTACGATGGTCTTTTACAAGAGAATACGGGTGGAATACGTAAGAACGGATTTGGCTACCCCATCCGATTTCTTTTTGCTCTCCGCGAATTTCATCTAATTCTGCTTGTTGCTCTTCTAGTTTCTTTTGATATAATTTCGCTTTTAACATTTTCATCGCATGCTCACGGTTTTTAATTTGAGAACGCTCCGACTGACATGTTACAACCGTATTTGTCGGTGTATGTGTAATACGAACTGCTGAATCTGTCGTATTTACGTGCTGTCCACCAGCTCCACTTGCTCGGTACGTATCAATTTTTAAATCTTCTGTACGTACTTCGATTTCAACTTCATCATTGAACTCTGGTACAACTTCACAAGATACGAATGATGTATGACGACGCCCTGAAGAATCGAATGGTGAAATACGTACAAGACGATGTACACCTTTCTCTGCTTTTAAGTAACCGTAAGCGTTATGACCTTTAATTAATAAAGTTACACTCTTAATACCAGCTTCATCACCTGGTAAATAGTCAACCGTTTCTACTTTGAATCCGCGTTTTTCAGCCCAGCGTGTGTACATACGTAATAGCATAGAACCCCAGTCTTGTGACTCAGTTCCACCTGCACCTGGATGTAATTCTAAAATCGCATTATTTTTATCATAAGGATCACTTAATAGTAACTGAAGCTCATACTCATTCATTTCTTGAATTAAGCCTTTTACTTCTGATTCTAATTCCTCATGTAAATCTTCATCATACTCTTCTTTTAAAAGCTCATGCGTGATTTCTAAATTTTCGAACGTCTCATCTAACTGACGGAACTTTCCAACCATATCTTTTAACGCATTCGCTTCATTAATTACAGCTTGTGCGCCTTGTTGGTCATCCCAAAATCCTGCGCCCATCATTTTCTCTTCTAATTCTGCAATTTGTTTCTCCTTAGTAGGGAGGTCAAAGAGACCCCCTAAAAGCCGCTAATCGCTTAGCCATTTTCTCTAATTCCTGTCTAATTTCTACTAATTCCATTTCCTTCACCTCTATGTAATTGCTGTTACTTTCGTATGAAAACAAGGGAAACTCTCTCCACTTATTACGGAGAGAGTTTAATCCTTCTTAATTATACATTTTTGATATAAAAGTTTGCAAAACAGCCTAAGCTACCGTCCTATATTACTGAACGATACCACAGCAGTTTTTATATTTTTTACCGCTACCACATTTACATAAATCGTTGCGGCCCACTTGGTCACCTTTTACAACTGGCTTTTTCTTTGCTTCTTCGCCATCGCTAGAAGGATGAACAGCTTCACCTTGAACAACTTCTTGACGTTCTAAGTTTTGTTCAATTTCAGCTTTCATAATGTAACGAGAAATTTCCTCTTCAATAGAAGCAACCATTGACTCGAACATCGCGAATCCTTCCATTTGGTACTCACGAAGTGGATCGATTTGACCGTAAGCACGTAAATGAATACCTTCACGAAGGTGATCCATCGCATCAATATGCTCTGTCCATTTCGTATCTACAACGCGGAATACAACAACCTTCTCAAACTCACGCATTTGCTCTTCTGGCATAAGCTTTTCTTTTTCATTGTATCGCTCAATTAATTTCGCAATAATTGGCTCGCTCATTTCCTCAGGAGCAAGGCGACGTAATTCTTCTTCTTTTACATCTCCGTCTTGAAGAAGGTTTGTATTTAAGTAGTCAACAAGACCTTTAATGTTCCAATCTTCTTCAATTTCCTCTTGTGTATGAAGAGCAACAGCACGTTCTACTGTAGATTTCATCATACCTTCAATAATGCCGCGTAAGTTGTCAGACTCCATTACCTCTTGACGCTGTTTGTAAATAACTTCACGTTGCTGACGAAGTACATCATCATATTGCAGTAACTGCTTACGTGCATCATAGTTATTTCCTTCAACACGTTTTTGTGCAGATTCTACCGCACGAGAAACCATTTTACTTTCAATCGGCTGAGAATCATCCATACCAAGGCGGTCCATCATTGCTTTCATATTATCTGAACCAAATCGGCGCATTAATTCATCTTCCATCGATAAGTAGAATTGCGTAACACCAGGGTCCCCTTGACGACCAGCACGACCACGTAACTGATTATCAATACGACGACTTTCGTGACGCTCTGTACCGATAACTGCTAAACCAACGTTTTTCACATCGTCTCCAAGCTTAATATCTGTACCACGACCTGCCATGTTCGTCGCGATTGTTACAGCACCTTTCATACCAGCCTCTGCAATGATATCTGCTTCACGAGCATGGTTTTTCGCATTTAAGATGTTATGACGTACACCTTTACGCGTTAACATTTTTGAAATAAGCTCTGAAGTTTCAATTGCAACTGTACCTACAAGAACAGGTTGTCCTTTTTTATGACGATTTACAATATCCTCAACAACAGCATTGAACTTACCTTCCATTGATTTAAAGATTAAATCGGCACGATCATCACGAATAATCGGTTTGTTTGTCGGAATTACAATAACGTTCATATTGTAAATGTTACGGAATTCCTCTTCCTCTGTTTTCGCTGTACCAGTCATACCAGATAATTTTTCATACATACGGAAGTAGTTCTGGAATGTAATTGTTGCAAGCGTCATGCTTTCATTTTGAATTTCTACACCTTCTTTTGCTTCAATCGCTTGGTGTAATCCTTCGCTATAACGACGACCTTTCATAAGACGACCAGTGAATTGGTCTACAATTACGATTTCGCCTTCTTGTACAACATAATCTGTATCACGATGCATAACAACGTGTGCACGAAGCCCCTGATTAATATGGTGAAGAAGTGCTACATGTTTTAAATCGAATAAGTTTTCAATATGGAAAGCTTTCTCTGCTTTCGTAATACCATCTTCTGTTAGCATTACATTTTTCGTTTTCACATCAAATGAATAATCTTTTTCATTTTCTAACGTACGAACAAATGCATTTGCAAACATGTATAGCTCTGTTGATTTTTGAGCTTGTCCTGAAATAATAAGCGGCGTACGTGCTTCATCGACTAAAATAGAATCGACTTCATCGATAATAGCAAAGTGAAGTGGACGTTGAACGCACTGCTCTTTATATAAAACCATGTTATCACGTAAGTAATCGAATCCAAGCTCATTATTTGTGCTATACGTAATATCAGCAGCATAAGCCTCTTGTTTCTCTTCGCGTGACATACTATTTAAGTTAATTCCTACCGTTAAGCCAAGGAACTCATGAAGTTGTCCCATTTCGCTCGCATCACGTTGTGCTAAATATTCATTGACTGTAACAACGTGAACACCTTTTCCTGTTAAAGCATTTAAATATACAGGTAATGTAGATGTTAACGTTTTACCTTCACCCGTTTTCATCTCAGAAATATTCCCTTCATGTAAGGCAATACCACCCATTAACTGTACGCCATATGGACGCATTCCAAGAACACGAGTTGCCGCTTCGCGAACAACTGCAAAAGCTTCAGGTAGTAAATCATCTACTGTTTCACCTTTTGTTAGACGTTCTTTAAATTCAAGCGTCTTTCCTTTTAATTGTTCATCAGTTAGTGGCTTAATAGATGACTCTAATGCATCAATTTGCTCAACTGTCTTTTGCATACGTTTAATTTGGCGTTGATTTACATCAAACACCTTTTTTAAAATACCGATCATAGGAAATACGCTCCTCTTTTTATTAAAATAAAACTTCCGATTGTTTTTCTTTTTCTCTATTACAATCAGTCGTTATAAAAATCAAATGTATGTTATGCCAATTTTTCTCCTAATTAAAAAAACTAAAATGTATATACCTAATGATAATTGTAACACTTGTCTTATAACTATGACAACAATCGGCCGATTGTCTCGTTCTAAATTAAGAAAAGTTTTTTAAAAATCTATTTTCAGCAAAAAAAGCGCAGCCTCATTTGGCTGCGCTTTCGAATTATTATTTAGTTTCGATTAAACCGTATTTCCCATCCTTACGGCCATATACAACATTAGTTTCGTTTGTATCAGCATTTGTGAAGACGAAGAAATTATGTCCTAGCATATCCATTTGTAGGATTGCCTCTTCAACGTCCATCGGCTTTAAATCGAATCGTTTTGTACGTACAAGTTCTAATTCATCTTCTTCTACCTCATCCAAAACAGCTACTGCTTCTGGAAGGATAAAGTTCGTTTTTATAGAACCTTTCTCACGTAACTTACGATTTACTTTTGTTTTATGTTTACGAATTTGTCGCTCAATTTTATCAACTACTAAATCGATAGCAGCGTACATATCGCTATTAGTTTCTTCTGCACGAAGTAATAAATCAGTAAATGGAATTGTTACCTCGACACGTTGCTTGTCAGAGTATACTTTTAAATTAACTTTAATCTCTGGGAATGTATCAAAATAACGCTCTAACTTACTTAGTTTTTTCTCTACATATTCCTTTAATGCTGGAGTTACTTCAATATTTTCACCACGAATGTTGAATTTCATAGATGAATTCCTCCTTTCAAGCCTATGTACTATAATTTCGACATTGGCTTAAAAACTCCTTCTAACTTTTTTAAAAAAATTAGTGGAATTGCGATTTTTTTATCGTTTTTTGTTGAAATGAAAAGATGCATCGTTTCTATCTTTATTTTATCCTATTAACATCGTGAATAACGAATATTTCTGTGGACAATTCGTTACAGAAAAGAAACAACTTTTTGACAACTTACCCTATAACAAAAACCCCTTGCGAAAAACAAGAGGTTCTACTACATATATATAACGTTGCCACAAACGCAGCTTTCTCTTCCCAAAACAATATACCCTACAGTTTCACAACATTAGCTGCTTGTGGTCCACGTGCTCCATCTACAATGTCAAACTCTACTTGTTGCCCTTCTTCCAATGACTTATACCCATCTTGTTGAATAGCAGAAAAATGGACAAATACATCGTCACCATCTTCACGCTCAATAAACCCAAATCCCTTTTCTGCATTGAACCATTTCACTCTTCCTTGCATGTTCATTCCATTCCCTTCACTCTAAAAATCAGGGTATTCGCCCCATATTTTGACTATAACGAATGACAACATATGAAGTCAAAGAAGACTTATCGCCTTTTTCTTATCCCTTTCGACACTGCCATATTAACTTCTACAAAGTGTCAAACTAGATACTTCCCTTGCCCCTCTTTCATATAACAAACTTCCGATTTGCCTGACCGTAATCCCTGTCGTATACACGTCATCAACGAGTAAAATATGTTGCCCAGAAAACATCTCTTCTCCCTGAAAATAAAAAGGATTGCTTCCTGACACCCTTTCTTTACGTGTCTTCTTACTTTGCTTTTCTGTTTCCCTTCTTCTTAATGATGGATAAGAAATTTTGACAGGCAAACAAGTTGCTAATAACTCAGCTTGATTAAAACCACGTTCAACTTCCCTTTCCTTACTAAGCGGAACAGCGATAACAGTTGAAACATTGGCAAAACACTTTTGAAATAAACTTCGAAAAGGACGATAAAAAATGTGCACTAACTCTGCATCCCCCCGAAACTTAAACTGCGCTACTATTTCTTTCATCTCATCATACATATATAACGAACGGTTTTTAAAAGAACGATACTTCTCCTCTTTCATCCACCTTATACAATCTATACAAATACCGTCTTCTTGAAATGAGGCAGGAACAAATTCTAAAGGTCGCCCGCACTCCATGCAAATTTCTCCTATAATATAGGAAAGTTTCTGCTCACATCTATCACATATATATTTTCTATGACACTTTACAAAAAAAGTGTACCAACTAACCTTTTCTACAAAACACTCATCACAAAGTAAACAATGCATTAATCGATCAATCCTTGTTCTTTCGCATTTTTATTCATACCTTGAATATGTTTTTTCGCGCGCACCATCGCCTTTGTCTTGCCATAGTGAAAATAAATGACCTCTCCATACGGTGCTTCAAAGCTCCGCCCTGCTCGGCCCGCAATTTGTACGAGCGCACTTTCTGAAAATATTTCTTCTTCCGCCCCTAAAACTGCAACTTGCAAATTTTTCACCGTTACGCCTCGCTCTAAAATTGTCGTTGTAACTAATAATGGGATTTCTCCCTTTCTGAACGCTGCGACTTTCTCTTTTCTCATCGGATCTTCTGCATGTACCCCTTCAACTTTATTATGCAATGATTTCAATAACGAGCTTATTTCTTCTATATATCGTACATGGGGAACGAATAAAAAAACAGGATACTTTTTGTTTAAGTGCATCTTTAACCATTGTAGTAAAACTCGAGGAATTCTTTCACGGTTGAGGCTTTTCTTCCAATTTCCGCACCAGCAAAATAGAGGAACTGGCAACGGATGACGGTGATATCGTCCAGAAACAATAACACCTTTTTGTTCACCTTTTCTAAATTTTCGCTTCCACGTTTCATCTGGAGTCGCAGTTAAATAAATACGCGCCGCTTTTTCTTTCATCGCTTGTTTTACCGCGTACTGTAACATTTGATCTGCACAATATGGAAAAGCATCTATCTCATCTACAACTATGACATGAAACGCCCTATAATAACGTAATAATTGATGCGTGGTCGCAACGACTAATACTGCATCTTTTTCTTTATCTACACTCCCTCCATATAAAGCCACTACCTTTATATATGGAAATACTTCTTGTAATCTCGGTGCTAATTCCAAAACAACATCCGTTCTTGGCGTTGCGATACAAACTCTTTCTCCTTTTTGAAGCGCTTCGTTAATACCGTAAAACAACATCTCTGTTTTCCCAGCCCCGCATACAGCCCAAATAAAAAATGATTCTTTTTGCTTAATAGCCTCTATAACTCCTTGCGCCGCCAAATTCTGGCCAGTAGACAACGTCCCGTTCCACTGTAACAAATTTGAATTCTTTTCTCTCTTTCTTTCAGCAATCCCGCGAACAAGTACAGTACATTCACTTACTCTCCCCATCGTTATACACTTCCGGCAATATGTGCACACTTTACTGCACCTTTTACATAAAAACGACGCAAATAGCCGCCGATCTACATTTCCACAGCGTTGGCACATATATTTAGAATTCTTCTTTTTTACACCTTGTACACATACGATCTCTCCCTTCTTTTTCAAATCGTTTAATTTCCTCTGTAAATCTGAAGAAAGTTCTTCTAATAGCAACTGTTTCCCCGCTACCATCAACAATCACCTCCAGCACTACTATAAACCTTTCTCATCATCTCGTAAAAACTCAAAAAAGCCGATAACCTACTTATAAAATAGTAAGCTATCGACTTTATACACTTTTTTTATTGAATTATAATTCTATAATCTTCCGTAACCTAAGAAATGTTTTTGGTTGTAAGAGCTATTTACGCTACCATAAGCAACGCCTGTTGACTCATCAGCAGCATGAATCATTTGACCGCCACCAATGTAAATTCCAACGTGAGATACGCCCGCTCTATATGTGCCTTGTAAGAAGATAAGGTCTCCTGGTTTTGCTTCAGATGGGCTGATTTTTTGTACAGAACTCCATAGACTTCTAGTATCTTGACGACCTAAACCGTAAACGTAAGAGATTAAACCACTGCAGTCAAAACCACCGTTTGAAATTGACGCACTACCCCATACGTATTTTAGACCTACTAAGCCTTTAGCTTTTTCAACAACATCTTGTCTTCCGCCACCATCATTTGTTACTACTGGTGCTGGTTTTTTCGCTTCTTCTTTTTTAGGTTCTTCTTTTTTAGACTCTTCTTTTGGAGCTTGTACAGCATTATTTGCTGGAGCTGCTGGTTGAGCTTGCGTTTGTGCTGGTTGAGCCGCCGCTGGTTGCTGTGCTGGCTGAGCTTGCGCGTCTTTAGCAGCTTGCTCTGCTTGCTTTTGAGCAGCAGCTTCTTGTGCAGCTTTTTCTTGCGCTTCTTTTTCAGCAATTTGTTGTAATTTTAATGCCTGTTGTTCAAGCTCTTTTAATTGGCTTTCCGTACTTGTCATTGTAGTTACAACTGTTTCCATTTTACCGCTTAAATCATTTACTGCAGTTTCTTTTTTCGCTTTTTCAGCGTCAAGATCTTTCTTAGCAGTTTCAATTTGAGCTTGTGCTTCTTTTAATTCTTTTTGTTTCTCTTTTACCGTTGCAACATCTTTTTTCACACTAGCTTGATCTTCTTGTTGTGTTTTCATGATATCTTCATCAGACTCAAGAATTTTAGAAACAGAAGTTAAACGATCAACTAAATCTGCAATGTTTTTAGAGTTTACAAGAACTTCTGTTACAACGTTCGTATTTGGTTGTTCTTGAAGTGCAACTAAACGCTTTCTTAATAGTTCTTCACGTTTTGCAATCTTTGTTTGTAATTCTGCAATATCTTTATTTTTCTTTTCAATTAATTGCTCAGTATCAGAAACTTTTTTCATTGTTTCATCAAGCTTTGCAGCATTCTCTTGAACAGATTTATCTAAACCTTGAATTGTTTTGTTTAAGTCATTCATTTGCTTTTGTAATTCATCACGTTCTTGTTGTTGTTTATGTAAAGTGTCATTTTGTGTGTTAATTTGTGATTTCACGTCAGAAATTTTATCTTCTGCAAATACATTTGGTGTTAGCCCAGAAAACATTAATCCTGCAACTAATGCACAAGATGCCATTTTTAGCTTTTTCATTTTATTTTTTACACCGCTTTCTTTTTTCTTTTTCCGTATATAACCTATAAAATTTATACCATAATTCGGGATTTTTTTTGCTAATGTTACGTTTTTGTAAAACAAATGTAATATTATATGTAGCTCTAGCGCAAAATGCGTATATTTTTGTATGTATGTGTAGAAATTTATATACTTTTCTCACTTCTATAAACAAAGAAAAAACGTAAGGAATCCCTTACGTTTTATTAAATATACGAATACGAATACGAATACAAATGAAATACTACTTCATCCATTTCTCAGCCCAATTTTGGACCTCATCCATAACACTTTCTAACGCTTTTCCCTTGTCAGTTAAGCCATACTCGATTCGAACTGGTACTTCTGGATAGACATTACGAACTACAATGCCCTCGCTTTCCAATTCCTTTAAACGCTCTGACAACATACGATCGCTCATATTTGGGATAATATCTGCGATTTCTCTAAAACGTTTCGACTCTTCAAGCAAAGATTTAATAATTAAGCCAGTCCACTTCTTACTAAGCAGAGTAAAAGCTGACTCAAACTTTGGACATAAACAAGAATTATGCTCCATATGTTTCACCTCTCTTCTATTATAATATAGTTTCTTGTAAAAAGTAAGTTATAAAACTTTCCTCATTATTTTATTTTACGTACATTTTACCATTTCCAAATATTAACTTGTCAACTAAACGTAACATACCCGTAAAAAAACCCTCTTAAAAAGAGAGCTTTTTATATCTTTATTACTTCGTATACCATCCAAGACCTAATGCACCTTCACCTAAGTGTGTACCAATTACAGCTCCAAAATAACCTGTACGAATTGTGACGTGAGGATATTTTGCTTCTAATTCTTTCTTCCATTCATTCGCTTCCTCTTCACGTTGCGCATGAATGATAACTGCTTCCATAGGTACACCTTTACTTGCTTGTTCATCAAAAATTTCAATGATACGTTTTAATGCTTTTTTACGTGTACGAATCTTTTCAAACGGAATAATGATTTTATCTCTAAAATATAAAACTGGCTTCACTTGTAACAGACTGCCGATGAAAGCTTGCGCGCTATTCAATCGACCACCACGCTGTAAATGATGTAAATCATCAACTACAAAATAGGCGTCCATCGTTTTCTTCATTTCATCAAAACGAGCGATAATTTCTTTTGGGTTCTTTCCTTCACTTGCTAACTTTGCACCTTCACGCACATAAAATCCTTGTACTTCACAACTAATTTCAGAGTCATACGTGTATACATCAATACCCTCTACCATCTGTCCAGCTGTCGTTGATGTTTGATATGTACCACTAATTCCACTTGATAGGTGAATACTAATAACTGCATCATAATCTTTAGCTAGTTCTTCATATAGCTCAACAAACTTTCCGATTGCTGGTTGAGAAGTTTTTGGAAGTTCCTCTTGTTCACGTACTTTCACATAAAAATCATCTGCTGAAATTTCAGCTTCTTCTTGATAAGATTCTGTTCCAAACACAACGTTTAATGGAATCATATATATATTGAGTTCATCACGAATTTGCTTCGGTATATATGCCGTACTATCAGTAACAATAGCTATTTTCATTTTCGTACCTGCCTTATAAAAAGTTTTATTTCCTAATTTTACACGAAAACTACAAATGGTGCATCCATACATGAAAATGCCGGTTGAAATTATACCTACCATCTCGACAAATTACAACAAAAAGATAAAATACTCACCAAAAACTTCAGCATATTTAGAAAAAATGTTTGAATATAAAAAGGCTCGCTTTTAAAATGGAAAGTACTAGTCATTTTGATAGATAGGGGCGTACACAAGTGCTATTACAATATTTAACAATCAAAGACTACGGCGAACACGAAATCGTCATTCAAAAATCAAGATTTATTTGTTATATTAGCCGAGCAACGACTGAGGAAGAGGCTCAAGAATTTATACAAAAAATAAAAAAACAACATTGGAATGCAACACATAATTGTTCCGCTTATTTAATTGGCGAACAAGATCATATTCAAAAAGCAAATGATGACGGTGAGCCTAGCGGTACAGCTGGCGTACCAATGCTGGAAGTACTTAAAAAACGTGGACTAAAAGATACCGTCGTTGTCGTAACACGCTATTTTGGTGGCATTAAACTTGGTGCAGGTGGATTAATTCGTGCATATGGAAAGTGTACAAGCGAAGGCGTTAATCATGTCGGTGTTGTCCAGCGAAAACTAATGCGTGTGATGCAAACCGAGATTGATTACACATTACTTGGCAAAGTGGAAAATGAATTACGCAATTCAAAATATGCCATTAAAGATATACATTATCTAGAAAATGTCACATTTGATACGTATGTAGAAGAAGACGGCAAACAAGCATTTACAGATTGGATGATTGAATTAACAAACGGGAAATGTACAATTACAGAAGGAGATATGTTGTACTTGGAACAAGATGTTATCTAAGCATAACCAATTTATCACCTTCAAAGATTAATGTAGTGAATTACTTCCCTACAAATGAACTAACGAACTAAGGAGATTATATATGGAAGAACGTTATTATCATCTCCAAAATAGCAGAATAAAAAAGAAGCGAAGAAGGAAACTTTTCTTCTTCCTTATTTTCGCATTTTTATTTGGCAGCATAGGAGTTTATGTGTTAAATTCTTACTCTTCTCTTATGGGGATGTATAGTGGTTTTACTCGTGAAAAATCAGATTTAAGAAACAAAGATGTAGAAATTACAAAAGAACCTTTTACAATTCTCATTATGGGTATAGAAGATTATGCGACAGATGGTCAAAATGGTCGTACAGACTCATTAATGTTTGCAACAGTCAATCCAAAAACGCAAAAGATTTCACTTATGAGTATTCCTCGTGATTCTCGAGTTAAAATTGTTGGCAAAAATAAGGAAGACAAAATTAACGCTGCCCATGCTTACGGCGGAGAAGAAATGGCAATCAAAACTGTCGAAGGCTTTCTAAAAGTTCCTGTAGACCATTATCTGAAAATTGATTTCCAAGGCTTTAAAGGTATCGTTGATGCTGTTGGCGGCGTTACCGTTGACGTACCCTTCGATTTCTGGGAGCGCTCTGACGTGGATTACTACAAAAAAATTCAATTTAAGCAAGGACAGCAAAACTTAAACGGTGAAGAAGCACTTGCTTACGTCCGTATGCGAAAGCAAGATCCAAATGGCGATTATGGTCGAGCTGCTAGACAAAGACAATTACTGGCCGCTGTTGCTCATAAACTAAACTCCACCTCTACTGTATTTAAAATTAAAGATTTAACAGCTGTCGTTGGAAAATATATAAAAACCGACATTCCTATTTCAGACGGACTTGCTCTTTACAATAAACTTTCTGGATTTGATCCTTCTACAATGCAAACGTTAAAGCTTGAAGGCGAAGACAAAAAGATAGGCGGTATTTATTACTTCCTTCCAGATCCAATCAGTGTAGAAACGGTGCGTAACGAAATTGAAAAAGAATTAGGAGAAAAAGCAAAAAATCCAACTACAAAAAACAACTCAAATCCTGATTTAAATTCAAGTTCTAACTCTAACGAACAAACAAAAAAAGAGACAAACCAAAATAAAACACCAACTGATCCGCCACCTTCTACAAATGCTCATGCAGAGTGGATTATGCGCAATCAGCCGTAAAAAAAAGGGCCCAATCTATCCGATTGGGCCCTTTTTATTTACTTATTAAAGTGTTGTAAAATCGCTTCTACAATACGCTCTGATGCACGACCATCACCATAAGGGTTAGATGCTTTCGCCATCTTATCATGGGCTTCTTTATCTGATAACAACTCATCAGCAAGACCAAAGATTGTCTCTTCGTCTGTTCCTGCTAATTTCAGCGTACCTGCTTCAATACCTTCAGGGCGCTCTGTTGTATCACGAAGAACAAGAACTGGTACCCCAAGTGATGGAGCTTCTTCTTGTACACCACCAGAATCCGTTAACATTAAGTATGAACGAGCTGCAACATTGTGGAAATCAATTACATCTAGCGGCTCAATTAAATGAATACGGTTATGTTCACCTAAAATTTCATTTGCTATTTCACGAACAACAGGGTTCATATGAACAGGGTACACAACTTGTACATCTTCATGCTTATCAACAAGACGCTTAATTGCACGGAACATATTACGCATCGGTTCACCTAAGTTTTCACGACGGTGAGCTGTCATAAGTACAAGACGATCATTCCCAAGTTTCTCTAGTACAGGATGACTATATGTTTCTTTTACAGTCGTTTGTAGCGCGTCAATCGCTGTATTTCCTGTAATGAAAATACGTGACTCATCTTTATTTTCCTTCTGTAAGTTCGTTGCTGATTTTGCTGTTGGTGAGAAATGAAGATCCGCCATTACACCTGTTAATTGACGATTCATCTCTTCTGGGTATGGAGAATACTTATCCCACGTACGAAGGCCCGCCTCAACATGACCTACTGGAATTTGATTATAAAAAGCAGCTAAGCTTGCAATAAATGTTGTTGTTGTATCACCATGTACAAGTACAATATCCGGCTTCGCTTCTTTCATTACTTTATCCAAACCTTCTAAACCACGCGTTGTAACATCAATTAAAGTTTGGCGGTCTTTCATGATATTTAAATCGAAATCTGGCGTAATTCCAAAGATACTTAATACTTGATCTAACATTTGGCGATGCTGTGCTGTTACAGTCACAATCGATTCAATTTTTTCTGGGTGTTTTTGCAACTCTAATACAAGAGGTGCCATTTTAATTGCTTCTGGACGTGTCCCGAAAATTGTCATTACTTTTAAACGTTCAGTCATGTGATTGCCTCTTTTCTTTCACTAATTACAGCTTCTATTATGACATATAAAAATATACATGAGTACATCCTTTTTTAACGCATAACAGAAACTTTTCTATTACAAATACTTTTTCTTCCCACCGAGTAATAATCTATCTTTTGTTTCTTAACATCTTCATCAGTATAACAATTTCTCCCATCAAATAAAATAGGCTCCCTCATAAGTTGTACGTACTTTCCTAACGGATAAGCTTGAATATCTTCCCATTCTGTTACGATAAAAACCGCACTCGCATCTCTAATCGATTCATCTATACATCTACTATATTGTATAGCATCTCCAAATATATTTTTCACATATTGAATTGCTTTTGGGTCGTAAAGAACAATATCTGCACCTATATTAAGTAATGCTTCTATTATAATAAGAGATGATGCCTCTCTAATATCATCCGTATTCGGTTTAAAGGATGCGCCAAGAACTGCAATCCGCTTTTTATTCATATTCATAACTTTTTTCGCTTTTTCAATCAATAGCAGCTGTTGCTTATTATTTACTTCAATAACCGCTTTTAACAAACGAAAATCATGAGCAACATTTCCCGCAATTTGCACCAGCGCTTTCGTATCTTTCGGAAAACACGATCCTCCGTAGCCAATGCCCGCATTTAAAAAAGATGCACCAATTCTCTTATCCATTCCCATCCCTTTGGCAACATCCAATACATTCGCGCCTACCTTCTCACATATATTTGAAATTTCATTAATGAAACTAATCTTTGTAGCTAAAAAGGCATTCGACGCGTATTTAATCATCTCTGCACTTTTAATATCTGTAACATACGTCTCTAAACATAATTCACTATACAAACTCTCTACTCTTCTTGCTACTTCCTCACTATCCGCTCCAATTACAATACGATCTCCATGAAAGAAATCATAAATACCTGAACCTTCACGCAAAAACTCTGGATTCGATACGATATGTACTGTATGCCTCCCTTTTAACTTCTCCTCAATCCATCCCTTCATTACATCATTTGTACCTACTGGAACTGTACTTTTCGTAACAACAATAATATCGTTCGTCGCATATAATCCAATATCGTTACAAGCACTCTGAATATACGTTAAATCTGCCGTCCCATCTAATAAAGGTGGTGTTCCAACTGCAATAAATATAAACTCTACATCATCAAATGCCTCTTCTTTATTTGATGTAAAAGTTAAAGCATTATTCTCATATGCATAATTTATTAATTCATGTAATCTAACCTCATAAATAGGTAAATCCCCTTGTTTTATCCGTTCAATTTTTTCATCATCTATATCAAAACATGTAACTGAATGCCCTAATTTTGCCAATCCTACTCCTGTAATCAATCCAACATATCCAGTACCTACTATCGTAATTTTCATTTCCTTTTCGCACAGGAATTCACAATAGAAAAGATATGAAATATAGAACTCTCCCTGCGCTTCCCCCTCTCATATTAAAAATGAGAAAACCCTTTTCCTTCTTCATTATATGAATTACTTCCCTTACTTTTTTTAAAGTTTTTGTAAAATTAAATGCACTATAAAGTAAAACTTAATCAGTGAGAATTAGGCTGCCAGGTCACGCGTAATAAATTCCCACATTTTAACACGAAACTTACTCATTTCTACGTGCAACACTTATAATACTGAAATAAAAGTATTCACTATCGAAGAAAAAGAGGAAATGTCACATTCCGAAGTCCAGTACGATTAACCTTCTCATATGATTCAACATTCTATATACAATTGTCATATATTCTATTCGCTTCCATTAACCGTAAAAAGAAAAAAAGATTGAATTCTAATCTTTTTGTGATACCATATGTTATGAGCCTGTAAATAAACATCATAATTTTCAGATAAATATATTTTCAAAAAAAAATTACGTTAGACTATAAAGGGTGGGGTATTAATGGACTCACAAGTGATTTATGCCATTTTGGCATCTTTCATCACTGTACTCGTCGTTACTCCTTTAGTTATTAAATTAGCTTTTAAAATAGGAGCGACAGATAAGCCAAACGCACGTAAAGTGCACCAAAAGATTATGCCACGTCTTGGCGGGTTAGCAATATTTATTGGTGTAGCTGTAGGATTTGTTGTCGGCGGCTTATATGAGCAAAGAATGTTATCGATAACGCTAGGTGCGATTATCATTGTAATCATCGGAATTTTAGATGATATGTACGAGTTATCTGCGAGAGTAAAATTCGGTGGACAACTGTTAGTTGCCATTATGATTGTAAAAAGTGGATTATTAGTGCAAGTATTATATATCCCATTCCTTGGGGATACTGAACTTGGATGGCTTGCTTATCCAATTACAGTATTTTGGCTTGTAGGTATTACAAATGCAATCAACTTAATTGACGGCTTAGATGGATTATCTGCTGGGATTTCATCTATCGTACTTGCAACGCTAGCATATATGGCCTTCACTAGCCCATGGGGTACTGGAACAGCTATTATCTTGCCACTCGCATTAATTATATTAGCAAGTACAATTGGATTTTTATTCTACAACTTCCATCCAGCAAAAATTTTCATGGGAGATACAGGAGCACTATTTTTAGGATACTGTATTTCTGTTATATCGTTACTTGGATTATACAAAAGTGTAACGTTATTCAGTTTTATCGTTCCAATTATCATTTTAGGTGTACCTATATTTGATACGATCTTTGCAATCATCCGTCGTATCGTAAATAAAAAACCTATTTCAGCACCAGATAAATCGCATTTACATCACCGCTTACTTGCAATGGGATTCTCTCATCGCAAAACGGTACTAATTATATACGCATTCGGTATTTTCTTTAGTGTAAATGCCATTATTTTCACTAGTGCAACGTTATGGCTATCCATTATTCTTCTTTTCGCTTTGATTTTCTTCACAGAAATCATTGCTGAAATAATCGGGCTTGTACATGAACGCTACAAACCAATCATTTCCTTTTATAAAAAAGTGAAAAAACGCGAAGACTAATTGTAGTATAGCCTTTTCAATTATGAAATATTCAAATAGCATCCTCTTTCTTATAAGAGGATGCTATTTTTTATTCTCATTTTATATTTCCAAAATATAGATTGTTTGAGAGTTCCTCTATTGGAGAAAGATATACATAATAAGAAAAGTATCAAGTTTTCTTTTTTACATCTTGATTGTCAAACTGAGGGTGAATGTTATGATCAAGCGAGTATTTCAATGTATTATTTTATTTTTAACGATTACTATGTACGTATCATCTAATACTGAAGCAACAACTATTATTCCTGCTGAATATCATCCAAATACTGGAACAACTTCTCCTACACAAAAAATTGCGTACTTAACATTTGATGACGGACCAAACAAATATACTACACAAATTTTAAACATCTTAAAAGAAAAGAACGGAAAAGCAACTTTCTTTGTTATTGGTGGAAAAGTACCACATTATAAAAAGACAATGCAACGATTAATTAAAGACGGACATTATATCGGACTTCACAGTATGTCACATGATGTAAAACGCCTTTACACTGGTGACCCTTCCACTTTAATTGCAGAAATGGAGCAAACACAAAGCATTGTCCAGCAAGTTACGAAATTAAATACACATCTCGTTCGCGTTCCATATGGTAGTATGCCTTACTTAAAAAAGAATTACCGTGACGCACTTGTATCGGCCCAGTATAAAATGTGGGATTGGACGATCGATACATACGACTGGAAAAGCTATGACAACCCTTCTGCCATACTCGAAAGAGTACGTAATCAAAGTGATGAACAAGTCGAAGTCATTTTAATGCATGATTCGAGTGTAACCGTACAAATACTGCCAAAAGTAATTGATTATTTACAGTCACAAGGATACAAACTTCTTCCCTATAATCCTTCTTCTCATCTCAAGGTAAATTTTTGGAAAGACACAAGATTGTAACAGCTTTAGTGCCTATGTGCTAAAGCTGTTTTATTTTTCTCTTCCCACCCTTCCCATTTTTGTGTAAAATTTTAAATAGTGATGAAGTTTCGAGGTGAATAGAAATGAAACGAATAGATCTCATTTTTAACGCAATACAAAAAGGCAATTATACAGAAGGTGTAACCGCATCAGAACTCGCTACATTTCTGCAACTAGATCGTGCCAATGTAAGTAGCGATTTAAACAAACTTGTAAAAGATAAACGTTTATTAAAAACAAATACGCGACCTGTTCGTTTTTACATAGAAACGAACACTTCGTTGGAAACGCATTCAAAAGGCATAACTTCATTAGATACATTTGCAATTGAAAATACGAGCCTTAAAATTGCAATTGAAAAAGCGAAAGCTTCTATTCTCTATCCTCCAAACGGTATGCATACTTTACTACTGGGAGAAACAGGGGTCGGAAAGTCTATGTTTGCTTCTTTAATGCACGAATATGCAATTGAAGTTGAACAGCTTCCCAAAGATGCACCATTTATCGTCTTTAACTGTGCTGATTATGCAAATAATCCCCAGTTACTACTCGGGCAATTATTTGGGATTAAAAAAGGAGCTTATACAGGAGCAAGTGATCAAAAAGGGTTAATTGAAAAAGCACATGAAGGAATTCTTTTCTTAGATGAAGTACATCGCCTGCCTCCAGAGGGACAAGAAATGCTTTTCACCTTTATTGACCGCGGAGTATACCGCCGCCTTGGAGAAACAGAGAACGAACGTAAAGCACAAGTATTAATCATTACTGCAACAACAGAAGAACCAAATTCATTTTTATTAAAAACATTTACAAGACGTATACCGATGACTGTTACGCTGCCACCACTTCGTGAGCGTACACATAAAGAGCGCTTTGCTTTACTACAGCTATTTTTCACAAATGAAGCAATTCGTCTGCGAAAAGACATTCACGTTAGCCCAAATGCAATGCGTGCTTTCGTCTTTTACAATTGTCCCAATAACATCGGTCAATTAAAAACAGATGTTCAAATTGCATGTGCGAAAGCCTATTCTGATTTGGTCACAAAGAAACGTGATTCTGTCTATGTTTCAAGTACAGATTTACCTTGGTATATGAAAGAAGGGTTGTTCATTGAAAGAAAGAGCCGTCACTTATACCAAATACCAAATGAAACATTTGTATTTACAGGTGAGGAAGGTTGGAGTAATCATAAAACAGAAGATGAAAAACGCTCTTCTATTTACGATTATATTGATTATAAATACGAAGAACTTCAAGCACGTGGTATTGAAGAGGAAGAATTAGAATTACTAATAGAAAATGATGTTCAAAGCTTTTTCGTACAATATTTTAACCAAATATCCAAAAAAACAAGCCATGAAAATGTTTTTAAAATTGTGGATCGTAATATCGTTTCCGTATGTGAAAAAATAGCGGAACTTGCTGAAAAGCATTTATCTAAGACGTTTGATGAAAAAGTATTTCTTGCTTTAAGTTTACATGTACAGACAACTCTACAACGTTTACAAAGCGGAAAACAAATACATCACCCACAATTAAATCAAATTCGTACGAAATATAAAGAAGCTTTTTCCGTAGCTATGCAATGCATTCAACTACTGGAGGAAGAATTACAAATAACAATGCCTATTGATGAAGCTGGCTTTTTAACAATGTTCTTCGTTGTTGATCCAATTCCTGCCTCACAAACAGAAGTAAAAGTATTAATATTAGCACACGGTAATGGTATCGCAACTGAAATGGCAAACGTTGCAAACGAACTTCTCGGCATTGAGGAAGTAACCGGTATTGATATGCCGTTACACGAATCACCGAAAGATTTCTTGGAACGTGTGAAAGTGTATATGAAAACACTACAAAATGTAAATGGGCTTCTCTTACTTGTCGATATGGGGTCACTTGCTTATATCGGTGACATATTAGAAACGGAGTTCAAAATCCCTGTACGTGTTCTCTCGATGACGAGCACACCACATGCACTAGAAGCAGCTCGAAAAGCTCAGCTCGGTTATTCATTAGATGCGCTGTATGAAACAGTAAAAAATTTAACACCGTTTTACTTAAACGTACAAGAAGAAAAGAAAAAACCTCTCTCTCCAATGAAATCTGTTATTTTAACAGCTTGTTTAACTGGTGAAGGAAGTGCTTTAGCTATTCAAAAAATGTTAGAGAACTATTTACGATTTGATAAAGACTTAATTGAAATTATTCCGATTAGTATCGTCCATGAAAAAGATTTAACGAAAATGATCGAGAACATAAAAAAAGAGCGTAATATCATTTGTATCGTCACGAATTTCGATGTGCAAGTGCCGTGCTTAACATATCATTTCCAAGACATCGTAAACTACACAGCGATTCAGCCCATTCAAGAATTAATTACGTATGAAGAAACATATGCAAAAATGGCGGATATTCTTGAACAACAAATGCAGCGTAACGATGGGGCATTACTGATTAAAACAATTCGTTACGCATTAAATACAATTCAAGAATTAATTTCCTTACAGCTAACTCCTGATAGCTTAATGGGGGTTATTCTGCATATGAGCTGTATGGTTGACCGTCTTCAAAAAGGAGAAAGCCTTCTTCCTCACCCTGATAAAGAGAAAAGAAGACAAGATGAATACTGGATGTATATGAAAGTAAAAAAAGCATTGCAACCGATTGAAAATACATTTGAAATACAAATACCTGATGACGAAGTATTTTACGTTATGGACTTCTTTATTAAAAATCAGCCTGTTAAAAATTAATTGAGGCCGTTTTTAAAAATATCGACCGTAACGTGAGTTATATCGGCGATTTTCAAAACATATCGATTTACCGACAATAATCGCTAAAACTAGCACCTTATATAATGAGAAAAGGCTGTTCCAACATATGGACAGCCTTTTCCTCTACTTCTTTACTTTTCTAACTCGCCCTCTTATTTCTCCTCTTTTTTGTGATTTCGTATGGACATTAACATATACATTTGCTTGAATAATTTCTTGAAGTAAATGTACAAATGATTTCCCTTGTAAAGGTCCCTCAAAATCCTCTACATTCACTACACCAGTAATACTTCCCTCGTTCAAACTAATCCCTTGCTCCAGTGGACCATACAAATATAAAACAACAGGACCAATTTGAGTAGACTTCCCTAAATGAATTTGACACGATGTAACCTTTTCTATATTTTTTAGTATTACTCTGTAATGCAATTTCGTTAAATCATCACTAAAAATAAACTCTGCTACCCCAAAAGCTTCTGTATTTACAGGAGGCACTTCCCTCTTACCTGTTAACCTGGCAAAGAAATGTGTTGTCATAAGGCATTCTCCTTATATAAATTTCCCAGCACTACTTCTACTACTTTATGGTTTAGACATAATCATTTATGACTTTTTCAATTTTAATTACAAAGAAAAGATTCACAAAATCTTTACATTAAAATCATTCCTGTAGATTGAAAGTCTCTTGTATAATGCACATAGAAAAACATTATAGGAGGTTATTTTGAAAAAAAACAAACACATCTTTCACACATTATTAGAGATTTTTCTCGTCTCATTTAAATTAGGACTTACTTCATTCGGCGGTCCTGTCGCTCATCTCGGCTATTTTCACCACGAATACGTGCAAAAAAGAAAATGGATGGATGAACGAAGCTATGGAGATTTAGTAGCGCTATGTCAATTCCTTCCTGGTCCTGCCAGCAGTCAAGTCGGTATGGGGGTTGGATTATTAAGAGGCGGACTATTAGGAGCTATTATTTCATGGATTGGATTCACTTTACCGTCTGTACTTGTTTTGGTTTTCTTCGCCTCATTCCTTAATCAGTTCGATCTTGGAAGTGCTGGCTGGATTCATGGACTAAAACTTGTAGCAGTAGCTATTGTCGCTCATGCCATATGGGGAATGGCGCGAAAGTTAACTCCAGATCGCAACCGTGCGACGATTGCGATTGTAACTGCCGCAATTGCCTTATTATGGCCAAGTAGTTGGACACAAGTCATCCTTATTATAATATGTGGCTTTATCGGTTGGTTTTTATATCGCAACCAACCAATTAGCCAATCTCAAAATATAAAAGTACCTATTTCAAAAAAGATAGCAGTTTCTTGTCTCGTCTTATTCTTTGGACTATTACTACTGCTACCGATATTAAGACCGTTTTCTTATTACATCGCTTTATTTGATAGTTTCTATCGCTCTGGCGCACTTGTATTTGGAGGAGGACACGTCGTGCTGCCCCTTCTTGAAGGTGAGTTCGTACAAAACGGAATGATGACGAAAGAACAGTTCCTAGCTGGATACGGATTAACACAAGCAGTACCAGGACCACTATTTACATTCGCCTCGTATATAGGAGCAGTGTTAAACGGGACGCTTGGGGCAATACTCGCAACAATTGCGATTTTCCTCCCTGCTTTCTTACTCGTTATTGGTGTTTTACCATTTTGGAACAGTGTGAGAAAAATATCATTCATACAAGGCGCACTACTTGGTGTTAACGCCGCAGTTGTTGGTATTTTAATTGCCGCTTTTTATGATCCTATTTGGACGAGTACAGTTATAAATGCTTCAGATTTCGTTTTCGCTTCGCTTCTTTTTTGCTTACTAGCTTTTTGGAAAACACCACCTTGGGTTATCGTTATACTGGGAGCCTTTGGCGGATATATTCTGTCCATTTTATAAATAGAAAAAACGACGGCATGATGTAGCCGTCGTTTTTTCTATTAAAACTTCACAAGCTCTATGCCTTCTGGCAACTCACTCTCTGTTAAAATACGCAATTCCTTCACACGATCCATTACGTAAGAAGAACGCTTCACAAGCTCTGGATCAATATAAGCTGGATGAACCATAATTTCTACCGTTTGTTCACCTTGTACTCTTTCTTTTAACTTCACAAAGTAATCTTCCGTCACACCATCCGCATAAAAGTCACTGTAAAACACATCAGAAAATGGATGCACCGCTCTATCTTCCTCACAACGACGAATCGGAACATTATATTTAGCCGCTAATCTCTCAAGAACATCATGTAAAATCGGTAAACCATGCACATGATGATGACTATCTAAATGAGTTGGTGTTAATCCGTAAGATAAAAACTTCTCAATTTGAGCAGTCCATTCTCTCTCAACTTCTTCTGGATTTATATTCCCTTCCCTTACAACACTTTGTTTATGAAACGATCCGTTTTCCCCTACGAGTGACGGTACATCCTTTAACAGTGGTTCTCCTGCCGTTAATACGAGATGTACGCCTACTCCGAGTAGGTTATACTCTTTCGCTAAGCGTACCGCATGCTCTGTTCCTGGCATATTCATCATCATCGTCGTTGAATTTACAAGTCCATTTATATGCCCATCAATAATGCCGTAATTTGTACCTTCTGTAAGACCGAAATCATCTGCATTTACAATTAACTTAATCATCATAATACCTCCTAATAGAATAAAAAAAGCGGGCTAAATAGCGCCGCTTTTACTTCTCTACCTTTTTAAAGAACTGTGGAAGATACTCTTTATGTGCTTCCAACATTTCATCTAAAATTTGTTTTGCAACTTTATCTGATGGTACAAGTGGATTGATTGTCATAGCAAGCAGCGCCTTATGATAATCCCCTGTAACAGCAGCTTCAATTGTTGTGCGCTCGAATGATTTAATTTGTTGTACTAAACCGCGAACTGGTACTGGAAGGTCTCCAACTGCAATTGGTTTTGGGCCTTCTTTCGTAATAATACAGTTCACTTCAACAGCTGAATCATGTGGTAAGCTTGCAATTGTTCCGTTGTTTCGTGTATTAACAGGCTGGATATCACCTTTATTATTGTAAATAGACGTAATTAAGCTACATGCTGCATCACTATAATAAGCTCCGCCACGTTTTTCTAATTGTGGTGGTTTAATATCTAAGTTCGGGTCTTTATATAACTCAAATAAATCATTTTCTAATTGTTTTACTACTTCTGCACGTGTACCTTTTTCAACAGAAGCTTCTTTCTCTTCTTCTAACATTTCACGTGTTTTGTAGTAATAACGATGGTATGGACATGGAATCGCACGAAGTCCGCGAATAAAGTCTGGCTCCCAGTTAAGCGCTGCGATATTTTCCATCGTAATTTGTTTTTCTGGATCTGTCACAAGCTCTAACACACGGTCCATTACACTTACGCCATCTAAGTATACATCTAGTCCGTATACCATATGATTTAAACCTGCGAAATCAACGTGAACACGACTTGCATCTACTTCAAGTAATCTTGCAAGACCCATACGAATTCCGATTGGAACGTTACATAGACCAACTACTCTTTGAATATTTGTATAACGAAGGACAGCCTCTGTTACCATACCAGCTGGATTTGCAAAGTTAATTAACCATGCATTTGGACAGAGCTCCTCCATATCCTTACAAATATCTAAAATAACAGGAATCGTTCTCAATGCTTTGAATAAACCACCAGGACCATTCGTTTCCTGACCGATTACATCATACTTTAACGGAATTGCTTCATCTTTTGCACGTGCTTCTAATAAACCAACGCGAAGTTGTGTTGTTACGAAGTCAGCATCTTTTAATGCCTCACGGCGATCAAGTGTTAAATGTACCTCGATTGGTAAGCCTGATTTTTTCACCATACGTTTCGCTAAGTTACCAACGATTTCTAACTTTTCTTTTCCTGCCTCAATATCTACTAACCAAATTTCACGAACAGGAAGCTCATCATAACGCTTAATAAATCCTTCAATTAACTCTGGTGTATAACTAGATCCACCGCCGATTGTAGCAATTTTAATTCCAGTCATGCTTTATTCCCCTTTCGCTTCAAGCTTTTTATAAAGATCGATAAACTCTGCTGCTAATTCTTTCACTGTAATCGCATTCATTAAATGATCTTGTGCGTGAATTAAAAGAACACTAACCTCTGTTTTTTCTCCTCTTGCTTCTGATTGTATGAGCTCTGTTTGGAAATGATGCGCTTCATTAATCGCTTCTTTTGCCTTTACCATCGCTTCATCTGCTTCTGCCATTTTCCCCTGTTTGGCAAATTGAAGTGCCTCCATCGCAAAGCTTCGTGCGTTACCACTATTTAAAATCAATTGGAATGGAATTTGTTCTGCTGTAGTCATCATAATTACCGCCCTCTCTATAAGGTTCAACCGATTTAAATACCCCTTCAGTTTGAACATGTCTATTAAAGTATGAATTTATTAATGATAGTTTAGTGTTCATATAGATGTTTTTCATCTTTTTGAACATGATATAAAGGTAATTGTTCTCACAGATTATGTTGTCTGTGAGAACAATTACTATGTTACATAGGTACAGAATTATTATTTCCTTGTGCTGCTGCTTTTTCAGTACGAACAACAGAACGGTCGCATAATACAACGAATGGATAGTAGATTACCATCGCAATTACAAAGTTGAATAACTGTAGAATTGCACCTGAAAGATGTCCACCTGTTACAAGATAACCACTAATAATTGGTGGTGTTGCCCATGGAATCATTGCAACTGTTTTTGGTACCCAACCAATAGATATAGCTGTATAAGAAGTAATTACTAATACAATTGGTGTTATGATAAACGGCAAGAATAAAACTGGATTTAAAATAATTGGTGTACCAAAGATTACTGGTTCGTTAATGTTAAATGCACCAGGACCAATTGATAAACGAGATACACCGCGTAATTGTGCACTTTTTGCTACAAGTAATACAACTACTAAGAACGCTAATGTTGCACCAGAACCACCAAGATATACGAAAGTATCAAAGAATGGTTTTGTAACAATATTTGGAACATCAAATGCAGATGTGCCACCTTGGAATAACTTCATATTTTTCTCTAATGCTGGTAAGTATAACGGCTCAATAATACCACCAACGATATTTGGACCATGTAAACCGAAGAACCAAAGAAGATGAACAAGGAGTACAATGACAATTGCACTTGGTAATGTCCCTGCTAAACTTTGCAGTGGTGATTGAATCGTATTAAAGATAAATTCATGAACACTTGTACCAGCTAACTTCACTGCTAATTGAATACCTGCAACTACTGTTAAGATAACAAATGCTGGAACTATAGCTGCGAAAGATCTTAAAACTGCTGGTGGTACTCCATCAGGCATTTTAAAAGTAATGTTTCTTTGTACGAAGAAACGGAATACTTCAGTAACAAGGAGTGCTACAATAATTGCTACGAATAACCCTTGTGCACCTGTCCAAGCTAAGTTCAATCCGCCTTCTTTCGGTGTTGTTGGCGTAAGAATAATTAACGCACCAAATGAAATAATACCTGCTGACAAACCATCAACGCCGTAAGATTTTGCTAAGTTATAACTTGTTGTAAATGCTATGATTAGTGCTAGAATCGCGAAAGAACCAGTCCACATTCCACCGCCAACTTGTTTCCACGTTTCACCAAACAAACCTTTCATGAAATCTTGGAAAGCCTCAGATGGAAAACCATTAATTAGTGATGCCAGTGCACCAACTAAAATAAGTGGCATAACTGCGATAAATCCGTCACGGATCGCAGCTAAATGACGTTGCGACCCGATTTTACCAGCGACAGGAACAATATATTTCTCCATGAATGCAATAAACTTTTGCATTTCGCTTCCCCCCTAATTATTTTTTAAGTGTTAATGCGTGATCTAAAACTGCTTCTCCATTCATCATGCCGTAGTGCATTGGATTGATAACGTCGATTCCAACGTTTCTCTCATCAGCAAGCGTTTTCATTGAAGAAAGCATGTAACGAACTTGTGGTCCTAGTAATAATACATCTGCTTGATCGATATTCGTTTTTACTGCATCCCCAGATACAGCCCAAATCTTGCCTTCTAAACCGCGAGCTTTTGCAGCCGCTTCCATTTTTGTAACTAGTAAACTTGTAGACATCCCTGCTGAGCAACATAATAAAATATTCATTTGAAAATCCCCCTTGTGTAGTATAAAAAATTTATGTTTTATTTATTTTTCTTTACGCTATTTATTAATGCAATTAGCGTGCCAACTTTTTAAAAGCACTAAAATCAGCACTTTTTCGACTATTTTCTTTGTGTGTTAACGCTTTCAATTAGTGTGTCGTCCAAAAAACACACAGTGTGTTATAAAACAACACGCTTTTAACACATAACTGTATGAAAATAGATTAGTGTTTAGTTGTCTAGTTGTGTTTAATATGAAAAAACACTAAAAAAACTTTTTTATCGTAGGAATCTAGTAAAAAACAACATTTTCTTGGGCTCAGTCTTCTATCTATTCTATTGTCCAAGCAAACTCTACTAGATTACATAAAATAAAATAGAATAAAATAACACAATTCGAAAGGGGATTCCTATGCCAAAACATAGAAAAAAAAGCAAAATAAAGATTTATAGAATAACAAGCTATAAAAAAGACAAGCGTTCTGAATTAGACTCTGACAAATTTGAACTAGAACAGCAGGACAAGCATGATATACAAGACAAACAGGATGAGCAGAATAAGCAAGATAAGCAAGTACAATCGGAAAATGTAACTATAGTACCTACAGATTCACACAGCTTAGATGTGTGGGATGAAATTTCTCTAAAGGAAATACAAGCTGGTGAACATACGAGCCTATTTGAAGAAAAGAGTAATTATCAAAATATTAATTTAGTCCAAGTAAACGATGTTCGCTTATACTTGGACAAGCAACTACAATTCAGTTCCGTTGATGAGCAAATTTATCATGAAGCACTTGTACATCCGATTATGGCAAAAGTAATTGATCCAAAACGTGTTCTCATATTAGGTGGTGGCGATGGCCTTGCCTTACGAGAAGTTTTGAAATATGAAACTGTGCTACATGTAGACCTTGTTGATTTAGACGAGGCAATGATTAATATGGCACGTAATGTTCCAGAAATAGTATCTTTAAACAAAAATGCTTTTTTTGATAATCGTGTGAACGTGCACGTATGCGATGCAAAAGAATTTCTAAATTCACCTTCATCTTTATACGATGTAATCATTATTGATTTTCCAGACCCAGCGACAGAATTATTAAGTACTTTATATACAAGCGAACTATTTGCTCGTATAGCTACATTCTTAACAGAAGATGGTGCTTTCGTCTGTCAATCTAATTCACCTGCTGATGCACCTCTAGTATATTGGAGTATCGGTAATACAATTGAACACGCTGGATTAACTGTGAAGAGTTATCATACAATCGTTCCTTCTTTCGGAACTGACTGGGGATTTCATCTTGCTACTAATTCTGCACATGTACTCGATCAAATTGAACAATTATATGTAGTACCAACTCCTCGAACATTGCCTGCTCTTCTTTTTCCTTTATTTCAATTTAAAGAAGAACATTTAGAACAACGTAACCTCGCTCTTTTAAATTCAGAATCAAATCTTATCTTACATCAATGCTACAAACAGGAAATGAAGTTTTGACAATATTATAATAAGGAGTGCTACCCTATGGAATATTCTACTTTTGGCAAGCATATAATAGTAGATTTGTGGGGAGTGGACTTTTCCCTATTAGATGATATGCAATTTTTAGAATATCATCTAGTTACAGCTGCAGATTACTCTGGTGCCCATGTTTTAAACGTAAGTAAAAAAGAGTTCCAGCCATATGGTGTTACTGTATTAGTGTTATTATCAGAAAGCCATCTTTCCATTCACACTTACCCGGAACAAAATTTTGCAGCTATTGACTGTTATACTTGCGGTACAACCGTTGAACCACAAATATCGATTGATTATATCGTAAATATATTAAAACCGGAGCGGATGCATATAAAAAGATTAATTCGTGGTATAGGAGAAATTGTTACTGCCGATTAATTATAACTCTTACTCATCCGAAAAAAGGAGGATTGTAAAATACCATCAGTGGGATGAACATTTCGCTGATGGTACAGGCACATACATAAAATGAAATTTTAATTAGTGGGTGTTTTACTGCCCGTTAATTCAAGATAAAAAAACCTTGCATAAGCAAGGTTCATTCATCCACCGACATCTTCCTATATAACTCTACAAACTCACTCGCTAATTCTTTCACCGTAATTGCATTCATTAAATGATCTTGCGCGTGTACCATTAAAAGAGTAACTTCGGTCTTTTCGCCACCAGCTTCTTTCTGGATAAGCTCCGTTTGTACACGGTGCGCCTCTTTTAATTCCTCTAGTGCTTCTTGTAATTTAGCTTCAGCTTCTGTAAACTCCCCACGCTTCGCACAATCAATTGCTTCCATTGAACAACTTCTCGCGTTTCCCCCCATGCAAGATTAAATGAAAAGCTTTCGTCTCTATCGTATCCATTTTAGTTCTTTACTCCCCCTTTTCTTCCGCCAGTTTTTGTTTATCCCATATTTTTAAGAACGGTAAATAAATGAAGAATGCTAGCGCAAAGTTAACAAGTTGCAAAATAACACCTGAAATTTTCCCGCCCGATCCTAAATATCCACTAAAAAGAATAGGTGTCGTCCAAGGTACAGCGGCCCCACTCGGACGTGCGACCCATCCCCATTCCATTGCAAAGTAAGAAACAATTGTTAACACAACTGGAACTAATATGAATGGAATTAGTAAAAGTGGGTTCATTACAATCGGCATACCAAAAGTTACCATCTCATTAATATTAAATATACCAGGTGCAATTGACAATCTCCCTAAACTTTTTAATTGTTGACTTCGTGCAAATAGTAACATTCCGACAACTAGAGCAAGCGTTGCACCAGAACCGCCCATATAAATCCATAAGTCAAAAAACTGTGCCGTAATCGTATTTGGTACATCTTGCCCAGCTTGAAAAGCGACTCGGTTTTGATCCATTAACGACAACCAAACGGGGCTCATTACACCACCAACAATAGTAGCACCATGAATTCCACACGACCAAAGAACATGAACGAGAATAACTGCTATTATTGCGCCCCAAAGACTAGCACCAAGTACACTAAGTGGTTCCTGTAAAATTTGTCCTACAATATTATGGATACTGCCAAAAGAAGTATTTTCTATAATTAAGCGTAAAATCCAAATAACTGTTACAACAATAAATCCTGGAACAAGTGCCGCAAATGAACGCGTGACAGCTGGTGGAACTGTCTCTGGCATCTTTATAATTATCTTTTTTTGTACAATAAATCGATACAGTTCAGTAGATATAAGTGCAATAATCATTGCTACAAATAACCCTTGGCTTCCCATTAATGCAGCTGGGATAGCGCCTTCTACAAGTACACTTTCTTTTGTACTTGGTATAATATATGCAACTTGAAATGGCGTCGCAAGTAAAAACGTCACAAGCGACAATGCCCCGGATGCTAAAGCATCCACTTTATAATACTCTCCAAGCCTGTAAGCGATTCCAAAAACAGCTATTAAAGCCATTATATTAAAAGTTGCACTAACTGGATACCCTAAAGCTCTCTGCCAATTCTCACCAAACAAACCTGCCATAAACTCGTTATATCCGGGTATCGGCAGTGCACTAATAATGAGGAAAAACGATCCAATAATTAAGAAAGGCATCGTTAAAATAATTCCATCTCGAATTGCTTGTAAATGCCTCTGCTCTGCAACCTTCCCTGCTACCGGCATCACATACTTCTCTAAAAACCGTATCATCTATCCCACTCTCCTCATGGTTTCATTGACAAAGCTGCTTGCAAGATAGCTTCTCCATTACAAAGTCCGTAATGAACAGATTGAATGACATCAACAGGTATCCCTTTATCCTTACATAATTCTTTCATTTTCGGTAATAAATAACGTACTTGCGGTCCAAGTAAAAGGACATCAGCTTTATCAATATGACTATTCACTTCAGAACCTGATACTGCCCAGATTGTTACTTCTATCCCTCTTGTCTCTGCTGCTTTCTCCATCTTTGTAACAATCAAACTGGAAGACATTCCCGCTGCACAGCAAAGTAAAATATTCATCCCGCTTCCCTCCCCTTTTTTCTCTACCTAAATTATGGTGCACTCCTTGCCACCACTAGGTTACAAATATATATGTCTAGATTTCCTGCTGTATGCCGAGCTTAAAAACAAAAATTTCTTGGTTTTCGCGCTATTCCATTTATCCGTATTCTCCTAGTAAAGAGAACTCTAACTCGCTATAATGATTCAGTATGACTTTTTTTAATTGATAGGAGGATATATTTATGAAGGCATATCGCTTTCCACTTATTTTATTATCTTCTATCCTAATTGGTGGTTTCATTGGTTATTTCATGGGTGCCGATGCAGTTGCTTTAAAGCCGCTTGGTGACATTTTCTTAAACTTAATGTTTACGATTGTTGTACCTCTAGTGTTCTTTAGCATCGCATCGTCTATTGCTAATATGGATGGATTAAAACGTTTCGGTAAAATTATGTCTAGTATGGCTGGGACTTTCTTATTTACAAGTATTTTAGCTGCTATTTTTATGATTATTGTTGTGAAAATATTCCCGCCAGCACAAGGTGTTGTACTAGAACTAACACAACCTGACAAAGCCGGCAAAGCTGTTAGTGTTGCAGATCAAATCGTCGGTATTTTAACAGTATCTGACTTCTCGAAGTTACTATCTCGTGAAAATATGTTAGCTCTTATTTTCTTCTCTATCTTAATGGGGATTGCAACTTCAGCAGTTGGCGAAAAAGGAAAGCCATTCGCTACATTCCTACAGGCTGGTGCAGAGATTTCAATGAAGGTTGTATCTTTCATTATGTACTACGCCCCAATCGGACTTGCTGCTTACTTTGCAGCATTAGTTGGCGAATTCGGACCACAACTTCTTGGAACTTACTTCCGAGCAGCAATGGTATACTATCCTGCTTCTCTCATTTATTTCTTTGTATTCTTCACATTCTATGCATACCTTGCAGGTCGCAAACAAGGTGTACAAGTATTTTGGAAGAACATGGTCTCTCCTACAGTTACATCACTTGCAACTTGTAGTAGTGCCGCAAGTATTCCAGCGAACTTAGAAGCAACGAAGAAAATGGGTATTTCTTCAGACGTTCGTGAAACAGTTGTCCTTCTTGGTTCTACACTTCATAAAGACGGCTCTGTTTTAGGTGGCGTATTAAAAATTGCTTTCTTATTCGGTATTTTCAACATGGAATTCGAAGGACCGAAAACATTAGCAATCGCACTTGTTGTTTCTCTATTAGTAGGAACAGTAATGGGTGCTATTCCCGGCGGCGGTATGATCGGTGAAATGTTAATTGTATCTCTATACGGTTTCCCGCCAGAAGCACTGCCAATTATCGCAGCAATTAGTACAATCATTGATCCACCTGCAACGATGTTAAACGTAACAGCAGATAACGCTTGTGCGGTAATGACAGCTCGCCTTGTAGAAGGTAAGAATTGGATCAAAAACAAATTTGCTTAATAGAAAGAGGATGCTCGTTTAGAGCATCCTCTTTCTTTCGTTATTTGTTGATAAGTTGATAGCTCCTCTCGCCACAAATTTGTTACAATCTTCACAAATATTCCACATCCATTATCCATTCTCCGTACTATAATCATGTATGGAAAAGGAGATGAACACGATGACACAAAGCGCACCTGAATTTAAAGTTTTGCAAAGCATTGCATTTCTCGCTGTCGTTTTGCAAAGTTCGTTATTATATACAATGAAGCAAGGAAATGTCTTACTTGAGCAATCCCTCATTATGGGCATGCTATTTAATATTGCAAAATTCTCAGCACCAGCATTCATATTTATCGTTGGATTTCACTTAATTCGTCACTATACGAAGCAATTAGTATATAAAGAATATATTTCTGAAAAAGCGACACACTTACTCATTCCTTATTTCTTTTGGTCTATTCTTTACTTATTAACAACAAATGATCTTATTACGTTACAAGGCGGAATAAAAAGTTTATTACTCGGAACAGCCGCGCCCCATCTTTGGTACGTTATTATGATGTTCCAAATTCACTTATTGTTCCCTTTACTATGCACACTTTTTTATTGGTTTCAAAAACGAACAGAAAATAAAAAAGACATATATAAATATATGACCTTTTTCGCTTGCCTATATTTTCTATTAATGTGGTTCTCTTCTCACTATATTTTTAATGGAGAAAAATTAACAAGTTCAACAATTTTACATTATACAGATCGATCATTTCTATTCTACTCATTCTATTTCGTTATGGGCGGCATCGCCGCTGTAGCACTAAAAACTTGGCGGCTATTCGTCATGAAACATATCCCGCTTATAACAATATTATTTTTCATCTTATTTTTATTCATCAATTATGAGTTGTTTAGTTTTTACGGAGCAAACTCTATTCATTTAACTGTTTCTACCTATTTAAAACCATCTATGTTTTTATATATCGTATGCGAAATTATCATACTGTATGTGTTATCTATTATGATAGTACAGCGTCGTGGTTTCTTATATAAAACGTTACGTTTCATTGGAAATTACACGTATGGTGCTTATTTAGCTCATTTATTCTTCTTGCAACTATGTACAAAACTTCTTTCCTTATTCACGCTGCAAGAAAATACTATATTATATACCCTATTACTATTTGTGTTAACGGCCATTATCTCTATTTCAACAATGGTCATTTGTAGCACAATACCATTTCATATTTGGATTACAGGGCCTTCTCCTACAACAAAGGTGAAATGGACGAAGGTTGTATTCCGAAAAAATCATAAAAAACTATTCAAGCCATATATTTGATATAATAATACGCATATAAAAAGAAAGCGAGAGACACCTATGATTAATCAAGTTGGACAAATTATGCTATATGTAAATAACCAAGACGAAACAGTACAATTTTGGACAGAAAAAGTAGGGTTCCAAATCATTGCGGAAGAAAATAACGGAAACGGATTCCGCTGGATTGAAATTGCACCGGCGAAAGAAGCAGGAACAAGCATCGTCCTTCACGATAAAGCGTTAATCGCGAAGATGCAACCTGAACTAAACCTAAATACACCTTCACTTATGTTCTTCTCAAATGACTTAGACCGTCTATATAAAGATCTTTCTGAGAAAAATGTCACAGTTGGACAGGTTGTAGATTTACCTACTGGTAGAGCATTCAACTTTGCTGATAATGAAAATAATTACTTTGCAGTAATGGAACGTAAATAAAAAATAAGCTATCCGAAAAAATCGGATAGCTTATTTCATCTTAAGAAACTTGTTCTACATTCGTTTCTCTATGCTGTATATGACTCGTAATCCAAGCAATTCCACCGGCAACAACGAGATAACATAACAATATTAAAATTTGCATTTGTAATTGCGACCAATCTCCTAAAGAAATAACATCTTGTAATCCTCTAAGAGAATGAGACATTGGGAGAAATTGTCCAATTTTACTAAGAACAGCTATATTTAATTCTCCTGGGAAAGTACCTCCGCTCGTCGCTAATTGCAGGACAAGAAGGGTTACCGCTAAGAACTTTCCAACAAGACCAAATACTGTTACTAGCATAAGAATAAATGTCATGAACGTAAAGGAAATAACAATACTTGATAAAACAAAAAGTGGCACACTTGCGACTTCTAATTTCATAACACCTAGCACAACTACATCTACGAGTAGCGCTTGAATAAGTCCAATTAAATATACCAATCCTAGTTTATTAATAAAATGTACCGTTCCGCTTACCTTCATATTTTGTCTGCGACCAAGCGGTAAAATATTCGATGCCATAATTCCGCCAACATAAAATGCAAGCGATAAGAAATATGGTGCAATACCTGAACCGTAATTAGGCACGTCAGAAACTGTTGACTTCACTAACTGAACTGGCTCTGAGAACATCGTATTGCGTGCATCATCATTACGAATATCCGCTATCTTCTCTGCGCCCTCTCCTAATTTCCTAGAAAGTTCTTTCGCACCATCATCAAGTTTAACAAGTCCGTTCGTTAACTGATCAGCACCATGATTCAGCTCTGTTCCGCCACTCGCAAGTTGATTTACACCTTCTTGTAATGATGTAAATCCAGCTCCCCATTTCGTAAATCCACTAGCTAAATTTGTAGCACCATCTGCTATTTTTTTCGTTCCAGCAGTAGCTTCATTTAACTTAACTCCGAATGTATTCATACCTTCTTCAACCTTATGCTGACCATTTGCAAGCTTCTGCGCACCTTGTGTTAATTGTTGTTGGCTATTATTTAAAATACTTGTTGCTTTAGCTAGTCCATCAGACGTAGCAACAATTTTTTGAAAAGCGGGATCTTGCTGCACTTCTGGATGATTTTTCACGTACTCTTCTAATTGTTGTTTTATACTATTAGCTGCACCATCCGCTTTTACTTGGCCTTCAGCAAGCTTCTCACTTCCGCTCACCCATTCATTTGTACCAGCACTTAATTCACTAACCCCTGATTGTAACGTTTTTTCACCTTGTGCTAATAACTCCATACCGCTATGAAGTGAAGTTGCTCCTTGACTTAGCTCATTCGCTCCGTCAGTTAAGGCTGATTTGCTAGAAGCAAGTTTTTCACTTCCCTCTTTCACTTTTGATGTCCCGTCACTTAAACGATGAATACCATCTGCAAGCTGATCTGCCCCATTTCTTGCATCTGTCGTTCCTTCATGTAACTTCCCAGCACCATTACTTGCATCACTCAACCCTTGTGCTAAGTCTTGAAACTTTGAAAACACACCTTCTGTATAAGATTTCGTAATACTATTTGAAATTTTTGTTTTCATATTTTCAACAGCTGTCGTTCCAATTTGCGCTGCTACAAAGTTTTTACCCGGATTTACTTTGTACTGCAATTGTGCTGGTTCTGGTTTCTCATCCATAAGTGTACTTACCTTTTTAGAGAAATCAGCTGGAATCGTAACAACCATATAGTACTTATCTTCTTTTAGCCCTTCATCAGCATTTTTTTCTGATACAAAATGAAAAGCCAGTTCTTTATTCTCCTTTAAATTTTTTACAAAATCGTCTCCTGCATGAATTGTTTTCTCATCCATCGCAGCACCTTTATCTAAATTCACAACCGCAACAGGTAATTTATCTAATTTTCCGTACGGATCCCAATATCCAGCTAAAAAGAATCCTGAATAAATTAACGGAACGATTAATAAAAAAATTAAAGCGATACGTCCATGTTTATGGTGCCACATCGCTTTCCAATCTTTAAATACAAGTTGAATTCCCTTCATGAAACATACTCCTTCTCCGAATTTAACACCATTAGAATGGTTTAACAGATTTACTATACACGTCACTTTCCATACTGTATAATACATCTTTAATTATTAATTCATTCCTTTTGGTCTATAGAAAGGAGACTCGAAATGGAACTGCTCCAGTTAAAATACTTTCAGACAGTCGCACGACTAGAACATATGACAAAGGCAGCTGAAGAATTGCATATCGCACAACCTTCACTCAGCAAAACAATAGCTAGACTCGAAAAGGATTTAGGCGTTCCTTTATTTGATCGCCAAGGTCGACAGATTACTTTAAATTCTTTCGGAAAAGTATTTTTAAAACGAATAGAGCGTATTTTTCATGAATTAAGCGAAGGGGAACGAGAAATTAAAGATTTAGCCGAATTACAACAAAGCTCTATTACACTAGCCGTTTCTATTCCGAGAATATTACCAGAACTACTTGGCTCTTTTTTACTAGAACATCCTAACGTTCGGTTCCAACAATTTCTTGCATCCACTCCTTCTATGAAACGACAACTAGATAATATAGAAATTGACTTTTGTATCTCCTCTGTGCCAATTGAAGGGGAAGAAATTGTTTGGGAACCACTTATTACAGAAGAAATTTTCTTAGTCGTCCCTTCAGGCCATCGTTTATCAGGCCGAGAAAATATCCACCTGCATGAAGTAAAGGACGAACCGTTTATTAGTATGAACACTGGCTATGGATTTCGGCACTTAACGGATGAATTTTGTAAAGAAGCTGGTTTCACTCCACATATTGCTTTTGAAGTCGATGAACCGACCGTGATTAGCGACCTCATTAAGCAAGGTCTCGGCATCGCTTTTGTTCCAAGTTTAACTTTATTAAAAAACTCTACTTTAGCATCGAGCAAGTTGCGTATTATTGAACCCACTTGTCAGCGAACCATCGGATTAAGTTGGTCAAAAAAACGCTACTTATCAAAAACAGCTCAGCAATTCCGTGAATTCGTGATTGACTACTTCTCTAATATTAGGACGTAAAATTATATGAACAAATAAAAGGTGCCACCCTCATATGGTGGCACCTTTTATTGTTCACTCTTTTTTAATTCCATTTCAGCTAAAAGTGGTAGTACGTTATCAAAAATATGCGTATTATTATTTTCACCTGTTACATATCCACCGTAATATCTACTAAATACGTTGTCATTTCGGAATGTGGCCATATGATCATACAATTCCTTCGCAAACTTTGTATCACCTGTTTGTAGTACGTACAAAATCGTTAGTCCATACGCGGCCGGCGATTCATAATTCACAGTTTGTTTTCCCGTTTCTAAATTGTAACGACCGTATAGCTTTCCATCCTCCTGGAACTTCTTTTTTATAAATTCCAAATAAGCAGCTGATGAAAGACCACCTAAACTTCGATGATATGCAACGTATGATTGGTCAATAAGATTCACTTCTTTATCGTACGTAAATGTACCATCTTCTTTATACTCTTTTGGGAATGCCCAGCCATGCCTTGGATAATCTGCTAAAAATTGAACGACTTCCTGATATTGCTGAGCAGAAACTTTGCCGTACTTCTTCATATAGGAGAATGCACGCGGATTTATGTATGATGTTGTTACAAAATTATTTTGTTTCCCTGCATCTGCATCATAATAATCAACATAATAATTATCTTTTTTATTATAACGAAGTACAGCATCACTTAATTGATCGGCAAGGTTTTTATAACGCTCTTCCTTATACATTTCATAAGCACGATATAATTGTTCTATAATACGAAGATCATCTATAAGTGCATTTGTAGCTGACTGCCTCTCTCCCTTTTCAGAGAGTTTCCATAAAACAATATGATTCTTATATATGAAATTATCTTGAATAACCTTTACTTGCTCATCAAATAACGCCTGATCATCTTTATCAAGTGTATACTGTAACCATAATCCCGCCGATTCTGATAAAGCTTCACGTCCCTTAGCTTCACCCGTACCTGCCTTAGTATCTACTAAACGATACGTGGCAAGTGTTCCATTGTCATTCACCATATGTCTTAAAATAAAATTTTCTGTACGGTTTCCTTGTAAAGCTGACCAAAATACAATTCCACCTAAAGCGATTAAGAAGATAACTCCAATCCCTATATATAAACGTTTACGCAATCTTTTCACCTCCCTAGTAAGGCTAACCTTAATTTTATCAGAACATACATAAATTTAAAAAAGACAATCTATTAGATTGTCTCCCCCCATTTCTATCCCTCGCAAACCTCTTTAGAAGGTTTATATAGCGATTGTACAAGTCGATCATATTCACGACGTGTAATTTCTTTATTATATAGCTTCAATAATAAATCTCTATGCTCTTTTGAAAATGCCATCTTTTTAATGACTTCAGGATACATAAAACACCCTCTCCATTTCACATAAACTTCTTCATTCCAAAAACAGAACTTATGTTCGCATAAAAGATTATAAAAGATTCCTGAGCAAAAAACAAACAAAACATGACCAACTATTTATTTCTTTCTATTCAAAATATTACAACATTATATTATCATATTCACTTTTTAAATACATATATATTTTTGGTAGTTTTTTTGAATAAATCTTCCAATTCAATCAGAAAATAATGGCAAAAAAGAAGAGGAGTTTACATATGGATACGGTAACATTAGCAAGAGCATTTTTCGGTTCTTCATTAGCATTCCACATTATCTTTGCAACACTTGGGGTCGGACTTTCATTGATGATTTTTATAAGCGAAATACTTTATCACTGGAAGAAAGACTCCGACTATGCCATTATGGCGAAAAGATGGACAAAGGCGTTTGCTATTCTTCTCGGTGTAGCAATTCCAACTGGAACAATCGTTGGTGTGCAAATCTCACTTCTTTGGCCTGGTTTCGCCAAAATTGTTGGGCAAGTTATTTCTGTTCCCTTCCAAATTGAGATTTTCGCCTTCTTTTTGGAGGCTTTATTCATGTCGATTTACGTATATGCAGCCGATAAACTTCCTCCATTTATGAGATTAATCTCGCTATTTTTCGTCATGCTTGGTGCCACGGCATCCGCCGTGCTTATTACATCAGCAAATACATGGATGAATACACCAGCAGGCTTTTCAATGAATCCAGATGGATCTGTTTTTAACGTTGATCCTTGGAAAGCTTTCTTTAATCCGAGTTTTGGTACAAGTGCATTCCATGTCGTTATTACGGCTTATGCAACTGGTGCGGCTGTCATTGCTTCTATCGCTGGATTTAAATTATTGAAGAAAAATTTAAGTACACGTGAAATTGCTTATCATAAAAAAGGGCTGCTATTAGGGCTTGTCGTTACATTTATTACAGGCGCTACGATGTGGCTTTCAGGACATGAATCAGCGATCGCCTTACATAAACACTCACCTGAAAAACTTGCATCTGCTGAAGCTTTATTTGAAACGACATCACACGCACCGCTATCCATTGGCGGAGTTGTGGATCCCAATACACTTGAACTAAACTATGCACTTGAAATTCCCAACATGCTTAGCTTATTAGTGGGACTAGACCCTAGCACTGTCGTAAAAGGTCTAAAGGAATTTCCCCAAGAAACATGGCCACCATTTTATACACATACACTATTCAACTTAATGGTCGGCACCGCTGCGTTTACCTTTGCAGTTGCAGCAATTGCGCTCTTATATTGGTACTTCGTTTACCGAAAAAAGGGAACAGAACTACCGAAGTGGCTACTTTGGGGGGCTGCCGCATGCGGACCAATTATGATGCTCGGTATTGAATTCGGATGGATTTTCAGTTGTAGCGGTCGTCAACCATGGACAATTTATGGTATGCAACGTACCGTCGATGCATCTACACGCGCCGATTTCGTCGGTCCTTTATTTGTTTTGTTCATCATTTTATATATTGGACTCGCTATTTTAACAGTCATTGTTCTACGGACATTCTTTAGAAGACATCCATTAAAGAATGATTTACAACACCAAGGAGGCGATTCTCATGCATGAGGAAAGTATTGCAATCATCATCTTATGGGCCCTTATTTTCGTATACAGTATACTAGGGTCCATCGATTTTGGAGCTGGTTTTTGGGGCATGGTATACGCAAAACATCCGACGCTCGCTGCTAAACTTGCGAATCGGTACTTATCACCAACTTGGGAGGTAACAAATACGTTTCTCGTCTTCGTCGTTGTCGCATTTCTCGGCTTCTTTCCGAAAGCGGCCTTTACTCTTGCGACAGTAATGTTCGTACCAGTTATGTTAATTTTAGTGCTCGTTGCAGTACGTAGTACGTTTATGGTATTTGCTTACTCCTTGCCAAAATATCAGTACCTTCTTCGGGTTATTTCAGGTATTACTGGTCTCTTAATTCCAGCACTATTAATTACCGTTTTACCCGTTACAGAGGGAGCCTATATTACAATGTCTGAAGGAAAAGAAGTACTCCTGTATGGAAAACTTCTTTCTAGCCCGGTTATCTACTGTTATATGCTTTTCGGACTAACGTCTGAACTATTTCTCTCCTCTCTCTTTCTTGCTGATTTTGCGAGAGAACAAAGTTCAGAAGATACGTATAGAATTTATAGAAGAAATGCTATCATTCTTGGTCCTGCAACGCTCGTTACAGCAATCATCGCCCTCGTTGTAATGGACCCAGAAACACATTGGCTTATGCAAGGATTAATAAAGCAATTCCCGTGGTTTACAGTTTCTATTGTTTTATTCGTTATCGGATACTCGTCCCTTTGGTGGACAAACAAAAAATACAATACACTAGGATACCCTCGCATTGCCGTTTTAGCTGTCGTCGCTCAATATGCATTTGCAAGCTACGCTTACGGCGTCGCGCATTTACCGTATATTATTTATCCTGACGTAACTGTATTTACAAGCTTCACAACGACAGAAACGTTCTATGCACTGCTCATTCTATACGCAATTGGGATTGCAATTTTATTACCAGGATTTATTTTCTTCTGGAATTTATTCTTGAAGGATCGTACTTTTTTGAAGGAAAAATAATATAGTCTTGGAGTCTGTCCCAAAAGGCATTTTGGAATAGACTCCTTTTGTCATGTTTTGTCGATAAGTCGATATATTTTAAAAATCGCTGATATATTTTGAGTTGCGCCTATATATCTCCATAATCGCTGATATATTTTAAGTTGCGCCGATATATTTCAATAATCGCTGATATATTTTAAGTTGCGCCGATATATTTCAATAATCGCTGATATATTTTAAGTTGCGCCAATATATCTCCATAATCGCCCATATAAATTTCATTTACTATTTTACTGCCCCAATAATTTATAGACGCCTCTCATAATAGTTATTTCACTATTCGTGACACTTGTCCTTTAGCTTGAAAAACACATATTCGCTTCATCTCGTTATACGTCTAGTTCTTCTTATTTTTTGCTGAATATACTACCAATATAAACTTGAGACAAGCTACATCTGTTCAAGGGAAAATAGAAAGGTAGGCAAAATATGAGCATTGAAATATGGATTACTATTATTGTATTCTTCTTAACGATGATCGTTATCTTTTGGCGGCCTCGAGGTTTGAATGAGGCGTGGCCAGCAGCAATCGGAGCTGGTATCATCATAATTACTGGACTTGTATCAAAACCAGACGTCATGGATATTATAAGTAAAATTGGCGGTGCTTCCATAACAATATTAGCGACCATCGTCATGGCAGTTATATTAGAAAGCTTCGGCTTCTTCCATTGGTCCGCAGCGAAACTAGCAAATCTAGCGAAAGGTTCTGGACGCCGTCTATACTGGTATATTCAATTATTATGTTTTCTTATGACTCTTTTATTTAATAACGACGGTAGTATTCTAATTACAACTCCCATTTTAATTCTTCTTCTAAAAAACCTTCAATTAAAACCACATCAACAAATTCCTTATTTATTAAGTGGCGCTTTAATCGCTACTGCATCTAGTGCACCAATTGGTGTAAGTAATATCGTAAACTTAATTGCATTAAATATCGTTAATATGACTCTTTATATGCATACTGCTATGATGTTTGTACCTGCAACATTAGGCTTATTATTTATGTCATGGCTCATGTATACAGTTTTGAAGAAAAAACTTCCGAAAAAATTACCTGTATCTTCATATGATATTGAAGAAATTTTCTTCACGAAAAACTTCCATCCACTAAAAGGAAATAATTCTGTTGATACGAAACAAAAACGGACAAGATTCATGTTAAAAGTATTAGGTTTCGTCTTCCTGATGCGCTGTCTTCTATTCGTTGCATCCTTCTTATCCATCCCAATTGAAATCGTTGCAGTACTTGGTTCACTCGTTCTTCTCATTTGGAGATGGTACTACTTACGAACAAATCCTGTCGACATTTTGAAAAAGACACCGTGGCACATTTTAATTTTCGCCTTCTCTATGTACGTCATTATTTACGGACTCCACAACGCAGGATTAACAGCTGCACTTGTACAATGGCTCGAGCCAATTGTGAATCAGCATCTACTCTATGCTAGCTTTGCAATGGGCGGACTTGTATCCATCCTCTCTAACGTCTTCAATAACCATCCTGCCCTTATGATTGGTACAATTACATTAACAGAAATGGGACTAGATCCAGTCACATTAAAAACAATCTATCTTGCAAACATCATTGGTAGTGACATCGGTTCACTATTACTACCAATTGGTACACTAGCCTCACTCATTTGGATGTATATTCTGAAACAAAACAAAATTAAAGTAAAATGGAAAGACTATTTAAGTGTATCCCTTATCGTTATCCCGCTCACAACAGTCGTCACACTATTCCTCTTATTCTACTGGGTACATCTCTTCTTTGCCTTATAAACAACAGAAGCCCCATTTGCTACCGTCTTAGCAAATGGGGCTTCTTCTATAATAAAGTTAGGTACTACAGTGTGATCAATCAAGTAAAGAGGTGTAACATATTATTGATATAAATGACTACCAGCTTCTTTAAATTCTTCTGCTTTCTCTTTCATTCCTTTTTCAATTGCTTCTGTCGTTTCTAAATCATTTTCTTTTGCATACTCACGAATATCATGCGAAATTCTCATACTACAAAACTTCGGTCCACACATTGAACAGAAGTGAGCTGTCTTTGCCCCTTCTGCAGGCAACGTTTCATCATGATATTCCATCGCACGTTCAGGATCTAAAGATAAATTAAATTGATCGCGCCAACGGAATTCGAAGCGTGCTTTTGAAAGTGCATCATCACGCTGATGAGCCGTTTTATGTCCTTTCGCAAGATCAGCCGCATGCGCTGCAATTTTATACGTAATAACACCCGTGCGTACATCATCTTTGTTTGGCAAACCTAAATGTTCTTTCGGCGTTACATAACAAAGCATCGCTGTTCCAAACCAGCCAATCATCGCAGCTCCAATTGCAGATGTAATATGGTCATAACCTGGTGCAATATCTGTCGTTAGCGGCCCAAGTGTGTAAAACGGCGCGCCCTGACAAATATCAAGCTCTTTCTCCATATTCTCTTTAATTAAGTGCATCGGTACGTGTCCAGGTCCTTCAATCATAACTTGCACATCATGTTTCCAAGCAATTTTAGTTAATTCGCCAAGTGTTTCAAGCTCAGAAAACTGTGCTTCGTCATTTGCATCTGCAATAGACCCTGGACGTAATCCATCTCCAAGAGAGAACGAAACATCGTACTGCTTCATAATTTCACAAATCTCTTCAAAGTGAGTATATAGGAAGTTTTCTTTATGATGGAATAAACACCACTGCGCCATAATCGAACCACCGCGCGAAACGATACCTGTCGTACGCTTTGCCGTGATTGGAATGTAACGAAGCAATACACCAGCGTGAATCGTAAAGTAATCAACGCCTTGCTCCGCCTGCTCAATTAACGTATCACGATATACTTCCCACGTTAAATCTTCTGCAATTCCGTTTACCTTTTCAAGCGCTTGATAGATCGGTACAGTTCCAACTGGTACAGGCGCGTTACGAATAATCCACTCACGCGTCGTATGAATATTTTTACCTGTAGATAAATCCATAATCGTATCTGCACCCCAGCGCGTTGCCCATGTCATCTTCTCTACTTCTTCTGCAATCGAAGAAGATACAGCTGAGTTTCCGATATTCGCGTTTACCTTCACATGGAAATTACGCCCGATGATCATCGGTTCAGCTTCTGGATGATTAATATTCGCTGGTAAAATAGCGCGGCCTTCTGCGATTTCCTTACGAACAAACTCCGGCTCTACCCCTTCACGAATCGCAACATACTCCATCTCAGACGTAATAATGCCATTACGTGCATAGTGCATTTGCGTAACGTTTGCACCTTGCTTTGCTCTAAGTGGCTTGCGATCCATCTGCGGGAAAACAGGTGTATGTTTCGAAGCCACTTTCACACCGTCATCCTCTGGTTTCACTTCACGCCCTTCGTATGCTTCTACATCACCACGCCCCATAATCCAAGAATGGCGCGGCGTTGGAATCCCCTTTTCTAACTCCACTTTATACTCAGGATCCGTATAAGGGCCGCTCGTATCATACACACGAATTGGCGGATTTGGAACGCCATTCGTTTCGCTTTGTTCAATCTCACGCATCGGTACTTTCATGCCTTCTCGTGGCCCATCCACATATACTTTCTTACTCCCTGGTAAACTCGATTTCAATTCAATTTGCTCAGCTGAAACAGATTGTTTCATAATTTTTGTTGCCCCCCTGTACGTGACAAGGACGAGATATGGCCAGCGTATGCCAAAATAAAAAGAGCCAGGTCCATAAAAAAATAAGGACCTGGCTCATAAAGACATCATTATGTAAAGCCGTTAACTTCCCTACGCTGGTACGAGCCAGATCAGGTCCAAAGGGTTAAGAAGTTCACGCGCTTCTCTCTCAGCCTACGCATACGTTAGGCACCCCTAGTTTATCACTGATTTAATTTTCAATACTTTCCCATCATACACCATAATCTGAAAAATTCAAAGTTTATTTCTTTTGCTCTTTACGGAATCATCCACGTTAAATAATACGCCTGCACATACGTCATAATACCAACAATAATTACGAAGAACACCCTATTGTAAAAATAGTTTATGATTTAACATGGGAGTTTAAAAACATCTTCACCACAAAAAGTGTTGAGAATCTCAATCATTGTATTAAGAAAATTAAGAATACTAATATGCAAGAGTTTAAGAGCTTTACGAATGGATTAGCCCGGGATATTGAAGCTGTCAGAAATACGGTAACTTATGAGAATAATAATGGTCTTACCGAAGGGAGCATAAACAAGTTAAAGCTTATTAAAAGAATCATGTATGGTCGATGCAAATTCTCCACATTGCGGACAAAGATTCTACTTTTGGAGAGAATGAGACTTTTCAACTAACTCCGGGAAGAACCATTTTTTACTTGCCAAATACATTCATCAGTCCCGTTTGCCAAAGAGCCTTTGTCTCTGCTGTATTTCGCTACAACTGCTACTGTTACCTGCCATACAACCTGTAATAGAGATAGGTAACAATTTACTATACAAGGAACAAAATTGACCTGCTCCTCCATTTAGTGATTTAACTATCTTTATTATTCAGAGCTAAAACTCAAAGAAAAATCTCTTACATTTATCGTAACGCAATTCCCTTAATATGTTAATTATTTTTGTTGTCTTGTTAGTTAAAGGGTTACTTAGTACAAAAAATAACCGTAGATAGTAGCACGAACACTGTTCTTGTTATAATTATTTTTTTTCAGAACGTCTATAATCCTCTTTTAAAAAATATATGTAAATATAATAAAAAACGAATGATTAATAGAAATATTCTACACCACTCGTTTTTTATCGGACTTCTTTTTACTGTACTTTTATTTTCTTTATGAGTTATTAGAAAAATAATTGTCTATATAAGTCTTTATTTTTTCAAAATTCTTTTCCATAAATAAGATTGCTGGTACTTCAATTATTGGAAGATTATTTTCATTATCAAAAGCTGGACACGGTTTGGGAACTACCAAATAGTCAACTGAGTTTTTATCCCTAATATAATTAATTGAAACATCATAATACTTAGAAAAATATCCCTTCAAATCATCCTGATTCCTTAAAAATGGTAGAGAAAATATTGAACCATAATTTATACCAGCGTCGACAATTAATACAAAGCATATTTTTTTCATGATACACCCTCCTCGTATAATAAGTTTTAAGTTAATAACTGTTCCTTGAAAATTGAATAGTTTTTATCTTCAAGAGCTACATCAAAAAAATGATGTATGGGTAAAATTTAGTCTTGGATACTGGGGGATTTCCCCAGATAATGGAAGTATGGAAATGGATCCATCGGGAATATGCTTACTCCTCCTGTAGTTCGACCACGTTAAAAGACTGTGACCCAGACCAAAATGCACTGCATACGCACAAGCTGTATCGGTTTCCTTCACTTACCTCTCATAATGGTGGGAGGGGCAGCTTAGATGAAGGCAATCATTGAATACTCATACGCGAGGTTGTGGCTATGTTTTTGACTCTAGGGAGATCCCACAGTATCCAAGCTCATTCCAAATACTATTCAAAGAAAGGAGGTCCTTTCTTTGAGATTATTCGTAGCTATTGATGTAAGCTCTGAAAAATTTGATGTATGTTTTCTTGACAGTCATGACACTGTTTTGAAAGAAATTTGTCTTTCAAACGATGTGAATGGTGCCAACGCCATTAAGGAGGATGTTCTCCATTTTCATCAGTTGTACAACTATAAAAAAATTGTCATTGGTATGGAATCTATTTCCGTCTATAGTTTCCATCCTTCCATGTTCCTAACGGAAGATAAGGATTTGAGGGCTTTAGACGTGGAAGTGGTCGTACAAAATCCAAAAGCCATCCATCGATATAAAAAACTCTTTGAAGAAGATAAGACCGATAAAATAGATACTTTCCGTATTGCCGATTTTTTACGAATCGGGCGGTATAATAAGTTTCTTATCAAGGAGGAAAAATACGTTGCCCTTCAACATTTAATACGATCTAGATATCAACTCGTTCACCAGCAAACAGAATGTAAGCAACACTTTCTGGAGAACCTTTACTATACGAAAGAGTTAAATACCTCTGTTTTTGGTGCGACGATGATGGAAATACTCTCAGATTCCCTTTCGTTGGATGAAATCGCAGAAATGGATCTAGAAGCACTCGCTACTCTTCTTCAGAAAAAGGGGAAAGGACGCTTTAGCGACCCGGAAGATTTAGCGAAAACCATCAAGAAAGCCATACGTGACTCCTACCGACTAGGTAAGGTCGTTCAAGACTCTGTGGACGTTGTATTAGCCACTTATGCACGATTGATTCAAACATTGAAAAAACAAATCAAAGAGATAGAAAAAAGCATTACTGCTTTATTCTAAGCCATTCCAGAAGCGAGATATTTAACAAGTGTTCCAGGCATTGGAGTCGTATACGCCGCGGGAATCATTGCGGAAGTTGGACAAATTGAACGCTTTGAGAACGAAGCACAATTGGCCAAATACACCGGTCTTTACTAGAAAAAATCGCAATCTGGAAACTTTGAATCGGAACGAACACCCATGGCACGAACGGGAAACCAGTATCTTCGTTATTACATGGTTGAAGCTGCCAACTCTGTACAATTTCGTGAAGCTACTTACCGTGCTTATTATTTAAAGAAATATGATGAAGTTCCGAAATACAAACATAAAAGAGCCCTTGTCTAAAGCCGTAACTAGATTCGCTAAATTGTTTTTCAAATATTGAACCAAGCACTTGACTGATTGCTTGTTGAACAACCCTATCCACTACTGTCGGTATTCCCAATTTGCGCATCTTCCATAAAAAGAGCCAGGTCCATAAAAAAATAAGGACCTGGCTCATAAAGACATCATTATGTAAAGCCGTTAACTTCCCTACGCTGGTACGAGCCAGATTAGGTCCAAAGGGTTAAGAAGTTCACGCGCTTCTCTCTCAGCCTACGCATACGTTAGGCACCCCTAGTTTATCACTGATTTAATTTTCAATACTTTTCTATCATACACCATAATTTGGAAAATTAAAAGTTTATTTCTTTTGTTGTTTATGGAATCATCCACGTTAAATAATAAGCCTGAACATAAGTCATAATACCAACAATAATTACGAAGAACAAACTATGCTTCACTGTAAAACGGAACAAATCCGATTCTTTTCCAGCAAGACCAACCGCTGCACAAGCGATCGCAATCGACTGCGGGGAAATCATTTTACCTGTTACACCGCCTGTTGTATTTGCTGCAACGAGAAGCACTTCAGATACGCCGACTTGCTGCGCTGTAATGGCTTGTAAATTTGAGAACAGTGCATTCGCAGACGTATCAGACCCTGTTAGGAATACGCCAATCCAGCCTAAGAATGGTGAGAAGAACGGGAATAGTCCGCCAGTTCCAGCTAATGCTAACGCTAACGTAGAAGATAGACCAGAATAGTTTGCGATAAATGCAAACCCTAGTACGAATCCGATTGATAGAATTGGCATTTTTAATTCACTTAACGTTTCTTTAAATGTCACTACTGCATCTTTTACATTCATTTTCAAAATAAACATGGAAATGATACAAGCAATTAAAATCGCCGTTCCGGTTGCTGATAATACATCAAACTTCAGAATTGCCTCGTAAGGCGTTGGTTTATTTACAATCGGCTCTGCTTTCATTACTAGATTATGCAGACCTGGAATTTCAAACTTAAATACAAGACTTGCTAAAGCCCCTCCTGGAGCGAATAATGCCTTAAAGAAACTTTGGCTCCAAATGACTACCATAACCGTTAATACGATAAATGGAGACCATGCCTTCACTACTTTTCCAAACGTTAATTTCGGCATCGATGCTACTGTCGTTGTTGCTGCTACTTCACTATTTGCTTGCCCGGATTGATAAGTTTCTTTCGGCTGCCAAACTTTTAAGAACAGCGCTAAACTAATTAAACTTACAAGTGCCGATGTAATATCCGGAAGTTCTGGTCCTAAAAATGTCGCTGTAATGAACTGCGTAATCGCAAATGAACTACCCGCTACAAATAACGCAGGCCACGTTTGTCGTATCCCCTTAAATCCATCCATTAAAAATACGATAAAGAATGGCACAAATAATGATAGGAACGGTAATTGATGCCCAGCCATTTGTCCAATTTTATGTGGATCAATACCTGTTACTTGTCCAGCAACTGTAATCGGAATTCCCATCGCTCCGAACGCCACTGGTGCAGTATTTGCAATCAAACAAAGACCTGCTGCGTATAAAGGATTTAACCCAAGACCCGCAAGAAGCGCTGCTGTAATCGCTACTGGTGCCCCAAATCCTGCCGCCCCTTCTAAAAATGCTCCAAATGAAAATCCAATTAAAATAACGAGTAGACGATGATCGTTCGTAATCGATAATACCGATGCACGAATCACATCGAATTGACCTGTTTTCACAGAAATTTTATATAAAAATACCGACATAATGATAATCCAAGCAATTGGCCATAATCCGTATAAGAAACCATATCCGGTCGCTGCCATTGCCATCGTGAACGGCATTTTATAAGCAAATAACGCTACTAAAACTGTAAGTACAACTGTAATAAACCCTGCCACATACCCTTTCATGCGGAAAACTGCTAAAGCTAAGAAAAAAAAGATAATCGGAATAAGTGCGACCGCTGCCGAAATCCAAATGTTTCCGAATGGATCATAAACTTGTGTCCATGTGTTCATTGTTCTCTCCCCCTAAAGAATCCCCTTTTGAATAGAATAACCCCATCAATAGACTATCAGGTCATCATACCTTTAAGTCTAAAATAAAAAAACGTTTAAGAAAACGTTTTCAACAACTTTCATTTATACTGTACCATAACAATTTCTATTAAAAAAGATTTTTTTGAAAATTTTATTATTTAACAGAAAATCTTACAAAATCGTCACGTTCTTGTAATGTTCATCGATAGGAAGTTTGCCAAAATTATTGCATAATAATAGTATAACAACAGAAATTATTTATGAGGTGATATATATGAACGGAAATAAAATATTAGCTGCGTTATCATACTTTAGTGTACTATTTGCCCCTATCTTATTCCCTATTATCGTTTGGATTGTAGGAGATGCTGAAACAAAACCACATGCAAAACGTGCTCTATGGACACACATCATTCCAAGTATCGCTACATTCATTGGCGTAACTATTTTAGGAATTATGGGTCTTGGATCTGATCAACCAGATGTAACACTTGGAATTGGATCAATGATTGTCTTAGCTATTTGCGGAATCATCAGCTTATACTACTTCATCTGGAACATTGTAAAAGGAATTAAAGTGCTGAAAGCTTAATTTTAAACAAATGTTTGTTTAAAAAGGGCCCCTTGCAAATTGCAAGGGGCCCTTTTCCTAATTCGTTCACTTTATCTTCTGCGTTTCTTCTTTTTTCTCATCATTTTCTTTCGGCGTGTATTCACTTTATCCGCTATAATGTGGAGCGTACTTGCCACAACAATTCCCATTAAGAATGTTACAATTTCAACCTCATGTTTCTGCGCAATTTCTATTAAATTACCATCCAATGCGATTACATTTAATAGTAATAAAAATGGAGAAAAGACAATTAACATGTACGCAATACGAATCACATCACCAAGTATAATCGTATGCGTAAAGAAAGATCGATGTGGCATTACTTTCTTATAAGGATACCAAAATATACGTAAGAAACCCCATTTGTTATAAGCATTACTGTACGTATCTAAATCTGGTGTTAAAAATGAAGTACCTACTAAAAAACCAATTGCAAAAGTTAATAAAAAATCAAAATTTGTTAATCCATACGAAAAGAGCAAAAACAAAACAACCGGAAGGGATATTAAGTTTATTTTCGTATGCGTTCTTCCTGATGGCATAATGCACTTCCTCGCTTACGTTCGTCCTGTCACCTCATGACAGATTTCACCTATTGACCTAATTTCTGATCGATAAATGTTGTGTCTATATCCGAACCAAACCATTCTGCCAACTTCACTCGTGCCTTATCTTTCACATCTTCATTGACGTATAACGACACCTGTATTAGTGCGGCCGTTAACGCCCCTAAATCATCCGTATAGCCAATTCCAGCAATGAAATCTGGAATCGCATCAATCGGTGCAATAAAATAAGCAAGTGCTCCAATTACAATAATTTTCACTCGTTTTGGAACATCGGGTCTTTGCAAAACGTAAAACAGTAATAAACTTGCATAAATGACCGACTGCCCTGCTTGCTTTGCAACATGTTTTACTTTCTTCCAAAACGCTTCAACTGAAAATTTTTGTTTCATGTAAAAAGCCTCCCTATTTTTAAAAAGAAATAAGCTACAATATGTTATCAGTAAAAGTTCATGGAAATTACACAAAACCTATCAATGAACTTCCATTGTAACAAACAAACCAAAAAAGAACAAGTGTTCGTTAATTTTCACACGATTTCCTTCATATAATAGATTTCTAGATAACCCTTACCCATCTTCGTTTCTTATTTCTCAACAAAGAAAATTTTCACTTCCACTTAACATTCTGCTCTACCTTTGTTATATTTTCTAGTTGACGGACATATAAACGAATGTTAAAGTTTTCTCTGGTAGTGACAAATCTTATACAAAAAATGTAAAATGTTATAGTGTTTCTCAGAAATGAATTTTGTTGTATAATACAGAAATGACGTTATGCTTATGAGCAACAAAAGAAACCAAAAGGGTATGCATAGTTATAGTCGTATATGGGTGAATATAGAACCTTTAATTATGGCCAAGAAAACTATGTATTTTTTATTTTAGCATTTTTCGCTCCAAAATCGACCAAGCCTGATAGAGAAAGGGTGGAAATGAATGAAAGAAACCTTGAAATCACAATTTCAAAATGTGCGTTTCACTTTATTCGTAGCTTTAGCCTTATGGCTGAAAACTTACCTTATTACACGCACAAGCTTTGATTTAAAACTTGAATCTTTCATGCAAGAATTCATTTTATTCCTTAGCCCATTAGCAGCATCATTACTGCTTGTTGGTCTTGCATTATTTGCAAAAGGGAAAAAACGTAACTATATAGCACTTGGAATTAATTTTGTCTTAACAATCGTTCTTGTTGGTAACGTAATGTTCTACGGATTCTACAATGACTTCGTTACATTACCGGTGCTAGGACAAACATCTAACTTCGGAAGTTTAGGTTCTAGTGTGAAAGAATTATTTAACTACAAAATTATCCTTGCATTTGCAGACATTATCATATTCTTCGTTCTATTGAAGAAAATGAAGAACTTTGCACCTACAGAGCGTGTAGCACGCCCGATGCGTTCTCTATACTTCGTATCAACAGTTGCTATTTTCTTCGCAAACTTAGGACTTGCAGAAGCTGAACGCCCAGAACTATTAACACGTTCATTCGACCGCGTTATGCTTGTTAAAAACTTAGGATTATATGTACACCAAGTATACGATCTTGGCTTACAAGCAAAATCAAGTTCACAAAAAGCATTCGCTGACGGTAGTAAATTACAAGAAACAGAGAACTACGTAAAAACAACACAAAGTAAACCAGATCCAAATATGTTCGGTACTGCAAAAGGGAAAAACGTAATTGTTGTCTCTCTTGAGTCATTACAAACATTCTTAATTGGTGCAACAGTTAACGGACAAGAAGTTACACCATTCTTAAACCAATTTACGAAAGAAAGTTATTACTTTGATAACTTCTTCCATCAAACAGGTCAAGGTAAAACATCTGATGCTGAATTCCTAGTAGATACTTCGTTATATCCACTAGACCGTGGTGCTGTATTCTTCACACACGGTAACAATGAATATACAGCAACTCCAGAAATTTTACGTCAGCAAGGGTATCACACGTCGGTATTCCACGCAAACAACGCAACATTCTGGAACCGTAACATTATGTATCCAGCACTTGGTTATGATCGTTACTACAACGAGCTTGATTACAAGATTACGCCAGAAACAAAATTAAATTGGGGATTAAAAGATATCGAATACTTCGATCAATCTATTGATATGTTAAAACAAGTGAAGCAACCATTCTATACTCGCTTCCTTACTTTAACGAATCATTACCCATTCACTTACGATGACAGTACAAAATTAATCGATGAATACAATTCTGGTGATGGAGTATTTGACCGTTACATGGTAACTGCTCGTTACTTAGACGAAGCAATGAAACACTTTATTGAGCGTCTAAAAGCAGAAGGTATTTACGACAACTCAGTAATCGTATTCTACGGTGACCACTACGGTATTTCTGAAAACCATAACCGTGCAATGGCACAGTTCTTAGGAAAAGAAGAAATCACTGCATTTGACCATATGAACTTACAAAAAACACCGATGTTTATTCACGTTCCAGGTCAAAAAGAAGGTAAAACAATTTCGAAACCAACTGGTGAAATTGACATTAAACCAACTATTCTAAACTTACTTGGTGTAGATTCTACAAATGACGTTCGATTCGGTCATGATGTATTCTCACCTGATAATAAAGGATTCGTTGTTCTTCGTGACGGTAGCTTCGTTACAGATAAATACATGTACACAAACAGTACATTCTATGACCGTGCTACTGGCGAAGTTGTACAATTACCGAAAGAAGAATCCCAACCACTAATTGATCGCGCCCAAAATGAATTGAACATGTCTGATAAAATCATTGAAGGTGACTTACTTCGCTTCTCTGAAAGTAATAAGATCAAAACTGGTGAAGTAAAAACAGTTATTAAAGAAGAAAAGAAGAGTGCTGAGTAATCTCAGCCTCTTTTTTTATTTTCTTCCATACAACTACTTATATTCATTAACTTTAAAATTACATAACCTTTACCAAATATTCACATAGTGTTAATGAAAAATCTCTATAATAAAATATGTAAACGAGGTTCTACATATTTCTTATCTCTCATCTTTCGTAAGATCCCTTAAAGAAGTGTGTAAATCTTTTGTTTCTACTTTCTTATAATTGTCTTTCAACATGTTTTGTTTCCATACACAAAACATTCAACGAGACAATGTCCCTATGAAAGATAGCTACCCTCCTTGTGCAGCATTCCATAAGAATGTTGCTTTTTTTTATTTAAAAGCAGGATTCTCATTCTTATTTTCGAATTTGTATATACAAAATGCTGTAAAGTGAAACTTTAATCAGCCCTCACCAATCGGGTAGCTACGGGCAGTTATTCGCCCAATTCACTTCTTTGCTCCACCCGAATTTTTAAGTAGGAGTTTTACTGCCCGTTAATGCGGGGTAAACCATCCTTACTTCTCTATGATTTACAAATACATATACGGTCATATGTAGAGAATTGCTTACATAAAAATTACTATAGTGATTTTTATCTCGCATGAATAAAAGTTTCACGTTACTTACGTACTTACGAAAGGATGGGACGGAAATTGGCATACGAAAAATTTGTACTTTGGAATGATGAAGTTATTGATACAACAAAACAACAAACGTACATAGAACTTGAAGAGAGAGGTTCGCAGTTCGGAGATGGTGTCTACGAGGTTATTCGCCTATATAAAGGGAACTTTCATTTATTAGATCCGCACATAACGAGATTATATCGATCCATGGAAGAAATAGAATTATCGCTCCCTTTCTCAAAAGCTGAGCTCATCACTTTACTTTACAAATTAATTGAACGAAATCATTTCCATGAAGATGGCACAATTTATTTGCAAGTATCTCGTGGTGTACAAGCTCGCACACATATATTTTCATATGACAACCCTCCAACAATTTATGCCTATATTACAAAAAAAGAAAGACCAGCGTTATGGATTGAATATGGTATACGCGCTATATCAGAACCCGATACTCGATGGCTACGCTGTGACATTAAATCATTAAATTTATTACCAAACGTACTAGCTGCTACGAAAGCTGAACGAAAAGGCTGTAAAGAGGCACTTCTCGTAAGGAATGGTATTGTAACGGAAGGAAGCCATTCCAACTTCTTTTTAATTAAAAACGGAACTCTTTACACACATCCAGCCAATCACCTTATTTTAAATGGCATTATTCGTCAATATGTCCTTTCTTTAGCGAATACTCTTCACATACCTGTACAGGAAGAACTTTTCAGCGTTCGTGACGTTTATCAAGCAGATGAATGCTTTTTTACAGGCACAACGATTGAAATTTTACCAATGACCCACCTTGATGGAACCGCGATTCAAGATGGGCAAGTTGGGCCTATCACCAAAAAACTGCAAAAATCATTTAATCAAATCTTGTTACAATCCAATATGGCATCTTCTTAAACCCGAATAATTTCTGTCCTTTCACATTCAATATATGCATTTAAATGGAAATCAAGGTGTAAATTTATGCCTTGATTTTTTCTTGTAATCTTTTTGTCATATTCAGATTCCCACATAAGCCTTGACAGTAATCGACATGCTCTTTAGAATTTTTAACAGTTGGTAAATATTTCTTCACTACATTACAGACAGAAAGGAATCGACAAATTATGAAAAAGTATCTTGCCGGTCTTGCGGCAGTGTCTGTAGCAGGAGGAGCAGCACCTACACTTGATAGTGTTCAAGCTGCACCTGAACAAAATACACAAAAGGCTGCTACAACTGTCCAAGCTTCTGCGTCAAACAACTCATCTTATACGGTAAACGCGAGCGTATTACATGTTCGTGCGGGATCAAGCACTTCTCACGACATCATCTCACGCGTTTATAACGGTCAATCACTAAACGTGATTGGCGAAGAAAATGGTTGGTTCAAAATTAACATTAACGGAAAAACAGGCTTTGTTAGTGGCGAATTTGTATCAAAAAGTGGAGCAGCAAACAACAATGTAAGCACAGGTGGAAACAATAAAGTTACCGCTGATGTATTACGTGTACGTACAGCTCCTAACACTTCTAGTTCTGTTTCTGGACGTGTATATGAAGGACAAACATTAAACGTAATTGGACAAGAAAATGGTTGGGTGAAAATTAACCATAATGGACAAGTAGGTTATGTAAGTGGCGAATTCGTATCTGGCGTTTCTTCTACTGGGGGTTCTTCAAACAACAATACGAATAATAACAACCAAGAAGTAAAACCAGCAAGCGGAAACTATACAGTAAATGTATCTTCCCTTCGTGTTCGTACAGGTCCTAGCACTTCTCACACAACTGTAGGTTCTGTCAAAAAAGGACAAGTAGTACAAGTTGTTGGCGAAGTTCAAGATTGGTTCAAAATCAATTACGCAGGACAAACTGCTTATATAAGCAAAGACTACGTAACAAAAGGCGGTTCTAACGAAAACGTTACAGAAGGCAACAAACAAGAGCAAAACAATAATGGAACTATTCAAACTGGTGGTTCTTACGTAGTTAACGCTACATCTTTACGTGTTCGTACAGGCCCTGCCGCTTACCATAGTGTAATTGGTGGCGTTTTAAACGGTACAACATTAAACGTAGTTGGATCTGAAAACGGTTGGTTTAAGGTAAATTACCAAGGAAAAACAGGCTTTGTTAGTAGCGAATTTGTAAAATTCGTTAAAGGTGGCACTACTACTCCTGAGCAACCAAAACAACCTGAACAGCCTAACCAAGGTGCAATTGGTGACTACTACATTAATGCTTCTGCACTAAATGTACGTAGCGGCGAAGGTACAAATTATAGAATCATAGGCGCACTTCCACAAGGTCAGAAGGTTCAAGTAATCTCTGAAAACTCTGGATGGAGCAAAATTAACTACAACGGTCAAACTGGTTATATCGGAACACGTTACCTATCTAAAACACCAGTTGGAGGCGCAGTAGATAATAAGCCTAACAATAACCAAAATAACAATCAAAACAATAACAACAATAATAATACAGGTAATAATAGCGGCGACAGTTCTTCCGTACTTGCATACGCAAAATCAATGCAAGGTGTACCATACGTTTGGGGCGGAACTTCTGCTAACGGTGTTGACTGCAGTGGTTACATCTACCACGTATTTAAGAAATTTGGTCATAACATTAGCCGCCAAAGTGTTGCAGGATATTGGAGTAGCCTACCAAAAACTTCAAGTCCACAACCTGGTGACTTAATTTATTTCCAAAACACTTATAAATCTGGCCCTTCTCACATGGGTATTTACCTTGGGGGCGGATCATTTATCCAAGCTGGAGATAAAGGTGTAGCAATCGCTTCATTAAGTAACTCTTATTGGAAGAGCCACTTCTTAGGATACACGAAAGCACCTTAATTAATAGTTTCAAAGCCTTCTAGTTTACTAGAAGGCTTTTTTGCTATGAGTTCAACATATTACTCCCTTTCTCCTACCTTCTCTCTACAAAAATAATGTATCCATTCTTCCATTTCATACACTTTATTCTGCAAAAACAATGCATAACGTTATCATAATGTATATATTCCCATAAAAAACATAACCTATTTCATGTCTATTTATTTCATATGTGTTTTTTTGAAGAATTTTCTTTTTATTTAAACTTTTCATTAGACGTTTGACCTCCGATGTCCATTATGATAAGTTACTTAAGATGTTATATTCGTAAACGTATAGACAACTGGTTTATACACTGTTTTTACTATGAGGAAGGAGCATACACTGCATGAATCTTTTATGGGGAATTGGCGGCGTGATTGGAGTATTAGCAATTGCATTCTTACTATCTTCCAACCGCAAAGCTATTAATTGGCGCACAATTTTAATCGCGCTAGCATTACAAATGTCATTTTCATTTATCGTATTACGATGGGATGCTGGTAAAGCAGGTTTAAAACACGCTGCTGACGGTGTTCAAGGATTAATTAATTTTTCTTACGAGGGAATTAAGTTCGTTGCTGGGGATTTAGTCAACGCAAAAGGACCTTGGGGATTTGTATTCTTTATTCAAGCACTACTTCCAATCGTATTTATTAGTTCATTAGTAGCAATCTTATATCATTTTGGTATTATGCAGAAATTTGTTAGCGTCGTTGGTGGCGCATTAAGTAAACTTCTTGGAACTTCTAAAGCAGAAAGCTTAAACTCAGTAACGACTGTATTTTTAGGACAAACTGAAGCTCCAATTTTAATTAAACCTTACTTAGCACGTTTAACAAATAGTGAATTCTTCGCTATTATGGTAAGCGGTATGACAGCTGTTGCTGGATCTGTTCTCGTCGGTTATGCAGCAATGGGTATTCCGTTAGAGCACTTATTAGCGGCTGCAATAATGGCAGCTCCATCAAGCTTATTAATTGCGAAACTCATTATGCCTGAGACAGAAAAAGTAGATAATAACGTTGAACTTTCTACAGAACGTGAAGACGCAAACGTTATCGACGCAGCTGCACGCGGTGCATCTGAAGGTATGCAACTTGTTATTAACGTAGCAGCAATGTTAATGGCTTTCATCGCATTAATCGCTTTATTAAATGGATTATTAGGATTGATTGGTTCTCTGTTCGATATTAAACTTAGCCTTGATTTAATCTTCGGTTACTTATTATCACCATTTGCAATCTTAATCGGGGTTTCTCCTGGTGAAGCTGTACAAGCAGCAAGCTTTATTGGTCAAAAACTTGCAATCAACGAATTCGTTGCATACGCAAACTTAGGACCACACATGGCAGAGTTCTCTGACAAAACAAATCTAATTTTAACATTCGCAATCTGTGGATTCGCAAACTTCTCTTCTATCGCAATTCAATTAGGTGTAACAGGAACGCTAGCTCCTACTCGCCGTAAACAAATTGCACAATTAGGGATTAAAGCAGTTATCGCTGGTACATTAGCGAACTTCTTAAATGCAGCAGTTGCAGGTATGATGTTCCTATAAACTTATATAGAGTCTTCTCTTTCTACAAGAGGAGACTTTTTTCATGCAATCCAAATGTCTTTTGTGCATCTATTAATCACTTTATGCCAAATATAAGAACATTATGATACAATAATGTTTAAGTCTTTTTATTTTTCTAATGAAAATAGAGATACTACTTGTTGTTGCCCTTCAAAAGAATGTAACGACATGGTCAATTTCTTAATAATTGCGCATACTACAAGTATCTATTGATGAAATAGCTTTAAGGAGGAAAGTTTTGTGAAAGATAAGTTCTATAAAATCCTCTCTATGTGGATTTTACAAATTGTATTTTATTTTACTACTGTACATGTGACGAAATATGAGCATGCTCTTATTTTTACAATAATATACGTAATCGTAAATGTACTATTCTTATTTTTAGCTGACAAAACAGCATTTGTTTTCTTCATACTAGGAACCATTATTTCCGTATTTTATTTGTTCTATCAAGCATGGCTTCATTTATGGAGTACATCAGATCAATGGCAATATATGATTATCCACTTCCTGATGGCAGCTAACTTCTTCATTGTATATATAACAACTCACCTATTGAAAAAAGTGATTCATGAAAATAAAACTTTAACTGAGCGTGTGAGAACGTTAGAACAATATATTGGAGAATCAAAATTACTAACAAGACAAGAATTCGAGAGACGCCAAGCATTATTAACAACTGCAATGAATCGTCGTAATGAAACAGGCGTTATCATTTACTTTGATTTCACTCCCTTTAGTAAATATACGAAGGAAAGTGTTATGGACCGTGTAGCTTCCTTATTAGTTGAAACGGTAAGGAATGATTTTGACCTTGCTGCTGAATATGATAATAATACGCTAGTTATTTTATTACAAAACACAAATGAAGCTGGTGCTGACATTGTAATGAACCGCCTAAAGCCAAAAATGGAGCAATGGCTTGCTGCTGAAGCAATCCGAGATATAAAAATTTCACGCGAGCAAATTGGAAACAAAGGACAGACACTGTTATGATGACTCTCGTTATACTTCTTTTATTCCTTCTGTTTTGCGTACTCGTTTTTTGGATTAGTATCACATTTTCAATTAAATATGTACTTATTTTTACGGCCTTTCTATTCTCTGGCTTACTCGTTTACTACTCTTTCTTAACAATCGCGGGCTTAATTCACCGAAATAGTAAACGAAAAGATCGTACGCTAGAACATTATCCGAGCGTCGATATTTTCATACCTGCCCATAATGAAGGCATCGTTATTAAAGATACTTTAGAGGCGATGGCAAAGATTGAATATCCAGGAAAGCTAACTATTTATTTATTAAATGATAACTCTCAAGATGAAACACCTGAAATCGGAGATGATTTCGACAAAGCTTATGCTCATATTTGCCATATTCGTGTTCCTCCCGGTGAACCGAAGGGTAAATCACGTGTACTAAACTATGGGCTTAGTATTTCAGATGGTGAGTACTTCTGTGTTTACGATGCAGATAACCAACCTGAACCACACGCACTGCGAATGCTTGTAGAGCACGCTGAAACAACTGAAGATGCTGTTGGAGCTGTTGGACACGTTCGTACAGTAAACGAAAACAGAAACTGGTTGACGCGAATGATTTCGCTAGAATTCCAAATCTTCCAGCTCCTTATGCAATCTGGACGCTGGTTACTATTCCAAACAGGCTCGCTGACAGGAACAAACATGCTTCTTCGTCGCTCCGCACTAGAAGAGCTTGGTGGCTATGACCCTTACGCAATTGCAGAAGATGCTGAATTAACATTACGAATTACACAAAAAGGTTATCTCTTACCAATCGTCCCAGAATCAGTTACTTGGGAACAAGAACCAGAGCATTTAAAAATTCTTATTAAACAACGTACACGTTGGCTCCAAGGAAATTTATATATTTTAGAAAAAATGTTCTCATCATTAAGTTTCTTTAAAGGAAAGCTGCTTGTTCATTCCTTACAACAAGTTCTAGTGTATGTTGTATTTTGGCTATTCCTAATCATTTCGAACGTTTGGTTTGTAATTGGGCTACTCGGGATATTCCAAATTCAATATAGCATTCCGCTACTATTTATGTGGTATGTCGCATATATTACATATGTTTCTCAATTATTTAGTGCCCAGAGTGTCGAACGAACCTTTACACCGACTAATATTTTTATTAGCGTTATTATGTACTTTACGTACGCACAGCTCTTTACGTACTTATTTATTCGTAGCTTAATCTTATACTTACGTGCAAAGAGCAAGAAACAAGTCATTGGCTGGGATAAAACAGTTCGATTCAAAAAAGATAAATAATAAAAATAAGCACAGAGCGCCGTATGCTCTGTGCTTATTTATTGCCGTATAAATTATATATCAGACAATACCCCTTAGCTGAAAGTAATTTCACGTCCATCCCCCAACGAACGATCGACCTTCATTTATATACGAAAAAGTGATTGCTATTTTTGTAGAACCAATTGCTTCTCTTGCTGTTCTTTGCGCGTTTCAGTCTTAGGTTCCGTGCTTTCTTGGACACTACGATGTGCCACACGTTTCAAACAAATATGCTTCCACTTTCTTTCGTAACGTTTCATTATTCTAGATGTCCCCCTTGAATGCGCTTTAAAACTATTTGAAATCGCTTACAGGAAATAATATAGCACATATATATAAACGTGACAACACATTTCCGACAATTTTTTGTCAAAAATATGAATAGAATTCGCAAGGGATCGAATATTGTCGAAACCTATCGTTTTTTCTTCGTATAAAAGGCATACTACTTATATGGTAAAGTATTTTATTTCCCCTACCCGCATTTCAAATTCCTTCTATATAAAGTGAAACTTTCATTAGCCATCACCAATCGTACTTTTACAGGCAAATAGAGAAATAAAAAAGAGCTGATATGAAATCAGCTCTTTTCCTTCTATTATTAATGACGCTTCATACGTCCTTCTTTTTGTAACTCTTTAAATAATGCTGCCATCATAAAGAAAATAACAAAGACGAACGGGAATGCTGCAATGATAGCTGCCGTTTGTAAGGCTTCTAATCCGCCAATATATAATAGCGTAGAAGCTATCGCGGCTAGAACGATACCCCAAATCATTTTAATACGATTTGGTGGGTTTAAACTACCATGTGTCGTTAACATCCCTAAAACGAATGTTGCAGAGTCTGCAGATGTAATAAAGAATGTTGCAATAAGTAAAATACCTAAAACTGATAAAGCTGATCCAAAGCTGCCCATCTGATCGAACATAGCGAATAATCCTACTTCTGTTCCCATTTCTTTCACTTTGTCGAAGATATGTGCATCACCAAACAGCTCCATATGAATACCAGTACCGCCGAACACAGAGAACCAAAGTGCACCAATTACGGTCGGCACAAGTAACACACCGATAACAAACTCACGAATCGTACGACCTCGTGAAACACGAGCAATAAACGTACCTACGAACGGTGACCACGCAATCCACCATGCCCAATAGAAAATTGTCCATGACTGAATCCATTGATTCCCACCTTCGTCTAATGGACTTAAACGGAAACTCATACTTGGCAATTCCTGAATATAAGAACCGATTGTTGAAGTGAAGTAATTCATAATAAAGTTTGTTGGACCTGCAAATAATACAATGATCATAAGTGCAAATGCAAAAATAATATTCGTATTACTTAAATATTTAATTCCTTTATCAAGACCTGTTTGCGCAGATAACATGAAAAGAACCGTTACGATTGCAATAATAACTAACTGTGTCGTTAATGAGTTCGGGATAGATGTTAAATAACTAACACCACCCGCAATTTGTTTTGCACCGAGACCTAATGACGTTGCAACACCAAACACAGTTGCAAAAACAGCTAACACATCAAATGAATGAGCAATACGCCCGTGTTCCCCGCCCTTAAATAACGGACCTACTGTCGCACTAATCGTACTTGCTTTTCCTTTTCTAAAGGTAAAGTAAGCAATACATAACGCTACAAACGCATATAGTCCCCAAGGATGTAATCCCCAATGGAAAAATGAAAAACGCAGTGCAAGACGCGCACTTTCCTCAGTTGCACCTTCTCCAAACGGAGGTGCGTATAAATGGTTTAATGGTTCAGCAACGCCCCAGAAAACTAAGCCGATACCCATACCAGCACTAAATAGCATAGCAAACCATGTCATATAACTATAATCAGGTTCATCATCATCTTTACCTAAACGAATAGAACCGTATTTCGAAACAATTAAAAAGATAGACACACCTAAAATAATAGACACGGAAATAATATAAAACCACCCGAACTTACTAACTAATGCAGTTTGAATTGCGGTTGTTACATTTCCTAAGCTACCTTTTCCAATAATAGATTCGGGAATAATCCCCCAAATTGTAAATGCAATACATAATGTTAATGAAACGATGAATGTTTTTGTCAGTTTCCTCATCAAATCCCCCTTCGTAGGTTTCGCTTTTGTAAATAACATAAATTCCGATATGTAAAATCGGATAGAAAACTATAATTTTGCGGTGATTTTCTTACTTTCACCTTCACCAATTCGAATTCTTATGGACAGCCTTACCTTTCGTATAACCTTTTCACTCTGCAAGAGCTACAAGTTAGAAATACTGCTGTCAAATTGTGTGAGAAAAACGCGGATAGGAATGTATTTTCCTAAAAAAGGATGTGTTACATATGTAAAAAAGGGCAAAGTTCTTCCTTACAACCCTTTCGTTTTGTAACAATTATGCGGTTTTTTTGCTAGTATATAGCACGTGTTTATAGCTTCACAAACAAAATGTTTATGTTTATATAACTATATTACCCATAAAACGGTAAAATACTCAAGGAATGTAATCGTTTAGTAAATATCATGTAACATTCCTGTAATATTTTTATTTACGTCGAAAAAAACATGTTGTATTAAATATTTTGAATATAACTAGAAACCTATGAGTCATATAGAATGAAAAACGCTTTCCTATATTTTTTGTTATATTACAGGATGTTAACGACTTATTACGAATGGTTTGTAATTGTGTGTTTTCCCCAAATCCGAAAAAATCTGTTGCTATAATGAGGACACGAAAACAAACGCAATGGAGGCTATCATGAAAAAATTAATTGGTATAGCAACAGCAGCAGTTTTTGGTCTTGGGATTTTCACATCATCTGCTAATGCAGAAACTGTTGTAACAACAGATGTACTAAACGTACGCGAAAACCCTACTACGGAATCAAAAGTTGTCGGTAAATTACTAAACGGTAATAAAATAGATGTACAAAATACAGAGAACGGATGGTCAAAAGTTACTTTAAACGGTAAAGACGCATTCGTAAGTGCAGAGTTCACAAAAAGCATCTACTACGTAACAGCTAACGTATTAAACGTACGTGCTGAAGCGAACACAAACTCAGAGGTTCTTGGAAAGTTGAAGAAAGACGATGTAATCGAAACAACGAACCAAGTACAAAATGAGTGGTTACAATTTGAATATAACGGGAAAACAGCTTATGTTCATGTTCCTTTCTTAACAGGTACAGCACCTGTAATTGAGAAACAAGAAACAACTGCTCCTGCTAAAGCTGAAGCACCAGCTAAGGCTCAAGCACCTGTAGCACAAGCAAAACCAGCTGCTAAGCCTGCTGTAAAAGCTGCTGAAACTAACACACCTTCTGGTGGTCGTGAGTTAACAGTTGTAGCTACAGCATATACAGCTCACCCGAGCGAAAACGGTGGCACATATGGCGGCCGTGTATTAACTGCAATGGGTCATGATTTAACTGCGAATCCAAACATGAAAATGATCGCTGTTGACCCGAAAGTAATCCCATTAGGATCTAAAGTATGGGTAGAAGGTTACGGAGAAGCTATCGCTGGAGATACTGGTGGTGCAATTAAAGGTAACCGTATCGATATCTTACTTGGATCAGATAGCGCTGCTCAAAAATGGGGACGCAAAACTGTTAAAGTGAAAATTTTAAAATAACCAATGACTGCTAAATTACAAGCCGGTTCTCTTTATTGAGAGCTGGCTTTTATTTATTTATAATACATATAAGGAGGCTATGCCCATGAATGTACAAGCAAAAGTAGACTGGATTGGTACGCCAAAACCGTACATATATAAAGATGAAGTAACATATAACGCTACGTCTATTGATTTCTCACTCGCTGGCGATGATAACCGCTATAAGTTAATTGTGCTCAATTCTGAAAACAATACACATTACAAAATTGTGCAATATGGAATAAAACCAGGCTCTCAAAAGCCATTTCCTATCGACATTCCATTTGAACAAAACATGTTACCAATTATAGAGCAGATATTACATGATCCATATGTACAAGAAATATTAAAGGAAACACACTCATAATTGTAAAAAAATATATCAACGATTTTTCAATTATATCTATCATAAATCGCAATATATCAACGATTTTTCGATTATATCTATCATAACTTACGATATATCAACGGTTCGACACGAAATATCGATTTAGCTACAAAAAAGAAGCTGTTCAAATATTGAACAGCTTCTCTCATATTAACGAGTTGGACCAGATACATCTTCTGATTTCAACGTATTATTTGCACCAAGAGAATGATACAACATCTTTCCATTTCCATTCACAGTTATAATATGTTCGTTATTAAAACTTTTGAACTTCACAGATCCATCACCGTAACGAATATGGTACTCTTCATATGTCGTTACTTTATATTTCGTAGCACTTTGACGCTCTACATTACGAACTTCCATCGTTAATAAGTCTTCTGTAATTCCTTTTTTGTGTAAATACTGTATATAATCACGGTCTTCCTTATACGATTTCCCGCTCTTATCATAATTATTTTCAATTAAACTAAAATCATTTAATGAAATTGCACGTACGTTATCATAAATATGATTTCTTACAAATTCGCCCACTGCTGAACTTGATGTTTCTTTCGGGAATTTTAAGTAATATGTGCTTTGGTCTCCAATTTTAACACTTTCAGATTTCATCACACCAAGATCAGTAGTTTTCTCTAAATGTACTTCTACTGTTTCATCTGTGGATACAGGGCCAAGCTTATAACTTCCATAATTTAATTTTCCACGTTTTTTCCCATTCACAAATACAGTTGCATCACTTTCATCAGAAGAAATGCTTACATACTTGCCTTCAAGCGATAAATCCACTTTCACCTTCTCGCTCTGTTCATCCGCTAAATCTACTTCTTTCTCTGTTTCTAATTCAGTAAGTTCTGTCTTCGCCGTTGCCTTTACAACATATGTACCTGGGAAGTATGGCCCCAACTCTTTCGAAGTTTTATCACTAGAAAGCTCTGCTTCTTTTTTGTCATTCACATATATTTCTGTATTTTTTGCAGTTGTACTAACGCTCATATAATAAGATTTCATGCTGAACTTATACTTTGGATATAAGAACCACTCTTTTCCCTCTTCTACTATTTCCCCGTCCTTAAATGAAGATTTATCTTTTGTTAACTTTTGATCTACTGTCTCTTTCTGTAAATAAGACAGTAATTGTTTGTTGTAAGAAGGATTCTCTTTTAAATAACGCATGTACGCTTTAAGATCCTCTGTCTTAATCTTTAAGCTTGAATCATTTGCTTTTACAAACTCATCAATTGCATTAATATCTTTCTTTTGGAATGCTTCAATCATTACATTTACTTGCTTTTCTTTTGAAAACTTATATGCTCCAAATTTATATGCCCCAAATAATAATGCAGCAATAATGGCAAAACCAATGATTAAAAATAAATTTTTCTTACTTTTCACTGGTTTTGTCTCGCTTTGTAATTCTGTATATGAAGCAGCAGTGTTATCAACGATTACTTCTACTTTACTCCCACACTCAGGACAAAAGTTCAAATGGTCTGCAACGTTCTTTTTACATGTTCCACAAAACTTCAACGTGCTCTCCTCCTATTTTTTAGCTAATTTCATTCCAGCAAATGCCGCTACATATGTCACAATAAAACTAAACAAAATTAAATATGTAAATGAATTTTGCATAGATAGTACTGTTCCGCTTGTTCCAAATAAACTTGTTACAGTTCCTGAAACATTAATTTGGAACTTAGAAATCATATTCATTACAATCATCATAATTGTGTAAGAACCACTGCATACCGCTAATGTAATATATATATTGGCAGTCGGTAATTTAGCTAACTTTCTTCCCGCTCTAAACATAAAGAACAATGGAATAATAAGCAGTAATAAACCGTAATGGAATACGTTATTCACTTTATCAAATTCTGCAAGGCTTCCCTCATTTGCTCCTTTTGAAATCAATATCTCTCTAAGCTCTACGCCATTTACAGAGACGCCTGATATAAATGAAAACGATAGTGTGCTCTCATATGCATTTGATTTCTTACCAATTCTAGTAAATTCCTTACTAAGTGCTGGACTTGATACTTCTAACGGCGCAAAATGAGCCATACTCCATAATTGAGGTGTTAACTCTAATGCTAATAATGTACTTTCAGATTTTAAAGTTGTTATTTCTTTTAATGGTTCAATACCGTCTTCCTTACTTACTAACGCCATAATACAAACCGCTACTGCTGTTACTAAAAGTCCTTTTATCATAGCCGAAACACCGTAATAAACAGACGCTCCATATGGCATTAACTCTTGAAATGCTGCTGCCATATTGTTTTTGCTTGTATGAGCAATAAATCCTAATAAGGTAAATAATGTCCCACATACAAAACCACTCAATAAACTCTTCATCGCTGAATAGCCAACCGTAATCTTACCTGCTTCTGAGAATGGAATTGCAAAAGATTGTGATGCTATAAAACTTATAATGAATAAAAAGACTCCATAAATAATACCAACTGTTGCTGACATAAAGATTTGATCTTTAATCGTTTTCGCAACATGCTGTTTTCCTAACCAAATTCCTGTACCAGCGAAAATAATAAATGGAATGATTAATAGTAATGTAAAAGGAGTATGCCAAGATAAAGAAAATATCAATCCACTATCATCATTAGCTGTAAAACCAAGTAAATGATAACTTAACATCGTAGAAGTTGCACTCGAATAAAAACTTGGCAACATTTCTAATTCTTTCGCAAATTTGCTAAACATCTCACTTAACATAGAGGCAAATAATAAACTACCAATCCAACCAGCAATTAACATGAGAATACTTGCAACAGCCCCACCAATAAAACCTTTTTGTAAAACGGCTTTATCTGCTTTAAATTCAACTTTAGGAGCACCATCCATTGTAGACAATTTTACAGTTTGTTCTTTTTTCTTCACAACAGATAAAGAATACCCACACTTTTGACAATATAAATTTTTTTGAGCATTTTCACTGCCACAACCTCTGCAGTATTTTGCAGTATCTTTTTCTAATGTTACTGCATCTATAGCTCCTGCAATCTCCATACTACCTTCATTTGGGCAATAATTTACTTCTTCACCATGTTGTTTTCCACATGTGCGACAATACATTTAATTCACTCCCCACTTTGCTTAATTCCACAAACTGGACAGTAAGTAGAGTTTTTATCGATATGCTCATTACATGAAATACAATTTACCGTTTCACCTTCATTTTCTACTGCTAACATCGGGTTAGGCTTTCCACACGAACCACAAAACTTATCATTTATTGATAAAGGTCCACCACATTCACATGTAGCTTTTTCACCTTGTTGTTTTTGCAATTCAACAATGCGCTTTCTTGCTTGATAAATAGCTACATCAAATTCTTGAACTGGAGCAATCATTTCTTTTAAGCTCGCTTCATTTACTCCACTTCCTCTTAATTGAACATACACTTGCTGTCCAACCTCTAATAGAACCTCTGCTTTTTTCTGCATTTGCACTTGCATTCCCTTTTTCAATTGAGCAATTTCTTGTGCAACTTGCAACTTCATTTTCCCTTGTTCTATTCCTTCTTGTAACTTATTCATTCCACTACCTAACTTCGTCTGTAAATCTGACAAATCATTTCTCCTCCTATACATATATATTAATATATGAAATTAACATTTTATATATTACCATGATTTTCAAGTTATGTAATCCAAATTTCATTTTTTCTGTTTTGAGCATTTTTTGTTTATAATGGTAAAGGAAAGAAATATGTGTACGGAGGAATATTATGCTGCAACACTCAATTACGAAAGATGAAATTATGATGATTGCGAATGAGTTCGTTCAAGGACTAGATCCACAGCAAACAGCTGATCAGGAACATGTCGCTACAGCTCGGCACCTATATCGTAGTGGTGTTGTCTACAACGTTGACTTTGATGGTTATACACTATCAGGAACTGTAGATGCGGAAGGCAACGTATATAGCGTTCATATTCCGATTCGTAATGTCGCTGAAAGTTATTGTGATTGCTTCGCACCAACACAATGTGAGCATATGCTCGCTGTATTACTATCTGCAGCGTCTAGTTTCGGGCAAGTAGGAGATGTATTAACTTTATTTAAAAATAATACGAAACCTTCCCTTCCTCCTATTCGAACTGCAAGACAAGTATTGCAATCATCAGCTTTTGAAGAAACGGATTATAAAAGTTGGGAATCATATTTTGAAAAAGAATATGAATCATTTAAAAAAGAACAAGCTCGCCTTACTTATAAACAAATGTATTTTCTTATGAGTATCTTTACAGATTTCTATACGAAGCTTGAGCGGAAAGCTCCGCGCGTCATCGCCATACATGAATTATTCAGGTTACATGCAGCACTTTACTGCTTTCAAAAATTATTAGAAGAAATCCAGGCATTCGAAGCAAACAAAACGTATTCTTATCACCAACCTGTTAATGTCGTTCGCCTATTTGTAGACAAAGTGGAATCCATCGTTCGGGACTTACAATCAGAAGCGATTCCTTCAGAGTCTGAAATAATTTTGCAAGAAACAGCTCGTCTCGTTCATGAAGTATTCTTCTCTACCGACACTTATACGCAAGAGCGATTTTTCATTTATCGTCACATATGGAGTGAACTTTTAAACAATAAAGAGAAAATACAAGAAGAAGAAAAACGAATCGATACGAAAATCAATCCACTATCCAAAGCGTTAGCGTCTTCCCATCTTCTCTTTTTGAATGACGAAGATCTACTAGCGATGGACTTACTAAAAAAACAGCCTGCTTCTGTTGTGAGTCTATACTTCTATTGGTTAGAAGAACTATTAAGTGCCATGCAATGGGATCGTGCAAAAAACTGGCTTTCCTTTACGTATAAACAAGTAAAGAAAACGATCCAAGATCACGAAAATACGCTTTTCATAAAAGATATCGTTCGGCTATTTGTAATCATGTATGAAACATACGCAACACATACAAATGAACAAGCTGGTTTTGAAATGATTTTACAAGAACTATTACCGTATAGTTTCACAAACTACGAACAGTACGTACTCGCGAAAAAACAGTATCGCACATGGGCAGAGCTTCATCTCTTATATGGATTTGAGGCAATTGAACTGTTGAAAGAGCCACTGAAAGATATTGAAAAAGAAGCGCCAGAAGTGGCACTTCCTCTTTACCATCTTGCTGCTGTAGAGGCGATTGAAGAACGAAATCGTAAATCATATAAACGTGCAGTTCGTTACTTAAAGAAATTACGGACATTATATAAACGATTAAAACGCACCGATGAATGGGATGCTTTCATTATTCACATCGCCAATCTCCATTCACGCCTGCGTGCACTACAAGAGGAATTACGGAAAGGAAAATTAATCGATGATCAATCAAACTGAAGTAACAATTAGGCTCCAGCATGTTAGTCAAGGTTGGTTCCTTTGGGGAGAAGATGACAGCGGTACTCCATTATCCGTAACAAGTTGGAAACGAAATGCATTCACATGGCACTCCACTTCTTTCTACGGTACGTTTCTAAAAGAAGCAACCTTTGAAGGAAAACAAGGTGTGCTGCTAACAAATGCACAAGCCTTTGAATACATTGCAAACAAACCGATGAATTCCTTTGCACATATTCAAATAAATGGCACGATTACAGCACTTACGAAAGATGCAAATGAACTATGGGATGCCTTTACGAGTGGTAGTTTCGTACCAGATATGAATCATTGGCCTAAACAACCATCTTGGAAAGTTCAAAATACACCAATTGAAGATGAAACATTAGCATCGCTTTTCTCAGCAGCAGTAAATGAAAGCATATTACAAGACAACCGCTCAAATGACGGCTGGGAAGATGCTAAAAGACTATATGAACATTATGACTTTACGAAAAGACAACTGGAAACAGCACTACATGAAGAAGATTGGCTTCGAAAAATTGGTTATATTGAAGATGATCTTCCGTTTACAATCGGACTAAGATTACAAGAACCACAAGAAGAATTTGAAATGTGGAAGCTTGAAACAATTGTGACACCAAAGCGCGGGGCGCATCGCATATATGTATATGAAAACATCGATTCCTTACCGAAAAGATGGCACGATTACGAAGAACGGATTACAGAAACACAAGAAGGTTTTAGTAAGCTCATACCGTGGTTAAAAGAAGGAGATACGTTCCGAAATGAACTCTTTGAAACAGAAGCGTGGAACTTCTTAACAGAAGCAAGCGACGAGTTACTTGCAGCCGGCATTACAATTTTACTACCATCATGGTGGCAAAATTTAAAAGCAACAAAACCGAAATTACGTGTCCAGCTGAAGCAAAATACAGCACAAACACAATCGTTCTTCGGTATGAATACGCTCGTTAATTTTGATTGGCGCATTTCGACGAACGGCATTGATTTATCAGAAAGCGAATTTTTCGAACTCGTTGAACAAAACAAACGTCTATTTAATATAAACGGTCAATGGATGCGACTAGATCCAGCCTTTATCGAAGAAGTAAGGAAACTCATGAACCGTGCCGATAAATACGGACTAGAGATGAAAGATGTCCTGCAGCAACATTTATCAAATACGGCTGAAACAGAAATTGTAGAAGATGATAGTCCGTTTACTGATATTGAAATTGAACTAGATGGATATTATGAGGAACTATTCCAAAAGCTGCTTCATATTGGAGATATTCCAAAAGTAGATGTCCCTACTTCACTAAACGCAACACTTCGTCCGTATCAACAACACGGCATTGAATGGTTGTTATATTTACGAAAGCTTGGATTTGGAGCATTGCTAGCTGACGATATGGGACTCGGGAAAAGTATTCAAACAATCTCTTACTTACTATATATAAAAGAAAACAATCTCAAAACAGGCCCTGCATTAATCGTAGCGCCGACATCTGTTCTTGGAAATTGGCAAAAAGAATTTGAGCGTTTCGCACCGAATTTACGTGTTCAATTACATTACGGAAGTAATAGAGATAAGGGCAATTCTTTTGAAGATTTCTTTCAATCAGCAGATGTTGTATTAACATCTTATGCATTGGCTCAACTCGATGAGGAAGAACTAACTTCATTATGCTGGGATGCTGTTATTTTGGATGAAGCACAAAATATTAAGAACCCACATACGAAACAGTCGAAAGCAGTACGAAACTTACAAGCAAATCACAAAATCGCTTTAACTGGTACGCCGATGGAAAATCGCCTCGCTGAACTTTGGTCCATTTTCGACTTTATTAATCATGGATATCTCGGAAGCTTAGGGCAATTCCAACGTCGCTTCGTCACACCGATTGAAAAAGATCGTGATGAAGGAAAAATTCAGCAAGTTCAACGGTTTATCTCACCATTTTTACTGCGCCGAACGAAGAAAGATCAAACAGTCGCATTAAATTTACCAGATAAACAAGAACAAAAAGCTTACTGTCCTCTTACTGGTGAGCAAGCTTCCTTATATGAACAACTTGTTCAAGATACACTGCAAAATGTCGAAGGATTAAGTGGAATTGAAAGACGCGGCTTTATATTACTTATGCTGAACAAGCTAAAACAAATTTGTAATCATCCAGCTCTTTATTTAAAAGAAGAAGAGCCACAAAATGTCGTTGAACGCTCTATGAAAACAAAAACGTTAATGGAGCTCATCGAAAATATAAAAGATCAAAATGAAAGTTGCCTCATCTTCACTCAATATATCGGCATGGGGAACATGCTAAAACGTGTGCTAGAAGAAAAATTCGGCCAGCGTGTCCTCTTCTTAAACGGTAGTGTGCCGAAAAAAGATCGCGACAAGATGATTGAGGAGTTCCAAAACGGAACGTATGACATTTTCATCTTATCCTTAAAAGCTGGCGGAACAGGATTAAACTTAACCGCTGCCAACCATGTCATTCACTACGACCGTTGGTGGAATCCAGCTGTGGAAAATCAAGCAACAGACCGCGCATATCGCATTGGTCAAAAACGATTTGTTCATGTTCACAAACTTATTACAACAGGAACATTAGAAGAAAAAATTGATGAAATGCTAGAAAGAAAACAATCTCTAAACAATGCGGTCATCACAAGCGATAGCTGGATGACTGAACTATCAACAGACGAACTAAAAGAATTACTTGGTGTATAAAGTGAAACTTGAATCAAGCCAGTTAAGTGGAGTTTTACTACTCGCAAAAAAAGGCGCTAATCTCAAATGAGATTAGCGCTTTTTTCTATTCCAAAACCAATTACTTATTATAATTCCCGTTAATCCGCCGCACGTATCAAGCAATGAATCTTGCCACATTGGTGTGCGGTCTCCCGTATACCATTGGTGAATTTCATCAAATGTTGCATAACCCGCAACGAAAAGAAGGGCATATATAAAACATCTTTTCCTCGAATGACCTGATCGATGAAAAGCGTAATAAATCAATGAACCTAGCATAAAGAACACCATAAAATGAGCACCTTTACGAAGGAAAAACTCAATAAATCCGCCTACACCTTTATTCGCAATACTAACAGGGGTTCCTCCACCATAATCAATAGATACCCATGAAAAATGCTCTTTCACAAATTCAACATTTACATATTGTTCAATATCTGAACGCATATCCTGCTTTTTATATGGTTGTGCCGAAGAATAGAAAATCAGCCCCATCCACAGTAATACAGGAATCCAAAATAACCATTTACGATTCATTATCCAGAATTCTCCTCTCTTAATCTTTTAAGGGTACCAAAAAAAAGAAAAAATTTCACGCCAAAACATGACATTTGTACCCTATTTATAAAGTGAAAGGAGGTGATACACATGGCAATTGAAACAATCGTAATGGATTTAACTTTACGTCTTGTCTTAAACAACGGATTAGATAAGAACGGCAAAACAGTTTTCAAGAGCAAACAATTTAAACGTGTTAAAACAAATGCGAGCTTAGATCAAGTACACAACGTAGCTCATGCTCTAGCTTCCTTACAAGCATCACCACTTCACGCTGTACAACTTGTAAGCACATCAGATCTTTCTAAACTATAAAGTAAAACTCGGATCAGTGGGGATTTTATTCATCCCCGCTGAGTATTAGACCGCAATTTAACCGGCAGACCCAAATCCCATAAATAGCTTGATAAATACAAAGGAGGGAATAACACATGCACGTACTAGAGTTGATTTTCGCAAAAGAAGATGGAAAAACAGTCGTTTTTTCTATCGATACGCCCATCACACCAATCGATGCACAAGTCGTAAATCAAGTAATGGATACAATCCTCGCCTCATCTGTATTTTCATCCATTGATGAAAATACACGAAAAAAGGGAGCTCGCCTTGTAGAAAAAAATATATCTGAAGTTCCAATTACTCTATAAAATGAAAAAGACGAATCTGCATCATTTTGCAGATTCGTCTTTTTTCTTCGGCATTTCAATCGGAATAAAAATCTTTGAAAAACCGACGCATACGTACTTATAATGTTCTTCACCTATATCAAACTCAGTCGTATATGTTGAGAAGAATATATAATCATTTCGCTTCGTATAATGATCAATTAATAACCCAACTTGTGGCTCAACATACTTTTTCGCTAACTTTTTACCGGCCGATGCCAAGTCGCCAAGGAGACCCTCTTCATTCTCTTTTTGAACTTCATCTAGCTTCTTACTCACATCATTACGCTTCATAAACTGCTTCGCTGCCCATTCTGTATATTCGCCCTTACTCGGATTACTGTTTGCTAAATATACTAGGAGAACGACAACTAAAGCCATAATAATATACTTTTTCTTCATACTATATCACCGCCTACTCTTTTCTATTTTCATATATATGTACAAGCGATGCAAATTAGAAAGACTATCACCTATTGATTGTAAACGAATAGCCAAAATTTACAATATGAAATAGAATATTAACAGTAAATTTACTTAATTTATATATAATTATATTCGGAATGAAAATTATAAGGGAGGATATAGAATTATGGATAATGAAAACAACATTTTTATTTCTAGTTCTACAATGATGCTTGAACCATGTAAACACCCTTATTACCGCACAAAAATTATCGACAGTAGCGGGAACCATCTTTACTCCTGTCAAACTGCTCTCCAACTTATACAGAAATCTTGTCTAACAAATATTCATTCTACTTATCAAGGGAGACGTAATGCCGTAAAAACAAAATTTAAATTCAAACAAAACGTTCCAATTCCGATCAATCATAGAGAATATATTTGTGCTTTCCCAACAGAATCTCCTGCTTCTCCAAATTGCATTTGGCTTTTCTTCAAACATGTTCATACAATAGAGTTTTTCAAAAAAGCTAAACAAGCTAAAATTCATTTTTCAAATGGAGCTACCGTAACGATACAAATTAGTCCCCATAAGTTAAGCCAGCAATTATGGAAAGCTGGATATGTATTATCCCAAATGAACATGCAAGATTCATCACCTTAATAATAAATGGAATGGAAGGTAGTATTTCCTTACCTTCCATTCTATTTTCTATTTTTATCCTTTTACACTATCTCGCATTTTCTCGAGTGCTTGCCGATACATCCATCTTACTTGATAATATGTCATTTCCGTCTCTAAAGCGATTTCTCCCATCGTCTTCCCCACAAAAAAACGTTCAAAAATAATATACTTCTCCTTCTCATCTAACACGCTCATAAAATCCTTCACTCTTATTTCAACATCCTCAAAATGAAAGATATCCTCATACTCACCTACACATACACATCTCTCCTGCACTGCGAACTCTTTCTTCAATCTCTCTAATATATAACCACGCACCGTTACAACTGCATATGCAGGGAAATACCCCTTCTTTGCATCAAATCTTTCATACGCATGCCAAAGACCAATTAAACCACATTGATAATACTCTTCATAATCTTTACGAATACCTAATTTCTTTATTTGATTTACAATCATCCCTTCATACAAAACAACTGCCTCTTTAAAAGTCGCTGGCTTCACACAGTACCCGTTTCTAAAAGGTATACCTTTCTAGTATTCCGCGGTACCTTCACAATATAAAAATAAAGAAAAGATTTCACTGTGAGTAATTTCAAATACTACCGACAGAATTTGAAATTACACTAGATAGTATTTGAAATTTTGTTGGTGGTATTTGAAATAGGGGTAAAAATAAAAAAGGTGACTCTTGGAAGAGCCACCTTTTCTATCTTATTTCCTTATTGGAACATACCTTGTAAAGCTCCGATTCCAAGAGTTAAAACAAAGAAAACAATAGTAATAATTGTTGCCTGCTTTTTAGTCAAACCTGCTGTAATTTGAAGACCTAGCCATGTAACTGCATATCCCCAAATTGTAAACACTTCAAATTTACTTACAATGCCTTTTACAACACCACTACTTGAAGCAAAAATTGGCTCTAGGCCAGTGTACATTTCTTGACCTGATCCACCTAAAATATATGCTAAAATCGTATTTATTAATAAACCTAGTAATGAAATAACACTTGAATATACAGTAATCGCTAATAACTTTTTAAAAGAAGTATCATTGCTTATAAATACCATTAACACTTTATACACCACAGCACTAAGTAGAAAGACAAATGCCATACTAATAGCAATTATCCCAAATCCCATACCATATGTCATTGCAGCTGAAACAGTAACACCTAATTCCTTATTAAGCTTAATTGCTTCAGGTGTTAGAGAATATACATAAGCAGCAAATCCCCCAACAAGCCCAGCTATTAAAACAAGTAGCCAAAATGCACCCCAAACTGCATTACTCGTCTTCATTCTCTCAAACTGCTCACTTGGAGAAGTAATCATTCCTAATAATGATGGCTTCTTCGCACCTACATCTTGCGTATTAATATTAGCTTCCATTATAACGCCTCCTTCTATTTATATAACCCGTTCTAACGGGCGGTTCACTTCCTCATATAGAGGCTACGAACCGCCCACTAGAACGGTAATGTGTAGTTCTACTACACTATTAATTACTCATAACGTAATGCTTCAATTGGATCTAATTTCGCAGCTTTATTTGCTGGAATTAATCCGAAAATAATACCGAGTGTCATCGAGAACAGTACGCCTCCAACGACAACTTCCCATGAAACGAGTGGTGGCCATTTTGCGAATGTAGAAACGATATATGCTCCGCCATACCCAAGGCCAATTCCGATCAAACCACCTAGAAGTGTTAACATAACGGCTTCAATTAAAAACTGTAATAAAATTTTACTACGCGTTGCTCCAAGCGCTTTACGTATCCCAATTTCGCGTGTACGCTCCGTTACAGATACAAGCATGATATTCATAACACCAATACCACCAACGACTAATGAAATACCAGCGATACCACCGATAATCATCGTCATGATGCTAGTTACTTTAGAAACATTTTCTTGGAGTTCTTTTAAATTCACCAGTTCATATTTACCTGGGATTTCACTTGGCTTACGACTATTTAATACATCAACAGCTCGTTTCCCTGCTACTTCTAAATTGTCTACATTTTTAGCTTGAATGGCGATATTTTGAATATCATCTGTTCCGTATAAAACAGGCCATAATGTAAGAGGGATTAACGCTTCTTCCATTTCAAATCCCATAAACTCATTATCAGATGTATACACACCAATAATTTGCATTGGCTGTCCCTTCATCTCAATAATTTGTCCAACTGGGTTTACATCCTTAAATAACGTCTCCTCTGTTTTTGTACTAATCATCACAACGTTATTTGCATGAGAAATATCTGATTCGTTTAAAGTACGTCCCTTTACGACCTTTACTTTATTAACCGCAAAATATTCATTATCAAGACCAATAACATTCAGCCTTGCTTTTTTATCATTTACATCAAGTGTCTCTGTCGTCGAATTTGTTGTAATAACGTGTGAAACATCTTTCACTTGTTTTACTTCCAAAATATCCTCTTCCGTTAACTTCGGTATCTCAAATCCACCTATAGCAAATTCATCATTAATATCTGCTTTAAATTGAATTGGCATAAGGTTATTACCACCAGAACCCGCGAATTTCGACTTCAGCATCGCTTCCCCGCCTTGCCCAATTGCAACGACAGTAATAATCGAACCTACCCCGATAATAATACCGAGCATCGTAAGAGCAGAACGTAGTTTATGAGCTAAAATAGAAGATAAGGCAATTTTTATACTATCTAGTAAACTCATACCGCACACCTTCTATCTTCTGTAACTTTCCCGTCTCGCAGTACAATGCGGCGAGAAGAATAAGCTGCTACTTCCTCTTCATGCGTAACCATAACAATCGTCGTACCTTCTGCATTAAGCTTCGTGAAAATATCCATAACTTGCTCACCAGACTTCGTATCAAGTGCACCAGTCGGTTCATCAGCCATAATGAACGTTGGATTATTTGCAATTGCTCTTGCAATCGCTACACGCTGCTTCTGTCCACCTGATAACTCATTTGGTAAATGATGCACGCGATCTGCCAATCCAACTTTACCTAACGCCTCCAAAGCACGCTTGCGACGCTCCGCTTTCTTCACGCCACCATATACGAGCGGAAGCTCAACATTTTCCACTGCGGAAAGACGAGGTAGTAAATTAAAATGCTGGAATACAAAGCCAATATATTCATTACGAATTAAAGCAAGCTTTGACTCGTCTGCTGTTAAGATATTCACGTCATTCAGCATATATTCGCCTTCTGTTGGACGATCTAAACAACCGATAATATTCATAAGCGTCGACTTACCAGAACCAGACGGTCCCATAATCGAAACGAACTCACCGCTCTGAATTGTTAAACTAATACCATGCAAAATCGGCACCGCCAATTTTCCTTGATAATACGTTTTAGCAATATTATTTAACGTAATCATTTCTCTTTCACTTCCATTCCGTCATACACATCGTCGGAAGGATTTTTAACCACCTTTTGCCCCACTGTTACGCCTTCTACAACCTCTGTCCAATCTCCATCAGTAGAACCTTTTTTCACATTTTGTTTACGAAGCTTCCCTTTATCCTCAACATAAACAAATGCATCATCGCCTTTTGCTACAATGCTCTTACTTGGGACAGCAATCATCTTCTTATTCTCTAAGTTTACTTGCAATGAAACATGATAACCCGGAGATAAACCATCTTGACTATCAAGACTTGCTTTATATGTATACTGAGACATATTTTGAGTTGCTTCACCCACGCCGCCAGCTTGCGCCATCTCTGCGCTCGTTGGGAATTCGCTTACCTCTGTAATCTTACCTGTCCACTTCTTCTTATTATTTGCTTTCGCAGTTACAGTGAATGTTTGATCTTTTTGAATTTGTGACTTTTGAAGCTCAGTTAACGTACCTTGAACTTGGAATGGATCTTTAGAAGCTACTTGTAAAAACGCTTTTCCTTGACCACCTAACGCTTGAGATGAACTTTGTGCCGCATCTTTATCTAACTTTTGAACAACACCAGCAAAATTGCTATAAATCGTAAGTTCTTTCTGCTTCTTACTTAACTCTTCTTTCTGCAACTTTCCTTTTTCTTTCTCAAGGTCAATTGTTTTTTGTCCTATCTCTAACTCGTTTACTTGCTCGTCCATCGGATCTGTTACTTCTTTCCCAGCTCCGCTATCTTTCGCCTTCTTAATTTCTTTCTTCAACGAATCAATCTTCTTTTTCCCTTGATCATAACGCATATCCGCCATCTTCTGATCAAGCTCAGCTTGCTTCATTTGAAGGTTAATCTCTTCATTATCATAAGAGAATAACTTCGTGCCTTTCTCTACCTCTTGCCCTTCTTTTACCTCAATATCTTTCACTTTCCCTTTGGCCGGATCTGCATAGAAGCTTTCAATATTACCAGGCTTCACCTGACCAGAAATTAACTTCGTATTATTCAGCTTACGCTCTGTCACTTTCTCAAAACTTACAGCATCAGCATTTGTTGATGCGCCCTTCTTCTTACCTTGCATAACAAAAATATTAATTGCCGCTACAATAACAATTAGTGCAATAACCCCAATAATAATCCATTTCTTCTTCTTGTTTGGAGTACGAACCGTATTTGGTAACATATTACCGCTCCTTTTTTATAACTTAATAGTTTAATATAAAAATTGTATAAAACTTTCTGAAAATATATTACATATTATTACATTATTTTTACAAAGTTTTACACATCCATTTATATTGTAACAAAAATTCCAATGATTAGAAATATGACATTATATCTTTTAAGATAGATTTAAGGAAAGGAAAAAGAGCAATTTTAATTGAATGAAAGCCATTCTTTATTAACAAACTTCTTGCCAAAATGAATCATTAAAATCATTTTCCTAATTGCACCATCGCTATTTTGTCATATATATTTGACATTTCATCTATTCAATTATAAAATGTCACATATAAATGACATTTTGGTGCATGAGATCTACAACTATTAATGGGAGGTTTATATTTGAATAACGTTAAACAATATCGAAAATCTGAAGGTCTATCACAGCTAGAATTAGCTAAAAAAGTTAACGTAGCGAGACAGACAATAAACTTAATTGAAAACAATAAATATAATCCCTCTTTAGCCTTATGTATCGAATTAGCAAAAGCACTAGAAACAGATTTAAACAGTCTATTTTGGGAGGGAGATTAAATGATGAAAATTGAATGGAAAGAAAGAGTTTATAATAGTTTTGTTGGAACACTAAGTGAGAGAGATGAATACCAAAAACAAGAAATCAATAAAGAGTTATCTGTAGCTGGAATTGGTTTGTGGTGGTTAAATATGTTGGTAATGCTTATTATGTTACTTGTTGATACTATGAATCACACAATATCTATAAGAACAATATTCATTTTTCTATCTAATATGATTTACGCTAATTACTTAGCCTTTAAATTCAAGAAAAAGGGTTTAAGTGATACTGAATGTGCAACAAAAGAAGAATATTTACAACATAAGAAAAAATTAAGAAAAGCTGGCTTAAAAGCAGGTGTGCTTTGGGGCTTTCAAATGTTTGTTTTTATGAATTATATCCTTCCCTATGTAGGCTCAGAAGAAATCTCTATTTCTTTATTTAAGGTTGTAATTTTCATCTGTGGCGGCGGATTTTTCGGTCTAACTATGTACGTAATTGGTTTATTAAATCTAAAAAAATTATATTAAGTAACAAAAATCTTTTACACATTAAACTTCAATTTTACATACTGTTTGTTTTTCCTAAATAAAAATATAAAAGCTATCCAATATAACAATCGGATAGCTTTCTTAAATAAAATATTATACTACTTTAGAAGATTTTCTCTCATGTCCCATTTGAACAATCAGTAAGAATATTGTTGATAAAATACCGCCTGCTAACAGTAACATGAAGCAACCATCCCAGCCAGAACGATCAACAATAATACCAATTGCTGCGTTAGCTACGAAACTACCTCCAACATAACCGAACAGACCACACATACCAACTGTTGTACCTACTGCAAACTTAGGTACTAATTCCATTGCACTTAAACCGATTAAGAACTGTGGTACATAAATTAAACAACCAATTACAGAAACTGCAATACTTACAACAAGTATACTAGTTGCTTGCCAATATACAATCGTACCAACAACAACCCCAGCCATACTCATAACACATAATGGCATACGTTTTCCTTTGAATAATTTATCACTTAAAAAACCGACAATTAAAGAACTTGGAATCGCTGCTGCTTCAAATATTGAATATGCTGCATGTGCTTCTGTTTTCGTAAAACCTTTAACTGTGGTTAAGTAAATCGGTACCCAGTTAATAACACCGAAACGAATTAAATAAACAAATGCATTTGCAATACATAAGAACCAAACAAATTTATTTTTCACTACATATTTCATTAAAATTTCTTTTGGAGACATCTTGTTAGCATTATCTGCTTTTTCAAGATTTTCATAGTCATTACGATACTCATCAATTGGCGGAAGACCTTCAGATTCTGGCGTATCTTTCGCATTAATCCAAACAAGAACTGCAATTACCATTGCGATAATCGCTGGGAAAATAAATACGCCACCTTGCCAATGACTTTCACCGAAGATACCTACACCAATTCCAATGAATGGTGGAACAAGTAATCCACCAACGTTATGTGAAATATTCCAAAGACCTGTTTTCGTCCCACGTTCTTTCTTTGAAAACCATTTCGTCATAACAATACTACAAGGTGGTGCTCCCATACCTTGTACAATACCGTTTAGAACAAGTAATGTTAAAATCATCCCAAAGGAAGATGCATAACCGAAACAAATATTAACAAGCCCAGATAAAAATAAACCTACTGCAATAAATCGTTGAGCAAATGCCTTATCCGATAAATTACCCATAAAGAATTTACTAAGTCCGTAAACAACAGCCATTACTGCCCCTAATAATCCGATTTGTGTAGTGCTAAATCCGAACTCGTCTACTAAATACGTAGTAGATAAATTAAAGTTACTACGAACTAAATAATAAGCAGCATATCCAACTGAAATCCCGATTAACACACGAATACGTAGTAATCGATATACACGATCGATCATATCCGCTGGCAATCTCTCAATTGCAGGTGCTGGCTTGAGCCATTTAAACATATATTTCCGTCTCCTTTTCTCACTTCAGAGAGAGACGCTGTCTATTCCATATCTCGATTATTCCGCTATTTGATATATTTTGGTTCGTCCTTCTAACCGGCTGTCCTTCTATTTCTTTCTCATTCTTCGCAAACATCGTTGGTACGCCAAACGACACTTTTTCTAAAATATGCCCCGCTTCTTCTGATAAACAATAATCAATAAATAAATCCGCAATAATACCACTCGGTGCACGTTTTAGTTTAGAAATCGCATTAACAGATAACCCTGTTTGCTCAGGTTCGTTACTTAAAATCGGAAAGCCTTGTTTTTGAAGCATTCTCTGATCTCCCATAAAGTTGATGCCTATCATATATTCACCGCTCGCAACAAGTTCTGCTGGAATGTAACCATTCACTGTTACTTCTCCAACTTGTTCTGCCAGATTCTTCACATATTCCTTCGCTCCCTCTTCACCTAACGTATCAATCAGTGATTGGAAAAACGTATATGCTGTACCTGAAACATTTGGATCGGGCATGACAATCTTTCCCTTATATACTGGATTCAATAAATCTTTCCATCTTAACGGATACGAGAGACCGAGCGGCGCTATTTCCTCGTTCCACCGCTCTTTATTAATCGCAATTGCCAGCTTCTCCACTTCATAACCGTACCAATAACCATCTTTATCTTTAACAGTTTTTGAAATACGATTTGCATGTTGGCTTATCACAGGAATAGAAAGATTTTTTTGCTTCATCATTTGATGCGCATCTACTGTACCGCCAATAATAATATCCGCCTTCGGATTTCCAGCTTCTTCTTCCACTCTACGAAGAAGTTCTTCTGTTGAAAGACGAATAAATTCATACGTACATCCACGTGGTTTACAAAATGATGAAAGTAACGCTTCACCAACTTCCTCACGAGCCGCTACATACGCAACAATATGACGATCATCCAAAATAGGGAGACCATTTTTACTATATTTAATAGAGGTTGTATCTCGAGAGCAACTAGACATCGCTCCTCCAATTACTAGCAAAAAGAAGAAAAAGGCTATCTTTCTCATGACGCATTCTCCTTTACGAATAACTCTGCTAGAGAGCCTTTCATATACATGACATTTCCGTTATTATCACCGAGATATTGCACAACAAAGTACGATGGATACACAGAAATCGTAAGAATATCTTCACGATCATTCTTTACACGCTTACCTATTTTATAAGCTGTAATATAAGCAATCGGTTCATTCTGCGATTGTAATAACTTCTGAATTTCTCCGTAATCTGTAATTTGCTTTGCGTATCGAATAGAATCAAGTATGTGCGTAAGATTGATAGTACGTACCACATCACCTTGACGTACTACGACATCCTTTGCTGAAGCAAAGAAATCACTAATACGCTCTGGCGTGTAATACAGGCTTAATAAATACGTTTGAAGTGCTGAAATCATCGGATCCATGCCATTCTTTCCGTATACATTTTCCCCATACTGGAACAAGTCACCTACTGCAAAAGTACGCTTATGTCCATTCAAGTACGTTACTTCTCCAGTAAATACTTGTTCTTGGCTCTTAACGTCCCCAGGCTCTATTCGAATTCGGTCAAAGAATGAAATAATCGTATGCAAACGAACTTCATCCGTTACAACGATTTCTCCCCACTTTTCATGTCTTACTTTCACTTCAATTGGAAGAGATTCATTCACCCTTTGTAAAACGGCTTGTTTATCATTTACAATGTTGATTCGATTATATATTTGCTTCTCCATAACATAAAACAAAACAAGAGAAACAATCATACAAATGACAAACATAAGAATTTGAAATGATAGCCTTTTCATTTCTGCCTACCTCCAAGATAAAAAAACGTTGTTTCGAAAATACCGCATAATTGTTTCATAAATGTATCATTTAACCGCTTTCAAGTTTTTTATGTCTTCCATCCTTCTCGGAAGCAAAAATGTAATGAATATTGTAGTACCTATTTCTTCACTACTCTCAATCCGCATGCTTCCGCCCTGCTTATTCATAATCTCCTGACAAATATACAAACCATAACCATTCCCGTAGCTAGAAGGAAGTGCCTTCCCTTTCGGAGACTCATTCCACTCTGCAAGCACCACTTCATCTATACCGATCCCATCATCATGAACAAAAACCTTCGCCTCATACTCATTCACAATTACATTCATACGAATGTGCGAAGCATCACTATACTTAATTGCATTATCAAGCACATTTAAGAAAATTTGCTTCGTCTTATCAAAATCCGCGACAACATGTACATCCGTTAACTCATTTATCACTTCAATTTCAAACTGATTTAGACGAGGTTTCACAATTGAAACTGCTTCTTCTGCCAATTCCTTTATGTTCACAACTGTAGGAGACACTTCAAACGTACTCGTCCCATATTTCGAGGACTTAAGCAGTTCCTCTACAAGTGATAATAAACGCTCACTTTCCACAGCCACATAACGAAGACTTTCTTGTACATCTTCTTTCGAATGTAACTTCGGAATTAAATCAACATAACCGATAATTGCCGTTAGCGGGGTTTTTAACTCATGCGTAATGCGATCTAGGAAATCTTTCTGCTTCTCTTTCTCCTCCTGCAATTGCTTAATATGCAGCTCAATTCCATCGGCCATCGCGTTAAAAGATGCTGAAAGCTGAGCGATTTCCACGTACTCATTTAACTCAATCTTACTCTTATAATCACCATTCGCGAGCCTCTGTGCCATTTGTCTCAACTGATCAATTGGTTTATGAAGAGACTTCGCCAAACGAATCGCAAAGAAAATACCGGTAGCTACTAGGCAAAGAGATGTCATTAAGAACGTCCAGCTCACATTTGTTAACACTTCCTTCTCACCCGTTAACTCATTTATAAAACGAATACTTCCAATGACATCGTTTCCATAATAAACCGGGCTTGAAAACAAAAGAATGGGAGCGGGATCCGCCTCCTCAAAAACATAAGACTTCTTTCCCTTCAAGGAACTCTCAATGTCGATGTTACGGTGAAGCAATGCTCCTTTTTGTGTATCTGCAACAACATCGCCATTCTTCCCGATCATCTGCACACGGACATCCATACGCTTTGCTAAATACGACGCAATTAAAAGTGAATTCGGACCAAGCGTATCCACTTCTGCTTCCTTCTCTAAATAATTCATCGTATAAATTTGTGCTTCTACACTTAACTTTTCTAAAGAATCTGCTGCGTTATGATACATATTCTTTTCTAACGTAATATAAACAACTGCATATAAAAGAACAAAAATCGGAATTAACAGCCCAACTATTCCGAACACCATATTTCGCTTTAAAGACATACCATCACCACTTAACAATCCAGTTTATAGCCAACGCCATAAATTGTCTTAATATATTCTCCGCTCGTCCCAAGCTTCTTGCGAAGTCTCTGCACCATAATATCAACTGCTCTCGTATTTCCGATATACTCAAACCCCCATACTTTCTCAAGCAACTCATCCCTCATAAACACACGCTGCGGATTTGAAACAAACAACTGACATAAATTAAACTCTCGGTACGTTAACTGAATCTCCTGTCCACTCACATGTACCTTTCTTTCCTTAGGACAAATCACTATCTCTCCAGCCTCAATTACTTCATGACTTACAGCCGCCTCCTTCTTCTTTACACGCCGCGCCATATTCTTAACCCGAAGAATAAGCTCCGCATAATTAAACGGCTTCGTCACATAATCATCAGCACCAAGCTGCAAGCCAAGCAACTTATCATTCATCTGACTCTTTGCCGTTAACATAAGCACCGGAATATCCCTATCCCTCTCACGGAACAAACGAAGCAACTCATACCCATCCGTATCCGGAAGCATAACATCCAAAATCAATACATCCGGCCCTTCATTCCATCTCTCTAAAGCTTCTCTCCCATCAGCCGCTGCCAACACTTCATAACCTTCCATCTCCAACTGCATCCGAATCAAATTACGAATACTCGATTCATCATCAACCACAAGTATTTTCATCATTCTCCTCCTTCCACCACGTATTATAGTACAGTTTAGTATAGCAAAAATCCTATAAAAAAAGAGAGGGTATTGTCGAACATATTTTGTCGACGATACCCTCTCCCCTTTTATTATTTAGCTACAAAATAATCCGTTACATATTGTGCCCAAACTTCATGACCTTTAGCAGTTGGGAAACCAAACTCTTCTTTTAAATATGGTAGGATAGCCTTTGTTGATGCATCAGGCCATGCTCCCCAATGATCAATATATGTATAATTATTTTGCGTTGCAAATTGTTTTAATGCTTCAATCGCTTTCGGATAATTTTTCGCACCATACACTGGATTTGATGGTTGAATCATAATTGTAGCACCCTTTGCACTAGTAGAAAGTGCTTGAACGAACTTCTGTGTATTTACTACAGAGTTTCCATTACCAGTTTTACCGTTATCAGTAATAAATGGTGGCTCAAATAAAATCACATCTGGATTCTCTTTCGCAATCTCTTTATCACGCTTATTCGCGATTAACTCTTCTGTGCTTTCACCCTTATATTCCTTTACAGTCACATTCCATAAACCTTTACCGTAAGCATTTTCTAAATTAGCCGTTAACTTAGCTGCCCAAGCACCTTTTTCAGATGAAGAAGCTTCATCACCAACAATAATAAGGTTTACTGCCTTTTTATCCTGGGCAGCTTTCTTTAACTTCTCTTTCACTGCATCTGGCAAGTTCTTCGCATATGCTTCGTTAAAAGATGACTTCGCATCTTGTTTTTTCTCTTCTTTTTTCTCTTCTTTTTTCTCTTCTTTCTTTGCTCCGCTATCTTTCACTTCAGCCTTTGTTTTCGTTACTTCACTCGTTTGTCCTGTTGCATTTGCAATCTTCTTATTCCAGTACAATTTACCGCTCACAATCGAAGCAACAAACAATACAAAAACAACAAGGACAAGTACTGCTTTCTTATTCATCGATTCACCTCATCTATTAATCTCACAATATATAATACTAATATAAATCCAAGCAAAAATAAACCCAACTCCTTCCAAAGGAGTTGGGTTATTACATATTATTTAGTCACTTCAAGATGTGCTCTTAACTTATTCGTTATATCTTGTTTCGCTGCATCCGGAACATAGTAATACCAAATACCATCAGCGGCTTTGTGGCCGTCGCCTGGGATTTGGATTTCTTCACTGTTTTGCATACAATCTTTATAGTTCTTTTGAATATCAAACATTTGGTCTTGTGTTAAACTTGTTTTAACGTTTTTCTCAATTGCTTTTAATACATCACCGTAACTTGCCAGAGAAGATACGCTTGCACCCTTCTTAATTACAGCCTGAATAACTTGACGTTGGCGCATTTGACGGCCAAAGTCACCGCGTGGATCCGCATAACGCATACGAGAATATACTAAAGCTTTTTTCCCATCTAAATGTAAATCCCCTTTTGGATAATCAAAACCGTCCATTTTAAAGCTCATATCGTTATTAATATCCACACCACCAACAGCATCTACAATATCCCTGAATCCTTCCATATTTACCTCAATATAATGATCAACTGGAATATCGAGGAAATTCTCGACTGTTTTCACTGCCATATCGATTCCGCCGAATGCATAGGCATGATTTATTTTATCTTTCTTGCCCTTTCCAACAATTTCTGTATAAGAATCACGCGGAATACTAATAATTTTCATTGAATTAGATTTAGGATTTAATGTAAATAACATTAGAGAATCTGAGCGGCCTTGATCTTCCCCACGTTGATCGACACCCATTAATAAAATTGAAATAGGTTTTCTATCAGCAATATCTACCTTTCCATCCCTTTTATCTGATTTTTCACGGTCCAATGGTTTATGCACTGCATTTAATGTATTAGATACATTTGAATAAACAGTATATGCATAGATCCCTGTGCCAACTAGGATAACGCCTATAATACTTAAAGCCCAAAGAAATATTTTTTTCTTCAAGATATTCGCCTCTTCCTTTAAATGTATTTCCTATTTAATATAGTACTTAATGAGTTAAACCATCCACTAGTTTTTGATATTCTTCAATAATTTTTCTATTCATAATATTACTAGTAAACTTTTCTTCATATATATTCCTGCCCCGTTTTCCCATTTCTTTCAATTCTATTTTATCAAGGTTTAATAATATATCTACTAAATCATTAGGTTTTTCTAAATCAAATATGTATCCATTAACTTCTTGGTTAATCAATTCCGGTAATGCCCCCCTATTACTTACTATAACAGGTTTTCTATTTTTCATTGCTTCAATCGCAACCAAACCAAAACCCTCCCAACGTGAAGGCATTATAACCGCATCCATATCAGAATAATAACTATCTAATAATTTATTGTCGATCCAGCCTAAATTTATAACATTTTGAGGAAATTGAAATTCAGCCTGACTTACAACAGGTTCACCAATAATATATAATTTAATCTTTGGTAAATTATTATTTTTAAAAATATCTATTAAAATATCTAGACCTTTTTGCTTATCGAATCTTCCAACAAAGAGTAAATTTATACAATCTTTTTCTATTTCTAATGATACCCTTTTATCATTACTCCTATCAGAAATCCCATTATATATAATTGTAGATTTATTTTTAGGCAAATGATATTTAAGTGAGTTTGTGTACTCATCTAGAGAAATATTAACTATAGTATCGGTTTTAAGAGCTAACACTCTCTCTATTAAGGAGTATACTCTTTTTTTTAGCTGAGAGGTGTCCATTAAAAATGACCAGCCATGCGAACAATAAACAATTTTCACATTTTTTCTCTTAATAAAATAAAGTAATCTAACATATAGGCCCGCAAATGAACTATGCACGTGAATAATATCTGGTTTTATCAAATTTATATACGCATTAATTTCCTTTATAGCTTTTATTATATATTTTGGGCTCCTTTTATAAGAATAGCCGTATATATTCTCAGAATTAATATTCTTCAATTCCCCCGAGTGTAAATCCCCATAGAGTAAAAAAACGTCATCAATGTTTTCACACTGTTCTTGATATTCTATTACCTCCTGAAGATATGTAGCAATTCCTCCCTTTACATATTCAGCTATATGTAAAACTTTCATTTAATCCACTCCTAAAATTATTAAATCTAGAAGCTACTTTAAAACCCTTTCTTGTACACCCTCCATATAAAAGTTAGCAATATATAATTTATATACAAAGAATAGTAGTTTCAAACTAAACTTAGCTTCATTCTTTATAATACGCTTAAAAACAAAATTACAATTTTTAACTAAAAATTGTATACAATATTTTTTATACTTTGGAACAGTATCTCTAGCTTTTAATGGCTCTAAATATTTAAAGTTGCCAAAGAAGTTAATTATTTCGGGATGTTTTTCTAATAATATAGGCATATTATATTGGGCTAAATTTTTTATTCGTTTACAATATACTTTTAAACTTATCCTCTCATCAAAGTGATGTACATCCCCATCCTGCTCTATTAAACTAATCTCATAATCATTTTTAAATAATCTATAACCAAACTCGATATCTTCCGATCCCCAATACTTAAAATCTTCATCAAATCCTTGCGATTCTCTTAAATTTTCCATACGGATACTTAAATTAGCCGTAGTTACATATACAAATTCCAACTTTGTTGTATTTTCTCCATATCTTAATCTAATATTTTCTCTTTGTTCTCTAAATTGATCAAATGAATTATTAGATTTACTAGGGAAATAAATTGCCCCTATTCCTAATCCCTTCTTATTACTCATATGAAATTCAACATGTCTATTAATAAATTGATTGGTAATAGGTACACAATCTGAATCCAACATTATAACTAATTCATTTGAACTATTCTCAATTGCCTTATTTCTAGTCTTACTTCGACCGCTATTTTTATTATTGACAAATAATTTTATATTTTCGTAGTTATCAACAAACCCCTGAATTACACTAACACTTTCATCAGTAGATGCATCGTCAACTAAAATAATCTCATACTTATTTTTATCATAATCTTGCTCAATTAAAGAATTAAGCACTTGTCCAATTATACTCTCAGAATTAAAAACCGGTATCACAATACTTACAGATAACATTTAAGATATTCCACTCCTTTTGAAACTATACTAAGGCATACCATTTAAATGAGGTTTGTTATTTTGGTAATTCCAATCTATAAAAGCAAAGAATAACCAAATCTCATACTTAATTTCTAAATTTATAAAACTAAATACTGATATAAGAACAAAAATTAAGCAAAATCTCAGCATTTTATCATTTTTTGTTATTTGATTAGCCACTTTAGAAGAATAGAAGAAGTACAGTAAAGCTCCTATTCCCCCCTGTACTAACCAGTTAAAAAAGCTAGATTTAATAGCTAATCCTTTGGTTGTACCCGTTAATCTTTGCAATTCATCTAAATTAGGTGAAACATTAAATAGTGTAACAAATATCTCTCTTAATAATTCAATTATCCCCTGAATACTCTCTACTAATAAAACAATATAAACACCTGTACCCACACCAAAAGGGTTTGTAACAAATACTTTTATTGCTACCATAAATAAACCTAGTCTTGTAGAAACTGATGTATATTTCTCAATATCACTCATAAGAGAAGAATAAAAATCATCCTTTAAAATCATAAAAACTAAAGCGGTACAGCATAGTAACAAGAAGCTGAAAATAATATTTTTTACACTAATTCTAAATATATTAATAAAGTTAAATGCAAAAAAGATTAGACTTACTACAAAAACGATAAAAAAGCCTTTTGAACCAGTGAGGAATACATAAGCAAGTAATGAAATTATTATAGTTATCGTATACAATCTAACTTTAAAATTATTAAAAAGTTTTTTCGCTAAATATAAAGTAAGAATACTATATATAAGATAAATTGTTCCAGTCCAACTACTCTCCACTGTTAATAATCTAATTCTATAGTAGGGCTCATCTGATGAATGAAGCCACATCCACGCACTTGGCATACTAAAATACTCTAAGGCCATAATAATATTTAATATCATTAAATTAACAAAAAATGCTCTAAAAATAACCTTAGTCTTAATTATCGAAAACAACAAATAACAATGCCTATAAAAAAGAAATATTATTATGAAATACATTTGCCCTTTTACAAATTTCAAGAAAATGTCTTCATTTAAGTATACATATACCCCTTTTAAAGAGTATATAAAAACATATATAAGCCCAACACAAAATACATAGATAATATACATAAACAAATATTTTTGCAGTTTAGTTATATTTATTTTCTTACACTTAATATTTAATATTTCTCCTATAATAAAGAAAGGCAATAATAAAAAGATAGGGGAGCGACCTATCTCCCCTATCTTATTAACTAAGAAAAAATCCTGATACGTTACTAAAAATAATAGTAATGTTAGATATATAAAACTAAAAAATCTTAAGATCAACATAATCCCAGCCTTTTAAATAGAACTTATTTACACAACTTCTCAATGAATTCAGTGACCCTCTTACAATTTTCATCAGTGTATTTATTAAAATCTTGTAATTTTTTATATTCGTTATTCCTATTAAAATATTCTTGACTCAAAGCAAGTTTTAATAGTTCATCCCAATTATTAACTTTTGGATATTCAGAAAGTAAATCATCGTAATCATAATAAAAATCTTTAAAGTTTCTTTTATATTCATGATAATCAAAAGGCGCAAAAATTATATCCCTTTTTGTTAAATAAAAATCAAAGAATACACTCGAATAATCCGTTATTAAAATATCAGTAAATGTTAATAGTGGATATGGATCAGCCTCTTCGTAGACAACTATATTATCATATCCTATTAATTTATCTTTTATAATACCCAGTTCTATAAAATGTGGTTTGATAATTAATATGCTATTCTCCTGCCGCAATCGTTGATTAACCTTAAATGCATCAAACCCATAATCATCCAATAAATTGACTATATTTTTGTTAGTTCCATGTCTATGTGTAGGCAACCAACTAATCACTTTTTCATAATTGGATAATTCATGTAAAAAAACTTTATTATTTGTATACTTCTCGTTAAGTAACTCTGGATGTAATAATATATCATTTCTAGGTTGTCCTAAAGGTATAACCTTACTCTTTTCTAACTTAAATGCCGTACTAAAATTATTAATTAAACATTCCGCAGATACGACTATATAATCCGTTCGCATATAAAATAAATATGGAAAAATGAAATAAAATATTGATTTTAATCCATTTTTCAGAGGCGAATTCAATTCTGCATCTCTATCAAACCCTAATTTTTTCAATGGTGTTCCATGCCATAACTGAATTATTTCTTTTCCACCATGTAATGGTGGGAACATATCATTAATTTGATGTGATAAAATTAAATATTTAGCTCGTAATAAAATATATAGCCCCTTAAACGTATACAGATACAAAAAATTATTAGCATTCTTTTCCTTGCATAATTCCTTGTTTTTAGTCAACCAATAATATTGAAATTTAGGTTTATTTTGGTCAAGGTACAAGAATAGATATTTAGGATTATCTGCAAAATGCTTCCCTAGGGATCCGCCTATTACAACTAAATCCTTCTTTTTTGGAAAAATCATTGATAATAAATATATAGGAGATAGTAATATATATACTAACGTCAGTAGTTTAGTTTGCATGTTATACCCCAATTCTTTTACTTTTGTGATTTTTAAGTATTATTTTTCTAACTCCATAATACCTAATTGATAATATAACTAGCTGTGTTACTATTAAAATGCTTGCAACTACATAAATATTTCCTAACTGTATTAATAATAATAGTAATACAATATGAACTATTGATCCGGCTAATACACTATAATTGGGGTATGTAGAATTCCCAAATGCCGCCAATAATGGATAACCAATCAGCATGCTAGGAATAGAAATAAAACAACTTACTAACATAATATTAAATAATGTTACACTAACCTGATAATTTGCTCCGAAAATAACACCAATAGCTTGCTCACTAATTATGAAGGCCACTAAGCATCCTACAATACCTAGAATCATTACAATTTTAAATATTTTATTAAATAATTTTAAATCCCTAGTTTTTGCCATAAAAGGATAAATAGCATCCACTACTGTCGATATGATAATAGAAATAACATTAATTAATTTTTCTGCAATTGCATAATAACCAGCAGCTGTTTTCCCTAAAAAGATCCCTATCAAAAATGTATTTGTTGTCGTATAAAGACTTACTGATGCCCTTGATACAAAGAATTGAGCACTATCTTTCAATGCCAATATCAATTCATCTTTTTGGGGTAATTGAAGACGCATATTAAACTTCCTTAGTGCCACAGATATACCTAATACCCCCGAAATTATAAAGCCTATTGAATTTAGAATTGGAACAATATATAAATCCTCTGAATCCTTAACAAGGATAAAAGTACACAAAGTAAAAATTAATTTTGAAATAACATTTAATAAAGTAGAGTACTGCATTACCTCTAAACCTTGGAATAACCATAGCGGAAATAGTGCATTACCAATTACAATACCAAAGTTATATAGATAAACATACCAGTATTCACTAAAACTATGGTTTAACATTACTATGCTGACCAATATAACAAAAGAAATTATAACCAATATTAGCTTTATAATTAAAACCGAATTAAATATTTGCTTTAACTTCTCTGGATTTTCTCTGTTTATAGATACCTGTCTTGTTGCGGATAAATTAAAACCAAAATCCGTAAGAATAACAAAATATTGTATAAGAGACTGAGCAAATACAATTAGGCCAAAACCCTCTGGTTGTAGTACTCTACTTAAGTAAGGAAGACTAATTAATGGCAAAAGTAAATTAGCCATTTGCATTAAGAATAAGAAAATAAAATTCTTAGTTAATTTATTTTTCATATTTTACCATACTCTCGCATTATTAATTTATAGATTGTAATTCTACTTTGATTTTTGTAGTCGATACCCCTTCAGTCCTTGGTAAATACACAACTTCACAGTATTCTTTTAAAAAATCAAATTCGCCCTTCCAATCATCACCCATAACAAATGTATCTATATTATGATTCATTACATCTATTTTTTTCTGCTCCCAATTCTCTTCTGGTATTACTTCATCTACATATTTAATTGATTCCAGCATTAATCTTCTTTTATCATATGAGAAATAAGATTTCTTACCTTTTAACTCATTAAACTGATCTGTAGATATCGCTACAATTAGGTAATCCCCTAGCGCTTTTGCTCTTCTAAGTATATTTATATGCCCATAGTGCAATAAATCAAAGGTACCATAGGTAATCACTTTTCTTTTCATCTTTTAAACAAAACTCCTTTATTCCATAATTTTAAAAACTTGTTCTTACTAAAATAGCAATCTTTTAAAATGCATCTTTTGAACCTAATAAAACCTTTACAGTTCTTAACAAAATCTTAACATCAAAAATAAAATTTCTGTTTATAATATAAGTCTAGTTCAACCATTTGTTTAAAACTTAAATTACTTCTTCCACTTACCTGCCATAAACCTGTACATCCAGGTGTTACCATAAGTCGTTGTTTATCATAAACAGTGTATTCTTTAACCTCTCGTAATAAAGGTGGTCTTGGGCCAACAAGGCTCATCTCTCCCTTTAATACATTAATAAGTTGCGGAAGCTCATCTATACTGGTTTTTCTTATAAATCCACCTATTTTTGTAATTCTTGGATCTTCTTTCATTTTAAACATTGCACCAGAGACTTCATTTTGACTTAATAAGTCTTTTAATTTTTCTTCTGCATTAACTACCATAGATCTAAATTTATACATCTGGAATTCTTGCCCGTCTTTACCTACTCTAACCTGTTTAAATATTATAGGGCCTTTAGGATCCTCAATCTTCATGATTATTGCTACAATACAAAAAATTGGAGCTAATATTATCAATCCTATAAGTGAACCAATAATATCCATAAATCTTTTAATTATTAAATATCCTCTTTTAGAATTTACTTGATCTGGATTGATTTCTTGAAATTTTTCTTCCACCAGATTTCCATTATATATTTTTGCCGAATCCAAGTCTCTTCACCTCGCCCTTATATATGTACATTCTCTTTCTTTATAATTTCATGCATATATTTAATTAATTCTATTTTTAATTCTTCATTTTGTAGTGCCATTTCAATCGTCGTCTTAATAAATCCAAACTTCTCCCCAACATCGTAACGCGTACCCTCAAAGTCATAAGCAAATACACGTTGAACTTCATTTAATCGTTGAATTGCATCTGTTAACTGAATTTCCCCACCAGCACCTGTCTGTTGATTTTCAAGAAACATAAAGATTTCTGGCGTTAATACGTAACGTCCCATAATCGCTAAATTTGACGGTGCAGTTCCTTGAGTTGGCTTCTCTACAAATTGACGTACTTGATAACGGCGATCGCTTTGTTCAATCGGATCGATAATACCATAACGATGTGTTTCTTTTTCTGGCACTGTTTGTACACCAATAACCGACGACTGTATACCTTCATATTGATCCATTAATTGACGCAAACATGGCGTTTCTGCTTGAACAATATCATCACCAAGTAATACTGCAAATGGTTCATTTCCAATAAACTTACGTGCACACCATACTGCGTGTCCCAGTCCTTTTGGTTCCTTTTGTCTTATGTAATGAATATTAATTTTTGAAGAAGCTTGTACTTTTTCTAGCATCTCATACTTCCCTTTTTCTAGTAAGCTTTGCTCTAATTCAAAGGAATGATCAAAATGATCTTCAATAGCACGTTTACCTTTTCCAGTAACAATAATAATATCTTCAATTCCTGATTCTATCGCTTCTTCTACTATGTATTGAATTGTCGGTTTATCAACGATAGGTAACATTTCTTTCGGCATTGCTTTCGTTGCTGGTAAAAACCTTGTCCCCAGTCCAGCAGCTGGAATAATTGCTTTCCTTACTTTTTTCAAATCTAGTACCCCCAAAAATAAATTATTATATCTATATGTAACAATAACAAAAACCCTACCTATAAAGTCATAGTTATAACTCCATAGGTAGAGTTTCTATTACAAATAAATTATGGGCATCTAACCCACCCTCACGTCATACTCCCGACGACAAGCGTCTAAGGTAGGTTCGAAATAAAAATTTCTACCCACAGCACGACCGAGTGCCCCCATTGATAACGGTTAGGAGACATCACCAATTTTTATTTAAAAAATACCGAACAATTTTTTACGACGAATGTGTTCTGGATCTTCTTTGTAAATTGCCTTCCCGCTAATTAATAAGTACGGATTTTCTTTCAAATCACTCATAACATTCATTCCGAATTCTTTCTCAATTAGTTCATAGCTTTCCGCTAAATGAAATCCTCTTGACGTTGTGTTATGTGCATCTGAAGCGACCATATGTGTTAAATTATGTTCTACAAGCTGTAGTGAGAATTTTTTAATTTTCTTGCCAAATTTCCCAAGCAAACTACCTGCTGTCACTTGTGTTAATACACCTTTATTTACAAGGTTATATAGCTTATCTGGCCGCTCGATTAACTCGGCATTACGTTCTGGATGAACAATAATTGGAATCATTCCCTTTACACGTAATTCGTATAATAATTGTTCGGCATAACGAGGTACATGATTCGATGGAAATTCAATGAATATATATTTATTTGTTTCATTTAAAGTAACGATTTTACCAGCTTCATAGTCTTCTAATAAATCGCCATATAACCTGACCTCTTGCCCAGGTAAAATAGTAAGTGGAATATTATGTTGTTGTAGTTCATCATTTAATTGTTTTACGTGATGAATAATTGAGGTACGTTCATTTACATATTTTCCATTTTGATGGTGCGGCGTTGCGACAATTGTATGTATTCCTTCTGAAACAGCTTTTTGTGCCATCGCTAAACTATCTGTTACTGTCTGTGCACCGTCATCAATACCAGGTAAAATGTGACAATGTAAATCTATCATTTGTTTCATCCTCCCTCTCTCCTATAAAGATCTTTTTTCCTTTGAATATGAGATATATCTCATATTCAAAGGAAAAAAGGAGATATGTTTTTACCATATCTCACTTTAAAATTAGTTTGCACCGTAGTAGTAGTATAGGCCTTGTTCACGTTCACGGTCGTTTAGAACGACGCCTAACAATTTACCTTTTGCAGACTCCAATAATCCTTTTGCTTTTACCGCTGTTTCTTTCTCTGTTGATTCACTACGAACAACAAGAATAGAAGCATCACATACATTTGCCATAATTTGTGCGTCGGTAACAGCTAAAATTGGTGGCATATCAAAAATAACTAGATCATACATGCTGTATGCTTGTCCAAGAAGCTCTTTCATTGATTTCGAACCTAACAATTCGGCCGGATTTGGTGGGATTGGGCCACAAGCTAAAAAGTGCAGATTGTCTACAGATGTCGTTTGTACACACTTCTCTAAACGTTCACTATGTGTTAATACGTTCGTTAATCCGAAAATATTATCTACTTGGAACATTTGATGCATTGCTGGTTTACGCATATCCGCATCAATTAATAATACTTTTTTTCCTTGTTGAGCAAACACAACTACCATATTCGCTGTCGTTGTCGTTTTTCCTTCACTTGGGTTTGCAGACGTGACCATTAATGAATGTAAATTCGTATCAATAGCTGCAAATTCAATATTCGTTCGAATATTACGATATTGTTCTGAAATTGGTGATTTCGGTTGTTGATGAGCAATTAATTGACGGCGTTGACGATGATTCTTTTTCTTTTTAAATAAATTAAGAGCCAATTGTTTGTCCCCTCACTTTTCTTGATGATGGAGCGTGTGATTTCACGTTCATTGTTTCTTCATCCATACGAGCTACAATTCCTAATACCGGTAAGCCAAGTAAGTTTTCTACATCTTCTTCTTTTTTCACCGTGTTATCTAAGTATTCTAGTAAGAATGCAAGACCAACTGAAGCCATTAAACCAACAACGAAAGCAATTGCTACATTAAGCATAGGAGCTGGTTTAATCGGAGATTGATTTTCTGCAACTTCTGCTTTAGATAATACTGTTACGTTATCAACGCTCATAATTTTCGCAACTTCACCTTTGAACACATCTGCAGTCGCATTCGCAATATCACGAGCTATTTTAGGGTCTTTATCCTCAGCTGTTACAGAGATTACTTGCGAATCCTTTTCATTCGCAACATTAACTTTTTTCGTTAACTCTTGCGCTGTCATATTTAAATTTAATTTTTCATTCACTTGTTCTAAGATTACTGGACTTTTAATAATAACCTTATATGTATTCGTTAATTGAATATTTGATTGAATTTCCCCCAACTGAATTGCTGCACCCTCTTGCTTCTTCTGGTTAACAAGAATTTGCGTCGAAGATTGATAGATTGGTGTCATAAAGAAAAAGCTAATGATAGCACTTGCAATAGCTGTACCAAATGCGATTACGAGGATTATTGCTAAACGTTTTTTTAAGATATGAAATAACTCTTTTAGACTAATTGTTTCTTCCATAGGTTCCTCCAACTTTCTAAAATTTACACATAGGAAAAATTATAACATATAAATCTTACATTTTTTATTTTTAATAATTCAGTTCTATATTTGTTCACAAGAAACAAGTTTAATCTTACAAAATAATCTTAAATATGACAACACATTCCAATGATTTCCCAAAAATTTTATCATATCATGCTTTTTACACTGTATAACTTGATAAATAATTTTCAGAAAACAAAAAAGCCAACAAATTATTGTTGGCTTTTTCATATTTTAGTAATAACCATACTGCTCTTTTTCTTCTCTTTTATCGTTCAAAATAACACCTAGTAGTTTTCCTGATGCTTTATCTAATATTTGTTTCGCTTTTACGATTTTATCTTTTTCTGTCTTTTCACTTCGTACAACGAGTACGATTCCATCACATTTATTCGCAAGTATTTGTGCATCTGTAACCGCAAGGACAGGTGGTGTGTCTATTAATATAATATCAAACATGCTATATGCTTCTAGCAACGCCTCGTCCATTGCCCGGCTCCCTAATAGTTCTGCTGGGTTTGGCGGGATTGGACCTGCTGCCATTAAGTATACGTTCTCTATATCTGTTTTTTGAATGCATTGCATAAGTTTTGCTTGTCCTGATAATAAGTTCGTTAACCCATTTGAACTATGAACGGCAAATAAGTTTTGTATCGTCGGCTTACGCAAGTCAGCTCCAATTAATAAAACTTTCTTTCCTTGCTGTCCGAAAACAACTGCTAAGTTTGCGATTGTTGTTGTTTTCCCATCACCTGGATCCGCCGAAGTAACAATAATAGAACGAACATGATTATCTACAGATGTAAACTCAATGTTTGTACGAATGTTACGGTATTGTTCTGTAATACGCGATTTAGGCTCTTTATGTGTAATTAATTGTCGTAATGGTTTTCTTTTCTTTCTCCCGAACATATTCATAATCTCCTTTTGTGAAATGCGACATTTCCCTTTTCTCTCTCTTATGCTCGATTTCATACGTCTAATTAATATTCTTGCTGAGTTCCCCACATTTCATCATAATCAATAACATTCTACTTTGTCTTATTTAAGTACCTTAACAATATGACAATGCCCTTATTTCTTTATTACCTTTATCACTTATCCTGTTTTCTAGATAAACAATAAAGTAAGTATATGGTAATTACCATCTATTCACAAGATATTTTCTGATTAGTTTGTATATTATTGTTTCATCGTTATATAGCAGAAATTAAAAAAATCTCCTTGTCTTTTTACAAGGAGATTTTTTTAGTACTATCTATTCTTTTTTATCACCAATTGCAAATGTAATTTCTGCCTCACATGCAACTTCACCATCTACTGTTGCGATTGCTTTTCCTTTTCCAATTGGGCCGCGTACGCGTGTCATTTCTACTTCTAGACGAAGCTGATCACCTGGGCGTACTTGTTTTTTGAAACGGCAATTGTCGATACCTGCAAAGAAAGCAAGTCTTCCGCGGTTTTCTTCTTTCTTTAATACTGCAACTGCTCCGACTTGTGCTAATGCTTCTACAATAAGTACACCAGGCATAACTGCATAGTCAGGGAAGTGTCCGTTAAAGAATTCTTCGTTTGCGGATACATTTTTAATCCCAACCGCTCTTTTTCCTTCATCTACTTCTAATATTTTATCAACAAGTAAAAATGGATAGCGGTGAGGAATGATTTCTTTAATTTGTTCTATATTTAGCATGTAACAATCGCCCCTTTTGTAATATTGGTCTTACCACTTGGACATATTGCTATTATCCCATTTTGTTTATTGTTTGTCATTACAAAGTAACATTTTATATTTAGCACAACTTCCTAAAAAAAAATGCACACACTCTATTCCATTAAAATAGTTGCACATTTTTGCAACTGACACGGAGGTGGAAAAGAGTGTATGCCCAAATTAGGGAAAGGCAATATGTATTGAAACATTATTTGCCTTAATGTCGTATTCGACTCATTATATTATAAACGTTTTCAATTAAGGAAATATTAAATTTAACCATATATATGAATATTTTACCTGTTTCCTTCATATTTCTCTATTTTCCTTCCATTTTCGCAAAAAAACAAAATAAAAAAATATAAAAACAAAAAAAGAACTAAGGCATTAGCCTTAGTTCTTTCAAATCATCTCAAAGCACGCTTTGGTAATCTGTCGATATTCTCTAACATAATACCTGTACCAACCGCAACGCAGTGCATTGGGTTTTCAGCAATTAATACTGGTACTTTTAGTTCTTCTGCTAGAAGCATGTCGATACCGTGTAATAAAGCTCCACCGCCTGTTAGAATAACACCGCGGTCGATGATATCTGCAGATAGTTCTGGTGGTGTGCGCTCTAATACGCCTTTTGCAGCTTGTACAATAACAGCTGCATTTTCTTTTAATGCTTCTGTAATTTCTTCAGAGCATACTGTAATTGTACGTGGTAAGCCTGTTACCATGTCACGTCCGCGAATTTCAAGCTCTTCGCTACGTGCACCTGGGAATACTGTACCAACTTTAATTTTAATATCTTCTGAAGTACGTTCTCCGATTAATAGCTTATACTTACGTTTAATATAGTTTAAGATCTCCATATCAAACTTATCGCCAGCCATTTTGATAGAGGAAGAGGTAACAATATCACCCATAGATAGTACAGCGATATCTGTTGTACCTCCACCAATATCAACAACCATGTTACCGCTTGGTTGGAAGATTTCCATACCAGCACCAACTGCGGCTACTTTTGGTTCTTCTTCTAAAAATACTGTTTTACCACCTGAACGCTCAGCAGCTTCACGAATTGCTTTTTGTTCTACTGATGTAATATTTGTTGGACAACAAATTAAAATACGAGGTTTTGAAAAGAAGCTCTTTACGTCCAATTTGTTAATGAAATACTTTAACATTGCTTCTGTAATTTCGAAGTCTGCGATTACACCATCTTTAAGTGGACGAATTGCTACAATATTACCAGGCGTACGTCCCACCATACTTCTCGCTTCTTCACCTACTGCTAATACTTTACCACTATTACGATCAATTGCCACAACAGATGGCTCATTTAATACAATACCCTTACCTTTAACATGAATTAATACGTTAGCCGTACCTAGGTCAATTCCGATATCTCGCGCAAACATTCCCGTTTTTTCCTCCTCGATATTCAAAATCAGGTTACACCCGAATTCTTTTCACCTAATTTCTGATTTTATCATAAATTTAACAGAAACGTAATATTCGCAAAAAGAATTCTTCTGAAAAATATTACCGAATGTGAACGGAATGTTTGCTACTGTAACATTATTGACGTACAGGCTTCTCTACATCTTCTTTTCTATACTTTTGTTTTGTTGCTTCTCCACCTCTTAAATGACGAATAGACTTATGATAATCAAGAATTTCTTTTACTTCATTTGCGAGCTCTGGATTAATTTCTGGTAGACGTTCTGTTAAATCTTTATGGACTGTACTCTTTGATACCCCAAATTCCTTTGCAATGACACGCACTGTCTTTCTTGTCTCCACGATATACTTACCAATCTTGATAGTTCTCTCTTTGATGTAATCGTGCACACCACTCGCCTCCCTAATTTGGATGTGAGAAGGGTGAAATGAGCCTCGCTGCATACGACTAAGAAGTAAGTGTGAGTGCTGTTTGTAAGCGTTAAACATTCTTGGATTTATAATGAAATGATTCACGATTTCTCACCTCAAACACTCTCTTTGCTTTGGTTTATACCATTGTATTGCCCGCACTACTGATATATGCTACATGTTCACTATTTTTGCGGACTAAGTTAAGAAAAATTACGTTTTTTGTGAGAAATACGTTAAAACTGACTATTATAGCGAAAAAAAATGACACCTTATATATAAGGTGTCATTCTTCTCGTTCCAATTCTTCTTCTAACAATTGATGGTGGGGAACCTCTTTCTTACCGGCAATGTAATAATATAAAGTGAATAAAACAAACAATAAAATAATAGCAGTCGACAGAACAAATAAAAATGACACAGTATCCCCTCCCTTTTGTAATATATATTCGAGAATCTCGTCATTTTTCCTTGTTTTTGCAACTTTTTTCTCGAAATTGAGTATTTTTATATAAAAATAAAAAAATCAGCTCCCTTAGTGGGAACTGATTTTTTCACTTTCTTATTCTTGTGAAGAAGAATCGTTAGATGATTCTGTAGAACCATTTGTTGATTTTTCTTCTTTCTTCGGTTCTTCTTTTTTGTCACTAGTTGAACCGCTTGTTGATTTCTCTTCTTTTTGAGACTTGTCTTCTGTTTTACTTTCTGGTTTCGTGCTCGTTGACTTCTCTTCTTTTTGAGATTTGTCATCAGCTTTTTTACCAGAAGCATTCGTAGCCTTTGCAGCACCTGCATCAGCTTTAATTTCTGTTACTGATTTATTTAAGTAACGTTCAGGGTTCACAGCCACATTGTCTTTACGTACTTCAAAGTGAACGTGAGAGCCTGCCTCTTTATTCATTGCACTTAGACCGGATGTTCCTAATACTTCACCTTGTGCAACTCTTACACCTTTTTCTACTTTCACACTGCCTAAGCTTTGATAAGATACCGCTACACCATTTCCACTATCAACTGTTACAACATAACCAAGAAGTGAATCTTTTTCAGCTTTCGTTACTGTACCACTTAAAGCAGCAGCAACATTGAATTCTTTTCCATTTTTCGCAGCAATGTCAATTCCTTTGTTCGGGGAATATGTGTTGTTATAAAAGACAAGTGCTTTTTCTTGTTCCGCCTCAGTTGCTGCATCTTCATAGAATTTCTTTTGTACGACTACTTCCGCATTCGCGGCAGCTGGCATTTTCACTACTTCTGAAGATTTCGTTACTGGTACTGCTGGATCTTCCGATTGTGTATACGGTGTTGCTTGATCGTGGTTTGGAGTCTTCTTCGGATTAGCTCCTTGGAACCATAGCGCAACCATTAAGATTACCGCTGCACAAGCAATGTATAGTGCCGGAAACACCCATCTTTTTTGAAATAAATGTACTACCTTTTGCGACTTTTTATTATTTCTTCCTCGCATTCCATCATCACCTCAGCAATCATTTTGAACAATATTCACCTATCCTATACAACGTATAACTAATTACTTTTCGACAAAATCTGTAAAAATATGTATAAGAACTGTAAAATTTCCGAGGAAATGATAGAAAAAAGAAAAAACTGAGCACTTTTAGCTCAGTTTTTAGTCTAATTGTTTCTTTTTGTACACAATAATACAAAGAATGATAAGGCATATAGTCCAAATTGTATTGTTTAAAATATGTTCTTGAATCGCAATAAATCCTTCTCCCTTTATAACTTTTTGCAATGCTTCCATAACATGATTTGTCGGAAGAAGCTTAACTACTTTTATAATAAACTCATTCTTAACCATTTCTTGTAGCATCGGCCCCATTATGAATATTATAAAAATCGGAAGCCCCAATATAGATGTTTGTGCTATATTTTGGGATAGTAAGCCAACTATAGTACCTAAAACGACACATAACAATGTTCCTATTAAAATAATAATAACTAGCATACTAATATTTCCTTTAAAAGTATCTAAAATCACTAAACTAATAAAACTAGATGCTAGTACAAAAAATACAGTTAATACACTTTTACCTAAAATAACTTCTATTGGACTTGCTGGAGACAACATCAATACTCGTAACGTGTGTTTTTCCTTCTCCTCTGCAATAATAATTGCTTGCACATAACTTCCCACCATGGTAATCGTCATTACAATAATAAAACCTGCAAAGAACTCTTTTATAGAATCCATATTACTATAAAATACAGCAAGTAGAATAGGTAATAGCGCCATTAATATAACTTGTGAGTTTTTACCTGCATCACTTATTTCTTTTCTTACAATAGCCGAAAACCGTTTCATTGAAAATGTCATTATAATCCCCTCCCAGTAACTTCAATAAAGATATCGCCTAGCGTTGGTTCGTGTGAATGAATAGATAACAGTTCGCCCTTTTTCATCCATTCTGAAATACGATTTGCGCCTAATTCATCTTTTTGCACTACTTCTTTTCGTTTACCTTTTAATACGACCTCTATTTGATCCTTAGCGTATTGTAAGCGCAGGTTCTCTGGCGTATCAAGTGCTACAATTTCTCCGCCACAAAGGAAGGCAATACGGTTACAAAGCGTTTCTGCTTCATCCATGTTGTGAGTCGTTAAGAAAATCGTCGTTCCTTCTTCATTTAAGTCTTTTAAGATTTTATGAATGTTTTGTACGTTTACTGGATCAAGTGCAGATGTTGGTTCATCTAAGAAGAGGATATCTGGTTTATGAAGGATTGCTCTTGCTAGTGTGACGCGTTGCTTCATTCCCTTTGATAGTTTCTTTACTGGTGTTTTTTTATCATCTAATAAATTCACTTGCGCTAGTACTTCATCGATTCGTTCTTTTTTGCAATCGTATAAGTCACAAAATAATAATAAGTTATCATAAATGCTAAGTCTTTCATATAAGCCGCTGTTATCTGTTAAAATACCAATTCGTTTGTAATCGATGCTACTTGGTCCTGTAATATCTTTCCCTAATACTCTTACCGTTCCAACACTATGAAGCAATTGAGAAGTTAAAATTTTTACTGTTGTCGTCTTACCAGATCCACTCGGTCCGAGGAATCCAAAAATCTCTCCTTGCTTCACCTCAATATTTACATTTCCAAGTGCCGTTTTTCCGTCGAAGCTTTTCATTACATCTTTCATTTCAATTGCCAATGTCATTTCTTCATCTCCTTTGTTTTTCTTCTTTATAGATGAAAGTCGCTTTAGCGCTTTTCGTTCGTTTGTTTCGCTTTTCTTGACTCAATCATATGAAAAACAAAGGGATTACGCAGTAAAATACCGGTAAAAGGAGTATTTTTACCGGTGAATGAATCGCATGTTGAGCTTATTGGAGCACTTTTTATAGCCCAATCACACCTTTTAATTCATCCATGCGTCCTTTTGAAAGTGGAATTGAACTTTTTCTTTCGTCATCCAAAATTAAACTGAAACTGTTACGAGTCCATGTAATCACTTCTCGTACTCTTTGTAAATTTACAAGGTACGAGCGATGACATCTAAAGAAACCAAAACCTGTTAATCTCGCTTCTAGTTCACTTAATGTTAATGCACATACGAAATCGCCTTCACGAACGTGAATATGCGTTACTCCGTTTTGCGTTTCAATGAAATGGATTTCCATCGGATCAAGTAAAATGATTTTATCGTTCACTTTCGCAGGTATTCTTTCTAACTTCATTTGCGGAATCATTTGAATGACTTTTTCTTCACCGACTTCTTCCACTTCCTCTTGCTCAATTTCTATCTTTTTCACACCATCGTTGTTTAATATGTATACATCCTCCGTTAACGAAAGGGCATCCGATAGAAAAGATGACGTAATAAAAATCGCCTTTCCTTGCTCTTTCATTTTCATAATTGCTTTTCGAATAATAATCGTACTCTCTATATCTACATTTTGCTCTGGCTCTTCCAAAATGACTAAATCCGGATTATGAATCATCATTCGTCCAATATGAAGACGGCGTTTCTCTGAAAATGACAATTTTTCTATTTTAACGTTTAGTTTATCTAGGAGACCAACAGACTGCACAACTTCTTCTATACTTATCTTTGATTCATAAAGCCCTATTAAAAACTTAAAGTATTCTTTCACCTTCAAACGATCATATGCCTCATCTTTCAAAAAACAAAAACCGATGCGGGAATAATTTTTCTTTCCAATTGCTTCTCCTTCAAACAGTACATTGCCAGTCGAAGCTTCTTCTTCACCAATAATGATGCGGTGTAACACTTTAGCTGTATGATTATTGCATTGCAAAACAATACATTGTCCTTTTTCAACCTTTAGCTCAATTTCTGGTAACTGGTTCGTCTTCTCTAACTGTTTCAACTCCAGTAGCGCCATTTCGTCTCCTCCAAATATTTTTTATCCTATTATATCAAACAATTAATGGAAAATTATTCTATTCCAAACAAAAAAATAGGCGCCAGAGTTCTGACACCTATTTCTTCACCATCAATTTTCCTTCATAATCATTCATCGTCTTTATTTCAACGCCTTTATAGTAATGAGCGACGATATCTGTATATTTCTTTCCTTCTGCTGCCATGCCGTTCGCCCCGTATTGACTCATACCAACGCCGTGACCGAAGCCTTTCGTCGTAACGATGATTTTATCCCCTTGTTGTTTCCATGTGAAATCAGAAGAACGTAAATCTAACTTTTCACGAACTTCTTTTCCTGTTAATGTTTTTCCTTGAAAAGCTACATCCTTTACGCGCTTTCCTTCCGTAAGGTCTTTAATATTGCCAACCTTTCCGTCTGCTAGCACTTTCACACCGAGACGTTTTTGAAAATCAGCTACTGTAAATGTTTGCTCGCTCGTAAACTTTGGAGAGGCTTGATCCCACGGACTATCTACACTTTTCAAGTACGGATAATCATTTCCCCAATAGTCAGCTGCATTTTCTGTTCGGCCATTACTCGTTGAAAAGAAGGATGCTGAAATTGGTTTTCCATCATACGTTAAAACTTGTCCTGCTGTTTTCGAAACGGCTTCTTCGATTTTCTTCAAATTATTTTCGTAGTTATTGCCCCATTGTTTCTTCAATTCTTCTTTGCTTTTGTACACTTGATCTTTCACCGTATCTGTCACGTCCGCATTATTTTTCTTTCCTCCGCTTAGCATACGTTGTACTACAAATGTTCTCGCTGCTAATGCCTGCGCCTTTAGTGCCTCTATTTCAAAACTGGCATTCATCTCAGAAGCTACTACACCTGTCACATACTCCTCCACTGGTAATGTTTCTACCTTCTTCTGTTTTTCGCGATATACAGCAACTTGAACAGCTGTATCTACTTTTCCTGGAGCTGGTATGCTTTCTATCGCTGGAGGAGTTTTAGAGGCCGTTTCTTCCCCTACTTTTGCTTTCGCAAATGGAATAACAAGGGCTGCAGGTACAATGATAACGAGCGCTATTAAGAGCGCTACTGTAATAAAAAGTGGCTTTGAAAATTTCATCCTATTTCCCCCAATATAAAAGCTTTACTCCATTCATTCTTATGGAACAACTCTTTCTTTTAGAACATACTTAAGGGGAAGAGTATAAAACAGAAATTTTCTAAATATTTTTACTGGTACGTGCATAAGTATAGAATTTATTGACTATAACAGTAATAACCCAAAAAAATAGCCCCTATGTCAAAAGACATAGAGACTATTTTAATTAAGCGTGAAGATCAGAAACTTCTTGTTCTTTCACTTCTTCTACTTTTTCGTTTACACGTTCAATAGTTGCACCTAATGCAGCTAATTTCTTATGGAAGTTTACATAGCCACGGTCAAGATGTTTTAACTCAGTTACACGAGTATAACCTTCTGATACTAAACCAGCTAAGATTAATGCAGCTGCAGCACGTAAGTCAGTTGCTGCTACTTCAGCACCTTGTAAGCTGTTTGGACCGTTCATAATAACAGAACGACCTTCAATTTTAATATCAGCATTCATACGACGGAATTCTTCAACGTGCATAAAGCGGTTTTCGAATACCGTTTCTGTAATCATGCTTGTTCCATCAGCTTGTAGTAATAATGCCATCATTTGTGATTGCATGTCTGTTGGGAAACCTGGGTGAGGCATAGTTTTAATATCAACCGCTTTTAACTTATCTGGGCCGATAACACGTACACCTTCGTTTTCCTCAATAATTTTAACACCCATTTCTTCCATTTTCGCTGTAATTGAGCGTAAATGTTCAGGTACAGCATTTTCAATTAAGATGTCTCCACCAGTAATTGCTGCTGCAACCATGAATGTTCCCGCTTCAATACGGTCAGGAATAATAGAGTGGTTTGCACCATATAATTTATCAACGCCTTCGATACGAATCGTTCCAGTTCCAGCTCCGCGTACTTTCGCTCCCATCGCATTTAAGAAGTTAGCTAAGTCAACGATTTCTGGTTCTTTCGCTGCGTTTTCAAGAATTGTTGTCCCTTTTGCTAATGTAGCTGCAGACATAATGTTTTCTGTCGCGCCTACGCTTGGGAAGTCTAAGTAGATTTTAGCTCCTTTTAGTTCTCCCTCAACATATGCCTCAACAAAACCGTTACCAACCTGTACTTTTGCTCCCATTGCTTCGAAGCCTTTTAAATGTTGGTCAATTGGACGTGAACCAATTGCACATCCACCAGGAAGTGCAATACGAGCACGACCGTTACGTGCTAATAATGGTCCCATTACTTGAACAGATGCACGCATTTTACGTACATATTCAAATGGTGCTTCAATGTTTAGTTCTTTAGAAGAATCGATTGTTACTTGATTATTTTCAAATACGACTTCAGCATTTAAATGACGTAATACCTCATTAATTGTGTATACATCAGACAAAACTGGTACTTCAGATAGTACATTCTTTCCATCACTCGCTAATAGGGCTGCAGCGATTATAGGTAATACAGCATTTTTTGCGCCCTCAACACGCACTGTGCCGTTTAACCGCTTTCCGCCACGGACGATGATCTTTTCCAAATTATTCCCCTCCGTGTCCTTTTTTCAGTATCTATTCACTCAATACTCAGAAGTTATGATCGGTGTGCCAACCACAATTGTATCTTTGTTGTCTGTAGAACGTATTGCTATTTGCACATTTATTTTCTCTCTATTTGTTGAAAGAGCGTCATCCCACTTTTTATTGTATGCGGAGACTGACACAAATGCTCTTTCTTCTACTTGTTCGATCGCTCTTGCTGAAAGATCTTTCAAAACCTGATTGGTTTTATTTTGCAAAACACCTTCAATCTTATCATTCAGTACACCTTGAACACAAGTGTAAATTATAGGTTTTTCACTAAAAATTTTATTCATGTTTTGAACATACTTCGGGTCCCATTTCGCCCCACTTACTTCAAAGATAATGAAAGTGTTTTCTTTAGTATTTTCTTTACTCCAAGTTACTACTACTCGTTCTTCATAAGAAGAAAGCTTTTTATAGGATGTAGCTTTATATCCATCTGGAGATTGCTCTACTTCCCACTTTTGAATATTTGCCTTTTCCTTCACATCGTTTAACAACTTTTGAAACGTATGTATGTTAGAAATTGTTTTTGTTTCTCTCGCTAACCATGACCATTTTTCTACTTTAGCATCATTTTTCTCTAAAGCCTTGATCATGCTCTCCATTTTCTGTTCATCGCTTATCGGTTTCATCTCTCTATATCCAACCAAAAATAAAACAACACTAAGTGCAACAATAAGAATGGCTTTAAACTTCAATTTCATCCCCTCCTATCCCCATTGTTAACGGAGATTTGAGGTTCTATACACTTACTTTACTAAATACGTTAAACTCTTCGAATAGCCTAAATAATCAAGGAAAAAGTTACTTACAGATGTCCCAATTGCAATTGTAATTAAGATGAGTAATACTCGCGTCTGCAGCACTTTTCCGGACTTCATTAAACGCTCAATGTGAATGCCTTGTAAGGCCCACCACGTAATGGTAATAAACAATAAATGCGAAACAATGGCAATCAGTGCTTGTTGCCCTAAAAGTTGTGCCAAAAAATCGACCCCTTTTTACTCAGCTACTACTTATGAAAGAATATAAAAACGATACCATAATAAGTAGGAGCTACACTTTTTCAAATGCACATAGACATCTTACATTTTACATCGTGATTTTCTTTCCAAAAACGTATATCTACATTACAAGTTAACACAAAATAAAAAGCGCAGAGTACTGACTCCACACCTTTTATTTTCACTATTGTACCACGTTCCCTAAGAAGAAGAAATCTTTCATTAATGGAAAATATTCATAAAAGAAATTGTACCCAATCATCGGCATAATCCCTAGTATTACAATCGAAATTGCACAAAGACTCATAACAACCTTTATATTTAACGGTAACCGTATTCTCTCTTCTGTCTCTCCTGTGCGGAAAAACATTTGTTGTAAAATACGGAAATAATATACGAATGAAACAACTGTGGTACCCATCATAATCGAAGCTAGTACGTAATGTGCTGGCTCTACATGAAGTGCGCCTAAAAAGATGTTAATCTTTCCAATGAATCCAGCCGTTCCTGGTATCCCAGCCAGCGATAAAATAAAAATTGTCATCATTATCGCTGTAAATGGCGACCTTTTATATAAACCTGTGAAAATTGTTATATTTTCCTCATCATTTTGTAAGATTAAGCCGTGGATAATGGCAAATGCGCCTATATTCATAAGCATGTATGCCAGCATATAAAACCACATGCTATCTAGCGTAAATGGTGATAATGCCACAAGTGGAACGAGTAAATATCCTGCATGTGCAATGCCTGAATAAGCAAATAAACGCTTTATATTGTATTGTTTTAACGCGACTACATTCCCAACAATCATCGTAATACTTGCTAGCACCGCAATATATATACTCATATGCCCATATAAAGATTGCATATCTCCTTGTATTAATACACTTGCAAAGGTCATAAGGAACAAACGAATAATGAGTAGGAACCCGGCAATTTTAGAAATCGTTCCAAGAAAAGCAGTAACTGGTGTAGCCGCTCCTTCATACACATCAGGTGCCCACATATGAAACGGCACTGTGGCAATTTTAAATGAGAGACCAACTAGCAATAAAAGAAATGCGAGAGCTAACAATAACTGAATACCACTAGCGAGTTCCCCAGTGAGTACCTTTTGCATATCTACAATGTTAGTTGAACCTGTAATACCGTATAAATAACTCATTCCGAAGAGCGTAATCGCCGTTCCAATTCCTCCGCTAATGACGTATTTCATTGCCGCTTCATTTGATGCACGGCTCTTTTTTCGTATTCCTACTAAAATATAAGAAGAAAGTGAAAGTAACTCCAAACCAACGAAAAGGGTAATAAAATCAACACTAGAAGCCATGAACATCGCACCAAGAAGTGCCATTAAAAATAAATAATAATATTCACCTTTATCTTCGATTGGATTCTTCTTATCATCGCTCATTGCGGTGCATAAAATGAGGGCTGAGGCACCTAATAGCAACGTTTTAAACCCTTTTGAAAATCCATCTAACACAAACGATCCATTTAAAATATCTCCTGCTGGTTCGCTATATAGAGTAATTAATGACACGATTGCTAATACGATGGCAGCAATCGCACCAAGAGCTACATATCTATGGTTCAGCTTAAAAAACAAATCACATATGGAAAGGAGGATGGCGGCGCCGAGAATAATAAATTCTGGCACCATTAGATGCCACGATAAGCTAAGTAACGTATTCATATCCATCCTACTTCACCCCCAATGTTTTCAATGTATTTTGAAGCGGATCCCCTAGTATTTCTGGCATAACTCCAATTGCAATAATACAAAAGATAAGTAGTAAAACAGGGACATACTCCCATCCGTGTATATCAGATTTTGCTTCCCACTCTTTCTTTCCAAATGTCACTTGAAGTGTCGCCCTTAATACATATACAGCGGTTAAAATGATGCCAATCACACCGACTGCAGCAATGACGGGCTCTCCTTGAAATAAACCGAGAAAGGCAAGAAATTCACTAACAAACCCAGACATCCCTGGTAATCCGAGCGATGCCATTCCTCCTGCTAAGAAGAAGCCGCTAAGTACTGGGACACTTTTTGCGAGTCCACCAAGCGCTGTAATGTCTGATGTTCCGAAACGTTGTTCTATAACACCGAGTAAGAAAAACAGCAAGGCTGCAATTAAACCGTGCGATACAACCTGGAATAACGCTCCTTGTGTACCAGGTGCATTAAGTGACGCAAGTCCCATTAACACAATTCCCATATGCGAAATACTAGAGTAAGCCAGTACTTTCCTAAAGTCTGTTTGGATGAGCGCTAAAAAGGCACCGTATAATAAATTAATTACGCCTAATATCGCAATTAGTGTTGCAACATCGTGAAAATATTCCGGGAATAGCCCTTTCCCGAAGCGAATAATACCGTACGCTCCAATCTTCAGCAAAACACCCGCATGAAGCATAACTACAGCTGGATGCGCTTCTATGTGTACATTGACCATCCAGCGGTGCAACGGAAAAACAGGTAGTTTAATTGCAAAAGCAATCATTATGGCAATAAATACACTAAGCTGCAAACTACTTGGGATGACGAGTGCTCCCTCTGCGTTTACGCTTCTTAATATCTCTTTCAGCTCCACAATATTTGTTGTACCTGTTTTCGCGAACAAAATTGAGAAAACAATGAGCAAAATAGCTGAGCCAATACCGTTATATATTAAATAACTATACGCAGCCTTTTCACTCGACAATTTTCCCCACTTTCCAATTAATAAGAACATTGGTGGCAACGTAATTTCAAAGAAGATAAAAAATAACATTAAGTTTTGAGCAGCAAAGACGCCGAGCATTCCTATTTCTAGCATGAGTAACAGCATATAAAATGCTTTTAAATTTCTTTTAATAGAAAAGGCTGCAATTGCTGCAAGCGTTGCTAGAAGAGCCGTCAGTACCATCATGACAAGCGACAAACCATCAATACCGAGCTCGTAATAAATAGAAAACCACCTTTTATCTACCGCTGTAAAATCGCCGAACTTAATCCATTTCATCTTTTCATCGAATAGTGACAAATTCTTTCCAGAAGCATATGTAAAAGCGAGGACGATAGCGATTCCAAATGGAAGTGCCGTCCCAAATAAGCCAAGCGCTCGCACTGTACGCAATTCCTTTTTCGGTGTTAATACAAGCAATAAAATTCCTAAAAGCGGGGAAAAAATGAAGAACGTTAACAACAAATCATTCATCGTAAATCCCCTCCCGTATAGAGCAAAATAATGACGAGTACAGCGAGCGAAACCGCCGTTACAGTACCGTACACTTGTACATTCCCGTTTTGAAGTTTCGATCCAAGGTTACTTGTGCCTTTCACTACACTTGCAATTAAAACTGAAATTCCTTCGACTACATACAATTCAAATAAGCGAAGCACATGAGCGATTCCTTTCGTAATAGGGATCACCGTCATGTTGTATAGTTCATCCACATAATATTTTTCTTTCAAAAGATTATAAAGCGATGTTTCCGTACCCCCAGCCCAATTCCTAGAAATTGATTTCTTGCTATATATGAAATACGCAAGAGCGATTCCCGCAAATGAAACGAGTGTCGCAACAATCATAATCCAAACTGGTCCATGCGTTTCTTCAACCTTAAACCCTACATCTTTCGTCAACCAATCTCCGAGAAACGTCCCAAACCATGGTGTATTTATATATCCTGCCACTACTGCGAGAACGCCGAGAACAATCATTGGATACGTCATAACGCGAGGCGATTCATGCACTTCTTCCTTCGTCTTCGTTTCTCCAGTAAAGACAAGAAAATAAAGGCGGAACATATAAAACGCTGTTAAAAACGCCGCAATTACCGCTAAAGTAAATAAAACGTAATTGCCATTCATCCACGTCGCCGCTAAAATTTCATCTTTGCTGAAAAAACCGGAAAGCAGCGGAACACCGCTAATGGCAAGGGTACCTATTAAAAATAGCGTACCAGTTACTTTCATCTTCTTCTGTAAACCGCCCATGTTATTAATGTTTTGCGTATGCACAGCATGAATTACACTTCCTGCCGCCAAAAATAGTAGTGCTTTAAAAAAAGCATGTGTCGTTAAATGAAATATACCAGCTACATAACCGGCAGAACCTAACGCGAGCATCATGTACCCGAGCTGGCTAACTGTAGAATAAGCAAGCACCCTCTTTATATCTGTTTGCACAAGACCGATAGAGGCCGCAAAGATTGCAGTGAAAGCTCCAACGATTGCCACTGTCTGCATCGCCACTGTACTTGCTGAAAATAGAGGGAACATCGTCGCTACTAAATATACGCCAGCTGCGACCATCGTCGCCGCGTGAATAAGTGCCGAAACGGGCGTTGGCCCCTCCATTGCATCTGGCAACCACGTATGAAGCGGGAACTGACCTGATTTCCCCATCGCCCCGATAAAAATTAATATCGCTGTTATTGTAATCATATAAGGAGGTAGATCCCCTGTATAAATCGCCCTAAATATTGCGTCATATTCAAAACTACCTGCGTACCAAAAAATTAAAATCATCCCGATAAATAAACCAACATCCCCAATACGGGTCATAATAAAAGCCTTTTTTGCAGCAGCCTTCGCTTCTTCTTTAAAGAAATAAAAACCGATAAGTAAAAATGAGCCAAGGCCAACTAATTCCCAAAATATATAAAGCTGTAATAAATTCGTTGATATAACAAGCCCTAACATCGCAAATGTAAAGAGTCCTAAATATGCGTAAAAGGTTGGTAATCGTTCATCACCTTTCATATAACCTTTCGAATACACATGTACAAGTAGACTCACAAGCGTCACGATAAATAACATTAAAGCTCCTAATGCAGTCACTTCAAAGCCGAATGATATATCCACATCTCCAGCTCTAAGCCACACCCACTTATGCTTCACGCTTGCTTCTGAAAACCTTTCTATTAACACAAGTACCGCAAGTATAAAGGAGAGAAAGACGAAAAAAATACTAAGTACGCTGCTTCCTTCTCTAATTTTCTTCCCGAATATAATAAGTAACAAAAACGAAACGAGTGGGAAAAGCGGTATGAGCCATGCATAATCGATCATTGTTTCCTTCCCCCTTTTTCGGTCACAATGCTATCCTTTAAGCGTATCCATTTCATCCACCTGAACTGTCGTACGATTACGATATAAAGCAATTAAAATAGCGAGTCCTACCGCCGCTTCCGCTGCCGCTACAGCCATCGTAAACAGTGAGAAAATTTGACCTGTTAAATTCGGAAATAAGCCTAATTTACTAAACGCCACTAAGTTTAAATTGGCAGCATTCAGCATTAATTCGATACAAACTAATACGATTACTGTATTCCGCTTTGTTAAAGCTCCAAATAGACCGATGCAAAACAAAATAATCGCAAGTGTTAAATATGCAGAAGCTGGAACGCTACTCATTGGAATCCTCCTCTTTCTCGTCCTTTTTCGCAAGTATAATTGCGCCAACGAGCGCTACAAGTAAAATAACTGAAGTTAGTTCAAATGGAATAATATATTTTGAATAGAGAAGCGTACCGATTTGAAGTGTGTTGTTTTCATGGAGAGGTAAACTTCCTTGTGTGCTTTCATTTGCAAAATCAACATTATTAACAGCGAAATACATAACCGCTCCAAATGCTACAACTGCAAAGAAGATAATCCATTTTCGAAGAGTAAGACGCGATTCATTTTCCGCGTTATGTTTCGTTAACATAATGCCGAAAATCATAATAATTGTGATTGCACCAGAGTAAAGTAAAATTTGTGCAACGCCTATAAATTCGGCTGACAAAAGAAAATACAAACCTGCAATGCTGAGAAATGTCAGAACGAGAGCTAGCATCATGTGCATAACTTTCGTTAAGTTCAACATAAGAACACCGCCGATAATTGCAGACAAGGATAGTATAAAGAATGCTACAAACTCGCCATTCATGCCTTATTCTCCTTCCTGATGTTTTCGTCGTTTTCGTCAAGCCACTGCAAATTTTTAAATAAGTCATCACGTGAATATTCCGCGAGTTCAAAGTTATTTGTCATGACAATTGCCTCTGTCGGACAAACTTCTGTACATAAATCACAAAGAATACAAATTTCAAAATTAATATCATACGTGTCGATAATTTTTCCTTTTTTCGTAGGATCCGGATGTTTCTTTCCTGTTAACTGAATACAGTCTGTCGGACAAATGTTAGAGCACTGATTACAAACAATACATTTCTCCGGATAAAATTTTTGAATCCCCCGAAAACGGTCTGGCAACGGCAACGGTTGATTTGGATAATCATACGTTACCTTCTTCTTGCTCAAATTACTTAATGTATATTTTAACCCTTTAAATAGTCCTTTCATCTCTTACTGGCACCCCCCTCATAGATTAGAAGAATAACTCCTTAATCAATGCCGTTAAGAAAATATTTGCAAGTGCAATCGGCAATAATACTTTCCATCCAAACTCCATTAACTGGTCACCTCTTATACGCGGGAACGTAACGCGGAACCAAATTAATAGAAAGACTACACTGCTAAATTTCAAAGCAAACCATACGGCACCTGGGATAAATCCAAGAAACATGACTGGATTCCATCCGCCTAAAAAGAGCACTGTAATTAACGATGCCATCCCGAAGAAATATACGTACTCTGAAAGCATGAAAAACGCCCAGCGAAAACCTGAGTATTCCGTATGATATCCAGAAACAAGTTCTGACTCCGCTTCCGGCAAATCGAATGGCGTCCTATTTAACTCTGCAACTGCTGCGATTAAGAAAACGACGAATCCAATTGGCTGTACGAAAATGTACCAGACCTTCTCCTGCGCCGCTACAATCTCATTTAAATTCAGGCTACCAGCTAGCAAAACGATACCAATTACACTCATTACGAGCGGAATCTCATAAGAAATCATTTGCGCCGCCGCACGCATCCCTCCTAAAAGGGAATATTTATTATTCGATGCCCATCCCCCAGTTACAACACCTATCGTCGTAATACCGGAAACAGCAATATAATAAAGTAGCCCGACTCCAATATCTGCAAATTGAAATTTATCAGTGAACGGGATAACCGCAAGCACCATAAATGCTGGTGCAAATGCAATGACAGGCGCTAATATAAACAGCGGTTTATCTGCTGCTTTCGGAATACTATCTTCTTTCAATAATAGTTTTAAAACATCAGCTACCGTTTGCAGTAAACCGAATCGGCCTCCAACCTGGTTTGGTCCAATCCGCCCTTGCATAAATCCCATCACTTTCCGTTCTGCCAAAATTCCATATGTAACGAAGCCAAGGACTGCAAATAGTAGAAGTACCGCTAATCCGAAAAAAATGAAGAAATTCGTCCAGCTTGAAGGTGATTGTAAGAGCGTCTCAATCATTAGCCATCAACCTCCCCAAGTACAATATCAACTCCACCTAAAATCGTAATTAAATTAGCGATGTTTTCACCTTTCAATAACTTCGGTAAAATTTGCAAGTTATAAAAAGATGGCCTACGAAACTTCAAACGGTACGGCTCTTTCTTTCCGTCACTAGCGATATAACAACCAATCTCTCCGCGCGGCGATTCGATACGTACAAATGCTTCTCCCTTAGGTGCCTTAATAATTTTCGGTACTTTTGCCAGCACAGCTCCATCTTTCGGGAACTGCTGAACCGCTTGCTCAACAATCTTTAAAGACTCCTCGATTTCTTGCATTCGGCAAACGTAGCGATCCCAAGCATCTCCCACGCTTCCAACAGGAATATCAAAATCAAAACGATCATAAATCGAATACGGCTCATCTTTGCGAAGATCCCAGTTTACTCCAGTGCACCGCAAATTTGCTCCGCTTAAAGAATACGAGATTGCTTCTTCCGCGCTATATATACCAACGCCTTTCACACGATTTAAGAAAATCTCATTACCGCTAACAAGATCGTGATACCCTGCTAATTGCTCCCTCATATACGGAACAAACTCTTCCACCTTTTCAATCCAACCATCTGGCGCATCCCACTTCACACCGCCAACTCTCATATAGTTAAAAGTAAGCCGTGCCCCGCATAATTCATTTAATAAATTTATAATCATCTCTCTTTCACGAAACGCGTACAAAAACGGGCTGACCGCTCCTATATCAAGAAGATTCGTCCCCCACCAAACGAGATGGCTCGCAATTCTTCCTAGCTCCATCGCAAGTACTCGCAAGTATTCGGCACGCTCTGGAATTTCAAGCCCCATCATCGTCTCTACAGCATGGCAAATGACGTAATTATTCGTCATGGCTGATAAATAGTCCATTCGATCTGTATAAGGGATAATTTGCGTATACTGTAAGCTCTCAGCGATCTTTTCCGTCCCGCGATGCAAATATCCAATAACAGGTGTAGCTTCTTTAATAATTTCCCCGTCAATCTTAATTACGAGCCTGAACACACCATGTGTACTCGGATGCTGAGGTCCTACATTCAAAAGCATCTCTTCCGTGCGGATCATAGCTACACCTCCACATCATACGGTTCATAGTCTTTTCTAAGCGGATATCCTACCCAATCATCTGGCATTAAAATACGCGTTAAATTCGGATGCCCTTTAAATACAATGCCGAGCAAATCGTATGCTTCTCGCTCCGGCCAGTCAGCTCCTTTCCAAAGCGCTGTCACAGATTCGACTTGCGGCGCTTCCCGGTCTAGCTTTACCTTCACCGCTACCGATTGTTTCTTGCCATATGAAAACAAATGAACATACACTTCCATATGTGTCACAAAATCCGTCGCATGTAGCTCTGACATATAATCAAAAGCAAGTCCCTCATGGCATCGCAGTGACTCCATCACTTCATAATACTTTTCGGGATCCACCACAAGAGTTGGCACATCCTTTGACAGTTTATTAATGTAGGAATCTACTAATGCACCCTCTCCTAACTTCTCCCTAATAGCCTCAACATACTGATTTAAATACGGCTGATTTACGGACGGTTCTTCCTGCTTCGGCTCATCCTCTTTCTTACCTTCAGCTCCCTTTGTCTTCGCTCTTGCAGCCGCTGCTGCTTTCGCTTTTGCCGCTGCAATTGCCTTTGCCTTTTCATCTCCCGAATCCCCATCACCTTGCGAGGCTTTCTGCTTCGCCAATGCTGCCGCTTTTGCCTTGGCGGCCGCCACCGCCTTCGCCTTGGCTTTCGCTTTTTCTTCTTCCGTTACTTCTTCTGTCCCTTCTCTTTTCTGCTTCGCTAATGCTGCCACTTTTGCCTTTGCAGCTGCTGCTGCCTTCGCCTTGGCTTTCGCTTTTTCTTCTTCCGTTACTTCTTCAGTTCCTTCTCTTTTCTGCTTCGCTAATGCTGCCGCTTTTGCTTTTGCAGCTGCTGCTGCCTTCGCCTTGGCTTTCGCTTTTTCTTCTTCCGTTACTTCTTCGTTTCCTTCTCTTTTCTGTTTCACTAATGCTGCCGCTTTTGCCTTTGCAGCTGCTGCTGCCTTCGCCTTGGCCTTGGCTTTCGCTTTTTCTTCTTCCGTTACTTCTTCGGTTCCTTCTCTTTTCTGTTTTGCTAATGCAGCCGCTTTTGCTTTTGCGGCTGCGGCTGCTGCTGCACGTCGTTTTGCTTCTTCTATAGTAATATCATCATTTTTTGGTAGCGCTTTCTCTTTTTCTTGATCTTCCTCCTCAAGTTCACTTATTTCCGCCTCGTGTTTCGCTACAAGGCGTTTTCTCGCTTCTTCTTTTGCACGCCTAGCTGCTTCTTTTTTCAGATCCTCTAAATCTTTATTTGGATTACTCATTTATTCGTCACCTGCTTTCCGGTCTTTGCCTCGTAACGAATTTTCTCTTTTAATTTATTAATTCCATAGATTAAAGCAGCTGGATTTGGGGGACAACCAGGAATATACACGTCAACTGGTACGATTTGGTCTACACCTTTCACAACAGCATATGAATTTACATACGGACCACCTGCTGTCGCACAAGATCCCATCGCAATAACCCATTTCGGTTCGGGCATTTGATCATATAAACGCCGAACAATAGGAGCCATCTTCTTCGTTACTGTTCCCGATACAATCATGACGTCCGATTGCCTTGGTGAAGTTCGAAAAAATGACCCAAATCGATCTAAATCGTAATGTGATGAGCCTACCCCCATCATTTCAATTGCACAGCATGCCAGTCCGAATGTCATCGGCCATAAAGAGTTGCTCCTCGCCCACCCTTTCAACTGTTCCAATGTAGAAAAAAAGATATTTCGTTCTAATTCTGCTCGCTCATTTGGATGTAATTCCTCAAAATTTATAACCATTGTAACACCTTCTTTTTCCAAGCATACGCTAATCCAACTAGCAACATTACAACAAAGATGAGCATTTCAATTAATGCAAATAAACCTAGCTTGTCATACGCAACAGCCCAAGGATATAAAAATAAAGTTTCTACATCAAAGATCACAAACAATAAAGCGAAAATATAATAACGAGCATGAAACCGAATATTTGCATCATGAAAAGGCTCAATTCCACTCTCATACGTCGTCGCCTTTGCTGCACTTGGTTTATTTGGGCGCAGCATCCTTCCTAATGTAAGAGCCACTACCGGCAGCAATATACCTAATAGCAAGAAAATCAAAACGATCATATAACTATTTTCATATACACTTGCCATTGTGAAACCCTCCCCCCTAAATTAAGAACAAGTTCACATAGTAAACAATATGTCCTAGTTGCAGTAATTATTATTTTTAAATTTTTCTAAATAATGCAACTATTCTAATCATTATAGCAAACTTCAAATTCCTATGTCGATATGTTGGGAGACAGAAACAAGAATTATTAAAATCTATCTTTACAACTTGCTATAATTGTGCAAAATAAATATAAAACTTATATATGCTTTTCAAGAAACCGTAGGTGATATAAATGAAAAAACAAACACATGTAAGTATTCTTATAAGCATTGTATTGCTGTCTATAACGCTTCACTATGTAGCAATGCCTTTTGTATATGAATACTCATTTCCTTTTCAGCTATTAATCGGAACGAGCACCCTATTAATTGATATTATCGCTTGTAGTTATATACTTTATTTTTCAAACATGAAAGAAGGGCTATCTCGTTTATTTTGGATCATATTATCTGTTGGAGCTCTCTCTTATTTTATCGGTGATATAGTCGTTGCCTATCAGCGTTTAATTGTAAAGGACTTCTATACGTTCGTTGATCCATCTGACTTTTTTTACTTACTTTTTTTAGTTAGCTTTACGTTTGCCTTTCTATACGAAATCATTTATAACCGAGATTTATTAGAAAAACTTTTTATGCTATGTGATATTTGTATTATCGTTACAGCCCAATTTACTTTAAGTTACTACTTACTTATTGAACGAACTATTCATATCTTTACAACATCCTATATCGACATATTTGTTCAACTTACCTATCCAATGGCTGATTTACTCTTTCTCTTAATAGGAATCAACCTTTTATTCAAACCACTATCCTTATTACCTAAAAAGGTCGGTGCACTTCTTGGCAGTGCTTTAATTTTATACGCTACTACAGATGCGATTTATGCTTATATAAAATACTTCATACCAGAGTATTCTATGTTTACAGTTACGCCTTTCTATCAAGTAACCTTAGTACTAGTAGCAATCGCCTGTATTCTCCATACAAAAAAGCCTGAAAAACAAGAACAAGTACTACTAACACCTAAAATTGGCGAATCAATCCGATTATCATTACCGTATATTTCGGTAGTAATGCTTATTGTTTTTATATTAGTTGAATACGTTTTTGCGCCTATTATAGTAATCGGACTTATAATAACTTTTTCTTTCGTTCTCATACGTCATAGTTTAGTTCGAAAACAAAATAAAATATTATTGATCGCTCAAATGCAATTCAACTCAGAACTCGAGAAACAAATTAAACTACGTACAGAAGATTTAGTAGAACAGAAAAATGAACTCTATCATAATCAACAAATGTTTAAATCTTTATACGAGCATCATCCAGATCCAATTTTCACATTAGATTTGTACGGTAATTTTCTCAAAGTAAATAACGCTGGTACTACTTTACTCGGTTATCAAACGAATGAATTATTAAACCAGCCTTACTATTCACTCATATACGAAGAAGATTTAGAAGAAATGATTAACGCCTTTCATCGCGTGAAAAAGGGATATTCTATTTCTTTAGAAATACGGGCTTACCATAAAAACAGAGATATTTACTACTTGCACGTTACCGCCGTACCGATCTTTTTAAAGGAGAAAATTTCTGGGGTTTATTTAATGATTAAAGATATTACGGAAAGCAAACAACAACAAGAACAAATCAACTTCCTAGCATACCATGATACTTTAACAGAGCTTGCAAATCGTCGTGCATTTCATCAACATTTAGAACAGGCAATTGCGCGAGCAAAAATATCGAAAAAGCCTTTTGCTGTTATGTTTCTCGACCTAGACCGTTTTAAAGTTATTAATGATACCCTCGGTCATCGAGTAGGAGACCTATTGCTCATCGCAGTAGCAAAAAGGCTCGAAAGAATAGCAACATCAAATATGAAACTCGCGCGGCTAGCTGGGGATGAGTTCACAATCCTTATCGAGAATTACAAAAAAAAGCCAGATGTCCAAAAAATAGCTGATAGGATTGTAGCGGCCATGAATGAGCCATTTGAAATCGAAAATCAACATTTACAAATCTCACCGAGCATCGGAATTGCAATATATCCTGAAGCAGGTGAAGATGCGCTATCCATTTTGCAGCATGCTGATATGGCCATGTACGAAGCAAAGAATAAAGGAAAAAACGGTAGCTCTCTTTACACGAAAGAACTATATAAAAAAATGGAACGAAAAGCTCGAATTGAAAAAGATTTGCCAATCGCTTTAGTAAACAAAGAATTTTATCTCGTTTATCAACCACAAATTGATACGACAACAAATAAAATTATCGGTGCTGAAGCTTTAATACGATGGAAACACCCGCTATTAGGTGACATTTCACCATGTGAGTTTATTCCAATTGTAGAAGAGACGCCACAAGTAGTCCCACTTGGACATTGGGTATTACAAGAAGCTTGTCTCCAATTAAAAATATGGCATACCTTTGGCTACCAAAATTTAAAAATAAGTGTTAATTTATCCGCAAAAGAATTCCGGCAAGATCAATTAATCGAAAACATTTCACAAATATTAAACGACGTGCAAGTCGACCCAAAATATGTAACCCTTGAGTTAACAGAAAGAATTGCAATGATTGACGAGAAAGAAACGTTATTGAGACTGAAGCAATTAAAAGAGTACGGTATCCAAACTTCCATTGATGACTTCGGTACTGGGTATTCTTCTCTTGCTTATTTATCAATTTTTCCAATCGACACATTAAAAGTACCGAGAGAATTTACACAATTAGCTGATCATCGTCCTGAAGAACGAGCCATCGTTTCTACAATACTTTCCCTCGCAAATACTTTAAATCTTTCAGTCGTTGCCGAAGGAATTGAAACCGAAAAACAGCTTAAGTTTCTGCAAAAACATAACTGTAAATATATGCAAGGTTACTATTTCAGTAAACCACTTACTAGTAATCAATTTATAAAATTTCTACAAAAAACCCCCAGTATGAACAAATAATTCATACTGGGGGTTTTATAGTGCTAAATTTTTTTCTCATAATATTCTTCTGCAATCTCTTCGTAAAAAGCTGCAGATGTCGTATAGAAATATGGAATTAACCATAAGAATCCAATCCCTAACGTAATACAACTTAATATAAACCAGCCAATAAAACTTAAACATAAAATGAAATACTCCATCTTATGTCCATCCATCATACGACGACTTTCTGTAATAGCTTGGTTCAGCGAATACTCAGGATGATCGTTTATAATAAAGTATGTCATCGCATAAGAAAATGATTTAATAATACCTGGAATAATGAACAATAACGTCCATAAGAAAAGATAAAGATTTACTAATAAATATAATAAAAATGATTTTAGAAATCTCTTTCCCTCTGAAAACCAAATGAATACATTACCAATACTAGCTTGCTTTTCACGAAGGATATTTAAACCAAGGTAATATCCACCTAAAGTTAACGGTCCAGTAACAAAAAATGAAAGAATATTCGTTGAAAGTGAACCATTTGTTTTTTGCCAACCGAAAATTAAAGAAAATCCCCAATCAACACTAAAACTAAAAGCCGTGATAAGAATTGAAATGAGTAGTGTAGCTCCAACAGCTAATCCCCATTTCCCTTCTAATGAATCTAGTGCTTCTCCTTTTAAATCACTAATCATGCGTAGCCTCGCCTCCTATACACAATAATTCTATTAGTATAGCATGTTCCTATTGAAATTCACCTTTTGAAATGTAGCGATAAAAGTGTGCTGTCGTCGTACTCATATACGGACTAAGCCAAAGAAATCCTATTCCAAAAGTAAGCAGCGCTAAAATAGCCCATCCTATGAAGCTCAGCCATAAAAGAAACAAATCTAACTTATGACCCTTCATAAGATTCTTACTTTCCTTCATCGCCTGCGAAACACTATATTCTAGATTTTCAATCATCACATAGTACGTCAGTGCATAAGAAAAATACATCACAATCATACCAACAATTGAAATTGCTAATAGTACGAAGAAAGCTATTGCAAATGACGTATTCCCTTCTTCACCTAACAATGCAAATAAGCCTATTAACAGCATCGGAATCCATGTACCTGTATATAACAAAATCGCAAGCATTGCCCACATTGTTTTCATCATTCTTTTAAAGCCACGAAATCCTTCGAATAAGTAATCTACTTTAGCATCTTCTCGTTTACTAATCTGTAAAAATACATTTGTATAACCATATGACGTAATCCCATACGATGCGTTACTCAAAATTATCATAATGCAATAAAAAATTCCAAAGGTAATACCTGCTCCAATTGACATCGTTTCCTCTTCAAATGATCCAGTTAAGCTTACAACTGAGAGAAATATAATAATTCCTGGAATTAATAGTATAAGCATTGCAGCCAGCGAAACAACATAACTTAAAATAAAATATAAAATTGTTGATCCAACACCTAGTCCCCATTTTCCCTTTAAAGAGTACAATGCTTCTCGCTTCATTTCACCAATCATTGATCCATCCCCTTTATGAAATATAAATTGTTGTACACTTCTACTTATACAAGCATCAATATAATTATACCAGTTTTGTAAAATTATCCATAAAATACACAAAAAAAAAAAATCCGTAAAGGCAAAGCCCTTACGGATTTTTTTACTTCATATCGGAAACGTTCAAACGGTTCACAGCACGTTGTAATGCCATTTCTGCACGTTTAAAGTCAACATGTGCTTGTTTATCTTGCAGACGTTGCTCAGCGCGACGCTTCGCTTCATTTGCACGATGGATATCGATATGGTTTGCTTCTTCAGCAGATGATGATAATACAGTCACTTTATCTGGACGAACTTCGATAAAGCCACCGCTTACTGCTACATAATCAGTGTGTCCACCATTTTTCAGACGAACTGCACTAATTTTTAATGGTGCAACAGTTGGAATGTGACCTGGTAAGATCCCCATTTCCCCACTCTCTGCTTTTACACTTACCATTTCTACTTCTTTTTCGTAAACCGGTCCATCAGGAGTTACAATACTGACTGGAAATGTCTTCATACTTCGTCCCTCCTAAGGCCTTACGCCATCATTTTCTTCGCGTTTTCAATAACTTCTTCAATGCCACCTACTAAGCGGAATGCATCTTCTGGAAGGTCATCATATTTTCCTTCTAGAATTTCTTTGAAACCACTAACTGTATTTTTTACAGGTACGTAAGAACCTTTTTGACCTGTAAACTGCTCAGCTACGTGGAAGTTTTGAGATAAGAAGAATTGAATACGACGAGCACGATGTACAACTAACTTATCTTCTTCAGATAACTCATCCATACCTAAGATAGCGATGATATCTTGAAGTTCTTTATAACGTTGTAAAGTTTGCTGTACTTGACGAGCTACTTCATAATGCTCTTCTCCTACGATTTCTGGAGAAAGTGCACGAGATGTAGATGCTAATGGATCTACGGCTGGGTAAATACCCATTTGCGTTAAACGACGCTCTAAGTTTGTTGTTGCATCTAAGTGAGCAAACGTTGTAGCTGGTGCTGGGTCAGTATAGTCATCGGCTGGTACATATACCGCTTGGATAGACGTGATAGACCCTTTATTTGTAGATGTAATACGCTCTTGTAATTGACCCATTTCTGTTGCAAGTGTTGGTTGGTAACCTACCGCAGATGGCATACGACCAAGAAGGGCAGATACTTCAGAACCCGCTTGCGTGAAACGGAAGATGTTATCGATGAACAGAAGTACGTCTTGTCCTTGCTCATCACGGAAATGCTCAGCCATTGTTAAACCTGTTAATGCAACACGTTGACGTGCTCCAGGTGGCTCGTTCATTTGTCCGAATACCATCGCAGTTTTCTTGATTACGCCAGAATCGCTCATTTCGTGGTATAAGTCATTACCCTCACGAGTACGCTCACCTACACCAGCGAATACAGAGATACCACCGTGCTCTTGTGCGATGTTATTGATTAACTCCTGAATTAATACTGTTTTACCTACGCCGGCACCACCGAATAGGCCGATCTTACCACCCTTAATGTAAGGAGCAAGTAAGTCTACTACTTTAATACCAGTTTCAAGAATTTCTACTTTAGTAGATAATTCTTCGAATGCAGGTGCTTGACGGTGAATTGGATCACGGTGTACATCCGCAGGAAGTTCACCATCTAAGTCAATTGCATCACCTAATACGTTGAATACACGTCCAAGTGTTGCATCACCAACTGGTACAGAGATTGCTTTACCAGTATCTTCTACTTCTGTGCCACGAACAAGTCCATCTGTGGAAGACATCGCAACTGTACGAACTGTATCATCACCTAAATGAAGTGCAACTTCAAATGTTAAGTTCATGCTTCCGTTTTCGTTGCTTTGTTTTACCGTAAGGGCATTGTAGATTTCTGGTAGCTTTCCGCCATCAAACTTAACGTCTACAACCGGACCCATGATTTGCGTAACGCGCCCTTTATTCATCGGGTTCCCTCCTAGCTTTCTTTTAATTAGCTACCTCTATCAGAGAAGTTAGCTTTTAATTTTTTATTAGTTTAGCTTACGCGACTCTCCTGAAAGAGCCGCTTCCGCCTTTTATTGAATCTATCTCCAGCGGTTAGAATGTTCGGTGGCTTCGCTTTTTCCTACGAGGCACAAATCGCCTCTACGTCAAAAGCTCCATCCCCCTCTCATTCTGAACGAACCGCTTCCGCTTTTTAATACTATTCTAACGCTGCTGCTCCACCAACGATTTCCGTAATTTCTTGCGTAATCGCTGCCTGACGCGCACGGTTGAATGAAAGTGTAAGTGAATCGATAACTTCCATTGCGTTGTCTGTAGCACTCTTCATTGCTGTCATACGCGCTGCGTGCTCACTTGCTTTACCGTCTAGTAATGCACCGTACACTAAGCTTTCTGCGTATTGTGGCAATAGTACTTTTAAAATTTCTTCTTCAGAAGGTTCGAATTCATAAGCTGTCGTCGGTTTGTCAGACGCCACATCAGTAAGCGGTAAAATTTTATTTTCCGTTACCTCTTGTGAAATTTTACTTACGTAATGGTTGTAGTAAATGTACAGCTCATCATAAGCACCATCTGCGAACATCGCAATTGCTCGAGAAGCAAGGTCTTTAATATCAGTAAATGATGGGTGGTCAGATAATCCAACTACTTCATCAATAATGTTAAAGCCGCGACGTTTTAAATAATCACGTCCTAGTCGTCCAAGCACAATAATAGAATATTGGTTTGAATCCATATTATGACGTTCACGAATTACGTTACTTACTGTACGTAATACGTTACTGTTATAACCACCTGCTAGTCCGCGATCAGACGTAATAACGATGTATCCTGTACGCTTTACAGGACGCGCATTTAGCATTGGATGATTAATCCCTTTGCTTCCTTGCGCAATGCTCGCTACTACTTCTTGAATCTTTTCCATATACGGAACGAAAGATTTAGCATTTTGCTCTGCACGGTTTAACTTAGATGCAGATACCATCTCCATCGCTTTCGTAATTTGACTCGTTTTCTTTGTCGAGTTAATCTTCGCTTTTATATCGCGTAAAGATGCCACAGGTTTTCACCACCTTTTTTCCGGAAGTTGGCACGATTAGTAAGAATCCTCTTCCTAATCTACGTTGCAAGATATTCTTGCTCATGATTGAAGGAAAAGAATAGGTGCACCTACTCTTTTCCTTTACATGACCTTTAGCAATCTCAGAGCCCGAGATGCCTTTTATATATACTATCTAGCTCCAGCGGCTTGAATGTTCGGTGGCTTCACTTCTTCCTACGAGGCAAACACCGCCTCTTCGTCAGAAGCTCCATCCCCCTCACATTCAGAACGAGCCGCTTCCACTTTTATTAATCTAGTTCCGCCTCCTAGCCCCTTTCGTCTAAGAACCTTCCCCACAAGAAGGTAAAAAGCACCTTCTGTGAGAAAGAACCTTAGCCGATGGGGCTGAACAGTCGGCTTCACTTTTTATTATTATTCAGAAGCTACGAATACTTTTTTAAATCCATTGATTGCTGCTGCAAATTTGTCGTCATCCGCAAGTTTCTTAGTTGTGCGGATTTCTTCTAATAAGTCAGTCGCATTAGAATCTAACCAAGCATGGAATTCTTCTTCAAAACGAGTGATATCTACTACTGGGATATCATCTAGGAATCCACGTGTTAAAGCGTAAAGAATGATAACTTGTTTCTCTACACGTAACGGTTTGTGTAATCCTTGTTTTAATACCTCAACAGTACGAGCACCACGGTTTAATTTCGCTTGAGTTGCTTTATCAAGGTCAGAACCGAACTGAGCGAACGCTTCTAACTCACGGTAAGATGCAAGGTCAAGACGAAGTGTACCTGATACTTTACTCATTGCTTTAATCTGAGCAGATCCACCTACACGAGATACAGAAGTACCCGCATCGATCGCTGGACGTACGCCAGAGAAGAATAGGTCAGATTGTAAGAAGATTTGTCCATCCGTAATAGAAATTACGTTTGTTGGGATGTATGCTGATACGTCCCCTGCTTGTGTTTCGATGAAAGGTAGTGCAGTTAAAGAACCGCCGCCTTTTGCATCACTTAATTTTGCTGCACGCTCTAATAAGCGAGAATGTAAGTAGAATACATCCCCTGGGTAAGCTTCACGACCTGGAGGACGACGTAATAGTAATGACAGCTCACGGTAAGCCGCTGCTTGTTTTGATAAGTCATCATATACTACTAATACGTGTTTACCATTGTACATGAACTCTTCACCCATTGTTACACCAGCATAAGGAGCTAGGTATAATAATGGAGCTGGTTGAGAAGCAGATGCAGTTACAACGATTGTGTATTCTAATGCACCGTGCTTACGTAGTGTTTCTACTACGTTACGTACAGTTGATTCTTTTTGTCCAATTGCTACGTAGATACAAATCATGTCTTCATCTTTTTGGTTAATGATTGTATCAAGTGCAACTGCTGTTTTACCAGTTTGACGGTCACCAATGATTAACTCACGTTGACCACGGCCAATTGGTACAAGAGCATCGATCGCTTTAATACCTGTTTGAAGTGGCTCATGAACAGATTTACGATCCATTACACCTGGTGCTGGACTTTCGATTGGACGAGTGTTTGTTGTATTGATTGGGCCTAAACCATCAACTGGTTGACCTAATGGGTTTACAACACGACCAATTAGTTCTTTTCCTACTGGTACTTGCATGATGCGACCAGTACGACGAACTTCGTCACCTTCACGGATTTCTGTGTAAGGTCCTAAAATGATAATACCTACGTTGTTTTCCTCTAAGTTTTGTGCTAGTCCCATAACGCCGTTAGAGAACTCTACAAGTTCACCAGCCATAACGTTATCAAGACCATGAGCACGCGCGATACCGTCACCAACTTGGATAACTGTACCAACATCACTAACTTCGATTTCAGACTGATAGTTCTCGATTTGTTGCTTTATCAGTGCGCTAATTTCTTCAGCTCTGATGCTCATGTGCTTCACCCCTATCTATTCTTCATTAATTCACGCTGAATACGTGCTAATTTTCCTTGTAAACTTCCGTCATAAATGCGATTTCCAATACGTACTTTAATTCCGCCTAGTAAATCTTCATCTACAACATTTTTCACGCGAATTGCATCTTTTCCCGTTCTCTTTGCAAATGCTTCAGCAATGTTAAGCTTCTCTTCTTCTGATAGAAGACGAGTAGAATATACAGTTGCATCCGCTACGTTACGTTCTTCATTAGCAAGAACAACATATTCATCTGCAATTTCAGGTAAGATATCAATGCGTTTGTTATCAATTAAAATATATAACGTATTTAAAATAGATTCAGAAACAGATCCGAATACGTTTGCAAGAAACGTTTTCTTTTGTTCCTTTGAAATGTTCGGTTGCGTTAAAAAGCTATGTAGTTCTCCGTTCTTTACATAAACGTTTTGTACAAGGCGTAATTCCTCTTCAAACATTTCTAATACGTGTTTTTCTTTTGCAATTTTAAAAAGAGCGACAGCATAACGTTTTGCTACAATCCCATTGCTCATCGCGCTTCTCCTACTTCTTTAATATAATCGCGAATTAACTTCACTTGATCTTCTTCTTTTAACTCTTTTTCAATTACTTTAGAAGCAATTTGAACAGATAAAGAAGCAACTTGTTCTTGTAAAGCAGCAATTGCTTGCTCTTTTTCGCGTTGAATTTCTTGTACAGCAGATGCTTTAATTGATTCTGCTTCTTCTTTCGCAGCAGCAACAATAACATCTTTTTGATCTACAGCTTGCTTTTTCGCTCTTTCGATTAACTCTTGTGCTTCAACACGTGATTGTTTTAACATTTCACGTTGTTCTTCTACTAATTTCTTCGCCTCAGCATTACTTCTTTCTGCAGCGTCGATTTCATTAGTAACATGCTCTTCACGTTCTTTCATAATTCCCATTAAAGGACCCCACGCAAATTTGCGTAGCATTACTAATAGAAGTAAGAAAATGAACAATGTATAAGCAATCGTTCCAAATGGAATGGCAGCACCTAATAATAAAGTTGGCACAAGGATTCACTCCCTTCAAAATATCTAAATTGATCATATGAAAAAAAAAGACATACGTTTCATTCATAAAGCAATGGCGAAGAAAGTTCGGAAAAACACTCTTCGCCATCTATGTAAGGGGAGTCTCCCTTATTTGTTCATTACGATGAATGCAATAACTACACCGATGATTGGAAGTGCCTCAACTAAAGCAACCCCGATGAACATAATTGTTTGAAGTGCGCCTTTTAATTCTGGTTGACGAGCAACACCTTCGATTGTACGTGATACGATAAGACCGTTACCAATACCTGCACCTAATGCTGATAAACCAATTGCAATTGCAGCTGCGATTACACCTAAACTCATTTAATTTGTCCTCCTTTGTATTATAAAAAAATAAATTTTTTCTTACTTAAATTATATTAATGGTCATGGCTTACTTTATGAGCCATATAAACCATCGTTAACATAACGAAAATAAATGCTTGGATTGATCCAACGAATACACTGAATCCCATCCATGCTAACATTGGTACAAGCGCACCTAATGCCCCAAGGACTGATGCTCCGCCCAACTTAGCAAGTAATCCTAATAAGATCTCACCTGCATAAATGTTACCAAATAAACGAAGACCTAACGTTAATGTGTTAGCAAACTCCTCAATAACCTTTAATGGGAATAAGAATTTCATAGGTTGGAAATAACCTTTTACGTACTCTTTCGTACCCTTCATCTTAATTCCATAATAATGGGTGAGGGTAACTACCATCACGGCTAATGTTAATGTAACTGCTGGATCAGACGTTGGTGATCTCCACCATGCAATATGTTCGCCAGCTTCAGTTGCTGAATACATGAATGGTAAACCAAGGAAGTTCGATACGATGATAAACATGATAAGCGTAACGCCAAGCGTTAAGAAACGTCCACCTGTTTTCCAGTCCATCGTACTATTGATAATCCCTTTCACGAAGTCAAACACCCATTCCATGAAGTTTTGCATCCCGGTTGGGCGAAGAGCTAAGCTGCGAGTTCCGATAACAGCGATTAAGAAAACAATAACTGCTGCTACAGTAACCATCATAACTGATGACAAATCGAACGTTAAACCTAGAAATTCAACTAATTTACCGTGTTCCACTAGTAATTCACCTCTCTTCCCTGCTCTTATACTCTAAATAAAGAAAATCTATGATCATGACAAGGTATCCTGTCAGCAATCCTACACCTAGGCCCCACATCGCGATTAACTCTTGATATTTGGCTGCAAATAAAATTAATAACCCAATCGTGGCGAATCTTGAATATGTACTTACCGCTGTTGCCTTGAACTTCACGTTTTCTCCATTTGTTACGCGATCTAGCAGCTTGTCTGTTCTACGTGCAATGATGCGCAAACTAAGAAAACTGAAAATCGTCCCGATAATCAGTCCAAGAAATACATCCTTGTAAGAGGTAAATCCCCATCCTAGCACTAGAAGCGCAAGCAAGTAGTACATATATTTCTTTTGTCTTTGGACAAGTCCATGTACGTCTATCATCATTGCTCTCCCGAATAGTAATGTCGAATGAGTCGAATCATTGCGTATACCCCTGTTCCTAGTCCGAGTAATAACCCTATAATAAGAAACAACGGAAACGTTCCAACCTTATTATCAATCCACTGCCCACCAAAGATTCCAACAAGAATAGAACCGACTAATTGAGCAAGAATACCTGACATTAAAGCATAAGCTTTTATATGGCTGCGATCGTTTTTTTGCAAGGATTCATCCCTCCAATATGTAACCCTCATTCACGATGTGTTAATAATAACTCATTTTTTTGCATAAATCCTATACAAAACAAAAATTTTACATTTTCGTCACGGAATAGATGTAATTTTGTCACTGAAAGCCCTACCATCTATCCCCGTTGTTAGCATACAATAGGGTATTAACAGTGTCAACGAGAAATCGTAAAAAATCTAAAAATTTGAGTATTAGGCATTTCCTCCCAAAAATGAAAACGTTCCCCTTCTAAATACTGGTTACATATATGCAATTTCTAACAGTTTTCTCTTTATAATAGAAGGAAATGTTCACAAGTTTGTCACTATTATATTTTCGAGATATAACGCTTTTCTTCCATAATATAGTGTTCCTCAGACGTAAGACTTCTATATTATATGTGAGGTGTATGCAACTTATGTTGTATATACGATGTATATTTATCCTCTCCCCTCCTCTACTTGCTTACAGCAAAAAAGACGAGCTGGGGAATCTCCCCTGCTCGTCAGTTGTCTTACTTCGTTCCGAATAAACGGTCACCAGCATCACCAAGACCTGGTACTACATATCCGTGGTCATTTAATTTCTCATCTAATGCTGCTACATAAATATCAACATCAGGATGTTCTTCTTGTACTACTTTTACCCCTTCTGGAGCTGCAACGATACACATTAATTTAATTTGTTTCGCACCGCGCTTTTTCAGAGAGTTAATTGCTTCAGCCGCAGAACCACCTGTTGCTAGCATCGGATCTAGTACGATAAAGTCACGCTCTTCTACATCCGTTGGAAGTTTCACATAGTATTCTACCGGTTGCAATGTTTTAGGGTCACGGTATAAACCAACGTGTCCTACTTTTGCTGCTGGAATTAATTTCAGAATTCCATCAACCATTCCTAAACCTGCACGTAAAATCGGAATTAAACCAAGTTTTTTACCAGCGATCACTTTTGTTGTCGCTTTGCTTACAGGTGTTTCAATTTCAATGTCCTTAAGTGGAAGGTCGCGAGTAATTTCGAAAGCCATTAAGCTTGCTACTTCGTCCACTAATTCACGAAAATCTTTCGTACCTGTATTCTTATCGCGAATATATGTAATCTTATGTTGAATTAACGGGTGATCAAATACATACAGTTTTCCCATGTGAATCTCTCCTTTAGATGATATTCATGCGTTTGCACGCTTTTTTACACTATTTACGATTGTAAAGAAAACGCTACTAATATTCAAGGGCAAATTTGGCAAAATCATGATTTTACAATGAATCTATCTAGTATCTTTACCAATTATGGGAGCTGTATCCTTCATTATATCGCCAAAATTTATTCATCATTTGTATACATACTTTAAAAATAATATATGTCCAAAAAAAAGACCGCCAAAACAATTAAGTCTCGGCAGTCTTCTTCAATCTATTATAGATTTGGATACATTGGGAATTTGCTAGTTAACGCTTCTACACGCTTACGTACTTCTTCTAACGCAGCTTCATTTTCATGATTTTTTAATGTATAAGCAATAAGTGACGCAATTTCATCCATTTCTTCTAAACCAAAACCACGAGATGTTACAGCTGCTGTACCGATACGTACACCACTTGTTACAAATGGGCTTGCTGTTTCAAATGGAATTGTATTTTTGTTCACTGTAATACCAACTTCATCTAATACGTGCTCTGCTACTTTACCTGTGATTTCTAAGTTACGAACATCAATCAAGATTAAGTGATTGTCTGTTCCGCCAGAAACAAGTGTAAGTCCTTCTTTTTGAAGACCTTCAGCTAAGCGGTTCGCATTGTTAATGATATTTTGTGCATATGTTTTGAAATCATCTTGAAGTGCTTCACCAAATGCAACAGCTTTTGCAGCGATTACGTGCATAAGTGGACCACCTTGAATACCAGGGAAGATTGATTTATCAATTTGTTTTGCAAATTGCTCTTCACATAAAATCATACCACCACGCGGACCACGTAACGTTTTATGTGTTGTCGTTGTAACGAAATGTGCATGTGGTACTGGATTTGGATGTAAACCAGCAGCTACTAAACCTGCGATATGTGCCATATCAACCATTAAATAAGCGCCCACTTCATCTGCAATCTCACGGAATCGCTTGAAATCGATAACACGAGGGTATGCACTTGCACCTGCAACGATTAATTTTGGTTTATGTTCTTTCGCTTTTGCTAATACATCATCGTAATTAATACGGTGAGAGTCAGCATCCACGCCATATTCTACGAAATTATATTGTACTCCACTGAAGTTAACAGGGCTTCCGTGTGTTAAGTGACCACCATGAGATAAGTTCATACCAAGTACTGTATCGCCTTGCTCTAAAATCGTGAAGTATACTGCCATGTTCGCTTGTGCACCAGAGTGTGGTTGAACATTTACGTGCTCTGCGCCGAAAATTTCTTTCACGCGATCACGTGCGATATCTTCTACTACGTCTACGTGTTCACAGCCACCATAGTAACGTTTTCCAGGATATCCTTCAGCATACTTATTCGTTAAAACAGAACCTTGTGCCTCCATTACTGCTTCACTTACGAAGTTTTCCGAAGCAATTAACTCAATCTTTGAACGCTGTCTTCCTAGTTCTGCCTCAATTGCAGCAAATACCTTTTCATCTTGACGTTTTAAATGATCCACCAAAATCCCCCTTTTCTGAACGAATTACATCGATTCCCAACAGTTTTTTCTTATTTATTCAGAAAAAACGAAAATTCAGGTTGTAATTCTTTCGAACCTTCATGTTTTCAACTACATTCTAACATGACTTTCTATATCATAAAAGAAAAAAAAGACCGAAAATCGGTCTTTTCTTTCTTCTATTATAAAGTCAGACAACATACCTTTTACCTTATGATAAACAGGTACTATATGACTTCCTAATTTCTCATATTTAACGGCAAGTGGTAGTCTCTTCCACTGCCGCATAGACAGCACGTGCTCCACCAATTAGTTTTCCACGTGTTTTGGCCATCGTTACATGCGCACTTCCAATTTCCTTCACACTTGTACGAACCGGAACAGCTACATGCTTTAAATGCATACCGATAAATGTATCACCAATATCCATTCCTGCATCAGCTTTAATAAACTCAACTACTACCGGATCTTTCAAATTGTGATACGCGTATGTCCCCAATGCACCACCTGCTGATCTAACAGGCGTAACTGTTACAATTTCAAATTGATATTTTATCGCTACTTCTCTCTCAACTACTAAAGCACGGTTTAAATGCTCACAACATTGAAACGCTAATTCAATACCTGTTTGCTCTTGAAATTGTTTTAACTCAGAGAAAATCGCCTCTGCTACTTCCATCGTTCCTGATGTTCCAATTCTTTCGCCTAGCACTTCGCTCGTGCTACAACCCACTACAAAAACTTGACCGCTTTGTAATGAAGCTTGTTCTTGGAAATCAGAAAGCGACATTTGTAGCTGTTCTCTTACCTTTACGATTTCTGTCATTACGCCTCTTCCTTTCACAGGTTGGTTCACCAAATTATATTTCACACTACTGATAGTTAGAATCTATTACTTTGTTTCGTATGTTTTAATTTTTCCTACGCGGTTTTCGTGACGACCACCTTCATAATCAGTTGTTAACCAGATTTTCGCGATATCACGCGCTAAACCAGCACCAATTACACGCTCGCCCATTGCTAGCATGTTAGTGTCATTATGCTCTCTCGTCGCTTTCGCGCTGAAAGTATCATGAACTAACGCACAACGGATACCATTTACTTTGTTTGCTGCGATTGACATACCAATGCCTGTCCCACAAACTAAAATACCACGATCTACTTCACCATTCGCTACCATTTCAGCTGCTGGAAACGCAAAGTCAGGGTAATCAACAGAACCAGCTTCACATTCACAACCTAAATCAATATATTCAATATTTAACTCTTCTAATAAACTTACAAGTTCTTTGCGGATATTCATACCGCCGTGATCAGATGCTATTACTACTTTCATTTTTACCCCTCCAAAGTTTCAATCAATTATCTTCATTTCACACTCGCTACCTCATATAGGAAGAAGTGATCTCCAATATCGTATTATACACGAAACATCAACCTACTGAATGTTTTTTCAGTAAAGTTTGTACAAGTTTTTCCATCTCATCTAACGTTTCTTTATAAATAGAAAGCGAGCCTCCAAATGGATCTGAAATGTCCTTGCCTATACCTTCAGTTAATCCATATAACGTATTTAATTTCTTTTCAACGCTCGGATAATGCCCAAGTACAATTTGCTTATGGTTTTCTGTCATCGTTACGACAATATCAGCCCAATCAAGCAAAGTTTCATTTACTTGCTGCGCCGCATGATCAATTGAAATTCCTTTTTCAGCTAAAGCTTCCTTCGCATGTACCGATGCATCGCTCCCAGGATAGGCGAAAACACCAGCAGATTGCACTTCAAACTTATCTCCTCCGTGATGACGAAGCAACGCCTCAGCCATTGGACTACGACATGTATTGCCAGTACAAACAAATAACACTCGTTTCATTCAAACCCACCCCTATATTCGATTTCTTATCATTCATCATAACTTACATTAGAATAGAACAAAAGAAATGTGAATATACAAAAGGCGCATTTCTCTTATATTTTTTCTAAGAAAAATGCGCCTTATCCACATATATGTGAAACCCTATTTCCAAGTGCCTAGAGTATTTTAACATACATACTGAACACGCAACAAAAATAAGGAATCCATTTCATACGAAACGGATTCCTCTTATATTGCAATTATTTCATTGTAACTTTCATTACTTCTGTTGAACCTTTTGTAGCTGCTACGCCTACAGTTGTCTTAATAGACTCAGCTGCATCTGTGTTTGTAATAACAATTGGAGTAATTGTGCTTTTCGCTTTTTCACGGATTAATTCTAAGTCGAATGAGATTAATTTATCTCCAGCTTTTACAGCTTGGCCTTCAGAAACGTGAGCTTCGAAACCTTCGCCTTCCATTTTTACAGTTTCTAATCCAACGTGGATTAAAATTTCTGTACCGTTTTTCGCTTTAATTCCGATAGCATGTTTTGTGTGGAATAATTGTACGATTTCACCATCAACTGGAGATACAACTACACCTTCAGTAGGATCGATTGCAACACCGTCACCCATCATACGACCAGCAAATACTGGATCTGGTACTTCTTCAATATTTTTCACTGCTCCAGTTAATGGAGCTACGATTGTTTCTTCATTTGTTTTTGAACCAAGACCGAATAATTTTTTAAACATAGGATAGTCCTCCTTATAATTTACCTAAAAGTTTATAGGGCAATCCCTAGTAAAACTCGGGATACATGTAAGACTTCATACTTCGAATATTATACTGTAAAAACGCTTTCGAAATAAATTATGTCATTACTAATAGACTCTTATTGTAGCGCTTCACAAAATTCCAGTCAATTCTGATTGTCTGAATAACAATTAGAAGTTAACTTCTATTTATATTTTCTCTTTTTTTGCCCGACTTGTCTAGAGGTCTTTACTACATTTTATTTTTTGTTGTTAATTTGTAAAATTTAATTCAAACTTTTTTCAAAATCTACTTGACTATAGTAAGTAACTATTTTATTATTACTTACGTAAGGTAAGTTAATAACTTTTAGGAGGTTTTTAAAAATGATGGATTTCGGTCTACTTATTATTCGTCTTATTATAGGAATTACATTCATGGGTCATGGCGCTCAAAAATTATTTGGTTGGTTCGGCGGTTACGGTTTAAAAGGAACAGGTGGCTGGATGGAGTCAATCGGTTTACGTCCTGGTGTATTTATGGCATTTATGGCTGGCGCAACTGAATTACTAGGTGGTTTCTTATTCGCATCAGGTATTTTCATTGTAGTTGGTTCATTATTTATCGTTGGAACAATGTTAATGGCTATCTTCACTGTTCACGGAAAAAATGGTTACTGGGTAACACAAAACGGATATGAATATAACTTAATGTTAATCGCTGTTGCTGTTGGTGTAGCTTTAATCGGACCTGGCGCATACGTTTTACTTTAATTTTTATCTCAAATTTGAGATTCTTGAAAAAGAACTTACTTCATTACAATTGAAGTAAGTTCTTTTTATGAAACAAAATATTATTTCCAGCAGGATTTTCTCATCGTTATCTTGTAAACAAACAATAAGTATTCATATTTAGAAAGGGGATTACAAGCATGTTATCCATTAATCCAAATGAACAAACTGAAAAAGATAATTACAAATTACTTACTGGAAGTATCATCCCTCGCCCTGTCGCATTCGTTACTTCTGTAACAAAAGAAGGTGTACTAAACGGAGCACCATATAGTTATTTCAATATTGTCGCTGCTAATCCACCACTTATCTCAGTATCTGTACAACGAAAAGCAGGAGAAAGAAAGGACACTTCCCGAAACGCAATTGAAAAAGGAGAATTTGTCGTACATATTTCTGACGAATCATATGTAGCAGCAATTAATGAAACAGCAGCTAATCTCCCGCCAAATGAAAGTGAAATTGAACTAGCAAAACTAACACCAATCGAAAGTGAAGTCATCTCTGTTCCAGGTGTAAAAGAAGCAAATATTCGAATGGAATGCGTATTAGAACGTGCAATTCCACTTGGCGGAACGGAAGACTCACCAGCTTGTGATCTACTAATTGGACGCGTCGTTCGTTTCCACGTTGCCGAACATCTATATGAAAAAGGGCGCATTCACGCCGAAGGACTCAAACCAATAAGCCGCCTAGCAGGACACAACTATGCAAAATTAGGAGAACAATTTGAATTAGTTAGGCCAATCTAAAAGCGGAAGTGGCTCGCTCAGAATCGCAGGGCATTGGAGCTCTCGACCTTGAAGCGCTTTTTGCTTCATGCGAGAGAGCGAAATGACCGGAGATTCTAGCCGCTGAAGCTGGATAATATCTAAAAGTGGAAGTGGCCCGTTTAGCTCTGACCAGCTAAGGTTCTCTCGCACAAAAGGTGCTTTTTACCTTTCGTGCGGGAGGTTCTTAGATGCGAAGAGCTGGCCACTGGAACTGGATAATATCTAAAAGCGAAAGCGGCTCGCTCAGAATGGGAGGGGGATGGAGCTTCTTCCTGCGAGGCGCTTTTTGCCTCGCAGGAAGAAGCGAAGCCACCGACCATTCTAGCCGCTGGAGCTAGATATATCTAAAAGCGGAAGCGGCTCGCTCAGAATCGCAGGGCACTTCAAGCTCTCGACCTTGAAGCGCTTTTTGCTTCATGCGAAGAGCTAGCCGCTGGAACTGGATATATTTAAAAGCAATGGGGCTAGATTCCTCCCATCACTCAAATATAAAATCCCCTGCTTTTTAGCAGGGGATTTTATCATTGTAATTCTTCCTTCTTTTCCTCTAAAGTAGGCATTTTCTCTTTTTTCGGCTTCCCTAGCTTAATTACGAAGAAGTATAGGGAAAGCAATGTAATAAGAAAAACAATTAAAAACGGGTACGGAGAGTAAAAGGCACGCGCCGCCTCAGTCTTTCCCGCAACAAATTTCAATGACTCAATATCTAAAAACTCAGCAAACATTTGTACACCGAGCATACTAAACCAAAAAACAAAAAAACTAATAATAATACCAAAAACTTGCTTCAATCTCGTCATTCATCTCATCCTTTCTATATCTGTAATTTTTAGCGTAATAAATATAGTACAAACAAAATATTCACAGAAAGGAACTATCTCACCATTCACGAATTAACTTAATCCAACCTAACATCGAAATTTGCAAAATAATACCCCAAATTATAAGTCTTCTTAGCCATCGAGGAAAGAAGGTTAAAAATTTAACATACCATTCCAATAGCTTGTTCATAATTCCCTCCTACATAAAATTATATAGGAAAAAGGATATATAATCCAAACCCAACCAAAATGATACCACCTACTATCTCACCGTATGTACCGAGCATATCTTTCGCATGTCTCCCAATTAATAAACCAATCCACGCTAATAACATGCTAACAAATCCAAACAGTAAAATCGTAATAATTGTCTGTGCCCCATAAATACCAAGACTAAGCCCTACTGAGAAACTATCTATACTGACGCCAAATGCAAATACGAATAAACTAATTCCAATAGGGGCAGTTCTAGTCTCTTCATTTTGTAAAATGGTCGAATATACAATATAAAACCCTAGTCCGATTAATAAAATAGCACCCGCAAAATGTGCGATATCTCCATATTTCTCTGATAAAAAACGACCTAGTACCATTCCTATAAACGGCATAATAATATGAAATATCCCTATCGTCATACCAATATACAGGATTTGTCTTAACTTTAGGGGCATCATCCCCATACCAAGACTCACCGAGAACGCATCCATCCCTAAGGCGAATGCCATAATTATTAAAGGTATTAGCTGTTCAAACGTCATTCATGCCCCTCCTTGGACGTGCTACTTCACAATATGCTTATCCAAGGAGAAATATTCTGTTTGCTAATCTTACCTTATCATTCAATAATAATATGATGTCCTGCCGCTTTTGTTAAACGATTCATAATTGCATTCCCTATTCCTTCATTAGGGAATGACTCACTAAAAATAACATCCACTTCACTTGCATCAAATGTTCTAAGTACATCATATAATTTAGTCGCAACGCTAGCTAAGTCACTTCTAACACCACAAGATAATATAACATCTGCACTATATACATACTGGTACTCTTCTGTCGTTAATACGCCTACTTTAAATCCTTCTTTCTTCTTCTCATCCACCAGATGCTGAATAAACTCACGTGAGCCCTCAACAATACTAAGTGGTGCTTTCGGCGCATAATGTGTGTATTTCATTCCAGGCGATTTCGGTTTTTCCTTCTCATCCTTTAAAGCTGGATCTAAAGAAACAGTACCTATCACCGCTTCTAATTGTTCTTTCGTAATCCCACCTGGACGTAATATTGTTGGAACCGTGCTTGTACAATCAATTACAGTTGATTCAACGCCTACTCCAGTTGCACCACCATCAACAATACCTGCAATCTTCCCATTCAAATCTTCATATACGTGAGAAGCTAATGTTGGACTTGGACGCCCTGAACGATTCGCACTTGGTGCCGCAACAGGTACATTCGCCTCTTCAATAAGAGCAAGTGCAATTGGATGATCAGGCATTCTTACTCCAACCGTATTAAGTCCTGCCGTCACCTTCTCTGAAATTCCTTCTTTTCTCGGCAAAATAATTGTTAATGGTCCTGGCCAAAAATGCGCCATTAACTTCTCTGCAACTGGTGGAATTTCTTTCACAATCCCATCTAACTGAGATTTTGTACCTATGTGGACAATGAGTGGATTATCACTCGGTCTTCCTTTCGCTTCGAAAATTTTCGCGATTGCTTCATCATCCATCGCGTTTGCCCCTAACCCATATACTGTTTCCGTAGGGAAAGCAACCGCCTCATTTTCTCTTAATAATTTTGCTGCTTCTTGTAACTGTGGATAATATTTTTTTCTTTCCACAACATTATCCACAACCCACATATTTGTATGCATTTTTTTCCACGTCCTTTTCTAGCCTTAAATACTTGTCTATTTTTAGTTTACTATGAGATTTATCCAAAAGACAAACAAGGTTTATCCACAAAATGTGGATAAACCTAATTAATCCGTGGATAACTTTGTGAATAGCTGACAATTTAGTATTATTGCATTCTGCTCTTTTATATTTTTACAAAAATGTTCTAGCTGTTGAATTCCCTCTGGAACCTCATCCTTTTCTATAGTAAAAAAGTCAAAGAACTGAAAGATCGGTACAGATTGTGGATGATTTGTTAGTAAGTACAATTGTTGAACACTTTTTTCTTTCATATACTGCAAAAACATTTCAAAAAAATATAAGAAAGTCTGTTTATCCACATGAGGTGTGAATAAACAAGAACGAATAAGTACATCTTCCCCACTTTGTTCATAACCAATTACAGCTCGTATTTCTTCCGCCTCTTCCAAAATCATAAATTGTGCGTACAACTCATTTATTTTATCATCTTTTTTATTAGCTTGTCCGAAAAAAGAATGTAATCTTTCCACATCTGCTTTCGTAGCAAAATACACTTTCTTCATAATAAATCCCTCCTCATTTTTATATATGAGGAGGGATTTATTAATAGTACTATTTAGAGAATAAAGATGTAAAAGCTTCTACAATAAACAATTTAACTTCTGGCTTTTTTTCTTCCTCTTCTACTTTTACATACTCATTTTGCTTTTCTTGTTTTTTCTCCACAGGTTTCTCCACTTTTTCCACATTTTTTGTTTCTTCTTTACTTACAGGCTGCTCTTCGACTTTTGCTTCATTTTTCACTACTTTCTTTTCAGAAGCTGTTACTTTTTTTACTGCTTCCCGCTTTACAACTTTCGTTTCTTTTACCTTACCCACTTTATTCTCTTCTGTATCTACTACTTCCTCATCTAGTTGTACCTGCTCCTCTTCAGGAGATTCCGCCTTCACAACGTGCTCTTCTTTTCTTACAGCTGTCCCGCTCGAAAAATCTAAGAAACACATCGGTGGAAATAATACACACCACCAGTTTGCCCCTTCACCTTCCCCAATTGTAATTAAGACTGCTTCATATTCCCCTGCCGGATAAATAAAATTCCCATATACCTTTGTAGGAAACTTTACATTCTTACTAAATTTCACTTGAAATGAATCTTCACTTCCTTCTCTTTTTAACGTATTTTCCACCGTTTTCTCGATTTCTGGAATATGACTTTGAATTACTTTGCGTGCCTCTTCAAATGAAGTTAAATCCGCTACCCATCCATCAATTTGTGCTTTTACTTCATCACGCACTTTACGCTTCAATGCCTGGTCTTTATCTGAATCACTATTTGCTAAAATTCTTAATCGAACGGCCTCTTTCGGAATAACTGAAGGCCCTTTCGCATCAGCTTTCATATATCCAAACTGCACAAGTAACTGTGCACCAATTAATAGTATAAGAAGATAAGCAATAACTTGTTTTTTCATTTCCTCCACCGTCCCTTCTACAAACAGTGTGGACAGACTTTCATCTTTCTAAACTATTAAATTCAAAATCTATATGAATTTTCCCACAAAAAAATAGAGTAAGGTGTGAACCTTACTCCATCTCTGCAAATACCATACGATCTTTTCCGTTAATATCGAAAACAACCTCAACATGAGCATGTGGAAAAGCTTGTTGTAACAATCTTTTTACATCCTCACCTTGTCCTACTCCAATTTCAAACGCCACAATCGCTTTCTTCTGCAACACATTCGGCAATTCTTCCATAAAACGGCGATAGAAATCTAATCCGTCTTCACCACCAACAAGTGCTCTCTTCGGCTCATGCTCTTTCACAACAGGAGAAAGACCACGCCAATCCTCTTCCGGTATATATGGAGGATTTGAAACAACAACATCTAGCTTTTGACCCGTTTTATGAAATGGTGACAATAAATCACCGTGATAGAACGTTACTTCTGCACCTAAAGCTTTTGCATTTTCTTTTGCAACTTCAATCGACTCTTGTGCAATATCTACTGTATACACATGAAGATTTTTATTTTCTAAAGCAAGCGTAATAGAAATCGCTCCACTACCTGTACCTATATCTGCTACATGTAGTTTCTCATCACCAAAATGGCGCTCGATTCTTTCTAATACTCCCACTATAAGCTCTTCTGTTTCCGGCCTTGGTATTAATACTTCTTCATTCACAAAGAAAGACCGTCCATAAAACATTTCATAACCAATCATATATTGAATAGGAATACCTTCTACATGCTTATGGATAAACTCCGTAAAGCTTTTCTCTTGTTCCTCAGTTATTTCTTCACGCATATTCATAAGTAATCCTGTTCTGTTCACCTTTAATACATGACAAAGGACAATTTCTCCCGCATTTTCATCTCGTCCATTTTCCTGTAAAAAAGAAGAAGCCCATTTCAGGGCTTCATAGACACGCATTACTCAGCTGCCTCCATCTTTTGAGCCTGATCTTCCATCACTAAGGCATTGATGAAATCATCTAACTTACCTTGTAAGATTTGATCTAGCTTTTGAATCGTTAAACCGATTCGATGGTCTGTAACACGGTTTTGCGGGAAGTTATACGTACGAATACGCTCTGAACGATCTCCCGTACCAACAGCTTGTTTACGGTTTTGATCATACTCAGCTTGCGCTTCTTGTCTAAACTTATCATAAACACGTGCGCGTAATACTTTCATCGCTTTTTCTTTATTCTTGATCTGTGATTTCTCATCCTGACAAGATACAACTACACCAGTCGGTAAATGCGTTAAACGCACCGCTGACATCGTTGTATTAACGCTCTGTCCACCAGGTCCACTAGAAGCGAATGTATCAACACGAACATCTTTCTCATGAATATCAATTTCTACTTCTTCTGCCTCTGGTAATACAGCTACAGTTGCTGTAGATGTATGAATACGTCCACCAGATTCCGTTTCAGGAACACGTTGTACACGGTGAGCACCATTCTCGAATTTCAGCTTCGCGAAAGCACCTTTACCATTAATCATAAAGATAATCTCTTTATATCCACCTAACTCTGTATAGCTAGCCTCAATAATCTCCGTTTTCCAGCCCTGTACCTCAGCGTAACGGCTATACATACGGTATAAGTCACCAGCAAATAAAGCTGCCTCGTCTCCACCAGCAGCTCCACGAACCTCAACGATAACGTTCTTATCATCATTAGGGTCTTTTGGAACAAGTAAAATTTTCAGACGCTCTGATAATGTTTTATCTTGTGATTCTAACTCAGAAACTTCTTCTTTTACCATTTCACGCATTTCTGCGTCTAACTTATCTTCTAACATTGCTTTCGCATCTTTTAATTGCTCACGAACATCCTTATACTCACGATACACCTCTACCGTTTCCTGTATATCAGACTGTTCCTTTGAATATTCACGAAGCTTATTTGAATCACTAATAATCGCTGGATCACTTAACAATTCATTTAACTTCTCATAACGATTTTCTACAGCTTGCAAACGATCTAACACATCATTCACCTCTACATCCTAGTATCTAATACAAATAGTATATGGTACTTACTCAAAAAAACGCAAATTATATTTAAAAGTGGTGGTGGCTTGTTCAGCTCTGACCAGCTAAGGTTCTTTCGACCTAAAGGTGCTTTTTACCTTTCGGGCGGAAGGTTCTTAGATGCGAAGAGCTAGCCACCAGAACTAGATATATTTAAAAGCGCAAGCGGCTCGCTCAGAATCGCAGGCCATTGGAGCTCTCGACCTTGAAGCGCTTTTTGCTTCGAGCGAGAGAGCGAAATGGCCGGAGATTCTAGCCGCTGGAGCTAGATAATATATTTAAAAGTGGTGGTGGCTTGTTCAGCTCTGACCAACTAAGGTTCTTTCGACCTAAAGGTGCTTTTTACCTTTCGGGCGGAAGGTTCTTAGATGCGAAGAGCTAGCCACCGGAACTAGATATATTTAAAAGCGCAAGCGGCTCAAACCGCTCATTCTCTCTATTTTGAAAAAAACCCGCCTTGCGCAGCGAGTTTTACTTATCTTTGTTTGCAGGTACTGCATGACAATGACGACAACGTGGTTCATACGATTCTGAAGCTCCAACTAAAATAATTGGATCATCAAATGCCGCTGGTTCTCCATCAATTAATCGTTGTGTACGACTTGCTGGAGATCCACATACAGAACATACTGCTTGTAGTTTTGTCACATGTTCAGCAATCGCCATCAGCTGAGGAACTTGTCCAAATGGTAGACCACGGAAATCTTGGTCTAAACCAGCTACAATGACACGATAGCCACGATTTGCCAATACTTGCACCACTTCCACAATGTCCCCATCAAAAAATTGCACCTCATCGATTGCAATAACATCCAGCTCTTCTGTAATATGTTCAAATATATCCTTTGAAGCTGAAACAGGAACTGCTTTTACCTTTAATCCGTTATGTGATACAACATCTTCTTCACTATATCGATTATCAATACATGGTTTAAATACAATTGCATGTTGTTTTGCAAATTGCGTACGGCGCACACGGCGGATTAGCTCTTCTGACTTGCCAGAAAACATACTACCGCAAATCACTTCAATCCAGCCATTTTGATTTATTAAGTACATGAAGCTCTCCTTTCATCTACTTTTCAGTTAAAAGTAGGGTAAAGGTATAATATTTTCGCAAAAAAAACAGACAAGCGAATACATACACTTGCCTGTTTTATGTTTTTATTACTTAAGACCGTATTTCTTATTGAAGCGGTCAACGCGTCCGTCTGCAGTAGCAAACTTCTGACGTCCAGTGTAGAATGGGTGAGAATCAGAACTGATCTCAACTTTTAGTAATGGATAAGTGTTACCATCTTCCCACTCAACAGTTTCGTTAGATCCTTTAGTAGATCCGCTTAAGAATTTGAAGCCTGTGTTTGTGTCCATGAATACAACTTTCTTGTAATCTGGGTGAATTCCTGCTTTCATTCTTTTCATCTCCTTCCGCCCTGAATCATTTTCGAAACAGAGTTTTTCATCTTCAGCTGCATACACAACTATATTGATGAAACACATATGATGAAATTATAACAAGGCTAACTTCATTTTGCAACTACCTGTTTTTGTCTTTTGAAATTAAAAGTGTAGACGGCTCGTTTAGCTCTGACTGGCTAAGGTTCTCTCACTTATCTCTCTCTTTAATATCACCTAAACAGCATAAAAAACTCGCTTACTATAAAATAAGCGAGTCCTGATTTTTTTCCCTTTACTTAGTTGTTACATACCTTTTCGAGTCTGCAACAATGTTTTGTAAAAACTCTTCATTTGTCTTCGTTTGACGAAGCTTACGTAAGAAACTTTCAACAAAGTCTGGTGTATCACGCATTGTCTTACGAATGCCCCATAACTTGTCTAAATGTTCTTTTGGAATTAATAGATCTTCTTTACGTGTACCAGAACGACGAATATCAATCGCTGGGAAGATACGACGTTCAGCTAATGAACGATCCAAGTGAAGTTCCATATTTCCAGTTCCTTTAAATTCCTCGTAAATAACATCGTCCATACGTGATCCTGTATCAACAAGGGCTGTTGCTAAAATTGTTAAGCTACCGCCTTCTTCAATATTACGTGCAGCTCCAAAGAAACGCTTCGGTCTATGGAAGGCAGCTGGATCGATACCACCTGATAATGTTCTACCACTTGGTGGAATAACGAGGTTGTAAGCTCGAGCTAAACGGGTAATACTATCCATTAAAATGATAACATCTTTCTTGTGCTCTACAAGACGCATCGCACGTTCTAACACAAGTTCAGCTACTTTAATATGATTTTCTGGTACTTCATCAAAAGTAGAACTTACAACATCTCCTTTAACAGAACGTTCAATGTCTGTTACTTCCTCTGGACGCTCATCAATTAAAAGTACAATTAGTTCTGCTTCCGGATGATTTGTTGTAACACTGTGCGCGATTTCTTTTAATAGACTTGTTTTACCAGCCTTTGGAGGCGCAACAATTAAACCACGTTGTCCAAATCCAACTGGTGCGATTAAATCCATGATGCGTGTCGGTAACTTTTTCGGTTCCGTTTCCAATTTCATTTGGCGATCTGGGTATAATGGTGTTAATGCAGGGAAATGCACACGCTCTTTTGCTGAATCTGGATCATCTCCGTTTACAGCTTCAACTTGTAATAACCCAAAATAGCGTTCATTTTCTTTCGGAGGTCGTACTTTACCAGAAACCTTATCTCCATTACGTAAATCGAAACGACGAATTTGCGAAGCTGAGATATAAATATCTTCTGAGCTTGGAGAATAGTTGATAGGACGTAGGAATCCAAATCCTTCTGATTGAATAATTTCTAATACGCCTTCCATGAAAAAGAAACCTTCTTTTTCTGCTCGAGCTTTCAAAATAGAAAAAATCAGCTCTTTTTTCGTTAACTTGCTATAATACGAAATCTTAAATTCTTTCGCAAGCTCGTATAACTCTTTTAATTTCATGTTTTCTAATGCTGCAATTGACAAATTCATTCAGACACCACACTTTAACGTTATTCTCTTTTTTCATGGGTAAAGGGAAAAAATACGGAAGGCAAATAATTAATAATGAAAGGCAATAAGTTCAAGTAGGGTAATATTCACTATTGTAACCCTTTTATCTAGTTTTAATCAATACGTTGGAACACAAATACAAGAAGCGAAGACAAGAAAATTTGTCTTCGCTTCTTATTTAATTTAGTTCCAGCTCCGATAGTTAGAAAGATCGACCATTTTAACCTTTCTGAAGGAGCTGCTTACGCTTTTTATTTAATCTAGCTTCAGCAGCTAGAATGGTCGATGGCTTCACTTCTTCCTGCGAGGCAAAAAGCGCCTCTACGTCAGAAGCTCCATCCCCCTCCCATTCTGAACGAGCTGCTTACGCCTTTTATTTAATCCAGCTTCAGCAGCTAGAATGGTCGGTGGCTTCACTTCTTCCTGCGAGGCAAAAAGCGCCTCTACGTCAGAAGCTCCATCCCCCTCCCATTCTGAACGAGCTGCTTACGCTTTTTATTTAATAACCAAGTTCGGTTTTTTATTTAAGCTATGACGACCATCTACGAAGCGAACTGTGCCTGATTTTGCGCGCATAACAAGGGATTGCGTTGTTCCTACGCTACCTTTAAATTGAACACCGCGTAATAGTTCTCCATCTGTTACGCCTGTTGCTGCAAAGATTGCATCGTCACCTTTTACTAAGTCCTCCATGCGAAGGATACGATTAATGTCTTCTATGCCCATTTTTTTACAACGTGCTAATTCAGCTTCGTTTTGTGGCAATAGTTTTCCGTGAATTTCTCCACCTAAACATTTTAAAGCAACTGCTGCTAATACACCTTCAGGTGCTCCACCAGACCCAAATAAAATATCTACACCTGTACGATCAAACGCTGTATTAATCGCTCCAGCTACATCTCCATCATTAATCAATTTAATGCGCGCACCAGCTTTACGAATTTCTTCGATAATTTCTTGATGACGTGGACGATTTAAAACTGTCGCTACAACATCTTCAATATCTTTATTTTTCGCTTTCGCAACTGCACGTAAGTTATCAATAATAGGCGCATCAATGTCGACCGCCCCAACTGCTTCTGGGCCAACCGCGATTTTATCCATGTACATGTCAGGGGCATGTAACAAATTACCGTGGTCTGCAATTGCAATGACAGCAAGAGCATTCCAGCCACCAGCTGCTACGATGTTTGTCCCTTCTAAAGGATCAACCGCAACGTCTACACGTGGTCCATATCCTGTACCTAATTTCTCTCCGATATATAGCATTGGTGCTTCATCCATCTCACCTTCACCAATTACAACTGTACCTTTCATCGGAATTGTATCAAATACATCACGCATAGCTGATGTTGCTGCACCGTCTGCCTCATCCTTTTTCCCGCGCCCCATCCAACGCGCTGATGATAAAGCTGCAGCCTCTGTTACACGTACTAACTCCATAGATAAACTTCTTTCCACGATAATCCCTCTCCTTTAAGCCTTTATATTTCTGCCGTATTTTGTGAACCGTGTTTTTCTATAAAGTGTACTTCCGCAAGTAGTGATGCTTCGCTTCCCCCTTGCGGAAGTATCACTTATGCGTTCTTCATTTCTTCAATTTCTTGCTTTGTCATTTGTTCTCGCCAAATGTTTGCACCAAGCCCTTTAAGCTTGTCCACTATATTCTCATAACCTCGATCAATATGCTCAAGTCCTGTTACTTCTGTAATTCCATCTGCCATTAACCCTGCAATAACAAGTGCCGCTCCTGCTCGTAAATCACTCGCCTTCACTTTTGCACCTTGCAGTAACACAGGACCAGTTACAATTGCCGAACGACCCTCTACTTTAATTTGAGCATTCATACGACGTAGTTCATCAATGTGTTTGAAACGGGCACCGTAAATTGTATCTGTTACAACTCCCGTCCCGTGTGCCTTTGTTAAAAGCGTCGTAAACGGCTGTTGTAAATCCGTTGGAAAACCTGGATATACAAGCGTTTTGATATCAACTACTTTTAACTTTCTATTACCGTTCACCGTAATTTGATCATCGTTCGTTTCAACTTGAACACCAGCTTCTCTTAGCTTTGCAGTAACTGATTCTAAATGCTGAGGAATAACGTTATCAACCGTTACTTCTCCTCCTGATGCAGCTCCTAGAATCATATACGTACCAGCTTCAATACGATCTGGAATGATAGTATGGTGACAACCATGTAAAGAGTCAACACCATCTATTCGGATTACATCAGTACCAGCACCTTTAATACGTGCTCCCATGCTTGTTAACAATGTAGCTACATCAATGATCTCAGGCTCTTTCGCTGCATTTTCAATAACAGTTCTACCTTTCGCTCGTACAGCTGCTAGCATAATATTAATCGTAGCTCCTACACTAACAACATCTAAATAAATACGTGCCCCGCGTAGCTCATCTGCTCTTAAATAGATGGCACCTTGTTCATTCGTAACATGTGCACCTAGCGCTTCAAACCCTTTAATATGCTGATCAATCGGCCTCGGTCCTAAATGACATCCACCCGGAAGCCCAATAACAGCTTTTTTAAAACGGCCAAGCATTGCACCCATTAAATAATAAGAAGCGCGCAATTTTTTCACTTTTCCATTTGGCAAAGGCATTGCAACCATGTTAGAAGGATCGACTACCATCTCTTCCTCCTGTCCATAAGTTACTTTCCCTCCAATTTCCTCTAGTAAGTCTCCTAACATTTTCACGTCCGAAATATTAGGGACACCACCAATAGTTACTGGAGTATCTGCTAAAATTGTCGCTGGAATTAATGCAACGGCACTGTTCTTTGCACCACTTACTCGAATTGTTCCATTTAAAGCTCTTCCGCCTTCAATTAGCAATTTTTCCATATTGAGCTCCCTTCTTGTGAATGTATTTACTTTCTATCTTTTTATAGAAAGCTCCCCTTAAGAATCTCAATTACTCTTTCCATCCCAAAACTCAATAAATAGGAAACCATTATCTTCATTTCTCCTGTAGCACGAATAGATAAAGATCAACTATTCATCGAATTCACTTTATCAATTTAGATACGTTATCACATTTATTAATAGGACTATGCACATTATTTTCTATTTAAAAACCAAAAATGATAAAATCTTTAGACTTGTTCACGCTTTCATTATACAACGAAAGGAAACCGTCTAAAAGACTAGACGGTTTCCAAAACGGAATTTTATTCTTACGCTTTACCGTTAGAACCGAATTCGCGAATTTTACCAATAACAGTTGCTTTGATAGCGTCGCGGCCAGGTCCGATAAATTTACGAGGATCGTAAACTTCTTGGTCTTTGTTTAATACTTCACGAACAGCTTTTGTAAACTCGATTTGGTTCTCAGTGTTTACGTTGATTTTTGAAGTACCTAAAGAGATAGCTTTTTCGATATCAGCAGTTGGGATACCAGTACCACCATGTAATACTAAAGGTACGCCAGTGAAGTCACGAACTTGTTCCATTTCAGCGAATCCTAAGTTAGGCTCACCTTTGTAAGGACCGTGTACAGAACCTAAAGCTGGAGCTAGGCAATCGATACCTGTTGCTTCAACAAGGTGCTTACACTCTGCTGGGTCAGCGTAAATTACGCCTTCAGCGATTACGTCGTCTTCTTGTCCGCCAACTGTTCCAAGCTCAGCTTCAACAGATACGTTACGAGCGTGTGCGTATTCTACTACTTGTTTAGTAGTTTCAACGTTTTCTTCGAATGGGTGGTGAGAAGCGTCGATCATTACAGATGTGAAACCTGCATCAATTGCTTCTTTACATTTTTCGAAGCTTGAACCATGGTCAAGGTGAATCGCTACAGGAACAGTGATGTTCATTTCTTCGATTAAAGCTTTAACCATAGCTACAACTGTTTTGAAACCAGTCATATGACGAGCTGCACCCTCAGATACACCTAGGATTACAGGAGATTTTTCTTCTTCCGCAGCAGCTAAGATAGCTTGAGTCCACTCTAAGTTGTTCATGTTGAATTGACCAACTGCGTATTTTCCTTCTAGTGCTTTGTTTAGCATTTCTTTCATAGAAACTAAAGGCATGGTGAATCCTCCTAAAAAACGTTTTTTGTATCCGATAAGTTCTTATCGCTGGTAGTATGACCAGAATAAGGTAAAATATGTATATCTACATACCGGACTTTTTTCTACACTCAATAGGATAACAACTTGTACTCAAAAACTCAACCGTATTCACCTGCACAATAGTCCATGTAAACGCTTTTTTCCATATTTTTTATAAAAAATTCATTTTTACGCCTCTACAGCGAGCTCATTTCTCACAGCTTGACGAATTTCATCAATATCAAATGGTTTAGCAAAATGCATTAAAGCTCCTAAATCTTTTGCTTCTTGGATCATATCAAGCTCTCCATAAGCAGTCATTAAAATTACTTTAATACTCTCATCAATTTCTTTTACATGCTTTAAAATCTCTATACCATCCATGCCTGGAATTTTCATATCTAACACTACTAAATCTGGATTATCTTTTTTCACGATATCTAAAGCTTGAAATCCATTCGCTGCTTGGAATGTCTGATAACCTTCTTTTTGGAACACTTCATGTAATAACACACGAATCCCATATTGATCATCAACGATTAAAATTTTACCTTCCATAATTCCCAACCTTTCTGTGTAAGTACAAGATTTAAAGCTTCTTATATCTTAACGATTTATTTTCGCTATTCTTTGGCAAATTCCTTCCTATTCTTTCTTATTTTACCGTTTCCTATTTTGTTATGCTACCCTACGATTTCACCTTTCTAAAAAAATAAATTATAATGAAAGCCGGCAAACACGTACGAAGGGAGTAACATTATGTTAAAAATTTTTTCAACTCAATTAAGTGGTTATTTCTCCAGAGTTTCTCAAAAAGAAGAAATGAATATAGAAGATAGCGCTCGTTTACTTGCTCAAGCACTAGTTGGCGATGGTTTCATTTATTTACATGGTACAAATGAAATGGAGGGCGTTGTTGCCGAGGCACTATTCGGTGCTGAACCAATGAAGCAAGCAAAACGCTTATTTGAAAATGGTAAAGAAGTAGAAGTAACTTCTGCAGATCGTGTACTTCTTATTAGCCGTTTTTCAACAGATGAAGCGGTTGTAGAAATTGCAAAAAAACTACAAGAAGAGGGACACTCTATTGTCGGCATTTCTGCTCTTCAAGAAGGTACGGAATCACTCGAACGATATACAGACGTACATATTGATACAAAACTGTTAAAAGGTCTTATTCCAGACGATGAAGGTAATCGCTACGGATTCCCAAGTTTAATAGTAGCTTTATTTGCTTATCACGGAATCAAATTTACAATCGATGAAATGTTAAATGAATATTAAAAAAAGCGCCTTATTTCAGGCGCTTTTTTTATTACTTGCTCTCTTTATTCGTAATAGAAGCTCTTACGAAGTCATGGAACAATGGTTGTGGACGGTTTGGACGAGAAACAAGTTCTGGGTGGAACTGTGCTGCCACGAACCAAGGGTGGTCTTTTAATTCAATGATTTCAACTAGACGGCCGTCTGGGCTTGTACCAGAGAATACAAATCCTTCTTTTTCCATATCAGGACGGAACTGGTTGTTGAACTCATAACGATGACGATGACGCTCATATACAACCGGCTCATTATAAGCATTGTAAGCATTTGTTTCTTCAGCAAGCTTACATGGGTATAGACCAAGACGAAGTGTACCACCTAGGTCCTCTACATCTTTTTGTTCTGGTAATAAGTCGATGATTGCATATGGTGTGTCAGGGTTGATTTCAGAAGAGTTAGCACCTTCTAAACCTAATACATTACGTGCGAATTCGATTGATGCAAGTTGCATACCTAAGCAAATTCCTAAGAATGGAACTTTGTTTTCACGAGCATATTGAATCGCAACGATTTTACCTTCTACACCACGATCGCCGAAGCCACCTGGTACAAGGATACCATCTGTATCGCCAACTAATTCTTTTACGTTTTCTGCTGTTACATGCTCAGCATTTACCCATTTTACTTCTACATCTGTGTCGAATGAGTAACCAGCATGACGAAGTGCTTCTACAACAGAAATATAAGCATCTTGAAGTTCTACATATTTACCAACAAGAGCGATTTTTGTTTTCTTAGAAAGATTACGCACTTTGTTAACTAGCGCAGTCCACTCTGTCATATCTGCAGCTGGATTGTCTAATTTTAAGTGATCACAAACGATTTGGTCCATGTTTTGTTCTTGAAGAGATAATGGAACCGCATATAAAGTATCTGCATCGCGAGCTTCGATAACTGCTTTTGTATCGATGTCACAGAATAATGCAAGCTTGTCTTTCATATCTTGAGAAACAGGCATTTCTGTACGAACAACGATAATGTTTGGTTGAATACCTAAGCTACGAAGTTCTTTAACACTATGTTGTGTTGGTTTTGTCTTCATTTCACCCGCTGCTTTTAAGTACGGGATTAACGTACAGTGAATGTACATTACATTGTCACGACCGATGTCGCTCTTAATTTGACGGATTGCTTCTAAGAATGGTAGAGACTCGATATCACCAACAGTTCCACCGATTTCTGTAATAACAACATCCGCATTTGTTTCACGGCCAGAACGATATACGCGCTCTTTAATTTCGTTAGTAATGTGAGGAATAACTTGAACTGTTCCTCCTAAATATTCACCGCGACGCTCTTTTTGAAGAACTGAAGAGTAAATTTTACCTGTTGTTACGTTGCTGTATTTGTTTAAGTTAATGTCGATGAAACGCTCATAGTGACCAAGGTCTAAGTCAGTTTCAGCGCCATCATCTGTTACGAATACCTCACCGTGTTGGTATGGGCTCATAGTCCCTGGGTCTACGTTAATGTATGGATCAAACTTTTGAATCGTTACGTTTAAACCACGATTTTTTAAAAGTCTTCCAAGAGATGCTGCTGTAATACCTTTTCCTAAAGACGATACTACACCGCCTGTTACAAAAATATACTTAGTCATGAAAAAGCTCCCTTCTATTTTGCTGTTATATAATCACCGTTGCAAAGCGCAACGTATGTAGATAACACTGTATCCATCTTATTGTTAGACTCTTTTTATTTTCTAAACAAAAAACAAAAAAGAAAATTGCTCCCCTCATCACAAAAAGTAATAAGTAGGGAGCAATTTTCTTTTATATTTACACTTTAAAAGTATTATCGTCCTTTTTTAAAGAGCCCAAAAATGATTCTACATGGACGATAATGAAAAGTCAAGAACTACAGTTCTTCCTCTTCTTCTTCTTCAGTTTCATCATACTCAAGTTCTTCTTCAGCGAAGTCGTCGTCATCTTCGTCTAAATCATCAAGATCGTCGTCAAAACCGTCTTCTTCTTCAAGAACCTTGTCCAAATCTTCTACATCGTCTTCATCTTCACTTACGTCTGCATCGTCGAAGTCATCTTCGTCTTCTTCAATGTAGTCGTCAAAACCGTCTTCTTCAACTTTACGTTTCTTCTTCGGTTTTGGTTGAGGCAAGATTTCTTCATCAATTTGCTCATATGGGTACCAGCTGCGTAGTCCCCAACGATTTTCTCCTAAATTAATGAAACGTCCATCGATGTTTAAGTCTGTATAAAATTGTGCGATTTTCGCATTAACTTGCTCTTGAGATAGTCCCAGCACTTGAGCGATTTCTTGAACCAACTCGTTGAATGTCGTTGCTTGTTTTTTATCCCCTAAAACGCTATGTACAACTTCAATCATTGAACATTCTTTTAGCTCTTCTGGTGAATATTGCTTAAAATCCACTTATGCGGCACTTCCTTTCATCAAATATAACCTTATATATAACGGCCTGCTTAAAAAAATCCATACTATTCATTATAAACAAAAGTCGCACAAATATGCTACAAAAAAAACGGGAAACTTTTATAGGGTAGTAAAATTATAATTTGTCTGTTCCTTATTTCGGAAGCATATGGGCCCCTTGCAATACATACCTAATTTGCATTTCTGTATATTCTTCGAGCGTATACAGTTTTTGCAGCGCCCAGCGTCTAAATCCCCACATCTGTCCTTGTATAAAAATATTATGGGCAAGAAGCTGTATTTCTTTTTTATTTAATGTAAATGTTCCATTTTCCGTACACTGTTCTAAAATATTCTCGAACATTCCTACCATTTGAAACTCCTTTTCTAATACATACGGAAGTGATTCTTTCGGTAAAAAGCGTACCTCTTGATACATTATCAATACTTCTTCCTGTAATTCGTCCATCACTTTAAAGTAATTCGTTATTGCTATCTTTAAACTTTCTACACTCCCTTTTTCTGTACAAACTACTTCCTCTAATCTTTCTTTTACATGTTCATATATACTATCACAAACTAAATATAAAACATCATCTTTGGTACGAATGTACTCATAAAGTGTCCCTATACTAAACCCAGCCGCTTTTGCAATCTCTCTCGTTGTTGTACGCGGAAATCCTTTTTGTTTAAACAGTTGCACCGCACCTTTAATCATTTGTTCACGTCTTAACGCAACTAATTTTTCATCTTTCACCGATGCATGCACATTATGTTTAACCATTCCCTTCACCTCTCTCTATTATTTTTTGGAAGGAAAAAGCGTAGGAAAATACCTACGCTTTCGTTCCTACTTCGTTAACATACGAGAAATTACAAGCCTCTGAATCTCTTGTGTTCCTTCATATATTTGTGTAATCTTTGCATCTCGCATATAACGCTCTACTGGATAATCTTTCGTATAACCGTAACCACCAAATACTTGCACCGCTTCAGTCGTCACCTTCATCGCTGCATCGCCTGCAAATACTTTTGACATCGCTGATTCTTTTCCATACGGAAGCCCTTCTGATTCAAGCCAAGCCGCTTGATATGTTAAAAGGCGTGCTGCTTCTACATCTGTTGCCATATCCGCAAGTTTAAAGCCAATCCCTTGCTGCGCCGCAATTGGTTTTCCAAACTGATGGCGCTCCCTTGCATATTCTACAGAAGCATCTAAAGCCCCTTGTGCAATCCCAACAGCTTGCGCCGCAATACCGTTACGACCTCCATCTAATGTTTGCATCGCAACTTTAAACCCTTGCCCCTCTCCTCCAAGTAGATTCTCTACAGGAATACGGCAATCTTCAAACATAATTTCAGTCGTTGGTGAAGAGCGAATCCCTAGCTTGCTCTCCTTCTTCCCAACTGAAAATCCCGGTGTATCACTTTCTACAATAAATGCACTCGTACCGCGCTGCTTCGATTCAGGATCAGTTAGCGCAAAAACAACATAAATATCAGCAATACCGCCATTTGTAATGAAAATTTTTGATCCATTTAAAATATAATGATCGCCATCTCTCTTTGCGATTGTCTTCATTCCACCAGCATCCGATCCAGATCCTGGTTCCGTTAAGCCGTATGCACCAATTTTCTTCCCTTCAGCCATCGGCCGTAAAAACTTTTGCTTTTGCTCTTCCGTCCCAAATTTAAAAATTGGCCATCCCGCAAGTGAAGTATGCGCAGACAGTGTTACACCTGTTGAAGCACAAACGCGAGATAATTCTTCAATAGCGATTACGTATGCTAAGTAATCGCTTCCAATTCCACCGTACTCTTCAGGCCATGGAATACCAGTTAAACCAATCTCTGCCATTTGATCAAATAACTCTCGATCAAATCGCTCTTCTTCATCACGCTCAGCTGCTGTTGGTGCCACTTCATTTTTAGCAAAATCTCGAACCATTTTTCTTATCATTTCATGTTCTTCTGATAGTTTAAAATGCATCTCCGTCTCCCCCTCGCCCTTTTATAAAGCACGGCTAATAACAAGTTTCTGTATTTCACTTGTTCCTTCATATATTTGCGTAATTTTCGCATCACGGAAAAATCGTTCTACTGGATAGTCTTTCGTATAACCGTAACCACCAAATACTTGCACCGCCTCAATCGCGACTTCAACCGCTGTCTTAGAAGCAAATAATTTCGCAATAGATGCTTCTTTACCGCATGGTAATCCTTGTGCCCTAAGAGATGCCGCTCTATATACGAGTAACCTTGCTGCCTCGACACTTGTTGCCATATCTGCAAGCTTGAAGCCAATCCCTTGCTGCGCCGCAATTGGCTTCCCGAATTGCTCTCTTTCTTTTGCATAATCAATTGCACAGCCAAGCGCCGCTTCAGCAATTCCTAAAGCCTGCGCACCGATTCCAATTCGCCCAACATCTAAATTCGCCATCGCCACTTTGAATCCTTGTCCTTCTTCCCCAAGTAAATTCTCAGCTGGCACTTTCATATCTTCAAAAGTAAGTTGTACTGTACGAGAACCGAGAAGTCCCATCTTATGTTCATCTTTTCCAATGATTAAACCAGGTGTATCTTTCTCTACTATAAATGCAGAAATACCACTTTTTCCTGCCTCTGGATTTGTAGAAGCGAATACGATGTATGTACTTGCTTCACCACCGTTTGTAATAAACACTTTCGATCCATTAATAATATAATGATCACCTTTTTTCACAGCTCTTGATTTCAAACTCCCTGCATCTGATCCTGCATTTGGCTCTGTTAAAGCAAATGCACCTAAATATTCCCCGGTTGCAAGTTTAGAAACATATTTTTTCTTCTGTTCTTCTGTTCCAAAATATAAAATCGGATTCATTCCAACTGACGTATGTACAGCTAAAATTACACCAACTGTTGCACTTACCTTTGAGATTTCCTCAATTGCTAGAATGTAAGAAATAAAGTCCATTTCTGCCCCGCCGTATTTTGCAGGCGCTGGAATACCCATTAATCCAAGCTCACCCATCTTTTGCAAAATCTCTTTCGGGAACACCCCTTGTTCCATACTAGGAACAAAGGGAGCTATTTCCTTCTGTGCAAAATCCCGAACCATTTTCCTCATCATTTGCTGCTCTTCATTAAAACGAAAGTTCATATATTCCGCCTCCATTTGCTATATATCCTTTAAATAATTTGGTAAGACCACTATGTTGTAACAAAGGGGGCATTTATTCGTAAACGTAGAATCCACGACCTGTTTTACGCCCTAACCATCCTGCATTCACATACTTACGTAATAATGGACATGGGCGATATTTACTATCTCCTAATCCTTCATGCAACACTTCCATAATGTATAAACACGTATCTAAACCGATAAAATCAGCGAGTGTCAAAGGCCCCATCGGATGGTTCATACCAAGCTTCATGACTTCATCAATTGCTTCTTTCGTCGCTACACCTTCATATAACGTATAAATTGCTTCGTTAATCATCGGTAGTAAAATGCGGTTTGATACAAAACCTGGGAAATCATTCACTTCAACTGGTACTTTCCCAATTTTTTTCGTAATATCTTCAATTGCTTCATATACCGCATCATCGGTAGCCAAACCACGAATAATCTCAACAAGCTTCATAACTGGAACTGGATTCATAAAGTGCATACCGATTACTTTTTCCGGACGCTTCGTTACCGCTGCAATTTCTGTAATTGGCAGAGATGACGTATTCGTCGCTAAAATTGCGTGTTCTGGAGCAATTTCATCTAGATTCGCAAAGATTTTCTTTTTAATATCCATTTTCTCAACAGCTGCTTCAATAATAAGATCCGCTTCTTTCACACAATCTAAATCAAGCGTTACTGTAAGACGATTTAATGTCGCTTCCTTCTCTTCTTCCTTCATGCGTCCTTTTTCTACTTGGCGCGCTAAGTTTTTCGTAATGATAGCCATTCCTCTATCTAATTGCTCTTGCTTTAAATCTTGTACCTTCACGTCATATCCTGCCATTGCACATACTTGTGCAATTCCTGATCCCATTTGCCCTGCACCAATTACAACAATGTTTTGTACACCCATTTTTTCTTCCCCCTTAATTGTTAATAAATTTTATACCCTCGAACTTTAATTAGTGGACTTCAATCATCACTGCGTCCCCTTGACCGCCACCGCTACAAATCGAAGCAATTCCAATTCCGCCGCCGCGCTGCTTAAGTGCATGGATTAGTGTAACGATAATGCGCGCTCCGCTTGCTCCAATTGGATGTCCCATCGCTACCGCGCCGCCATTTACATTCAATTTTTCCGGATCAATTCCTGCGATTTCTGTACTTGCAATTGCTACCGCTGCAAATGCTTCATTAATCTCGAATAAATCGATGTCTTCAATTTTCTTGCCTGTTTTTTCAAGCAATGCGTTAATTGCATAACCTGGCGTTCTTGGGAAATCTTTAGATTCCACTGCAATTGCTGTATGCGCCAAAATTGTCGCTAATGGCTTTCTTCCTTCTTGCTTCGCTCTGTCTTCGCTCATTAATACAAGTGCGGCACCACCATCATTTAGTCCCGGCGCATTACCAGCTGTCACCGTCGCTGTCTTATCAAATACAGGTTTTAACTTTGCTAACTTTTCAATCGTTGTATCTTCACGTGGCGCCTCATCCTTTGCAACGACAATAGGATCGCCTTTTCTTTGCGGAATCGTTACTGGCACGATTTCCTCTTCAAAACGCCCTTCTTTATGCGCTGAAACCGCACGCTGATGGCTACGATATGCCCATTCATCTTGCGCTTCGCGAGAAATTCCATCTTCCTTCGCAACTTCTCCGCCATAAACGCCCATGTGTGTACCTGAAAATGCACATGTTAAACCGTCAGCAACGTTTAAATCAACAACTTCGTTATTGCCCATTCTGTATCCCCATCTTGCTCCGCGTAAAATGTAAGGACTGTTACTCATCGACTCCATACCGCCAGCTACAATTAGTGATTGATCGCCAGTACGAATAATCTGATCCGCCAACGTAACCGCACGAAGTCCTGATGCACAAACTTTATTCACTGTTTCCGTCTGCACTTCCCATGGGATTCCAGCAGCCCTTGCAGCTTGGCGCGATGGAATTTGCCCCTGTCCACCTTGAATAACCGTTCCAAATATAACTTCTTCAACATCACTAGCCGCAACATTTGCTCTTTCAAGCGCTGCTTTAATTGCAATTCCTCCAAGTTCCGCCGCTTTTACATCTTTTAAAGATCCTCCAAATTTTCCAACTGGTGTTCTTGCAGCACTTAAAATAACTGTTTTACTCATGTTTCTTTCCCCCATTTCATTTTTTAACACTGAGCGCTCGCTCGGTATCCCTACGTTGAGAAGAGGTGCAATCATTGCACCTCTTTCTAAAGTTGTATACATTCTTACAAACTACATCGCTTCTTTTTTCTGTCCGATAACAGATCGTTCTAAAATCTCTGTCACATCAAGAGTTTGAACCTTCTCTTCTACCTCTTTCGCTTTCGTTCCATCACTGATCATCGTTAAGCAATATGGACAACCTGTACCGATAATGGATGGCTGTACAGCTAATGCTTGTTCTGTACGAGCAACGTTAATACGTGAACCTGTTGTTTCTTCCATCCACATTAAGCCACCACCTGCGCCACAGCACATTCCCGTTTCACGGTTACGTGCCATTTCTACAAGATTCACTCCAGGAATCGCTTTCAAAATGTCACGTGGCGCTTCATACACTTCGTTGTATCTTCCTAAATAACAGGAATCATGGTACGTAACTGTTTCTTCAATAGCGTGAACAGGCTTTAAGCGCCCTTCTTTCACCCACTGAGCTAACAATTCTGTATGATGATAGACTTCTGCTTGCAAGCCAAAGTCCGGATACTCATTTTTAAATGTGTTATAAGCATGAGGATCAATCGTAACGATTTTCTTCACTCCTGCCTTTTCAAATTCTTCGATATTCTTTGTCGCCATCTCTTGGAATACAAATTCATTTCCAAGGCGGCGTGGTGTATCTCCAGAATTCTTTTCTTTATTACCGAGAATTGCGAATGAAATGCCTGCTTCGTTCATTAACTTCGCAAACGATATCGCAATCTTCTGACTACGATTGTCGTATGATCCCATTGAACCAACCCAGAATAAATACTCGAATTCCTCCCCAGCTTTTGATTTTTCTTTTACAGTTGGAACTGTTACTTCGTCATCACCTTGGCGCCATGTTTCACGCTCTTTACGGTTCAGCCCCCACGGATTTCCTTGACGCTCGATATTTGTCATCGCGCGTTGTGCTTCCGCGTCCATTTTTCCTTCAGTCAAAACGAGATATCGACGTAAGTCAATAATTTTGTCAACATGCTCATTCATAACTGGGCATTGATCTTCACAGTTACGGCACGTTGTACATGCCCAGATCTCTTCTTCTGTAATAACATCTCCGATTAAACTCGGATCGTAAGCGAGCGTTGTAGACGCTGATTCTTGTTGCCCTTTTCCAGCTGCCATCATCGCTAACTGATTTCCTTGTGTATTATTGAAGGCAACTACTGGAACCCACGGTGCTTTTGATGTTACCGCAGCTCCTTTATCAGTTAAATGATCGCGAAGTTTTAAAATTAAGTCCATCGGTGATAACATTTTTCCTGTTCCTGTTGCCGGACACATATTTGTACAACGGCCACACTCTACACAAGCGTATAAGTCAATAAGTTGATTTTGTCTAAAGTCTTCAATTTTACCAACACCAAATGTTTCTTGCGTTTCATCTTCAAAATCAATCTTTTCAAGCTTCCCTGGGTTTGAAAGACGACCGAAGAATACATTAGCTGGTCCTGCAATTAAATGCGCATGTTTTGATTGTGGAACATACACTAAAAACGTTAACAAAATTAGTAAATGCACCCACCAAGAAAAATAGAACACTGAAATGGCTACGGTTTCATTTATCCCGCTAAAAACGTAAGCGATTGCAGAAGCAATTGGTTCACTCCATGAAAGCTCCTCGCCATGCCATATAAGTCCCATACCGTTACCAAGTAGCACAGAAATCATTAAACCACCGATAAAAATAAGAACAAGACCTGATTTGAAGTTACGTTTTAAACGAACAAGCTTTTCTACATAACGTCTATGAAAAGCCCAAAATACTGCAATTAAAATAACAAGTGTGACAATTTCCTGGAAGAATGTAAATGCAGGGTATAGTGGTCCAAGTGGAAGATGTGATCCTGGTGCGAGTCCTTTCCAAACGAAGTCAATTGCTCCAAATTGGACAAGAATAAATCCGTAAAAGAACATAACGTGAATGATGCCGCTTTTCTTATCTTTCAGCAGCTTTTTCTGACCGAAAACATTGACCTTAAGGAGATCCCAACGCTCTTTAAAACGACGGTCAAATTCAATCTTTTTCCCTAACTGTATGTAGGCCATTCTCGTCCGTATAAGATATACAAACAAATATCCTGCATAAGCAATAACAGCAATGGCAGCCAGCCAATTAATGATCAGTAAGCTATTCATTTTTATGCTACCCCTCTCTTTGTAAGCCTTCTTTCTTTTTTGAATCTTCAAAAATATATAATTTTCTGAATTATATCCCCTATCCCCATTATATAATGAGTGAGCATTCAGTCAACAGTTTTTTGTTATAGAACAACACATTTTTTCATAAAGCTGTTTATTTCGGTGAAACTATAAAGTGAAACTTTAATCAGCAGGGGTGGTTCATCCCCCGCTGATTATTAGTTGAACCAATCGGGCTTTTACGGGCAGTTGATTTCCAAACTAGCTTCTGCTTATTCATCAATTTTTGAAATAGGAAGCTTACTGCCCGTTAAAGCGGGATAAAGTGACACTTTAACCAGTACAAGATCTATCCTCTAAAGAAATTTATAATAACAGCCGTGCTACCCGTATCATTTGTAACACACTGAAGGTGAAAAGAATGCGAAGGAGGGAATTCACTAATGCTCTACTTATCTCTTTTGTTAATATCCGTTGCTCTTTGGATTACAATTGACCTTTCATACGGGAGACTTCTTCATTTAAAACGAGTAAGCTCTCGCACTTTCCCTTTACGTCAAAGTGATTTTCACCTTTATACATACGGGAAAGATTTGTATGACGCTTTATTTACTGATATAAAACAAGCACAGCATCACATTCATATTTTATTCTTCATTGTAAAAAACGATAAAATCAGTCGTGAATTTTTAAAATTGCTGATTGATAAGGCTCAGGAAGGAATTGAAGTACGACTTTTACTTGATCGATTTGGCAGCCATTCTTTATCAAACGAAGCTATTCGCTCCCTGCAAAAACATGGTGTATCTTTTTCATTTTGTCATAAGGTAAAATTTCCTCTGCCTTTCTTTTCTGCCAATCAACGAAATCATAGGAAAATTACAGTGATTGATGGGAAAACCGGCTATATCGGGGGATTTAATATCGGTGAAGAGTATCTAGGGCATAATGAATATTTAGGATTATGGCGAGACTACCATTTACGTCTTACAGGAGAAGGGGTTCAAGATTTACAAAAGCAATTTTTGCATGACTGGTTTGATGATACGAAACAAAATTTATTAGATGCTTCTCTTTATTTTCCAAAACAAAACCCAGGTACCATCCTGCATCAATTTATTCCGACTGATGGGGCTTATTTACAGCATACTTTTTTACATTTAATTAACGCGGCAAAAAAAGAAATCTGTATCGGTACACCATATTTCATTCCTGGAAAAAAAATTATGAATGCCTTATTAAAAGCAAGAGAAAGAGGGGTTCAAATCACAATTCTTGTTCCAGAAAAAGCTGATCACCCTCTTGTTCGAGAAGCCAAATTTCCGTACTGCCGAAAATTAATACAGGCTGGTTGCAATATTTATGCATTTCAACAAGGTTTTTTTCACGCCAAAATTATTATAGTAGACGATGATATTTGCGATATCGGAACAGCAAACTTTGATATGAGAAGTTTATATATTAACCATGAAATAAACTGCCTGTTATATAATAAACATTTCATTCAAACAGTAAAAAAGAAATTCGATGAAGATCTAGAGAATGCATCTGTACTTTCCTATAGCGATGTAAACCCGCCTTCTCTTATCGATAGAGGAAAGGAATGGATTGGAACAATGTTTGCTTTCTTTTTATAGGAAAGACAATGAATAAAAGAGGTGTATCTCATATGCTTATACGGTTTGGATATGTCTCACATGCAATGGCACTCTGGGACTGTTCTCCTGCCAAAACAATGACGTTTACAAGCTTTAAGAAACTCAGCAAGCAAGAGCGAGAAGACAAACTGTACCATGTTATAAGGCAAAATTTAGAGCACACAATACGTATCCTTCATTACAATATAGCGCATGAAATCCCACTATATCGCCTATCGTCTTCCATCGTCCCACTTGCAACACATCCCGAAGTCGAGTTTGACTATATTGGGGTATTCACACTACTTTGGCGTAAAATAGGGGCTTTAATTAAAGAACACAATTTACGAATAAGTTTTCATCCAAATCAATTTACGCTATTTACAAGCGACAAGCCACATATTACTACTAACGCTATTACGGATATGACTTATCATTATAAAATATTGGATGCTATAGGCATTGCAGATTCTTCTTACATTAATATTCATGTAGGTGGAGCCTATGGAAATAAAGAAAAGGCAATTGAGCGCTTCCATGAAAACATAAAAAAACTTCCTACACATATAAAAAAACAAATGACTCTTGAAAATGATGATAAAACCTATACAACCGCTGAAACTTTATCAATTTGCCAAAAAGAAAATATTCCATTTGTATTTGATTATCATCATCATATGGCCAATCTTTGCGAGGAACCACTAGAAGAGTTGCTTCCTGCAATTTTTGAAACTTGGTCACATACAAATATCTCTCCTAAAGTTCACATTTCCTCCCCGAGATCGGAAAAAGAATTTAGGGCTCATGCTGAATATATCGATTTAGAGTTTATTAAGCCTTTCTTACACATTGCAAAAAAACACAATCATAATTTCGATATTATGATTGAAAGTAAACAAAAAGACTTAGCATTATTCCAATTAATAGATGAACTTTCTGCTATAAGAGGAATTAAAAGAATAAGTGGTGCAATGTTACAGTGGTAAATTGTAACTTTGCACCATTTTTTCAAAAAAGTAATTTTTATAGTAAAAAACATCCTATTTTATATGCTATTATTTAAATTAGCATTCCCTCGAGATTCAACTTTATTGAAACGGAGTCATAATATGATTAATCAAAAAAAATATGTACAATTTGTCATAATATACATATCTATATTTGCTCTTTGGATACTCTTTATTCCAAATGAGTCGCATATAAAGGAGATTGGAATTCTTTTCTTATTCTGTTTCGCTGCACTTTTTTCTTGTCACTGTTTATATAAAGCTATTAAGAGAATGAAACGCAGTGATAAACTATTTTGGATTTTATTACTATGCACTTGCCTATGTGGATTAGTTATGGAGATAACCCTATTTCTTAGTTCACTTTCTATACATGATCAATCTATATTTTCATATAAAGCATTACCTTTTTTTATCATACAATATATTTTGCTCTTTGTTGGATTTGCTATAAAGTTTATAAAAAATTATTCTATTAAGGGGCTTTCTCAATTTTCATTCGATAGCATCTTTATTATTATTATGAACATTTATTTCACCTTAACTTTTATCTTAGACCTTTCAAGCTTCCGCATGTTAACAAAGGATACTTGGATTTTAATTGGGTATTTCATTGCACAATCATTAGTAATTTACGCCGTTATTAGCCTATATAGAAGAGAACAATATTCTTCTAGTAGAATTGCATTAATTATCGGTTTCACTATTATACTCGTATACGGTTATATTCATCTGTTTCAATTGAATTTTGGGATGAAAACTTCTGCTGAAATTAATTATTTAATACACACTGCTTCTATTTTATTAATTGGACTTTCTTCCATACTATATATTTTAGATAAACCAATGCAGCATGAAACGAAAACAAAATATTATCGATTCGATTATGTACGTTTTATACTACCTTATTTTAGTATAATTATTACTTTTTCTTTTATTATCATTCAACCTTGGGATGATAAATTCATGTTAATCGGTCTCGTATTATCACTTATTTTGTTATTCTTGCGGCAACTTTACATGTGGAAAGATAATCAAGCACTAATTCATACATATGAACAGTTGACTACACAACTAGAGGACGAAGTTGAAGAAGGTGCATTTGCATTATCAAAAAGTGAACAACGTTATAAATCTTTATTCGAGGACCATCCCGATGCCGTTTTCTCTTTAAATATGAATGGCATTTTTCAACAATCTAATAAGGCGTGCGAAAGCTTATTTACTGCCTATTATTGCGAAGTGGCAAGCTATTCTCTGGTACACTTCATTGATTCAAAAGACCACGAACTACTAAAGAAGGCTTTACAAATTACAAAGGAAGGTAGGCCACAAACGTTAGAAGTTCGTACAAAAGAACAAGAAGGCTATTATTATTATCTCCATATTACACTTATCCCTACTTTTATAAACAAAGAAGTGGTCGGAATGTTTGGGATAGCACGTGATATTACCACCTTATATGAAAAACAAAAACAAGTAGAACATTTAGCCTTTCACGATGCACTTACTGGATTACCAAATCGTCGAAAGTTCGAAAAAGATTTAAAAGCCATTTTAAATACAGCCCAAACTAACGCAAATGATGTCGCCGTCATATTCCTTGATTTAGATCGATTTAAAAAAATTAACGATAGACTTGGCCATGACGTTGGAGATTTATTATTAATTGAAGTAGCAAAAAGATTACGCGGTTGCTTGCGTTCAAAAGATATCGTCGCTCGCCAAGGTGGAGATGAGTTTACAATTCTATTGCCAGAAATGTACTCAGAAAAAAGTGCAATTTTTATAGCTGAACAGATTTTAACTATTTTAAACAAACCATTCTTCATTCAAGGCGAAGAACTCTCTATTACACCAAGTATCGGAATTGCGATGTACCCTGATTATGGAACTGATGTAAATGAGTTAATGAAAAATGCTGATATGGCTATGTATCGTGCGAAAGCAAATGGAAAAAACAGATTTGTTTTCTTCTCAAAAGAAATGAGTATCGCTCAAAATGAAATTCAATTCTTAGAAGGTGAACTTTCAAAAGCATTACAACAAAATGAATTTTTCCTTGAATACCAGCCACAAGTAAGCACAAAAACAAAACAAATTATCGGTTTTGAAGCATTAATACGTTGGAAGCATCCAAAACTCGGTATCGTATCTCCTGCCCAATTTATCCCTCTAGCAGAGGAAACTGGTTTTATTATTGAACTTGGCAATTGGATTTTACGTACTGCTTGTTTAGAGGCAAAAAGATGGCATAATCAAGGTTTCTCTCACTTAAAAGTTGGTGTAAATCTATCTGTTGTTCAATTTAACCATGCAGATTTAATCCCAACTATTTCAAAGGTATTGGAAGAAACAGAACTGAAACCAGAAGCACTAGATATTGAAATTACGGAAAGCATCGCAATTAATCAAAATCAATCTGTAGTTGCAAAACTCGAACAACTTCAAAATCTCGGTATTCAAATTTCAATCGACGACTTTGGAACTGGTTATAGTTCTTTAGCTTATTTAACAAAATATCCAATCAACACATTAAAAATCGCTCGAGAGTTTATTTGTGGAATTACAACTAGTCCTTTAGAAGAAGCAATTGTCTCTTCCATTATTACACTATCAAAGCAACTAAATTTAAAAGTGATTGCAGAAGGTGTAGAAACGGAAGAAGAATGGGAATTTTTACATAAACAAAATTGTGATCACATTCAAGGATTCTTTATTAGCAAACCTGTTTCTAGTAAAGACGTTTGGATGTTACTACATAAAAAAACAACCGTCTAAGTAAGACGGTTGTTTTTTTTTAAAACTCAAAAGGCATATCTGAAGCTAATTGTACCTCTTGATCATCATGAGAAATTACTTGGCTTTTCTCTAAAGCTGTATCCGCTAATGAAATACCCCATGTCATTGCTAACGTTAATAGACTACCGATAAGTAGTTTCTTCATATTCCATCACCCACATTTTTTCTTTTAATATATCATGAAAATTTATCCATACATTATGCAATTATGCATATTTAGTTTTTGCGTTATTTTATTTCGTCATTTTTTTCATAAACTTTTCTTTATACGTATGCATTTCTAGTATATCAAAAAAGAAATAAGCTTTTTCATAAGCTTCTTCACTCTCTACCTCATCGTAGCCTAGCTTTTCTAAACATTCACCTTTTTGATAGTATAGCTGCCCAATCAATGCCATACTATTAATTCGACACGATATTTCAATAGCTTTATTTATTTGATAAAGAGCCTCTTCATATTGATTATCTAAGTATAATGTTTTCGCATAATTATGTCTTACCTTCACATCAAACTCTTTATTTTCAGGTAATGCCTCTAATTGCTTTAATATACCTTCAAATAACTCCATGCCCTTCTTAAAGTAACCATTTTCAGCATAAATATTTGCAATTGCATTCTCTATATAAAGATTTTGGTACACATCAATCCCAGTTAATTGTTGATTTAATAATTTTTTCAATTCTAAAATGCAATATTCATAATCACTTTTCTTCAATACATACGCTGCTACATGATATTGCCATTGAAGAAATTGCTGAAACTCAGGATGATATTCTTCCTTTTTCAACTCATTCCATACTTTATTATAAATTTCTTTATATTTCTTTTGCTTACAAAGCATAATGATTTGATCTTTTAACTGCTTTTTCCTCTCAATATCGGAATAAATGAGTACCTCATAAAAATGAATAATGGGAACTTGTAACTTTGCTGCAATACCTTGCAATATATCCATACTTGGGTATACCGCACCCGATTCAATTCTGCTCACTTCCGATTGATGACATATGTTCTCAGATAACTGTTTTTGTGTTAATCCTCTCAACACTCTAATTTTCTTAATTTCACTTCCTAATTTCTCTGCGTGCATACTTACTCACCATCCCATTATAACAATCTAATTTGTTAAGTTGTCATACCACTACAATAATGTGAATTCGACAATTTTTGATATGAAATAATGCATAATATATATAAAATTCGGCAAATTTTTCATACAATTCATCTCACATACAATAATAGATTAGGAGTGTTATAGATGAATTATAGAAAACTTGCTAGTGCTTTCGTTACATTCGGTCTTCTTTGCCCTTTATCAACAGAAGCTATTCATGCTCAAGAATTAGACAAAAGTGCAGTCAAAGTTGAAATTGCTCAGCCTGGTTTAACAATCGGGAAATTAACACAACCTCAAAATGATACGAAAGAAAATATTGCTAAAAAGTATTTAAAAGGTGAGGTAAATGGGGCGAAAGCTCAACAAGAACAAGTCACTACTGAAAAAAATGTAGATTTCCAACCTACCAATAAAGAAACCAAAGAAAATCAAACCGAAGTTCGCCTTGCACAAACATATAAAAACTATAAAGTATATGGCCAAGATCTCATTGTAAAAGTAGATAAAAATGGAGTGATCACAACTGTTAGTGGTAAAGTTATTCAAAATTTAAATCAACAACCTAATCTTACTATAACAAATTTTTTGTCGAAAAATGAAGTAAAATCTAAATTACGCGATATAGTTCAAATTCCAAGCGATGCAGTTGAGACTGAATTCTCTAGCGAAACCGTTGTTTATAAGAAAAAAGATGGCTATTATACATTCGCAACTGTTATTACATTTACTTATGAAAACAATGAACAAATTATAAACGGCAATGCTATCGTTGATTTAAAAACTGGCGAAGTACTTTTTCAAGAAAAATTCATTAAAAACAAAGAGAATAAGACTATAAATCAAGTAACATCACCTAGATTATCCCCTGCAAGTGAGCAAGGAACTGGGAAAAATGCACTTCAAGAAAACATCTCTTTCAATATTGCCAAAGGAACTGATGGAAAATTTTATTTAGCGGATTTATCACGCGGAAATGGTATTTATATTTATAATGCAAACTACGCCGATTCCCTTGGAGGATATAGTCAAGCTGGTTATCCAGGGACACTAATTTCAAGTAGTACTCCTAATTTTGCAGATAAAGAAGCCGCGGGCGCTATGAAGAACATGAGTGATATTTACGATTACTTTAAGAAAGAACATAATCTAAAAAGTTACGACAATAAAGATTCAAAAGTTGTTGCTAGTGTACACGGTTTTGATTCTACTGAAGTTAGTGATGGTGTAAAAGAAGACTATGTAAATGCATTTTGGCATCCCGCTTGGAACCAAATGGTATTTGGTGATGGTTTAGACGGAAAACTAACATCCGCTCTTGATGTAACAGCTCATGAATTTGGACATGCTGTATTCAGTGGCACGACGAAAAATAAAGTTGTGAGATATCCAAGCGCTGAAACATCTGCACTAAACGAGGGATTAGCGGATTTCTGGGGTACACAAATCGAATATTACGTAAAGAAAGATAAAGGAAACTGGATTATGGGCGATACATTAGGTGGCCTAACAATTCGTGATATCCCAAGGGAAATTGGTGACGGCGGTCATAAACTATATACAAATTTACAAGATTTCTATAACGATGGTAATAATCAAGAATCACACGTGAATTCTGGTATTATCAGTCACGTATTATATCAATTAGCTGAAGGTAAAACATATAACGGTATTGCTGTTCAAAAACAAGGAAATGAAAAAGTAAGTAAAGTTGTTATGCGTGCATTGCAAAATTATGCAACTTCCGCTGAAGACTTTGAATCACTTCAATCTCATATCGTACAAGCTTCAAAAGATTTATATGGCACTGCCGTATCAAATGAATTTGCAAAGGCATTTGAAGCACACGGTTACAAACCGTTACAAAAAGTAAATCAAGTAATAGAAGTACAATAATTATAAAAAGAAGGTTACCTCTCATAGATAACCTTCTTTTTATATCCAACCCTTTTCTTCCGCAATTGTAATTGCCTCAATTCTATTTTTCGCATCAAGCTTCGCTAATACTTCAGAAATATAATTACGTACTGTACCCGGCGAAAGATAAAGTGCCTTCGCAATTTCGTTTGCCGTCTTTCCTTCTTTCGCAAGCAACAGTACTTCCTTTTCGCGATCTGACAACGGATTTTGCTCCTGCCATAAGCCAAACATTAAATCTTGGGAGACCTCTCGTTTCCCCTTCATTACATTACGAATTGCTGCCGCTAAATCTTCACTTGGGCTATCCTTTAATAAATAGCCGTGCACACCAGCTTTCATTGCTCTTTCAAAATATCCCGGCCGTGCAAATGTTGTTAAAATCATTACTTTGCATGATGATTTTTCTTTCTTTAAAGTCTCAGCGACATCCAATCCACTTTGAATCGGCATTTCAATATCCATAATACTTACATCTGGCTTTAACGATTCAATTAATTTTAACGCCTCTTCCCCGTTCGCAGCTTGCCCAATTACTTCGATATCATCTTCTAGATCAAGCAGGGCCCCTAATGCACCACGAAGCATCCGCTGGTCTTCTGCAATAATAATTCGAATCATGCCCTCACCTCATCTTTTCCTGTTCTAATAACAACTGGAACTTTTACCGTTAATAACGTCCCTGGATTGATTGTACCTAGTTCAACAAATCCATCAATAAGAGCAATTCGTTCTTTCATACCGCGAATACCATTTCCATCATGATTTTGATCTGTTAAACCGATTCCGTTATCTTCTACTTTCAAAATCAGTTCACCTTGTGATTCTAATACAGAAACTGCGCACCGCGTTGCCTTACTATGTTTTACAACATTTGTAACGGCCTCACGTAAACACATCCCGACAATATTTTGTTCAATTGGTGATAACGAGCTCGATCTTGCTTCTTGCCTCACTTCTAATTCAATATTAGCTGCTTGTAAGATCGCTTTTATTTGCTCTAGCTCTTCTTCTACCGTAATCATACGCATATCAGAAATTAATTCTCTAAGCTGTTTTAAGGCGGTACGAGAAGTTTGTGTAATTTCCTTCGCTTCCGCACTTGCACGCTCTGGATTTTTCACAATTAACTTCTCAACGAGCTGGCTTTTTAAAGTAATAAGAGATAAGGTATGCCCTAATGTGTCATGAAGATCTCTTGCAATTCGCTGCCGTTCTTCACGTTTTACTAAATCTTTAATTTGCTCGTTCGCCTCATCTAATTGATTTCTTAACATCTTTTTCTGATTAAAATTACGCATACCAAATGGCGTAAGAAGCATTAAGATAAACATCGGAACGATATTTACTAAACTTGTAGTTGTTAGTTGATTCATATTTACAAATAAAAATGCTCCAAGCATTATAACTAACGAGCATAACAGCACTCGAAATACTTTCTTATTTGGCGCAAATCCCATCGCACTTGCTGTGAAAAAGCCAAAAAATATCATAAAAGGATTATAAAATAAAGCAAATAAAAAGATGAGTATCATTTGAATGCATGCCCATAAAATAAACGTCTTCTGAACAAAATATAGCTGACGGTATGTGATAATAAAAAGTATCAACATACTGCTTCCTAGCACAAGCTTCCATCCTGATGCTTGTGCTAAGTGATAAATTGGAAATAATAGATAAACAAACCACATGTACGGAAAAAATCCCATATGTTTCGGAAAAATCTCAATCCTCTTCTTCTTTATCATTTATACCGCTTCCTGTCTTTTTCTTATATATATTGATACTACAACAAATATAAGGAAATAACCTCCTAATACCGCGATATTTTCCCATCCAATTGATTTTCCAGCTACAATATCCCACGCACCACTTCCGAAATGGTATGTCGGTGTCCATTCACCAATCGTTCTTAATATTTTTGGGAATATTTCAATCGGCATCCACAACCCGCCAACTATAGCTAAACTCATATTTAAAATATTTGCTAAGCCAGCAGCTGCGTCCGCCTTCTTAATGGAACCTATTACTGTTCCTAACGCTAAAAATGGTGTTACCCCTAACAATAACCATAACCCCGCACCAATCCATTGCCCTACCGTTAACTCAACATGATTAATTAGTATCCCTGCAATAAAGATAACTAATATTGAAAAAGCATTTACTACTGTTTGAGCGATAATTTTTGCTGTTAAATATGCTCCCTCTGGAAGCGGTGTAATTTTTAGAAGATGTGTCCATCCTTGCCCTCTTTCCTGAGAAAGTCTCACACCGAAACTAAAGAGTGCAGTCCCTACAATACTGAAAGTTGCCATCGAAATTAAATAATGTGCTTTCCACGCATCTCCGTTTTGTGGTACTTGAACAACATTTGTGAAAATGTAGTAAAACATAACAGGCATTAATAATGAGAAAAAGATAAATAATTTATTGCGGAATGTACGTAAAATTTCTATTTTGCACTGCATCCATAACGCTCTCATGCGATTTCCTCCTTCTGATTTACAACGAATTTTTCAAATGCCTCATCAAGACTTCCACGTTCAACTGAAACATCTGTTACAGGTAAACTCCTTTGATAAATGGCTTTTAAAGTTGCATCCGTATCCTCCGTTGTTAAAATGAAGCGTCCTTCGTTTGACTTTACTTCTGTTACATTTGGTAATTCCTTTAGTAATTTTGTAGGAATGCTTTCCTTTGAGTAAAATGTGATTGTTTTTCTCGAAATTGTTGCTTTCATTTCGTCTGGTGTACCATCTGCGATAATCTTTCCGTTCGCAAATAATAAGATACGATTTGCTAAAGCATCTGCTTCTTCTAAATAATGCGTCGTTAAAATAATCGTTTTCCCTTCACTTGCTAACTTTCGAATCGTTTCCCAAAACGTTCTTCGAGACGTAATATCCATTCCGACTGTCGGCTCATCTAAAAATAACAAATCTGGATTTCCCGCAAGTGCAAGCGCAAAGTTTAACCTTCTTTTTTGCCCACCTGATAACTTCTCACATCTTTGCTTTCGCTCTGATTCTAAATTTGATAACTGCAGTAACGTTTCTTTCGCTATAGGATTCGTATAATAACTACGGAATAACTCAATTGCCTCTTCCACCGTAATACTATCAATGACACTTACTTCTTGCAGCATCGCACCGAGGCTATTACGAACATCTCTATGCTTTGGACTCTTTCCAAATATAAAGACCTTACCTTCTGTTGGGTCCTTTAATCCAAGCATCATCGACATCGTCGTTGTTTTCCCCGCACCATTCGGACCAAGTAACGCTACTATTTCCCCTTTATTTACATGAAATGAAACATTATTTACTGCGTTTTTATGTTTAAATGTTTTAGAAACACCATTTACTTCAATAATCTTTTCCATCTCTCCACCCCCGCTGTTTCTTATATTTACATTGTATTACTTGGAAAACTTAGGAAAAAGTATGATGCGTCATGACATCGATATGACAATTGTCATGTATTCTTTATGAGAGGAATCAACCCGCATACCGCAAGCGAGTAGCAGGACGAAAATAAACATGATACAATCGGATAAGATATATATTCGAGGAAGGACAGTGGTTTTCATGATTATTCGTAATGAACAAGATTTAGAAGGCTTACGAAAAATCGGCCGCATCGTTGCGCTTGCACGTGAAGAAATGAAAAAACAAGCGAAGCCAGGTATGACAACGAAAGAGCTTGATTTGATCGGTAAAAAAATATTAGATGAGCATGGTGCTATTTCTGCACCTGAAAAAGAATATGATTTCCCAGGTGTAACTTGCATTAGTGTAAATGAGGAAGTTGCTCATGGTATTCCAGGAGATCGTGTATTAAAAGAAGGCGACTTAGTAAACGTCGATGTATCTGCTGCACTTGATGGCTATTATGCAGATACAGGCATTTCATTTGTTCTTGGAGAAGACGAGGCAAAAGAAAAACTTTGCCAAGCAGCAGTTGATGCATTTTGGGCAGCAATGAAAAAGGTTAGAGCTGGCTCAAAACAAAATCAAATTGGTCGTGCTGTTTCAAACTTCGCACATAAAAGTGGATACAATGTTATTCAAAACTTAACTGGTCACGGCATTGGTCTTAGCTTACATGAAGCACCAAATCACATTTTAAGTTACTATGATCCAATGGATAATGCGCTTCTAAAAGACGGTCTTGTTATCGCTGTAGAACCGTTCATCTCTATGAAAGCTGATCATATTATTGAACGTGGTGACGACGGTTGGACATTCGTTACACCTGATAAAAGTCTTGTTGCACAATGTGAACATACTGTTGTCGTAACACGCGGCGAGCCAATAATCTTAACAGAAATCTAATACCAAAAACGGCTGTTTTGTAGATTTATTCCACATAAAACAGCCGTTTTTATTTTTGGGAAAATATGTGAACCATTGTTGAACTCTTTATCATTTAAGTATATAATCTTTAGCGGAGGTTACTTAAGCTTATCTTTACTAAAAAGATATTGTAACTAAGGAGTAAAACACCTTCTTTCTTATTGTTTAAACAGGCTCAAAAATGACCGTAGTAACGTGTTAGTCGAATATTCTGTAATCCTTATATTTCTCTAACAATGTAAGAAACTATCACCTTTCAACTTCGGTCCACTAGTCGCACAACTCTCTTTAGACAAAATAAATGACTATTTTCAAAGTACATATTGTCTTCATTCTGACCAAAACCAACCCTATCTAGATTTTTATTTCCACATAACTTTAAGGCAAAAATAAGCCTTCACAAAGGGATACACTACCTTGGTTAGTATGTATCGTAAAACTTACCTTTATAACCATTCTTTTTTACTAGATATACATGAAAACTATCTCACATATAAAGGTCTGATATCATTATTTATATCAGTATTTTTTTCGACATTTTTTGTCGAATTGTGTATATTTCCATAGAACTGTGTAAATATACATTTTGTTTTACGTTAAATAATATTGCTTTGAACATAATTCTGTTTGTCTGAGAACGCGTATAGAAACGGAGGGATAACAAAAATAAATAGCTTATAACAAATACTTTTAATATTCCATTTGTTCATGTGGAATAAGTCCCCAATGGACAAATGAATGTTCAGAGGAGGAAAAATGAAAAAACTTTTTAATGTATGTTTAATTGTATTCGTACTATTTTCGCAACTTGCTAGTTTTCCATACAATCAAGTAAGAGCGGAAACCTTAACAGGAGATTCCTTATTTGACACTGTTGAAATGAAAGATGCAACGAATCATATTATTGACGAATCAAAAAATCCTAACAATTTAATAAAGATAGGATCAACCATTCAAGTAGAATACGCTTGGTCAATAAAAGATCAACAAGTTGCACACGCAAATGATACAGCAGTAGTTCAAATACCACTTGCATTAAAAGTATCTAAAGATTTGCAAGGGGATTTAGTAACAGATCAAAAAAATATTGGTCAATATTTTATAACAGCTAAAGATAATAAATTAAAATTAATATTTAATGATCAAGTAGAAAATTTGAAAGACGCTAAAGGAAAAATTAAAGTTGATACCGTGTTTAACTCAACTTTAAAACCTGGGGAAAAATCAGTTCAAATCGCTTTTCCTTTAGGAACAATGGTTCAGCCTATATCAGTTCCTGTTCAAGTAGAAAACTCTAAAGAAGATGGCACCAAACAGGATACTAATAAACAAGCGCAAGATCCAGTAACTAAACCTGTTACTGACAATCCGGAGCAAGATCCAGCAACTAAAACTGTTACTGATAATCCGGAACAAAACCCAGCAGCTAAAACTGCCACTGATAATCCGGAACAAAACCCAGCAACTAAAACTGTTACCGATAATCCGGAACAAAACCCAGCAGCTAAAACTGCCACTGATAATCCGGAACAAAACCCAGCAGCTAAAATTGCTACTGACAATCCAGAACAAAAGCTATCAAGCGACCCTGCTGAGAATACAAATTCAGGTCCAAAGCAAATAACAACAAACATTTTAACCAGTGTAAAATTGACGGATAAAGACGGAAAACCATTTACAGAGGATAACCGTCCAAGTACAGATTCCCCTGCCAATATTGAGTTTACATGGGAACTTTTAAAATCAATGAATGTGAAAAATGGAGATTACTATATTTTTGATCTTCCTAAACATTTTAAGATTTACAATACAATTAACAGTCCTTTATATGATAGTGAAAACCATCAAATTGGTAATTTTACTGTTACAAAAGATGGAAAAGTCACGATGACATTCAACGATTATGTTGAAGAGCATCCAGATGTTGCTGGTAACCTACAATTAAAGACAGAATTTAATAAAGCTGAAATTAAAGGTACAACAACACAAGAAATTCCTTTCCCGATTAAAGATAAGGATGTTTCTATTACAGTTGACTTTAAGCCTAATGTACAAACAGCTACGAATAAAAAGGGTTTACCTGATAGACCAATTAATACAAATGAAATTAATTGGAAAGTAGAGATGAACAAAACGAAAGACACCCTTAAAAACGCTGTTTTTAAAGATAACATTCCACAGGGTACAAGCTTAAATAAAGATTCTATTAAAGTTTATTATTTAGAAGTTGATGTTAATGGGAATGTAACGCGTGGTGCAGAAGCTGAGCCAACAGATTACAATATTATTTCATCAGATGGCTCAAAATTGGAGATTGCTTTCAAAGATTCTATCAATAAAGCATATCAAATCGAATATGCCACAAAAATTACTGATGAAAATATTAAAAGTTTCCGAAATAACGTTACGATAACGAGTGATAATCAAAAGCAACAAAACGCAAGTTCTACTGTAACGGTTTCTCGTGGTACACACTTAAATAAAACAAGTAAATATGATCCAAAGACGCAAACAATTGAGTGGACAATTACTTACAATGGTGATCAAAGAGAGATCAAAAAAGCAGATGCGATTTTAAAAGATATTTTTGACGATACACACGAACTAGATGCAAATTCTATTGTTGTAAAAAACGCTTCATATAATGAAAAAGGAACGCTTGTAACAGGAGACGCTGTTAATAATTACACTGTAAGTAACAAGAAGAATGGATTCGATTTACAGTTTAATGATGATATTAATAGTGCTTATGTGATTACCTATAAAACCAAGCCAACTAATAAAGTTATAGAAGATGGAAAAGTAAAAAATAAAGTTACAGCTGATAATGATTCAAGTAAAGAAAATGAAGCTAGCTTCAAGCAGCAAAATATTATTAAATCTAATAATAAAGCTGAAACAAATTATAAAGACAAAACAACAACTTGGACAATTATAGTAAATAATAACAACTATCCATTAAGCAACGCGATTATTACGGACACCTTTGATCATGGTGGATTACAATTAAAAGATAAGAAACTAGAAATTAAAGACGGAAATTATACCCTTCAAGCTGGGACTGACTATGTTTTAGATGTAACAGATAAAGGCTTCAAAATTACTCTTATAGGTACGTATCAGTCTAATATGACAAAGACATTAGTCGTAAAATATACGACAGACTTTGATTATACAAAGCTAGAAAGTGGTAAAACTTCATTTAAAAATACAGGTAACCTTTCTTGGATAGATACGGATTCTAATCCACAATCAAATAAAGTTGAAGCTAATTTCGATCCTGATACTTTCACAAAGGCAAATGGTTATAAATACGGTTCTTATAACGCCCAAACGAAGGAAATTACTTGGATAATAGGCTTTAACTATAATAATGTTGAGATTAAAGATCCTTATGTTATAGACGTAATACAAGATAAACAAAAATTAGTGCCTGGATCCATTGAAGTGCGCGATATGATTCTAAATGGAAATCCTGATAATGCACAACCTGGTAATGCTGTACCAACTGAGAAATATGAACTTGAAGAACCTACAGAGAAAAATAAAAACACCCTAAAGGTTCATTTCAAACAATCAATTAATTCACCTTACTATATTATCTTTAAAACAAGCCTTGATGGTGAACTTATCCAAGGCACCTACAAAAACGAGGCAGATTTAAAAGATGGCTCTAAAATCGTAAACACCCTTACAGGTGACACTCAAGTAAATAAAGGTGGTAGCTTCGTTACTAAAAAAGCTGTGCAAGACGACAACTATATTAATTGGAGTATCGCAATTAACGAAAGCCAATCAACCATTGCAGATGCCGTTGTAACAGATGACCCAACCGAAAATCAGGTAATTGTGGAAGATTCATTCCACTTATATCCTACAACTGTTGATCCATATGGAAATTTAACAAAAGATACAGTAAACGAATTAAAAGAAGGAACAGACTATAAACTCAAAATAACAACAGACAATAATACCGGAAAGCAACATTTCGAAATTGCCTTCTTGAAAAAAATTGATCGAGCTTATATTTTAGAATATCGCTCACTTATTAATGCAGACGATAAAGAAAAAGTAAGTAATAAAGCGAAAATCACAGGCAATAAGTTGACAGTTAAAAACACAGAAACTACTGAAACGATTGAAGTGAGAATGTCTTCTGGTTCAGGCGGAGGATCTGCTACTAAAGGCCGTGGAAACCTTGAAATTATAAAGGTAGATAACGACAATAAGAACGCACTATTAGGTGGGGCAGAATTTACTTTATACGATCGTACAGGTAAAACTGTTATCCGTAAAATTACAACAGACAAAGACGGTATCGCTAAATTTAATAATTTAAAACGCGATAAATATTTATTAAAAGAAACAAAGGCTCCTGAAGGCTATGTAATTAGCTGGGATTTAAAACAAGGGAAAATTGTTGAACTTGGTACACAAGAGACTACAACATATAAACTTGCAAATAAGAAGTTTGTCGGTAAAGTAGTTTTAACAAAGTCTGATGACCTGAATAAAAACGTCACACTGCAAGGTGCCGTTTTCACACTACTTGATAAAGACAAAAAAATAATTTCAGAACACGAAAAATTAACAACAAATAATCAAGGACAAATTACTGTAGATAATTTAAAACCAGGAACTTACTACTTACAAGAAACAACTGCTCCTGAGCATTATAAATTAGACAGTACACCTATTCAATTCACAATCAAAGAAGATCAAACAACAGTAATAAACCGAACTGCAATAAACAGTTTGATTCCAGGATCGGCCATTTTAACAAAATTCGATAAAGATGGAAAAACTTTAGCAGGTGCGGAGTTCAGTGTACGCGATCGATATAACAAAGTAATTCGTGGATATGAAAAATTAACGACAAATGATCAAGGACAAATCGAAGCAAAAGATTTACGCCCTGGAGACTATCAATTTGTCGAAGAAAAAGCACCTAAAGATTACGACATAGATAAAAAACCAATTGAGTTTACAATTATAAAAAGTCAAAAGAAAGCAGTTACTGTTACTGCGACGAATCACCTCATTAAAGGTGGTGTCACTTTAACAAAAGTCGATGATGTCGATGGCACTGCCCTTGAAGGTGCTGTATTTAAAATTGTCGATGCGAATGACGAGAAACAAGTAATTCGTGAAAATATAAAAACAGGTTCAGATGGAAAAGTTACCGTTAAAGATCTAGAGCCTGGTGTTTATAAATTTATCGAAACAGAAGCTCCTAAGGATTATACGTTAAGTACAAACCCTATCGAGTTTACAATTGATAAAAGCCAACAAGCTCTTGCTACTGTTACGGCAAATAACAGCTTAAAAACGGGCGAGGTTGAATTATTAAAAGTTGATGAGTTTGGTGAGAAAAAACCACTAGAAGGTGCTGTATTCAAACTTGTCGATACAAATAATAATGACGTTTCCCCTCACACTAACTTAACTACTGATAAACACGGTAAAGTTAAAGTTAGTAACCTACGTCCTGGTACGTATAAATTTATTGAAATAGCTGCTCCTGAACATTACGTTTTACGAGCAGAACCTATTGAATTTACAATCGATAGAAGTCAGAAAGAAACTCTACTTGTGAAAGCTGAAAATGCTTTAAAACCAGGAGATGTTGAATTAACAAAAGTTGATGATATCGATGGTACAGCTCTTGAAGGTGCTGTATTTAAAATTGTTGATGCAAATGATGAAAAGAAAGTTATTCGCGAAAATGTAAAAACTGGTGCGGATGGTAAAGCTATCGCTACTGGCTTACGCCCTGGCGATTATAAATTTATCGAAGTAACAGCACCGAAGTATTACGACAAAAATACAAAACCAATTAAATTTACGATTACAGAAAGTCAAACAACTCAGGCTACTGTTACCGCTAAAAACAGCTTAACAAAAGGCGGTATTGAGTTAACAAAAGTGAATGCTGCAGATGAAAAGGAAACACTTGAAGGTGCAGTATTTAAAATCGTTAATAGAGATACTAATGAAGATGTTCGTACGGACCTTGTTACGAATAGTAAAGGAATGCTAGTTGTAGATGACTTACGTCCTGGTAACTATAAACTTATCGAAACAAAGGCTCCAACTTATTACGATGTAAATGTAGAACCAATTGAATTTACAATCGAAAAAGGACAACAAAAACTTCTTCCACTTACATTTAAAAATAGTTTAACGAAAGGAAAAGTTAAACTGATTAAAGAAGATGATGTGGAAAGTAGTAAAGCTCTTGCCGGCGCTGTATTCACATTGCAAGACGCAACTGGCAAAGAAATTATGAAAGATTTAACAACAGATGATCACGGAGTATTAGTTATTCCTGATTTAGCACCAGGGGATTATCAATTTATCGAAACAAAAGCCCCTGAACATTATAAATTAGACAAAACACCTATTAAGTTCACAATTAAAAAAGGTAGTAAGGAAGATCTTCCTATCCCTGTTACTGTAAAAAATAGTTTACTTACAGGTGGCGTCACTTTAACAAAAGTTGATGATATTGATAGCACTACTCTTGAAGGTGCAGAATTTATAATCGTTGACGCTCATGATACTAAAAAGGTAATTCGAAAAGGTTTAACGACTGATAAAAACGGTAAAATTTCTGCTTCTGATTTACGTCCTGGAGACTATCAATTTATTGAAGTAAAAGCTCCAAAAGACTATACCTTAAGCAAAGACCCTATTCCGTTCACTATCGAAAAAAGTCAAAAAGAGAATATTACTGTTACTGCTACTAACAGTTTAAAGAAAGGTGCAGTAACATTAACAAAAATTGATGACATCGATCGTACGATGCTCGAAGGTGCAATTTTTAAGATTGTTGATATGAATGGTAAGGAAGTTCATACGAATCTCGTTACAGATAAAAACGGTAAAATTTCTGTTTCTGATTTACGCCCTGGAGACTATCAGTTCATTGAAACAAAAGCTCCTGAGCACTATGTATTAGATGAAACAACGATTCCATTTACAATTGAAAGAAGTCAAACGAAAGAGATCAATGTTACAAGCAAAAATGCTTTGAAAAACGGTAGCGTTGAACTAACAAAGATTGACGATATTGATATGAATACAAAACTTGCTAACGCCGTATTTAATTTATTAGATGCAGACGGGGAGCTAGTTGAAGAAGGCTTAAAAACAAATGATGAAGGTAAAATTGTTGTTGAAAATCTACGTCCTGGTACGTATCAATTCGTTGAAACAATTGCTCCTGAACATTACGATTTAGATAAAAAACCTATCGTATTTACAATTAAAAAGAGCCAAACTGAAACCCTTCATGTCACTGCTACAAATGCTTTAACAAAGGGTGCAGTTAAACTTTCTAAAGTAGACGATGTTGATGGCACTGTTCTTAAAGATGCAGTATTTAAAATTGTTAATATGAACGGTGATGTAGTTCATAAAAACCTTGTTACAAATGAACAAGGAATAATCGAAATTAACGACCTACGTCCTGGTGATTACCAATTCATCGAAACGAAAGCTCCTAAGCATTACGTTTTAGATGAAACACCAATCAAATTCACTATTGAAAAAGGACAGAAGAAAGATATTTCTTTAACTGCTACAAATAGCTTAAAACAAGGTAGTATCGAATTACTTAAAGTTGATGATTTAAACACTCAAACAAAACTTGCCGATGCGGTATTTAATTTACTAGATCAAGATGGCAAAGTACTTAAAACAGATTTAAAAACAAACAGTGAAGGTAAAATCGTTATCGAAAACTTACGTCCTGGTACGTATCAATTCGTTGAAATAACGGCTCCTGAACACTATGATTTAGACAAAAAACCAATTATATTTACAATTGAAAAAAGCCAAAAAGATATTGCTACCGTTACTATGGAAAATAGTTTAACAAAAGGCGGCGTGGAACTTTCTAAAGTGGATGAAGTCGATGGCACTACTCTTGAAGGCGCAGTATTTAAAATTGTGGATATGAATGGCACTGTAATTCGCAAAGATCTTGTTACGAATCAACAAGGTAAAATTAGCGTTTCTAACCTACGTCCTGGTGATTATCAATTCATCGAGACAACGGCTCCGAAACACTATGATTTAAACAAAGAGCCAATTCCATTCACAATCACAAAGAGCCAAGCTGATCCTATCTCCGTTACAGCTACAAATAGCTTAACGAAAGGCGCTGTGGAACTTTCTAAAGTTGATGATGTAGATGGTACTGCTCTTAAAGATGCGATATTTAAAATTACTGATATGAATGGTAACGACATTCGCACTGAGCTTACAACAGATGTACATGGAAAAATTTCTGTTTCTGACTTACGTCCTGGGGACTATCAGTTTATTGAAACGAAAGCTCCTGAACACTATAAATTAGATAGTACACCTATTAAGTTTACAATTAAGAAAAGCCAAAAAGAAATGCTCCAAGTTACTGCTACAAATAGCTTAACTGAGGGTGCTGTAGAATTAATAAAAGTGGATGATATAAACCCAGATACAAAACTTTCTGATGCAGTGTTTAACATCATCGATGCGAAGGGTAAAATTGTTCGTTCTGATTTAACTACTGATAAAGATGGAAAGATTTCTGTTTCTGATTTACGTCCGGGAGATTATCAGTTCATTGAAACGAAAGCTCCGAAAGATTACGATTTAAATAAAACACCTATCGATTTCACTATCGAGAGAAGTCAACTAACTCACGCTTCTGTTACTGCTAAGAACGGCCTAACAAAAGGTGGCGTGGAATTAACGAAAATTGACTCTGTAGATAAAAAAGAGATGCTAGAAGGTGCGGTATTTAAAATTACTGATATGAATGGTAACGACATTCGTACGAATTTAGTTACAAATAAAGATGGTAAAATCATCGCGAAAGACCTACAACCAGGAGACTATCAATTTATTGAAACGAAAGCTCCTAAACATTACGACTTAAATGAAGAACCAATTAAGTTCACAATCGAAAGAAGTCAAACAAAGCATGTCTTCGTTACAGCTATTAATAGCTTAACGAAAGGTAGTGTGGAGTTAATTAAAGTTGATGATGCCAAGCAAAACACAACACTTGAAGGTGCAGTATTTAAAATTGTTAATAAGGATGGACACGATGTTCGTACCGATTTAACTACTGATAAAAACGGCCGTTTAGTTGTGGATGAATTACCACCAGGAGACTATGAGTTTATTGAAACAAAAGCTCCTGAACACTATGACTTAAACGACACACCTATTAAGTTCACAGTTAAAAAAGGCCAAGAAAAAATCGCCTCTGTTACTGCTACTAACAGCTTAACTAAAGGCGCAGTTGAATTAACTAAAGTTGATGACATCGATGGTACTACTCTTGAAGGGGCTATCTTTAAAATTGTAGATATGGACGGCAAGGATGTTCGTTCTGATCTAACTACTGATAGAGATGGTAAGATTTCTGTTTCTGATTTACGTCCGGGAGATTATCAGTTCATTGAAACGAAAGCTCCTAAGCATTATGACTTAAATCAAAATCCTATCAAGTTTACTATTGAAAAGAGTCAAACTGCTAAAGCTTCTGTTACTGCTACGAATAGCTTAACGAAAGGTGCAGTTGAATTAATTAAAGTTGATGACATCGATGGCACTACTCTTAAAGGGGCTATCTTTAAAATTGTGGATATGAACGGCAAAGACGTTCGCACCGACTTAACTACTGATAAAGATGGTAAGATTTCTGTTTCTAATTTACGTCCAGGTGACTATCAGTTCATTGAAACGAAAGCTCCAACTGGCTATGATTTAAACGTTAAACCAATTCCTTTCACAATTACGAAAGGACAATCTCAGGTTACCTCTGTTACAGCCTTAAATAGTTTAACAACAGGTTCAATTGAGTTAACTAAAGTTGATATTGATCACCATGGAACACTTGAAGGTGCCATTTTCAATATTTTAGACCAAGATGGAAAAGTTATCCGAGAAGGTTTAAAAACAGATCAACACGGAAAAGTAATCGTAAATGATTTGAAACCTGGTACTTATCAATTAGTAGAAACAAAGGCTCCTAAAGGCTATCAATTAGATGCATCACCAATAAACTTTACAATTGATAAAGCCCAAGCTACGCCACTACAAATTACAGTTTCAAATAAAAAAATTGAATCTTCTTCAGGTGGAGATGACAAGCCAGTTACTCCTCCAAATAAAGAAGAAAACAAAGGCAATGAAATATCTGAGAAACACGAAAACGGAACTTCCGAAGAAACATCGAATAAAACAGATAACAAACAGCAAGATGATCGAAATACGGATAAACACCTTCCAAATACAGGTCATAAAGAAGACCCTACACAAACAGTAGGTATCCTTCTTCTACTAGCTGGATTATTAAGTATTTTGGCTACAAAACGCAAAAAAAATTATTAATAATTTTTTCACATCCAATCAATCTCCCAATTGATTGGATGTTTTTTTATACAAAAAGGACGATACATAAAGTATCGTCCTTTTAACGGGGTGAGGCTGCCCAAAAGTACGGAAAACCTTTGAACAGCCTCTTATTTTCATATGGATGCCTTACATATATCACTGATAATAATTATGAAATGCGGAAACATAATTACCATCAACTGATTCAAACATGAGAAATGAAACCCTACAGTGATTCCATTCCTCTACATAATCTAAAGTTTGGGTACACTAGATTCATGCAATGTAGGAGCTTTCAGAGTAGAAAGCGAACCTTCGTTTAAAATGATAGCATACATATCTCCCTCAAAAATATGCAAATATGCATATATCGTTTTTATTTCTCAATGTCAGAATATTGAAAAATAAAAGGTGCAAAGGTAAAATAAAATCATTATCCGTCTTCTTTTGTCAGTCAGAGAGAATAGAAGAATAGGAGAGGGAAAAATGAGAAAATCATTGAAACAAAAAATAGTAAGCTCTTTGCTTGCTGTATCACTCGCTGTTAGCTTAGCTCCAATTGGGCAAGCAAAAGCGGATTCCACGTCAGAGGTTACACAAACTCCATCTATTACAAAACAGATTGATCCAAACCGCGCGATTGAACATGTTCGTTTCTTATCTGAAACAATTGGTCCTCGCCCCGGTGGAACAAAATCCGAAGAATGGGCTTCTCGTTACATTGGTATGCAGCTTAAATCAATGGGCTATGACGTAGAATATCAACCATTTCAGGTGCCCGATCAATACGTTGGATTCATTGAATCACCACTATCAACAAAACGTAATTGGCAAGCTGGTGCTGCTCCTAATGCACTCATTTCTACAGAAGCTGTTACAGCTCCCCTTATCTTTGTTCAAGGTGGGACAAAATTAGAAGATATTCCAAATGAAGTAAACGGTAAAATTGTTTTATTTGAAAGAGGAACGACAGTTACAGACTATAATAAACAAGTTGAAAATGCTGTTAGCAAAGGTGCAAAAGGTGTTCTTTTATACAGTTTAATTGGCGGACGCGGAAATTATGGACAAACCTTCAATCCCCGCCTAACGAAAAAGCAATCTATCCCTGTCTTTGGTCTTGCTTATGCGCAAGGAAATGCATTTAAAGAAGAAATCGCTAAAAAAGGGACAACAATTCTTTCCCTAAAAGCGAGACATGAATCTAAATTAACATCTCTAAATATTATCGCCAAAAAGAAACCAAAAAAGAGTACAGGTAATGAGAAAGCAGTCGTTGTAAGCTCGCACTATGATAGTGTTGTCGGAGCACCTGGCGCAAATGATAATGCTTCTGGAACTGGATTAGTATTAGAACTAGCTCGTGCTTTTCAAAATGTAGAAACTGATAAAGAAATTCGCTTTATTACCTTTGGTTCTGAAGAAACTGGATTACTTGGTTCGGATTATTACGTGAATAGTCTATCCCAAAAAGAACGCGACCGTATTTTAGGTGTCTTTAACGCCGACATGGTTGCAACAAATTATGATAAAGCAAAGAATTTATACGCTATGACACCTGATGGCTCTACAAACTTTGTAACAGACGCTGCCTTGCAAGCAGGTAAACAACTAAATAATGACCTCGTCCTACAAGGTAAATTCGGTTCTAGTGATCATGTTCCATTTGCTGAAGCTAGTATTCCTGCTGCTCTATTCATTTGGATGGGTGTCGATAGTTGGAATCCATTAATCTATCATATTGAGAAGGTATACCATACACCTCAAGATAACGTATTAGAAAACATTTCACCTGAACGAATGAGAATGGCATTAGACGTTATCGGAACAGGAGTTTATAACTCGCTTCAAAAACCTGTTCCTCAAACTGAACAGAAAGCTGCTTAATCATTTAAAAGACCACTGATTTTATCAGTGGTCTTTTATTGAGAAAAAATATATATGCATAAAAGCATATTTTATCCTACCCATTATCGTATACAATATTAACTGTAACAAAATCGATTACAACTAATAAGGAGGCTTTTTCTATTATGAAAAAAATGATTTTAGCAGGTGCATTAACTTTAGCAGGAATTACTGGAGCTACTGCGTTTATTCCTGAAACAAAAGTCGCTGCTGCCGCTCAAGAACAAAGCTTTACAAAATTTTATTCTTTGCAAACTGGAGGTAGTTCTGAACAAGAACCTATTTTCCTTCAAAAAGGACAAGAACTAACAATTCATCCTAACAGCAAAACTCCTAGTTACAGTGTTTATGACTCAAATCATAACCTAATTGGACGTTATTCTGATGGTTACGGCCGAATTTTCACTGCAAAAACAGATGGAAATATGTATGTTCAATTTCATGCACCTTACGTTTACTATAGTCCTGTTAGTTTTTCTGTTACTTATACTATTCAATAAAAAAGAGGTCCTTTATAGGGCCCCTTTTATTTCTCTTGCCAATTCACTTTTACGAATCCATCTTTCACTTTTAATCCGCTTATATTCAATACATACTCTTCATTTGCTTTTAAAGTAACTGTAAAACTACCTTTTTTCGATTCACAGATTTCCTTTAACTCTTTTATACCTTCTCCTCGTCTTTCATACACGCTAAAGCATAAGTTCCCTCGTTTTGCATCTGTCTCATAAGAAAATGTCACTTCTGTGTCCTTCTCATACTGAAGTTCAATATCTTTACCGGCAATATCCCATGATGAGAATTTCGCCTCGTAACTTGTCTCCCCTTGCTTCTCATTTTCTAAATATATATCTCCTGCTTTCCACGCGTCATCTAACGTTTGTGCAAAAGCAAAACCACTAAGTAATACAAACATTGTACTTGCCAATATCGCAACTAATGTTACTTTCTGTTTTTTAACAAAGTTCATCTTATATTCTCCTTCAACTTTCTTTTTACTTCTTCTTACCATATATAATAAAAACCCAATAAAGAATGGCAATATAACTGCTAAAATACTCCATCCTTTGCTCATTTGATGTGCTTTAGCATCTGTATATACCCATGATGCAACACATATTAAAAGTGCTATAAAAGCTAAAAACATCGTCACTCCAGCTACTTCAAATAGTACAAACGGATTAGCGAACTCTTTCATGTAATTTATACTCCTTCTTTAAAAATGACTGTATTACAACATATATCGGAATGTATACATGCATCATAATCACAATGGCTATTAACATAGGAATTTTATAATCCAAATGAGTGACAAATTGTTCTATAACAATTGTTAACAAAACAATCCAAATGGTGTGAATACAAATCATCCATTTCCTCTCTAACTTCTGAGCCTTTCGCACGCCCTGCTTCGTGTTATTTATTAGCTCTTCGCTTGGAGCTATCTCTTCTGCTAAACTGCTCTTTATTTTCTGTTCAAATTTATCTTCCTTCATGAACGAACCCCTCCAAATGTTCTCGCATTTTCTTTTTCCCATAATTAAGCCGATACTTTACCGTACCAATCGGTATATTTAATATTTCGCTCATTTCTTTATAAGAGTATTGTTCATAATAGTAGAGTACGAGCACGGTTTTATATTTTTCATTCAATAGCTGTATAACTTCCCGTATCATTTCCGCTTCCACTTTTTGAATAAATTCTTCTGATATATTCACATCATCTGCGAAATCTATTTCTTCACCATCCTCTTTATGAAACAAATCCAATATTCGATCTTTCCACCTTTTTTTCTTACGATAAAAATCATAAAACGTATGAACACAAATTGTAGTAATCCATTTTTTATAATTCTCCACGTAAGAAAGTTGGTGCCGCGATGAAAAAACTTTTATCCATGTCTCTTGAAAAATATCTTCCGCGTCTTCTTTCGTCTTTGCTAACTTATAGCATAAGGAATATATTTGCTTCTTATATATATCAATTAATTCTTCTACCTTTTCTTCCATCATAAGCCTCCTGTCATTTATATAAGACGACGCAAATTCCCTTTTTGTTTGATAAAATTTTATTTTTTTATTATCTCCACATAAAAAGGCAATCACAACATCGTGTGATTGCCTTTTATTTAAAAACGAAAGTCCGCTTCCGCTTTTCTTTATTGTCCAGCTCCAGCGGCTAGAATACTCGGTGGCTTCGCGCCTTCCTCCGAGGCAAAGTACGCCTTTCTGTCAGGAGCTCCATCCCCCTCCTATTCTAAACGAGCCGCTTCCGCTTTTCTTTATTACATTTTTTCTGGTGCAGATACTCCTACAATTGCTAATGCATTTTGAAGTGTAGTGCGTACTGCTTTCATTAACTCGTAACGAGCTTTACTTAATTCTAAATTATCTTGGTTTAATACTTTTTCTGCATTGTAGAAGCTGTGTAATGTTGCTGCTAATTCAAATGCATAGTTTGTAATACGGTGTGGTAGACGTTTTTGTGCTGCATCCGCAACTACCGCTGGGAATTCACCAAGTTTTTTCAGTAACTCTACTTCTTTTTCAGAAGTAACAAGTTTGTAGTTCACATCTCCGCCTGTAGCTAATCCTAATTCTTCACCTTGGCGAAGGATGCTGCATACGCGAGCGTGAGCGTATTGTGCATAGTATACTGGGTTTTCATTAGATTTTGATACAGCTAAGTCCATATCGAAGTCTAAATGAGAGTCACCGCTACGCATTGCGAAGAAGTAACGCATTGCGTCCACGCCTACTTCTTCCATAAGCTCACGAAGTGTAACTGCTTTACCCGTACGCTTACTCATCTTCATTTTTTCACCATTTTGGTATAGTTGTACCATTTGGATGATTTCTACTTCAAGCGTGTCTTTATCGTAACCAAGTGCTTGAATAGCAGCTTTCATACGTGGAATATAACCGTGATGGTCAGCACCCCAAATGTTAATTAACTTATCGAAACCACGCTCTAATTTATCACGATGATACGCGATATCTGGCGTTAAGTATGTGTAAGAACCATCATTTTTAATTAATACACGGTTTTTATCGTCACCGTAAGTCATTGAACGGAACCAAGTTGCACCGTCTTCTTCAAAGATCTCATCGCGCTCTTTTAATACAGCAAGTGCTTGATCAATTTTCCCGTTTTTGTATAATGATGTTTCTGAGAACCATACATCAAATTTAACGCGGAAGCTTTCTAAGTCTTTTTGAAGTTTTGCTAATTCATATTTTAAACCGTACTCACGGTAGAATTCATAGCTTTCTTTTTCATCAGCTTTCGCATAACGATCACCGAATTCTTCTGCTAAACGTTTACCAATTCCAATGATATCCGCACCATGGTATCCGTCTTCTGGCATTTCTTTTTCTAAGCCTAAAGCTTGCATGTAACGAGCTTCAACAGAAAGAGCTAAGTTATGAATTTGGTTACCAGCGTCATTAATGTAGTACTCACGAGATACATCGTATCCTGCTTTTGCTAATAGGTTACATAAAGTGTCACCTACTGCCGCACCGCGTGCATGTCCTAAGTGAAGGTCACCTGTTGGATTCGCAGATACGAACTCAACTTGTACTTTTTCACCTTTACCAGTATTCGTTTCACCGTAAGCTTCACCAGCGCTTACGATTGTTGGAATTAAATCTGTTAAGTAGCTATTATCCATATAGAAGTTAATAAAACCAGGACCAGCGATTTCGATTTTTTCAATAGAAGCTTTTGCTTTATCGAAGTTTGCAACTAGTTCTTCTGCAATCATACGAGGTGCTTTTTTCGCAACGCGTGCAAGTTGCATTGCCATATTTGTAGAGAAGTCACCATTTGTTTTATCTTTTGGAGATTCTAATACAACGTTTGGAATTTGTTCTTCTGTCGCTAATTCTGCCTTTAATACAGCAGCCTGAATTTCTTCTTTAATCAATCCTTTTACCTGTTCTAAGGAATTCATTATTTTGCCTCCTTCAAATTAATTGTAATAGTATATCTGCCAGCTTCTTGTTCACTTAGAAGCAATGCGTACGTTAAGAAGAGTTGTCCTTTTTTCTTTTCATCCGACCATTTAAAAAGAACGTTATCAGTCTTTGTTTGCAATGCAAACGTACCAAGTTCACTCGTATACGTACCAGTTGTCCATTCACCTTTCACATGCGTCTGACGCATAGAAACAGCACCTGAACGCATAATGAGAACTTGTTCATCTTGAATTTTAATAATTGTTTTCACTTCGCCTTGTTCGTTCGGCTCCTGGAATGTTACATATGTACCTTGACCTTTTACATAGTATTGACCATTTGCTTCAAAAGCAACGGTTTCCTTCCTCGCCCCTTCACGGATTTCTGTTACGAAATGAACGTGTACCGGCAAGCCTGCAAGTTGTTTCTCCACGTCTTGCACACCTTTCAAATGTTATAGATATTAAATACTACTTATAATAAATCACTTTTCCTATCATATCAAAAAAAGACTCTGTCTGTCTGCTGAAAAATCAGGAAAACTCCATTTCAAAAAATAATTCACTTCTACTTTATTTCATATGATAAAATATTTTTTAAATCTAAATATTCTTTCAATTAAAGAGGTGAATGTAGTGATACCAACAAAGTTAAAAAAGGGTGCTGAAATACGAGTGATTTCACCATCGTGTAGTTTAAGTATTGTTTCAAATGAAAATAGAAAACTTGCTATAAAAAGATTAACTGACATGGGCTTTCAAGTTACATTCTCAAAATATGCTGATGAGATAGATCGATTTGCTTCCTCCTCTATTTCTTCCCGCATTCAAGACCTCCATGAAGCATTTCGAGACCCTAATGTAAAAGCTATTTTGACTACACTTGGCGGATACAACTCAAATGGTTTATTGAAACATCTCGATTATGATTTAATTCGTGAAAACCCGAAATTTTTCTGTGGTTATTCTGATATTACTGCCTTAAATAATGCAATTTACGCAAAAACAGGGCTTGTTACATACTCAGGACCCCATTTCTCTTCGTTTGGAATGGAGAAAGGGCTCGGGTATACAACCGATTACTTTTTAAAGTGCTTAACTTCTAATGAGCCTATTGAAGTCCTTCCATCTGAAACATGGAGCGATGATTCTTGGTATATAGATCAGGAAAATCGAGAATTTATTAAAAATGAAGGATATGTTTCAATTCAAGAAGGAGAAGCTACGGGAGATATTATCGGTGGCAATATGAGCACATTTAACTTACTGCAAGGTACACCATATATGCCAAATTTAAAGGAGAAAATTTTATTTATTGAAGAAGATAGTTTAACTGGAACATCTACTCTTAAAACTTTTGATCGTTATTTACATTCCCTTATGCAGCAGCAAGGTTTTGAATACATAAAGGGAATCGTTATAGGAAAGATGCAAAAAGGTGCAGAATGTACGATAGAAGACATTCAAGAAATGATTGCTTCAAAACCTGAACTTGCACATATCCCTATCATTGCAAACGCAAGTTTCGGGCATACAACCCCGATTTTCACTTTTCCAATTGGTGGACGTGCAAAAATTATTTCTCACAAAGAGAAGACATCTATCACTATTTTAACGTACTAAAAAAGGAGCGAATGAGTCGCTCCTTTTATGGTTTTTCTATTTTTTCCAACGCTTTTTGCGGAATGGATTCTTTCGGGATTTCAGCCCATCCTTTTCCTTGCATACCTTTTGCATAAATTTTTATAAACGCCCCCGTATGCAATTCACGGTTCATCATTCTTTTAATAACCTGTAACTTTCCATCTTCTGTATACCCTTTAAAAGTATACAAGTATTCTCCGTCTTTTTTCTCACCTTTATCTATAACCGCATAATAATCTTGTATTTCTTTATTTGAAAAGAAGTTGTCTACAAAAGCATGTACACCTTCTGTTTTTGTGTTCAAATAATACGCTGTTCCACCTAGAATAATGGCGAATACAGCTAAAACTTTAATTACCAATTTCATACATGAACCTCCTGTTTGCACTTCTTTCTCGCTAGTATTATATCTATACTTGTATTATACGGAAAAGAGCATACTATACTCTATCTAAAAGTCTTACACTTTCCTTACATTATTGTAAGGGATTTTTTCTTACAGCCAGTTCCCAAGAAAAAATTTTTCCGTTTCATACACTTTTATATTATTATTGAATGATACGAATTTTTATTACAAAAATCAAAGGAGACAGTTTTCAAATGGCTATCTTGCAAGGTTTAGCACTATTACTTGTTGTACTTTGTCTATTTACACTTTTCAGTTACCGTGCGCCTTACGGAATGAAGGCGATGGGTGCTTTAGCTAATGCAGCAATTGCAAGTTTTCTTATTGAAGCATTTCACCGTTATATAGGTGGAGAAATGTTTCATAATGACTTTTTACAATCAGTAGGAGAAGCTTCCGGTAGTATGAGCGGTGTCGCAGCAGCGATTTTAGTCGCATTAGCAATCGGTGTTTCCCCCGTATATGCTGTTTTAATTGGTATCGCTACTAGTGGATTCGGTATTTTACCAGGATTTTTCGCTGGATACGTTTGTGCCTTCGTCGTGAAATTTCTCGAAAAGAAATTACCAGCTGGTGTGGAATTTTTAGCAATCCTATTTATCGCTGCACCAATCTCACGCGGAATGGCAATGCTTATGGATCCGCTCGTTAACGCCACACTTGGTAAAATCGGTTCTATGATTTCAGTTGCAACTACAGAAAGTCCTATCATTATGGGTATTATGCTTGGTGGATTAATAACAGTTATTTCTACCTCTCCACTGAGTTCTATGGCACTAACTGCAATGCTTGGATTAACAGGTTTACCAATGGCAATTGGTAGTCTGGCTGTAGCAGCTTCAGCCCCAATGAACTTTATTTTCTTTAAACGATTAAAAATTTGTTCAAAGAAAGATACAATTGCTGTAGCAATCGAGCCTTTAACACAAGCCGATGTTGTTTCAGCAAATCCGATTCCAATTTATGCGACAAACTTCGTTGGCGGTGCACTTGCTGGTATTATTACCTCTCTGTTCCAGCTCGTTAATAATGCACCAGGAACAGCATCACCCATCCCAGGACTTCTTGTCTTATTCGGATTTAATGACGTTGTAAAAGTAACAATTGCTGCTATATTATGTGGAATCGTTACCACTATTGTCGGATACATCGGATCTATTGTGTTCCGTAAATATCCGATCCGCTCTGCTGATGAAATTCGCGGAGTTACTTCGGAAGAGAAGGTTGCATAAGAAAAAGAGCTATTCCCATCGTTTAGGAATAGCTCTTTTTTGTGTCGCATAACGGTAAATGAAATTATATCAGCGATTTTTTTAATATATCGACTTACCGACATATAACGACAAAATAAGAGCCCTCTAATCATATAGGGGGCTCTTACTTTATCTAGCTGCATCGGCTAGAATGATCGGTGGCTTCGCTTCTTCCTTCGAGGCAAAAAGCGCCTCTACGTCTGAAGCTCCATCCCCCTCATATTCTGAGCGAGCCGCTTCCGCTTTTATTTCATCCAGTTACACCTCCTAGGCCCTTACGTCTAAGAACCTTCTCTGCCAAAAGGTAAAAAGCACCTTTTGCAGGAAAGAACCTTAGCCACCGGGCCTAAACAGTCGGCTTCACTTTTATTTTATCTAGCTGCATCGGCTAGAATGATCGATGGCTTCGCTTCTTCCTTCGAGGCAAAAAACGCCTCTATGTCTGAAGCTCCATCCCCCTCACATTCTGGGCGAGCCGATTCCGCTTTTACTTCACCCAACCGAGTAGCATTTCCCGCACGAATTTGCTTGCTGCGACTGGTGTTTGATCACTATGGTCGTAGACTGGAGCTACTTCTACCAAGTCTGCTCCAACTACATTTATATTTGAATTTGCAATTGCTACGATGGAATCTAATAATTCTTTAGATGTGATACCGCCAGCTTCTAACGTTCCTGTTCCTGGAGCGTGAGCTGGGTCTAATACATCAATGTCGATTGTGACATAGACTGGGCGGCCAGCAAGTTTCGGTAATACTTCTTTTAACGGTTCTAATACGTCAAATTTGTATAAGTTCATACCTACTTCTTTCGCCCATTCAAATTCTTCCTTCATTCCAGAACGAATTCCGAAAGAATATACGTTTTCCGGACCAATTAAATCACACACTTTACGAATTGGTGTAGAGTGGGATAAAGGCTCCCCTTCATACGATTCACGTAAATCAGTATGAGCATCCATGTGGATGATTGCTAAATCCGGATATTTTTTTGCCATTGCCTTAAAAATTGGCCAAGACACTAGGTGCTCACCGCCGAGACCTAGTGGAAACTTATCGGCATCTAAAAGTTTTGATACATACTCTTCAATCATGTCTAAGCTGCGTTGTGCGTTTCCGAATGGTAATGGGATATCACCCGCATCAAAATATTTTACCTCTTCTAGTTCACGATCTAAATACGGGCTATATTCTTCAAGACCGATTGATACTTCACGAATACGTGCAGGGCCAAAACGAGATCCCGGACGGTAACTTACTGTCCAATCCATAGGCATCCCATAAATAACTACCTTTGACTCTTCAAAACTTGGATGACTTTTAATAAATACTTTACCTGAATAAGCTTCATCAAAACGCATATTCTTTTCCTCCTTATGTGGAACTTAAGGTATCCCAACCTTTCACTATTTCTCAAATTTGGAGCGAATTGCTCCTCTTTCTCGATTTACCGGGTCTTCTTTTTAACAACAAGAAGACGATTTTCTCTACAGAAGTGTAAGTAGCTAGCATGTTCAAGTCTTCTGGACAAACACCTTAAATGAGCTACTTACACTTTATTTGTTTGATACAATTCTCTTACTTAATTAAATCGCCAACAAATTTCGGTAATGCGAATGCTGCATTGTGTAATTCTTTTGTGTAGTATTTCGTTTCGATTTCGTGGAAACGCTCTTCACTTACTTCTAATGGATCATGTTTTTTAGATCCAATTGTGAACGTCCAAAGACCACTTGGGTAAGTTGGAATGTTTGCTGTGTATAAACGAGTGATTGGGAAGATCTCTTTTACGTCTTTAAACACAGTTGTAATTAGTTCTGGTGTAAACCAAGGGTTGTCCGTTTGTGCAACGAAAATACCATCTTCTTTTAACGCTTTTGAAATTCCAGCGTAGAAGCCTTTTGTAAATAGGTTTACTGCTGGTCCTACTGGCTCAGTAGAATCTACCATAATTACATCGTATTCATTTTCGCTTTCTGCGATATGTAGGAAACCGTCTCCTACTTTTACTTCTACACGCTCATTATCTAATGCGCCTGCAATTGATGGTAAGTATTGTTTAGAGTACTCAATTACTTTTCCATCGATTTCAACAAGAGTTGCTTTCTTTACACTTGGGTGTTTTAACACTTCACGAATAACACCACCATCACCGCCACCAACAACTAATACGTTTTCAGGGTTTGGATGTGTAAATAAAGGTACGTGTGCTACCATTTCGTGATAAACGAACTCGTCCTTTTCTGTTGTCATAACCATGCCATCTAAAATAAGCATGTTTCCGAACTCTTCCGTTTCGACCATATCAAGTTTTTGGAATTCTGTTTGCTCCGTATGTAATGTGCGGTTAATACGCGCCGTAATCCCAAAATGTTTTGTTTGTTTCTCAGTGAACCATAGTTCCATCGTACAATCACGCCTTTCAATGCAAATTTATAATAGGGACATCATTAATGTCCCCTAACAAAAATAAAACAAAACATCCAAAATGTATAGTTAAAAGTACAAAAATACCGAAAATATATTTTAGTCAGAGGGTTCTAACATATGTGTGGAAAGGGTTTGCACCGTAAAAGGAAAGAAAACCCTTTCTTAAGAAAGGGTTTTTGTCTCTATTTCTAATGGTTTACGAATTGGAATTAGGATCATAATACAACCAACTAACACAACAATTCCACCTACTAAAAACGGACTTTGTGGTGAAACAGTATGACCGATAATTCCTGATAAAATCGGAGCAATCGCACCACCTAACCAACGAACAAAGTTATAAACACCTGACGTAACAGATCTTTCATAAGGTGAAATATCCATTACATAACTTGTATATAATGCATTGTTTAAGCCAGATGCCAATCCTGATAAAACGATAAGAGTAATTTGTAACCACATAATTTTCACAAAGAATAGTGCAATTAAGAAAATCGCAAATATGAGTAAACTACCCTTCAATAATGTTTTTGGTTCATATTTCCCTTCTAGCTTATGTGCTAAAATTGCAGAACCGTAAGCTAACGCGAGTCCCCATCCGCAAAATACAAAGCCTAATTGAATAGCTGATAAATGCATAATAAGTGGTGAATATGCTAACACGACAAAAAATCCGTAGTAGTATAGCATCCCTGAAATGGCACCTTGCATAAATGGTTTATACTTCACCAGGTTAAGTAATTCCCCTACGCCAGCAGCCTTACGCTTCACTTTTCGTTCTGGTTCTTTTACAAAAAAGAATACTAAAATAAATGCTAAGAAAATTAAAATACTCGTCGCGAAAAACGGATAACGCCAAGAATGACCACCTAATATCCCGCCTAATAACGGTCCGCCAGCCATACCTAAGCCGATAGCTGCTTCGTATAATCCTACTGCTTCATGAACTTCTTTACTTAATGCAATCAATAAAGTCATCGCCGTCGCGAAGAACATCGCATTCCCTAATCCCCATCCAGCGCGGAAAAGAGATAATTGAGCAATCGTTTGCGACATACCACATATAAACGCAAATACAGTCACAATCGCAAGACCGATTGTCATCATCCGTTTATCACCAAATCTCGATGCAAATATACCAGCTGGTAACATCATAATTGCCATCGTTAAAATATAAGCGGTAAATAACATTTCAACTTGCCAATGCGATGCACCAATTTTCTCTGCAATAATCGGCAAAATTGGGTCGACTACTCCTATACCCGAAAAGGCAAGGAAGGTAGCCACCACTGTAATCAATCTCCCTAGTTTTTGTTTGCTCTCCATTTTGATTACTCTCCTTTTGTGCTCTCTAAAAATGTTACTGCACGATGTAAACTATCTTCTAGTTCTGCCTTTACACGTTGCATTTGCTCCATTTTTTCGTCTAACGTTTGCACTTGTTTTTCAAGCATATCTTTAATTTCTTGAATCACTTCACGATCACGAGGGTTTTCGCTATTTCTTCTTTGCTCCATTCTTTCTTTTAGTGATAAGAAATGCTGCATTTCTTGAAGTGTGATTCCTAGCACTTCTTTCGCTTCTACAATTCTTTTAATTCTGGCAATATCCTCATCCGTATACAGACGGATATTTCCCTCACTACGTTCTGGGGGATGAATTAAACCAATTTCCTCATAATAACGAAGTGTACGTTTTGTTAAACCGACTTGCTTTGTTACTTCATCAATTTTATACATGTTTATTCCTCCCTTCACTTGATTATTACATTTTACGTTAACGTTAACTTTTCTGCAACTGTTAGACTTTTGTAAATGTTTGTCATATTCAATTGTATTTTCCCTAAAGCAGTTTCATAATAAAAGAAAAGAGATAATAAGGAGAATTTCACATGAGTAAACCACTTATTTTCGCTCACCGCGGAGTAAAAGGAACACATCCCGAAAATACGATGATTGCCTTCCAAGAAGCAGAACGCATTGGTGCTCACGGAATTGAACTCGATGTCCACTTATCAAAAGATGGTGAACTTGTCGTAATTCACGATGAAACCGTCGATCGTACAACAAATGGCGTTGGACCTGTTTCTGAAAAAACGGTAGAGGAACTACAATTATTGGACGCTGGTAGCTATAAAGACCCTTCTTTCCATGAAGCAAAAATCCCAACGTTGCGTGAGGTTTTCATTTGGCTTTCCACAACGAACTTACAACTAAATATTGAATTAAAGACAGATGTTATTCATTACCCAAATATTGAGGAAAAAGCTGTTGCACTTGTGCGTGAATATCATCTTTCTAATCAAATTGTATTTTCATCATTTAACCATGACTCTGTTTCATTATTAGCAGAAATTGCTCCTGAAATCCCAAGAGCAATTTTATATGATACACCACTTGCTGATCCAATTTCCGAAGCAAAACATAGAGAAGCAAGTGGATTACATCCAAACTTCCAGTTATTAACGAAAGAATTTGTGCAGTTAGCACAAGAGCAAGGATATGTTTTCCGTCCATATACAATTAATGAATACAAAGATTTACAAACTATGATTGATTATGGTGTAGATGTCATCATTACCGATTGGCCAGCACGTGCCTTTGAGCTCCTTTCTTAATGGAAAGGGCTTTTTTATTTTCGAAATTTCATTGTTTAAAATAAACGAAAACCCTCAATACTAATACAATAACGCTTGTATTAATGAGGGGCTGAAAAAAGATGGATCAAACTATGAATCCAAAACTTAAAAAATATAAACGTCTTTTCTTCACCGCAATGTTTTCGTGCGTCCTTTTCTTCGTTTTTTCTTTTTTTGTTATTATTATAGTTGCAAAAATTATGGGACCTCCTCCTGTTGCGGTCCCGCAAACAAGCGTCTTTTACGCAAACGATGATACTGTTATTGGACAAAGTAACGAAATTCAAAAACGTTACAATGTCTCTCTTAATGAAATTTCACCTTATGTAAAAGAAGCGACCCTTTCTATTGAAGATCAAAGATTTTATAAACATCACGGCTTCGATTTGAAACGGATTGCAGGTGCAATTGTTGCTGATTTAAAAGCGATGGCAAAGGTACAAGGAGCTAGTACAATTACACAACAATACGCGCGTAATCTGTATTTAGATCATGATAAAACGTGGAAACGAAAATTGTTAGAGGCAATGTACACTATCCGCCTTGAAGTAAACTATAATAAAAATCATATTTTAGAAGGATATTTAAATACAATTTATTACGGACATGGCGCTTATGGCATCGAAGCTGCGTCCCGTCTATATTTCGATAAAACGGCAAAAGAGTTAACATTAGCAGAAGCTAGTATGCTGGCAGGTATCCCGAAAGGGCCAAGTGTCTATTCTCCCTTTTTGAAAGAGGATCGTGCTAAAGGACGACAAGCTCTCATATTAGATGAAATGGTAAAGCAAGGATATATTACGAAGCAACAAGCAGCCTTAGCGAAGAAAGAAACACTAACTTTTGCCTCATTAGATACGAAAAAAGTAGCAGAGGTCGCACCATATTTCCAAGATGCTGTACAAGCTTCGCTTCTTCGTGATGTCGGATTAGACGAACAAGCTTTACAACGAGGTGGCTTACGAATTTATACAACGCTAGACCCTAAACTACAAGCTGTAGCAGAACAAGCTGTAAAGGATCATATACCTGACACAACAAACATACAAACTGCTCTCGTCTCTATGAATCCAACGACAGGTGAAGTGGCTGCTCTTGTTGGCGGAACCGATTATACTACGAGTCAATTTAACAGGGCTACACAGGCCATTCGTCAGCCTGGTTCTACATTTAAGCCATTTCTATATTATGCGGCATTAGAACGAGGATTCACGCCTGCTACGCGCTTAAAAAGCGAATATACTGTATTCACCTTAGGTGACGGCGTTTCAAAGTATAAACCGAAGAACTATAAAGATTATTATGCCGATGATTTCGTAACGATGGCACAAGCTCTCGCAGTCTCTGATAACATATATGCTGTGAAAACGAATTTGTTTTTAGGAGATGACGCGCTTGCAAAAACAGCGAAACAATTTGGAATTACAAGTGCATTAAAAGATGTACCTTCTCTAGCTCTCGGTACATCACCAGTAAAACCAATTGAAATGGTTAACGCTTATAGCATGTTCGCAAACGGTGGAAAAGAAGTAAAACCTACTTTCATTCGCCGCATTATGGATCATGAAGGAAATATATTATACGATGCTCATTTAGAGAGTAAACAAGTTCTCGACAAGAGCAAAGCGTTTGTAATGGAAGAAATGATGACTGGTATGTTTAATAAGAAACTAAGCAGTTATGCTGCTGTAACTGGCCAATCGATGTTATCAAAATTATCAAGAACATATGCCGGCAAATCTGGTTCTACTGAAACGGATAGTTGGATGATCGGATTTACTCCGCAAATCGTAACAGGTGTATGGGTCGGATATGATCAACCTAAATCTATTTCAAACGTAGCAGAACAAGGATATGCGAAGAAAATATGGACTGATACGATGGAGAAAGGCTTAGATGGACAGCCTAAAAAAGAATTTAAACAACCAAGTGACGTCGTAGCGGTTAATATCAATCCAGAGAACGGTAAAATTGCTACAAAAAATTGTCCTATTTCTGTGAAAATGTATTTCGCTAAAGGTACCGAACCGACTGAATATTGTATGGATCACGTCGATGATAAAGAAGAATTTGAAAAAACGACTGAAGAAAAGAAAAAAACAAGTTGGTGGAACAAATATCTTCCTTGGTAAAAAAAAATAGCTGACGGGCACCCGTCAGCTATTTTTTATTCACTTAATAATGCACGGCGCAATTCTTCACTAGATTCGTTCCAAATCGCTTCATTATGTTCTTTCAAGAACGTACCAAGTACCTTTTTAGATGATTCATCCATATGGTCAACCATAATGTGACGCTTCAATGATTTATCCATTTTATTTACGTGTTCTGGAAGTGATTTATATCCGCGGCGAATCTCACGGTCAACTGTCATTTCACAAGCTGTTACACCTGCGTAATACGCACCTGTCGCAGTTCTTTCAATTGTTACCCATACAAGCCAAAATGGTTTTCCATTTGGAACTTCATCTTTATTTGTTAAAAACTTAATACCTTTTTCTACTGTACTACGCGCATGCATCGCACCGATATCAACGAATGCAGTCTTCTCTAGTACATCAACAAATACAGGTGAAATGTTTTCTAAGCTTAATGCCCCAACACCAAATCCACCATGTCCATCTGTTGAATCATTTTTCACGATATTAAAACCGATTTTTTTCTTTTTCTCTGTCATATGTAAAATCCTCCTCACTTAAAAATTATAAAAGGCCAAAAATAGGCGCAATGATGCTATCTAAAAATACAAATACATGCGGAATAACTACCTGAAAAATAGGTTGAATTGTATAATTACTAAGCGGTGTAATAACGAGAATTAATAACGCAATTGCCCCGTATTTTTCATACTGTGTCATTTTCGCGCGAATATTTGCTGGCGCTAAATCTTCCACAACTCGATATCCATCAAGTGGCGGGATTGGTAATAAGTTAAATACAAGTAAAACGATATTCAGCATAATAAAAATCTGGAAAAATTGAGCTAACGTATCTGCCACTGCAGATGGAATTGAGTATAATACACCAAATTTTAATAAGCTATACCAAATAATTAAACCAATTGCACTTAAAATTAAGTTACTAATCGGCCCTGCAATTGAAACTAATATACCTGCCAGACGCGGTCTTTTAAAGTTATATGGGTTAACAGGAACTGGTCTTGCCCAACCGAATCCAAGAATTAATACTGCAATCAAACCGATAGGGTCTAAATGGGCCATCGGTGATAACGTTAAACGCCCTTGTCTCTTTGCTGTATCGTCCCCAAATTTATATGCAACATATGCATGTGCAAATTCATGAACGGATAGTGCAATAATAATTGCCATTGCTACTAACGGAATTTCGTGCAATGGATATCTAAATAACTGATCCATACTTCATCTCCTCTTCCATATGTCAAAAAAGAAATTATTTGTTTTTTCGATTGTTCTTCCCCATAATCCGCTATAATAAGAGTGTAACTTACATAAAAGGAGCGATTGTACATGCCATACGTAACAGTGAAAATGCTAGAAGGACGCACAGAAGAACAAAAGAAAGCTCTTGCTGAGAAAGTAACAGCAGCAGTAAGCGAAACAACTGGTGCTCCTGAAGAAAACATCGTTGTTTTCATCGAAGAAATGTCTAAAAACCATTATGCAGTTGGCGGAAAACGCTTAAGCGACAAATAATTTCAAGTTTTTTCATAAGAAGCAGCCATTAGCTGCTTCTTATTTCTTTCCTTCTAACAACTCAATAATTCTCTCTTTATATTTTCCTTTTCTTCCATCTTCATAGATTAAATCATGTGGATAGAATAGCTTTTGATCCGTTCTTTTCTTACCTGTAATCGCCTCAACAATATCCGACTCACGTGAAAGCTCTCTAAGCTCTCCGTTTGGCATAAGAAGTAGGATTGGTAGACGCTCTTCTTCTTCTCCTGCACGATAAAAGTCATACGGTAAGTCTGATGTTGAATCAACTACTAAATAATACTCCGGATCAAGTCCAATCTTTTTAAATAAACTACTTAATTCCATCCAATTATCTAAACCGTGTTTATCTGTAAACTCTACATATTTAAATAGATTTCGATTCATAAAACGGCGACATAAATCGCTTAAAATTGGATCTTCTTCTTCCTGCCATACTTGGAAGTAGTAATACATAACGTTCTCGTCTAACTTTAAATAATCCTCTACTGTTACTTCTTCTTCAAATAAAGAATAGAAATGAACAGGATGATTTTTAAATGTATAATACTTCTCGTGCAGTGATTTCGCACGGTGTAAAATCTTCGTTAAAATAACTTCTGCACTTCGCGTTACCGGGTGGAAATATACTTGCCAATACATTTGATAACGACTCATAATGTAATGCTCAACAGCATGCATACCACTATTTTTAATGACTACTTGATTCCCATACGGACGCATTACACGCAGTATACGTTCCATATCGAAGTTTCCGTACTTTACGCCTGTAAAATAAGCATCTCTTAATAAATAATCCATACGATCCGCATCAATTTGACTCGAAATCATACTAATCGCTAATTTATTAGTAGACGTTTTTGCAATTACATCTGCTACCTTTTGTGGAAACTCCTTATCAACACGACTTAATACATCATTAATCTCCGTATCGCCAACGATAATCTTTTGCGTAAATTTCTCATGATCTAATGAAAATACTTTTTCAAACGAGTGAGAAAATGGGCCGTGGCCGACATCATGAAGTAATGCCGCACATAAACATAACAATCTATCTTCAGCATTCCAATTTGGTCTGCCATCAAACACATCATCAATCATACGACGAATAATTTCGTATACACCTAACGAATGAGTAAAGCGACTATGCTCTGCACCGTGAAATGTAAAAAATGTCGTTCCAAGCTGCTTAATACGGCGCAAGCGTTGAAATTCTTTCGTTCCGATTAAATCCCAAATAACACGATCACGCACGTGCACATATTTATGTACTGGGTCTTTAAACACTTTTGTTTCGCTGAGTTTGTCGTTTAAATATACCACTTTCCGACATCCCCCTTTCTTTACTACATTCTTACTTTATATTATAAACGAAATGAGAAACAGAAAGAAATGAAAGACTGTATTAATTCCCTTTATAAAAAGAAAAAATCACCTTTACCGAAGTAAAAGTGATTTCCTTTATACATTATTTACCTAAAACGAATTCAGCAACTTCGTCTAAGATCATATCTTTCCCAAGTGGGAAGTAACCTTTGTTTAAGTCTTCATTTTTAATTGTAAATACGTGGTTGTTTTTAACAGCGTTCATGTTTTTCCAAATTGATTCTTCTTGGAATTCTTTCAAGCGCTGAGAACCGTCACCAGTTGTAAACACGAATAAGTAATCTGGGTTGTAATCGATTAAAGCTTCTTTTTGTACTTGTACTAACGGTTTATCAGTTGGTGTACCTTTAACTGCTGGTAGTTTTAAATCATTAAAGATTACGCTACCGTAACCGTAGTCACCGTATACGCGGAAAGCATTTGGATATGCAGCCATTTTCATAAATGTTGCTTCACCAGTTTTAGCAACGATTTTGTCATGTAATTTGCTTGCTTTTTCATCATACTTTTTGAACCATTCTTTTGTTTCTTTTTCTTTACCGAAGATTTGACCTACTTCTTCAAATTTTGGACGCCATTGATCTAATGGAGTATTTAACATAACTGTTGGTGCAATTTTAGATAATTGATCATAAATCTTTTCTTGACGATTATTTACAAGAATTAAATCTGGTTTTGCAGCAGCTACTGCTTCGATGTTAATTTTATCGCCCCAAGCAGAACCAACTGGTTTAACGTCTTTTAGTTTCTTTTCAATATGTGCATCAATTTTTTCTTGAGATGTATTAGCAGTAATAACCGGTTTCATACCGAAAATTAATAATTCTTCTGTTGAACCACTAAGGTCAGCAATTTTCTTTGGGTTTGCAGGAATTTTAATTTCCCCTTTTGCATGTTTTACAGTGCGCTCTTCAGTCTTTGCATCTGCTTTCTTTTCTTCTTCTTTGTTAGAACAAGCTGCAAATAGTACAGAAGTCACAACTAGTACCATTGCTAATAGTGCCATTTTAAAATTCTTCATGTTCCCACTCCTTCTAGCTGTATTTATCTTATAAGTTACAACGAACTATAAGAAACAAAAATAACAATTAATTAATATATATTTATTAATTGTTGTTAATAACCCATTCTAACGGGCGTTCAACTTCCCATTCTTATATAAGAAGCTCAACGTCCATTAGAAGTCCCCCTCTTCACGAGGGGGTTCTACTTATGCTTTTTTACGCAATTGATTACTAATCATCGCTAAATCATATGTTAAACAAATTGGCTTACAGTTTACTGGACATGGAACGATTTGAGCTTCAATCTCAAATACGTTACGAAGTGTTTCACTTGTCATAACTTCATCTGGCGTTCCTTGTTTCATTAACTTACCTGCTTTTAATGCAATCATATGATCTGAGAAACGAGAAGCGTGATTTAAGTCATGGATAACCATAACAATCGTTCTACCTTCTTCTTCATTTAACTTTTTCAATAAGTTTAATACTTCTAATTGATGAGCCATATCTAAGTACGTCGTTGGTTCATCCAATACAAGTAATTCTGTTCCTTGTGCAAGAGCCATTGCAATCCAAACACGTTGACGTTGACCGCCTGATAGCGCTTCTGCTGGACGATTCGCAAATTCTTTCATTCCTGTCACTTCAAGTGCCCAGTTAATGTAGCGATAATCCTCTTCTTTCAACGTGCCAAACCCTTTTTGATGAGGGAATCTTCCATATGACACAAGCTCAAATACAGTAAGACCCGTTGGCACTTCTGCAGTTTGTGGTAAAATCGCCATTTTCTTTGCAATTTCTTTCGTTGGCTGTTTCTCAATTGCTTTTCCGTCAAGATAAACAGTACCTTGCTTTGCCTTCAAAATACGAGACGCCGTTTTTAATAATGTGGACTTCCCACAACCATTTGGTCCAATAATTGTTGTAATTTTCCCTTCCGGAATTTCAACTGTTAACCCATCAATAATTAAACCTTCATTATAGCCAACAGATACCGCATCCACCGCTAAAGTTGCCATACGAAAAGCCTCCCTTTATTTTGTCCTCATAAGTAAATAAATGAAATACGGTGCACCAATTACAGAAATAACAAGACCGACTGGTATTTCTGAAGTTGTTAGTACACTTCTTGAAATTACGTCTGCGAATAAAAGTAAAAACGTTCCTATTAGCGCAGCTGTGGGCAACATAATTTGATGTTTACCACCAACAAGGCGCCTTGCTAAATGCGGGGCCATTAAACCGATAAAGCCAATTCCGCCGGCAACAGCAACAGATGCACCTGCTAAACAAACTGCAATAAATAATAATTTACGTCTTTCTTTTTCTACGTTTACACCAAGGCCAACTGCTGTAGAATCGCCTAGGTTCATTACATTTAATATGTGTGCTTTACTTATAGCAAGCGGTAAGAAAATAACCATCCATGGAAGTACACTTAATACGAATTTCCAATCTGTCCCCCATAGACTTCCCGCCAGCCAAATCGTAGCAAAACGAAAATCGTTAGATGTCATCTTCATAGAGAAAATTAAACTAACAGCTCCAAATCCAGCTGCAACGGCAATACCGACTAGTATTAATCGAGTCGATGAAACGCCGTCTTTCCATGCTAGTAAATAAATAATTACCGCTGCTAATATCGCTCCAACTAGTGCGAAGAATGGAAGAATGAATACAGATAAAAATGTACCAGTCCCTACTTTTCCGAAGAAGAAGTAGACGAATATAACAACTGTTAATCCCGCTCCAGCATTAATACCTATAATACCTGGATCAGCAAGCGGATTTCGTGATAAACCTTGCAAAATCGCGCCTGACATAGCTAAAGCAGATCCGACTAGTATAGCAATTACCATACGCGGCATACGGAATTCAAATAAAATAACAGACTGATCTTCAGCCCCTAGTCCAACCAATGACTTTAATACGTCCATTGGCGGGATTTTAAAAGTTCCTGTATTTAAACTAATAAGAAATATAGAAACGATTAGTCCTACTAAAATCGTTAATATAGAAATGTTCTTTTTTGTTAAGACACTCGTCCTCACATCTTTCCTCTCCCTTCATTACGTGCTAAGTAGAGGAAGAATGGAACCCCAATTAGCGCTGTAATTGCTCCAATTGGCGTTTCAAATGGCGGGTTAATAACGCGAGATAACATATCTGCACATTCAATTAACAGCCCACCTAAGACCGCAGAACATGGAATAACCCATCTATAGTCCGAGCCTACGAGGAAACGAGTCATATGCGGAATTACAAGACCAACAAATCCAACTGATCCTGCCATGGAAACTGCGGAACCCGTTAAAACAAGAACAAGTACTGTTCCGATAAATTTAATCAATGTCGTATTTTGACCAAGTCCAATTGCAATTTCTTCACCGAAGCTCAAAATTGTAATATATCTTGACATCATAATTGCGATAAAAAGACAAACAAGGCCAATTGGCACTAACATATTAATACTTTGCCATTTCACTCCAGCGACTCCGCCTGCATTCCACATACTCACCTCTTGGGCAAGATTGAAATACAATGCGATTCCAGATGAAATTGCCCCTAATAAAGCACTAATAGCTGCACCTGCTAAAGCTAATTTCACAGGTGTTAATCCACCTGGTGAAGAAGATCCAATTCCATATACAATGCTTGCACCAAACGCAGCTCCAATAAAAGATGCGATAACAAACATTAAATAAGGTGAATTAGGGAAAAATGCATACATAATTGCAATTCCAAATACAGCTCCATCTGTAATCCCCATTAACGATGGTGAAGCAAGTGGATTTCGCGTCATACCTTGCATAATTGCTCCTGATACCGCTAAAAAGGCACCTGCAACTACGCCCCCTATTGCTCTAGGCATGCGAAGCTCTTGAATTACGTTATGATGTGTAATAGATCCATCAAACTGAAATACAGCTTGCCATACAGTCTTTAAACTAATATCTGCAGCCCCAAAAGAAATAGAAACTGCCATGCTTAAAGCTAACAAAATTGTACCCGCTACTAAAATAATAGAAGCGATGAGCGGTCTGCTCTTAATCTCTTTAACATTCTCTTCTTGCTGTTCTATACTGCTTGCGCTCGCTTCCATCCCTCAACCATCCTAACCAACAACATATATTTATTGAAATGAAATTTATTCTCAAATAGTAATAAAAAAATTAGGTGAATTGTTATTTCCCTGATAATGATTCTCAGAATCAGACACTTCTATTCTACCTATCGCTTTAAAAGACTGTCAACCATTATTTTGAAATATAAATTTATATAAACTGGAATTTTAATACAAAAGTTATGTCCATCCTTTAGAAAACGTTCATCCACACAAGATTACTTTCGCAGAATAAACCATTCCTCTTATGGGCATAAAAAAAGAAGAGGAATCTTTTCACTCTTCTTTTTCTTACTTATTTAACTTTGCTTCAATTTTCACGATTAACTCATCTTCTGTTGGAGCCGCAACTGGACGGTTATTTACAAATGCGAATGATTTTTTACGACCAGGACCACAGTAAGACTGACATCCAACTTCAATCGTTGCACATGAATCTACTTTTTTTAGCTTCGGAACTAACGTTTTAACGTTCGTTGCCTGACAGTCATCGCACACGCGAAACTCGTTTCCCATTATATAACACTTCCTCTATTTTAAACTTTTCTCAAGTACATTTAAAAATAAACACTAAATGGTATTTTACCGCTCTTTGAAGCTCGTTGCAAGTTTCCCTACAAAGCCTATTCTCTACATATTGCTACATATTTATATGCTCTCCTACAGAAGCGCTCACCATTCATGGGAAAATTTTTACCTTTCATCGAAATCTACCATATTTTTAAAAGCTTTGTATAAAAGTTTATTTTTTTGCCCATTATAAAAATAGGAAGTTCATAAAAAGAAAGGGAGTTGAATCTATGAAAGTAAGACAAGATGCTTGGACAGATGAGGATGATTTATTACTTGCTGAAACGGTACTTCGTCATGTTAGAGAAGGAAGTACGCAATTAAATGCATTTGAGGAAGTAGGGGATCAGTTAAATCGTACATCTGCTGCTTGTGGTTTCCGCTGGAATGCCGTTGTTCGCTATAGCTATGAACAAGCTCTTCAACTAGCAAAAAAACATCGTAAAGATAAAATGCGTGCTGCAAGCGGTGAACAAGCGAAAAAACGTTTACTTTATACACCACCAGCTTCAGATTCGATAACTGATTATGAAGAATTAGTACAAGAAGAATCAATCGTACAATATAAAGAAGCTATTCCATATCAAGAATCTACTGCTCCTGCTGCAAGAAGCTCTATGACGATGCAAGATGTTATTTATTTTTTACAAACAGTCGGATCTTCAAATATAAAAGTGACAGCTCTTGAAAACGAGAATACGAGATTGAAACAAGAAATTAAAGCACAAATCCTTCGGAATGAGGAACTAGAAAAGAAACTAGAAAAATTAGAAAAGCAATCTCATACTGTACAAGAAGATTACGAAACACTTATGAACATTATGAACCGTGCTCGTAAATTGGCAGTCATGGATGACGAAGAACGTTCTCAAACATCTTTCCGAATGGACCGAAACGGTAATTTAGAAAAAATTGCAGAATAAGAAGGATGCATGTAATGCATCCTTTTTATTATTTCACCTCTAAGCTCCCCCTTTATATGTGAGAAAACTCCATTCTTCATTTTTTGCTATAATAGAGATTGTCATTTTAAAGATAAGGGGTTAGTTATATGAGCAATTCCCGTTCCATTTTATCTCAGCCAGAGTGGCGCATTGTAGATCAATCTAGTTTAGGACCAACATTCCATGCACTTCAGTCATTCGCAATGGATGACACATTATGCACAAGCATTGGAAATGGCAAGTCAGCCGCAACAATGCGTTCTTGGGTTCATCACAATACAATTGTCCTTGGCATTCAAGATTCACGCCTTCCGCATTTAGAAGAAGGTATTTCTTTTTTAAAACAAAACAACTTCAATGTCATTGTTCGTAATTCTGGCGGGCTTGCGGTCGTGCTTGATGAAGGTGTTTTAAATGTATCACTTTTATTTCAAGAAACAGAAAAAGGTATCGATATCGATCTTGGATACGATACAATGTGGCATTTGATTAAGGAGATGTTAAAGGATTACGACGTTACTATCGAGGCAAAAGAAATTGTTGGCTCTTACTGTCCTGGTAGTTATGACTTAAGTATTCGCGATCAAAAATTCGCTGGTATTTCACAACGTCGTATTCGCGGGGGTGTCGCTGTCCAAATTTACCTCTGTGCTACCGGAAGTGGCTCTGAGCGTGCCGCACTCGTTCGTGATTTCTACAACCTAGCAATTCAAGGGGAAGAAACACGCTTTACGTACCCTGAAATTGTACCAAGTACGATGGCCTCACTCTCAGAATTACTTGGCGAAACCATTACAGTACAAGATTTAATGATGCGTCTTTTAAAAACATTGCAGCAATTCGCTCCAAAGTTAACAACATCTCAATTAACAATAGACGAGATTCCTTTATATGAGACGAATTTACAACGTATTATTGATCGTAATAATAAAGCACTTGGCTTAGAAAAATAAAGACCGTCGCTATAATAGCGACGGTCTTTATTTCAATTCATTATAGAATTAAAGTGCTTGAGCTGCTGTAATTAAAGCTAACTTGTACACTTCTTCTTCGTTACATCCACGAGACAGATCATTTACAGGCATGTTTAAGCCTTGTAAGATTGGTCCTACTGCTTCGAAGTTACCTAAACGTTGAGCGATTTTGTAGCCGATATTGCCAGCTTCTAAGCTTGGGAATACGAATACGTTAGCATCACCTTTAATTGTAGAACCTGGAGCTTTTTTCTCAGCTACAGATGGTACGAATGCAGCATCGAATTGGAATTCTCCATCTAAAGTTAACTCAGGAGCCATTTCTTTTGCAATGCGAGTTGCTTCTACAACTTTTTCTGTTTCTGGAGATTTCGCAGAACCTTTTGTAGAGAAGCTTAACATAGCAACACGTGGATCAATGCCGAATAACTCAGCAGTTTTCGCACTTTCGATACCGATTTCAGCTAAATCTTGGCTGTTTGGTGCAATGTTAATTGCGCAATCAGCGAATACATATTTCTCTTCTTCACGTACCATGATGAATACGCCAGAAGTTTTTGTAACGCCTGGTTTTGTTTTAATAATTTGAAGTGCTGGACGAACTGTATCAGCTGTAGAGTGAGCTGCACCACTTACTAAACCGTGTGCTTTGCCCATGTATACAAGCATTGTACCGAAGTAGTTTTCGTCTTTAAGGATTTTGCGAGCGTCTTCTTCAGTCGCTTTACCTTTACGGCGTTCAACGAAAGATGCTACCATTGCATCCATTTCTTCGTATGTAGCTGGGTCGTAAATATCAACGCCTGCTAATGTTAAATTCATGCTAGCAGCTTTTGCGCTAATTTCTTCCTTATTACCAACTAAGATTGGTTTTACTAACTCTTCTTTTGCTAAACGCTCTGCAGCGCCTAAAATTCTTTCATCAGTTCCTTCAGGAAGTACGATAGAAATGCCTTTTCCTTGAACTTTTTCTTTTACTGTTGTAAATAAGTTGCTCACGAATAAACCCTCCTACATATGTTAAAAAAACTCTATCTTTAAGAATACTGCTTTTCTTCTATATTTTAAACTTATAGCTCCCAAAAAATAGATAAAATAAAAATGATTATATTTTCATAAAATTCAGCCGTTAAATTCACCTTGCTTAAACACTTAAATGTGACAATTTTATGCGCCAAGGTTTTATATAGATGATTTTAAAACTATATATGCTATAGTTAACGTGTAAAACTATCATTAACTGAGGTGAATAGAATGAGTGAAGCAACAACAACGTTAGATGGCTGGTATTGTTTACATGATTTACGTTCTATTGATTGGGCTGCATGGAAAACATTATCTAGCGACGAACGCGGACAAGCAGTGTCTGAATTTTTAAATGTCGTTGAAAAATGGAACGAAGTAGCTACTGCGAAAAAAGGTAGTCACGCAATGTATACAGTTGTTGGCCAAAAAGCTGATATTATGCTTATGATTTTACGTCCAACAATGGAAGAGTTAAATGAAATTGAGACAGAATTGAATAAAACAACTTTAGCTGAATATATGGTTCCTGCATATTCTTACGTATCTGTTGTTGAATTAAGCAACTACCTTCCAGCTGATGAGGATCCATACCAAAACCCGCAAATTTTAGCTCGTTTATATCCTGAATTACCGAAAGCAAATCATATTTGCTTCTATCCAATGGATAAGCGTCGCCAAGGTGATGACAACTGGTACATGCTTCCTATGGAAGAACGTAAAAAAATGATGTACAGCCATAGTAAAATTGGTCGTCAATACGCAGGTAAAGTACGCCAAGTGATTTCAGGATCTGTTGGATTCGATGATTTCGAATGGGGCGTAACATTATTCGCTGACGATGTTCTTCAATTTAAGAAACTTATATACGAAATGCGCTTCGATGAAGTAAGTGCTCGTTATGGTGAATTTGGAACATTCTTCGTTGGAAACATTTTACAAGACGAAAAAGTAGAGAAATTTTTACACATATAAATGGTGAAAAGGAACGAAATTCGTTCCTTTTTTTATTCTTCTCTATATTTATCCTCAAAAATCTCCTTTTTTCTGCACTTTTGAAGAAAAACCAACATTTTTTCAAATTTCTTGTAAAATTGTAACCTTTTTATATGTAAAGATATGCTAAAATGATACGAGCTATATGCTAAATAACGATGCGAAGGTGATAATCTATATGAAAAAAATCTTGTCTATTTTACTATTGCTTGTATTGTCAATTTCTTCCTTAGGAGTAACAACATCCCATGCGGAAGAAAAAATACATATTGAGGCGGCGGCTGCACTTTTATTTGATGCAGATACAGGAAAAATACTTCACGAGCAAAATCCAGATGAATTGCTAGCTATTGCTAGTATGTCAAAATTAATTGTTGTTTACGCTGTTTTAGAAGCAATTAAAGAAGGAAAAATCACATGGGATACGAAAGTAAATATTTCTGATTACGCTTATGAAGTCTCTCGTAATAATGAATTCTCTAATGTACCGTTCGAAAAAGGACGTCAATATACTGTAAAAGAATTATATCATTCTATTGTTATATTCTCTGCAAATGGATCTAGTATTGCTTTAGCAGAACTTCTTGCAGGAAGTGAGAAAAACTTCTTAAATCTTGCAAATGAACATGCTAAAAAGCTAGGATTAAAGAAATATAAATTTGTAAACGCTACTGGCTTAAATAACGCTGACTTAAAAGGAAAACATCCTGAGGGTACTGATCCAAATGCAGAAAACTCTATGTCAGCTCGTGATATGGGTATGCTTTCAAAAGCAATGATTACAAAGTATCCAGAAATGCTAGAGGATACAAAACAAAGATTTAGAAACTTCCCAGACAATCACCCAAAACCAATTCGTATGGAAAACTGGAATTGGATGTTACCAGGAGCTGCTTTCGCTTATGAAGGTACTGATGGTTTAAAAACCGGAAGTTCTGATACAGCTGGATACGGATTTACCATTACTGCTAAACGTGGTGATGTACGTCTTATCTCGGTTATTATTAAAACAAAATCAATGGATGAACGTTTCACGGAATCTCGTGAATTAATCGAATATGGATTTAATAACTTTGAAAAACAAAAACTAAAAGTTAATAAAAACAATACAATCTCTGTAGTAAAAGGGAAAGAAGACCAAGTAACTGTTGCACCCGAAAAAGAAATAACAGTAATTGCGAAAAAAGGTAGCAAAGAGCCTTATAAAATTGGAACTGAATTAGATAAATCTCTTTCTGAAGATGGACATTTAGTTGCTCCTATTAAGAAAGATACCAAAGTAGGCTCAATTACTTTAGAATCAACTGATAAATATGGTTTCTTAGACGGTAGTAAAAGTATGAAAGTTACTGCAAAAACGACAGAGGAAGTTGAAAAAGCAAATTGGTTTGTGTTAACAATGCGCTCTATTGGTGATTTCTTCTCAAACTTATGGTCTAAAGTTTTTTAATAAAAAAGCTGGCTCACGCTAGCTTTTTTTATTTTCCACTCTCAATGTAAAACTTCGTTTGGTTGTCATATCTGAGTCCTTTTCCTCATACGTATGAACTAGTAATTGTTACACACTTCATCTAGAGATAAAGTGAAACTTTAATCAGTGGGGGAATCACCCGCTGATTATTAGTTGAACTAATCGGGCGTTTACGGGCAGTTTGATCTCCCATCTAATTTCTTTACTTCAACCAAATTTTAGGGCAGGAGTCTCACTGCCCGTTAATGCGGGATAAACCTCTTTCCAAAAGGTATTACAAAAAGAGAGGTGACACATAATGGGCGTTATTGCTTATAACGAAGAAGATGTAAAGTTGTTGGCTAGACTGATGCGTGCTGAAGCCGAAGGAGAAGGGCAACAAGGAATGTTAATGGTCGGAAACGTTGGGGTAAATCGTGTCCGCGGAAATTGTTTAGACTTTAAAAGCATTCGTAATTTACGTCAAATGGTTTATCAAAACCCCGGCGGTTTTGAAGCAACGCAAAAAGGATATTTTTATCAACGGGCACGCGAACAAGATATTGCCCTAGCGAGACGGACCATTCAAGGGCAACGTTTTTGGCCTGCCAACTTTGCCTTATGGTTCTTTAGACCTGAAGGTGCATGTCCACCAACTTGGTATAACCAACAAAACTCTGGTCGCTTTAAAAAGCACTGCTTCTTCCAGCCATCTGCTGGAGACTGCCCTAGCGTATATTAAGGAATAAAAATGAGGAGGGATTTTTGAATGGCACAGCAACAAAATCCGTACTATGGAACAGGTTTTTATCAACCATCTGGAACTTATGTACAACCGCAACAAATGACTCAACAACAGCAGCAAGCGATGCAACAACAAACAGCTCAAGCTGCGCAAGCTCAATATGCAATTTCTCAAGGCATGTTACCTCTAGAGCAATCCTATATTGAAAATATCCTTCGTTTAAACAAAGGTAAGCAAGCTACGGTTGTAATGACCTATGAACGTGGCAGTTCCCTTGGCACACAATCTTATACAGGTATTATTGAAGCAGCTGGCCGTGACCATATCGTTATTAGTGAACCGCAATCAGGAAAACGCTATTTACTACTAATGATCTACTTAGATTACGTAGAATTTCCAGAAGAAATTACGTATTTACCTAGTCAACAAGCAACTTATACTCCAAGACCATAAAAAAAGCTGGCAAATGCCAGCTTTTGTTTTTTATAATCCTTTTACAACTGCAGTCCCTACTAGAATCCACGCCACAATAAACGCTACACCACCAAGAGGTGTAATTGGACCAAAGAACTTAATACCTGTCGTACTTAATGCATACAAACTACCTGAGAACATAATAATTCCAGCTACCATTAGCCAACCAGCAGTAGTTAAAAGTGCTGATTGAACCTTATCCATCAATAAAGCAACTACGAATAGTCCACCTGCATGAAACATTTGATATGTAACGCCTGTTTTCCACACTTCTAACATTTTTGCAGAAATTTTATTTTCTAAACCGTGTGCTCCAAAGGCCCCTAACGCAACAGATAGCCCCGCTGCAATACAACCTAGTAAAAAGAAAATTTTCATCTTAATTCCCCTTTTTTACCTTTATCATAAGCAATTTTTTCATATAAGCCAAACGATTTATCTTCTAAAAATCAAATAAAGAGTTACCGTTTGCATCACTTTCTTTTATATATACTGGCTCCCCAGAAACAGGTGCAATTGGTTGCATAGTTGTTACTGGTTGTGATTCAATTACTTGCGATGGAATTTGCGGTTCTCTATATGTAGATGTTTCAACTTGTTCATCTAATAATAAGTCACATAAAGCACGCACAACTAATAAATGTTCTTTTGACTTTTGTCCTTCACTACTTTTCGCCTTCGCAATTTCATTCGCCATTTTATTTAAAATCTTGCCGCTAGATATTTGCATTCCTTATCACCTCGTACTTTGTAATTCTTTCTCGAATTGTCCCAATTTCTCTACTGAACCAAATACTATTATCATATCACGTTCTTTCAATTTTTCCTGCCCTGCTGGATTATGTATAATATCCCCATTTCTTGAAATCGCTAATATTGTTACATCAAACTGATTCCTTACATTACTCTCTAGTAAAGATTTACCAACTAATATTGAATCTTTTCCAACTAGAATTTCTTCAATGACAAATGACTGTTCTATTCCATACAACACTGTATCAATATAATGAACGGTTAATGGATTTGCAATACCTTTTGCGATATGAATACCTGCCATACTAGATGGATTAATAACCTTATTTGCACCGGCACGCCTTAATTTCTCTTCAGTTTCTGGCTTTTCAGATCTCGCCACAATTTTAATCGTATCGTTTAACCCTCTTGCTGTTAATGTAATAAATACATTTTCGGCATCATTTGCAACAATAGCAACTAAACCAGCTGCTTTTAAAATTCCGGCATTATGTAATACTTGATCTTCCGTTGCATCTCCATGTACAAATAAAAGCTTTTCCTGCTCCAATATACTTTCATCTTTATCAACAACGACAAATGGAATATTCTTTTCTTGCAATTCATGTACAACTTGAAGCCCCACTCTACCGCAACCACATACTATAATATGATTTTTCAACTGCGCTATTTGTTTATCCATCTTCTTCCTCCGTACTGCATGAAATAAATTCCCTTCAATAATCATAGCTGCCACTACCCCAATTGCATACGTAACAATACCTACGCCAACAGGAATAATAAGAAGCGCAAATACTTTCCCCGCTTGCGTTACAGGAACGGCATCTCCGTATCCAACAGTCAATACAGTAATCATTGTCATCCAAAATGCTTGAAACAAACTAATCTCTTCAATCGTCATAAATCCTATCGTTCCTAGAATTACAACAAAAGTCATACATATAACTGCTATCCATAATTGCTTACGTGCATTCATACCGTGTTTCAACTCTTTTCTCTATCTACAATCTTTGCCAGTGGAAATAAAATACGTATATACTAGATACGGAATCTATGAAAGAGGTTGATATAATGAAGACATTTCTTTCCGCCTTACAATGGGCACTATTTATTTTAGCTGGAAGCCTTATTGTACCAATTAGTGTCGCAACTAGTTATGGTCTTGATGGTGCTGAAGCTATCGCATTCGTACAAAGAACGTTATTTGTTCTAGGTTTTGCTGGTCTCTTGCAAGCTATATTTGGGCATAAACTTCCTATTCAAGAAGGTCCTGCTGGCCTTTGGTGGGGAATTTTCTCCCTTTACGCAAGTTTAGGCGTCGTGCTATTTGGATCAAGCAATGAGACACTTAAAGTTCTTCAATATGCTTTCTTATTAAGCGGTATTATTTGTATTATTCTTAGCGTTTTTGGACTTATTGATAAACTTGTTCGCTATTTTACACCGACAGTCATTGGAACGTATTTATTTCTTCTTGTCGCGCAGCTTAGTGGCTCCTTCTTAAAGGGAATGTTTGGCCTTGATGGAAAACATACAGAAGTACAACCTAACGTATTTATTCTTTCACTCATTGTTATTTTACTATCCTTTTTCATCATGAAGCTACCTATTATTGGACAATATTCCGTTCTTTTCAGTATCGTATGCGGCTGGATATTATTCGCATGTTTCGGATTATCTAATCCAATAACACCAGTGACAGACATAATCCGTTTTCCATCCTTATTTGTTTTCGGAATGCCTCGTGTTGAATGGAACATGGTAATTACGGTCATTTTCGTTACACTCTTACTTCTAACAAATATGTTAGCAAGTATTCGCGTTGTACAAAAGGTTGTCTCTAAATATGAAGAAAACGCTGCATCAGATCGTTTTAAACAAGCTGGCATTATCACAGGAATCAACCAATTGCTAGGCGGCCTATTTTCAGCTATTGGGCCTGTCGCTATTTCTGGATCAGCAGGTTTTATTGCAACGACTAATATTTATAAACGTCTCCCGTTTATATTAGGGTCAAGCTTTATTATTGTCGTTAGTATATTTCCAAAGATTACTTCATTCTTTGCGGCAATCCCTGTTGCAGTTGGTTATGCCGCTATTTATCCTGTATTCGCAAGCATGATTGGTCTCGCCTTTCGAGAATACGAAACTGTCCAGGATAAAGAACGATTATTTAAAGTAGCCGGTCTTTCAATCTTTACAGGAGTCGGAGTTATGTTTGTTCCAGCAGGAGCATATTCCACACTTCCACCATTTCTAGCATCGTTTTTAAGTAATGGTCTCGTTCTTGGATCTGTAATAGCAATCTTGCTAGAAATACTATTTTCTCGTTCCGTTGCAAAACAAATATCTTAAATTGGAAAACTTCCATTATTGCACTCTACCTTTAGAGTTGTTACGATAAAATCAAACTTTAATCATTGGGGTTTTATTCTTCCCCAATGATTATTAACCAATATTATGAGCAACAACTCATAATAATTTATCTACTTCTTTTCAAAGAGGTTTGATGTCTTACTATTATTCCTCAACATCTTCATGAACATGTATTTTGATTTCAATTAAAGAAAGGAATTTTCTATATGACTTATAAAATGATTGTTTTAGATTTAGATGATACTTTATTACGTGATGACCATACTATTTCACCTCGTACGAAAGAAGCGTTAATGACTGCACAAGAGCAAGGTGTAAAGGTTGTACTTGCTTCTGGACGTCCAACGTTTGGTATGCGCAATGTAGCCAAAGAACTTCGTTTAGAAGAATACGGCAGTTTCATTCTATCTTTTAATGGTGCAAAAATTATTAACTGTAAAACAAACGAAGAAATCTTTAGTAGTACGCTATCTCCTGAAATCGTTCACAACCTATTTGAAATTAGTCAAACTGAAGATGTATGGATTCATACTTATATGGGCGATGATATCGTAACGGAAGAAAATAATCCTTATACTGAAATTGAGGGCGATATTACCGGTATGCCAATTGTTGTAGTAGATGACTTTAAAGCCGCAGTTAAAGAGCCTGTAGTAAAAGTATTAATGAATAAAGAGGCTGAACGCCTTGTTGAAGTTGAAAAGAAACTACAAAAACAACTAGAAGGCCAATTAAGCGTGATGCGTTCAAAACCATTCTTCTTAGAATTTACAGAAGCCGGTGTTACAAAAGGAACGAGCTTAAACAAACTGATTCAAAAGCTTGGCATTAAGCGTGAAGAAGTTATCGCAATGGGCGATAGCTATAACGACCAAGCAATGATTGAATTTGCTGGTCTTGGCGTTGCAATGGGAAATGCACCTGATGATATTAAAGAAATTGCAAACTACGTAACAGATACAAATATGAACGATGGTGTTGCAAAAGTTGTAGAGAAATTCGTTTTAAAAACGGATGTACTTGTTTAATATTTTCATTCACAAAACCTATTTGAAGTCAAATACTTCAAATAGGTTTTTATTTAAATTCTCATGCTTTTGTGACTATATTTTGAACTTTGCACTATTCTCGTAGTGTAAACTTTCTTTTTGTATATAATGAAACAAAATAGACTATTTTATTTTGAAAAAGAATACAAATTTACTATATACAAGCATACGTTAAAGGAGGCTACTTTATGTTATCTACACCAATCGGACGATTAAGAGCAATTGGACTAGTTGAAGGTATTTCTTTCCTATTACTATTATTTGTAGCAATGCCATTGAAATATTTCGCAGGATTTGCAACAGCTGTTAAAATTACAGGCATGGCTCATGGTGTTCTATTTATTCTATTCATCTTTGCAGTAATTCAAGTAACAATCGTACACCGTAAATCAATTTTATGGGCACTTGGAGCATTCGTTTCATCAGTTATCCCATTTGGTACTTTTGTACTAGATGCAAAATTAAAGAACGAGCAACAATGATAATAAAAAGGTAGTTAACAACTGTTAACTACCTTTTCTATTTATAAATTTGGAATTTCCCAATCAATTTCTCTTTCGCCCATATTAGCTAAAATCGTATTTATTTTAGAATATGGCTTACTACCAAAGAAACCACGTCTTGCCGATAATGGGCTTGGATGTACAGATTCGATAATATGATGATTCGGATTCGTAATTAATTTCTTCTTCGCCTGCGCATGGCGCCCCCACAATATGAAAATAACTGGCTTTTCACGTTCGTTCAACAGTTCAATTACACGATCTGTGAAGTGCTCCCATCCTTTTCCCTTATGAGAATTTGCTTCGCCTTGACGAACTGTTAATACGGTATTTAGTAATAATACTCCTTGTTCCGCCCATTTTACTAAATAACCGTTATTCGGGATTTCATAACCATATTCATCTCGAAGTTCTTTATACATATTTAACAATGACGGTGGTGTTTTAACACCAGGTTGCACAGAAAAGCTTAAACCATGCGCTTGATTCGGTCCATGATATGGATCTTGCCCTAAAATGACAACCTTTGTATTTTCATAACTTGTATACTGAAGAGCGTTAAAAATATCTTCTACCTTCGGATAAACAACATGCGTGCTGTATTCTTCTGTCAAAAAACTGGATAGAGTAAGATAATACTCTTTCTCGAATTCTGGTGCCAATAGTGGCTCCCAATCATTCTTTAAAACATTTTCCATACTGTCACTTCCTGTCTAATTAATTCACCATATCCTGTCTTGTAAATACTACGAACGAAATAACAAGAGAAACAACTGCCCAAACAGTTAAATTCATCAAAGAAAATCCCATCGATAAACCTTGTAATGCAGGTAATTTTCCTGATAAATAATCCGTTAATGATAAATTCACACTAAAAATATATTTGGCGCCTTCCCAAGATGTTGCGAACGAGCTTAAAATACCGCCTGCAATTAATGCAGCTAGCATAACGCCCATACCAGCTGGTGTATTACGAATTAAAACAGAGACCATAAATGATATAGTTCCGACAACGATAGCAACAAACCAGGCTAGTCCATACGCCATTAAGATGTATTGCCACTGCGGAATAAGATGTACAAAGTTCGTATTTAACGTTTCCTTATCAATGACGAATCCTGTTAAAACAGGTAAATTCCATCCCGAGTACCCAAATACAAGCCCTGATAATATGTAAGCAAACAAACCTACAAGAAACAGTATGAGCGAAATGAAAAATAACATCGTCACGTATTTACTAAGGAGTATTTTCCAGCGCCGAATCGGCCGCGTAAGTAACATCTTCATCGTCCCATCACTTCGTTCTCCTGAAACGATATCAATGGCGACAATCATTACGAGAAGCGGAATAAATAATGTAATTCCTTGTTCAATAAATGCTCTGACAAAAGTCGGTGCACCCGGTGCCATCGGATTAATATCATGATCTAAATAATATTGTTGTTGCTCAACCCTTACCTTTAACCAATCACGCCATTCTTCTGGCAACCTAGAATTGTTCAACCGGTTCTGAGAATCAACAATTTGCTGTTGCAATGAAACCTTCCAATCAGTTGTACCGAGTCTTTTTTGTGTCGTTTCTATTTCACGATACTGCGCATACACAAAAAGCGGGATCAAGATTGCTAAAATAAGCATGACAACAAAAATACGTTTCTTGCGGTAAATCTTTTCTGATTCATTTAAAACTAGATTCGCAAATTCACGCATGCTGCTCACCCCTTGTGAGTTCAATAAATAAATCTTCTAGCGTAAATACAAGCTCCTTAACGCTATGTACATCTATTTCATTTGCGACAAAGTGTTTATTCCAACTACTTATAGATGCAATATCCATGCGGCATAGTAATCGATCGCCTTCTACACTCACTTCCCTTACTTCTTCGGCCGCTTCTAGCATATCTTTCGCCTTAGAAATCGGTGTAACAATCCATTCTACACGATCACTTGCTGTTTTAATTAATTCTTCAACCTTGGCAACTGTTATCATCTTTCCTTTATGAATAATAGCAACGCGATCGCATATCATTTGCACTTCACTTAGCAAGTGGCTTGAAATAAACACGCTCATATTTTCTTCTTTTACAAGCTTATGTATAAATTCCCTAAGTTCTCTAATCCCTGCTGGATCTAAACCATTCGTTGGTTCATCTAATATGAGCAATTTCGGATTTCCAAGGAGCGCCTGCGCAATTCCAAGACGTTGTTTCATACCAAGTGAGTACGTTTTTACCTTGTCATGAATTCTTTCATCTAAATGAACCATTTCAGCAATTTCAATAATACGTTCATCTGATATATCACCTAACATACGAGCAAATTGCTTTAAATTTTCCCATCCCGTTAAATATGTATACAACTCTGGGTTTTCAACGATACTCCCAATTTGACGCATCGCTTTTCTGAAATTTTCCTTAATCAAATAACCACCGATAGAAATCGTACCTTCTGTCGCCTTAATCAATCCGACTAACATTCGAATGGTAGTCGTCTTTCCAGCACCATTTGGTCCTAAGAACCCGAACACTTCTCCTTGCTTTACATCAAAGGAAATATTCTCTACAAGAGTCTTCTTTCCAATTACCTTCTTCAAGTCTCGTACGGAAAGTATCGTCGTCATTTTACCCCTCCTTGTTCTAGTTTTAATTTACTTACAACATTTTGAACTAAACGTTCTGCCATATACGTATAACCTACTTCGTTCGGATGAAAATGATCAGAGTATAATAAATCTTTCCCGCGGTTTTGGAATAAATCAAATGTCGGTGTAATATACACATTTTTATCGTTTAGCGCTAATTTCTCTAAAGATGCATTCCAGTCCACAACAATGTTTGAAGACCCTTTTAAATCTTCTACATCTTCAAAAGGATTGTATAAACCAAGCCAAAAAATCGGACTATCTGTATTTAATTTACGAATTTCTTCTATAATTTTCTTTGCTTCATTTTGAAACGTCTCTGTGTCAGGACGATACGTCTCTAAATCTATTTTCCCAAGTGATTCCCAGCCTGGGAACAAATCATTTCCACCAATCGTTAACACAATTACATCTGCTTGCTTAATTGAATATTGAGCGCCATTACTTTCAATTTGTTTTAATAAATCGGGCATTTTTGCACCACTAACTGCTAAATTTGTTAATGCAATTTTTTGCTTATAATCTTTTTGTAAATCCTCTTTCATTCGCCCAACATAGCCAATTCCTTCTTTATCACCAACGCCACGCGTTAATGAATCACCTAAACTAACGATTTGTAACGTTCCCGTTTTCTTTTTCTCTTTTGCCACTACATCGGTCTTTTTAATTAAATTTGAAGCTTTCGGATTTAATACATCATTTACACCTGAAACAAAGCCATATGCAAATAAACAGAAAGATGCAATTGTAATGAGTAGAATTACTTTTACTACTTTTGATCTCATATCAAAACCCCTTTTAGCCCTCATAGATTGTCCATAATTATACCAAACGAAATTTTGAAAAGCGATTTTCACACCTTCTCAATTATGTCGTTTCTCTATCTATTAACTCTGGTAATAACTCTATATGCTTCACATCTAGTTTCTCTTCATTAATCTTTTCATATAATAATTCAAACGCTTTTACTCCAACGTTTTTACTAGAATGCGAAATCGTCGTTATACCCAATATATCTGCCACCTCTTGATCATCACACCCGATAATCGTAATATCCTCTGGAATACGAATTCCTTGTTTTTTTGCTTCTGTAACCATCCCCGCTGCAATATGGTTACAAGATACAAGGAACGCTGTCGGTTTTACTGACATATGAGCCCATTCTCTAATTACATTGCGTCCATCTTCCACTGTAAAACAACCTTCAAATTTCCAGGTCTCTAACGGTGTTACGATACTCTGTTGAAGCGAATCTTTATACGCCTTCTTTCGTCTTTGGCTATTAACACTATTACTTCTTCCAATACAATATCCAATACGTGTATGACCGGCATCTATTAAGCTTTTCATCCCACGTGAAAATACTTTGTAGTAATCGATATGTACACTTGAAATGCATTTTGAATCTATTTCTTCACACATAACAATCGGGCCGAATTTCGTATATTCTTCAAGCTTCTCCTTACTATTTGTCCGAGAACAAATAATAACCCCATCAAGCTTTTTCATTTTTAACATATTCAAAATTTCTAGTTCTCTTTCTTCACTATAATTCGTCTGACAAAGCATCATATTATAATTATTCTTTGCTGTCTCTTTTGATATCCCCTCGATAATAGCGCTATAATATTGATCATTTACGTGTGGCAATAAAACGCCAATTACATTTGTTTTTCCTTTCACTAAATGAATTGCATTCACGTTTTGCGTGTAATTTAATTCTTCTATAATCGCTAAAATTTCTTTTCGTTTCTGTTCATTTACGTACGGATGATTATTTAGTACACGTGAAACAGTTGAAACAGATACTCCAGCAAGTTCAGCAATCTTTCTTATATTTGTCATCTCATTTTCCCCTTTTCACAAAAATTCTCCCTTGACCTGGTAAGCTTTCCACAATATATCCTTTCCTAGCAAATACATTTAGAAAGGATATACAACTATGCTTCGATTCAAATTAGAATATATATTTTTCATTGGCGGTTTACTCATTCTTGCCATCGGTATTAATATGATGACGACAATTACTTCCTTTGGACTTAGCCCTTATGATTCCTTCTTTATTGCACTATATCAAAATTTTGGGATAAGTATTGGTTTTTGGATTTTCATGATTAACTTTGCCTTTACACTTATCGTACTCTTTTGGAATAAAAAACAAATTACAATCGGTACAATTGTAACGATGGTTCTTATTTCTCTTTTTGTTGATTGGATTGGTTCCATTACAACTATTATGGACGCTATCCGCTCTCTTCCAAAATATATAACACTTATTTGCGGAAATCTATTCGTTGGAGCTGGAATTGGTCTTTACGTCTCTACAAACCTTTGTGCAGCGCCTCAAGAAGCTTTCGTTTTAACGGTTGCCGAGAAGAAAAAATGGACGTTTAGAAGAACAGAGATTTCATTAGCCTTTTTATTTTTAACGTTAAGCTTTTTATTAGATGGACCTATCTATTTTGGAACAATCATCTTATCCTTTACAACAGGCTGGATTATCCAAGCATTTATTCAAGTTGGTACGCAGATTTTAAATAGAAAAGAGCCTATTAAGCAAGCTGCTTAATAGGCTCTTTCTGTTTTATGGTAAGAGATACTACTTAGCATCCCCTTCAATTCGATAGTTCGCTTTCAAACAATCTATTTCTTCATACCCTTGCAACGTATGTAGAATATAATCATAATCAGCAAGAGACGCACGATGCGTTACAATTACAATTTCAGCCTTTCCTTTCTCTTCAAGCGGCATTTGAATAATTTTCTCAAAGCTAACTCCGCGCTCAGAGAACAATGAAGTAATTTTTGCAAATACACCAATTTCGTCTTTTACATGCAGTCTTAAAAACTTTTTCACGACAATTTCGTCTGGCTCTTTTAATACTTTTTGATATTGTGGGACTACAGCACTATTTCCTGTTACCCCTAATCTAATATTTTGCATTACAGCAACTAAATCCGAAACAACAGCTGTAGCTGTCGGTAAACTTCCTGCGCCTGGTCCATAAAACATCGTTTCCCCAACTGCTTCACCGTACACATACACAGCGTTATATTCATTTTGTACTGCTGCAAGAGGATGTGTATTTGGAAGTAAAGTTGGTTCAACTGTAACCTCCAATTTTTCACCATCTCGTTTTGCAAGACCGATTAATTTAATTGTATAACCTAAGCTCTTACTGTATTCAATATCTTCCTCTGTAATAGAGGTAATACCTTTTACTTTCACATCTCCAAGCTCTACATTTGTAGAGAAACCGAGGGTAGCTAAAATCGTCATTTTTCTTGCTGCATCTAAACCTTCTACATCTGATGTTGGATCTGCTTCTGCAAATCCAAGTTGTTGGGCTTCTTTTAACACGTCGTTATATGCTCTCCCTTCGTCTGACATTTTCGTCAAAATAAAATTTGTTGTTCCATTTACAATTCCCATTACTTTCGTAATAAGATCTGAAGAAAGTCCTTCTACGATACTGCGTAAAATTGGAATTCCCCCTGCCACACTCGCCTCATAGAATAAATCAGCCTTATTATCTTTTGCTGTCGCTAATAATTCAGCTCCATGTAATGCCATTAAGTCTTTATTTGCAGTTACAACATGCTTTCCGCTTTTTAAAGCTTGTAAAATATATGATTTTGCATCATCAATGCCACCCATCACTTCAATAACAACATCAATATTTGGATTATCTAAAATTTCATTTGCATCTTGTGTTAATAGAGTAGAAGGTACCTCTACCTCTCTCTCTTTCTCAATGTTTTGCACTAATACTTTCGTTACCTTCACCGGACAACCTACTTGGTGTATGAGTCGTTCTTGATGATCCGTAATAATACGAACCACACCACTGCCAACTGTCCCAAGACCTAATAACCCAACTTGAATTTCTTTCATAGTACTGTCCACCCCTCAAAAATTGTGTTTAGATGAAATTATATGAGTAAAAAATATGAAAAACAATGTATTTTGAACATTCGGAAAAATAAAGGTTAATCTTTACAAGGAAAACGTTGCCACGTGTTACACAATCTTTCTTTACAATATATAAGGGGTTTCTTGATACACGTAATAATTCAACCAATTAGAAAACAATAAATTACCATGACTCCTCCACCTAACAAGCGGCTTTTCATCTGGATTATTATGTTTAAAATAGTTTTTTGGCACATCAATATTTAATCCCTTGTCACGATCTCGTTCGTATTCTTGTTTTAACGTCTCACAACTATATTCGCTATGTCCAAGGGCAAACACTTGCCTTCCTTCTGACCCAATAACAAGGTGAACACCTGCTTCTTCAGAGTTTGCTAACAATGTTAATTCTTTCACTCCTCTAATATCATTCTCTCGTACTTCTGTATGACGAGAATGCGGAGCAAAAAACAATTCATCAAATCCTTGTAATAATTTCACATGTTGCTCGCAAACTTCATGTTCAAATACACCGAACACTTTTTCCTTAAGGGGATACTTTGGAACACCATAATGATAGTACAAGCCAGCCTGTGCCCCCCAGCAAATATGGAGCGTAGATGTTACATTCGTTTTTGAATACTCCATAATATGTTTAAGCTCTTCCCAATAATCTACCTCTTCAAAAGCAAGGGTCTCCACTGGCGCTCCTGTAATAATGAGCCCATCAAACTTTTCATTTTCAATATCACGAAACGTTTTATAAAAGCTTGTTAAATGTTCTTGCGTTACATTACGCGATAGATGTGATTCCATATGAAGCAAATGAACATCTAATTGTAACGGTGTGTTTCCAATTAAGCGAAGTAATTGCGCCTCTGTATCTTGTTTCGTTGGCATTAAATTTAATATAGCAATTTTTAAAGCACGTATATCTTGTGTTTCTGCCCGCTCCTTCGTCATTACAAAAATATTTTCTTTTTGCAACACTTTGCGAGCCGGTAAATCTTTATCAATTATGATCGGCATGTGTTTTGCCTCCAACTAGAGCTGCTTCCAAATCTGCAATAATATCAGAAACATCTTCTATACCAACCGATAAACGAATTAAATCAGATGTAACACCCGCTAAACGCTGATCTTCAGCATTTAATTGTCTATGCGTCGTACTAGCAGGATGTATAACGCAAGTTCGTGCATCAGCTACGTGCGTTACAAGAGTTGCTAGTTTTACATTTGCGATAAATTCTTTTGCTGCTTCTAATCCGCCTTTAATACCGAAAGTTAAAACACCACTAGCACCTTTTTTCAAGTACTGTTGTGCTAATGAGTAATTTTCATTACTATCTAAGCCTGGATAATTCACCCATTCAATACGTTCATGATTAGCAAGCCACTTAGCAACTGCAAGAGCATTTTCACTATGACGTTCCATTCGTAAATGCAATGTTTCTAAGCCAATATTGCTAATATATGCATTGAATGGGCTCATACAATTTCCATAATCTCTTAATAGCTGAACACGTGCTTTCACAATATACGCTGCTGCACCAAAGTTTTGAACGTAACTTACACCGTGATAACTTGGATCTGGTTCAACAAGTTCAGGATACTTTCCATTTGTCCAATCAAAGTTTCCACCGTCAATTACAATACCGCCTAAGGAGCTCGCATGCCCATCGATATACTTCGTCGTAGAATGAACAATAATATTTGCCCCATGTTCAAACGCCTGGCATAAATAAGGAGTTGCTAATGTATTATCAACGATAAAAGGTACCTCTAATTCTTTAGCGGCAGCTGAAAATTCTTTAAAATTTAAAACATTCATCGCTGGATTTCCTAACGATTCTGCATAGATAAGTTTCGTCTTGTCATTAGCAAGCGCCGTGATTTCATCTGCCGTTAAATTTGGATTAAAGAACGTAACATCAATGCCAAGCTTACGTAAACTCACCCCAAATAAATTAAACGTTCCCCCGTAAACAGTTGAAGAGCAAAGTAAATGATCCCCACTACTACAAATATTTAAAACTGCGAGCATAATAGCTGCTTGCCCAGAAGCCGTTGCAACAGCTCCTACACCGCCTTCTAAATCTGATAACTTCTGCTCAAATGCTGCTAAAGTAGGGTTTCCAATACGTGTATAAATATATCCTTCTGCCTCTAAGTTAAATAGAGCTGCTAAATCATCCGAAGTATCGTATTTATACGTTGTGCTTTGATAAAGTGGTAAAACACGTGGTTCACCATTCTTTGGTGTATAGCCACCTTGCACACAAATTGTTCCTTTTCCCCATGATTCTCCCATCTCTCATTCTCCTTTCTTTTATACAAAATAAAAAACTGCCCCTTTCCTGAAAACAAGAAAGGAGCAGTTTGAAAACACGCTCTAAAGGCTCTTTCTTATCTCTCAGGATACTACCTGCAGGATTTGGCACAATTCCGTTATACGGCTGTTGCCAAGGTTTCATCGGGCCTGTCCCTCCACCTTTTCTTGATAAGACTATGCAATTACCGTTGATTTTATAGCAATAATTTCCTAATGTCAAACAGTTTTTCTGAATGTTCTAAAATAAATGTTAACAGTTTCATATAAAGCAACAAAAGAAATATATTCTAGTCTATTTCAAAAAAGACCTTTAAAAACCTCAAATCAGTCTATAAAATTAAATAAGTAATTTAACCTATAAATTCAAATTCCCCAAAAGTTAGCCTATATGTTGAATAGGCCATCTTCTCAAAAAGATACTATATATATTCAATCCATTTTTCACTAGTATATTTCACTTTTTTCCCTACTAAGATTTACATAACGGAGGTATAACATGACAAATAAAAAAGATATGCATTACATACTTGCTCTATATGGCATTCTTCTAGGATCTATAGTAGGAGCTACAGTCTGGTTATTTTTAGTCACAATAAATATTGGAATCCACTTTATTTGGGGATACTTGCCTGAAGTTCTCTCTTTTCCCTCTTATTACACCCTTTGCGTAACAATAATTGGCGGGGTCCTTGTTGGTCTATCACAAAAACATTTCGGTACATACCCACGCCTTATGCCTGAAGTAATGGCTGAATATAAAAAAACTGGTCGAATCGAATATCGCTTTGTCCATCGGGCTACTTTAACAGCGATTATTGTTTTAATTTTCGGTGCTAGTCTTGGTCCAGAAGCCGCACTAGTTGGAATTATAGGCGGACTGTGCACATGGGTAGGGGATCGCTTTAAATTTGCCTTAAAGGGTATGAATGAGCTAACCGAGATCGGAATTGGCGCTACTTTAAGTGTCATTTTTAACGCACCATTATTCGGTTATTTAGCACCAAATGAAAATGAGGGGGAAGAAATTGCTGCTTTTTCTAAAGGAAAAAAAGCGATTGTATACTTAGCTACTACTTTCGCAGGTTTTTCTGTTTATTTACTACTGAGTAAACTTGATAATCGTGGATCCTTTATTGTTGATTTCGGAGAAGGTACACTTTCTTTCAATGAATGGATTGCATTTCTTCCACTTGCTAGTATCGGTGCTATAGTTGGTTTCTTTTATTTCAAGTTAGAATTCACATTAGAAAAGTTAATTCACCCTTTTAGAGAATACAAGCTGACACTCGGAATTATCGGTGGTATTTTATTAGGAATTGCGGGAACCTTTCTTCCGTACACATTATTTTCAGGGGAACATCAATTAAAAGAATTAGTTGTTGAATGGAGCCATTTATCTTTTTGGATACTACTTCTTTCAGGGATTTTAAAGTTATGCATTACTGCCGTTTGTTTGAACACAGGGTGGCGAGGTGGACATATCTTCCCAATTATATTTTCTGGGTCAAGTATCGGATACGCTGTAGCATCTATTCTTCCTATAGATCCAGTAGCATCTGTTGCCATCGTAACAACAGCAATTTCAAGCTATGCGTTACGAAAGCCAATAGCTATAACATTACTATTACTTATGTTTTTCCCGCTTAATTTACTATTGCCCATGCTTGGTGCAGCTGCTATCGGGAATGCCTTTCCACTCCCAAAACATAACGAAAATAAAAATTAATAAAAATAGGCAGTGGGGACGAAAGCTCCACTGTCTATTTTTTTATTACACATGCTGCTTCAATAACGCTTCTAACTCCTCAAAATTATGCACTTCATATGTCGGTATAATCCCACTATCATTTAATTTCCTTTCTGGATTAAACCAACAAGTATCAATTCCCGCTACATATCCACCTTTAATATCAGCGCTTAATGAATCCCCAATAATCAGCCCTTCTTCAGGTGCAAAGTTAGGAATCCGTTCAAAAACATAATCAAAATACTCTTTCATCGGTTTTTGAAAACCTGTATCTTCCGAAACAAAGACATCTTTAAATAATGAATGTAACCCTGCATTGCGCAAACGTTTATCTTGCGTCTTAGAAACACCATTTGTCACTATATACAATTCATACTCCCCTTGAATTTGATTTATAAATTCAAATGCACCTTGCATGAGTTGATTTCCTTCTTCTAAGTAGTTACGATAATTATTTTCGAATAATATTCCATTTACTTCTTCTCCATACTCTTTAAACAACAGAGAGAATCGTGTATTTACAACTTCATTGCGTGATAGTTCACCTTTTTCAAAAGCATCCCAAAGACCTTTATTTATTTTTTTATAACGAGCCTCTATCTCATCTGTTAAAGGGATTCCCTTCTCTTCAAAAAGTACCCGTAAAGCCACTTTTTCAGCCTTTTGGAAGTCTAGTAATGTATCATCTACATCAAATAACAATGTTTTATATTTTTTCATAAATTCATCACACTCTCTTTTCTACAAAAACAAATTTACATAAATCGTATCATTCCTTCTTGTAAAGATAATAGGAGATATCTCATACTATACATAGGGGTGAAAATATGAAAATCAGCAAAAATGAGGAAGAAATTTATCAATACATGCGAATCCATCAATTCCATACCCTATTTTCATTTCATGTCTTGCCATATGTAGAGCTGCATTCTTTTCAAACGAAAGAGATGATATGTAGTGAAGGAAATGCTCTCCCTTATCTCTATTACTTAATTTCTGGGAGAGCCAAAATATATATGAGTCATAAAAACGGGAAGGTTTCATTAATTAATTTTATTCAAGCACCATCTTTTATCGGGGAATTAGGATTAATAGGAGTAGAAAATATTACTAAGTCCGTTGAAGTACTAGAAGATTGTGTGTGTTTGGCACTTCCTCTTAAAGATTGTCAGCAACTTTTATTACAAGATGCAACGTTTTTACAGCACTTATGTAAATTTATTGGAGAAAAGACAATTACTCGCACTGAAAATTACGCAAAAAACTATAGTTATCCTTTTGAAAATCGATTAGCTGCTTTTATTTTATTAACAGAGCAAAATAATTGTTATATAGAAAAGCATACCGAGGCCTCGGAATATTTAAATGTCAGCTACCGTCATCTTTTATATGTATTAAATCAGTTTTGCCAACAAAATTATTTAAGAAAAGAAGGCCGAACATATTATATAAAAGATCGAAATACATTAGAAAAACTTGCTGATGAACTAAAAATATAAAAAAACAGCATTAACATATAAACGTTAATGCTGTTTTTTCGAGTGACGAGTATAATTTTAATTAAAATTTACTTGCTACTTTAGCTGCTTCTTCAAGACCTGCAGCAATAATTTCTTCTGCTTTATCTGGGAATTGGTTATGTCCTTCAATAACTACTGTTTCCATGTTTGTTGCGCCGAAGAAGCCCATCATACTTGCTACATATTTAACAGCCATTTCTACCTCAGCTGCTGGCCCTTCTGAATATACGCCGCCTCGTGCATTTAATAATGCAATCTTCTTATCTCCGATTAGGCCAACTGGACCCTCTGGCGTATATTTGAACGTTTTACCAGCACGGTTTAAATAATCAATATATGTGTGCAATACTGCTGGAATCGTTAAGTTCCATAATGGGAAGCCGAAAACAACTTTATCAGCTTCTAGGAATTGATTTAAATACTTATCAGCAACTGCTACTGCTTTTGCTTCTTCTTCTGTTAAATCAAATCCTTTACCTACCTTGAATGTACCATTGATCATGTCTACGCCTACGTATGGTAATTCTTCTTTATATAAATCAATTTCTACTACTGTATCATTTGGGTGTGCTTCTTTATAGTTCACTAAAAATGCCTCATATAATTTTACACTAACTGCTTGTTCCGCTGGACGGTTATTTGCTTTAACGAATAAAACTGTTGCCATTATTTATTCCTCCTAGTACTCACTCTTATGTTGTTATATGCTTTCAAAAAAGGTATCCCTTGTAATTGTTGTTTTGTTGCTTACAAACATATTTTATCTTTATATAAAGACAATTTCGTCCTCACATAGACGTATTTTTCCATAAAAAAAGTCCACCTTCTAAAGGCGAACTTGGTCTTACGACTTTCGTCTTATACAATTCCATTTTTAACTGCATATAATGCCGCTTGCGTACGATCAGATAAATTCAACTTACTCAAAATGCTACTTACATGCGCCTTAACCGTCTTTTCTGTAATAACTAAAACAGATGCAATTTCCTTATTGCTCATCCCTTTCGCTAATAGCTGCAATACTTCATTTTCTCTCGCTGTTAGCACATCCACTTGAATAGAAGGTTCTTCTTCCTTTTCTTCTACAGGTAATGTTTGAGAGAGAAGAGCATTTGCTATATCCGGATGTAATTGAATATTACCTTTATATGCGCTTCGAATAGCCTCAACAAGCTGATCTGGTTCTACATCTTTTAAAATATACCCACTTGCTCCAGCCCTTAATGCAGGTAACACATGCGCCTGATCAGAAAAGCTAGTTAATACAATTACTTTCACATTTGGATACTCTTTTTTTATATATGCCGTCGCCTCAACACCATCCATTTCAGGCATATATAAATCCATTAATATAACATCGGGATTTGTTTCTCCTACTTTCACTAACGCTTCTTTCCCATTATTCGCTTCTCCAACTAACTCTAAATCTTCCTGTGTACTTAAGAAAAATGCTAATCCTTTTAAAACGACTGTATGATCATCAACTAACAATACTTTTATTTTCACAAACTTCCCTCATTTTCACATCATAATGGTACATTTACTTTTACGCTCGTTCGTTTATTACTACTTACAATTTTAATTGTTCCACCAACTAATTCTACTCTTTCACGCATCGTAGTCATACCTAGTGATTTCTTTTCTTTTATATTCTTTTCCACAAAGCCCTTTCCTTGATCAACTATTTCTAATGATACATTTTTCTCATTCACTGTAAAATAAATCGTCGCTTCTTTTACACCTGCATGCTTACTTACATTGTTCAGTGCTTCTTGGCCTATGCGCCACAAAGCTTCTTCTACTACACGAGGTAAATCACGAACACCCGTAACTTGCTCCCTAATTTTCAGTCCCAAATTTTCACCGTACTGCTTTAGAGCTGGCAATAATCCTTTTTCTAATCCTGCCGGACGAAGCTGCCAAATTAATGTCCTCATTTCTTTCAAAGCTCCTTGCGCAAGTTCACGCATCTCATGCAAAGATTGATCTACCTTTTCATTTTTACCTTTTAAAACTGCCTCGGCGCCTTTTGTCATGAAGGTTAATGAAAATAATTTTTGCGAAACAGAATCATGTAAATCTCTTGCTAACCGATTTCTTTCTTCCATTCGTACAAGTTCACGGCGCTGCTCGTTTAACCTCAAATTCTCTATTATTAACGAAACATGGTTCGATAATGCTTGAATTACATCTATTGTATTAGCATCAAACTCTCCATTATTCAAACTAACACATAAAACACCAAATATATGGCTTTGAATATGTATTGGTGTAGCAATAACAGCTCGATTTAGATGTACATTATGTCCTATTTGATGTTTTATTAGAACTGGTTCATCTTGTTCTAACGCCTTCTTGGCCGCCTCTTTTACATCCTCTTGTAACTCTTCCTGAACGTAAGACGCTCGCAGAGATAATTCTTTTTCCTCCCTAATAAAAAGCGCTACTTGATTCCATTGAAATACTTCACCTACGTGATTTACCACCTTTTCAGGTAGTACATTAAACTTATGAATCATTTTTAAATCTTGAATGAAACGCTCTAATTTCACATAATAATGTGCTCTTCTCTTTTCATTTTCATATAATTTTGTTCGCTTTAAAGCCGTACCAATTTGGAAGGCAACCGATTGGAGTAATACTAATTCTTCTTCTGAAAAATGTGTTTTACCCGGACTTGCAACATTTAACACCCCAAATTTTTCTCCCCCAGCTTTTAAAGGAACCGTAGCATGATGAAGAATGCCCTCCGTATCCCCCCAATTATATTCAACTGCATTATTAATTCTTTTACATTCAATAATATTAACGGCTCTCTCTAATTTTCCATCTACAAAACCTCGTAAACACCAACATTCACCTTCGCACATCGGGCGTTTATTTTTATATGTAAGTGCCTCTGGTAATTGATAATCAATTAACTTCGTATACTTCCCATTTTCATCCGCAAGAAAAATCCATCCTGTCGTTAAACCTGTTACACTTAGCAATTTCTCGAGGACAGCTTGCAATACATGATATGTATCATTTGATGTATTTAATGTTTCTGCAATTTCCTTTAATATAACTAATTCATTCGTACGATTATCTCGAAACATACTCATTCTCCTGCATACAAGATTTTAAATAGCTCTTAAAATAAATCATCTACTTTTCACTTTGTACTTATTCGTAACATTGATATAATGGTGAAAACATAGTTTTCATTATATCACTCGAGGGGGCTTTCATAATGACATTAAATAAAGCACTTACTATCGCTGGTTCTGACACAAGTGGCGGTGCTGGTATACAAGCAGATTTAAAAACATTCCAAGAACTGGGCGTATACGGAATGACATCTCTTACAACAATCGTAACGATGGATCCACATAACGGTTGGGCACATAACGTATTTCCAATCCCAGCTTCTACATTAAAACCACAATTAGAAACAACAATTGAAGGTGTTGGCGTAGACGCTTTAAAAACAGGTATGCTTGGATCAGTAGAAATTATTGAAATGGTTGCAGAAACAATCGAAAAGCACAATTTCAAAAATGTAGTAGTTGACCCTGTTATGGTATGTAAAGGTGCAGATGAAGCATTACACCCTGAAACGAACGATTGCTTACGTGACGTTCTTGTGCCAAAGGCATTAGTTGTAACGCCAAACTTATTTGAAGCTTACCAATTAAGCGGTGTGAAAATTAATTCTCTTGAGGACATGAAAGAAGCAGCGAAGAAAATCCACGCTTTAGGTGCCAAATACGTACTAATTAAAGGCGGAAGCAAACTTGGTACGGAAACTGCAATCGACGTCCTATATGATGGAGAAACATTCGATCTTTTAGAATCAGAAAAAATTGATACTACAAATACACACGGCGCAGGTTGCACATATTCTGCTGCAATTACAGCAGAACTTGCAAAAGGAAAACCTGTGAAAGAAGCAGTAAAAACTGCTAAAGAATTCATCACAGCTGCTATTCGTTACTCATTCAAAATTAACGAATACGTAGGTCCAACTCACCATGGTGCATATCGTAAATTCGTTGTATCAAAAGAACTTGTCTAATATATAAATAAAAACACTCACAAGGTTCATACATTGCCTCTGTGAGTGTTTTTTATAAGCTTTATGTCTTCCGGTCATCTTATCTTTAAGATGCAGAGCTGACCTTATTTCTACCATTTCGTTTCGAGTAGTATAACGCATCATCCGCCGCTTGAATAAATTGCTCTGATGCCCCTTCATACTCTGAAACCCCTACCGAAACTGTAATTTTTATTTTTGTTCCATCTAACAATTCAAATGAATGTTTTTCAACAGCTATACGAGTTTGTTCCCCAACATGAATTCCATAAGCTATTCCTTTCCTTGGTATCAAAAGCGCAAACTCCTCTCCACCCTTTCGAAAAACCAAATCCGGAAATGCTGACATTTCTCGCAAAATATGCCCTACTTGTTTTAACACTTCGTCTCCCGCTGGGTGCCCATACGTATCATTTACATGCTTAAAATGGTCAATATCTATAAGTAGTAAACAAAGTGAATCATTTTTCAAGTGTTTATTACTAATATGACGATTCATCTCTAAATCAAACTGTCTTACGTTTCCTAGACCTGTCAATGCATCTATCGTTGCGTATTGCTTCATCGTTTGAAATAGCTCATTGGATTGTAAAACATAATTTGCACTTATGAATGTTATGTAACCTGTAATAATACTAGAAATTAAATATAATCCCACTATGTGGATCTCTTTAATTAACCATATATATAACGCTGGGATTAGAATAGATAAAATATATGCGTGTAACCATACCCACTTTTCCCCTAAAGAAAGCTTCATACGCGAAATAAAGATACTCCCTATTCCTATCGCAATGATTGTATAAAAGGCCACTTGAGAAGCTAATGAATAATCCATAAACAACAGTCTAGTTACTAAAATCATAATAATTGTTATGGTACTCGCTATCGGCCCTCCAATAATAACAGCTAGAATAACAGCTAAGTAGCGTAAATCCAATAGGATGGTACCAACACGAACACCGAAATACATTAGTAATATACCTAGTATCCCAGTAAAAATGCCTACTACACATTTCTGCCCAAAAGAGAATCCTTCTTTTAACGGCTTATCTCTTAAAAGCTGACCTCCAACAAAAATAAAGGAAAGAATAATTGTTGTATTTACAAATAAGTCCTTTAACATAAAATGATCTCCTTACTTTTCTATCTATCCCTTTCCTTACTTTATTGTATACGAAATCCCTATAATTCCCAAAGTTTTTATTTATTTTTTGCTGTTCCACGTGAAACAGCAAAAAAATAAAAAGGGCGAAAACTCGCCCTTTTTCATTAACAACAGCGTGATATTTTTCCACCCTTTGCGTTAAATCTTGCTTCTTGTGCCTCAGCAAAAAATTGCTTTTGACATAAAACCTCTTCTTCAGGATGATGCTTTTTCATATGCTCCACATATACTTCATAACTTGGTACCCCAACGAGCAAACTAATAAAGCGTTTTCTTTCCCTCCATACTTGCCACAGCTTTTTAAGCATAGTTCCTCGACTCACTTTCATCTCTCGGAATATATGGTGCCTCCTTTAACGGCATTGGCTTATTTCTTAATACTTGTATCCAAATTCGAAGTGCTGAAATTAACACAGCGATTACAACTATCATAAAAATCCCACAAAGCGCTGCATCAATATAATCATTGAAAATAATTTGCTTCATTTGAGCGACATTTTTAGCTGGCGCTAACACTTTTCCCTCATCTAATGCTCTCTGAAATACCTTTGCATGCGATAGAAATCCAATTTTAGGATTTTCATGAAATAGCTTTTGATACCCCGCCGTCATTGTTACAATCAGCAACCCGACAGTTGGAATAAGTGTTACCCAAACGTACGCCTTTTTTCCCATTTTGAACAAAATTGTCGTTCCAAGTAATAATGCAATACCTGCTAGCATTTGATTTGCAATACCGAAAAGTGGCCATAATGTATTAATTCCACCGAGCGGATCTATTACCCCTTGGTATAAGAAATATCCCCACCCTAATACACATAATGTTGTAGCGATTACATTCGCTAATGTAGAATCCGTTTTCCCAAATGGCTTATATACATGCCCTAAAATATCTTGAATCATAAATCGGCCGACACGCGTTCCGGCATCAATCGTTGTTAAAATAAATAGGGCTTCAAAGAGAATCGCAAAATGATACCAAAATGCCATCATGGCCGTTCCACCTATTACTTGTGAGAAAATATATGCCATACCTATCGCTAATGTTGGCGCACCACCTGTACGTGATAAAATCGTTTGCTCTCCAACATTTACAGCGAGATCTTTTAGTTCATTTGGTGTAATAGCAAATCCCCATGAGGAAATAACTTGAGCTGCCTGCGAGACATCTGTACCGATAAGTGCTGCGGGACTATTAATTGCAAAATACGTTCCCGGTGTTAATACACAAGCTGCAATCATCGCCATCGCTGCTACAAACGACTCCATTAACATTGCTCCATAACCGATTGGCTGTGCGTGTCCCTCTTGCTCAATCATCTTCGGCGTCGTACCTGATGAAACGAGAGCATGGAATCCAGACACTGCACCGCAAGCAATAGTAATAAATAAGAATGGGAATAAGTTTCCAGAGAACACAGGACCAGTTCCATCAATAAATTTCGAAACTGCTGGCATTTGTAAATCTGGTGCTACAATTAAGATACCGATTGCTAACCCTACAATTGTTCCAACTTTTAAAAATGTACTTAAATAATCACGTGGTGCTAAAAGCATCCAAACTGGTAATGCAGATGCAATAAATCCATATACAATAAGCATAATAGCAATTGTTTCACCACTAAATGTGAACATACTTGCAAGTGTTGGATTTTCTGCTACATACTGTCCTCCAACAAGAGATAAAATAAGTAGGATAATACCGATTACTGATCCTTCTCCAACACGACCAGGCCTAATATAGCGCATATAAACTCCCATTAAAATAGCGATAGGAATCGTTGCTGCTATCGTAAACATTCCCCAAGGACTTCCGATTAGTGCCTTTACTACGACCAACGCTAATACTGCTAATAAAATAATCATAATTCCTAAAATACCTATCATTGCAATTAGTCCTGTAACAGGTCCAATCTCATCTTTAATCATTTCTCCTAACGATTTACCATTACGTCTCATTGAAGCAAATAAAATAACAAAATCTTGGACAGCCCCCGCAACAACTACCCCAACAATAATCCAAATGGTCCCTGGTAAATACCCCATTTGTGCCGCTAAAATCGGTCCTACTAAAGGTCCCGCTCCAGCAATCGCTGCAAAGTGATGTCCAAACAATACCCACTTATTTGTTGGAACATAGTCTTTCCCATCATTTAATGTATGGGCTGGTGTTTGCCGATTATCATCTAAATTAAAAACCTTTCTCGCTATAAATCTACTATAAAAGCGATAAGCAACTGCATATACACATACGGCAGCTACTAAGAGCCATACAGCATTAATGGTTTCACCTTGTGATAAAGCTATTACCCCAAAAGCACCTGCTCCTACTGCTGTAATAACGCCCCAAAGTAAGATCGATTTCAATGTCTTCACATACAATTCCCCCAATACTATTTCTTAGTGGAGATTGTACTAAATTTTCTGAATATTTAACTTGAATCCTCCCTATCATGAAGGATTTTCAGTTTATCATGTTAAAATACTCTCATTATCTACTATAATTCAATGTTATTTCGAAGGCGTTTTACATAATTACGACTGACTGGAATCGGTTGCTCATCATACCTATCTAAATACAAATTATACGTGCCATTATAATAAGGTTTCAGTTCTTTTACATATGACATATTAATTAAATAGCTTTTATGTACACGTAAAAAATCATATGCATTTAGCTTATTTTCTAATTCCTGAAGTGTATATGTTGAAATATACTGATTATTCGTTGTGTAAATTGAAACAGTTTTATTTTCTTTATTTTTACTTACATATACGATATCTTCTGGAAGAATATATCGTATGCCCTCTTGACTTTCTATCGGTAGTTTTCGCAAATAACTCTTTGCTTTCTCACCTTGTTCTTTACCTATTTTATATAAAAGAAATTGTAAATCTTCTTCACGAAATGGTCGCAATAAATAATAAAGTGCTTGGAAACGAAAAGCTGTAATAGATTCTTCTATGTTTTCACCTACAAAAATAAATTTTGTATAGCAATTTATTTCTCGTAATAAACTTGCATATTCAAAACCAGTACCATCTAGTAATTTGGAACTTAAAAAAACAAAGTCTGGTATATGTTTTTTCATCATAAATAAAGATTCTGTTCCTGTCTTTGCTTCAAAACATTCTACATTTCTCATATTTTCAGTGAAATTTTCAGCTAACTCTCTTCTCTCTTCTGCCTCTTCCATAATCAGTAAAATTTTCATTTCTTCAACCACCTAATTCTTTGTCCATATGTCCTGTTGTATACATTCGCTTTTATAAGAAATAATCCCTTTTTCTTACTATACCATTATTTATCTAAAAAAACAGAAAAAAGGAAACCACTTCGGTTTCCTCTCCCCCTTTATCCCGTACTAACTGCCTATAAAGAGCCGAGTAGTGTAGGATGATAAACGATCCAGGATACGTTTAAATTTTCACTTTATACTAATTCTCGTTGCTTCGTTTCCTGTCCAAGTATTATTACAGCGAATACACCAATTAAAATTGATCCACAGAAAATCGTAAATATTAATGATAGTGAAGCTTCTGAGGCAACTAAATATCCCACTAATAGTGGCCCAAGAATACCACCAATACGACCAAATGCTGCTGCCATTCCTGCACCTGTACCACGAATAACCGTTGGATACTGCTCAGGTGTATAGGCGTATAATGCTCCCCAAGCACCTAAGTTAAAGAAGGATAGTAACATACCTGCCACGATTAATACTGTTAATGAATCCGCAACCCCAAACAAATAAGCACTGCAAGCTGTCCCGATTAAATACGTAACCAAAACAAATTTACGACCGAGACGTTCAATAAACCAAGCAGCTGTGAAATATCCTGGAAGTTGAGCTAATGTCATAATAAGTACGTATTGGAAACTTTTTATTAAACTAAATCCTTTTAGCACCATTACACTCGGTAACCAAAGGAACATTCCATAATAGGAAAAAACAACACAAAACCATAGAATCCATAGCATAATTGTTGCTTTACGATATTCCCCAGACCAAACTGATTTTATATTTTCAATAACAGATGGCCTTTTTTCAACTTTTTGGAACCTTGGGGAATCCGGTAAATTCCATCTTAAATATAAAGCATATAATGCTGGAACTGCACTCAATACCATCGCAACTTCCCAACCATATTTAGGAATAACAAAATACGAGATAAGAGCTGCAATTAGCCATCCACCTGCCCAAAAACTTTCTAATAAAACAACAATTTTCCCACGCTCATGCGCTTCAACACTCTCTGATACTAGTGTAGAGGCAACCGGAAGCTCTCCGCCAAGCCCCATACCAATTAAAAAGCGTAAAACGAGAAACATCGCAAGTGTTGTTGTTAATGCAGTTAAACCACTACCGATAGAAAATAATAATAATGTAATAATAAAGACTGATTTTCGCCCTATTTTATCTGATAGTATCCCAAAAATAAGCGCTCCTACTGCCATACCGATTGAGTTAATACTGCCTATCCAGCCCATTTCTTGCGTACTTAATCCCCAATCCTTTTGCAAGGCTACCATTACAAATGAAAGCATTCCAACATCCATTGCATCAAATAGCCATCCAAGCCCAGCTATACCAAGTAGTTTGCGCTTCGAAATTTCTTTTACCTTGCCCACTAGAAGTCCTCCTCACACAGGTGTCTTTACACATAATTTTACATGTGTGAATTGTATAAGTAAAATACTTTTGTGTAAAAAATTCTCCTTCATCATTCCCAAAAAGTAAAACGTCTATCCCGATTGGTGAGAGCTAATAATCAGTGGGGATGCCTCACTGATTAAAGTTTCAATTTATTAAAAATGAACAAATAAAAAAAGCAGCGATATTTCGCTACTTTTTCGAACGCATTACTTCTTTTAAAAATTCCGCTAATACTAACTGACGACGCCAGCGTGTTGGATTACTGCATAATCTATAAAACCACTCTAAATGAATCGCTTGAATCCATTTTGGTGCACGTTTTACCTCTCCAGCCCATACGTCTAAACTTCCACCCACTCCAACAGCCATTTTCGTTTCTAAACGATGCTTATTGTTTTGGATAAAGTTCTCTTGTCTCGGGAAACCAAGTGCAACAAGTAATAAATCTGGTTTTGCTTCTTGAATGCGAGAAATAATATTCTCTTCGTCTTCTTGTTTAAAATAACCATCTTGTATACCGGCGATGGATACAGCTGAATATGTCTTTGTTAAATGATCTGCTGCAGCTTGTACAACATGCGGCTTTGCACCTAATAAGAAAACAGATACCGGCTTACTATCTTCTGATAACTTCGCAAGTAAATTACACATTAAATCAAAACCTGCTACACGTTCTTTTAAAGGTGTACCAAGCATCCCGCTTGCCTTTACAACCCCAATACCATCAGGTGTAATTAAATCTGTATTCAATAATGTTTGATAGAACTTTTCATCCTTTTTTGCGCACATAACAATTTCAGGGTTTGCTGTTACTACCTGAAACGTATGAATTCGCTCCGCTTCTAGTTGTTCTTTTAAATATTGGACCGTTTCATCCATTGTCATTGTAGAAAAAGGAACGCCTAGAATATCAACTGTTTGTACTGCCATAGTTAACTATCCTCTCTATCATTACAAGTTTTTCGCTATTAATTGCTTATATGTTTCCTTTGTATCTTCATATAGTTTTTGAAGTGAGAAGTTCATAGTAGCATGCTCATAAATATGTTTACCCATTGCTGCTAACTCTCCAGTTTTCCACTTATCATACGCTTCTTCTAAAGCTAATGCTAATGCCTTTCCATCACCTGTTGGCACAATCCATCCGTAAGTTTCATCTACGATTAATGGTTCAATTTCTCCAGCCCTAGTCACAATTGATGGTACGCGTTGATTTGCCGCTTCTAATAAAACTAGTGGGAACCCTTCACTATGGGAAGTTAATAAATTTACATGTGACGACGCAAATAATTGTTTTACATCTTGACGATGTCCTAAAAACTCTACTTTATCGTTAATCCCTTTTTCAGTAGCTAATGACTTTAGATTTTCTTCTAATGGGCCATCGCCAACTAATAATACTTTAATTTTCTCTAATTTTGTTTGTTGTAACGCATCGAATAAAACTTCATGTCCTTTGACAGGATGTAATCGTGCTACTTGGATTGCCGTAAATACATCTTCATCAATATTGAACATTTCTTTTTTATTATAGCCTTCTGCTTTTTCCTTATCGTATTCAATTCCATTATAAATAACATGCATCTTTTCATTTGAAATACCTAATGCTGCCAGGCTTTTTTTCAATCTATTTGTTACAACGAAAAATAAGTCTATATTTTTTAAGGCTTTCAAATTTAATTTCGTAAAAATCCAACCTTTTAAGCCCTGTTTAGTAAAGTCTTGAAATGGATCACTATGAATAGTCGTTACCCATTTTGCCTTTATTCTCTTTTTCATTAAAGAAACATAGAAATTAGCCCTAGGGCCATGTGTATGAACTACATCAAATTTTTCTTTATTAATAAATTCACTTATATTCTTTAAAATGGATAAATCATAGCGCGATTTTTGTGAAAACACATGGACTTTTATCCCTAACTCCCTTGCTTCCTTCGCAACAATTCCATCTTCAAATACTGCTAATTCTACTTCACCAGTTGGAAACTGATCGAGAAGTGAAATAATATGTGTTTTCCCTCCCCCATCTTCTGCTCCTGCATTCATATGCAATATTCTCATATTTTTTCCTCCTTTAAATCCTCGCTACGTTTCCATCTATTTTTATTTTACTGTACTAAAAAATAAAAGCTAACAAAAGTTAGCTTTTATTTTTATCATTCAATTTCTAGGTCTACTATTAGATAAGCTAACACCACTACAAAGTAAATCCCAACTCCTGGTGCTGTTAAAATATGTCCTGCAATATAAGCAATACCTAACGCTAACAATAAGCTTGCTGAAATCATTCCATATTTTATATTGAATATGTCCTTAAATCTCGTAGCAAATGCTAGTAAAATTCTTAGCCCGTAATAAATAAATGGAATCATTAGTAATACAAAGCCAATAATCCCGAAATCATAAAACCAATCATGGAAGTCCATTTCAATTAGTTTTGGATCTGGCTGCTTTTGTTCATTGTATTTAAAGTTACCTGCATAACCCATTCCTAATAACTTTTGTGACATTGGCGCTTCTTTAAAGAACTGCTTATGTCTTTCTTCATATACTTGACGTCCACTGAAAATAAGATTTTCTTGATTTTCTTTCTTTTGCTCTTTCTCAAGCTCTTTCTTAACTTCCTCTTCTATCTTCGCCTTTTCTTCTGGCTTTTCAACTTTATGATGATTTTCTTCTTTTGCTTTAAGTTCTTGCTCTTTTTTCAGCTTCTCTTTAATTTCTTTTTCTTTTTGACCTTGCTGTGCCACATTTTGCTCTGATAAATAATTATTGTGAATACCCATATTTTGTGCTAATGGTGTTTGTTTAAACGTCCCAACTACACCAGCTAATAGGACCATAGCAATTACTGCATTAAGCGCAAGGGATTTTTTGTTCGGATTTTTTCTATCAAATAATAATTGTAGTACAATGATTCCGATTGCTGCCCCTAACGTAGCACCAATTGAGCCCATTCCAACTTTTGTACCGACTTGAATTAGCGAATAAATCATTAAAAGTGATGGAATCCAATATAAAATGTGTTTCCAGCTCTTTGTTTTTTGAATAGAATATAGTACCACAATAGGGAAAATAATAGCTAAGATTGAACCTAGTTCATTCCCTGCATAGAACCAACCTCGAGAACCAACCTTCATCCATTCATAACTACCAAAGTCAGTAGATGTTGAAATAGAAATAACCATAATTGCGTTAATGATTAATGTAGAATATACAATACTATTTCGAACCTTATCACTAATATTAACTGTCTTTTTCAATGATTTTAAAGCTAAAATATATGATCCCAGCATGATATATATATATAATGCTTTCGCAACAAATTTAACCTCTTCACCAAGTACAATAGGATTTTTAACTAGTTTGTTATTAATAAACCCTATCCCTAAAACTCCGGCTAATAATATAAGATAAATTAAAAACTTTCTATTTTCCTTCTCTTTTGCCTGAATTAAAATGTAAATACCACCAACAGCCATAATAAGGAATCTTACTAAAATTCCAACGGTAGCATTTGACTTTAATAAAGTGATGCTAAGAGACGTTAATAAATCTAAAACAGGCTGTAAAATAATAAAAAAGAGCAAAAAATGCTCAAATCTAACCCTAGCTTGATTTGCTAACATTCCAAGACCTCCATACAAAATCTTAACATTATCTTTTAATCATAATTTTTTATCATTCAAACACACCTAGCAATTATAACATAACTCATATTCAAATCGAGAACTATTTTTCCAGCTAAAACTAGCCAGGACAAGTATTAATAAGTAATAGAAATCATCGTCCTTTAGCTATACTCCCCTATTTTTACAAAATCTATCTAACAACCATCCCCTTATTTTTGTCAGTATATACATATTTTTTTATCATTTTATACAAATATAAACATCCCACCTCTAATTGTAATATTTTACCAAATGAACAACATCAAAAAATGTAAAATTAATCTTTTCATATCTTTTTCAGATTACTTTATGGTTATTTTCCAAACATTTTCAAACGCTTTCTTTATGAATTTTATCCGTTTTTCTACATGTAGCGAAAAGTAATTGTTATTTCCAATACTTTAGTGTATATTTTTTCTCTGGAACATCTTTAAGAGGAAGGGATTAAGGCCATGTTATTAATCGATATATTTACGTTTCTTGGCATTATCGCCGCTGCCATTTCTGGTACATTAGTTGGTTTAAAAAAAGATTTAGATTTATTTGGTGTCCTTTGTTTAGCTGTAGCCACTGCGCTCGGCGGCGGTATTATTCGTGATATCATGATTGGTAACCTGCCCCCTGTCGCATTTGTAAAACCCATTTACTTTTTCGTAAGTGTATTATCAGCATTATTTACTTGTATGTTTTTTGAGCGTATCAATAAACTTCAAGTCGTTATTATGCTTTCTGATGCTGTTGGCTTAGGCGTTTTTACAGCTATTGGTGCAAATGCGGCAATGTCACATCATGTTGACGCCTCATTTCTAGTTGTTTCAATGGGAGTCATTACAGGTATTGGAGGCGGTATTTTGCGTGACATTTGTGCTCAAGATATCCCTTACGTATTCCGAAAAGAGATTTACGCAATCGCTTCTATCTTAGGAGCAATTAGCTTCCTAATCACACACGCTATGGGGGCGCACGTATTAGCTTTCTATGTTTGTTTATTAGTAACATTCGTTATTCGTGTCGTCACTGTAATATATAATGTGCATTTCCCTGTTTTCTTTAAAACACATGCTAAAATTAATAAAGGCCATTAAGAGAATTCTAGATAGAATTCTCTTAATTTATATACTATTCAACGAACTAATATAGAGTAATTATATATAAGCATATATAATTACTCTATATTAGTTTTAAAATTGAAAACGTTTTATATACAGGGGGAAGAATGATGCTTGGGGTTTTCAAAAAAAATATTAATAAAACAAATGCCAGTATAATCGAATTAAGTAAGAACCAACAAATAACTTTTAATGTACCTACTAATTCTGAATTAAAAATTCAAATGGATATGCTACATATTTCAAAAGAAGATTTACAAGTTGTAAAAGTACTACAGCCTTTTATTTATGCAGAAATTGATTGGATTACTGAAAAATTCTATGCCAACATTACAAAACAACCTAATTTAATTACTATTATTGAGCGTTACAGCTCTATTCCAAAACTAAAACAAACTTTAAAAACACATATTAAAGAATTATTCAGCGGCAATATGCATGAAGATTTTATTGAACAGCGTGTTAGGATTGCCAAAAGGCATGTACAAATTGGTTTACATCGAAAATGGTATACTGCTGCTTATCAAGAATTATTCCGCTCTATCATGAAGATTTTGCAAACAAAAATAACGACAATCGATGATTTTTCATATTCTATAAATGTTATAAATAAATTATTCACTCTTGAACAAGAACTTGTTCTTGCAGCTTATGAATCTGAATATGAAAGAATGCAAAAAGAGCATGAGAAAGAAAAAGAATTAACTGCTATGACAATTACGCATATCGCAACAGAACTAGCTGCTGTATCTGAAAAACAAGCTCTTCTATTCAAAAACTAACCGCCAAATCTGAAACTATTGTAGAGATTGCTAAAACAGGTACATCATTAGCTACAACATCTGAAGAAAAAGCGAATAAAGGGAAAGAACAATTAAACCAGCAAAACAAACGAATGGGATCTATTCAAATGAATATGGAAACGATTATTACAGATACTCATGAACTTCTCAATATTTCTAACAAAATTAATGAAATCATAGATATTGTTAAATCGATTGCGGAGCAAACAAATTTACTCGCACTAAATGCTGCTATTGAGTCGGCACGTGCTGGAGAATTTGGGAAAGGGTTTTCTGTTGTTGCTGGCGAAATCCGAAAATTATCAGAGCAAACGAAAGAATCTATATTTAACGTTACAAAGCTCGTCGAAAAAACAAATGAACAAATTACTCGTGTCTCGTCTTCTGTGAAACAAATTAGCTCTCTCGTATCGGAAGGAACAGATAGTATGTCGGCAACAGATCGATACTTCCAAGAAATCGTAAAAGATATGTCTAACTCAAAAGAACAGAATAAGAAAATTGAACACGAACTACAAGCTATTTCACAAGTAATGAAAGGAATTCAAGATGATTCCTCACAAATGGCTCTAACAGCCGATAATTTGCAACTAGAACTAAATCGATAAGATGAAATTTAGTAGTCAAGCATACTTTTCATCTGTACTAACTACTAAATTTCATCTTCCATCAAAAAAAGAATCCAGAATGGATTCTTTTTATTTTCTGAAAAATATTTTTTGACAATACACATAACTCATATAAACACCAAAGCTCTGCAAAATAAACAATGCTGGCATAATTACATTGTAATATGCCATATCTACTTGGAAGAGCTTTAACAATACGTATCCACTAATTAAAAATAAGAACAACATATATCCCTCATTTTGTTGTTTCTTAATAAGGAAGTGTAATAGAGCTATAGTCATAAACAATGTTACGGCTATATATATCAGTTTTTCATATTTGAAAAGAATAGAATTTATCCCCTCATCTGAAAACTGATTTATCATCGGTTCTAAAAGTTTAAATCTTTCTCCCTCAATCTCTTTTAACTTTTGATCAATATGCTCTGTTACACTTTGATTTTTCGATATTTTTTCTTCATGTTGCGTTTTTCCAATTAAAACAGATTGAACATACGTCTCATTCGCAATCGTATATTGTGACATTCCCATTGTCTTAATTCCATAATTCACACCAAAATGGGCACTATAAAATAGAATAAGTATCCCTATCATCTTTAGTAACACCTTTTGTTTCGTTGCTGATTGAAATACTTCGATTAATAATACATATACCGTGATAAAAATAGGAAGAAATAATCCCATTGGGAAAATCATATTACTAAATGCAAATAAAATCGCTGAAAATACCCACATATAAGGATGATCTAATCCTTTATATAAAAGTATGTAACAAGCAAAATAAAATAAAAATATTGCAAGTGACTCAGGAGTTAATACGGAACTCATGAATATATTTGGAATATACAGAGCATAAAAGATAGAAGCAATACGACCGCATTCTTCTCCAAAAACCATTGCTGCAATACGATAAATAAAAAATGCGGTTCCTGCGCAAAATAACACATTAAATAGTTGTAAAGCGAATAATGTATCACCAAATATACGAATAATTACTGACTCATATATAATAAAAGGCAAATGAGTTACAGTCTCTATATTATTACCAATTGCAATCTGCTTTGCAGACTCATACATCACTTTCAGATCACCAATTATTGGAGCGTCTACAAATAACAGCATACTAAGTCTCACAACTATAGATATACTTATAAGAAAAATAAGAAATTGTTTATCTGTAAAACGATATTGTAGAATTGATGCCACTAACAAAATGAGTATGATAAAAATTGCTAATATGATTGTTACACTTGTTGTACTTCCTCCAAAGAATTGCTTACTTGTCTCAAATGCTGCCCAACAACTATAAACAAAAAATGCGAACATCGCACCGATCGTAATTTTATTGAAGAAAGATGAAAAATTTGTTTGTATATGATTCATATGTCCATTGCACCTCTATTTCCATTCATAACAAAACGATTCTATCATGAATGGGTACACGGCTGATAGAGAATTTCTATGACAAATACATAGTCATTACTTTTTACTTGCAATGTAAGCGAATCCTCTTTTACACTACATTTTAGATAAAATAAATTTTCTTTCAGTTACATGAATACAAATACAGAAGTTTAAATAATACTCTTTTGGACTACACTTTACTTCATTAAATATCTAATATGAGTACTAAGCTTACACATATTATTCTGATTGAAAACAGACTATAGGGGCTGAATATATGGAAAAGAAATTCATGCGAGAATCTAAAGCAATTAAGACAACACGTGTTTTTCCTAACGATTTAAATAATCACCAAACACTTTTTGGGGGGAAATTATTAGCAGAAATTGATAGTATTGCTTCAATTGCGGCTGCAAGACATAGTCGTAAACATTGCGTAACAGCATCTATTGATTCAGTTGATTTTTTAACTCCAATTCACCAAGCTGATTCTGTTTGTTATGAAGCATTCGTATGTTATACAGGGAAATCTTCAATGGAAGTTTTCGTAAAAGTAATTGCAGAAAATTTATTAGCCGGCGAGCGTAGAATTGCTGCTACTTGCTTCATTACATTTGTAGCAATAAAAGATGGAAAACCTTCGTCCGTACCACAAGTACTACCTGAAACTGAGGAAGAACATTGGTTATACACAACCGGTTCAGAACGTGCGGAAAATAGAAAAAAAGGACGTTTAAAAAGCAAAGAAATGGCTGAGGTTTTAACTTTAAATAAACCTTGGAATATTTAATACAATACTCTTCCATATACATGCACAGATTTTTTCTTCCTTGCATGTATTTTTTTATACAAAATATCACCTCTTACCATTTTATTCTCAATCTGTTCTCCTAAATCATGCACCAGCTTTTCCTTTATTTTGTTATACTGTTAATGGTATATTAAATAAAGTTCGTTTAAAAATAACCATAATATGATTAAGTATATAAGGGATGGTGCGGTAATGACTATTGAAGTACCAATTTCAATACCAAAAACGTTAATTATTATTCCAGCGTATAACGAGGAAGAAGCAATTGCAGATACATTAACAAGACTATTAAAACTAAAACAGCATTTTACAGGATTAAGCATTTGTGTTATTAATGATGGATCACACGATAAAACAGCTCAAATCGTACAAGATTTTCCTGTTCACCTTGTGAATTTACCATATAACCTAGGTATTCGCTCAGCTGTACAAACTGGATATAAATACGCATATGAGAACGGATATGATATTGCGATTCAGTTCGATGCTGATGGACAACATAATCCAGATGATTTATATAAAATTATAAAGCCAATCGCTGAAGATGAATGCGATATGGTGCTAGGGTCACGTTTTACAGAAAAAACAGCATATAAAGGTAGTATTTCCAGAAGGATCGGTATTTTTTATTTTACTGCCCTATTGAAAGTACTAACAAAACAAACATTTATGGATCCAACTTCTGGATATCGTGCTATCAATCGAGAAGTAATTAAAATTTTTGCACACAACTATCCAAAAGATTATCCAGAACCAGAAGTTCTTATTCATTTAAAAAAGAAAAAACTTCGTATTAATGAAATATCTGTAAATATGCAAGAGCGACAAGGTGGACAATCTTCTATCACACCTTTTAAATCTGCATATTACATGATTAAAGTAAGTCTTGCTATATTGATGCAAAAAATCGTGAAAGGTTGATAATAAATGCCTATAATTACCTTTTCATTCATCTTTATTTTATTATTATTATTATTAATTATTAATTCCATTCGCCGTGGAACTTTAGAAACGAAATATGCTGTTTTATGGATTTTCGTTTGTATTGCAATGGCTATTTTAAGTTCTACCGATAAAATTATAAACTGGATTGGAAAACTATTAAAAGTAGAATATCCCCCTTCCATTTTATTCTTATTTGGACTATTATTCTGTTTCATCTTAATTTTTGACCTAACAAGAAAAATTTCTAAACAACATCATCAACTTGTAACATTAACGCAAGATTATGCGTTACTAAAGCAAAAATTAAATGCAACTGAGCCAGACAAAGACTAACCTAATATTTCATAGCTAATATAAAAAAACCTCTTAATTTATTGCAAAAATTAAGAGGTTTTTTATTCTTAATAATAATTTATTCGCCTTCACAATCGTTACGATAGATACATCCTACTTAACTAATAAGTTAAAATGACATGAATAAGAAGTTATATGCAATAGACATGATAAAGCTGTTTGAAATACGAGAATTAACCATAAGAATCTAACTTCCCGCCACCTTTTTAATAGAAAGTTGATTTACAAAGTTTATATGCGTTAAACTTATACAGATGTTCTTGTAATCTTCTTCCTTTCAAAAGGCTTGTATATATGATGCAAGACATAAAAAACTTGAGGAGATAAAAATTCTATGATGGAACAAAAGCAACTTGTTTCTGTTGTCATACCCCTGTATAACACGGAAAAATATATTGAAGAAACGATGCAGTCAATACTAGATCAAACATATAAAAATATCGAAATTGTAATTGTAGATGATGGAAGTAAAGATCAATCACCTTCTATTGTGAAAAACCTTGCTGAAAAATATCCAGGGCAAGTAAAATACGTTCATCAAAAAAACCAAGGTGTTTCAGTAGCTCGTAATACGGGTATTGAAAATGCTAGCGGAGAATATGTCGCTTTTCTTGATAGCGATGACTTATGGCATCCAACTAAAATTGAGAAGCAAGTCGAAAGTATGCATAAAAACAACATGGACGCTTGCTATTGTGGTTATATGAATTTCTACGAAGAAACAGGCGAGAAGGTTGAACATACAACAAACTTTATTAAAGGTGATATGGCAAAAGCATTCCTAACGCATCAAGTTGTTGCTCAAACAAGTACTTGGATTTTCAAACGATCCATCGTAATGGATCATAACATTCGTTTTACACCAGAATGTAGTTGGGGCGAAGATTTAGAGTTTTTATTTAAACTTATGAGTGTGACAAATGTATGTTATGTCCATGAATACTTAACTTATTATAGAATCTTATCAGAAGGAAATCTTTCTTCTAAGTATAAAGATTATGAATTAAAAACGACAAAAGAGCTGGAAGTATTCAATCGTATGAAGGAATGGGTACATAATAAATCTCAAGATTTCATTACAAAAGATTCTCAGTTACTTATTGAAATTCTTGAGACTTATTTATTCCCTTATACAGTCATCAATAACGCTTGTATATATATTAAAGAAAACTCTCAATTAGATAAATCACAAGTTCAATTAATCAAAAAAGATATAAAGAAATATTGCCGTAAAATCTATTCAAAGAATGGAAAACGTAGTAAAAAACTATATGCAATGCTTTGGTTTGTACGAATTAAATTTCTGTTTTCTTAAACTGAAAATATAACGATACTCTCTCTTTCTGTGAACAAATCAAATTTACAAATAGGACAAGCTAACCGGGTCCTAAAGAATAGAAAGGTCTTTTCTCATGAAAACAAATAAAATTCTAAAAAACGCATCCTACCTGTTTGTAGGAAACATTACTGTCCGTTTTGTACTGGCTATTGCAACAATTTTCTTTGCAAGGTATGTTTCTCCAAGTGATTACGGTATGTTTACAACTGCGTTAGCAGTTTCAGCTGTTATTTGTTACTTTACAGATGCAGGTTTAACACATACGTTTATGCGTGAAGGAACGAGAAGCGATGCTAATATTAGCGTGCTAATAAGTAGTTACTTACGTATTCGTTTAATATTAGCTATCGTAATTTCTGTACTTTTCGCTATTTTTGCCCAGTTCTTCTATCCCGATGCTTACTTACGCGCGATGGTATATTGGGTTGTTCTACCAACAATGTTCGGAGCAACCTTACAAGGTGTTGGAATGGCTTACTTCCAAGTAACAGAACGCATGCAATTTACAGCTATTATTTCTGTACTACAAGGTGTAACTGCTGCTGCTGCCCTATTACTAGGGATGTCTTTCCAATGGTCACTTATGATGGTTGCTGCCATGTACGGGGTATCTAGTCTTGTAACAGGTGTTATCGCCTTTATAATGACAATACGTTATACGAAGGTCCATAAGGGTTGGGATAAAGGCATTTTAGATCAACTACTTATTTTTACAATCAATGGCATCATCATTATGCTCTTACCACAATTGGGCCCTATTATATTAGAAAAGGTTTCAACGTATAATCAAGTTGGATTCTTTGGTGCTGCATCTAAAATACCTGCTGTACTATATCAAATACCTGGGGTAATTGCAGCGGCCTTTTATCCAAGGCTTTTTGCTTTTGGTAATGAGAAAAATATTGAAGAACATAGAAAATTATCAAGTTTTGAATTAAAACTTATGTCTTTTTTAGGAATGGGAATTTCTATCCCCTTTATTGCGGATCCAAGTTTCTGGATTGTTAGTTTATTAGGAGAAGAATACGCTCCCGCCGGTGACGCTCTTGCTATTCTAGCGTTCATGGTTATTTTACAATCAATTAACTATCCACTAGCCGATAATTTAACAACGATTGGCCAGCAATGGAAACGTGCAACAACAATGACTATTGGATTAGTTGTTGCCATCATAGGTTATATTGTATTAGGTAGTAAATATGGAATGATGGGAGCAGCTGCCGCAGCTATCCTTACCGAAATTACACTATTAATCGGATTTACCCTCTTTATTCGTAAAGGCATGCAATTATTAGTTAAAGGAGTTATATTTAATTCCTTAGCCTTTATTATTAGTTACGGTATATACCGAATTGCATTAATCAACTTACCGCCACTAATTGCTTTAACTCTTACTGGTATACTATACGGTATAATTGGAATTGGAATTGATCCTCAAATACGTGGATTTGTTTTAGGGTTTATAAAACAAAAGCTCATTCGCAAACATGCTTAAAAGCAAAAAGCTTTTCCTATTTAAAAATGGAAAAGCTTTTTGCTTTTTTTATATACCATCATTTTTCTTCAGTAAAAAAATGCTATATATTCCAGCTCAAATTGACTTACTTTCTGAAAATGCCTTATACTAAATTACATGTAAACTATGAACTTCAACGCTTGTAAAAATATATATGCTTCAACAAAAATATATATTTTCTCATGTTAAAACTAAAGAACACACCTTTAAAAATTGGTGTGTTTTTATATGCTACCTAAAAACTAGTTGTTACATGTAACGACTTTCAAAGGAGGATTATCAATTTTTATGAGCATAAAGCCGAATAATAAATTCTTTTCCAAGAAAACAATGATAATTATGCCAATATTATTATTGTGCGCTTTTGCTTTTCATTATTTCTTTTTAACATCTAATCAAGCCTTTTCTGGTACAGGGGATGCGTTACGTCAATTTGGCTTTTTTACGTTTCTTCTACAACATGCCTTTAAAGATGGCAACCTTTTTTGGTCTTTTGATTATGGATTAGGTGGAGATTTATTTGGAGAGTTTAGTTATTATTACAGCACATCACCGTTTTTCTGGATTACACTGTTACTACCTAAACTAAGTCTTGAGCAAGTATATGACGTGAAATTATACATGAGTATTTTAAAAAACTTTTTAGCTATGGTATTCATGTATGGTTCTTTACGTTACCATAATAAAACAGCATTCTCATCTTTTGTTGCTGCTATTATATATGGTGGCTGTATTACTTTCATCCGCCACTCTTTACTATGGGATTTCATGGCTGATGCCATTGTATTTTTACCATTAGTAATATGGGGACTTGATAAATATATTATTGAAAAGAAGCACGGCCTTTTCCTAATCGCTGCTACTTTAATGGTAGCATCAAACTTTTATTTTGCTTTTATCACAAGTATTTTCATATTTATTTATGCATTATTCCAATACTTTGCGACACAACAAAATAAAACGATTGTCTCTTTTCTAACTTATTATATTAGAATCGGTTTATTGTACGGATTATCACTCGGTTTAGCCGCCGTTTGCTTCCTCCCATCAGTTAATGCCGTATTTAGCGCTGATCGACTATCAAAAAAGTTTGAGATACCATTATTATTTGAAGATAAATTTTATAAAGATTTAATGGAAAATATTTTCTTCATGTATAATGCTGAAAATCATCAATTAGCTTTACCAGCTTTAATTTTATTCTTAATCGTATTTGGAATGTTTATACGTGATAAACTCGTAAAGAATAAAGTATTCTTTACGTTATTCATGTTCATTCTGTTTATGCTTCCATATACATATTCTATGTTTAATGGTTTTTCAGCAATGCAATCTAGATGGTTTTATTTATTTGTATTTGTAATTGCCCAAACAATTGCATACATTCTAGATTGGATGATTATTCATAAGAAAGACTACAAATTACCTTATTTAATAAGTTTATTAGTGTCTATTGGATTATTCATTTATGCATTTTATAGAAAGGCAAATATAAATGTAACTGATAAACCTTTACAAGACGTTGATAACATTTTACTCGGAACTGTCGTTCTTTCTGTTATTACAGTATGTTTATGGCGTTATATTTCTAAACCTTTCATACAATTTTTAGTTGTATTGAACGTACTCGTTAGCACAATTTCTATGAATTATATGTATGCGAATAATATACTTAGCACAGTTTACGGACAGAGCCAGATTTCAACTGAAAAGTTACACGAACCAGGCTATGATAATCAAGAAGAAATTGCTGCAATTCGCTACATACAAGAAAATGATAAAGACTTTTATCGTATTCTTAATCCATATAGCGAATATAACACACCAATGCTACAAGGATATCATGGCGTAAGTACGTATCAAAGCTTGGTTAATTATTATGTCCATGACTTTATGAAAAATAAATATGGCGTATTCCAAATGTACGATACACCTTCAATGTTTTATCAAGCTGATAGTCGACTACTACTCGAAAATATGCTAGGTATAAAATATCGCGTATTAAGTGCTGATACAGATTCAAAGAATGTACCTTATGGATATAAACTATTACAGCAAGTAGGACCATATAATATTTACAAAAATGACTATGCTTTACCGTTAGGATATGTATATGATTCGGCTATAAGTGAAGAAGAATTTTCTAAATTAAACTTCGCTCAGCGTGATCAATTATTATTACATGCTGTTGTCGTTAATAATACAAAAGAATTTTCATTAAACCATTTTAATAAACAAGACCTTAAATCAAAGGCAGTATCTATTAAAACGGAAAAAGCAAAATTCGAAAACATGAAAAAACAAGAAAATAAACTAATTGTTCATGGCTTTGGAAATATGATTGTACCTATCAATTATCCTGATACACCTGGTGATCTACTGATAGAATTAAAATTAAAAAATGCAGGCACATTCAATGCAACTGTTAATGGAAAAACGATAGGAAAAGGGGACGATGCTGGTGCATACTCTTATCCGTTAGAAAGGTTTGTTTACAATTTGGGCAATGAGCGTCCAGAAAACCTAACTATCTCTATTGATATGGCAGGTGAGTATGAATTAGGTGACTTGCAAGCAAATATTGTAAACTATGAAAGTATACAAAAAGAAACAAAAAAACTAACTGAAAATAGGCTTGAAAATATTTATTATAAGAACAATTATTTAAAAGGGGATATCAAATCAAATAAAGACGGGCTCTTATATCTATCTGTCCCATATAGTAAAGGCTGGACTATAAAAATTGATGGGAAAGAAACAGAATTTACGAAAGCGAATTCTGCCTTTATCGGTGTTCCAATTACAAAAGGTTCACATGTAATCGAAATGACTTACGTTACACCTTACTTCAAATTAGGTATGACTATATCAATCATCTCACTAATTATCTGTATAGCTTTACTAATTTTCAAAAATCCAAAAGCACGACGAAAATTTTCTTTTAAAAAGCAATAATGAGCACTTAATGAATCATGAAGCTATCTATTTAGATAGCTTCCTAAAATAATATCTAAATATTATTTTAATCCACTACAAACAAGGAGTGTCAAACATGACCCTTTCAATAGTTGTACCATGCTACAATGAAGAAAAGGTGCTTCGAGCCTTTTATTCAGAGACTTCCCTTGAAATTCATAAATTAACTACCGATTATGAATTTGTTTTTGTTAATGATGGTAGTAAAGATGATACTTTAAATATTTTACGTGATTTAGCTAGTGCAGATTCATCGGTACACTACATATCATTTAGTCGAAACTTCGGAAAAGAAGCTGCAATGTTAGCTGGTTTAAAATATGCTACAGGCGATGCAATTGTTATTATGGATGCTGACTTACAACACCCTCCTACGTTAATAAAAGAACTGTTAGAAGGATATAACGACGGCTACGACCAAGTCATTGCAAAAAGAACAAGAACTGGTGATTCACCCGTTCGCTCTTTCGTCTCTCGTCTTTACTATAAAGTGATGAATAAATTTGTAGATATTGAATTAGTAGACGGTATTGGTGACTTTAGACTTTTAAGTCGAAGAGCAGTAGATTCTTTATTATCTTTAAGTGAATACAACCGATTTTCAAAGGGCTTATTTTCTTGGATCGGTTATAACGAATTAATCATTGAATATGAAAATGTATTACGTTCTGATGGAGAGAGTAAATGGACCTTCTCGAAATTATTAAATTATGGAATTGATGGTGTAATTTCATTCAATAATAAACCGTTACGTCTATCTATATATCTTGGATTACTAACAACCATTTTAGGACTTTTATACGTAATCACTACGTTCGTTCAAATCATCCTCGGTGGTGTGGAAGTTCCTGGTTACTTTACTCTCATTTCCGCTATACTATTTATTGGCGGTATTCAACTCATATTCCTAGGTGTTATTGGTGAATATATCGGTCGTATTTATTATGAAACAAAACGTAGACCGCATTTTATTGTAGCTGAAAAGAAAGTTAGTGAAGTTAAACAAAAGGCATAACCAAAAAGTTACTTCTGTAGGAGAAGTAACTTTTTTATATACTAACATTTACAAACACTTCTTTTGAAAAAATATACATTTTGAAATGATAGCATTATATGAAAGAATTTAGTATCATGATTCAAGGTACTATTTCAAGTTGGACGGAGGATACTATGAGCTTATTAACAGTTGAAAAATTAGGACATACATTTGGCGATCGTACATTATTTAAAGATGTATCTATGCGATTATTAGCAGGTGAGCACGTTGGATTAGTTGGTGCAAACGGTGTTGGTAAATCAACATTCATGAATATCATTACTGGTCAGCTTATTCATGACCAAGGTCGCGTAGAATGGACACCGGGCACACATTACGGCTACTTAGATCAGCATACTGTTTTAACACCTGGGCGTACAATCCGTGACGTACTAGCGGATGCATTTTTACCGTTATTCGAAAAGGAAAAAGCTTTAAATGAAGTTACAGAAAAAATGGGAACTGCTACACCAGAAGAACTAGAAGAACTTCTTGAGCAAATGGCAGAAATACAAGATGCACTTGAAGCAGGTGGTTTCTACTTACTAGATATGAAAATTGAAGAGGCTGCACGTGGTCTTGGAATTGATGCAATTGGTTTAGATCGTGATGTTTCAGCATTAAGTGGTGGACAACGTACAAAGGTATTGCTTGCAAAGCTATTACTTGAACAGCCAGAAGTGTTATTGCTTGATGAACCTACTAACTATTTAGACGTTGAACATATTCATTGGTTAACAAATTATTTGAAAGAATATCCACATGCATTCTTATTAATTTCTCATGATACGGAATTTATGAACAAATGTGTTGATGTTATTTTCCATCTAGAATTCACAAAAATGACACGCTATACAGCGACATATGAAAAATTCCTAGAACTAGCAGAAATCAATAAAAATCAACATATAAACGCTTATGAAAAACAGCGCGAGTTTATCAAAAAGCAAGAAGACTTCATTGCAAAGAACAAGGCTCGTTATTCAACGACAGGTCGTGCAAAGAGTCGTCAAAAACAACTTGATCGCATGGAACTTATTGATCGCCCAGAAACAGCGATTAAACCTGAATTCTCATTTAAAGAAAGTCGCGCAAGTAGTCGCTTCGTCTTTGAAGGTGAAAATGTAGAAATCGGATATACGCATCCTCTACTACCAAAGCTATCAATGACGATTGAACGTGGTGAAAAAATTGCTATTGTTGGATGTAACGGTGTTGGTAAATCAACGTTGCTAAAAACAATCTTAGGTAAAATTAAACCTTTAAGCGGTAAAACAAGTCTTGGTGACTTCTTAGAGCCTGCATACTTTGAACAAGAAGTTAAAGCTGATAATATAACACCAATTGATGATGTATGGAATACATTCCCTGGCCTAGACCAGCATCAAATTCGTGCGATGTTAGCAAAATGCGGATTAAAAAATGAACATATTTCTCGCCCATTAAGTCAATTAAGTGGTGGAGAACAAGCAAAAGTTCGTTTATGTAAGCTAATGGGTGAGGAAAGTAACTGGCTATTATTTGATGAGCCGACAAACCATCTTGATGTTACAGCAAAAGCGGAACTTAAGAAGGCTATGAAAGCATATAAAGGAACAATTCTCCTTGTATGTCACGAACCGGACTTCTATGAAGATTGGATCACAAAAGTTTGGGATGTTGAAGAATGGTCTCAAAATAGTAAGTAGTCTTTAAGAAAAAACTCCTTGTGTAGACAAGGAGTTTTTTACTTATTTTTATTAAGAATTTTTTATATTGTAGTATCCTATAAGGCGTAATCGAAATTCTTTTAATTCCGGATACGCCTCTAAATTTGCTAACATACCTCTAATTACCGGAATTCTTGGATTAAGCAATCGTATTTCCGCCTCTAAAACATCTAATGTAACCAACAGCTCATCATCCTCTAATTGATCAGCTAAAGTGCGCTTAAATACAATAATCTCTTTTAAAAAATGTTCTTTAACTTGTTCCTTAATAAGCTCTGATTTACAAAGGAATTCTCCAAGCTTTTCTTCATGTAAAATAGGTTCTTCCGAAGATTCTACTAAGCCATTTACTAAATTATCTACTCTTTTTAAAATAAAAGCAGCTACATACGATAAATCAATTTCTGGTGCTTGTAAAATAATTAATTCTAAATACCCACGGCATATGCCTTCTACCATAATTACTAAATCCAATAAATATGGCATAACCTTTTCACCATAAATGGACAATAAACTATTCCGATAAAATGCATGAGACTCTAACTTCATCCGCATCATAAATTCTTCTACTTCTTTATTAAACGGAATCGCATTTTCTCTCGCATGCATAATAATAAATTCTTTATGCTTTTGTATATCATTAAACTGACAATGTAATTGTTTTGCAAATTTTTCACGTGGTAATAAAAACTCTTGTTCAATATCCAGCATTTTCTTTTGGATTTTGTCATAATAATATCGAAGTGTCGCTAATAAAAGCTCATCTTTCGATTTAAAATATAAGTAAAAAGCTCTCTTAGATATACCACTAGCTGTCACAATTTCCTGCACTGATGTCGCATTTACACCCTTAGTAGCAAATAACTTCATAGCCGATTCTATAATTAAACGCTCTTTTTCTTTCATATCTTCTCTCCTAAATTTAATCTCGCATCTTATTATAAATGTATTATACCATCTCTTTTTATTGACGATTGACCGAATGGTCAGTTATATTATGTATTAGACTGACCAGTTGGTCAATATAATAAAAAGGGAGCGCAAACATGAACAAAATCATCAATTTCTCGTTAAAAAATAAGTTCGCAGTTTGGCTACTAACCATTATTATTACTATTGCGGGGATCTACTCTGGACTCAATATGAAGCTGGAAACAATCCCTGATATTACAACACCGATTGTGACAGTAACTACGGTCTATCCTGGTGCTACACCAGAAGAAGTAGCTGATAAAGTTTCAAAGCCGATGGAAGAACAACTACAAAATTTAAGCGGTGTTAACGTTGTGAGTTCATCATCTTTTCAAAACGCATCTTCTATTCAAGTAGAATACGATTTTGATAAAAATATGGAAAAAGCAGAAACAGAAATTAAAGAAGCTCTCACAAATGTAAAACTCCCAGAAGGTGTTAAAGATCCTAAAGTTTCACGAGTAAACTTCAATGCCTTTCCAGTTATTTCGTTAAGCGTGGCAAGTAAGAATGAATCTTTAGCTACCTTAACTGAAAATGTAGAAAAAAATGTTGTACCAGGATTAAAAGGACTTGATGGTGTTGCATCTGTTCAAATTGCTGGCCAACAAGTAGATGAAGTACAGCTTGTCTTCAAGAAAGATAAAATGAAAGAACTAGGACTAAGTGAAGATACCGTAAAAAATGTGATTAAGGGATCGGATGTATCTTTACCACTTGGCTTATACACATTTAAAGACACGGAAAAATCAGTTGTTGTAGATGGCAATATTACAACGATTAAAGCGTTAAAAGAACTTAAAATCCCAGCTATACCTTCCTCACCTAACGGTCAAGGTAGTCAAAATGCTGGCGCTGGTGCACAAACGCCGCAAATGAATCCAGCTGCTATGAACGGGATTCCAACAGTTACATTAGACGAAATTGCTGACATTAAAGAAGTTGGGAAAGCAGAATCTATTTCTCGAACAAATGGAAAAGAAGCAATTGGAATTCAAATTGTGAAGGCCTCTGATGCAAATACAGTTGATGTTGTAAATGCAGTAAAAGATAAAGTAAAAGATCTTGAGAAAAAATATAAAGATTTAGAGATCATTTCAACATTCGACCAAGGTGCACCTATTGAAAAATCAGTTGAAACAATGCTGAGCAAAGCAATTTTCGGTGCTATCTTTGCGATTGTTATTATTATGCTGTTCCTACGAAATATTCGAACAACGTTAATTTCTGTCGTTTCAATACCACTTTCTTTATTAATTGCTGTTTTAGTCATAAAGCAAATGGATATTACGCTTAACATTATGACACTTGGAGCAATGACCGTTGCTATAGGCCGCGTTGTCGATGACTCAATTGTTGTTATTGAAAATATTTACCGACGTATGTCGTTATCAGAAGAGAAATTACGTGGAAAAGATTTAATTCGTGAAGCTACGAAAGAAATGTTTATCCCGATTATGTCTTCCACCATTGTAACAATTGCTGTATTTTTACCGCTTGGACTAGTAAAAGGTATGATTGGTGAAATGTTCTTACCATTCGCCTTAACTATCGTCTTCGCTTTATTAGCATCATTACTAGTAGCAGTTACAATCGTACCGATGCTAGCTCATTCCTTATTTAAGAAAGAGAGCATGAGGGAAAAAGAAGTACATCATGAAGAAAAACCAAGTAAATTAGCAAATGGGTATAAACGCATACTTGCATGGGCTTTAAATCACAAAATTATTACATCAAGTATCGCTGTCCTTCTATTAGTTGGTAGTCTTGCACTTGTACCAGTTATCGGTGTAAGTTTCTTACCTTCTGAAGAAGAAAAAATGATTATTGCAACATATAATCCTGAACCAGGTCAAACGTTAGAAGACGTTGAAAAAATTGCAACAAAAGCTGAGAAGCACTTCCAAGATAATAAAGACGTCAAAACAATTCAGTTCTCATTAGGTGGAGAGAATCCAATGAGTCCTGGTCAATCAAACCAAGCAATGTTCTTCGTGCAATATGATAACGACACGAAAAACTTTGAAAAAGAGAAAGAACAAGTCGTTAAAGATTTACAGAAGATGTCTGGCAAAGGCGAATGGAAAAACCAAGACTTCGGAGCAAGTGGCGGTAGTAACGAAATTAAACTATACGTTTATGGAGATAGCTCAGAAGACATTAAGCCTGTCGTAAAAGATATTCAAAATATCATGAAGAAAAATAAAGACTTAAAAGATATAGATTCTAGTATTGCAAAAACATATGCAGAGTACACTTTAGTCGCAGATCAAGAAAAGCTGAGTAAAATGGGCTTAACGGCTGCTCAAATTGGAATGGGACTTTCTAATCAACATGATCGTCCTGTTCTGACAACAATTAAAAAAGACGGTAAAGATATCAATGTATATGTAGAAGCTGAAAAACAAAATTATGAAACAATCGATGACTTAACAAATCGCAAAATTACAACACCACTTGGTAATGAAGTAGCTGTGAAAGATGTTATGACTGTAAAAGAAGGTGAAACATCGAATACAGTAACACACCGAGATGGACGTGTTTATGCAGAGGTTAGTGCCAAATTAACATCTGATGACGTTTCAAAAGCATCTGCTGCAGTACAAAAAGAAGTAGATAAAATGGATCTTCCTTCTGGTGTAGATGTTTCTATGGGCGGTGTTACTAAAGATATTCAAGAATCATTCAAGCAACTTGGCCTAGCGATGTTAGCTGCGATTGCCATTGTATACTTCGTTCTTGTCGTTACATTTGGTGGTGCCCTAGCACCATTCGCAATTTTATTCTCGCTACCATTTACAATTATTGGGGCTCTTGTTGCCTTATTAATCTCTGGTGAAACATTAAGTGTATCTGCAATGATTGGTGCGCTTATGTTAATCGGTATCGTTGTAACAAACGCAATCGTGCTTATCGACCGCGTTATTCATAAGGAAAATGAAGGACTATCAACACGTGAAGCTTTATTAGAAGCTGGTGCAACACGCCTTCGTCCAATTTTAATGACTGCAATTGCAACAATCGGTGCTCTTATCCCGCTTGCATTAGGATTTGAAGGTAGTGGCTTAATTTCTAAAGGACTTGGCGTAACGGTAATTGGTGGATTAACAAGTTCAACGTTATTAACACTTCTTATTGTTCCAATCGTTTATGAAGTATTAAGCAAATTTAAAAAGAAAAAAACAAAATAACAAAAAAATAACCTCGCTAACTGCGAGGTTATTTTTTATTTCCAAACAAGATTAGGAAATCGCCATAGCCTTCTTTCTCTAATTCCTCTTTTGGAATAAATCGAAGAGCTGCGGAATTAATACAGTAACGAAGGCCATTTGGTCCTGGACCATCTGGAAATACGTGCCCAAGATGTGAATCTCCTTCTTTACTTCTCACTTCTGTACGTGTCATATTATGACTCACATCCATCTTTTCTTTCACACTTGCTGACACCACTGGTTTTGTAAAACTAGGCCATCCACATCCACTATCAAATTTATCTAGAGAAGTAAACAACGGCTCACCTGAAACGATGTCTACATAAAGACCTTCCTCTTTATGGTTCCAATACTCATTTCGAAATGGTGGTTCTGTACCATTTTCCTGTGTTACATAATACTGCATCTCATTGAGTTTTTCTTTTAAATGAGCATTATCCTTTGGCCAATGTTGCTTAATAAAAGCATCTCGTCCTGAGCCTTTACGATATAACTCATAGCGGAATGTGTTTTTCTTATGGTATCCTTGGTGATATTCTTCAGCTGGATAAAATGTAGCTGCTGGTAGTATTTTTGTCGCAATTGGTTTTGAAAAGCGTCCACTCTGCTCAAGCTCTTCTTTTGAGGTCTCTGCTTTTTTATGTTGTTCTTCATTATGATAAAAAATCACCGTTTCATAAGACTGTCCGCGGTCGTGGAATTGTCCACCAATATCGGTCGGATCAATTTGTCTCCAATATATATTTAACAATTCCTCATACGGCATTTTATTTGCATCAAATGTAATTTGTACTGCCTCATAATGTCCCGTCGTTTCTGAACATACTTCTTTATACGTTGGATTCTCTTTATGACCACCTGTATAGCCAGAAACAACCTTTATAATCCCTTCCATCTCTTCAAATGGCGAAACCATACACCAGAAGCACCCTCCAGCAAATGTAGCCAATTCTACCTTTTCATTTACAGCCATTACTTCACCCCTATTCTATGTTCTGCTTACAGTATGGCATAAGAAACATCATATTATAAAAGAAAAAGCACCGAACATCGATGCTTTTTCTTTACTTCACTTTATTTTTTCCAACATCCTTCTCCATTTCATCACTTGTCACGTCTAAAACATCTAATAAGAAGATGAAGATTGGAATACCGATAATTAATCCCCATACACCTAAGAAGTGTTCTGAGAAGATTAATACCATAAATGTATAGAAAATCGGTAAATTTGTTTTTTGCGACATAAACTTCGGGTTTAATACGTAACTTTCAAGCGCATGAATCACTGTTACGATAACCAAAATATAAACAACGTACATGATACCGCCAATATTGTAAGCAATCATACAAAGTGGGAATAACGAAATGATAACCCCTGCTACTGGAATTAAGCCAAGCAAGAAAATCATTAACGCTAAACCTAATAATTGTGGGAATCCTAATATCCATAATGCGATAACTGAAAGAACACAGTTAACAACAGCAATTAAAAATTGCGCTTCGATTACCTTTCCAAATGAACGTGCAAATTTCTTTCCGAAGTACTCAATTTCAGTATAGAAAATTGCAAGCCTGCTTTCTTTAAACTTTGCAGTAAAACCGACAATACGAGATTTTTCTAATAAGAAAAACAAACTCAAAATTAAAGAAAGTAAAACTTGAAGGCCAAATTTACCAACATTCGTAATCGATTTATACAAAATGTCTACGCCTTGTCCTACATATTTAGAAAGCTCCATATGATTGACAGCATTAACTGCATACTTAATTAGTTCACTATCTGGTGGGTTTCTTAAAAATACATTGAATTGGTAAATCAGTTGTGAAATTTGTATCGTCAATACTGGTAAATATTTAAATAGCGTAATAGCAATTCCACCAATTAACATTACATATAGAAACGCTATAATAATTTTTCGATTAATAGGCATGAAATGATCTAATTTGCGTGAAATAAACTTTTGGAATCGATCCATTAAATACGTGAGAATAAACGTAATTAATATTAAATTCAACATACTTTGCAGCCCGTATAACACGAGAGCAAGTATTACTAATACGAGTAACCTCTGGAATCCTTTGCTTTGAAACAGGTTTTTTATTTGCATAATCGACGAATACTCTCTCCTGTCCTATAAACTAAAACGTTAATAAGTAGATTTCTCTCTCTTTTCTACTTTTAATTATTCATTCATATTAAGATTTTTATAAACTCATTATATGCCTACCTTACCAGGTATATAGTAGCCTACTTCTTATTTTACAATACAATGACCTAATTCAAAACGTATTCTACATAGTATTAATGAAGATTTAAGGAAACTTACATTTTTTAATAGGTCTTACCACTACTGTAACATAAAAAGCAAGCTATCAGTAGAAATCTGTCCTACAAATAGCTTGCTTTTCTTATTTTTTAAGTAAGTTTTACTATCCAATGAATGGCATGAACATTGGGATGACAACTACTGTTACAACCCCAACTACCGTTACAGCAATACTTGCCATCGCTGCCTCTACCTCACCCATTTCAATTCCTACTGCAACTCCTAATGCATGACCCGCTGTTCCAAGTGCTAAACCTTTTGCAATCGGATGTTTCACTCTAAATGTTTTTAAGAATAATGCTCCTAATGCGTATACGATAACTGCGTTGAAAATAACTGCAAACGATGTAATTGCTGGAATACCACCAATACTTTCTGAAATTGGTAACGCAATTGCTGTTGTTGCTGCTTGTGGTAGCATTGAATTCATTACTGCTGTATCTAAACCGATTGCTTTTGCAACAATGAACACGACAATTACTGAGCAAATAGATCCAACCACGATAGCTGATAAAATTTGCCACCAATATTTTTTCAACTTATCAACTTGTTTATATAGTGGGATAGCGAATGCAATTGTTGCTGGCTCTAAGAAGAAACTAATCATTTTTCCGCCAGTATTATATTCTTCAAAAGTAAAGTTACCTACCTTTAGAAATACAATCCCTAATACCATCGCCACGAATAATGGTGTAAATAGGAAGAACCCTTTTGAATGCTTGAATAATAATGTTCCGATTCCGTATGCGATTAATGAAACGACGATTCCGAAATATGGAGTCATTGTGCTTGCCATGTTCATTACCTCCCAACAATATATAAATACAATGGTTACGCAACCTTTCCGTGCTTGCGTCCTTTATTTACTACTTTCAATTCTTTTGTATCTTCTGTTTCTTTTTCATCTTTTCCTAAAATAAATTGTGCAAATAATCCTGTTACAGCGAGTAAAATAACTGTTGCTACAACAATTACAGTTAAAATTTGTACAAAGTATTGTCCCATTACACCAAGAGAATTAATAACTGAAATACCTGATGGGACGAATAAGAATCCAATAATACCTGTTAAAGCTGTTCCGAGTGATTCAACTTGCTCCAATTTAATAACTTTTAAACATAATAGACTAAATAAAATAACTAACCCGATTACCGATGAAGGCATTGGAATTGGTAAATGTGTTGCAATAATATTAGAAATTAACATAATAGCTGAGAATATGAATGCTTGTGATAAGAAACTATATACTTTTTTCGTACTCATTTTGGCCACCTCTTTCGATTTGGTACCTTTATTGTATAGGATATAACCGCCCGAGTAAGCGTTTACATAACAGAGCGTCAAATATACAGAATCAGTTACAAATATAAAAGGATGAAATACAAAAGCTGCTCCTTAAATACGAAGCAGCTTCTTGAGTTCTTTTGCATATGTACGACTAACAGGTACTTTTGATCCTTCTTTCATGATTAAATTATAAGTAGAGTTAAACCATGGCTGAATTTCAGTAATATGATTAATATTTGCAATAAAGCTACGATGAACACGCATGAAACTTACTTGCGGCAACTTCTTTTCCAAAATCACAAGTGTATCGTGTGTTACATATGTTTCCCTCATTGTTTTTACTGTCACTTTTCCGTCCACAAGTCCTACATATACAATATCTTCAATATTAACAAGTACGATTGATTCTTCAATTGGTAATGCTAATTTATGCATCTCTACTGTTACATCTGTCCCCTTTATTTCGTGCTTCGTTTCTATTTGCGATTGTTTTTGTTTTTTATACTTCTTTAATGTCTGCACAATACGCTCTTCATCAAATGGTTTTAAAATGTAGTCTAACGCATCTACTTCAAATGCTTGCAGTGCATATTGATCATAGGCAGTAGCAAATACAATTGCAGGTGGATTTTTCATCTTCTTTAATATATTGGCGATTTCAAATCCGTTATCATCGGATAATTGAATATCTAAAAACACAATATCTGGTCTACTTTGCATTAGTTCTTCTAATGCGTCTTCCACACAATCAGCCTCACCAATTATCTCAACTTCTTTCGTTCTCTCTAATAAATACTTTAGTTCATCACGTGCTAACATTTCATCGTCAACTACTAATACTTTTAACAATCTGCTCTTCCTCCCCTACTTTTTTTGGAATAACAAAAGTAATCTCTGTCCCCTCATTTAATTCACTTTCGATATGAAGCATCGTTTCTTTTCCAAATAATCCAATAAGACGTTCATTAATATTATATAAAGCTGTTCCAGTCCCTTTCTTTGACGAAACTACCATCTTTCCTAATTGTTCTAAACGTTCTTCCTCAATTCCCTGCCCATTATCTTTTACTTCAAAATGAACCATACCCTCTTTTTCAAAAACATGCACTTCTACTTCACATACTGGTTGCTTCTTCGGAAAAGCGTGTCGCAATGCATTTTCAACCAATAGTTGAAGAACAAATGGTGGTACTAAAGTTGTCTTTAGCTCGTCCTCAATATACATCTTTACCTCATACTTATTTGGGAACCTTGCTTGTTCTAAGGATAAATATGCCTGTACATGGTTTAATTCTTGTTCTAGTGGAATCAATAACTGACGTGCCCCTTGCAAATTACATCGGAAATATACGCTAAGCTGTAATAATAACTTCCTTGCTTTTTCTACATCTGTTCGGCATAAAGCTGATACTGTATTAATCGCATTAAATAAAAAATGCGGGTTAATTTGTGCTTGTAATGCCTTTATTTCCGCATCTTGCAATAATTTACTTTGCAACTCAGCTTCACCTAATTCAAGTTGTGTAGAGAATATTTTTGCTAATCCTTCTGCTAATTCCTCTTCCACACGACTTAACTGGTTAGGATTTTTGAAATACAGTTTTAATGTCCCTATTGTATTTCCATGTGAAGTTAGTGGAATAACAATCGCCGCTTGCAAAGGGCAGCCTTCATGTTGACAATTAATAACCTCACGTGATTTTGCTTTCATTATTTTCCCTGTGTGTAACACTTCTTTCGACAAACCAGTTATTAAACTATGTGACGGAATATGGTGATCTGATGCTAATCCAACATGAGCTAATATTTTCTCTGTATCTGTTAAGGATACCGCATCTGTTCCTGTAAAGCGGTGAATAATTTGTGCCACATGCTTACACGATTCTTCTGTTAAGCCTTGGCGAAAATATGGTAACGTTTTATCTGCAATACGTAATACCTTATGAGTCTGAAGTGCCTTTGCGTTCTCTTCCTGACGCAAAATAGCTTGTATCATAGAAAGTAAAATAAAACTTCCAAAACTATTTACAAGGATCATTGGTATCGCAATTGTTTTCACAATGCTCATTCCATCCTCTACAATTAATAGGATCATAATCATTTCTAAAGAAACGATAAAAACACTTAAAATCGCTGAAAACTTAGGGGTAATTGTACGGTTATATTTTTTAAAAATGTATCCGATATAACCAGTTATAACGCCTGCTAAAATTGAAGAGATTGCACAACTTAGAGCTGTCGTCCCTCCAAGCATATAACGGTGAATACCAGCAATTGATCCTACCCCAATTCCGACGATAGGACCACCAAGCAATCCACTAATTCCAACACCCATAATACGTGTATTTGCAATGGTACTCGATGATGAAACACCTTGTAACCAATTTTCATTCATAATCGTATTTCCTGCTATTTCAATCCCAGTGTAATTGCTTACAATTGTAAATACCGAAAAAATACAAATAAGCTTAAGCTTATCTACATAGCCATCCTGTTTATGAAGGAGGCGTCTGAAAGTTTTAATATGAGAGAGTAAAAATCCTAAAATAACTATAAGTCCGACTCGTTCAATCATCATGAGTACTAAATTTAGCATCTTTGATTCATTCCTTTTTATTTAGTTAGTTTTATTATGGGAAAATAATGAAGTCGGCGTCAAGAAGAACGAAATGTTTTTTGAAATATTTTACACATAATAACTTCCTCTTTATTTGACAATACATATAGAAGAGTGCTAAAAATAAAGTAATATAATACAGTCCTTTAACCCAACCCCGTGAGGTTGAGAAGGAAGTCGGAATACAATATACGTATGTTCTTTTCTTGGGGATACGTATGCTTTTTTGGCCTTCTCATCATATCAGGTGAGAAGGCCTTTTGTTATTCTTCCATAGCGACTGTAGAAAATAAGGAGGAGTAATAATGAACGTCACTACTGATGTACAACAAACAACAGAGGAGACAAAAGCGAAAAGATATAAAACATTATTTGGTTCTGCGCTAGGATATGCAGCAGAAGGTTTAGATATGTTGCTATTATCTTTCGTACTTGTCTATATTTTAAAAGAGTTTCACTTAAGTCCTGTTGAAGGTGGAAACTTAACTTTAGCTACCACAATAGGAATGTTAATTGGTTCTTATTTATTTGGATTTATTGCTGATTTATTTGGCCGTATTCGTACAATGGCCTTCACAATCTTACTGTTTTCACTAGCAACCGCACTCATTTATTTCGCAACAGACTACTGGCAATTATTAATTCTGCGCTTTTTAGTTGGAATGGGAGTTGGTGGTGAATTCGGAATCGGAATGGCCATCGTAACAGAAACATGGTCTAAAGAAATGCGCGCTAAAGCGACATCTGTTGTTGCACTTGGATGGCAATTTGGTGTACTGATTGCTTCACTCCTTCCAGCATTTATTGTCCCACACTTTGGATGGAGAGCCGTTTTCTTATTTGGATTAATTCCAGCTTTACTAGCTGTCTATGTCCGTAAAAGTTTAAGTGAACCGAAAATATGGGAGCAAAAACAACGCTACAAAAAGGAACTATTGCAAAAAGAAGCTGCAGGTAAATTAACAACTACTGAAGCAGAACAACTAAAACATATAAAAAAATTTCCACTTCGAAAGTTATTTGCCAATAAAAAAGTAACAATTACAACAATTGGTCTTATTATTATGTCGTTCATCCAAAACTTCGGATATTACGGAATCTTCACATGGATGCCCACTATTTTAGCAAATAAATATAACTATACATTAGCAAAAGCAAGTGGCTGGATGTTCATTTCTACCATCGGTATGCTAATTGGAATTGCAATCTTTGGTATTCTAGCTGATAAAATTGGTCGCCGTAAAACTTTTGCAATCTATTATATTGGCGGTACAGTATACTGTCTCATTTACTTCTTCTTATTCACAGATTCAACATTATTATTATGGGGAAGTGCATTGCTTGGATTCTTTGCAAATGGAATGATGGGAGGATTTGGAGCAATTTTAGCTGAAAACTATCCTGCTGAAGCTCGCTCTACCGCCGAAAACTTTATTTTCGGTACAGGACGTGGGTTAGCTGGATTGGGGCCTGTTATTATCGGCTTACTTGCTACAGGTGGCAACCTACTTGGAGCATTGTCCTTGATTTTTATCATCTACCCAATCGGGTTAATTACAATGCTACTATGTGTACCAGAAACAAAGGGAAAAGTATTAGATTAAACGTAAAAGAGGAAGCATCTCATTTAAGATGCTTCCTCTTTTACGTTTTTATTTATTTTGATTTACTAGCCTTCTGAAATAAGAATGCAGTTTTATCTTCTTCTTTTACAATACCTTGTTTTAATGCTAATTCTCCCGCAACTTTAGGCGCTAACCATAGCATTGGGAATAACAAAATTGATACCGGAACTGCCGTCACCACGATAAACGATTGTAGCGCATTAATACTTCCTTCACCCATATATAAAAGAATTGCTGCAACTGCGCCCATAATAAGCGACCAAAAAATTCGCAAACTAATTCTAGGATCTCCGTCTCCAGTCACTGCCATTGAAATGGAATACGCCATTGAATCTCCTGTTGTCACTACAAATAAAATTGTTAATAAAAGAAATGCTGGTCCAATAATATTAGAAAGTGGCAATTGCCCTGTAATTGCAATCATAGCTGCCGGCATACCAGATTCACTTAATGCGTCCGAGATAGACCCAGGATTCATCAACTCATAAAACACGCCTGATCCACCTAATATAGTAAACCAAAATGTTGTAATAATAGGTGCGATAATTCCAATTGCAACGATGATTTCTCGAATCGTTCTCCCTCTTGAAATTCGACTCACTAAAATTGCCATCATTGGTCCGTATCCAATAAACCATCCCCAGAAAAAGATTGTCCAAGATCCTAACCAACTTGTATCACCACGGTATGTGCTCATCGGTATAAACTCATTTACATAAAATCCAAACGAAGAAACAAACGAATCAATAATAAATCCACCTGGCCCAAATAGTAATATGAATGCCATTAACACAATTGCTAATCTAACATTTAAATTACTTATAATTTGAATCCCTTTATCAATACCTGTTACTGCCGATATGGTAGACACGGCCACCACACAAACAATAATTGCTAATTGAGTAGTAAACACATCAGAAACTCCAAATAATTCTTGTAATCCATAACTTGCTTGTAAACCTAAAAATCCAATTGGGCCAATTGTACCTGCAGCTACTGCAATAATTGCAGCTGCATCAATTATCGTTCCAAGCAGGCTCTTTCTTAATTTTTCCCCAAAAATAGGATATAAAAGTGTTCGAGGTTTTAGCGGCATATCTTTATGATAATGTCCATACATCATAACTACCGCACTAATTGTACCTAAAATCGTCCATGCTAAAAATCCCCAATGCATATAACTTTGTGCTAAAGCAGGCATGACTGCTTCTTTCGTTCCAGCAGATATACCATCATGTATTGGTGGCACCGTCATCAAATGATACATTGGCTCTGCTGCTGCCCAAAAAACGCCACCTCCAGCAAGTAATGTAGACATAATAATAGCAAGCCATTTTGCCGTACTAATCTCAGGTTTTTCTAATCCCCCAAGCTTAACTCTCCCATATTTGGAGAAAGCCATACACATCGCAACAATAAATGTACCTAATAATAAAACTTGCCAGAAGGCACCGAAATATTTAATTGAAAAAGCGAAACTTTTATTAATCGCACTCTCTACATAATCCTTGTTCAAAAAAACTGCAATTACAAATAATAAAAGTGAACCACCACTAATAATAAATACAGGCCAATCAGTTTTTCGACTCTTCATCCTCATTTATACTTCCTCCTTCCTCAGCAATCAAAAAAAACAACTTTATTATGTTTTATTGTTTAAACCCAAAACATAATAATTATATATGCATAACATTTTATCGACTTCCCACATACTTATGTTGTCCCTAAAAATATGCCAAATCCCTTATTAAAAAGAAAAATCCTCTTCCTCTTACATAAAAAAGCAAAACAAAAGACCTTATATTTCTATAAGGTCTTCGAAACAGAAATTTGATTATAACATAAGGTACTCCTTGGTTCAAAAAGCCTCTTCCAAAAATAACCGAGAGTAAAGGCTTCCATTTGCTACATAACAGTAATTAAAAAAAATTATATTTCACAGAAAAAACCTACACTAAATATTATTTATGAAAGAAATTTGGCTTCAAAATTTCATTCGGATACGGTTTATGATAAATGTGAGTGGTAGCTGGAGATAATGGCGGAATAAGCCATACCCAATTACCTGTTACAACACGACCACAAGCAGCTTCTTGCTTCTCAAATTGCTGAAATTGTTGTGCAGCAGTATGGTGATCAACAATACTAACTCCTTGTTTTTTAAAGGAGTGTAGTACGGCAATATTCAACTCAATTAGCGCCTTATCTTTCCATAAGGTACCGTTTCTCGATGTATCTAAATCCATCATCTCCGCAACAGCCGGAAGTAAATTATAACGATCATGATCTGCTAAGTTACGCGCCCCAATTTCTGTTCCCATATACCATCCATTGAACGGAGCGGCTGTATAAGAAATACCACCAATTTCTAAACGCATATCTGAAATCATTGGAACACCATACCATTTTACTCCAAGTGATGAAATAGGGTATTCTGGGTGTTCAATTGGCACTTCTTTTACTTCTTCTCTCGGAATTTCTTTATATGTAGGCGCCTTCCCGTTTATAGAGAACACAAGTGGCAATACATCGAAATTCGTACCTTCTCCTTGCCAACCAAGCCCCTGACAAAAGCCCGTAAATGTAGCGGAATGAGAATCACCAATCACTCCCGTTTCTGTTTTATATCCTGCATATCGAATCAATTGGTGATTATAAATTCTTATATTATTTTCCTCACCTTGATATTGCTTAAAAATCGTAATGGTTGGTTTAACTTTCCCGTCGTTCGTTGCATATTTAATATGATGAATTAATGCATTATATACACCCTCTTCATCATTTACTTCGCGCGCATCTAATATGTGCATCTTACTCCAAAATAGTCTTCCAATACATCTATTACTGTTACGCCATGCCATTCGTGAACCATGAACAAGTTCTTCAAATGTATGCTCATATGTCCCTGTCTTTTCTATCTCAATTTGAATTTCTTTTATACGTTCTTCTATCAATTGTTCTTTATGAAGCTCCTTATAACAAATCGTAATAAAATTACTTGCTTCCTCTATTAATTGTTTCGTTTTACTCATAAACAATCTCCTTCTATTTCAACAAAACCCTGCTACTTTACAGTATAAGCAAAAAGGATAGGAGTCACAAATGAAAGTGAGAGTGTTACTTTTATTGTAATATTTTTCAGAAAATTAATGGACTTACTATTGACTTATATGGAAAATGGGTGTATTTTTGACTCAGGTAAAGTATTTTTACCTAGACCAACTTTTTAAGTGGAAAGGAGGTAATGTTATGTCTTCATTTCAATTGCCAAAGCTTTCATATGACTATGATGAACTAGAGCCACATATTGATAGCAATACACTTTCCATTCATCATGGAAAGCACCATGCGACATACGTAAACAATTTAAATGCTACTTTAGAAAATTATACTGAATTACATAATAAATCTTTAGAAGAATTGCTATGTAATTTAGATGCTTTACCGAAGGAAATTGTTACAGCTGTACGAAATAACGGTGGTGGTCACTATTGTCATAGTCTTTTTTGGGAAGTGATGAGCCCACGAGGTGGCGGTGAGCCTAATGGAGACGTTGCAAAAGTAATTGATTATTATTTCAATACCTTTGACAACTTAAAAGATCAACTTTCCAAAGCAGCTATTAGTCGTTTTGGAAGTGGCTATGGATGGCTTGTTCTTGACGGTGAGGAACTCTCTGTTATGAGTACACCAAATCAAGATACGCCTTTGCAAGAAGGGAAAATCCCCTTACTCGTAATTGATGTATGGGAACATGCTTATTATTTAAAGTATCAAAATAGGCGCCCAGAGTTTGTTACCAACTGGTGGCATACAGTAAACTGGGACCAAGTAAACGAGAAGTATTTACAAGCAATTCAATCACAAAAACATTAGTCGTACGTATAAGGTAAATTTGGTAATGTAAAATCAGTATTGTCGAAATCCTCCAGAATCCCCCGGATTGCCACCGGGGGATTTATGATTACTTCATTGTATTTATATAATGTTTTAAAACATTTTTCATTTCTAGTTTCAGCTCTCGGAACAAAAATCCGAATTCACGAGCCTTTCCATTATGTAATGTACAGTTAGTTACCTCATTATAAGGAGCTATATTTTCCCCAGCTTTCTGAATGAGTGCTTTTATTCCTGTCTTCTCTTCTATGAAATGAATAATTTCTTCCGTAGAAACTACCCCGTTACTACAGGCGTTAATTGGCCCTTTCACATTTTCCATTCCGCACCAAGCTAGAAACTCTCCTGCCTCTTTTTCATGTATAAATGACAAAGTTCCATCTACATGATCCACAACGATAGGTTTTTGGTTCACAATACATTCAACGTAAAATTGTAACCTTTTCGTATAATCGTTTTCTCCAATAACAACTGGAAAACGAACTGCAACAACTGGGAATGTTGCTTGTTGAAATACAACGGCTTCAGCTAATCTCTTTCCTTCACCATAATTGAAGTCATTCCTATCTCCATACGCGATTGCATAATCGTACGGATTAAAGTCTTCTTCTGATAAGCTTAGGGCAGGTTCATAGACGGCCATTGAAGATGTCATAACATATTTCTTCGTTTTCCCTCGTAACACTTCACATATTATCTTCGCTGCATTCGAGCTATAGCATAAATTATCGTATACAATATCATAACTTTTTCCTTCTAGACGCTTTTCTAGTAGCTTTCCATCTTCTCTATCAATAATTATTCTTTTTACTGCGCTACCAAAAGAATCTTCAGTAACTCCCCTCGTCGCAATCGTTACATCGTGCCCCTCTTGCAAAAGTGCTTCTACTAAATGTTTACCAAAAAATCTTGTTCCCCCTAGCACCAATACTTTTTTCAACTTCATCATCCCCATTTTAGCAAATTGTAAAATACTACCTCTCTATTATAAGTGCCAACATATAAAAAGCATGGAATTCGTTTAACGATTCCATGCTTTTCTACAGAAAATATATTAACGTACTCGATATTTATAAATACAATAACAGAAGTACAAAATAGAAATTACTGATACATAAACCCATAGTTCATATACAAATCCCTCTCCCCACACTCCCATAAAATAAAAGAGTGAAGGTAAAGTCAATGTTACCCATGATTGTACGAAGGCAATCCTTCCAAGATATTGATTAATGTTCTTCTTTTGTGTATTTAATACAAAGAATAAATACCAAAGTAATGCCCACATAAACCACGTTAACGCATTAACAACATCATGGAATTGAACAAATGAAACAACCATATAGAATAAGGCTATAATTGCTACCCAAATACAAAACCATCCTAGACCACTACTATCCATTCCTTTTATAAAAGTAACACCTACATATAAATAAGTTAATCCAAATAAGAAAGTAGCCGCATATGAATACACTGTCCAATTGCTTTGGTCAGAAATCATGATCAAATAAAACGGAATAATAATTTGTAGTGCACCCACAAATAAATTAAAAACACCCGCACTTTTCATCTCTGCTTTCCCTAATATAACAAGACTATTTAAAAATAAAGCTGCCCCTGAAAGTAATAATCCTACATAACCCATATATATTCGTGTGAAAATCTTTACCTTTCACACTTTTAACCTCCCCACACTATAAAGTGATACTTATATTATTTTTCTTCCCATTTAAAACTACATACATAATTTTTCATCCAAATAAGTCAGACCTCCTACCTCAAAAAGGAGCGAACTTAAAACGCTTTCAATAATAAATAATCCTATTAAAACATGAACTAGGATTCCTTGATTATAAACGGACTCTAGCAATGATACAAGTGTTGGAATACTTTTCAATAATACGCTTTCAATTTCTATAAAAAATTAATAAAATAATACATTCCTCTATCTCATTCTACTACCTTCTAGCATAAGATATTGTAAAATCACATCATTTAAAACAGCGAACGTTCTTTTCTAGGTTCGCTAATAAAATTAATAAAAAATGACCTCTTGCTTTTATGCAAAGGTCATTTTTTTATATTCATCATTAAACTTCTAAATAGCCATTTTTATTATTTGATTGCCATTTCCAAGAATCTGCACACATTTCTTCTAATCCGCGTGTTGCCTCCCAGCCTAATTCACGCTTTGCTTTCGATGCATCAGCAAAACATACTGCCACATCACCTGGGCGACGCTCTGTAATTTTATAAGGAACTTTCTTACCCGAAACTTTTTCAAACGCTTCAACCATCTCTAGTACACTATAGCCCATACCTGTGCCCAGGTTATAAGCATCTACTCCCGTTGTACTCAGTACTTTCTCAAGCGCCTTTACGTGACCATTTGCTAAGTCCACAACATGGATGTAATCACGGACTCCTGTTCCATCTTTCGTTGGATAGTCATTTCCGAATACGCTTAATTCTTTTAACTTACCTACCGCTACTTGCGTTACATATGGCATTAAGTTATTTGGGATTCCATTTGGATCTTCTCCGATACGCCCACTTTCGTGTGCACCAAATGGATTGAAATAGCGAAGTAACGCGATACTCCATTCTGCATCTGCAAATGCTACATCACGCATAATTTGCTCAATCATTAATTTCGTTTGACCATATGGATTTGTTGCACTTAATGGAAACTCCTCCGTAATCGGTGACGTTTCCGGGATACCATATACAGTTGCAGATGAACTAAAGATTATCTTCTTTACATTATGTTTCTGCATTACTTCACATAGCACTAACGTGCTTGTAATGTTGTTATGATAATATGTTAATGGAATCGCTACTGACTCCCCTACAGCTTTAAATCCTGCAAAGTGAATAACTGCTTCAATTGCATTTTCTTCAAAAATTGCGTCAAGCGCTTCGCGATTTAAAACATCTTCTTTATAAAACTTAAATTGTTTTCCTGTTATTTCTTTCACTCGATTTATAGATTCTACCGAGCTATTCGAAAGGTTATCCACTACTATAACTTCGTAACCGCTATTTAGTAATTCTACACATGTATGACTACCAATATATCCTGCTCCACCTGTTACAAGTATTGCCATAATTATAGTCCTCCATATTTCATTCATTATAAACTTCTCAAAGTATATCACATATTTCTTATCCTATGTTTAACATGCGAACACAGAAACTTACATTTTATCCCATAATAATTTTATAACATATACGATTCTAATCAGTTAATAAAAAAACGCCACATAATTTTTATTATGTGGCGTTTTTTTATTAAATTACATAACAATATACACTTAGAAAATGCGCAAGACTACCTAATAATACAAAAACATGAAAAATTTCATGATGCCCCATATATTTAAACTCTAACCATTTTGGCTTTGTTCCATAAATAAATCCACCAATTGTATAAAAAATGCCCCCAAGTACTAAGAAAATAATGCCTCCTGTACTTAAATTCTCAGCTAACGGTGCAAAGAATAACACAATTAACCAACCCATCGTAATATAAATTGCTGTCGATAACCATCTTGGACAATTAAACCAAAACATTTTAAATACAATGCCACAAATCGCAGTTGCATAGACTAAACAAAATAATAGTAAACCACTTGCTGAATTTAATGTAATTAAGCAAAAGGGTGCATATGTACCTGCAATTAATATAAAAATCATAGAATGATCTAGCTTCCTAAAGAAGTAAATAACACGTTCATTGGCCACAACACTATGATACACAGCTGACGCCGTATAAAGGACCATCATTCCAATACCAAACAAAATAACAGCTGTAATTGCAGCAAATGATGGCATCTTGATAGAAACTTTCACAAGCATAGCTAATAAGGCAATAAATGATAATATCGCTCCACCTAAGTGAGTAAATGCATTAACTGGTTCCCTTACATAAGCATTCATAATAACACCCCTCATATAATTACATGTAGTTTTAATAACTACATGTAATTATATACACATTTCTTTTTAAGGTCAACATTTACAATTCATTTGTTTCGTAATACCATATTTAAAGATATATTAAACATTAAGTTCCACTAAGTTATAAAAGTGAGGGATTCTACGTGGAAAATATAAATGAATTACTTGAGACATTGCATTTAGAAAAAAACATTAAACTTGAGGATATTCCAAATGTTGACTTATATGTAGATCAAGTTGTTCAACTATTTGAGAATACTTATGCAGATACAACGAGAACTGATGATGAAAAAGTATTAACCAAAACGATGATTAATAATTACGCAAAAGGAAAACTATTCATCCCCATCAAAAATAAAAAGTATTCAAAAGAGCATATGATTTTAATTAGCCTAATTTATCAATTAAAGGGAGCTCTCTCCATTAACGACATAAAAAGTTCATTAGAAACTATAAATGACTCCTTATTAAATGATGATTCATTCGAATTAAATACGTTATACAAAAATTATCTTGCTCTTACTGAAAGCAATGTCGAAAGCTTTAAACAAGACGTAAATAACCGTGTTACAGAAGTAAATGAGATTTCTTCCTTAGAAGATACAAAGCTAGAAAAATTTCTACTACTAACATCCTTCGTGACTATGAGTAATATGTATAGACGTTTAGCGGAGCAACTAGTGGATGATTTAAAAGAATCATAAATAAAAAACTATCCACCTATTAAAGTGGATAGTTTTTTATTTACTTAATTGCTTCATGAACTTTTAGTTGTTTCCCTTTAATCGTTGTAGTCTTCATGACTTTCAAGACAAGTGGTCCTTTTCCATTTAATATTTCAACGTAAGAAACATTATCCTGTATCGTAATAATGCCTATATCTTCTGCTGTAACACCTTTAATTTTAGCAATTGTACCGACGAAATCTACCGCCCTAATTTTCTTTTTCTTCCCGCCATTAAAGTACAGCTTCATAATGCCTTTGTTGATGTCTGCATTTTTATCTTTCTTTATAATTGGTTTAGCATGTATCTTTTCTTCAAATGCAGCTTTCTCTTTCATAACTTCTTCTTTTGAAGGTCCAATTGCCTTTGGAATTTCAAATCCAATATACTCCTCAATCTCTTCTAAAAATCTATTTTCATATGGTGTTATAAATGTAATAGCTTTTCCACTATTTCCAGCTCGTCCCGTTCTTCCAGTACGATGTACATAGCTTTCTTTTTCAAGTGGAATATCATAATTAATAACATGTGTAATATTATCAATATCAATTCCTCTCGCAGCTACATCTGTTGCTACTAAATAACGGAATTTTCCTTTTCTAAAATCATCCATGACTTCAAAACGATCTTCTTGTACCATACCACCATGTATTTTGTCACAAGGATAGTTAGCTCGTTTTAATTGTCTATATACATGATCTACATTTTCTTGTGTACGGCAGAAAATAATACAGCTATCAGGATTCTCAATCGTTGTTACATCTTTAAGTAGTGAAAGCTTCTCGTCTTCTATCACCTCAAAAAGAGTATGTTCAATTTTATCCGTCGTAATCCCAGCCGCTTTAATTTCAATATGAGTTGGTGAATTCATATATGTACGAGACAATTTCTCAACATCTTCTGGAAGTGTTGCTGAAAATAACATTGTCATTCTTTTTGTAGGTAATTCATCAATAATTGCCTCTACTTGATCGATAAAGCCCATATTTAGCATCTCATCTGCTTCATCAATAACTAAATACTTCAAACACTCTAAAGAAAGGGTACCCTTCTCAATATGATCCAACACACGACCAGGAGTCCCAACTACAATATGTGTCTTTTGCTTTAATTCTAATTTTTGACGTGCAAATGGAGATTTCCCATAAACTGCCGCAGCCTTAATCCTTTTGAATCGACCTATATTTGTAATATCTTCTTTTACCTGTACCGCAAGCTCTCTCGTTGGTGTTAAAACTAATGCTTGTGGTTTATTCTCTTCCCACTCCACCATTTCACAAAGTGGAATACCAAATGAAGCTGTTTTTCCACTTCCAGTCTGGGATTTCACAACAAGATCCTTCTTTTGTAATGCAACTGGAATAACCTCACCTTGTACTTCCGTTGGATGATCATACCCTAACCCAGTAAGTGCCCTTACAATTTCCTTACTTAATTTATAATCAGAAAAACTTTTTTTACTCATATATTAACCTCATTTTATTCTGTATTATTTTCTTTTTTATCTTTTGTATACGTTACTATCACCCTACTTATTATACTTGAAACCTCACATAAAAGGTGAATCATGCCAGATTCATCTTTTTATATAGAAATAAACCTTTTCATTTCATATATTGTTCAACTACTTGATAACATCTTTTTCTCGTATTGTTAGCATTAACCTTATTATAGTATCCTACATCCACTCAAAAAAATAAAAAGAATACATACAACCTTGTATAATTATCTTAATTTTTCAACCCTTCCCATAAACGAACAATAAAAACAAAAAAACGTTTTAAATTCGTTTTTAACGTTTTTTTTTAGATGTAAAATCTACTTTTTTAAAAAATGTTAAGAAATCCTTTGACTTCTTAATAAAAATAATGTAAATTATCCTATGGACGAACATTTTTGATTAATAAAAATAAAATATTCGTATTTTAGGGGTGTAAATGATGGAAAACGTATTTGACTATGAAGATATTCAATTAATTCCTGCAAAATGTATTGTAAATAGCCGCTCTGAATGTGATACAACTGTCACTTTAGGAAAACATAAATTTAAATTACCTGTCGTGCCTGCAAATATGCAAACGATTATTGATGAAAGAATTGCAACTTATTTAGCTGAGAACAACTACTTTTATATCATGCATCGTTTCCAACCAGAGAAACGAATCTCATTCATTAGAGATATGCAATCACGTGGATTAATCGCTTCTATCAGCGTTGGTGTAAAAGAGGACGAATATGAATTCGTACAACAATTAGCTGCTGAGCAACTTACACCTGAATATATCACGATTGATATCGCACACGGTCATTCTAATGCTGTGATCAACATGATTCAACATATTAAAAAACATTTACCAGAGAGCTTCGTTATCGCTGGAAACGTTGGAACTCCAGAAGCGGTAAGAGAATTAGAAAATGCTGGTGCCGATGCAACAAAAGTTGGTATTGGACCTGGTAAAGTTTGTATTACTAAAATTAAAACAGGCTTCGGAACTGGTGGTTGGCAGCTAGCTGCACTTCGCTGGTGTGCAAAAGCTGCAAGTAAGCCAATTATCGCTGATGGTGGTATTCGTACACACGGCGACGTAGCTAAATCTATTCGATTTGGGGCAACTATGGTCATGATCGGTTCTCTATTCGCTGGTCACGAAGAGTCTCCAGGGGAAACAATTGAAAGAGATGGCAAACTTTATAAAGAATACTTCGGTTCTGCTTCTGAATTCCAAAAGGGTGAGAAGAAAAACGTTGAAGGTAAGAAAATGTTCGTTGAGCATAAAGGTTCTTTAGAAGATACGTTAATCGAAATGGAACAAGATCTTCAATCTTCTATCTCTTACGCTGGCGGAACAAAATTAGACGCTATTCGTACTGTAGATTATGTTGTCGTGAAAAACTCGATTTTCAATGGTGACAAAGTATATTAATTCTTAAATTAACTCGAAGGACAAGCATTTTCATGCTTGTCCTTCTTTTTTGTATATAAAAATGTAAAATATTTTAATTAACTGAATTTTCTAGTATTATGTGTTTAGATGGTCTTAATAAGGAGGAGATACGACTTGAAAAATGTAATGGAAAATCGCCTTAATCGCGCAGAGGTACCTGCTGAACTAACATGGGATTTATCCGATTTGTATAATTCTGATGCCGAATGGCATGCTGCATTAAACGCATTGGAAAATGATATACAGAAACTTGATTCATTTAAAGGGCATTTACATACTAGCTCCCACACTTTATTAAATTGCCTACTTTTAGAAGAAGAGCTTTTAATGACGTTAACAAAACTATACTCATATGCAAATTTAAAAGAATCTACTGATCGTACAAATCCAAGTATTCAAGCGAACTCTTCCAAAATTTCTGCTTTATGGACGAAAGTACATACTGCACTATCCTTTATTCATAATGAAATCCTCTCATTCGACGAAGGAACAATTGAAAAATATTTAACTGAAGAAACAAAACTTGAACCTTTCCGTAAATCGTTACTAGAAATACTACAAAAAAGACAGCACACACTCTCTCCTGAAACAGAAGAAGCACTTGCTGCACTTGGCGAAGTTCATAGTTCTCCATACAAAATTTACGGCATGACTAAATTGGCCGATATGGATTTCACTTCTATACAAGACGAACAAGGAAACGAACTTCCTGTTTCATTCTCATTAGTTGAAAGCAAATATGAATTTTCTCCAAGCACATATATACGTCGAAAAGCATATTCATCATTTGTTTCCACACTAAAACGATATAAAAATACAATTGCCACAACATATGCTACTGAAGTAAAAAAACAAGTAACACTTTCTCGTTTACGTAAATATGAATCTGTTACCCATATGCTATTAGAACCACAAAAGGTTCCACTTGAAATGTATAACAACCAACTTGATATTATTTATAAAGAACTAGCACCTCATATGCGCCGTTTTGCAGATTTAAAAAGGAAAGTATTAGGACTCGATCAAATGCTTTTCTGTGACTTACATGCACCTTTAGATCCCGAATTTAATCCGTCGATTACTTATGAAGACGCAGGCACGCTCATTCAAGATTCTTTAAAAATATTAGGCGATGAATATAGTTCCATAATCGAAAAAGGATTCAAAGAAAGATGGGTAGATCTTGCAGATAACGTAGGTAAATCAACAGGAGCATTTTGCTCAAGTCCATACGGCTCTCATCCCTATATTTTAATTACATGGCAAAATACGATGCGCGGATGCTTTACATTAGCACATGAATTTGGACATGCTGGTCATTTTTATTTAGCAAATAAAAATCAACGTATTATGAACGTACGCCCATCTATGTACTTTGTTGAAGCACCATCAACTATGAATGAATTACTATTAGCTCAGCATTTACTAGCGACTACTGACGATAAGAGAATGCGCAGATGGGTTATTCTGCAACTACTTGACACATATTATCACAACTTTGTTACTCACTTACTTGAGGGTGAATATCAACGTAGAGTATATACTCTAGCAGAAGAAGGACAGGCCCTTACAGCTACAACTTTAACTGAAATCAAAACGAATGTCCTATCGACATTCTGGGGAGATTCTGTAGAAATCGATGAAGGTGCAGGCTTAACTTGGATGCGTCAACCTCATTATTATATGGGTCTATATGCTTATACATATTCCGCAGGCCTCACTGCATCCACTGCAGTAGCTCAAATGATTAAAGAGGAAAGACAACCTGCTATTGATCGCTGGTTAGATGTGCTTCGTGCTGGTGGTACAATGAAACCACTTGAACTAATGAAACATGCCGGAGTAGATATGTCAAAACCAGATGCAATCCGTAAAGCTGTTTCTTACGCTGGTTCATTAATTGATGAATTAGAGCATTCTTATCAAGAATAAAAAAATAAGCCCTCGCTTTAATGAGGGCTTATTTCATATTTACTTCCCAAACCGTTTGCGATATCCACATTTCCTGCAAAGTTCTTCAACCGCAACTCTTTTCGAAAATCCATCGACAATGTTTGTTGCTCTTTCACCTTCAATAATGTTAGAAAATGAATCATTATTAATATTCCCAAGGTTAATAATCCCTTCACCATCTAAACAACAAGGAATAACTGTTCCATTCGCTAAAATACCCGCTTGATTACGAAGTCCATGACAGAATCCTTTCCCATCATCCTCTTCCTCATGTAATGCTGGCCACTGGAATTCATAGTCTTGATTAATAAAGACACGTTCTGCAATTTTTATACCTTTTCCTGGTGTAAGCTTCTCTTCAATTTGATAAGATAGATCAAATTCATTTTCAATTATAGATAATAACTCTCTATTTTTCTGGATTTCAGCATTTGTTTTATTATCCTGAGATAAATTCCATAACCTTAACGATACAATTAAATCTGATTGACTTGTCGCTTCCCTAATGAAGGAAAGTATACTCCTTACATAGCCCTCTTTATCTTGCGAACCTGGATGTCCATCAAAACTATGCAGTGAAAAATTCATTTGTCTTAACGCAGGCTTATTTAACAGCCTATGTCTTCTCTTATTAATTAACGTTCCGTTCGTTGTAATATTAACTTTAAACCCTTTTTCATGACTTAAGTCTAATAGTTGATCTATTTTCGGATGGAGCAACGGCTCACCCTTCACGTGCAAATAAATGTAGTCTGTGTGAGGTTTAATTTGGTCTAATCTTTTAGCAAAATCCTCCACAGAAATGAATTGCTTCTGCCTTTCCGTCGGCGGACAAAAGCTACACGCAAGATTACATACACTCGTAATCTCCAAGTAAAACTTCTTAAACTTCTTCACCTTTAATTCCTCACTTCTCTAACTACTTATACTTTTTCCTCTTCATATTACAGCATATTTTTATGGAAATAGAAACATACTTATTTTAGGAAATCTACATACCATCTAATAATATTTAAAAGACCATCGGTAATTTTTGTCCAATGGTCTTTTTATCCTTTTATATACAAAGAATAAATTTATTTATGATACGGTTCATCGTAACTATTCTAAATAAGGTTATTTTTTATTATTTTCATAATTAAATTTAACAAAAAAGGTAGTGCCTTCCGATCCTGTTTGAATTTCTATTTTTGCATTATGGCGGGCAGCGATGGCATAACATACACCTAACCCCAATCCAGTTCCATTATCTTTGGTCGTGTAAAACGGCGTACCCAGTTTCTCTAATACTTCAGGCCTGATACCTTTTCCTTGATCCCGCACTGCAAGCACCACACAATTTTGACCTTCCTTGTAAGTGCTAATGGTTAGAACTTTCCCTGTATTCATCGCTTCTAAGCCATTACGATATAGATTCATTAATAATTGCCGTATCTCATTACGATTTAAAAGTAATTCTGGAATGTCATTTGTATCGACTTGAATATATTTATTTTGATTGTACGTATCAATCTTTATTAAAGGAATAATATCGCGGATAATTGAATTTAAATCTAACATCTGCAAATCCAATTTCCTTGTATTACCCATTGAGAGAAATTCAGTAATAATAGAATTGGCACGGTTAAGTTCTTCAATCATTAAATAAAAGTACTTATTATGTTTCTCATAGGTATTCTCTTCTTTTAATAACTGTAAAAATCCCAGTACTGTTGTCATTGGATTTCTAATTTCATGGCTGATACCTGCTGCCATTTGCCCTATTAAATCTATATTGGATAATCTTTTCAATTCCTGTTCATATTTCTTTTTTTCCGTTATGTTTTTAAAAATACAACAAATACCATCATCATATGGGTATGCAATAACTTCGTGCCAATATTCATCTGCAGTAGAAAGAAATTCGAAATGAACTGTAGTTCGCTCTGACATCGCACGATGAAATTCCTTATACATAACTGTGTCAATTTCACTCGGGAAAACATTCCATATATTCTTTCCTAATACATCTTTTGCTGTTTTTCTTTGCGGAAAATATTGGTACTTATTTACGTACGTAAATTCCCATTTATTATTTAAAATAAAAAATCCATCCGTAATACATTCAATCACACTTGTAACTTTTTCATTAGCAGCAGCTAACTCTCTCGTTCGCTCTTCCACTATGCTCTCTAGTTGATCCATATACAACAAATTCGAAAACGTAGGGGCTGTGGCATCAACGATAGATTTTGCTAGTTGAAGTTGGGAATCATCATAATTGTGAGCTTTTCCTTCTTTGCCAACGACGATTACCCCTAATACTTCTCCCATTGAAACCAATGGAATCATCAATAGACCCTTACTATCTATATTTTTTGTTTGAATAACCTCTTGGATCTTGGCTTCATAGCTTTTCTCTGTCCAATCCGCTTCTGTCCAATGACAGTCCTTACTTAATTTCGTTGTTTTAATTGTTGTTTTATCTAGCGGATCTAGAAGATGAGCAGTCATATTTTTACTCTCTAAAATCTGTTCTAGGTAAAAAAAGCATTTATCAAAACTCTCCTGTATCGAGGAACACATCGATAAATCACGTGTAACATTTAGTAACAGTTGTTTCTCAGCAATAAGGTTTTCCTTTTGTTTTAAATTATTTGCGTTTTGAATTGCAACCGCAGCCATATTTACATAAGCTTCAACACTTTGAATTTCTGAATCTGTTAAGTTCATCGGAATTCCATAATCAAATAAAAAAACTAGACCAAATAACTCTTGCCCAAATGAGATAGGCAGAGCTAATAAGGACTTAATTTTGAATGCATTAACCGGTCTCGGATCTGGTCGATGATCCTTTGAGGTATCAGGAATATAGATGGTTCTTTTCGTTTCAATAACTTCTTTTGCCAGTAAGTCTATTTCAGGATCAATTACTTGAGTATCGAGCGTTACACCATTTATAGTCTCTGGTTTTCCTGCAAACCCTCTAAATGTTCCATCTTCCTGGGGTAAATAAATTCCAACAGCGTCGCACCTAACAATCTCCTCTGATATCGCCATTGTCACACGCTGCAATACGTCACGTAGTTCTAATTTCGTATTTATTATTTTTGTTATATTCGCGAGCCTAGAATATCTCGTCTGATCACTTACCATTCACATAGCCTCCAGTTATAGGCATAATAAAATAAATATGATAATATCAGTGTTTTATATAGAATACATTACTTATGATACGGTTCCCCACGATTAATTCGAAATGCTCTATACACTTGCTCAAGCAACACTAATCGCATTAATTGGTGTGGTAATGTCATCTTTGAAAAAGAAAGTGATTCATTTGAACGCTTCATCACTTCTGAGCTTAGTCCAAGTGATCCACCAATTACAAATGCGACTTTACTCTTTCCGTATGTAGCAAGGCGATCTAGACTTATCGCGAATTCTTCTGATGACTTTTGCTTTCCTTCTATAGCTAATGCAATCACATGCGTGTCATCCGAAATTTTATCCAGTATACGTATACCTTCTTTTTCCTTTACAATTAACATTTCTGCTTCACTTAAATTTTCTGGCGCCTTTTCATCAGGCAATTCAATTACTTCTACTTTTGCGTATGCAGATAATCGTTTTAAGTATTCTGCTATACCTTGTTTCAAATATTTTTCTTTTAATTTCCCAATTGAAATAATCGAGATATTCACACGTATCCTCCACCTTACAAACATGTTATCCACAAAACTTATCCACATATCCACAAATACTACCCACATGTTGTGTGAGAATCTGTGTTCGATACAACATATGTCGCCTCATTTTGACAAAATTCACATGTTTTTTTCTCTTTTTCCGAGTTATCCACATTGTTGATAACTGGCGCGACTTCACACTCATCCACAATAATATCTAACGCTAATTCAACATGCTCTAAACAACAAGGTAAATTCATTTTCTTCACCTCACTTTTCTACAATAGAAAACAGGAGGTAGGCCCTCCTGTTTTTAATACTTTTGAATGCCTAATTTCACTGTTGTTGTTACTCTTTTTGTGCCACGATAAAACGTAAGAGTCATTTTATCATTAATTTCCTTATCATATAAGGCCGTACGGAATCCAATAATATCGCGAATCGGTTTTCCATCTACCGCCACAATAACATCATGTTCTCTTAAACCAGCATCCGCACCTGGCGAAGGACTTTTCACATCCAAAATACAAACTCCCTCTGTTACAGTACCTGGTAAATGTAATGTTTTTGACCAATAATAGTTTGGAATTTCATTTAATGACCTAAGTTCAATCCCAACATATGGTCTTCTTACTTTTCCATACTTCTCAAGTTCATTCATAATCGGAACAGCTCTAGTCACCGGAATAGCAAGGCCGATTCCTTCTACTTCTTTTGCAGCAATTTTCATTGAATTAATACCAATTAATTGTCCTGCTGCATTTACAAGCGCACCGCCACTATTCCCCGGATTAATCGCTGCATCTGTTTGTAACACTTCTACTTGCCAATCATAATGTCCATCTTGATCTAAATCTACAGGGACAATACGTTCATTAGCTGAAATAATACCTTGTGTAACTGTTCCAGAAAATTGCAGTCCAAGTGGGTTTCCAATCGCAATAACTGGCTCTCCTCTGCGAACAGTATTAGAATCGCCAATTTCAATTATTTTTTTCACATGCTTTGCATCTATTTCTAATACAGCTAAGTCTGTGACTACATCGGTTCCTAATACTTTTCCAGGAACCTTCTTACCGTCACTTAGACTTACTTCAATACGATTCGCTCCAGCTACAACATGATTATTCGTTACAATATAAGCTTGACCAGCTGTCTTTTTATAAATTACTCCTGATCCTGTACCGGCCTCTGAATCTGCCTCTGAAAAGTTATCTCGTTGAATGTTAATAACACCCACAACAGCTTCAGATGCACGATCAACAGCATCTACAAAGCTAATCTGTTTAATCCCTTGAGCTTCGGCCATATTACTTCCGCTTGCTTCAGCTTGCGGAAGCGTATCAGCAGAATTTGAAAATAAAGGCGCTCCAAACGCGAATAAAGAAGCTCCTACAATTGTTCCCGCTATACTAGAAAGAACTATACCTTTGTGCTTCTTTTTTCCTGCACGTTTCATACGATAATTTTCTTCATCAATAAAGGACATATTTGTTCACCTATCTTCCTGAAAACAACTATATTCACCTTTATTGTTTACTAAAATGAAGAATTATACGTATTGAATTTTTGTAGGCATTTTTGGATCTGTATCGTGAATTTCAAAGGATTCACCCACTCCAAATCCTTTTTCCTCTAGTACTTGTGATACTGACATACGCGCTAGTTCTTTCATGTTATTATCTAAGCTTAAATGGGCTAAATAAATATGCTTTGTCTCATCTGTAATTACATCTGCCATCGCTAATGCAGCATCCTCATTACAAACATGCCCAACGTCACTTAAAATACGTCGTTTAATGCTCCATGGATAACGTCCCATACGAAGCATTTCTACATCATGATTACTTTCAAATACGAAAGCATTAGCTCCCTTAATAACGCCTTTCATACGGTCACTTACGTATCCCGTATCTGTAATAAGCGCTAACTTCCTATTATTGTTATGGAAAGCATAAAACATCGGTTCTGCCGCATCATGAGAAACTCCAAATGACTCGACTTCAATATCACCAAAGGTTTTCACATCACCAACTGAGAAAATAAACTTTTGTTCAGTTGGGATATTTCCTATTAAATGTTCCATTGCATTCCATGTTTTCTCATTCGCATAAACAGGTAAATCATATTTACGTGCCAGTACACCTAATCCTTTAATATGATCACTATGCTCATGCGTTACAAGAATACCTGATACATCATTTATATTCAGTTCTGCTTGTTTAAATAAAGCCTCTGTTGCTTTACCACTTAAACCTGCGTCGACTAGTAATTTTTTTTCATCGGTTCCTACGTATAGCATATTTCCTGTACTTCCACTTGCAAGTACGCTAAAATGCAACCCCATTCTTTCTCACTCCAGTATGTTCATCAACCACTTGATTTTCCTTTTCTCCTAATTCCATAACTTGTCCTTCAATTGCATTCACAAAGAAGTCCTGCTTCTGCTCCGTTTTTAAATTCCACGTTGGAGCAAGTACTTGGTTATTAGAAGTAGATGCGGTAAGAGTGGCATAACCAATTTGCGCTTCTTTAACATGCGTATTTCCATGAATTTTATTTTTTAAATACAAATTTTCTAAAGCTGTTTGAGCCGTAATAATTTCTTGCTCTTTCGTTTTTTCACCTTCGCCCATTTCTTTTAAATCAGTTAGCATTGTCTGCGTATATGAAACAAGTTCATTTTTTTCATTTAATTCCACAACAATCATCGCCTGATTATTATAGAAAATAGGCTTATCTTTATATTTTTGGAAGAAATAAATTTTAGAGTCTTTCACCGCTCCAAATTCATATTTTTGTCCATCCAATACATAGTTCTTCAAAAATTCATTATACTTATCTTTTGATAATGATTTCGTATTTAAAAAAGGCTCTTTTAGCTTACTTTCTATCTTGTACATATTTTGTATATGCACCGTTTGATTTTTCAAAGACTGTATATCTTCTTCTTTAAAGGCTTTATTTTCCGCTCTAATAAATGACTCTTTTTTCGGTTCTTTAGGGATATTTCCCATCGTAATTTTATTTGCTTTTAATTCTTGATCTATCTTTGTTTCTGCAATAAGCTCCAATTGATTACTATCTTGCTTTTGAATGAATTGGAAAATGAGAAAGAGGTCCAAAACAAAAAAGGTCACAATAAATATGGTTTTAATCCGATCCCAATCCATTTAGTCCTCCCTCACTCCACTCATAGATTTTCTGTTTACCTGTTTCATCTTCAACAAGCTTTACATACCAAATTGGTTGTAGTCGAACCACTTGCCCATCTAGTGATAACTTGTATCCAATGCCAATATCCTTAATTACTTGTTTCTTTATCTCTGGATTATTTTCTAGGGATGCTATTACAACATGCCCTGACGGAAGAGTAACCTTCTGTTCTATACCTTTAGTATTTAAAGACAGCAACGGTCTTTCATATTCCATTACTCCTTCTGATCCCCATACTTGTCTTAATTCCGCTAATCCATCTGCATTGAATACTGGATATCCATCTTCATTTAAGCGAAATACTGTCTCTCCTTTATTCATATAGTCCAAACGATATGAATCCAAACTCCCACTGTGACCACTTACAAATTCAAAGCTTTTTTGTAAAAGCATTAAATTATCTATCGTTTTCTCAGTTAAGACAGAAGAGTTTTTATACTTTAGCATGTGACGATCGTTTTCAATTTCCATGGATCTAATACCATCTGTAAATGTTTCTTTCGACATCTCGGTAATCGGACTTAAATAACGAGGATCACTAAACAGAGCATTCTTAAACGTATCAACTGCTAAATTAGATGAAATATATGTTATATTGCTTAACTCTGTCGTTCCATCTGGTAAAAATAATTTTTTCATATCATTGAGTTGATAATCAAAATAAGGTTTTGCTGATACTATAAATTGATTTTGGGCATTTACAATATCTTTTAAATACAAGCCACTTAATTTTGCCTCGTATATTTTAAAGTTATCACCATCAGAAACAAAGTTAATTTTAATTTCTTGATCCTTACTTCTAGAAGGATCAAGGAGAATACGATTAAAGTGTTTAGGCTTATCTGTACTTTTCTCTTTCATGTTAAACATGGATTTAACTGCATCAAATGGGATATCGGTAGGGAAAACAAGTTCAACTTTCCCTTCACCATGCACATATGAAAGGAAATCACCCTTAGTGATTGATATCTCTCTAAAATCATGTAGTTCCCCTACTTCCAGGGGCTTATAGATTGATTCTATATCTGCCTCTCTTCTGCTCCCATAATGATTTTTATCTTTATGCACGATGATAGAAGTAGGACGGACAACATCGGAAATTTTAGTTTGGTTCATTCCTTCATTCCCCTGTACAAATTTCGCGTTTTGCATGGATGTAGAATCTGGCACATACGTCCATAGATTAAAAGTAAGAAATAGGCTAATTACAACTAGGTTAATTAAAACTATTGTTTTAAAGTTTTCCATACTCATTCCCAATCGTCCTCTTCATCTGCTGCCATTGGTAACGTGAAATAAATAGTTGTCCCTTTTCCTTCTTCACTCTTCGCCCAAATAGAGCCACCATGTGCCTCAATCATTTCTTTTGCAATTGCTAATCCAAGCCCAGTACCACCCATTTGTCTTGAACGAGCTTTATCTACGCGATAAAAACGTTCAAAGATTTTATCAACGTTTTCTTTTGGAATACCCATTCCTGGGTCACTTACACTAATTTCTAATAAATCACCGCGATCACGTAAACGATATGTTACTGTTCCACCTTCTGGTGAATACTTTAATGCGTTAGAAATAATGTTATACAGCACTTGAGTAATTTTGTCAGTATCCATATCAATAAATCTAGATTTCTTAGAGAAAGATCGTTTGAAACTTACATTTTGCTCTTTAGACATTTCAAAGCGATCAATAATATTATTAAAGAAATCAGTAAAGTCGACCCATTCTTTCATTAAACGATGCTCTGTACTATCCAATTTAGATAGCTGTAACAACGCATTTACAAGTCTAATCATTCTTTCTGTTTCTTCTTGTGTAACCGTTAAAAATTGTGGTGCAATATTTGGATCCTGCCATGCTCCATCTGTAAGTGCCTCTAAATAACTGCGCATCGTCGTTAATGGCGTCCTTAATTCATGAGAGACATTTGCCACAAACTCACGGCGTTCCCGTTCTATACGTTCCTGCTCTGTTACATCATATAGTACAGCAATTAAGCCGTTTGCCTTCCCTGTTTCTTTTTGAATAACAGAGAAACTAGCACGTAAAATATATGGTTCATTTCTCGTACTAAAATCTAATAAAACAGAATCTGGCTCTTCATATAAATGATCGAGCGTAAATTCTTCCTGTATCCCTAATACCTCTAAAACAGATTGATCGAGCGCTGTTTCACGAGAAACATTTAACATCTTTTCCGCAGGGTCATTTAGTAAAATAATATCCCCTTTTCGATCAGTAGCAATTACTCCATCTGTCATATGTGATAAAACAGATGATAATTTACGCCTTTCACTTTCTGTAGAAGAACGAGCTTGTTGTAATTTTTTTGATAAATTATTGAAGGATAATGCCAGTTGTCCAATTTCATCATGGCTATGCACTTTTACTTTTCTCGAATAATTTCCTTTTGCCATTTCGATTGCTTGTCTCCGCATATCTGAAATTGGTCTTGTAATTGTTTGAGCCAATAAAATTCCAAGTACGGCCGTTACTAATAAAGCAATTACTGTTCCCGTAGCAAAAATTTGATTTATATCCTTCATTTGTTTATATACATCTTCCATAGATGCCACAATGTAAATAACACCAAGCGCATCCTTACCGTTATCATCTAGAATCGGAGTAAGCATAACTTGAACACGATGACCTGTACTACCATCCTTCTCAATTTTCACTTCCGGCTTTTTTTGTACTAACACTCGCTGAACAGCTATATCAGTTGATGTTCGATTCACCTTATTCTGCTTTGATTCATCTGAAATAGCCAGTAACTTTCTGTGCGAATCAAATACACTTACCTCTTGTATAACTTTCTTCTGATCAGAGGCAAATTTTCGAATTGAAGTTTTAATCGTTTCATCTGTTGACTCTGTTTCTGCTTTTGTATAACTTTTTTTAAACTCTTGCTTCAAATTATATGATAATAAGTTTGTTTGCTGCGTTAAAGAATCCCTAAAACCTTGTACTAAGCTCTTCTCTAATTCCCTTACGAAATATACTCCAATAACTTGCATCGCTATTAATATTAATAGCATATATATAAGCACAAATTTTAAATGAATAGATTGAAAAAAACCAACTTTCTTCATATACTATTCCTGCTCTGGGTCACGCAAGTAATACCCTACTCCACGTCTAGTTACAATTAAAGTAGGATGGCTTGGATTATCTTCAATTTTTTCACGCAAACGACGTACTGTAACGTCTACTGTGCGCACATCTCCAAAATAGTCATAACCCCAAACTGTTTGTAATAAATGTTCGCGTGTCATAACTTGTCCTAAATGTTTCGCTAAATAATGTAGCAACTCAAATTCACGATGTGTAAGCTCGATATTTTCCTCACGCTTCGTTACACTATATGCATTTGGATTAATCACAATTGGTCCAATAACCATTTCTGTATTTTCTTCTTTTTCCGCAGCACCACCTTGTTGATGGCGGCGTAAATTCGCCTTCACACGAGCAAGTAATTCCCTCGTACTAAATGGCTTCGTTACATAATCATCTGCCCCAAGCTCAAGCCCTAATACTTTATCAATCTCAGAGTCCTTTGCTGTAAGCATAATAATCGGCATTTCTGAGCTTTTACGTATTTCACGGCAAACCTCTAAGCCATCTTTACCTGGTAGCATAATATCTAATAAAACCATATCTGGTTGCTCTTCATTAGCCTTTTCAATTGCTTCATCACCATCATGCGCCATTACTATTTCAAAACCTTCTTTTTCTAGGTTAAACTTCAAAATATCTGCAATCGGCTTTTCATCATCAACTACTAAAATTTTCTTTCCCATCATCGTCTATTTCCTCCTTATAAAAATATGGTCAATAATCCCTAAACATATTGATGTTTACATAGTATGTCCTATATGACCGCATCCTTTGTTTAAGTATTTTCTCCTCTATTCTCATAGACTCATGTATGATCCACTTTTACACGGCATCCTATACGATCTATAGAAAAACCTCTAGCTTCAACTGCTAGAGGCTCCTCGTTCTATTTTAAAATAACTACTCAGTTTTGTAAAATTACATAAATAAAAAGGATATTAAGTGGGCCCACTTAATATCCTGAGAGTGGCTCGGGACGGAATCGAACCGCCGACACGAGGATTTTCAGTCCTCTGCTCTACCGACTGAGCTACCGAGCCAAAACTATATATAAAACCACTAATGGTGGTATAAACAAAAGTGGCGGTCCCGACCGGGGTCGAACCGGCGATCTCCTGCGTGACAGGCAGGCATGTTAACCACTACACCACGGGACCAAAAATAAGCAAAAAAAACATGACCCGTACGGGATTCGAACCCGTGTTACCGCCGTGAAAGGGCGGTGTCTTAACCACTTGACCAACGGGCCACGAAAAATAAAATGGTGAGCCATGAAGGACTCGAACCTTCGACCCTCTGATTAAAAGTCAGATGCTCTACCAACTGAGCTAATGGCTCATACTCACCAACGTCATATTTTCGTGACGACAAGATGTATCATAACATGTATTCTGTATTTATTGCAATACTTTTTTTGTTTTTTTATAAAAGAATAAGAAAAAACTCATGCAGACATGAGTTTTTTCTAAAAAATGTTAATTAAGCTTCGTATACGTTACGAACAATATTTGTTTGGTTACGATCTGGTCCAACTGAGAACATAGATATTTGAATTCCTGTTAACTCAGAAACACGTTCTACGTATTTTCGTGCATTTTCAGGAAGTTCATCTAATGATTTTACACCAGTAATATCTTCTTCCCAACCTGGAAGCTCTTCATATACAGGCTCACATTTCGCTAAAATGTTTAAGTTAGCTGGAACTTCATCAATAACTTCGCCATTGTATTTGTAAGCTACACAAATTTTAAGAGTTGGAATACCTGTTAAAACGTCGATAGAATTTAATGATAGATCCGTTAAACCACTAACACGACGTGCATGTCTTACAACAACGCTATCGAACCAACCTACGCGGCGTGGACGACCAGTTGTCGTTCCATACTCGCGACCAACTTCACGAATTTGATGACCAATTTCATCATGAAGCTCAGTAGGGAATGGACCATCACCAACGCGGCTTGTATATGCTTTACATACACCTACAACGCGAGTAACTTTCGCAGGACCAACTCCAGTTCCAACTGTTACACCACCAGCAATTGGGTTAGAAGATGTAACGAACGGGTACGTACCGTGGTCAATATCAAGCATAACACCTTGCGCACCTTCAAATAATACACGGTGATTATTATCTAATGCATCATTTAATACAACAGACGTATCACATACATATTGCGCGATTTGTTGCCCGTACTCGAAGTACTCTTCGAAAATTTCTTCTACAGTGAAACCTTCTGTATCGTACATTTTTTCAAATAAACGATTTTTTTCTACTAAATTGCGCTCAAGCTTCTCTTTAAATGCTTCACGGTCTAAAAGATCAGCCATACGAATACCAATACGAGCAGCTTTATCCATATATGCAGGACCGATACCTTTTTTCGTTGTACCGATTTTGTTATCACCTTTACTTGCTTCTTCTAACTCATCTTGTTTTAAGTGGTAAGGTAAAATAACATGTGCACGGTTACTTACACGTAAATTATCAGTACTTACACCACGATCGTGTAAGTATTTTAACTCTTCAAGTAATGCTTTTGGATCTACTACTAATCCGTTTCCGATTACACAAATTTTCTCTTTATAGAAAATACCAGATGGAATTAAGTGTAATTTATATTTAACTCCGCCGAAAACAATTGTATGTCCCGCGTTATTTCCACCTTGATATCTTGCAACTACTTCCGCATGCTCAGAAAGAAAATCAGTGATTTTACCTTTTCCTTCGTCGCCCCATTGTGTTCCTACAACTACTACTGAAGACATTATTAAAGCACCTCCGCAATTTTCAAACGATCTATTCAAACAATATAATTGTACCAAAACCGAAAGAGAAGTCAACCGAAAAGCGAACATTTTTTCACAAAAAAACATTTTCGTTCGTAAGAATTATATATTTAACTTATGAAAGCCTTATCTTTCTTATAAAAAAAAAGAAACACATCTTATTATAAGAAATGTGTTTCTTTTTTATACTGCCTTTATGCCGGTGGAGCATGTCCATCCTCAAAACGACGTTCTAAGTTAACGAACTTATTGAACTCTTTGACGAATGCAAGTTCCACTGAACCTACTGGACCGTTACGTTGTTTTGCAATAATAATTTCAATTGTATTTTTGTTTTCCGTTTCTCGATCATAGTAGTCTTCACGATATAGGAAAGCTACAATATCAGCATCCTGCTCAATACTTCCAGATTCACGAATATCAGACATCATCGGGCGTTTATCTTGACGAGATTCTACACCACGAGATAACTGTGATAAAGCAATAACAGGCACTTGCAATTCACGCGCAATCCCTTTTAAGGTACGAGAAATCTCAGATACTTCCTGCTGACGGTTCTCACCTGATTTCCCACTTCCTTGAATAAGCTGCAAATAGTCAATCAAAATCATACCAAGACCTTGTTCTTGCTTTAATCTACGACATTTTGCTCGAATCTCATTTACTTTAATACCTGGCGTATCATCAATATATATACCAGCATTTGAGAGACTCCCCATTGCCATTGTTAATTTTGCCCAATCATCGGAAGTTAATGAACCAGTACGAAGTCTTTGTGCATCAATATTCCCTTCTGCACAAAGCATACGCATAACAAGCTGATCAGCACCCATCTCCAAACTAAAAATCGCTACATTTTCATCCGTTTTCGTCGCTACGTTTTGTGCAATATTTAATGAAAATGCCGTTTTCCCTACTGATGGACGTGCTGCCACGATAATTAAATCATTTCGTTGGAAACCTGCTGTCATCTTATCTAATTCAGTAAACCCAGTTGGTATCCCAGTAACTTCACCCTTTTGATTATGCAAAAGTTCAATTTTGTCATAAGCATCTACAAGAACATCTTTAATGTTTTGGAATGCTTTTGCATTCGTTTGATGGGATACTTCTAATATTTTTTTCTCAGCCTCGTTTAAAAGACCATCCACATCATCTTCTCTCTCGTATCCATCCGATACAATATGAGTCGCCGTGCGAATTAAACGACGTAAAAGCGCCTTTTCAGCGATGATGCGTGCGTAATATTCTACGTTAGCTGCAGTTGGCACAACTTCTGCTAACTCTGCTAAGTAAGAAACCCCACCAACCTCTTCTAGTAATCCTTGATCAGCCATTGCTGATGTCATCATTACTAAGTCAATCGGCTCTCCCTTATCAGATAGCCCAAGCATGACTTCAAAAATCTTTTGATGTTTCGTTCGATAGAACGAATCAGGTACCAATAACTCTGATGCTGAAGTTAACGCATCTTGATCAATCAATATGGCCCCTAAAACCGCCTGCTCAGCCTCTATATTATGCGGAGGGGTACGATCAGCAAGTACATCACTCATACGCAATCCTCCTTGCTTAATTTATTTTTATTGTTCACTAACATGAACTTTTACTGTTGCTGTTACTTGTGGATGCAATTTCACAGTAACGTTTGTATAACCTAACGCGCGGATTGCATCGTCCATTTCAAATTTACGTTTATCAAGTTTAATCTTGTGTGATTTTTGCATTGCATCTACGATTTGTTTGCTTGTGATAGAACCAAATAAACGGCCACCTTCTCCAGATTTCGCCTTTAATTCTACAGTTAATTTCTCTAAAGTCTCTTTTAACTCTTTTGCATTTTCAAGCTCTGCTGCTGCATCTTTTTCTTCTTTACGCTTTTGAGCTTCTAAAGTTTTCATACTGCTATTTGTTGCTTCAGCAGCTAATCCTTGTTTTAGTAAGAAGTTATTTGCATAGCCATCTGGTACGTTTTTTACTTCTCCTTTTTTACCTTTACCTTTTACGTCTTTTAGAAAAATTACTTTCATGATTGTGTGCCTCCCTGTAAATAGTCATCAATAACAAATCGAAGCTTCTCCTCAGCTTCATCTACTGTAACATTTTTCATCTGTGTGGCTGCATTCGTCAAATGCCCGCCACCGCCTAAGTTTTCCATAATTAGCTGCACATTCACTTCACCTAAAGACCTGCTGCTAATTCCAATGAGGTTCTCGCCACGTTTCGCAACAACAAATGATGCAATAATCCCTGTCATCGTTAATAACGTGTCTGCCGATTGCGCAATAAGCACTTGATCGTAGTAATCATCACTATCAACTTTAGCAATCGCAATTCCATTTTTATAAATGTACGCATTTTTTATAGCTTTTGCAACCCGTAAATACTGATCCATATCTTCCTTTAAAAGTTCTTGTACAAGTACAGTATCTGCACCATGTGAGCGTAAATAAGAAGCAGCATCAAATGTACGAGCCCCTGTCCGGAATGTGAAACTTTTCGTGTCGACAATAATACCCGCTAACAATGCCGTCGCTTCTAACATTGTCATCTTTAAATTTTTAGGTTGATACTCAAGTAATTCTGTAACCAATTCTGCTGTTGAAGAAGCATATGGTTCCATATAAACTAGCAATGGGTCTTCAATAAAATCTTCTCCACGGCGATGATGATCAATAACTACCACATTTTCAATTTTATGTAACAGTTTTTGCTCCATCACCATAGAAGGTTTATGCGTATCGACAACAACAAGTAACGACTCATCATTTGCAAATTCCATCGCTTGCTCTGGAGTAATAAAATGAGACCATAACTCCTCATTTTGTTTCACTTTGTCCATCAAACGCTTAATTCCTTTATCGGAATCATTTTCATCTAACACAATATATCCTTTACGCTCATTTAATTGAGCTACTTTTAAAATACCAATCGCAGCACCAATTGCGTCCATATCAGGAGCCCTATGCCCCATAATAATGACATTACTACTTTCTAATACTAAATCCTTTAACGCATGCGAAATGACCCTGGCGCGTACACGGGTACGTTTTTCAACCGGATTTGTCTTACCTCCATAGAACTTAACTTTACCTGTCGCTTGTTTAATAGCTACTTGGTCTCCCCCACGCCCAAGCGCAAGATCTAAACCAGATTGAGCCATTGCTCCAAGCTCTGATAAAGGTAAATCACCTGATCCGACACCCACACTTAATGTAAGTGGTATATTCCTTTTAGATGTTTCTTCACGCACCTGATCTAAAATGCTAAATTTCCCTTTCTCCATCTGCGTCAAAATACTTTCATTTAGCACAACGAAGAATCTTTCTGAAGATGCACGTTTTAAATAAGCACCATACTTAAGTGCCCATTCATTTAGTCGCGATGTCACAAGACTTGTTATATTCGTACGTAATTGATCATCTAATCCTTGTGTAACTTCATCATAATTATCCAAATAGATGACAGCTAAAACAGTCCTTTGATCCTCGTACATCTTTTCGATTTCTGTTTGTTCCGTTACATCAAAGAAATAAATTAACTTTTCTTCTTTCCTTACAAAAACGCGAAACTTTCGATTATTTAAAGAGACTATATCATCAGAAGTTTCTCCTTTAATGAAAAGAAGTAATGTTTCTGATACATCGTAAAGGTGCCATCCAGCTAATGCGTGCTGTCCCAGACATGAAGATAAATAAGGATTTGCCCAATCAATCCCATAATCCTTATTGTATAACAAAATACCAATCGGCATTTGGTTAAATGCTTCATTACTTACTTTCTTTACTCTTGTAATCATATCTGTCGTATGCTTTTCGAAATTCCTTTGAAAATTAAGTTCAAATCGTATAACGATAAAGAATACGATACAAAAAATGACAAAAGCAGCTATACCCATAATTAAATGAAAATAACAGAGAATTGAAATGAGCACAAACACAAAAAATGCCAATACATAAACAGGATATAAAAACCACTGTTTCTTATCAAATTCAGGCATGTATACAACTCCTATAAAGTAAAACTAACTTACCTTCCAGTTAGTTAAACAGATTAAAATAGTATAAGGAATATTATTTTATCCCCCTATTTTAGAACGCAATGAAATCCCTAAGTCAATTATACCTAAGATTGTCACAAGAGGAAACAGCATCGGAATAAACATGCATGCAATAAAACTAATAATAGGAACCCCTTTAGTAAAACCTTTTCTATACGCTAAAAAGGCGATAAATGTCAGACCTTGCAGTACAAGCAATAGTGCAAATATGACATTTAGGTTAGAAAATACCATATGTAAATATGATGTTGGTTCTACTTTTATAAAAGTTGCTAACAAAATAAATATAACGTAATACCAAATGATACTCTTTGGTAATTGTATATCTTTAAATTTAGGCCAAGATATAACTTCATGTTTTAACTTTTTCAAAACACTACCTGATATTATCACTGTAATCCAAGAAAAACATACTGAAACTAGCACAAGTATACTTGGAAGTAACGATTGTAATATATCATTCATTTGTGCAAGTAACTCTTTTTGTTCCTTACTAATCGGCATACCTGTAGCACTTACTATCTTTTCGCTTTTCGCCATACTTTCACTAAACATACTTTGCATTTGCTTCATTATATCTATGTTGAAAAACTTTATACTCGCAACATAAATAAGTACAAAACCAATTAAGTATGCAAGCGTCCCCGCTATTAAGATTTCCACTGGCTTTTTTCTTGTTTTATACATATATCCTAAAACAATCCCTATCAATCCAAACATAATTGTCTTCACTAAATTCAGCGGTTGACTCACAATAATAGTAACAAAAAGTGCCGCTACAAAAATCACGAGCACATTAGATAGTTTATGTCTTATCATTAATAGTATAAATGGTAACGGCAACGCAAAAGTTACAACTGTACCCAAAATCGGAACATAGATATAAGCAATAAAATTGCATATATAGCTAATAATGCTGCACCTTCTGTAATAAACTTTGTTTGTTTCACATTTTAACCTCTCTTTCAAAAAGAAAAGCATAGCAAAATGCACAGTAGAGTCCCACTCTACTGTGCATTTCATACGCTATTATTCACCAACATATGGTAAAAGTGCCATTTGACGAGCACGTTTAATTGCAACTGTAAGTTTGCGTTGGTATTTTGCGCTTGTTCCTGTTACACGACGAGGTAAAATTTTACCACGCTCAGAAACGAAACGTTTTAATAAATCAACATCTTTATAGTCAATGCGAGTGATGCCGTTAGCTGTGAAGAAACACACCTTACGACGTTTCGCACGTCCACCTTTGCGTCCTGCCATGTCTATTTCCCTCCATTCTTTGTTAAAACTAACAAATTTACTGTATTAGAACGGTAAATCGTCGTCGGAAATGTCGATCGGTTGACCTACATTTGAAAATGGATCGTCATTCTTCGTAAATCCAGAATTACCTTGGTTACCTGAATTACTAGATTGACCAAATGGGTTAGAGCCTTGGTTACCGAAACCAGCTCCTGATGGTTGCTGATTAAATGAACCACGTTGCTCCCCACCGCCATTACGCGGCTCTAAAAATTGCACGCTTTCCGCAAGAACTTCTGTTACGTATACACGTTTACCATCTTGTCCCTCGTAATTACGAGTTTGAAGACGTCCATCTACGCCTGCTAAGCTACCTTTTTTCAAATAATTTGCTACGTTTTCTGCTTGTTTACGCCATATTACACAATTAATAAAGTCAGCTTCACGCTCACCTTGCTGATTGGCAAATGCGCGATTCACAGCTAACGTAAAAGTAGCTACTGCGACACCATTGGGCGTGTAACGTAAGTCAGGGTCCTTAGTTAAACGACCAACGAGGATAACACGATTCATCAATCGAACCACTCTCCCTTATATATCAATTATTTTTCTTCTTCTTTAACAACGATATGACGAAGGATGTCTTCGTTGATCTTAGCTAAACGGTCGAATTCGTTAATCGCTTCTGCGTTAGATTTCACGTTTAAGATCATGTAGAAACCTTCACGTAAGTCGTTGATTTCGTAAGCTAAACGACGCTTACCCCACTCTTTCGTGTTAATGATTTCTGCACCATTGTTTGTTAAAACACCTGCAAAACGTTCAACTAAAGCCTTTTGAGCTTCTTCTTCAACGCCAGGACGAATGATGTACATAATTTCGTACTTTCTCATTACACTTTCACCTCCTTTTGGTCTAAACGGCCCGTAATGGGCAAGGAGCAATTAATTTATAGTAATTACTCACGAGTTTAGATTATATCATAGTAAGTTATATGAATCAACTCACCAATACATAAAAAACTTGGCAAACATATAATATATTTGCCAAGCTCATATCTTTATTTTTCCTAGGAAATATTAAATTAAACGTTAAAACGGAAGTGCATAACATCTCCGTCTTTTACGATATATTCTTTTCCTTCTAAACGTACTTTTCCAGCTTCTTTTGCAGCTGTCATAGAACCGTTTGTCATTAAGTCATCGTAAGAAACTGTTTCTGCACGAATAAATCCACGCTCAAAGTCTGTATGAATAACACCAGCACATTGTGGTGCCTTCATTCCTTGTTTAAATGTCCAAGCACGTACTTCTTGAACGCCAGCTGTGAAGTAAGTAGCAAGTCCTAATAGGTCATATGCTGCACGAATTAATTGATCTAAACCAGACTCTTCAATTCCTAATTCTTCAAGGAATACTTTTTTCTCTTCTTCGTCTAATTCAGCGATTTCTGATTCGATTTTTGCACATACAACGATTACTTGAGAATTTTCATTTGCTGCAAATTCTTTTACCATTTGTACGTATTTATTTTCCGAAGGATCGATAATATCGTCTTCACTTACATTCGCTACGTATAACATTTCTTTTGTTGTAAGTAAATGAAGGCCTTTAACAATCTTCATCTGCTCTTCTGTAAATTCAACAGTACGAGCTGGTTTTCCCTCTTCAAAAGCTTCTTTTAAACGAACTAAAATTTCATGCTCATATACCGCTTCTTTATCTTTTTGTCTTGCTAATTTCGCAACACGCTCGATACGCTTATCAACAGACTCTAAGTCCGCTAAAATTAGCTCTAAATTGATTGTTTCAATATCATCAATTGGATCTACTTTCCCTGAAACGTGCGTAATATTTTCGTCTTCAAAACAACGAACAACTTGGCAAATTGCATCTACTTGACGAATGTGAGATAAGAATTTATTTCCTAAACCTTCACCTTTACTAGCACCTTTTACGATACCTGCAATATCAGTAAACTCGAATACAGTCGGAACAGTCTTTTTCGGTTCTACTAATTCCGTTAATTTATTTAAACGCTCATCTGGTACTTCTACAATCCCTACGTTTGGATCAATTGTACAGAATGGATAGTTCGCAGATTCTGCTCCTGCTTGTGTAATTGCATTAAATAAAGTGGACTTCCCTACGTTAGGTAATCCAACAATCCCAGCCGTTAATCCCATATTTTTCACTCCTATGTCTCAATCTTTCATCATTATAGATAGTAACGAAAAAAATGACAAGTTTCCGCCAAACGAAAAAAAGTAACAGTTACCTACTGTAACTGTTACTCTCCCTCTATTCTTCGTGCTTCACAAGTATTTTTTTCACCTTACGATCAAACTCTCTTCGAGGAATCATTACTGAATGGTCACACCCCTCGCACTTAATGCGGATATCCATTCCCATACGAATAATTTTCCAACGATTCTCGCCACATGGATGGGCTTTCTTCATTTCCACAACATCATACAAGTTATATTCCTTTTGCTCCATTCTCCAAACTCCTCTCCATACTAAATTGCTTTTCCACTAACTAATTCTTCACGATTATATAAAACCATACGTGGATATGGAATTTCAATTCCATGTAAATCAAGACGATTTTTAATCTCTTTACGAAGTGCCCTTGCAATAACTGCATGTTGCATCGGTTCTACTTCAGCAATAACACGTAATATAACTTCTGATGCTGCTAATGTTTGCACACCTAATAATTGAGGCGTTGTTACCATTTTTTCGTACTTTGAAGGTAATTCTACTAATAAATCTTCAATAACTTGCTCTGCTTTCGCAATATCAGCCTCATATGAAATAGATACATCAACAAACGCTACACTATTACTAACTGAGTAGTTAGTAACTTGAATAATACTTCCATTTGGTAAAGTATGAATTTCACCTGTCCAACTCTTTACTTTCGTTGTACGAAGTCCAATTTCTAAAACGACTCCTTCAAATTGACCGATTTTAACATAATCGCCAACTGAAAACTGATCTTCTAACAAAATAAATAAACCTGTAATAACGTCTTTCACTAAACTTTGAGCACCAAATCCGACTGCTAAACCAATTACCCCAGCACCCGCTAATAAACCTGATGCATTAATATCAAACACACCTAAAATCGCAATTAGCATAATGAACATAACAACGTACGCTACAATATTTTCAAGTAATTTCGCTACTGTAACTGTACGACGTTCTGAAATTTGAATTGGAGAACGACTCCCCATACGAAACGCATTTCGTACAACCGCCCTTGCAATTCGCACAACAACTGCACCAATTGTTAAAATAATACATATTTTTAATGTCGCAACTCCAATATGAGCCCAACGATCAGCATCTAATAAATACTGTTTCATAGAATTAAACCACTTCGCTAATAAATCCATGTACCTCTACCTCTCTAGCTAAAATTTCTTTTTAGTTACCCTTATTATTGTATCAGAAGTCCCCTAATTGCTGAAAAAATTTTATGATTTTAATCCTATTTTATCCCCGACATCCAGGTATAAAATGGAACGAATAGATATATACTAGTACTATTATTTCCGTTTTCATTCACATTTTGCAAAAATTACGCACTTATAACTTTCCATTTTCCTCACCATATAACATATATTGAAAATTTATTAAAAGGATGGGTGCTTCATGAATATTGGAAGTTTTCGCTTACCATTTTTTGAGAAAGAAACTCAAAACGTTATGCACCAAGATCTAGAAGCCTCTGAGATAATCAGTAATTTCTTACTTACCCATATTCCTATTAAAACTAATATACCACTCATTCTCGTTTGTATCGGCACAGATCGCTCTACAGGTGACGCACTCGGCCCATTAGTTGGTACAAAACTTGAACAAATAGACATCCAAAACCTCCAAGTATTCGGTACACTAGATGAGCCAGTACATGCGCTAAATTTAGAAGAGAAAATTCAGAATATACAGAAAGAATATCCTACTGCATTTATAATTGCTGTTGATGCATGTTTAGGAAAGTCCCAAAATATCGGATCAATCACTACTGGAAAGGGACCTAGTAAACCTGGAGCTGCTATGAATAAGAAATTACCTGCAGTTGGTGATTTGCACATACACGGTATCGTCAATCTAAATGGGTTTATGGAGTTTTTCGTTCTTCAAAATACAAGATTAAGTTTAGTCATGAAAATGGCTGATGTAATCGCAAAAAGTATAAAAGAGACGGATCAAAAATTATCCGCATTAAAAAAAGCAAACCATCTATAAATAATAAGATGGTTTGCTTTTTAATTTTTCTGTGCTAATAGTTCTAAAATACGATTTAAATCTTCTTTATTAAAAAATTCAATTTCGATTTTACCTTTTTCTTTTTTCGTCTCTTTAATTTTCACATCTGTGCCAAACTTTTCTCTTAAGAACGTTTCACGTTCTACGAAAAATATATTTCGCTCTTTTTTCACTTTTTTTGTTTCACGTGAAACGTGTTGATTAATCTCTTGGACGATTTTCTCTAATTGACGAACATTTAATCCTTCTTTTTCAATGCGTTTCAATAAGGACTTCAATTGTTCTTCATCTTTTATCGTAAGTAAAGTTCTCCCATGAGCCATTGAAAGTTGACCATTTGCAATCATATCTTGTACGAAAGAAGGTAGGCTTAATAACCGAGTATAATTTGCAATGTAAGGTCTGCTTTTACCAAGACGTTTCGCTAATTGCTCTTGCGTTACATTTAGCTCATTCATTAACATCTGGTATGCCATTGCCTCTTCCATAGGATTTAAATCTTCTCGTTGTAAGTTTTCTAACAAAGCAAATTCCATCATTTGCTGTTCAGTTAATTGTCTTACAACCGCAGGTACTTTTTCTAAACCAGCCTCTTTTGCAGCACGAAATCGTCTTTCACCTGCAACAATTTCATATCCTTTAATACTCTTCCTAGCAATTAATGGTTGTAGAATACCGTGTTCCTTAATCGAAATTGCTAATTCCTGAATCGCCTCTTTATTAAAGTGTTTACGCGGTTGATATGGATTCGGCCTTAATTCAGTTACAAGAATCTCCTGAATTGTTTCCTCTTCTTTCACATCTAAATCAGGAAAAAACACATTAATTCCTCTTCCTAATCCTTTAGCCACCTGCAATCACTTCCTCTGCTAAATCTATATACACTTCTGCTCCTCTTGATTTAGCGTCATACTGCATAATAGGTTTCCCATGACTTGGAGCCTCGCTCAAGCGTACATTACGCGGAATAATCGAGCGATATACTTTATCCCTAAAATACTTTTTCACTTCATCTATAACTTGAATCCCTAAATTTGTACGGGCATCCAACATTGTTAACAATACACCTTGAATTGCTAAATTTTTATTTAAATGTTTTTGTACAAGTCGAACTGTATTTAATAGCTGACTTAACCCTTCTAGTGCATAATATTCACACTGTACAGGAATAATAACAGAATCTGCTGCTGTTAATGCATTAATCGTTAATAACCCTAAAGATGGGGGACAGTCGATAATAATATAGTCATATTCATCACGAACTGGCTGTAATGCTCTTTGCAAACGTACTTCCCGGGAAATAGTCGGTACCAATTCAATTTCAGCACCAGCCAATTGAATTGTAGCGGGTAGAACATCTAAGTTTTCAGTTGCGGTTTTCTGTATAACCCCTTGAACATCTGCATCTTCCACAAGAACGTTGTAAATACATTGATCTAATTCAGATTTTTCAATTCCCACACCAGTCGTTGCATTTCCTTGAGCATCAATATCCACAAGAAGGACTTTTTTACCTACTTGCGCCAATCCAGCCCCTAAATTAACAGATGTTGTTGTTTTTCCAACACCGCCTTTTTGATTAGCAATAGCAATGATTTTTCCCATGATGTCACCTACTTTCAACCTTTCTATCTTATTCTAGTAACAATTACGTTTATTGTAACATGAAATAAAACTTTTTCTTTTACGTCCTTTATTAAACTTCAAAATTTATTTCTAAACTCCTTCTTCATTTAACAAGAAAATATAGTAAAAGAGACCTCTCCAATAGGATAAGGTCTCTAGCACATCATTATTATTTTTTCTTTGGAATTTTAATTGTAATTTGATAGTACTCATCAAATTCTTCTTCCTCAGAATTAACATTCAAACCACTTTCAGTAACCATTTGTAAAGATTGTCTAATTGTATTCATAGCAATCCTTGTATCTCGACTTACTGCTTTTTGCTTTGCCTTACGCTTCGGTTTCGCTTCCTCTAGTAACTTCGCAATTCGTTCTTCTGTTTGCTTTACATTTAGTTGTTTCTCCACAATTTCCTGTAAAACCTTCAGTTGTAATTCCTCATTTTTTAAAGGAATGAGGGCGCGGGCATGACGTTCTGTAATGCTTTTTTCTAATAATGCACTTTTTATTTCTTCAGGCAACTTTAACAAGCGCAACTTATTTGCGATTGTAGATTGTCCTTTTCCAAGTCGTTGTGCCAATGCTTCTTGTGTTAAATTATGTAACTCAATCAGCTTTTGATATGCCACAGCTTCCTCGATTGCCGTTAGTTCCTCACGTTGCAAGTTTTCAATTAAAGCTACAGAAGCTGTCTCTGTATCATTTAAATTCTTTATAATTGCAGGAACCTTTTCCCAACCTAACTTTGTTGCCGCGCGAAAACGTCTTTCTCCAGCAATAATCTCGTACTTATCATCCTCATATTGCCTTACAACAATCGGTTGAATAAGTCCATGTGTACGAATTGTTAATGCTAGCTCATCAATACGCGCATCATCAAAAACTGTTCTTGGTTGATAACGGTTAGGGGTAATATTTACTATCGGAATTTCTTGTATTTCTTCATATACCTTTTTATCTATCTCTTCATGGCTTTCGTCTTGTAATTCGAATTCGCTCTCTTTATCTCCAAAGCCAAATAAACGAGAAAACGTATTTTTCATACATATTCCACCACCTTTTAGGCCTATTGACTATTCTCCATAAAATGTTTCCTATGAAACATTTACGTTTTCATTTATATAATTTAATCTTACGTCTAATAAGATTTATTTTTCAATAGGTAATTTATTGGGTGTTCCCGGTTTGCGTGGATATTTCTTTGGTGTCTTGCGCTTTTTCTCGATTAATAAAATATTACGTTCACTCTCTTCAAATGGTAATTGGAAAGTAGACATCTCTTTCAACTCTCCGCCTAGCACCTCTAAAGCATACTTGCCATTTTCAATTTCTTCGTTTGCTGCTGCACCTTTCATTGCAATGAATGTTCCTCCAACTTTTACAAGTGGTAAACATAGCTCACTTAATACAGAAAGACGCGCAACTGCACGTGCCATTACAATATCGTATGATTCACGTACACCTTCTTTTTTCCCAAATGTTTCAGCACGATCGTGACAAAATGCAACATCACTTAATTCTAACTTTTGGGCTAAGTGATTTAAGAAATTAATACGTTTTTGCAATGAATCTACAATTGTTACTTTTAAGTGCGGGAAACAGATTTTTAAAGGAATACTTGGGAATCCAGCCCCTGCACCAACATCACAAATTGAGAATGGTTTTGAAAAATCATAATAAAAAGCAGCTGTAATGGAATCAAAAAAGTGTTTTAAATATACTTCTTCTTTTTCTGTAATAGCCGTTAAGTTCATTTTTTCATTCCACTCTACTAATGTTTCAAAGTAGATTTTGAACTGCTCTAACTGTCTAGAAGAGAGGGTGATTCCCTTCTCTTCTAGCATAGATTGAAATTGTTCTATGTTCATCTAGCAATATCTCCTTACTATTTATTGGTTCGATACGCGTGCAATTTTTCCTTGTTCTATATACACAAGTAAAATGGAAATATCCGCTGGATTTACGCCAGAAATACGTGAAGCCTGCCCCATTGAAAGTGGACGAACATCTTTCAATTTCTGTCTAGCTTCTGAAGCAAGGCTAGAAATCGCATCATAATCAATATCTACAGGGATTTTTTTACTCTCCATTTTCTTCATACGCTCTACTTGCTGTAAAGATTTTTCAATATACCCTTCATACTTAATCTGAATTTCAACTTGTTCTTTAACTTCATCACTTAATTCTACTTCACTTGGTACTAAAAGATGAATATGCTCATATGTCATCTCTGGACGACGTAATAAGTCACTTGCACGTATTCCATCTTTCAATTCACTTCCGCCAATATTGCGAATTAATTCTTGAACTTCAGGACGTGGTTTAATAATAATGCTGCTTAAACGTTCCTTTTCCTGTTCAATTTGTAATTTTTTATTTGTAAATCGCTCATAGCGCTCTTCTTTAATTAGTCCAATTTCACGACCAACTTCAGTTAAACGAAGATCAGCATTATCGTGGCGTAATAATAAACGGTATTCTGCACGAGACGTTAATAAACGATATGGTTCATTTGTACCTTTCGTTACAAGATCATCAATTAAGACGCCAATATAAGCATCCTCGCGACCTAAAACAACTTCTTTTTTACCTAAAGAACGGCATGCTGCATTAATTCCAGCCATAAGCCCTTGTCCGGCCGCCTCTTCGTAACCAGAAGTTCCATTAATTTGTCCTGCTGTATATAAATTTTTAATCTTTTTCGTTTCAAGTGTTGGCCATAGTTGTGTTGGCACAATTGCATCATATTCAATTGCATAACCTGTACGCATCATTTCAACATTTTCTAGGCCTGGAATTGTTCTAAGCATGTCACGTTGTACATCTTCTGGTAAGCTTGTGGATAAACCTTGTACATATACTTCTTGTGTATTACGCCCTTCTGGCTCTAAGAAAATTTGATGACGTGGTTTATCATTAAATCTTACTACTTTGTCTTCAATAGAAGGACAGTATCTAGGGCCTGTTCCTTTAATCATACCAGAATACATAGCTGAACGATGTAAATTTTCATCTATTAAACGGTGTGTTTCTGTACTTGTATATGTCAACCAACATGGAATTTGATCCATAATAAATTTCGTTGTTTCAAAAGAGAACGCACGTGGCTTATCATCACCTGGTTGAATTTCTGTTTTACTGTAGTCAATTGTATTACTGTTTACACGCGGAGGTGTCCCTGTTTTAAATCTAACAAGATCAAATCCAAGTTCTTCTAAATGCTCAGATAATGTAATAGACGGTTGCTGATTATTTGGACCGCTTGAATATTTTAAGTCGCCCATGATAATCTCGCCGCGTAAAAATGTTCCAGTTGTAATTACAACGGTTTTTGCTGTATATTCTGCACCAGCTTGTGTAACTACCCCTTTACATACACCTTCTTCAACGATTAAACGCTCTACCATTCCTTGGAACAACGTTAAGTTTGGTGTTTCTTCAATTGTTTTCTTTAATTCATGTTGGTAAGCGAATTTATCAGCTTGCGCTCGAAGTGCACGTACGGCTGGTCCCTTACCTGTATTTAGCATACGCATTTGAATATGAGTTTTATCAATATTACGTCCCATTTCTCCGCCTAATGCATCAATTTCACGAACAACAATCCCTTTTGCTGGTCCACCAACAGAAGGGTTACATGGCATGAATGCTACCATATCCAAATTAATTGTTAACATTAATGTTTTTGAGCCCATTCGTGCTGCCGCAAGACCAGCTTCACATCCTGCATGACCTGCACCGATTACTATGACATCGTATGAACCGGCATTGTATCCCATTGTTTATTCCTCCTAATAATCTCTATCTTTCTACAACTTCACTATATTATTTTCCTAAACAAAATTGAGAGAACAACTGGTCAATTAAGCTTTCATGCACTGTGTCCCCAGTAATTTCACCAAGTATTTCCCACGTTCTTGTTAAATCAATTTGTACCATATCAATTGGTACACCATTTTCAATCGCCTCAACTGCATCACCGATTGTTTTTCCTGCTTGTGTTAATAATCCAATATGTCTCGCATTAGAAACATATGTCATATCTGCAGAATCGATTGTTCCTTCAAAGAATAAATCAGCTATTGCCTTTTCGAGTTCATCTATTCCTTGTTCCTCAATTAAGGATGTTGTAATAACACGATTTCCCGCGGCTAACTCTGTAACACGTTCCATATCAATCGCTTGCGGTAAATCAGTCTTATTCACAATAACAATAAAGTCTTTTCCTTGTACCGCACGGAATAGATCTTCATCCTCATTTGTTAAAGCCTCGCTATAGTTGACAACAACTAATACTAAATCCGCTTGGCTCATCATTTCTTTTGAACGTTCCACACCAATTCGTTCAACAACATCTTCTGTCTCCCGAATACCGGCTGTATCTATAAGTTTAAGAGGTACACCACGCACGTTGACGTACTCTTCAATAACATCACGAGTTGTTCCTGCAATATCAGTTACAATTGCCTTTTTCTCCTGAACAAGACTATTTAATAACGATGATTTCCCAACGTTAGGTCTACCGATAATTGCTGTAGCAATACCTTCACGTAAAATTTTCCCTTGTTTTGATGTTTCTAATATTTTTTCGATTTCCGAACGAACATGCGTCGCTTTCTCAATTAAAATATTATGTGTCATCTCTTCTACATCATCGTATTCTGGATAATCTATATTTACCTCAACATGAGCTAATGTTTCTAATATTTCTTGACGCAAAAGACCAATTAATTTAGATAATCGCCCTTCCATTTGATTAATTGCTACATTCATCGCACGATCTGTTTTTGCTCGAATCAAATCCATAACAGCTTCTGCTTGTGATAAGTCGATACGTCCATTTAAAAAAGCACGTTTTGTAAATTCGCCCGGCTCTGCCAATCGTACTCCTTGTGCTAGAATAAGTTGCAATACTTTATTTACTGAAACAAGTCCACCGTGACAGTTAATTTCCACTATATTTTCACGTGTAAAAGTCCTTGGTGCGCGCATAATAGACACCATAACTTCTTCAATAACTTGATTTGTATCTAAATCAACAATATGACCATAATGAATAGTGTGAGAAGGAACCTCTGTTAAATCCTTCCCCTTAAAAATACGATCAACTTTCTCAACCGCATCATCCCCACTTACTCGAACAATGGCAATTGCACCCTCTCCAAGCGCTGTGGAAATCGCAGCAATTGTATCAAATTCCATGTCCTTTCACCTCACTTGCTTATTTATCTCTATTTCAACATGATTATTTCTTTCACTAAATTATTAGGATACCATAACGAACCTATCTACAAAAGAAGAATAACTCATTTTATTATATCCCCATGTAAAAAACACTAAACTTATTCACAGTGGATAAGTTTAGTGTTTTTTAGTTATCCACATCTATTTTCCGCTCAAAAAAACCGGCACTCATTTGAGCAACCGGTCATTTAGGAGATATTACAACATGCCGATGTGGTTCATTTCCTTCAGAAGTTGTATTGATACCTTGATGATTTGATAATGCCTGATGAATAATTTTTCGTTCAAAAGATGGCATCGGTTCTAAAATAACTCTTTTTTTCGTATTAAATACTTGTTTCGCTAATCGATAAGAAAGTGATTCTAACGTACTTTTTCTTTTACTACGATAATTTTCAGCATCTAGTGTAATACCGATATACTGCTTCGTGTTACGATTCGCGACAAGTTTTGTTAAATACTGTAAAGAGTTCAATGTATTACCTCTTTTCCCAATTAAAACACCTACATTATCACCAGAAATTGTGAATTCGATTTCGCGTCCTTTTACAATTTTACTAATCTCGACTTCCACACCCATATCGTGAATAACATTTCTTAAATATTCTTCACATTCTTGAATTGGATCTTTCTTCAATACAACTTCTACTACTGCAGGGCGATTCCCAAATAAACCTAAGAATCCCCTTTTACCCTCATCGACAATATTTATATCTACTCGATCTTTTGATGTATTTAATTGCCTTAAAGCATCCTCTACTGCCAGCTCGACTGTTTGTCCTTTAGCAGTAATTACACTCACTTGCTTGAGCCTCCAGCTTTACCAGCCTTACTAGCCTTAATCTCTGGCCCTTTAATAAAGTACATTTGAGCAATACCAAAGATATTACCAACAACCCAGTAAAGTGATAATGCAGCTGGGAAGTTAATTGCAAAGATTAAAATCATAATCGGCATAAGCCAAAGCATCATTGCCATTTGTGGATTTTGACCAGCTGTTCCTGCCATTGCAAGCTTTTGCTGAATAAATGTCGTAATTGCTGCAACGACTGGTAAGATATAGAACGGATCTGCCTTTCCTAAATCAAACCATAAAAATGTATGTTCACTAATTGCTGTTGTTCTCATAATCGCATGATAAAACGCGAATAAAATAGGCATCTGAACAAATATCGGTAAACATCCTGCCAATGGATTTACACCATTCTTTTGATATAACTGCATCATTTCTTGTTGTAGTTTTTGCTGTGTTGCTTGATCTTTAGAACTATATTTCTCTTTTAACTTCACCATTTCTGGTTGTAACGCTTGCATTGCCTTTGTACTCTTCGTTTGTTTAATCATTAATGGTAATAATGCAAAACGAATGATAAGAGTTGTAATAACAATTGCTAAACCGTAATTACTGTTAAATAATTCGGCAAAATACGTGATTAACTGAGAAAGCGGATATACGAAATATTCATTCCAAATCCCAGTACTTTTCGATGTAATCGGCTGACCCGTTTCACTACAACCGGTGGCAATCGCCATTAATGCAACGACCATGGCTAGTAAACCTAATTTCTTTTTCAAAGCCTACTCCTCCTTGTATCGGTATGTATATAGTGTAATTCATTTCCTTACGCTACCTTTTTATTCTTTTCATACCAGAGCGTTTAAAGACATGAATTAAGCTTTTCTTTACTTCTTCATATGTCATCTCTGCACAAGGCTTCCTTGCTATTATAACAAAATCTTTTCCAGAAGCTATCTCATCTTTTAACTCTGTAATAGCCTGACGGACCATGCGCTTAATTCGATTACGAACTACTGCATTTCCTATTTTCTTGCTAACAGAAAGGCCGATGCGAAAGTTTGGCTGTTCTTCTTTATCTAATTGGTATACAACAAACTGACGATTTGCATTTGATTTTCCTTTTTGAAAAACCGCCTGGAATTCATCATTCTTCTTTATACGATGTTTTTTCTTCATATCAATTGACACTCCTGTATTTCATCAGCGGAAATTCACTATTATTAGAAAAAAAGACCACTGAACGATCAGTGGTCTACGCAGATAATACTTTTCTTCCTTTACGACGACGAGCTGCTAGCACTTTACGTCCGTTCGCTGTGCTCATACGGCTGCGGAAACCATGTACTTTGCTGCGCTTACGTTTATTTGGTTGGTAAGTTCTTTTCATTATATGACACCTCCCTGAGGAATATCTGTTAAAGACAGTCCTATAAATTATAGTTAATTAACTAGGAAAATGTCAATGGTTCTAGAAATTTTCATCAAATATTCATTTTGAACCTATTCACATACTTTTTCACAGCACCTATATTTCCTTGTGGATAAATATTTTTTCGCGTTTTTTATATCCACAAACTTTTTTCACACTTTTACACAGTATATCGTGTTGTGGACAAGTTTATTCCACAAGGTATTGATTTTGTGGATAACTTTCTTAAATTCATTGCTATAGCCACTTTTTTTTGATATTATAGTTGTGTTTTCACTTTGAATAAGTTTTCCACATCTTTATCTTATCCACAATTTGTGTATAACATGTGGACAGTTTTAATCACATGTGGGTAAATAGTTGTCCACATTTGCTTTTTTTGTCGAAAACCCTATCTCATATACAAACGACGTTTTTAGGTTTTAAAATACGTTTCGTATAAATATACATTTTATATTTATTAGGTTGTACATTTGTTGCGCAACCTTATTCTTTTACCAACTTAGTAAAGGAGGGACACCT